>CANKII010000001.1 GCA_947482115.1 Fibrobacterota bacterium
CTGGCCGCGCCCTTCAAGCAATGCGAGTTCGACATTCTTTATGGCACCGGGATTTCCAAAGAAGGCAGTTTGCTGGACTTGGCCACGGATCTTGAGATCGTGCAGAAATCCGGAACGTGGTTTTCCTATGGCAAGGATCGTCTGGGTCAGGGCCGCGAACGCGCCCGGGATTTCCTCAAGGAGAACAAGGAAATTGCTGCAGAAATCGAAGCCAAGGTTCGTGAGACTTTGCAAACCGGTCGCGATGAATTGAACGCCAAGGTCAGTTCACCATCTTCCAGTGACGACGAATGGAGCAATATTCGCGTGGCGGACGAAGCCTAACCTTGGTAATTCATAAATAATTGAAGTAACTGAACTCCGGATGGGAGAGCGGGGCTGTTCCGGTGAGTGCCGGGGTGGCCCTTTGCTTTTTCAGGCTTCGTGAGATTCCTGAATCCGGCTGTCCGGAATCAGCTTCATGCACAACCACGGAGTCAATCCGAGAGTTGTGATCAGCAAGGTGGGAAGACCCAGCACGGCGAATTTTCCGATGCTGATGATTCCCAGATGTGTGGTAAAAAGCATGCCCATATAACCGGCGGTGGTGGTGAGCGTGCCCACGACCAGCAACACGCCGATATCCGAATAGATCTCGCGCAGACGGTGCCGCCCGAGCCGCAAATAGGCGAGCAGCAAATACGTGCAAAGGTTGACGCTGTATCCCTGCAAGTCGGAAATGACGATGAGGTTGAACACGCCGATTTTAATGCGGAACAATCCCATCAATCCCAAAATCCAGATCATGCCCACCACCATTTCGATCCCGCAAATGAGGGACAGGCGCACATCGTGAAGGATGAGGGCCAACAGCAGAATGAGGACGAGGATCATGGCGGAAAAGATTTTTACGCTGTCCCGTTTGACCAGACGGATGATATCGCTGAAGATGAAACTGGAAGAAAATGCGCTCAGATGCTCCCCGTCCAGATCGAAGTGTCCATAGCGATCCTGGAAATGCCCTGCGTCAATCGCATCGGAGGAGCTGTAATTGCCGTAGATGAAACCGATTTTTCCGAACGAGCCATCCCGTTCGCGCAGCAGGTTCAGGGACCAGGGCGGAATATCGGAGCTGTTGAACTCATGCGTCTGTGCGAGTTCCCTCAGTCTTCCGATCATCATCGAGTCCTCGCCCTTGGCCCGATCAAAAATTCGGGCGCGGGCAAGCGTGTCAATTCGACGGATGTATTCCATGCGTTCCGTTTGCTGATCCGTAGGAGGGACGAAAGTGCTCAACGTCAGAAAGCTGCGCAAATAGGGATCTTTCTCGATCGTCAGACGCTGCAACAGGGTGTCATAAAGTGTCACCATGGCCGCGGAGTCCTTCGCCAGAACAATCACCGGCTGGCTGCTGGTGCGATGGCTGTTTAACGCCACCGCCACGGGAAGGTCATGGGTTTTTTTCTCTCCCGTTTCGCGAAGGTTGTTGAAGTCGTATTCAAAGCGCACCCGGGGTATGAAACAGGCGAGGATCAAAGTGCCGATGCCCACCGCCACGGCCATGTTCCGGACCGTCTTTTTGCCGTTGAGGTTCTTGAGGAAAGCGGGATTCCAAGATCGCGCTTTTTTGGGGCGGAGTGACGGCCATACCTTGAATTTTTCGTGCAAGCCCTGCCACATGAAAATGAAAGAGGGCATGGTGAAAAAAGCGCATAGCATGCTGATGCCTATGCCGATGCTGGCGATGAAGGCGAATTCGTAGAAGCCCACGAATTTGGATACGCGCAAAGTCAGCAATCCCGCGATGGTGGTTGTGGCATGCACCAGCAGCGAGAAGAACAAGGTGACCATGGTTTTTTCCAGGGCCTCTTTCCACGTGCGCCCGGCAAGCACAAGCTTTTGGGCATGGCCGAGGATATAAATGGAAAAGTCGATGCCCATCCCGAACAGGATGGCGATCACAAACACGGTGTAAAGATTCAGGCGGCCATAGGTCAGGGCGATGGCGGCGAGGGTTATGAGGCTGGCGAGGATGGCCTGCAGTCCGATGATGGCCACGGGTCCGATGCCGCGAAAGAAAAAGAAGATGATGAGAATGTTCAGGCCCACGGAAATGGCGGTGGCGATGGCGCCGTTTCTGGCCAGCGAGTTGACTTCCTCGAATCCCTTGTAAGGACCTTCCACCCCGATGTCCAGCTTGTTTCCGTATCTCGCCTGAATTGGTGCCAGCAAGGATTTGGATCGGGCCAGAACCGTTTTCACATAGTCGATGTCGGAACTCGGATACTTGAGGGCTGCCTGCACCAGGCCCACGGTTTTTCCATCCCGTGTTTTTCCCATCAACCGGGTGCGCAGGTTGGAGGGAATTCCATTCTTGGGATCGAACTCGTATTTTGCAGAATCCCCGGCCATGTTCTTTTTGAAGAACTCCCTGAAAGCATCCGCAGCCTCGTCGGGAAGGCCCAGTTGCTGCGGAATGGTGGCGTTGAACCATTCCGTTTGCGCAGGTTTTTCGGAAGTTTCGGGTTCGTCGCTTAACAGATCCACGCCGAGCGGGCTTTGTGTTCCCAAGTCCATTTGGGTTTGCTTCAACTTGTTTTGAATGTCGTTGAGATAGGGAACCGGCAAATAGAGCAGCGCGTGTTCCTTGAAGAACTTGTTGTCGCGGGCGATTTGCACATAAACCAGATCCGGCCAGTCTTTTTCAAGTTCCGCCTTGAGTTCGTCTTGAATGCGGGCAACGGTATCGGGATTGTCCGACACAATGGAAATCGTGTACAAGTCCGTGCTTCCAAAACGAGCCTTGGTTTCGCGCATGGCCCGGATGGTTTCGGTATTTCGCGGCAGCAGGGAATCCAGATTGGCATCCAACCGTATCTTGGTACTGCACCAAATGCCGAATCCTGCGATTAACAACGAAGCCAGAACGATGGCCAGCCGGTTCTTGTGGGCAAAATTGAGATAAGCCCGAATCCAGCGTTGGGTGAAGGAAGGGCCTGAGGACCTTTTATTGGCAGGGTTTGAAGTCATGCGGAACGGATTGAAAGCGGGTTGATTTGCTAATTGTAACCGCTTCTTTTACCAAAAAGATTGAAGAAAGCGAACCTTTTTTTGGGAAAAGAGGATATTATAGGATTACACAACTGGTCTTACCAAAGTGAGTGGGCCTGAAAGGGAGAAAAGATGAAAACGGCATTATGGGGTGTTTTACTTGCAGCAGCTTGCGGGTTTTCGCAGGAAACGTACTCAACGTGGACCGCGTATAAAAACATCACGATCAACACAACCACAGATACGGCTAATGGCGGCGCGAGTGTTGCCAATACCGTGACGAATTTTCCGACGCTTGTCCGGTTGACCTCCGCCAATGCCGATGTCTTTTCCCAGTCATTGGCCAACGGGGCAGATATCCGCTTTACGGACGCCAGTGGTGCCGTCCGTCTCAGCCATCAAGTGGAAAGATGGGATACGGCTTCCAAGTCCGCCGAGTTCTGGGTTTTGGTTCCCAGCGTTGCTGGCAATGCCACCACCACCTTTCGCATCTATTGGGGCAAGAGCGGTGCTGCCGACAGTTCCAAGGGAACGGCAACGTTTGACACAGCCAACGGATTTCAAGCCGTGTGGCACATGAACAAGGGCGATACCACGAGCGAAGCCGATGCGACTTTAAACGGATTCAATCAATCGGAAATCAATGGTCCGATTGATTCCGTAGGTGTCATTGGTCGCGCCCGGCGCTTGAACGGAACCAATCAGCGTTTCCAGGCTGCGAACACGGCTTCCAGCAAATTGAACTTCCAGCTGACGGACAGTTACACCCTTTCTGCATGGATGTATCCCTACGCCATTACCACCACGGCAAATTCTGGACATAAAATCATCGACAAGGGTGACAATCAATACGTGCTGGCGATTTACGATGCGGCAACACCGAAGTATTGGGAAATCACCACCCGCGGCAATAATGCCTATAATCAATGCCGTTCCAACGGAACGCCCACCATCACGGGTGACGCCTCTGTCGGAGCATGGCATCATCTTGTAGGAACCTATCAGGGTGCGGCTGTGGGACAGCCTGTGGCTGAATCCCTTTATTACGACGGGGTCTTAATCAACACTTGGGCGGGTACGAACACAAATAACACCGGCAGAAATTTGACTTACAACGTAAGCCTTGGTGTTCAAGCTGCCGGAACCGCGCCCGGTGGCACAACCTTTACCCGATATTGGAACGGTTTGCTTGATGAAGTGGAAATGTCCAATGTTTCCCGTTCACCTGCCTGGATCAAACTCCAGTATGCCACCGAAAAACCGGGTGCCAATGCGGTAACCTTGGGAACTTCTACACCCAACATTCCGGGATTCCCGACTGTGACCAACCCCGCGAATCAAGCCCTGCTCGCCGGCGCGACAGCGAGATTCAAAGTGACCGCCACGGGCAACGCGACCTTGGTTTACAAGTGGGTCCGCCGCAATATCGACACCGTGGGAACGAATGCGGACAGTCTGATTCTCACCAACGTTTCCAATGCCGATACGGGTTCTTACAAGTGCGTCGTGCGCAACACTGTCGGTCAGGTTGTGAGCAGTCCCGCCACGCTCACCATTCTCACCTTGCCTGCCATTTCCCAGCAGCCCTCCGATGTGAGTCTCAATGTGGGTGGAACGGCAAGATTTGGGGTGGTTGCCACCGGCACCACTCCCCGAACTTACAAGTGGGTAAAGAACAACACGGATACGCTTACTAATCCCAGTGCGAGTACGGATACCCTGATCCTTGCGAACGTACAGGTTGCGGACAGCGGAACCTACAAGTGCGTGGTGCGCAATGTCGCCGGGCAAGCGGTTAGCAATGCGGCCCGTTTGACCGTTACGCCCGTGGCCATTGTGATTCAAAAACTGTCCGGCTCCATGGGTGTTCATGCTTCCGGATCGATTGTCACCTTCAGTTTCCCCTCCACAGCTTCCGGAGTTCAGGTTTCAGTGCGCGATGTGTTGGGACACAATGTGTGGAGTCGCAAAGCTGTCGCCGGAGCCACCGAAATCTCCTGGGATCGGAAAGCCGGTGGGAATTCCGCCCAACCGGGAATCTACTACGTCCGGGTAAGCGCAGACGTGGGTGGAAAGTCAAAAATTCTGGCGGAATCCAAACTGGCATTGACCCGCTGAAATCCTTTTTTGAAAGCAGAAAGGCCCCCGGTTTCCGGGGGCTTTTTTGTTGCCTCATGCCCTATATTTTCTTGTATTTTTTCGGCACTCTTTGCGTGACTTTTGGACGTAATTACGTAATTAAGGTGAGGTACATCATATTACTGCAGGACGGAAGAAAAAAAATGAACGGCAAAAAATGGGCGGGTGGGATTTTTTTACTGGGAGTGGCCTTGGCCTTTTCCGCAGAGGACTATACCCAGTGGGGGTCTTTGAAGACGATTGTCGTGGATACGCGCAGCCAAACCGGAAGCGCCAATGTTGCCACGGCCCAGGCCGGCTTTCCTCTGCTTGTACGTCTTAACAACACCAATGCCGCAGATGTTTTCACGGGCTCGCAGGGTGCCGGAGCCGATATTCGCTTTGCGCAGGGCGCGACTCATCTTTCCTATCAGAGGGAGCGTTGGGATGGAACCAATAAGCTGGCCGAATTCTGGGTTTTGGTTCCAGCCATTAAAGGCAATGACACGACCCAGATCCAGATTTATTGGAACAAGCAAAATGCCGGAGACAGTTCAAAAAGCACAGCCGTTTTTACCCCGGACAATGGATATCGGGCGGTATGGCATCTTGGCGAAACCGCGAATCCTTCCTCAGATGCGACCATCAATGCAGCCAGTGCGAAATGGCAGAATAATCCCGCTTCAACGACGGGAATGATCGGAAACGCCCTCAACTTTGCAAACGGCGCGGGTCAGGGTGCCACGGGCACCAACGGAAAATATCTCACTGCCTCCAACACCACCAGCACCTTTGATGTAGATGGAACCAACGGTGTAACCCTTTCCTTCTGGATGAGACGCACGGCCACCAATACGAGTGGCACCTCGGTGCAAATGATGGCGGGCAGATACAACTACAGCGGCGGCAGCGATCGCCAGTATGGCATGACCACAACTGCAGCCGGTCTGATTACGCTTTTTTATTCGGCAGATGGCTCCGGGGATGCCACGTTATCCGCCGGGGTGACGGCAACAGCCAATACCTGGTATCATGTGACCACAACCTTGACCGCGAATTCCCAAATTATTTATGTGAACGGGGTGCGCAGGGCCTCGGCTGCGGGAGCGATGACCTCCCTGGATCAGGCATTTCCCGATCCGTTTACCATCGCCAAGATGGACTCCGCCGCGCCCTATGACCAGTACTTCAACGGAACTCTCGACGAAGTGGAACTGGCGGCCAAGGCGCGAACGGCCGACTGGATCAAACTCACCTATCAGACGCAGAGAGCGGACTCGACCTTTGTGACTTTGGGGGCGACGGTTTTACAGGCGCCTTCCAATTTCTCCTACGCTCCCAATCCCGCTGTGTATACGGTGGGTTATGCGATTCCCAACAGCCTGCCGCAGATCTCGGGAAGCGTCACCACTTATTCCGTGACACCGGGATTGCCCTCCGGTTTGTCCTTGGATGCGGTTACCGGAATCATTTCGGGAACACCGACTTCGGCGGCGGCAACTGCGACCTATACCATCTCCGCAACCAATCCCGGTGGAACAGCCACTACTCTATTAGTGATTACGGTGAACGCGGCTCTCGCAGCTCCCTCGAATGTTTCCTACACCACTCCCGTCATCTATGGTTTGAATACGGTCATTGCCAACAATGTCCCCGTGGTGACCGGCACCGCGACGAGCTTTTCCATCAGTCCCGCGCTTCCCACCGGTTTGAATTTCAATACATCCACGGGTGTGATATCGGGTACTGCGACGACGGCATCGGTTGCAACCGCTTACACGGTGACGGCCAGCAATACGGCGGGTTCCAAAACGGGAACGGTAAACATCACCGTGCTTGCGCCTCCCACGGGATTGTCTTACTCCACTCCCACCGCAAATTATCCCACGACAAAAGTGATCCCCGCAAACAATCCCACGGTGAACGGAACGATTGCGACTTATTCCGTGAATCCCGCGCTTCCCGGCGGTCTGACTCTGAACAGCACGACAGGTGTGATTTCCGGAACTCCGACAGTTGCTGCAGCCGCGAAGACTTATGTCGTGACGGCAACGAATGCAGCAGGCTCCACTACCGCTTCCATTAGCATTACGATCTATGGAGCGCCATCAAGCCTGTTCTACACTTCAAATCCTGTGATCTACCTCCAGAACCAGACCATTTCTGCCGACTATGCGGTGGTGACAGGCACGGTGACCAAATTTTCGATATCCCCAGCTTTACCGACTGGGCTTAACATGGATACCTTGACGGGCTCCATTACCGGCACACCTACGGTGGCCACACCGGGTACGGTGAATTACACCGTCACAGCCACCAATGGCGCGGGTTCAACCACGGTGACTTTGAGTCTTTCGGTGATTTCTTCGGCGGCCATTACGCCCCAGTTTGAAAAAACCCTGTTATTCCATGTTTCCGGAACGGGTTCTATTGCATTCCGCTTTCCCAAAAATGTGGAGCGTCTGCATCTTTCCGTTCTGGATGTTTGGGGCCGCACGGTGTGGAGCCGAAAAATCGAAGCTGGAGCCACGGAGGTTTCGTGGAACCGGAAGGCTGAGGGTCATTCCATCGCAGCCGGAACCTACATCGTCCGGCTTGCCGCCAGTGAATTTCAATCCCGGTTGCTGGCCGAATCCAAGATCACATTGACCCCCTGAAATGGGTCGGTGGGTTTGCGGCATTCAGGCCGCCGTGGTTCTGTGTGGATTGACTTTCAGCGATACGATTCCCCCGCCGGATTCGGGACTGGCGTTGCTGGCCCAAGCGGCCGAAAATCAGTACCGGGGGAGTTATTCCTCCGGGGTGATTTTTGTCCGCGAATCCTTTTTGCGCGGCAGGGATTCCCTGCACGGGCGATTGGAGTTCAACGATTCAAACGGCGAGAGACAATTGCACCTCAAAGGCCGGGATCAGGCGTTTGACTGGTGGAGCCGCAATTTCGGACAGGAACAATGGTGGATGGATGGCAACAGCGAACGCCTCCACCGCATTCCGTTTCGCTCCCTCAAGAAACCCGCCTTCGCCTCCCTGTTGAGCTATGAAGATTTGATAAAGCTGCCCGGGGATTATCTGCCGGATGCACTGTCCTGCCGGAAAGTTTCAGAAACGGATTCGATCTGCGAGTTGAAAATCCTGCTGAGGAAACCGTCGCGTTTGCGTTATGCCTCGCTGGAAATCAGCCTGCAGAAAAATCCGGTATTGCTGCGGCGCATTGTTTTTTGGGGTGCGGATGGACGCAAGCTGAAATCATTGGAAGTGCTGGATTACCGGAAGTCGGAGGGGAAATATTTGCCGGTGGGCTTGAGCATATTCGACGGGGACAGTCTTGCTTCAGTGCGAATGTCCCTGTCCAATCCCAGCGTCATTCCTGCGGGAGCGGACAATACGCGAGTGCGGAATAATGCGGTGATCCGGAAAACCGAGGAGATTCAGGCGCCGGACCCGGAATAATTTCAGTGCTCTCCCAGATGTAAAATCTGAATGTTCCAAATCCATTGCAAGGCGAGATGCAGTCGCAGCGGCCAGCCTTTCCCAGCCAGCTGTGGGTGCTCGGTCCAAAACCCGATTTCTCCATCAAGGCCGTGATAAGCGCGGTCGTTGTTATGTCCCCTGCGTAATCCGGTAAAGCCCGCCGAAACCAGATTCTCGGCCTGGTGGGTGTGCGTCGCCCAAGTGTACTGATCGCGAAGCACCACTCCCTGCGCCGAGAACCCCCAGCCTGCAAAATAGGGATCGAGTGTCAGCAGGGATTGCGCATACACCGAATTGAGTCGATCGTTTCTTTTGATGAGCAAGCCGGAATTGTATTCCAGCACGATGTCCTTGGTCTCGGTGTTCACATCCCACAAACTTCGGAAGGCCCCCATCAGCAATTGCACCCGTCCCACGTCCACGATGAGGTTCCCGTGAAAAGTGAACACATCGGCACCGACCGGTTCACGCACCCGCGAGTCCATGATTTTCCCAGGTCGCCAATCGGAAAGAGCCGGAAGCCAATCGATGGCCGCACCGGAGGGAGTGCTGAAACCAATCATGCTGTAGGGGAAAAGCAGCCGGTTGTAGCCAAGCCCGCCTTCCAGAAAGCGAACGGGCTTGAGATTGAAAAGGACTTCGATATCGGATTGATAAGGGGAGAGGGTGGCATTTCCCTGCGCTTCCAGATAGGTACCGCGGAAAACATCCCCTGCCCGGATGTTGATGGGTTCCAGCCACCCCGCCTTGAGATTATAGGCGCCTGTGGTGGGCAGATAATGATATCCCACCGGACTGCCTTCGAACGTGACCCCTTGCTGCAAAAAGGGTCCAAAGCGCAATGGACGGACGCTTTCCGCATGCGTCATGATGGCGAGGGCGAGAAAAATTCCAGACAGTTTCTTCATTCGGGATCAATTATAGATTCCATGCACTTCCATGCGGGTAAAACGACTTCTTCCCAACGCATCCCTTTTCCGGGAGGCCGCGAAAATCCTGCCCGGGGCCAGGCTGGATTTGATGCGGTGGTTTTCCAGTCATGCGCGAAATCTTCCGTGGCGCAGGAAAAAAGGTTTGCGCCGGGACCCGTATGCGGTGTGGGTTGCCGAGATCATGTTGCAGCAAACCCAGGTGGCGACGGTGGTTCCGTATTTTGAAAAATGGATGAAAACATTTCCGGATGTTGCCGCGCTGGCCCGCGCATCTGAATCGGAAGTCATGCGAGCGTGGGCGGGGCTCGGATATTATTCGCGGGCGAGGAATCTTCACCGCGCTGCAGGTCTCATTGCCGAACAGGGAAGCTATCCTGCGACGGCGTTGGCGTGGCAGGCATTGCCTGGGATCGGACCCTATACGGCAGGCGCGATTGCTTCCCTGGCATTCGATGCCCCCGCTCCCATTCTGGACGGCAATGTCGTGCGTGTCTTCAGCCGGGTGTTCGCTTTGAATTTTCTGCCGGAAAACGGTCGTGAACAGCGCGAGGCTTACTGGAAACTTTCCGGAATTTGGGCTGCGGGGAAGCATCCGGGAAACGCAAATGAAGGCTTGATGGAATTGGGGGCTGTTGTTTGCAAACCCGCTGTTCCGCTTTGCGGCGCATGTCCCTTGCAGTCGGCATGTGTCGCACGAAAACGAAACTGGCAGGAGACGCTTCCTCCCGTCAAACAACGGCAGAAGGTTGAAATCGTAACCGGTGCGGCAATCGTCCTCAAAAACCGGAATCGTGTTTTATTGGAAACACGACCTCAAAATTCCTTTCTGGCGGGACATCAACTCTTTCCAATGTTTCTGGACAAGAAAGTTCGCGACTGGAGGAAGGCTTTTGCAAAGCGTTTCCCGGAATGTGTGAAAGAACAGGTGGGGTCCGGCACAGTCAAGCATTCCATCATGAGCAAACGATATGTTCTGGAGGTTTTCCTTACGACATTTATCGGACGATCCTCCCTTAAAAATACGGGAACTGAATCACCGAAATCGACATGGGTTTCACAGGACAGGGTGGATGAGATTCTGACGAACTCCCTCGCCCGGAAAATTTGGAAAGCCGTAAAAGATTAGGGCGAAGACGAGGAATCCGGCAGTGGGGGCCTGCGCGGCAGACTGCAGCAACGGAATCCAATGGCGGCATTGGAGTACTGCCGCCGTGCTGAAATGCTGTGCAATTGCGAATAGGCATAAAGAAAACGGATGGCATAACGGTTGTTCACACGCAAGGCGGACCACGGCGGTCCCGCTTCGCGGTTGAATATTGCACTCAGGCCGGCATCCGAAGTGTCGATCATTTCAGTCGCATCCAAAGTGTCCACAACCAAATCACCGTTTTGGGAGTTCACGAAAGTCACGATTGCCAGGGAGCGCGGAGTGAATGATGCGGCAGTGGGTTTGGCGTTCTTGTAATTGACGTTGAAAGGGAGCGTGTAGGTGACCGGCTGGGCCACGCCATCGACGAAGAACAATATTTGGGTGCTGTCCCTTGCGGGGGCGACGGATGTGATTTTCAAATTCTTGAGGGAATCCGGAACGGGAAGACAGCGCGGATCTTTGCCGGTGTATGTCAAAACAATCAGCGCTTGTGTCGAATCCACACATCCCTTAAATGGCTGTGGCCGGAGTTGTGTGGGATAGTCGCGGTTTGAGCATCGCGCGGAACGCAGCTTGGAGGCTGAGGACAGGTGGGAGTTGAGGTAATAGCTTCCCCGAAAAACATGCGTGCCGGAATCCGCAGGATCGGTCAACCCCCTGCCGGGATAAAGCGTGTCGCCTGCCTTCGTATAAGCCGTGGAGGAATAGGGATCCAGAACCCATTCGGCAAAATTGCCCGGCATGTCGAACACGCCTTCCCTTGTGAGGCAGGTTGGATTGCGGAGCGATTGGGATTTGGCCATGTCGGAATCGCCGGTTGCAATGTTGCAGGTGCTGAAAAGAGTTGCGGGATCATTGGCATTTTCCGATTGAAAGCCGTAAGTCAGCGGGAGGGAGTCCGCGCCTTCGCAGGCTCTTTCCCATTCCACCTCCGTGCAGAGATGCGTGCTGTCTGCGGGTGAAAGATCACGGCATGCATTTGCGGCATCCTGCCAGGTGATGCGATTTTGAAAAATTCCAGAATTGGATCCCAGTTGATGTTCATAGGTTTCAATGCAGTAGGAACCCATGAAACGCTGTTTGGAAGGCGAAAACCCGGACGGTTTTTCGTCTCCATCCGCAGTGGATGCCGTATCTCCCAGCATGAATTTTCCGGCAGGGATGGGAACAAAGCCCGTGGGGCAGGTTGCTCCGCTGTCCGTTCCCTCAAAACTGACAGTGATGGTTGAATCGTCCAAAGAATCCGCCTGTGACAAATGGCCCGTGGAGTCCATGGCTTGCACGAAGATCCGATAGACGGATCCCGGAGGCAGATAACGCACTGTGTCCACAAAAACAGTGTCGCGGCGATTCTTTGCGGTCATGCTCAGAATGGTGTTGGTGCTTGCAATACCCCCGCTGGATCCCGAGATCAATTTTCGTGTGACATGATATTCCATGATATTGGCATTTGGGGAATCTGCCGGGACAAGACTTCCGTCGCGTTCCACGAGATCGCGGCTGGCGGTAAATGCGTAAACGATTTGGTTCTTGCCGCCGCCCAGCAGGGCTCGAAGCATCGGAGCCACGGGTTCCGTGGTGTCTGTTAGAATGATTCTGTTTACGGCGGACGAGGATGTGTCCGTAATGTTCCCCGCGGCATCCACCGCCCACAAGGTGATGTCCACCGTGTCCCGAGGGGTCAATCCATTCAGGATTACACGCAGGCTGTCGCGGGGATCCGAAGCGAGGGTGTTGAACACATGCAAGGAATCGGGCAATGTGAATTTCCAGCCTTTGCCGCCGCGGAAAGTGGTGAAAGAATCCGCTTGAACGCGGCTTGACCAATCGGCTCCACCGTTTTCATAATGGATGCCCGGAGCGAAATCCCCTGTTCTCACGGCGCTGAGAATCCCTCCGCGCACAATGCGCACCACGTAGTTCCGGATGACACCGGTATCTGCTTCCGGATCAAAAAAACTGGTGGGATCGAGGGGCCGGTTCCAGCTGATCTCCACGCTGCGATCATAAGGGGTGTAAACGGGTTGCAGGGGGAATGGCTGGAAATGATCATTGGCCACGATATAGGTGTAACGGGGCTGGCCCGCCGCTCCGTTCCGGTAGATCGCAATGATGGCGAACACCAGTTGGCCCTTGGCATCAATGCGCCCAGAGGTGTCGAATCCCACGATGCGGCGCTCGCCCTTGACCAGATGTACCGGATGAAACCCGGCGTTGTCGAACAGGAATGGGAGGCTGTCCAGCAGACCTCCGGAAGCGGGTACGATGGCATTGGCCAGGGTACTGTCGTTGCGAACCTGGGACCAATTTTTGTCGGAAGCATTGGGAGGATTGGTGTCGAGATAAATGCGGTATTCCACCAAGCCTGCGGTGTCTTCCGGACGTTCCCAGCGGAGCGTGTATTTCCGTGTGGCCTGACAGCTGTCCACGGACAAGGGTGAAAGTCCGAGGGCACAAAAGGGATGCAACGCCGGAAGCGTGTCCACACGGAAGGTGATGGGTGAGCGTAAATAATCCCCGTTGTTCGAATTGGGCGTCGTGGGGCATCCCCACAAAAGCAGACAACCCGATCCGAGCAAAGTGAGAAGATGATGACGCTTCATGTCACAAGACCCCAAAAACCAAAACATCCACGCGGTGGCGTGGATGAGCGGCTTAAAACAGGATACGAAAGAGGCGGACTTTCATCCACCGGGAAAATGGGGGAAATCCGTTCAGGCAACCGTTGCAGGATAAACGCTGACCTTGTTTCCCTGTTTACCCACGGTTTCGAATTTGACCACACCTGGCACAAGCGCAAAGAGGGTGTGATCACGGCCGATGCCAACGTTGTTTCCCGCGTTCCAGCGCGTGCCGCGCTGGCGGAGTATGATATTTCCGGCAATCACGTTTTCGCCGCCGAATTTTTTTATCCCGAGATATTTCGGGTTGGAATCACGGTTGTTGCGTGTACTGCCTAAGCCTTTTTTATGCGCCATGGATCAACCCGCCTTCGCCTGGGATGCCGCCACCTTTTCGCGGCGTGTCGGTTTCTTGATTTGAAGTTTTTGTTTTTCGAGTGCCTGCGCGCGAACACGAGCCCGCACGATGGTGGCTTCTTCCACGGAGGATTTTTCAGACCCGCAGGAAATTTCGCGAACCAGCACCTCGGTGAAATCCTGGCGGTGTCCCTTGGTCAGGCGATAGCGTTTGCGACGCTTGCGTTTGAAGACGATGATCTTGTCGTCGCGATCGTGCTGCAGCACTTCGAGCTGGACGAGGGCGTCGGCAACCTTGGGGGTTCCGACTTTCACCGTGGAGCCGTTGGAGAAAAGCAGTACGTCCGAAACCGTCAGAACATCTCCGACCGAAGCATCGATTTTGGGGAGCTTGACCCGCTCGCCCGGCACAACCTTGTGCTGGAATCCACCTTGCGCAATAACCGAATACATGATAAGCACCCTTGGGGTTGAAAAAAGCGGAAGAAAGCTACCAAAACAGAGACAGGATTTAAAGGCGTTTTAGCTGATTTCTCAGTAAATTCCGCCCTCCGAAGAGTCTTTATAGCCCGGATTCAGAAATTTTACAGGATATTTCTCGGCCAGACTCTTGAGAAACTGGCGCATTTCACCTCCGGCAATCACTGTTTTCTGGTTGACCAGATTCTGGGTGACCTGCAACTTGTAACTGTCGTACTTGCCATCGTATTTCTCGATGAGAAGTATGAGGTGGTATCCCAGCGGTGTTTTGAATACCTGGGAGAGCTGTCCTACCCGCAGCATTTGGGCTTGTTTGCGGAACTCGGGGTTAAAATCCCTGGGGTTAAATCGCTGGAGATCTCCCCCCGATTTGCCTTCGGGACCTTCGCTGACTTGCGCCGCTGCGGACATGAAGCGCTGGAGGAGGGCCGGGGTTTTGGCGCTGTCGCGCATCAGATCGCGTCGAATGGATTCCATCGCGTCTTTCTTTTTATCCGCCAGATCCTTGGAGGTTTTGTCATCCACCAGCAACACGATTTGCAGGGCGCGCAGCGAATCGTTTACCGGAAAATCTTTTTTGTGGGCCTCCCAAAATTCCTTCATCTCTTTTTCGGAGGGCATTTCCGGCCTCTTAATACGGGACGCCAGGACCTTGTCCGCACGGATTTGTTTGGCCAGTTTGACTTTCACCCTGACTTCGTTGTCGCCGGCTTCCTTCAGCATTTTTTTGAAGGTGGCTTCATCCGGGAAGCGCTTTTTAAACCCTTGAAGAACGGAATCGACTTCCTTCGGAGTGGCTTCAATGTGTTTGGCTTTTGCTTCCAGCTCCAAAAGTTCCTGGCCGATGAGATTAGTGGACACGAGTTTTTTGATTTCCTCGCGCCGTTGGGGGGTGATTTCACCATAGGCCGCCTGGGCTTTGGACATCAATTCAACAATGCTGTCGACTTGGCCGCGCCGGATGGACTTTGTGCCGACCATAATGACCGGATCCCCGGATTTTACCGGTGCCGCTGCCACGTTGGAAGCGCAGAAAAAGCACAGTAAGAGGATAAAAGGAGTGAAGTAATGATGACGTGTCATGAGATTGGCCTGTTCCCGGCTGGTTGAAAAGATTGCCGGAGCCGGGAAAATGTACGAAGTATAAGGCGCTAAAAGAGGGCGTAAAAGGCTTTGCGAAGATCCAAAAGGTGTACTCTAGCGGCAAAGGACACCGTCAATGGCATGTTCTCACCGGCTGCGGGGGTAAAATCCTCACCATCGAGTTGTACGGGTGTGCCTATTGGGAGAGTCAGGGTGATTTTGCGGGCCCGATACCAGCGCAACTTGCGGCGCATCCATCGCGCTACAGCAGGGTTGCTTCGCGATCCTGCGGTGACAAGGATGTACTTCCAGATGGAGGCGAAAACGGCGATTTCCAGAACCCCGTCATCAAACTGCCCTCCTGGAAAAGGATGTGCCCCGCCCGCATAGGAATTGATATTGGCCGCAAGAAAAGCCCTCCGTCCTTCGAGAGGCAGTTCCACGGATCCTTCCGCAGTTTCAATTCGAGCCATTGCGCCCTTCGGTAAGCGGTAGCCGAGATTCGACACAAAGGATTTGAGATAAAAGAGTTTGTTTCCGAGTGTGCCACCACGCAATTTCCCCTGCTTGCGGGCCTGATCAAAGGAGCGAAGCACCGAGGCGTCCAAACCTGCGCTGATATAGGACACCAAGGTTGCCCGGCCGCCGACATCCCACAAATCAAAAGGCTGGCTTTGGGCCTTGAGCAATTGTTTCAGACAGGCGATGAGTCCCTTGTCGTTATAGACTCGATACACGCCCAATGCCCGCCCCAAATCATTTCCTGTTCCAAGCGGAATGAGACCGATGGCGGTGGTGGGCCGCAGTCGTCGAACGCGATCCAGCACAAGACCTATGGTGCCATCACCACCCACAGCGATCAACTTGTCGGAAACCCGGAGCAGGTTGTCCGTTTGTTCATCGAGGCGTTTGGGATCGGTGAATTCCGCGATCCAAGTCGAACGATCCATTCCAAAGCTGTCGAGGATTTCACCCAACCTGTGGAATACATGTTTTCCCACGCCGCCTCCGGAAATGGGATTGATGAGAAAAGCCAGCTTGTACAAGGGTCGGCCTCAATTGGCGTGGAAGAACCGGAAGATACGAACCAAAACAAAATCCTTGAAGCGGCTGAACCATTCCCGGCCATGCCATTCCCCGTCCGAATCGGATTCGACGGCAAACCCGTAGCCTTGCAGTCCGAGGCGTCTGGCGATGTAAAGGGCGCGGGGCAGGTGATAGTCTTGACTGACGATGGCAAGGCTGTGCAGGCCAAACTTGTTTTTGCAATTCAACAGGGTCAGAAAAGTGCTGCGTCCGTCTTCATCGAGAACCACATTTCGGACCGGAAATCCACGGCTGACGGCATAATCCCGCATGGCCTTGGTTTCACTGTATCCTTTGGGAACGGCATACCCGGAGAGCACCAGTTTCATGTCCGGCCGGCCTTGTGTCAGAGCGAGGGCTGCGTCCATGCGTTGCAAAAGCACCGGTGAAAGTTTTCCGGAGCGATGAACGCTGGCACCCGGTACGACGATCGCCTCCACCGGGGGAACTTTCAGGGCGTCATCAAATGTTTCTGGCCCGGCTTTGACTTCCATGTAGGTGCTGATGATCCAGTTGGAAACCAGCATGAGCGCCAGAAGCAGGGCGAGGTTTCTGGCGGCTCGCAGGAGGAAAATTTTCATGGCGAAACGATATCAATTCATGCGCGCGGAAGTTTGCGTCTTAATCCCGCGCCGAACCAGCCAAAAGCCCAGAAGTTCGAGCAGGATGCCCACGGCAAGCAAATATCGAAACGGGAAAACAACGGCTTCGCGTACGCTCCAACCTTCATATCGAACGGTTCCCGAATCGGGATCGCCGGGAAGCAATTTGTTGTCCGGGAACCGGGTTTTGACCGCCCTGCGGATATCCTGCAAAGGAGTGTCCATGTCGAACTCCAGAAATAAACCCGTTTCCTCAAATTGAACGCGCTGCTTGGATGCCGACTCCTCGCCTTTTTTAAGCAACCTAAACACAGGGACTTCCTGTCCGGCTTTCAGCGGGATGACCATTCGGCGGATGTTGGCGGGAATCCCGTCGCCGGAAATCCATCCTGTTGAGAAAGGCAGGAACACAAAAGGCAAAAGCACCCCGGTGAGTACGAGTGCGAATCCGGAACGGATGCCAAAAACAGAACGCTTGGTCATGTGAACCCTCAATGTTTTAAGTGCCCGCGACCTGTGAGAGATAGTTGTTTTTTACGCCGACATATTTTTTTGCCAGTCCGGCAATGCCGGATTTTTCCTCATCCGTGAGCGGACGAAGCACCCGGGCAGGGTTTCCAAGAATCAACGAACCCGGCGGAAAAATTTTCCCGCGTGAAAGCAAACTGCCAGCACCAACAATACTGTCTTCGCCCACCACGGCACCGTCCATCAGAATGCTGCCCATGCCCACGAGCACACGATTGTGCACCGTGCAGGCGTGCAGAATGCAGCGGTGCCCCACACTCACATCCGCGCCGATCAAAGTCGGCATGTCGCTGGCGAGATGAACCACGGTGTGATCCTGAATATTGGTGCGTGCGCCGATTTCAATGGTGTTGATATCGCCGCGCAGAACGCACTGGAAGAAAATGGAAGAATCTTCCCCGAGTGTCACCCGGCCGATGACATCCGCATCATGCGCGACAAAAACCCGGGGGCCGAGTGTGGGAAAGAAATCCTGATACCGGAGGAGCATTTTTCCGCCCGGATGAAGGGTTCAGGAAAGAACGTGTGAAGCGGGGGCGTAATCCGCAAGTTCTTCCGCCTTGAACCAATATGCCACTTCACGCGCTGCGCTTGTCACAGAATCGGAGGAATGCACCACGTTTTCACCGATGCTCGGCGCAAAGTCATAGCGAATCGTTCCGGGCAATGCGTCTTTCGGATTGGTGGCGCCATTCATTTGACGAACCGCTTCCACGGCTTTTTCTCCGCGCAACGCAAGAAGAACAACGGGACCGGAAGTCATGAAACCCACCAGTTCGCCGAAGAATCCGCGGCCGCTGTGTTCCGCGTAAAAACCCTCGGCTTCTTTGTTGGAAATTTTGGAGATGCGGATTGCTGCAACGGCCAGCCGGGCTTTTTCGAAGCGTCCCACGATTTCACCGATGAGGCCGCCTTGCACGCCGTTGGGTTTGATGATGACTAAAGTGGTTTCCATGTTTTATTCCGCCGTCTTCTTGAAAATGGGCTCAACAAAGTAGCTTCTTCGGCTTTTCCGGCAAAGTGTTTGTCGCTATATTAGCCGTTTCTGCGGATTTAGCTCAGTTGGTAGAGCTTCTGCTTCCCATGCAGATGGTCGTCGGTTCGAGTCCGATAATCCGCTCCAATTTGTCTGAAATGGTTTGGTAACTGTGAATAAAAAAAGCGGCCCTTAAAAAAGGGCCGCTTTTTTTATTCAATAATCCCGGGTTTTGGTTTAATGGGTGGTATCGATACCCCAACCACAGTTGGGGCCGATTTGCGCGCAACGAGTTAACAGACTATCGCGGATGTGACCTACCAGACTGGGACTGATGAAATCCGTGGCGCCATTTAACAGGGTGCGTTCAAATGTCAACACCGCAGCGATGTCGGAATCGTTTGCCATTTGCGCAGACATTTGCGAGGTGAACGATTCTCCATTGACCACTATGGTGGTGGCGGTATCCGCCTCGTTGGGGATGCCCAGAAGTTGAATGCGAATGAGGCGGGATTTGTCCTTCATGAGGTAGTCCGATTTGAACAGGGGAGGAGTGGCTCCGGGGGAGCCTTTTCCATCCGAATTATGGCAACCTGTGCAACTTCCTTGAAAACGCGCCACGCCTTTTTCCAACAGACGGACCGGAAAGGCATTGTCCAGCACCGCAATGGAAACATGTTGCGAGTCTATTCCGAAGGGCCCGATGACAGACACGATGAATTCTTTCGCTGCCATGACGGTCGTCGGTGTTCCCGAGATGATGCCGTTTACGGGATTCAAAGTAAGCCCGGCGGGCAGGGCTGGAGAGATGGTAAAGTCTGTCACCCTGCCGCCCAATGGGAGAAACAGGTTGGTGTCCGGAGTCATGGGTACATTGGGTTTTGTCCACACGAACGCCTGTGTGTAAGGCCCGTAAGGGGCACGGGTATCGCAAACATGCGCAGGTTCGCCCACGCAAATTATCACCTTTGCGGTTCCCGTGCCACTGGGTCCGCTGGCCGATACAATGTGGAGGGTTCCAGGAGTGTCGAGCACGGTACCAGTACCGTAAATCCGGCCGGTTTTAGTGTCAAAGGTCAAGCCTGCGGGCAGGGGAGGAGTGATGGAATAACCATTGATGACTCCGCTGCCGGAAGCGATCAAAGTGTCGGGAACAATCGCCTGGTCTTTGAGGCCTGCCACACCTGGGCGTTTGTAGCTGATGCTGGGAGCGTAAGGGCTGGTTCCCGTGTCATTGCAACTGTTGAACAGGGCAACCAATGCCGCCGTTCCTGCGATGCCGAACAGGAAGCTCCTGCGGAATAATTTTTTGTGCGCCGACCGGATCATGCTTTTCTCCTGCGAAGTGGTGCAATAATAGTCATACAAAGTGGAAGGAGCCGCATTTTATGGCTTACTTCTTTCCGGCATCGGGGGCTACGGAACTGCTGTCGCCCTCCAGTTTGGGCATCAGCTTTCCGCCGCTACGAATGTTCCGGATCATCCAGTCTGCGTCGTCGGAAAGATCCGTATTGGGATATTTTGCCAGCATTTTTTCAAAGGAGCGGACGGCCGTCGAATCGTTCTTGAGATGCTCGGAGTAGATGAATCCCACCATGAACATTGCCTTGTAATTGTTCTGGCTGGAGGGATACAGATAACTGATGCGACGGTATTCCGCCATGGCCTGCTGGTAGCGTTCCTGTTCGATGTAAATCTGGGCGATTCCGAAGCAGATGGAATCCTGCAGTGCAGCCCGATCCGGGAATGCGTCCCGCAGTTTCCCGTAAAGTGCAAGCGCCTGGTCGAGCTTGCGATCATAGTGCAGGTTTTGCGCCCTCTTGTACGTTTCAACAGCCGGTTCGAGGGAAGGCTCCTGCAAAGTGGGGTCCACGATGCGAACATTGAAACGCTCCCTGAGATGATCCATCATCCGCTTGTCCAAGCGCTGATAACCGGCGGACTTCACGTTTTGGAAAATCTCGAACATGACCGAGGACATGGGGGGCAGCAAAGTGTCGTGCTGGTAGTGTTCAGGATTCGTGTAATACTCGATGTTGAAATCCTGCGGGGTCAAAGTCAAATAGGCGGCAATATCGTGGACGTATTTGTGCCAGTCCTGATCGTTGCTGTCTTTTGTGAATAATCCCGGCTTGCCGGAAAAAGTTTTTGCGATGAGGAGGGTGTCCTCCTCGTAGGAACGCGGCATGATGGATTCCTGATAGATACGGCCCCAGAATCCATCCTCGTTTTGAAGGCGCAGGGCGATTAAACGCTTCTCTTCGGTCAATCCCAGGCTCTTTGCCTCATCACTTGCCACCTGCCATGTGATGAGATAATCCACGAGGCTTTCCCGTGTGTAGCGCTCCCGCATCTCCGGCGGAATTTCGTCCTTGAGGAAAATCACGTCGCTTTCCCGTAGAACCCTGCCATCTCCGTAAACCGCAAGGGTATCTTCCGGTTTGAGACTGGCGAGTTGGTTGGCCGCGAGATCGGATTTCACAAGCGCGCGTACCCTGTCGAGGGGTTTTGTTTTGCGGGGTTCTTTTCTGACTAGCCAGAAGAAATGCCATTTCTGGGTGTCCGAACTGAGTACGGGGGCATCCACTTTTCCGGACGTGATGGGATCCAGAACCGGGAATAGTTCGGGAAGCATTCCGATTCCGTAGGGGAGGCAAAAATCGCGTTTTACCATCCCGATATATCCAGCTTGGGCTTTGGAGAGCGGATTTTCAGAGACTTGTGAGGCGAGGGTTTTGAAACCGTTGAGTTCCTTCACCTGTTTGAATTTGGACAGAATCTTTTCTTTTTTCGCGACTTCGATATCATAGAGTTCAAAGGCTTCGGAGCTTTCGTAGCTCTCCTTGTTTTGATCGTAATAAGCCTGGATTGCAGCTTCCGTCGGGGCTTTGGTGGTTGGGAGGATACGGACACCGTACTTCACCTTCAATCCCGCGATGGCGCCTTCGCTTCTTTTCGTCTTGTAATCGCGAATAAAGTCGGAGGCGACCTGAGAACGGCGGCTGTCAAGCGACGGCAAAATCTCGGCTTTGCAACTGTCGGGTCGCGAGATGAGAAGAGCCGAATCACACGTGGCTCTTTGGATGTAATTGTTCTTGTTGGCAGTATAAAAGGAGTCGAGATTGGAGCTCGTGACAAGCAGGGAATCCGCAGCGCGATCGAGAACCCGGGAAAGAGGCAGAACCTTGCCGGAATCCCCTGTGAATTTGGAGGGGTTGGAGCGATAATATTCTTCAATCTGCTTGCGGGTGTGGGTGCCATATTCGTTAATGTAGGTGTCGAAGTAATACTGGGTCACCACCCTTTGATCCGTCAAGGCAAGACGGTGATTCAAGGAGTCGCGGTTGCCGGTGGCGGCTTTTTGGCCGGCCAGAGCAAACAACCGGCTGCGCAGAATATTCTCAAAATTGGTGCGCCGTGACTCGGCGTCGTTCATGATGGCTTCGCGCTGTTCATCGGACTGGGTGCTGAGGCGCAGATCCAAATCTTCCTCTGTAAAGGCCTGAATATCGATTCGGGCGAGGGTTCGGCTTTTATCGCCGATTCCTCCATTGCACGCGGCAAGTACGGAGAATAGGGGAAGCAGGAACAGACGTTTTCTCATAAGGTTTCCCTTTTCAACAGAAAGACTTTTAGGTTGTGAAGGTTCAGTAAATTAGCATTAATTGATGATCGGAACCCTCTTTGATTGCTCACCATTATCGGTACTGCGCCCTGACTTAAGTAATTTGAAGCTTTTAGCGGGTACAACAGCGCGGCTTCATGACTTCCCTCCATCGGGTATTCCGCATATTTTGGGTGGGCCTCGGCCTGATCCTTTTGGGTATTCCCCTACTTTCAATTGTGCTGGTGAAGACTGCGGAACATGCGCTGAAAGTGGAACGGCATGTGGGGGGATGGACTTTGCGGGTTCACGGAGCCCAAATATCCCCGTTCCTCGCCGCGCACGCTGACTCGGTTCAGGTGCAATCCCCAACCGAAACAATTTTTCTTTCCAACTTTTCCATCCATCTTTTTGACGGGATCCATCTGTGGTCGCATCGCGCTGTGATCCGGATCGCCGTGGATTCCGTGGATGCCGTGCTGGGTAAAAATGAAAAACCACCGGAGGGCCCGCCCCGGTTTCCGGAATTGACTTTGCCGATTCCGGTGACGTTGGAATGCCGGGCATTGAATATAAGGCCGGCAGGAGTACCGGTGATTGCCATTGAGCAGGCGCAATTCAGGACTCAGGGGCCGCGTGGATTGAAGGGCCGTTTCCACGGACGGGTTCAAATGGATTCCACCGGAGTTGTGCAGCAGGCGGATTTCAGTGTGGAGGCCCGATGGTACGGAAGCAAGGTGCGTTACCGGGTGGAAGCGATGCATGCAACGGATACCTTGCTCGTGATCGGAAACAGGCAAAAGAAAGATCTGCTTTTGGGCGAGGATTCATTGGAAGTTCTTTCCCCAAATCCCCGCATATGGATGCCGGTTTCACTGGCCGCAAATGTACCGGAACTGAGTCGTTTTAAGGTAAAAGCAAAAATAGACTGGAGCGGGCACAAACTCTCCCTGAATGGAGAATTGCGTACGGGGACATTCGACATGCTGGAGCCATTCGCATGGAGCTGGAATGTTTACGAAGATTCGGTGAGTGGTGGTTTTGTTTTGAACGGTGAGGGTTCCCATGTTCAAGTGATGCATTGGAGGGGACGGTGGCAACATCCTCCGGCGTGGCTGAGCAAGCCGAACTGGAATCTTTACACGGCGGATCTTTTTGGAAAAGTGCGCGGCATTCGCTGGCAAATTGGCACCCGGAATCTTCCGATCGAATTTGAGATCCCATCGCTTCATCTGGAAAGAGGGCTTTTGGCAGAGGCCAAAGTCACGACTTCAGACAGTTCACACCTTACAGCGCACTGGAATGGAAATCAACCCCGCAGGCTTGAATTTGCAGGAGACATTTCGTCCCGTGAAACATGGGCCACGATTTGGACGGACACGAATCTTTCCTACCAGTCCGCAAGAGTGGAAGGTTTTTTGGAGGGAAAATCCCTGAAGGCTTCAGCGTGGTTCAAGGATGTTCTTGCTTACGGAGCCGAGGTGGATAGTGTGAAGGCTGTGCAAGAGGTGATCTTTCCCGAGGGATATTATCTGCGTGAAGGCCTGCTGTATCGTGGAGGGCAGGTTTTCAAAAGTTCGGGTCAGGTGGAATGGGCGGTGCATCCCGGTCGTCGCGCTCCAACTCTTGCCTTTGAACTTTCCCACGCCCAGTTCGGAAAGATGCGTTTTGCCATGCTGAATCCCGACTCGATGGAAGCCTCTGCGGAAAATGCACAGGCGACGCAGTTTCCTTATAAACCCCTGTGGCATTTCGCGCGGTTTCATCCGACTGTGGACGGACACTTTTTCTGGAACCACGTGACCGGCGGCGGTTCCTCCGATATACGCGCCGTTTTTTCCTATCAGGGAAAGGAACTGGGCGCCCATGTGAGCGGAGAATGGGATCGTGACAGTTTATATCTGAGGGATGGGGAGATTCAATCCGGATCCTCCCGCCTGACTGGAAAAGGGACCGCAGGTTTGCGCGGGCTTTCATTGGCAGGGCTTTCCCATCTGCATCCCAACACCGTCGGTTCCGCCCGGCTCGTGGCAGAAAATCTTCACATTGGAGAAGTGTTGGAACTGGTGAATCCCGCAGGTCAAGGCGTTGCGGAGGGATTACTGGACGGAAATGTCCAATACGACGGAGGTTCGGGCTGGCGCGGAGACCTGCACGCCTCGGATGTCTCGGTTCCGTCCTTGCGGGGCATTTTGGAAGTGAAGAAACTTTCCCTTTCCGGCCAAGGGGATTCGCTGCGCATTTCCGCAACCACAACCTCCACGCGTCATCCTCTGCTGGTGGACACCGTTGAGGCGCGCGTTTTTGGTTTGCGCTCCGAGTCTCCCGGTCTTGGAATTCAGGCGCGCAGCGGCGGTCTTTCAGCCGGCTTTGCAGGAGAGATCGCAGGATGGAAGGAGATTCGGGGAAACATCAGGATGGAGGGGCGCGCACCGCTGGGTGGGGAAGCCGGATTTCTGGACGGAGTGCTTTTGGACGGGGCCTTGTCCATACCCATGACTGCAAGCGATTCGGGTCCGCGTTTTAGTTCTCGCAATTTTCATCTTCACTATGCGGTGGCTTCGGACACCCAATGGCTGGAAGGTCATTTGAATTATGCGGGCGGTCTTTTCACGGCTCCGGATTTGCGCATAAGGCAATCCCGCGGCGGGGGAGTAAATGGCCGGTTGCAGGCAAGCCTGGTTCCGGTGCCTTCCGCAAACTTTGAATTTGCCGGAACCGGATTGAATGTGTCCTTGCCCGGAGGACAGCATCTCGAAGCCTCGGGAATGGCCGGAAATCTGCATTGGAAAAAGGGTGAGGCCTTGTTGATTTCGGCCGATGCCCAAGCGGGGTTTTTCAAGATGAACAGCGCATCCTCGCGCATCGAAAGCGGCTTTGAAAAAGTGCGGCTGGAGGCTTCCATTCCTCCCGCGGAATCTCCCGCACTGCCAAAAATATTGCTGCGCGGCCGGACGAAGGACTTTTTGTTTCAACGCAAGGTGGATGTGTTCGCATTCTTTCGAAGCTTCAGGAACAACAAGCGCGGTAATTCTGTTTCGATCGGCGACAAAAGGCCGTCCAAACCGTGGGAGATGGATTTGCAGCTGGAGGCGGTGGGAACCAACAATCGCGTGGACACGGATGTGTTGCGCCTTGCATTTCTCGGGGATATGGAAGTCAAGGGCGTTTATCCCTACACTTTGTTCAACGGTAAACTTTCCGGGTTGCGAGGGGAAATCGGATTGTCCGGTGTCGTGTATGAGGTAAGGGATTTCGAGGTGAAGTGGGAAAATGCGACGCTGGATGAAGGCCGTGTTTATGCCGAGGGAAACAAAAAAGTTTTGGTGGATTGCGAACCCGATACGCGCCGAACCTGCAATGTGGGCATCAACCTCAACGGCGCCCTGAGTGAAATGAATTTTGGCTACGACACGGATTGCGAAAAAACTCCCGGTGAAACCAACCAGCCCATATCTCCCGCCTCGCTGATTACGTGGGCAGCGCAAGGCTGCGCTTCCGTTGCCCAGCAAAGCGGAGCCAATGGCGGGTATGGAGGCGTGACCCGCAAGCTCATCGATGCCACATCCAGTCTGTATGTCAATACCAAGATCAAGCAGGCCTCCAACGGGATTATTGAGAAAACCAAGGTCAGCGGAATCAGCAACCTTGTGAGCAATGACACCTCCGGCTTTGAGCCTGTGGCCGTGGAAGTTCAAACCCGGGAGAAATACCGGACCAGCTTGAAAGGCAAAATGGGTTATTTCCCGGAAAGGAAATTGTCCAATCCCTGGGAGGGTAAGCTCGGAATAGAATATCGGCCGCCGCTGGAGAACTTGATTTCGGACAGTTTGTGGCAGGCGCGCATCAAAGATCGCTGGACGGTCGAAGCTTCCGTCGAAACGCGGCCATCCGATCATCCCGATGTGGATGAGCAGCGACAGGTCCGACAGCAGGCGGGTCTGCGCTACCATTACCGGTTCTGGGACTGGTGGTGAAAGTGCTGAACCTCCAACGTATTTTCTTCCTGTCGGTTTTTTTGTGGATCAGCGCGGGTTTTTCCTTCGGGGCAAAGCGTTTTGACGTTCGCGTGGAAGGGGACACCGCCTTCAGCGAAAAATATGTGGTATCACTTCTGAGTCTTCCGGAACAGACTGCCGATTGGGGAGCTCAGGATTGGGAATCCTGGGCGCAGGACGCTTCCTCGTTGGTGGCCGAAACCTATCACGAACAGGGTTATTTTGACGCCACGGCGGAAGTTGTTCCACCGGATCTGGATTCGCTTAAAACACGAAAAAGTTTTTTGATCGCAGTTCGTCTTCATGAAGGCCCGCAGTATCGATTTGGTCCCGTGGGCATTCATTTGCCGTCGGGTTCGTTTCCCGTGTACGATTCGAGCAATCTGCGCAGTCGTCAGGGACGGGCGTTTGACAAGTCTTTCATTTATCGCGATCGACGCGATCTGCTCAAGTTTTACGGGGACGCGGGATTTCTCAAGGCGCAGGCTGCGGAGTCTTTGTTTTATGATACCACCCAAAAATCGGTGCACGTGGCTTTCCGCATCGCACCCGGTCGCGCACTGGTATTTGACACCTTGATTCTCCACATTCAACGCGAAGGGGATACGACCGGGCTTCAAGGCAAAACTTCGACGAAACTTTTAAGGGGACTGTTTACCTTGCAGCGCGGTGACACGCTTTCCCTGAAGGACATCAGCAATTTTGAACGCAAGCTCAAATCCACACGCGTGTTCAGTTTCGTGCGGGTGCGGGACAGTTTGTTTTCAGAAACGGGAGGAGGACGAAGCGCGTTGGTTTTGAATGCGGAGGAAAAAATTCCCGGGGAACTGGAGGCCTCGGCGTTTTGGGAAAACCTTTATGGAATCGGAGGCTCGGTGGGTTGGTCGCAAGCCAACATGAACGGGAGCTTGCAGGAAGGGCACGCCACTGTGACTTTTGCGCAGCGCAAACAGTCCCTGTTTCTCGGCTATGGCGCACCCCTGCTTTTCGGAACACTTGTTCGCTTCGACAACAATTTCACCATCAACTGGTTTCAGGATGTAGCCCCTGTTTTGGACAGGGGCTGGTTCAACGGTAATTTCGAAGTGTTCAACGAAAGCAAGTTGTCGCGCCAGCTTTTAAGATGGATGCGCGTGGTCAGCGGCGTTGAGCTTTTTGGAAAGAGCACGGAAACGGACTCCGGACGTCAGAGGGATTTCAGTTTGAATTACATCAACTCGGTATTTTTGGAACAACTGGATGATCCCGTGAATCCGACCCAAGGTGCCCGGCTGGCTTTTACCTGGGGCAATGGCGGTTCCATATTGGAAGGCGGGAATTTTTCGATTTCCCAACATCGCCACAATTGGCTTGAAGCCGAGGATGCGGCCTATCTTCCTTTCAGCCGTTGGCTGGTATTGGCGTTGAGGGCAAACGGCGGGCGCTTCTTTGGCGATGGAGGCATCAATGCCGATCGGTTTTTTCTCGGAGGTCCGCGCAGCATACGCAGTGAGGATTGGCGTCAGGTGTGTCCGGAAATCGTGGATACCATTTGTAATGACAACATTGAGCCGGCGTATTTTCTGGCCTCCGCCGAATTGCGGATCCAACCGTTCCAGCCGTCCTGGGTTCCGGCCGATGGGATACTGAAAAATCTTGTGGGGTTGCAAATCGTACCGTTCGCGGATTATGGCAATGTTTGGGAGGTGGGGAAACCCCTGACTTCAAGGGGGCAGGGACGTGCAGTGGGCATGGGGTTACGCTACCTCTTCCTGTCGCTCTTCAACATCCGCTTCGATTATGCCGTGGATCCAAGGAATACTTCCCAGCAAAGGTTTATTCTCGATCTTAGTCAGGCTTTCTAAACCTTTTTAACCGGTTTCAGTGCATATTAATTGGAGATACTGCCCATGAGCGGGCAAGGAGGTTTCCATGCCGAGAGTTCACAGTCCTTGGAAAACCGGTTTACTGGCCATGTGTCTGCTCTTAGGAGCCGCCATAGTCCATGCGGACGACGACAGTTCCATTCCTCCCCGGGGCAAATATGGGCGGATACGAATTCTTGCCAATCCTCCTGCCATCGCCTATCTGGGGGGTGAGAATTTGGGATCGACCCCTGTAGATACGACTGTTGGGAGCGGAAGACAGACGCTTACGCTGATGCTCAATGGCGAAGAGTTGGTCCGACAACGGGTCAATATCTGGCCGGACTCCACCCTTACCTTTGAAAAAAATCTGGTGATGCCTTATGGCAGCCTTTTGATCACAACCGATCCGGCGAACTGTGATTGTGCGATTTACCTGGACAGCCTCGATGTGGGGAGGACTCAAGGCGCCCCACTGACCATTAACAATATCCGATCGGGAACACGCATGATTAAGGTGGTGTATGGGAAAAAATCCCGGGACTATACGGTGGTAATCATTCCCCAGAAAACCGTTGAACTTTTTGCGAATTTCAAGGGGGAGTAGGTCGACATGAGGAAAAAGGGTGGAGGCGACAAGCGGATTCGAACCGCTGAATGAAGCTTTTGCAGAGCTCTCCCTTACCACTTGGGTATGTCGCCAACGGGGCCAATGGTAGCAATCGCGATATTTGCTTTAAACGAAATTCTTGCGGATGGGAGGGAGTTTATATTTTCGGAAGACGTGTTGGGAGTATTTTATACCGGCCATGATTTTCCGTTCCGTTGCAGGGATTTTGCTCGGATTTATCGCTGTCACATCGGGCAAACCCCTGCCTGTTGAACCTGCTGTGTTTTCAAAATCCATGGCCGTCCTGGATTTGGTGGACCTCAAGGACAATCGCGTGAAGATGGGTGTTTCCGAAGGCCTGCGGCGGGCTTTGAATGCGCGTGACATCAAGGTCATTCCTTACGGAACTTTGGTGAAGAAGATTTCTGAATTTGGCGGCGCGCCCGGCCA
Source organism: Fibrobacterota bacterium (assembly GCA_947482115.1). Classification (GTDB taxonomy): domain Bacteria; phylum Fibrobacterota; class Fibrobacteria; order UBA11236; family UBA11236; genus UBA11236. The sequence goes on from CANKII010000001.1 coordinate 28,941, forward strand.
GCCTTGCAACAACACGCAATGCGGCTTTGATATCGGGGGATACGTCTCCTCGGATTTTGTCCTTTATGGCACGTATTCCTCTCTGGAAAAATTGAGTGCGGTGACTTTGAAGCTGCTTTATCTCCCCGAAGCACGTATAGTGTGGAGTTGGGCGGGGGAGGTACCCTCCAGCGAGGGAAAGCCCGACGAAGAAACCCCCGCAGTCTGGCAGGAACCGGCGACGGCACTGGCCGAAGCCGCCCGCGGTGGCCAGTTGATACTGGGGAAAACCTCCGGGCATCACAGCCTTGCCATTATTGATGTGAGTGAAAAGGCCTATTTGTCACGGGTCTTTTCCGAGAGAGTGCTGACCCATGTTTCCGGCTTGACGCAATACGAAGCACTCGGATCCTCGGAATTGGCCGAATTATTGTCCGCTTTGGGGCTTAATAAGTACTCCATTACCCCGTCTCCCCAGGGAATGATAGGTTTGGGACAGCAATTGGGGGTATCGGGACTCGTTTATGCCAGGGTGTATCGCGACGGAAGCAGCTATCTTTGCAGACTCGCAATGTATGATATTGAACACAAAACTACGGTGGTCGAGTTCCCGCCGCAACCTGCGCAGGATTTCAGCAAGATTCTGGAATACGAAAATGAATTTTTTTCTGATCTTTTCGCATGGGAGGAACAACGGGGTGGCAGGGAAAGTCATGCCGTCCAGTCTGCTTCCCATGTAAAAAAAGAGGTGGGCAAATCGAACAAGGCGTTGTGGGTCTCACTGGGTCTTTTGGGCCTTGGAGGAGCGATTACTGCGCTGTGGGTGGAGAACCTGAAGAAGAAATAACCAAGGAAGATTCATGAGCGATCCGACACAATATTCTCCGGTTGAACAACCGAAAAGGAAGAGTAAGATTCCCTTTCTGCTTTTGATCGCCGCTGTGATCCTGGGCGTGGTGATTTGGAAGATGAAGAGCGCGGGGGGTGGTTCCGAAACCGCTGCTGCCATGAGCGACTCAGCTTCCCAGTCTGCGCCTGTCGCACAGGAGCCTGCGAAGCCGGAAACAACCGCTATGACTCCTTCAACCCCGAAGCCGGAAACGGTTGCGCCACCAGCACCGGAAAAACCGGTTCATGTTGCCAAGCATCATAAAGTCAAAGTCGCAGCTTCCGAACCCGTTGCCAAACCCGAACCTGTTGTTGCACCGAAAGCAAAGCCTGAGCCTGTGGCAAAGATTGAGCCCAAACCTGCTCCTGTTGTTGAACAACCCAAACCCGTTGCCCCTGCACCTGCTCCGGCCAAACCTGTCAAGAAATTCGCCTTGGAAGATCAACCCATGCCCGCCGCCGCTCCGCTTTCCGAGGAGAGCAAGCTTGCGGTGAATTCGCAGCCTGCTGCAGTCGAACCAAAAACCGAAGCAGTTGCTGCCGCCAAGTCTGAAAATTCCGATGCCTTCAAGCAGGGGACCAACGCCTATCACAAACAAGATTACGTCAATGCTGTCAAGCAATTCAAGGCTTTGCCCAAACCTTCCACCAAACAGCGCGGGGATGCGGTTCGCGATCAATATGTGGACGGAAATTTCCTTCTCGGCCTTTCCCTGTTGCGAACGGATCATGCCGATGAAGCTGCGAACGCCTTTCTGACCGTTCTGGAGTATGAGAAGTATTATCCTCTCGCCAACATGAATCTCGGAATTTGTTACGTGGAGTTGAAGCAATACTTCAAAGCCAACAAGGCTTTTGAATCCGTCGTTCGCGATCAGGGTTACATCGATCCTTCCATCTTTGACGATGTCATGCAGCGCACCAAATATTTCTGGGCCCTTGCATGGACCCGCATGTACAAGACTTCCAAGGATGCGGACAAACAGTCGTTTTATCAACAGCAGGCCATTCAGCGCTGGAAGGACTATCAGACATGGTTCGGAAAGAACGCCAAGTACCGCGCTGAAAACCGGCGGGCCGAGGATTATATCAAGAGTCTTTCCGCGCTTTAAAAAGGAAAGAAGGGGCGGATGTCTTTGGCGCTGGCCCGCTGGGGTTTGTTTATGTTATTGGCGGGAGCAGCCCTTCCCGCTTCCGGCCAGAATTCCATCGATGCCCGGAAAACGGTGGTGGTCGTTTCCAGCGACAATCCTAAAATCAGCGGACAGCTTTTCCATCCCAAGTTATGCCCGAAGATGCTGAACTATGTGGCCTTTGCCCGCCAGGTGCGGGACAACCGCCAATTGTGGCTGTATGATGCCAAGACCAAGGGTCTGAATCAGATATCCCCCTTAAAAGCCTCCGCTGGAATTGAAGATATGGGAGGGGAGGATGAAGAACAGGGTGTGTTCAAGGGTTATGAGGATGAATTGGAGTGGTGCCCTGTTCTCCACAACGGAAAACAGTATTTCGTTTTTGTCAGCGCCGGTGGCGTGAACAATCACGATATCTATCTGGGTTGTGTGGGCTGTACGAATTTTACCCGTCTCACATTTGATCCCGAAGTGGACGATTCTCCCCGCTGGGCGCCGAATGGCAAGGGACTGGTTTTCGTATCCGCACGAACGGGCAACGGCGACCTTTATTTTATTCCGGAAGTCACGAATTTCTTTGGGAAGGAATTGAAACAGGAACCCCGCGGCGTGTTCGAACGGCTGACAACTTCACAGGGCGAGGAGATGCTTCCCGCATTTTCACCTAATGGACGTTTTCTCGCCTTTACCATGCGCACAAGCGGCGCCAAAAAGCGGGGGCTATTCACAATCGCTCTCATGGATTTCAACGAGAAACGAAAAGTCCTCATCTTCAACGATCAGGTCCCCAACAATAAAAGCCATCCCTCCTGGTCTTTCGACGGGCATTTTGTCGCTTACCAAATCTCCAACGATCTCAACGATCGCGTGGTCGATTTGGGGGTGATGCAACTTAAAATCGACGTACAGGATCATTTGGTGGAAGTGGCCAACTTGCACGGGAACAGTTCGAAAATCTCCGAGAACGTCTATCCCAGTTCCAAGGGCGGTGTAGCGTGGCTTCCAGGTTCCCGCGCACTGATTTACCCCAAGCGTGAATCGGCGCGCTTTAATCCTCTCGAAGTGGTCAACCTGGAAAAATGGCTGTATGATCCCAGCTACGAACGGGCGACGATTAACACATTCTCCAGCATTCATAGGGATGTGGATTGTCTGCCCAATGATCCCATTGTGGTATTCGCGGGAGAGTCCGGGGCGAACTTTCAGATTTTTGCTTCCGTATTGCTGGGGGATGATGTGCGTCTCGGTGCGCGCAAGGTGAATCCCGACGACTATGACTTGTTCCGCGGGGTTGCTGACGATGCCTCGCGTTAAAACAGCCTTTAGGGCTGTGTGGTGGATGCTACCGCTTTTTTCGGGAGCCTTTGCAGCGCAGGATCCGTTGGATTTGTTCAAGCGTCACCGCTACGAAGACGCCGCGACCTTGTGGGAAAAGGATGTGCGGAATTCCCCTCTGGATGAAAAAGGGGTTCGCTCCCTCAAGGGACTGTCCCTTGCATCCCGTCAATTGGGAAGTCTTTATTCGAAACTTCATCCTTTCTCACTCGCATTGTCAGCCGCATACTATAAAGGTGTTCTTTCCGAGGCGAAGTCTCCTTTGGCTCTTTACTACTTGGGACAGGTGCAATATCAAAACGGTCAATGGGACAGTGCGGCATCCTCTTTCGAGAAGGCTGGAAAATCAGAGGGGGCGAAGGTTCCCGAAGAGAACGATGTCTTTCTGAATTATGCCAGGGCTCACGGTAAAAATGCAGGAAGTGGCTCCCCCAAATCCAATGCCGCACAATGGCAGGCCTTGGATCTTTCAGGTGCCGATGTCTCGGCTATTCCAGGGGATCTCAAAGCCTCAACCCCAAGGGCTAGACGCTGTCGTCTGTCCATTTTGGCGCGTTCTGCTTCGTCTTCCGTGGAGGAGATTCGCAAGGCGATTGCAGCCGTGATTCACGACGGTCAGAGCCCGGAGATTTCACAGGATCCAGGTCGCAACACGCAGTTGAACTTTTATGATCCCTTTTTACTGGAAACCCTTTCCCGGGCCTATCTTTCGGTGTCGCAGGTATGGCAAACCCGGCTTCTTGAAGAGGAAAAACGCTTTCCAGAGCTACAGCGAAAATTCGGGACAACGCGTGGGTTGGCGGAAACTTGCCTGTTGCGGGGTCAGTATTCCCAAGCCCTGCAATTTTTGGGGCCGCAGGACAATGATGTCCCCGGCCGCATTCTAAAGGCCAAAATCCTCGGCAAATTGGGTAAAGTTGGCGAGGCCCGCACCCTCCTTGAGGGGGCCACCCGGGAGGCCAAAAGCCCCGAAATTTTAAGGGATCTGGCAGAGAGTTACTATTTTCTGGCGACCGATTTACAGAAAGGGCTGCAGTTGGCAACGCGTGCCCTGGAGGACAAGGATGGAGCGAATTATCACAGGATTTCCGCGGAGTTGTTGCTTGCGACGGGGAAAAGTGATGCTGCGCTTCAGGAATACGCAAGGGGTTACAAAATCGAATTCCGCAATCGGATCGACCAAATTGACCCGGAATACATGTCCCAGTATTCTTTCGCTATTTTCCTGAGCAACAAAATGCGTTACGAGGAGATTGTAGAGACCTTGTATCACTTGCAAAAGGAAATTCCGGCCTGTCGGCAGATGTATTACACGATGCAGGGTGTTTCGGCAGGTGCGGCGCGTAATTACGAAACCCAGCGGATTTTCCGCAAGGGGGGATGAACATGGAGTCGAATTCATGAAATGGTCCGATCAATACACTAGCCGTAAAAAACACGTTTTGCGCGGAATGGCGTCATGCGTTTTGGCAGTAATTTTGATTCCGCTTGGAATCCTCGCCGCTCCGAAGGGTGGTCAGCTCACCTATGCCGAGCCGATTCTTCCCGACACCTACAACCCGGTAACCACTTCCGACAATGAAACCTCGTTGCGGTTGTCCGAGCTGTTGTTCGAATCCCTCGTGTACATCGACTACAAGGGGGAGATCAAGGGACGGCTCGCCGAAAGGTGGAACACCTTCAACGGCAACCAGCGCATCGTGTTTTATCTGCGCAAGGATGTGAAATGGCATGACGGAGTTCCGTTCACGGCCAACGACGTCAAATTCACCTATGACGCCATCATGGATCCCCTCTCCGACGTGCGACCGGAATCCCGTCAGGCGCTTGGAGTGATTAAGAGCGTTTCCGTGCTTGGGGACAATGTGATCCGGTTTGATTTCAATTCCAGCGTGGCCGATCCGGAGCGCCGTTTCCTCTTTAAAATTCTTCCCAGCCATGCATTCCAGGGAAAAACGGGTCTGTCGAAATTCGACAAGTTCAGCAAAAATCCGGTGGGCACGGGGTATTACCGGTTCGATCGGGAAACGAAAAATCGCGATGTGATGTTAAGCGTTTCCAAGGATCATTATGGAGGCTATTCCAACATTGCCAACATCAAAATGGTTTATCAACCCGAAGTCACTTTGCTCATGCAAAGCCTTTTGCTCAATGCGGTGGATTTGGTGGTGGAAGTTCCACCCGGGAAGGTTGCCGAACTGGCGAACACCGGAAAATTTCAGGTGATTCCCTATAACTCGCTGGCCTTCGCTTTCTTCGGTTATAATACCGAAAACCCCATCCTTAAAATCAAGGAAGTGCGCCAAGCATTTACGCTTGCGATGGATCGGGCCAAAATGCTCGACGATATTTATTTCGGAAAGGGTGAGCTTGTTTCCGGCCCCTTCTCCCCGGCCTCATGGGGCTACAATCCCGATGTCGCGGTATGGCCGTATGATGTCGCCAAGGCCAAACAATTGTTGGAGAGCGCCGGTCTTCATCTCGGTGAAGACAAGGTTCTCCGTTACAAGGGCGCTCCGGTCAAATTCAAGTTGAAGATTCCCGTATACAGCGGAAATGAAGGTGGCCTTTCCGTCTGTCTGCGCTTCCAATATTACCTCAAGGCTCTGGGAATCCAGATAGACATTGAACATCGCGAGTATGAGAAATGGAAGGAAGAAGTCAAGGTCAAGCATGATTTTGACATCGTGTTTGCCGAATGGCTGTTCGACAATTCGTCGGACATTTCCTCGCTGTTCCACTCCGCCGCCAGCAAGGAATCTTCGGGCGATAATTTCATCTCCTACAAGAATGCCCGGGTGGACAGTCTGCTCGACAAGTTTTCGCAAAGCATCAATCACGAGGTACGCCGCCGCTTGAACTACCAGTTGCATGAAGTATTGGCGGATGAATGCCCCTATACCTTCCTGTGGACTCTGGAAAAGAATGCGGCGATTTCCAACAAGGTTCAGAAAGTGGTCGTTCATCCCTACCGCTTCTTCACCTTCGTGAATGACTGGTTCATACCCGAAGACGAAAGGAATTAACCGATGATTTCAAGGTCACCCCTTCTTGCCGTCGGGGCGCTTTGCGCCCTTTTGACCGGCTGCGCGACCACCATCACCGGTTTTGTGGTCAAACCCGATGGTTCTTCCCTGACCAATGCCGATGTCATGGTGTCCACAAAGCCCCGTTCGGTGTCCACCAAGGTGGACAAAAACGGAGCTTTTGAGATTTCCCAAAACGTGGTTCCGGACAACGAATACACCTTGATTGCCGAGGATCGTGAAGGCAATACCGGGTATGTCCGCGGATTCAAACCCAAAAAAGGTTCGAACAAGGACGTCATCGTTCGCATGAGTCGTGAGATTGAAGCCAAGGATGCCGTGTTGGAAGGCAAGGGACCCACTGAATCCGGCAGCGGCCCCGGCGAAAAGATTCTGAAATCCAGTCAGTAAGATTACGGTAGGGGTAACCCATCAGGTTGCTCCTACCGTAATCCTTCAATTTTTCCAGCATGCTTCGCAACGCACTTCGCAGTCTGGTTTTTTTCCTCGGTTGCCTGCTGCTGGTTTCCGCTGCCATTTTTTGTCTCGTTCATCTCACTCCGGGTAACATCGCCGAGATCCACAACCTTTCACCGCAAACCGCGCATGTTCTGCATTTGGACAGGTCGCTTCCTGTTCAATATCTACTGTGGCTGGGAAACTGCCTGCGACTCGATTTTGGCATTTCAACGGTGGATGGAACGCCCGTCTTTGCGCTTCTTCGGGATTATGCGCCCACAACTCTTTTCCTGACGTTCGGTTCCCTGTTTTTCTCTTTATTGATCGCCATTCCCATCGGTATGTATCGCGGTTTGAAGCCGCTTGCGCGCCTTGGGAAGGCTTTAAGCGTCGTGGTGTACACATTGTCCTCCATTCCCGCCTTTGTGCTGGGATATGTCGTTCTGGCCGTGGCCTTCGGTGTCTTTCATTCCTACATCACCACTCCTCCGGAGGGACCATTCCATTTTTGGAAATGGACGGCCTATTATCTGCCTCCCATTCTCGTTCTTGCGCTGGGAAACGGTTCTCTTGGCGAGTTCGTGCGTTTCATTTCCCTTGAGGCTCAAAACGTGGATGCGGCAATGTTCATTAAGGCGGCACGGGCCCGGGGTGTTTCCCTGTGGCCACATTTTCTTCGTTCCCTGATCCTGCCTGTCTTCAATATTGCCGTGACCAACATTGCCGTTCTGCTCGGTGGCTTGGTGGTGGTGGAACGGGTGTTCAATTTTCACGGGCTGGGCTGGCTTTCCTGGGAGGCAACGCTCAAGCGGGATTTTCCGGTCATCATGGGAATCACTTTGCTCATGGCCGTTGTGGTGCGCGTGTTGATGCTTTTGAACGAACTTCTTTCGACCTGGATCGATCCACGGCTTCGCCAATGATCTCTCCGTTTCTGCGCATTCTGGGAAAGCCCGGCGGTTATCGCATGTTGTTGGGCGGTCTGCTGGTGTTCCTGCTGGCTTTGGTCACGATTACGGGAACGTATTGGACACGCTTCAAACCCGATGAAATGGATTTTGAACATCCATTGGTGCCGCCAAAATCCGCGTGGCTGACGCGCTTAACCACGACGGCGGACGGCCGCAAAGCTTTGATGGAAAGTCATCAAAATGCGGCTCCTTCAACGAGTTCCTCAAGCGTTACCGAAGAGGGCGATGATTTGCTGGGCGCTTTGAAGGAGGAGGAGCATCCTCCGACGGAAGCTTCCACTGCGAAGGTGGAATTTTCGGCCTTGCGGGATCATGGTCATGTTCTGGGTACGGACAAGAATGGACGGGATATGATCGCCTTGCTTGTCGCGGGTGCGCGCAGTTGCTTTCTCCCCGGATTGGTGGCCTGCGCAGTCGCGTTGGGCATCGGTGTGCCTCTGGGGTTGTTTGCCGGTTTTTACGAAGGCCGCTGGCGAATGTTCGCCCGCATCTTCAACGGCACCCTGCTTTCCATGCCGAGAATGGTTCTCATCCTCGTCGTGATTTGTGTGCTGGAACCCAACGTCTATATCACCATGGCGGTATTGGGGGCAACGCTGATTCCCCGTGTATCGGAGCTCATCGCCACCCGGGTGCGCATTCTTTCCGGAATGGGATTCATTCTGGCCGCGAAAGAGGGGGGACTGGGAGATTTCAGAATCCTTACCCGCCATCTTTTCTGGTATCAGAATCGCGCCGTATTCTTCATCCAGTTTTCCCTGATCATGGCCGAGTCCATTCTGACGGAAACCACTTTGAGTTATTTGCAATTCGGCACCAAGCCGCCCGATGTTTCATGGGGAAACATCATTGAGGGCAGCCGCCTGACTTTCTTCAGCGGCCAGTACTGGATCACCTTTTTTCCCGCCGTGGCCATTATCATGGCCATTCTCGGATTCTTTTATCTGGGCGACGGTTTGAACGCCAGACTGGCATACCGTGAAGGTCGTTGAAGAAAAGAACATGCATTCCCTGCTCGACATTCGCGATCTATGCATTTCATTTGAGAGGGATGGATCGGGTGAAAAATATTTGCATGCCGTGAATCGCATTTCCCTGCGCGTGGACCCCGGGGAAATTGTCGGTATCATCGGACAATCGGGCAGCGGGAAAACAACTCTGATCATGGGCATACTTGGGCTTCTCCGCGGCGCTGTTCCGGGAGTGTGGCGTGGCGAGGCATTTCTGGATGGCAAATCCCTGCTGCCCCTCTGTGGCGAATATGCCGAGGAGAAGTCCGGCGGAAAAATCGTCAAAAGGAACACCCCTTTTCAGAGCGCGCAGGAAAAACTGCTCGGGGATTTGCGCGGTCGCGACATCGTAACCATTTTCCAAGAACCCCGGGCTGCACTCGATCCCTATTTCAGGGTGGGGGAACATATGCTGGAGGCCCTGCGCCGCAGCCGGGCTCCCGGTGGCGAAACGGAGTTGCGCACCCAGGGGATTGAGTTATTGCAGGATGTGGGATTGGTGGACGCCGCACGGTTGTGGGATCTGCATCCGCATCAAATCAGCGGAGGCATGGCCCAGCGGGTGATGATCGCCATGGCCTTGTGTGCCCGACCCAAGCTGCTGGTGGCTGACGAACCTTCCACCGCGTTGGATGTCACGACGCAGGCCAAATTGCTGGAGTTATTCCGGCGGCTTCGCGACAAGCATGGTCTTGCCATTCTTCTCATTTCACATGACATCGGTGTCATTCAGGAGATCAGCCAGCGGGTCTATGTCATGCGTCATGGCGAAGTGGTGGAGAGCGGGGAAACACGGGAAGTTCTGGAAAATTTCCAACATCCTTACACCGGTTCCCTTGTCAAAGCCTTCGCGCATTTTGAGCATATTCCCGCGACATCGATTGCGAATTCCGACGCAGTATCCCTGCTGGAAATCAAGTCTCTGCGGAAACGGTTCCAACAAGGTGATAAATCCTTTTGGGCTTTGGACGATGTTTCCCTGGAGTTGCGTGAAGGGGAGACTTATGCGCTGGTGGGGGAGAGTGGATCGGGTAAATCCACTCTTGCGCTTTCCCTGATGGTACTTCAAACCGTGAATGGCGGGGAAGTTCTTTACAAGGGTGAGGATGTTCTCAAAGCCGACAAGAAACGGATGCGCGCGTTGCGCCGTGAGATTCGCATGCTCTTTCAGCATCCCGAAGCCGTGTTGAATCCCGGAATGACGGTGGGAGCCATACTCTCCGAAGGTCTGGAAAAGGACGGGGAGTTCACGCGCAACGAAATTGATCAACGGATTTCCGAGGTGCTGGATCAAGTCCATCTGGATCCGTCCCATGCGCTGCGTTTTCCCGGAAACCTGAGCACCGGTGAAAAGCAGCGCGTGACCATCGCCCGCGCGCTCATTACGCGCCCCAAACTGCTGGTTTGTGATGAACCTGTTTCGAGTCTGGATCTTGCTATTCAGGCGCAAATCATGGAACTCCTGCGCGAGTTTCAGGGGCGGCTTGGATTGACCTATCTCTTTATTTCCCACAATCTCCAATTGGTGAAATTGTTGGCTCACCGTATCGGGGTCATGTACATGGGAAGGTTGGTGGAAGAAGCTCCTGCCGGGGGCTTTACGACGGAAGGTGCACGGCATCCTTATACGAGGCTGTTGCTGGCCTCAGTGCCATCCATGGGCGATGAAACTTCACGAAGTATATGTGCCGAATTTCCGGATGTGGAGCCGGTGCGATTGGAAGGCGGCTGCCTGTTCCGCAACCGTTGTCCGTGGTATTTAAAGAGTCGTAATCCGGAGTGTGAAAATAAAACGCCACCCTTGCGCAATGTCTTGGGTGGCGGAAAAGTGGCCTGTCATTTGGCAGGCGATTGAATCGTTGCAAGGCGTGATCCAATCACCCCCAGTTCTTACATCCCCTGAATAAAGTCGTTAACATCCTTGGCACGCGCCAAATCGATTTTGAGGTTGGTGATGTCGTCCTGAGCGAATGGGCTTTCACGCACCGGAGCCCCGGCTTGGTGGGAAGCCAGCACTTCCGTACGGCGAACCACGGCGGCGCTTTTTCCGGAATCCCGGCCGCCGGGATTTTTGAGGATGCCTCGCACCGTCGTCATCTGGGAATTCCCCTGGATTTTTTCCATCTCGCCGTTATCAATCGCAAAAGTTTTTCCGTAGTAGTACATCAGCGCTGCGTTGCAGGCCGGGCAGTGCAATACGATCATCTGGGCTTCGGATTCCAGCAACAGTTCGCTGGCTTCCTTGCATTGCGGGCATTTCAGATAAAGCGGTTTCATAATGCGCCTCCGGATGCGGGTTCGCCCGCGCCGGCGATGAGGTTTAGCGCGGGTTTCTGATCTTGAAACTATTAGGTACGCGTCTCCGTGTCAAGTGCTGTAAATCACTTTTCGAGCACGGCAAATGCGACGGAATAGCTTCCCTGGTGTGAAATTGAGACATGACAACGGGTTGCGCCCATAATTTTTATGCGACGCAATGCCGCGCCGGAAAAAGTTGCATGGGGAGCGCCGGAAGAATCGGGAAGCACTTCTATTTGATGCCACGCAATTCCTGAGCTGAGTCCCGTACCCATCGCTTTTAAAATGGCTTCCTTGGCGGCGAAGCGTCCTGCAATGCGTTCGTGCGGATTTGCATAACGCTTGCAATACTCACGCTCCTTGAGTGTGAGCAATCGCGTCACTGCGGCGGGCCGCAACTTTCTTATTCTTGCGATTAGCACAATGTCCGTTCCAATGCCTTTAATCATGTCCTCAAAGTTAGCGTTTTTGACCTCGCCGGTTGGTTCCGATCTTTTACGCCGTGTAATGGACGACGGGAGGGAGGACCTTGCTCTTGCTTCCGTTTCATGGATGAAAGGGCTGGATTCCAGGGAGCGGACGGCCTTGTTGGAGCAAAGAGCATTGCGACACAAGGCGATGCGCAAAAACAGTGGCGCTTCGTCCATGTTGTTTACCCTGTTGGGCATGCAACAAATGACCACGGAAATTCTCTCCCGGTACAAGGCGGCGCGATTGCCTGCCGGGGTGAATCGCATCGCCGATCTTTGCTGTGGTTTGGGTGGAGATTCGTTGCATCTCCCGCCGGAAACATCCGTACTCGGTGTCGATAATAGTTTGGAAACTTTGCGAGCCTATCGTCATAACACGGGTCTTTTTCGCTTGGGGGGAACGTATGCCGTTCTGGCGGATGTCACCCGGTTTCAGGCTCGAGTCGATGGAATCTTTTTGGACCCGGCGCGACGCGCACTGTCCTCGCTTTCCAAAGATCGGGATTTTGACGCGGAGCCGGAACCGGGCTGGGAATCCATTCGGGAATTGATCCGAAAATTTCGGAACGCTGCCATCAAACTCGGACCGGGTGTTCGACTGCCGGAAGCCCTCGAAGAAGAGGAGCGCGAATATCTCGGGCTGCACGATGAATGTCTGGAACTTACGGTGCGAACGGGCTCTTTCGGTCGCGCAGGTTGGGTCCGCGCGGTGGAGCTGCCGGAGGGTGTTGAAATGGAGGCCCAAGCCTGCGACATTCCGGACAGCTTTGGTCGTGTCGAGGTTCCGGGCAGATATTTCTACGAGCCGGTCAAATCCGTGATACGCGCGCACCTCTTCGGAGTCCTTGCGCAGCGCGAAGGATTGTGGCAACTGGACGGACGTCTGGCCTATCTCAGCGGAGATAAATGCGTGGATTCTCCGCTGCTCAAACGCTACCGGGTGGTTAAAGTCCTGCCCGTCGATGAAAGCATGTTAAGGAAGGAAGTGGCGGCGGGGGAGGTGGGCATTCTGGAGATCAAAAAACGGGGTCTTGATGTTTCGCCCGAAGAATGGCGGAAGAAGTTGAAACCGAAGGGGCCGAATGCGGCCACCTTAGTCCTGACACGTTTACAGGGAAAAGCTTCCGTCTTGTGGGTGGAACCCGAAGGTTCAAATTAATCCGCAGCGGCGGGCGGTTTTGGAAATTTCAGATAAAATTCCAGCAGCAATTCAATATCGGGCTGACAACGGGCGCAATTTCCTGTCACTCCCAACAGGTTCTTGATTTCCCCAAGCGAGGAACATCCGCCTTCAATGGCGGCTATGACCCGTTGCTTTTCGACATTGAAGCAATAGCACGTGATTTCGGACATTCGTTATTTGGGTAGCAACTCTCGAACCACTTCGCTGACGAGTTTCCCATCCGCCTTGCCCTGTGTTTGGGGGCGAACGGCGCCCATCACCGCCCCCATGTCTTTTGCGGATGAAGCTCCGGTTTGTGCGATGATTTCCCGCACCAAGACTTCGATTTCCACACGGGTCATTTGCTTGGGGAGATAGGCCTCGTATAGTGCGATTTTGGTGGCTTCAAGGGCTGCGATATCCGAACGTACAATGCCTGCAGGGTTCTGCCCGTTGGCCCTGTCCAGTGTTTCCCGGAACTGCTTGATGCCCTTTTGAAGAATGGCGGCCACTTCCTCATCGCTGGGATCTTTGCGGTTATTCACCTGGAAAGTCTTGACCTCGGCGAGTAACGTTCGCAGGGTCATCACCTTGGATTGATTTTCCTCTTTGCGGGAGGGTTCGCGATCCTTCATGGTGGCGATCAGGTCAGCGTTGATTTTTTCAAGTAGCATAAGTGTTTCCGTGGGTTTATTTCAGGGGTTAAAAATACATCCAATAAAAAAGCCCCCCGGATTTCTCCGGGAGGCCTTGTGAAAATTTGAAAAGGTCGGGAACTTTTACAGATCCTGGCTCATGAAGATCTTGCCGTCAAACTTGTCGCCATTCACTCCGCGGAAGGAGTAGAAGTACACGGACATATTCAGGCCCTTGGCGGTGGCTTGCGACCATTCGCCCTTGCCGGCATTGTACGTGGAATGGAAAACCGCCTGGCCGCGGATATCATGCACCACAAAGTCACCCGAAGCCAGCTGGCCATAAGGATGCAATTCAAACCCATTGCGGGTCATGCTGAAACGGATATTGTTGTAAGCCTGTGCCGGGTGGCTCGAGCGGGAAATGGCCACCGTTCCGCCGATGGCGGTGCAGGTTCCCGGGCGGGTGTTGGCTGGTGTCGCTGCGGCGAGTTTGGCTGTGGTCGCTGCGTCGAAAGCCGACTGGGAATAGCTGTCGGTGGCCCGAAAATGACCTTGCACGGCAGCCGAGGCGGCGGGGCTTGCCGCCAAAGCGATATAGGCTTGCAAACGGACATGCGGATGCGGATCATCAGCTGCACACTGATCGCTGATGGCTTGTGCGGATGCTGCAGTTTTGGGCATGGCTTTCAGAACGTTCTCGCGTACGCCCCAAGCCGGGTGCAGAAGAAGGCTCTTCAGGACGGGATTCCAACGCGCGGAATCGACGACCAAACGGTTCAAACCTTCCAAGGTCCACAGGGCGTGAAGGACGGGTCCATCAATTCCCACGGTATCGGCCGTTTTGTGTTTTGTCAGGATGCTTTGCAGTGAATCGCCCAACTCGGCGCTATAGCCACGTCCGATGAGCAGACGCTGGGCTTGCATGCGCCAGACGAAATTCTGATTGTAGAGGGTGCCTACCAATTGTGCCGTGGTGGCATTGGTCAGGTTGAGCACGGGTTCGGTATGTCCGTCTTCCGGCACAATGCGATAAATGCGTGTGCGGCTCTTGGTGCGTAATGCATTGTTCCATGCGGCATTTGTGGATGGGCTGGCGGGGTTGTGCAGGAACAGGTAGTTGTACCAGTCCATCACCCACAGTGCACCATCGGGACCGGTTCTCACCTTGAAGGGTGCAACCCATGCATCGGACGAGGCAAAAATGTTGGAACGGACGGGGCCCGGCATGCGAATGGCATTCCAAGTGCTTCCGTTCACGACCAGGCTGTCCTGATTGCAAAGTTTGGTGGCCCCTTCGCAAATCATGCCAAACCGGCTCCAATATTTCGTGGGCAACAACCGGGAGGTATAAAAATCATGTCCGGATACGGCTGTTGAATTCGAAGCGGGGAATCCGTTCCTGGTACCCGTTGACGACCCTTCCCAGAGGTATAAATCAGTTGTCAATGGATAAAAAACATGGCCGTCTCCGGCACTTGAAAATGTGCAGTTGGGCCCGGTACCGGCGAGAATGCTCACGCTCGCCTGGCCGGGACGCACCACATGGTTGGAGTGGGACGAACAGGTGGCGCCGGATTGGAAAATCTGGCCGTCTTCCATTTGGCCAATGCCATGGGCGTTGCTGGGGCCGGTGCTATAGGATTGAAACACGGTGGTTGTGCTTCCAAGGGCGGTGTGTTTGAAACGCCAGACGCCGCCAGTGGGGCAGTTTACGCCGGCGCCGCCAGTGGATGCTACTGCGCTGCAACCGCCGTTATAACCGAGGTGACCATAGTACCAGTTGTCCAAACCGGCAGTTAAGCTGTTGGTTCCACCATGGGTATCCCAAGTATTTGCAGTACTTCCCATGCCGGTGAAGAGAGCAAGAATCGTTCCGGCTGTGTCCGGATTGGTTCCGCTTTTTCCCAGAAAGTAAATGTTGGGTTCGGTTGTTACGATCACGCCGCCATTGACGACTTCAATACTGGTGGGCATGACCAATCCGTCATAGAACACTTTGTAATTGTCGAGGGAACCATCGCCATCGGTGTCTTCCAGAATGACGATGCGGCCTTTTCCACCCGTGAGACGGTTGGTGGGGTTCGGGTCGTTTGCGATCGCGGGATAGTCACGGGGTTCCACGGCCCAGACGCGGCCGCGTTCATCGAAGGTGAAATACATCAGATAGCTGAGGGCCGGCAACGGGCCCGGAGTCAATTCGGAAGCCACAAGCTCAGCCCGAAGGCCGGAAGGAACCTGAATGCAATTGATGGATTGTGCTCCGGTCAGCGGGTCCTGCAGTGTGTTGGCCGGATAGGTGCCTGTCGGAGCGGGCTTCACCGGAAACTGACTCCAGTTATCACCCGAGGGCGCCGTGTAGCGGGTCAAGGTGGGACATGCACCGGACTTGAGAATGGGAGGGGCACTGAAAACCATACTCACAATTGTCAATATCAGGGGGGTGACTATTGAGGGCAGATTTTTCATGTTCAACTCCTTTTTTTCATCTTACGAAGCAAAATATTAGATCAAAAACAAGTTTTCTCGCATTCCCTGATGATTTTTTTTTGGAAAAAATGGCAATCGAATCAAAAGTCCTGATTGGTAAGGATTTTGCCGTCGAACTTGTCGCCATTCACTCCGCGGAAGGAGTAGAAATACACGGACATGTTCAAGCCTTTCGCAGTGGCTTGAGACCATTCGTGCTTGCTGGCGTTGTACGTGGAATGGAACACAGTCTGACCGTGGATGTCGTACACCACGAGTTCACCCGAGAGCTGGCCGTAGGGATGGAGCTCAAAACCATTGTGGTTTGTGGTGAAACGGATGCTGTTGTAGGCTTGAGTCGGTTTGTCGGATCCTGAGATGGCCACGGTTCCGCCAATCGCGCTACACGTTCCGGGGCGGGTGTTTGCGGGAGTTGCAGTCGCAAGTTTGGCGGTCGTCGCCGCATCGAAAGCGGAAGTTGCCGAAGCATCTGTCGCACGGTAGTGACCTTGGACTGGACCCGAAGGCGCCACAGGACTTTCACCAAGCGCCACATAGGCTTGCAAACGAACATGGGCATGCGGGTCATCCGTTGCGCATTGATCATTGATGATTTGCGCGGAGATTGCTGTTCTGGGCATCGCCTTGAGCACGTTTTCACGAACACCCCAAGCCGGATGAAGGAGGAGGCTCTTCAAGATCGGATTCCAACGCGCAGAATCCAAGACAAGGCGGTTCAACCCTTCAAGGGTCCAGATGGCGTGAATGACAGGACCATCAATGCCGACGACATCCGAAGTTTTGTGGTTGGTCATTATGCTCTGCAAGGAGTCGCCCAGCTCGGTGGTGTAACCTTTGCCAATCAGAAGGCGTTGGGCCTGCATGCGCCACACAAAATTCTGGTTGTAGAGGGTGCTCACCAATTGCGCTGTGCTGGCATTGGTCAGGTTGAGTATGGGTTCGGTAGGAGTATTGTCAGGAACAATGCGATACAGGCGGGTGCGCGTTTTTGTACGCAATGCGTTATTCCACGCCGCATTGGTAGACGGGCTGGCGGGGTTGTGCAGGAACAGATAGTTGTGCCAGTCGAGCACCCACAGGGCGCCATCCGGACCGGTTCTCACCTTGATGGGCGCCACCCATGCATCGCTTGATGCAAAGATGTTGGAGCGCGTGGCACCGGTCATGCGAACGGCAGACCAAGTGCTGCCGTTTTCGACCATGCTGTCCTGATTGCACAGCTTACTTGCGCCTTCGCAAACGAAAGAGAAGCGGCTCCAGTACTTTTGAGGCAGCAAGCGGGAGGTGTAAAAGTCATGGCCCGAGGATGCGGTGGTGTTGGATGTATAGTTTGCGACGAATCCGTTTGCGGCATTTGGGCCTCCAGCAGTCGAACCTTCCCACAAATAGCGATCTCCGGTGATGGGATAATAGGTGCCGCTGGTCTGAATGTTCAATGCCGCCACACCGCGACGGATGGCGTGATTGTTGTGAGGTGTACCCGTGGCTCCGGACTGAAAAATCTGTCCGTCTTCCATCTGTCCCACACCATGTGCATTCGCGGGGCCACTGGTGGAGAATGCCTGGAAGGTGGTGGTCAGGCCTCCAATGGCCGTATGCCGGAAACGCCATACGCCTCCCGTATTGCAAGTTACTCCGCCAACACTGCAACCGCCGTTATAGCCCAGATGGCCATAATACCAGTTGTCGAGGCCTGAAGTAAGGCTGTTGGTTCCGCCGTGCGTATCCCATGTATTGCCCGTGCTTCCCATGCCCGAAAACAAGCTGACGACCGTTCCCGCAGTATCGGGATTGGTGCTGCTTTTGGGAAGGAAATAAATATTTGGTTCCACAGTTACGATCACACCGCCGTTGACCACCTCAATGCTGGTAGGCATGACCAAGCCGTCATAGAAAACCTTGTAGCTATCCAGAGAGCCGTCGCCATCGGTATCTTCGAGGATGACGATGCGGCCTTTTCCACCGGTCAGGCGGTTGGTGGGGTTCGGATCGTTGGCGATCGCCGGGTAGTCGCGGGGTTCTGCAGCCCAGACGCGACCGCGTTCGTCGAAGGAGAAATACATCAGATACCCCAGACTTGGGGCGGGGCCGGGAGTCAGTTCCGAGGCAACCAGTTCCGCATGGAGGCCGGCGGGAACCTGAATGCAGTTGATGGATTGTGCCGTTGCAAGAGGAGCTTGCTGCGTGCAGTTTTGCGGTGTTCCCGTAGCGCAAGGAACGCTCTTGGGGATGATGTTGCTGTCCGGTACGGAGTGACCGTTGGCAAACTGGCTCCAGTTGTCACCCGTGGGTGGGGCGTTGCGAGTAAAGGCGGGGCAGGGACCGGATTTGAGAATGGGCGGAGTGCTGAGACCCACTCCCCAGAGTGCCAAGGTAATCACTGCAAATTTTGCGACGGTTGGGTTGGCCATTTTAAGATACTCCAAAGAAAAAAGTGCCCCGGTTTCCCAGGGCACGTGTTTTGTTTAAAACTCGTTGCAGTTCAAAGTCGTCTAGTTCAGGTTCACTCTGGCCGTAATGGTGCCAGACTTCGGAGACTCTACGCGGACAAAGTAAATGCCTTTGTTCAAGCGCGGAGTTTCAAAGGTTTTGCCCAATCCACCCACAGCGCTGTTTTGCGCCCAGCGCTTGCCATTCAGATCCGCAATCATGATCTGATAGGTTCCCGCTTCGGGAGTCGCGACGCGAATGCCTTTGTTGGAAAGGCTGATGCCGTTATAGTTCTTGCCTTTGGTGAGCATGACGTTAACGGTGGTTCCGGTGCAAGGATTGGCAAGGTCAAATCCGGGTGTCAGGACTGAAACCGTGGCTTCAGGGTTGTATTCCGAATTCGTATTGTCCGTGCAACCCTTGTAGTCGCGGGCGAGATAACGAATCAGGTTCCAGTTTATTTTTTCGGCTACGCTGTCGTTAACGGTGACACCGCCCACTTTGCGGGTGCGAACGTAAACATCGCCATGTCCCATATCCTGATACACTGTCAACCCGTTGCCCACGTGACGGCCCCAGACCTGAACACGGTCGCCCATTTTTGCGACGCCAGTGGTCCAGTAGTAAACGCTTTCATCCATGGACATGATCACAAGAACGGGTCCAAAAGCGTATCCGTCAAAAGTTTGTGCACCCTGATTACGGACATAACCACGGTAGTTGTACCATTCGTCGCCAATGCTGTCCCAAACACCTGCATTCACAGTGCCGTTCATGACACCGTTATTCGTGGGAAGGTTTTTGAAGATTCCCTGAAGTTCCGGGTTCCTCTTGCCATGGCTGATCGTGGACAGCACATGACTCGCGGAGATTGCACCGGTATTGGGGGGATACTCGCCCGCCTGCACGGAATCCACATAAAGTCTTGCCATGTGCGGATCGGGATCATGGGCAAGGTACTGGCGAACCATGACACGTGCCAGCCAGCGGCAATTGGCATCCGTCAAATTTTCGGCACCGGAAGTGGGGCAGGGAACATAAGCGGCTGCGGCATGTGAATTCAGAAGTCCTTTGCCGGAGTCCTGAATAAAAACCTTGGTAGCCGCCAGAGATGTTGCGTTTTGAAGGACGTCACCATCTCCGTTGCAGAATACGGCGACATCAACACCGTTCAATGTGGTGGGTGTGATATAGGTCTGGGTTGTGCCCACATCCAGTTGAAAACCATATTTATTCGCCAAGCGAGTCATGGAATTCACGAGGTAGGTTTTGTTGTGTCCGCCCAAGGTGTAATTGTACAGCAGTACTCGGTGTACATGATTGAAGCGGCTCAATTGGTACGGATTGGCAGGATTACGAGCTACCGTCTGCTGTGCCGTCGAATCCGTCATCGCGCCAAGGCCGAGAATTACGGCGCAAGCGATTGTTAAATGCTTTAAAAAATTCGCAGTCGTTTTCATATTTCTCTCTCCTTTAAGAACAACTTTACAGTCTCCCCACACGGCGGTAAATCTACCATCGTCTGCGAGATTTCACCCGCAGAAAATGGTACTTTTTTGAAACTCAGTTAGTAAAAAAACTGTTACAAGCGAAAACCGCTAACATCCCTTAAAAAAGCCCAAAATCCAGTCGGACGACAAAATACCAGTCCTTGACTTTCAGGGTCACGGGCTGGCTTGTGGGCTTCACTTCCGGTCCTGTAGGCTGCCGTTGATGATCGCTGGCCGCTTGTGCCGATAACGCTATACCTGTCGTAATTTTGCGAGTCGCGTAAATCGACCAGTGAAAGTCATCATTTGTCAGGCTTTTTTTATTCGCCGTAGCAGCCGAGTCCGTATAATCGTAAGGATTGGTGTTCAAATTCAAGGGAAGGGGCAGAGCGGCATAAAATGGCATTCCCACTGTGTTAGGGAATCGCGACTTGTGGTATTCCCCCTCGACAGAAAGCCGGGTGAGCAAGCCAAAGGTGGGAAGGTTAATGCCGACCATCATGGGCATGCGATCCATAATCTTGTCGTAGTAGTAAGGCTGATTCTTTATGCCGAGTATTGCCATTTCGGCATAAAGTTTGAAGTCTCCGGAATGAATCATACCCGTTCCGAGTAGAGTGCCGATATCGAAGGATGCTCTGGCCATGGTCTTGAAGCCTCTGAAAGTGTAAAAGCCAACCTGATCCGGATGGTCCCTCGGAGTAAATTTCGTCACGGAGTCTTCAGCATTCAGAATGGGCAAGTTGGTGATTTTGCTATACCCATTGTTCAACGTATCCTTGGGAGCCAAGCGATCGGGATTCAATGAAATCGCATGCGACCAAACAATACCTCCGCCCACTTCCAGATAAGAGGTGGGTTTGTAGGTGATCACGTATCCGGGTGAGAAATCGCTTGTGGGCTCATAGTCGCGTTCCATAAACAACGTGAAATCGTGGGTAAGTTTGCCGTTAAACGTCGGCAAAGTGAATTCAGCGCCTTGTGCCAGGTAGCTTGCAGAATTGATATACGACCATCCCCCGGTTACTAAAAATCCGGGATAGGTTCCGCTTCGATAGAGGTATTCCCCCAAGTTTGTGGCATCGGTGTATTTGGTTGAAAACAACCCGAACTTCAACGTGGCATCAGGCTTCTCTGGATTTCCAAACGAGTAGATTCCCTCGGCCTGGCCCACTCCCGGTCCAAATTCAAGAAGGCGTTCCTTGGAGTGTTCTCCCGGTTGAAGGGGATACCAAAACAAGCCACCAATAGTGACATAGATGTCGAGATTCTTGTTGTACGTTCCCGAAGTAGTCAGATAAACGCCAGTGCGAGAAAGGGTTTCTTTCCTTACCGTGGCGCCTTCGGATTGTCCCTTCACGATTTCACCGAAATCGATCGAGGCGCCCACCACCTTGGGATGCATTTCCACTTGGGCATAGGTTGTGGCCGTGAACGAAAAACAAACGGCGCACAGCGCCGCTGCAAACGGAACCATTCGGTTTTTGATGATGCGTCTTTTCATTCGGAAGCTCCCTTAAATTCCGAATTCAAGCCGAATGATGTAATACCAGTCGCTGGGACGTGAAGTGACGGGAATCGCGGCGGGCGTCGCGTAAGGTGAATTGAAATTGCGCATATAGTCGTTGGCCGCCTGTGCATAAACAGAAATCGCGCTGTTGATATGACGCCGGGCGTACAAGGTCCATTTCACGTCATCTTTCTTCAGCGCTGTCGCCAAGGAGTCCTTGGATGCAGCTGTGGCATAGCGTGGATCGTTCACATCATACACATAGGGATCTCCGTTGCTGACCGGAATGGCAGTTTGAGAGCCAATCACGCTTCCAATATCGTTGGGGAAGCGGGACTTGTGGTATTCCATTTCAAATGCAAGCTTGTCAAGCAGGCCAAAGGTGGGGATGTCCAGTCCTCCCATGATGGGCATACGCTCGGATTTCTTGTTGTAGTAGTAAGGCTGGTTTTTCACACCCAGCAGCGCAATTTCGGAGTAGAGTTTGAAATCCCCGGGGTGAATGCCGTCCACTTTGAGCAGGGTGCCAATGTCCAAGGAGACCCGGGCCATTGTTTTAAATCCCTTGAAGGTGTAATAACCGCAAGGACACGTGTCTGCAGGAGTACCATGTGTAATAGGCCGACCTGAAGACAAGCTGTATTTGTTTCCTTCTTCCGCTTTTGGCGTCAATCTGTCGGAATTCAATGAAATGGCGTGCGCCCAGACGACACCGGCTCCGACTTCAAAAAAAGAAACGGGTTTATAGGATACGACATAGCCCGGAGAAAAATCATTGGTGGGCTCAAGATCCCGTTCCATGAAAAGGGTAAAATCATTATTCAACTTGCCTCCCAATAACGGAACAGTCAGGCTCATGCCTTGAGCCATGTAGCCTGCGGAATTGATGTAGGACCAACCCCCGGTGACTATGGCGGCGGGGTAGGTTCCACTGCGAAACAGGTATTCTCCCAGGTTCACGGATTCGGAGTATTTGTGGTTGAACAAACCGAATTGCAATTTGGCAACCGGATTTTTGGTATCGCTCCCGAAGGAGTAAATCCCCTGTGCCTGGCCGACACCGGGTCCGAAATAGATGCGCTTACTTTGGAAAGACGTTCCCTCGGGCAACCCAAACCAGAAGAGGCCGCCGACGGTTAATTGAATGGTTAGACGGTCGTTGTAGGTGCCTGATTCGGTAAGGTATACGCCGGTTCGAGTCAGCTGCTGATTGTCGCCCTTTCTTCCGCTGGAGAAAACCTCGCCATCGTAAATGGTTCCTTTTACGATTTGGCCGAGATCTATGCTGGCTCCAATGGCCGTGGGATTTCTGACAAGTTCCGCATGGCCCAAGTTCAAGGCGAGCAACCCCGTAAATGCAAAAACACTCAACCCGAAGGCATTCCTATTCATTTCAAACCTTTCCGAAATGGTATTACTGACCTTAGCCAGTAGTCGTTTTGCAGAGATTTTCCGCATCCTTCAGCCTTTCTTTAAAATGCGCCAATGGATTCACAGGAATCATCCCTTTTGGTACTTGTATGGCCTTAAGGAAGCGATCCTATATGATTCGGTGAATATAATGCGGCTTTTGGCACTGCACTTGAGGAAAGTTTATCTGCGGGAATATTTTGGTAGATTTTTTCAAATTTAACTTTTATTTAACAATGAAAACTCTATCTATACGTGCAACTCATTGAGTCAACTTGAATTGACGCTTTTTGCGCAAAAAAGCAGCTTAACACAACTTTAATCAACGCGTTTGGGAGGATTTTTTAATGTCAGCGCAAAAGAAATACAACGTTGCAATTGTCGGACTCGGATTCGGTGCAGAGTTTATTCCCATCTACAAACGGCACCCTTTGGGTAACATGTACGCAGTTTGCCAGCGCAATGTGGAAAAGATGAAAGAAATTGCCGACGCTCACGGAATTGAAAAACGTTATTCGAATTATGAGGAAGTCTTAAAGGATCCCAATGTGGACTTTGTTCACATCAATTCTCCCATTCCGGATCACGGTTGGATGTCCATTCAAGCCCTGAAGGCCGGAAAGCATGTCGCTTGCACCGTACCCATGGCCACGAATCTTGAAGAATGCAAACAAATCGTGGAGCTGGTGAAACAGACGGGCCTGAAATACATGATGATGGAAACCGTGGTCTATTCACGCGAGTATCTGTTCATGAAGGAGCTGCGTGACAAGGGCGAACTGGGCAAGCTGCAATTCATGCAGGCCAGTCATCAGCAGGACATGGATGGATGGCCCGGATATTGGCCGGGCCTGCCCCCGATGTTTTATGCCACTCATTGCGTGGGTCCCATGGTGGGGCTTGCTGGGACAGACGCGGAGTACGTTTCCTGTTTCGGTTCCGGCACCATTCGCGAGGAAATGATTCCGATTTACAATTCCCCCTTTTCCATTGAGACCGCGCATATCAAATTCCGCAATTCGGATCTCTCTGCACGCATCATCCGCTCCCTGTTCGATGTGGCGCGTCAGTATCGCGAAAGCATCGATGTATATGGAACGAACAAGGCGGTGGAATGGCCGTTGATTGAGGGTGAGGATTTGGTGGTGCATACTGCGAAGAAACCGGAACATGAAATCGCGGAGCGGGTAAAGTGTCCCGACTTTGCGCATTTGCTGCCGAAGGAAATCCAATCGTTTACCACCAAGGGTGTTTACAGCGATGAGGGCGAAACTCATCTGTCCTTCATGCAGGGTGGGGGACACGGAGGTTCACATCCCCATTTGGCGAATGAGTTTCTGCAGGCACTGGCACAGGATCGGCAGCCGTTTCCGAATGCGACGCAATCCGCCAATATCACCTGCGTGGGAATTCTTGCGCATGAATCGGCCATGAAGGGCGGCGAAATTATTCGCCTTCCCGAATGGACGTTTGCGAGTTAAATGCGCCTGTAAAAAACTGTCAGCCCGTAAAATCCTGTAAGCTTTGCGCCCCGTGTCTTTCCAGACCGGGGCGCTTCTTGTTTAATACTGTGCATGACACAACCGAATTCATGGAAACCCCCGTGGCCTTTTATTCTGCTCAATCTTTCCGTCCTGCTCGTGTTCTGGACGTGCACCAGCCCTATCGCCGTGGGTGTTGCCGTTGTTCTTTATTTCGTGCGCATGTTTGGAATCACGGGAGTCTATCACCGTTACTTTTCACACCGCACCTACAAGACCTCGCGTTTCATGCAGTTTGTCCTGGCTTTTCTGGGGAACACTTCCGGTCAACGCGGGCCTTTGTGGTGGGCGGCGCATCACCGTCATCACCATGCCCATTCCGAGACGGCTGAAGATCCACATTCTCCGGTGCAGCACGGTTTCTGGAACAGTCATGTGTTGTGGTGGGGCCGCGCTCAGAACATGCCCACGCGCCTGCATTTGATCAGGGACTTCGCGAAATACCCCGAACTTGTTTTTCTCGATCGCTTTGATTCCGTGGCTCCCGTTTTCCTGGCCGTTGTAACGTATCTGTTTGGTGCGGGGCTGCATCGATGGGCTCCGGGATTGCATACCAATGGAATGCAAATGCTGGTATGGGGGTTTTTCATCTCCACGGCCATCCTGTTTCACGGAGTAGCCACGATCAATTCATTGGCTCATGTGATCGGAAGCCGCCGTTTTCGGACAACGGATCAAAACCGGAACAATTTCTTCCTCGCCTTGCTGACGATGGGGGAGGGATGGCACAACAATCATCATCATTATCCGAACAGCGCCCGCCAGGGGTTTTATTGGTGGGAAATCGACCCGAGCTATTACGCGCTGCGGGTTTTGGAATGGCTGGGGTTGGTGTGGGATCTCAAGCCTGTTCCGGAACGGATTCTTGAACAGGGTGTTATTTCATCGCATAAAAAAAGCCCCCCGATTCGCGGGAGGCTTTTGAAGAGATTTGGAAAGGCTTTACAGTTCCGAAGCCAGGGTTATGCGGCCCTTGAACGTGTCACCGTTTATGCCGTGAAAGGTGTAGAAGTACACAGGGATATTGAGTCCCTTGGCAACCGGCGCGGACCATTCCGCCTTTTTGGCGTTATACACCGAACGGAATACGATGTTGCCGCGAATATCATAGACGAGCATTTCACCTGAGGACAGGCCGCCGAAGGGTTTGAGCTCAAATCCATTACGGAAAAACCTGAAACGGAGATCATGGCGTGCGTAGGAACGGGTGTCAGATTCGCCAGAGCGGATGGAAACAGCCTGGGTGTAGGACGGGCAGGTGCCTGGACGCGCGGTGCCGGCGACTTCCGTCACTTTGCTGGCGCCCGCAGCAATGAATGCTGCGTTCGCATAGTTCGTTGCTCCTGTGCCAGTGCCGTCAGTGTTCTTGAAGTCCGTAACCATCGTGGCTGGGGTGCTCGGGGCGGGGTTGGCGATCAAAGCGGCGAGCGCCTGAATACGGACGTGCGCGTGCACGTCGTTAACCGCGCACTGCGCAACGATAGCGTTGGAAGAGGCCACAGTGGGGGGCATCGCCAAGAGGGCGTTGCGGCGCACCGTCCAAGCGGGGTGCAACAGAAGCTTTTTGAAAGTGGTGTCCCAGCGCGTCGGTTCAACTTTAAAGGTGTATTGCTTCATACCGGCAACGACCCACATGGCGTGAAGAACCTGTGGACTGGTGCCGAAGGCTGTATCGACTGAGCGGTTGTTATTGAGGATGGACTCCAATTGGGTAAGCAAGTCGCTGCGCTCAGTACTGGTGTAGGTGCGGTTAAGCAGAAGCCGCTGGGCTGTCGTTCTCCAGAGCATATTTGGGTGTCCCAAAGCGTTAACTAAATCAGATATTGAAGCGTTGGACAAATTCAGCACTGGCTGAGTGGATCCATCAGAGGGCACAATACGGTAGATACGCACACGTGATTTCTCGCGAAGGGCATTGCGCCAAGCCGCATTTGTTGAGGGGCTGGCGGGATTGTGGAGGAACAAGTAGTTATACCAGTCGAGAACCCACAGCGCACCGTCAGGGCCGGTACGAACCTTGAGAGGTGCAACCCAAGCATCGGAACCTGAGAAAATGTTCGAAACTGCAGGGCTGCCGTAGATACGGTTGGCACGCCAAGTACTGCCGTTAAGGGTCATGTAATTCTGGTTGCAAAGGTGGGTCATACCTTCGCAGACGAAGGAATTCTTGCGATAAGTTGAGGGCAGAAGCGTGGCTGTATAGAAGTCGTGGCCCGAAACGGCGGACTCATTGGTGCCATAGACCGTCGCACCATTGAAGTTGTAAGTGCGGGTAGTCGAACCTTCCCAAGCGTAATAGTCGCGCGTGGAAGGGTAGAAGTTGTGAATGGAATCTGTTTCTGTATAGTTGGTGCGGAGAATATTCGTAACGTTCCCGCCAAGGCGAACAACATGATGGGCGTGATTCGTGACCGTTGCCTTGGAAGCGAACCACTGGCCGTCTTCAGTCTGTCCGATGCCATGGGAGTTGGTGCCGGAATTGCCGGGACCATAAACCTGAACAAGGTTTGTGTCCGAGCCGATTAAGTTGGATTTGAAACGCCAGATACTGCCAGTGGAACATCCTGAAGCGGTGTTACCGTTGGTGACCAACGGGGTACCGCAGCCATTGTAGCCGACACCTCCGTAAACAAAATTGTCAATGCCCCAAGTCAGGCTGTTGGTCTGGCCATGAGAGTCATAATTTTGGCTCGACGAGCCCATGTTGTCAACAACTTTGACAGGCGTTCCCCCAGCTGTGTCGGGATTACTCAGGCTGGCCGGAATGAAATAGATGGAAGGAGGTACGATGGCGATTACACCACCTTTAACCAGCTCAACACTGGTGGGCATGGTGAGGCCTGTGTAGAAAACTTTGTAGTTATCCAGGGAGCCGTCACCGTCCACGTCCGTCAGGATGAGGATGCGGCCGCGGCCGGCTAAACGGTCGGCGGGAATGCCGTTGGTGGTGGTTATACCCGGAGATGTGACATCCGGCATACCCGTGGCATCATGTGTATATGGATAATCGCGGGGCTCAACAGCCCAGACGCGGCCTCGTTCATCAAAAGTGAACTCCATGATATAGGCCAAGGGCAATGTGGAGTTCAGGCCAGGTGTGAGTTCCGAGGCCAGCAATTGGGGTTTCAATCCTGTGGGGACGGTAATGCAATTGATGGAGGCATCGGGGCTCAGCGGGTTTTGAACAGTACCGCTGGTAATACCACCACCGGGTTTGACCGGGAACGTCCCCCAGTTATCGGAACTCGCCGTGTACCGCGACAGAGTCGGACACGGACCCGTTTTCTCTAAAGGTAGAGCACTTAAACCCATACTCCAAAGAGCCATTACCAATATGGCGACTGATTTGTGAAAAATATCCTTTTTCATTCCCCTTTTCCCCTTCCAATGATTGTTCTAAAAGCAATTGCCGGAATTCGATTTAATACCAAAATCCCGACCATACTTTTTCCAAAAGTTTGTCTACATAATAGCTGAAAACCTTGTTTTGCGAAGCACAAAAGTGAACAAAAACGACATTTTTCAGCAAAGATTTACAGGAAAATTGGCTAAAATGGACTGAAATCTCAAAAAATGAAATTTTGACTCTAGGGTAAAAAATGAGGTTTAAAGTTCAGCTTTTCGCAAGCACCTTCACAAAACCACGCTTCCCGGCCCGTAGAATATGTTCCCCGGTCACTTGAACATTCACTTTGGCATCCGCAAGCTTTTCCCCGTCAAACGACACTCCGCCGTTTTCGATCATACGGCGTCCCTCGCCGTTGCTTTTCACAATTCCCGCCTGGGTCAATAATGCCGGGACCCAATGCTCTCCTGCTTTGACTTGCAAAACAGGGATGTCCTGGGGAAGTGCTTCTCCGGAGTGAATGCGGCGTTCTTCTTCCGCAGCTTTTTCAGCGGCATCGGCTCCGTGGTATTGCGTTACAATGTTTCGGGCGAGTTCATCCTTCAACCCATTCGGGTTGGATTTTCCCGCAGCGACTTCGGCAAGTTTGGAACGCACCTCTTCCATGGGAATGTCGGTCAGCAGCTGGAAATAACTTTCGACGAGGGCGTCGGGCAGGGAATAGAGCTTGTGATACATGGCCTGCGGGGGTTCATCGATGCCGATGGTATTACCCAAGCTTTTACTCATCTTTTCGCGGCCGTCAGTTCCGAGCAGAATGGGAAGGAACAGGCCGACCTGTGCTTCTTTGCCGATGGCGCGTTGAAGTTCGCGTCCCCGGAGAACGTTGAATTTCTGATCCGTGCCGCCCAATTCCACATCCGCTTCGATCATTACGGAGTCATAACCCTGCATTAGAGGGTAGAGAAATTCATGCAAGGAAATGGGTTGTCCGGCTTCATACCGGTTTTTGAAATCTTCGCGTTCCAGCATTTGGGCCACGGTGATTTGCGCGAGCAATTTCGTGACTTCGGTAAAAGTCATTTTGGAGAACCAGTCTCCATTGTAGACAACAGTGGTTCTTGCCGGGTCCACGATCTTGAAGAACTGCTGCTTGTAGGTTTCCGCATTACGCAGCACTTCCTCATGGCTGAGGATGGGCCGGGTTTTGTTGCGACCGGAAGGATCGCCCACGGTGGCGGTATAATCGCCGACGATGAGAATGACTCGGTGACCCAAATCCTGGAACTGGCGGAGCTTGCGCATCACGACCGTGAAGCCGAGATGAATGTCCGGTGCGGTGGGATCCACTCCCAGTTTGATGTTGAGCGGTTTTCCTTTTGCGAGTTTGGCCTTGAGCTCATCCTCGCTGATGATTTCCACCACGCCGCGCGTGAGGGTTTGCCAGGCTTTGGGATCGATGGACATGGAATGCAAAGTTAGGAAATACCCCCCTAAAATCTATCTTGGTTTTCGTGAAACGCATTCTTTGCTTTGGCGACTCGAACACGTGGGGCTACGAGCCCGGCACCGGAAAGCGCCTTGACAGGGATGTGCGGTGGACCGGAGTTTTGCGCAAAACATTGGGCGGGGACTATGAAGTCATTGAAGAGGGTTTGAACGGAAGAACAACGGTTCACACCGATCCTGAAGAGGCTTATAAAAATGGTAGGGACTATTTGATTCCCTGCCTGGCCAGTCAAAGTCCTTTGGATGGTGTTGTTCTCCTGCTGGGCACCAATGATCTCAAGGCGCGTTTTAATGTCACTCCGATTGAGATTTCCAGAGGCGCGGAAACGCTGGTGAAAATCATCCAATCTAGTGAAGCGGGAATTAAAGGCCGTGCGCCGCGTATTTTGCTGATGGCTCCGCCGCCCATCGCGCGGTTGAAAGATTATTCGGAAATGTTCGCGGGGGCGGAACCCAAGTCGCGGGAGTTTGGTGAACATTATGCCCGCGTCGCAAAGGCGACGGGATGCGACTTTTTGGACACCGCCTGCGTCATTGTTTCCAGCAATGTGGACGGCATTCACCTGGATGCTCCGGAACATGATAAATTGGGGAAGGCTGTGGCCTCAAAAATCAGGGAAACGATCGGATAAAACATGGAATCTTACGTTTGGGCCAAGGCCCTGCATCTCGTTTCGGTGGTGAGCCTGTTTGCCGGGTTGTTCTACCTCGTGCGTTTGTTCATCTATCATGTTGAGGCACTGGAACGGCCTGAAAACGAACGGGCCGTTCTTGTCCCCCAATACATCCTGATGGAAAAGCGGTTGATGCTTGCCATCGTCAATCCCGCGCTTATTGGAACCACGGTCTTTGGCTTGTGGTTGATGTCGATTATCCATGCGTGGGTGTTGCCGTGGTTTCAGCTGAAAATTTTTTTCCTGCTTTTGCTTTTCACCTATCATGGCTTTTGCAGTCGCATTCGCCGCCAATTGGCGAAAGGCATTTGCAAATGGTCATCAAAGTCTTTGCGAATTTGGAATGAAGTGGCAACGGTTTTACTGTTCGCAATCATCTTTACGGCCGTGTTCAAACAACCGATTGGCGCTGGCTACGGGTTGATCGCTGTGCTGGTATTGGGCGGTGCGGGGGGGGCGGTTTTTTTCCTGACCCGCCGTTCCAAAAAAGGCTGAAGCGGACTTAATCCGGAAGTTTGGGTTTCAACCACGCAAAAGCATAGGCACCAGCCAATGCACCAGCCAATGTGAACAACGCGAAAAATTCTCCGCCGCCCAGTTGCGCATAGATGGGACCGGGACAGGTTCCGGTGATGAACCAGCCGAGTCCGAACAGAAATCCGCCATAGAATACACCTTTATGCATCGGAGTGGAAAGGATGGTCACTTCTTCGCCAAAAGGTGTTTTGGGTTTTGACCGGCGTATCAGCCAAACGCACAGGGCTCCCACGGCCACGGCCGATCCGATGATGAGATACAGATCGGGTTCGCGGAAATAAAACATGGCACGGATTTTATGCCACGTCACCACTTCGGACTTGGTCAGAATAATGCCGAAATACATTCCCATCAGCAGGTAGCGGAGCTGTCTCATGACAGGGCTCCGAAGAAAATTTTTGCAATGAGCGCCGCGCAAAGCCCTCCGGCGAAGAAGGAAAGCACAGCGTAAAGACTGGGCTTTTGGAAGTTGGACAGGCCCATGATGGCATGCCCTGAAGTACAGCCTCGGGCCCATCGCGTTCCCAAACCCACCAGAAATCCACCGCCCAGCAGTTTCAAAGCTCCGGAGAGGGAGTGATAATGTTGCGGAAGAAATTCGACGGGATGGGCGGAAAGAAAGCGCACGGCAACAAAAGCTCCAAGGGCAATGCCTGCAACGAAGAGCAGATTCCATGAGGCTTCCCGGACATTATCGGTTGCGAGATAGGGAAGGCTACTCTTGGGGAACGCCAGAGCACAAAGATGCCGGAAGCTGCTGGATACGCCGAGGTTACGGGAGCCGAGGAAAAGAAGCAGGCCCACAGTAAGCCCAATGAGTGGACCGCTGATCCACCAAGGCCACGGATTTAGAATGAAGGTTGTCATGGGGAGAAAATACCTTAAGTACCTCCTCCCCGCACAAGGGGATTTTTAGAAAAAGAGATTGAAACGGCCCATCAACTCGTCCTGATTTTCCGCAATGGACTGCGGGACAAAATTGTTGAGACGGTAATAAAGGCCCAGCTGCAGGAAGCTGCTGACGAACGGCTCCACTCCGAAAGTCCAACGCTGCTGCCCATCTCTGGCATTGCCGACATGGATGTTGCGATCGAAGTATTCGTATGTGGCCTTGGTATTCAAACCCTGCAGGGCAAGGAAATTCAGTTCATAAAACTGGGCAACCTTCTGAATGCCAGCTTCTCGAATGAAATCCACCTCTGCCATGCCGGTGAACCTGCCGTAGTTTCCGCCTACGAAGGGACCCCACGACCATTTGTTGGAGGCTTTGGTGGTGCCGGCCGCATAAGACGCACCGACGCGATAGTGGCGATACACCACGGAGCCCACGCTGGAGAGTTGATTGTCGGTCAGATTGACCGTCAAAGAAAGCGGACCGGGTTCGATGCCGATTTCACCTGCCGTCACGTGCGTGTTGTAGGTATATCCGGTCATATTCCGGATGAACGCCTGATCATCTATGAGTCGGATGCCGTAGGGCAGCAGCATGTGACCGACCTTGAAGTAGCCGTTCAAAGGAAGTCCGCGCACCATGCCGTACATTTCACGGACTGTCGCATTGGGGGCCATGGCCTCATCCAGATAAAGGCTGAGGAAATTTTTGACCAGTTCCACGTTGATGTAGATGTTGGATTCCTTGATGTTGGTCTGATTGTTGGCTGCTCCGACATGCGCACCGGTGTTGTCCGTGTAGGTGTATTTCTGGGTCATGAGTTCTTCGACCCGGAAATTTCCACCAATGGTGACGGACTCATTGAGCTTGGGATTGAAGGACGATTGTCCGCCCTGTTGGGCTTCCAACAAATTTTCGGTTTCCTTCATCAACAGTTTGTACTGGGTGTACACGGAACCGTATTCGGTGCGCTGTCCGCCGCCAATGCGGTTGACGTGACACTGGCTGCATTTGAAACCTGTGCGCATGGCGATATAGGGTTCGGCATGAATACCGGCGGCCGAAAGCAACACTGCCAAAATCGCGATGCGCTTCAATCCGGCGGTTTTCCGGAAGTTGAAAAACTTGCGGGGGTCAATCATGGCTTGGCTCCGTCTGCGATCCAGTTTTTAATGGTGTTGATGTCATCCGTCGACAGATAGGGTCCACCTTGGGGCATCTGGACTCCGGATTTTGGGCTTGCGGAAAAAATCTTCTGGTAGATGTAGCTGCTGTCCGCATTTGCGGGATTGACACGAAGTGTACCCGGAACTTCAAAGGAAGTCTGACCGGTTCCCGATCCCAGAAGACTGGCATATGAGTTTCCAGTGCTTAGATCCAAACCACCTGCACTCCCACCGGTGGCCGACCAACCCGATCCTCCGGAATGGTGACATCCGACGCAGTTCTTGGTGAAGATGGGCTGTACCTTGTCTGCGAAAACGCTGGTGGGTTTGTCACCGGAATCGCTCAATCCCAATCCGCTTCCAACGGGAAGCAGACATGCATAGAATGAGGATGCCGTTACTCCAAGCAGAATGGCGGTAACCGCTTTCGATATAAGACTCTTGATTCTCATGGCACTCCTAGCGGGTTAATTCCATGTCTTCCGTAAACAACTGCTGCTGGATGGTCGGCTTCTGAATCAGGGAGCGGAGATAATGAACCAACGCCCATTTGCGTTGTTGTTCCAGTTCGTTTTTCTTCTCCGCCGCCATATTGTTCAGAGCCGCCTCGGTGGGCTGGGCCTTGAAATAATCCTCAAGCTGCTTGATCTCCAAAGCCGAAAAGGAGGCTTTGGTGGTGGAATCGATTTCCTTGTCCCCGCCGAAGAGAAATGCACCGGCGAAGGAAGGCATGGGAGTTCCATTCAAACCGGTGGTAAAGGTTTTGTAAATGCTGGCGGGATCATTACCCCGTTTGTATTGAGCCCAGGTAAAATTGACGGGCCGGATGGGATGTCCCCAATTATCCATGAGAATACTGGCGGCCTTTCCGTCACCATGACCTTCCGTGCCGTGGCAGGACCAGCATTGCAAGGCCATGAAAACTTTTCTTCCCTCCTGCACGAGTGCCGGGGAGGATGCGGGTGTCTCCGGAATCACAAGAACTTCCGGTGGTTTGGCGTCCTTGAAATCTGAGGAAAACCCCTTGATGTAGGCGACCACATCCAGTCGTTCCTGTTCCGAAAGGGTATGCTTCCACGGGGGCATTTGCGAATGCGGAATGCCCTCATTGATCACTTGCAGAAGATCTTCATCGGTGGGCAGTTCGCCGAATCCCGTGGAACGATATTTATACAGGCCGCTGGTGAAGTCGCGAGGTTTGGGATTCAGCGGACCCGCACCGGGGCCGTTTCCGTCGCCGTTTTCACCATGGCAGGCAGTACAGGCTTTGCTGTAAACGACCTGTCCACGAGCGGCGGATGCCGGGAAAAGTGCCGGGGCTCCAGCCATCGCCAGAAAAGGCACGGCAATCAGCGCCAATCCGGAAAAGCTCAAAGGGTTGATTTTTTGCATTTTAGTCGCTTCCTTCTCGGTTCGGAATCGGTTCGGAAACCCCGCTTCGGTTTTATTCCGCCTTGGATTCTGGGAAAATATAAAGCAAAGCAGGAAAAAAAACACCGTTTGATTGGGGAAAATTTGGCAAAAGACTCCCCTGTTTGATTGACGCCTTGGGATTCGATTTCCAAGTTTGGTTTCTGTTTCCGATGGCATTTGAAAGACTCCCGGGAGCGGAGAGGCTGTAATCTTCACAGTGTTGTCCCAATGAACCCCTATCAGGAAGAACTCGCCCTCGCATTATCCCTGGCCGATGAAAGTCGGCGGATTTTGCTTTCGCATTTCGGCTCCAATCTTCAGGTGGAATGGAAGGGTGACAACACGCCCGTCACCCGTGCCGACAGGGAAGTGGAGGAAGTGCTTCGCGGCCGTCTTGCGAAGACGACTCCAGGTTACGGGATTATTGGCGAAGAGTTTGGGCAGGAACCCGGATCGATCGATCGGGAGTGGGTTCTCGATCCCATTGACGGCACCAAGGCCTTCATTCACCATGTTCCTTTGTTTGGAACTTTGATAGCCCTGTTGGAAAAAGGCGAGCCCATTCTTGGCATCATCGATCTTCCCGTACTCGGTCAACGGGTTTATGCAACACGGGGTGGCGGGTGCTTTCACAATGAAAAAAAGTGCCGTGTTTCTGAAACAAAGGATTTGGACGGCGCCTTGATTCTCGATGGCAGCATCACCACCATGGAACGGTTGGGGCATGGACTCGCATGGAAAGGCCTTCGTGAAAAGGCGAGGCTGCATCGCGGCTGGGGGGATTGCTACGGACACTTTCTTGTGGCCACGGGAGCAGCCGAAGTCATGGCGGATCCCATAGTGGAAATTTGGGATATCGCACCCATGGCGGTGATTTTACCCGAAGCCGGAGGGCGTTTTACAAGCCTTCAGGGGAATGAAACCATTCGGGATCGATCGGGCCTGTCCACCAATGGCCGTTTGCATGAAACGATATTGAGTGCGTTACAGTCTTAAATCTCTTCGTCGTCTTCAAATTCCAGCAACAAATCTTCCATCTCCTTAATCGCCAGCGGCAAATACAGGATGAGATCCGAAGCCGCCATGCCCAACGTTCCGCGATCGCGGCGGGCGGCATCGCCTGAACGGCCATGTAAAAATACGGCTAATGGTGCGGCTTCTTCACGCGATTGACGGGTGAGAAAGGCGGCGAGAATTCCTGCCAGCACATCGCCCGAACCGGCTGTGGCCATGCCTGGATTCCCTGCCGTGATGACAATGTGTTTACCATCGGGTCCCGTGAACACGGTCGTGGGCCCCTTTAGCACGGTTGAAATCGCACCGGACTCGGCATACTGACGCGCGTTGTTGAGCAATTCCATCGGGTCTTCGTAATCGTAGACGCCGCCCATGTGTTTGTATTCGCCGGGGTGCGGTGTCGTGACGAATTGTTCCAGACCCTTGCCCTGTCGTCGTTCCGGATGCTCGGAATCGAAGTAGCTCAAGGCATCCCCATCCACCACCACGCGCAGTCCGCGCAACCGGGGCATGATTTGATTGAGAAATTCCATCGTGCGTGGATCTTTCCCGAGTCCGGGTCCGATGAGAATGCTGTCCGCCCAGGTAATCCACGGTTCTATTTCCGCAAGATGATCCGGTGTGAAACAAAAATCGGTTGCAGAACCCACCGGAGTTCCGATGACTTCCAGCAAATGGGCCGAGATGTCCGGATAAATTCCGGAAGGCACCACGGCTCTCACCATGCCGGCTCCTGCGCGCAAAGAGGCATTGGCGGCGAGAGCCGCCGCACCGTGCATTCCACGGCAGCCGCTCAGAACAAGAACCTTGCCGGAATTGTATTTGTTGCTGCGCCATGTTTTGGAGGGAAGCGCGTCAAGCGCGTCATCCTCGGTATACATGTCCATCCGTGAAGGCTGGTTGACAAGCATTTTTTCGTCGAAGCAGATGGGGCTGTAATCCACCTTGCCATAGGAGGCGCTGGCGGGGAAAAAAAGCGTGGAGAGTTTGATGGAACCGAGACAAAGGGTGGATGTCGCCTTGACCACCGATCCCTTGATCGCGCTCGAGTCGCAGAAAACGCCCGAAGGCACGTCGATGGAAAGAACAGGGAGCTCGCTGCGGTTGATGCCGTAAATGAGCGAAGGAACCAACCCTTCGAGTTCCCCCTTGATACCGCTGCCGAGTAATCCATCCACGATCATGTCCACGTTCTGGAACACGGGAAGATCGACGGCGGAACGAATGACATGGACTTTCAAATCCGTGTCCAAAAGCTGCTTGTGCAACCGTTGTGTTTCGGGATTGTGACGTTCCGAATGCATTTGATAAATCACCACGCCATATCCCGCCTGCGCGGAAAGAAGCGCGGCGGAAAGTGCGTCCGCACCGTTATGTCCCTTGCCGCAAACGAATGCGATCACGGGACGGGAGTCCCGGATGTTCATGTCTTCGTGATCCTGTTCGTGATCGTGGGAATGCTCGTGATCATGCGGGTGAAATCCTTCGGCGAAGGCGTCTTCCTCCGCCTGTTCCAGCATGACCTTGATGGCCTGGAAAACGGCTTCGCCGGCGCTCAGGATCATGTCAAATTCGGAGAGCCCGTGCTCCTGCGAACTTTTCTGTTCCACGTTTTTGATTTCGGACAGCGTCAGAATGGGGATCATGGTTTCTTGTTCACACGGATGTGTGCTGCTTTCACGCGGTTGAGGGAAAAAGGGAGGGGACTCCCGCCGCGTCAGGTATTTTCGATGTCGCCGAGGATCTCGTCAATTTCATCGCGCACTTCGCGTTCGAACTGGTTGGGTCCGCGATGCTCGATGATGATGGCCCGGGAATGGATCGCTTTTTTGAGGGCGGAAAGTTTTTTCTGTTCAATCTCCATGTTGGCCCGCTCCAGTTTTGCAAGTCGCAAACGCAACAGCAATTGACCGAGTGACGCTCCTGCGAGGAACACTGCGGCGAGCACGGCGAGAATGAACATGGACTCGGGGATCATCAGAACCCTCTTTCTTGGATTGGAGAAATTCTGCCAACCTCTAGCGGGAATAATCTAGTCAATCACGAAGCCGCTTGACCCGGCTTTTGGCAAATTCAGAGGGGACTCCCTGCTGATAGTGCAAAAGCAGCCGTTCGTAGGCCGCCATGGCCGAATCCCGCTTGTTCGGCTCCAATTGAAACCGGGCCAGATGCATGGCCGCTTTTCTTCCCGGAAGTGAAGTGGGGCCCATTGCAAGTTCTTCTAAAAACTGGAGTTCCCCCGCCTTATCTCCAGTTCTTTCTGAAATCTGGGCGGCTTCCCAAAGGCTGTAAGGATGCAAGGGGGAAGAGGTCGGAACGTTTTTTAACGAGGCGAGTCGCAGGGAATCCGGCAGGGGACTTTCCATCAAACCCCGGATGTAAGCGTACAGGGCCGGAGTGGAATCCGCCATGAGGGCTTGGCGGTATTCCAAAGCTTTTTGCGAAGCATCTTCGTCGGCATAGGCGCTGGCGAGGGTGAACAAAGTATCTGCATCGTTAAGGTGATGCTGATGCAGCGCAACCCATCCCTGCCAGAACAAAATTTC
This sequence comes from Fibrobacterota bacterium, assembly GCA_947482115.1. Lineage (GTDB taxonomy): Bacteria > Fibrobacterota > Fibrobacteria > UBA11236 > UBA11236 > UBA11236. Next base: position 66,278 of record CANKII010000001.1, read on the forward strand.
TCCGCTGCCTTCCCGGCGATCCGGATTGTTTTTCCAGGAACCCAGACGCGTTTCCGTTTCCTTCCAGTTTCCTGAAGCTGCTTTCAATCGCGCGCTGAAGATTTCCCACTTCTGTCGCAATGCGGGAAGGTTTGCCGGAGCCGGGTTTCCAAGAAGCGAAGAGGCGATTTGGGATTCTCCCGCATCCAGCGCCTCCTCCACAAGCCGGAATTTTTCTTCAGGGATCCAGACTTTGGTGTCAAACCTTGCGGCCCAATTCAACCATGCATGATTTCCCGGTTGGGCGCGCAGACCGGCCAAGGCAAGACGCGAAGCGTGGGAATACAGGGAAACGGGAAGGGTCGAAGGATTTAAAGTTTGGGCCTGTTTTATTGCAAGTGTGGCCTGACCAGCATTGATCAGGCGGAATGCCGAATCGATGCGCATCAACAGGGAATCTTTTCCATCCGCATGAGATTGTGAAATGCAGACAAAAAGGCAAAGGATCAATGCCGGTAAGGAGGGCAAAGCGCGGAGTTCAGGCATGCATTCAAAGTACCTTTTGTTCATGTCCACTTTACGCCGTTCCAAAATCCTCATTACCATGGGTCCGGCTCTTGAAGAGCCCGGAAAACTTGAAGCGGCCCTGCGGGCCGGCGCCGATGCCGTGCGCATTAATTTTTCCCACGGAGATTCCGCCCAGCATCACCGGTACGTGCGTTTGGTGCGCGAGGCTTCGCAACGCGTGGGAAAGTCCTGTGCGGTTCTGGCGGATCTGATGGGCCCGAAAATCCGCGTGGACAAGAAAACGTATTTGCTGAAACCCGGAGCGACCGTCACCTTGACGCGCGGTGTGGGGAAACCCGAGTCGGCCATCATCGGCATCACAAATGCAGGCTGGTTGCGCGAAGCCAAATCCGGCCAGCGCATTTTACTCGACGACGGAAAACTGGAACTGAAATTTCAGGGAGTGTTGCGGGGTTTGGCCAAAGCGAAGGTGGTGCGCGGCGGAACATTGAAACCCGGCAAGTCTCTGAATGTGCCGGGGGTGAATCTCGGTTTGCCGGTGCCGACAACGAAAGACAAGACGGATCTTCAATTCATTCAGAAGGCGGGATTCGACTGGATCGCCGCATCGTTCATCAGCAATGCGGAGGACGTGAAAAAACTCCGGGCTTATTGCAGCAAACTGGGTTTGCACATTCCCATCATCTCGAAGATTGAAAACGCCGCCGCCATCGAACATCTGCGCGGCATCGTGGAGGAATCGGATGGAGTGATGGTGGCCCGCGGGGATTTGGGTGTGGAGATGGAACTGGAAATGATTCCCACCTTGCAACGCAATGTGATCCATCTGGCGCGCGAGCTCGGAAAGGTCACCATCGTGGCCACGCAAATGCTGGAGACCATGACGGAAAATCCCCTGCCCACGCGCGCCGAAGTCACGGATGTATCCACTGCGGCATTGTCCCGCGTCGATTCCCTGATGCTTTCCGGTGAAACGGCCGCCGGTAAATATCCGGTGGAGACCATTGCCATGATGGATCGCATCATTCGCATGGCCGAACGCAATCTGGAAGAGGACATCGTCAGTATTCCTCACGTCGAGTATATGGCTCTGACTTGCGAAGCAGGTTTGTATCTGAGTCTTTCCTTGGGGGCGAAAGCGTTGATCACCATCAGCACCCGTGGTTCCACGCCGAGAATCCTCTCGTCCTATCGCGGTAACATTCCCATCGTGGTGGCCTGTACACGGCCGGAGATTTACAACCGCTCTCCGCTGTACTATTCGGTGTATCCATTGCTCATCGATCCCGTGCGTGAATCGGAAACCGTTTTCCGTAAAATCGAAGCGGAATTAAAATCCCGAAAGTTGGTGAAAAAGGGGGACGTGGTCATTTTCGTGTTCGGTTATCCGATTCATGGAAAGAATCGGACCAATACCATCCGCAGATGGGAAGTGGGTTGAGGAATTGACCCCCGCGTTTTCCCGAAGGCTTCAGGATGGCGGATATTTCGTCTCCGCTCCGGATCGGGAAAAATTCAAATCCCTCGGGTTCGTCACTCTGGAAAACGTTCTGGAGGAAAATGAAGTCCGGGAAATTGAGACCGTCTATGACCTGTTTGCTCAAGGCAAAATCTCCGGGATGGGTCGGGACTTGTGTGACATGTCGGGAAGCTACGATGACCGCTTCGAGGACTTTTCGCTGATCAATGCCATGCTTCCCCGGGTCTATCGCCCCGATCTTCAGGGAAACATTTTCGAAAAAATCTCCGCTGACATTTCACGTCAGTTGATTGGCGATGACATTGCGCTGGACTACGATCAATTTCTGAGCAAGAAACCCTGCTGTCCCGCCGCTGCTTTTGCCTGGCATCAGGACATGGGCTACTGGCCAGCGGGTACGCCTGATACCCGTACTGCCACGGTCAGTTTGGCGATCACGGATGCGACTCTGGAGAATGGCTGCATCCGGTTTTTACCCGGTAGCCACCTCCCTCCCAAACTTTGGACCCACAAACCCCGGCCCATCGGTGGGGAAGAGGATGGGAACCGGAAGAAGTCACATACTCTGGTGTTGGATGTGGGTGAAAATCCGGAGATGGTTTATCAACCGGTGAAACGGGGAAGCGTTACCGTGCATGACGAATGGGTGGTGCATGGATCAGGCGGCAATCCTTCGCCTCGTTGGAGGAAAACCTATGTCATCGCCTATCGTTCACGGGAAACGGTTGCGTATGAACGGTCGATTGGTTTTACGCATTCGCATAATGATGCCGCTGACTTCGGCTTCGCTCAGTGAGCGAGTGGTCGTTTCGGCTTGCTTCGACTGCGCCCCCGTTGACTTCGGCTACGCTCAGGGCTCAAAACTTCCGTAAAATCGCTATGCTTTGACAACTCCAATAGACCGGAAACCTCCTCCAAACTGATCTGCAAGGTGGTAGTGTGACCCCGCTAAGTTCTCTGCTCAATCAATACCGTGCCCAGTCCCAAAGCCAGCGGGAAAAAGGCACCTACTTTGAATTGCTCATCAAGTGCTATCTCGAAAACGAAGCCAGCTACCGCGATTTGTACAGCGACATTTGGATGTATGCGGATTGGGCAAAGACGCAAGGGATCAATGCGCAGGATGCAGGTATCGATCTCGTCGCCAAAACCCGGACAGGTGAATTTCACGCCATCCAGTGCAAGCTTTATGCTGCTGACTATCGTTTACAGAAGAGCGACATCGACAGCTTCTTCACCGCGTCGGGCAAAAAGATTTTCACCCATCGCATCATCGTCAGCAGCACCACCGCGCCCTGGAGTCCGCACGCTGAAGATGCCATCAAGGATCAGCAACCTCCCGTCAGTAAAATCGATCTGCATGATTTGGAAGAGAGTCAGATCGATTGGAGTCGATACCAGCCTACAAAGGCGGCCACGCTCAAGCCCAAAAAGAAACTGCGACCACATCAGGAGCACGCGCTCGATGCCGTGAAGTTGGGTTTGAAGCGCGATGATCGGGGCAAACTCATCATGGCTTGCGGTACCGGCAAAACATTTACGGCTTTGAAAATCGCGGAGGAACTTGCGGGCAAAAATGGCCGGGTGCTCTTTTTGGTGCCGAGCCTTTCCCTGTTGTCCCAAACACTTACCGAATGGACGCAAGAGAGCAGCATTCCTTTGCACAGCTTCGCCGTCTGTTCTGACAGCGACGTGGGCAAGAAGAAAGGTTCCGACGAAGATCTTGTTCCGGTGTTGACCCACGAGTTGCGCTACCCGGCCACGACGGACGCAAAATCGCTGGCCCGGGAAATGGACAAGCGCCACGATAAAACCCACATGAGCGTGGTGTATTCCACCTATCACTCCATCGACGTGATCAGTCAGGCGCAGAAGAAACACGGCCTTGCCGATTTCGATCTCATCATTTGCGACGAGGCGCATCGCACCACGGGCGTCACCTTTGAGAACTCGGAAGAAAGCAATTTCGTCAAGGTGCATGACGCCAAGTTCCTGCGCGCTGACAAGCGGATCTACATGACCGCCACCCCGCGCATCTATGCTGACAGCGCGAAAGCCGTTGCGGAAAAAGACAATATGGCGCTTTGTTCCATGGACGATGAAGATCTCTATGGCAAACAATTATATGTGCTCACCTTCTCCGATGCAGTGAAGCAGCAACTGCTGGTGGATTACAAAGTGATTGTGCTGGCCGTGGAAGAAGTGCATGTGAGCCGCAAGCTGCAGAAACTTTTGTCCGATGAGAACAACCAGCTCAAGGTGGATGATGCTGCGAAGATCGTGGGCTGCTGGAAGGCGTTGTCGAAACAGGGGCTCACGCAGGACTTGGTGGGTGACGATAAAGCCATGCACCGTGCCGTGGCTTTTTGTCAGGTGATTGAACCCAGCAAAGATTCCAGGAAGCACAAGGTGAGTTCCAAGAACATCGCCGCCATGTTCCAGCAGGTGGTGGAAGCGTATCAAGAGCAGGAGGAAGTGGAACCGGACACGCGGCTCATTTGCGAAGCCGAGCATGTGGATGGAACCATGAACGCCACCCAGAAGGATGTCAAGCTCACCTGGCTCAAGGCGGAGACGGACGACAATGTGTGCCGTATTCTCAGCAATGTGCGCTGTCTTTCGGAAGGCGTGGATGTTCCCGCGCTGGATGCCGTGCTCTTTTTGACGCCGCGCAATTCACAGGTGGATGTGGTACAGTCGGTAGGCCGCGTGATGCGCAATGCGCCCAATAAAAAACGCGGCTATGTGATTCTGCCGGTGGTGATTCCCGCCGGGATGGAACCGCATGAAGCGTTGAACGACAATAGAACCTATTCCGTGGTGTGGCAGGTGTTGCAAGCTTTGCGATCCCATGATGATCGATTCGACGCCATGGTGAACAAGATGGATCTGGAATTGAACCGGAACATGCTTTCCAAAATGGAAGTCATTGCCATCACCGATAAAATTGCGCCGAAGCAGAAGAAGTCCCGCAAGGTCGATGGAATTACGGATAAGCAGGCAGGCCGTGGTGGAATGATGGTGGGCGAACCGACGCCTGGTTACCGCCCTGACAGTGAAAAAGTGGAGATGCAATTCGAGATCGGCGAGATCGAACGAGCGATCTATGCTAAAGTGGTAAAAAAATGCGGTAACCCAAATCAGTGGGAGAAGTTGGCAGACGATATTGCAAAAATTGCCAACACTCACATCGGCCGTATCAAAACCATATTGGAAAATCCCGCAAACAAAAAAGAACTCAAAGCGTTTCAAAGTTTTGCGGAAGAATTACGCGACGATCTCAATGACAGCATCAACAACGACGAGATTATCGAAATGCTCGCGCAGCATCTGATCACTAAGCCGGTATTTGACGCACTCTTTTCCGGTTACAGCTTTGCCCAGAACAATCCCATGTCGCTAGCCATGCAGGACATATTGGATGCGTTGCAAGAACACCGGCTGGACAAGGAAACCGACACACTCGAAACCTTTTATGCAAGCGTACGCCTACGCGCCGACAATATCGAAAGTGTTGCTGCGAAGCAACATATCATTAAGGAGCTTTACGACAATTTCTTCCGCAATGCATTCCCCAAAATGTCCAAGCGGTTGGGGATCGTCTATACTCCTGTTGAGGTTATTGATTTCATTCTTCACAGCGTCAATCATTTATTGAAAACAGAATTTGGCCAGACTTTGGGAAGCAAGGGTGTACACATCCTCGACCCATTCACAGGAACGGGAACCTTCATCACACGGCTGATCCAAAGTGGCTTGATCGATCCTAAGGAATTACCGCATAAATACAAGAACGAGATTCACGCCAACGAATTGGTACTGCTTGCCTATTACATTGCCGCGATCAACATCGAGTCGGTGTATCACAGCCAGATTGGTGGCGAGTATGTTCCCTTTGAAGGAATATGTCTTACCGACACCTTTCAGCTTTATGAAAAAGAAGACCTGATAAGTCAAATTTTGGTGGACAACAGCGCACGTCGTACCCGTCAGAAAAAACTCGACATTCGCGTCATCATTGGGAACCCGCCTTATTCTTCCGGTGATAAGGAGGACGACAACAACAAAAACGTTAAATACCCGTCGCTTGATGAAAGAGTTTCCGAAACTTACGTCGAGAAGTCATCAAGGAGCATGGGGAAAAGCAAAATGTATGACTCTTACATTCGAGCCATTCGTTGGGCAAGCGATCGTATAGGCGATAGTGGAATTATCGGATTTGTTTGTGGAAGCGGATTTGTTGAGAAATCTTCAATGGATGGTATACGCAAAAGCCTATCGGAAGAATTTAGCAGTCTTTACATCTTCAATTTGCGGGGCGATGTACGAAAAAACATACTGAGCAAGGGACGGGCAGGGGAAGGTCAAAACATATTCTCTGGAAACAGTATGACTGGAATCGCTATAGCTGTCTTTGTTAAAAACCTTAACGCAGTTACGGCCGGTCAAATATTTTACCACGATATCGGCAACAATCTGACAACCCAAGAAAAATTGTCGCGCATCAACGAACTATCAGGTGTAATCGGAATTACTCGTGAAAATGGCTGGGAAACATTGATACCTGACAAACACGGGGACTGGTTAAATCAGAGAGATGACGATCTTGGCCGACATATTCTTATTGGCTATAAATCGGAACATGACGGGCAAGGCCTTTTCAAAACTTACTCAATGGGGTTAAAAACCAATCGGGACGAATGGACTTATAACTTTTCAAAGTCGAACTTGGAATCAATTTTGAGAAAGATGATCAAATTTTACAATAGCGAAGTTACTCGCTATAAAAACATGTTCAATGATGGCCAAAGTATTGAGGATTTTGTTTCAAGGGATGAAACAAAAATAAAATGGACATCTGATGTTTTAAACGAATTGGAAAAGGGACGGCTTCATTCATTCGAAGGTGACGATGTTGTACAATCTCTTTACAGACCATTTTCAAAACAATGGGTTTACTCTAACAAAACTTGGAATTGGACACGGCATCTTATGCCTCGTTTCTTTCCGAATGATAAAACCGAGAATAGGGTGATTTGCGTTTCAGGGGTTGGGGCAAGAAGTGGATTCTCAGCATTAATGGCTGATACCCTGCCAAATCTGCATACGCTAGATACGGCCCAATGCTTTCCCCTCTATTTATATGAAGAAGCGAACAATGACGACGAGCCCAATCTTCTTGGCAGTAAAACCAAAAATGGGCGGACACGGCGAGATGCGCTGACGGATCAAGGTCTTGCACATTTCAAAGCAGCGTACCCAAATGAAAAGATCAGCAAGGAAGATGTCTTCTACTACATCTACGGCCTTCTCCATTCTCCCGACTACCGCGAACGCTACGCCGATAATTTGAGCAAAGAATTGCCCCGAATTCCCTGCGTCAAAAAAGCCGCCGACTTCTGGGCCTTCAGCAAATCAGGTCGTAGTTTGGCGAAATTGCATCTCGACTACGAAACCGTGAAACCTTATCCCGTCACTCTCGAAACCGCCATGCGCGGAAAACTTCCCGATTCCGCTTACCGCATTGCCGATAAAATGCGCTATGGAAAAACCAAGTTGGACGGCAAAAGCGTGGACGACAAAACCATCCTGGTTTATAACGATCATATCACGTTGAAAAATATTCCCGTCAAAGCTTATGACTATGTCGTGAATGGCAAGTCCGCGCTGGATTGGGTTGTGGAGCGGCAATGCGTCAAGACCGACAAGGATTCCGGAATCGTCAATGATGCCAACGCATGGGCAACGGAAACGATGGGCAATGCAAAGTATCCGCTGGAATTATTTCAGCGGGTCATCACCGTGAGTTTGGAAACACTGAAGATTGTGGAAGGGTTGCCGGCGTTGGAGATTTGAAGGCCGCTAACTTCGGCTACGCTCAGTCAGCGGAACGAAGATTCTTCGCCCGCCCATTGAGCGTAGTCGAAGTGTCGAAGTCAGCGGGTTGCCGCTACCGGGAAAACAAAAACGAACGGACAGGGACGGGACGGGGAGAAAGGGAACATGAAAGCTACACTGCAAATCATCAACCAAATGCAAACCGATGGCATTATCGGCAGCTACGCCATTGGCGGAGCCGTCGGCGCCACTTTTTATCTCGAACCTGTGTCCACCATCGACATCGATATTTTTGTTTCCTTCCAACAATCTCCAGGCCGCCTGATTAGCCTTTCACCCCTTTACGATTATCTTGTCTCCAAGGGATTTCAAGCCAAGGATGAATACATCGTTATTCACGGTTGGCCAGTTCAGTTTTTACCTCCAAGTGACGCCTTGGGTGAAGAGGCCTTGGAACAGGCTCTTGAAACGGAAGTGGAGGGGATTCCAACTCGGGTGTTCACCGCAGAACATCTCGTTGCCATTGCCCTTCAAACAGGGCGCAGCAAGGATTTTCTCCGAATTCTGCAATTTGTTGAAGCGGGAGTACTCGATGTGGACAAATTTGACGCAATTATCAATAGATACGGGTTGCTCACAAAATGGGAGGAGTTTGGGATTAAATTTCTTAAGGGAAATTCATGAGTGGCTGGATGCGCAAAATTTTGGAAAGCAAGCACAAGATGCGCAAAGAACTTGCCTCGCTTCCTTTTTCGGAAAAGCTCAAGCTTCTTGAGAAACTTCGGGATCGCAGTTTGGCAATTGCAGCAAATCCGCTCAGGCGCAATGGTTAGATAATATGTTTAGATGCCATGTATGCGGAAACACCACCGCCAAATCTGATTTTGTCAGCGAGGTATTTACCATCGATGATCGCCGCGTGTTGGTGGAGCATATTCCCGCCGAGGTTTGCGAACGTTGCGATGAAGCGGTATTTTCCAGTGAAACCACCGAGAAGATCCGCCATCTTATTCATGAATCCGGGCGACCTCTAAAGACCGTGCCGATGGACGTGTTCGCCCTGGCCTGATGTTTCCCACCCACGTTGAAGTGACCGCAGCGTAATATCCTCAACGTACTGCAACTCAATAAAGCTCGGCGCGAATCTTCTCCACCATTTCCTTCAAGGCCGCGTGGTCGGCCCTCAGATCCGTCAACTCACTTCGCAGATCTTCGACCTCCTCACGCAAGGAGCGTCCTGGAACCCCGCCAGCTTGGGTCACGGCCCCCGCGGAAGGATGCATATCCTCAGAACTCGAATCGCCACCCGCCTCGGTTTTGGAATCGGAGCTTGCCAACTCCTCGCGCACCAAATCGCGCCAACGCGGCTCCTTCCAGCCTGGTCGCTTGGGCAATCGCACCACCAAGGGTTCGTCCCGACCTGCCAATCCGGCCAGGATTGTTTCCGTCTCCTCCAAGGTAGCGATGGAGATCAGGCTCGAAGCCCGTAGCTTGATTTCGTTCAATGTCTGGCTGCCGCGCAGAAGCAGTACCGCAAGCACGGCGATGTCGTGCTTCTTCAGGTTGAAACGCGGATCTTCCAGGAAGTGGCGGTATTTATAATTGTTCCCCTGCGACCCATAAGGGACGAAAGTCACAAGCACTTTGCGCTTGAGGCCCAATAAGGCCTGGGATACGGTCTCGTCCGAGTAGTCGGTGACGGGATCGCGGCTGCTCTTCTGGTTGCAGGCGGTCCTGAGCGAATTCAAGGTCAGCGGATAATGATCCGGCGTGGCCAGGCTTTTCTCGGCCAGGGTTCCCAGCACCCGGGCCTCTTCTTGCAAAAGCATCTCGATGAGCGTATAAGCCTCCTATTATTTCATTCGTTTGCAGAATGGGCGAACTTTGATTTTGGAAGTCAATGGTCAGGGATAGGACGGGGAAAAGATTTTAATTCCCCTTTATCACCGCATACGCCTTTCGCGCCTGAACCTGATAAAACCGGTTTTCCTCCGGACACCACCCCGTCAACTTCCGCCCATAAACACAGCCGGTATCCAAACCTTTGAATTTTGGAAGATCGATCAATCCGCGCCTGGCCCAATGTCCAAAGACCACGATCTTGTCCATGGTCACACATTCAAACCACGGCGGGTTCGATTCGGATTTCAAATCTTCGCCTTTGCCATCCCATGTGCGGATGGTGAAAAAAATCTTACGCCGCATTCCCGAAAGTTGTGAAACGCCGGGTTCCAATCCTGCATGTACCATGAGAATGTCCGGCTCTTCGATATAAAGCGGCCACGAGGCCATTTCCGCCAGCCAACGACTGAGCTCTTCAACATCTCCCAGCGATGTCAGATAATGATGTTGGGATTCGGAGCGTTCCTTTTCCGGTGTGGCCGCGGCCGTCAGACAAAAGTTGTCATGATTCCCCAGCACAATCTTCGCGTTAAATTTTTTCAGGAGTGTCAAAGTCTCACGCGGCTTGGGGCCTTTACCAATCACATCGCCGACGGAATAAAGTGAATCATTTCCAGAAGTGAAGTTGAAACTGTGGATCAGCTCCGCGAGTTCGTCCGCGCAGCCGTGCAAATCGCCGATGAAAAGACGCCGTTTCATGTGAGCGAATGCGCCTACCAGTATTCTTCAACGTGCAACGAACCCGGAGTAGCGGGGGCATGCACGGAATAACCTTTGGGTTCCAGCACTTTTTTCACATCCTCGATCATGGCGGGATTACCGCACAGAAACACCGAGGTCTTGTTCGGATCGAATTCCAGCCCAAGCCTTTCATGCAATAGAGATGTGTCGAAGTAACGCGTGATGCGTCCGCTTTCTCCGGTCCAAAACGGATCTTCCTTCACACGGGTGATGGAGGGGATGTAGGTGACGTCGGGAAGAAATTTGGCGTACAGGGAAAGTTCGCGGAGATAGCCCAGTTCCCAACTGCGCGGTGCGCCATGAAGAATGACGAAGCGAAACGGAAACGGTTTTTCCATGTGCGCACGCATCATGGAAACATAAGGCGCGAGTCCCGTCCCTGTGGCTGCCAGCACCACCCATTCATGGGAAGAGGGAACGGTGTCCAGTGTGAAAAAGCCGCGAATTTTTTCACCGACATTGAGACGATCGCCGGGTTTAAGCTGTACCATGCGCGGAGTCAGCGAACCCATCGGAACGACGGAGATGTAGAACTCCAGCAATTCCGGTTCATGTCCCGCAGACCCGATGCTGTAGGCGCGCAACACAAGCCGATCCGGTTTCTGTTCCTTGAATTCGGGAGCGCTTCCCTCCCGCCGCGCCATGTTGCTGGAAAGACCGAGCAGCACATATTGACCCGAGGTGAATGGCGCCATCGGTTTATCGGGTTTGACCTGAATCGTGAAAAGATCCGGTGTAAAATGATGAATGGCGGTTACAGTTGCGTTGTATTTCTCTTGTACGGGATCCATGATGGGGTCAAATGTAATTGTCATCGTCTTTAGGGGCGACCCACCTTTCGACTACGCTCAGAGACCATGGGGTCGTCCTACAGGCGTGAAATGGCCATGCGCAGACCGCAATGATGAAACACCGGTTCCCATTCCGAGCGAAGCTTCCGGTATTCCCCTGCATCCGCAACGAAAGGTTGGATTTGCCATTTCTGGCGCAGCACGATGGCTTCCGGCTCGCCTTGCTGGATGGAAAAACGCCATTGGAGATGATCCTGCTCCAACTCGCGCGCGAGTGAAATTGATTTCCACTCGAAACCGGTGGGAAGATGATAGCTCCAGTTGGATTCCACGTCGATTTCATGCGGCACGCATACCGGAACCTTCCGGTGTTCCGCATCCGGGAAGCGCATGAAACTGAGTTCCAGTTTGGGGAAATAGTCGAAGGGTTGTCCGTTGTCGAGATCGGGAAACCGGCTGTGATAGCGCAGGACAAAGATCAACGGGGCATCGGGATCCGACTCATTTACGATGTGGAAGGAATCTTCGGCAAAGGCGGGGTAGCCGGAGGACAGCCAGCTCAGCAGATTCTGATGCTTCACCGGGCCGCTCCATTTGTTCAGATGCTCGCGGAATTCCGAGGCGGCTTTTCCGTTCAGGATCAAACTGTCGCATCCTTGGGCGCTTTGGTCGCGGAGCACGTTCAAGTCGTGGAATATTTTCACCGAATGCTCGTCGGCGCTGTCGATTTCCGGAATGGAAACAAGTTGCGGATTGGCGGGATCGAGAATGAGTGCGTTGCGTCCCTCGAGTTCCAATGGGGAGCGGCGGAATGCGGAAAACTTTTCCGTGGGATCCAAAAAATACGGGTTCAGATTGCGCTGCCGGGGAACATAGACGATCATGTGATTGAACTGGTTGATGTGAGGCTGTCCCACATCGCCGATGCGAAACAGATTGACGAGCGCAGGATGGGCCTCCAGACCGCGTGCCCGAAGCAATTGCGCCAGCAGCAGGGCCTGTCCCTTGCAATCTCCGTATCCGCGGGCCAGCACTTCGGGCGCCGAGTCCGGAACGCCCGCTTGCAGGCTGAATTCGTCATTGTCGTAGCGGATGGAATCCCGGACATAGCGGAAGATGGGCTTCAGGGGATTTTCGAGCGGCGATTTCTCCGCGAAAAATTTCGCGGTGATTTCGGAAGCGCATTCGCGAACACGGAGAGGAGGTTTGGAAACCTCAATGCCGGCTTTCTTCAATTCCTCGAGATAACGCAGTCCCACTTCCCGCCATGTGGTAAAAGGCGAGGCGCTGAATCCGCTGCCAAAAGTTTCGGGCTCCGGAGTGAAACCGTCTTCGGAGGGGAAGGCGGGGGCGGGCAAAGTGAGTACGACGCGATCCGAAAGCGAATCGATTTTCACGTCGCCAAAAGGTGAGATCAACAAATGAGGTGGAGCGTGAAGAAGTTCAAACCGGCTGTGAATTACCGGGTATCCCGACACCTGCTCAAAGCGGACGTAAGGGAACTCGGAACTGGGAACCTGTGCCTCCCGTGTCGTCAGCAACTCCACATACATCCGTCCCGGCCGGGTCTTCAGCACAAGATGTGCGAGAAGATTTTCCGGGTGCAGGCTGGCGTCGGGATTTTTAGTGATGTAATAATCCGCAAGACTTCCCTCATGGATGCAGGTCCACGAAGAATCGTAAATGCGCATTCGGTTCACATGGAAACGCTCATAGCTGGGGTTGAGGTTGAAAATCAGTTCGGAAAACCGGATGAGGTTGGCGCCATCGGTCACTCCGAAAAATGCACGCCGGGTTTGTTTCCAGCGTCCCTGTGCGGGCCAATCGTGAACAATTTGCTGGGAGATGAGAAAAATGGGATATCCGGCCAGACGTTTGTCCCACGCTGAATCTCGCAATGTTTTTTGAACCTGTTTCACATTGAGGGTGGTGGGCAAAGGTGCGATGGGCGTGCGCAAAAGCTGGTTGCTCTTGTCTCCCATCAAAGCGGCGATTTGCGTTTGCAGTTCCCGTGCCTCCCGATCGGATGGATTTAATGACAGGGATTGGCGCGTGGACTCGACGGCTTGGCGGTACAGACGAAGATGGAATTCACAGGCGGCCTTGAGAAATAAATTCTCCGCAGTCATGGGAAACGCCGCACCGGATTTGCGGATGAAATCAAGGCCTTCTTCAAAGTGCTTCAAGCCCAGACAGGCGCGCAACTGATAAGCGGCGGATTTGGGCGTGGGGGTTGTATCGGCATGCACTTGTTTTAGCACTCCAAGCGCGTTCTCATATTCTTCAAGTCCCAGATAAGTTCCCGCGAGATAAACTCCCAGGCGGAAATCGGGTTTTTCGGCATAGGGTTTTAACAGCACGTTGCGGGATTGAACTTTTTCGCCCAGCGCCCACAAGGCGTCGGAGAGATTGATCACCCATTCATGATTGTCGGGTTCTTTTTGCACGGCCCTGATGGCCCAATCCCTTGCCTCGGGATATTGACTGATCTCTTCATAAAACGCTCCGAGAATTCCGCAGAGCTGCCCCGAGGATTCCAGCAGTTGCGGATAATGCAACATGAGCGCGATGCCTTCCACAGGATTGTTTCTCAGGGCGTGAAGCATGGCGCGATTTCCCAAATATTCCGGCGTGGTGGAATCCATCGACAGGGCTTCCTGAAAACGTCGTTGCGCCTCCCGGTAATTCGTGTCTTCGAGATTCTTGAGGCCGACGGTGTTCAACAGGGCGGCGAGAAAACGCCGGTGCCTGTGGCCTGATGTGACATTCTTTGCCGGATTGGAACTCAGGGAAAGTCCTTCAATTGAACAATCTTTCAACTGCAGATAAATCAAAGTGGAATCGGTAAGCTTCATCAAGCCGCAATGCGTTTCGCGGTCCGCACTGTGCATCATTCTGAAATCTTCGAAACCCGCAGGTGGGATTGAGTCCGGAGAATCCACTTTGAACAGATAACCCAGCGCATTTTCAAGATCCGATTTTTGAAATTCTCCCGGCGGAAACTCCGCTTCATACCAGGCGGTCAAACGATTGGTGTCCAATGCTGGCGTCAATTTTAGAGATGCCAACCTCAAAAGTCGGGAAGTGTCGTTTGAAATATTCCACGCTCCGGCTTTTCCCGAGAGAATCATTCCGAGGGATTTAAACTCCCTGAATGGAATGGGTTTTGCAGCAAGGCGAAGAACAGAAACAGGATTTTTTTGTGGTGACGGGGGAACCCGTGCAACATGATGCGCGCAGCCGGAAAGGATCGCCCCGGTCAGACACAAAGTTCCCACACCTAATTTTTGTGCCATTATGGCTCCGCAAAAACGGCAGAAAGCTGCTGTACAGGATGGCAAACGCCCATTCATAATAAAAAGAGCAAATGACTTGCGCTTGAAGACTTGCTCCGCCCGCATGTATATTTGCATTCCGCACAAAAATTTCATTTTCTGAGAGAGGGGTTTCCCGTGGCTATTAAAATTGGAATCAACGGATTTGGCCGAATCGGCCGGTTGGCTTTTCGGGCCGCCATGGAGCGTCCCAACGTGGAAGTGGTCGGGATTAATGACCTGATCGACGTCGAATACATGGCTTACATGCTTCATTACGACTCCACGCATGGAGCCTTCAAGGGAACCGTTTCCGTCAAGGACGGAAATCTGGTGGTGAACGGAAAAACCATCCGCGTTTCCGCCGAAAAGAATCCTGCCGACTTGAAGTGGAGCGCCATTGGCGCGGATTACGTCGTGGAATCCACCGGATTGTTCACCACCCTGGACAAGGCACAACTGCATTTGCAGGCGGGTGCCAAAAAGGTGATCATCTCGGCTCCTTCCGCGGATGCACCGATGTTTGTCATGGGTGTCAATCACGACAAATACGATGCTTCACAGCACATCGTGTCCAATGCCAGTTGCACCACGAACTGCTTGGCTCCATTGGCCAAAGTCGTGAATGACAACTGGGGCATTGTCGAAGGTCTTATGACCACGGTGCATGCCACCACGGCTACGCAGAAGACTGTCGACGGCCCTTCCGCCAAGGACTGGCGCGGTGGTCGCGGTGCGGCTCAGAACATCATTCCTTCCTCCACCGGCGCCGCCAAGGCTGTGGGCAAGGTGATTCCTGAACTGAACGGCAAGCTCACCGGCATGTCTTTCCGTATTCCGACTCCGGACGTTTCGGTGGTCGACTTGACCTGCCGTTTGGCCAAACCGGCCAAGTACGAAGAGATCAAGGCTGCGATGAAGCTCGCTTCTGAAACGACGCTCAAGGGCATCATGGGCTATACCGAAGATCAGGTTGTGTCCACCGATTTCCTCGGCGACGCGCGCACCAGCATTTTCGATGCCGATGCCGGAATCGCCTTGAACGACAACTTCGTGAAGCTCGTGGCCTGGTACGACAACGAGTGGGGTTATTCCAACAAGCTGGTGGATCTCATTCTCCACATGGATTCGAAGAAATAATGGCGAAACTTTTCATTGAAGACGTTTCCCTTCGCGGCAAGCGCGTGCTTGTCCGCGTGGATTTCAATGTGCCGGTCAAGGATGGGAAGGTTGAAAGCGACAAGCGTTTGCGCGAGTCGCTGCCGACTTTGAATTATTGTCTGAATCAAGGTGCAAGTTTGGTGCTCATGAGCCATTTGGGACGTCCCGATGGCAAGCGTATAGAAAAGCACAGCCTGAAACCCGTGGCCTCACGTGTTCAGGAATTGCTCGGTCGCCCGGTGAAATTTCTTGAGGATTGTTCCGGACCGGAAGTGGAAGCCGCTTGCGCTGCGCTTCAACCCGGTGAAGTGATTTTGCTGGAAAACCTTCGCTTTCATTTGGAGGAGGAAGGCAAGATCAAGCACAAGGACGGCACCAAAACCGTGGCTGAACCGGAAGCTGTCACGGCTTTTCGCGCTTCGCTAACCAAACTGGGTGACGTGTATGTCAACGACGCTTTTGGAACCGCACATCGTGCGCACAGTTCCATGGTGGGTGTGGACTTGCCGCAACGCGCCGCCGGTTATCTGATGAAGAAGGAACTCGATTTTCTGGGTGGCGCTCTGGATAGTCCCAAGCCGCCTTTTGTTTCCATCATCGGTGGGGCTAAAATTTCCGGAAAGATCGATGTCATCGAAGCATTGCTTCCCAAGGTCGATAAATTGATCATTGGCGGTGGCATGGCTTATACCTTTCTCAAGGCCATGGGTTTTGAGATTGGAAAGTCCCTGTGCGAAAACGACAAGGTGGAATTGGCGAAGAGTCTCCTGGAACGCGCCGGTGATAAAATTCAACTGCCGGTGGATTTCCAAGTCACCGACAACGTGGATTTTGGCGGCCGCAAAATCGGTTCGCCCTTGCGCACCGTGTCGCGTGAGGGAATTCCTTCGGACATGGAATCGGTGGACATCGGTCCCAAGAGCATTGAATTGTTTTCCTCCATCATCGTGAATGCCAGAACCGTGGTGTGGAATGGTCCGATGGGCGTGTTTGAAATCGAGGCCTGTGCCAAAGGCACTTTTGGTGTCGCACATGCTTTGGTTGAAGCGACAGCCAAAGGATGCATCACCATTGTTGGTGGCGGTGATTCTGCGGCAGCCATTGAGCAAATGGGATTGGAAAGCAAGGTGTCGCACGTTTCCACAGGTGGCGGTGCTTCCTTGGAATTCCTCGAAGGCAAAGCCCTGCCCGGTGTGACTGCCCTTACTGACAAGTAAGCGGATCCAAATAACCGAGAAAGAAAAGCGAAAGAATCCATGCGCAAAAAAATTCTTGCCGGTAACTGGAAAATGCACAAGACGATTGCCGAGTCGGTGGCCTTGGCGCAAGACATCGTTACCGCATTGAAAGCCAAGCCTTCCGCCAGCGAAGTGATCGTGTGCCCGACCTATGTCGCGTTGGATCGCGTCGCCACCGTATTGGCCGGTTCTCCGGTATTACTCGGCGCCCAGGACATGCACTGGGAATCGCAGGGAGCCTACACGGGAAAGATTTCTGCGGACATGTTGAAAGCCATCGGCGTGACTTATGTCATTCTCGGGCATTCCGAACAACGCGCTTATTTTCACGAAACGGATGAAACCGTCAACAAGAAAACCATCAAAGCTTTGGCTGAAGGTTTGAAGCCGATTGTTTGCGTGGGTGAAACGTTGGCGGAACGCGAAGCGGAAATCACTGAAAAAGTGGTGGAGACGCAGATTCGCGGAGCGTATGCCGGAATCTCTGCATCCGATGCAGTGAAAACCGTGATTGCCTACGAACCGGTTTGGGCCATTGGCACGGGTCGCAATGCCAGCCCACAACAGGCTCAGGATGTGCATCGATTTATCCGTACCTTGATGGCGTCCCTGTATGGGGATTCAGTTGCGAATGCCGTGCAAATCCAGTATGGCGGAAGCATGAAACCGGAGAATGCGGCGGAATTGCTGTCTCAGGCCGATGTGGACGGTGGATTGATTGGTGGCGCCGCCTTGAAGGCGGATGCGTTTCTGGGTATAATTGCCTCCTCCTAAGGGAGATTTTTCCTGGGAAAGGACAATATCATGGGCATTGGGTTCACATTATTGCTGGTTGTGCACATTGTTTTGTGCCTTTTTCTCGTTTTGCTGGTTTTGGTGCAAAATGACAAGGGTGGTGGTTTGGCCGGAGCGTTTGGCGGTATGGGAGGCAACGCGGCCTTTACCGGCAGTTCGACGGTGACCATTCTGACTCGCATTACCCAAGGAGTGGCTGTTGCGGCGTTCGTAGTTTTGATCGGCCTGAATTACATGAGCTTAAGTTCCAATCGTGCAGCGCAATCCGAATCGGAATTGAAAGGCGCCCGCAAGGGACTTTCGACCGTGCTTCCCGCCGGAATGCCAGTCCCTGCCGCGGCTCCTGCCGCCGGTGACGCACCGGCTCAGGTTCCGGGTTTGGGCGGTGGTGCTGCTCCTGAGGGTTCCGGAAAATAATCCGGCACCATCCTTTGAATTTCGCGGTCGTGGTGAAATGGTAGACACGCAAGCTTGAGGTGCTTGTGGGGGCAACCCTGTGACGGTTCAAGTCCGTCCGACCGCACCAACCATCAATCTCATTAGTTTTGGTTTTGTGTACTATCTCCTTTATCTGGTCCCCAAGAACTGGCTGAGTCGCTTTGTCGGCTGGTCGGTTCGATGTCGTTGGCCTTTCGGCCTGGCTCAATACATTCGCGACTCTTTCATCAAACATTTTAAGGTCGATGTTTCCGAGTCGGAATTTCCGTTGGAAAACTATCCGACGTTGGGCGAGTTTTTCATAAGACGGTTGCGTTCGGGCGCACGTCCTTTGGGAACCTCAGCCTTGATCTCTCCTGTGGATGGCATGCTGACTCAAAGAGGCGGGTTTACTTCGGGCTCGGAATCCAGCCTGACTCAAATCAAAGGGATTCAATACAGCCTCAAGAAATTGATCGGCGAGGGATGGGACGCATCGCCCTATGCAGGCGGCTCCTTTCTCACAATCTATCTCGCTCCCTGGAATTACCATCGCATTCATTCACCTATCAGCGGTCGTGTTCTGCGTGTCCGTCACATCGCCGGTGCGCTGTGGCCCGTGAACCGGTGGAGTGTGGAAAATATCTCCGAACTTTTTGTCCGCAACGATCGTATTCTGGTGGAAATGGAAGGCGACGGCGGGCGCGTTCTGGCGGTCATGGTGGGTGCCACCAATGTGGGTCGCATTACCGTGCCTTTCTGTCCCCAATTCATCGGGAATTCCATGGGTGTTACAGGCATTCGTGATTGGTCGCCTTCGAATGAACTGAATCTTGCCAAGGGCGATGATCTCGGTTGCTTTGAAATGGGATCTACGGTGGTGCTGGTGCTGGATGCCTTGTGGACTTCCCTGCTGAAGAATGAATTGAAGGGTGACGCACCCCTTCCGATGAAAGTCGGCACGGATCTCTCTGCGTGAACATGGTCTTTCCAAAATCCCTTTTGGACAACATCCGCCTTTACGCGGAACCTTTTACCCACCATCCTCCCTCAATCATCACGCGTTTTTCAGGGGATAAGGATTCGCTGTTTCCCTTTGAGATGGATTCGGATCGCGGTCTAGGCATCCTGCTGCTTTGCGCCGCGCTCTATCGTCCGGGAGCTGAAACCCGCGCCGCCAACATTATCGCCGGCTTATACTCGCGGATGGGGAATGATATTTTCAAATTGAACCGCATTCCGTTTGAAAAACTTCAGGCGGAGTTGGCGGGACTTCCCCTCGCGCCGGATATGGAGGAACAGAAACGCATTCCGGGAATACTGCGAAGCGTTTGCGATTTCTTTTACAAGGCCGGAAGTTTGCAGAAGTGGATGGTATCCACGAAAGATTGGGAGCGGCAGACCTCGGAATTGTCCGCCGAAATTTTTTGGATGGGGAAGCATTCAAAATCGCGCATCAAATCCCGTTATTTCCTGTGGTTGACATCTTTCCAAGCGGATTTTTCCGTTCGATTTCCTCAAGCCCTCCAGTTTGCCTGGCCTGTGGGGGAGGGACACTTGCGCTTTCGCAGAAACTTCCTTGCTTCCAGAACACATCGCTCCGCTTCAGCACCGGAGATGCAGGCAAATTTTTTCACAAACCTGGGGCGTGAAATTTTTTCGGAGGAACCGTGGAAACTTTTCCAGCCTTTGGACGCATATTTACGTCCGGAAAAGGAACATGAATATTTATGCCGAAAGGTCCAGAAAAATTGCGATTCCTGTCCGTTGGTAAAATCATGTCCCGCCGCCAAATACTTCATCGCTTCCAAATCCTAGGGCTATTCCTTTTGGGAGCAGCGACTGTCGTGTCTATGACGGGTTGTCGTTTCGGGAGTGGGGAAAATTCCGATGGTATTGCTTGGGATGGGGAAACATTGACGACCCAACGCGAATTTCCAAATCCATCCTCGGCACAATTGCACGAAGAAGGTTTTCCTGCAAACCTTCTTCCTTCTCCAAAGCGTTTTTTGTCTTTGCAGGCTCCCGGGTTGAAAGGAGATCTGAAACTTCTCGAGTTTCCTGGAGAAAATGAAGCTTACGGGGCTTTTCAGGAAATGGCAGGTTCCAGCGAACTGGCGAAAGGCTGCATCTCCCGTGGAGATCGGGCGTTCTTCCGCAAGGGCCGATGGCTCGGCATGTTGAAGAGGGACACAGGAAATGGGGAAGATCGCTTCAAAAGCAAACTTCGGCTTCCAAGTGATAAAGATTGGGGTGATTTGCCAAATGGATTTTCCTCCCTTTTGCATCAGGGGCGTTTCCCAGAATCGGAAAGGATTCTATTCCAACATTTTTTGGGATTCCCGATCACTCATGAGGTTTTTGCCGCGCGTTTTGATTGCAGAGGCGATTCTGCATGGATTTACGCATCTCCCAGTATGGACATTTCATTCGCTTTTCTGGTAGGCAAAAGACAGGGATACCATCTGGATTCAAGTGAATCTGATAAAACCATTATCGCTTCGCTTGACTCCAAAGTCCCACTCAAACTCGATTTTTTTGAATCGGGCATGGTTGGAGTGGAGGGGTGTTTTGATGATTCCCTGACAAATTATTGGCTTCAAACACAAAAAAAGGTGCTCAAAAGCCTCAAATTAGGGGTTTCCAACTAAAATAAGGCGAATTTAAGCGACTTTTTATTGACAACGCTTTGCGTACTGTGCAATTTAATGGAATAAAAGGGGTGGAGAACCCCTTTGGGGAGGAAAAGAATATGAGCCATATTCAAGCCTTGGAAAATGAGATTGCCGCACTGAAAGAGGAACTTGAAAAGTTCGAACGCGGAAACAAATCCGCGGGTACTCGGGCACGAAAGGTTCTTCAAAACATCAAGCGCGTAGCCCAGGATGTTCGCGTTTATATCCAGACTGCGAAAAAAACAGAAGAACCCAAGTAAGGTGCTTAACCTGCGTCCTCTTTGATTTTTCCGCTTCGTCGTTGGCGAGACATTTTCTTTAGTTCAAACCTTATGGCCGGCTTTAACGAGTCGGCTTTTTGTTTTCAGGCAGGTAAAACTCAATCTGTTTTTGTTGTTGTGTTCGAACAGGTGATCTGGCGTTATCGTTCTTAAACTCCCCAAAACTTGCTTTTTTCAGCAAAAGTCATTTGACTTGGATGTGACTTGGAGGTAACTTCAAGTAAAGATGGCCGGGGACTTATCAGCTTCCGGAGTGCTCCTGTCGTGAATGATGGGTTATAAATGGGGAAAAGAACACATATGCTCAAGCACTTGAATGTGGTGCTCCTCTTTACGGGTGCCTTGGCGTTTCAAGCCGCGCAGACCAAAACTCTTCGCGTACCTTCCCAATTCCCCACGATTTCGGCCGCTTTGTCCCACGCGGATTTCGGAGATTCTGTAAGTGTTTCTCCTGGAAGGTATTCTGAAAACGTGGTATTGGTACAGGGTGTAGTCTTGAAAGGGACGGATGCGCTCAAGTGCATTATTGACGGAATGCGCCGTGGTCCTGCCGTTTATGGTGTCGCGGGTTCTGAAATTTCGAATTTTACCATTACGAATGGAATAGACGGTATTCTTTGCGAGAACGCGTCCCTTCATATTCATCACAACTGGATTATTGACAATGAAGGTGCGGGAATCGGCGCTTTCCTTTCGCTTCCCCAAATCGACAATAACGTGATTTATGGCAACCGTTGGACGGGCGTGCTGGTGTGGGGCGCAAAGTCTCTGGACACCAAACTTGAAAACAACGTGATTCTGCGGAACGGATACAGCGGTATTTCTCTGCGCGGCCCCACCCGCATCGTGGTTCGCAACAACATTCTCAGCGAAAATGTGGAATACGGAATTTTTTCGGATCCCGCCGCAGGCCAATCTCAAATCGTTTACAACGACATCTACAAGAATGTGATGCCGTTTAATCGCTATACCAAAGTCAACAAGTCCAATATTTCAGTGGATCCGATGTTTGTGAGCGCCAGCTTGGGTCACCCAAACTTTTTCCCCGCATCCAGGTCTCCCGTCATTCGTCGTGGTTATGAGCAGATGGACATTGGGTTGATGGATCACGAGATGCCTGCCGAAGTCGTAGTACCGGAACCAGCTCCGGCTCCCGTTGTGGTTGCCGCACCCGAACCCGTTGTCGTTCCTCCTCCGCCACCTGCTCCGGTTGCCCCCCCTGTTGTTCCAGCTCCGAAGGTTGTTGTGGCTCCTACAGACAGTTTTGTGATGGATGGATTGAATTTTGCCCCTGGAAGCTCCGAATTGGCGGCCGCTTCTGCCGGAAAATTGGATGACGTCGCAGAGCAGTTGAAGAAATTTCCCGGCAGCCGGTTTGAGATATCAGGCCATACTGACAACCTGGCCTCGGACAAGGTCAACATGAAACTTTCCGTGGATCGCGCCAATGCGGTTCGTGATTACCTCGTCAAAAAAGGTGTGGATTCACAGCGTCTCGTAGCCAAGGGATACGGTTCTTCCAAACCCAAAGCGGACAATAAAACCGCCGCGGGACAGGCCTTGAACCGCCGCATTGAATTCCATCGCATCAAGTAACCGGACGGCAACATCCGCACGCACAACCAGGGAGTGGACGCCTTGAACTATCGAATTGCCTTCCTTCCGATTCTGGCCTGCACCGCAATCGGATTCGGGCAGATGCCCTACAAGCCCAATGCCTACCAGCAGAACGACTGGTTTGCGGAGTATGGGGAAAACATCGCCGCCTATGTGAACCCTGCCTCCATTGCCGAGGCGGATCAAATTGAGGTGAGCGCTGCGGCTTATACGACTCTTTCCGGTCAGGCCGGCCAGGAGTTCATCAGCGCCGTTCATCCCTTTGGATACAACCATACGGTCAACATCACTTATTTTGAAAACGGCTCCCAGATCGACGGTTCCAACGCCTCGTATCTTGAGAACGCCTATTCCTTGGGATACGCCTTGCGCATTCCTTCGCTTCACAAATTGGCTGTCGGCGCAAACTTTACCGTCTTTCAATACGATCCTTTTGGAGCGTTAGGCGGAATACAATACAGCTTTGGCGGCGATTTGGGATTGACTTACAACCCCTTTACCACATCGCGTTATGGCAAGCTCCTGCTGGGTGTGGCCGTGCAAAACGTTTTACAGCCGAAGATCAAACGGGTCTCCGGTGGAAGCGATGCGATTCCCCGGAATATCAATACCTCCCTGTTCTGGTGCGGCTTTAACAGAAAACTGGAGTTGGCCGCTTCCGCCAGTGTTGTGGACATCAGCCATCAGGGTTCAGGCAAGGGCAATCAGGTTGTTCCTTCCGGACGGGTCACTTATTACGTGGCACCGTGGGCGGGAGTCAAGGTGAAATATTCCAAGGAAGGTTATCCTGTCATTGGTTTGACCGCCAACGTGCAGCGGTTCAACCTGTTCCGTTATTTGCAGCTGGATGTGGACATGTCGCATGATGCGCTTTCCGCCAATAACGAGGAACGCGGGTTCATCTGGAACGTGCGAGCCACCACTCGTCTGGGACCTACGCGCGAAGAGCGCATCGGTGATGCTCGCTACGAGCGTTTGAAAACAGAACCCGAGGAAGCCTATCGTGAGGCCATGCGGCTTTATCTGGCCCGGAAATTCCTGCCGGCTGCGTATGCCTTCGGCAAGGTTACCAGCAAGTATCCCACCTTCCATCTGGTGGATCAGGCCGCTTTTTACAAGGGCAAGGTTTTTGAGAACCTGCGGATGAATCAGGCTGCAAGGGATGTTTATGACGAAGCGCTGCGCAAGTATACGGACTCCGAACTGCGTCCCAAGTACATGTTCCAGTTGATGAATCTGAACTACAAGGAAGGGAAGTTCGAAGAAGCCTCCCGTTTGCACGAACAAATCGTGAATCTTTATCCGGAATCCGACGTCAAGTCCGATGCCGATTATATCCGGGGTCAGATCAAGTATGCGAAGAAGGATTACACCGGAGCGATTACCCTGCTTTCCTCCATCACTTCCGGAAATGCCAATTACGCTTACGCGCGTTACACCATGGGTGTCTCTTATGCGAATCTCGGGAAAATGACAAATGCCGAAGCGGCGTTTGGAGATGTCGCACAGATTAAGCCGTCCAACGCTTCCGAACAGGAAATGAAGGATGTTGCCACCGTCAAATTGGGCCACATCAATTTCGGCAAACCCCAGCTCAAGAAAGCTGCGGAGTACTATGCCTCCGTCTCGGCCAACAGTCCCAAGTATGACGAGGCATTGCTCGGTCTGGCGTGGGCCTTCCTGAAGGAAAAGGATTTCAAGCACGGCGCCGATTATGCCGAGGCGATTATCACCAAAGCGCCCAACAGTCTGCTGATTCCCGAAGCACATCTTCTCTTGGGGTATAGTGCGTACTTCCAGAAAAATTTCGATGCCGCTACCGCAGAGTTTGACAAGGCTGTGGATCTGTCGGATAAAAAGGCCGCTTCCATCGGAATGTTGAAACAGCAGAGAGGTGCGGACGTGCTGACCAGCAGTGAATTTGCTGCGGTTCAAAAGGAAGCATTGGAGCTTGCCAACCAGCTTCCCACCGAACACGTGGTCGAGAAGCAGAACAAGCTGCGTCCCCGGTATGACGCGCTGTCTGCCAAAATCGAAAAATATTTCGATTACCAGCGGGATTCAGAGCGTTATGAAAAATTCCTTCAGGACCGAAACCGGGTTGTCAAGGACGCCAAGTTTACCAAGGCCACAATTGGCAATATCAAAGCCGGTTCAGGCGGCGGAAATCGACCTCCCTCTTCGCAGGATTTGAAAGGTCTTGAAGTTCAGTAGCCGGAAAACGCGGGAGAACGGGGTTCCTAGATGAGTAATTGGAAGTCCGGGGCGATGGTTCGCATGAATCGCGCCTTGGTTTTATTGTGGATCGCGGGCTTGGTCAGCGCAGTTTGGGCGGACAAGCTCGGGGATTTGAAGAAGCGCAAGGGTGAACTCGATCAAATTGCGGCAAGTTGTGCCGCTATGCAGGAACCCGGGAAGAGCGCCTGTCTCGCTGAACGCCAGAAAAAAGTGACGGCCTACAAGGCCGACTTGGAAAGCTACAAGGCGGATTTGAACAAGGCTTCCTCCACTCAGGATGAAGCGCAAGATTACGCGAATTCCATTGCCATTCTCGACAAAAGCATCAAGGAATTTACCGAATATCTGAACAGTTGCACGGATAAATCCGAACGTTGCGGTTCCGCTTTGTTTCAGGCTGCGAATCTGACTCTTCGAAAAGAGGAGGACATCTTTCTCGCTACCCAGGCAAAGTACGAAAAGGACATGCAGCGCTGGGAAGATCACGACAAGAATGGTGCCGAGCCCGTTTCACCCCGTCGCAATCACACGGTTTCCCTTGGCCTTTTCCAGCGCTTTTTGAACGACTATCCCAATAACCGGGAAGTGCCGGATGTCTTGGCCCAGTCGGCTTTTATCGCTGATATGCAGGGTAAGGATCAGCTTTCCTTTGAGTTTCTCAACAAGCTCGTTGTGGGCTGGCCTCATCATCCCCAGGCCGTGAAGGCGCATCTTCGTTTGGGGGAATACTGGTTCCTCAAGCATGAATATTCCAAGGCCGTTGAACAACTCAACGCCGTGCCTCTGGATTACGCGGGCAATGAAGCAGGCTTGGCCCTGTATCGTCGCGCGGAATGCTATTACAGTCTGGCTTCCTATGAAGAGGCCGCAAAATGGTTTTATGAATACGTGTCGCGTGTCGATGCCGGCAAGATACGCGGGGGAGATCAGCGCGACGAAGCCATGTCCTTCATGGCCGTGGCGTGGGCGGATATGGACAATGGTTTTGAAGTGGCGGAAAAGTTCCTCCGTGAACGTGGAAATCCGCCTTGGGAAAAGGACGTTTATTATCTGATTGGAATCAAGAACAAGTCGCATGATCGCCTTGACGAAGCTGTCAAAGCTTTCCGTTTTCTTTTGACCAAGGATCCAACATACGTGAAGGCTCCTTCCGCGGATCTCGCCATTGTCGAAATATTGATGTTGCAGAAGAAATTTGATGAGGCACAGAAAGCCCGTCTGGATCTCGCAAACCGTTACGCAGAGGGTTCCGAATGGTTTCGCAAGAATGCTGCCGACAAGGGGGCCGTTGAGGAAGCCTCCAAAGCCGTCCATCTTGCGCTTTATCAGATTCCGGTTTATTACCACACGAAAAACGAGGCGGGGGATTCCGATGTTACCCTTCTCAAAAAAGCCGAGGAAGGTTACAGGAATTACCTGAATCGCTTTCCCAATGAAGTTTCATGGGATGTGTTTCAAGTGCACCAGCATTTGGCCGTGCTTTATGGAAAACTCAAGGTTTATCCCAAGGCTGCGACGGAATGGCGTTGGTGTGCCACATCGGATACGGCCAAGATGGGGGTTTTGCCCAAGGACAAAAAAAATCTGGTCTCCCGTCAGGATGCAGGATACAACGCCGTTTACATGACGGATGAGGCAAGAAGAGCGGCCATTCCGACCGTTTATCACAATGATACTGCGGCTGCATTCAAGGGCCCTGAGACGAAGGCCTTTTTGGAGTACGTGAACTGGTACTCTGAACTTTTTGGCAATTCGCCCTCGGTCGCGGATCTTGCCTACAACGCCGCTATTTTGCACTACGAAGCAAAACAATACGACGAGGCGATCAAACCCTTGAGCGATCTGATTGCCAGATTTCCAAACCATCCTCGCATCGTGTTGATCCGTCGCGCTTTGGCCCAGTGTCTTTTGGAAGGTGGCCAGTATGACGAGGCCGGGAAACAGTTCGCGATATTGCAAGGCAAGCTATGCCCGTTTGACAGTCAATGCACCGAGATCAAAAAATCCATGGCTGCGACTTTATATAAACAGGCCGAGAAGCAGCGCAAAAGCGGGGATTTCGTGGGTGCTTCACAGCAGTATGCAAAACTCGCTTCCACCTATCGCGATGTCGAATTTGCCGACAAGGCCATGTTTGAAGCAGGTGTCAGTGCCGATTCTGCCGGGAACCACGATGAAGGGGCTCGTACACTGCTGAGAATTTCGCAGGACTACCCCAACTCAAAGCTCGGTCTTAAAAGCATGCTCCGGGCAGCCTCCATTTACATGAATGCGAAAAAATATCGGGATGCCGCAGACGTGTTTCTCAAGATTCAAATGAAATTTCCAGAAGATTCTCTCGGAGGCATTCAAGCACTTGGCTGGGCAGCTGATGCTTATCAAAAGTTGCCGAGTCCGCGTCAAGCGGGGCAGACCTTTGAATCCGCCTTCCGCCTTTATCCCCGCAGTGAAAAAACGGCAGGGTTCCTCTATAACGCAGGGCAACTTTACGAAGATTCCAAATGGTATACGGATGCCATTGGGGATTACAAACAGGTGTACGAAAATTATCCTGCCAGTCAGTATGCGCCGGAAGCCATGTTTTCGGTGCCGCTGCTGATGGAGAAGCTCGGAGATTCCACCGGAGCCATTCTGGCGTATCAGGCATTTGTTGCCAAGTACCCCGGAGAAAGAACCAAGGTTATTCAAGCTCGAACCAGCATCATGCAATCGCGTTTGAACAACGGCAAGCGTTTTGAAATGCAGGGCGAAGAGAAGCAGGCTCTTGATTTATACGAGCAATGCATTTCGTCCCAGGAAGGGAGTGAAATTCCTCCTGCAATTGCCTCCGAAGCGGCCTATCGCGCGGGAGATGTCTATTACCGGAAAGTGGCGAGCATTCGCTTGGATGGAACCAAAGCTCAAAACGACGGACGCACCAAAACCATGCAGGAAAACCTCGTAACCGCCATTCAACATTATGCGAAGGCCGTGGGATTTGCAGAAGAGGAATGGGCCCTTCGAGCCACCTTGCGCATGGGAGATCTGTTCTCCACCATGGCACTTATTTATGACAATCAGCGTGTGGCGGGCCTTTCCGGTGAAGAGCGTTTTAAAATCACCATCCAGAACAAATTTTTTGTGCCCAACTTTCTTGATAAGGGGAAGGAGATTTACAAGAAGAATCTCAACGTGGGTTTGCAGCAGAATATTTCCAGCCCTTGGATCGACACAACCGGAAACCGTTTGATGGAGACCTATGCCTTTAAAGGCCGGGCCCTCGAAGACTTGGGGCAGTTATTTTTGCAATTCCCCCTCCCTGAAGATGCGACTCCCGAAGATCTGGCCCCTGTTCGGGCACAGCTAAAAGGGGAGTCTGACAAGCATAGGGCAGAGGCGATTGAAAATTATCGCAACGCATTGGATACGGCGCAGATCTATTTTATTGACAATCCGGTCCGTGGCCGCATTATGAACAGGCTCCGTGAGCTCGATCCAACTGCCCCGCAACTCCAATTGCAAGTGCCTGTCAAACCTAAAATTGCGCCGAATCTAGATACAAAGTCAGCCCCTGCCGGCAGCCAAAAACAGTAACGCTTTTAAGCCGGACTGCAACAGAATAGACACGTTTTTCTTGAAAATTCCCAAAAATATGGTGCGAATTCAACAAAAAGACGGTATAATATTCATGAAATTTGGCTGAACCCAGCGATGGAACATCTAACGTGGGTTCGAGCTTGGCCATTTTTTTAGCTTACCCGTACCAACTCAAACGAGAGGATAAAAATGTCACTGCTTCTTAAAGGTTTTAATGGTGAAGGCCGCTTCTACATGAGCGTGATCCTTTTTCTCGGTCTCGTCTCCCTCGCGATTATCGCCGAGCGATTCATTTACATCTTCCTGAAATCCTCCAAGGGTCGTGCGGAATTCATGCGCAATGTGGCCAAGTTGCTGCAAGGCGGGCGTGTGGACGAGGCCAACCGGCTGGCTGCAAGTCAGGGAACCCCTCTGGCTCGCATCATCGCTGCCGTGTTACAAAACAAACCCAAGGGCCAGGCTGCCGCTGAAAGAGCGGTTGACGAAGTGTTCCTGACCGAAGCTCCTCGGATTAACCGTTACCTGAATCTGTTGCCTGCGCTCGCGAACATTGCCATGCTTTGCGGCCTGCTGGGCACCATTTTCGGTCTGATTCTGGCTTTCGATGCTGTGGCCAATCTTCCGGCTGCACAACGTCCTGCCGCTTTGGCCAATGGTATCTCCATCGTTATGGTGAACACCTTCACCGGTTTGGCCGTGGCCATTCCGGTTTTGCTGTGCCATGGCCTTCTTGCCATGCAATCTGAGCGGTTGCAGGAAGAGATGGAAGAAAAATCCGTCAAAGTGATGAACCTGCTCTAAGAATTGATGCCCATTGAAACCGTGCGTTTCCGACAGGGAACGCACTTGCAGGGAAAAAAATGAAGAAATCAAGTGTGAAAGAGCACAAAGCGAAGGAGTTGGATCTCCTTCCTGTGATGAGCCTGTTTTCGATTCTGGTGACCATTGTGATCACGATGGCATCCTTCGAAAAGCTTGGCATTCTGGAGTTATGGCTTCCGGAACGCAGCCAGGCGATGACGAGCCAGTCCGAGGATCAAGATCTTGGCTTGCTCAACCTTGCGGTAGTGATTACGGATAACAGCATTACCGTGGGTGCGTCCAACGGTTTTCAGCCCGCAGTTTATTACCAGGAGGAAGTCCAGTATCGCAGCCGTTCGGACCAGAACGTGTTCCGGAAGATCTACGTGAAAGGCGAGAAGGTTTATTCATCAACGGATAAAAAGCTCATGGGCCTGAACGAGAAGGAACTCATTTTCCTGAACGTGGTCGTCAAAAAGGATTCCTCTGATCCCGGCACTTACCTGTTTGCCGCACAGGATCACGAAGGTGAGCCGTTGATGGACACTTCTGGAAACTGGTATAAGGATATTCCTCCCGTGGGAGCTCCATACCGGGCCGTGGGTGACGAGACCATTCTCCACATGAACGAGGCGACACGGGTCACGTGCAAGATTGACAAGTTGAGTGCCTACTATGAGGTCGCGAGGGTTTTGGAAAAGGTTCACAAAATGTACAGCCGGCTTTCACCGCTCCCCACGGACGTGGATGACATCGTCATTCTGGCCGGAGAGGATGTGATTTATGACAAAATCATCCAGATGATGGATGCAGCCAAAGCCGCCGGATATGATCGCGTGGCATTATCCCTGATGGGAGGGGCAACCTGATGCTTGGAGGAATTGAAAAAACGTCACACGGTGGCGGCCATTCGCATTCGATTCATGATGGGGGAGGGCATCCTGAAGAAGGCGGCGCACCCAAGAAACGCGGGATTAAAAAACAGGAAGAGGCTGGCCTCATCATCACGTCGTTGATCGACGTGTTCGTGATCGTTCTGGTATTCCTTTTGCGCACTATTTCTGCCGAGGGGAATTTGCTGACTTCGGCTGATAATCTGGTTCTTCCCATGTCGGCTCATGCCAGATCTCCAACCGAGGTCTCCATGATCATTTTGGGAACCTCCAACAAGATCACTGTCGATGGCGTTGAAATTGTGGAAACCTCTGCCGTCCGCAAACAGGAACCGTTGTTGATCGATGCCATGGCCAAGGTTCTCATCAAGAAACATGATGAGGAAAAGAAGGCGGAAATGCTGGGTGTCATCAAGGATGCTTCCGGCAAGGTTGTGGTTCAGTTCGACAAGAATCTGCCTTATGATGTTGTCACCAAGGTGATGGCCACATGTGGTTATGCGGGTTATAACAACATCAAGTTCGCCGTGTTGCGCAAGAATGAGGAGGGCTAAGATGTCGACGAATAAAAAGCCTTCCCAAGCTTCCAAGCCTTCGAAGGATCCCTTCATCCAAAAGTTTGAAGTCGAGTCCGATGCACGTCTTTTCCGTTTCATGGGTGTGTTCGTTCTTTTGGGTGCTGCGTTTGTCTCCTATACGATGACTGTGAGTTCGATTATTCCAGGTGTGCTTCAGACGCACAACAAGAAGGAAATTTCGGAAAAGGTCAGCGTGGTGAAGTTGGGCGAAGTCAAGAAGGAAGAGGAAAAGAAAAAAGAGAAGCCCAAGGAAAAGACTCCTCCTTCATCCCATGAAGGGGGCGGTGCCAGAGCCCGAGGTCATGGAAACCCCAAGGCTGTGGCAACTCAGGCTGCTTTGAAGATGATTACTTCGAGATCGGCTTCCAACGCCCTTTCCGGTTACACCCTGATGGCTTCCAAGTTCACCAAGGATATCGACAAGGTTCTCAACGGTGTTTCCGGTTTGACCAAAACGGGGACAACCCGCATCGGAGGCCGGAAAGGTATGGCGGGTACCGGTGGATTCAATGAGGGATTTGCCAGTGGTACGCCGGGTGGTGTGGATGATCTTCTCGGCGGATTGTGGGGCGGCGGAGGTGGTGGCGGTCTAAGTCTGACTGCCAAGGGCGGAGCCGGTCTTCAAGCGCCGAAAGCGTCGGATATTGACTTGGGTTCGGATGGCGGTTCACGTTCCACTGAATCCATTATCTCGGTGATTCGTCAGCACACACCGGGGTTACGCCACACGTTCGAAAAGTATTTGAAGCTCCAGCCGGGTTTCAAGGGCAAGGTGTCCTTCCATTTCATCATTGCTCCCAGCGGTTCCATCATTGAATTGACCATTGTTTCCAGCACTACCGGAAACAGTGACTTCGATCAAGAGATACGCGACAAGGTCAAAACTTGGCGTTTCGAACCGACCAAGGGCAAGGGAAATGACGCTGTGAACGTACCCTTCAATTTCTCCGAATAAGCCGAGAGATCATTACATCTAAAAACCCGCGGTGTCCCATCGCGGGTTTTTTATTTTACGCTCTTTCAAAGGCGTGTTTCATGTTTAAAACATCGACATGGGGGAGTAGATGGGCTTTAAGCTTGGTTGTTGCCTTGGGTTTTGGAGTCTTGTTACAGGCCTGTGGTTCGCCTCCCAAGGAAATGCAAAGCAAGCTTCAGGAGATTGGTAGGGCGGATCTCGCCTTCATCATAAGTGAATTTTCAGAACAAACCCGTCACGATGCTGTTCTGGCCAAGCCTTATTTTTTGGTGGATGAGTATCAAGAATTCAAGGGAGATACCGCCCGGGTTTTTCAGGCCTATGCCTCCCTGGTCTTTTTTTACCTCGATCCTTCTCTGGATCTCTGCCAGGTTCGCAAATACCGGTACAATCGCTCTGCGAGGGTTTGGGAGCGCTTTGAGGTGGTTCTGGAGCATTTCCCACCCAAATATGCAGGTGGTCAGGTGAATGGGGATTCCTCGCTTCCCTCAGGGGCGGAAAAACCCTGAATTTTGCTAGTTTCCCAACTTTAAGAACTTAAGAAGGTGCGCGGTGTTCGGATTACTTTCCAGTGACATAGGTATTGATTTAGGGACGGCTAACACGCTTGTTCATGTCAGCGGTCGCGGTATTGTCGTAAATGAGCCCTCGGTGGTGGCCGTTGATCGGCGGACCAACCGGGTGTTGGCGATCGGCACCGAGGCCAAGGCGATGTTGGGGCGTACGCCGGGAGAAATCATCGCCGTGCGTCCGATGAAGGATGGCGTGATTGCCGATTTTCAACTGGTGGAAAGCCTGCTGACGCGTCTCATTAAAACGGCGCAGAAATATCCGCTCTTTTTTCTTCGGCCTCGCATTGTGATTGGTGTTCCTTCCGGCATTACCGAAGTGGAAAAGCGCGCCGTATTGGATGCCGCACGCAAGGCCGGGGCCCGCGAAGTGCATCTGGTGGCCGAACCCATGGCGGCGGCGATTGGCATGGGCGTTCCCGTTGAGGATCCATCCGGTAACATGGTGATCGACATCGGTGGTGGCACGACTGAGATTGCCGTCATTGCGTTGTATGGAATCGTATGCGACACGTCGGTACGGGTGGGTGGCGATGAAATGGACGAAGCCATCATCAGTTATCTCAAGAAGAAATACAACCTGCTGATCGGCGAAGGCATGGCGGAAAAAATCAAGATGCAGATCGGCGCCGCATTTCCCCTTGAGCGGGAACTCGAGATGGATGTGAAGGGCCGTGATTTGGTGGCGGGTGTTCCTCACACGCTTAAAATCAGTTCTGCAGAGATTCGCGAGGCGTTGACGGAACCCGTCAACGCCATTGTGGAGGCTGTACGGCGGGCTTTGGAGCAGACGCCCCCGGAACTTTCCGCGGATCTCATGGACAAGGGAATTGTGATGACCGGCGGGGGTTCACAACTCCGCGGCCTGGACGCTCTTCTTCGTCAGGAGACGAATCTTCCGGTCAACGTGATAGATGATCCCATGGTATGCGTTTGCAAGGGAACCGCGCGCATTCTCGAGGACATGGGGAAGTATTACAAGGTTCTCATGGACTCCCAACGCTGATCCGGTGAATCTTTTCGAGTGGCTGCGCAAGGCGCTTGTTGTCTGGCGCGGGATCCTTTCCCTTCTGTTGTGCGTGGTTTTTTCCGGGGTGCTGCTTTCACAGGATCGTACAGGACGGATCGTTTTTCATGAAGTGATGGTGGGAACCCTTCTTTATCCCCTTCAGGCAACGCTTTCCCATTTCGACGGTTCACTGCGCATTTATCATGAGAATGAACGGCTGCGGCGCGAGAACATGGCTTTTCGCACCGAAAATGATTTTCTAAAACAATCGCTGCGGCAATCACCCCGGTTGGTGGAGATGGAACGTTTTCACGCCACTGTTTCCATGCGACTCAAAGCAGGGGAAATTGTTGCCGAAGACGCGGGCAGACTCCAGCGCGCTTGGGTTCTCGATTTGGGCAGGGCGGATTCCGTGGATGTGAACATGCCCGTGATGACTTCGCGTGGAATTGTGGGGAAAATCGCAAAGTGTTTTCAGAAGTACAGCCTTGTCCAGCTTCTTTCCGATCCCGAGTTCAAAGCTTCCGTGCAAGTGGATCGCAGTCGCGCCCGGGGAATTCTGGAGTCCCATGGAACTTCACGTCTTGAAGTCCAATTTCCTGCGGGATCCGATGTGCAGCCGGGGGATACGCTGGTTACCGCAGGCATGGGCGGGGTTTTTCCCAAGGGCTTGCGTGTTGGAATTGCATTACAGGACGTCTCCGGCATGGAAGAACAGAACAGCGACGTGATCCGGGTTTTTCAGGTGGAACCTTTTCAGTCGCTCGACGCCGTGGAAGAAGTGTTTGTCTTGATCAAACAGGATCAATGGAAACTGGAGATGGCGCCGTGAGAATTCACTGGAAACGCATCGCCATGGAAGCCGGTATTCTGGCGGGGGCCCTGCTCCTTCAACAGACTTTAATCCGCTGGATTTCACTGGGACCGGTGCGCCCCGATCTCACTTTAATTGCCTTGATGGCGCTGGCATTGCGCCGCGGTCCCATTGCCGGACTTTATGCCGGAATGATACTGGGATTGGTGCAGGACGTTTATGCAGTGGAAACATTGGGTGCAAACGCTCTCTCCAATTGCCTGGTGGGTTATGTCCTCGGTTTTTTTGAGGACAAGGTGGTGAAAAGTCTTCCGGCCACGCGCATTTTGCTTTTGGGCGCCGCATTGATTTTGCACGACGTGATTTTTTATCTCGCGGCGGGTTTTCATGGTGGCGTATTCTGGAGCGCTCTGTTGCGCCAAAGCGCGCCTTCCGCCGTGTACACCTTGTTTGTGGGCGGCCTCATATTCTACTCGACCCTCCGGCTGAAACCCAGGGAGGTCTGACGCATGGCGGCTCCGCTGGTAAATCGTTTGGACGACCCGCATTACCGGGCCTCCGCCGTCCGCTCCCTGATGTTTTTTTTGCTGGCCGCCGCGCTGATTCTGGCGGGGCGTCTTTTTTATCTCCAGATCATCAAGGGTTCCTATCATGAAATGCTGTCCGCACAAAACAGCATCCGTCTGCAAATCGTGAAAGCGCCACGCGGTTTGATTTATGATCGCAACGGACTCGTGATCGCCCGCAACCGGCCATCATATCAAATCGCGATCCTGCCCACGGAATTGAAAAACCCGGATGAGTTGATGGAACATCTTTTGCGCATGAAGGATGCAACGGACCGGCCGGTCTTTGATTCGAATGTGGTGGACTGGAGTTTGCAACGTGCGCGGTGGCGCAAGTTTCAGCCGCTGGTGATCCTCGAAGACGCGCCTTTTGACGTGGTGGCCATGGTGGGGGAGCATCAAACGGATTTGCCGGGTGTGGTGACTGTGGTGGAGTCGCGCCGCTCCTATCCTTACGGGGCCGCTGCGGGGCACATGATTGGATACATGGACGAAGTCCGCGAGGATGAAGTGCAGGATTCGAAGCTTGATGCCGAAGAGGATGGCACGAGTCCTTACTTGCGCGGGGATCGCATTGGGCGCAAGGGACTGGAAAAACATTATGAGGACGATTTCCGGGGAAAGGATGGCGTGCGCTATGTAAAGGTGAATGCCTACGGCCGCCAGATTGAAGTCGTGCGGGAGATGCCGCAATACAAACCCGTTGCCGGAAAAAACATTTACACCAATATCGACATCCGTCTGCAATGTCTGGCGGAATCGCTGCTGTCTGACACGGTGCGGGGAGCGGTGGTGGCCATCGATCCGCGCAACGGCGAAGTGCTCGTCATGGCCTCTTCTCCGCGCATGGACGGCAACATATTTTCCCTGAGCCGCGCCAAACGAGGGAAAGAATGGGCGCGCCTCGCGTTGGACCCGGCGAGACCGCTGAACAACAGGGCCGTGAGCGGTGGATATGAACCCGGATCCACGTTCAAGGGAGTGGTGGCCGTGGCCGCGCTGCAATCGGGTAAAATCAATGCTGCGAATTTCATGCCCCGTGCCTGTACGGGCGGGTATCCATTCGGCAACCGGGTGTGGAAATGCTGGGATCCGAGAGGACACGGTTTTGTCAATCTGGTGGATGCCTTTACGCGATCGTGCGACGTGTATTTCTATCAGGCTGGCTTGATGCTCGGTATGGATCGCATTAATAAAGTCGCGAGAGAGTTTGGACTTGGGGAAAAAACAGGAATTGATTTGGACGAGGAACGCGCCGGAGTATTGATGGATTCCGCGTCATACAATGCCAGTTACGGAGGGCGCAACTGGCATTGGTCACGGGGTTTGATCCTGAATCTTTCCATCGGCCAGGGGGAAATTTCCACGCCTTTGCAACTGGCAAATTACGCCGCAGGGCTGGCGAATGGCCGTCAATTGTACCGTCCTCATATCATGCATGAGATTCGCAATGCGGACGGTGGTGTGGACGAAGCATCCCATCCTGAGCTCCTTCGCAATATTCAAATGACGGATGCCGAACATCGCATTCTTTTGGAAGCCATGGAGCAGGTCGTGAATTCCCCCAATGGCACGGCGGCTCGTGCGCGTGTTCCGGGAGTTTTAGTGGGCGGGAAAACGGGCTCGGCGGAAAATCCGCACGGAGCCAAGACGCACGCCCTGTTCATTTGCGCCGCACCTTTGGGCAACGCGCGCATTGCCATTGCGGTGGTGTTGGAGAACATGGGGCACGGCGGCACTTTCGCGGCTCCCATCGCCGGGGCGCTTCTCAAGAGATTCTTCGAGCATGAACCGCACGGATAATTCCCAGCAGCAAAAATGGGACTGGCTGTTGTTGGGAACGGTCGGAGTTTTGCTGGCGATTGGTTTGGCGGTGGTGTATTCCGCGACTTTGGGAGAACCCGGACATCATTGGCAAAAACAGGTGTTGTTTGCCGGGATGGGCGTGGTGGCGATGGCGGGCATGTGCCTGATCCCACCCCGGTTTTTCTACGCGGCGGCTTACCCGCTGTATTTCATTTCCCTGATTCCGCTGCTTTACATCATCATCTTCAAGGCCAATTCCGTGGAGCGTTGGATCGCGCTGCCGGGCGGTTTCAATCTGCAGCCAAGTGAATTATCCAAGGTCGCCCTTCTGCTCGTGATGGCGCGTCTGCTATCCTTTCAGCCGATCAGTCTTTCGCAACCGCGCACGTTGCTCGCGCCGACTTTGCTTTTTATAGTGCCCTTCGCCCTCGTATTGAAGGAGCCAAATCTGAGCACGGCCCTGAGTTTTGTGGCCATGACCGGAATGATGCTGTTTTTTTCAGGGCTGTCCGTTCGCGATCTTTTTTTCCTGGCTTCACCGGTGCTATCGGTGGCATTGACTTTTAACCACATTGCGTGGGCGCTCCTTTTCATGGTCCTCATTGCCATCATGTGGTGGACTCGCGCCAGCCTGAAGGCGTTTGTCCTGCTCATCCTCGTCAACATTGCTGCGGGATACGGTGCGATTTTTGTGTGGAACAAGCTGCTGTACGCCCATCAACGGGATCGCATTCTGACCTTCATGAGTCCCATGCGCGATCCGCAGGGGGCGGGATACCAGGTGTTGCAGAGCAAGGTGGCCATCGGTTCCGGCAAGTTGATTGGAAAAGGGTATTTGCATGGAACACAAACCAATTTGAGTTTTCTGCCCGAGGAACACACGGATTTCATTTACTCGGTGTTGGGAGAGCAGTTTGGATTTCTCGGATGCGTTGTAGTGCTGGGATTGTATCTCTTCATGTTGCAGCGCCTGCTGCGTATTGCCTCCGACAGCCGCAGCCGTTACACCTCGCTGCTGGCCGTGGGGTTGACCGGTATTTTTTCCTTCCACGTTCTGGTGAACATTTCCATGACGGTGGGAATCATGCCGGTGACGGGTTTGCCTTTGCCGTTCCTGTCCTATGGCGGTTCGTTTCTCATCTCCTGTTTTATCATGCTGGGCATTGTAATCAATTTTAAAGCCCATGGCGAATACCTCTGAAGTTTTAAAAAAGTGGGGGTTGTGGCTTGAGGCGTGGGTGGTTCCCCCGGTTTGTGTGCATTGTGCAAAACGGAGATGGGGTGGCTTGCCGTTGTGCCGTCCCTGTTTGCGCTTGCTGCGTGCTGCGTTGATTTGGGATGACGAGGTGTTGTCCCAGCCCGGACTTCATGCCTTGTTCCGCATGAGCCCGCCGTTGCTTAGTTTGATTCATGGATTCAAATACAGTCATTATCGCCGGCATATCCGCTTTCTCTGTGCTTACTTGCGCTACCGTCCGGCATTTGTGGAAGCATTGGGAAAGCCGGACGTGCTAATCCCCGTTCCGCTTCACTCTGCGCGACTACGGGAACGAGGATATAATCAAGCGGAATTGATTGCGGAGGAAATGGGTCGGCGTTATGTGTTGCCAGTGATGTCAAATGCGTTAAAGCGAATTCGTTTTACTTCCACGCAAACCAAGTTGGATGCGGAAGAGAGGACTCGAAATCTTGTCGGGGCTTTTCGGTGTTCAGATGCGGTGGCGGGGAAGAAGGTTGTGTTGGTGGATGATGTTTGCACGACGGGGAGTACGCTGGGGCAATGTCAACAGGAATTGATAAAGGCCGGGGCGGCGAGGGTCGATGCGTTTGTACTGGGATGGGTGGAGAGGGAAGATTCCATTAACAGGAGATAGGATTATAGACTACTCCCGCAACCAGCCTTCAATCTGATCCCGAAACCGTTCCCCGTCCTTCCGTCCATACTCCATCAATTCTTTCGCGTACTCCCCGTCAAACAACAAATAGCTCAGCATATCCTGCGAGATCCATCCGCCGTAGAGATACCGCAGAGTTCGCGGAAAGCGGTGGCGGTAATGTGAAGCGATGAGGCTGAAGTCGATCATGGGTGCGACTCGGCAGAGTTCGATGTTTCGGGTGTTCCGCTGGCCTTCCGGAATGCTTTCAGTCAAAACATTAACCCGCCGCATGAATTCCGAATCCACATCCAGAGCGTCCAGGAACATGCCGTCAAACAAGGTGGAAGCGATGCGGCCCAAGGTCGGAACCACATGGGGTTCATGCTGGAATTGATCCCCGCTCAGACTGATGTTAATGATGCGATCCGCTCCCATGCGCACGGCGGATTGCAGCGGCGTGATGTTGCGCAATGAACCGTCTCCGTAATAATTCCCGTCCATCAGCACCGGCGGAAAGATCAGCGGGGCCGCACAGGAGGCCATGATGTGTTCGAGCGTTAATGTCGCCCGCATGCCACGGGTCGACGGTCGTTCCCATTCCGCGCAGGTTTCCAGCGTTTCAAAAAACGTGATGTTCTTCTTGTAGGAATAATCGAAACAATTCACCGCCAATCCATGGCCGGGAAGGCTGCTCAACCCGTGATGCACTTTTTCCATGTCGATATGGCCCGCGAGATACGAACGCAGCGGCGCTGTGCTGAGAATGGCATTCGCAATGTCGTTGTTTTGCCCGTTGCCAACGTGACGCGAAGAGCTGACAAGCCGCATCAGGTTGTGCGTCACCGAGCGGACTTTGGATTCAAAGATGTCGTTCGGTGTAATGGTGCACCACAAGCGCTTCACAGCCTCGAGACCGGTTGCAAAGTCCGGGGCGAACTGCATCATGCCGACGGCATTGATGGCCCCTGCGGATACACCGATTAAAATTTCAAGAGAGGCTCCGCGCTCGAAGATATCCTTCCACGCTTCCAGCACACCGATTTGATAAGCCGCCCGCGCACCGCCGCCGCCAAGAATGAGGGCTACTTTCTTGCGCGCCACAACCTAACTCCGGACTTCAACGCCTTGCATAAGCGGCACGACGAATCTTACCATGCCGACGGTGTTGTTGTACCGGTTCGGGTCCCGGTGGATGATTCCAGTCGCGAATCATCAATGCGGCGAGTTCGCTGGCATGCACGGTTCTATTGCGCTGGTTGATGACCATCACTGCGACGGCGATACCCTGATCCGGATGATCCTTGGCTTTGGCATAACCGATATACCATTCATAACGACCGGGAGGGTTGAGTCCATCCAACGATCCGGTTTTTCCGCCCATGTCCAGATTGGAAACATCCTGCCGTCCGAAAGCGCGGCGAAAACCCTTGCGCGCTGTTCCCGTGCTGACAGTCGCAGCCATCAGGGTTCTCAAATTGTCGAGGGTGGCGGGGGAGACAAAAGGCTCCGAGGGATTCTCCTCCACGGTAAACTTGTTTTGATTCACAAGATTGCGCAACTCGGGGGTGAAGTACAGTGGACGAATGCGCCCATCGTCGCCAATGCCCCGTGCGATTCGCAAGGCGTGCAAAGGCGAAATGGTTGTGGATTTCGTGTAACCACAGGCGACTTGAGCGAGACCGAAACCGGTGTCCGGGACGTCAAGCCGGCTGGGTTTGCATTCCAGCATGGGCTGGGGCTGGTTAAATCCCATCGCCCGTCCCATTTTTCGCAACGATTCCGCGCCCATTTTAATGCCCAGAGAACCGAACACCGGGTTCACGGATTTTGCGAAGGCATTTTCCAAAGTGATTCGGGTATACCGGTTCGATTTGGGTGTTCTCAACTGGTATTGATACAGGGTATGGCTTCTGCCCAAGAGCGGAAGATCATCCATTGGACGGGTGTTGTTCCATTCCAACGCGGCGGAAGCCGTGAGAATTTTGATCAGGGACGCGGCGGGAAAGGTGGCGGCCAGCGCCATTTGTGGACGGGAATGCGATCCGGTGGAATCATATTCCGCCAACGCGCGCACCGCACCGGTTTTGAGATCGCAAACGGCCACCACGGCTCTTCCCGGCCGGAACCGGCTCAGATACAACTGTGATCGTGCCTGCAGCATGCTGTCCGCGCCGTAACGCGTCACCCAGCGACTACCCTGAATGGAAAACGTATCCTGAACCGGAAAATTTTTCGGCGCGGGAATGGTGAAAGTGGCGATAGGCGTGGCGGCCACGGCAAAAGATGCAGCGAGTAATGCACCTGCAAAAATCAGATTTTGTTTCATGGCACAAGCACGGGGGTGGAGGGTGAAAAAATCTTTTCACGGTAATAGCGCAACTCGGCCACGGACTCGCGAATGTCACTCAAGGCCAGATGCGCATCCGATTTCAGAAAAGGCGCAACATCGGGATACCAGCTTGAAGCCAGTATTTTAACGGAACTGACATCGAGAAGGCGGTAATGAAAAAACTTGTCCAGTCGGGGCATATGCCTTACGAGAAAACGGCGATCCTGCCAGATGGAATTTCCGCACAACGGAGCCTTTCCAGGTTTCACATGGGCTGCCAAATACTCCAGAATTTTGGACTCCGCTGAAGTCGTATCCTCGGTGGACTGGCGAACCCGGTCGGTTAAACCCGACTTTCCATGCTGGGTTGTGTTCCATTCATCCATGCCTGTCAGAATTTCTTCGGAATGATGGATGGCGAAAACAGGGCCTTCGGAGAGGATGTTCAACTCTGAATCGGTTACCAGAGCCGCAATTTCAAGAATGACGTCCCTGTCAGGGTTCAAGCCCGTCATTTCCAAATCAATCCAGACAAGTCGGTTTTCCATGTGGGAAGCCGTTTCTTATAATTTGTAAGGCCCCGGTTAATCTTAACTTAGGCTTGACTCAAGTTTAGCAACTTTAGTGGACGGATGCCAATTCTTCACAAGTTCAAGGGCAGGTTCAGGTGAACGGAAAAAGAGACGTAGTCATCACGGGAACGGGAGTGGTCACAGCACTCGGTGTGGATGTGGAAACCTGTTTCGCCAATTTGCTGGCGGGGAAAAGCGGTGTGGGGCGCATACAGCGTTTCGACCCAGCGGAATACTCCACCCAGTTCGCAGGAGAAGTTCGCGATTTCGATCCGATATCGTGTTTTGATCCCAAGGAGGCGCAACGCACGAGTCGCTATATCCAGTATCTGATGCATGCATCGTTGCAGGCGGTTAAGCAGGCGGGTTTGGATGCCAGTCCTCCCAAACTGGATCGTGCAGGCATGATTCTGGGATCCGGAATGGGTGGCATTGAAGTGTTTACGGAGAATGCACAAGCTCTTGGTTCCAAAGGACCTAAGAGGGTTTCTCCGTTCTTTATTCCCATGGCCATCACCAACATGGGCAGCGGTATGGTTGCGATGAGATTGGGTTGGCGCGGACCCAATTGGTGCGTGACATCGGCTTGTACAACAGCGAACCACGCATTAATAACGGCGGCGGATCAAATTCGTTTGGGCCGCGCGGACGTGATGTTGGCCGGTGGGGCGGAGGAGTCGGTTTGTCAGGCATCCTTGGCTGGATTTTCCAACATGCGAGCCTTGTCCCGGCGCAATGACGAACCTGCAAAGGCCTCGCGTCCTTTTGACAAGGGCCGCGACGGGTTTGTGCTGGGTGAGGGTGGGGGAGTGCTGGTCTTGGAATCCCGCGAACACGCCGAAGCGCGTGGTGCGAAGATTCTGGGAACCCTGCGGGGTTACGGAAGCAGCTGTGATGCCTACCACATGTCCGCACCGTTGGAAACAGGCGAAGCCGTGGCCCAAGCCATACAACTCGCTTTGGATGACGCAGGGATTAAGGCCAATGAAGTTGGCATTGTGAATGCCCATGCGACATCGACACCATTGGGTGATGTTGCAGAGGTGAAAGCTTTGGGCCGGGTATTCGGCGATCATCTGTCCAAGATGAAGGTTCACAGCACCAAGTCCATGCTCGGTCATTCGCTGGGAGGCACATCTGCAATCGAAGCGGTGACGTTGGTGATGACATTGAACTCCGGGAAAGTTCATCCCACGATTAACGTGGACGAGCAAGACCCGGATTGTCCGGTGGATTGTTCACCCAATGTGGCTTCAACCACTACTGCGCAGATTGGAATCAGCAACAGTTTTGGATTCGGCGGACACAACAGCTGTGTGGTGATTGAAAAGGGCGAATAATTTCCCTTAGGTTACCAAACAGTTAGCGGTATCGTCTAAGCCGTGATATTCAATTTTCGCTGTTGTTTGAATTCATTCACCCAGGAAAGGACCATATGCTAAAGAATATCTGGATTCTCATGTTCGTTTTTGTCTGCGGCCTTTATGCCCAATCCACTGCCAAGTTTAAAGTGGGAACCGGATTACTGGTCGGATTTGGAGGTGTCGCCGGGGTGGGCGCAGAATTCGAGATGGAACAGATGGCCATACTCGCCGGGGGCGGTACTTTTGACGGGGTTGTTGGATTCGAAATTGGAGGTCGATATTATTTCCGTCCTGTGGATAGGAAGCTCCGGCCTCATGGTACTATCAGTTATGCCCCGACACATGAAATTAAATACGGCAATCTATCCAATTTGGATCACAAGGCTCTGATTTACGGCTTTAATTTTATGGCTGGTTTGGATCATGATTTCGGAAAGCCAGGTGGTTTCATCATGACTTACG
Source organism: Fibrobacterota bacterium (assembly GCA_947482115.1). Lineage (GTDB taxonomy): Bacteria > Fibrobacterota > Fibrobacteria > UBA11236 > UBA11236 > UBA11236. The sequence continues at coordinate 109,465 of CANKII010000001.1, forward strand.
GGCTTGGGCTTGCGGTCCCGGGATCGCTTCCTCAAAGAGTCCAGGATTTTTACAACGCCGCGCATCAACCTTTACCAAAAACAGATATTGCACCCACGGGGGCCTTGGGTATTAAATACCAGTTTTAGAAACCGAGAATTCTTTGAGATCAATAAAAAAGCCCTCCGAATGGAGGGCTTTTTCGTTAATGGATTTCAGATGCTTACGCCTTGTACAGCGTCTTGCCCGTTGAATTCAGATCGTTGCAGGCCTCGGTGATGCGGGCCGCCATGCCTTTTTCGCCGGCCTTCAAATAAGCGCGGGGGTCATAGGCTTTTTTGTTGCCCACTTCGCCGTCGATCTTCAACACACCGTCGTAGTTCTTCATGATATGATCTACGACGGGACGGGTGAACGCGTATTGCGTGTCCGTGTCCACGTTCATCTTGATCACGCCATAGGCCAAAGTCTCATGGATTTCTTCCTTGGTGGAGCCGGAACCGCCGTGGAACACGAGGTCGAAGCGTGCGCCGTGCTTGGCTTTGAGCGCGTCTTGTCCTTCTTTAAGGATGACGGGCTTGAGTTTCACATTACCGGGTTTGTACACGCCGTGCACGTTGCCGAAGGTAGCTGCGAACATGTAGCGACCGCCCTTGATTTGTGAGAGTGCTTCGTACACGCCGATCATGTCTTCTGGCGTCGTGTAAAGTTTTTCCGCCGGAGCGTGTTCGTTGCTCACGCCGTCCTCTTCGCCGCCGACTACACCGGCTTCGACTTCGAGGATGATTTCATTCTTGGCGCAGAGGGCCATCAGCTCCACTGCGATTTTCATGTTCTCTGCCAGTGGAAGTTCGGAACCGTCGAACATGTGGCTGTTGAACAAATTTTTCTCGCCACGGGCGCGGCGCTTTTCCGTTTCCGCAATCAACGGCTTCAGGAAGGAATCCACCTTGCCGGGCTGGCAATGGTCGGTGTGCAAGGCGATGTTGATCGGATATTTTTCGGCCATCATGTGAACGTGGTTGGCAAGTGAGATTGCGCCCAGAACCATGTCCTTAACTTTGGAACCGGAAGCATGCTGGCCGCCGCCGGTGGAAACCTGAATGATTCCGTCGGACTTTGCGTCGGCAAATCCCAAGAGGGCTGCGTTGGCGGTTTCCATGCTGGAAACATTAATGGCCGGATAGGCGTATTTGTTCTTGTTGGCCGAATCGAGCATTTCGCAATAGGTTTTATAGTCCACAACAGGCATGACACAGGCTCCTTGAGTTTTGGATGAAGTTTGAAGATTTGGTTCGGTGCAAATTTAGTTTCCTTAATACGTTTTGGATATGTCCGAAGGCCCCGAAACCGCTGTAAAAAAGACCTTTACGGTCACGAATTACAATCGCAGTGTCGAGCGTTTTCTGAAAGCGCAGGTTCCGCAGGTTTGGGTGGAAGGCGTTATCACCCAATTACAGGTGCGTGGCAAGGTCGTTTACATGACTTTGGCGGAATTTGAAGAGGGAGATACCAAGCCCAAGGCGGTTTTGGATGTCATCCTGTGGTCTAGGCAGTTTGAGGAGTACAACCAGCGTTTTGCCCATCTTCCCACACCGCTGGAGCTTCGTCCGGAGTTAAAAGTTTCGTTTCAATTGGAAGCCAATTTCTATGTGCCGACGGGTCGTTTTCAACCCCGGGTCATCGATGTGGATGAGGCGTTCACTCTTGGCGAACTCAGTATCACGCGGCAGAAAATTCTGGAACGTTTGCTCAAGGAAGGATTGATCGAGCGCAATAAGAAACTGTTTCTCTCGGATGTCCCATTGAGAGTTGGTTTGATCACATCACCCGAATCGGCAGCGTTTAAGGATTTTACAACCGTGTTGCTGCAATCCGGTTTTTCCTTTGACATAGTGGTGGCTTCCGCGCGCATGCAAGGTGTGGCAACCGAAGAAACCGTAGTGCAGGCGCTGGAGATTTTAGCCCGCCAATCCCTGGATGTGATTTGTCTGGTACGTGGCGGTGGATCCAAAACCGATTTGGTGTTTTTTGATTCGGAAAAAATTTGCCGGGCCATTGCAATATGTCCGGTTCCCGTTCTCACTGGCATCGGTCATGAAATTGATCGTTCTCTGGCGGATGTGGTTTCCTACATGGACCTCATCACTCCCACGGATTGCGCCAAGTTTTTGGAGGAGCGCCTGGAAGACGCGCTTTCCTCCCTGCGTCATCGCGCCGCCACTTTGCGTGAAACATGGGACTTGGTGTATCAGGAAAGCGGATACGATGCCATTCGCGCAGCCGAGACATTGCGTTCTGCATGGCAAAGTCGATCCCGTAATGAAGCAGCACGACAAACGGAAATGCGCAAAGGCATTGCCGCCGGAGTGCGCCGCTTTTTTCAGGGGCAGCGCGAAAGGATTTCCTTGAACTTCAAGGGGCTTTCCCGCGGACCTTTCAAAATTTCCCGTCTGGAAATACAGGCATTGGACTTGAAGGAAAGATTGGTGCAGTCGGCAGACCCGGCGGTATTATTGCGCAAGGGATTTGCATTGGTGTTTGCCGCTGATGGGAAATCCATACGGAATGCGGCAGAATTGAATGAAGGGGATGAAATTCGAACACGGCTTCATGACGGGGATGTTTTGAGCCGTGTGCAATCAAAGGAGAAAAATCCATGGCAGCCAAAGAATTGAATTACGCCGAGTCCATCAAAAGGTTGGACGAAATTTTGGAAGATATCGATCAAAGCCGTGTTCCCATCGATGTGCTGGCCGAACGAGTGCTGGAAGCGGCGGTGTTGCTGAAACGGTGCAAAAGTCTGCTGACGGAAACCGAGGCCAAGGTGCGCGATGTGTTGCAGGGTTTGGAAAAGGATTTTGGGGATGGAGAGGATGAATGAGCCCGTTGCAGGAGCGGGTTGTAAACCCGCCCCTGCAACGGTTGGTGATCGTTATGCCGCTGATGTGTTCGGCCTGACCTACCGCGAATTTGCTGAGGTCAAAAATACCCATTACAAATGGAGGGTGATTGCGCCCGCCGCCGTGGAGAATCTTCGCAAGGCCCATGCGGAACGCTGGTCGGTGGAGAAACTAGCCGATTATTTGCACGGCGATGTTGAAGAAGCACGTCAAAGCTTAAAGAGGTATGTCATGTCCGAAAAAGTGAATCAAGGGAATGGCTCCGCTGAACGAATCTTCATCCTGTTCCAGGAATGGCTGGACCGTTGGGAACCGGATGCACGTGAACGAAAAATTCTGGCACGGGATTTATCCCGACTGTTGGCCAGTCAATTGCAAGTCGCAGTAGAATCCGGTGAAAATTTGGAGGAGATTATTCAGAGCTTGGAAAAAGATCCTGTTGTGCCGGTCGATCGGCCGCGTCAACAAGGTCCACAATGGAAGGATTAGAAGAATTTAATCGTCGGACAGATTCGCGGCTTCGGCCTTGAAAGTCTCCTGCGTCATCAGCACGGAAACGTTCCCATCATCCGGGTCTACCAGCATGGCAATGCCGTTTTCAATGCTGCTCACGACAAACTCCATGGTCTCATTCGGAAGCACAAGAATGAGCAGTTGTTTGTCGACATCCCAAACACCCTCGACCGAGTCGGCTTCCGTGGTTTGGGATTTTTCGCCGTTCGATTTTTCCGCCAGCACATAAGTTCGCACTCTTGCGAGTCCGTTTTTTGAAAAGGCAACGGAATAAGTTGTATGCTCGTCGTGGTCTTCAACGACACCTTGCGAGTTCATGGCATAGGCGAGAAACCATTCTTCATTTCCCAGTTTGGCGGCAAGGCTTGCCCGGGTGTATTCCACATATTCATAGCCATCCGGATGGGCTTCTGAAATCTTCAGGGCGTCGATTTGCTGAAGCTTGGAAAATGGAAATTTCATCTGGGAACTCTCCGGGAACGTTGAGTTTGATGGGTTTATCGTCGGGGGATATTAACAATTTCAAATAGTGTCCCAATGACAGCCGGGAAAAATATTTGTGTGTTGGAAAAACGTGTTAGGTTCTGTTACAATCGGGTATTCCCAAGGCTTGATCGACAGCTACCGCCATCGTCAAAATCAAACCCAAAATGACCTTTTGAACCGTCGAAGCAATGCCCATTTGTTCCATGCCGTTCAGTATGCTGGCCATCAATACCGCTCCGAGAAGTGACATCCAGACATTACCCGTGCCGCCTCTCAAGCTGGCCCCTCCCAGTACACAGGCGGCAATGGCGTACATCTCCTGATAATCGCCGATGTCTGCAGCGCCTGCCATGAGTTGACTGGTGGCGGTGATTCCTGCCAGAAAGGCCATCAATCCCATCAATGCAAAAGCAAATACCGTGATGCCCCGAACGGGGATTCCAGCGTATCGTGCGGCTTCGCGGTTGCTGCCCAAGGCGAAGACATAACGCCCCTGTTTGGTGCGGGTGGCAAGAAAATGACAGAGTATGGCGGACAGGCCCAGAACCAAAACACAAATGGGAATCCCGTACACATTTCCTTGTCCTAATCGAAGCAATGTTTCATTCCGGATGGGGATTACCGGATTGGCCAGATATTGTTTGAGACCGGTGTAGGCAAGCAATCCGCTCAAGGTTGCGATGAAAGCGGGAACTCTCAGCCATGCCACAATAAATCCGTGCAGGCTTCCCAGCAATATCGCCAGCAATATTCCCACCAAGAGCGTGGTCCACAGCGGCCAACCGGTCATGAGCAGCCATGCATTCACCGCGCCGAGGAATCCCAGCAAAGAACCGACGGAAAGATCGATGTATCCTGCTCCGATCACCAAGGTCATGCCTGTGGCGAGAATACCGGTGACTGACATGTATTTGAACAGGTTGACCATGTTTCCCGTGGTGAGGATTGCACCGTGGGACAGGATGTTGAACAAAACCCAAATCAAGGGAATGGCGATAAGAAGAACTAATGCGCGTTTCATGCCGCGCCCGCTGCCAAGGCCATGGCCTCTTCCAGTTCCAAATCACCGCCTTTTCTTTCTTCGACAACACGGCCGTTGCGAAGCACGAGAATGCGATGGCTTAAACGCAGCACTTCCTCGTTTTCCGAAGAGATGAGAATGATGGCCATTCCATCCGCAGCGAGTTGTTGAATCATCCGGTAAATTTCGGATTTGGCACCAACATCAATTCCGCGAGTGGGTTCATCCAGGATTAAAATCTTCGGTCGGGTCAAAAGCCAGCGGCCGATCAAAACCTTTTGCTGATTTCCTCCGGATAAATTGTCGATGGGGAAGTCGAGGCTGGGAGTTTTGATTCGGAGAGATTCGATCTGGTTTTTTACGGCATCGGCTTCTTTGTCGTTACGAATCAATCCTCCGGTGTGGCAGTAGGACTGCAGGGCCGAATAGGTCATATTCTCCCGCACACTTTTGCCGGGCATGATACCATGTCCGCGTCGATCCTCGCACAGCAATGCCAGTCCATGCAATAATGCATCTCCGGCATTTTTGGGGATGTAAGATTTTCCCTCAACTTGAATTTCCCCACGTCCGCGCGCAGGGGAAAGTCCGCACAGACTTTCGACCAGTTCCGTGCGACCCGATCCCATCAATCCCACCAATCCGAGTATTTCCCCGGCACGGAGATCGAAGGAAATATTTTCCAATGTGTTTTTATCCACGTTTCCGGGGGAGGGTAAAGTCCAATTGTGAAGAGACAGCAAACATTCCGCAGGACGGGATGATTTTGTCCGTTCCGGAAATACATCATCGGCCTTGCGTCCTACCATCATGGATACCACGCGACTGGAGCCAAATTCTTCGCGGGCAACTGTCCCCACGCTTTCTCCGTTCCGCAATACGGTGATGCGATCCGCGAGGCGGAAGACTTCATCGAGGCGGTGCGAGATGTACAGTAGGGCGTAGCTTTCGTCTCGCAAACGACGCAGTGCGGCTTCAAGATTTTCAGCTTCGCGCGCGCTGAGCGCCGAGGTGGGTTCGTCTAGGATCAAGACCTTACCTCTTTGCCGCAAGGCTCTGGCGATTTCCACCATTTGTTTGAGGCCAACAGGTAATGTTCCTGCGCGGAGCCGGGGATCAAGTTTTAATCCCAATCTTTCCAGTTGCGTCACGGCTTCGGATTCCATGCGCCGCTTGTCTAAAAGTCCGAAGCGGACGGGCTCTTCGCCGAGACAGACGTTTTCAGCGACGGTGAGATCTTCGCACAGAGCCAGTTCCTGATGAATGACGCGAATGCCGGATTTGAGCGCATCGGCTGGGCCGTGGAATCGGCATTCCCTGTTTTCAAATTCAACTCTGCCACCGTATTCTCCATGCGAAATAATCCCGCCGAGAATTTTGATGAGTGTGGATTTTCCCGCTCCGTTCTCACCACAGAGAGCATGTATCTCGCCGGGTTTTAAATCGAAATCCACACCCGCCAGCGCCTTCACGCCGGGATATTGCATGGTGAGGGAATGAGTGGAAAGCATAGGATGGGATTATTTCAAAACGCGGTCAGAATCGTGTTTTGAAAAATCAATGGGAATGTTCACATGGACGATGTCTTTTTTCCGAACTCTTTTGAAACGCCAGCCAAAAATCGTATCACGAACGGCTTCATCAAATTCCGGAAATCCCGTGGTGCTGGAAATAATCCTGTTTTCCACCACAATGCCGGAGGACGCAATGCCCAGTTTCAATTTCACCATGCCTTTGAAACCCGCGTGGGCCTTTTGATAGGTCCTTCGCAAATGAGAGAGGCTTTTGATATTCGCATTGATGGTGACATGGATCGACTCCGGTGTGCGGATGGAATCTTCAGAAATGATTGTGGAATCGGGTAGGGACGTTGCTGGAGCACAATAGGCAGGATGATAGGCGAAGCCGATGAGAACAATAAGGAGCGACTGATACTTCACTTCGTCACCTCTGTTTCCGTATGAAACCCATCGGCCACAACCGTCTGCATCATATTCTCCTTTGTCACCGCCACCGGATCCAGAAATAGGGCAGAGATAGAATCTCCACCGTTTTGCATTCTTCTTGAACCCGCTGCATCCAGCGCCTCACCCTTCGCCGCCTTCACTGCAAGTTCCGCCGCCATCTCCGCAAGCTTCTTGATAGGCTTGTAGACGGTCACTGTCTGAACGCCCTTCCAAATGTACTGGCAAGCGATGAGATCCGCATCCTGTCCGGAGATGGGAATCTTCCCGGCCATGCCCTTGGCTTCCAACGCCGCAATGGCTCCGGATGCCGTGCCGTCATTGCTGGCCACAATGGCATCGATGTGATTCTTTTGCAGTGCATCCGCCGTAATGCGGAGCGCCTCGCTGCGCAACCATTTATCGCAGGATTGTTCCGCCACCACCTTGATGTCACCCTTGTCGATGAGAGGTTGCAGAATCTTCAGATGGCCGGCATGCACCATATCAGAATTCTTATCCGCAGGGTCGCCTTTGAGGACCAGATAATTTCCCTTGGGAACTTTGGCCACGATGGCCTGCGCCTGAATCTCGCCGACTTTTTCATTATCGAAGGACAAATAGAGATCGACGGGGGAGTCGCCAATCAGGCGATCATAGGAGATGACTTTCACGCCTTTGGCATGCGCATTCAACACAATGGGCCGGGCTGCATCCGCATTTTTGGGAACCACCACGAGAATCTTCACGCCTTTGGCCAGCAGCGCATCGCATTGACGCAATTGCGCATTGGGATCACCCGCCGCATCCTGCACCACAACTTCGGCGCCGAGTGATTCGGCTTTGGCTGTGAAGAAATCCCGGTCGCGCTGCCAGCGTTCTTCTTTCAAGTCAGCGAGGCTGAATCCGATGAGCGGTTTGATCGGAGCCACGGTTTCCTGAGAGGATGATGATTTCTTGTTGCAGGCCAGGAAGGCCGATGCGGCAACAAGAAGCGGGAGCCAGCGTTTCATTAGAGAATCCTTTCGGAACAATGAGTTCGTTCAAAATAGCCAAATACAAAGGCCTTTTCTGGTTCAATCAGAATGGATTTAACCTGTGTTCACAGTCGAATCGTTAGATAGTTTGGGAACTGCGGTTACCTTCTGTCCAAGGCTTGCGTCAAAGGATGGGATTTTCCAAAAGGAAGGGATTAATCATGAATCCGAAAACCTGGTTGAAATCATCCTCCTATTTAGTCCTAACAGCCGTATTTGGAATGCTTTTTGTCCAATGCGATATTCTGGGAAGTGGCGGATCGGGTAGCACTGAAGGGGGCCTGACATTGACGGGTTCTACGCCGTATGTCATCCAGGGAAATATGATCATCAGCACCTATGTTGACACGTTTTATTACTGTCGTGAAGTCGGCTTGTTGGAAGTAACCAGGGACACGTTTGTTGACAGTCAGCCGTACGTATTGCAGGGCAACACCCTTTCTTATACTGTGGCTGAAAGTTTGTTTACCCGTGACAGCATGGGATATCCTGTGGGCAATGCTCGTGCCATTGTGGGGCATAAAATTGATTACACGCGGGTTGGGAATGGTACAAGCCTTCAGGGGACATGGAAGTTCATGGGATATTCCTACAGCGTACTTTCCGGCGCCTTGACCTCCACCGATTCCACAAACCAAAATTCATCGTGGCTTCAATATATCTACAAGGCAATTTTCACCTACTACGGAGCCTTTGAATTACAGTTCACTGCAACCGATATTCTTTATTATTCTGGCATGCAGTGGGCCAAATTTTTTCTGGATGACTGGGACGGCACCGTCCAAGGTTTTTCCCTATCGGATCCGAAGGGCGCGGACAGTGCACATTACAATATATCCGTCAGCCAAGTGAATCAACACACTGTACAGTTGAAGGGGAATACGACTGGGGAAGTTGTTACCCTCACATTCACTGATGGGGATTTTCCCGTCTTTGGTTTTGATTCTCCTGTCTTCGGTTCTGATGTTGGAGGCTTCGGTTCTGATGTTGGAACTTACGCGAGCAACAATCCCCAACATAAGACACATTACTTCGATTCGAAAGAAATCCCTATTTGTCTGTCAGACATAGATACCTCCTATTACTGGATCAATCGTTTTTATACAGACAATCGAAAACCGAGTGTGATGGCTAAATCCACCGCATTGGCAAAGCAAAGTTTAACCTCCCCGCTGAATCGGGAAAAGAATCGGCACACGCCCTTTTTGTTTCGATATTCCCCGTAGAGTTCTTCCAGAAAATAATGCTTTTAATTTGGGTCATTCTTCGGAATGGCCTTTCTTATGTCAAGTACATTTAAGCCCAAATGCTTTTCCTTAAAAACTCCGGTCTTACTGTCTCCATTCTTGACCCCGCAGCAGACCGCGACAAACTCGGCAGCCGCTATTGTTCTGGTGGATACATCTGGCAGGTTGAGGACGATGTCCATGGATCACTTTTATCAGGGCCGTTCTTTCCAGATTCCACAACGCCGTTCGACGGTCAGGGCGCTCCCGAAGTTTTTGAGATTGCTTTGGGTGCGGATGTGGCCGGAATTGGCGATGAGGTTTGTGTGCTCGGTGTGGGGATGGTCCGGCGTGAAAGTCCGGTAAAACCGTTTCATGTGCGCGACAATCCCACCGTCACCCGGTTTGTTGACTGGCATGTGGAGCAGGAAACGAATGAAGTGGTGATGAGTGCCTCGCAATCTTTTCGCGATTACAGCATCCATATTTTGCGGCGGATTCGACTCAAGGGCAGGGAATTGGTTTCACATACGGAAGTGAGCAATACCGGAGAACGGCGTTTGCCGCTGCGCTGGTTCGCCCATCCCTTTTTTCCTGTTATGGAAACACTTTGCCGTTTCTCCCTGGAATCCTGCACGCCTTCCAATCCAGCTTTTGAAATGGATACCGAAGGATTTGTGAAACGAAAATCCGGGTATGATTGGAGCAAAGGCTTTTTCCAACCGCTGCAACTCAGCTTTGGATTCCCTTTGCGCGTGGAACAGCAGCATCCCAAACTCGGAACAGTAAACGTATCCTGCGATTTTCCACTGGCATGGCTGCCGATCTGGGGTAATGTCCGCACATTTTCCTTTGAACCTTATTATCACACCAACTTGGAACAGGGCATGAAAACAGCCTGGTCCATCCGTTACAAGTTTTAGTTCCATGGCTTTGGCAAAAGACACGGGATTTCTGTTGCGGAAAATCCCCTATTCCGAATCGAGCTTTATTCTCAAGGCCTTCACGCGTGAACACGGGCTGCTCACTTTCATGGCCAAGGGAGCCAAGCAGCCTAAATCGCGCCACCACGGATTGCTGGACCCGGTGTTGCATCTGCAATTTCTTTTTCCCGCCTTTTCGCGCAGCGACATCCGCATTCTCGGAGAAGTGAGTTTGATGCGCGATTTTCCCGGCATTCGGGAGGATATTGTGAAACAGGGGTTGTCCTGCATCTTCTCGGAAATTCTTTTGCGCTATACGCCGAGCGAATCCGACTCCTCACAATTTCACGATTTGCTGCTGGCTGCGCAGGAGGGACTTGAAAGTTCCTCATCGGAAAGAACGGTATTACAGGCCAAACTCAGCGCCTTTCTGTTGGGCTATTGCGACATCTCGGGATTTCAACCGCAATTCCAGAATTGTGTGCGATGCGGTTCGGCATTGTCCGGTTCAAACATCCCTTTCCTGATGGATCGCGGTGGTCCGTTGTGCGCATCCTGTCAGCGCGCGGAACCCGCGACTTTCTTTTTGCGGGAAAACATTGTCCGCTGGCTCGATGCGATACAAACCGGGGGTGAAGTGCCGGCGGTGGGCCGCACCGATGCATGGCGGGCCGAGGAATTTCTGCTGAGCTATTTGGGGCGGCATACGGGGGGTGAAAAGAATTTGAAGTCTGTGGCTGTTTGGCATGAACTTTTGGGCGATGCATGAAATTGCGGACGCGCATTGCTCCAACTCCGAGTGGTTATTTGCATTTGGGAAACGCGTGGTCGTTTGTGCTGACATGGCTGGCTGCGCGCAGTCAAAACGGACACATCCATTTGCGCATTGACGATCTCGATGCAGCCCGTTATCGCGACGAATATCTGGAAGACATCTTTGAAACCCTGCATTGGCTGGGTCTGGATTGGGATAGCGGTCCGCACGATTTGACGGAATTCAAATCAGACTATTCCCAGCAACTCCGACTCTCCCGTTATCATGAAGCGCTGGCGCTTTTGCAAGCGCAGGGCAAAGTGTACGCATGCTCCTGCAGCCGGGAACAAATCCGCCGCGATGCCGAGGTCGCGAGGCATTCAGTGTATCCGGGAACCTGCCGCGAGAAAAAACTGCCGTTCAATGAAGTTGAGAATGCCTTGAGGTTCCGTGTGGATGCCGCAGTAAAGGCAAGGGACGAATCGGGAAAGGTTTTTGAATTGCATCCTGAGCGGGACATGGGCGACTTTGTGCTGCGACAAAAAAGCGGGGACCCCAGCTATCAACTGGCGTCGGTGATGGATGATGTGGATGCAAGGATCAATTTCGTGGTGCGGGGTTTGGATCTGACGCCGTCCACTGGCGCGCAACTCAGTCTTGCACAAAGTCTGGCTTTGAAATCCTTTTCACAAGCACGGTTCTGGCATCATGCTTTGATGGTGGATGATGGGGGTGAAAAATTATCGAAATCTGAAGGGGCTGAATCGATTCGCGCATTGCGGCAAAAATTTTCCGATCCGTCGCCCTTGTTCCGGTTTTTTGCAAGGCATTTGGGAATGGAACCGAATGGAATATTTTCTGTTCAGGATTTATTGGGCGGGTTTCGCGTGGAAAAGGTTGCTACCATGCCATTAAAGCTTTCGGATTTTTGGGGTGGGAATGCCTAGGATGGGGGATAGTTACAACATGTTGTCCGCATCAGAAATCGCCGTCCGTAAATCACCTCCATTGGTGGTGGCGACGGCTTATGATTTCCCCTTCGCCCGGATACTGGAAGAGGCCGGTGTGGACATCGTTCTCGTGGGCGATTCCCTTGCCAATGTGGTATTAGGCATGTCTTCGACGCGCGAAATAGGCATGAATGAAATGGAAGTATTTGTAGCGGCTGTGGTTCGGGGTGCATCGAATACCCATGTGACCGCAGACATGCCGTACGGTTCCGATTTTTCTCCTGAGCTGGCCCTGCTCAACGCCAAAAAATTCATGGACTTGGGGGCTTCCTCGGTTAAGCTGGAAGGAACCAAGCTGGAAGTCATTCGGGTTTTGGTTCAGGCGGGGATTCCCGTAATGGGGCATCTCGGTGTGTTGCCCCAAACCGCAACCTCATTCCGCAAAGTGGGGCATGAAGGCGCGAGTCGGGACCAATTGTTGCAAGATGCTCGATGCCTTCAGGATGCGGGAGTGTTTTCCATGGTGCTGGAAAATGTGGATGCGGATGCCGCGCAGCAAATCGCCGGGGCCCTTTCCGTTCCGACCATTGGCATCGGTTCCGGAAATGGAGTTACGGGACAGGTTCACGTGTTGCACGATTTATTGGGCTTATCGCTGAAACCCCCTCCTTTTGCCAAACACTTTGCGGATTTACGCAGTCAGGCTTTGGATGCGATTCGGGCATACGCGAATGCGGTGCGTGGTGGTGGGTTGTAGGGCGATTATATTTCACCCATCATGTCAGAACAATCCGAAGAACATTCCGAAAATACTGAAACCGGTTTAAGACCCGATCCGGGTCTTGAGATTGTGCAAAACCGCGAGTTTATAGCCGAGAACGTGGCCATCTCCGGGCGGCATTTCATCCGCTGTTCCTTCAACTTCTGCAATTTGATTTACTCGGGCGGGCCGGTGGGATTGATCGAGTGCGGCGGCAACAACAACCGCCTCATTGAAGTGGGTCCCATGCTTGAGGCCTTGAAGGATCTCGACAGCGACGAGATCCGTGAAAAGATGTTGCGTTACTGGGCCGAAGTGCGGCGCGGTTTGAACATCGAATAGACGGCCGAGCAATAAACTCCGGCCAGCGTGCCGAATCCCGCAGTAAGCCCTCCGATGAGGGCTGTTACCGCGACCAGCCATCCACCATTTGACAGTCCGAATATTCCCGCCACTCTTCCCGCCAGTAATCCATGATTGCCGGTTTGATAGACAAGGGCCAATCCACCCCACGCCAATGCCGTTCCGATAAAAGCGGAGAAGAAAATGCGCAGACGGGATTTCGGCTTCCAAAATCCGAGGGCGATTCCCAACACGGCGGGCCACCACCAAGGAAGAAAGAAACCACCGAGCAACGATGCGGCAAAAGCGATCAGCATGGAAATCACGGTGTTCCCTCGAGTTGAAGGGAATAATGTATGGCGTCCGGTTGCTCCTTTGGATGTTGCAGGAACAACAGTTTATAAGGGCGCCCTGCAAGCCAGTCGTTGACGAAGGCATCGTAGTTGGGTGAACCCGGATTTCCGCTTTGACCGCCGGGATATCCGCCCAGTGCCAAAGGCGTTGAATTCATTTCCACCACCATGCGCCACGAAGGTCCATGCGATCCGCGTTGAGCGTTTAGGCATTCTGCGCTACCATTTCCGGAGAGATTGGCCCGGCTCAATGCGGGTAGCCGCAAAAGATGGGGGATGGACAGGGGATGAAAATTGTTCCACGTTGCGAACTTTCCTGAACCGGCCTTGAGGGATTGTTGGACTGCTTCTCCGAAAGAGTGACGAACGAGATCACAACCGCTTTCCCGTTTGGGAGTGCGAATATCATCGAACCAATCCGAAGCGGTGTCGGATTGCAGCAGCAAGCGCGTAACCGGGCGCGAGGGCCATGCATAATGCAATGTGTCGCCTTCGAAGTCATCCTCCCAAGTTTGCCGGTAAAAGTTTTTCCACCAGAGATCAAAAAGTGCGGGAGCAGTGGATTCGGCCTGATAGCGATAGTTCCAGTCTTGCAGCAGATTTAAAGCCTGATGCGTTTCGGAGGATGAAGAAGTGGAATCCATACATCCCAATAACAGCGGCAACGTTTGTTCTGCATGCAGGCTCTGATCATTCATGACAACATTCCACGCTGAATCCAGAGTCGCATGGTGTGCGGATTCCATAAGCCGGTTCAATCTTCCCGCGCGTTCGGAGGGATAAAATCCGGATCCGAGGTAAAACGGATAGGCACTGTCCATCGGCTCCTGATTCGCAGATGCCAGCCAGCCTTGCGATGGATTATACGCTGTGGGCAGCAGAGAGTCGGGAATATAAGAGCCCCATTCCGAAGCGGAATCGTTTTCTCGCACCAAGGTGAGGCCCTGTCCGAAGGATTTAATGGGGATGTGTCCCTGATGCACCAAAGCGATGCCGGAGGAATCAGCGAAGGCGAAGTTTTGTGCCGGACAACTCATGCCGCGAATCGCCGAGAGAAAATCTTTGTAGCCCTGTGCCGGGAGCAAATGCAAAAACGGACTAAGGTCATCGGAGGAATCCAGCGCGGCCCAGCGTAAGGCATGCAAGGTGGGTGTATTTCTGTCAAAGGGTCGTTCTCCGTTTTTCACGGGAACTGGTCCGAGATGAGTCCATATTTGAGTGTCGATCACCACCTTGCCGCCACGTGCTGTAATGGTGTCGATGACGAAACGGGTTTTTAGCCATTGCCCATTCCAGAAATAGGCATTGAGCGAATCGTTCTGAAACCGGATCTTGTACCAGTCATACACATCGTCCATTCCATTGGTGAGGCCCCATGCCATCCGTTGATTGAAGCCGATGACGAGGCCCGGCAATCCAGGAACACTCACGCCATAGGCATTGATGTTGCCGCCCTGCAACTGCGATTCATACCAGATGGACGGCAAAGAAAGATCCAGATGGGGATCATTGCCGAGAATGGGATGACCGGATGCGGTACGACTGCCTGCGAGCACGAAATTGCTGGAACCCGCGCCGGGTTGGGGACGTGGGAAAATGGAATCGGTATTGGGTTGTAATTGTTGGGGCGGTTTCCCCCCGACCCCCGCCGGGGGTGTTAAAACCGCCCCAACAGATTTAAAAACCGACGATGGAAAAATGGGTTCCGATCCGGGATTGCGCAGGGGAAACAGTTCCGCGAAAAATTCCGCGCCGAATTTTTCCAGAGTGCGGGTCAGGATATAGTCGTCGCTGCTCTTGGAAAGATTCCATTGCATGTTCTTCAACAAGGCCATGCTTTTCAAAGGGGTCCATGCTTCGGGAGTGTAATCGAGCAATTTGAATTCAAGTGGATAGGTGGCAGGGGAGAGCGACGCAATCCACGCATTGACTCCCGCGGAATAAGCATCCAAGGCCAGATTGGAAATCGAATCCCTGCAGACCATGGCCAGTGATGTCTTCGCGGATGCAGCCATTCCCATACGGCGTCTTTCCAAATCGAAGCGCAACAAATCGGATCCCATGATTTCGGAGAGCCGACCCAATCCCGCGCGGCTTTGAATATCCATTTGCCAAAGTCGATCGCGGGCCGTGGCATAACCCTGTGCGTAGAACATGCCATACAGATTCTGTGCGAAGACATGGGGCACGCCGCGCTGGTCGTATTCCATTGCGACGTTGCCTGCCAGTTTTGGAACACGGACTTCCTTGCTGTGTGGGGATACCATTTCGGCATTGCGCCAGAATCCTTCGAAGGGGCTGAAGAATTTTCCCAAAGGCGGAACAGGACCCAGCTTGTGGCTGAGCAGAAAGATCCATGAGGCTAGCAAGGCGAAACGAATCGCCGCTCCAAAGAGGGATTTTAGAATCGGAACATTCATTTCAATTCATGAACCCTATACCAGTTTGCGCATGGCCGTCATAATGCCCAGATGCTGGCTTTCATGCCATGCGTTGAATGTCAGTGCGTCGGAGATGCAGGTGAGCCGAATCCCTGCGGAAGTTTCATAAGGTTCATAAGTGACGAAGGCGTTTTTAAGCAGATCTTCGCGCAGGGTTTTCACGCTTTCCAACAGCCAGGTTTCAATGTCTTCCAAGTCCATAGTTCCTGTCCAATCAGAGGGAGACGTTCCCTTGCGAAAAGGCGCGAGAAAGTAAGCGGGGACGCGTAAAGGGACACTGCTCTTTTCGTAGCAGAGGATTTGCAAAGTGGCGATGACATGCCCGAGATTCCAGAGGAGGTTGTTTCGAAAGCCATTGGGGACGCGCAGCAATTGTTCGGAGGATAATCCCTCCACGACTTTCAGCATGCGTTGGCGGGTTTTCTCAATCAGGGCAACGGAGAATTCCACAGTCGGCGTGATTAAAGGGCAGGGGGCTTCCATTGCGGTGTCCTCGGGTTCAGGATTCGGGAATAAAAGACAAAGATCAAAATATTCCCGTCTTTTTTGGGCGGCTTGGATTTTCTCCCGTGGTTACCTTATCGTCAGGTTTCGCGTCTAAAGTCTGAAAATTCCGGAGGATTTCATGAGCATGTTCGGTTTGCTGGCCAAGAAGCGATTTGCTCCCCTGTTCGGAGTCCAGTTTCTCGGGGCGTTGAACGACAATCTGTTCAAAAACACCATGGTCATCATGATCGCCTTCAAAGCGGCTAATGAGGCCGAGTCGGGAATGTTGATCAATCTGGCGGCCGGGCTTTTTATCCTGCCCTTCTTCCTTTTCTCAACCGTGGCCGGGCAAATCTCGGACAAGTTCGAGAAGTCCCGGATCATGCGCATCATCAAGACTGCCGAAATCGGAATCATGGCCATTGGCGCGGTGGGTTTTTACACCGGACACAACGTATTGCTTTTCATAACGCTTTTTCTGATGGGCATCCACTCCGCATTTTTCGGTCCCGCCAAATACAGCATCTTGCCCCAGCATCTCAAGGAAAGTGAATTGACCAACGGCAATGCCTTGGTGGAGATGGGTACCTTCCTCGCCATTCTCATCGGAACCTTGGCGGGCGGTTTGTTGGCTGGGAAACACAATGTTCATGCCATTTCAGCGGGGATACTCGGTGTGGCGATGGCCGGGTATCTGGCTTCGCGCTGGATTCCCATAGCTCCGGCCATGGCGCCGGATCTCAAGTTGCACTGGAATCCCTTCACGGAATCGCTGGCACTTACCCGCATCATTCGCAAGCAGCCCGCCGTATTCAATTCGATTCTGGGTATTTCCTGGTTCTGGTACTTCGGAGCGACTTTGCTGGCGCAACTGCCGAATTTCACCCGCCACATGTTGCTCGGGGACGAATCCGTCGTGACATTATTGCTGGCCGTGTTTTCCATTTCCATCGGCATCGGTTCGGTGTTGTGCGCGAAGCTTTCGCATGATGAAATCGAACTCGGTCTGGTGCCGATCGGTGCATTGGGCATGACGGTGTTCACCGTCGATCTTTTCTTCATCCATTATCCCGCGGGCTCGGAACTTTTGGGCGCGAGCGCCATTCTTCACGGGGCGCGTTTCGCTCCCACCTTGCACGCCATCATCGATTTGGGAATGGTCGGAATCTTCAGCAGTCTTTTCATCGTGCCGCTTTACGCCCTGATTCAATCGCGTTCCAACGAGGATATGCGTTCCCGTGTCATTGCGGCTAACAATGTTTTTAACGCGGTGTTCATGGTCGGATCAGCATTGATTACCATGGCCCTGTTCAAGTTCGGTTTCAATACCATTCAAATTCTGCTCTTCACCGCCGTACTTAATCTTGCAGTCAGTGTTTACATCTGCCTGCTGATTCCGGAATTCCTGATGCGTTTTGTCATTTGGGTTTTGGCCAGTACCATTTACCGGATGCGTTACACCGGACGCGATCGAATCCCGCATCGTGGACCGGCCGTGATCGTCTGCAATCATGTCAGCTTCATCGACTGGTTTGTCATCACCGCCGGTTGCCGCCGCCCCGTATGCTTCATCATGGATCACAACATTTTCAAGAATCCGTTTCTGGGCTGGATTTTCAAATTATCCCGCGCCATTCCGATTGCGCCGGCCAGTGAAGATCCCGCTTTGCGTGACATCACCTTTGCCGCCATTTCGCGCGAACTCCGCGACGACAATCTGGTGTGCATTTTCCCGGAAGGGACGGTCACACGTGACGGCAACATGAACCGTTTCCGTCGTGGAGTGGAACTCATTCTCAAGAACGATCCGGTTCCCGTCATTCCCATGGCGATTAACGGATTGTGGGGCAGCTTCTTCAGCCGCAAAAAAGGCAAGGCCATGTCCGGCATGCCCAAACCGTCACGTCGGGTGATTGGTTTGGCGATTGGAGAGCCCATGTCTGCGACTACATCCGCTGCGGATCTGGAAATCCAAGTGCGCGAGTTGCTCACATGAAACGGGGTTTGAAGGGAGTCCTCTTTGCAGGGGTGCTCATCTTGTGCTTTGGCAAACCCAGCCAAGCTGACAGCACGTCCGTCCAGGTATCCAAGCCCCAACATTGGGCCTTGGTGCCGATATTGATTTCCAATGCGGAAACCGGTGTGCAACTGGGCGCGCTCGTAATGCGTTTCCTCAATCCGGAGGACACGCTCAACAAGCCTTCCACTATCGGTTTTGCGGCGCGGGTGTCCCAGAAGCTGCAGGTGGATGTGGATTTGTTTCCCGAATGGTATTTGCAAAACAACCGCTACCACATCACCGCCGATCTGGATTTCATCCGGTGGCCGGCTGATTTTTACGGACTCGGGAACGACACCAGCGACATCTCCAAGGAAAGCGCTGATCCGTATCTGGCGCAAGGGGTGAGCGGCAATCTGACGGTGGAGCGGGAATGGTGGCCGAAGCTTTCCGCCGGACCCGAAGTGTTATTCAATTATGAAAAAATTGATCTGAAAAGTCGTCAATCCCTGTTTCCCGCCAACCTCCCGGGCAAACACGGTGGATTCACCAGCGGCCTCGGCGGTGTGATGACCTATGACCGGCGCGATGCCATTTACTGGGCGCGCAGCGGCTGCTTTTTACGGGGCAAAGCGGCTTGGTATCGAAGCCTGTGGGGGAGCGACTTCGACTATGACAGTTATTCGCTGGAAGTACGTCAATTCATTCCTGTCTTCGCCACCGGCGCGCTCGGTTTTGCCGCCACTCTGGAACTTAAGGACGGAGATGTGCCGTTCCGCGATCTTTCCACACCCAATGGCGACAAGGCCATGCGCGGCATGGTTCGGGGAAAATACCGCGACAGGGACATGCTCGTATTGCAAAGCGAATACAAAAGTTATTTGCCGGACTGGGGCTGGTTTCATTCCCGTCTGATTCGCAACCGGCTGGGATGGGCGGTGTTCGCCGAAGCTGGACAAGTGGCGCATACTACCCATGATTTTGCGTGGAGTGAATTCCGTCCGGCCTTCGGAGCGGGCTTGCGTTATGCCATGAATCCGTCCCAACGCATGAACATCCGCATCGACGTCGGGTATGTCGATCATTCCATTGCGCCCGCGATCAATATCAAAGAAGCTTTTTAACTCGGAATATGACCTGTTATCGAAACGACGTTATCCAACGTTGTTAATACGTAATTGCATTGAGTTCCTTCCGGGTCTTTTTACCTTGGCCCTCCATGTTAAAACGAATTTCATCGCGTGCATTTTGTTCTCTGTTTCTTTTTTCGATGCTTGCCACGGGCGTTTCGGTGCGGGCGGAAACGGGTGAAGAGGGGATCATCGCATTAAAGCCGGGGCCGTGGGGCAGTCTGGAATATCTTCCCATTACCGTCGCCGCTCCCGAAGAACTTCTGAAAGTACGCGGGATCGAATCCACTCCCGTTACCTGGTTTTTCAAGGGCTTTTCCCGTGAGAGTCTCGCCAAACTTTTGAGCGATTTGGAAGTGCAACCTGTCGATCGGGAAAAGATGCTGGATCCTCAAACTCTGAGCGTCTTGGGCAAGGGCGTGTACATGACGCCTCCCCGTGAAGCATTGATGAACCTGACGCCGCGGGCGCGGCAGGGCATTTACAAAGCGCTGAGGAATTCCAGGGAAAACGAAGGAATGGAGTGGCAGTTTCTTTCGAAGAACCTGAACACCTTCCGCGATCTGGGCGTTTCGGAGGAAACCCTGGCGTTGTTGGACAGGTTGAGTTCGCAGAACGGGAAGTTCACCATTTGTTATTCCATGCCTTTTGTGTTCTCAGGAATATCCACCTATGAGGAAAAGGCCCGTCTGGCCGGGGCCCTGACCCAGCAGCAAACCATGCTGCTCAAACTGCGCGTGACTCCTGCCAGTGATATTCATGCGTTGATTTCCTATTGGGGAAAGGCCTTTTGGCACACGGATGTCAAGTCCATTCTGGAATCGATCAAGCGGCTGCCCGCGGGCGGGTTCCTCGATGTGATCGAACTGCTGCCTCCCAATCCGACGGCGCTCCTTTACAATTACCCGCTACCACAAAACAATTTGACAGGACCTGCCATTAGCATGAATTGCACGTGGACGGCCTTTAACTTTTTTCGGGATCCACCGGACTCTGCGTTCGCCAATCCGAATTATGTGCTGGCAAAGTTGAAGACGGAATATTACCCGGTGCAATCGGATCCCCAATTCGGGGATGTGATCCTGTTTTTAACGCCGGGTGGGTACATGATTCATGCGGCCGTGTACATTGCCGATGACATCGTTTATTCCAAGAACGGGGATAATCCCTGGCATCCGTGGATCTTTACGAAGATTTCGGATTTGACGGAAAGCTTTTCTTTCAGCGTTCCGCAGGGGCAGCAGCTTTCGGTGCTTTATTTCCGGAACAAATATTATTGATTTGGTTTTTCCCCAATGAGCACGGGGGGAAAATGGTGGAGCTTAGGAGAGTCGAACTCCTGACCTCTTCATTGCGAACGAAGCGCTCTACCAACTGAGCTAAAGCCCCAAAGGGACGTGCAAAAGAAGTTTTTTTCCGCCGAATTTCCAAGATCCAGCGTGAATTAAGACCCGATTCCCGGCTCTGTGCGTTGTATATTTGACCGAAAGGCAACCAGGGGAGCCCGCTGCGGCGGGCTGAGATTCCAAAATGGAAGACCCTTGCACCTGATCCGGATTATACCGGCGTAGGGAGGTTGGATATCGAATTCCTCCCCGTACGTCCAAATGTTTAGGGAGGATTTCATGATTCGCCAGAATAACACACCCGCCACCGTCACTCGCGATCCGTTTCCCGGTTCCAAAAAAGTTTATCGCGGCGGTGAATTGCATCCCGACATTCGCGTGGCCATGCGTGAAATCTCATTGAGTCCAACGAAGGGTCACGGTTCCGAATCGGAGGCGAAGCCCAATGCACCTGTGACCGTGTACGACACTTCCGGTCCGTTCACCGATCCGTCGGTGGAGATCGATGTGCGCGTCGGTTTGCCACAACTGCGCCGCAAATGGATTCTCGATCGCGGTGATGTGGAAGAATTGAATTCGCCGAGTTCGGCTTATGGACTCGACCGCATCGCCGATGGACGATTGGACGCTGTGCGTTTCCCCAATCTCCACAAACCCTTGCGCGCCAAAGGCGGAGCCTGTGTGACGCAGCTGGAATACGCCCGCCGCGGCCTCATCACGCCGGAGATGGAATACATCGCCATTCGTGAAAACATGCGTGCGGAAATCCGCGAGCAGGATTTGGCGAAACAACATCCGGGACAGGGATTCGGCGCGAAGATTCCGTCGCTCATCACGCCCGAGTTTGTGCGCTCCGAAGTGGCTTTGGGTCGCGCCATCATTCCCGCCAACATCAATCATCCCGAACTCGAACCGATGATCATCGGCCGGAATTTTCTGGTCAAGATCAACGCCAACATCGGCAACTCCGCCATCGCCTCGTCCATTGAAGAGGAAGTCGAGAAAATGGTCTGGGCCACGCGTTGGGGCGCAGACACGGTGATGGATCTTTCCACCGGAAAAAACATTCATGAAACCCGCGAATGGATTCTCCGCAATTCCCCGGTTCCCATCGGCACGGTTCCCATTTATCAGGCGCTGGAAAAAGTCGGTGGCAAGGCCGAGGAACTCACGTGGGAAATCTATCGCGACACCTTGATCGAACAGGCCGAGCAGGGGGTGGATTATTTCACCGTGCATGCGGGCGTGCTGCTGCGCTTCATTCCCATGACCGCGAAACGCATGACCGGCATTGTGTCGCGCGGCGGTTCCATCATGGCGAAATGGTGCCTCGCGCATCACAAGGAAAATTTCCTCTACACGCATTGGAAAGACATTTGCGACATCATGCGCGCTTATGACGTTTCCTTTTCCATCGGCGACGGATTGCGTCCCGGATCGATTTATGACGCCAACGACGAGGCCCAGTTCGCAGAACTGAAAGCCCAGGGCGATTTGACGAAAACGGCGTGGGACATGGGCGTGCAGGTGATGAACGAAGGCCCGGGTCATGTTCCCATGCACATGATCGAGGAGAACATGAAGAAGCAGCTGGAATGGTGCCATGAGGCGCCGTTCTATACGTTGGGGCCGCTCACGACGGACATTGCGCCGGGTTATGATCATATCACGTCGGGAATCGGCGCGGCGATGATCGGCTGGTATGGTTGCGCGATGCTGTGTTATGTGACGCCGAAGGAACATCTGGGTTTGCCGGATCGCGACGATGTCAAGGTTGGAGTGATTACGTATAAGCTTGCAGCGCATGCGGCGGATCTCGCAAAGGGGCACCCTGCGGCGCAGTATCGGGACAATGCCTTGTCCAAGGCCCGTTTTGAATTCCGCTGGCAGGATCAATTCAATCTTTCACTCGATCCCGATACGGCGAAGGGTTTCCACGATGAGACGTTGCCGATGGAAGGCGCGAAGCTGGCGCATTTCTGTTCCATGTGCGGTCCGCATTTCTGTTCCATGAAAATCACCGAAGACGTCCGCGCCTATGCGGCGCAGCAGGGCATGGAAGAATCTGCGGCGTTGGAGAAGGGGATGGAGGAGAAGTCGAAGGAGTTTGTGGAAACAGGGGCTGAGATTTACATCCCTTAAATATTTCTTCGAAATATTCGGTTAGAAGTAACGGTACTGTTTTAGATACGGTCTAATGGGAATTGGCGCCAAATAATTCTTGAATGAACTTTAGCCTACCTAATCCTACTCCTGCAACGAAGACTGCGAAAAATATGCCGACGAGCCAAATCCAGAAAGAGGATGGAACGTGATTGTAGAGCCAGCGAAGCGTCACTTTCTCCGGAGGCTGAAGTCGTGATTGTCCCGATTCTGCTGAGGTTGTTTGGATATTCAACTTGGAAAAAAGTTCCGGATTATTGGCCACTCGGGTTTTAACGGCTTTTAAAATACCAATGCATTTTTGGACTGAGTCGTAAGAGGACGATTCAAGAAAATTTTCGACACCGATATTATATTCTTTAACAATCAATTTGTCGTAGTTGGTGGCAGGAAGGTTGTCTCGAAACAACGCCTGAATTTCCAGAATCAACTGATAAAATTTAGACTGGTCGTTATTGGCGATCGATATGTCACTTTGTTTATGCACAAAGCGGGACAGAATACCTTCCAAGTCGGTGCGATAGCTTTCCAGATGAGCAATGAATTCTACTTGCGTCATATCTTATCAAAAGTATCAATTATGTCCGATAAGTGTGACCAGCTTAGAAAAGCTCAGTTTGTCTTCAAAGTTGAACCCAAGCCTTTAGGTCCAGTGTGCCAACCTTACACGACATTGGAAGAGTGATGCTTGGGGTGAAAGCGACTTCCACGACTTGCCCTGGCCGAAGTTTTGATCGGTTGATTGACCTGAATGTTTCTGCTGAACGGGGGCTAGGCTTTCCACCGGAGCATCTCGGAGAGCCGGAATTATAGCGGCAAACAAATGGTTCGCAGCGAGGATTCGCGGAGACCAGATCCAGAAATGGAATGCAGAGAATGCATATGTCTTCTTTGCGGTATCGCTGAAAATGCCTGAGGCCATAGCCGATGGGAGAGATTGCATTACCGGGCCAAAAGAAGACGAATCTATTTAACTCTGCTACCAAGTCTCCAAACGACCAGTTGGAACCTAAGGTTACATTGCCGGGATGGAGAGGAGCTTGATCGCGGATAGTAACCTGTTCACCCTCAACTGTAATGGTCTTATGATTTTTTCTGCGAACACTTGCCAAATCTTGGCGATGTGCGAGTTCAAACAGCCGGGCGGCTGAATGGATTTCTCGAATCTTGCGAATGTGTGGAATATTCGATGCAGCCGTAAGGTGATAGAGATAGGGCCGAAGGTGAATAAGCGATTCGAGAGGGGCCAAGGTTGTGTTTCCTGTAAATAATTCTCATTCCTGTGATCATTTAACCTGAAACAAAACCCCACAGCTCTCACACCTTACCATCCTCGTCTTCCAATCCATCAACGTAAACCCCGTCGAAACATCACTCAGTGTTTTTTCCCGATCATTAAAATGCGCCGCGTCGGAGAATTCCTCCCACGTCACAACACCTTCATGCCCGTTCGGACAGGTGATTCCCAAATCAAATTTCTCTGTGTCTGACATCGGGTTTCCTCCGGTATGCTGTACGACAGGCGGACAGCCCGTCCTTTACGGCAGAATTTCCACCGTTCCCGAATCATTGAACGTGAATGTGCTTGATACATGCCGCGTCAACTTGAACTTCCCAGCCGTGGCGCTCGTCCACGTCATCCGGTAAATGTTCTCAAACCCCGCCGTGGGCGTCACCTCGGTCATGTCCACGAGGGAAGTGTCACCCCCATGCGCGTAAGTGTAGGTTCCGGTGGAAAGGACGGTCCCCGCCGAGTCGATGCCGGAGTAGGCCGAGGCCGATGTGTAACTGAAATATTCCTTTTCGCCGTAGCTGCGGACGGTCTTGATCTTTTTGCCATTCAAATCGGACGGAGCCGTGCCGTTGCCGCTTTTGCTCCCGTTGTCGTTCGAGGTGGAGCTGTTGCAGGCCAGCAGCGAGAATGCGATGAAGAGGACGGGAAGCGAAGCCGATTTCCACATTGAAGGTGTCTCCTTTTTGAAGGGCGTGAATGGATTAAGGTTTGTAAAACTCGGCAGCCTCGTCAAGCGGGGCATATGTTTGTGCGCGACTAAGCCTTCGTTTCCCGAAAAATAATCCCCATCGCAAAAAGAAACGCCACCATTGCCGTGATTTGCACAATGGCCAAAGCCGCTCCGTAGAGCGGAAAAGAGGGTGTCCAATAAGCCCCAAAAATATTCAGTATCAATAGCAACGCCGCGAACCATTGGATCCACAATGGAATGCGGATTCCCGTCGGCATGGAGGCTCCTGTGACTTTTCTTCGACGGCGGGGAAGAGTGGCGACGAAGATCAACAATGGGATGACAATCATGCCGCTGGCGATCCGCCATGCAAGAGCGTCACTCGTCGTAAAGGCGCGGAGGATTTGCGGAAGGATGGAGCCGATGGTCACGGTGAATCCGGTTTGCATGAAGGTCAGCACAAAATAGTTGTCGTATCTCTGCATGCCGCCGCCCGCCGTTTGCCGGAAAAAGATCAACAGCGCAGAGAAGCCCACGAAGGTGATGGAAATGGTGGCCAGGCTGTAGAGATATGCGGCGCCTTGAATTTCCATATCATTTCTCCTTTGCCTGATTTCAACTCCAACAAGCCGAATCGATGCCGGGCCTCAAAATAGTATTCGTTCCGTTGCACTTTGAATCGCTCCCGCCGAAATGGAGTTGTACTTTAATCCAATCAATCGACAGGCATTAACCGGAAACGCATATGACCTTCTCTAAAATCCTGATTCCCTTCACCGTCATGCTGACGCTGACCTTTCTCCTGCACCGTTACATCTGGCTGCGGATGGTTCGAGATGTGGCTTGGACTGGTCCTTGGGGAAAAGTGTTCACCATTGCCATCTTCACCCTCGCCGCGCTGGTTCCGCTTGTATTCCTCACCATGCGAACCGCACCGCGAAGTTTTGCAGTGCCATTATCCTGGGTGGTTTACACGTGGATGGGATTCCTGTTTTATCTCTTCGTGTTCAGCGTTCTCAGCGACATGGGGAAGGGTGCGTCTCATATCGTTGGAATCATTCCACAGGATCCCGAACGGCGGCGATTTGTGGCGCGTGGCATCGCCATGTTCATCGGCACAGCGGCGGGTGCGGTGGGGCTTACAGGCATGTATAACGTGGCGCGTGGATTTACTGTCAAACGTATTCGCGTGCCCATCGCCAAGTTGCCGCAAAGCGCATCTGGTTACAGCATTGTTCAACTCACGGATGTTCATGTCGGCCCGACCATTGGACGGAAGTTTGTGGAGTCGATGGTTGCGGAAACCAACGCGCTGAATCCCGATATGATTGTCATCACCGGAGATATGGTTGATGGTTCGGTGGCAAACTTGAGCGAACTGGTGGAACCGTTGCGCGACTTGAAAGCGAAGGACGGGGTTTTCTTCGTCACCGGCAATCATGAATATTACTCCGGAGCCGATGAGTGGATTGCGCATATCCGGACTTTGGGGATTCGCGTGTTGCGCAACGAGCGTGTAGATGTGCGCGGCGCATTCGATCTCGTGGGTGTGGATGATGCGAGCGCGAGGAACATGCTCCCGGATCATGGGATGGATATTGAAGGTGCGGTGGAAGGTCGCGATGTTTCCAAAGCATTGGTGCTTTTGGCGCATCAACCGAAAGCTTTCAGCCATGCTTTGAAAGCGGGAGTGGATTTGCAGCTCTCCGGTCATGTGCATGGCGGGCAGATGATACCGTTCAACTGGTTGGCGCATATCGACCAACCCTTCATCGCCGATCTGCATCGCGTGGAAAACACTTGGATTTATGTGAGTGCGGGAACCGGGTATTGGGGGCCGCCCATGCGCGTCGGGACGCAGGCGGAGATTACCTGGATTGAGTTGATTTCATCGAGCGTTTAATCCGGATTTGCCGTATCTTTAACGACGACTGATTTAAGTGACGGGAGATGCATGCGCTTCATTAATCAATTTGGATCGAGTCACCTCGCAATGTTGATTGTCACCGCAGCACTGGCCTGTATGTCGAATACCCTTGCGCAACCGACCACAGCCACCAAGGCGGACTCCGGCTGGGTTTCCCTTTTCAACGGAACGGATTTTACCGGGTTCTACATCTTTTCAAAGGAACGCGGCGCTGGGATTGTTGATACGCAAAAAATCTTTCAGGCTGACAGCGGAAGAATTCACAGTCCCAGCATCCCGAATTCCGAGTTCCATCTTATCACTTCGAAGGAGTATTCGTATTACAAAGTGCGCGTGGAGTACCGGTGGGGTCCGATCACCGGATCGCAAAACGCAGGGATGGTCATCCATATTGACAACACGCTTGCGCATGCCGGAACCTTGCCGGCGGGCACTTTGCGGCCCACTTCCATCGAAGTCCAAATGCTTCGCACCGACAACAACAACAATTCTCCATCGACGCTCTGGTCCGCCGTAAACCTGGGGCCTTATATCAGCACCACCGTGCAGTCGGGAACCATGAACTATTTGACAGGGGGAGTGGCCTGGACCAATGATCCGTGGGGTTCCCGGACGATTTACACCACGGTGGCAAACCCGGAATACCCGGTGGGACAATGGAACCGCAGCCAGGCCGAGGTTTACGGCGACAGCGGCGCGTTCTTTTTAAACGGTGTATTGCGGACACGAGGCTGGCATTTTCAGGTGAGAATAAATGCGAATGATGCCAGCGTCGCCAACCGGAAACGCTACGCCAAGGGCGGAATTGGTTTGCAGCAGGAAGGCAATGAAATCTGGTATCGCAATTATGAAATCATGGAAATCGATTCGGCAACGGGACTGCCCATCAATGCCAGACGGGGTTGCACAATCAGAACCGCTGCAAATTATGATCCCCGGGCTGTGGTGAACAACGGCACCTGCTCTTCGGTTGGAATTGGCAAGGCGATGGACAAACCTTCACTTCGTAAGATCGGATTCGGACCCTATTTTGATCTTCGGGGAAAATGGATTTCGGGACGTCCTCTCCCGTATGTTATTCCCGGGTTATTCACCGAAACCCGTAAATAGTTCCTGTTACCAGATAGCTTCGTAATCCAGCGCGATCCATTTTTGCATGTTCGAGTCATAGACGTGAACCTTCTTCGTGTTCACCCGGACTCCCGCACTGTCCCGTTCCAAAACTCCGCCAGCATGTGTCCACGCCAGAATTCCGCCTTCGAGGTTTTGCACCGGTAAGTCACTCGATTGAAGCTGCGCGGCGTATTCTCCGCTGCGGAATCCCAAGGTGCAATAGGTCACCACGTGTTTGGTTTTAGGAAAACCTGTTTTGAATTTCTGTGAGAACTCATAGGGAGTCAAAGCTCCGGGCAGCATGGAAACTATTTGTTCATTCGGCTGGCGCACATCTACGAGTATCAGGTTCGTGTCGCCGATCTCCGCTTTCAAACTGTCCGCGATAATGGTGGGGACGTGGATTCTGACCGTGGCCTTCAGATATTCCTCACGCACCTTGGCCTTCCGCTTTTCCTCGCGGGAAGGCACTTGGGCAGAGGCGTTCCACACCAAAAGGGCCAATCCCAGCAGCGCCGTTTTTGAGAATAAAGTCATAGCGATAAGATACACGCTTGCTATTCTTCCTCCCGTGAAATCCCGCAAGGAAAATCCCCGCGATTTGTTCGCCGCAGGTGCAGAGAAGAACGCCCGAGCGCCTTTGGCCGAGCGTATGCGCCCACGAACGCTCGACGAATTCGTCGGACAGGAGCATATTCTCGGTCCGGGAAGATTGTTGCGCCGTGCTATTCAGGCCGATCGATTAACGTCAGTGATTTTCTCCGGCCCGCCGGGAACAGGGAAGACTACTCTCGCCCGCATTGTCGCCAACACCACCCAATCGCAATTCCTCGCCATCAACGCCGTACTGGCCGGAGTCAAGGATATTCGTGAGGCCATTGAATCTGCCGCCGAGGCTCGCAAGATGCACGGTCAAGGGACTTTGCTCTTCATCGACGAGGTGCATCGCTTCAACAAGGCGCAACAAGATGCGCTGTTGCCGCATGTGGAAAACGGCTCCCTGATTCTGATCGGTGCGACCACGGAGAATCCTTACTTCGAGGTCAACAAAGCGTTGGTATCGCGTTCCCGTATTTTTCAGCTTCAACCTCTCGAAGATCGCCATGTGCGGCAGGCCTTGGAAAATGCATTGCGCGATTCCGAAAGGGGTTACGGTCATTTAAAAGTGGAAATGGATTCGGGTGCACTGGAACATATGGTGCGTATGGCGCAGGGTGACGCGCGCAGTGCGATGAATGCCTTGGAGTTGGCGGTGGAAACCACGAAGCCGGATGAACAGGGAATTGTTCGCATTAGCCTCAGTGTGGCCGAGGAAAGCATTCAGCGCAAGGCTGTGTTATACGACAAGGACGGTGATGCGCATTACGACACCATCTCCGCCTTCATCAAATCAGTGCGCGGTTCCGATCCCGATGCGGCGTTGTACTGGCTGGCGAAAATGGTGGAGGCAGGGGAGGATTCACGCTTCATTCTGCGGCGCATGATCATTCTCGCTGCGGAAGATATTGGCTTGGCGGATCCCAAAGCCTTGAACGTAGTGATGTCCGCCGCTGCGGCATTTGATTATGTCGGATTACCGGAAGGACAGTTTCACTTGGCCGAAGCCTGTCTGTATCTCGCCACGGCTCCCAAGAGCAACAGTGCCATGGCCTATTTCGACGCGCTCTCTACGGTTCGCAAGGAACGTATTGGCGAAGTGCCTGATGGAATCAAGGACGCGAGCCGCGATGCGGATTTGGGACATGGTCAGGGTTATCTCTATCCTCATGCCTATCGCGATCATTGGGTGGAGCAACAATATTTGCCCGCGAGTTTGCGCGGCAAAATCTTTTATGAGCCCGGACAATTGGGACATGAAGCTGGCTTGCGCGAAGAAGTTTTGCGACGTCGTGAAGCGCAGGTCGCAGCGTTGGATGACAATGCGGAACAAGCGCGTTCGGCCCCGGCTTCCGCCCAATCGGGAATTTGGCTGGAGCGTGCCGCAGGTGTAGGTAGCGATGCATTACGCCATCTGCGCGATGACATGTGTGAAGCCGCGGGATTGCGTCGCGAGAGTTTGGTGCTGGATCTCGGCGGTCATCATGGATTTCTCACATGGGAACTTTCGCGTCGTTGTGTGGAAGGCGGGGTATGGTCCCGCTGTGAAAATCAAAGTGAAGAGGCTGAACTGGCGAAGTGGATGGACCGCATTGAACCCCTGAACAAGCCGCGACTCTGGATTGCACCGATGTCGTCCCTGTACGAGTCTATCGCAAGCCTTGTCGAAAAGCCAAGGTTTGATGTGATTGTGGGATTGGAAATGATTCCCCCCTTGAAGGGGGGGATAGGGGGGGTGGCAGAATGGATGAATGCTGTTCGGGAAACAATCGGACCTTCTGCGCGTTGGGTTCTGGCCTTTCGGCGTGAAGCAGAAAATCCTCCATGGAGCGAATGGCTTGCAGAGGCTCCAGCTGCATTGCGCGAAAAGGTGCTGTCCATTCCGCATGTCAAACAAGAAGCTTCGACAGGGGAGAGGTTGGAGCAATCTTTGCAGGCTATGAGTGGTTGGCAGGTAAATCGAATTCAGAAGGGCTATGAAGACCGGCGACGTTTATCACCGGCACAAGCAAAAGAATGGATGAACCGGGCCGCATCGCGCAACAGCCATTTTGGAAATGTGCGCTCCGGTTTGGGTGTTGAAGGATGGGAACAATTACTCACCGCAATCTCGGTTTATTTTACCCGCGATGCCCGCAATTTTCCAGCGGAGTTCGACGTGCTGATTGCGGAGCCGAATTAAAGTTTCAGTTCAATCTTCGGTGGAGTCTTCTTCATCAGAAGTGTTTGCCAGGGATTTCTTTCTCCATGTTTTGGAGCGCAATGCATCCTTGATATGCCACTCAAACAGGTGAATGTTGGAAGGATTCATTCCTGAGGAGTGAAGCAGGGCCAGAGTGGAATCCTTCAACGCCTTGAGATTGCGCAACACCGCTTTGGGAGCCACACCCGAGTCGTTCATGATTTCCTTGCGAACACGGAGCGCCTCCACAAATACCGGGTAGAAGGAATAACCGTGCAAATCCATCGAGGTGTCCGGCGCATAGGAAGCGGAGGGGTGGGGATTGATTAATGTGTACTGATATTTGATTAGGTTCAGGTAGCGCGATCCAGAAAAATCCTCCGGTTCCACGGCGCGAATGCGATGCTCCAAAGATTTTCGTGTTTTGGCCTGATAAAAACTGTCCGGATAGAAACAGAGGGATTCATCCCAGCGCACAAAGGTGTAATAGGCGGACTGCGGAAACGATTTGGAAAGGCTGCGAAAGATTTCGCGTTTCTCCTTGCGCAGTTCCTCGTCATAAGGGGAAAGAAACTGGATTAAAAACAACTGGCTTGCGACCGAAGTGTACTGGCCGTCATATGCGGAACGCCGGAGAATGTCCAATCCTCCCGAAAGGCTCACCTGCCGCCCCATCATCTTAAGCGTGGCGCGAATCATCAGCGGAGCATTTGCGGCTGTGCAGCGAAAAATTCCAAGTCCCATGTTGGCGTCCATCAAAGTGCTGTCGGCGTCCAACGCCCTTTCGAGATACTTCAATGCTCCCAAGCCTTCCGACAAGGCTTTGGGCGGGTTGGATGAAATTTTAAGCGTCGCTTGAAAACCTTGAATGCCTCCCTGCATGAGTGAAAAGGTCGGATATACGTCGCTTTCCTTGTCGGCCTTTTGGCATTCCCCGATGCCTTCCGCCGCCGCATCCGCGATGAGTTTGCGAAGCCGCTTTTCCTCTTTTGAGTTCTCAGCGTCATCGCGTTGTATCTGAATCACCGAAGTGGCCACCTGCAACAAACGGCTCAAGGGAGGAAGGCTGTCGCGATCTTCTATCGCATCGAGCGCAGTGAGGAGGCGTTCAGACTCTTTCGGGTTTCCGTTATAAAAAGCATCCAGCGCCTTGTGGGCCTGATGGCTTTGATCTTCTGTGATTCCCGGATAAAGGTGTGGGGAATGCGAAGCTGATTTTTGTCCTTTGGCATACAGCGAAAGCGCACATAGCGCGATTGAAAAGGCTAATTTCCTCATGGAGTGAAACCTAGCATCTGGAAATTTCTGGAAAAAGCGGGAGCCCCTGAGAATCGGGGGTTTCGGGCTTTGGTTGCCCGCTGGGTGCGGGTCCTGTTGCTTTCCGCCGCGAGCTTTGCCGTGAATGAAATTCCGGTTCGCGCCGCCGCGCTCACCTTTACCACCTTGCTGGCCTTCATCCCCTTCGTCATCATTCTTTCTTCGGTGGCGGGAAAGTTGGGCTATCTCCATTTGCTGTCGAGATTGATTCCCTATTTCGCCGATTCCCTGAATCTGGATATTCCGTTGGATCCCATTCTCAACAGCATCAATCGCGCACAACGCATCGGATTTCATAAGCTGGGATTGTGGGGAAGCGTGGGTTTGCTGTTCAGCTTTTTTCTTTCCATGGGCAACGTTGAGGCTGCCGTGAACAAGGTTTGGAATCTCAGGCCCCGACGGGGGTCGTTCAACCGTCTGAAAATGTACGCCCCCTTTTTGGTGCTGATGTTGCTGCTGGTTGCGGCGGGTGGATTGTTGTTGTTGCGCGCCCGGCATGGATTGGAAAAATGGGGATTCAAGGGCGTGCCCGTCCTGCGTCTTCATCACGGGGAATCCATTCTTTTTGGCGCCGCCGGCGTTTTGATTTTTCTCTGGCTGGCTTTATTACTGAGTATCCGGCTGCTCCCGAATACGAAGGTGAAAATGGGTTCGGCTCTGTTCGGAAGCACCGCAGCTGTTCTGCTCATTTACCTTCTTTCACGCCTGTTGTTTCTGTTCCCGAAACTTCTGTTGGATCAGAATCGTTTCCTATACGGTTCGCTGGCCATTTTCCCGGTGGCGCTGTTGCTGACCTATGTCTTTTGGGCTGCGGCCCTTTTTGGTGTGGCCGCATCCTTTATTCATCAGCGTCTTTATGGCGCTCACGGAGACAAGCCCGCAGAAACCAAACCGGAGGATCCGGCTGTTAAAATTGTGCGGCCCCGCAATGTCTGGCAGGAAGCCATTTACAACGTCCAAGTGATTTACTCGCGCCGGAAAACATGACTTTGCCCCCGCCGCATTCGGCTGCGGTTTATTTTCTTCTCGTCGGCGCCGGACTCGTTGTTTCCTTTGTGAACTCCGTTTCCGGCGGCGGATCGATTCTCAGTTTGCCGTTGCTGATGGGGTTGGGCCTTTCTTCTGCGGTAGCCAATGGCACGAATCGTCTCGGCATCTGGATGGGTTCTTTGGGTTCCATAAGCGGATTCCGAAAAAAGGGGCTGTCCTATCCCCGCATGACGTTGCAGGTGGGGTTGCCTGGACTACTGGGCGCTGCGGCGGGATCGCTGTTGGGTGTGTCCCTCCCGGATGTTTTTTTCAAACCCATTTTGGCGGTGGTAATTCTGTTTGTGGCTTTTGAAACCATCCGTCCCCGAAGAAAAGGGATTGAGGATAAGTCGAATGCTTCCGAGCTTCACCTTCGATCTGGGGTACTCCCCTTTCTGGCTTATGTGGGAATCGGATTTTATGGCGGCCTTATTCAGGCTGGATCCGGATTGGTGATGATGTATGTGTTTTCCCGTCTGGGCAATCTTAATCTGATACAAATCAACGTATTGAAGGTTTCGAATACGCTTCTGTTCATCTCGCTTTCGCTGTTGATTTACGGATTGTTCGGCAAGGTTCAATGGGATTTGGCGGCGGCTCTGGCGTTGGGAAACGCCTTGGGTGGCTTTGCCGGAAGTGTGTTTCAGGTGCGCAAAGGGGAATCCTTTGTGCGATGGTTTGTGGCGATATCCGGATTGGTACTCGCCGTCAAATTGATTGCCGAAGCCATGTCCGCCATTTCCAGAAGTTATTTTTGATGCCGAAGATGACTTTTAAAATGGGAACATCTCGGTGAAGTTATCCGCCCTTTGTTTTGCGGTGATGTTCATGCTTGCCGTGGGTTCATCCTTTGCCCAATACGAAGATTTGGTAAGTCCTCCCGACGCTCCGACACGACTCGCAGAACAGGAAAGCGTGATA
Organism: Fibrobacterota bacterium; assembly: GCA_947482115.1. GTDB lineage: Bacteria > Fibrobacterota > Fibrobacteria > UBA11236 > UBA11236 > UBA11236. The sequence goes on from CANKII010000001.1 coordinate 143,270, forward strand.
TGCACTTTGGAAGGTGTGCAAATTCTCAAGAAGGAAACCGGCGATGGCAACAAGGATGTGAACGTCGTTTTTCTGCTCACGCAAAAACCCTCTTCGTATTTCAACTATTACGATCCGCAGAAAAAAGCCGTGGTGTTTGATTTCTATGACACCCGTATTGGAGAAAGCATCATCGACTCGGTGCGTGAGCCGCCCATCACCACCAGCAAGGTGGAATCCTTCAAAATCGATTTGAACAAGGAAGTGGAAGGACTCAAGCCGGACATTCGCGACGTGGTGCGCGTATCGTTGTACACCCCTTTTGATTTTGGATACGACATACAGGAGGACGAAGGCGTCATCACCATGAGTTTTAAATGGAGTGGGCGCACCGAAACCAAATTGAAGCGCCAGAAGAGCGCCTTTTACTGGCAGTTTCCCTTGGTGCTGGCTGTGGCAGGTGGTGCGGCGTTTGCAGCCTATGAGTTATGGCTGAAAAAGGAACCGGCTTCTGCAGACCCGTTGCCCTGTTGTCCCGACCATCCGATCGATCCTTAATTCTCCTCTTTTTGGGCATTCTGGCAAATTAGGGACAAGGATTGTTTATTTTTATGCAGGTTTTGCATTCCAGACTTCTCAGGTAAGAGGATTTGGAAGGGAGAATATCGCGTGAATCGAACAGCCCGGTTATTCGCAGTTTTGCTCGGCTTTGCCGCCACGCATGTGTTCGCCCAATATGAAGATCTATCCAACCTGCCGGGGTCCAAGGCTTCCGAGAAGGTGGCTCCCGTTTGCGCATTGCAAGGCATTCAGGTTATGAAGAAGGAAGGCTTGAAGGGCGCCAAGGAAGTCAGTATTGCCTTCCGGTTTGCAAGCAAACCCTCCGTCTTTTTCAATTATTACGACGCCCAAAAGAAAGCTGTGGTCTTTGACTTTTATGACGCGCATCTAGGTAAACTTGCTGTCAGTTCGGTGCAGGAAAGTCCCATTACCCGCAGCACGGTGGATTCGGTGCAAATCGATCTGAACAAGGATGCCAAGGGAATCGAACCGGATATTCGCGACGTAGTGCGCATCTCGCTGTACACGCCTTATGATTTGGAATATGATGCGCAGGGAAACGGCGCCACCACCACCATGAATTTCAAGTGGAGCCCCGCCAAGGAAGCGGAAATCAAGAAGAAAAAAAACGCCCTGTACTGGCAGTTGCCGCTTGCAGTTGGAGTCGCGGGTGGACTCGGGTTTGGCGCGTACGAGTTTTTGAAAAAAGCCCCTGAAGAACCGGTACCCAACCCGCTCGGCGCCACACCCGGCGTTCATCCGCCTTCCCAATAACGATTGAATCCCTGCGTGTTTGCGGCTAAATTTGTCCCGTTCCAAACCCCGGGGTAATACGCCATGAATCGCATTCAAACACTGAACAACATTTCCCCGCAGGGGCTGAAGTTTTTCCCCGAGTCCTACGTTGTTTCTCCGACGACTGAAACCCCGGATGCCATTTTGGTGCGCAGCGCCCTTGTGGACACAGATGCTTATCCCTCCATTCAATGCATTGCGCGGGCCGGAGCGGGAGTCAACAATATCTCCATCGACAAGGCCACGGAAAAAGGTGTTTGCGTTTTCAACACACCTGGAGCCAATGCCAACGCCGTAGCGGAACTGGTGTTCATCATGCTGGGCATTTCCGCCCGCCGCATCCATCACAGTCTGGATTTTTCCCGAACGCTTGCCGATGAAGCGGATGACAAGGCGATTTCCGAGAAGGTGGAAAAAGGCAAGTCCAAATACACCGGTTTTGAACTCATGGGAAAAACCCTCGGTGTAATTGGGTTGGGGAAAATCGGTGTTCTGGTTGCCAATGCCGGAATCGATCGGGGAATGAACGTGATCGGTTATGATCCCTTCCCGACAGTCGGCAATGTTCATTACCTGAGCGGTAAAGTGGATTTGGCCCATAAACTGGAGTCTGTTTTAAAAGTCGCCGATGTAATTTCGGTGCACGTACCCCTATCCGACCAAACCCGGAACCTGATTGGGGCCAAACAGCTTCAAATGGCCAAACAGGGTGTTATCCTGATGAATTATGCCCGCAAGGGTATTTATGACGATGCGGCCGTGCTCCAATCTCTGGCGGAAGGGAAAACCGGTGCTTATATCACGGACTTCCCGTCCAAAGCCTTGCTCGGTCAGGACAAGGTGATTTGCACACCTCATTTGGGCGCAAGCACTGCCGAGTCCGAGGAAAACTGCGCAGTCATGGCGGTGAAACAGGTTCGCAATTATCTCGAATATGGCATCGTAGCTAACTCTGTGAATTTCCCTGTGATAGAGGCATTTCCGCAAGAGTCCACGCGAACGCGCTTGGTGGTGATTAACCGCGATATTCCCAACATGATTGCCAATGTAACGCAGGTTCTTGGCAACGCCGGACTCAACATCCAGTCCTTCACAAACGCCAGTAATGGCAAGATCGGTTACAACATTATCGATTTGGAACAGGATCTTCCGGCGGATTTGGAGAGTGATTTGCGCGGGATTGAGAATGTGATCCGGGTCCGGGTGCTGCGCTTCCTCGGGAAGTGAGTTAGCCCGGGGCGGTGGTCTCCGGAATCTTAATTACATAAGTTCTTGACAATACCAAACTCCAAGATATATTTGGCATAAAAATCAGCATCCTTTCCACGAAAGGAGGAGTGTATGACGCGAATCCAAGAAGCGGAATGGCAGTTCGGCCGCCGTCCCAAGCACGACGACTTCGATGATTTGGAGCCGTTCGAAAGCGAAGAAGACGAAGTCGAAGAAGACGACGAAGAGGACGAAGAAGTGGATTTCGACAATCCGAAATTCAAAAAGTCCGACATGTGGAATGATTACGCCGAGGACCTGGATTTCGAGGAATGACGGGAAGACGGGCGCCGGTTTTTTAACCGGCAGCATCCGTCTTCTTGTTGCTTCTGTTTGTGCGGTTTTGCTGGCTTCGTGCGCGGTTTCCAAATCTCCGCCTGTTGCATTCCAATCCTCCCAGCCTTTAAAAACGACAACACCGATTCCTGCGGTGAAAACCGTGTCGGTATTCGACACCGGTTTTCTCGCGTCTGAATTTGCATCGGATGCCGCCGAATACATCCAGCTCGGACGTGAAAGCGTACGTGATTCGGAATGGTTTGATGCCGCCGAATATTTCGATAGCGCCATGGTTCATCTTGCGGACATGGAAGCGAATGACTCTCTGAATCCCGCCTTGCGATTGCAGGCCAGCGCCTATCAGGATTCCGTCCGGGAGTGGCTGGTGCAATCGGTGAGTCAGGCGGATCATCTCGGAGAAGCCGGGGATCTTTCGGAATTGTTGAACAGGGAAATCGAGGAAGTCCCCGATTCCGAAGTGAAGGATTTGGATGCGGATCTGAAGGGGCTTCCCAAACACGATTTTGATTTGCCCCTGCCATCACCCTTGCCGCAACCGGTATTGCAGGCTTTGCGCGTGTTCACCGGTCCCGGTCGCGGATATTTCACCCGCTGGTTGCAACGCCGCAGCCGTTATGACAGCCTGATCACCGGAAAGTTGGCGGAGCGAAATCTGCCCAAGGACCTCATTTATCTGGCCATGGTCGAAAGCGGTTTCAGTTCCAAGGCATGGAGCCATAAGAGTGCCAGCGGTTTGTGGCAGTTCATCAGTGGCACAGGACGGCGCTACGGCCTGAAGGATGATTGGTGGGAGGATCCGCGCCGCGACCCTGCGCGGGCCACGGATGCCGCCCTGGATTATCTCGAAGATTTGTACGCCGAATTCAGCGACTGGAATCTGGCCATGGCCGCATACAATTGCGGTGAAGGTCGAATTGAACGAGTCCGGGCGCGCTTTCCCCAGCAAAAGTATTGGGACATGCGGCTTCCGGAGGAAACCCGTCTTTACGTTCCCAAAATTCTCGCGGCGATGATCATCGGGCACAATCCCGGATTTTTCGGTTTTCACCCTGAGGAAGCAGCGGAGCTGCCGATACGGTATGATACGGTCACGGTGCGGAACTGTCTTTCCTTGAAGAGCATTGCCAAAATAGTCGGCATTAGCGAGGATTCCCTGAAGGATTTGAACCCCGGCTTGCGTCGCTGGTGCACTCCCCCGGGAAGAAAAGAGTTTACGCTCAATCTGCCTGAAGGCAACCGGGACGCCTTTTACATGAACTACGATCGCATCGACACAGTAAAAGTGGCTGCGTGGAAAAGGCATGTGGTAAAGCGCAGGGAAACGCTGGCACGCATCGCCTCCCGTTACGGGGTGTCGGTGGCATCCATTCAGGAGGCGAACAATCTGAGCGGGCTAAAAGTCCACAAGGGACAGACCCTTTTGATTCCAACCATGACCGCCACGCGTGTGGAAAAATCATCTTCACTGGTGGCGGTATCCCGCTATAAGGTCCGCAAGGGTGAAAGTCTTTACGACGTAGCGCGGCGCTTTCAGGTTTCCGTGTATGCCCTGCGCGAAGCCAATAATCTGGATCGCGCTTCGCTTCTTCGCGCCGGAAAGGTGTTGCGTATTCCCGCAAAGCCCGCAGGTGTGGAACCGGATGACGATAGCGCCCTGCGGCCCATTCCCGCTTCAACCAAGCGCAAAATCCACGTGGTACGCAAGGGCGAAACCTTGTATTCCATATCCCACAAGTTGGGGGTGAAGAAGGAAGACTTGCAGCGCTGGAACGGATTGCGCAATACCGAGCTGACTGCGGGGAAAAAGCTGGTGTATCATCCCTCTGCAAAAGCCGTAAAAGTCGAGTGACGTTCCGGGATAACAGATTCGAGGCATGATGGAATCGCAAAAATCAGGTTTGTCCAAATTTTCCAAGGTCTTGATTCTTCTGGGAATCATCGCCGTGCTGGTTTTCTTTTCCATGATCAAATCGATCGCGGAGATGGTGGGTCGTTTGTCGGAGGGAACGACGGAGGTCAAGCGCGATCATCTTACTCTGCTGCGGATTGAAGGGCCGATTATGGATGCCACTTCCACACTGGCCATTCTCCATCGCGTGGACAAGGATGATCATTGCAAGGGATTGCTGCTGCGTGTCGATTCGCCCGGAGGAGCCGTGGGCGCTTCGCAAGAGATTTATTCGGCGTTGAAGCGGTTGCGGGAAAAGGGATTGCCGCTCGTGGTGAGTTTTGGGAACATTGCCGCATCCGGCGGATACTATGTGTCTCTGGCCGGGGAGAAAATATTTTCCAATCCCGGGACATTGACAGGAAGCATTGGTGTGATTTTCCAGTTCCCCGAAGCAGAGAAGTTGCTCGAGAAAATAGGTGTCTCATTGCAAACGGTGAAAAGCGGGGCGCTCAAGGATGTGGGAAGTCCCGGCCGCAAACCTACACCGGAAGAACTCAAATATTTGCAAGGTGTCATCGATGATACCTACGCGCAGTTTTTGGACGACGTTTCTACTAACCGGCATTTGCCGCTGGATTCCATTCGACCGATTGCCGATGGTCGCGTGATGACGGGCCGACAGGCTTTGCGCAGAGGTCTGGTGGACACTTTGGGTGGACTGGACGATGCCAAACGCTATCTGATTGCCCGTACCAAGGTCTCCGAAGATGTCTCTTGGACACAGGAACCCAAGCCGAAAAGCCGCGTGGAAAAACTGTTCGACCCCGAATCCGAATCTTCGACTTTCATGCATTGGGTTTCCGGTATGAAGGAAGAATTGAAACCCGGGTCTTTTTTCATGTGGCCCTAAGCCGTTGATTTGAAGCCATGAAGTTCCCGGCTCTTTTCGTAAGTCATGGCGCACCCAGCCTTCTTCTTGATGACGGACCTGCAGCGCATTTTCTGAAATCATTGGGGCAAAAATTTCCCAAGCCCAAGGCTGTCATCTGCGTCTCCGCCCATTGGGAGGCTCGGGAGCCGTTGTTCACTACTTCGGAACGGCTCGATACCATTCACGACTTTTACGGTTTTCCCGAAGCCATGTACCAAATGCGCTATCCGGCAAAAGGCTCTTCGGAATTAGCGCAACGTGCCTTGGCGCTCTGTAAGTCTGCAGGAGTAAACGCGGGTTTGGAATCCAGTCGGGGATTGGATCACGGAGCATGGATTCCCTTAATGGCGATGTATCCCGAGGTAGATGTCCCTGTAATTCAGGTAGCATTGCCTTTTGCACAAGGCCCTCGTGCGGTCTTTGCCTTGGGTCAGGCCTTGAGTCCGTTGCGCGATGAAGGTGTTTTGTTATTGGGCAGCGGAGGTTTTACCCATAATCTGGGTGCATTGGCTTGGGGCGGGGGAGAGACTCCAATATGGGCCAAAGAGTTTCACGTTTGGGCTTCAACCGCATTGCGTGAAAACCGACGGGAGGATTTGCTGGAAGCGGAAACCCGGGCTCCGCATTTCCGTCAGAATCATCCACGTACTGAGCATTGGCTGCCTCTGTATTTTGCATTGGGCGCTGCTGGTTCGCCGTGGAATTGCGAAACGCTGTATACGGGTTTTGAATTCGGATCGCTGGCGATGGACGCATTTGCATTCACCCCTAGTGCTGGCCTCGATACAGCCTAACGGCCACTCGGCCAGCGACACTTCGCGATCATGAACTTTATTTCACCAGAACTTTGGGAAAATTATCGCCGCTCGGAATATCGAATCGGTTCTCCGTTCAATCTGACTTTACGGGTGAATCAACCCGCAACAGGATTACCTGATGGTCCGTGGGTCTTTTTGACAGCTTGGAATCCACGGTCAGAGCCGAAATCTGAATCTGAAAATCGTGCGAAGCAATTGGAACTGGAAGCATTGCTGCGCAACGAAGGGGTTCGTTGTGTTCCCGCTTTGGGTTGGGATCCGCTGCAGGAATGGGCGGATGAGGAATGCATATTGGCGTTGGGATTACAACGCGAACGAGCTTTGGAATTGGGACGTCAGTATGGGCAAAATGCCATATTGGTTGGGATAGGTGAAGGGATTGTGGAATTGGTGAAGTGCTAAACCACCCCATCCGTTTGGACCTTCCCCTTCAGGGGAAGGTCTTTCACATGGGTCTTTAAAGAACTGAAAAGCATACGAAGGAAACCGATGTGAAACTTCCTCCCCTCAGAAGGGGAGGAAGCAAAAAGGTGGGGTGATTACACCTCTTTAATCCTTCTCACGGCTTCTTCCACATTCTCCCGGAACCCAAACGCCGACAACCGAAAATAACCTTCGCCGCAGGAGCCGAAGCCTGCGCCCGGTGTTCCGACCACATTGGCTTCACGCAGCAGTTTATCGAAGAAATCCCATGAGGTTAAGCCACCGGGAACCTTGAGCCAGATATAGGGCGCATTCACACCGCCATACACGGTGAAACCTGCCGCTGCGAGTCCTTCGCGGATGATGCGGGCGTTCTCCATGTAATAGGCAATATTGTCTTCCACGGCCTTTTTGCCTTCAGGCGAAAATACTGCTTCTGCAGCTTTCTGGATTGGATAGGACACGCCGTTGAACTTGGTGGTTTGACGACGCAACCACAATCCATGCACGGCCACCAACTCACCTTTGTCATTATGGGCCTTCAAACTTTTCGGAACGACCGTGTAAGCGCAGCGGATGCCGGTGAACCCGGCAGTCTTGGACAAGCTGCGGAACTCGATGGCCACATCGCGCGCACCTTCGATTTCATAAATGGAATGAACCTGTCCCGGTTCGCGGATGAAAGCTTCGTAAGCTGCATCGAACAGAATGACGGCTTCATTGGCTTGCGCATAACGAACCCATTTTTCCAGTGAGCTGCGGGGCATGACTGCGCCGGTGGGATTGTTCGGAGAGCAGAGATAAACAATGTCCACCTTGCCTTCGGGCAGCGGAGGGTCGAATCCATTCTCCGCCGTGGTGGGCAGATACACCAATTTTCCATAACGCCCTAAATTTTCCGCAGCACCCGTGCGGCCTGCCATAACATTTGTGTCCACATAGACGGGATAAACCGGATCGGTGACGGCAATGATATTGTCGGTGGCGAAGATTTCCTGAATGTTGGCCGTGTCGCATTTGGAACCGTCGGAGATGAACACCTCGTCGGCTTCCACGTTCGCACCCTGTGACTGATAATGTGCTGCGACAGCTTGCAGCAAGAAATCATATCCCTGTTCGGGTCCATATCCCTTGAAACTTTCCTTTTGGCTCATCTCATCTGCGGCGGTCTTGAGAGCCGAGATGATGGGCTCCGGCAAGGGAAGGACCACGTCGCCAATGCCGAGGCGCAGGATTTTTGCGGTGGGGTTTTCAGCGGCGAAGGCGCGTACGCGACGGCCGATTTCGGGGAACAGGTATCCGGCTTGGAGCTTCTGGTAATTCGAGTTGATTTTGGCCATTTTGTCCCGGGGTTTTTAATGAGAAATCAAAATTAACAAGGCTAATTACCTTTGTCCCCATGCCTGAATCCTCTTCGCGCCCCGAAAACGAATTCTTCCACGTTCTTAAAACCCAGCAATTTGATCGCCCCCTTCTTGACGGCCTCTGCGAGCTGACCACAGCCATCCGCAAGTTCGCCAAACACAAGGAAGGTTTGCTGTTCTTGCGTAGTCTACTGGCTCACAAACGGGCCATGTTGTACTTCACCCAACCTTCCACGCGTACCTTTCTTAGCTTCAACAATGCCTGCCAGATTTTGGGCATTCAAACCAGTGAGATTCGCGATTCCTCAACTTCTTCTGAAATCAAGGGTGAAAGCCTGCTGGATTCCCTGCGCACCTTCAGTTCCTACGTCGATGTGATTGTGATGCGCACCAAGGAATCGGGATTGGCGGAATCGGCGGCGAAATTATTTGACCGTACCCATCGCCGTGTCCCCATCATCAACGCCGGAAGCGGCAAGGATCAGCATCCAACCCAGGCTTTGCTTGATATCTATACATTGGAGCGCAGTTTTCAGCATCGCGGCGGCATTGATGGCAAAACAATTGGCATGATGGGCGATCTCAAGCGCGGTCGCACGGTGCGTTCGCTGGGTTATCTCATGAAGAATTATCAGGACGTTAAACTGGTGTTTATCGCTCCGCCCGCCTTTCGCATGGAAGAAGACATCAAGGGACATTTGCGCGAATGCAACATTCCCTATGTGGAAACCGAGGATATGCAATCGGTGCTGCCCGAGCTGGATGCCATCTACATCACGCGCATTCAGGATGAACATGACATTGCCGGGGAATCCTCCAAAGTCGACACGAGTCAGTTCAAACTGGGGGTGAAACATTTATCCAGTATGAAGAAGGATGCGGTCATCATGCATCCGCTGCCGCGCCGCGATGAAATTCATCCCGATGTGGATGATGATCCGCGGGCCAAATACTGGCGTCAGGAGCGCAATGGGATGTGGATGCGGGTGGCGATTCTAACGAAAATTTTCAAAATCGATCACCACATTCTGCACGCAAATTTATTGGATTAACGTTGGGCCAAACCCCATGCGGCGACGTAAACCGCATACACCATCCCAATCCCCGTAATTTGCCACACCGGTTTTCCGAACCGGCGTTCCAGCCATGATATGGCAGGAGAGAACACTGCGCCCATCCCAAATCCGATGAAGTGCGCCTTGATGTCCGATTTATCACCGATGCCCACCAGCACGGCCAAAAAGAACGCGGCAACCAGTGGAGACAGATTCCTCAATCCGCCAAGAGGATTACGGGGAAGCTTCAGTGTTTCGATTCCCGCCAAAAGACCCAGCGCCGCAAAGACCACGGTGGAGAAACCGATGGAGAAATAGCCCTGACTCGAAATTGCAGCCACGATGTAATTGGTGATTCCTGCAGCCAAAGTCAGCAACAGCATGGAAGTTCCAGGGCCGCAACGCCGCCTCAACAGATTCAAGATGAAGAATCCCGAAAGCATGTTGCCCATGAAATGTTCGTGATCCACATGCAAGGTGGTGGCCGTCAGGCAACGCCACCATTCGCCACTCAAAATGTGATGCGCATCCGCCCCGCCGCGTTGAGTGAGCCATCCGCCCCAGGGTTCTCCGGCCCAGAAGAATACGAGTACGGGAATGAGCAAATGCAGAAGAGGGGAGAGGTGCACTTCAACCGGCGGTACGGTGGCGGCTTCTGAATTCTGGAAGCTTTCGTTTTCCGTGTCGTATAGCTTTAGTATGGCGGAAGCTTCACCGGAATCGTCGGGTTCCAATGTGAGGATGAACTGCACTCCGTCGAATTCAATCCAATGCTTGATACCTTGTGAAGAAAGCGCTAGCGATGCATCAAGGATAGGCTCCTTGTTTGTGGCCCGGCGAATCTCAACCCGATCCGGCCCCAATTCCTCAGCTTCACTTTCTACTTCTTCAGCTGATAAGCTCATATTGATTTCGTAAGACCGGCCCCTGAGCCTGCTTGCCCTGAGCTTGTCGAATGGGTCGAAGGGCGCCGGTTAAACTCCACACAATCCTGAAACCGGACTTCACTGCCGCCGAAAATATCCAGCGCACTTCCAATGGTTAAATCGATACGCCCCTTGCTTTCAACTTGCATCCGTTCCAAATCGGACAACGATGATGCGCCTCCGGCATAGGTCAAAGGCTTGGCAGTGAGGGAACTCAAATGCCGAACCAACTCCCAATCCAGTCCCTGTCTTAATCCTTCCACATCCGCCGCATGGATTAAATATTCCGCGCAAAACGAATCGAGGGATTTAAATAACGCAGCATCCAATTTGATTGGAGTAATCGTCTGCCAGCGATTGATCGCCACAAACCAATCTTCACCGACACGACGACAGCTCAAATCCACTACCAACCGTTTTTTCCCAACCAGATTGGAGAGCTCTTTCAATCGTTCCAGATCCAAATGAGCTGAACGGACTTGCCCTGAGCTTGTCGAAGGGAACAACCATGAGGTCACAATGACGTGGCTCGCGCCTGCGTCCAGATATTCCTTCGCATTTCCCGGCTGAATTCCCCCGCCCACCTGTAATCCACCTGGAAAGGCCCGCAAGGCGGCTTTCGCTTCGCTTTCATTTCCTGGGCCCAACAGGATGACGTGGCCACCCATAAGTCCATTATCCCGATACAAACCGGCATAATACTCGGCATTCCGGTCCGAGACAAAGTTTGTTTTGGGCGTGGAATCGTCTTTCAGGCTGCCGCCCACAATTTGTTTGACGCGTCCTTCATGGAGGTCGATACAAGGCCGGAAAAGAGTCATGAGCGCGGTGTGGTTTCCTTTACAAGCTCAAAACTCACAAACTCGGCAGGGAATGGCAAACTCCTTGAGGCATGGCTGCAGCTTGCTAATTTGAACGTCCCGTTCCCTATGCGCATCCTTCGCCTCATTTTCATCTGGACCTTCCGGGTTGTCAAATACACGTGGCTCACGATTTGGACGCTGTACCAAATTGCGTTGGGCGCTGTTTTGGTGGGTTTGGTATGGCTGGGTTTTCAGGGCTCACACCTTTTCTTTCAGTACACGCACCTGAAAGAAATCAAGACGTTGCAAAGTCATCCCCCGGATACCACAGCGTTTATCCAGGCTGAACGCAGGGTTTTAAAGGACAGCCTGCGGATAGCCCAACAGCGTGGGGCCCGGAATTTACCGGACACAACCATTCGTTGGACGTGGATTCCCCTTGGCTCCATTCCGCAAACCCTGGTGGACATGGTTTTGGTGGCGGAAGACTCCAAGTTTTACACACATGAAGGTTTCGATGTGGAACAGATAGAATACGCCATTGTGGCCAATCACCAATCCGGACGTGCGGCACGGGGGGCGAGCACCATCACCCAGCAGGTGGCGAAGAATCTTTACCTCTCCGGTGGCAAGGAAATGCAACGCAAGTTGCACGAGGCCGGGCTGGCATTGCTGCTCGAACATTATCTGAGCAAGGAACGTATCCTCGAGATTTACCTCAACATTGCGCAGTTCGGACACGGTGTGTTCGGCATTCGTGAAGCCGCACGGTTTCATTTCAACAAGGAACCGGAAACATTGACTCAGGATGAAATGTTGAGCCTCGTGTGTCTGCTTCCTTCACCGGAACGCTGGAATCCGAAACGATCGAGTCCCGGATATTTGGCCCATAAGCAGCAGGTATTGCGGAATTACGCCCTGTTCCGCGGCATCCGCTCCATCGCTGACTCTGTTTCGCCGACATGGATGCATGATGTGTACGACAGTCTTGGAAATCTGATGGCCGAACAGCGTTGGAAAAAACTGAGAACCAATTCCGGAGTTCCTTATTCGGAAGTCGCGGGAGATTCCTCTTCCGGCGGAAGTGAGGAAGCGGGGCAGGATACGAGTGGAGTTGAAGGCGAAGGGCAGTAAGCATCTGCCCGCAATAATTACGACGCCAGATATTCCTGAATAGCCGCTTTCAACCGCTGATAAAGCCATTGCATCCGCTCCGGATCTTCCTCCAACAAAGTGACGCGGAAGCCCAGCAGATCCGAGCAGAACGAAGAAATGGGAACAACACAAATTCCTGTTGCTGCCAGTGCATAGTACACGAAGCGTTTGTCCAGCGGAACATTGTCTATCATGCCCTCCACCAGCTTGCGTGCCTTTTCATTCGGCACTTCAAGTTTCTGATGTGGCTTCAAAACACCCGGTTTGAATAAAATGGTGTTGTAAAACGCCCCGTAGGTTTTGTTCACCAGCAAACCGGGAACGTCCTTCAAGGTTTCAAACACGACGTCTCCACGACGTGCAATGGCTTCATTCAACGCCTTGCGATGCGCCGGGAATTCGGGATGGCTCAGGATGGGCGGAATGGCCATTTGCGGCAAGGTGGTGGAGCACACCTCCAGCATTTTCGCGTCTTCAATGGTCTTCACCAATTTGGCGAACTCGGAATCTTTTGAGGTATTGTAAAACTCGAGCCAGCCGCAGCGTGATCCGGGCCAAGGCAATTCCTTGGAAATGCCTTTCATGGCAATGCCGCAAACGTCGCCTATCACTTGCGCCAGCGGAACCGCTTTGGCCCCGTTGTAAGTGATGTGTGTGTAAATCTCGTCAGCGATGATGAACAGTCCGTATTCCTTGGCGATGGCCACGATCTCGCGCAGGATGGGTTCGGGATACACCATGCCGGTGGGATTGTCGGGATTGATGATCAGAATGCCCACGATGCCGGGATTGAACTGCACCTTGCTCCGCAATTCCGCCATGTCCGGATACCAGTTGTTGGTCGGATCAAGTTTATAAGTGATGGGCGGCTGGCTGGCGTGTCCGCCCTCCGCAGAACTGTGAGTGGAATACGCCGGCGAAGGTCCGATGACGCGGACGCCGGGGTCAAGATATTGGTACACCTTGCTGATGGCATCGCCGACGCCGTTGCAGAACAGGATGTCCTCGGTAGTGATTTGCGTGCCACCCAGAGCATTGGTCCGTGCCGCCAGAAATTTACGGGTGTCTAGAACGCCCTTGGTGGGGCAATATCCGTAGCTGCGGGAATCCTGCGCCAGACCCGAGACGATGTCCTTCATCCATTCGGGAATGGGCGTACCCTTTTGCACAGGATCGCCGATGTTTTCCCAAAAAATTTCCACACCGGATTGCTGGAAAAGATGGGCTTTTTTGACAATCTCGCGGATTTCGTAAACAAGCTCGGTCGCACCGGCATGCAGTAAATTGCGTCGCATTCAGGGAAAGATAATTCGGATTCCCGGTTGTGGGAATCCGAAGGGTTACTGCGCCGGTCCTATCGGACGGTCTTCCTCGGGAGGAAGCGGGCTGGAGCGCTTTGCATTTGCTGGCACAGGTGCGGACGGCCGAGGAGCTTCTTGTTTCACTTGCTGTACGGGTTTGTTTGGCGGAGCGGGTTGTTGCACCTGCCGCACCTGTTGTGGCTGTTCCACGAGTTCCATCGGTTCCAGAGGTCTTGTGCTTACGCGTTGCATTTGTTTGGCATTGGGAACATAGCCGGGTGGAAAGCGTGTCTGGTCGTCATAGCGGTTCTTGTGAAGCTTTTTCGGATTCCACAAGATTCCGGAAAGATCCGCACCGCTGAAATCACAATTTGAAATCGAAGATTCGGAGAAATCAGCGGCTGTAAAAACGCTTCCGCTGAAATCCACATCCTCCACATCGGTTTTATGAAACGAAGCCTCCTTGAATTCGCCCTGTCGGAAATCGGCATTGTCCAAATGCGCATAGCTGAACTCCGCCTGGTTGAAGCGGCATTGCACGCATTTAAATCCGCGCAAATCGGCTTCCACAAAATTCCCTGCAGTGAAATCGGCCGTGCGTCCGGCAGTGTTGCGAAGGTCGGCATCGGAGAATCCGCAACTGGCCAGATTCGTATGATCGAAAACCGCACCGCGGAAATCGGCATGATCAAATTTCACATCGCGAAACCGGGTGTTGTGGAAATTGGTTTGGGTGAAATCGGCATCTTCAAGACTGCTGTTGGAAAAAAGCGCACTGTCGAGATTGGCTTTTGAGAAATCCGTCTTGTCGGTGAATTTGGTTTCCGTGAACAGGGCTTTGATTAAGGACGCAGAGGTAAAGGAGGCTTTCCATAGAATCGCATGGCTGAAGTTAGCCGCATCCAGGGTCGCGTTTTGAAAGTTGACGCCGTGAAGCTCGGACATGGTGAAATTTGAATTTCGAAGCACGGCCGCTTTGAAATTGGCCGAGACAAAACCGCTGGAGTTGAAACGCGTGTAATCCCCGGAGGAACCCTGGAATGAAATGTTGGATCCTGAGGCGTTTTCGAATCCGGCAAAGTCCAGACGGCAATTCAGAAATTTCGTTCCGGTGAGGTCTTTCGCCGTGAAGGAGGCGTGAGAGAGGTTCTCGCCTTGATACGATTGTTCGATGGCGAAAGCGGTAACAGGGAACAGCATTCCAAGGAGGAGTGCCCCTAGCTTTTGGACCCTGAAGGTTTTTGTCATTTGAATAAGGTAAATGGTTATTGAATAAAGTAAATATGGATAGGGTACGATTTTTTTTATGAGGAAACAGCAAGCTTCACCCGGCCGAATTTGGCTGGAGATTCGCCTGGGGGCCATCCGCCGGAATTTTCTCCGCATCCAAAAGACAGTGAGCCCTGCCAGTGTGATGGCCGTGCTTAAGGCGGATGCTTATGGTTTGGGCGCGCTTCCGGTTGCGGAAGCCCTGGTAGAAGCAGGTGCAGCCCGTTTTGGGGTGGCAGGGCTTCGGGAAGCGATAACGCTTCGCCGCCGATTTTCTTTACCGATACAGATTCTAAGTGGACTTCTTGAAAATGAAATACCGGAATGCGTAAAACGGAGGATTATCTGTCCCATTCCGGATTTACGAACGGCCCGACTTTTATCCAAAGAAGCTGTTCGGCAAAGGAAAAAAGTGACGGTGCATATCAAGGTGGACACGGGAATGGGCCGCCTTGGTATTCCTCATTTCGAAGCGCGCGAAACGATCGAACGCATTCTCAAATTACCCGGGCTGGAATTCGAGGGCATCTTTTCGCATTTCGCCAATGCCAATCATCCCCAACATGCCAAGACAAGGGAACAAATCATCTTGTTCCAGAATCTGCTTCGCGATTTGGAAGCGAAAGGACATCATTTTCCCATTGTCCATCTCGCGAATTCCGACGGCATCAATAATTTTCCCGAGTCCTATTTCAATATGGTGCGCACGGGCATCAATCTTTATGGTGTCTTTGACTTGTTGGGCTTTCGTGCTTATCAACTCTCTCCTTCGCTTAGCCTGAAAAGTGAATTGATGGAGTGTCGTTTGTTGCCTGCAGGGTTCACCATTGGTTATGGAGGAACGCACACTCTTTTCCGCGACACGTGGGTGGGGACCATTCCTGCAGGCTATGCAGACGGCGTGCCGCTGGCTGCGAGCAATTCCGGCAATGTGCTTATTCGCGGTCAAGCTTGTCCCATCATTGGACGCGTGTCTATGGACTATCTGACAGTGGATTTGACTGCTTGTCTGAAGGCGAAGGCGGGGGACGAGGTGGTGTTTGTGGGCCGTTCCGGTAAACAGGAAATCACGATTGAGGACTGGGCCCGCATCAAACAGACTCATCCTTACGACATCATTTGCTCGCTGGGCCCGCGTGTGGATCGGATTTATTTGCCCTGATCCCGATTAGGGGCGTTCGAGAAAAGCCTTGATTTGGGGGCCAAACTGGCGCAGCTCTTCGCGATGCGCGGTCGCCAGATTTTCAAGCACATCTTTTCCTTTTGAAGTGAGAATCACATACACTTCGCGACGATCCTCAACTCCCACTTCCCGCTTCAACAAACCCTCAGTGACGGTTCGATTCACCAGACCTACTGCACTATGATGACGAATCTGTAATTGTTCGGCGAGTTCACCGATAGTGATTCTTTCGCGTCCGGGGAAACCCTGTACGGCCAACAGAGCCTGATATTGTTTGGGTTCAATGCCCAGACCTTCGGCAGCCTCTTCGCTAAAGCGAAAAAATTTGCGGAGAGCATATCGAAATTCGGCCAAAGCGACATAGTCTGTCTTTTTAATGCGCTTGCTCATGAATGTCCCGTTGTAGCGATGAAGCTTGAATTTCCGAACAATTCTCAGATTGTAACAGAAATGTAACGGGAAAGGCTGGCAATACCAAGTGGTTTTTAAGGCCAAATTGGCAAAAAATGGCTTTTTTGGAAAAATCGCTCCAAAACGGGAACTTCAAACCCCGACTACTTGAGAAGATATGCCCGAATTGTGACTAAGGGGAGAACAACAACAAAAGAACGGTAGCAGACACTCCGATTGCTCCAGACCAAAGTCCGATTTTTAAAACAGCAAATTTTTCACGACAAATATCAGCGAGATCATGGACATGATTGAGTTTCGCTTCAATTAAATCTTGAACACAACATTGAAGGACATCGGTGGTATAGTCCTTTTTGGATTCAAATTCGGATATGGCACTGAAAAATAGTAGGCCACGTTTTGAGCCCCGCAATCTTGGAATTACAGCGTATAGGCATGCTAATGCAGATGCTGTCAGACCAATTGTGGCGGCAAAAGAAAGCATATTGGCGCACAACCATTGTTTAGGAGAAATGAGCCAAATTTGAATAAGATGGGTTTTATACAGAAACGCGATTAGGGTAGTTGAACCTGCAAAGAAGAACGCTGCTTTCTGATCGGCTTGTCTAATGTATTCGCGAATGTATTGGTGCGTTTCTTCAGCGAATTTCCACTGAAATTCTGTTGTCTTAGTAAGAGGTGCTTCAGCTTCCGACGACCTGATGCTACTAGAACTAGGTTCTCCAGAACGTACTGATGATACAAGAGGGGCATTCTCGGCGCTTGGTGGAAGGGGCAATTCAGTCTGTAGATTTTGTCGGTGTTGAGTGGGGTTTGTCATTTTTTCACCTATACCACACGGCTCCAACGCCCAAAATAACGATATAAAGAGTAGGGTTTGCCGTTTATCAGGTAAGTCCATCCAGTAATAATGGGCGTAAGTTCTGTCCAAGTTGTTTGCCAATCTTGGGGCAATTGTTTGTGAGCACTTTCTCCCATAACAATATCCCCGGCCTTTGCGTGCTTAAGCATTTTTGATGCAAAATTTGCAGTTGCACCAATCGCAGCGTTAGAATTGAAACGGCGTGGTGGACCCAGCCTGGCGATAGTCACAGAACCATAATCAATTGATGTCCGAAATTCGATTTCTGTAGTGGGAGTATTGCGTAAGATTGGATTGATGAGATGTTTGTTAGCGGCTAGCATAGTCAAAGCACAAGCCACGGCTCGTTTAGTGCCTCGCTCTGGAGGATTCCCTTCACCATCATTGAAATAGATCAAAAGACCATCGCCAGTATTTTTCTCAACATTTCCACCATATTCTTCTGCTATTCGAATCATTTCAGTAAAGAATAAATTCAATACACGAAGCGTAAGATCTTGCTCTTCTAAGGTTTCCATCGCACGATTCGAGAATCCACAGATATCGATAAACATGATGGCCATGGTAAGTCGTTTTCCGTCTCCAATTGAAAGAGATTCGTCGTCTGGAACCAAACGCCCTTCTCCTGATTTTGGTCTTGCACTAATTTTTTTTCGAAGATCTTCAATTCGCTCGGTTTGAGAGCGCCAGTAAGCAGCTGGAAGTCCGTCGTAATTCAAAAGCAACCGATTTCTTTCAGAGTATCTGCCCATTAAAAATTGAAATGTTGGAGCGAGTTGCCCCGCCCCAACAAATTAAGACGGCCTATTTTTTATTAGGCCGTTGTGTCAGAGCACTCGCAGCTGCGGATTTCGCCGCTGAAGATGAGCGCGGGTCGCGAAGCACTTTGGATGCGGCAGTAGCTGCTTTAGCCGAAGTGACTTCATTGTTCCCCTTTCTCATATTTACCTCCTTTCCAGATGATGTGCTCATCTGTGTACTTACCGGAGGTCTCGAAAACTCACTATGTTCATGTTCCCAATACGAACCTGAGATCGATTCCGGCAAACCGGATGAGAGGCTTAGACAAAAGGCACTGGTAGACACCAATGCCTTTTTTTTTGTTTTTGGCCTAATCAAGATCTAAGTACTAATAGCTTCCGGGACGAAAAGCTAATTTTACCCGTGTTTAAAATTCACATAAGTAGTTGATTTCAATCGAGATAAATTAGCAGAAGCTCCAATAGCTTTTTATTTCTTCTTCGCCATCCATTTCACAATGATCTGGTATTCCTTCGCAGTCACAGGTTGAACTGAGAGACGGGAACCTTTGCGTAGAACCACCATGGATTCTAACCCGGGAATCGTCCGCATTTCTTCCATCGACAAAAGATTGGGGAAGGTCTTGACGAATTTCACATTCACCGCACGCCAGCGATTGCCGAGTTTTTCAGCTTTCGGATCGAAATAATGGGATTCGGGATCCATAGCCGTGGGATCGGGAAACGGTTCGGAAACGACTTCAGCCAAACCCGCAATGCCCGCAGGAGTAACGCTGCTGTGATGAAACAATACGGCATCTCCCGGGCGCATGGCTTGCAGATTATTCCGCGCCTGATAATTGCGGACTCCGGTCCATGGCTCGGTCTGTTTGGGCCTTGTTCTCAAATGCTCAATGCCGAATTCATCGGGTTCACTTTTCATCAGCCAATATTTCATAAAAACCCCCTTGGATGCTCGTAAAACTGGGCAGTCTGACACTGCTTCAATATCTAATTTTACTCTCCCGGAATCACAGCTATGAAGACAGTTTTTGACGTGGTGGTAATAGGTGGTGGCCATGCCGGCATCGAGGCGGCTCACGCGTCGGCGCGTCTGGGTTCCTCCACTGCCATGGTTACTTTGGATTTGGCGGCCATTGGCCGCATGTCCTGCAATCCTGCCATCGGTGGTGTGGCCAAGGGCCAGCTCGTGCGGGACATTGATGCCCTAGGCGGTTTGATGGGTGTGGTCGCCGATCAGGCGGGAATCCAGTTTCGCATGTTGAATCGATCCAAAGGTCCGGCGGTTTGGGGTCCCCGTGCGCAGATGGACATGGACGAATATGCGACCTTGATGCAGGATGCGTTAAGTCACACGCCAAATCTTTCCTTGGTTGCGGGTGAGTTACTCGATTTTAAACGCCAGATGAACGGCGGTTTCCTGCTGAGGCTGAGCGATGAACGGACCGTTGAAACTCAGACCTTAATTATCACTTCGGGAACCTTTCTCGGCGCCGTTATGTACACCGGTCTTCAAAGCACGGTAGGAGGTCGCATCGGCGAACCAGCTGCTGTAGAGCTGGCGAATACGCTGAAGGACATGGGTGTTAAAACACGCCGTCTTAAAACGGGAACTCCTGCTCGCCTCAAGGCCGACACATTGGATTATGGCGAAGTTGAAGTGCAGGAAGGGGATGCCGAGCCTTTTCCGTTTTCTTTTCGCACCGAAGGCAAGTTGAAGAACCGGGCCGTGTGCTGGATTACGCGAACCCATGCCGGAACGCACGACATCCTTCGCACCGGTTTTGATCAAAGTCCCATGTTCACGGGCATGATTGACGGAATTGGCCCGCGCTATTGCCCATCCATCGAGGATAAAATCAGCCGTTTTGCGGAACGCGATTCGCACCAACTTTTTCTCGAACCTGAAGGGCTCAAAACCGGTCGCATTTATGTGAATGGTTTTTCCTCGAGTTTGCCGAAGGAAATTCAGGATCAAGCCTTGCGCACCATTCCTGGTTTGAGGAATTGTGAGGTCCTGCGTTATGGCTACGCAGTGGAATATGATTCGGTGGACGCGACACAGCTTCACGCAACGTTTGAGTGCCGTGAGATTCCAGGCTTGTACTTTGCAGGACAGGTGAATGGAACATCCGGTTATGAAGAGGCGGCGGCGCAGGGACTCATGGCGGGAATCAACGCTGCTTTGCGCGTACAAGGACGGGAGCCGTTTTTGCTTTCCCGTGCCGAATCCTATATCGGTGTCTTGTCTGATGATTTGGTGAATCTGGAAATCGACGAACCGTATCGCATGTTCACTTCCCGTGCAGAATATCGCCTGCATTTGCGTTCCGACAATGCCGAAGAGCGTTTGTTGGAAAAAGGTCATGCACAGGGTTTGGTGGAAGATGCGGTCCTGCTGAAGTATCAACGGCAACGTGAACGGGTGGAGGAGATGCGGAAGCGATTGCTTGAGACCAAGGTCACGCCGGAGTCCACAAATTCGTTTCTTGCAGCCAGTGGTGGCAGTGGATTGTCCGAGTCTGAGCACGCATTGGGATTGTTGCGTCGTCCCGAAGTCTCATTGCCGAGTCTGTTGACTCATCTTGGAATTGTCATGGATAATTGGTCCACTGCCGAGTTGGTGGCGTTGGAAGCCAGCGAACGCTACCGGGGTTTTCAGGAACGCCAGCGCAAGGATATTGAACGCAGCCAGCGGCTGGCGGAGTTACGCATTCCGGGGGGTTTCGATTATTCCACGGCGCTTTCTCTTTCGGTTGAGGCGCGCCAGAAACTGGATCGTCGCCGGCCTTTGACCGTGGGTTTGGCACAACGCATTGCAGGGGTGACTCCGGCCGATATTTCCGGCCTCATTTTTCATCTTCAACAACGCCGTGCCGCGTAGTAGGGGCGATTCGTGAATCGCCCCTACTACGCGATGCGCACCTACGCGGTCATTTGGAATTTTCTGTTTTGTTTAATCCTCGGCCCGTTTGCGCCGTGGTTTGGTCATCTCCTTAAACTGCGCCGTGAAGGACGGAAGGTTCCGGGTGGATGGTTTCTTCCCTTCGCTTCTTTCATCATCGTATATCTCGCGTTATGGACTGCGCCTGTGCGGTGGGAATTCATGGTCGGAGCGTACCTTCTTTTGGGAACAGTTTCTTTTATTGTCTCTACTCGTGCAGTCGGATGGCATGTTACGAGGCACGTTGATGAGAAAAGTTCATGGGGTGAATGTTTGGCGCTTGCTGCGCTGGTAGTGTATCCCGTTTTATTCGGATACGGGTTGTTGCGGGACATCAATGGCTTGCGTGGATTTTCCATTCATCTTCCTTCTTCCGTTTATATCGAGGCGCTGTTGTTTGCCGCGCGTTTCGGCACTCCTTCGGCAATTTTGCTTGCCTTTTTAGTCCGTCGATCCGGTCTCAAATCCGGTTTGCAGTTGATCCTGCATCTCTATATCGGTGCCATGGTGTTGATTTTTTGGATTGGAGTATGCGAAAGGTTGTATCCCGTTGCCCTTTATCTTGCAGGAATTAAAGTGGTGGAACCCCTGCTCTTTGACGTTTACGGGGAAGCGTCCCTTCGTTCCATTTCGCACGGTATTTTTTATGCCGGCGGAATCCTGTTGGGAGTCGGTTATCTCGCCTGTGCATTGAATACCCGTAGTTTTGTGCGGCGATCTGTGTGGATGGGCGTTCCCGTATTTTTGGGATATGCCAATCTGATTCTATTGCTGGGGGAGGGTGGATATTTCCTTTCCGGGTTGCGGGATCATCTTTATCGCGAGGGACATTACAACACCTATCGTACGGTGGCGAAACTGGAAATAGCACGACTGCCAAATGCCCTGCATGTTCCCGGTTTGATGATGGACTTGGGAGAGCTGGCCATCCTGCAAGGCAGGGGAGTGGAGGCGGCGCAATGGCATCGTCGCATTTTGAGATTGACACACGACAAACCCTATTTCAACTCGCTGCGTGAAAGGGTGTTGTGGGAGGATAATCAGCAGGGTTTCCATCCGGGTTGTATTCCTGTGGACTCGATGTTCCTCCTCCCCGTTCCGCGGGCGCGTTTTGGCGCGACTTTGGACGGTAACTGGTACGGATTGCTCAGTGCGGTTTCATTTTTCAGGCCCGGGTGGAGCGATTTTGATCTCAAGAAAAAATTGCTGGAGCTTTCCCCCGACATTCAATTGTCCGTTTCCAATCTCGGTGGTGTTCCTTCCGTGGCGGAAGCGCTGGATGTTTTTGGAATTCCCTTCAGCCCTTGCTTTCTGGATTCCCTGCGATTGCATGATGCCCTGAGGCAGCGAAAGATTCCATTCCTGAACATCGAGGGGCGCTGGGTGCCCGTGGTGGGATGGGATCCGTGTCGCAAAGGCTTCCTATGCTATCGCTATCCCGATTCGCTGCAAAAAAATCCGTGGTTCGATCCGGCTGATAAGGATGCGGTGTTCAACGGTGGCCGCGGGGATTCGATTTCAAAAAAACCGGATATTCCCTATAATCTGATCGCTTTCGTTCCGGAAAGGGATCTGTTACAGCATCTTCATGACATCGGTGGCGTGGCCTTGATATTGGGCGACAGCACTTTTGCTTCTTCCACGGAGCGTCGTGCTGCTTACCTGACCGAGTTGGGAGATGTGTTGTATCAGGAACACGACGATAATGAAGATGCGGCGAAAGCCTATGCCAAAGCCCAAGCCTTGCATCCTTCCGATTACATCCTGGCCCGCATGGTTTATCTGGAGCGCCGCAAGATATGGGCGGAGGGCCCGAATTACGGTTGGGACGCCATGTTCCGCGAAGAGGTCGGGAAGGAATTTTCCTTCGGACTGGATTCCATCGCACGGAATCGAATCACCGGAAAAATTCTGGATGGTGGAATGGGACAATATCTTCTTCTCAACTGGCATGAAGCTGCGCCACGCTTTTTCGCCGGGAAGGATTCCATCGAACGGGATTCCGCAAGGACGATTTTTCAAACGTGGTTGCGATTGCAGCCAAACAATCCCGTTATTCTGGATTCACTGGCCACCGTTTTTCAGGCGCAGAGACGATGGGATTCGGCTGAGGTCTATTGCCGGCGTGAACTTGGTTACTATCCGCTTGGAAACGAATACGCTGCTTATCGTCTGGCGTGGAATTTGTTCCAGCAGGAGCATTTCGAAGAACTGGACAAATGGCTGGATCGCAGCGAATCGTTTCAGGAAGATGCGCATTATCTGTTGATGCAGGCGGCCTTGGACTGGCACAAGGGACGTCGCCGTGCAGCGGTTTCAGAAATTCGAAAAAGCCTGAAGCTGGACAAGACTTTGTCTGAATCCCACAAGTGGATGGAGCGCATGGCGCTGGCAAAGGGGGATTCTTCCGGTGCGACGCTGAATCGTCGCTGGCAAGATAGGACGCGGCCGTGAATCAGGAACGTCCAGTCCTTCCGGTAACGATTCCGGGTTTTGTCTATCCACTGCTGTTTGTAGCGGGACCTTTGCCTTTATGGCCTTTTGCGCGAAGCCTGTCCACATTCACCCGCGTCGGGATTTTTCCGTTTCCCTATTTGATGTTCGCATTGCCGTTCCTGTTGTCGTGGAACTGGCTTTTGCTGGCCAGCACTTTGGCGGCAGGCAACGGACTTTTCGCGCTCGTATTCTCTCTTCTGCATCCGCCGTATCGAATGGCAGCCTCAGACTCATTGAAACCGGTGAAGAGCGGGAATCGATTCCGCGAGAGTTTGAGCATGATCGTCTGCGGCCTTCCCTTCGGATTGATTCTTGTGAGCGTGGAACAGTGGCTCACGGATGTGCTGTGGAGCGGGTTTTATCCCGTGAACGCCTCGATTGAATCCATCTCCTATGAAGTGGGCAGTGCGTGGATGTTGTTCGCCGCCGTGTTCGCCTTCACAGCATTTTATGTCTCGTCGGGTGTGGGTACAGTCACGCCGGTTCGGGTTTTGAAATTGCTGTTGGGGACTTTCCTCGCTTATTGTGCCGTGCATCAACTCTATCTGCTGATCGTTGCGATACCGGAATGGCAAACCGAGATCCGTGAAATTTTTCCACCCTGGGTGATCGAACTTCGCGAAGCCGCTTTTCATCTGCTGATTTACGCCGGAGTGCCTGTCACTTTGGGAAGCCTCTTTCTTTCACACAGAAACAGCAGGCCTTTCAGGGAATTTTTTGCGGGATTGATGTCGGTGGCTCTGGCGCTGGTCATGATGGCCTGGGTAAGCGGAATGCCGATTCATTATGCCCTGCTTCTGGGCCAGCGGGCGGAAAAAATTGGAAGACCCAACGATGCGATTCCATGGTATTCCCGTGCCTTGACATGGAGCCATTCGGACAAGCTCAAGTCCTATCTCCAGTTTCGGGTCGGATTGTTGTACCGCAAGACAGGACATTTGGAAGAGGCTCGTGACGCCTTTACGCGTGTGCTGGTGCGCTATCCACAGGATGAAACGCTGTTGGATGACGCGGACGAATTCAAGGAAAAACTTGCGGCGGGGAAAGCTACTTCCGGGCAACGTGTGGTGATTCCGGGCATCGAGGCGCGTACCGAATACAAAAGCGCCTATTGCGTTCCCAATTCATTGGGTCTGCTGCTCAACTTCTGGGGCGACCGTAGCGGAGCGAAGCGCATCGGTTCGGAGATCACCCAACTGGATCGCGGCAGCTTGATTACAGATGAAGTCTATTACGCCGAGTCACGCGGGTTTGTCAGCCTCGTGGTGCCGCTTTGCAATCTGGAGCAGATGCACCGGCTCGTGGACGCAGGGATTCCCATGCTGGCCTTCATTCCAGGGCATGTGATTGCCGTATTCGGGTATGATAAGGCATTAGGGACCTTGGTGACTTATGATGTCAGCACTTTCGACATTTGGGATGATGAGCGAGTCAATCACTTTGCCGCAGACTGGTCTCTGACTTGCAACACTTTGGGAATTGTGGTGCCCAAAAATCTGTTGTCCAAGGTTCGTGCTGTGTTGGGTACAGATGTAGAAAAGCGTTCCGAGTCCTATTTGCATTATCTCATGGCGCAGTTGGTCGAAACCAATCCGGATTTGCGCTTGAGCCATTTGCGAAGATCGCAAGGACATGGATTTTTCCCTGCCAGTTGGGAATATCGTGCCATGGCGGGGGATACCTCGGGTGTAACATTTGAGGATTCTACTGCCAAGTCCTTTCTGTTGGGGCATGAAACAGATGAACAGACGCCTTTCATTTTCGCCATGGATGAAATCTGGCGTCATCACCCCGATTCGGCTTTTTCTTTTCTCAAGGAGCTAGGGGAAAGAAAACCTTTAACGCCCGCTTTGGTTACGGCATTGGCAGGCTCGGGTTTACGCAATGGAAAAGCAGCGGATGCCGGAGAGATCCTGTTGCACTCGGTGGCGTTCGATAAAATGGAACCCGCTGCAGCCGCTTTTCTGCTGCGTCGTGCGCCGATGGAGAATGACGCGGTCGATTGGGTCGGACGTTTGAGCACGGAAGTTTTGAATCGCAATGAATTACATGGGGATGAAGCTCGTTTGGCTTATCAAACATGGAGAGCTCTGGGTGCGCAAGGAAGCAATCTGGATGAAGCGCTTCAGCAGATTCATTCTTATCTGGATCGGTGGAGCCCTTATGATACCACGGCGATTGGTGATTTATGGGATGCGCTGAAGCGCAAAACCTTCCGGCCTAATGAGGAAACGGACGAGCGGGTATGGAAGAAACAGTCGCGGGTACTGGACGTTCGCAGAGCGAGACTGCAATGGGCGAATGGGGGATGACCCTTCGACACTTCGACAAGCTCAGTGCAACGCAAGCTCAGAGCCCGGCGTCTACGAGTCTGGTTTAGCTGAGATAACCTAGGGAACTAATGTGAAACTTCCTCCCCTCAAGTGGGGAGGAAGCAAATGGCGGGGTGACTTAAGTTTCCTCTTCCACCCCTTCATCACCCTCTTCATCCGAACCTTCAACAGCCGGACCGGCTTCTGCGGCCAGACGAACCTTCTCATCCTCCGCGGATTCCAGCGCGTCTAAATCCACATCTTCTTTCTCAACAACCGCAACGCCGGTAACAGCGTCTTCGTCGTCAAGACGGATGACACGGACGCCTTGTGTATCACGGCCAATGACGCTGATCTCCGCCACTTCAATGCGGATGATATTACCCAGACGGGTGATGACCAGAATCTCCTGATCCTCGCGCACGGGAGCCAGACAAATGGCGGTTCCGGTTTTATCCGTGACCTTCAAGTTGCGAACGCCCTTGCCACCGCGGCCGGTGACGCGGTATTCATCCGGATCGGTGCGCTTGCCATAACCGTTTTCGGTGATGGTCAGAACGCGAATGCCCGGTTCGGCCAGAATCATTCCAATGACCAAATCACCTTCTTCAAGATTGATGCCGCGCACGCCGCGTGTGCCGCGACCCGTGAGACGAAATTTGCTCATGGAAAAGCGGATGGCCTGTCCCTGTTTGGTTCCAATCATCACATCATCCTGCTCGGAGGCCAGCGAAACGCAGGTGAGCTTGTCACCTTCGTCGAGGTTGATGGCGTTGATGCCGGAAGCGCGGGGGCGTGAGAAGGAACCCAAGGCCATTTTGTTGATGATACCCTTTTCAGTGGCCAGCACGATCGAGCGTGCATCTGCGAAATCGCGGACAGGCACGAAGGCACTGACGGTTTCGCCGGGCTGAAGCTGGATCAAATTCACCAGCGCCTTGCCTTTGGCGGTACGCGCGGCTTCGGGGATCTCATACACTTTGAGCCAATGGCATCGGCCCATGTTGGTGAACACAAGGATGTATCCGTGTGTCCAGGCGATGAAGAGATGCTCGACGAAATCCTCATCCTTGAGTCCCGCTCCAGAAATGCCCTTGCCGCCGCGTCCCTGACTCTTGTAGGCGTCGGTTCCGATGCGCTTGATATAGCTGCCATGCGAAACGGTAATAACCATGGGCTCGTTGGCGATCAGATCGAGCGTGGTCAAATCATCGGCATGATCCTGAATCGCAGTACGGCGTTCATCTCCGTGTTTGGCGGCGATGTCGCGCAACTCCTGAGCGATGATTTCCATGCGGCGTTCCACGCGGGCAAGAATGTCCTTCAAGTCCGTGATGGTCTTCAACAGTTCCTGATATTCGTTCTCGATCTTGTCGCGTTCCAATCCAGTCAGACGCTGCAGGCGCATTTCCAGAATAGCTTCGGCTTGTTTTTCGGACAGGTTGAAAGTGCTTATCAATCCGGATTTGGCCGTGGCTGTATCGGGGCTTTGACGAATCAATTTCACGATGGCATCGATATGATCCAATGCAATGCGTAGGCCTTCCAGAATATGGGCGCGATCCTCGGCCTTGCGCAATTCAAACTGCGTACGGCGTTCAATGACTTCGTGACGGTGCTCGATGAAATATTTGATCATGGAACGCAAAGACAGCGTTTTGGGTTGGCCCTTCACCAAAGCGAGATTGTGGATGCCGAAAGTTTCCTGTAACTGGGTGTGCTTGTACAGACCGTTCAGCACGACTTCGGGAAAGGCATCCCTCTTCAACTCAATGATGATGCTCATTCCGCGGCGATCGCTTTCGTCGCGCAGATCGGAGATGCCTTCGATTTCCTTGTCGCGCACCAGCGAGGCCATTTTTTCGAGCAAGGTCGTCTTGTTCACCTGATAGGGGATTTCGCTGACGATGATGCGATTGCGTCCGTTGTGCTCTTCGATTTCACAGCGCCCGCGGACCACCACACGGCCACGACCGGTGAGGTAGGCGTCGCGGATTCCGGAACGGCCATGAATGATGCCGCCAGTGGGGAAGTCGGGTCCACTTACAAGCGCCAGCAACTCCGCATCCGGCAATTCCGGGTTTTGGATCATGGCCAGACAGGCATTGACAATTTCACGCAGGTTGTGCGGGGGAATATTGGTCGCCATGCCCACAGCGATACCCGTACTGCCATTGACCAGCAGATTGGGAAGTGCGGAGGGAAGCACGGTCGGTTCCTGCAGTGACTCGTCGTAATTGGGAATGAAGTTGACGGTTTCCTTTTCCAAATCCTGGAGCATGTATTCGGCGATCTTGCTCATGCGCGCTTCAGTGTAACGCATGGCTGCGGGAGGATCGCCGTCAATGGAACCGAAGTTACCTTGTCCATCCACAATGGGATAGCGCATGGAAAAATCCTGTGCCATGCGCACGATGGATTCGTAAATGGCCGAGTCGCCGTGGGGATGGTATTTGCCCATGACTTCACCGACAATGTTGGCAGACTTTTTGTACGGACGATCGCTGAACAGGGAAATGTTCTCCATGCCGTACAGAATGCGGCGATGCACGGGCTTGAGGCCGTCACGCACATCGGGAAGCGCGCGCGCCACGATCACGGACATCGAGTAGCGCAGGTAGGATGTTTTCATCTCCTCTTCGATGGAGGAGTTTACGACTTTGCCAATCCCGGTCATTTCAATGGTCATGATCTTACCTCTTCCAAGCGAAGTCTTTCGAGTTCTGCTGTATTCGTCTGCGCAATTTGCAGTGGCGTAATGGCGATGCGTTTTTGCCGCAAGGCATAATCATCCGTGCCGGTCACAAATTTTTCCTTGGGCTTGCGCCCCAAAAGGCGATAGCCTTTAATCCCGTGTTCCGTGCGGACTTCTTCGTAATGATCGGTGAACATCACCGTGCTCATCGCAGTGAATTCGCTGCCGACAACTTCTTCCGGTGCGCATAACGGAAAATTGATGTTCCAAAGCGTATGAGGCGGAGGAAGTTCTTCCGGCTTTCGCAAAAGCTCCACAAGCCATTCCAAGGCAAAATCGATGTGCGCGTCCGTTTCGGCCATCAAACTGATGGCAAGGGCGGGAATTCCCCACAGAGCGGCTTCACGTGCTGCAGCCACCGTTCCGGAGTATACTGCGCTCACGCCGGCGTTTTCCCCGAGATTGATTCCGGAGACTACAAGGTCGGGAAGATTGTTCTGCATCAACTGCGAGATGGCAAACTTGACGCAATCACAGGGGGTTCCGCCCACCTGAAATGCGGGGTAGGGCATTCCCTTTTCTTCGAGATACGTCAGCAATTTTTCAGGTCGATGCGTAAAGCCGTGGGACTTGCCACTTTGGTCGGTGGAAGGCGCCACCACGACAACTTCGTGTTCGGTTGCAAGGGCATCGGCAACGCGGTATAAAACCGGGCTTAAAATGCCATCATCGTTGGTCAGAAGAATCCGCATTCAGGCTGATTTATAAAGGGTTTTTAGAGCTTTCACAGATGCAAAAAAAGATAGCTTTTACACTACGTTTTCAAAGGATTTTATGCCTCCGCAAGAGCACATTCAACCCCCTGTCCAGACCCCAAAAGGGACCCGGGATTTTTACCCCGAGGACATGCGAATTCAGAACCATTTGTTCGACGGGTGGCGAAAGACTTGTCACGCCTTTGGTTACGAAGAATACGAAGGCCCGACCTTTGAACATCTTGAACTTTACGTCGGGAAATCGGGTCCTGAAATTGTGGAACAACTCTACCATTTCAAGGACAAAGGCGACCGCGATTTGGCTCTGCGTCCTGAGCTGACGCCGACATTGGCGCGCATGGTGAACCAAAAGGGCAACAGCTTGCGCTTGCCCATCAAGTGGTTTTCCATTCCCCGCCTGTTTCGCTACGAGCGCGCCCAGCGCGGCCGTTTGCGGGAATTTTTCCAGCTCAACATGGACATCATTGGCTGCGACACCATTGCTGCGGAAGTGGATTTGATCAGCGCTGTCATTGAAATGTTAAAAGGCTTTGGGCTGGGATCGAATGACTTTGCTGTCCGTATTTCCAGCCGCAAACTGCTGTCGGAGTTTTTGGATCATTTGGGAATCGAAGCGGAAAAAAAGCCTGCGGTCTATACGGCACTCGACAAACGCGCCAAGATCGGTGAAGAAAAATTTCGGGTTCTGTTGAGTGAACAGGGCATCAATACGGAAACAGCGAATCGTTTGGAAGCCTTCTTTCAATGCCGCAGCATTGAGGATATTGTTTCCCGTGTGGAGGGAATGAACGACCCTGCGGGATTATCCGAGTTGAAAGAGCTATTCGCATTGTTGGCCCAATTGGGCCATGGTGATTTCGTGTGCATTGATACGTCCGTTGTTCGTGGACTGGCATATTACACCGGTATTGTTTTTGAAGTGTTCGACAAGGGCCAGAACTTGAGGGCCATTGCGGGCGGTGGACGTTACGACAGTTTGCTCTCCAGTTTGGGTGGACTGGCAATTCCTGCGGTTGGATTTGGCATGGGTGATGTCGTTCTTGCGGATCTGTTGAATGGAAAAGGATTACTGCCGATCAAAAGACAGGGACTGGATTATTATCTTGCCGATGTAGCCTCATCCGAGGGGCTGCCTCGAACTGAACTATTGAGTTTGGCCCAACGTTTACGGGTCAAAGGCCGCGCTGTCAGTTATTCCTTGAACGGTGGAAAACTCAAAAAACAACTGGCGGAAGCCAACGATCAAGGTGTCAGTCGTGTCCTTTTTCTCGGTTCGGATCGCGCTCCAGCCGGGTCCTATGAGATGAAAGATCTCACTAGCGGAGAACAAAAAATGGTAGGGGAGGAGGAACTGTGAGTCGCAAGAAAACAGAAGGCCAATACGAGGGGCGGCAGAATCACATCCCGAATCTCAAAACTCCCAAAATCGAATCGTGGAAATTCCAGTACCCGGGAAGTGAAACCTCCATCGAAGTTCAGATCCCGGAGTTCACCTGCATTTGTCCGAAGACTGGTTTGCCTGATTTTGCCACCTTGATGATTACCTACACTCCGGACAAACTTTGCCTGGAACTGAAAAGTCTCAAGGAGTACATCAACTTCTACCGCGATGTCGGAATTTTCCATGAACACGTGGTGAACAAATTTTTGGGAGACTGTGTTCAAGCCTGCAATCCCAAATCGATGGAAATCCGAGGTGTTTTTAATCCGCGTGGTGGTATTCAAACCACCGCCGTTGCAAAATTTATCCGATAAATTTCCAGGAATTATTTTTAATTCAAATCCAAACAAGGAATCCCCGATGAACAAGGTCTATAACTTCAGCGCCGGTCCCGCCATTCTGCCCCGTGAGGCCATGGAAGCGGGTTCGCGCGCCTGTCTCGAATTCAACGGCATGGGGCTGTCCCTGCTGGAGATTTCCCATCGCAGCAAGGAATTCGAAGCGGTTTTAAACGACGCCCGTGCCATTGTCAAAGAGCTGTTGGGTGTCCCGGACGGTTATCAGGTGCTGTTTCTTCAGGGTGGAGCCAGCCTCCAGTTCGCCATGGTTCCCATGAACCTTTTGGATGAGGGCGAAACTGCCGCCTATCTCGACACGGGCGTCTGGGCCAACAAGGCTCTTAAGGAAGCCAAGCTTTTCGGGAATGCCAAGGCGGTGGCCTCGAGCAAGGAACAGAATTACACCTTCATTCCCAAGGAATATGAAGTTCCTGCAGATGCGAAGTACTTCCATGTGACTTCGAACAACACTATTTACGGGACCCAGTTGCAGAGCTTTCCCGCTTCAGCCGTTCCACTGATTTCCGACATGAGCAGCGATATCTTCAGCCGCCCGGTGGATGTCTCCAAGTTCGGATTGATCTATGCCGGTTCGCAGAAGAACATGGGCATTGCCGGTACAACCCTTGTGATTATCCGGGATGACCTGATGGGGAAGGCCAAGCGCAAGCTACCCTCCATGCTGGATTACAAGCTTCAGGCTGAGAATGACTCCATGTACAACACTCCTCCGGTTTTCGCCATTTATATGGCGCTGGAAACCCTCAAATGGGTGAAGTCCAAGGGTGGCGTGAGTGCCATGCAAAAGCTGAACGAAGAGAAGGCCGGCCGTCTCTATGCCGAGATCGATTCCAATCCTCTGTTCAAAGGCACTTGTGCCGTTGAAGACCGTTCGCGAATGAACGTCACCTTTGTGATGAACAAACCCGAACTCGAAGGGGCTTTCCTCAAGGAGGCGGAAGCCGCAGGACTTTCCGGTCTCAAGGGACATCGGTCGGTCGGTGGTTTCCGCGCGAGCATTTACAACGCCATGGGAGTGGATGGAATCGATGCCTTGGTTTCCCTGATGCGGGATTTTTCCAAACGGAACAGCTAGAAGTTTTGAATTGAATCCATAAAAAAGGCCCCGCTCAGCGGGGCCTTTTTGTTTGCAATGGTATTTGGTTTATCTCACGTATCCCGTGCGTCTCACCAGAGTCTCTTTACCATTGGGAGTCTCAAAGATGACGCTCCAGACGTAAACTCCCTGACCGGCCAGTTGATTCTTGGAATCGCGTCCGTCCCAAACCAGGAAGGAAGTTACCCCGCTGTTGGACCGGCGGAATACGTTCTTCAGCTCGCCGTTAAAACCGAAATCCTGATTCCACGATTTCACGAAGTGCCCCAAGTGATCGGAGAGATGCACATGGGCGATGTACCGTCCGGAAGGCCCGCCTGCTGTAACGACTTGCAAGGTACTGAATCCCTTTGGCAGGGACTCTTTTACCTTGGAATCCGTTGCGGTAACAACCGTGTCAGAAATGACATGGGTCGCTTTCGGTGTGTAGGGGGCGCCAGCCACATAGTTGGCCGGAAAATCTTGCGGAGCCACCCATTCGATGTTTCCACTGGTGTTGGTGTTCACTGTGGATGTTCCCGTGGTGCTGTTGTTTGCAAGGTTAAAAGCCCGGCTTCCAGGTGTCAGTCCGGATACCGGTGGGTAGCCGTCTAAACCCTGTATGCTCTTCTTGGAGTTGCCACCGTTCAGTACAACGCCTCCCTTGCCGGGAATGTTGTGATCGAAATCGGTGAAGTTTCCGGTAAGCCCGTCCAGATAGATGCAATCACCGATTTGCGGAGTTTTTGCATTGCCACGATTATCCACGATCAATTGGAATATGGACTGCAATCCGTCCGAGGTCAGGGAATCCTTAAGATGGTGTATTTCCTGAACAGCAATGGTTGTCTTACCCGTATCCGGGATGGCGCAATTCGAAACTCCAGAACTGAAGCGGAAGAGGGTGTTAAAGAAGTGTGAGACACCCGATTGATCCACGCTGTCAATGGGTTCAGAAGTATTGATCAAGAGAGTATCAGGGTTCACAATTTTTTGACCATTAGCGTCAATATATGCGACCTTCAAATCCGAGGGGAGTTTGCGGGCGGAGGCGGGAATCGGTCCCATGGCATCCATCAGCGGCACACGCAATCCGTTGAAATATCCTCCGAGCGGGAATTTGACCATGGGAGGGTGGGCGGGATCCGGAATGCCTGTTTGATACAGGCCAAATGGCGTACTTGGATTCGGTACGGCCGAAAGCACGAGGCTGTCGGCAGTCATCGTGACGTTATACATCTTGTGGAGATAGCCGGGAGCCTCCTTGTTCCAATAAACCGTGTCAATGGTATCGGGTTTGGCCGGGATCGGTCTTTCGAAAACAAGCACGACCAAATCACCGGCACCATCCCGGTCAATATCCTTGACATAACCGGCGAGCGCCTTGGGTTGAAGCAAATAGGTTGCAGAGAGTATGCGGCTGCGCAAGTACCCGACCTTGGATGCCAAGGCTTTGACGTTTCGCGTGGTTCCGATGGAGAATTGGCCGGTGTACTGCTGGACGGGACCAATCAAGGGAATGGAACCATCAAGCGTATAATCGATCAACGCGCCGGTAGTCCCGGTTTGCAAAGTGATATTAAGGCCCGCAACGAAGAAGGTATCAGGAGGAGTAGCGACAGGTGTAAGAACCTGTTGAATCACCTGCTGGAATTGGGTTCCATAAACCGGGTCTGTGTATTTCACAATTACGCCGCTGTCTACGGGGCATGTAAGCTTGGTATCCGTCGTGTTAGGCGTTCCAATATCGCGGACCAGCACGTCCGATATGTATCCACCGGATGGAACTTGGGTGAAGTTCAGTTGAACAGAATCCGCCGTGCTGCCAATACAAAGAGCCGTGGCTGTGACGACGTCATTTGCAGCAACGCGCACAAAATTCTGATCCCGCAATGTGTCGATCAGACTGGAGGGGCCTGTCGGATCGGCGGCATTGGTCACGTCTGAAAAGTTAAGAGAGCCGGAGGAATCGGGATAGGCGATGACCACGCTATCGGTCATGGTCTGATTGAGAAGCTCAGCCCCGGTACTGTCATGAGGATGGGCGGTGGCTGTTACTACGATACGATACGCGCCTTCTAAACGGCCGTTTGCGGCGGGAGCCAGGCTTTCTCCGAGAGGAATGCTATCCCTCCAATCCGCGAGATCTCCGTTGATCACTCTTTTTTGTCCTTGTACCATGGACTCCGCGTCCTGACTTACAGTCTGCCCCAGTTTCGTGCTCCGAGCAGAAATTTGAACGGGTACCGAAGTGAAGTTGGTCTTGTTGAAATCGGTTACCGTCAGGTATACCTTGCCATTTGCTAATGACCAGAATTTTGTGTTCGGAATGACGGTGCCTGTTGGAAGGACGGCACCTGTCGCATCGGTGAATTGCATGTACGGAGTGAATTGCGGCGGCTGTCCAATTCCAGCCTGGCAGGTTGCTTGATCCAAATTAATCGGATCCGTGTAGGTTCCGAACATTTGATCACCGAGATTGGAATACTGCAACGTGCCATTATTCTGCTGCACCCCGGTTGTGGTTTGTACCAAGGTGAGACGTGCGTAGAAGAGTCCTGGAGTGGCAATGGACTGAGTGAGATTGATTACCTCCCGATCACCGCTGCGAAGAGTGATTGTAACCTGATAGGGGAAATGTGCCGGGTCTCCGCGTTGGTCTTTGACAATCACATAAGCTTGCGTGACTCCAAGTGCAAATTGGGAAATGTTCGTGGTGCCAAGACTGTCGTTGGAGAAGTATGCCGTGGCCTGCTTGTTGGTAGGATGAATGGGGATAAGGTCACAAGCATTGTCCCTTGGATCGCGCGGGTTCTGCCAACACCCCTTTAACGTGTCTGAAATCTTGTTTTCCAAAGTCGTGTTTGCCGTGTTCGGTACTCCGATGGAGCCAAATGGTGCTGCAATGGGAATGGTTGCAGAGTAGCGGAGGGAATCTGTTCCTCTGGGAAGGGTAAGTGCTTTCAAAGTATCCGGGGGTGGAACGGATGTTCTGACCACGGGACGTATGGTAGCCAAGCCATTTTTGGATGTGGTGACCAGCACCTGAACCGTGGCATCGGAGTCTGTGAAATATCCTGAAGCGGGACGAATTCCCGAAGAGTTCAGCCATTGCAAGCTCGTGGGATTGTAACACTTCGTGATGAGCCCTCCCAAAAAGGATGCGCCAGATCCTGCACCGACATTAAGTGCAAAATTTGCCGTGTCCGATTGAGTAATAACCGGAGTGGGAGGGGTGGTCGGTAAGGAGCTGAGTCTGGAAATGACCCGGATATTATTCGTTCCTGTTTGTAAGGGAAGGACGCTGTCGAGAACAATTTTGTAGTTGCCGCCGCCTTGATCGATAAACTGGTTTGCGAGAGTTGCGCTACTGGTCACATTCAAGGTGGTATTGGTAATAGTGAAAAGGGTGGGAGAATAGCTTGTAATGATCTTGTTTAGGATTGCTTTCATCACGCCGTTGATGCTGTCAGGGCGAGAAGGCGGTACCCGATAGAAATCCGAACCCAGTGGAACCCGTCCGCCGGGTCCACCTGTCTGGGCGGGACGGGTGGTGTCACACAAAGCCTCTAAGACTCTGGTTTCCGCTGCAGTACCTCCAAGAAAGATTCCGTAAATGGGGATGGTTTTGTCTATGAACTTGTAGGTGCCGTTTAGATTCTTGGCAAAGCCATCGCTATCAGGATTGCTGGGTTGTCCATCGGATATAAACACAATGGCCCTCTTGGTCGGGTTTCTACCAAGATTCAAGGGCGTATTGAGCCATTGCTTTGCAGAATCCAAGGGCCTGTTATATATGGTTCCATATGAGGAATCGATGATAATTTTGTTTTTGAGGGTGGTGATATTAGCCGCTGTCAAAGTCAGGGGCCGTTGGCAATTCGCTGGAGTCCATATATCATGGGCGAATGGAATGTATCCGATCGTTGAATTCGTTGAGGTGCTGACGATGGCATCAATAGCCTTGCTAACCACTGTTGCCCGCACTTTAAAAGGATCGCCGGAAAGGCTGTTACAATTGGCATTGTTCTTAATGCTCCAAACTGTGACGGGTCCTGCAGCTGTTTGGATTGTAACGGGAGTGGGATAGATGTTGCCACCAGGTGGCTTTCCGATTGCATTGGGAGCATCGGTACCAGGAATTGTGCATCCTCCATTGTCGGCATAGTAGATGGTATCGCGCGGGGGATTGGGGTTTACATAGATAAAGGATAAGCCCATGCTTCCGCTTTGATCCAACACGAATAAGAAATCGGCATCGCCGCCCGTGGTGACTGATTTTGTGCACAGGGCAAGCCCCTGATTATCTATGCGCGTGACATTTGACGGAATGGCAATGGTTTGATTTTTGAGCGAAGCAACGTCCAGACATTGTTTGGCTGGCTGCCCATTGAGCGTCGTATCCTTACCGGCCAAATCGCAACGCTGCGCCGTTTGGGCTTGAATGGCCAGAGCGGCAAAAGCCATTAACAGGGCGGTTTTTATGGCCAGGTTTCGGGAGTTTTGCATGATGATCCTTCCAAGACTCGTACGCACGATCCAAATGGCTCCTTGGGATCGGAACCCGGACAAACTTTCATTATACCCGTAATCTAATCGTTTTGGGCCAAATAGGCTGGCAAAATCGGCGTTTAGCATGGAATTCAAACAGGCTTCAACCTGCATTTACTGCTTTTCAGAAATTCGGGTATTTGTAAGCCCAGGTTGGAGACTAACTCTCTCATTTTGAGGTAACGGTATCGCACTATCCTGTGGAATTGCCTCGCTGAGGGAAATAGAATCATGCGCTTCGGCCCGATGCCGCCGATTTGCGGCAGCTTGAGCCTTAAAGCCATTGTGTTCTTCGTTCGTAGCGGAGAAATAGTGTTGCCGCGAACCGTCGTCTTTGGCGACAAAAAACATCATTGGGGTCTTTTTGGGGTGAAGCGCCGCCAAAAGGGCTTCGCGGCCAGGGTTGCAGACTGGACCCGGGGGCAGACCTGCAAAACGCCGCGTGTTGTATGGCGAGTTCGTGTTCAAGTCGGCCGCGGAAATGGGACCCGTCAATTTTTTCATGGCAAAGCGGGTGGTGGGGTCGGCACCCAAAGGCCAACCCAGACGGAGCCGGTTTGAAAAAACCCCGGCGATCAGTTTTTTCTCACTGCTAACGGCGGCCTCCTTTTCAACAATAGAGGCTAATGTGACCCAGCCATGTGGATTCGTCGCTTTTAAAGATTGAGAATCCTCGGGGAATTCGCCAGCGACTTGTTGAAAACGGGTAATCATGGTGCGCAAGACATCGGCTTCGGTGATGCGCCAAGGGAGTATGTAGGTGTCGGGAAAGAGGTATCCCTCCACGCCGTGTGTTTCCATTCCCATGGAACGCGCAAATTCTGAATCGTGGACCAGCCCCGCGAAACTCAATGAATCCAAGGAGAAATAGCGTTTCAGGATGCCGTATATTTCCCAACTCGTCTTGCCTTCAGGAATGGTGACGGTATGTGTGGCCATTTTTCCGGAAGAAAGTTTGAAGGCCATTTCGACGACAGAATTTCGGGGCTGGATGTAATAAAACCCGGCTCGAATGCGTTTTTCCTGGCCAGTCAGTCGAACGACCAGCTTGAAAATCCGGGGAAATCCGATCAATCCTTTTTCATGGAGGTCGCGCGCGAGGGAGGAAATGGATGCGTTTTTGGGGACTTCAAAGAGTACTTGTTCTTCACTCGAGGAAAATCCCAAAGGTCGGCCAAACAGGAGGTAGCCACAAAAACCAAGCGCCCCAAGGACGAGAAACCCGCCCCGCGCCTTTTTGGAAAACCCTTTGTTACCCTGGCTTTTTGCCATTTGGAATCATCCTAAGAGTCTGCTTTTTTAAGGATTTCCTTCAAATATATTGCAAAATATGGAACTTGGTTATATTGTCATGGTAGAAGAGGAAAGAAGGCTTTTATGAACAAGCGTTTGATTTTGGTTTGTGGTATGCTCATGGCCGCAACTGCAGCCATGGCCAAGTCCAAACCTGCGGAAGCCGCCGAGGTGATTCGCATAAAGGACAACGGTACGGTTCTTTACAAGGCTGAGCTTTCTGGAGACAGCGACAAGGCTGCTTCTCTGTCGGCGGACGAGGAAGTTCAACTTTTGAAGGAAGGCAAGTCGCGCTCACTCATCAAAAGCGGCGACAATAGGGGATGGGTGGATAATTCAGCCCTCAAAAAAGTCAAGCTTTCTGGAAACACCTCGCGTAATTTGAAAGACATTGAAGTGCAGGGTTGGCTGGATAATCCTTCTGCTGTCTACATTCTCGACAACACCAGCGCGGAAGTATCGAATCTTCCTTTGGAGCGCAGTTTTGCAGCGGATATTGTGGAGTCCAAGGATCGCGAAGACGTCGAGCGGACTTACGACGAAAACAAGTAAGCTCCGAAGTTTAAAGCCTTAGCTTTCCCATCGATCGACATTGTCTTTTTGCTGCCTGGCAATCGCATAGGCAGCTTTTTTAAACTCTTCCAAACCCTGTCCGGTTATCGATGAAGTTTGGAAGATCTGGCATTTTTCCTTTTTAAACTTCACGCTGACTTTGATTTCCCCCAAATCCACCTTGTTGAGCAGAATGAGTTTGGGTTTCTCCAAAAGCAGGGGGTGGAATTTTTCCAGTTCTGCGCGAATCACCTGATA
The DNA here is from genome assembly GCA_947482115.1 of Fibrobacterota bacterium. Taxonomy (GTDB): domain Bacteria; phylum Fibrobacterota; class Fibrobacteria; order UBA11236; family UBA11236; genus UBA11236. The sequence continues at coordinate 182,079 of CANKII010000001.1, forward strand.
TTGTTTGTAAGGGTTTTCGCCACTGCTATCGATGACGAATGCAAGGCAGCCGGTTCTTTCAATATGGCGTAGAAAGCGGTGACCCAACCCTTTTCCTTCAGCAGCGCCTTCGATGAGGCCGGGAATATCCACCAATACAAAACTGCGTCCCAACCCCATGCCCACAACTCCCAGAACGGGTTTGAGTGTGGTGAAGGGATAATCAGCCACTTTGGGGGTGGCGGCGGAAACGCGGCGCAACAGAGAACTTTTTCCAGCGTTGGGGAAACCTATCAAGGCGCAATCGGCAAGGAGTTTTAACTCAAGGGTAATTTTACGCTGGTCTCCGGGTTTTCCCGGTGTGGTCATGCGGGGAGTTTGGCGAATGGAATTGGCGAAAGCGGCATTACCCAATCCGCCTTTGCCACCCTCTGCTAAAATGGCTTTCTGGCCATCGGCCTTGAGATCCGCCAATAACTCGCCTGTTTCCGCATTCTTGATCAAAGTTCCGGCAGGAACAAGCAATATTTCATCGGGTCCATTGCGACCCGTACAATCCGAAGTTCCACCTTTTTGGCCGTCCTCGGCTTTGAAGATGCGGCGCTGGCCGATATCGTACAACGTATGCAGGTCTTTGCTGGCCTTGAGAATGACGTGGCCTCCGCGACCGCCATTGCCGCCGGAAGGGCCGCCGCGCGGCACGTATTTTTCACGGCGGAAGGAGACCATTCCGTCTCCGCCTTTGCCCGCCGCGATTTCAATCTGGGTTTCATCAATGAACATGGGGAGGGAAAGTTAACTTTGATGGGCCTTGATAAGACATATTCTCCATATTCGACCTGATGAAAATGACCAAACACCCTGAATTTCCCACCAAAGAGTCGTTTTTGGAGCAGGCCTTGCAACGTTTGCAGGCGGATGACATCGTCATACTTGAAGATTTCCTGACTTATCAAAATTCCCCGGCGCCTTTTTTTGACCGTGTGGAAGTGGCGCATGAATTTCTCGACTTGCTGACTTTCAAAATTAAGGAAAGCAAGTCGCGCATGGACAAGGATCTCCTCACCCAGTTTTCGCTGGATTTTTTGCGGGGCAGCCTCAAGCGTTATGGTTACAATCCCAAGTTTGTGGCCATTCAATGCAAGCCGCTCATCACTTATTACCAGAATCAGAAAAATCTTGAGAAGGCCATTGAGGTCTGTGAGTTTCTAATCCGCAACGGGATCAGCGACGACGATTCCAAAGGGTTTCATGTGCGTTTGGATGAACTCTATCGACTTAAAAAACGGGTGGAGGAAAAAGGTCTGGATCTCCGCTCCATCAAATTTGCGCCAGAGGCGGAAGATGATGAGGACGAGGATGGTTGATTCCTTGAAATCCCATGTCTGAAGAAATTCTGAATTATCATCAACGCCTTTTGGCGCGAACCCGCAAGGTCGGGAATTCCCTGTGCGTAGGCCTCGATCCAGTGTTGAAAAAACTTCCGCCCGCAGATGGCAATCCAGCCGATCGAATCAAACGGTTCTACACGGATCTTTTGGAAGTGATGGCGAAACGCCGGTTATATCCCGCAGCCGTGAAACCGAACATCGCCTATTTCGAAGCATTGGGAATCAAGGCGTTGGACGTTCTCTATAGTCTCATTGCGGAATATCGCAGTGAAGGTATTCTTGTGGTGCTGGACGCGAAGCGCGGAGACATCAGTACATCTTCCGGAGCTTATGCTGAAGCGGCGTTTGAAAGCTACGGCGCGGATGCGGTTACGGCGGCTCCGTATATGGGTTCCGATTCCATTGGACCGTTTCAGGAAAAAGCGAGAGCAAACTCGCAGGGCATTTATGTTCTTGTCCGCACTTCGAATCCCGGTGCGAAGGATTTTCAGGATCTCGTGGTGGACTTGGGACAGGGAAGACGCCTGCCTTTATACAAGGTGGTGGCGGAGAAATTGGTGGAATGGGATCGCGGAGATCTGGGCGCGGTCGTAGGGGCCACAGCTCTGGGTGAATTGGAACAGCTTGTGACTTTCTGGCGTTCGCTTGGGAAAGAAATGCCGATGTTGATTCCCGGAATTTCCGTGGGTGGCATCGGACAGGGCGGCGATGTCAAGGAAATCATCCGAGCCATTCGGAATGGCGGGGGAGATCCGAATCTGCATTTGCTGAACAGTTCTTCGGGTGTGAACTATGCCTATGAACGGTTTAGTCGATTATCCCCGGCCGAAGCATCGCTCAAGGCGATGGAGGAATTATTTGAAGGGATGAGGTAAAATATTTTGGCCTTGTGTACACACCGCGCTTCGACAAGCTCAGCGACCGGTGTGTCTTAGTCAGAATCTTAATCATATTACTTCGGAGCAGGATATGATTACAATGGAGTTATCGTGCATACTTACGGGGAAGAATTTTTCTCCCGCCTTGGCCGAGAGGTTGATCGGACACGAATTATTTGAGAAGAATGAAAGTGGAGAGATCGCAAGAGTTGGGCGATATAAGGGACTCCCTTTTCCATACGGTAGTTGCACAATTCGTGATGACGCAAGTCTGAAAGTCGTTGTGGACTTTTTAGAAAAGAATCAGGCTGAATTGCTTGGGAATGGTGTTGAAGATATTGTTTTGCAGCTAAATGTGACTTATGAAGGCCAATGTAATTTTGAATTGGATCCGCTATTCTTATCGCGCGTTGCAAAGCTTTCTCAAACGTTGTCTATATCGTGTTATTAAAAGGATTCGTAAAGCGGGTTTTTCAATACCCGACTGTAAACCTTTTTCTCAAATACTTCGGAACTTCCAGTTCATCAATCATCGCCATTGCGAAATCTTCGCACGAGATTTCGCTTTCACCGGTCTCACTGATTAAAACCCTGTCCGCACCTAAACGGAATTTACCGGTGCGTTCTCCAGGTTCCAGCAACATCGATGGACTCAAGAAGCTCCATTCCAGTTCTTTTTCCCCGCGGAATATGTTGAGAACATCGCGTCCGGCCAGTGCTCCGCCCTTGTATTCCGCCGGGAAGTCCGGGGAATCCACCACTTGTTTGCCGGGAGATGTTTCCAAGCTGCCCGCTCCGCCGACAACCAGTAATCTTTTCACACCGGATTTTTTCACTCCGGCCATGATGGTGCGATAGGCTGCGACCTGTATGTTGTAAATATCCGCATTGTCCCAGCCAGGATTGTACGCGCTGATAACCGCGTTGTGTCCGGCCACCAGCTTCGCGACTTCGGCTTCATCCCTCACATCGCCTTTTTGCACCGTGAGATTCGGATGTTGTAGCGTGATTTTTTCCGGATGCCGAACAATGGCCGTGACTTTGTGTCCACGATTCAAAGCTTCTTTTAAAATGAACGAGCCCACATAACCGCTCGCTCCGATGAGTACTGTCTTCATGAATGCTATCCTTGAACGGCGTCTGGAAACAGTTCCGCCAAATGCACAGGGGGCCGCAGGGGTCTTCCCGCCGGGCTCATGAATGCATGCTCCGTAAAACCCTGTGTTAAGAGGGTTTCTTCCCCTTCCCGGCGGATTTCATAATCAAACCGGATGCGGGCCTTGCCCAAACGCGTGCGTACTGTGCGAATGATCAGCTTATCGCCATAACGCACGGGATTCAGGTATTCACAATGGGCGCGCAGCACGGGAATGAGTACGCCTTCTTTTTCCATTTCCCAATAAGGGTGACCGAGTTCGGCCAAAGCCGTGGTGCGGGCGACTTCGAAATACACCAGATAGTTTGCGTAATAGACAAAACCCATCGCATCGGTTTCGGAATACCGCACTTCGACGAGAATATGACTGATATTATTCGGAGTCAAAATTTCCCCGCTGAGTTTTCAGAGAGCTTGAGAGACTTTTCGATGCAAGGTGTTGACCGTGGAAAGCAGCCACGAAACTGCAATAACGGTGGTGATCAGGGCGGCGATGACGGGCGCATAGTGCAATCCGTATTCTCCAATGCGAAGGGAAAGCAAATAGGCCACGGGGAAGGTAATCACCAGCAAACGCAGGGTTGTCAGAAATAAAAACGGCAATCCGCGTCCCAAACCTTGAAAGGCACCGCTGCTGGCGATATTGATGCCGACAAGCCCATAGCCCAGACACTGGAAGCTGACATAGTGCAGCGCGGATGCGTTGACTATGTCGTTTTGGTGGAAAACATGAATGATGGAATGGCGTGCCGCGAACACGATGAGGGAAATGAAAGTCAGGGTGGCGAACGAGGTCAGCAGGCCGATGCGCACCGTTGCGCGTACCCGGTCATAATGCCTGGCTCCGTAATTCTGACCCACCAAAGTCAGCACCGAAGTCATGATGGCCAGCGCAGGAAACACCGAAAGCAAATCCAGTCGTCCTCCAATGCCAATGGCAGCCACAGCGGTGTCTCCAAAGTTTGCAGCGAGGCGGGTCATCAAAATCCAATTGATGCCGATCAGGATTTGGGAAATGCTGGAGGGAACGCCGACTTTGAAAATTCCCTTGACGCCTTCAAAGTCATCCCACTTGGGAAACTTCACCCAGCTCAATTGGGTTTTGCCGGCCATATACAAACGAACGATATAAAGGGTGGCCAATACATTGGCGGTAGTGGATGCGAGTCCCGCGCCTTTGACACCCCAACCCAATCCATGCCATTGCATTCCAAAGGCGTGAAAGTCCGTGAAGATGAAGAACGGCGCAACCAAGATGTTGATCAGCACGGCCGACATTTGTGCCGTAGCCAGGGCGCGCATGTTTCCTTCGGCACGCAGCGCGCCACCCAAAGACAGGGAAACAATGGTGAACGGCATGCCGATAAAAAGGAAGGTCAGAAACTGGTGGGTGAGCTGCGCAGTATTTTCACTGGCTTTGAGAAAGGCCAGATAGCGCGGCATGCCGAGTGGATAGAGGAGCACGGCGACGGCGAAGATGGCGAGGCAAATCCAGACGATTTGGCCCAGCGCCTTTTCAGCCTTGTCTTCCTGTTTCGCTCCGATATAGCGCGCGAGCATCGAATTGGTGCCGATGCTGATGCCGTTGAAGAAGGCAAAAAGCAAATAGAAGACGGGGAAGCCGTAATTCAGCACTGCCATGCTCGATTCCATGCCGAGCCGGCCGACATAAATGCCGTCCACAATGTTGAGCATCATTTGCGCCATCATGCCAAGCATGATCGGCAACGACATGCGAGCAATGTGCGGGAAAATGGCTCCCTGTGTGAGATCTTTTCGCGGTTTCAAGGAGGGTTGAATATAACAATGGTATTTTTGCCTTCGATGTTTCGAATCGCCTTATTGATCGCTTTCGCGCTTGCATGGATGGGTTGTTCCAAGGGCGATTCCAAAACGGAAGGCAACGGCACGGCCAAAGATCGCCCGCTTGCCGAATATCACGACACCACCGTGCTGGACATGCATGACGGCTCGCATTTAAGCTGGACATTGAAGACGCTGCATCTCGTGAAGTGGCCGAAAAGTGATCTCATTCGCGCCGAACCCGTCGATCTCGCGGTCTTCGACAGTCTGGGCGTTTCACAAATCTGGGTGACGGCGGATTCGGGTTCGGTGGACGAACCGATGAACTTCCTGATCGCCAAAGGGCATGTGCACGGAAAATCGCGCAAGGGAATGGACTTGCAAACGGATTCCCTGCGCTGGAATCGAACCGGAAATAATGTCAGCACCGAAGCCCGAGTGCGTGTGGTGTCTGAAGACGGGGATATTCTCACAGGCAAAGGTTTTGTCTCCGACGCCAATCTGAACAACTGGCAAATCCTTTCGGACGTGCACGGAGTTTTTCAAAAAGTGGATGAGCGTGCGGAGAAAATCGATTCCACACCGGCTACAGGTGGAAAACCTTGAAGGTGTACGTGACTCTTGGGTTGTTCGCATGTGGTGTTGCCGTGGGCGTTTCCTCATCGAAATCGAATCCCGATTTGGATCGGGAACCGCTGGTGATGGAAAACGCGGATCACATGGAAGGATTTCGGATGCGTGGCGAATACGTACTCACCGGACATGTGCGCTTTCATCACGGCCTATTGCATTTTGAAACCGAGAAGGCCGTCTGGCAGCGGGATCAGAACCGTGTCTTCTGTGAAACCGGCATGCGCATTACCCATCGCGGTTCCCGGCTCACTGCGGATCGTGGATCGTATGACAAGCGTGGGAATCAGGCTTTGGCGGAAGGTCATGTGTTCATGCGGGATTCCAGCGGCGAGGTGGAAGCACAAGGGGAGCGGTTGACCTATGACCGGGTGGGACGCGAGGCGATCTTGACCGGAAATCCCGTGGCACGAAGGATTTATCCGGAAAAACAAAAGGATTCGAGTGACATGGTGAAAACCACGGAGAAAAAAAAAGGTCCGGACACCTTGACCATTCGGGGAAAAACATTGCGCTATTTCGATTCCGCATCCGTGGCGGATGCCGAGGAGAATGTCATCATTACCAAGCGCGACTTGCGCATTACCTGCGGTCACGCCGAATACCGGAAGCAGGCGGATTCGCTTTTTCTGTCGCAGGATCCCGTGGTGAAGGTGGAGGACAGCGAAGTCAAAGGTTTGTTGATGCGGTTGGGATTGCATGGGGAAGAGTTGAAGGGGATGTGGGTTAACGGTAATGCCGATGCCTTGTCCCTGGAAAAGGCCACGGATTCCACCCGTGCCCACAAATCCCAGGTCGTGGGGGATTCCCTGTTTCTGGCCTTTAAAAAAAGCGCCGTGGATTGCGTTCAGGTTTTTCGGAACGCGACCGGGACGTATTTTGACGTCGATCGCCCCCAATATGTCAACCGTATGAGCGGGGACTATATGGTGATGAGATTTCAGGAACGCCGTGTCCACGATGCGGAAGTATTGGGAATGGCCAAGAGCACCTATTATCATTTCGAGAAGGACGCCTTGAAAGGCAAAAACCGGGCTGAAGGAGATACCATCGCCCTGTCGTTCAAGGGCGGGAAAATTGACGAGGTACTGGTGAAGGGAAAATCCAAAGGCGTTTATGAAGGTCGGGGATTGGGGAAGTCTCCCAAATCTGGCGCAAAAAATACGGGGAAGGCGAAGCCGTGAAACAAATTCGGACGGAATCGCTGGTCAAAGTATACGGAGGCCGACGTGTGGTGGACGGTGTTTCCATCAACGTGGGGCAGGGGGAAGTCGTGGGTCTGCTTGGACCCAATGGCGCAGGGAAAACCACTTCTTTTTACATGATTGTGGGAATGATTCGCGCGGACTCCGGAAAAATTTTCATTGGCGATCGCGATGTATCCCGCCAGCCCATGTATCGCCGCGCGCGATTGGGTCTCGGTTATTTGCCGCAGGAAACTTCCGTGTTTCGCAAACTCACCGTGGAAGAAAATCTTCTCGCCATTCTCGAAACCCGTCCCATGAAACGCAAGGAACGGCTGGAGGAAACGGATCGGCTTCTGGAAGAATTCAAGATCGCCCATTTGCGGAAGAACAAGGCCTATACATTGAGCGGCGGCGAAAGGCGGCGTTTGGAAATTGCCAGGGCGTTGACCACCCGCCCTGATTTTTTGCTGTTGGATGAGCCATTTGCGGGAATCGACCCGATTGCGGTCGAGGATATCCAATCGGTTATCTTTGCTTTAAGAGACCGGGGAATGGGAATTCTCATTACCGACCACAGTGTCCGGGAAACTTTGGCTACCACGAATCGCGCTTACATCATGTTTGAAGGAAAAGTGTTGATTGAGGGCACGGCCGAACATCTGGCCCAGGACGAGGAAGCTCGGCGGATCTATCTCGGCAAATCCTTTTCACTGGCCTAATTAACGCCTATTCCATAAAGACTTCCATGAATCTCGGACTCAACTTCGGCCTGAACATCGGAATGGATCAGCGGCTTTCTCCGCAAATGATTCAATCCTTGAAGTTGTTGCAAATGACCTCGCTGGAACTGGAAACGGTGATCAAACAGGAGTTGGAAACCAACCCCATGCTGGAGACGACCGAAGATGAGGAAATGATTCGCGAGGAGGAAGAGAAAAAGAACGATGGGGACGCGCCCGAATCCGAAGAGATGCCACTCTCTGACTCTCAGCGTGAAGATGTCATCGCTCCGGAAGAAGCGCCTCTCGATAAAATGATGGGGGAAGGTGCCGAGGCGAACAAGGAAATCGACTGGGACTCCTATCTTGAAGAGGGTTTCGATGCCGGCGGCAAACACAATGAAGAAACCGACCGTCCCGACGAATACTTCGAGCGAACCCCAGTGTATGCCAAATCCCTGCAGGATCATCTCTTCGACCAGCTGCAGGATCGCGATATTCCACCCAATGTCGTGGAGTTGGTGGAATACCTGATCTATAGTCTTGATGACCGTGGTTATCTGGTGGCAGATACAGACGGCGAACTCGCCATTGGTGAAAAGGCTCCCTCGCAGGACTTGGAACCGCTGCATGTCCAAATTCAGGAAATGCTGGATGGCCGGCGTTCATTGGAAGAGACCGACACCCGCATCCGGGAAGCGGTGCATATTCTTCAATCCCTCGAACCCCCCGGAATTGGCGCCCGTAATTTGCGGGAGTGCCTGCAACTTCAAATCCGTCGTACGAGTCGTGTCAGTCCATTGGCCACTCGCATGGTCGAAGAGGATTTTGATCTGCTGGAGCGTTTGAAGATCGCCGCGCTCGCCAAGAAATATGAAGTCACGCCTGAGCAAATTCAGACTGCCGTAAAGGAAATTGGATCGTTGGAACCCCATCCGGGAAGGCTTCTCGGTGCCACCAATTCCGTAACGGTCATCCCGGATCTCATCGTGGAAGAAATCGACGATGAACTGGTGTTGATGTTGAACGATCGGACCATTCCCTCCCTGCGCATCTCGCGGGCTTACTCGGAACTTCTCCGTAAAGGCAGTCGCGCCACGGCGGATGAAAAACAATTCGTGCGGGCCAAGCTGAACTCCGCCACCTGGCTGATTCGCGCCATCGAACAGCGCAAGTCCACCATGCTCAAGGTCATGCATGCCATCATGGAAGCCCAGCCGGACTTTTTCAAAAAAGGCCCGACTCATCTTAGACCGCTTATCCTGCAGGATGTGGCGGACAAGATCGGCATGCACATTTCCACCGTGAGTAGGGTGACCAACGGCAAGTATGTGCAAACGTTGCACGGCATTTTTGAGCTCAAGTATTTCTTCACGGCCAGCGTTACGCAAAGCGACGGCAGTGAGGTTTCCTCGGTGGCCACCAAGGATGAGATCAAAAAGCTCATTGAAGGGGAGGATGCCCAGCACCCCCTGAGCGACCAGAAGATTGTCGAGATCCTGAAGTCCCAGGGACTGGACGTGGCCCGGCGTACCGTGGCCAAGTACCGGGATCAACTGGAGATTCTCCCGGCCCGGCTGCGCAAACAATACTAGGGGAATACGCGGAAATCAGTGTTCCGAAAACAGGGGTTTGTAGTAGATTATCCTATGGAGGCCCCCGTGTGCAGGCCTTCTCAATCGGAAAAAGGAGATCGTTCATGAAAATCCAGGTCACCGCCCGCCATTTCCACGCTTCGCAGCATCTACACCAAAACCTCCAGGAAAGTCTCGAAAAACTGGCGAAATTCAACGATTCCATGATTGGAGCGCATATAATTCTGGATGCCGGGAAGAGCGGAGTTCACCGGGCAGAGGGTATTATCAAGATTCTGGATAAATCCATTTGCGCCGAGGCTGAAGATGGCGTGATGGGCAAGGCGATTGATTCCATGCTGGAAAAGATCGAACGCCAGCTCAAAAAGGAAAATGAGAAATTGAAAGGTCACAAATCCATCCCCGTCTCCGCTGCCATGGCCGGCTGAGGAAAAGAAAGGCGCAGCCGCATGGCCGAAACCATCGACTTCAGCCGTTTGGAAATTCACCGTAAAAGGTCCCTCCCCATGAGGGACTTTTTCTTTCGTTTCAAGGAAGAGCTCTCGCTGACCTTGAAGACGCCGGAATCCTCTCTCTCCACGGAAATTCTGGAACCCAACCTGCATCGTCCGGGACTGGCGCTGGCCGGTTTCACCGAAGTGTTCAGCAATCAACGCATTCAAATCATGGGAACCACGGAATGGTTTTACCTCGAATCCGTGGGCCCGGAAAAACGCCGGGAAATTTTTGATCGGTTAAAGGCCTTTCCCTCTCCGTTGTGGGTGATGACGCATAACGCCGGGCCCCATGATGAATTGTTGAAGATGTGCAAGGAACAGAACATTCCCGTCTGTTCCACGGCGCGTGAGACCATGGACTTTTGCACCGAGTTGCAGGATTTGCTGGAGGACTGGTTCGCCCCCTATTGCTCCGTTCACGCCTCGCTGGTGGATGTTTATGGCGTGGGAATGCTGTATGTGGGTGAAAGCGGTGTGGGAAAGAGTGAATGTGTATTGGATTTGGTGGAGAGGGGTCATCGCCTCGTGGCCGATGACATTGTCAATATGACCCGCAAGGGACGCTCCATCATCGGCAAGGGAAATAAAATTCTCGGCCATCACATGGAAATTCGCGGAGTCGGCATCGTGGATGTGGAGCGGTTGTTTGGGATTCGTGCGATCCGCAATGCGAAAAAGATTGAAGTGATTGTGGAATTGCAGCACTGGCGTGAGGGCGAGAATTATGACCGCACGGGACTGGATGCGATTAATACGGAAGCCATCGGTATTTCCATTCCCAAGGTGGTGATCCCGATTTCCCCGGGGAAGAATATCACGGTGATTTCAGAGGTGATCGCCATGAACATGGCTTTGAAGATGAAAGGCGTGGATGCCGCCAAGTTGTTCAATGAAAAGTTGATTGAAACCATGAAGGGTAAAACTCCCTCGAAGGATGCCACCCGTCTTTCCACGGAAGTACACGAGTAGTCATGAATTCCCGCAGTCGCAATCTGGTCGTCGGTATTTTTGTCCTATTTTCGATTTGTGTTTTGCTCTTCGGTGTTTATTTCCTGAAGAATACTGTTCCCGGTCGCCAGACCGATGTGTATTACGCGGTCTTTGATCAGGTTTCCACTTTACAAGAAGGCGATCCGGTCAAGGTGAATGGTGTTTCCCTGGGCAAGGTGACCTCGGTGGAACTGGAAGGCAATACGGTCAAAGTCGCTTTTCAAATCCGGCGCGGGCTGAAGCTTTCAAAGGATTCCGAAGTGCGCATTCAGAACATCGGTTTGATGGGCGAACGCCAATTGGGGATACATCTCGGGACCTCTTCCGATATTCTGGAATCCGGCGGTACTTTGTCTGGCGCCCTTGATGCAGGCATTGCCGAAGCCATGGGCGTTGCCGGTCAGGTATTTGTCGAGGCGGATTCCCTCGTGAAGATTTTGCGCGGAGTAGTGGACAGTACAGTGGGTCGACCCGAGTTTGCGGGACGCGTCAATAATTTGCTGGCTTCCACGGAGGATTTGACCCGCCGCATTTCCAGTTTGGAAACGGATGTCGATCCGCAAATTCGCGACGGAGTCAAAACGTTGCACGGTTTGAGCCGTGAAATCGATGGTTTTGTCCGTTCCCAGGAACCCAAAGTGGATGAAATGACCAACAATGGGGTTGAGGCTTCCCGGCATGTGAAGGAACTGGCCGCGCGCGGAGAAAAGGTGGCGCAGGGGTTGGAGGAAGTTCTGGGAAAAATGAATTCCAAAAACGGAACCTTGGGCTCCCTGTTAACCGATACGACCTTGCACCGCGATTTACGTTCTACTTTGAAAAATGCCGACTCCTTGTTCCGTTCCATCCATGACAGGGGACTCAACGTCAATCTTGATCTTTTTTGAAAGCGTTCCATGATCCGTCTTTTGTGGGCCATCCACAACCACCAGCCCGTAGGCAATTTCGATTTCATTTTTGAGCGGGCGCATGATCGCGCATACCGGCCTTTTCTGGATGTTCTGAAAGCGCACCCCAAAGTTTCGATTAGCCTCCATTTTTCCGGCATTCTGATCGACTGGCTGGAGAAACACCGCCCGGATTATATTCGCGATGTGCGCTCCTTGTGTGAATCGGGTCAGTTGGAAATTCTCGGAGGCGCGTATTACGAGCCCATTCTTCCCATGCTTTCCGACCGGGACAAGGAAGGACAGATTTCCAAACTGAGCCGGAAGATCGAAAAACTTTTCGGAAACGCTCCGCGCGGCATGTGGCTGGCGGAACGCGTATGGGAACCCTCGTTGGTGGCTCCGATTGCCCGCTGCGGAATCGAATACGTGGTTCTGGACGGCAGTCATTTCAAGATGGTGGGGAAGACGGACGCGGATTTGAACGGGTATTTCGACACCGAAGATCAGGGTTATTCCCTGAAGTTGTTTCCCATTCACGATGCCGTGCGCGACACCATTCCCTTTCGTGGTGTGGAAGAGGTGATTTCCAGTCTTCACCAGTTAAACACTCAAGATGAAGTTCAGGTTGTTTTCGGGGATGATGGCGAAAAATTCGGAGACTGGCCGCAAACCTTCGATACGGTTTACACCCATGGCTGGCTGGATCGATTCTTTTCCGCCATCGAGGCCGCACCGGAGTCCTTTTCCATGCAACCGTTAAGCAGCGGGTTAACGAACGCAAAAAATCTGGGTCTCGTGTATTTGCCGCCGGCATCCTATCAGGAAATGATGGTTTGGGCCCAGAATGCGGCGGATGTTCCGCGCTTTCGCGGCCTGCAAAACTGGCTGCAGGAATCCGGCCGGGGTGAGGATGCCGATCGGTTTTTACGCGGAACCTTCTGGCGGAACTTCCTCACCAAATATCCCGAAAGCAATCGCATTCACAAGCAGGGTTTGAGATTGTCGAAAGTGCTGGACAAGCATCGATCTCATCTGGATTCCAGTTTGCTGAAAACCGCGCAGGATCATCTCTGGCAGTCGCAATGCAATTGCGCCTATTGGCATGGAGTTTTCGGTGGACTGTATCTGCCCCATTTGCGTTTCGCGCTTTACCGGGAATTGATCGCGGCGCAAAAGCAACTGGATGCGCTTTGTCTAAACGGTGAATCCCACAGTTGGGAATCCTCGGATTGGAACTTCGACGGACGGGCGGAACATCTTCTCAACACGGAAAAATTCTTTTTTGCGTTTACGGCCGACGGGGCGGTGGATCAATTCTGGCTGAAAAAAACCGGAATCAATTTGTGCGACACGCTTACGCGCCGTTCCGAGGCTTATCATGCTTTCATCATTTCGGGACCGCAGGGCGGGACCAAGCTTGAAAATCAGATCGTCGCAAAAGAAGAAGGTTTGCAAAACTTCCTGATTTATGATCGGCGAATCCGGGAAACCTTTTCAGAATGGCTGCTGCCCGCCGAAACCCCTTTCGATGTCTATCAGCGGCAGGATTTTTCACCTGCATTGCAAGTGCATTTTGGATCGCCGAAGTTACAGGCTTCAGCCACCGGCGTCAGAATTCTTTTTAAAGGAGAAGCATCACTAAACGGCGGCGGCAAACTTCGCGCTGAAAAAGCATTCTCGCTTCCCAACAAGGGAGATGCGGTCGATGTTCAATGGCGTTTCAGTTGTCATGGCGGTGCCGTCAGTTTTCGTTTTGTGGCCGAAGCATTGTTCTGCCTGCTCGCAGGCAACGCTCCGGATCGTTATGTTTCGTGGAAGGACGGCGCAGGCAAGCACCGGGATATTCTGGCTTCCAATGCGGAAATGCCTGCGGTTCATCAAATCGGAATTACGGATGAATGGCTTGGGTTGAGTTGCGCTGTGGAAGCAAAGGAAAGCCTCATGCTGTGGCGTACGGCCATTGAAACGGTGAGTCAAAGTGAAGGCGGATACGAACGGGTGTATCAGGGAACGGTGATTGCTCCCGTTTGGGATTTCAATCTCTCCGACGGGGACAAGGTTCAGGTGCATTTGAAATGCAAATTGAAAGAGAGGAATACGGGATGGTAAGCAAGGAACTCAAGGTGACGAACGAGGCGGGCATTCACGCCCGACCTGCGGCAGCCGTCGTGGAAACCTGCGGACAATTTCAAAGTCATATCACTTTCACCAAGGACGACGTCCAGGCCAACGCCAAGAGCATCATGAACATCATGTTGCTTGCCGCAGAATTTGGGGCCATGATTCTGGTTGAAGCCGAGGGACCCGACGAAGTGGCGGCGCTCGAGGCCGTTGAGCAATTGTTTGAGGATCGATTCCGCCAGGAATAAATCCGGATGCCCCTGACTTCCCCTTCGCGCATGGTGCTGCGCGGAATTCCCGTCTCGCCGGGAATCGCCATTGGACCCGCGTACATTGTGCATCCCGAACATCGGGAAGTTTTGAAACAGTTGATCGCGCCCGAAAAGGTGGAGTCCGAATCGATTCGCCTTCGCCGTGCCCTCGACAGGGCACAGAAGGAAATCGAGGGGATCAAGAATCGTGTCAGCAGTGATATCGGCGAGCATGAGTCCCGGATTTTCGACAGCCACATTCTCATTCTCCGCGACCGGGAAATTCTGGACACGGTGTTCCGGGATGTGCGGGAAAATCTCTACAGCGCTGAATACGCCTTTTATCGGCAGATAAATCTGCTGGCGGAACGTTTTGACGCCGCAGCAGGCGGATTTCTCAAGGATCACATGATCGATTTGCGCGACGTAGGCACACGCGTCATCGATATTCTCACCTTGTCTGAAAGCACACAAATCGCGGTGGAATTGGAAGAGCCGAGAGTGATATTGGCGCGCTCCCTCACGCCTTCAGAGTTGTCGCAATTCAACCGTCGCAACACTCTCGGTCTTTGCATGGAGACGGGCAGTAAAACTTCGCACATGGCCATTCTGGCGCGTTCACTCGAAATCCCCGCCGTGTCGGGCTTGTCGTGGCGCGAGATTCAAATCGATCCGGGTCAAACCTTGATTGTGGATGGAAACGACGGCGTTGTCGTTTTGAATCCCACTTTGCGCGACATCAAGGAATACGGGATGAAGCGCGCGGCGCATTTCGCCGAGGAGGATTCGCTCGCGAACCTGCGTGATCTGGATGCGGTGACACGCGACGGAAAATATGTGGCGTTGGAAGCCAACATCGAATTGCCGGTGGAAGTGGAAAGTGTGTCGCGGTATGGCGCCGCCGGTGTAGGCCTTTACCGTTCGGAGTTTTTGTTCTTCACACGCGACGACATGCCGACGGAAGAGGAACAATACGAGGCGTATCATTATCTGGCATCCAGTCTGAATCCCCATCCCGTGACCATCCGAACCTTGGATGCAGGCGGGGACAAGCTGGTTTCCTCCTTTAAAATTGCCGGGGATGACAATTCCTATATGGGCTGGCGTTCCATTCGTGTTTGCCTCAGCAATCCGGATATTTTCAAAATCCAGTTGCGGGCCATTTTGCGGGCCAGCGCGGCGGGAAATGTGCGTTTGATGTTTCCCATGATCAGCAATCTGCAGGAGTTGCGCGAGGCCAAAAAAATCACGGAGGAGGCGCGGGAAGAATTGCGCGAAAGAGGGGAATCCTTTGATCCCAATCTTCAAATCGGCTGCATGATCGAAGTCCCCTCGGCTGTTTTATTGGCGGACGAACTGGCCCGTGAAGTCGATTTCTTCAGCCTCGGCACCAATGATTTGACCCAGTTCACTTTGGCGGTGGATCGGGCGAATGAACGCATCGCCGATCTTTATCAACCGCACAGCCCCGCTGTGTTGCGCCAGATCCAGACCGTGATGAATGTGGCCCGTAATCATGGTATTCCGGTTTGTGTCTGTGGTGAAATGGCGTCGGATCCTTACATGGCCATCGTGTTCATCGGCATGGGCATGGATGAGCTTTCCATGAGTCCCTCGAAACTGCCGGAGATGAAACAACTGACGCGGTTTATTTCCTATGAGGATGCGCGTGAATGCGCCCGCGAAGTGTTGAAGTTGACTTCGGCGGGAGAGATTGATCGATGGTTGAAGAACCGGTTTCAGGAACAGTTGGTTAAAGCGGGGATTTTGAAGAAAGGTTAAATCTTCAACCTCGTTAAGGCAGATACATCCAGCTTCGACGCTTCTCCAGCAGCTTCTCTCACATATTTCGGAACGCCATATCCCGGTAATCGTTGCCGAAGTTCTTCCATCAACGCCAAACCTTCTTCTTCCGGCACTTCAAAATGCCAGGCTCCGCGCACCCGATCAAGTTGATGCAAATAATAGGGGAGAGAGCCGGTATCGAGAAGTCGTTGGGATAATTCAACCAGTGCATCAACATTGTCGTTCACACCGCGCAGTAGTACGGCTTGATTGAGCAATACGGCTCCCGCGGCTCTCAAGGCTTTTATCCGTTCCTCAAGTTCCGGGCCGATTTCGTTTGCATGATTGATATGCAGCACCATGAACAAAGGTTTGCGCGAACTCATCTCCCGAACCAAATCCAGAAACTTGGAGTCGATGCGACTGGGAAGAACGACGGGGACTCTTGTATGAATGCGAATGCGCTTGACTTGAGGAATGGTAAATGTTTTTTCCCAGTGCCAACGAAGATTGGAGTCGGATAGCGACAGTGGATCGCCGCCGGAGAAAAGAATCTCTTCCAAATCGGAATCTTCTGCGAGACGAGAATAGACTTGATCCCAATCCATTTTGGCTGCAGGGATTTCTTCATACGGAAATTCACGTCGGAAACAATAGCGGCAATGGACCGCGCACACTCCACTTAAAAGCAGCAAGGCACGGCCATGATATTTTCGCAGAACGCCATTTCCATCCTGCGCATCTGAATCTCCCACGGCATCCTGAACAAATCCTGGCCGTTCTTCCTCTTCATGATGAAATGGCAGCACCTGTCGCAAAAGAGGATCATTCCAGTCGCTTTTGCGCATGCGTTCCGCATAATTGCGTGGAACACGAAAAGGGAATCCCGGATTCAGCATCAAAGGTCCGGGAGTTTGCAGCGGATCCAAATGGAGGAATTCCAGCAGTTCGACAGGATTTCGGAAGGAGGCTTGCCATTCCCGCTGCCACAACGGTGTGGATGCAGGTGAATGGGAAGGAATGGGCGTTTGATCGGCAGCCATGTTTTTCTATATCTCAGTCCCGTTTTTACAGGAAATATCCAATATTCCGTCTCTTTTCGGGCGTTGGAAAACTTAATAATGCCGCAAGGTGAGGTTTCTCATGGGAATGATTAGCACCAACGAATTTCGCAAACGCGCCCGCATTTTACTCGACGGTCAACCGTGCATGATCGTGGAAAATGAATTCGTCAAACCGGGCAAAGGCCAGGCCTTCAATCGCGTGAAGTTGCAGAATCTTCTCACCGGCCGTCAGTTGGAGCGCACGTTCAAGTCGGGTGAAAGCTTCGAGGAAGCCGACATCAGCTACACCACCATGCAGTTTCTTTTTACCGACGGCAAGATTTACACCTTCATGGACACCAAGAGCTATGAACAGGTTGAGATTCCCAAGGAATCCATGGACGGCGCCGAGAGATGGTTGCTGGAGAATACGGAATGTGAAGTGGCTTTCTGGGGCGAGAAACCCATTTCAGTGACGCCTCCCATTTTCATGGATCTGATAATCACCTATACCGAGCCTGCCGTGAAGGGCGATACCTCGAACAATGTGACCAAGAAAGCCACCATTGAAACCGGTGGTGAAATCGACATCCCGTTGTTTATCGGCGAAGGCATGAAGGTTCGCGTGGATACCCGCACTGGCGAATACGTAGAGCGTGCAAAATAAAATCGCCGCAGCCCGTTTTCGGGCCAAAGCATTATCCGACATAAGGGCGTTCTTTTCAGCCCGCAATGTTCTTGAAGTGGAGACTCCGCTGCTTTCGCAGGGAGCCTCCCATGATTTCCACATCGATTTGTTTTCCGTGCCCTCCGAACCTGTAACAGGTGACATGCGGTTTTTGCAAACTTCGCCCGAGCCGCATATGAAAAGGCTGCTGGCTCGCGGTTATCCGGATATCTTCCAAATCAGCAAGGCGTTTCGGATGGGGGAGAGTGGAAAAAAGCACAATCCCGAGTTTTCCATGATTGAGTGGTATCGACTCGACTTTTCTCTGTTGCAGATGATGGCAGAAACCGTTGAATTGTGCCAAACTGTGGTCGGCCCCTTGCCCGCCACCTACGTTTCCTATGGAGAGGCGTTTTTGAAGGCCACAGGTCTGGATCCCTTTTCTGCTGGCTACGAGCTCTTGGTTTCCCATCCAACTATTGCGGCTCACGGTTTGAAGGTCAAAGACTTTGCGGAAGCACCTGATGTCCTTAACTTTCTCATGTCCGAGGTGGTTGAACCTAGCCTAAATCCTTCAATTTTGACCATAATCCACAGCTTCCCTCTAATCCTGTCTTCGCAGGCCCAACCGGATCCTCAAAATCCACAGGCCAGTTTGCGCTTTGAAGTGTTTGCTGGAGGCATGGAATTGGGAAATGGTTATCAGGAATTACGGGATATCGGGGAATATCGTCTCCGTTTTGAGCGGGAGAACGCGAAGCGGAAGGCAGCAGGGAAGCCAGTTCCACCCCTAGACGAGCGGCTATTTGGTGATATGCAGGAGGGATTCCCCGCCTGTTCCGGAGTGGCAGTCGGGTTGGATCGTCTGATCCAACTGGGCATGGGGTTATCCAGGTTGAATGAGGTGTTAGAGTTTCCTTGGGAAAAAAGCTGATTTCCCGGCCAAAATCGCAGCTAAGCAGGCTCCAGTTTATATATTTCGCGCCCTAGGGGATGGGATGATTTTGGACGAAATTCCAAGAATCACTCTTCCTTTAATTTTTCCTTTTGAATTTTTCCTTCCGGGAAATTTGTTCGGTTTCCCACAGAATAACGAAACGGAGTGACTATGCAGTCCATTGTCTCCACTTCCCTGCGTTCCAACCGGCTTCATTCCTTCGGGGTTGCATGTCTCGTGGTTCTCGGATCCCTTTGTACTCCCATTGCGGCGGCATCTGCGGATCAGCTGTTTCAAACGGCGCAGAAACAGTATCAGGGCGGAGATATCAACAAGGCCATCAGCTCCTTGCAGCAAGTGCTCGCTTCCAACAAGGATTACGTCGATGCGCTGGCATTGTTAGGTTCCTGTTACGTTGAAATGGGACAGTTTGATAAAGCCATTGAGCCTTATCATCATGCGTTTCAAATCAAGCCCGGCGATCGCGCTATTCTCAAAGGGTACCAGACGGCCTTGGATGGCGCAGGAATTCTGGACGCGCAGGTTCCCGTGTTGCACACGCTTTTCCTTCAAAATCCGACGGATGATGCGACAAGCGGAAAATATTTGTCTGTTCTTGAATCCCTCGGACCGACGAGATTTCCCAGGGAGTATTCCGAATTGCTGGATCGGTTGCGCCAGACGCCGAACGCCGATCCCACTTACGCTTCAAAGCTGACGAAGTTTTATTTCTCGATTGGCAAATTCGTACAGGCCGTTCCGGTGCTGAAGGACATGCTTCAGGAAGATCCGGAATCGGTGGAAAACTGGAAGCAACTTGCCCAGGCCCTCGATGCGGCCAAGAATCCCGGTGGCGCCAAGGAAGCCTATCAAAAGGCCATTCTTTACTCCAGCAACGCGGATGAACGCGCGGGTTTTGAACAGGCCATCAAGGATATTGGAACCGGAAGAAACGTTCCCGCCCCCGTGGCAATAGTGGAAGAAAAACCGGCTGAAGTTGCACCGGCTCCGGTCGTTCAACAGGCGGCTCCCGTTGTCGATCATACTGCTGAATTGAAGGCCGCGCAGGAAGCGGATCGTCAGGCAAAGCTGGATGCAGATCGTCAAGCGAAAGATGAAGCTGCACGAGTTGCCGCAGAAGCTGCACAGCGTAAAGCCGATCAGCAAGCAGCGTTGAATGCGGATCGTCAGGCAAAGTTGGATGCCGATCGTCAAGCGAAAGATGAAGCTGCCCGAGTTGCTGCTGAAGCTGCGCAACGCAAAGCCGATCAGCAAGCCGCCTTGAACGCAGATCGTCAAGCGAAACTGGATGCGGATCGTCAGGCCAAGGAAGATGCCGCACGAGTTGCTGCTGAAATAGCCCAGCAAAAGACCGAACAACAGGCTGCTTTGGACGCGGACCGCAAGGCCAGATTGGAATCGGAGCGTCAAGCCAAGGCGGATCAACTAGCGGCTCTTGAAGCCGATCGCAAAGCCAAGTTGGAAGCGGATCAGCAGGCGAAAGAAGAAGCTGCCCGTGTGGCTCGTGAAATCGCCCAACAGAAGGCGGAACAACAAGCCGCCCTGGATGCGGATCGCAAAGCTCAGTTGGAAGCCGAGCGTCAGGCCAAGGAAGAAGCTGCCAAATATGCCCGCGAAGAAGCGGAACGCGTTGCCAAGGAACGCGCGGACAATCTTGCCCAGGCCGAAGCCATGCGCAAAGCCAAAGATGAGGAAGAACGTCAGTTCCTGACTCAAGTGGATGCTGTGTTGACCCAGAAGCCCGGCCAATTCGACACGCTGGCGTTACTCACCAAGATTCAGGATCGTCGTGCTTCGAGCAAGATTCAGGATCCCCGTTTGGTGGAAGCTGAGGGCATCCTTGATTATTACCAGATGAGCTACTCGATGGCCACGGAACAGTTCCGCAAACTCAAGGTGATGTCTCCGCTGGATACTCGCCTGATGGCCCTCTCTTATTATGAGCAGCAGGATTTCCCGAACGCCATCAAACTTTTCACAAAGATTGTGGGCATTCGTGAAAGCAAGGCGGATTGGGAAAAATATTTGAATGCACTCGTGCAATCCGGTCAGCGCGCACCTGCCGCATTGGAGTATGAGTCCTATCTCCTGAAGTATCCGACTTCCGAGGATGCGCTGAATTTCCTCGTGGACTTTTATCGCGCTCCCCTGCAAAAGGAAAAGTTGATTCCGAAACTGGAATTGAAACTCGCCAAGGAACCGAAGGATGCTGGATTGCTTTCCGAGCTGATTGGGCTGGTGGACAAATCCTCGCCGAAGGCAATTGAATACCGTCAGCGTTTGCTGGAAGTCAATCCGGATGACAACAACACCAAGCTTGAGCTGGCGAAAATGCAGGATGCGCGCGGGAACCGTCCCGAAGCCATCAAGTATTATGTGGCCGTCGCATCGGATTACTCCAGTGACAAGGCCTACAATCTCAAGTTGGCGGACCTGTTGTTGCAGGAGCACAAAACTTCTGACGCCGTGAAATATCTGGAGTTGGCACAAAATGCCGATCCCATGGACAAGGCCCTGATCCTGCGTCTGGCGGGGATGTACGAAGAAGCCAAACAGGCGGACAAGACGCGTGAAGCCTACCTCAAGGCTTTCGATGTGGATACCAAGGACAAGCTGGTCCAGGCCAAAATTCTGGAAGCTTACAAGAGCCAGGGCAAAGAGGAACGCCGGGATGTGTTGATGCGCATCGATGCTTCGGATCCCACCGCTCACGTGGTTCAATTCCAACTGGCCAAACTGTCTTTGGAGGATGGCGACAAGGATCGCGCCTTCGAATATTTGTCCAAAGCTCTCAAGTTGCAGCCGCAAAACACCGAATATCAATCGCTGCTTCCTTCCGTCGTCAGCAACGATTATCAGGTTGCAGAATATCTGCCCCTGTTGGAAACGATGGCTCAACAGCCGACGGCCAAACCGGAATTGCAAATGATGGTGGCCAAGGGACTTTTGGCCAAGCAAAACAGTCTCGGCGCTGCGAAATATTTTGCGCTGGTCTATGCCAAGGAACCCAAGTTGCTCGAAGGCAACCGGGACGCCATCATGTCGTTGTACGGCACCAAGCAGTATCCGGCGCTGGCGGTTTTAACAACCCAATACTCGGTCTCCAATCCGGATGATCGTGAAATCCGCATGATCCAGGTCGAGGCTTTGACCGCGACAGGGAAGGGCGGCGAGGAGATGCGCCGCGCTCTTGCGGGATTGATTCAGGCGGATCCTTCCGGCGGTTCCAAACAACTGTTGAAATTGGCGGCTTTGGATTTGCAGGCGAAGGATACAGCAGCAGCCGTTCAACACACCGAGACCTATCTCGAAAGTAATCCGAAGTCGGCGGAAGGCTGGCATTTCCTTTATCCTTTGATCACCGGCAAGGCGGGTCAGGAGGATTTGCGCATCAAGACATTGGAGCAGTTGCTCGCGCTGGATCCCACTTCCGAACTCCGCTATGATCGTGAATTGTCAGAGCTTTACATCCAACGTGAGAACTACGATGCAGCCCAGAAGAGCCTCTCCCGCGCAGTGGTGAGTGCTCCCGCCGACGCAGCGCTGTCGTATCGCCTCGGTGAAGTGGAAGTGAAACAAAGCAAAGAAGCCTCGGCTGCACAACGCTTCGCCAAGGCCTATCAGCTCCAAACCGAGAACGCAGTTTATGCCCGCACTTACGGACAAACGCTGACTTCACAGGAGCAGTTGAAAGCCACGCTTCCGCTGTGGCGTTTCCTGTCCCAAAAGAAGCCGGTGGCTGAGGAAACCCGCAAGTATGCACAGTCTCTCTTCCTGAACGGCGAGTTTGCCGCTTCCGCGAAGGAATGGGATGGGCTGGTGAAGGATGATGAGAATCTTGCCAAGACCGAGCCCATGGTGGCCGAGTCCTATACGAAATCCGGACAGCTCGCAAAAGCACGCAAAATTCTTGAAGCCCGCGCTGAAACCGAATCCGGCAACCCGCAACTGCTGGAATCCATTGCGATGTTGTACAAGCAGGAGAACAATAACGACGGGTACATGAAAGCACTCGGAAACCTCGTGCAACTCAATCCCAAATACAAGAGTTATCTCCTCGTTCTGGCGCAGGAAAAGGAAAAGGCCAAGGACTTCAAAGGCTCGCTCGATCTGTATGAACAATGGGTGAATCAAAATCCGGGTGATGTTCCCGCGATCAAGTCCATGCACCATCTGGCCGGACAGTTGAACGACACGACCCGTCTCACGGACGCCTTGGTGCGATTGACCAAGGTGAAAGGTGAGGATATCGCCTATCGCTATCAATTGCTGGAGATCGATTATCTCCGCGGAGGCAGTCTGCTGCCCATCGAACAATTGTCCAAGCTTCATCCGGAATGGAAGCACGGCAAGGAAATCATCGTGCGCCACTATTTAAAGCAGGGACAAAAAGCCAAGCTCATCGGATATATTCCCTTCCTCGAAGCCGAATCGCAGACCGACAAAAACCTGCTGGAACCGCTGGGTGACATTTACGCCTTTACGAAAAACAACCTAAAGGCCAATGCCTCTTATTGGGGCTGGTTACAGGCCAATCCGAAGAAGCGTGAAGCCTTTGACAAGGTGTATGCCTTCGGCAAATCCACATCTTCTTCTTACATGGGCGAAATTCTGAAACTCGGTGCGATGAGCTTTCCGGAAGATGGAAACTTGCAGCGCCAGTATGCCCTGAGTCTCGGAAACAGCGAACAGGCATTGACGGTGTATCAGGCCATTCTTTCCAAGGAACAGGATACTTCCACTTTGGAAAAGGCCATCAATGTGGCCATGACCCTCAAACAATTTGCGCTGGCTTCGAAGTGGATTGCAAAGTGGGGCGAATTGGCGCCGAACAACAACAGAGTTTGGGAAACCATGCTCTCGGTCGCCGAGCAAACCGCGAACAAAAATCAAGAAATAGAGGCCTTGAACAAGCTCACCGCACTCAATCCGGGCCGCAAGGATGTACTGCAACATTTGGGTCAGGCTTACGAGACGCAAGCCAAAGCAGACAAGGCGGCGGATGCCTATACCCGTTTGCTGGCGCTTGATCCCAAAAACCGCGATGTCTTCCACAAGTTGAAGACTCTGCTCGTCAAAAATCCGGATCAATACAAGGCTGTGTTGCTGACTGTAGACAGCGCAGATGCCACGGCGCATGAAGCCCAGTTCGATTTGGCCAAGATTTATCTGGCGGCGGGCGACAAGGAAAAAGCCTATGCCTATGACACCAAGGCTTTGAAACTCCAACCCCAAAATGCCGACTATCAGGCCCTGCTGCCGTTGACGATCACCAAGGATGATCAGGTGCAGCAGTATCTCCCCGTCCTCAACGGTCTGGCGCAATTGCCGGGTGCCAAATCTGAGCTGGAATACATGGTGGCGCGCGGATATCTCGCCAAAAAGGACAATGTTCAGGCCGTTAAGTTCCTGATGTCCGTGAATTCCAAATCTCCCAAAACACTGGAGACCGACAAAGACGCGATTCTCGCCTTGAACGGTGCGAAGCAATATCCTGCAGTGGCCGCATTGTCGGCGAAATTCCTGGCCGCCAATCCTGCGGACAAGGAAGTTCGTGCCGCGCAGGTGGAAGCTTATATGGCGGTGGGTAAGACCGGTTCGGAACTTCGCGAAGCGTTGAAAGCCCTTTCCGAAAACTTCCCTGAAGCCGCAGCGAAGCATTTGTTGAAACTGGCGGAATTGGATTTGCAGGCAAAGGATACGACTGCGGCATTGACACATTCCAAGGCTTATGCCGGAAACAATGCCAAGTCTCTCGAAGCCTGGAAGTTTGTCTATCCGCTCGTCAAAGGCAAAAAGGCTGAACAGGAATCTTATCGCAAGTCTCTCGAAGCTCTGGCAGTGCTCGACACCGCCCAGCATACCCGTTACGACCGCGAACTGGTCGAAGTGTATGTTCAGGAGGAGAAATACGACGACGCCCAGAAGGTTCTCCAAAAGGAACTCAAGAGCAACCCGCGTGACGCAGCTTTCTGGTTCCGCATGGGTGAAGTGGATGGCAAGCAACATCGCGACTCCTCCGCTGCGTTGCGCTATGGCAAGGCCTATGAAATTGAACCCGCAAATCTGGTTTATGCGCGCTCCTTCGGAAAAACCGTTTCTTCCGAATCGGGCATCAAGTCCAATCTGACATTGTGGAAATTCCTGTCACAGCGCCAGTCCACGGACGATGAAAAACACAAGCTGGCACAGTCGCTGTTCATGAACGGCGATTATCTCGGTGCTTCCCACGAATGGGACGGCCTTTTGCAAACCGACAGTAGCCTGAAATCAAGCCCGATGGTTTCGCAGTCCTATCTGCGCGCCAGTCTGTATCCCAAGGCCCGCGCCCACATGGAAGCTCGTCTCAAGAACGAGCCGACCAACATGGATCTGCTGGAAGATTTGCTGACTTTGAATAAACTGCAGACCAATCCTGCGGGATATCTGGACGCGCTCGAACGCATCGTCCAAATCGAACCCAAGCGCAAGAATTACCAGCTGTTGCTGGCGCAAGAGCGTGAAAAGGCCAAGGACAAGAAGGGCGCTTTGGATGCTTATGACCAGTACATCGCGCGCACAGGGGGAGACTTGCAATCCCTGCAGGCCATGCAAAAACTTGCGGATGACGCGAAGGACACCGTGCGTCTGGTGGAGGCTCTTGTCCGCCTGAATCGTGACAAGAATGCGGATCTTCATTACAAGTTCCAGATGGCGGCCGTGGACTATGCCCGTGGCGGTAGCATTGTGCCTATTGAGAAACTGACCAAGTTGTATCCGACTTTCGCCGAAGGCAAAGTTGTTCTGGTCAAGGAGTATTTGAAGAAACGTGAAGCCGCAAAGCTTGCCCCGTATCTGCCAATCATGGATCAGCTAGTGAGTCAGGATCGCACCCTGTCCGAGGCAGCGGGCGATGTGTACGCCCAATTGAAGCAGGTGGACAAGGCCAACGAGGCCTATTATACGGCTTACTCTGCGAACAAGAAGGACAAGGCGCTTTTCGACAAGGTGTATGATTACGCGAAGAAGACGAACTCAACCTATCGTCCGAGTCTGTTGCGTCAGGGGTATGACACCTTCACGGACGATGTCGCGCTCAAGTTTGATTTCGCGGAATCCCTCGGCAAGACGCCGCGCGCCCTAGAGGTGTACAACAAGATTCTCGCCAACGATCCGAATCAACTGGTTGCGATCCGCAATGCGTCGGAAGTGTCGCTTGCATTGGGTAAGACAGACTCGACTGTTGTCCTGCTCCGCCGCTGGACCCAGTTGGAGACTCAAAACATCCGTCCGTGGACTTTGCTGGCCGACCTGTATCAGCGTGGCCGTAAAGACACAGCCCTTGCCGCCGAAGCGTTGGGCAAGGTTTCGGAACTCTCACCCAAGGACGGCAAGGCGGCTTATGCAGCCTCGCAGGCTTATCGCAAAATCGGTGACAAGAACCGCGCGCTGGAATATTTGAATCAGGCTGTCACCTTGCAGCCGCAAGAGGCGAACTATCAAAAGGAACAGGCGCTTTTGATGGTGGAGCTGGGCCAGGCGGACAAGGCCAAGGCTTCGCTGCTTTTGGTGGACAAGAAGTTCCCGCGCGATGAAGCCGTTAACAAGGCGCTTTATGACGTATATGTGGCCGCAGGGGACAAGAACGCGGCCCGTGAAAGAATGCGCATTCTTTACTCCATCAAGCAGTACTCCAAGTTTTATGCGATTTCGCTGGCGAAGCTGGAGAATGAGTTGAACAACCCGGTGGAAGTGGCCAACATCCTTTCCCGGCCGGAATTGCGCGACACCATGGATGCCAAGCTTTCGCTTGCATTGCTCGATGCGTATTTCAAAACCAACCAGAAGGATCGCGCTGCAGTTCTCGGTCCGCAGTTATTGCAGAAATACCCGGATGAAGCGAAAAAATCCCTGCCCCTCGGCGTTCTCTTCTACAACCTGAAGAACCGTCCCAAGGCCAAGGAAATCCTCGAAGCCTATACCAAGGACAACGACACTTCGACCGAAGCTTTCTATTACCTCGGCAAAATTCGTTACGAAGAAAAGAATTGGGCCGATGCGGCGGATGCCTTGGAAAAATCCAAAAACTTCCAGCCAGATGTTCCTGCGTTGTTGGGCGAATCCTATGCCCAGTCCGGTGGCGGTGCCAAAGCGGCCCAGGCCTATGAGGATTACTACGCCAAGTCGAAGGATCCCAAGACTCTGGATCAACTCTACAAGCTGTACAAGCAGCTTCACGACACCTCTGGTAATATGCAAAGGACGCTGGAGCGTTTGCTGGTCATTAACCCGAACAACATGGACTATCGCGCGGAACTGGCGTCGATTTATCTGTCTCACGGCGATTCCAAGCAGGCCGAGGAACAGTTCCAGCAAATCCTGAAAGTCAATCCTGCCCATCCGTTGGCGAACTACAAGCTCGGTGTGATGCTGGCCCAGCGTCAGGATTGGGTGCATGCAGAACCGATGTTGCAAGCGGGAAGCATGCGCTATCCCGACAGCCTCAACGGCTGGCTGCTTTTGGGAGATGCCAATCTTGCCCTCAAACGTCCGCAGCCGGCTTTGATGGCTTTCAAGCGCGCTGCGAAACTGGCTCCTCAGAATGTTCACGCAGCTGTGGGACGTCTTCAGGTCGATCGTGAATTGAACATGACCGCGGACATGTCTTCGGCAGCAGCGGCGGTGTTGCAACTGGATTCCGACAATGTTGAAGCGGGTAGCACGCTCGCCGGTATTCGCTTTCAGGAGCACAAATATGCAGAGGCCGCGCCCTTGTACGCCCGTGTGGTAAGCAAGGTGACAGACGACAAGCAAATCTGGATCAACTACGGCCAATCGTTACTCGAGCTGAAGCGGACCACCGATGCGAAGAACGCTTTGCAAAGCGCCATTAATCTTGGCGCTTCCGATCCTCGTGTGATGACGAGCCTCGCGCGTCTTTATCAGCAGGAGGGGAACACCGAACAGGCGGAAGCCCTGTTGAAGGACATGCTCAAGAAAGACCCGAACAATCCCTGGGCCTATTTCGGTCTCGGCCAAATTGCGGCGGACCGCAAGCAGGACGGCGTGGCGGAGCAGAATTTCCGCAAGGCCTGTCAGTTGGCTCCGACCAATGGTGAATATGCCGAAGCGTTGGCCCGTCTGCTGTATTCGAAAGACGAATACGCCAAGGCGATCGCCGTTCTTGAGGCGGCTCGTGCCGGCTTGAACACCCGTGGCCGTTTACTCTATGGCCAGTCCCTGGCGAAGGAAGGCAAATCCGAACTGGCGTTGAGCCAGATCAAGGCTGTCTATGAAAAGGAACCCACACCTGAAGTGATGGCTTCACTGGCCGATCTTTATGTGGCTCGTGGCCGAGTCAAGGATGCCATTGCTTTGCTGGATACATCTTCCGCCAAGTCGGATGCGAATGTCCAGTTCAGTCTCGCGAAGGCACGCATCGTCAACGGTGAACCCAATCTGGCGAGCCCGTTCCTCGAGCAGTTGATTTCAAAGGACGCACAGAATCCGGATTATTACTACCAGCGCGGCCTCGTGAATTACATGGAACGCATTTGGTCTGATGCGCAAAGCGATTTCGCCAGCGCGCTGAAATACGATGCGGGTTATACGGACGCTTCCTATTACCTCGGCATGAGCCTGTTGAAGCTGGGCAAGTTGGAAGAAGCGCAGAATTCCTTCAAGGAACTGGCGCAGAACAAGACCCCGTCCATCCAGTCCAAGGGTTTCTACGGCATGGCGATGGCCTTTGATGCGGATCGCAAGCTGGAAGCGGTTGAGAACTACCTGAACAAGTCGATTGCGGCCAAGGAAAGCCCGGACGCCCTTTCTTCTCTGGGAAGGCTCTATCTGCGCCAGCGCAAGCCCCAGCAGGCTGAAAAGCCCGCACGTCGCGCCCTTGAACTCAGCCCCGGCGATCCGTCCGCCACGGGCGTCCTGAGCGAAACGGAAATGGCGTTGGGCCGCAAGGATGCGGCTATTGACCGCATCACCAAGGCATTGGTGGATCATCCAAACTCCTGTGAGTTGCAATTGGGCGCCGCCAAGATTCAGTTCTTGGCCGGGAATTACGACAAGTCCAGCGAGAGCGGTTTGACGGCGGTGAGCAACTGCCCCGATGATCCGGGAGGTTATTTCTTCCTCGCGATGGCTTCGGATCGCAAGTCCAACAAGAAGGAGGCGAAACGCTTCTTTGGGGAATTTGTGAAGCATGGCGGTGACGCCAGCAACGTTCCGGCGGACTATCGCTAGGGCTTTTACTAAGCAAGAGAAAAAGCCAGTAGGAGCGACCTGCTGGCTTTTTTATTTCCACTATATCTGAGGCAAAAATGACCGAATCTAAATCAAAAGAAAAACCGAACAAGGACGAATGGAAAGTCTGTAGTCGCGGGCATTCCTATAAAGGCTCCAGCGGATGCCCCATGTGCTGGAAGCTCAACCGTCCCAAACCGCTTGGTACCAGTACCAAGGATGGGCGTTAATTGACCCCGGTAGGGGCGACTCGCGAGTCGCCCCTACCGGGGGAATCGAATCTTCGGATAAGACCAGTTGTATTGATCAGGTACTTCTGAGATGGCCTTTTCCATCACTCGGCCCAAACTTTTTTCATTAGCTTGCACCGGTTGATACCGGAATAAAACAGACCTGTCCTTTTCCAACCCTACGGAAACGGCCAGACACACTGCATTTCGTTCACCCAACCAGTCCATTAAATTACGGGGATGGGGAATCTCGACTTTCCCATTCCAAAGAGAAATCCAATCCTTGGGACGTCCGGGGACTTGATCGACCATCACCGCTAAAACACCATGCTGGCGGGCCCACGAACGCAGAGCACTGTGTTGAACATCCATAGGCACGGTTTGTTTTCCAGATTGCTCCCTGCCGTTTCGCATAAGTTGGGTTAGCATTGGTGCGAAACCACCTGCGGTAAAGATGAAGAAGGGTCGGCCATCTTGTGGCACAGCAGGAATGCGATGGAGCAGTTCCACCGGGCCTTGATGCCAGCCTAAAAGAGCCACCGGTTTCCCGCTTGTCAGCGCGGACAGATAATGTTCTTCGCCTTCCACTCGAATGGAAACATCATCAATATGGCCGGTGAGATGTCGCAGGGACAATGCCGCAATTCGCAGTCGCATTCGGTAATAGGCGAGAGGTGTTGGGACAGAAAACGAAACAAGATTCTGCAGGCTTCGTAGGCGTTCACGAAGTGAATGGCGGCAAAAGACGTAGATGGGAAGGAATGGCGATCCTATGGTGATGATCAAGCCAGGCGGTAAACGGCTGAGAAGTTTTAATACGAAAACAGCGAGGAATCCGGCCCATACGCGCGGCATGTCAGGCCCAAAGAACAGGTCGGGACGGATCGCGATGGAATGAGGATTTGGTTAAACCTTCACCGGCATAGGATGTCAGCGGACTGACTTCCACATCAAGTCCATTTAGTTCAGCAGTGGAAAGTCCGGTGGATTCGGCCCAGTGGCGATGCAGATCGAGGATGAAGCGTCGCGCAGTTTTGGGGCTGTCTGTGCTGTCCGTGTGCGGGTTTTTCACGGGGGCAAATTCCTCTTCTCGCAAAACTTCGAGAACGGCCATGTCTGGAGCTTTGGGAAACAAATCGAACATGAATAGTTCAAACTTGTAGGCGTTGGGTGTCGCAGGAGAAATGGTTTCACCCTTGTCATTGACATGCGGGATTTTTTTGTGCGCGACATGATAGGGCAGGGAAGAGTCCGAGTTGGCTTCGAGAAAATCCCTGCGGAAAAGATGGATGGCGATATTGGCGGAACCGTAAAGCAGGTTTCCGCTAGCATTGCGCTGTTCGCACATCTCAGGCGTCATCTCACTGTATTCCAACACCGAAGGTCGCTCATCGCGAAGGCAGAATACACCGACCCGTTCGGCAGGATTGGTTTTGGCCACTGCTTTGCTGGCGGCGGGAAGATTGGATGCGATCGCGAAACCGAGAAAGTTCGGATCGCAAACACGAACCAAAGCGTTATCCACGCTGTAGGTGAAAATCCATTCCACTCCACGACGTTTCATATCCTCCAAAGCGCCGCTGGAATGTAAGGCGAGGAAGCAGCCTCCATTGCCATTCGGACCGAGGGAAATATTTCCTTTTTCCGCCAGCAGAATTTTTCCGTTGGCATCCACCACCGGAAGTTCGCCTTGTTGGAAGAAGCAAACTTGTTTTGGATCCAGTCCGAAGAAATGATGGGACTCAAAAAAGGCTGTGGTTTCGGAATGGTTTTCCCGGCTGGTCATGATATACCAGGGAATATGGCTACTCTGGCGCGGTCCCTGAGCGGAGTCGAAGGGGCCGCAATCTCTTGAGAGTTTGAGCAATCGTTCGGCCTGCAATTGAAACAGGGACTTTCCAGACGGAAGGCCGATATCGAAAGTACCCTTGGGACCGTTGTGGCCGAGTCGCGTGCCCTGACCACCTGCCACCAAAAAGGTCGCCGCCTTGCCTTCTCGCAAAGCCTGCATTCCGCTCTCGGTCATGCGGGTTTGGTCGGCAAGGTTGAACGTATTCCACGCTTTGGCACCCAAAGGTTTTACAAGGCCTGTAGAGACGGCCAGTTCTGTTTTCCCCACAACCAAATCACGGTAAAGACCGGCCACATTTTCGAAATCGATAGAGAGAATTTGGTCCAAAAGGATGTTCAGATTAGATGGAGAAAGCTCGTTTTGGAAGCGCAGCAAATGCTCCTGCCCATAACGGGAAACCCGTTCCATAGCCGGCTTCAATTTACTGTCGATTGTGTTCTGCATCCTGATGCAAAATAGGCAAAAATTCGCTAGATCCTGACTACCTTCAGCATGGTTCTTTATCCCCATAACCCAAAGAAAATCGCATGACTCGAATCCTTTTGACCACGACCTCCTTTCAGGATATTCCCGGCCCTCATCACCAGCAGTTGAAAGACGCGCGCTATGAGTTGGTCATTGCCCGCGGTCCTTTACCCGAGGCGGAAATGTTGAAGTTGGTGGGCGACGTCGATGCCTTTTTGTGCGGTGACGATGAAATCACCCGTGCCGTGATTGAGAAAGCCTTGCCGCGTCTCAAAGTCATCAGCAAATATGGAATCGGGTTGGACAAGGTGGATGTCAAGGCCGCCACGGAATTGAAAATTCCCGTGACCTTTTGTCCCGGCGTGAATCACACCACGGTGTCGGAACATTGTTTCATGCTCATGCTGGCCTTGTTGAAGAATCTGATGGAGCAGGCCAACGCCGCGCGTGCCGGAGAATGGAAGCGGATGACGGGTCATGAAATTCTGGGCAAGTCCATTGGCATTATCGGCCTTGGGCGCATCGGCAAGGAAGTGGCGATTCGTGCGCGCGCTTTCGGCATGGAAATCTCCGCTTTCGACGTGTATTGGGATCAGGGTTTTGCCCACGCCTGCGAGGTGAAACGGGCCAAGTCCATCGAGGAGATTCTGGAAAACTGCGACATCATTTCGCTGCACACCAATCTCACCGATTCAACGCGGAACATGATCAACAAGGATTCGCTTTCGAGAATGAAAAGCAACGCCATTATTCTCAACTGCGCCCGCGGGGAGTTGGTGAACAGTGTGGACATGGCTGAAGCTTTAAACGCCGGCCGCATTGCCGGATACGGGACGGATGTTTTGGATCACGAACCTCCAGCCAAGGATCATCCGCTGCTAACCGCGAAGAATTGCATCGTCACGCCGCATGTGGGTTCGCGCACTTTCGAGAGCGTGCAGCGTCAGGCGGGCATGGCGGCCACCAATCTCATCAATGTTCTGCAGGGCAAACCAGCTCTTGCACAGGCAAACGAGGTCAGATAATGGGCGAGACTTTTTTTGTCGTTCCACAGGAAAAACACGACAAGTTGATTGAGAAGGCCTACCACCGTCGTGGGTATTCAGCGGACGAGGCGGCCATGGCCGCGCGGTTCTCCGGCTACGCATCCTGGCATGGAATCCGCACGCATAATGCCATCAAGGCGCTGCATCTGGATCATTTATTCGGTAGTGGAGCCAGCGGCTGTAAACCCAATGTCGCCATTGAGAAAATCCCCGGACGTTTTGCAGCGGCTGAAGTCTGGAATGCCAATCGTAAATTGGGACAGGCGGTGGCGTATGAAGCCATGGATCGTTGCATGGAATTGGCGGACAAGTATGGTGTCGGAGTGGTTTCCGTGGACAATGCTTTTCATTATTTGTGGGGCGGGGGATATGTGATGTATGCCGCGAAGAAGGGTTACATCGCCTACACCAATTGCACGGCTGCATTGGCAGAGGTGGTTCCTTTTCAAGGCACGACGCCGACTCTAGGCACGAATCCGCATAGCTGGGGATTTCCCACCACCGAATCCATTGGGTTTCCTATCGTGGTCGATTGGGCCACATCGGTAATGGCCATGGGTCGTGTGCAACAATTGGCCCGCGAAGGCAAGCCGCTTCCTCCAGATGCGGCGGTGGATAAGAATGGCAAACCCACTACAGTGGCTTCCGAAGCTGCAGCATTGATTCCATTCGGTGCTCACAAGGGTTACAGCTTGTCTTTGATCGATGAAATCGTGGGGGCCTTTATCGGAGGTTCGTTGCCGACTTTGCGAAGCCGCTGGCAGGAAGACAATGAAAAGCATACGCCCTGCTTTTTCTTTCAGGCCATTCATCCCGATGCCATGTCCTCGGGTCAATTCGCCCTGGGCCGAAACCGGAATGAGAACATCAAGGCTGTCATGGACAATATCCTGAGTGGTGGCAATGCGAAATGTCTGTTGCCGGGACAACTCGAAGCCGAGGCGGCGAAGCGTTGTGAACGTAATAGTGGCTTACTTTTTTCTGCAGCTGAGATCGAAGCCTTGAACCAAATCGCACAGGAATGCGGCGACCCGGCTTGGGACGTTTCAACCTTCAAAGAAGCGGTATAAATTCATGTCGAATCCTTTTATTGAATCCCTGTTTTCCCTTTCCGGAAAAGTCGCCGTGGTCATTGGTGGTACCGGCGAACTGTGTGGTGCGATGGCTGAAGGTTTGGCACTAGCCGGAGCCGAAGTAGTATTGGTCGGCAGAAGCAAGGAAAAGGCGCAAGCCCGACTGGATCGAATCACATCTGCGGATGGAAAAGGCTGGTTTCTCGAAGCGGATGTGGGCGAAAAATCCTCCTTTGAAGAAATCCTTCGCAAGACATTGGAGAAATCCGGCAAGATTGACGTTGTGGTCAACGGAGCGGGAGTCAATTCCGCTACACCTTTTCTGGAAATCAGCGAGGACGAATACCGCCGCATTTTCGACATCAATTACAAGTCTGTGTTTCAAGGCTGTCAGGTGTTTGGCGATTATTTGGTGAAGCGGGGCGAGGGTGGTTCCATCATCAATCTCGGTTCCATGAGCGGCGTGGTGCCGCTGTCTCGTGTTTTCACTTACTCTGCCTCCAAGGCTGCAGTACACAACCTTTCCAAGAATCTGGCGCGTGAATGGGCTCCGCATCGCGTTCGAGTCAATACGCTGGTCCCGGGATTTTTTCCGGCGGAACAGAATCGCAAAGTGCTGACTCCGGATCGGGTCGAGAAAATCATGGGTCATACTCCGATGGCGCGATTTGGAGAAGCGGGTGAATTGGTCGGTGCGACCTTGCTGTTGGCCAGCGACAAGGCTGGTGGCTTTATCACCGGGTTGGAATTGATTGTGGACGGAGGCTATTCCTCCATGACTATCTGAGAATCGGGCGGGTCCATGAAATTCATCAGTGATAATTTTCTGTTGCATAGTGATGCCGCCGTCCGACTGTATCACGATCATGCCGCGAATCAACCTATTCTGGATTACCACTGCCATCTCTCCCCGCAGGATGTGGCGGAGAATCGCAGGTTTGCGAACCTGCAGGAAATCTGGCTGGAAGGCGATCATTACAAATGGCGCGCCATGCGCTCCAATGGTGTATCCGAGGACAAGGTCACCGGCAATGCCGATCCCTATGAAAAATATCTGGCTTTCGTTAAAACGGTAACCGCAGCGCTTCGGAATCCCCTGTATCATTGGGGTCATCTG
Source organism: Fibrobacterota bacterium (assembly GCA_947482115.1). GTDB lineage: Bacteria > Fibrobacterota > Fibrobacteria > UBA11236 > UBA11236 > UBA11236. The sequence goes on from CANKII010000001.1 coordinate 216,632, forward strand.
GAATTGCAGCGGTATTTTGACATCGATTTATTGATCAATGAGAAGAATGCCAAAGAGATTTGGGATCGCGCCAATGAGAAATTGAAATCCGACGAGCTTTCCGCCCATGGCATTCTGAAAAAGTTCCGTGTCCATGCAGTATGCACTACGGATGATCCCATTGATGACTTGGCACATCATCAGGCCATAGCAAAATCGGGGATTCAAACGCGAGTCTATCCAACCTTTCGACCCGACAAGGCTTTGGGTATTGATATCGCTGCGGATTTCAATGCTTGGACGGATCAATTGGCGCAGGTTTGTGGAATGGATATTTCCAATTTGGAAACCTTCATGGACGCATTACGCAAGCGCCATGATTATTTCCATTCTCTGGGTGGACGCTTATCCGACCATGGCTTGCCGCATTGTTATGGAGAGGATTGCACGGAGCAGGAAGCCTCCGCATTTTTCAACAAAGCTCGATCTGGGAAGGATGCCACGCTTGCGGAGAAGGAAAAGTTTGCCTCATATTTGATGCATTTCTTCGGGGTGTTGGATGCGGAGAAAGGCTGGACCAAGCAACTGCACTTGGGACCATTGCGGAATAACAATACCCGTCTGTTCAATAAACTTGGTCGCGACATCGGCTGCGACTCCATCGGCGACGATCTTCAAGGGCCGGGTCTTTCTCGCTATCTCGACAAGCTGGATTCCATCGGCAAACTTCCGAAAACCATTCTTTACAACATCAACCCCCGCGACAATTATCTGTTCGCCACCATGGTCGGGAATTTTCAGGACGGCTCGATTCCCGGCAAGATTCAATTCGGGTCGGGCTGGTGGTTTCTGGATCAGAAAGAGGGGATGGAGATGCAGATCAACGCCCTGTCCAATCTCGGCCTGCTTAGCCGCTTTGTGGGAATGTTGACCGATTCCCGAAGCTTCCTTTCATATACACGACATGAATACTTTCGCAGGATTTTGTGCAATCTGCTGGGTGAGGATGTGAAGCACGGACTTATCCCGGATGATATGGAATTGCTGGGGAATATGGTTGAGGATATCTGCTATCGGAATGCGAAGAACTACTTCGGGCTTGAAGTGGGGGAGTGGTAGCCGCTGACCTTTTTATTCAATCCAATAAGTTGAATAGACAATTACCCACTTTCCATCTATTCGGGCAATATTTAACTCACGCCCAGTACCATCATCTGATAGGGTGCTGATGAATCGTGTATGCAGTTTGAATTTTCCTGGAAAATTATGATTGTATATCTCTGAAACAGACGTAATTATTTGATCGGGATTAATTTTAACAGATTGGATTAGGTTTCGTATTTCGCTGGTATCAACATCGCATGGAATCGAAATAGAATCCAACAAACAAGGTTTTTTAATGATCGAGACGTTTGGCTTCTGTGTGCAGCAAATTATGAGAATAACCACTAATAAAAGGATCAGTTTAATTTTCATCAATCAAACCTTTTAGCACTGTGTTTTAGTAAACGCACCGATTTGCCGTCCGTAAATTTAAATCTAGTCTAGGTGACCTAGGTCACGCCATAAGTTTCGCAACCATTCCATATTATGGGTCATGCAATATGACCACAACAAATACCATCGTCGATCCGTCCGTCTCAGGGGATACGATTACAGCCGCCCCGGTGCGTATTTCTTCACCCTGTGTCTGGAAAATAAGGATGAATGGCTGTTCGGCAATGTCAAACACGGGGAAATGCAATCAACGGAATTTGGGAATATCGTATGGGACGAATGGCGGCGAACGCCGGATATGCGTTGTGAAATGGTGTTGGATTCGTTTGTGGTGATGCCGAATCACATTCACGGCATCATTTGGATTGTTTCCGGTAGGGGCATCCGGCCGGATGCCCCTACGATGCACGCCCCTATTCATAAAATTCCCACATTGACCGTTGCCGAAAAACATGGTCCGTCGAAACGTTCGTTGGGTGCATTTGCTGCGGGATTCAAATCCATTACCACGCGACGTATCAATGAAATACGGCAAACACCACGTGTTCCGGTGTGGCAACGCAATTACAATGAACACATTATTCATAATGAAGGGGAATTGAACCGTATCCGCCAATATATTGCGGAAAACCCGGCGAAATGGGAACGGGATAAAGAAAATCCAAATCGGTTGTTATGACCTAATTAAACGCCCTTAACTCCGGCGTTTTCTTCAACGGTAAACTCACCGATTTCCCACCCGCCAACGCAGACTCGTAGATCGCCAGAATAATCTCTACGGACTTGCGACTTTGTTCACCATTGATGGCCGGTTCGCGGCCATCGCGAATCGCCTTCACAGCATCCTCAAACACATTCTTGTGATCTTCGAAATTGATGGCCTTGGGATCCGCCGCACCCACGCCCGCCGCGCCCTTGTCACCATACTTTTCCAGCACAGCCACGTCTCCCGGCAGCGGATTCTTGAAATCCCAAACCGTGATGCTCTTGTCCTTCATAAAGATGGAGCCTTCTGAACCGCATACATGGACTTCCGCGCCATGTCCCTTGTTTGAGAAGGCGGCTGTGGAACCTTCAATGACGCCCAAGGCGCCGTTCTTGAAGCGCAGAACGGCCACGGCCGTGTCTTCCACCTCGATGCGCTCATGAGCCGCAAGGCGGGCAAAGGCGCACACGGATTCCACTTCGCCGATGAGGTAATACAACTGATCGATGGTGTGAATGGCCTGATTCATCAACGCACCGCCGCCGTCCAATTTCCATGTGCCGCGCCAGCCGCCCTGATCGTAATACTCCTGGGTGCGATACCATTTCACATAGGCATCTGCCATCGTGATGGTGCCAAGCCTTCCAGTGTCCACCGCTTGTTTGAATTCCTTGACCGAGTCGAAGAACCGCCGTTGATGCACTCCTGCAAGGATCACACCGTTCTTTTTGCAGGCTGCGATCATGGCGTCGATCTTTTCCAGCGTAATCTCAACCGGCTTTTCGCAGATGACATGTTTTTTGGCTTCCGCTGCTTTCACAGCCGATTCCATGTGGCTGCCGCTGGGCGTACCGATGGTGACGATGTCCAGTCCGGGATGTGCCAGAAATTCCTCATATTTGGAATAGGCTTTCACGCCATATTCATTGGCCAGTTTTTCCGCAGCTTCCATGCGAAGATCGAAGACGCATTCCAGATGTCCATCCTGCATGGCTTGAATGGCCTTGGCATGAAAATGCCCAATCATTCCGCAACCCACGATTCCGAATCCCAGTCCTGACTTGTCTTTCATCTGTAATCCTTTCGGCCTAATTTTCAGCTTTTAAATTCCGCTTGCCCTGAGCTTGTCGAAGGGTCCAATGCTTTTTTCTTCGCTTCCACCAGCAAAGTGTATTTGCTCACGATGTTTGTTCTTAATTCCGCAGGCTCATTTCCTGTTTCCAACATCTCCAGAAAGACATTCCGGGCTTCCCCGAAATGTTGTTCATGCGTGGTGCGGAGGGGTTGGGGGATATCAATGATGAAATCGTTTTCTTCCCGTCGTAGGGATAGCCCGGGATAATCTTTCTGATGCTTGTCTAAAACCGCTTGAACGGGTCTGACAAAAGAATCCGGATTGGAATGTGGGGTAATCAGGAACTCCGACTGATAATTTTTTTCCGATAATTGCCTCACCGACAAGTTTGCTTTTGTACCCCGGATAAGGGAATAGTGTGTGTCTCCGCTTCCGGCAGGAGGTTCGACATTCCAGAGAACACGGATATGAACGGGAATGCCTTTGACGCGATATTCGATTTCACCATTGCAATAACATTGCAGAACTGAATTCTTCACGTTTTCCAAAACCGAAGCAGGGAATTCGGAATGCTGGGTGATGGCGGAGAACTTTTCGAGTGAAACGGTCGTAGCCCAGCGTGCGGCCTTTTGGATTTGAATATCCTTTGCGAACTCGATCTTTTCACCGGGGAACAGCATCCACTGTGTCATATCCACAAGATGTGTGGTGACATCCACGATGCCTTCGCCTTGAATGTTCACATCGAAATACCATGGCGGTCGTTTCAAGGGTTTGCCGTTCACAATCTTCAACAGATGATGTACGGATTCCTTGAAAATGGTGGGTTTGCCATGCGGGTCGACAAACGGTCTACCAAATACGTCGGGTTCAGCCAGAAACATTTTCTGAAGAACCGTGGTGATTTCAAACCGTTCCGTCATGATATCGGTGGTCAACGGGCGTTGGGAGTCCAATGCAGCACGCAGGAATTCGAGATTCTTTTCTTCAGTCACCCATGGCTTGTCTGCGAAGATGGAAAATCCGGCGCGATTCAATTGCTCGATACTCGCGATCTTGCTGTTGTTCTTTCCCGCCAAAATCACAATGTCGGCTTTATGTTCGCGAATCAAAACTTCGAGCGAATCTTCGCCTTTATACACATACAAATTCCAATGTGTGGGGGATTGTTCCCGCGCATTGAAATCCCGGATATAATTGCAGAAGGTTTGCAGCTCTTCGCCATCGGGAGCATAGACGTACACGTCATCGGCGAGAGCGGGGTGGGAATCGCGCAGGCTTAAAGCCGCATGGAAATGACCGGGATTCAACACCGCGATGGTGTGTTGTTTCATGGACTAGCGCACCTTGAAGAAGATGAGGCTTCCCAGAATCAGGGCCAGAATGGAAACCATATGAAAGCGCCAAATGATTTTGGAATTCGTCGCCTGACTGGAGTCGAATTTTCCCTTCCACTTCATTTGGTAATGATGATGCAGGGGCGCTCTCAGAAAGATTCGTTTGCCCTGGTGATCCGCTGAAAAGCGCCGTGTGAATTTAAAGCCGGTGACTTGAAGCAGAACGGACAATGCTTCGGCGACAAATACCGCGCCGACAATGGGAAGGAATAATTCGATTTTCAAAAGCACGAACATCATGCCAATGGCTCCGCCCAGTCCAATGGAACCTGCGTCTCCCATGTAAATCTCGGCCGGCGGACTGTTGTACCAGAGATAAGCCAGCATGGACCCGATGATGGCCATACAGATGGGGAAGAGTTCATCGCCACCGGGAATGTAGGGAATAAGGAAGTACTTCGAAAAAATCACATTGCCGGAGATGTAAGCCACGACTCCAGCGAACAAGGCCGTGGTGATAATGGGCATGCTTACCAGAGAGTCCAATCCATCCGTGAAATTGGCACCATTAGCGCTGGCCGTGGTGACCAGACAAATGAGTGCGATGAACCCCCATTTGGGAAGATAGGGAAACCATACTTCCGGTTTGACGAAGGGCAATGTGACGTGACCTGAGAGGCCGGGAATGAACTTGTAAGCAAATGCTGCTACAGCCACCGAAAACAGGATGTACAGGGACATACGCAGGCTGGCGGAAATTCCGTCCGCTTTTTCCTGATAATGCGTCTTGGAGATTTTCCCCTGTGCCACAAGGCGTTTGGTGCGGACTTTCATCAGGTCATCCACGGCGCCAATGATGGCATAGGCCCCGAGAATGATCAAGGTCGAAATGGAATAGGCATTCAGGCGTGCGAAAGTCAGTGAGGCGATAATCACAGTAACGACCAGCAGAATACCGCCAAGAATGGGGGGCGATTTTTTGCCGTGGGCATCAAAGTCTGAAGTAGCATCCAAGCGGTTTAACAAGGCGATATAAGCCGGCATTGCGAGGAACACCAGCAAGGCTGAAAGCAAAGATGCCGCTCCTGCACGAAACAATCGATCTTCGAAAAGGTGAATATGCGTGAGGTGAAAAAGAAAAAGGGAGAGCATGTCAGACGGCTTTCTGGGCAACGTGTTCGGAGGACAGGCGTGTTTTTATTTCTCCGTAGAGATCGCGAAGGCTGTCCTCCAGTGAAATCATGGGTTTCCAACCGGTCAGGGCCATGAGTTTTTCCGGGGAGCCGACGAGCAGGGGGATGTCGATGATGCGTTCCAATGCAGGATTGATGCGGGTTTCAATGGGACAGCGGGAAAGGCTGATGAGGAATTGCACCAAATCCCGGATGGTGCGGACCTTGCCGGAACAAACATTATAGATGTCTCCGGTTTTTCCGCGCTTGACAAGCAGAGCCATGGCTCGGGCTTGATCCCGAACATCGAGATAATCGCGCGATACATCCAGATTACCGGTGTAAATCACGGTTTCACCGTCGTTCAATTCGATGGAGGCGATTTGGGAGGCTGCGGAGGAGAGAACAAACTTGCGATCCTGAAAGGGACCGGTGACGCCAAAGGGGCGTGCGATGACTATGTCGAGATTGTAGGCGGCGATGAATTGCCTGGCCACCAGTTCACAGGAGCCCATGGCCGTGGCATAGGGTGTAAAGGGAAGGGGAACATCGGTTTCACGATGGATGACATCCATCACGCCTTTGCCTCCGCCATAAATTTCGGCTGAGGAAACAAAAAGCACGCGGGACTTGGGCACGGCCTGCCGCGTAGCTTCCAGCAGGTTGTAAACCCCGATGATGAAAAAATGCAGCAGGGATGCGGGTTTTAGCCCCGTTGTACCCAAGGAAAACTCCTGGGATACCAGGTGATAAATCTCCGTTGGCTTCCATTCGGAAAACAGGGAATGGACTTGTTTGTAATCGGAGAGGTCGGTAGCCACATAACGAACATGGGGGAGGCGCAGGGGTTCCGGAGGCAATTCCGAGGAAAGGGCGATGACGTCTTCTTCAGTATGGGGCAGCAAATTCAAAAGGTGATAGCCGAGACAACTGTTGCACCCGGTGATGAGAATACTCATGCACCTTCCCCGGTCACCGCTTTGAATGCATTGCGCACGGCTTCTTCAGGGGGATTGGTCACGGGAATTACTTCGCCAATGCGTGTCGGCAGAATGAACACCCTGCGGCCCGCAGAGGCTTTCTTGTCACGGCTCATCGCATCCCATGCTTTGTCAGCGTTAAACACACCGGGAAATTTTCTGGGCATTTCCAAACGATCGAGCAGGGCATCATGACGCGCGGCATCCTGCGCGGATATCATGTTTAATTTGGCAGCCAATCGAGCGGCACAGCGCATTCCCAGTGCCACGGCCAATCCATGGGAAAGCCCCTCATAGCCCATGAGAAATTCAAAGGCATGACCGAAGGTATGGCCGTAATTTAGAGTGGCGCGGCCGCCGTTTTCGTTGAGTTCCCGTTCATCATTCCCGACTACTTCGGATTTGATGGCACAAGAGCGGCGGATGAGATGCTTCAAAACGGCGGGTTCCTTGCGCAACACCGCTCCGGCGTTCTGCTCGAGATAATCGAAGAACTCGGCATCGTGAATCACGGCATACTTGGCCACCTCGGCCAAACCGGCGAGGAATTCGTTATGAGGCAAAGTGGAAAGAGTGTTCAAACTGATGGCCACGGCCCGGGGTTGATGAAAGGCGCCGATCAGGTTTTTCCCGAGCGGATGGTTCACTCCGGTTTTGCCGCCTACGCTGGAATCAACCATGGAGAGCAAGGTGGTGGGAACTTGAATGAAGTTAATCCCGCGCAGGAAGACGGAAGCGGCAAATCCAGCCATGTCTCCCACAACTCCACCGCCACAGGCAACGAGAGTTGTCTTGCGTGAAAATCCCTGTCGCAACATCCAGGTCAACAGCTTTTGAATGGAACCGATGTTCTTTTCAGTCTCGCCGCCCTTCCAATAGAAAGATTGGCAGTTTCCCAATGAAAGCCGCAGGTTCTGCAACAGGGATCCCTGCGCAGCCTTTACGGGTTGTTCAGACACCAATGCGAATACCGGCGAACATCCCATTTTCTCCGCAATGGAGTCCAAATGCTCGGAGAGATCTTCCTCGATGTAAATCGGATAACGTCGATCGCCGAGTTCCACCCAAAGGGGTTTGAGTTCCTCGACTTGCAAGCGGTGAATGATGCGTCGTGTGAAAATGTGATAGGGCGTGGATTCTTCGGACTCGAAACGAAGGTCGGCCAGATTGTAGAGATGCTGGCGTTCGGCGAGCATGGTCCGGATTTTTTCCAGTTTGGCGTGATCATCCAAATCCGCCAGCAGGGGACGTGAATCCTTTTTACGGTTGACCCGCTCCAAAATCACTTCCGGAGTCGCTTCCAGACAAACCAACACTCCATTTTGCCGGATCAATTCAATGGCTTTGGGATTCAGGAGGGTCCCACCACCCAAGGAGGCGACCATGGGACCTTGTCCGCAGATTTCGCGCAGCACTTCCAGTTCCAATTGACGGAAGGCTTCCTCGCCCTGTTCGGCAAAGAGTTGCGGAATGGTCTTTCCGGTTTTCTCTTCCACCAATTTGTCGGTGTCAAAAAACTTCCAGCCCAACGATGCAGCGATCAATGCACCGATCCGGCTTTTGCCGGAGGCCATGAAGCCGGTAAAGAAAATGCTGCGGGTTAAAGGCAGTTTCATACGAGTGCCTTTTGAAGTTTCTGCTGATTGCGAATGCCCTCATAAAAGAAAGCCGGATCCGGATCGACTCCCGTCCACAGTTTGAAAGAGGCGATACCCTGATGCACCAGCATGGCCAAACCTCCAACGGTTTGACAACCTTGCTTTCGGGCATCCTGCAACAAACGGGTTTCTTCAGGATTATAAATCAGGTCGTAAATAATCTGGTCTTTGCGCAGCCAGTCCGATTGCAACGGGCTTTGCCCTGCATTGGGAAACATGCCCACAGGCGTAGCGTTCACGATGACTTCGAATTCACCCGCGTGTTTGGAATATTCCGCCAAATCCAAAACTTCCAAAGTCTGATGGATCTTCTCATGGACTTCATGAGCCAATGCTTTGGACTTGGAAACATCCCGTGCTGCCACAATGACGCGGCTGGGTTTAGCCATGAGAAGCAAAGTGAAAGCCAAGGTACGGGCCGTTCCTCCGTTACCAAGGATGACGACGGTTTTTCCATCGAAGCTGTGTCCGGCCTCCCGGAATCCGGCCAGAAATCCTTCCAGGTCGGTCGTGGTGCCGGACAATTTTCCGTTCTTGCAAACGATGGTGTTCACTCCACCGATGATTCGTGAAAGTTCGGAAACTTCATCGAGAAAGGGAATCACTGCCAACTTATGCGGAATAGTGACGTTGACTCCCAGAAATTCCAGCTCGCGAATGGCCTTGAGGCAAGCTTCCACTCCGCGAGTTTCAACCTTCAAGGGAAGATAGACGAGATCCAATCCCAATTTTTCAATTGCCGAATTGTGCATGGCAGGGGAATACGAATGCGACAGGGGGTTTCCCAGAAGACCGAGCAGGCGTGTGGTGCCACGAATCAGCATAGTGGAAGGGCTCAATCCCGCGCAGCCGAAATTGGGGCGGGTCTCAGGCGAAGGGATACAACGCCTTCGAGGAAAAGTAGTAACGCGGCCAGTATCAACAGCGGTAATCGAAGCCTGAAACCGCCGTAGAGGGTTCGCCAATCCGCATCGGCTTCGCGTACGAGAACCTGACTGCGGGATTCACCCAATCCCTCCATGAACCGGCCTTTGGATCCTTCCTCCGTTTGAAGTCTGTTTTCGGCGAGTCCCACCGCCAGCCATGATGTATCCGCACCCTTGTCACGATGCAATTCCAGTCGATAGATTCCCAAATGATCGAAGGGGCCTATGCGCCATCCATCCGGATCGCGTTGCGTTCGTGAAAATGTCGTTCCCGTTTCATCCGTGACCCGGAGTTCGTCGGATTCTCCCGAGGCCAGAAGAAAGGTGGAGTCGGAGGCTACCCATTGAAGTCCGGAATGGACCATTGAAGAACCCGAGACAAAAGCTGGATGAATAAGTGCGGGCCATGGTCCGAGTCCCAGATCCGTCCATTCCCGATCGTTGATGTCGGTGGTCCACAACAGCAACGAGCCCCTTCCGGTTTTGCAATAAATAAGAATGGGATCAGTTCCGGAGGAAAGTAAAACTGTGGCCTTCGCGCCTGGCGACAGTGCGAGATGGGTTGTCACTTTTCCCGGGTCCCCCCAAGTCCCCACATGCATTCCCAGAGAGGCGAACGCGGCTGCATGGACTTGAACGGCAGCGGCATCCTGCCTTTTCAACTGCGTGAGCCGTCCGATGTCGAGAGGTTCCAGCAAACTTCGATTGAGCAAAGCCATGTCCGTGTTGGAACCCAGTCCCAGAATGACTTTGCCTCCGCCCCGCGCAATTTCAGCGGCCCGTCCCACAAGTCCCGCATCCATTTCCTTCGGATCGGCGAGGTAAAGAAAATCACAGGGTTCGGAACCCGGACCATGTGAGTCCGCAAAAGATTTTATTTGCAGGCGCAGTCCTCCGCGTCCCAAACTGGCAAGCGAGGCAAAGGCGTTTCCCACGTGACACAGAGTCAACGGCGGCGGAATGCGCGCGATGATGGCGGCGGCAGGGTAGGCAAAGCCATCGCCTTGGGGCGGGGGAAGCGAAAGCTCCCCGCGAATCCAGCCCGGCTGTGAAAAGGGAACCTGCAATTCAATGCTGTCTTTGGCCGTGGAGATTGCACGTGGCGAGCCTCCTGATGGAGTCCAAAAAACCTCACCGGAAGCGGGATTTGAAGAGGAGAACCGGGTTTTCAACGAGGCGATGTTTTCCTTGGGAAAATTCAAACTCCAATGCGTGAATGGTGCGAGATGCCCGCTTGCTTCAGGATATTCGGTCAATACCACGCGAAGGCCGGGATTTTCCGTCAAGGCTTTGATGAGCAGTGGGCGGGATTCTTCCATATCCGACCAGTCGAATACGGGTAAATGAATATGGACCGGGGATTGCCCATGAGCTTCCTTCAACAATTTTGAAAGTGCATCGGAATACCGGCCGAAACGTGCCGATGAAATGCGATTGGAAGCATCGGGAAGAACAAATTCCACATGACCGTGTCCGAGGGTCAAGGAATCCAGCCCGCGTTGCATTCCTTCCAAATCCTGCAGCACGGTTTTGTCTTTTGTTTTGGCAAGCGGAATGGCTCCATAGGCTCCGTTGTGAATCAACAAGCCTGTGGCAACAGGCGGAGCGAAACCATGACGCGGTCGCCATAACAGATTGGCCGCAGCTAACAGCAGGAAAAGAATGGCGAGGGTACGGAGCAGAAGTTGCAGCCAGTTTTTCAGCTTATGGCGGCGCATGGCCTGCGTCAACTGGCCGCGCACTGGCAGGAGGCTGGGAAAATCTTTCAGCGTGGGTTGTGAACGCCCGAGGAAATGAATGACCAGCGGCGCTGCGAGCAGTGGAATGAACCACAAGGCAAAGGGATTTAAGAGACCGAACATCTTTTAATTCCGGGGCAGGATGGCACGCAGGGAAAGATCACAAGGCCAGTCCACTTGAATGGGAACAAGGCGAACACCGAGTTTGGAACACTCCTTCAGCATGCGTGCCGCGTGATCTTTAACCGCCTGCAAATAGGCTGAACGCGCCTGTGCCGAGGAGACTTCCAGTTCCTCCCCGGTTTCCAAATCCTTCAAACGAAAGGAGCCTTCGCTGAAAAATTCCGCTTCGTCACGTGTGCGCAACTGAACCAAAGTGGTGGTTTTGCTTTTGCGGCGTATGCGCTGCAATCCTGCGGCAATCGCTTCCGGGTCCTGCCAGAGATCAGTGAACAGGAACACGAAGCTTTGACCGGTGATTCGCGGGGCAACTTCTGCGAACAGGGTTTCGAGATCCGTTTTTCCTTCTGCCGTCAGCGATTCCAACCGGCGCAACAATTCGCGGGTGCGCAAAGGACCGCTTTCCGGCGGCAAGTATTCCTTCACATTCTTTCCGCCATAACCCAATGCCACGGCATCGCGCTGACGTTCAGCAAGCAAAGCCACGGAAGCAGCGAGAATGTTGGCGTATTCGAGTTTGCTGAATCCTACGCTTTGGGTGCTTTTGTACCCCATGGATGCGGAGGTATCGACAACCAGATGGACGGAAGCATTGGTTTCGTCGCGGTATTGGCGGATCACCAGATGATCCCTGCGGCCAAATACTTTCCAGTCGAGATGCCGGATATCGTCACCCGGCGCATAGCCCTTGTATTGAGAAAATTCGGAGGAGTAACCGTGAAAAGGGGACGGATGCCAACCGGCCAAAGCACCTTCCAGCACGGCCTGTGCGCGAAGTTTGAGGCCGAGAATATGAGCCAGATACTCGGGAGTAAGGACGGTTTTCAGTTGCACGAAAACAATTCTTCCCGTTTATCCTGCAAAAACATCGGAGGTGGCGCGGGAATGCATTTCAGCCTGTATGGCATCAAATCGCGACTGATCACATGCGATTCCCAACCGGTCTCGTAATTCTTCAAGTCCGATTTTGTTTTCCGCAGAAACAAAAGAGGCGTCGGGATATTGCTCACGCAGAAATCCGAGCCTTTCAGGTTCGATCAAATCAATTTTGTTGAACACCAGCAAACGCGGGGCTTCCGTCACTCCCAGTTCGTTCAAAATGCGCGCGGTGATTTCCATTTGCTCCTCGAAATCCTCGGAGGAAATATCCACCACGTTAAGAATGAAGGAAGCCTGAGCCACGACGCTCAAAGTGCTTTTGAAGGACGAGATTAAACCGGTCGGCAATTTGCGAATGAATCCCACGGTATCGGACAGAACGGATTCCCGGTGCGACCCCAGCCACAGTTTACGCGTCGTTGGATCCAAAGTGGCGAACAATCGATCCGCAGCCTCGACCCCGGCCTGCGTCAGGGAATTCATCAAGGTGGATTTTCCCGCATTGGTGTAACCTACGAGGGCGACGTGAAAAGTGCCACCGCGCTGTTCGCGCTGCGATGCCCGGATGCTTTCCACTTTTCTCAGTTTCTTTTTCAGATCGGAAATGCGTTTGCGAATGCTGCGGCGATCCACTTCCAACTGTGTTTCACCGGGGCCGCGTGTGCCGATGCCGCCCACTTGACGGGACAAATGGGTCCAGGCACCAGTCAACCGGGGTAGTGAGTATTCCAACTGCGCCACTTCCACCTGAATCTTTGCCTCGGCGGTGCGGGCATGCCGCGCAAAGATGTCGAGTATCAGCGCACTTCGATCCAGTATCTTGGCGTGAATAATCTCTTCAAGATTCTTGGCCTGCGAACCGGAAAGGTCTTCGTCAAAGATAACGAGATCGGCTTTGTGTTCCTTGACGAGCGCTTCGATTTCATGGGCCTTACCGGTTCCCACCAAGGTCGAAGGATCGAAAGTAGGCCGGCGTTGCAATACCTGATCGACGATATTGGCTCCCGCCGTGTCCGCCAATCTTCCAAGTTCCGCCAGATGTTCCTTTGCCTGCTTGGGAGTGACATCACGTGTCGCGACACCCACCAGTATGGCCTTCTCGCGCTCCTTGCGCACAGGGATCATTCCCATTCGATGGTGCCCGGGGGTTTGTGGGTGATGTCGTACAGCAATGCGCCTGCGCCCAAGGTTCGCAGTTCTTTCCATAAAGCATCGAGTACTGCAAAGGGCAGTTCCGCGAATCGCGCAGTCATGGCTTCGCTGGAAAGCACAGGACGCAACACAAAGACGGGTTTACCACCCTTGAGAAGAGGAAGCAATACCACGGGCATTTGCCATACCGACTCATAGAGCTTTTCGCGATAAAGCGTTTGGGTGCAAATGGCATCCGTTTCGCGCAGGAAATCCAAATGTGTGCGATTACATTCCATTGCCGTGGCGGTGTACGCTCCATCCAATGCCTGAATTTCAAGCACGACGCGATTGACGGAACGCACACGGTTTAAAAGTTCCGTGGTGGCGACATCGGCGATCTGGTAATCCCGTGTTCCGCGAATCAAACAGGGATGGGCATAAGTTCTAGCGTCGCCCTGCACGCCCACGCTTTTCACCGGAAGAACTTCACCGGTGAGTCCTTTCGCCTGCAACACTTCGTTCACTTTGTTCGTCACATCTGCGGGAATGCTTTCCTCTTTGCCGTCAGAGCAAAGCAGGCGCACACCCAATCCCGGTCCCGGAAATGGGTGGCGATCAATTAAGGTGTTGGGAATGTCCAGCATGCGTCCGAGTTCGCGAACTTCATCCTTGTACAACTCCGCCAGCGGTTCCACGACGTTGCCCTGTGCCATCAAATCGAGAATACCCTGCACACGATTGTGATGCGTTTTGATTACGGCTGCGTGACTGGTGCCGCCACTTTCAATGGTGTCGGGATAAATCGTACCCTGCGCCAGCATCCATTCGGAAGGATCGAGTTGAAGTTCCGCAGCCGCAGCATCTTTCACCGTCAAAAAAGTTTCCCCGATAATTTTGCGTTTGGTTTCCGGCGCATGAACACCGCGCAATGCCGTGAGAAATTGTTCCGATGCATCTTTGACGTGGAGGTTGTGAAATCCTTCGCGGTTCATGAATTCCAAAACTTCGGCGCTTTCGCCCTTGCGCATCAGGCCGTTGTCGATGTGCAGGCCCAAAACACGATCGGGTCCCAAGGCCCGGTTCAATAATTCAAAGGCCACGGTGGAATCGACTCCGCCGCTCACCAGCAGAAACACTTTTTTGCCTTCGCATTGTTTGCGGACTTGATCCTCAAGGGACGCGAGATAATGCTTCATATCCCATTCAAACTTGCAGCCGCAGATTGAAAGGAAGTTGCGCAACATGGTGTTGCCTTCCACCGAATGTGTGACTTCGGGATGGAATTGCAGTCCGTAGAATTTACGCTCGTCATTCGCCACGGCGGCGTTGGCGCAATCCGATGTGGAACCAATGGCGCGAAAACCCATGGGGAGTTTGGCGACTTCATCGCCGTGACTCATCCATACTTCGGTATGGGATTTCACCCCCTGAAACAGCGGGTGCCCCATGTCCGGACTCAGTGAAGCCGGTCCAAATTCCTGAACTTTTCCGGGCTTGACTTCGCCGCCTAAAGTACGGGAAAGAAGTTGGTGACCGTAACAAAGACCCAAAACCGGGATTCCGATTTCCAGAATGGCCGGATCACAAACCGGTGCGCCTTTGTCATAAACGGAGGATGGGCCACCTGAAAGGATAATGCCATTGTAGCCTTTTAATTCTTCCGGTTTAACCTGCGGGGAGACGATTTCGGAGTACACGCCCAATTGCCGGATGCGACGGGCCTCAAGGTGCGTATATTGCCCGCCGAAATCCACAACTGCGATTTTTTCCATGCGGATCAAAGTAGCAACCGGCCCCTGTCGGGGCGATTTTATTCCGCCAAATGCCGTGCGATTTCAACCAATGTTTTCAATCCGAATCCGGTGGCTCCGGGCTTGAAATATTTCCATGGACTGGTGGTGAAAGCGGTTCCAGCCACATCCCAATGCGACCACTTTGCGCCCTCGGGAACAAACTCGGACAGGAACAAGGCGGCGGTAATGGCTCCGGCTTCCGGCTTGCTGGTCACATTGCGAATATCCGCCGTTGGATCGTCGAGCCACGGGCGATATTCCTCTTCCACGGGAAGCTCCCAGAACTTTTCATCAGCCTGACGGCCAAGCTTTTTGATGGATGCGCCAAAGCTTTCGTCGTTAGAGAATAATCCGGCGATGGATGGTCCGAGTGCGCGAACTACGGCACCAGTAAGTGTGGCGATATCAATGATATGACTGGCTTTAAGGGTTCCTGCTTCAAATAATCCATCGGACAAAACGAGGCGCCCTTCCGCATCGGTATTGTCCACCATAACCGTTTTTCCATTCTTCGCCTTGAAGATGTCGCCGGGTAGTACGGCGGCGTTTCCGGGACGGTTTTCCGCCAAACACAGTACCGCACTGACGTTAATTGGGAGCTTCAAAGCTGCGGCCGCACAAATCCCGGCTAAAGCCGTGGCGGCTCCGGCCATGTCGCATTTCATCTCCCACATTCCGGCGCTGGGCTTTAGGCTGATGCCGCCGGTGTCGAAAGTGACGCCTTTGCCCACGATGCACAGGTGGTTTTTAGAGCCGTTTTTCTTTGCGCCTTTATATTCCAAAGTGACCATGCGCGGCGGATGATCCGAACCCTTGCCGACCGTCCACAATCCCGTGAACCCTTCTTTTTGCAATTGCTTTTCGTCGCGGACCTTGACCTTGAGTCCAAGCTTGCGTCCCAAAGTCGAAGCGTATTGGGCAAATACGGAAGGAGTCAATGCGGAACCCGGTTCATTGACGAGATTCCGCAGGTTTTTCATTTGACCGAACACGGCGGACGTTTCAGCCAGAAGGGATTCGGCCTGCTTTTGGTCGGAGGCTTTTACCATCAGGAAAATTTCGGTGTCGATTTTGTTTTTGGACTGCTCGCTCTTGTACCGGGTGAAATCATAATCCGCATAGAGCAGACCTTCGATGACTGCGCGGATTTCATCGGAGCCGGAAAGATTTAATGCGATGGAGAAGCGGGGCAGAGAACGCGAAGTGGCGGCATCAAGTGCTGTACCAGCTGCAAGGCGCAGGGATTCCAAACGGTTCAGGCCTTTCTTTGCGGGCAATTGGGACAAGAAGAGTCCACGATCCTTCTCCCAAAAGATTTCCGAGTCACGATTTAATGTTTTTTGAGTCTGGCTTTTCAGGACCTTTTTGACCAGAGGGCTCCAAATCGCTTGATCCTGTGATAAGGGGGAACCTAATGGTTTTTCTTTTTCAGTCAGTATCACGTAAAGAGGGGTGGACTTGGCGTCCTTTTCAAAAGTCTGAATTTTGATTTTCATTGAAAGCTCCTGGGTATACCCTTAATTTTTCTTAAAAATGCGATGTCTTTAAAGGGTGGTTCAGATTTTGCTCTACATAAATACGAAAATGCAGCAAAACCTCTCAATTTGGGTGACAAAAATGGTTGACAATCCAAAAATGTTAACATTAATTAACAAAATATGGAAATTGTCATGAAGGACTTTATGGTGCATCAGGTCAGGACTCTGGCAGCCCTGACCGAAATAAGCAAGCTGTTCAGCTCCTCACTGGATTACACTGAGGTGGCAAAGCAAAGTCTTCACCTCCTTGCGGATATTCTCGACTTGGAACGGGGAACCTTGTTGACCCCGTCTACCGACAGAAAATATCTGACGATCAAGGCGAGTGTGGGCTTTACTCCCGAAGAAATCCGCTCCGGAGTTTATCCCATCAATACCGGTTTTGTGGGCAAGGTTTACAGCAATGGCATGCCCATGGCTATTCCCGACAACGAAGATGTGGAGGGAATCCCCACTCCGCGCGATAATGCGGATGATTTTGATCTTTATCGCATCGGGTTCATCGCCGTTCCTGTCATGCTCGACGGTCGTCCTGTGGGTGTGCTCACCGCGCATCGCACCACGCATTCGACCACCATGGTGGATGAAGATATTCGTGTGATGAAAATTGTCGCCTCCCTGTTGTCCCAGACGCTGCGCATTGCGGAGATGATTCGCGAAGAGAACAGCAAGCTGGTGCAGGAGAACAAGGAATTGCATCTCGAGTTGCAGGAACGCTACAACCCCGAGAATATGATCGCCAATTCCTCCGCCATGGCCAAAACACTGGACATGGTCGGGCGTGTTGCCGGAACGGATGCCATTGTCCTTTTGCGCGGTGAAAGCGGCACCGGAAAATCCCTGATGGCCCGCAGCATTCATTATTCCAGTAATCGCAAACGCGGCCCCTTTGTGATCGTGAACTGTGCCTCACTTCCTGCGAACCTGATCGAGAGTGAATTGTTCGGCCATGAAAAGGGTGCCTTTACGGGAGCCTTTAACCAGCGCATCGGACGCTTTGAAACCGCCGATGGCGGAACGTTATTCCTCGACGAAGTGGGCGAGTTGCCCATGGAAACACAGGCCAAATTACTGCGCGTGATTCAGGACGGAACCTTTGAACGAGTAGGTTCTTCCAAAACACTGACGGTGGATGTGCGTTTGATCTGCGCGACCAACGCCGATATGGAAGTTCTGGTGCGCGACAAGCAATTCCGCGAGGATCTCTATTACCGCCTGATGGTGGTTCCAGTCCAGATTCCGCCCTTGCGCAACCGCAAGGAGGACATTCTGCCGCTGTGCAGTTTCTTCCTGAAGAAGTTCACCAGCAAGCATGGCAAGCGCATTTCGATTACGCGCGAAGTGATGGAGTTTTTAGAAGCCTATCACTGGCCTGGAAACGTGCGCGAATTGGAAAACACCATCGAACGTACCGTGGTGCTGGCCGGCGGGGGAACTCTGACTCCTAAGGATATTCCGTTGTTGGAAACCTTGGTCGCGCCTCTTATGGAGCCTGTGCAACAACTTGCCCCGGCGGCTCCGGCGGGAGTGGTATCCTTCGGCCCGCTTTCAGGCCGTGGTCGCGAGCGTCAGCCCTATGAACGGGTGCCGTTGCGCGAGAAGGATATTCGCGAGGCGATGCACAATGCTGGGGGGATTCAAACTCACGCAGCGCGCATGCTCGGCGTTTCCCTTCGTCAGTTGCGCTATGCCTGCAACCGCTTTAGTATTCAGGCCACTGAGTTCAAGTACTAGGGAATCGCGTATTTCTTTGTTGGGTTAAAGTCGTCATCAACACGATTTAGTGTTAAAATATTGCCATGTGCTTTTCGGCATCGGCCAGTTTTATTGCCAGCGGAGCACTCACGTTGCTCGGCATTGCTTCCTTCACCGCAGCCAGAAAAAAGGATAAAATCCTCACCGCAATTCCTATCCTCTTTGGCATTCAACAGGCATTTGAAGGGGTTCAATGGCTTTATTTGAACAGGGGCACCTCATCCCTTTTTGCAGGGTATGGCTTTTTGTTTTTTGCGCTTTTGGTATGGCCCATTTATGTGCCTGTCTTTGTTTTTTGGCTGGACAGAAAAAGAAGGACGGTGTTACTGGGGTTCATAGCCGTGGGAGCCGTGGTCGCACTTTATTTTGCCAGACTCCTGGCGACACAAAGCCTGCATGTGCGTGAACATTCATCGTGCGTCAGCTATGCATTCCATTTTAATTCCGAAAGGATCGTCGTGCCGATGTATCTCTTCGCAACATTCGGATCCTTGTTCGCTTCCAGCCGTCCCATTTTCAGATGGTTTGGCCTTGCCATATCCGTATTAGCTTTCATTTCTTGGATGTTGTACGCCCGAAATTTCATCTCGGCATGGTGTTTTTTCGCCGCTGCTGTGAGTTCGATGTTTTTCATATACGTGCAATACAAGAGACGGTTGCGAAACGTGGACGGATTCCTGAACGAGCCCGGTTTGTAAATTTTTCCATGCTTTTAAAAAATCCCGCCACCATCCTCTCGGTCAGTGTTCTTGTGTTGCTTTCCGCTTGTGCGAGCCATAAAAATGGTCATTCCAACTTTGATCCCTGCAAGGAAATGGTGACGGAAGCGGATGGAATTCGCGACATTGAAAAACAATTGTGGAAGAATGAGGGCCGGATCAAAAAAGCCAAAGCTGCGAATGACACGTCTGCGTTGAATTCAGGATTGAGAATGCGGGATGCTTTGCGGGAAAAGAAAAAGTACGCCCAGTTTGCCGCCGATAAAATGCGTGCAGACTGCACGCCAGGCTTGTTTCAAGAGCCCCCTCCCGTGGATCACACGCAATACTACGAAGAGCGGCAGCGCGGCAAATAGGATACTAGTGCTGCTTCGGATTCGTTTCTACGGGCAGAACTTTTAAAGCCCGTCCATGCGGCAATTCGGATTCGCGTCCGAGCAAATCCAACGCATCCTGATTTTTGAGTGATGCATTCATGGGTGTCAGGAAGTTGCTGTGGCTTTGCGGCAGGATGGTCGTTGTAGCGGTCAACATCCCCAAACCTTGCAACCATGCCTTGGCACTGTCCGGCCAGTGAATGATATCATTCGGGGGTGTGGTGTAATTAGGTGCGCCATCCTTGCCGTCGGCGAGGCCAAAGCCGTGATTTCCTGCTGGATAAATTAAAAGCTTGTGAGGAACACCTTTCTTCTGACACGAATCGGAGAATACCTGGCTGTTTTTCACAGGAACCGTGCCGTCATTCGTGGTATGAACCAAAAAGGCGGGAGGTGTATTCGCTGTTACCTGTTTCTCATTGGACATCAAAGTCACCAGCGCTGCCGAAGGATTCGTTCCCAGTAATGCGGTTCTCGAGCCGGCATGGGTGAATGTGGCGTCCATGGTAATAACGGGATATGCGAGGATTTGAAAATCCGGACGGCAGGGAAAACGATCGACAGAATCCTGTGCGCCGGAATTGCGATCGATGGAACTGGAGTCGGGGCTGCCGACATCGTAATGTGTTCCCACCGTTGAGGCCATGTGTCCGCCGGCTGAAAAACCCACCACGCCCACGCGATGAACGTCTATTCCGAACCGTGCGGCATTGGCCCGCACCCAGCGCACCGCCCTTTGACCGTCCCACATTTCAATCGGATGCTGGTACCCGCTCGTGGTGGAGCCTGTGGAGTTTCCCAAGCGATAGCGCAACACGAAAGCAGACACTCCAAAAGTGTTCAGCCATTTGGCGATATCAATGCCTTCCTTCAGCATGGAAAGGGACACATAACCCCCGCCGGGATACACCACCGCCGCAGCACCATTGGGATTTGTCGTGGCAGGGTAGAGGAGCAGATAGGGATTGTTCACGGTGTCCGCGGCATTGGTGCTGCGGCTTCCTGGTGCGCCGAGCGGCCACAACCGTTCCACACTTTGGCCCCAAGCCGATTGCAGCAGGCCCAAGGTGAGTACAAAGAGAAAACCTGTGGATTGAAAACGTATGTGTTTCATGAATGGCCTCTTCACTTTAATTTCTCACTTTAATTTCATTTGGCAGGCGGCAGATCCAAAGCTTTTAAAACCGGTCCATGAGGTTGTTTGGAAGAGCGCCCGAGCATGTCCAGATTGTCCGCATCTTTGGATGTTGGATTGGAAAATGGAACGGTGGCGTTGTGGCCATGTGGCAGGAGAGCCGTGGTTGCCGTCATGTATCCCATTCTTTGCATCCACGCGCGCGCGCTGTCCGGCCACACTTTTGCGCTGGCATCATTCACCGCTCCATCTGCGCCGTCGGCGAGGCCGAATCCATGGCCACCGGTGGCTACAAAGAGCGTGTCGCCATGAAGCCCTCTTTTCTTCAACGAGTCCGCATAAGCGCGGCTATTTTGTGGCGGAACCGTGGCATCGTTTCGTGCGGCGAAGATGAACCCGTTTGGAGTGCTTGCCGTCACCTGTCGCTCGTTCGAAAGCAGTCGAAGAAGGGTTTGAGAGGGACTGGTACCGAGAAGGGCGGTGCGAGAACCGGCATGCACGATGGAAGAATCCATGTTGATCACCGGGTATCCCAGAATTTGGAAATCGGGACGGCAGGAAACAGCATCAACCGAATCCTTTGTTCCCGGATAATAGTTGATGGAAGTGTTGTCGGGATTTCCTGCGTCAAAATGCGTGGCCACGGTGGATGCGAGATGTCCTCCCGCAGAAAAGCCGATGATTCCCACGCGATTCGGATCGAGTCCGTATCGTGCGGCGTTGGCACGCACCCAACGCACCGCGCGTTGTACATCCCACATTTCGATCGGATGCTGGAAAGGGGCGTTGCCCGCAACCACGCCATAGCGATAACGCAGCACAAATCCCGCGACACCATAGCCGTTAAATTTTATGGCCACGTTCCGGCCTTCGCGAATGGGGGAGAGATGTTCGTATCCTCCGCCCGGGCAAATCACCACGGCAGCACCGTTGGGATTTGTGGTGGACAAGTACATGGTGAGATAGGGATTTTTGGAAGTGTCGGTCAATGCCTTGGTCGTGTCCAAACCGGCGGGAACGGGAATGGGCCACGGGGCTTTTCGCTGCGGCCACAAAAGTTGAACCGTCTGGCTTGAAGCCGTTCCGGCCATGAACAAAATCATGGCGAAGGCATACAGGCGATTGGATTTCATGAAAGATCCTTGTTTCAGGCGGAAACCCCGTTTATTCAGATGACTAAACTTACCGCATTAGCTCAATTTGCGCATAATATCCACGCCCATTTTCCGGAAAGTTTTGCCATGGAAATCCAAAAAACCACGTTTGACACGTTCGATGCCGTTGAAATTAAAACCGCCAAAGCTCGGTTGATTGTGACTGTCGGAACCGGGCCGCGCGTGGCCCATCTTTCTGCCATCAAGGGGAAATTCGAAACGCGGAATTTGCTGTTCTGGGATTATGCCCGGAAATACCATCGCAAGGATTGGTTTCTGCTTGGTGGACATCGCATCTGGGGAACGCGGCCTTTGGGAGATGAAAGCGAAGAGGCTTATACAGCGGATAACGCGCCCTGTAAAGTGAAAATCAGCAAACGTGGCATCACGGTGATTGGATCGGAAATGGAAGCCTTCGGTGTCCATAAAACTTTGTCGATCAAAGTTCTGGATGATGCGACGTTCGAGGTTGAGAGTTCCCTAACCAATGTGGGAAGCTTGCTCTGGTCCGGTGGCGCATGGGCATTGACTGCAACCTTGCCAACCAAAGCTTGCACTTATGGTATTCCACTGGGAGATGGCAGCAATTGGGATATGATTCCGATTGTAATTCCCAAAACCTGGGGAGGTCATACGACTCTGGTGAATGATCCGCAGGTTTCTCTCACGGAGCATTGTCTGGTCTTTGAACCGAAAGGCCGCGAGGCCAAGCGCATGGTTCAGGCTCCGCAGGGTTTGATCGGCATGACGGATGCGTCAGAGAAGATCTCCTTCCTGAAACATTCTCCGTTTGATGTGGATGGGAAATATCCGTTGGGTTGCAATCTGGCGTTCTACAACGGGCCGAAAAACTTCATGACGGAAATGGAAAGCATGGGGGCGGAGAAAACACTGAAGCCCGGCGAAACGGTGAGGAATACGGAGACTTGGGCCTTGAGGGATCCGATTGATTGGAAGAAAGTGAAACAGGTCAAGCTTTAAAACCTGTGACTATCGCAAGCCAGCCTCAAGGAATGATGTTGAATGTTCCCATAGCATGGAAGGAAAATGTAGAGGACACGTGACGGGTGTATGCCCAAGTTCCGGTGGTGCTACTTGTCCACGTGAGCGTGTCGACAGTCTGAACCCCAGCAGTGGGTGTTACTTGATTCAAGGTAAGCATTGAGGTGCTGCCGGAGGCCGAATAGGTATAAGTTCCTGTGGCACCAATGTTACTCGTATAAGCAGTAGCTGTGGTATAAGTAATTGTGTCGATTTCGCTCGTCGAATAGAGCTCTTGCATTTTTTTACCGGTGAGACTGGCGAGTGCGGAACCGCTGCCACCGCCTCCACCGCCCGGTGTTCCGCTTGGCGAAGTGGAAGTGTTGCAAGCAGCGATGATGAAAATCGAGAACAGGATTAAAGCCGAACAAAGTTTGCGCATGGGAAATCCTCCTGAGTATCGCAACAACCTGCCAAAACAGGCTGGCTTCGTCAAATCATGGGAGGGTTTCAGGGTGTGTTAAAGCGGGAACCGGACCATGGCACGCGGTTGGGACATATCTGCGGCATTGCAGTGTTCCGGGCATGACCGGTTCCCGCCGAATCCTTGGACGATTAAGCGGCGGCGCGTGTAACCGGCGAGTTTTCGATTTCAGCGTAAAGATCCCGGGCGTGGGATTCAATTTTTGTCAGACGCTTGGTAATCGCCACCCGTGATATTCCACAAACCTCCGCAATAGCCTGATGGGTGAAACCCAGCTCAAAGCGGAGATAAACGATTTGGCGATCCACGCTGTCCATTCCCTCACCGAGCCGATCCAGAATTTGACGCATGGTGGACGGAGCTTTTTCCTCATCCATACAGGGTTCTTCGTCATCCTCCAGACAAATGGCATAGGAGGCCATGACGTCCTTCTGATGCTTTTTCCGGCGCAGGGCATCCAGACAATGGTTGGTCGCGATGCGGTACAACCACGTGCTGGGCTGGCTCTGGCCCGCGAAGCTCTCCAGCGCGTTTCCGGCCTTCAAGAAAACCTCCTGAACGAGATCTTCCGCCTCATCGTGGTTTTGTACATATCGAATGCACACCCGCAGCACGAAATCGCGATAGCGCGTGTACAACTGGGTGATGCCCTGAGCGTGTCGAAGGGCGGTGTCTTGAGTGAGGATTTCGGTGGTGTGGTTTGATGTTTTCATGAATAGAGGGTTACGCAACGGCTGTGCCAAGCTTCGAATTGCCTTTTTTGGCGCGTTCAGGCAGGTTTTTCAATCTTGCGCACAGGCCGCTGCGCAAGGCTTTGCGCACCGCGCGCAACTGAGGAAATTGATTTGCATGCTTTGCGCGCTTTGGGCATTCCTGATTTCTGTTGCGATTACAGGTTGTTCACCAAGACCTGTTTCCCACGAAGCATCCAAGGAGATTTCCGTCGATGCGATGATTCGTTCGGGGGATTCCTGGTTCCTGTTCCGTTTCAATGGATTGCGTTACCTGCCGATGTCTTCGAGATTGGATGCATGGAATAAAACAGTTTTTGCAACGCCGGAGCGGTGGTTGAATATCACATCTCCCGGTGGAGCTTTCAGGCCTGTTCAAGCCATCGCCGGAACGCAAGGACATTTTTTTCTGCTGGATGCGGCGCAAGGCCGTTTGTGTCTTTACGATACTGCGGCCCAATTGCTGTCCACTTTTCCTTTGCCACAATCCCTGCTTCCGTGGAATCCCGGTCGCATGGGGGCCTTTGCCGGATCGGATGGATCGTTCACTTTTCTCGATTACTTCGTAGGAGAAGCCTTGCAATTCGCGGACCGGGGAGGGCGTGAAGGCGGCACGGATTGGGTGGTGCGCAACCGCTTCAAGCTACCGATGGGGATGAAGGATTGCATTCAGGAACCGGGACAATCCGGGCTAGCCTGTGTGCTTCCCGAAGGTCCGGCGCACTTTGATGCTTCTTTAAACCGGGTTGGAGTGCATGCCTTGCCGCTTCTGGCTTCGAGCATGTTCTGGGACAAGGACGCGGCATCGTGGGGAATCTCGGGTTTTGATTTGAAATCCGGAGGCAAACGTTTGTTCCGGTTCTGGCCCATGCAAAGACGATTAGAGACCGCCGATTAGTTTTTCCGTGATTCCATTTGTCTTTTTGCTTTCGAGTGTGTTCGCGGTAACCCCTGTCGTTATTCCTCCGTGGGCCAATAGTGAAACCCGTTTGTATGACACGGCACAAGTTCCGTTGATCGGAACATTCCGACAGGATTCTTCGACTGCTCTTGCACCGGCCGGTTTGCCATCATCATCTTCCGCTGAAGCGGATACCGGAGCATATCATCTCGATCTTTCAGGAAGCAAGTCACTTTCGATTTCCACGGGACAGGGAGGGGGAGTCGGAGTGGATGCCGCATTGTTGGTGAACATCAAAGGACAAGTTGCGGACAACGTGTATCTGGAAGGAAGCCTTTCCGATCAAAATGTTCCCGTTCAGCCGGAAGGAAACACCGCCAACCTTCGCGAAGTGGACAACAAGTATTTGCGGGTTTATGGCAGGGAATACGAATACCTCCTTGGTGATTACATGCTGGGTTATGGCCGTGAAGGCGAGGATCGCTTTTCCATCAAGGCCGATGGCGCGAGATTGAGTTATTCCTTTCCCCGTCTCGGTCTTTCGGCGCAATACGCCGTGAGCAAGGGATTGTTCCGCACGGATACGCTGCGCGGCGTGGACGGCAAGCAAAGCGGATATTATCTGCGCGGCCGCGACGGACGGACTTTCATTACCGTGCTGGCGGGGACGGAAAAGATCTGGCGCAACGGCATTTTGCTGCAGCGCGGTTCGGATTACACGATCGACTATTCACAGGGGCGGATCGATTTCCAAAAGGAAATCTGGGTCACCAGTGAAAATTTTTTCGCGGCGGAGTTTCAATACACGGAGGAGAATTTTCCGCGCAGCATCGTGGGATTTGAACTGACGGACACGGCGGGCCCATTCCGTTTCAGCGCCCGGGCGATTCAGGAATGGGATGACAAGAATAATCCCGCGGCCGGACCGCCGGATCTTGCGAGCTTGAACCGGTTTCAGCAACTCGGGGATTCTGTTTTGTTGGACTCGGCAAAAAATCCCGTGCAGCTTCCCCAGCGGCTGGCCAGCGGAGCTTTCGCGGCGGATTGGGATGGCGGGGAACACGGAAATGCCCGGTTCGTTTTGCTGGGAAGTTTACTGGACAAGAATCTGTATTCCAGCCGGGACGATGGAGACAATACAGGATTTTCCACGCGGTATCACGGGGTTCACCATTTCGGAAAACCGCTGGATCAGGATGGCTTTTCACGGCTTGAAATCGAACCGATCCATGAACACCGCTCCGCTCACTTCGCTTCCTTTCATCAATTGGTCGAGCCGCGCATCTTTCGCGATCGATGGAATCTCGATGCCAGCGTGGGTGAGAAAGATTTCGATGCCAACAGTTTGCGGCTTTCACTGGAACCTCACACCGGTTTGATGTTTGGAGCCGAAGGAGGATTTGCAGAAGGAAAAATTCTGGATTCGCTGCACGCAGTGTCCCGAAGGGGTGAAGTTTTCGCAGGTGTTCATACGTCAGCTTTTAATGTGGGTTTGTCTTCCGAAGCCAAACTCGCCAAAGATCCCAATCGTCGGGATAATTATCGCCAGAAGACGAATGCAGATGCCTTGCTGGCCGGATGGATGCCTAAGGCACAATTGCTTCATGATACCTGGTTGCTGGCTTTACCGATGGGATCGGGTCAAACCCAACTGTGGCAGCCGGAGGTTTCCCTCGAAAGCCCGTCGCTTTGGAACCGCTGGATATGGAACACGGATGTCAATGCTTTGTATGGCCAATCGAATTATTCCGGCAAACTTTCTTCTCCGCTGGATTCGGTTTTGGACATCGGTCTTTCCCAGCGTTTGCGGCTTCTGGCTTGGGGACCGTTCAGCGGTGAAGCTTTTGCCGCGCGTCGTTTTCACCGGGAATGGATCACGCAATCCAACGGTTTGCGTTCGGTGGATCCGCAGGATGGAGTCTATGATCAGGCGCAACTCTATTTGGCGGCATCGGGTTACCCACAAGGTTATGGCGCTCAGACGCATTATCAGGTTTCACGAACCGCTGAAATTCCCTTGATCAACGCTTATAAAAAGGTGGATGCGGGAAAGGGCGACTACCTGTTCGATTCCCTGCTAAACGCCTACGAGCGGGTTGAAACAGGCGGGGATTACATCTTCACGGGATTGCAGCGCGATACCACCTTGGGATCGCGTCCCTATCAGGATTTGCAATGGACTTTGCATATCGATTTGTCTCCCGGGAAATGGCCCATGAAGATCGGTGGCGTGCTGGCGGATATTGATTTTGGACTGGATGTGGCCACGGATCATCAGGACAGCGCTTCGGATCCCATTCCATTGCCGCGGTTGACGGACGGCCAAATCGAATCCGTGCGTTCCGGTCATGCACACTATGAACCTTCTCTGCGATGGCACAGCCGAGAAGGCCAGCGATCCGCAACGGCGCGATATCAACGGGATTATTCCAAAGGCGCGGGGCTTTACGCCTTTCGCGAACTGGACTGGCGGACGGATGAAGAATACCGTTGGGCTTGGAATGAGGATTGGGAAACGTTGCTGGGCGGCACGGTGCAATCCAAGAGACGGGAAGGGCTCACAGCCTCATCGCCTTCTGAAAGTCATGTGGATATGCAACAAGGGCGGGTGGAATTGTATCGGCATTTGCCGCATGCGCTGACCTTGATTCCTTCAGTGGAATATGAACGGGCAAAAGGCGAGGATGTGGGATTTCCGGTGGACTTGCAGGGAGTGACTCCGAAGGCCCGTTTGGAAAAAGGTTCGTTCTATGGAGGCCGTGCTTCCGTGGAGTACGCCTTGCATTCCCTTTTCGGAACGGGCGAAGGCAGCTATTTCGCGACAGATGGATATCGCAAGGGTTTGACGCATCGCGTTGAAGTGCTGGCGCAGTCGGAAATTCAGACGCATTTGCATTTGAATCTCAGTTATCTGGCGCGCCTCGAACCCCATGCCTCATCGTGGGATCAGAAGATGACTGCGGAAATGCGGGCGGTGTTCTGATGCGTCGCGCACGCTGGATATTCCTGATGATGCTGGCCTTTGTTGCCGTGGCGCGGGCTATTTCCGTGGATGAAGGATATTGGGACGGAAGCACACTGTTCAAAATACGTCACATTGAAATTCTGGATGATCGCGGCCGTGCTTTGGACGGGCTTGTGATTCGGGGTTATGCCGGTGCGGCGGCGAGTCGCAAGAATATGGACGCCTTGCATGCCGAAGTTAAAGAGTATTTGTTGAGTCGGGGCTTTCCGTTTGCAACCATTCTAAGTGAAGCCACGTTGGATTCTTCGAGCCCCAAGACGGTGGACTTGAATATTCGTGTTCACTTGGGGGACGCCTTCAAGCTGGGCGAAGTTCGACCTCTGGAAACTCGGACTCAATCCGAAGTGGTGTCGCGTCTGGCCTTGTGGAAAACGGGGGAGTCTTTCAGTCCGGAGAGGTTGGAACAGGGATTGAAGCGGTTGGGTCGCACGGGTTATTATGAATCCGCCGCATTGACGGGTTTGTTCCGGGACTCCCTTCGCAATCTCATTTATCCCGTTCTGAGAATTCCGGATTTGCCCGGTAATCGTTTGAGCGGATTGCTGGGATACGACTCCAAGGCTTTGACAGGTTCGCAGTTGACGGGATTCGCGGATCTTCATCTCATCAACATGTTTGGTACTGCGCGGGATTTGGATTTCACCTTTGACAGCCGCGCAGGAAATGAACGCGAAGTCCATCTGGCTTATGTGGAACCGTGGATTTTGCAATTACCCGTGGGAGCCCGGGTCGAGGTCAATTTCCTGCAGCAGGATACCTTGTTCTGGGAATGGAACCGTGACCTCACCTTTTTTCAGGATTTGAATTTCAACAGCCGTCTGGAAGTTCGTTTTGGAGATCAACAGAATCGCGATTTGATTCTGGCAACGCAAACACACGCATTGCGTTCGGGCTTGCGTTGGATATACGATGGTCGCGACCGGGTTCCTTTGACTTCATCCGGTTATCGAATGGAAGTCGGAGCGACGGGGTTGAGACGGCAGACGGGGGATAGTCTCTATTATCTGGTTCAAGGCAGTGGTATAGTCGATTCGTGGATTCCGCTTACATCCCGGATCGGCCTTAAACTGGGTTTGCACGCAGCCAGCAATTTCCCGTTAAGTAGGATGAATCAAGGCGAACTGTATTTTGTGGGTGGAGCCAATTCCCTGCGCGGATATCGCGAACGGGAATTTCCGACCAATGCCTATGTGTTGGGACAGGCCGAACTTCAACTGTGGTTAAACCGCCGGGGGAGATTATTTGCTTTCACGGATCCAGGATTGGTGAATCGTTTGGTCAGCGAATACTCGTGGCGTCGGGTGATCGGGTATGGCGCGGGTATTGAGATTTCCAAGGGAAATTGGGGACTTGCGTTGACTTACGCCCTGAGCCCTGAACGCGCGCCGGGGGATGGTTTATTGCATGTCGGCGTGGACAATCGATTTTAAAGGGATTTCACAATTTCAACGCTTTTCATGTACCTGACCTTTTAATAATATCGTCTTACGAAAATACCTTGGAGGAAAACATGAAAATGTTCAACTGCCTCTTGTTAATTGCCGCTATCCTGGCCGGATGCATGGCCAAGTCTCCAAAGTCCGAAACACCCGCACCTGGATTTCCTGCAGGTTCCGTAACGGAGATGAAACTCCAGATTTCAAGAGCCTGTTGGTATTGCGGGGATTACACGGGTCCGGTAACAGGAAATTCCACATTACCCAGCCCATCCCGCATATGCGGTGAACACAACAATCCCAGATGGTCCGGTTCATGTCCTACAATAACCACCTTGGGTGATGGTTCGACGTGGCAATTCCAGGGTGGATGCCGATGTGATGGCTAGAGTCTCTTTTTCCTGCAAAGGGTGAGAACTATTTCCAGCCCAACCAGATCCCCGGTTGCATTCCCGATGTCGCCTCCCGGCCATTGCGGACGATGGGTGTTTTAATCAGCAGGGGATCGTCCAATAAAACTTGCGGGATGCGGGCGGGCGTCATAAACGCGAGACCTTTTTCAAGAAATCGTTTCGATTCCCGATCCAGAAGCTTTTCCCAACCCACGGCATGGGCCACCGTTTCGAGCTCTCTTGGTGCGAGTCCCTTGATTTTGAGGTCGATGAATTGAAAAGGGATGCGGCGTTCCTTAAACCAACGCTCCGATTTGCGGGTATCGGAACAATCCCTGCGGCCAAAGATTTGAATGTTCATGTTCCGTTCTTAGTGAAAAATTTTCTCCAGATGGCCGGCGACGGACGGATAATGTCCTCCCATGAAACCGAGCAGGCACAATATGGAAATCAGCATCGAAGCAGACGTCAGCAAAAGGCCCACCAACAATTCACTGATGCAAGCTGAGGCGATGGTGATGAAAAAGGCTCCCACTAAAATCGTCGCCGCTGTGATGGGATTGGCAAACAGTCCAAACCACGCATTCAACCATCCCGCGGCTCCGTGCGGAAAATGTTCCGGCAACGTATGCGATTGCCACAGCAACAACCCCGTGGCCAGCAGGCAGAGAAAGGAAATGGCACAGAGGATGATGCGGAACATGCCCTCCAAATTGCAAATAAAAGTTGCAGGATTGCAATGGCAGGGCGGGGCTCGGAGCAGTTAACTTTATAGATCGTTTTCCAGTTGGTTTCAGGAGGCTGTTTTGAAGGTGGTTGTGGTGGATTCTTTGGCGGATGTGGCGAAGAAATCCCTGGAATATGTAAAAGGGCCCAACATTGCTGTTTCGGGCGGCACAACCTTCGCGGCCCTTTTTCGTTATTGGCTTTCGGATGTAAAACAAAGGGTCGAGTCAGGTGAGCCCTTGAACTTTTTTGTCGTGGATGAGCGCAAGGTTCCCTTTGACGATCCCCAATGCAACTGGAAGGTCTGTTACGAAGAACTGTTGCTGCCTGCGGGATTGGAAACGCAAAAGAACCACTATGTAACCACGGCCCAAGAGTATGCGAATCTGCTGGCGAATGAGTTTCACGGCCCGGTTTTATTCGACTCGATCTTTTTGGGGATGGGCGAGGATGGTCATACCGCCTCCTTGTTCCCGGGTGGCGATTATCTTGCCGATCGGGAATCGCTCGTTCTGGATGTGGTGGGGCCCAAGACTCCACCGCAGCGGGTTACTTTGGGTTTTAAACCTTTACGGGAGTCCAAAACATTGATTGCCATTGCATTGGGCGCTTCGAAAACTCCCGTCATCAAAAGGATTTTGGAAGGGGATCGCACACTTCCCATTTCGATGGCTTTGGCGGATCATCCGAATGCCGTGTTGCTTTTGGATCGTGCCGCCGCAGGGGAACTTGAACAATAATGAAGAAGGGAATGATCATGTTTTTCGAGAAAAAAAATGTATTGCCAATTATTGCATGCTGTGCCTTGATTTCTGGTTGCGTATCGCCAGGATTGGAAAGCCGTCTGCACGCCATTGAAACCCGTCAGGATAGCATCCTCACTCTTTTGCGTTCCATGCAGGAAAAAAATGATTTCGTTGCCACGCGCGTAGGTTGGCGTCCTCCCGTCGATACCGCTGCGAAGGTGATTCCGGTGGGCACAAGCTTTACCCGTGGACCTGAAAACGCTGCGCTCACTCTGGTGGAATTTTCGGACATTCAATGTCCCTATTGTGCACAGTTGGCTCCGATTCTTGATTCGGTTTCCAAAGCCTTTCCAAACGACGTAAGGCTGGTCTTCAAGCATTTTCCGCTTTCCTTCCATCCCCAGGCTCGTGCTGCAGCAGCTGCTGCCATTGCAGCAGGGAAACAGGGAAAGTTTTTTGAGTTCCGGTTTCAGGCCGCGCCGCATTACCACAATCTGGGCGACAGTCTTTACCTCGCATTGGCCAGGAATCTGGGATTGGATATGGAGCGGTTTAAAAAGGATATGGCTCTCACTCCCGAAGTCAATAGCCTGCTTCAGGAAGATATGGATCTGGGACGCAAGGTGGGTGTTGAGGGAACGCCCACCGTTTTTGTTAATGGACATCTGGCAACAGATCGGTCGTTCGAATATTATGCCGCGCTTGTGATTGAGGCGAAAGGGAAGCGGTAGTTGAAACGGGGACGGCGGCCCCAAGGGAGCCGCCGTATAAGGGATTAGGCCGTTATATACCCGCGCAACGGACACTAATCGAGGGGAAGGCGATTGAATTTAAGGTAAGGGATGTTCAAACCTTCCGCTTAGCATTTTTTTTGTTGTTGCCACGGGGATTTTCGTTGCGGCGGAAGCCGCAATTCAGTGTTCGGTAATCTTTTTAATCGCTGGTAAAATCAGGAGTTATAAAAATAGGATTAGGTTTCCAGTCCCTGTTCCTTGCGAATGAACTGGGCGCGTTCCAGATTCTTGACTTTCAAATCATGCAGCCTTTTGGCCTGAACCATCCAGGCATCCCGCTGCGCATAAGCCGGGTGACAGGGCAACGGGGATTCAAAACCCTTTTCCAGATTGCGCAATGGCAGATACTCGTCAGGTCCCGCATAACTCAAACAATTTCCCGGCCGTGAGCGACGCGCTGTTCGACCTGAGCGGTGGATGTAATCCCGGAAGGTGCGGGGAAGATCGTAATTCACCACATAATCCACTTCGGGAATGTCGAGTCCGCGTGCGGCCAAATCCGTGGCCACGAGCACGCGGAAGCGGCCTTCCTTGAAGCCTTGATAGGCTTGGGCACGTTCTTTCTGCAACCGATCTCCGTGCAAAGCTTCCGAGGAAAAGCCGCGCAGGCGCAGAAGTCCGTTGAGGTGATTGGCTTTTTCGCGGTTGGCGACAAAAACAATGGCCTGCCCCTTGGTGGCATTCAGCGTTTCCACCAGCAGATCATTTTTGCGGCGGTTGGATTTGAGGAAGTAAAACGTTTCGGCAAGCGGAGCATTTTTCCCCAGATGTGTTTGCAAGCGTTTCAAATCACCAAGTGGCAACCGGCTCAACGCATCTTCCGCACCAGTGGCGGAAAACAAAAGTGTTTGCCGTTGTTTGGGAACATGGGAAAGTACGGCGGCGAGCTGTTCCTCAAAACCCAAATCGATGAGGCGGTCAAATTCATCCAACACTAGAAAGCGGATGTGTTTTAGAAGATCCGGATCCTTGTCCAATACATCGAGAAGGCGACCGGGAGTGGCAATGATAGTGTGCCATTCACGGCGCAACTCCTGCCGTTGTGCGGCGGGATCATGCCCACCCATGCACATGGCAATACCTTCGCGGGCTGTCGGATGAAAAGCCTGCAGCATTTGTGAAACCTGATAACCGAGTTCCCGCGTGGGAATCAGCACCAGATTTTTTTTACGGGAGGGAAGATTGTTCCAGATGGGAAGCAGATAAACCAGTGTTTTACCGGTGCCCGTAGGAGCCACGGCGGCAAAGGACTCCCCAGCCAAAGCAGGAGGAAGGCATTCTTCCTGCACGGGCGTGGGTTTGACGAAGTTGAGCCGGAGCACGGCATCCTTCGCCTTGGGCGGAAGGAAATTCCAGGCCGGGGAGAGGTTTGGCTTCATGCCCCTTGGGCGACTTTGGAAATCTTTTGCACCCGTGAGTGAATCTCACGGCATTCACGAATGATGTGACCCAGCATATCAGGAGTGACAGCTTGCTTGGGATCATCGCCGACGCCTTTTTTGGGCTGACAATGCGTTTCGATCAGGATTCCATCCGCGCCATAAGCCGCTGCAGCCAGTGAGGCGTGGGGAACGAAGACGGCTTTGCCGACGCTATGCGAGGGATCGACCACCACCGGAGCCCAGGTTTTTTCCTTGAGCAATGGCGTGATACTTTCATCCGGATGATTGCGATAACCTTCCAGCGGCGGCATGGTGCCACGTGGGCAAAGCATGATGTTGGGATTGCCCTGCGCCACGATGTATTCACCGGCCAAGATGAATTCGGAAACTGGACCCATGTGCATACCGCGCTTGAGCAGCACGCGGATATCCGTGCCTTTGGTCAGGCGGCCGACTTCCTGCAGCAGGCGGTAATTCAGCGCGCTGCGTGCGCCAATTTGCAGACAGTCCACCTTGGCGTCAATGCAAATCCGGGCCTGTTCAAAATCCATCACTTCGGTGTTGATCTGTAATCCGGTTTGTTCGCGGGCCTCAAGTAAAAATTCCAGGCAGCGGGCGTCGCCTTGAAAAGAGTGTGGCGAGGTGCGGGGTTTCCACACGCCACCACGGATCATATCCGCTCCGGCTTCTTTCACCGCATGCGAGGTTTCGAGGAAGAAGTTTTTGTTTTTCGGATCGATGGTGCATTGTCCGGCGATCACGCAAAAATCACCCGGAATCATCCGCTTGCCCACGGCTATTTGGTGTTTGGAAAGCTTGCTCTCCTTGGCCATCAACTTGAAAGGAGATTGAATTCGGTCGATGCGCTCGATGTAAGGCAGACCCTCAATCCGGGTGATCAACTCCTGAACAGTTTCATCGCCGAGAATGGCATAAATCGAACGCTCGGCTCCGTGAATTGGCTGGATGCGCACATTGAATTCGGCCGCAACTTCCGTCAGTTCGCGTTCTTGGGCTTCTGAAAGTCTGGGGTGCAATGGAATAATCATGTTTTTAGACCTGTGATTTTGAGATTAAAGCACAGGGAATTTAACCATTATTGCCGGTTTTAAGGGGGCAGAATCAGCAACGTTTTTGGCGTCTGAGCGGGGAACTGATAGTAGTAGGCTCCCGGCGGTACGAGAATGCCCTGCTTGTTCTTGAGATTCCAAGACCACGCCGAGTTGGTTGAATCAAAAGGGAGTTCCGCTACGCGAAGTCCGGACTCCGACACCACATTCATCATCGAGCCGGATGTAACGCTGTGGGGTGTGAAAAAGGCAACAGTGGCGCCGCCGATCAACTTCACCGGATTGGGAGCGGTGATGTACTTCGTTCCACGGGTGGCGAGTATTGCCTGTCCGGATTGGGAAAATGAGGCGTTGGGAATGGAAACGAAGAGGGTTGCAGTATCCGATGGGACGTTAAAGGGGTTGAAGGTAATCGACGTTGAGGAATATGCCGAACCGTTGTGAAATACGTTTTTGGGTGTGCCCAGTCCGGATGAATTTACTGAACGGGTTGTGCTCGAACTTGCGGATGGTTTCAAAAGACGGAACGTGGTGGGTGCAAGACTCAAATTGACAGCACTCCCTTCTTTGGGAAGAGTGTCATACGATGGGGTGGGCCAGCAACGAATATCGCGGGAAAAGATGACACTGGTGGTGTCGGTGCACGTAGTCGTAGAACCTGCGCGACCCGCCGTGGCGATAGCCGCGACATAGGAAGAATAAAGCGAAGTCCATGATGTTCCGGAAGAATCCGCGATGGCGGAGAGCGCGGAAGGCAAGTCATTGCCGTTGTTCCTCAACAGATCCCATAGTTTCACATCGAATCCTGTTCCAAGAGTTTGAGTGATGAATTGATGGAACATGGAATTGCCATAATTTTCTGTGGTCGGAGGGAGGGTCATGATCGAAACCGTCTCATGGTGTTTCAGCACCGATGGTAAATACTGGAAATAATCGTTCACTTCCGGAGCGAGGCGTTCCTCCATGCCCACGGCTGAAAGTTCATACCACGCATGATAATCCGGGTTGGGAGTATAAGTGTATTGCACCAGATGATAAAATTCGTGCGAGGCCGTCACCTTGAGGCCCATCTCCCAATCCGTCGTATAATTGTGAAGAAGCTGGTTGTTGGCGTCATTGGCCTGGATGGGCGTACCCGTCACCACGCCGCTGGAATTCACGGAGGCGAAATAAAGAAAGTCGTTTTCGAGTAAAATTGTTGAACTCGCATAGGTGGAGGGCCCATTATCAAAAGCGGGCGGATAAGTGATGGCATAGTAAGAGTCGTTATAGTCGGGGTCCGCTGTACCAATGTCTGCGATATCCACGGTGAGCAATTCACCATCGTTAGTTGTGTGAAAAAAAACGGAGCTGCTTCCCTGTGCATTTGGCAGCATCATCCCCAAAGTGGTATAGTAATACGAATAGGCCCGTTCAAAATAGACGGCCGCTCGCCTCACATAGTTTGGGGCGATGCTATCCACAAAGGCGGCGTTAACGGTGGAATCGCGCTTGATGGTCGTTGAGAAGGAGCCTTGAAGGATGGTATTGATCTGGCGCAGCAATGCGGAATCTGCCGTCACAAATCTGGGGCGATGCACGGTCGGTGCCAGCGTGTAATGGATGGCAAAATGCGCTGTTTTCAGAACGCGTCCGGAAGGCAGCGAGACACCTTGCATCCGGAGAGAAACTCCTGTCGCACCGGATTTGGTATTCCGATGTTGAGCTGCCAGTGCCGTGCCACAGTGTGGATGAACGGTTGTATCGGACATGGAAACGGAAACCAGCAGCGCACTGACCGACAAGATTCGATGGAAAAGGAAACGTCTCATACGGGCCCTATGAACTTGTATCCCGTGCCGTGAATGGACAGGATATATCTTGGCTTTTTCGGGTTTTCCTCAAGCAATTTCCTGAGTTGCACGATGTGATTGTCCACCGTCCGGCTTTGAATATAGCCTTCGACTCCCCAGATTTTTTGCAGCAACTCTTCGCGCGTCACGATTTGATTCCGTCGCTCCCACAGTAATTTGAGAATTTGCGCTTCCTTGTAGGTGAGCTTGGTGGTTTTACCCCGCACCTCGGCGGTGAGCGAGTTGAAATCCACCCGTACTTCTTCAAAACGAGCCTCGTCCGGTGCTTCCCCGGAGGCACGCCACGAACGGCTGCGCAACAGACTGCGGATGTGCGCGAGCAGGATGTTCAAATCGAAGGGCTTGGTCATGTAATCGTCCGCACCGCTGTCCAAACCTTCGACGATATCTTCCTTGTCGTCACGGGCTGTGAGCAACAATACCGGAACGCGGCTGCTATCCGCGCGCACCTTGCGGAGCATTTCGATTCCATTGAGACCGGGAAGCATCCAGTCCAGCACGACGAGATCAAATTCAGGTCCCTTTTCAATGGCCTCCAACGCCTTCTCGGCATCCGGACACATCACGGTTTCATAGCCTTCAGAACGAAGATTGAATTCCAGCCCCATGGCCAGGCTGCGATCATCTTCCACAAGGAGAATACGGTTCATGGCGCGGCCTACCTCATTACCGGAATACGGATGGAAAATTCATTGCCCATGGGCGCTGTTAATGGAACAACCTGGGCGCTGCCGCCGTGAAATTTCGCGATGTTTTTCACGATATACAGGCCAAGCCCCACGCCGTTCTGACGTCGGGTGTTGGAGTTGGGGATGCGGTAGAACTTGCGGAAGATACGCTTCAAATATTTTTTAGGGATGGGTCGTCCCTGATCGCGCACGGAGAAGCAGGCCTGACGGTTCACGGTTGTCAGAACGATTTCTGGAATGCTTCCACGCCCGTATTTTTCCGCGTTGGTCACGAGGTTGAGTAGCGCCAGTTCCAGCAACATGGGATCGGCTTCTATGCGGATGTGTTCGTCGGCAATAATCTTGAGCGGCCGCGGCCATTTCCCGGTAAAAGTTTTTAAAAACCCGGCGGCATCTAACGGGACACGGTGAACGGGCAGTTTCCCCTGATCGATTTGCTGGAGTTTGAGCAGCTGATCAATCAACAGTCCAAGGCGGGAACATTCGGAAAGAATCCCTTCCAGAAATTTGCTCTGCGTTTCCGGTTCCACCGTGCGTTGTTGCAAAGTCTGGGTGAACACCTGTATGGAGGACAAAGGCAGGCGCAGTTCATGGGTTACCATGTTGGCGAAGTCGCGCTGCTGTTCCCGGAACCGGTTGCCGCGCATGATGTTGGCGAAGAATACGGAAAGAATCGCGATGACGATGCCCAGAAAGGCGATTCCCAGTGTGAGTACAACCCATCGACCCGTGGTCGGAACGGGGCCGTGCCCATACATGGCAATGTGCAATCCCTTGATGGTGCGGTAATCGTTGATGATGTAAATGTTCCAGAACACCAGCAAGGTGATGACCATGGTGATGGCCAGAACAAATATCGTGGTGTAAATGGCGCTGCGGAAGCTCACAGCAATAAACTAGCTAGTATCCAAATCCCCAGCATGGTCAAAAAGAATCCGTCGATAAACCCGCCGTGGCGGGCATAAAAAGTGTCGCGATGGGGAACAGGTAAACGGCGTTGCAACACGGTGCTGTCCAT
Organism: Fibrobacterota bacterium; assembly: GCA_947482115.1. GTDB lineage: Bacteria > Fibrobacterota > Fibrobacteria > UBA11236 > UBA11236 > UBA11236. The sequence goes on from CANKII010000001.1 coordinate 254,593, forward strand.
CAATTCCGTATGCCCCAAATCCCGGCCCCAGGCATCGTAGAACACGCTCACACCCGTATTGGAACAGCGCGCAATGGGCAACCCCGTTTCCACCGCTCGGAAGCGTGCGATGTTGGCATGGGCATAGGGTCCGTTGCTGCGGCCGAACCAGCCGTCATTGGTGATGTTCACAATGAATTGCGCTCCGGCATTTTTGGCATGGCGCACAAATTCCGGGTAAATGATCTCGTAACAAATCGACGGGGCATACCGAAGGCTGTCGCCCCAGATGCGATAGCCGTTACCCGGACTGAAATCACCTTCGCCCAGATGGACGTAATTGAGCAGTGGAAAAACGTTTTGAAACGGGAGCTTTTCACTGAAGGGCACCAGCCGCAACTTGGAGTATTGTTTCACAAGACTTCCAGCTTGGGGCCGGAAGAGAAATGCCGAGTTGTAAAAAATGAATTCCCGCCATGGCTTGTGATCCGGGACATAATCCAGCGCTCCAAGCAGGAGGGAGGTGTGTAATCCTATCGCTCTGGCCGAAAAGGAATCGATGAGATCCTTGTGCACAAAAGAACCTCCATGTACGGGTTGAAACAGGAAATCGGGTACGGCTGTTTCGGCCAGCACCACCAAATCAGATCCCTTCACCGGAGTGAAGTTTCCCTGCAGGCCATCCATGGTTCGGAATGTTTTGGCCATGACTTCGCCGAAATAAGCGTCACTCCACTTTTTGGTTTGCGGAATGGAAGGTTGCACCAGACTGATATTGATTGAAGGCGCACCTGAAGAGTTATCGCGCAAAGTCAACGAACCGTGAACGAGCATGGCCAAGGGCACAGTGACCCACGCTAAAAGCCACAGTCTTCGGTTGCTTTGTGTCCGCCATGCCTGAAACAGAAAAAGATTGGCGGCAACAAGGAAAGTGGAGAGTCCGTAAACTCCGAACAAGGATGCGGATTGGATCAGGGATAGATGATGACCGAGTGTGTATCCGAAATTATTCCATGGAAAGGACATTTCGCCCACGGCGCGTGCAGCTTCCAGTCCGGCCCATGCCAGCGGGTAAGTCATCATTAGCAGGGGACGCTTTAATGACAAACGAAATCCCAAACCGATCATGCCATTGAAGAGGGAGAGAAAAAGAATGAGCAGCACCAGTCCACCGCCGACCACAAATGCGGGCCCCACCTTCATCACGTTGTAAATCCACCAGTACATCACGATGTTGTAAGCGAGCCCGCCGAGAAACCAATAACCGAAAGCCTGACGGGGTTTCAAACCCACGGTGGCAAGGAATGCCGGAGCCAGTACGATAAAGCTCATCCATCCCAACGGGAATGGGGGATAGGCGAAGGCCCAAAGCAAAGAGGAGAAAACGATGGTCCAGCGCGGATGTTTTTGAATCCAATCCGTGCCGTCGCGGAAAATTTTAATCATCGTTTGTTTTGCGGATGAAACAACACCACGAATTCTCCACGCGGTGTGTGGGTGGAATAATGCTTTAAAATTTCCCCTGCGGGTCCGCGTCGAAACTCCTCGAATTTTTTGGTCAGTTCGCGCGCCACGACGATGTAAAGATCGGGTCCGAATACTTCGACGATTTCACCGAGGAACTTTACAATCTGGTACGGTGCCACGAAGAAACCCAGAGTCGGCGCATGATCCGCATCCTCCGGCCATTTTTCTTTGAGGGTTTGCAGTTTGCGTAAACGCTGTGCGGATTTTTTCGGCGGAAAATTTTCGAAGGAAAAACGATCCGTGGGCAAACCTGACGCCGTCAAGGCTGTGAGCAAAGCAGAAGGTCCCGGCACGGAAAAAACTGGAATGTCTTCCGCCAGCGCAGCCTTGACCAGATTAAAAGCCGGGTCAGCGATTCCGGGAGTACCTGCGTCGCAAATCAAGGCCACCGCCTCCCCGTCGCGTAGCCGTTGCAAATAACTCGCTGTCGTCCGCTCCTTATTGAAATCGTGGTACGGTTCCAACGGTTTGCGGACACCATAATGGTCGAGAAGAATCCGCGAATGTCGGGTGTCCTCAGCCAAAATCCGGTTGCAGGTTTTGAGCGTTCGCACGGCGCGGAATGTGATGTCCTCGAGGTTGCCGATGGGTGTGGCGACGAGGTACAGGCCGGGCGTTAAGGGTTCTGCCGGGATTTCGAGGGCGGGGTCGAGCATGGATGGGGGTAAAATGCAAAAAACGGACGCTTATTTCAGGTGTTCGTTCTTTACGAACAGAATTAGAGGTTTCAGCTTGCATGGAGTACATGGACGCAATAAGTTCAATACGTTCCAATCCACGAGGTTGAGAGTGAACACAAGAATCGGTCTTTTGGGAATTTTGCTTTGCGTCTCGGCAGCCTTTTCCCAGGAGGTTTACGGAACTTACGGGCATTACCGTAGCATTACAGTGAACACCAGTTCTACCGGGGCGAACGTTGCGGCGACGCAGTATAAATTCCCGGTGTTGATTCGTTTGAATTCCTCGAACTTCAACTTTGCTTTGGCAAAAGGAGACGGGCGCGACGTTCGTTTTTCAAAGACCAACACACTTCCGTTGAAGTACCAGATTGAAAATTGGGACAGCGCGGGTCAATCTGCCTCGATTTGGGTTCTGTTGGACACCGTTCTGGGGAATAGCAATGTTGCGAAGTTTCGGATGTATTACGGGAAAGCCGGAGTGGCGGATAGTTCCAAGGGCTCGGCGGTGTTTGATACTGGGAATGGATTTCAGGGTGTGTTCCATCTTGCGGAGGCGACGAATGATACCATCCGCGATGCCACCGTAAATCGATTCAAGGGAATTCCAAGAAATCGAGGTGGTTCGAATCCTGTGAATGTCACAGGCATCAGTGGAAATGCGAAGAATTTTTTGGGAGACACTACGCTCGCTAATAACAGTGGTGGGGCTTATCGTTTGGCGACCTCGACAGGCGGGAACACTTTCACAAATAACGCTCTGAACTTTCAGAACGACTCTGCAACTAGGAATGGCACTTCACAATACACAATTTCGTCATGGATTAATGTGACGCAGTATCCTAGGAGCCTAACAGCACGCAAAGGGATTATTGCCAAATCCGGAGGGACAAATGGTTCTCAGTATCAGCTCCGTTTACTTGATCCTGCTATCAATAACATTTACACGCCCTACAATGATACGATGCGAATAGGCTTCTCAGATGGACCATCGGCGATATATGTGCGCGGGGATCATCGGCTGACTCCATGGCTTTTTGGTTACCCGGCATCCGTGATTCCCGCAGCATGGCAATATATTACTGCGAGACGCAGTGGGGTCGTGGGTACCCCAGCCAACCTGAAAGTATTTGTGGACGGTGTATTTGCATGTTCCTCAAGCACAAGCATGACGATGACTACTCGCAGCGATTTCGATGTGACCATTGGAAGCTTCTCCAACGACTCGGGATTCTTCAGTGGAAAGTTGGATGAGGTACGGTTTGAGAATGTAGCGCGGGATACGAACTGGATTAAGCTGTCTTATGAGACACAAAAACCCGGTTCGACTGTGGTGGCAATAAGCGGTGATTCCCTGCCTCCCTGTTTGTGTGAGTTTGGATATCGCACGAACCCTCTTGTATTAAAGACAAATGTTACGATGATTCCTGACTCGGTGATAGCCAGCATTGGGACGATAACCAGTTATTCTGTATCACCAACACTTCCGGCGGGCTTGAGTTTGAACACTACCAATGGTGTCATCTCGGGAACGCCAGCCGTGGCTCAAGCTGTAGCGAATTACACCATTACAGGGCTAGGGCCGGGCGGATCAAACGTGTTTGTCATTGCGATTGCCATCAATGCACCGCCGGTGATTACGGTAAATCCTGCGAATGTGATTGTTTATACCGTACAAAATGCTGGAAAATTTTGGGTGGGAGCATCGAGTACAGCTCCGCTTACTTACAAATGGATTCGTACTAGGAGCACGGTGATAGATACTTTGACCAATACTGGGATATTTACTGGAGCGACTACCGATACACTTCGATTTATAAATGCAAGAATCGCTGATAGTGGTTCCTTGTTCAAATGTTTGGTGAGCAACGTTGCAGGTTCTGCGGTGAGCACATCCGGGAGTCTCACTGTTCGAATAGTGGATCCTCTTGTGGGACGGTACGTTGTTCATGTACAGGGCTTGGGTCCATATTCATTCCGAATCCCCGACGGTATTTCCTCAGTTCAGTTGAGTGCAGAGGACATGATGGGGCGCGTGGTGTGGAATAAGGATTTTACGGCGACAAAAAATCGGATTGTCTCATGGAATGGAAACGGAATGGATGGCCGGCCTGTATCGAAAGGCATGTATATCATACGATTGCATACAATTGAATCGATAAAGAATCATCCCGGTCCCTGAGCTTGCTTGCGGTGAGCCTGTCGAATCCGTCGAAGGGCCGGGAATGTATGTGGTTCGAATGAAATCTTTGGGAAAATAATCGCCCACCAAAAGCAAAGCCGATTCTTCGCGGAATCGGCTTTGATCAGAACAGTTTATCCAAGAAAAAGTTTGAGGGTGTGATATGCAAAGATGCCGACGACGGAGAGAAAGGCAGCGATGAACCCGGCAATTACCAGCGGGTCCACCAGCTTTTCCTCTTCATCGAAGTCATCCAGGTCATGATGCGTATCAATTGTCTTGTTGTTCACGCTTGACCTTCCGTTTCCCCAGGTTTAAAGCCTGGTACTTTAGGCAGGGGGAACATCCCCCTTCTTGAGGTTACAATATCTCCGGTGGTGTCAAAAAGAAAGCGATTTCTTATAACATGAACAGGATGGTGACAATTATTGATGAGAAACAAGTTGCAACAAATAATCTTGTGACGTTCCGTTACACCATGTTAATTTCCTGTAATATTCGCGGCAGGTTCAAATTCATTTCCAAACATGACTGAAGAATGACAATCCGTTTTATGCCCTGCCGTGTACCTTAAGTGAAGATTAACCTGGACGATCAACAAAGGAAATCATCATGGACAACCGTTCAATCAAACACAAGGTTCTCGATTACATCTATGACGTGGTGGGACATAACGAAGTGCGGGAGGCCAACGAGAAAAAACTCCGGGCCAGCATTTTAAACCGCCTGCCACACAAGGTTCCCTCGTATTTGTCCGGCGAAATTGAAGCCGAGGCGAACAACGTGGACGGGAAAAACTTCTCCAATTTTCTTTTCTCGGTGGGAATTTTATCGGCTCCCGGCACTGCCGTGGAGCAGGAAAGTTTCATCTATCTGAAAAACAAGGCGGAGCTGCAGGGCGCAAGCCGAACGCTCTTCAACTGATACGCGCTTGCCGGATAGCTACCTTCTTGCTTCATGCTTCAGGTAGTGACCATCGATGGGATCAGTGGATCCGGTAAAAGCAGCACCGCCAAACTTTTGGCCAAAGCCCTTGGATTTTTCCATCTCGACAGCGGGGCAATGTACCGTATGCACACCCTGACTTCCATGAAGCAGGGATTCAAACCGGATCAACATTCTGATTTAAAACAAGTTGCGGATTCGCTGGAGTTCTCCTTTGCAGAAAACGGGGAATTGTTGGCCAACGGTCAATCATTGCCCAAGGAAATCCGTTCGCCGGAAATCAGTTCCCATGTCTCCGAGTATTGTAAAGCCAAGATTGTTCGCGAAGCTTTGGCTAAGCAGCAGCGCAAACTCGGTGTTTCCCAGCCCTGCGTGGCTGAAGGGCGGGATATGGGTACCGTGGTGTTTCCCGATGCGCAATGGAAATTTTACATGACCGCCCGTCCCGAAGTGCGGGCCAAACGGCGCGCCAAAGAGCTTGAAGCCGCCGGCATGCAAGCCGATTACGGGGAAATCCTGCAAAACCTTCAGGAACGCGATTCCAAGGACACCACTCGCGAGCATTCACCGCTGCGACAGGCCGATGGAGCCGTGGAAATCGACACCAGCGACTTAACGCTGGACGAACAAGTTTCTATCCTTTCCCGCCTTGTCCGGACTGCCCCGTAGGGCATCCGACAACCACAGCCAGCAACACGATTTTCCCGAATGTCCGGGAATGAACCCGTTGCCCGGCGGAAACAAATCTCATGTCAGACAAACTTTTATATGGTAGCGAAGCGGATCTCAAGGATTTTGAATCCGAGGAACAACGCCTGAGTGAAGATGCGGGTCATATCGCTCTTCTGGCTCAATACGACACCACGTTGCGCGGCTATGCCGAGGGCAGCATCATCAAGGGCATCGTCGTCCGGGTCACCGACTCCGACGTCTTTGTCGATATCCGTTTCAAATCCGAGGGCGTCATTCCCCGGGAAGAGTTCAAGGAAGAATCCGAACTCGTTCCCGGCACTGAAATCGACGTCTATCTCGAACAGGTTGAAAATCAGGATGGTCAAATCATCCTCTCCAAGCAGCGCGCCGACTTCATGCGCGTCTGGGAGCGCATCCGCGAGGCTTTCGAGCGCGAGGAAATGGTCACCGGCATGATTACCCGCCGCATCAAGGGTGGCGTTGTCGTCGACCTGTTCGGCATCGAAGCCTTCCTTCCCGGATCGCAAATCGACCTGCGCCAGGTTCCCGATCTCGACTCCCTGCTCGGCCAGAAGATGGAGTTCAAGGTCATCAAGGTCAACAAGATTCGCCGCAACATCGTGGTTTCACGCCGCGTGGTGCTCGAACAGGAACGTTCCAAGATGCGCGATGAAATCATCGACACATTGGAAAAAGGCCAGTCCCGCGAGGGCGTGGTCAAGAACATCACCGATTTCGGCGCCTTCATCGACTTGGGCGGCGTGGACGGCTTGTTGCACATCACCGACATGTCCTGGGGCCGTGTCAATCATCCGAGCGAAGTGGTCAAACTGGGCCAGCGCGTCAAGGTGGTTGTCCTCGATTTCAACGACAAGAAGGAACGCATTTCTCTGGGCATGAAGCAGCTGACCAAACATCCCTGGGAGGATGTGGCCGCGAAGTATCCCGAAGGCACGCGCATCACGGGCAAGGTCGTCTCCATTACGGATTACGGCGTGTTCGTCGAAATCGCGCAGGGTGTGGAAGGCCTCATTCACATCTCCGAAATGTCCTGGACACAGCATATCAAGCATCCTTCGCAACTGGTCACCGTCGGTCAGGAAGTCGAAGCCGTGGTGCTCAAACTCGACCCGGAAAACGAAAAGATCTCGCTGGGTCTCAAGCAGAACCAGCCGGATCCGTGGTCCAACATCGAGGATGAACTCCCCGTCGGCTCCAAGGTGAAGGGTGAAATTCGCAACCTCGCGGCTTTCGGTGCCTTCATCGAAATCAAGGAAGGCGTGGACGGACTCATTCACGTTTCCGACATGTCGTGGACCAAGAAAATCAATCATCCCTCCGAAGCCCTCAAAAAGGGCGATCAGGTGGAGTGCATTGTACTGGCCATCGACAAGGAAAAGCGCCGCATCTCGCTGTCCATGAAACATCTCATGGATGATCCATGGGACAGCGTCGCGTCCGAATATCCGGCCGGCAAGGAAGTCAAGGTCACCATCGCCCGTCTGCTTGATCGCGGCGCGGTGATTGAACTCGGCACCGGCGTGGAAGGTTTCATTCCCATGTCCAAGCTCACCACCGAGTCCATCAAGCATCCGTCCGAGGCTTTCAAGGCTGGAGATGAAGTGCCTGCCGTGGTCACGGAAATCGATGTCAACGCGCGCAAGATGACCTTGAGCGTTGTGGATTACTTCAAGAACAAGGAAGACGCCGAATGGAAGTCTTATCTGGAAGCCCACAAGCCCAAGCCCACAACCTTGGGTGATGTCGTAAGGATTGAAGGCGAGTAAAATCGATAGAGACGATGGCCGAGTGGCCCGCCGCGCTTCGACTACGCTCAGCGAACGGCGGGTGTACTTGTGGTGAGCTTGTCGAACCATCGAGGCCGAGAATACGAAGGGATCCCGATACCGGGATCCCTTTTTCTTTGTAATTTCCCCGCGTGCAGTCCAAATTTTCGATTCTGTTTATCGCGCTGTTTTGTGTCATTCCCATTTTCAGCCGTGAAACCGTCTTGGAGGATTCTCCATCCCGTCTGACCTTGGAAATCGAGGTCTCCGGTTACCATGTAAATGCGGGAACGGATGGTTCCCGGATCACAGCAGATGACTTCTCCGGGGCGGCAAAAGTGGGGGCACCGGAATTGCCCTGGTACCGGTTTCAGGTCGCCAGCGGAGCCCAAACGCCTTCGGTTACGGTTGAGCCCGAAGAATGGGTGGAGCTGCCATTAAGCCAACCTTTAGCCGGAATCCCACGCTGGCTGACACCACAGAAATCTGAGGCTCAGAAAGACCCGGCCCTGTTTTCTGCTGCCGCTGGATTGATCACGGATGTTTCTCCGATTCAAGAATATCGGGGAATGTCCCTGCGTTCCATTTCCCTGTCTACCGGAACCTATGTCGAAGGTTCGGGTCGAGTGAAGCTGCTGAAACGCTTCCGCATTCATGTCGCTTTTTCCGATGCCCGACCTACACTGGATTCCCGCGTAAAGGAATGGCTGCTGCAAGCCGGAATCAAAAACGTTCAGGGTGGCCAATATTTAACGTCCCTGCCGCGTACGGCTTTGTCCAAGGCGGCGAGGGCGCAAGTCCATGCCGCATTGGGAACTTCGCACATCAAAATCCGCATTGGAGATCGTCAGTTGGATGGTTTCGGTGAAGACGGCGTCTACACGCTAAGTTATGAAGCCGTAAAGTCCATTATACCCGCCGCAACCCAGGTTCGCAATCTTCGCATCTATGCCGGGCCAAATGACACGTTGCTCTCGGCTTATGACAGTACGGAAGTGAATCCCACTTTGCATGAAATTCCCATCCAGATTCTGGATAAGAACGGACAAGTTACGGCTTCATCCAGCACCGAAACCTTTGATGCCGGATATAAAATCCAGTTCTACGCGCATGGGACCAGTATGTGGAAACCCATTTCTGGAGCTACGGGTCCCATTCAATGGAAATTTGGATCGGATCCTTATTCGTTTGACAACCACTATTATCTGGATTGGAGTTTTCAATCGGACACGGCGTTGAGATTGGGAACAATACCTGTCCATTTCACTCCGGATACAGTCACTTCTACGCCGCAATATCTGAGGGCGGAGCATGACGCACAAACAGGAGCCTGCGATCCTTCCTCGCGTTTTGATGATGAAACCGGCTATGACTGGTACTGGTACGCCAAGGGAAATTGCGGGGCAGATCCCGCCAAGCCCTGGACCATTACGCTTTCCGGCGTCCAGTTGCGCAGCGCATCTGTGGACACGCTCAAAGGATATGCTTCCGGGGACACGACATGGATCGGATTTTTCAGTAATTCACAAAATTTCGGGAATGAGTATGGCGTTTGGGCGGGTTCCCAGCTTGCTTATACAACGCTGGAGTCCTCGGTCTCGGGCTCGTGGTACGCTCAACCTGCTGCGATTGTGAATCAAAAATTGGGATTGGACAGTGTGGTATGGGCTGGCAGCAGCATGGGTTTCGAGGGTTATACGATCCGATACAAGCGGACGTTGACATGGGATGGTTCGAATCGAAGCATTTTTCCTGCGGTCCGCGGGAAATGGGTTGCCTACAAGATCTCACAGGGAGCCGGATTGCATTGTCTTCGCGTGGAACAGGGGGCTGCCTCGCGGTTGCTTTCAGTTCAATCCTCCGGTCAGGATGGAATCTTCACGGATAGTGCCGGAGCTGGGGAGGACGTCCAATACTTTTTGTACGGTAGTCCAAGAAATCTGGATCCCAATGCCGTTGCCTTGGAAAAGATTCACACCGAAGACGGGGTTGTTCAGAACCTCTCGAACGGAGACAATAAAAACCCCCAATATGTGATCATAGCCCCGGAAGCTCTGCTTTCAGAGGCGTTGAAACTTCGTACCTATCGCCAGGATACCAAAAGATTGATGCCTCTTGCAACCTCCGTGATTCGCGCCGAGGATATTTACCGGGAATGGTCGGGAGGGCGGATGTCCCCGACGGCGATTCGTAATGCCCTGCGTTACGTATTAAATCATTGGGGAGCGAATGGAACCCAGGGCCGCTTGCATTATGTCCTTCTCTATGGGGATGGGCATTACGATTATCGCGACATTCTGAACTCCGCCTCCAACAATCCGCTTCCGAACCATATTCCACCTTTCAATTGGGTGACCTATAACAGCAGCCCCACAAACAACAATCCCATGAGCACCGATGATTTTTACGGGGTGTTGGGATCGGCTGGAGATTGGAGAACAGGGCTTTTGGATGTGGCTTTGGGCCGGTTGTCCTTGCAGAGTCTGGATCAAGCCCGGAATTATCTCGACAAGGTCAAAGCGTATGAAGATCCGACAAAAGCAGGTGAATGGCGGGGGCGTATCACCCTTACGGCAGATGATGCCACTCAACATGGTAGTGGTGGGCCGGATGGAATACCACATACGAAAGAATCCGAAGATTTAGGACAAGTCATTTTGTCTCACCAGCCTGGAACGCAGCTAGAGAAGGTTTACCTGTTCGATTATCCCGCCAACGCAAATTTCCTGAAACCTGAGGCAACCCAGGCTTTGCTGACAAATTTGAATCAGGGAACGCTTTATCTGAATTTCTTTGGCCACGGCGCCTATAATCAATGGGCCGATGAAGTCCTGTTGCAAACCAATGACGCGCTCAAGCGCTTGTACAATACAGACAAAGCCTTTATGGTATCTGTTTTTAGTTGCACCGTAGGGCGATTTGAAAAACTCAAAGATGATGGAATGTTGGAGAAGTTTGTCCGTCAAACGGATTTTGGAGCCATTTCTGCCTTGGGGGCTAGCCGCGAATCCTATGATAATGACAACGCCGCGCTTGGAAATTTGATGGTGTCCCGGCTCTTTCCTGTGGAGCCCGACTCTGTTTTATTGGGCATCGGAGATGCCGTTCAAGGGGCGAAAAATTCCAGGATCAACCAGAATGAATACAACAAGCAGAAATACATCTTGTTTGGAGAGCCTGTGGTGACCATTCGCCGGCCCGGCCCGGCGATTCAGGTGCAACAGGTTCCGGATACCTTGCGGGCTTTGCAATGCGGGACCATCAAGGGAAGAATCCCCGGTGGCAGCGGGCATGGATTTATCAGTATCCGCATTCTGGCCGGTGACCTGACCAAGAATTATCTGAATGCACCCGGTGTTATAAAACGTGGTGCAATACTGTTTGAACGTACGCTGGAGTACAAGGATTCCGCTTTCTCCATGGATTATTTTCTCCCCAAACAGGTTCCCTTCGGTGATTCGACAGCGAAGATTCAATTCTTTGCCTGGGATGCTGTGCAACCGATGGAGACCAATCATCTCGTATCCGGGCTGTGGATTAAATCGGCGCAAACGAATGCCGCATGTTCTGTGAATGATGATGCACGCGGCCCCAGAATTACGGTCACGGGCTGCAATTCCAAGGAAAGCGGCAGCGTGAATTTTTCGGATCGGGTCAAAATATCGCTGCCATACTGTCTTCAGATCGATGCGATGGACAGTCTGGGTGGTGTGATGTCGGGGGATGGACCGGATGAAGGCACCACCGTGGAGGTGACTGGGGTTCTGGAGCCTTACCATCCCCAGCCCAGTGTGGATGACTTGTATCACAAGTCCTATCAATTGACTTTACAGAACGGATTAATGACGCAGGGGGCCCATCTCCTCAAAATTTCCGCGCGGGATGGTTTTGGCAATCTGAGCCTTCGTCAGCTGACGTTGGAAACCTATACCGACACGGCCCTGCGGTTCGTAAAAACGTTCAATGTGCCGAATCCCGTAAAGCGGAACGGTACGACATTTTATTTCTCCACCACCTTGCCGCAGGACGAAAATCTGGATGTGACAGGGTCTGGAGGAATCGCTGCAGCCAATATTGATCGGGTGCGTTTCGACCTGCGCATCTTCAACCAATTGGGAAAGATGGTTCGGGAGTTTCCCGATGCCCAAGCTACTGGGCAACCTTGGGATGGCAAGGATGCCTGGGGTCAGACTCTTGCCAATGGAGTTTATTTCTATCAGGTCACGGCAATTTGGGATGTGGGTAATGGTGCACCGGTAAATGGACAACACACATCGAAACGGAACATATTGGTTTTGTCACGGTAGGCATTCCGCGTTGTCTCGATACGCCTACGGCTACTCGACAAGCGGTTGGGGTTTCCCAGATTGACTAGCGAAGCGCCGCTCATCGAGTAGTCCACAGTAGGTGGACGTATCGAGATGAGCGGAAGCAATAAAAAAGCCCCACCTTTCGGCGGGGCTTTTTGTTTCGATGAATCAACGATTTAGTTATGGTAGTACAGTTCGAATTCCACCGGATTCGGACGAAGTTTGACGGGGGCAATTTCCGCCGACTTCTTGTAATCCAGATAGGCTTCGATGAACTCATCCGTGAAAACATCACCAGCAGTAAGCCAGCCCTTGTCTTTCTCGAGTTCTTCCATGGCCTGTTCCAAACTGTAGCAGGTCGAAGGCACTTTCTTCAGCTCTTCCGGCGGCAATTCATAGATGTTCTTGTCGAGGGGTTGACCCGGATCGACCTTGTTCTTGATGCCATCGATCATTGCCATGAGCATGGCGGAGAACGTCAGATAGGCGCTGCCAGAGCTGTCCGGGCAACGGAACTCAAAACGGCGGGCCTTGTCACCCTGCACATAAGGAATTCGCACCGATGCGGAACGATTCGTGGCGGAGTAGGCGAGGTTCACAGGCGCTTCGTAACCCGGTACCAAACGGCGGTAGCTGTTGGTAGAGGAGTTCGAGAACGCTTGAATGGACCGACCGTGCTTGAGAATACCGCCAATTGCGTAGATGGCAGTCTGGCTCATATTGGCATAGCCGTCGCCTGCAAACAAGTTCTTTCCATCTTTCCAGATGGAGGTATGAACGTGCATGCCGCTTCCGTTGTCGCCAAACATGGGCTTCGGCATGAACGTAGCCGTTTTACCGTGCTGGTTGGCGGTATTCTTCACAGCATACTTGAGCTTGTGAACCTGATCACCAGCCTTGATAAGAGCGCCGAATTGAACGCCGATTTCGCACTGGCTTGTCGCGACTTCATGGTGATGGATTTCAGGAACCATTCCCATTTTGATGAGGTTAAGAACCATTTCATCGCGCAGATCGGAAAGTGTATCGAGTGGGGCAGCCGGAGCGTATCCGAATTTGAATGGAATCTTGTGGCCGCCACTCTCTTCACCGCTGGTCCAGGGACCTTCGTTGGTGATGATTTCATAGCCGGCTTTATTAGGCATGCTCTCATAACGGATGCCGTCGAACACGAAGAATTCGGGTTCGGGACCAAAAAAGGCTGCGTCACCGATGCCGGTGGTCTTGAGATAGGCCAGTGCCTTGTGGGCGATGGAACGCGGATCGCGCTCATACAATTGACCGGTACGCGGTTCCAGAATATCGCAGAAAAGGCAAAGGGTGGGTACAATGCGGAATGGATCCAGAAAGGCGGATTCCGGATCCGGCTTCATAATCATGTCGGATTTCTCAATCGACTTCCATCCACGTATGGAAGAGCCATCAAAGGCCATTCCGTCTTTGAACATGGCATCGTCCAAACGAGCCACGGGAAATGTAAAGTGCTGCAGAATTCCGAACATATCGCCAAACAGCAAGTCCACGAATTGGATGTTGTTGTCTTTTGCAAGCTTGAAAACGTCATTGGGAGTCATACGCGGGACTTCTCCTTGGATGGATTGAGATGATGGTTTGAAACCGAGGGGCTAAAATAGAAAGAATCATGCCACGACTAACAAGGTGGAAATGTTAAAAAAATGGGCTTGATCGGATTTTGGTAACAATTTTGGCATTCCCTGTGTCGTTTTTTGTCAATCGTTGAAATCCAATGGAAAGTAATGGGATTATTGAAAATCCTTGTACAACTGGCTGGCTTGCGGTTCCTTTTGGCTGGAGTACTTGCCTTTGTAGAAAGACAGCTCTCCGTCTGGAGTCATAAAATAGACCTGTCCAATGCGAACATTGGGATATACTCGAATGGGGTGAACCACTTCTATTTCCAAAGTCCAGGTCGGAAACTGGCATTGCAACTGGCCATTTTCATCCGGCATATATCCCCACCCCACGTCTCCGAAACCGGCGGTGATATGGGTGTTGATTCCGAGGCGGCCAATGCTGGAACGTCCCTCGAACATGGGAACGTACCGCCGACTGGTGGCGGTTTCATTGCTGCAGCCGATATAAAGCGTTCCCGGCTTTAGCACTAAACCCTCGGGTGGAATGGTGATGCCATGGCTGGGGTTGTTTTTTTTCATGTCCAGTGCTTCGCCGGGAGCAAGATCGTAAAGCAACAGCTTGGCGTTCAAAGTGACATCGTAAGAGTTCGGACCCACATGGGCGGGTTGGAAAGGGGCGATATGGATGTTGCCTAATTCCATTTGCCGAATGATTTCAGGACCGGTGAGCACCATGGGAATTCATGTCTTTCGTTTTTACAGGTCCATTTTTTACAGATGGCTTAATTTAACGCCTTTGTAAGTTGGATTCAACGATGAGATGGCCTAACCTCATATTATGCATGCCGCTGGTTTTCCCTGCGTGTCCTCCGGTACAAGCCTTGGGGATTCTGGAATTGCGGGTTCCGGTTTCGGATGGTGGGGGCGGGCAGATTGAGGCGTCCCTCGCGGTTGCTTTTCCAGATTCACTTTCAGGCACGGATGTGCATGCGCTCTTGACGGCGGTTTCCGGCACGCAAACGGTTTTACTGCCCGGTGGTCAACTGCGGACCGTGGAAGCGGATTTTGTGGAAGGCTTGCGTGCCTTTTCAAAAGGAGGGTCCCCTCAAAAAGCAGATTCCTTGTGGGCTCGACTTCGTGGACGTCGATTGGAACCGGCGCTTCAAAGCGCATTCAATGTAAACATGGGATTTTTGTTGTGTCTCAGAGGAGACACCAGGAATGCTGAAACCCTGTGGAAAAGGGAATGGAACAGAGCCGCTCCGGCGCGGGAAGCCGCATGGCGCAATTTGTTGGCGCTGTATCTGGCGCAACGAAATTTTGAAACCGCGAACCGGTTGGTGGACAGGGTGTTGGGTGAGCAGCCACACAATCGCCTGGCAGCTTTGGCAAAGGCCTCTTTGCTAAAACAACTCCGTCCGGATGCCGAATGGGAGGCTTTTCTGCGTTCAAAATCCGCTCCCGAAGATTCCATGCCTTACATGCAAATAGCCTACGGAGAAGTATTGATATCGCAAAAACGTTATTCCCAGGCCGTCAAGTTATTGGATCGCGGCTTGGTGAATTTACCCGGGGAGGGAAGGGGATGGCTTTTACTCGCCGAGGCCCAATATCATCTGGGGTACTACTACTTCGCTTTGGATTGCCTGCAAAACGCCGAACGTTCCGGGTATCATGAGGCCGATATATACGAGCTATACGCCAATGTGCTGAGAGGTTGTTGCATGAACGAAGAAGACACCCGGGCGGCGCAGTCGCTTAAAACGGTGGAGCATATTTTGGAAGAGGGATTTCCGAAAGATTTTCACCGCCGTTCCATGGCCCAGCTTCTTTACCACATATATTGCCAGAATCTGAAACCCGAAGCTGCCAGGCGGTTGAAGGAAAATTTCTGGTTTCACTTCGAGGGGCCGGGTCAAACACCCCCTGTTTTCGGCCATGATGCATGGCCGAATGCTGGCTTGGAATCCATCGGTTTGAAGATTCGATTTGGTTTGCATGATTTTCAATGGGTCATGGCTTTGAGGGATGACAATTTCTATCAGGCCTTTTACTAGTTTCCAACGCGGTATTGGAACGGAAACTTTGAAGCGCAAGGAGGGCATATGCATCCTGGGCACCGGCAACCCGGTTTCCTGTTCACACTGGCCATAAGTCTGCTGCTTTTCGTTTCC
This sequence comes from Fibrobacterota bacterium, assembly GCA_947482115.1. GTDB lineage: Bacteria > Fibrobacterota > Fibrobacteria > UBA11236 > UBA11236 > UBA11236. Next base: position 270,462 of record CANKII010000001.1, read on the forward strand.
AGTTCAGTGTATGGGAGCGGGTTAAGACTGGGGAAACGCGCAGATTTCAAGGCTTGCAATGATGTGGTGCCATTAACAGGTCATCCAATGGTGGTGAATGCCCCGATTCTGAAGTACACGATTACTTCATTCAACCCTAATTGGTTTAACGACAATTCGGGCCAACCAAGCTCTCCCTTGTTTACGGCAACGCTTTCCTCCAGCTTGGTTCCTTACACGACAAACAACCGTCTTACAATGAGTGTCTACGTCTGGGCTGATACAAATTTGACCCATAAGAACCCTCTTGCATCACCGGTTCAGGCATTCAAGCACAATGTTTCTTTGGATGAAGCGCACATTGGATTTTTGACGTCGAGTGACATTTTCGCCCTACCGGTTGTACCAGGTGATATAGGAGTTGATTTCAAAGGCAGCGATCTTTACAATCTGGTCATGGTACAGCACCAAGTACCTCCTCTGAATCTTCATATTGAGCTTGCACTACTTTGCGGTGGAGTTGCTGTGACGGAAGGCGGGGTGAATGTAAAATTCGACTCGGCTGCGAGCCTGCGCTTTGTTCACACCCTGCAGGCTTTGTCTCCCGGAACCGATGTGGGGAATTCTCGTGCGGTGCCCATTTACACCCTGAGTCCTGTTTTCCGTGTGGTCTCGGACCTGCTCAGCAATAGCGAGTTTAACTATCCAAGCGACGAACCCAAGATGGAAATATTCATCTATCAATTGCAAGAGGGTCAGCAACCCAAGGACGCTTTGAATGGAACCGAGTTCGCACGATTCCCGGTCACAAGCAACGGGACTGTTAGCTACCCGTCCGATTTGCCAATTCTGATTCCGGGCAAGAGTTACATCTGGCGTGTAAGGGGACTTTTGCGAGGAACCACCAACGAATACATCTTTTCCAACACCCTGTATTTCCTCGTGGACCCGCGTCTTGCCGGAGGTTCGAGTCTCACTTCCCCCAGTATTCTTTCGGATCCGAAGGCCTTTGCCCAGGAAGTTCGATTTGGAGATGATTATGTGAAACGCGTCCTTGCCGCGCTGAAACTCATTTTGGGTGAGAACTATGAAGTGTTGGCACTGTCTCACATCGAGAAGATTCCAGCCAAAGGACAAATCCGGTTGAACGGACATCCTTATTCCCTTGAGGAATTGGAGCGATTGGCACAGGAGTTTCACCAAAGTCATCACAGTCTGACCCGGTTGAGGTTCCAATGAAATATTCATGGGTTCTTCTTTGCGGAATGCTTTCCCTGACATGGGGAAAACCGGCTCCCCGTGAACCTTACATGGCAGTAGTGCGCCAAGTTTTGGGAGGCGTGCAAACTTTTGGACGGGACACGACTCTGGCTTCCGGAATAAAAATTGGAGACCTGCCACCGAGCGGACAGACATTTGAAATTCCTGAAAACGGTCAACTCGTCATTCGCTTTCATCCGGATTACATGAGGATAGAGGCGCGTTCCAAAACGCGTTTTCTGTTGGGCTATTCCAGCATGGACTCGACCCGGGTCCGTACCGTACATATGGAAAAAGGACAAATGGTGCTGGGCGTTCCCAAACGTTCGCCCCCCTTGCAGGCCGAGGATGCCAGTTGTTGGGTGCGGGCCAAAGATGCCCGTTATGCCATGAACACCGATGGAGCCGGGTCCACTGTTATTGTGCTTGAGGGTGTGGTGGAAATGCACAATCGAGCCAAGGACATCACGGAGTTTGTGCATCACGGTCAAAAGGCGGTTTCCGATGCGACGGGACTGAGAATCAGCGATGCAGCGGCCAATGAGCTCGCGCAGGTGGGATTGGGACAAAACATTCTCGAAGTGGATTTCTGGAACCCCTCGACGGAAGAATTCAGCACGCTCGAAGTGGAGTATGAGAACAACTTCTAGTCTCTCATTCTGCCTGCTTCTTTGCGCAGTATCCCTTTTTGCGCAGGTACCCGCCGACAGTTCGGTGGTGGCAGAAAGTACCGTCGATTCCAACGCCTCTTCCGTGTCTTTTGTGATGCCGGCCGAGGGCGACGTCTTTTATTCCTCCGATGTGAAAATAGTGGCTCATGTTCAGGGACCCGTGCCCCCGGCAATGCTGGCGGTACTGGACGGTTTCGCACTGGACAAGCCCATTCAAGTCGAAAACGGGATTTTGACGGTGGAGCTATACGATCTTGCGCAGGGTGTTCATGAATTCAAATTGCTTTTTCTGGATGATCACAAGCACATCACGTTAAGCCAAATCGTCCGTTTCTTCATTCGAGTTCCCGAACCGCGGCGCGATGCTACGAAGGGAAAATTCCGCCAGTTCGGAAGTGTCAAGGCGCAGGCTGAGTGGAAGGGCGAGGATGCTGCGAGCCGTATCATGCAACAATCCGAAGTGCTGGACATCATAACGTTTTATGACCCCGTTGCAGATGAATATTTTGACAGCGCCCTTACTGGAAAAGCGGAGAAACCGATTTCAAAAAACCTCAATGCCGGGACCCAGGTGACCTATAATTTCAAAGATGGGCGTTGGGAAGGCTATGTCAGCGGTCTTTTAAGCACGGATGAAAGCCGTTTCCGACAGCCGGTCGATCGTTTTTCCGGTAGTGTCACCTTCGGTCCGTGGGCCTCCATCAAGGGTGGCGACGTTTATCCCAGCTACAACTCCATGGTGTTGAACGGAACCCGCGTTCGTGGGACGGAAGTAAGCGCAGCCGTGGTGACAGGGGATAGCGCGATTCATTGGGCGTATGTCAAGGCAACCACGGGTGAAACCCGCCGTGAGGTTCCCGCCTATGTGGTTCGAACGGAAGCCCCCAGTGAATCGCTCGGATACCGGGATGATATTATACCGGGAACTTTGGCGCAAAAACTTTCGGCAGTGCGCCTCGGATTCGGAGGAGGTCCGACTTTTGATTTGGGAATCACTGTTATGAAGGCTTCAGACCTGAGGGGGGATAGTTTATATGAATTCATAAATGGCGATCTCTACGGAGTTCGTCCGGTGGAAAACCTTGTCACCGGTGTCGACAGCCGGCTCGGCTTGTGGGACGGCAGGATTCAGATCTACGGCCAGTGGGCCATCAGTCTTTATACGCAGGATCGATCTCTGGGCGCATTCAATGCGGATACGGCGGGAAAGAGTTTCAATCCCAAGAAGTACGAGGATATTTTCACCATCAATCCGACCACCAGTGGCTGGGAGTATTTGCTGACAGGGGGTGGGACCAAACCGGATTACAAGGGTTTTGTGGACGCCAACAGCACCTATTCCATGGGATTCAGCACTTCAATTCCTTTTTCATCGGGTCTGGTTTATGAAACCGATGCCAGTTATACCCATTTGGGCGCGGAGTATCACAGCGAGGGCAATCCTTTTTTGGGATCGAATCCGGGCAATGGTTGGGACCTCCAACAGCGGCTGGCTTTGCTGGAAAACCGTTTGAATCTGGGTCTTGAAGGTTCAAATTTCGAACAGGACCTCGGGATTTACGAACAACTGCAGCGCTCCTTCAAAGGGGAGGTACGGTTTTCACCAGGAGCCTATCAGCCCGCTGTCTGGTTGAACGGCGGTGTGACCGCTCAAATTCCACGCGGAAATTCCCCATTTCAATACACCCAGGACTTTGATGAATTGAACGTCGGTGGTTTCCATCAATTCAAACTGGGACAGGGGAGCCTTCACCTTTCGACACAATACGGCTATACCTACAGCAAACTGACCTTGGAGACAGACACCTCTTCGGCCGCATTGCAAAACAGCCCCGCCACACAGACCCATAATGTGAACACGACTTTCCAGTACAAATTCAGGGGATCAAATTTTCAACCCAAGTTGTCGTACACCTATTCCAATAATGGGGTCCAAAAACCCACCAACAATTTGATCTTGGGAATTCAGGACGCCTTTCTGGAAAAAAGATTCCGCATGGACGTCAACTTTTTGATGGGGCAGTATCCGAAATCCGTTACCAAAAACGACCTGAGTTTCGGCGAAAATCTGACGTTGTCCTACGCCATTGGGGACAAGCAATCGGTGCGCTGTAATGAACGCTGGTCCAAATACGGAACGAGAACCAGCATCACTTCGGGCGCTTATTACGAAATGTTCTTCTAAGGCTATTGGGCCTTATACCTGCAATTCGGTGTTTTACATCACCAACCCCCGTTTTTAGCCCAAATATGGGATGCGGTCGTTATGTTTTAGCGGCGAATTGGCATGTTTCGGGGTAGTTTTAAAAGCAATTCACGCAGGAGACCCCATGAAGAACTTGTTTTATACCGCCCTCTTTGCAACTGTCTTTTTCGGTTTCGCGGCCAAGGATGCCAATGCGAATCAGGTCAAGAAATCGAAGTCGAATGTGTCAAACAATCGTGCTTCGGCTGCAGATACCGTGCGTGACAATGACTCCGACGGCGATGGAGTTCCAACTGCCGCCGCAAAAGTAAATACCACTGCCGGTGAAGTATGCGATGATGGCAATGACAACTCGGAAGATTGCCACAAGGCGAACAAGGATTATAGTACGGATCCTTACGTCGAAACAACTCAGCGCGATCGCGCCTCGGGTTTGCCCACTGGAAAGCGAATGCACAAACCCATGGCAGTAACCCAAGAAACGAATACTGTTGGAACCGCGACAAGTGCATCCGCTGAGAAATTATGTCCGGGTTCGCCCAACTGCCCTCCAGAACCGTCTGAACCCACTGCCAGACCTGGATCGGATCCCTTCAAGGGCACTAATGTTGCGAATACGAAGAAAAAAAAAGAGAGTAAATAGAGTCTCGAAAGTTCACTCACAAAAAGGAGTTCCAAATGAAAAACATGCATTACACCGCCACCTTTGCCGCAGTCTTTTTCGGCTTGGCAATATTGAATGCGGGAGCAGTGAACCCGGTAAAGACATCCAAATCGAATGTTTCAAATAACCGTGCTGCCGCCGTCTCCGATCCCAAGGATGAGGATTGTGATGGCAGAGCCGATGCTCCCGATTGTAAGAGCGCGGATGTAACATCACCCCGCGATCATGCATCCGGCCTGCCCACGGGCAAGCGTATGCACAAACCCATGGTGATCACCAAGGAACTGGATAAGTCCACAACGGCTCCCGGAGACCAAACCGCACCACAAACATCGAATCGGGAATCCAGCGCTCCATCCATCTCGGAAGTGGTTGTGACAAAACCCATGGATCAATCGAGCGACCCTTCAACCGCACCCGCCACTGGAACCGTCTCTTCACCACGTGATGCGGCGTCGGGACAGGCCACCGGAAAGCGACAGCACAAGCCCATGATGCCGCCGCGTGACGCCTCTTCCGGCATGGCGACTGGAAGAATGGCCGAAGGTACCGATCCAAACAGTGGGTCGAACGGAAATGGCGGTCAGCCGGCCAGTTTTACCTACCCGATCCTTCCCGCGATCAAGAGCACCTTGGTGTCCATGCCGGAAACCGATCCCACTTTGGAAATCAAACGATAAGGTCTGATGATTAACAACACCCGGAGGGGCCAAATGAAAAATTTGTTTTTCACCGCAACTGTTGCCGGCATCTTTTTCGGATTCGCTTTCGAAGCCAATGCAGCAGGCATTTCCACGTCACGCAGTAACATTCGAACCAAGTCCAAGATGATGGGAGATAGTGTGGCAAACCCGGCCTCGGATGATGCCATGCAGAGTGATGTAAAGTCTCCGCGCGATCCTGCCAGTGGACAGGCGACAGGCAAACGAAGCAAGCGTTCCGAAGCCGAATTGAATTTGAATGCCATTGGAAAAAAGGGCGGTAAAGCCGGAACCAGCTCGAGCGGTGGCGAAGAATTACCAAAGGAGTCGCTCGAACAGGCTGCGCCCCCAACGAGCTCCGGCGCACCCGTTTCAAGTCCTGAAGCCTCGATGGAAAAATTATGTCCTGGATCGCCTAATTGCCCCCCAGAACCTGCGGAAGCGAAAACCACCCCAAAACCCATCCGAAAACCAAAACCCAGCGATTATGATCTGAAGGAAATGAAATAATAAAGGCGTTCCATATGAAAAACTTGTTTTACACCGCCACTTTTGCCGCTTTCTTTTTCGGCCTCGCCACTCTGAATGCTGGATCAGCGGGTAATATCTCACTGGGTAAGGTCAAAAGAGTAGCGGGTCAGATCGAAACATCAAAATCCAATGTTTCAAATAATCCCGCCGCGATGAGTGACACCTTGCGAGATCCCGATTCGGACGGCGATGGAGTTCCAACTGCCGCTGCAAAAGTAAATGCCACTGCCGGTGAAGAATGCGATGATGGCAATAGCAACTCGGAGGATTGCAAGCGTGATCAGGCATCCGGCCTGCCCACCGGAAGACGCATGCATAAACCTTCTGCGGCCAAGGCTGGCTGTACGATTCCTCCCAATTGTCCCATAGGGTCTAGCATTATGGATGACTGCACTTGCGTGCCACCTGGGAAGGCCACAACAGGCACGGCTTCTCCCGGTGATACAACTCCTTCCTCTCCGGCTAAAAGATTGCTTCCCACTGTGAATAAATAATTCTGAATCGAGCCATCCAAAACAGGAGCCTCAATGAAAAGCTTGTTTTGCGCCATGATTGTGGCAGCCGTCTTTTTAGTTTTGACAATATCGGACTTGTCGGCTGCCGCACAGCCCATTCCTGGCGTGGATATTAGTGCCAAGAAAAATCCGGGGGGAGTGCGTTCCAAACCCACGGCAATGGCGCCGAACGATACCGGAAACAGTGGCGCTGAAGGATCCCAACAAGTTGCTCAATTGGACTCGAATGGGGCCTCCGCCCCAATCACGCCATCCATGTCTAAAAAGATGAGACCGCGGAGTGCTGTTTTAAATGGCAATGCTGACGCAGGTTCTCCACCGGTTGATCCGAGTCCTCCCACTGGCTTTAACAATGGGGACTGCAAGAAAATGTGCATCAAGGAAGAGGCATGTAAGTGCGATGAACACTTCGTCAATTGCCACTGCGTTATTCCAGGCTTGCCTGAGCGAGGCGGGCAATAAATCCGTTGTTCCCGCTTTTTTCTTAAACGTGCCTTGGAATAATGGCCGTGCTCACCATTGCGAACGTAACTATGTGAGTATGGGCAATGGTGGAGGTTGAAGTTTTAGACACGAGTTTTCCGGCTTTAATGTCAGCCATGTCCTGTCCAGTTAGCGCGATTGTATGAGTGTGAGGCGCACTTCCTTGAATATCCAAGGCGGCAATAGCACCTCCATTATCCAACTGAACACCCGTAACAGTTGCTACATGCCCATGGTTGGCGCTGATGGTTTCTGCGGTTCTGTCCGCCGTTGCAACAGCATGAGTGGTTGCCTGCTGTTGTGAAGTACCCGGAGCATCGGGCATTATGGGATTGCCAAGTGCATTGGTATTTGAATTTCCCGATATCGAGGTATTGTCATCGCACCCCATGATCTGTATCGCGATGCCCGCAAACAACGCTCTCGCTGTGGCTCCGAGAAATTCCCGACGGTTTAAGTCTTTTTTGATTGGGTTTTCCATTTTGACCTCAAGTCTTAAAAGGTTACTCGCAGTTTGTGAGGATAATTCATTTCAATATTAAAAAAGATAAATACGTGTTTTATCCAGCGGTCGTTAGGCCATTCCTGCGCCACGGTGAGAACGCATCCAGTTTCGCCGGAGTCTTCTCCCCGTTGAGCAATGCGGACATGCAACGTGCCGCCATGGGAGCAAGACTAATCCCGCTCTTGTAATGTCCTGTGCATAAAGCAATTCCGGCTTTTTCATTCACCCATCCCATGAGTGGCAGGCGATCCGCAGTGCGCGGACGCAAACCACTCCATGTTTCGGACCAGACAGGTTTCACATTTGGAAAAAAAGCTTGAAGTCGATTTTGTAAATAAGTGTCCCCCTCGTCGTCAAAATCCTCGTTCCATTTCCCGGATTCCGTTGTGGCTCCACAGACAAGTTGATCTCCACGCGGAACCAGATAGATTTTTTCTGCGCAATGAATCATCGATTTTTGGACGTGAAAATTGGGCAACATTGCGAGTTGACCTTTTACGGGAATCAACGGCACGGCCAACCCCAGTAATGCCAATACATCGTTGCACCAGGCTCCAGCCGCGATAAGAACCTGACGGGTCTGCACATTCCAGACTTCACCGGAGAGCACGGATTCATCCTTTGTCACGGACCATGAGATGGGTTTGGCATTCAGAAAATCCACACCCCGTTGGCGGAGAGCCGTTTCCAATGCTTCGAGAAGAAGGCGGTTGTTCACGCTGGCTTCGTTTGGAAAATGAAACACCTTCGCATTTTGAATCGAAGCATGAGGTCGCAAAAAGGAGGGTAATTCGCTTGATATGGAAAAATCGGAAGCCTTTTCACGGATCAATTGCTTTTCCTGAAGCTTGAATGCCTGAAGCGATTCCCTGTTGTCCAAAGGAAAAATTTGATAATCCCCGCTGCGTTCAAAAGACACGGACCTTCCGGACTCCAATTCGATACGTGCCAGCCAGTCCGAGTAGCCGTACAAGGAGCGCAAATACATTTCGCGCAGGGGAGAGTTGCCAATCACCCCAGCCCGGGCCACCAAAATTCCGGCTGCGGCCCACGAAGCTTTATGACCGATGGGATTGGGATCGATGACCACAACGCGTTTCCCGCGCATGGCCTCCTCAAAGGCGCAGGACAATCCCATAATGCCGCCGCCCAATACGGCGAGGTCGTATTTCATAGCCCGGATTCAGCGAGGTCGGCGAAGAAATGGATCTGCGAAATCACGGCCTTATCGAAATCACCGAGGTGCAGAGATTCGTTTTCCGAATGGGCATTGGTATACGGATCTTCAATGCCGACTAACAAGGCAGGAACGTCGCCGAGAATTTGCGTGAAATGATCGACGAAGGGAATGGTACCACCGCAGCCGATGCAAACCGCATCGTTGCCGTAACCGCGTGTTAGACTGCGTTTAGCAACTTCAAAAACGGGATGATCGGGTCGGGTTTTCCACGGTTTAGCCCCCTGCTCCGGTGTCACTTCAATGTGAAGTCCCCAAGGACAAACTTTATTTAGATGCTCGACCAATAATCGTGTGCAATGTTCCGGGTCCATTCCCGGTGCCAGCCGCAAACCTATCCGGGCCCATGCGGAGTCCATCAAGACATTTCCCACGGCTCCAGTTCCACCGGCCCGAAACGCGTTTACCGAGATAGCAGGTTCACGCCAGAGTTTCACCAACAGCTCTTCGTTTTTTGCAAAGATATCCACGCCTTCCAATAAGCCCGCTTGTTGTCGGAATAATTTTTCTGTCATTCCCAAGGCTTTGAAATCCGCCAATTCTTCTCCGGAAGGTGGGATGACATTGTTGAGCAGACCGGGAACAGAAACTCGCCCTTGTTCATCGGTCAACGTGGCAATGATTTTACACAATCCCGCAACGGGATCGGGAATTGGGCCGCCCCACATGCCGGAATGCAAAGGTGAACGCAACGCAGATACAGTCACATCCATGGTGATCAAGCCGCGCAAGCTTGTGGTCAAGCTGGGTTTTCCCGTGTCGTAATTGGCGCAGTCGGTGAGCACCAGAAAGTCACAACTTAATCGATTGCGATAGTGTTGTAGATACGCCGTAAGATTCGGGCTGCCGATTTCCTCTTCGCCTTCAATCAATACTTTCACATTCACCGGCAAACTTCCGGTAGTCTTCAACCATGCGGCAATAGAAGCGGCATGCACGGCGATGCCGGCCTTATCATCCGCGGTACCGCGTCCATATAAACGTCCATCGCGTTCGGTGGGTTCAAAGGAGGGGGAGTTCCAAAGTTCTTCGCGCAGAGGCGGTTGCACGTCGTGATGGGCATACAACAGAATCGTGGGCGCGTTTGGAGCCTGCAACCATTCACCGTAAACGCAGGGATAGGTTCCGGGCAGTTCCCAGATTTCAACCGTGTTCAATCCGGAAGCTTTCAACCATTCCGCAGTAGCTTTTGCGGATCGTTTTACTTCTTCCGCAGGATAGCCCGCAAAGCTGACGCTGGGAATGCGACAAAGATTCTTCAACGCTTTCAGATGTTCATTGCGATTTGCGTCGTAATGTGATAACGCTTCGGCGCGACCATTCATATCACAGTCCGCCATTCTTCACGGACTTTTTCGATCAAAGGTCGGATAGCTTCTTCACCCATATCGAATTTCAAACCCGTAGCGGAAAAAAGTTCACTCAAACCTTTGGTGCCACCGGTGGCAAGACCGTGTTTATAAAGCCGTAAGGCTTCCGCTTGATTTTCCAGCGAATGGCTCCAAACTTGCAATGCGCCGAGTTGGGCAATGCCGTACTCGATGTAATAGAACGGGTATTCAAACAAATGAAGTTGCCTGTGCCATGTATGCCCGCGAAATTCCTCGATGCCGCTCCAGTCCACATTGGGCCCGAAACGGGAATCAATTTCCAGCCATTTATCGCGACGCTGATCGGCAGTATGCTGCGTCGTATAAATCCAATGTTGAAAAGAATCGATGGTGGCCACCCAGGGAAGAATGCGGAACACTTCCTCGTCTTCCATGCGAATGGCGCGTTTGATTTCTTCAGGCGAATAAAACTCGTGCAAAAATCTTGCACCCAATCGTTCCATGGACATGGAAGCCACTTCGCTGAATTCCATCGGTGCATGGCGGTTGAACGGTAAAGTTTGATCGCGAGCAAGTAAGTAGTGAAAGGAATGCCCGCTTTCATGAAGTAAAGTGAAAATGTCGTCGTTCAATCCGACGGAATTCATGAAGATGAAAGGCATGCGCACTTCGGTCAGGGAACTTTGATAACCACCCGGAGCCTTGCCGACACGATTCTCCAAATCCATCAAACCATTCGCACGCATTTCCTTGTACATCGATGCCAGTTCGGGATCGAGGCGATCAAAAATACGTTGAACACCTTCGATGAGCTCTTGTGCTCCCTGAAAAGGCTTGAGTGGCGGACGTCCTTGCGGATCGCAGCTTAAATCCCAAGGCCGCAAACGATCCAGTCCCAACGCTTTACGCCGCGCTTCCAAAGCCTCGCGATATACGGGAACCACGGCCTTTTCCACAGCGGTGTGAAAACGGAAACAATCTGCGGGAGTATAATCCGTGCGCAAATTGCTTTTGAAGGCATAGTCCACATAATTGGGAAGATTGAGATTCGCGGAAATCTTCAGTCGCAGTTGCAACATTTGATCGAACAAGGCGTCGAGACTTTCGCGTTCCTGATGCCGCCGTTCGGCGATTTTACGCCATGCTTTTTCGCGAACGTCGCGATCGGGTTCCTGCAACAGGGGAGACATCTGACTCAAAGTCTTGGTTTGGCCTTCCCATTCCACGGTCATATCGCCCATGGTTTTTTGATAGGTTTGGGAGAGTTTTGCCAGCTCGGTGTAAATGGGAATATTCTCTTCCTTGAAAAGCTCAATTCCTGTTTTCACGGAACGCAACCACGGTCCATGATCGGCGGGAAGTTTAGCGGTGTCGGGATGCTCGGCGAGTTTGCGGTTCAATGCATCGCCGACCGGAGCGAGTTTGGGATCGACTTCCTCGACAAATTTGAGATACGCGGCTTCGATTTCCTTGTCCTGCGTAAAACACGTCATGTCGATGTATCGTCGCGAGGATTCTTCCTGCACCGCATCGGACAATTCATTCCAATCTTCAATCCATTGTTGGAGCGTTTTGGCATCAGGCAATGCCCGGTTCTGTAGCTCTTCCCACAAAGGCTGCTGGGCCTCCCAGTTTCCCAAGTCGATGGACTCGGGCACAAAATGGCGGGGATATTTTGGAGAAGGCCGGACGGCTTTCTGTTTCCAGTTCGGCGGGGTGGGGGATGCGGAGGCAATCATGGTAAAACCGGTTCTGAAGAAGGAAAAAACAATTTAGAAAGGAGCTGATGGACGAACGATTCAATCGCGTCCTTACCATCCCTTTCTACCTTTACCGTCCCTCATGAGTCTCGAAGAAGAAATCCTGCGTCGGCGCACGTTCGCCATTGTCAGCCATCCTGACGCCGGTAAAACCACCATTACCGAGAAATTCCTGTGGTACGGCGGGGTGATCCGCGAAGCGGGTCACGTGCGCGCCAAGGCTGGCAAGAAATTCACCACGTCCGACTGGATGAAAATTGAACAGCAGCGCGGAATTTCCGTGTCCTCCTCCGTGTTGTCCTTTCCCTATAGCTCCTGCCAAATCAATCTCGTGGACACTCCCGGTCACCAGGACTTTTGCGAAGACACCTACCGCGCCCTCACGGCCGTGGATTCTGCGCTTGTGCTCATTGACTCTGCAAAAGGTGTCGAGCCACAAACCATCAAACTGATGGAGGTGTGCCGTCTGCGTAAAACACCCATCACCGTATTCATGAACAAAATGGACCGTGACAGCCTCGACCCGTTGGAATTGATGGACGAAGTCGAACGCATTCTCGGTGTTCGCTGTACACCGCGCACCATGCCCATCGGCAGCGGAAAAATGTTCAAAGGAGTTTATTCCTTCATCGACGACTCGGTACATTTCTTCCAGCCGGATACGGAAGAAAATGAAATCCGCAAAGTCAGTGGCATTCACGATCCGCAGTTGGATGAATGGTTCGATGAAAAATACCTGCGTGAATTCCGCGAACAAGCCGAATTGGCCATTGGCGCTTCCGACACTTTTGACCGTGAAAAATATTTGCAAGGGGAACAGGCTCCGGTTTATTTCGGTTCGGCCATCAACAATTTCGGTGTCAAACATTTGCTCGACAGCTTCGTAGCCGTTGCACCTGCTCCCATGTCACGCCACGCCAAGGAACGCGATGTGTTGGCTACCGAACCACGCTTCACGGGTTTCGTGTTCAAGATTCAGGCCAATACTGATCCGAAGCATCGTGACCGCATTGCCTTCATCCGCGTTTGTTCCGGTCAATTCGTGCGTGGCAGCAAGGTCATCCACTGTCGCACCGGTCGTCAGGTGCGTCTCGCAGCTCCGACTTCATTGCTGGCCAATGATCGCACGGTATTGGATGAAGCTTATGCCGGAGATATTATCGGTATTCACGATCCCGGATTGTACAACATCAGCGACACGATTTCTGAAACAGAAAATCTGGCGTTTGATGGCATTCCCGATTTTGCGCCGGAACATTTCTGCCGGGTCTATCTCGAAGATCCGCTGCGCAGCAAACAATTGCAACAGGGATTGCATCAGCTTTCTGAAGAGGGGGCAACGCAGCTTTTTTATCCGCTCAGCGGTCCGATTCCTGTTCTCGGTGTGGTCGGCGTTCTGCAATTCGACGTGCTCAAGTTTCGATTGGAAGAGGAGTACAACGCCAAGTGTCGGTTGGAACCTTCCACTATTTACCAAGCCCGTTGGATCTCCGGGGATGCGACCGAACTGGCTGCCTTTCGGTCCGAGCATGGCTTCGATTTGGCACAGGATAAAAAGGGCCATCTGGTGTATTTGTGCCCTAATGAATTCAGGTTACAAACGGTCGAAAAAAACTATCCCAAGCTTCAATTCGACAAATTTCATGTGGAGTGAATCTCCGGAATCCGCTGTCTGAATTCTCACTTTTTGAATGATGCAACTGTTCGAATTTTACGAACGGTTTTTGAAAATATGAGATGCCCGAGATCTGTAAGCGGATTATTATCTGTTATATGGAGAAGGGAAGGTTTTCACATGAAAACAAAAATGCTTCTTTTGTACTGTCTTTCAGGCTTTACCATTGAGGTCGGTGCTCAAACCTGGCCTGCCGATTCCAGCGGTACGACTCAAAACCTCAATGGAGTAACCGAGCAAGGTTTAAGGTTTTACGCCGTTGGCACCGCCGGGACAATTCGAACTGCAGGTGACGGGCTTCCTCTTACTGCAAAAGCGTCCGCAACTTCATTTACCCAAGGCACTTGGTCCTCTCAAACGAGTGGAACCACCATGACGCTGGATGCCATATTTTGTTCAACCAGTGCCTGTTATGCCTCTGGGATTAACGGCATTCTGCTGAAAACAACCAATAGTGGTACCACATGGACACCTCTTACCAGCAATGTCAGTGCGCCCTTATTGGCGGGATTGTTTGTGACCTCCAATGTCGGCTTTGTGGTAGGCAATGGTGGATATCTGATTAAAACCACGAATGGCGGAAGTGCCTGGACCACTTATCTTCCCAATGTCACCGGTACATTTCAAAACCTGTATTCCGTTTACTTCACGGATACAGCCACCGGCTATGCTGCGGGTGTTGGTGGGGTCCTGATTAAAACCACCAATGGAGGCGGTGCTTGGGTTTCGCAGGTAAGTGGAACAACTCAAACCTTGTATTCCATCAGTTTCATAAACGCGAGCACCGGCTATGCTGTGGGCGGAAGCGGGACCATGATTAAAACCACCAATGGAGGCGGTACTTGGATTTCACAGGCAAGCGGAACGAATCGAATATTGCGTTCAATCAGTTTCGCGTCCGCGACAATTGGGGTTGCAGTGGGCGACACGGGCGTCATTTTATGGACATCCAACGGCGGAAGCACTTGGATGCAGGAAAATGGTAATACCACAAGAAATCTGTATTCCGTGTACGCCAGCCCTTACACGATTGTTGCGGTGGGTGTCGGCGGAATCATCCTTGAGAAGGATCTTGCCACGGGAGCCGTAATTCCGAGAAAGTTTGGGCATAAACAGATTTTAAGTGCATCCGCCATGTTTGATCTTCAAGGGAGGCATGTTTCAACCTTAGGTGGTTTCTCCGTTTTGGAATTCCAAGCTAACGGAAGCCATCAATTATTCCCAATTTTGCAAACTTCGGGAGTCACGCCTTAACCGGCAACATAGAACGATGTTGCGATATTTCCTTTAAAATCAATGGGATACGGTTTCATAACAGGCTCTGACACGATTTTACAAGTTTTTCAGGGTTTTTCGGGGTTGAGGTTCCTAAAATAAGTCTCGGATTTACGGGGACTTATGACCATGTACCAGACCCATCATCGCTTCCACATTCCCGTCATGGGAACAGGATTTACCATCGACACCGCTTTGCGCGTGGCGCGCTTCGGCATTGGCTCGGTGATTTCCCTCGTGGACGACATGCTTATTGAGCGGATTCGCAAGCATTATTGCCGCGAACACAACCTGCCATTCGAGTCCGTTCCCTTAAGCGTTCCTGATGCCCGTGCTTTGCGTATCACAGCTTATCTCGACATGATTCAAGATATCGTCGATGCTCAAATCGAAGATTTGCGTCGCATGCCTTTTGCATCTGGCAAAGACAAATCCAAATACTTTGAAATGTTGCCGGCCTCTTCACCGGTTCGTGTTTTGTACAACCAGTATCTCGCTGCATCGGAATCCGAAAAAGCCAAGCTTGAACCCGAATTGAATGCCCTGATTCTGGCCGGTCCCATCGATGTCAATATCATGACCAAACTGGATCGTCTGCCTTACGGCAAAGACGGTCAACCCATGCCCACTGAATTCAGCGATGCAAAAGCGGCCTTACGTGGCTTTGCCCGTTCCAAAGTTCGCGGCAACATGGTTTTTAGTGCGGGCATCAATCCGACCTTGTATGGCACGCTGGAGCAGTTCCCGGACTTCTATCGTCAACCCGATGGCACGATGAAGAAAGGGATCATTCTCAAAGTGACCGATTACCGTTCCAGCATTATTCAGGGCCGCTTTCTCGCCAAGAAGGGCATCGAAATTCGCGAGTTCCGGATCGAATCCGCTTTGAATTGCGGCGGCCACGCCTTTGCCTCCGATGGATTTTTACTTGGCCCCATTTTGCAGGAGTTCAAGGACAATCGGGACAAATTTCCGGAGATGTTTGAATCGCTCATCGAGTCCTACTACAAGAAAAAGAGTATGGTTTATCCGGAATCCGCGCGGAACCGGAGGGTGTTGGTGACAGCTCAAGGCGGCATTGGCATCCATGGTGAAATGCAACGTCTGCTGGATGGTTACGGTCTCGACGCCACAGGCTGGGCAAGCCCATTCCTTCTCGTTCCCGAAGTGACCTCATTGGATGAAGGCACCCGCAAGCAATTGGCTGAGGCCAAAGAAGAGAATCTTTACCAGAGTGAAGCTTCTCCGCTTGGCATTCTCTTCAACAATTTGCGCGGCTCCAGTTCCGAACAATGGACGGTTGAGAGAATCGATGAAGGCAAACCCGGTTCAGCGTGCCCCAAGGGTTATCTGGTATCAAACACCGAGTTTACGCAGAAACCCATTTGTACGGCCTCCAAGGAATATCAGGGACTCAAACTCAAGTCGCTGGGATATGAGGTTCCGCCGCCCGCCAATGATCCGAATCCGGTCATCCAAAAGATTTACACCAAGCAATGCATTTGCGATCAGCTCGGAAATGGCGCACTAATTGAAATGAACGAGGTTCGTTCCAGCCAACCGGTTTCCGTTTGCCCGGGTCCCAACATCGCCTATTTCGACAGGATGTATACTCTGCGTGAAATGGTGGATCACATTTACGGCATCGGCCCGTCGCTTGTGCCTGTAAACCGTCCGCACATGTTCGCCAAGGATTTGTTGCTGTATGTGGATTACTTCGAGAGACTTGTACGCAAGCATGTCACTTTGGGAGATCCTGGCATGAATTACCTGCGCGAGTTTAAGGACAATCTGGAAAGCGGCATGGCCTATTACAGTCCCATGTTGATCGGCAAGGGTTTTCCGGGGGAAAACCTGAATTCCCTGTCGCTGGAAATTGCCGCGCAATCCCTACGCCTCGAAGAGCTTTGGTTAAGCGCCCAACCTGTGGGTGAGCCGTTGTCTTTGACGGCCGCAATGGCCTGATTTTTCCGCCGTTAAATCCCGTAGGCGAGATTCAGCCGCAAGCTTCGGCCTGAACCGATATCTTCTTCATGAAGTGGCCCGCCGTTTGGTAATCCCAAATTTTCCCGGCCCCAAAGAAGCTCCTTGTATTTCAAACGCAAATAGCAGTGCTTTCCGAGGGAGTATTGGATTCCTGTTTCCGCCCCGGCGCTCTGGTATTCATAACTGGCATTGTCCTTCAATGCGAAAAATTCCAGATTAAACCGCACCCCTGCAGTAACCGCCAGTTTGGGACCAAGAAATTTTCTGAGTTCAACGAAGTCCGCATCCCAAACCAGCTTTGTGGTTTCAGAAAGGCGCCAATTCACAAAAAGCAAAGGGTAGGGGGCAAGTTGCCATTTTCGAAAGACAAGCGGGTAAAAGGGGCCTTTGATAAACCGTCCCGAGTACTGTTGTATGTCTAGACCCAACCCCCATTGGAAGTTGGGGTTGATTTTGAACGAATGAGTGTAAATCCATTCCGTATTCCAATCTTTGGATCCGACGTCGGCAAAATCGCTGTTGATTCCCACTCCGGCAATGAAAAAAGAACTGTGTTTTGGCGCATCGACCAAATTAATGCCACCGCTCAACCAGTAACGTTGCAGAATGCCATCATTCAGCTTCTGCCCATTATAAACGATGTCGCGATCCATTAAGGTGTTCTTGAAGGAACCAAACACAAAATGCCCGCTTACGTGT
The DNA here is from genome assembly GCA_947482115.1 of Fibrobacterota bacterium. GTDB lineage: Bacteria > Fibrobacterota > Fibrobacteria > UBA11236 > UBA11236 > UBA11236. The sequence goes on from CANKII010000001.1 coordinate 287,940, forward strand.
CCTGCAGGAAATGAAAACTGATCCGCGATGCGCCAATATTGACTTTGGTTTCCATTCGAAGCCGATTTGTTTTTGAATTCCGGATAAGGTTCAAATTCTGCAAAGGCGAAATCCTTCCCCGGATCCTGTAAATCGACAGTCGTGGGCTGGCTGTGGGAAAGAATGCAAAGAATCAAAACTGCGGAACTAACCGCACCGAAAAACTTTTTAGGCATCCATTTGATGCTGGGATGGGGGGCGACGATGACGGGTTCCAAATACGATATCCCAAAAACGCATCGTTACCCCGAAATTGGTTTCAGGAAGTTGATGATGGACTCTATGGTACGCCTTGAGTTTACGCATGAATGTGTTTTGAATATTCCAATGATGATGGCTGTGATGCACAACGGAATACCAAACAAAACCAAACAGCCACCCGGCGAGACAAGCTGCAAAAAGGGGGAAATTCAATCTTACAGCAAAGGCATACCACAAGGCGAACATCAGCAAAGTGGTCATAAACCATGGCATGGCGATAAGAACGTCTTCTTCCTCGTGATGGATGCGATGGCCATCCCCAAAAACACCTTCAGCTTGATGGTAAATCCAGCGGTGGAAGATGTATTCGGAAAGGCCCCAAATCAGGTATCCGGCAAAGGCAGCCAAGGCGATGTAAAAGGAATACGCATGTCCGACTTCAAATGCCCAAATCAGGAAGAAAAGGGCAGTGGAGGTATCCGCGATAAAAGTGAACCAGTAATTTTTTGCCCCCAAGGCATACTTTTTCATGGCTCGTCTTTGAGTATCGGCCCATTTTTGGGATATGGAGCCAGAAAACGACTTTTTTTCCATGAATATTCGAACCTTTTAAGCTTGGGTCAAGAATGTAAAAATTTGGCTAGAATAAGCCATTCAAAACAGCAACAGATTGAATCATTTCAGGGTTTTTCAATAAAAACCCCAAAGAAGGTGTAAGGATATTTGCTGTTAAATCAATGAGTTATAGGTTGAAAAGTGTGTTTTCAACGTCACGATTCCTGTGCTCCACCTGCAGCATTTTCAGCTGAAGAACCTGCATCCAGGTCAAAAAGGCGCTTCAAGGGAATGATTTTCAAGCCCTTCTTCGGATCCACGGCATCTGAGATTTTATCGGCAGCGAAACCCAAGAGTAGGGGATGATCAGGATGATTTGCCACAGCTTTCACAAAGGCCGATGCACTGTAACCGGGCATCAGAAAATTCACCACGTAGGTATCGAAGTCGCAATCCTGCATGATGTCCCAGGCTTCATCCGGGTCGTCTGCGACTTCCACGATGGCATTTGGGAGGATTTGGGAGATGATGGTGACCGTTTCACCGCGGCGCTTGCCTTCTTCATCCACCACAAGGATGTACCGCTCTGAAGTGTCCGTAGGGACAAAGGAGGCATCCAATGTATCGTCGTCGTCGTTCAAGGCCTTGGCCAGATCCCGCTTTTCTTCTTCGAGAAAGTCCTCTTTCTCTTCAAGGTCCACCAGCAGCAAATCATCTTCGAGGCTCAGCTTTGAAGCTTTCGCAGCCGGTTTTGACTTGGGTGTGGTTGGGGAAATGATTGCTTTGGGAATTTTGGCCATGGCGGGGAGCTCTGTCTTTTGAATGGGAGTAGCGGGAGCGTTTTTCGCTGCCACTGCGGTTTTCTGAGGTTTCTTGTCAGTCACAGGCTTTAAAGCTTTCGTGATTGGTTTCTTTTTGGGCGTTACAATCTTCGCCGCATTTTTTTTGCTCTTCTTCGCACTCATGACGACCCCATGTTGGAGACACATTCCGATAAGGCAACAGTGGCGGAAATATACAAGTTTGCAGTGAAATGACCCGAAATTAACCCCGGATAAGCGCCTCTATTTCTTCAGGTTCACGGGGAATGGGTTCCGACAGGTTACGACAGCCTGCTTTTGTGACCAGCAGGTCGTCCTCAATACGAATTCCGATCCATTCGGAATAACGTTTGCCTTTCAAAGTCATCGAGAAATGACCGTACAATCCCGGTTCATTCGAGATTTGCCAGCCCACTTGCAGGGGTTGGTCCTGATAGATACGATGGGGGTCGCCATCGTGTTCCTGTTCGCCCATGAGGTGGGACACGCCGTGGGGATTTTTCGAGTACGCCCGCTCCATTTTTCCGCCCTTGGACAGAAACTTTTCCTGCAGGGAGTTTTCAATGGAGGCCCATACGGCGTCATTCAACTTGCGAATGGTGGCACCGGGCCGGACATTTTTTTGATGCAACTTCGCGGCATCCAGCACGATTCCGTAGAGCAATTTCTGCAGTGAATTGTAGCGGCCTGAAACCGGAACGGTACGCGTAATGTCGGCATGCATTGTCCCATAGCGCGCACCAAAATCGATCAGCACCAGGCTGTTGGCGGGAATGGGTTCATCGTTCTTGAGATAATGCAAAACGGTTCCATTGCGCCCTGCAGCAACGATGGAAGGAAAGCTGAGTCCGTAAGGGCTGCGACTTTTCATGCCATGTTCAATATGAGCCGCCAGCGCATTTTCGTTTTTAAATCCGGGTAATACCGCGAGGGTGTCGAGGAAAGCGGATCGGGTGATGTCGACGGCCAATTCACAGTCACGTACCTGTTCCTTTTCCAGTGGTAACCGCAACTGAAAATGCAGCGGGGCGCAGGTGCAGATTTCAAAATCCGCTTTGACGCTGCGCGCCATGCGTTCCAAACCCTGTTTAAAAATGAAGTTGTGATCGCCGCGAGTGGTTTTGAGTCGGCCGCCTTTATTCGGGTCGGAATATTGATGGAAGAACGCATAACCGAAGGATTGTTTCGATCGTTTCACCAAATCACGAAACCACGGGCCAAATTCTCCCAGAGGGCGAACATCTTCAATGCCTGTAAGGCGTCGAAGGTCTTGTAAGTCCTGCGACTTTTCCGCATTGTCGCCGGTGGGATACCCAAATCGTACGCCGTCCCAGAATTCCTTTTTCGGATCTTTTTCCGGAACGAATAAAATTTCCTGTGGCTTTCCACCCGGAACCAGGGCCAGAACGATTTGCGGTTGATTGATACCGCACAAATGGATCAATGCGGGTTCCTGAAAAATTTTTAAGCCGTTCATATGCCAGATGTTTTCAGCACCTGGCTCACGGGGGACGCCGGAGAAAATGGCGAAGCCGTCCAGCGCATCCAGATGGCGTTTGCGACGGCGTTTCAGAATTTCAGGAAAACGAAACCCCGCCGATCCTACTGGAAAGACCTGGGAATAACGTTGAAGTAACGCTGGAGTCGCGTTCACCAGCGTCCGCTGACATAGGGAAGATGCGCGGCCACTTCATCCACTTCAGGCAAATGCGAAAGCAATTCGTTCATGGGATTCCACTGGCCGCTTTGGAATTGGGATTGCGGTCCCGCAGGCATGATGACAGTTTCGTTAATCGTCCCGCTGATTTGCAAAGTATTGAGATCCAACGTCCAGTTGGCGGACGGATTGGATTCCACGGCTTGAAAAAGCTTTTGTGCGGTGGCTTCATCAACAGTCACACAGGGAATGCCGAGGGACACGCAATTGCCAAAAAATATTTCGGCGAAGCTTACACCCAAGATGGCTTTGATTCCCCAGCGCATCAAGGCTTGCGGAGCATGCTCACGACTGCTGCCGCAGCCGAAATTTTTATCCACAAAAAGGATGCTTGCGCCCTGGAAGTCCGGGTTTTCGAATGAGTGGATTTGGTTCTTGGCTTTCAGTCCGCGGCGATCGTCCTCAAACGCATGTTCGCCAAGTCCGTCAAAGGTGACGCAACGCAGATAACGCGCCGGGATGATGCGATCGGTGTCGATGTCGTTGCCGCGCAACGGAATGCCGCGGCCGGAAACGGAAGTGATGATGAGTGAATCGGCAGTCATTGTCTTCTCCATTACTTCAACCCGAATACCTTGCGGGCATCGGAAACTTTTCCAGTGACGGCGGCAGCAGCTGCCATAATCGGACTCATGAGCAAGGTACGACCGGCGGGCGATCCTTGACGGCCTTTGAAATTACGGTTGCTTGTGGAAGCACAGATTTCGCGACCTTTGAGTTTGTCGGGATTCATAGCCAGACACATGGAACAACCCGGTTCACGCCATTCAAAACCCGCTTCACGAAATACTTCGTGCAGACCCAGAGCTTTGGCGGCCTTATCGACAGCCTCCGAACCCGGAACCACGAGGGCTTTCACTCCCGGTGCGACCTTATGACCCTTGACCACACGGGCAGCTTCCTGGAAATCTGAGATGCGGCCATTGGTGCAGGAACCGATGAATACGACATTCACCGGAAGACCTTCGATCTTCTGACCGTCTTGCAGATCCATGTATTCCAGCGCTTCGCGAATCAACGGTTTTTCGGATTCACTGAAAGAAGCCACCGTGGGAATATTTTCATCCACAGCCACGGATTGACCGGGAGTGATGCCCCAAGTGACGTGCGGGGCCAGTGAACTTCCATCCAAAGTGACGACATCATCGAAGGTCGCGTCCGCATCGGAAGCGATGCTGCGCCAATACTCAACAGCCTTGTCCCAATCCGCGCCTTGCGGGGAATAGGGACGACCTTTGAGATATTCAAAAGTGGTCTCGTCCGGATTCACATAGCCGATGCGCGCACCGCCCTCAATGGACATGTTGCACAAGGTCATGCGCTCTTCCATGGAGAAATTCGAAATCACTTCTCCGCAATATTCATAGGCATAGCCTACGCCGCCGTTGACACCGAGTTTACGGATGATGGCGAGAATGACATCCTTGGCATACACGCCCGGAGACAATTTGCCATCGACTTGAATTTTGCGAACCTTGAGGCGCCCCAAGCTCATAGTTTGTGTGGCGAGAATGTCCGCAACCTGACTGGTACCGATTCCAAAAGCCAAAGAACCAAAGGCGCCATGCGTTGACGTATGACTGTCTCCGCAGGCAATAGTCATGCCCGGTTGAGTCAGACCCAATTCCGGACCGATGACATGCACAATGCCTTGTTTGCCGGATTCGGGTCCGAAGTAGGAAACGCCGAAGTCCTTGGTGTTTTTTTCAATGGCCTGAAGCATCTCTTCCGCCAATGAGTCCTGAAGAGGACGATGACGCTCTTTCGAGTCCGTGGGAATAATATGATCCACAGTGGCAAAGCTGCGATTGGGAAAGCGCACTTTAAGCCTGCGTTCGCGTAAAAGGGCAAAGGCTTGGGGGGATGTCACTTCATGAACGAGATGCAGACCGATTAAGACCTGATACTGGCCGGAAGAGAGACGGCTGACGACGTGTCGGTCAAAGACCTTGTTGTAGAGATTCTGTTTCATGGGACATTGAAAAATAGAAAAATGGGGCCGGAGGACAATTCACAATTGCGCTAGAATTTCCTGTTCCAATTGATCCCCAAGGGCCACGCCTTCGGTTCTTTTCTTCAACATTCCGTCGCGGCCCACCAAAAAGGAGGTCGGAATGCCGGTCAGGCCTCCAAATTTGCTGATGGTTTCCTGACCGCCGATCAACATGGGATAGTTAATGTGATAATATTCCATGATGGGACGAGCTTTGCTGCCATCTGGATCATCGATGTTAATCCCCACAACCCGAAAACCACGTTTCCCATACATGTCTTGTAATGCCATCAAAATGGGCATTTCCATTTTGCAGGGGCCGCACCACGTAGCCCAGAAAACAACAAGGGTTACCAGAGTGTCTTTGGGTGAAACGGTATAGGTCTCGCCGGAATATGTTTTAAGAGCGACCAAGGGTACTTCACCCGCTCTTTTTTCCTGGTGGCATCCGGTAGTCAATAGGACTGACATCAGAAGAAACAGTACCGGAATCGCTGTAAAAAGTCGTGTTTTCATCCTTTACGCAATATATGAAACCGTGCGGCTTCCTTGCCAGAATATCCCCCTCGACTTAACCTTCCCAACCATGTCTTATTTGTGGCTTCCGGCGGGATTAGCGCTCAGTTCGTGGTTTGGATTTGCCCTCGGAGTTCTGCCATACAGGAAGCGCAAGCATTCCGAAGACATGGGTTCTTCGGCGCTCGATCATCTCTTTCCCATCACCGTGGCCTTTTTCCTTGGCTATCTGGCCATGACGCTTTTGCCGCACGCGCTCCTCGAGTCCAGACAACCTTTCTTCGCATTTATTGTCGGTGCAGTCGTGATGGCTTTCTTGTCGCGAAAAGTATTTCATCGCGATCCTTGTTGCGAAGTGGGGCACACTCATGATCCCCTGGGCCTGACTTTTTTTCTGGCCTTATCGGTGTGTTCCATCAATGACGGCATTTTGATCGGCTTAATCCATCCACCTTTGTTGTCCGGTTTGAATTTGGGAATGCTGTTTCACAAGGTCACATCGTCTTTTGCACTGGCACTGGCCTTGGGACATTGGCATTATCGTGGAAAACGACTGTCGTTATTTGGATTGGCGAACGGATTAATCAGCCCGGTCTGCTTTTTTATTGGACTGTTTTTGCGAAGCGCCCCACATGCAGTATTGGACGCATTGCTGGGATTCTCTGCGGGAATTCTGACCTATACCGTGCTTACCGGAATGCTGCCGCACAGTCATCAAATGCTGAAACGAAAACCAACGGCTTGGATTGGATTTATCGCGGCCCTTGGAATATCGCTGTATCTCGGATTTTTACACCGGGCCTGGCATCATTAATCGCTGACTTCGACTCCGCTCAGTCAGCGATTAATTCCATCCAAAAATTTGTTCGCCCATTTCGAGGTAAGGAATATAGGCGGACACGCCCTCTTCCAAGGTTTGAATCGCCTTTCGGTATCCAGCTTTCTTGATCTTGCTGATCTCCGCTTCGGTGAAATACTGGTACTTGCCTTGTAATACTTCAGGCATGGGAATAAAGTCAATGCGCGGTTCGCGACCCATGGCAAAGAACACAGCCTTCATCATGTCGATCCACGTTCGCGAGGTTCCCGTTCCCACATTGTAAATGCCGCCATCCACCTTGGGATTCAGGAAGAACAAAGTCATGTCCACCGCATCCATCACATGCAGAAAATCGCGTTTCTGTTCACCGTCTTGATAATCGGGACGATGAGACTTGAATAATTGTACGGAGCCGGTTTCACGGATTTGTGCGTGAGCCTTGGCCACCATGCTTTTCATGTCACCCTTGTGATACTCGTTGGGTCCATAAACATTGAAGTATTTGAGGCCCGCAGAGTATTCAAAGGCACCATGACGCAACGCCCAGAGATCGAATAATTGCTTGGAATATCCGTAAGCATTTAGGGGCCGGAGATTGGGAATCATGGAATGGTCGTCGTTATAGCCGAGACTTCCGTCCCCATAAGTCGCTGCGGAGGAGGCGTAGATAAACCGGACGGGATCTTTTTTCTTCGCACACCATTGAGCTAACAACTTGGTGTATTCAAAATTGTTCTTGAGCAAAAAAACCACATCCGCTTCGGTGGTGGAGGAACAAGCACCGAGATGGAAAATGGCCTTGATGTTCAGATGATCCAATTTACCGGCAAGGAGGGCTTCTAGAAAATCCTTGCGGTCATAATAATCCGAATAACGCAGCGGAACCAAATTGCGCCAACGACTGTCTTTTCCGGGCGCGTCGACCAGAATCAAATTATCACGACCAAATTGGTTGAGGCGATAGGCAAGGGTGCTGCCCAAAAATCCGGCGGCACCGGTGATGACATAACAGGGGGATGTGGCGGTCATAGTCAGTCAAAATTATATCCTTTTTGACGTCCGCGGTGCTTCGACGGTTCGACAGGCTCACCGCAGGCTGGTCAGCAACCGCGTCTGCGTTTAAAAAGGCGTTATGAATAAGATCCAAAAAGTCAAAAGAATAAGCCAAGTGCTGGATGAGTTATATCCCAATCCGCCGATTCCGTTACACCACGAAAATGCGTTCACTTTATGCATTGCGGTGTTGCTGTCAGCCCAAGCCACGGACAAATCCGTAAACCTTGTGACCCCGGAACTGTTCCGAAGGGCTCCCACGCCGGAAGCCATGGTGAAATTAGGACCGGAGAAAATTCTGTCCATCATTAAGACGGTGGGGCTGGCTCCCACCAAAAGCCGCAATGTTTGGAATCTCTGTCGCATCCTGCTGGAAAAACATGATGGCAAGATTCCGAGCACGTTTGAGGAATTGGAAGCCTTGCCGGGCGTGGGTCACAAAACTGCCTCGGTAGTCATGTCGCAGGCTTTTGGATTTCCCGCTTTTCCCGTGGACACGCATATTCACCGGTTGGCAGAACGTTGGGGGTTGTCCAACGGAACCACCGTGGAACAAACCGAAAGGGATTTGAAAAAGTTATTTCCCGAGAATCAGTGGAATAAACTCCACTTGCAAATCATCTATTACGGCCGCGAATATTGTCCGGCGCGTGGACATGATTTGGAACGCTGCGTTTTGTGCCGGGAATTTAAACGTTGAATCCTAAACGTTGAACAGGAAGTGCATGATATCTGCATCCTGCACAATGTATTCCTTGCCTTCGGTCCGAACCAATCCCTTTTCCTTCGCTGCCTGCCAAGTTCCGCATTTGACTAAATCGGCAAAGGCCAAGGTTTCTGCGCGGATGAATCCCTTTTCAAAATCGGAGTGAATGACGCCTGCTGCCTGCGGAGCCTTCCAGCCTTTGTGAATCGTCCAGGCACGAGTTTCCTGCTCACCAGCTGTGAAATACGTTTCCAGTCCGAGCATGGAAAAACCCTTGTGAATCACGCGATCGAGCCCGCTCTCCGTAAGTCCCATCGTTTTCAGAAAATCGTCTTTTTCAGAAGGATCCAGTTCGGCGATTTCGCTTTCGATTTTTCCGCTAATGACAACGACGTCACAGCCTTGCTCTTTCGCATAAGTTTGCAGAGCTTTCAGATGATCATTGCCGGATTGAATTTCATCTTCGCGCATATTGGCGCAATAGAACATGGGCTTCAAGGTCAGCAAACCGAGATCTTTAATTAAATCGTTTTCTTCCTTGGAAATTCCCGCGGCACGAGCTGGTTGTCCGGCATCCAACAACACCTTGATTTTTTCCAAGACTGCTACACGGGCTTTGGCTTCCTTGGCATCCGGACTTGTAACCAGTGCTGCGAGCTTTTTATCCTTCGCCAGTTTTTTGTCCAGCGTATCGAGATCGCGCAAAGCCAGTTCAAGATTGACGATGTCGGCGTCATGTGTGGGATTGATGGTGCCTTCGACGTGAGTCACATCCACATCCTCGAAACAGCGGGTGACATGCATGATCGCATCGGTTTCTCGGATGTGCGACAGGAATTGATTGCCCAGTCCTTCACCCTGCGATGCGCCTTTGACGAGTCCGGCGATATCGACAAATTGCATGACTGCGGGAAGTTCGCGTTTGGGCTTGTAGATGCGGGTCAGCTCACGCAGGCGCGGGTCGGGAATGTTGACCATGCCGACGTTCGGGTCCTTGGTGCAAAAAGGGAAATTGGCCGCTTCAGCCCCCGCAGAGGTGAGCGCGTTGAAAATGGTGGACTTTCCGACGTTGGGAAGACCGACAATGCCACATTTGAAACCCATGAAAATCCCCTTTGGAAGGAGCGTAAAGTTAGGTTTTTCGTTCAATAGCTGCAGGGAGCCGATCATGCAAAAAGTGTTTTTTCCGTTATTCCACGCTCTGGCCATGCTGTCTTTAGCCGCCAGCGGAAGTTCGGAACAACGCACGGCCCGGTATTTCGAGTCAATCCGTAATTCCCCTTCGCAGCAAATGGCTTTTCTTTTGAAGGTGCCTAAGGGCGGGGATTTGCACAGCCATCTTTCAGGAGCAGTGTATGCCGAGTCCATGATCCAATGGGCAGCGGACAAGGGGATGTGTGTCAACACCGCAATGGTTGCCTCGCCACCTCCTTGTGACTCCACGGCAGGACAGGTTCAGGCCAAGACTGCGTTTTCAAATTCCGTTCTATATCGTCAAATGATCAATGCGTGGTCGATGCGTGCATGGGAATACTCGGGGCAAACTGGACATGATCATTTCTTCGATACCTTCGGAAAATTCGGCGCAGCCAATTCCGGTGAAACAGGGAAGATGCTGGCCGAGGTTGCTGCACGCGCAGCCCGTGGGCACGTGAGCTATCTGGAATTGATGCTGACACCGGAAGGTCTTTCCATGCAACTCGGAAAGAAAATCGGCTGGGATTCCAATTTTGTCGAAACCTTGCGGGCATTGGAGAGTCACGGCATCTATGATGCGGTGACTGCAGGGACTCAATCGATCAAAACAGCGGAAGCCCAAAAGGACAGCATTCTGAAATGCGGTACCACCCAAGCAGATGCGGGATGCTCGGTGACCATCCGCTATCTGTATCAAGTATTGCGCGAGTTTGCACCGGGTCAGGTCTTCGCTCAAATCACCACGGGATTTCTGATGGCTGAGGACACCACATCCAAAGTGGTCGGACTGAATCTGGTGCAAGCCGAAGATGGGGTTAACTCCATGAAAAACTTTTCGCTTCACATGCACATGCTGGATTACCTGCGTGTCATCTATTCCAAAGCGCATATCAGTTTGCATGCCGGGGAACTTGCTCCGGGTCTTGTTCCGCCGGAAGGCATGACCTTCCACATCCGTGAATCGGTTTTGATCGGACATGCCGAACGCATCGGGCATGGCATTGACATTATGCATGAAAGCCAGCCCTATGATCTTTTGAAGGAAATGGCCAAACGCAATGTCATGGTGGAAATCTGTCTGACGAGCAACGATGTCATTCTTGGAGTCCGCAAGGAACAGCATCCGCTGAATACCTATATGCAATACCACGTTCCCGTAGCTTTGGCGACGGATGATGAAGGTGTTTCGAGATCGGAGATGTCGATGGAGTATCTGAAGGCCACGCAGGATCAAGGCTTGGGATATGTTCAACTCAAAGAAATGGCAAGGAACAGTTTAGTCCATGCTTTCGTGAGCGATGGAGAAAAGATGCGGTTGGAGAAAAAACTGGAGGAGGATTTTAGGGAATTTGAGATGGGGTATTGAATCTTAATCTCCGAATTTATGGATTTTCGGGCATAACGATTTGCTTTTAAATCGAGATATGGTCACATACTTAGGACTGTTGCACCTAAATTGAGGATAATGGTTGCCTAAGTTTGGGAGAGGGAAACTATGAAAAAAATTCAAAGTATAATCCTTATTATTTACATGTTTTCTCTAAACGCCAAAGCACTTGATAATTGGTCCATCTTAAGTGTTGCGCCAGATACATTGAATGCGTTATGGTTTACCAATTCGACAATTGGTTACGGGGTGGGAGTGCATGGCATCATCGTTAAAACGATTGATGGAGGAAACACCTGGAGCACACAAATCAGTGGAACTACTGTTGGTCTGACTAGTGTCGGATTTACTGACGCAAATAACGGCTGGGCTGGAGGCCCAAAGGTTCTACTTAAAACATCAAATGGTGGAAGTACCTGGACATCAAGTGCTGCTAAAGGTACCCCGCTTGCTTCTGCTAATGCTAATACGTTTATAAGTAACGCGGGGAGTATTGGGTATAGTATTGATAATACCAGTTATTTCATCAACGATACCATTTACAAAACTACCAATACCGGGACTGCTTGGAGCAGCTCCAGTATTTCATCGACTACCATTTTAAACTCGATCTACTTAGTTGATGCGAACCAGGGATGGGCGGTAGGTGGCATAAACTTCGTTTTCTACCGCAATGTTTTTAAAACTACTGTTAAAAATATCGCCATCCTGAAAACTACCGATGGTGGAAGCTCTTGGTTTGGTCAATCCCCCGGGGAGGCTAATCAAGTCTTGCGTTCCGTTTATTTCGCCGACTTAAATAACGGTTGGGCTGTAGGCGACAGTGGAATCATTGTCAAAACCATCGACGGAGGAACCACATGGGTCCGCAAAACTTCCGGCACACTTGCAAATTTAGTCTCAGTTCACTTCGCCACGACAACCACCGGCAGGGTTGTGGGAGACAGTGGGATCATTTTAAAAACTACCGATGGGGGATCTACGTGGGTTAAACAATTCAACCCCTTGGGAAATGCAAAAATGTATTCCGTCCGTTTTGTTGACACGGATAATGGTTGGGCGGTGTCCGGGAAAAACATTATTAAATGCACCAAAAGTACCCCTATTGTTGTAACGTCCCCGATTGGCGGGGAGAAATGGTATGCAGGCTCAAGCCATAACATTACATGGCAAAGTGAAGGAGTTCAAAATGTTAAGTTGGAATATTCATTTAACAATGGTGTGAACTGGACCTTAATTTCCGCTTCGGCTGCGTCAGGTGGTATTTATCCATGGGTGATCCCAAATACTCCTTCCTTACAGACATTAATCAGAATCAGTGATGTCGCTAACAGCGCCATATCAGATACAAGCGATGCCGGTTTCACCATTCCTTCTCTGACATTGACAAGCCCGATTGGTGGCGAAATTTGGAGTGTAGGTTCGGCTCACAACATTACATGGTCAAATATTGGCGTAACCAATGTAGGGTTAGGTTATTCCATAAATGGCGGATCCAGTTGGGCCACCATCATTTCTTCAACAGCTGCGTCCACGGGTAGTTATGCCTGGACGATCCCCAATGCTCCTTCCACGCAAGTAAAAATTCGGGTAAGGGATGCGTCTAATACAGCCTTGTCGGATTCTACTCATGGTTTTTTTACAATCCCTGTCCCACCACCTTCTGTGACCCTTATCAACCCCAATGGAGGCCAAACTTGGTTGGGAAACTCGGTGAATAGTATCACTTGGTCCAGCTTGTCCGTTGTAAACGTTAAACTGGAATATTCCCTTGATAATGCGTCCACATGGAACACGATTACCGCTTCTATTGCAGCATCCCCGGCCAGTTATGCGTGGACAGTTCCCAATACACCTTCCACCTTGGCAAAAGTCCGTGTCAGTGACATCGCAAATGCGGCTACTTCGTCTATGAGCAGTAATGTTTTCACAATATCTTATCTAGCGCCTTCTTTAACTTTGACAAGCCCGAATGGGGGCGAAACCTGGGCGCCTAATTCGACTCATAATGTTACTTGGAGCGCGACATCAGTCGCCAATGTCAAGCTTGAATATTCAATAGACAATGGAACCACTTGGGCTACCATCATTTCCTCAACACCTTCTACTGGTACTTATGCTTGGGTGCTTCCTGGGACGTTATCGCTACAGGCATTTGTAAGAATCAGCGATGCTAGCAACCCCGCATTGACCGACAGAAGTAATGCGACTTTCAATATCTCCAATACAGTACCTATCGTTTCTACAAGCTTTTCCAAAAATGCCTGTATGACTTTTTCGGGAAACGCCCTCCTTCACCTCCAATTACCGCCGTCCAAATCATGGGTGACACTGAAGGTATTTGATTTGAAAGGGAATCTTATCTCAACTCTAATGAATGAAAAACCAAGCGCGGATAGTTATGACGTTCCCTTCCCCAATCTGAAAAAAGAAGAGATTCTAATCCTCGATCTTCAAGTGGGTGAAGTACATCAAACTTTAATTATGCCACCGAATTAATTAAGGCTCTGGCCTTCTGGTAATCAATCCTCATAAACCCTGATAATGTCGTTCTCCATCCACTTGTAATCCCCGTTCAACACACCCTTCGCAATCTTGTTAGCCTGTCGATCATCGTTGTTTTCCTGCGCCAGAAACAGGGACTCGATTCGCCGTTTACTTTCCTTGCAGAAATAATTGGCGATATGACCGGGTTCCTCAATCTTCGGGTCACGGTCGGACAACATCTTTGCCCTTGCGCAGCAGGCGGACATGGCGAACAGTTCAATACCGATGTCCACATAGCGGGCCAGAATCATTTGCCGGCGTTCCAGTGAATTCTGATACATGCCCATCGAAATGAAAATATCCCGCGCCAGTTTGTGACTCGTGCGTTCCACGAAACTCATGTGACCCGAAAGTTTGGGACCGAATTCCGAATAGGTGTGGAAAACGCTGGTGTTGATCCATTGTTTTGGAAACCAGATGCTGTAGAACTCCGCCATGTGAATTCCCGCGCGAATGCGACGACCCATGGGAATATGTTTGAGTAGCACCTCCGCCGCCACTTCCATGTGCGGGTCCAACGCTTCGCGAGCGAGGAACAAATGCATGATGTCCGTCGTGCCTTCGATGATGCGATTGATGCGATGATCCCGCATCATGCGTTCCACCGGTACCGCTTTTTCCCCACGATCACGAAGCGACTCTGCGCGTTCATAGCCGCGTCCGCCGCGAATTTGCAAGGTGTCGTCTATCATCTTCCACGCGGACTCGGAACAGAACAGTTTGGCCATCGCCGCTTCAATGCGAATATCATAGCCGCCGCGATCGGCCATGGCCGAAGCCAGCCACGTCACCGATTCCATCGCGAATTGCGTCGCGGTCATACCGGCCAGTTTGTTGGCCACAGCCTCGTGCTTGCCCACGGGAAGGCCCCATTGCACGCGCTCATTGCACCAGTTACGCACAATGTTCAGGCATTGCCGTCCCGCACCCACCGAGGCTGCAGGGATGGTAAGGCGACCCGTGTTCAAAGTGGTCAACGCAAGCTTGAGACCTTTGCCCACACCAAGGATGATATTCTCTTTGGGAACTTTGACATTGGTGAAACGCAACAACCCGTTCTGGATGCCGCGCAAGCCCATGAAGTCGCAGCGATGCACGACTTCGAATCCGGACATGTTCTTTTCCACGATGAAAGCCGTGATTTGTGGAATCTCTTTGCCCTTCTTGATGATCGGTGGCGTTCGGGCCATGACCACCAGAATGTCCGCGATAGGACCGTTAGTGCACCACAATTTTTGTCCGTTGATCAGATAATGCGAACCGTCTTCAGAAGGAGTTGCCGTGGTTCCGATCTTCGCTGGGTCCGATCCCACATCGGGTTCGGTGAGTGCGAAGGCGGAAATAGCGCCCTCTGCAAAGCGTGGCAGCCATTTCTTTTTCTGCTCATCTGTTCCAAATAATTTCAAGGGCTGGGGGACACCAATGCTTTGATGCGCTGACAGCAGTACCGCCGTGGAACCGCAATGACTGGATACCATGGCCATGACACGATTGTAATTCACCTGACTCAATCCCAAGCCACCATATTCCTTGGGGATTTTCATGGCCCACAGATTCATTCGGGTGAGACCGTCCATCACCTTCTTGGGAATCTCGCGCGTCCGATCCACTTCGTCCGCGTCCAGATTGGCTTTGAGGAATGCCGAAGCTTCTGCGATCAGTTTATCGCCCACAGCCTTGTCTTCAGCGGATTGTTCGGGGTAGGGGGAGATTAAATCGAGTTGAAACTTCCCCATGAACAAGCCGCCTGCAAAACTGGGATTTTCCCATTTCGTTTCACGGGAGGACTCGGCCACCATCATGGCCTCGGCTTTTCCCTGCGACATTTTGCTGGTGTCGATTTTCAAGTCGAATTCAGCTTCTTTAATTTCTTTGGCTTCGGCGCCCATAAATCACCCCGTGGTTCTACTCATTATGGTACGACAAAACAGGCCGTAAATCCACGGAAAACCGAATGCAAATTATCAGGCGAAGGATGCCTTAGGGCATGGGGATAATCAAAGTCAGTAGGGAAAGAACAATGGCCAGCCCCAATGTGGAAAGGCCGATGATGAACATCTTGCGCTGGCCCTTTTCCAGGCCTTCCTTCATGATGAGCATGGCCTTCAGGGATTGGCCGACAAGAATGCCGCCTACACAACTGAGGAAACAGACAATGCAGAGAATGAAGACCATGGTTACTCCGTGGACGTGGTTTCCTTGCGATCCAGCGCACCCATCAGGGCATGCCAGGCCAGCGTGGCGCATTTGATACGGGAAGAGTATTCCTTCACTCCCTGAAACAGCTTGAGCTTGCCCAAATGATTGGGAGCCGTTTCCGGATCGAGATCGCCTTTGACCATGGCATGAAATTCCTGAAACAATTCCCGGGCTTCGGAAACGGGTTTTCCCTTGAGCTGCGAAGTCATCAATGAAGAACTGGCTTTGCAAATGGCGCAACCGTTTCCCTGAAAGCTCAAGTCCTCCAAAGTTTGTCCCGTAGCATCAGCCTTGGCAAAGATGGTGATATTGTCGCCGCAAAGCGGATTATAGCCTTGACAGGCATAAGTCGCATCCGGCATGGGATGGTAATTACGCGGATTGCGGTTGTGATCCAGAATGACCTGCTGGTACAGCTCGTTTGCCTGTGACATCAGTGGTGAAACATTCCCCGGATTTTCTGAATCCCCGCCGCCAGCGCGTCAAGATCCGCCTCTGTGTTGTAAGGCCCAAGGGAGGCACGTGCCGTGGCCGGAACACCGAAGCGCTGCATGGTGGGCTGGGCGCAATGATGCCCGGCGCGGATGGCAATGCCGTCCATATCCAGCAAGGTACCGATATCGTGGGGATGGACTCCGTCGAGTTCAAAACCGAGAATCGCGCCTTTATGTTCAGCGGTACCAATAAGTCGTACACCGGGAATCCCAGAAAGCAGTTTTGTGCCGTATTCCAGCAAGGCATGCTCATGTCCTGCAATCTTGTCGAGTCCGACAGACTGGAGATAATCCACTGCAACTCCCAAACCCAATACTTCAACAATGGAAGGAGTTCCCGCTTCGAAGCGGTGCGGAGGATCCTGATAAGTTGTTTTCTCAAAAGTGACCTGACGGATCATGTCACCGCCGCCCTGAAATGGCGGCATTTTTTCCAGCAGGTCATAACGTCCATACAATATGCCGGCACCCGTGGGGCCGAACATCTTGTGACTCGAGAAGGCGTAGAAGTCCGCACCGAGATCCTGAACATCCACAGTCATGTGACTGATACTTTGCGCGCCATCCACCACCATCACAGCCCCGGCCTCATGCGCCAGTTTTGCAATTTCCTTGATGGGATTAATCGTGCCTAACGCATTGGACACGTGATTCACGGCCACAATTTTGGCGCGCGGGGAAAGCAGTTTCCGGTATTCTTCCAGAAACAATTCACCGCGATCATTGCAGGGAATGATTTTGATGACTGCACCGGTCATTTCACGGACGATTTGCCATGGCACAATGTTGGCGTGATGTTCGATTTGCGAAAGAATGATCTCGTCACCCGATTTCAAAACAGACCGGCCATAGGAATAGGCCACCAGATTCAGACTTTCCGTGCATCCACGTGTGTAGATGATTTCTCGATCTGACGAGGCGTTGATGAGTTTCGCCACCTTGTGACGGGTGCTTTCATAAGCCTGCGTAGCCTTTTCACTCAAACGATAAACTCCACGCCGCACCGTGCCATAACTTTCGCGATAGAAATGATCCATGGCGTCAATGACAACGGTGGGTTTTTGTGAAGTGGCCGCAGTGTCGAGATAGACCAAAGGTTTTCCGTCGAATTCGCGGTTCAAAACAGGAAAGTCTTTTTTGATGTCGAGATAAGGGGACTTGCTCATGACTTCTGCTCCAGCGCTGTCAACAGGCGTATCCGCGCAGCCTCGCGAAAATCGGTCAATGCCGACGCGTCCAAAGCCTCTCCGAGAAAAGCATGCGTCAAGAGACTATTGGCCGATTCCATATCCAGTCCGCGGGAACGCAGGTAAAACAATTGGTCCGCATCCATTTTTCCGACCGTGGCTCCATGGCCGCATTTTACATCATCCGCGTGAATGAACAAGCGGGGTTTGCTATCAGCCCGGCCCTCTTTGGAAAGCATGAGATGACGCAAAAGCTGCTTAGCATCCGTATGCTGCGCACCGCGATCTACAATCACCGTGCCATCCACGCTGCTGCGACCGGAGCCCAACACCACGGCTTTGAATAATTGTCTCGACACGCAATCCGGCGCATGATGATGGATGAGGATATGCCGGTGGCAACGGTTGGAACCACCGATGACTGCGGCTCCGCGCAAATCCACTTCCGCATCCGGGTCCAGCAAATCCACCTCAACGGCAAGGCGTTGGAATCGGCTGCCGGTGGAGGAAGAAAGGAAACGCAGCTTCGCTCCCTTTTCCAGAATGAAATGCAATTTCAAAGTTTGTGCGCCTTCAGCCGGATCAATTTGGGCAAAGTCCAGTTCGGCATTTGCGCCAAGTCGAAACACCGCGCTGGCATTGAGATAACCGCCCCCCATACCCCCGACGGGGGCTAGGGGGGCGGAATCGAACGTGACTTTCGCAGAACTTCCGGCTTCGAATCGAAAGAACAAAGCCGCATCAGTCCGTTCACCATTACTTTTGCAAACGATGGGGAAGGGTTGTTCCAGATGTGTTCCGGCCTTCAAACGCAAGGCATTGAGCTGTGGAGATAGTGCCATGGCTAAAGAAGAAGCAACATCCTGTTCTTCTACAGCCGCATTTTTCCAGGCACTTACCAACGCTTCCGGTGTGGAAGATGAGTTTAATGAAAATGCTTCAATGCCTGTAAC
This sequence comes from Fibrobacterota bacterium, assembly GCA_947482115.1. GTDB lineage: Bacteria > Fibrobacterota > Fibrobacteria > UBA11236 > UBA11236 > UBA11236. The sequence continues at coordinate 306,325 of CANKII010000001.1, forward strand.
AGTCTGAAATTGAAATCCAGATTGCGAATCCAAGTCCGAAGATTGGGGGTTACGGGACAACAGACTTTTGATTTCGCTGATGGACGTAAAGCTGTAATCCTCATCGTTGGTGCGGGGAAGGCCACGATCGAAAAAGGATTTCCATGCGGCGGAACGCACTGCGGATGCGGCAGGCAACTCCGGAATGGATTCAAATGCGGAAAGCAAAGTCTCCGGAATTTCCGGGACCGGGGCTTTGCGCATGAATTGCGGTGGGGATGTTTCGGCTACGGCGGTCATATCATGCCACCGCAGTCAACCAATCATATCCACGGGTTTCAACTTCCAATGCCAAATCCTTGCCACCCGATTTCAGGATGCGGCCTTGGGCCAGTACATGCACAAAATCCGGCTGTACATAATCGAGAAGGCGCTGATAATGGGTGATGAGCAAGATGGCATTGTCCGGCTTACGCAAAGCATTGATGCCCTTTGAAACAATTTTCAGTGCATCCACGTCGAGACCGGAATCGGTTTCATCAAGAATGGCCAGCGAAGGCTCCAGCACCGCCATTTGCAGGATTTCATTTCGCTTCTTTTCACCACCGGAGAATCCCTCGTTCACGCCGCGATTGCGGAAACGATCATCCACTTCCAGAAACTGCATTTTCTCCGTCAGCAATTCCTGAAAGTCAAACGGGTCCAGTTCTTCCAATCCCTTTTCCTTGCGACGAGAATTGTAGGCCATGCGCAGGAATTCAGAATTGTTCACTCCGGGAATTTCCACCGGATATTGAAAGCCCAAGAAGATGCCGAGTCGCGCGCGTTGGTCAGCAGGGAGGTCAAGAAGATTTTTTCCGTGGAAAAGAATCTCACCGGAGATCACCTGATAATCCGGATGCCCCGCCACGATTTTAGACAAGGTGCTTTTGCCGGAACCGTTCGGCCCCATGATGGCATGGACCTCACCGGCTTCAATCTTGAGCGAAATGCCTTTGAGAATTTCCAAACCGGAATGCCCGGCCTTTAAATCTTTGATTTCCAAAATCGCTGTCATGCCTATCCCACGCTATTTTCAAGTTTAAGTGTCAACAGTTTCTGCGCTTCCACTGCAAACTCCATCGGGAGTTGCTGGAACACTTCCTTGCAGAAACCATTCAATATCATCGCCACCGCATCCTCACGGATAATGCCGCGGGACTCGAAGTAAAAAAGTTGATCTTCGCTGATCTTGGAAGTCGATGCTTCGTGTTCGACCACAGCTTCGTCATTACCGACTTCCAGATAGGGGAAGGTATGCGCCGCGCATTCAGAGCCGACGAGCATGCTGTCGCATTGGGAAAAGTTGCGTGCACCCGTGGCATTCTTGCCGATGCGCACCAATCCGCGATAAGCATTGGTGCTTTTATCGGAGGAAATGCCTTTGGACACAATGCGCGACTTGGTGTTCTTGCCCAAGTGAATCATCTTGGTACCGGTATCGGCCTGCATGAGTCCATTGGTGAGCGCCACGGAGTAGAACTCACCGATGCTGCCGTCACCTGCGAGAATGCAACTGGGATATTTCCACGTGATGGCGGAACCCGTTTCCACCTGCGTCCACGAGATTTTGGAATTCTTTCCTTTGCACAGTCCGCGTTTGGTGACGAAGTTAAAAATGCCACCCTTGCCGGTGATCGGATCGCCGGAATACCAGTTTTGCACTGTGCTGTATTTGATCTCCGCCTTGTCCAGGGTGATTAGTTCCACCACGGCGGCATGCAATTGATTGGTATCAAACTTGGGAGCCGTGCAACCTTCGAGATAACTGACATGGCTGCCTTCGGAACACACAATGAGTGTGCGTTCAAATTGTCCACTTTCCTCCGTGTTGATACGGAAATAGGTCGAAAGCTCCATGGGGCAGCGCGTATTGGGTGGAATGAAGACAAACGATCCGTCAGTGAACACGGCGGAGTTTAGGGCGGCGTAAAAGTTATCGCCAATAGGTACCACGGTACCGAGATATTGTTCAATCAATTCCGGATATTCCTGTACGGCTTCGCTGATGGAGCAGAAAATAACGCCGTGTTCCAGCAGTTTTTTCTTGTGCGTCGTCGCCACGCTCACCGAATCAAACACCGCATCGACAGCCACATTGGCGAGTTTCTTTTGCTCATCCAGCGGAATGCCGAGTTTTTCAAAGGTACGGAGAATTTCCGGGTCGATTTCATCCAAGCCGGAAACTTGCGGTTTCTGTTTTGGTGCGGCGAAATAGACGATGTCCTGATAATCGATGGGCGGATAATTCACCTGTGCCCATAACGGTTCCGTCATGGTCAGCCATTTGCGATAAGCCTTGAGACGAAACTCGAGCAGAAAAGCCGGCTCATTTTTCTTGGTGGACAACGCGCGGATGACATCCTCGTTCAACCCCTTTTTCAGGGTTTCCATTTCCACATCGGAGGTAAAACCGTATTTGTACTCGGGTCCCGCGAGTTTCGAATCGGCAATGGTGGTGGCGGAGGATTCCATGGCTTATCCCGGGCTCATATAAGCGAACGAATCGGGAAGTTCCACAGGAACAACCTGCATGCCGCCATAAATTTGACGGCGCAAGGTGTCTTCGATAAAGGCCAGCGTCGCGCCGACGGAGGAACCGCAGCTGCCACAGGCACCTTCGTATTTCACGGTGAGTTTGGAACCGTTTTCCAAATCGATGATTTGCAAATCGCCGCCGTCGCTGTTGAGTCCGGGGCGAATGTCGCTGGTCAGCACCAGTTCGATGTCGCGGAGCTGTGCTTCCTTTTCCTTCTTCAACCAAGCGTTGTCCGCCTCGGTGAGATTTTCATAGGAAGTCTTACGGGAGTTTTTTTGATCTGCAGCTTGTTGCTTTAGTTGGGTCGATGCCAACGCCAAAGCTTTGGCGGAAGGATAAGCCTCGCGGGCCGTGTCCAACAACATGGGTAAATTCGCGAATGAAACGTCTTTGGGTTGCGACGTCGCGGGAACATCCGAGGAATCGCGCAGCAAGCTTTCGATTTCATCTATGCTAATGTCACAGGCCGTGTCGAGTTTCATTCCACGCACAAGCGAGCAAAGCATTTCGCCCATGGCCATGGAAATCGCACCGCCGTATGAGAAGAACTTCGCGTCGTAAATCAGGTCGCTTTGCGGGTCCACCAACCAGTAAACCTTGATGTCCTTGTACTTGGCCGTGACGAGCGCCAAATCCTTGGCCGTGGCATCCTCGGTAAAGAATGCGCCGCGATGGCGGGGGTTGGCCGCCAGGCTTTCTATTTTCTGCGAGAATTGACGGGCTTCCACGGTCTGTACTGACTCGGAATTCCCCTCAGAAGGGTTCGCGGAAATGGGTGTTTCAGGTGAATTTGACATCGTGGCAACCTTCTGTCTTAGCCATAACTTACGAAATATCTACTGAATGAGTAAACAATTTGTGGAGCCCTTATGAGCCTGCGTCAAACCAGACAAAAAATTACCGAAATTCTTAAGAATCCGGCCATTGGTTCGTCGGCCACGGTCATGGGTTGGGTGCGCACCAAACGCGAATCCAAAGCCGGAGTCGCTTTCGTCGAAATCAACGATGGTTCCAGCTTCGACAATCTCCAGGCCGTCGTTCCCAACACCTTGGCCGATTACGCCTCTTTAGTCGCTCGATTATATCCCGGAACTTCGTTGCAGGTGCGCGGTCAACTCGTGGCTTCGCAAGGCGGACGTCAGGCTGTGGAATTGCAAGTGGAAAGTCTGGAAATTCTCGGTGAATCCGATCCGCTGAAATATCCCATCGCCAAACAAAAGATGACTTACGAGCATTTGCGCGAGTTCACGCATTTGCGCGCGCGCACCAACACCTTCGGAGCGCTGGCGCGTTTGCGCGATGTGCTGGCGCAATCCATTCACGAGTTTTTTCACCAGCGCGGTTTCATCTGGGTGCATACACCCATCATCACGGCGAATGATTGTGAAGGTGCTGGCAAGGCATTTCAAGTGACGACGATTGATTTGGCAAAACTCGCTGCATCCGGCAAAGCTCCGGATTTTACGCAGGACTTTTTCGGTGAACCCGTGAATCTCACCGTGTCCGGTCAGCTCGAAGGTGAGGCTTATGCGTTGAGCCTCGGTGATGTGTACACCTTTGGCCCGACGTTTCGTGCGGAAAATTCCAACACGTCGCGGCATCTTGCCGAGTTTTGGATGGTGGAACCTGAAATGGCCTTTGCGGATCTGGAAGACGATATGGACTTGGCCGAAGCCTTCCTTAAACATCTCTGCCGCGCGGCCTTGGAGCAATGTCCGCGAGAAATGGAATTCTTCCGCGAGCGCGTGGATGCTGGCGTAATCGACCGCGTGAAGAATGTGGTCGAAAGCCCGTTCACTCGGTTAACCTATACCGAAGCGGTGGAAAAATTAAAATCGAGCGGGGAAACGTTTCAGTATCCGGTGGAGTGGGGAAGTGATCTGCAATCAGAACACGAACGCTGGTTGACGGAAAAAGTTTATCAAGGTCCCGTGATTCTGACGGATTATCCGAAGGAAATCAAAGCCTTTTACATGAAAGTCAGCGACGATGGCCGCACCGTGCGGGCCATGGACGTTCTTGTCCCGCATATCGGTGAAATCATCGGCGGGGCGCAGCGCGAAGATCGCATCGATGTGCTAACCTCGCGGATTCAGGAGATGGGACTCAGCGTGGAAAGCCTGAGCTGGTATCTGGATCTGCGCCGCTTCGGCGGCGTTCCGCATGCAGGATTTGGTTTGGGATTTGAACGGTTGGTTCAGTTTGTTTCGGGGATGGGAAACATCAGGGATGTCATTCCGTTTCCCAGAACACCTGGGCACGCAGGGATTTAATAGTATCAAATGATGCTACCAAAATTTGATATGAGTTTTTTTGAAATTGGTTTCAAATGTTTCCGGTGGCATATAGCCAAGCGGACTGTGTGGCCGAACAGTATTGTAAAACTGACAATTTAAACTGGGCCCGTTTTCCCAATCCAATCAGTTAGGCGCAGTTGCAAGTCGTATTTTTCGCATCGCCTTGAACAGGAACGGGGGAAAACATGATTGCTGAAAAAATCGAAGAAAATGGTTCTTTATCTGATTTATATAATCTTGCCGAAAAGGTCGTGCATAAAGGCAAAGAGACGGATTTGGGTGAGTTCATTGACTACAGTATTCCCGGGCCCGATAAGGAATTTCTCTACAGGTTTCCGTGGAGCATCAATGACAATCCGGTCGGTTGGGTCGAAATAACCGACAAGTGCAACATTTATTGCAAGGGTTGTTACCGTAACCGGATGGATGGCCACAAAAGCCTGCAGGACATCAAAACCGAAATCGATTTCATGAAAAAATGGCGAAAGGTTGATGCCGTCTATATCGCGGGCGGCGAGCCGCTGATCCACCCCGACATCGTCGAAATAGTGAAATATATCGATTCCATTAAATTAAAGCCGACCATCATATCCAATGGACAGGCATTGACCGAAAACATGCTGCGGGATTTGAAAACGGCAGGCTTGACGGAAATCAGCTTTCATGTCGATTCCGGTCAGATAAGGAAGGGCTGGACGGGAAAAGACGAAGTCGAATTGATCCAATTGCGACAAAAGTTCGCCGACTTGCACCACAAAGTGGGAGGCGTCAAAAGCAACTTTAATATGACGATTTCAAAGAGAAATGTGGAGGACGTTCCAAAAACAGTTCAGTGGGTTCTCGACAACCGTGGAAAAGTCACCGGACTAACCATCATAACCCTCAGAGGCGGCATGCTCAGGGAGGGCGTTGATTTTTTTGCCAACGGGCAGAAAGTCGAACCTTCTCAGAAGGACTTGGGATACCTGTCAAACGAGGATATCAGCGCTTCCTACCTCAAATCTCATGACGTGTTCCGTTTATTGAAAACACATTTCAAAGATTATGATGCGGGCGCTTATTTGGGCGGAACCCAAAGCCATACTTCCATTAAGTGGCTGGTGGGGCTGGCGTTGTGTTCCGGCAATAAAATCGTCGGGTCGGTTGGCCCTGCGGGCATGGAACTTTTCCAATCAGGGCATCATTGGTTTAAAGGCAATTATTCAGTCGGAAGCAAAGCCCCCGTCGGAAGGTCGGTTTTTTTACTGGCGTTGGTTGATAAAAATGTCAGAAAAGTGTTTTGGAAATTTCTGTTGCAGCCCTGGCTGTTCTTCAGAAAATTTTATGGTGTTTCCCTGGCAATCATCCAACCTCCCGATATCTTACCTAACGGCACCATTGAAATGTGCGACAGTTGCCCGGACCTCACTTTATATAAAGGCGAACTGGTCAATTCATGCCGCCTCGATGAAGTCAGATTATATGGCAGCTTAATCAGCAGAATAGTCGTCAAAAATTGATCGAAAGGTAAAGCGACGGCCCGGGCCGGTATGATATCAATGGAAGCAAAGTTGATGAGTAGGGTTTGACTTACTTCCGAACCGAATTCGGAAGCGGAATGGATTTGCCCCGCAGATCTCGCGTTTCATTTCCAAATGGAAAAAGAATCAATCCATTCGGATTTCCCTGATTCAGCAGAAGTCGGGAACCTGTTCCATTCATTCTCATGTAAATGAAAGTCGGTGTGGAGACATGCACCACGTAGGTGTTGATGGATTGCGCCATCGCAGTCACCGTTAATGTCTTCGTCGTAATGGCAATGTCCGTCAGCTTCACCAGATCTTCATTCGGTGATGTCCGATACGCCGAAGCGGTGGCGGGCAAAGTGTTGAACCGCGAAAGATCCACCACATAATTCCGGCTCGTTGTTTGTGAATTCAAAATCACCACCACCAAATTTCCCGTGCTGGGAACCAGCGCAGCCAAGGTGCTGTCCTTGTCACTGTCAATGATTTGCGAACCGGGCCGAATGAAGCGGCTGAAGCCCGCATGCATGTAAAACCGTTTGTTGGGAACCGCCGTCTGGGCCGTGTAATTCGGTGTGATGGAACCCCACACACCGCCGTCCAGCACCTGCCAGTCCAGCCATGCATTCGATTTCATCTCCTTGATGTCGCGGATGATCACATCTGCCATCCACAGACTGACGGCCATCTGGTTGCCACCCGGCCACGTGAGCGGCCCGGACTCCGACTGCCACAGGCGCTTCGCTTTTTGTGTTCCTATCGCACCATAAGCCGCGCGACTGGTTTTGCCATTGTAGGAATGAACATTCATTTGGGACACGAAGGACAATGCCGTGTCGTCATATTTTCCGATTCCAGTCACAGCGTCCGCGATGGAATTCTCATCCGCCGCCGCGATGGTGGTGGCGCTCAGCCCTTTGGTTTGCAGCGAACGGCCCAGAATCTTCACCATGCTGTTCTGCTCGTTCTTGAATCCACAACCTTCCTGATTGTTGTTGATCGTCCACCAACCCGCAGAAGGTTCGTTGAAGGGTTCCAAGGTGCGAAAGGAAACTCCCCAACTATCCCGAAAATGCTTCACCACTTCGGTGAGATAATCCGCGAAGGCATTGAAGTAAGTGGGTTTCAGATTGTCCGCACCACTGGTATTGCCGGCCGCGCAACCACTAATCGTCATCCACCACGGCGGTGAATTGGAAAACGCTTCCCAGATGACAGGTCTTCCTTTGGCCACAATGCTGGTGACGATGTTACGCTGATACAGATCTGCAGTCCAATCGTAGGCTCCGGCTTCCGTGGCTTTATAACCCGGCACGTCCCCGTATTGGCGCATGTGATTATGACCGGGTTGATCACCGCCGCCGATGTTGTACCGGAAAATATTATAGCCCAATCCTGTGGAAGTATCCACCAGCAGATCCACCACATGACCGTAATTGGCGGCGCTCCAGCGGCCCACCCCGTGGGCCCACCAGCAAAGACTCATGCCCCAGCCTTCAAAATTCTGACGTGGTTTATTCGGATCGACAATGACCGTGGTTTGAGCTTGTGCAGAAACCATGGCGAAAAGAACGGCAATGAATGCCCAGCGTTTCATAAGCGATAAACCTAGCATCCGCTCATCTCCTTAAGAGTAGAGGAACTTCGCCGGGAACCGTTAACACATAAATCTCCGAACCTTCCCATTGAAGATGCCCGATTTCCCCTAAAATGTTGGGAGCGAAAATTCTTGATGGATCGATAAACAGGCGTTTTTTGGGTTGGCGTGAAACTTGGAATATGGGTGTCGCTTCGGGAAGCGTGAAAGTCAAAGTTCCATAGCCCAGTTGATCGTACCCTCCGCTGTTGTGTTCATAATCTCCGCCACCACCTTCTGGACGGGCTAAAGCCGCATAGGCTTGGCTGTTGGGCGCGGCCAAACCCTTGCGATTCACATAATGGTTGTAAACCAATTCCCATTCAGGACGCAACCCACCACGTCCTGAATCGGAGATCACTGTCTGATTCAGATTGTCGCAATTGTTGTACGCCGTATACGGCACCGATTTCCCGAGATTGAATTGGGCGACGTATTCTGCACCTTTCAAAAAGCGGTTGCTGTCATATCCGTATAAATCATCGCCCTGATTCCACGCCATCTCACAGAAAGGGCCCATCAAAGCCGGGCCCAACAAGGCATGTCCTTGATCCCTTCCGCTTTCCTGCCATTGCCCCAAACTTCCCGGATGGAGAACCCACACGGCGTTGGCAATGGCTCCCATGCCGCCACCGGTTTTGAAATAGTTGACGACCTCATTGTAAATCGATCGGTTGTCGGAAAGAATTCCAATGCTGATCATGGAGGCCATGTTGCTGAGATCCCAATTCGCCCAATAATGGCTGATGCAAGCGCCGTTGTGATTGGTGAGAAAGGCATGGTTCATGGGATAGAAGACTGTGATCATCATGTTTTGGAAACGGATGAAATCAGCTGCAGCCCATCCCGAATAACTGCGCATTAATTCGGCGGCATTGGCCATTTGATATCCGTATATACCCGATGCAAGATATTTGTCCGAGGTACCGTTGATGACTTTTAAGGTTGAAGACCAGGCATTCAAAACTCGAATAGCAGCATCTGCATAGGCAGCATTGCCCGAAATATGCCAGCGCAGCGCGAGAGCATAAGCCGCTGCGGCGTCATTGTACAACCGGGAATAATTCTCCGGGGTCCCGGTTCCACGATACACCGTGTCTACCGGTCTTGCGGTATAGGTACTGGCGGAGTGCGAATTGGCCGTCAATTTGTTCCAACCGGAAAGCCAGGGTTGGGCGCTCGCATTGACTTGTATGCGCATGCGATCGATATCCGATTGCTTGTGAAGCATGCCGGGATGAACGAAGGTTTGTGTTTGCGCAGAAAGAAAAAGCAGGAACACAGGTATAAGTCCCCGTATTCCCGAATTAACCTTCCGCATTTTCCTTCCTCAACCGTTTCGCCTCCCAAATTCCAAAGCCCCCACCAATCAACAAGACGGAAGAAAGCAGACTGAATGCAAGTCCCAAAATTGCAACAAGCCCCAAAGATGCCAGACCGCGGTGATCCGCGAACATCATGGGAATGAAGCCGGCTGCACCGACCATGGTGGTGACAATTGAGACCCGACCTGTGCGGCGGAATACGAAGGGCAGGGAACCACGGCCTTCTTCTTCATATCGATGATGCAGATGCAAGGTATGGATGGTGGCATAAGCCATGGCCAATGGAAATGCGATCAGGTTATATGGATTGATCTTTAGATGCAACCACTTCATAGCACCCAACATCCAAATCAAAGTCATTAACACGGGCAAGAGCAGCATTACGGCGCCCCGCAGGGATCGAACCGTCAGGAGTAACATCAGGAAGATGGCCAGTACTCCAAGGAAGGCGGCCTTGCGCGCTTCCGGCACCATTCGCGCCACGAGGTCGCCATACACCACCGGCCAACCTCCGGCATGATAGACCCGATTCGGACCCAGATTCACCGAACGGACCTGATTTGCGAAACGAAGCGAGTTGACGCCTTCCTTTGGATCGCGAACCGGAAAGACATAGGTGAACACCCCGGGTGTTTCATCCCGGCCCAAAAACTTCTGCCGGTAGCCGGAAGGCAGGTCACGAATATCAAGGGGGCGTGTGGGCCAGTTCTGGGTGAGCTTGATCAAGTTGGATCGCAACGGTTCCCGTGCCTTTTTTAAAACGGCAGGAGTAATGGAACGCCTCAAACGATCGGTAATGCGTAATTTTTCATCCTGATCCGCAGGAAGCAAGTCGCGCAAAGTCGTCACTGCCTCGATGGCATTATTCGAATCCTGTGCGGCATGGATGCGCAATCGTTCTGCAACCGCTTCGGCCTCCATGGAACTGGTGGTCAAAAACACCGCTGGGTTTCCAAGTTCTTCATCGGCCGCCAAAAGCAGGCTGTCCGCTTTGTGGCTTTGATCGTCCGGAAAACCCAGCGCCGTAAAATCATATTGAAAACGCCATTGCGGTCCGCGAAGCAGCAATACTGCGCTGATTAAGAATGCCGCCCATAAAAATTGACGGCGATATCGAAATGGCCGTGTGGCTGCGCTTTTGATATTGAAAAGACGATGACCCATGGGATTCAGCAGACCGACGGGTTCCACCAGTCGCAACAAGCTGGGAAATACCGCCAGCACCGCAACCAAGGTGCATACCATGCCTATTCCTGCCATCAATCCAAAATCGCCAAGCGCGCGGAAATCTGTGGTGAGAAAGGTCAGGAAGGCGATGGACAGGGAGAGTAACCCTGCAGCGATGGCGGGTCCCGTTTCGAGTGTAATCGTCTCAAAGGCCACTGGTGCGCTCAACTGCTTGCGCCGTTCCTCAGCGTATCGCGCGAGCAAATGAATGGCACCGCTCAGCCCCAAGCCCACCAATAGCAGCCCTAATGGCGTGGTGATGATTCCCAACGGACCTAGCCAGCGCTGGGTCAATGCCAGCGTCCACACAACCGCCATACCCACGGGAAGGATTGCCAACAAAGCACCCACGGGAAAGCGCAGGAAATTGATCAAGAGTAACAGACCGGAAAGGATTAAAGCTGCGCGTGTCGTCCGCAATACGCTGGTAAACAGCCTGCCTTCATTTTGAATGTTGCGCACCACGTCGCCGCTGTAGAGAATTTCCACACTATCGGAACCGTGGGAAATAGAGGAGGAGAGAACCTGCACTTTGCGGAGAAATTCACGGCATGCGTGGATGTCGGTTACGTCGAAGGCCGGATAAATACGCAGGACAAGAGTGGTCGAATCCACCGAGCCGTGCAAATCCTTGAACCGGGAGAAATATTTCGCCTCCAAATCCTCGAAGCTGGTGGCGTCGAAAGCGCTGTCCTTTTCCGCACCGCTCAGCAAATCCAGAATCAGGGGATTGTTTTTGGTACGGTTGATCCAGAAACCGGTTTCCACCCGTCTTTCCACCTCACGTAAATCGGAGAGGGAGATATACAGCAACTTGTGTTGACGATAAAAGTCCGCCTCGGTGCGATACTCCAGAAAATTGACATCGGGATTGGATTTGAGACGATGTGCAAGCGTCTCGACAGTCGCCAAATTTTTCCGGGAATTCGGGGAGTGAACCACCACCGCCAAATGCCCGGCACTGCCAAACTTGTGCCCAAAACTTTTCCAGGCTTTGACACTTTCCCATTCAGGAGGAAGGATGTCCACGATGGAAGCGCGGACTTGGATGTGCTGAAGCGGGATGAACGCCAATAAGGTGGCAAGACAAGCCCCGGAAAAAAGCCAGCCGGGTTTCTGTTGCAACCAGTGAAAGAATTTGCAAAGGGACGTAAACACGATGAGGGTAATTTAAGTTCTAAGGCATCATGCGCAGGAGTATTCACGTTTTTGACCTGGATGACACGCTAATCCGCACGGAGGCCAAAGTCCGGGTACTGGATTCTGAGGGTCGAAAATTGAGGTCATTAACCCCGGCCGATTTTACCACTTACAAGCTGCAAACCGGGGAAAGCTTCGATTTCAGGGACTTTTCAGACGTAGGCATCCTCTCACGTGGTATTGTCCTCAAATACACCCGTGACATCATCGAAACCATCATGCATCACGGAACCGAAAGCGATTTTGGAATTCTGACTGCGCGGGGAGACAAGCGACTGCACGCCCCTTTTCTCATCCGGTTGTTTGCGGCCCTGTTCGGAATCCGACTGAAGAATGCCCTCATCTTTGCCCTGTCCGACGATCGTTTTTTGCGCCACAAGGAGAAATCGGATCTACCCGAACCTTTTCAGGGGAAGCGCTTCACCCAACTCGGCATTCCCGAGCGCAAGGCTCTCGTGATCGCGCAAGATCTTGTCAGCCGGGGTTATAACGATATTTCCCTGTACGATGACAGCCGGGAAAACCTCAACGCCTTCAAGATCATTTGCAAAGCGTTTCCTGAGATCGTTTACAAGTCTCATTTCATCGATCCGACCTGGAAAGTGCGACTGGAAGAATTCAAAGTGTCCGAACTTCGACAAAAAACCCTGACCAGCGGGAGAAAATCCGCCGAATTAATCCTTGAAAATCATTCCCGTTCCGGGAAGGATCCCGAAGCCGGTTTAAAGATTTTGGATGAGGGTGGGGAAGTGTCTTTGGGACGGGGAGTGTTACTGCGGAAAGACGGTTCGAGGTTCCTCCTCGCCAAGGCAGATTGAACGGCTACATTGTGTTTTATTCATCATGAATCCTGAATTGAAATCCCGACGCATAGGTGTTGTGATCCCGGCTTATGAAGCCTCGGCTTCATTGCCAGCTCTATTAGATGGCTTGCTGAATCGCCTATCCTATCAGCAAATTTTAGTGGTGGATGACGGTTCCAGCGACGGAACGTCAACCCTTACAGCTTCCAAAGGCGTTTTATACCTGCGACATGAAATCAATCGCGGCAAAGGCGCAGCTTTGATGACAGGCTTGTTGCATGCCCGCCATTTGGGTTGGGAGTGGGCTGTGACTTTGGACGCCGACGGCCAGCACACCGTGGAAGATTTGGAAAAATTTCTAGTGGCACAACCCGGTCCCAATACGGGGATTTTGGTGGGAGCAAGGCAACGCAGCGGAACACCCATGCCGTTGCACCGTCGTTTCAGCAATGCCTTTAGCACCTGGTTGGTGGAACGTTTGGCGGGGGGCCCCGTCTTCGATGCCCAATGTGGATTCCGAGCTTATCGACTCGATCTCGTTAAAAACTATCCACTTGAAGGTCGCTTTGAATGGGAATCCCAAGCTTTGATCCTATGCCGCCGTCTTGGCTTTGATGTCGAAGCCATTCCCATCCGCACCGTGTATTCGGAATATGGAAGTCACATGCGAATCGGCAGGGACACCTGGCGTTTTCTGCGCATGTACGGAAAGCTGGCATGGACGCAATAACTTCGACGCGCAGCAAAATGGTGGACGGCATCTTCGCCCGCCTCGGCTACCGCGATGCGGAAGTCGAATGCATCATGAAGGAAATTCCACGGCATCTTTTCGTGGACTCGGCGCAGGAACACGACGCCTACAAGGATACCGCGCTTCCCATCGGGTTTGGACAGACGATTTCGCAGCCCAGCATGGTCGCCATGATGACACACGAACTCGCCCCGCGTTCAGGCGACAAGATTCTGGAAATCGGTACGGGCTCGGGTTATCAAACCGCCATCCTGTCCTATTACACGCCGCGGCTTTACACGGTGGAACGTCTGGCGGATCTTTCGCGCCGTGCGCAGGGCTTGTTGGAAAGCCTGAACCTGCGGAACATCATTTACAAGATCGGTGACGGCAGCGTGGGTTGGGAAAGCTGGGCACCTTATGATCGCATCATTGTCGCTGCAGGAGCTCCCGTTGTTTCCGATGTTTTAAAACGGCAATTGGCAGACGGCGGTCGTTTGGTAATCCCCATTGGGGACAGGGACGCACAACATTTACTGCGCGTTGAACGCCATGGGGATTCTTTCGTGGAAACCGATTTGGGCGAATGCCGCTTTGTCCCGCTGCTGGGGACGCAGGGATTTAAATAGTTCACACGCGTTCACCTTCCTTCACCAACCTTCATATCCATTCCATTCGCAACCGCGAAATCGCCGTAAAATCCCCGTTGTTCCATTTGGCACGACCCTCGCATTAACTCCCCTTGCCGTCGGAGGAAACATCCGGCGGTCCGGCGAGACACAACAAACAACCAACGCCGCCGGGAGAATCACGACAGAACAAAGGAGAAAACATGTCTGTCAATGGAATCGAAATCACCGAAATCAAAATCAACCCCCTGAATAAAAAGGAACCGGGAAGCCATCTCGAGGCGTTCGCAAGAATCGTCCTCAACGGACAGCTGTGCATCAACAGCATCCGCATCGTGCATGGCAAGTTCGGTCCCTTTATTTCCTTTCCGAGGGAATTCAACCAGAAGGAAGGCAAGGGTTACAACCTCTGCTACCCGATCACCAAGTCGCTTCAGGATTACCTCTCCGAGCGCATCCTCCGCCAGTGGCGGACGGCGACCGCTTGATCGCTGCGTGAAAGGCCCGGGGAAATTTTATTCCTCCCTTCAGATTCGCTTTGCGAGTCTGAAGGTTTTGCCTTCCGCAGGAAATTATCATGCTCTCCGTTCTGCACAGTGGAACGGTGTTGGGAATCGAAGCCGTTCCCGTCATCGTTGAAGTCGACATCACTTACGGACTTCCCGGTTTTGGTTTGGTGGGACTTCCGGATTCTGCCGTCAAAGAATCACGTGAACGTGTTTTTTCGGCACTCAAGAATTCCGGCTTTTCCATTCCCAGCCGCCGCATCACCATCAATCTTGCGCCAGCCGATTTGCGCAAGGAAGGAACAGCCTTCGATCTTCCCATGGCATTAGGAATTCTTGCGGCCTCGGAACAAATTGACGCCGAAGATTGGGATGATGTTCTGGTTCTCGGTGAACTCGCGTTGGACGGAGGCTTACGCTCCGTTCGCGGATTGTTGTCCATGGCCATGATGGCGCGTGAGCAGGGATGGAAACGGGTTTTGCTTCCCGCCGCGAATGTCCACGAAGCCGTATTGGTTCCCGGCATTCAATTGCTTCCGGTGAACACCTTGCAGGAAGCACTGAAGGCTATGCGAACCGGCGTTTCCACTTTTGTCATTCCACAAGATTCAAATACTGCACCCATGATAGAGGAACTCGATTTTTCCGAGATCAAGGGACAGTCACAAGCCAAGCGCGCACTTGAAGTCGCCGCTGCGGGCGGGCACAACTTCATCATGGTCGGCAGTCCGGGTTGTGGAAAAACATTAATGGCCCGCAGATTGCCATCCATTCTGCCACCGTTGTCGGATGAAGAAGGTTTGGAAACCACACGCATTTACAGTGTGGCAGGCTTGTTGAAACCCGGACACGGTCTCATGCGCCAACGGCCATTCCGTTCTCCGCATCATTCCATCAGTGATCAAGCTTTAGTCGGTGGCGGAAAAATGCCGCGACCCGGTGAAGTCAGCCTTGCTCACCTTGGAGTTTTGTTTCTCGACGAACTTCCTGAATTCCGAAAAACCACTTTGGAAACTTTGCGTCAACCTTTGGAGGATGGGTGTGTCACCATTTCCCGCACAGCGCATACCGTGACCTATCCATCACGCTGTATGCTCGGTGCTGCCATGAATCCATGTCCCTGTGGATATCTGCAGGACTTGTTGGGGCGATGCGTGTGCAAAGAGGAATCCATTCAACGTTATCGCAACCGTATTTCTGGCCCTTTGTTGGATCGCATCGATTTGCATCTGGAAGTCGCTTCGCTCGGCGTGGAGGAAATGATCTCCGAACGATTGGAGGAAAGTTCAGCCGATATTCGATCACGGGTAATGGTGGCACGGGAGATTCAACGGGAACGGTTCAAGAATTCCACAGGAGTTCATTGCAATGCACACATGTCCTCTGGTGACCTGCGCCGTTATTGTACTCCACCGCCTTTGGCCAAGGCGTTGCTCCGCACCGCCGTGGAATCCCTCGGCCTTTCCGCCCGGGCCTATGATCGCATCTTGAAAGTGGGGAGGACCATCGCCGATCTCGAAGGCAGCGAGTCTATCAATGAACGACATCTGGCAGAAGCCATTCACTATCGAAGTTTGGATCGACGATTTGCGGGGGCAAGCACGTGAAATCGATGGGAAATAAGGTAGTGGGCTGACGGGCTCACAAAGGCTACCTTGTACTTGGCTCAATAAATTCGGGGGGACGTAAAGGTCTCGACGGAATCGGATGAGTCGAAAGTCGCATGCCGAGGATCTCTGGTTGGCCTCGTAAATCATTCCAGGGAAAAAACAAATGCAGAAGAAGTCAATTCTTATGCAATGGCTGCTTAATTAAACACTAAGCGCCTCGATCTTCCCGGGGGGTGCCTCAGCATCGGGCGGATCGGCATACTTTGGGGCTGGGTTCCGCCATTTGTCTGGGAGGCGGAGCCGAGATAACCGGGCTGGTTTTCGGAGTAGCCGATTCCTTGGGCGACACCGGAAGCGAGATTCAAATCAGGAAGAACGCATGTAGGAGCGATCGGTAAGTTGATTTCGGACGCGGGTTCGATTCCCGCCGTCTCCACCATTTTTCTGTCATGGACCCAGAGGCCCTTGCTCTTTGACTTGCCTGGAAAAATCCACCTTTATATCTTAACCCCCGCTCTACTGAGCCCGTCCAAACATTTGAGAATTTGGCATGAGGAACACCCTGAAAGGTGCGAAGCATGATAGAAGTTGAAGGCCTTACTAAACGATACGACCGGACGCTAGCGGTCGATGATATTTCCTTTCACATCCGCAAGGGTGAGGTCGTAGGCCTGCTCGGGCCCAATGGCGCCGGCAAGACGACGACCATGAAGATCCTGACCTGTTATTTGTCGGCCACATCCGGCAGGGCCAGTATCAATGGTTTTGACACCTTCGACAACTCCCTGCAGGTCCGCGAGCAAATCGGATATCTTCCCGAAAGCTGTCCCCTGTATTTGGATAGTGACGTGGTCGCCTATCTGGAATTCTGTGCCGAGGTTCGCGGCATTGATGTTTCCAAACGCAAGGCCGCCGTGGATCGCGTGGTCTCGGACTGCGATTTGGGCAAGGTGACCCGCAAGGTCATCGGACATCTTTCCAAGGGATACCGGCAACGCGTAGGCATGGCGCAAGCATTGTTGCACAATCCTCCCGTGTTGATTCTCGATGAACCCACCTCAGGGCTGGACCCGAATCAAATTCGCGATATCCTCAGCTTAATCCACAATCTGGGTCGCGAGAAAACGGTGATTCATTCCACGCATATTCTTTCTGAAGTTGAAGCCACCAGCGACCGGGTATTGATCATCAACAACGGCCGTATCGTTGCGCAGGGAACTCCCCGCGAATTGATGGACAAAGCCTCGGGAACTACGGTGTATCTCACCGTCAAGGGCGATGGCTGTCAGGGCCATATCGCCAACGCTTCGTTTGTGTCCCGCGCAGAAAAAATCGGTGATGGCACCAATGGATTTTTCCGCATGGCCGTTCATGGCATTGACGGCGGGGATATCTCCGTGGAACTGTACCGTCTGGCTGTTGAGAACGGCTGGCTGGTCTCGGAGCTCAGGGCGGAATCCGCCAGCCTTCAGGATGTTTTTGCCAACCTCACCAAGATCGGGAAGGCTTGATCATGCAAACACGCAACGTCTCCGCCATTTTCAAAAAAGAATTGCGAAGCTATTTCGCATCGCCGGTCGGGTATGTGTTCATCATATTCTACCTGCTGGTGTCCAACGGATTCTTTTTCTTCATTGCCGATTTCTTCCGCGCCGGGCAGGCTTCGATGCGCGGATACTTCGGCACCCTGCCATGGATTTTTCTCTTCTTCGTTCCGGCCATATCCATGCGCCTGTGGGCTGAAGAGAAGAAAGTCGGCACACTGGAAATTTTGCTGACCATGCCTCTGCGTGAAACGGAAGTGGTGATTGGAAAATTCCTCGGCGCCTTTGCCTTCCTAGCCATCACGCTAGCGCTGACGATCACATTGCCCCTTTCCATTCATTATCTCGGAAGGCCGGACATGGGTGTGATACTAGGCTGCTATTGCGGAGCATTACTGCTCGGTGCCGCCTATCTCGCCATCGGATTGCTGATCAGTTCGTTGACGGAGAGTCAGGTCGTGGCCTTCATCGTGTCCGTCGCCGCAATATTCTTCCTGCTCGCACTCGGAGCTGCGCCTGTTTACCTCAACAGCCTCGGGCCTCTCGTGCATATTTGCGAATATCTCAGCCTCAAAAGTCACTTCGACAATATCACCCGCGGCGTCATCGATTCCCGCGACGTGGTGTACTACCTCTCTGTCGTCACTTTATTTCTTTATCTGAACGTAAAGAACATTGAATCCCGGAAGTGGAGATAATCCCATGACCTCCAAAGCCTCCAAAAAAATGGGCACCAGAGCCAATGCCTGGCTCAGCGCCATCACCTTGCTCGTGGTTCTTGCCGTCATCGGAGTGGTAAGCGAACAATTCCTGCATCGCCGACTGGATTTGACCCGTGATGGTCAATTCACTTTGAGCAAAGCCGCCTTGAAAACCCTCAAGAATCTGCCCGATGTAGTCACTGTAAGAGCAGTGATTTCCAAGGACTTGCCGAGTCAATTCGTCCAGATTCGGACGCGGGTTACCGATTTGTTGGAGGAATTCCAAGCGAGATCCAATGGCAAGTTTCGCGTGGTTTACGAAGATCCGAGGGAGAGCGATGCCAAACGTCAAGCCGCCGGCTCACTGGGTGTTCAGGAAGTTCAGCTGCAGGAGCAAAGCAGCGAAGGCATGCAAATCAAGAAGGGCTTTTTTGGACTTGCCCTGATCTATGGCGACAAGAAGGAAGTCATTCCCGTGCTTCAAAATGTCGAAACCTTTGAATACGACTTGATCGTAAAACTGAAAAAACTCACGGGTACCTCCAAAACCGTGGGCATTGTGAATGGAAGCCAGGGTAGTGAATTCACCTTTTCGATGCCGGGGCCGCAAGGGAAAACCACCGTCGGATTCGACGAGAACTTTCCCACCCTCAAGCAGGAGATGGAAAAACTTTACAAGGTGGAACCGCAGAATTTATCGGCCGGCCCCATCGCAGAAAACGTGGATCTGCTCCTCATCGCCGCTCCGGCACATCTCAATGAGATGGAAAAATTCCGTATTGACCAGTATTTAATGAAGGGAAAGTCGGCCATCTTCCTGACTCCTGGCATGAATGTGGATTTGACCGGGTTGAAGGGAACTCCCGCCAATAACGGCTATCAGGATTTACTTGCGGCTTATGGTCTTTCAGTAAGCCCCAATACCCTTCTCGAGCCGAAACACTGGCAGCTTGTGCGCTTCGGAAATTCGTTCTTCCCGACGCCGTATCCCTACTGGCTCAACATCGACTACAATACCATGAGTTCCACCAGCCCTGTCACCGCCAAACTGCAAGGCATCAGTCTGCCTTGGACTTCATCCATTCAACTGGATTCCATGGCCGGAAAAGGAAAGGATTCTTCGGACATCCAGATTCTCGCCAGCACGACGAATGAGTCATGGGAAGAAACCAGCGGCTTCTTTTTCGCCCCGCGCGATCCACAGCAATACGTTCCCATCGATCCCAAATCCTATCCGGTTGCGGTGCTGAAAACGGCAAAGCTCACATCCCTGTATGCCCATCATCCGCTTGCCGGGGATTCTGCCAATCCACTCGATACGGCGCATATCCTCAAGGAGTCTGTGGACAAGGCCCGGATATTGGTTGTTTCCAACGCGCTCTTTGCCACGGATTTTTATGTGGGCTACACCAATTCCACGGGCAACCTGCTTTTCATCCTGAACGCGCTCGATCAACTCGCACTGGATCCGGATTTGATCAATGTCCGCAGCCGGACGTTGGATGAAACGCCCATCGACGAAGTGAAGAAGGTCCAGGCAAAAGCCTTCATCACGTGGACCAATTTGCTGCTGGCCCCGGTGCTGTTGCTGATCATCGGGTTTATCGTCGGCATCCGCAGGAGAAACAGGGAGGCAACCGCATGAAAAAGACGCTCATTGTGCTCATGGGGGCGCTCGTTCTTCTGGCCATCGTGCTCATGATGGATCGCCAGCGCGATTCCACAAGGCTGGGTGACAGGTTTCTTTTCGATACCACACAAAAAGACGGCATCGCTTCCATCCGGATTGTCATGCTGAAAGACACAGCCGTGCTGCAAAAAGTCGGTGCAAAATGGGTTTCGCTTCCCGACAGTTTCCCCCTCGACACCACCAAGATTCGCAAAGGGCTGTCTTATCTCATTGGCTTCCAGTCCAAGGAAATGCTTTCCACCAATCCGTCGCGCCTTGTCGAATACGGGTTGGATTCCAATCAGGCAAAACACATCGAGTGGATTGGATCGGGTGGTAAAAAGATTCAGGTCGTGGTGGGAAAAACCTCCGGTACGGATTACGGTTCGACCTATTGGAAATGGGAGGATAAACCCGAGGTGTATAGCACGCCCGGAAGTTTCACCTGGGAACTCAGCGCGCGCTCTTCCGATTGGAAGGACAGGAACCTCTTCACTCTGGACACCAAGGAGATCAAATCCCTTCAAGTGGACTGGCGTGACACGGCCGACAAACCCTTCCATTTCAAACTGGAAGCCGTGAAAGACAGCAACCTGAATATGACCGAACCGGAAGCCGCGTCCGTCAAGAAAGTCGACGTCAACAACCTGATTTCACAGATCGCCCAGTTCACCATTGACGATTTCGTGACCCCGAACGATACGGACGCTGCCAAAGCCCGTCTGGATACCCCCATGGTGTCCATCAAGATTGGTTTGAAGAACGGAAAGTTCTATGAAATTCATGGGGGGAGAACCACCAACGGCATGACCTATTCGCAACATCCCTTCCGCAAGGACATGATCAAGATCGCCGAATGGCGTTTCAAAACATTTGAAAAGCAGCCGTATGAGTTGATGTCCGATTCGGTGCAGGCCAAGGCTGCGATGCCGGTGCAACCGAAAAAAACGGCGGTTAAAAAACACCGTTAATAGATGATGTGTTCCGAAAACCGGGTTTCCAATATTTGTTTCACCCGTTCCGGTGTCAAATATTCCAACCCCGGAATGTCTGACAAATTCTGAATGAAATTCGCATGGGTGCGACCCAGACGATAATCCGGTTCCCTTGTTGGATGCAATAAATATTGATCCAACAAGGATAATGGGACATCGACCAGTATCGATGCTAGATACACCGCGCAATCGCGTGGCAAATACAATGACGAACCCAGAATTTTTCGATCGCCCAGTGCCAAATCCGAAATTCCGCGCGGAATCAAATCAATGTTCAAGGCATTCTTGAAAGCCGATTGAATGAATCCATTGGCGGTGGAGAAATAATCCTGCAAACCAAATCCCGGCCTGCGTTGCATTCGCAAAGCCACACAAACAATATTCGGCGATAAAAACACCGCGCCACCGCCGCCCTTGCGCTTGTACACGGGAATATTCGCTGACTCCACGGCCGCAAGATTCAATTCCTGTTCCGGCTCCTGTGAATATCCCAACACCAAAACAGGTTGTTCCGGAATCCATACGCGGAACGGTGGTTCCAACGGATCGAGAATGTCCTCGCCGGTGGGGTAGGGATGGATGTGGTGGGATTGAGGATAAAGAATCAAACGCCCTCACCCCCAAGATGTCTTTTGACTGGGTCGACCGTCCCCTCTCCCATCTTAAAGGACGGGAGAGGGGGGTAAAAAATTGATTCGCAATATTCGCTATTGCTTCCCAACAACCTTCGTTGTTGTTTGTTCCCCCTCTCCCGTCCTTTAAGATGGGAGAGGGGCGAATTCATAGACATTCGATAATGGGGTGAGGGCGTTTAAAGATGCGGTGACAAACCGTGGCTGTCCATGGCGGCTTCCATCACAACCTCGGACAACGTGGGATGCGCATGCACCGTGTGCATCACTTCCTCAAAAGTCGCCTCCAGCTTCATGGCCAAACCGAGTTCGGCCAGCAATTCGGTCGCTTCGGAGCCAAGAATGTGCGCACCCAAAAGTTCGCCGTACTTCGCGCCGAAAATCAGTTTCACCTGCCCCTCGGTATGACCGATGGCGCGCGCTTTACCACTGGCGGAGAAGGGAAAGCGTCCAATCTTGACCGCAATGTTCTTTTCCTTGCAGGCCTTCTCCGTGAGGCCAATGGAAGCCACCTGCGGCTGGCAATAGGTGCAGCCGGGAATTTGTCCGTAGTCCAAACCGTGCTGTGCCTTGCCGAGAATATGGGCCACAGCCACTTCCGCTTCGGCGGAAGCCTTGTGCGCCAGCAATTGTTTTCCGGAAACATCGCCGATAGCGTAAATGCCTTTGACGGAGGTTTCCAAAAATTCATTGACCTTGATGAAACCGCGCTCATCGGTTTTCACCCCGGCAGATTCCAATCCCAAGTCTTTGGAATTGGGAACCATGCCGACCGCAACGAGAACCTTGTCCACCGTCAAAGCCGTTTCCTGTTTTTGTGCATCCATTAATTTGACTTGGACGCCAGATTTCTGGGCTTTCGTCTCTACTGTGTAGCCGAGATAGCAGTTGATTCCCTGCTTCTTGAAGGAAGCCAGCAAGCCTTTGGAAATTTCCTCGTCCTCGATGGGGAGCAATTGGGGAAGCATTTCCACCAAATGCACTTCGGTACCAATGGAGTTGAAGAAGTAGGCGAACTCGACGCCAATGGCTCCAGCACCGACGATCAACATCTTCTTGGGTTGCTCGCGCAAGGCCAAAGTATGGCGGTAGGTGATGAAGGTTTCGCCGTCAATCGGGTATTGCGGAAACTGACGCGGTGCAGCACCGGTAGCGATGATAATCGATGTGGCTTTGACAGTCTGCTTTGCACCTTCGGCTGTGGTGATTTCCACCAAACCCTTGGCCAATAATTTTGCCTGACCTTTGAGCACTTCAACCTTGTGCTTCTTCATCAGGAATTGCACGCCGTTGCTGTTTTGTTTGGCCACCTCGCGCGAGCGATCCATTACCTTGCCGAAATCCACGGTGGCATCGCCCGTTTTGATTCCGTATTGTGCGGCGTGCTTGAAGTCGTTGAACACTTCGGCGGACTTGAGCAGAGCCTTAGTGGGAATGCAACCCCAGTTGAGACAAATGCCACCCAATTCAGTCTTCTCGACCAACGCAACTTTTTTGCCGGCCTGTGCACCTTTGATGGCGGCCACATAGCCGCCGGGACCACTACCGATGACCAGAATATCGTACGTGTTTTCCAAAAGATTCTCCTGAGAAATTTAGAGCATCAACCAGACGGGATGCTCCATCGCTGATTTCAATGTCGAAAGGAATTGCGCGGCCTGCGCACCGTCGACCACGCGATGATCCGCACTGATAGTCACTTTCATGACATCGCGCTGACGCGGCGTTCCGGTGGCATCGAGATACACTTCCGATTGGATTCCACCGACGGCCAAAATGGCAGCCTGAGGAGGATTGATAATGGCCGTGAATTGATCCACACCATACATGCCCAAGTTGGAAACCGTGAAGGTGCCTCCCACATATTCTTCGGGAGCCAACTTGCCGGACTTGGCCTTGGCCACCAACGCCTTAATCTCCTGTGAAATGGCCATGAGGCTTTTCCGGTCGGCATCCTTGACAATGGGCGTGATAAGCCCCCCATCCAGCGATACGGCCACGCACACGTCGATGTTGCCGTTCTGGCGGATGAAATCCCCATAGAAGGATGAGTTGACTGCGGGATGACGGCGCAGGGCGAAAGCGACAGCCTTCACGACGATGTCGTTCACGGAAACCTTGTAACCGGGACCGCGATGCAAATCGCTGCGCAGCTTGGCCAATGCATCAACTTCGATCTTTTGGGTGACGAAAAAGACGGGTGTATTCTGTGAAGACTCGAGCAAACGCTTACCGATGGTTTTACGCATCATGGAAAGCGGAATGTCCTGCGTGGGCTGTGCCACGGCAGCAGCACCGAACAAAGCTTGTGTAGCTTCTGAACCCGCATTGGCAGCGCTGGGCTTGTAACCTTCCACATCTTTGCGGATGATGCGTCCCTGCGGACCGCTGCCTTGAACGGATCCAAGCGGCACGCCGCTATCGGCGGCAATTTTTCGGGCGAGGGGAGAGGTCTTGATGCGAGAGGATTCCGCTGGCTGAGCGGAGCCGAAGGCAGCAACCGGTTGCGGCACGGCGGCGGCCACAGGCGATGGTATCGGTGCAGGGGCCGCCGTAGGGGCGACAACACCGGTCCCTGAGCCTGCTTGCGGTGAGCCTGTCGAATCCGTCGAAGGGCCCGGTGTTGCGGATACCACGGCCGCACTTTTTTCCAACGCCTTCTTCAAATACTCGGTAATGTCTTCATCTTTTTCATCAGACAATACGGCGATCAATTGATTCACCTTGGCTTGTGAACCATCCGGCACCACGATCTTGCGGAGGTAGCCCTCGTCCATACTCTCATAGTCCACCGTGGTCTTGTCGGTTTCCACGCTGCACAGCATGATTCCCTGCTTAATCAGATCGCCCTCTTTCACCAGCCATTTGGTGAGAACGCCTTCTTCCATGGTGGGACTCAAGCTTGGCATCAGGATGCTGGTTGGCATTGTTGGCCTTTCTTCGAGACCGTCGGGGCGTAGCATGCTACACCCCGACGGATGACATTAATTACGATAAGTGACTTGATTGACCGCTTGGATAATTTTCGAGACGGATGGCAACGTGGCGGCTTCGAGATTGGCCGCATACGGCATGGGATTTTCGCTTTGAGCCACACGCGCAATCGGCGCATCCAGATAATCGAAGAGATTGGAGTAAATGCTTTCGGACACTTGAGCGCCGAGGCTGGAGAAAAAGTGTCCTTCCTCAACCACCACCACACGACCGGTCTTCTTCACCGATTCGGCAATGAGCGGCATATCCAAAGGCTTTAAGGTGCGTGGATCGAGCAACTCGACATCCACACCGTCTTTCGACAATTCCTCAGCGGCTTGTTTGGCGAAACCCATGGCACGCGACCAGGCAATGATGGTCACGTCCTTGCCTTCACGTTTGATGTCGCCTTTGCCGATCGGTATAATGTAATCGCCGTCCGGAACATCTTCCTTAAGTCCGTAGTTCAATTCATTTTCGAGAAACACCACGGGATCATTACAACGGATGGCGGCTTTCAACATGCCTTTCGCATCGGCGGGGCAGGAGGGGCTCATCACATAAATGCCCGGGAAGTGGGCGTAAATCGATTCCATGTTATGTGAGTGCTGCGAACTCACGCGAGGACCGGCGCCGTTGGGACCGCGAAACACAATGGGGATGTTGAACAATCCGCCGGACATGTACAGCATCTTGCTGGCGTTGGAAATGATTTGGTCCATGGCCACCAGCGAAAAATTGAAGCTCATGTATTCCACCACGGGGCGCAGGCCCATCATGGCGGCACCCACTGCCAATCCGGTGAAACCGGATTCGGAAATCGGAGTGTCGATGACCCGCTTGGGCCCGAAATGATCGAGCAATCCTTTGGTCACCTTGTAAGCACCGTTGTATTCCGCCACTTCCTCACCCAGAATGAAAACCTTTTCATCGCGGGTCATTTCTTCCTTCAAGGCCTGATTCAGGGCCTCACGCATTTCAGTAACGGCCATCAGACCACCTCATCCCGGAATACGTGCTGGGTCAGTTCCTCAACGGGAGGTTCGGGGCTTTCATCCGCGAAATCCACAGCATCCTGAACCACGGCACGAACTTTTTTCTGCAGCGCCTTCAAGTCATCTTCGCTCATCCATTTGTTTTCCATCAAGGTCTGACCGGCCATGAGAATGGGATCCTGCAACTTGTAGGTGTCCACTTCCTCCTTGGAACGATAGAGTCCCGCATCGGAAACCGAATGCCCAAAATAGCGGTAGGTTTTCATGTGCACCAAAGCGGGACGCCGTGTCGTGCGAGTTTCATGCACGACTTTCTTCATTGTTTCATGGACTTCCTGCAAGTCCATGCCGTTGATGGTATACCCCTTGATGCCATAGCCTTCCGCCTTGGAAGCGATGTCGGTATTGGCAATTGCACGACTATTGGCAGTGCCCATTCCATATTGATTGTCTTCACAAATGAAAATCGCGGGAAGATCCCAAAGGGCGGCGAGGTTCATGCATTCATGAAAAGTTCCCTGAGCCAAAGCGCCGTCGCCAAAGAAAATAAAGCTGACGGCATTGTCCTCGTCGTAATTCGACTTGAAGGCGGCTCCGATGCCGATGCCAAATTGTCCGCCCACAATGCCGTGTCCGCCAAGGAAATTGTGCTCCTTGGAAAAGAAATGCATGGAACCGCCTTTGCCGCGGGCGCAACCCGTGACCTTGCCGAACAGTTCCGCCATGCCTTCGCGGGGGCTTCCGCCCAAAGTGAGATACAGTCCGTGGCAGCGGTACGTGGTAACCACCGCATCCTGAGGCAACTTATGGGCCAAGGTTCCAACACCAACGGCCTCCTGCCCGATGTAAGTGTGGAGGAATCCAGCGATTTTCTTCTGCTGGTAGGCTTTGATGCTTGCCTCTTCAAAATGTCGGATCAGCAGCATTTTTTCCAGCATTTCTACGAGTTTCTCGCGGGCAATACTTTCAGTTTTCGCTTTTTTTACGCTTGCCATGGTCCTCCGGTAAACATCGAAATGTCCTTCTCACCTCAAAATTATGTTGAGGTGAGAGTGGGCTATTTTCCAAATTTGACAGAAAATTAGCAAAAAACCTTGTTTCCCGATCCTTCAAAAGGGCATTTTGTAGTTGCAAACGGTAGTTTTTGGAAGTTAATTCCCAAATGAGAACTCGAAAATTGGAGAAACAATGGCTGATTCCATCCCTTTAGGAAAAATACCTTCCGGTTTGTTTATCGTCACAGTGGCCGACGGGGAGTCCAAAGAGGGTTTTCTGGCCTCCTGGATTCAGCAGGCCTCATTCGAGCCCCTGATGCTTTCCATCGCCATTGAACCCGAACGTCCGGTCTTGGAACGCATTCGTGAGATCGGTTGCTTTTGTGTGAATATCGTGGGTCATCAAAACAACGGGTTGCTCAAGCCTTTTTGGGGAGGAGCCAAGGAAGGCGTTAATCCGCTCGACGCGGTGGAAACAAGCATTACTCCCAGAGGTAATGTGGTTCTAAACGACTCCATGGCTGTATTGGAATGCGAGTTGCGCGAAACATTCCAGGCTGGAGATCATGTGATTGTTCTCGGTGAAGTCGTGGAAACCCGCCTCCTCAAGCCGGAAGACAAGCCAATGACTCATGTACGTAAAAGCGGAGCTTCGTACTAACGAAGCTTCATCGTTTGATGGAAGCTTCCCGCGTGGAAGTCAAGAAGGTAACGGCCTCCACTCCATTCCCGGGGAAGAGGCAGGGTGTAATAACCCGCATCGCGGGTTTCATCGCATAACGTTGCTGCCATCCTGCCCTGGGAGTTGAACACACGGATCGTCACACGGCTCCTTTGGGGCAAACCGAAACGCAATAATCCCGCATCCCCGATATTCAGCCGCTTCAATGCAAATTCCCTTGGCAATACGGAGGTGAGGATTGCAACGGTGGCAAACTGCCCGGTCAAAGACCAGGGGCTTGTTCCAGAACCGTTTCTCGCATAAACACGCCAGTAGTAGTTCGTCCCATTGGACAAAGGACCTACGGATCGGGTTGTAGGAGGACCGCTGAAATCCAGAATGACTGAAGAACCAAAGTCGGCACGGGTGGCCAGTTGAAGCCGGTAATCCGCCGCATCAAGAACGGCTTCCCAAGTGAGGTCAGGAGAAGTTGAAACAGCAACGGCATTTTGCACGGGAGAAACGAGCTTGGGAGCTTCAGGAACCACGGACAAAGTCGTGAACTTCCATGCGGAAGAAAATGCACTGGTCCCACCCGCATTCGCGGCATTCACGCGCCAATAATATGAGGTATTGCTGGCAAGTGGGCCTACAGTATTGGATAAGCCTGTAAGCACAGAATCCATCATCAGCGATGCAAAACCTGAATCCCGGGAAAGTTGTACGTGATAGGAAGTTGCCAACAGGGAGGCGTTCCAGCTTAAGGTGGGTGAAAACGACTGATTTACCGCATTCGAGACTGGTAAAGCCAAAACGGGAGGTGGAGGAACAGGGGGTAGCGTATTGAAGTTCCACGTTTCCGACCATGCACCGGTGCCAGCCGCATTCTTCGCATTGACACGCCAATAGTAAACCGTATTTTGCGCCAACGACCCAATCATTTTTGATGTGACGGTCAGATTGGAATCATCCCATGGAATAGCGGAAAAAGTTGAATCGGTGGAAACCTGAAGACGATAAGATGCCGCATCAACAGTGGGATTCCAAGTCACAAGGATCGAATCCGGAATATTTCCGGAGTTCGAGGTGGGAAATGCCAAAATCGGGGCGACAGGAACCGCGGGAATGGTGGTAAAACCCCATCGGACCGACCATGCACTGGTACCGCCTGCATTCCGCGCATTGACTCGCCAGTAATATTTCACGTTATGAGCAAGCGGGCCAATGGCTTTGACCGTTGTGGTAAGACTGGAATCATTCGTTTGAAACACAGACGAAAAAGTGGAATCCGTGGAAACCTGAACGTGATAAAAATCGACGCCTGTCGAAGCGCTCCATACCGCGCTGAAGGATACGGGAAGATTGATTGCATTTGAAGTGGGAAAAGTGAGAACGGGAGCTGCCGGCGGTGCAATGACTGAAATTGCGATTTGCGTATTGCCTGTGCCAGCGGGACCGGTTGCGACAATGTTGTAATTCGTCAAGGGTAACGCCACAGTTGGAGTCCCTGAAACGATTCCCTTCGTGGTATCCAGAACAAGCCCTGCCGGAAGCGCAACGGATGCAGAGTAGCGGGTGATGATTCCACCAGTGGAAACAATGGAATCAGGAGTCATGGCTTTGTTTCTAGCCAATGTCAGCGCAACGGATTTATAAGTGATTTGTGGAGCCACCAGCCAATCAAGGGACTTTTTGACATTGAGCCGGCCTGCGAAAACCATTTTACCATTTAGGGATGCTATGGGATCCGCACCTTGCAAGAGATAGGATTTCATCTGCGTTGCGTTTAGACTCGCGCTGTAACTCTTTAACAGAGCGGCAGCCCCTGCAACATGGGGGGCGGCGATCGAAGTTCCGGAATTCGTCGCGTAAGTATTTCCTGGATAGGTTCCGTAAATATCCACTCCTGGAGCAGCCAAATCGACGCCCGTCAATCCATAATTCGAAAACGATGCCAGTGTGTCAAAACGATCCGTGGCTGCAACGGAAATAATATTTGCACTGGCATAACTCGCCGGATAAAATGGCGTCACATCGTTATTGTCACTGTTGTTACCAGCGGCAGCCACAAAAAGAAACCCCTTGGCGCCTGCGGCATCAATAACATCTTTCATGGACTGGGAATAACCGCCACCGCCCCAGCTATTGTTGGTGATGGATATTCCCATGGCATTGGCATAAGCCATCGCGTTGATAGCCGAGGAGACAGGCCCGGATCCGGTGGAATCGAGAAATTTCAAAGCCACAAGTTTTGCATTCCATGCAACTCCAGTGACTCCGATTCCGTTATTTCCCGCACCGGCAATCACGCCCGAAACCCATGTCCCGTGAAAATAATCGTCCATGGGATCCCCGTTGTTCCCGGAGAAGTTGTAACCGTGAACATCGTCCACGTATCCGTTGGCGTCATCATCGATTCCGTTGCCAGGAATCTCACCGGGATTGGTCCAGATGTTGGCCGCCAAATCGGGATGTAAATAATCAATGCCGGTATCAATGACGCCTATCAACAGCGCAGGATTGCCGTGAGTACGACTCCATGCTTCGGTGGCATCTATATCGGCGTGGGGTGTGCCGCCCAATTGCCCTGTGTTTTGCAAACTCCATTGCGATGAAAAGGAGGGATCATTGGGAACATCCACGGCGTGAAGCACATAGTTGGGTTCCACGTAGGAGACATTCGGATCGGCACGAAGCTTTTCCAGATTCGCAAGCAGCCCGTTCCGCGTTTTATTTTCGGAACTCATCAATACCATTTTATGTTCCAGAACCAGAGCCTGGACTTGAGCGCCGGGCTTTCGCGCCGGAACCAACTCGCGGCGGCTTCGGATTTTTACGGTGGTAGAGAGATTTGAATCGGCGAAATCACCGAGTCCGGACTTGAAGGCAACAATGAATTCGCCAGGAACGAACTCATGTTGGTAGTTTCCGGCACTATAAATTTGTGTGGAATCGATGGAAGCTCCCTGCACAAAGCACATTGCAGAGAGAAAAGACACGATCGTTATGTTGGTTTTCATCTGCACAGATTCTCCATCCGATTAGACTGGTCCAATACATAACAAAAACTATCAAATTTTTACTTTTTGGCCTCCACCAAATCAACTCCAAGTGTCCCGACCAGATTATCCACATAATCAGACTTTGAAGTCTCTCTCAGGCGCTTTTGGGCAAATTTCAAACGATCCCGCAACTTCAACTGATTGGAAACCGTTCGGTTGTTGGACTCGGATGTGAAGCCTTTCAGGTAATCCACATGCTTGCGCCACTTGGCGGTATCGCGTTGTTGCTGGCATAAAAGACGCTCGCGATACCATGCGGACCGCAACAGTTCCCTGCGGCCAAACATTTTGCGAAATTCGGGCGAGTCCAAAGTGAGGCCTTCATATTCCCCGTAGACCATGATGTGCAGCAAGGCCTTGAGCGGGGGACATGCAGCTTCGACACTGCCATCTTCGAAATAAAACAACGCTGCCTGACGATGGCCTTCCACAATGTTTTCCACGCCGTCAGCAAAATCACGCAGATTTTGCTTTTCCGGTTGCAGCATGTCTTCATGGAACACGGCGGTGGGATCGTTGAACAGCCGCCCAAAGTAAGCGTGTAGAAAGCGCTCATTGATGCGATAGCCAAGGCGCCGCGCTTCAATGGTTTTCTTGTTGAATTGAAAATTGCCAATCTTGCTGAGATAACCCTTTTCTATCAATTGTTCGGCATCGCGTTCTTCAGGTGACATGCGCGCCCAAACTTCGGGAATAAGCAGACTCAAATCGTGGTCCACACGATATTTGGAACCCACATGACCGGCGGGAGTGCTGAACACCTGCAAGCCCGTAAGGACATAGGACACGAGGGCGTTGTTGAGATCATGCACGGCCCACAGGGCATTGAAGGGGCTCTTCGTTAACGCGCCCTCCGAACCCGCACCGGTTGTGGACGGGGATTTTCCCGTCAGGCTGGCGATGAAGTCCATGAAGGCTTCGGGTAATTCCTGGAAGTGAATGGGATTGTAAACAGCCAAAGGCTTGATGCCGGCCTTGCGATCGGGCGGATTATTTCTGCGGCCGATGAGCACGGCCTGAACCGGCTGCCACACGGGTTCATTCGGTCCAAGTCCCCTGCGCAAACGCATACCGGTTTTCGCCACATAGTAATCGATCGGTTCCACCAGATCGGGGCGATCCTGCAAATAGCGCACATTGCCCGTGGGTTTTCCATCCACGATGCGGGGAGAATCGGAAGAGACGAAATAGCCGCTGTTTTTTTCAGCCACCTGCCGGATGCGCTCTTGCATCGGTTCGGTGAACTTTTCAAATTCGATGGTGCGTTCGAGAATACGCCTTGCTTCGGTTGCCGGAAGCGGTTCGAAGTTTGAAATGAACAGCGCATTTCCTGCCAGTTCTTTTTCCGCCTGCCGATCCTTGCCCTTGATGATGGCATCATCCGGACGCTGGAAAAGACGGTATTCGCAATTCTCGACGAACTTGAAGCTGGTTTGTCCGCCTTCAAAAGGCGAAGGAAGTACTGTGGACACGGTGATGTCGTCTTCCACCTGGAGTTTTTGCGCCGGAACATAGTCCGTACGAAGACGAAATACCATCCAGCTTCCATCGGGATCGGAACCCGCCTTGAGATAACTGCTCACCAACCGCTGATGATGGAACATCAATTCATTGCCGGGCCGTCCATCAAGCACGTCCACCGAGAAATGCGATCGATAGTCCGTTCCCCATTCGGAACGATAGCTGCGCTTGACCAGAAAGGCGAGCGTGCGCACATGCGGCGGAATGCGCCGCAGCCACCGGTTATATTCGTCGGTATAAAATTCCCACGGAGTCAGGAGCCGCACCACCGATCCCAAGGAACGCAAGGGCGACAAAAAAGGCCGGGAAGGCGTTTTGCGTTTTGCATGCGTTTTAAAACGATCGGAATAATCCTTGCGCAGGATTTTATCGACCTGATCGAAATCCTTTTTCAAATCCTGGATGTAAACGTTTTTGTACAGAATGCCGTCGGACACCGACTTGGAGATTTCACTTTTGCCTCCCCCGGAAACCGTGCTGGGTTTGTGGCACAAGGTACCCTCGGCCACCGTACCGATCAGACGCCAAGTGCTGGCTCCGGGATGTTTTTGCATCCGCACTTTGTATCCGCTGGGGTAGAGGTAAATGTTTTCCGGAAGCAGACGCAGTGTTATGTCGCGTCCTTCGCGTTTCCAGGAAATTTTCTGATCGAGCAAATCAATCTGTGCGTCTTCGGGCAAATAAATGATGTTGGGAAACCTTTTATCGATGGCGTAACCGTCGGCGCGAACATCCACGGATTCTTTGAGCTGGCGAACCAGGTGTTTGAAGGTGAACCCGTTGATGCGAATGAAAGCCGAGGAATCCTGAACCGAATCGCCAAGGTTGTAACTGGGGAACACCAGCGCCCCGCCGGAATGTTCCTCTTCGCAGCGACCAATGAGATTGGCCGCAAAACCGATTTGGGTCTTGACTTCCTTCTTGCAATAGCCGAAATAATTGTCAGCCAGCAAAGTGATAACGACCCCTTCCGCAGTCCGGAAAGTGATTTTGAAGGCGTTGCCTTCGTTGTATTTCTCATCCTCACGGCTCCAGCACATGCCGTCGCGTTTCTGTCGCGCAGTCGCTTCCGAGGCATGAGGAAGGCCCAATTCCTTTTTGGTAAGGCGTATCAGGTGCGGGGCGAGCAAAACCATTCCGGAGATTCCGCAGAAATGTTCCGCGTCCAGTCCGGGATCGTTCTCCGGCAAATAGGGATCTCCGCCGTTGCCGAAAATGGATTCCACGAAATCAAGGTTGCTTACAAGACTGCCGGGCGCAAAAAAACGGATTTCCATGTCCTGATAAGGCGAAAGCCCCGGCACTTCGGGTGAAACACGGGGCCGCAAGAACAGCGATGTAAATGCCTTCACCTGTTTTTTCAAAGTCGACGTGAAGGGTAGCTGCAATAAATCATCGGGCGGACGCGTGGCATGCCAAAACAATCGCGCAAACACTTCCTTTGGCACGGCTTTCTTATCGGCGGAAATCGGGAGACCGCCTTCGGCAACATGGAAAGTGCCCTGTGTGGTTCTCCGATCCGAAGCTGGATTATGAAGCACTCCCTGTGCGATGCGGTAACTGGAAACCAGTGGGGATTTGAATTCATCCTGATCCGGCGGCAGGGAAAGCTCGCGGGCCAGGCCATGGAAGTCCATGTGTAAAGTGTGATGGGGAAGCTTGACTCCGCCGGACAACTTGATGTCACCGAAATGCTGGTCCAGACAGGCCTGCAGCCTTTGGTCCGTAGGACAAAGGGGCGCGGCGTAATTGCGAAACTTGGAATAAATTTTCCGGATGAGATCGGCGGAGAGCGACGTGAACAACGAAGGCTCGTCCTCTGGATAGGGTTTGAACCCCGTCGCCACCAGCTTGAGCTGAATGATCGGCAGAATGTCTTTGTACTCGGGCAACACGGAAGTATTGTCCTCGAAACCGAGCTGCGCTTTGAGATCCATTAAGAAACCCCCTCTCCCCGGAAATAAAAATGCTTACAAACTCCGCAAGTGCGTATGTCTTTTTCCGACCTTATGGTCAGACCCATGAGAGTGAGTTGCGGGAAAATATCAGGGAGTGTTAATAACTGACAAGCTGACTGTGGTTTGAACGCTTCCACCCGGGTTTTGCCCTGTGATGGTGTAAGCCTTTGCGGATGAAACCGTTAACGGAGTTCCTTGAATGTAACCCGTGGTCAAGTCGAAAATAATTCCCGACGGGAGTGGGGGACTGATGGAATACAAAACAACAATACCCCGTATGGTCGGAGTGTTGGGAGGAATTATCGGAATGCCAAGACCATAAGTCGGCACGTTATCAACATAAGACAGGTTGGTGGGTACGCCAACAATCGTGATATTGATCGTTCCCGTGGTGGTGCCAGACGCGTTGTTTGCCGTCACCGTATAATCCGCTGCAAAACTCTGGGTGCCTGTCGGCGTGCCTGAAATCACGCCGCTGGAAGTATCCAGTGAAAGGCCAGAGGGCAGGGCCGGACTAACGGAGTAATGGGTAATGATCCCGGTCACCGAAGGGGTGTTGGGTGTAATGGGAACATTGAGAACATAAGTCACGGGATCATCCACATAAGAAAGGTTGGCGGGAACGGCATTCACGGCAATGCTCACCACCGTGCTTGCATTACCACCAGGTCCTGTTGCAAGGATGGTGTAGTTCGCTGCAAGGGATTGTACCGTGGGCGTACCGGAGATGATGCCGCTTGTCGCATTCAGAAAAAGCCCTGTCGGAAGAGGAGTGGAAGGACTCATCGCAAAGCTGGTAATTGCCCCCCCGGTGGACAGGACTGAATCGGGTGTCATCGGTTGATTCCTGGTCGCCGAGATTACAGTCTGGCGATACGAAAATTTGGGAGTGGTATCTATAACAGTGATGGTCACGATCGTTTTGCCCACACCGCCGGGACCTGTTGCAAGGATGGTGTCATTCACCAAAACGGTTACTACAGTCGGGATACCCGAGATCAAACCCGTAATGGGATTTAAAGAAAGGCCCGAGGGAAGTGCTGGAGATACCGTATACCCGGTGATCGTTCCAGAACCTGTCACCACAGTATCCGGAAGAATTGCAACATTCTTTATTCCAACGATGGAGCTACGCTTGTAAGAAATCCCAGGAGCCGTATCGGTCACGGCAATATTCACAACCGTTTTACCAATACCCCCCGGACCTATGACAATCACCGTATCATTAACCGCTAGGCTTACGGCCGTTGGAATCCCTGAAATAATTCCAGTGGTACCACTGATCATCAAACCCGCTGGAAGAGGAGTCGACACGGCCATGGCATAGCTTGTGATGGCACCTGTGCCAGTTACAACCACCGTATCCGGAATAATGGCGATATTCTTAATCGCCGAAATTGTGGTGTGTTTGTATGAAATGGCTGGAGCGGTATCTTGAATCGTAATACTGACAACGGTCTTATCAACGCCACCCGGACCCGTTGCCGTAACAGTATCGTTTACCAAAGCCGTCACCGATGTCGGTGTTCCCGAGATAAGACCCGTAATGGGATTCAAAGACAGTCCTGATGGAAGAGCAGGACTGACGGAGTAACCCGTAATGATTCCTGAGCCTGTGACCTCAACTGTGTCTGGAAGAATCGAAACGTTTTTCACTCCGACTATGGTACTACGCTTATAGGAAATACCCGGGGCCGTATCTGTAACGGCAATATTCACAACCGTTTTACCAGCACCACCAGGACCTATTGCAATCACCGTGTCATTTGAAGCTGGCGTTACTGCTATTGGAATCCCTGAAATAATTCCACTGGTACCACTTATCGTCAAACCCGCTGGAAGAGGAGTGGACGCAGCCATGGCATAACCCGTAATCGCACCGGTTCCCGTTACCACCACCGTGTCCGGAGTAATAGGGACATTTTTAGTCGCGGAAATTGTCGTACGCTTGTAAGAAATGGCAGGTGCTGTATCTTGAACCGTAATACTGACAATGGTCTTGTCGAAACCACCCGGACCGGTTGCCGTAACGGTATCGTTCACCAAGACCGTCACCGACGTCGGCGTGCCTGAGATGAGACCAGTCAACGCATTCAGAGACAAGCCAGCCGGAAGCGGAGGGTTCACCGAGTAGCCTGTAATTGCTCCCGAACCTGTCACTACGATTGTGTCCGGAAGAATCGAAACGTGTTTCACCCCGGTTATGGCGCTACGCTTGTAGGAAATGTTGGGTGCTGTATCCGCAACTGCGACATTGACTACCGTCCTGCCGGTGCCTCCCGGACCCGTCGCAAGGACCGTGTCATTTACAGCCGAGGTAACCGTTGTAGGGATTCCTGAAATAATTCCACTGGTACCGCTTATCGTCAAACCCGCTGGAAGAGGAGTGGATACCGCCATGGCATAACCCGTAATCGCACCGGTTCCCGTTATCACCACCGTGTCCGGAGTAATTCCCACATTCTTAACCGCAGAAATGCTCGTGTGCTTGTACGAGATAGCTGGAGAAGTGTCCACAACCGCAATGTTCACGACTGTTTTTCCATTACCTCCCGGACCCGTTGCAATGACCGTGTCATTTACAGCCGAGGTAACCGTTGAAGGGATTCCTGAAATAATTCCGGTGGTTCCGCTCAACGTCAAGCCGGATGGAAGGAGAGTGGATGCAGCCATCGCATAACTTGTAATTGCACCGCCTGTAGATAAAACCGTATCGGGAGTGATGGTCACATGTTTCGTTGCGGAAATTGTTGTCCGTTTATAAGAAATCTTTGGGGCTGTATCTGCCACAGCAATATTAACGACCGTTCGTCCTTTGCCGTTGGGTCCCGTTGCAATAATGGTGTCATTGGCGGATGCAAGGACTACGGTCGGTGTGCCGGATATAAGACCTGACCCCATGTTCAAGGTCAGTCCAGTAGGCAAAGGCGTGGATGGAGCCATGGCATAACTTGTAATCGTACCACCGGACGATACCACCGTATCCGGTGTGATGGTCACACCTTTTATTGCTGATAAAATTGGACTCGTGTAAGTGATAATAGGAGGCAATGCCAAATCCAAAGCCTTTTTCACATTCAACCGACCCCGGGAAACAACACGTCCGCTCAGCGTAGCCAGGGAGTCTACGCCCTGCAACAGATAAGTCTTCACCTGCGTTCGGGTCAGGCTCTGATTGTAACCCCAAATCAAGGCAACAGCACCCGTCACTTGTGGTGTTGCCATGGATGTGCCTGAAAGGTATTGATATGCATTTCCGGGTTTGGTGCTGTAAATACTGACTCCGGGAGCGGCCAAATCCACACTCGTTAATCCATAATTCGAGAACGATGCATTGGCATCATTCACATCCGTGGCAGCCACAGCGATGATATTGCTGCTGGTATAGCTGGCCGGATATTGCGGAGTGGCGTCGTTGTTGTTGGCAACACCGTTGTTATTGATCCCGTTTCCTGCAGCGGCGATGAACAGATAACCCTTGGTGCCTGCGGCATCGATGGCATTTTTCAAAGCTTGTGAGAAGCCGCCACCCGACCAACTGTTGTTGGTGATGGATATTCCCATGGCATTGGCATAGGTGATGGCGTTGATGGCCGCAGCCGTGGTGCCATTCCCGGTGGAATCCAAAAACTTCAGTCCCACCAACTTGGCGCTCCAAACCACTCCGGCCACACCTTTTCCGTTATTTCCCACGCCGGCGATGGTTCCTGCACAATGAGTTCCGTGGCCCTGATCATCCATGGGATTTCCGGTGTTGTTCACGAAGTTGTAGCCGTGAATATCGTCCACATATCCATTGCCGTCATCGTCGATTCCATTGCCGGGAATCTCACCGGGATTGGTCCAG
The DNA here is from genome assembly GCA_947482115.1 of Fibrobacterota bacterium. Taxonomy (GTDB): domain Bacteria; phylum Fibrobacterota; class Fibrobacteria; order UBA11236; family UBA11236; genus UBA11236. Next base: position 343,903 of record CANKII010000001.1, read on the forward strand.
ATATTAGCCAGCAAATCGGGATGTAAATAATCAATACCCGTGTCGATGATGCCTATCAACAAGTTGGGATTGCCCTGCGTTCGAACCCAGGCATCTGTTGCATCGATGTCCGCTTGAGGGGTTCCGCCCAATTGACCCGTGTTCTGCAATCCCCAGAGCAGCGAAAAGGAGGAGTCGTTGGGAATCACATTGTTGGCATGGACAACATAGTTGGGCTCGACATATTCGACGTTCGCATCCCCACGAAGTCTGTTCAGTTTCGCCAAAGTGCTGTCGCGATTATTGTCTCTGGAGGACATCAGAACCAGTTTGCGATCTGAAAAAGTTTGGGTTCCAAACCCGGGCCTTCTGGCAGTAGCAAGGTTGCGACGACTGCGAACACCCGTTCGTGCCGGAAAACTTGTATCTGCAAAATCCTGCTTGCCGGATTTAAAGCCTACAATGAATTCGCCGGGCACAAATTCATGTTTGTAGTTCTCGGAACTGTAAATGCGGGCTGTATCAATGGAATTTTGCTGCGCTAGGACTGTTGCAGAAAAGAGGAGGAGGGCTGTAAAACCGGATTTTTTCCACATTGTGCAGCTCTCCTGATACGATAAAGGTGCTTTTTTTTGCGGACTTGTTGCCAATCCCACCCTCGAGGCCTAGATTCCTGCCGGTATTTGCAACCCTAACCAGGAGAAAGAAATGGCTATTACAAGACTTAAAATGACGATCCTTGCAGTATTTCTTGCGGTTGCAATCGGATGTGGCCCCGCTCCTACAACAGGACCGGCCCCAGGAACGCCAGGAGGCGGTGCAGCTACAGGCACAGTAGATTTTTCGGCGAATGGAACGGCCTATACAGCTCCTGCAGGTATTACCACCGCGTATGCCACGTACGTCGTTACCACTTACAACGGTACCACGTATAAGAATTTTGTGCTCAAAGGCATCATTCTATCGCCCTCGAGGTCCGTCAGCCTTTCAATCTCAGGACTTGGGGGTCCCGGTACCGCCCCACTTGGACCCTATATCACTGGAGGGATAAGCGGGACCCTGACTTACTCGGACAGCTTGGCCGCCAATCAGATGCGGGCGTTCTGCACCACCAACGGCACCTTCGTCGGCACGGCAACGCTCACCAAACTGGACACCGTTGCAAAACTTACGAGCGGAACTTTCAGTGGAAAAGTGAAGCAGTATTATCTGAATGACAATGACTCGGTGACGGTCACAGCGGGTTCGTTTACTGACGTACCCATCAAATAACGGATTACTTATACCAGTCGGGGTTGATTGTCTGTGGTTTTTCCCAGACGTTCAACCCTTTTGACAGCGTGTTTCGTGACCAGCACACCTTGCGTTCCGCGTGGTCGCACAGGATAATCCTCAAAGTTTAACGGAATCTCCGTTTTAATCCGCGGCTGTGGAACCAGATGAACCGTCACCTTGTCCGCGCCTCCGGCTGGTTGCACCGCGAGATAATGCAGCTTACTTTGCGCCGATCCCTTGGTGAGATCATATTGCTTGTCGCGCGTGATGCCACCGATTTGGAAACGTTTCACAAGGGTAGCACCACCACGACCGTCGCGATAGAGCAGATTGTAAATGGTTTGGTCGTCTGTGCGATCGAATTTGGCCGCATAAACGATTTTATTGCCCGCGAAGTTTTTCTCACCCACCTTGGTCACGCAAAAAGTTCCGTCTTCCTTAAACGCGATGATTTCATCCAGTGAGGAGAATTCTCCGACTAACTCGCCATTCTTCACACCGGTCCCGATGAATCCGTTTTCCGAATCCATGTACACCTTGAGATTGGAAAGAATCACGTCTGAGGCATCGATGGCAGTGAACCGCTTGAGCTTGGTTTTGCGCTCCCGGCCTTTGCCGTACTTCGTCAAAAGGTTTTCGTAATAGGCAATGGCGTATTTGGTCAAGCCCTTCAGGTTCTTTTCGGTTTCCGCAATGCCTTTTTCGAGAGCGATCAGATCTTCCTGGGCCTTGTTGGCATCATAACGTGAAATGCGGCGAATGGGGATTTCCACGAGCCGTTTGATGTCCTCAGGGGTGACGTCGCGGATGAATTGCTTACGGAAAGGCCTCAGGCCTTTATCCACAATGTCAATAATGGCTTCCCAGTTTTCCGCAACTTCGATTTTGCGGTAGATACGTTCCTCGATGAAGATGCGCTCGAGGGATTTAAAATGCCATTTCTCCTGTAAATCCTTTTTCTGAATCTCGAGTTCCATGCGCAGAAGCTTGACTGTGTGCTGCACGGAAAGTTCAAGCAATTCCGAAACACCGAGAAAGACCGGTTTGTTCTCAAGGATGACACAGCAGTTGGTGGCGATGGAAACTTCACAGTCCGTAAAGGCGTACATCGCATCCACGGCTTTTTCCGAATCGGAACTGGCTGGCAGGTGGATGGTGATTTCCACATCTTTCGCGGTCTTGTCTTCGATCTTTTTGACCTTGATCTTGCCCTTTTCGTTGGCAGTGACGATGGACTCGATCAGTTGGCCTGTGGTGACACCGTAGGGAACTTCAGTTATGGAAAGAGTTCGGTCATCGACTTGAATAATCTTGGCGCGAACTTTGAGTCGTCCGCCACTTTGACCATCGTTATATCCGGAAACATCGACCAAACCACCGGTGGGGAAGTCGGGCTGCAAGGTGAATTTTTCCTTCTTCAAAACCTTAATGCAGCATTCGATAATCTCGCGAAAATTATGCGGCATGATCTTGGTGGAAAGCCCGACGGCGATGCCTTCGGCTCCCTGCGCCAACACCAGAGGAAACTTCATCGGCAGAAGGACGGGTTCCAGATTGCGCCCGTCGTAGCTACGCTGCCACATCGTAGTTGCAGCGTTAAAGGCGACTTCGAGTGCAAACTTGGACAGCTTGGTTTCAATATATCGTGCCGCCGCAGCCGAATCTCCCGTGACCGGGTCGCCCCAGTTGCCTTGCGTATCGATGAGCAGGTTCTTCTGACCGAGATTCACCAAGGCATCGCCGATGGCTGCATCGCCATGCGGGTGATACTTCATGGTTTGGCCTATGGCATTGGCCACCTTATGGAAACGTCCATCTTCCATCTCACGGAGACTGTGAAGGATGCGGCGTTGCACCGGCTTGAGGCCATCGAGCAAGTAGGGAACCGCACGGTCGGTGATGACGTAGGAGGCGTACTCGAGGAAGTACTCCTTGTACATGTCCTGGACGTGGGGGAGATGATCGGGAATGAGTTTGTTAATTGGTGCCATTTCATTCTCGCTTCATAAAACAATTATATCGGGCCGAGAGTTTTCTCGCATGAAGGACATCCAACGAAATCAGTCTTCCTTTTCCTGAAGATAATTATAAGCATTAATACGGTATACGCCGCTGTAACTAGAAAGATGCGAATTATATATTCAAACAATACCGCAAAACCAACTAATACAAACCATCTTTCATACCATTCTTTTTTTAATTTTCGTACTACTACCATATCTCCATAATACCCACAATCCAAACACCTCACTTCACGATACTCAACTTCATCCTTGGTTGTAGAATGACGCTTACTCATGCGAAGGAGGTTCTCTTGTATACGCTCTTCTTTGGACAGGAATTCGTTATCCGAGGCGTCTTGAAGCTCACCGCAGTGTTTGCACTTCTTGGCCTCCGCTTTAATCTCTTCGGCGCATGCTGGACAGATTTTTGTTTTTTCTTCCACCCGCACCTCCATAAATCTTCCTTATCGACCTCACACTGTTTCAATAAACATTTAATCTGTATCGCCTAACCTCAATCCGAAGTCCTCCATGGCAATTGAGAGCGCTTGTGACTGGACTCCAACGTCACCAATTTTTTCTTTTTTAGCAAGCATTTGCAAAGTGGCAATGTGGAGTGAATCAGGTAGAATGAACCAAGTGGCATGTCCCGATGACTGAGGATTGCCTAAAGATTTTCCAGGATCGTCGCTTCCATTCCAACGTATAGCGATCACAGGAGACTCGCTCCATAATCCTCTTGCGATAGCTATCTCTCCAGGGCCATCATCATAGAGTAGCGCTACCAAGCTCCAATGCTCTTGAGGCGATGACACGTTAGCTGGCAGTACCCATGGCATATTCAACTCATTTCAATTAAAGATCTCTTAGGTTTATTTGAAGAATAATAAACTCCGTTTGGATACCTATTGAATGTTACTCAGCCTCCGCCATTACACTCGCGGCCTTTTCCGCCGCAAAGTCCGCAGGGACTTCCTCAACCACATCCTCTTCCACCCGGAGATTGTCCATGATGAAATCGCGGCGTTGCGGGCTATTCTTGCCCATATAATATTCCAACACCCCCGCAATTTTCATTTCGGGTTGGAGCAGCACCGGTTCCAGCCGGATGTCCTTGCCGATAAAGGCTGCGAATTCGTCCGGTGAGATTTCGCCCAGACCTTTGAAGCGGGTGATCTCGGCATTCTTGCCCAGCTTGTTTAACGCTGCGGTTTTCTCGGTTTCATCGTAGCAGTAAATCGTTTCCTTCTTGTTCCGAACACGGAACAAAGGTGTTTGCAGCACATGGATGTGTCCATGAACCACCAACTCCGGAAAAAATTGAAGGAAAAAAGTCAGCAACAACAGGCGGATATGCGCGCCATCCACATCAGCATCGGTCGCAACAATGATTTTGTTGTAGCGCAATTCATCAATGCCTTCTTCGATATTCAGTGCATGCTGAAGAAGGTTGAATTCCTCGTTCTCATACACGACTTTCTTCGTCATCCCATAACAATTCAGCGGCTTGCCTTTTAGGGAAAACACCGCCTGATGATTGACACTGCGTGCTTTGGTGATGGACCCCGATGCCGAATCTCCCTCGGTGATGAAAATCTGGGACTGATCGCGCAGGCGATGACTGGTGTTGTAATGAACATTGCAATCGCGCAACTTGCGATTGTGCAGATTGGCTTTCTTCGCGCGTTCATTCGCCAGCTTGCGAATGCCCGCCATGTCCTTGCGTTCACGTTCGTTGGCCTGAATCTTTTCCAGCAACGCCTTCGCCGTTTCCGGGTTCTTGTGAAGATGCTGTTCCAGCTTCTGGCGCACAAAATCGACGATCCAGGTCCGCAGGGAATCGCCTTTTTCATTGTAGTTCGTTGAACCGAGCTTGGTTTTGGTTTGCGACTCAAACACCGGCTCATGCATGCGAATGGAAATCGCGCCGACGATGGAACCGCGCACGTCCGAAGATTCCACTTCCTTGCGGAAAAAATCCTTGCAACCGCGAACAATGCCTTCTTTAAAAGCGGCGAGATGCGTGCCGCCTTCAGTCGTAAACTGTCCGTTCACAAAAGAGAAATATCGCTCGCCGTAATTCCCGTCATGGGTCAACGACACTTCGATATCGTTGTCCTTGAAATGAATGATGGGATAACGAATGGTGTCGTCAGTGTGGTGTGTTAATAGATCCAACAAACCGTTCTTGGACGTGTACTTTTGCCCGTTAAAATTGAGCGTTAATCCGGCATTCAAATAGGTGTAATAGCGGATGCGCTCTTCCAGAAACTCCGATTCCCATCGGAACTTGGGAAACAGGGAGGCATCCGGAATAAAACTCATGAGCGTTCCATTGCGCTCGGTGGTGGACTTTTGCTTTTCGTCCTGAGTCAGTTTTCCCTTGGCGAAGATCGCCGTCTTGGTGCTGCCTTCACGGAAGCTTTGAACCTTGAATTGGGAAGATAGGGCATTCACAGCCTTTGCGCCTACGCCGTTCAAACCCACGGATTTTTTGAAGGCTTCGCCTTCGTATTTACCGCCGGTATTGATTTTGGAAACGCATTCCACGACTTTTCCGAGCGGAATTCCGCGGCCATAATCGCGCACAGTGAAAGAGCCATCTTCCCCTAATGTGAGGTCGATTTCCTTGCCCGCACCCATGATAAACTCGTCCACGGAGTTGTCCACAACCTCCTTGAACAGCACGTAAATGCCGTCATCCGGCGAGGTTCCGTTGCCGAGTTTTCCGATGTACATACCCGGTCGTAGCCGGATATGTTCGACCCAATCGAGGGATTTAATGCTGTCTTCGTCGTATACCGACTTGTCTTTTCGTTCGCTTTTGCTCTCTGCCATTTGCGGAACAAGTTATCCTATCAAATAGACTGTGTCAATGAGCAGGAACACGGAACACCTGATAATGAAAGGATGGTGTGCGTCCGCCGCCGCCGCCATCGTGCAATAAACCGGGAATATCTTCAACAGCAATTGGTTCCAATGAAACAGTGTCATATACCACGGCCAAAAAACGGGGAACAGCAGTATTAGAGGTTTTGGATATGAACACCGGCTTGATTTCCGCACTTCCGTATTTGAGTCCAACCGGATTTTTCCAGATCTCTTCGGCCACCGCTTCGGGGATGCCGGGATAAATGCCAAACACCCGCACAGAATATTTCTTGGCATCGCGAATGGAAAAAGTCAGGGAATCTCCATATCGAAATCCTGCATCGATATAACGCCAGCCTTCCGATGAGTTGTAGAGCAATTCCACGGCGGTTCCATTCCCACCCACATGAATGAAGGTGGAATTTTCTCCAGGTTTACTGAACCAATGCGAGGCCAGGACCACGATCAAAAGAAGGATCAACAAGCCGGGAAGAATGGTCGTGTAGCGCACCCGGCTTCCGCGTTTGGCCTTCCGCCCGATATGCGAACGCTCCCACATATGACGCGTGGAGGTTTCACTTCGCTCTTCCAAATCCTCCAGCCGCTTTTTTAACTCGGGATTTTTCTCCAGCAAAAGCTCCAGCTCTTTTTCGTCTTCAGGCGAAAGCCGGCCTTCGAGATATTTCTGGAGATACAGATCGGTGAGCACAGGGGAAAGATAAACACCCGGGGGTGAGGGTCTTAAAGGGCTTGCGCCAACTCCATCGCGGCATAGGTCAAAATCATGTCGGCACCCGCGCGTTTGATGGACAATACAGATTCCATCATCGCCCTGTCCGCATCCAGCCAGCCGAGTTTTCCAGCCGCTTTGACCATGGCGTATTCTCCGCTGACTTGATAGGCGGCCACGGGAACATCCACAATCTTTTTGATGTCGGAAATGATGTCGAGATAGGGAAGAGCCGGTTTCACCATCACGATGTCCGCGCCTTCTTCCACATCCAGTTTGACTTCGCGCAAAGCTTCGCGGCGGTTGGCCGGATCCATTTGATAAGTCTTTTTGTCGCCATGTTTCGGAGCCGAGGCCAACGCTTCACGGAAAGGGCCATAAAAAGCCGATGCATACTTGGCGGAATAGGCCAGTATTCCGGTTTCAGTAAATCCATTTTCATCGAGCGCATTGCGCAAATAACCGACGCGACCATCCATCATGTCCGATGGAGCCACCATATCCGCTCCGGCACGCGCTTGAACCAACGCCATCTCCGCGAGAATAGGCAAGGTTTCGTCGTTGAGAATTTTCCCCTGTTTCACCAAGCCGTCATGGCCATCGCTGGAATACGGATCCATCGCCACATCGGTAATGACAACGATTCCCGGCACGGCAGACTTCAGATCCTGAACCGTTTTCTGCAACAGGCCATTTGGATCTTTCGAAGCCGTCGCCAATCGATTCTTTTGCTTTTCCGGAATCACCGGAAACAATGCCACCGCAGGAATGCCCAGCTTGTAAGCGCGCCTGGCTTCCGCCACAATCAAATCGCGGCTCAACCGAAAAACACCAGGCATGGAACGAATGGGTTCTTTTTGCTTTTTCCCTTCCATCACAAACAAGGGAAGGATGAAGTTGGATGGAGACAAAAAGGTTTCGCGAACCAAGGCCCGCATCATGGCGCTATTGCGATTGCGTCTGGGTCGGATGGATAGATTCATAATACCGCCTTTATTGCGGCGGTTGTAGGGGCGCGATTCAATCACGCCCCTACAACCGCCCGGATTTTTTGACCCAGTTCAATCAACTCTTCGCGGCTTGCAGGTTTGGCCTTGCTGAAGCTCAAATCACCCTCCTGCTGAATGGGAACGAGGTGCAAATGGGCATGAGGAACTTCAAAGCCCGCCACCATCAAGCCGATTCGCTGACAGGGAACAACTTGAATCAAAGCTTTGGAAATGCGTTGAGCGAAGGGCAACATGCCTTCAAGATAAGAGCTTTCCAAATCGAAGAGATTATCCACTTCGACTTTGGGGACGACTAAAGTATGGCCGGGGGAAATGGGACGAATATCCAGAAAAGCGAAGAAGCGATCGTTTTCAAGGATTTTTTCGCAGGGAATTTCTCCCTGAATGATGCGGGTAAAAATCGAGGCCATGGTGCAAACGCCTCATCGCCGAAGACGAGGCTTACTTCACCTCGCGGTGCAGCGTATGCTTCCTCATGAAGGGATTGTATTTCTTCTTCTCGAGACGGCCCGTTTGCTTGGACTTGTTCTTCGTGGTCATATACCGCGACGGAGGCATTCCAGCCGCACGGGCTTCCGTGCACTCGAGGGTGATGACAACGCGTTTTCCCTTAATCTGTGGCATGACTCGCTCCTGAAAAATTCTCTACGGAGGGCAAAACTTAGGTTTTTACCCCGCCAAATTCAAGAAAAATTGAGTTTGCGATACTGGGAATCCCGTTCCAAGGGAATTCGACCCTTGGAACGGATGGCATTTTGAAGAAATTCCACCGAAGCGGTGGGATGCGCCGGGCCTCCCGCCATTGAATAAATCCGGGTAGTATCATCCACCGTGCCGTCAAGATCGTCCACGCCATAGTCCAACGCCTCCGTGGCCAAGGCCAATCCTAACATGGCCCAATAAGCTTTGAGATGGGGAATGTTGTCGAGGAAAAGACGGGCCACGGCATAATTGCGCAAGTCTTCCTCAGGCCCAACTTCGGGTAATCGACTCAAGGCATTGGACTCGTTGCGATAGCGGAGTGGAATAAACGATTTGAATCCCCCGGTTCGATCCTGAACATCGCGCAAACGCAGCATGTGATCGATACGCTGTCCATAATTTTCGACATGACCGTACAGCATGGTGGCATTGGAGAAAAGCCCGAGTTCATGTGCGCGCTCATGCACTTCCAGCCACGTATGCGCCGGAGCTTTGCCTCCTGCGATGACTTTACGGATTTCCGGATCAAAGATTTCCGCTCCACCACCGGGAATGGAATCCAGTCCGGCTTGCTTTAAGCGTTGCAAAGCTTCTTTCAAATCCACATGACTCTTTTTGGCGAAATAAGAAATCTCCACGGCCGTAAAAGCTTTGAGATGCAATTCGGGCCGGATGGATTTGATGAATCTGCACAGGGCTTCTCCATATTCCACACCGCGATCGGGATGCACGCCACCGGTCACATGAATTTCAGTCAGCGAACCCACAGGATAGGACTCGAGCTTCTTTTGCAAATCTTCGAAGGAATAATCCCACGCACCATCCGCTTCCGAAGATTTTGGGGGACGGTAGAACGCGCAGAATTTGCAGGCATAAACACAAAGGTTGGTAGGCTCGAAATGAATGTTGCGATTGTAATAGGCTTCGTTGGCATGCCGTTTTTCCCGAACCTCCACGGCTTTGTTTTTCAGCCAAGGTAGGGGAGCATCGGTGTAGAGAAACAGCCCTTCTTCCGGAGTAAGCCGCTGTTTTTCAAGGATTTTTTCACCGAGGCGGGCAAGTTCTTGTTCTAAAATCATGGAAAGGGAATTTTACCAAAATGCAGCTTGCTATTAAGTTAAGGCCCCAACAAAGGAAGAAAAAGTCATGGCCAACGCTACAGTGGATGAATTGACAATCAATTTTCTGGATGAAAACGGACTCCTGCTTTGCCGGGAAATGGACAAGGAAGTCCTGACCAAGGGAACTTGGGCCACGCTCATGTTCAAGTATCAGGATTTGGACAAGGCTTCCGGCGATTATAAAGCGCCCAAATATGCTGTGCGACGCTACCAGAAACGCGATGGCGAATACCGTGTGAAAAGCAAGTTCACCATCTCTTCACCCATACAGGCCAAGAAGATCTGTGAAATCCTCACACGCTGGACCGAGAATGAAGCGCCCGTAGAAGCCATCGGATCGGACAGCGAGGATTAACCTTGGCTTCAGGTGTATCCCTGCATTGCGAAGAGGGGGAAAAAATCCCCCGTCGCGATGAGTTGTTGAAACTCGCCAAACGGGTGATCAAGGGCGAAAAACTCAAAGGCAAAGTCAATGTGATTTTCTGCCCAGACAACAAAGTTCGAACTTTGAACCGGGAATACCGTGGCCTCGACAAGGTGACCGATGTGCTTTCTTTTGATTGGGATGAACCCGATTTCGCCGGGGAAGTTTTTATCGCCAATCCTCAGGCGAAGCGTCAATGCAAACGCTTTAACAACAATTATTTCAATGAGTTGCGAAGATTAATTGTCCATGGGTTGTTGCATATTTGCGGTTATGACCATATGAAAATCAAGGACCGGCTGATTATGCGAAAAAAAGAAGAACTCTACCTGATTTCTTAGAAATTTTAAGGATTTCGAAGAAATTTCATCCTCTTTATTCCTGTTGAACCCAAAGTATATTTGCAGCCAGTACCCCATATGGACCCCGACCCTAAAAATAGCACGGTGAGATTGGCCAGGAATCCCTAGGGATCTCATGGACTTTCATACTGTGGCTACCCACCTTATTCTTTTCATTCTGACGCTGACCCTTAGTGGTGTTCTCAGCGGGATCAAAACTGTTTTGGGTTTTTATCAAAAGCAGGATTTGGATTTGGCTTTATCCGGCAGTTCTTCGCGCTTTCAGGATTGGATTGAGAACGCCAACAAGCTTTGGAAAAAACCCGGATTTTTCGAATCCCTGAGTACCGGACGGTTTTTATTCGACTCCCTGACCCTGTTCCTAGGGGCAACGACTTTGACAGGGATCTTTTCAATGAATTGGGGTTGGGGATTTGCCCTTTCCGCTTTGGGGGTTTATTTGACGTCCCATTGGTGCATCCCCATGCTGGCTCAGGCCTATGCACCATCACTCGGTGGATTGGCCCTCCGCATTTACCGCATTTATGACTTCGCCTTCATGGGAGCCATCGGGGAAGCGATTTACGGTTTGAATGAAACATTTCTCCGCAAATTGGGTCACGAACCGCGATTGAGTTTTCTCGGCGAAACCGGCATCAGCCATTTGCAATCCGAGCAGGAGGATGAAAATCCGGATCGCAGCGGACTCGAAGAAGAGGAGAAGGAAATGATCCGTTCAATCTTCGACCTTCGGGAAACGCAGGCCAAGGAAATCATGACTCCGCGCGTTGATGTCGTGGCGCTTGACATTCAAACTGGATATCGCGAAGCCATGGATCTGATCAAGCATGAGAAATACAGCCGCATTCCGGTGTACGAAGAGGACATCGACCATGTGAAAGGCATTCTCCACATCATGGATTTGATGGGATTATCCGAAGATGCGGTCAAGGAAGGTTTTGCGCTGAAGAATCTTATTCGTGAAACCTATTTTGTGCCGCGCACCAAGAAAATCGGCGATCTCATGCACGAGTTCCGGCAGAAGCACATACACATGGCCATTGTGGTGGATGAATATGGCGGCACATCAGGCATTGTCACGCTGGAGGATATCCTCGAAGAAATTGTCGGTGAGATACACGACGAGGATGAAGTCGAAACCCACAAGGTTAAACGGCTTGAAGATGGTATTTACATCATCGATCCGATTATTTCCCTGTCTGACCTCAAGGAAGAACTCGATATCGATTTACGCCCCGAGGATGAGGAAATCCATATCGATACATTGGGCGGTTTCATTCTTTATGTCCATGGCCGCATCCCGCACAAGGGTGACGTGATTCGGCACAAGGGGCTGGCATTTGAAGTGGTGGAAATGGACGGGAATAAAATTGAGAAAATTCGTTTGGTAACGGGAGCTGTGGCACAAACAGGAAAAAACTAAGTCACCCCACCCTAATCCCCGTCTCCGCAAAAAACTCCTCGAGGTTGAGAAGTTTGTCTTCCGGTTCCATGCGCATGGGGTAAAGAATCCCCTCCAGATGATCGTATTCATGCTGGAAAATGCGGGCCACAAAACCTTCCAGTGACATTTCGTGTTCCGCCCCGGTTCGATCTTGAAAGCCGACGCGCACGCCGTGATAGCGGGGAACTTTCCCGCGAAAACCAGGAACGCTCAAACAGCCTTCCCAATCCTTCTCCACCGGCCCAAACTTTTCGAGGATAACCGGGTTAATGATCGGTGTCGGTTCCATGGTGGGGGAATTGGGGTAACGCGCCGAAGGTTTTGGGGCAAGGATGAATGCCCGAACACTTTGTCCAACTTGGGGAGCCGCGATGCCTACTCCCATATATTCTTCACCACTTGAGATCAGGTCATCCAAGAATTTCTGGAATTCTGGATTGAGAATATCTTCCACCGTTTCGGAACGATGAGTCAGATTGGGATTTTCTCTTTCAAGCAATGGAAGCATGTTCAATAAGATATCTGATTTATAAGGAGATTTCACCCGGACTGTGTGCCAGTAATTCCACACCCAATCCCGGTTTTTGCGAAGGATAAAGAATGCCATCTGCAAAAGACAAGCCCGTAAAAGGATCTTCAGCCAATAACCAACTGCCATCCAAATCCGCCCAGTCGGCTTTTTGAGCCAGTGCCAAACCAGCAGAGATGAGCACGGAAGATTCCAACATACAACCCACCATGACCTTGAGATCATTTCGCCGGGCGAATTCCAGCATCTTCAATCCGGGACTCAATCCACCGCACTTTACCAGTTTGATGTTGATACCGGAAAACAGCCCGGTCATTTTTTCAACTTCCTCCGGCACCGCACAGCTTTCATCCGCAAGCAAGGGCAGGGGAGAGTCGCGAAGGATGGATTTCATTTCGTGATTCAAATGTGGCGGCAGCGGTTGTTCCACCGCTTCCACGCCAAGATCCCGAAATTGTGGTAAAAGCTTCCGGCATTGCTCCACGGTCCACGAAGCATTTGCATCCACAAGCAACCGTCGAACTCCGGAGTCCCGTAATTTGCGAAGCACGGATAGATCCGCCTTGACATCCATTTTCACCTTGACCATGGGGAAGGCGGACAGTTCAAGAATTCGGAATTCCACATCTTCAGGAAGCGGGACGCTCATGGTTACCGCCGTCATCAATGGCCGGGCGGGTTCATTCCACAATAGGTGGGCAACGGATTCATGCCTGAGTTTACCCCAAAGATCCCAAAGCGCAAGATCCACTGCGCAAAGGGCAGCGCGGGAAGGAGACAATATTTTCTCCGCTTCAACCCTGATGTGGTGGATGTCGGAGACGGATTCCAAAGTCTGACGTTTCAGGAAGTCCGCCAGTCCCAGCAACTGCATATGCACATCTGCGGCGTTCTCACCGAAATACCGGATGGGACTGGCTTCGCCGAATCCAAGCATTCCATCCTGTTCCACAGCCAGAAACACGTTCTCCGCACCCAAGGTGGCGCCCCGACTGGTGCGAAACGCTTGTTTGGCAGGGAGATACTTGCGAACGGCATGGGAGCGCAGCATGCATGGAACATAATTTTTACCATGTACGTTTGCAGGATTGCTCCAGACTTATGCGAATTCTCATCAGCCCCCTGGATTGGGGATTGGGTCATGCGACCCGGGACATTCCGATTATCCGGGCCTTGCGCCGCGCGGGTCATGAAGTCATTATCTTCGCCAGCGGTGCGGGGCGCCGTTTATTGCAGGGGGAGTTTCCGGATTTGGAGATAGGCGAACTGCCTTCCTATTCGATGAGTTACTCCAAATCGAAAGCCTTGCTGCCCTTTTGGTTACTGGCTCAACTCCCTGTTTTCATCTTCTCCGTCTTTCGTGAACGCCGCTTGGTCAATGACCTTGTCCGTGACCACCGTATTGATTTGATCATTTCAGATGGCCGGTATGGATTAAAAACTGCGCTCGTACCCTGTATCTTCATCACCCACCAACTTTGCATTCTGCCACCCGGCCCAAACTGGCTTCGCTCGCTTTTATCCGCTCCCATCCAGTCCTTAAACCGTTTTGCGTTGCGGGATTTCAAGAAAATTTGGGTTCCGGATTTTCCGGGAGCCGTGAATCTTTCCGGCAGACTGGGTCATCCAAATCCTGCATGGCCCCCTGTTCAGTACATCTTTCCACTATGCCGTTTTCGGGAAAACTCGTTGCCTTGGAATCGTCCAGCCGAAATCGATGCCAAGGATTTGAAAATTGATTTGTTGGCCTTGGTTAGCGGACCAGAACCCCAGCGCACCGTGTTTGAGAAAATGTTAACCGAAGCATTAAAAAAGATGTCCGGGACACGTGCGTTAGTGCGTGGATTGCCGGGGCAACCCGTAGGGGCGCATCGCGATGCGCCCCTACGGGAATTGCCCCGACAAATGGTTCGTGAAAATGAATTGAACGTATTCGATCACCTGTCTGGAAATGATTTGACCCAATTCCTGGCCGCAGCGGATAAAGTCGTATGTCGTTCAGGTTATACCTCGGTCATGGAACTTGCCGGGTTAGGAAAACGCAACATTCTGCTTATTCCCACACCCGGTCAACCCGAACAGGAATATCTGGGAAAGCATTTGCAAAAAATGGGATTGGCCGAATGTCAGGAACAGGAAGCCTTTAGTATTGAGATAGGATTGCACACCGCTGCCGAACTTCCGGGTTTTGCCCTGTTGTTTCAAAATTCCGAAACCCAAACCAACACTTCGGATTTGGTGAAGTCTTTCGTTTTATAATTTCCACCCCACATGCCCGTGAACTTTTCCTCCCGTAATCTCGTTCTTTGTGTTTTATCCGGATTGGGCCTGCAGGTTTTTGCAGCAACCGAACCGGTTGATCGAATGCTGTCCTATCTCGAAGGACAGCTTCAAAACAATTTCAAGGAATTGAAGGAACTGAAAAAACAGGATTCGCTTCCTCCGTATTTCATCGCGTACCGGGTGCATGATTCCGACAATGTCTCCTTCAGCGCCAACAAGGGCGGAGTCATCCGGGATCGCCATGAAAATTCGCGCACTTTAAGCGTCGAAACCCGTGTCGGCAGTTCGAAGTTCGACAACACGCATCCCATCCGCGAAAATCTCGACTTCGTGCAATGGAGCGGTTATCAAAACGTGCCGTGGCCTGTGGACGACAACCCGGTATATTGGCGCAAATCCCTGCGGGTGGCGACAGATTATGCCTATCGCGCCGCGCAGGATCAATACGCGAAGATTTATGCCAACGTCGGCGTTCGCCCTCAAACAGGGGATTCGGGGCTCGATTTTGCCAGCGCCATTCCAGTGCGCTCTTCGCTGATCGAAAAAGGACGGTCGCGATCCCGCAAGGCTTATGATTCCCTGTATGCCCGCATCGTACGGGCCTCGTCCCTGTTTTCCGAGGACCCCAAACTTTATGCCAGCCAAATCGATTTTCATTTCGGAACCGTTGTGAAGCGCATGGTTTCCACTGAAGGAACTTCTCTGGCAGATCGCGAAATGCTCGGCAGTCTTTCGATTTACGTGGAAACCAAGGCCGATGACGGAATGGTCCTCTGGTTGGTGCGTGATTTCAGTTTCCGGGAACCGCCGGTGAATTTTTCACAGGATACACTGGATGCGGCGGTGAAGTTGCTGATGGCTCGACTGGATACCTTGCGCCATGCTCCGGTGATGGAAACGTACGCAGGTCCAGTGATTCTCGAAAATGTGGCCGCAGGGGTTTTTGTCCATGAAGTATTCGGGCATCGTGTGGAAGGACACCGGCAAAAGGCGGTGGATGAAGGACAAACTTTCGTCTCCAAGGTGGGGCAGACCCTGACGAATCCCATGATCAGCATTGAAGATAATCCCACCGTTCAAACGTTTGAAGGACGTGCACTGAATGGCTCCTACCGCTTTGATGACGAGGGCGTTCCCAGTCAGCGAACACTTTTGATTGAGAATGGAGTGTTCAAGGGATTTCTCTTTGGACGTTCGGTGTTGTCTCCCAAAGGCCTGTCCAACGGTCATGGTCGCGCCAACCCCGGTTTGCCGGTGGTGGCACGCATGGGGAATACCATCCTGACATCGACACAAACCATGCCGTTTACCGCGCTGAGGGACAGCTTGAAATCCCTTTTGCGCCAGCAGGGAAAACCTTTCGGGCTCATCCTTCACGACATTTCGGGCGGATTCACTTACACCACCCGGGATCTTCCACAAACATTCCGGGTTGAACCGTTGTATCTCACACAGGTGTTTGCCGATGGCCGCCCGGATCAAGTGGTCCGCGGTGTGGACGCGGTGGGAACACCGCTTGCCAGTCTGGGACAAATCCTTGCCGCAGGAAATGACCCGGCTATTTTCAACGGTCAATGCGGTGCGGAATCCGGCTGGGTCCCCGTTGCCGCCGTGTCGCCGTCCCTGTTGTTGCGCTCTTTGGAATTTGAAACTCGCGCCAGGGATCAGAACCTTCCGCCGTTGCTGGCTCCACCGCGGAGGGAGCCATGAGATTTCTTCCCGCGATTTTGCTTGCTGCTGTTTCTGCATTTTCATTACCACCCACAAAGGTGTTCAAAATCAATGAACCGGATGCATCCATCATTCCGGCCATGCGCAGCGAGCTGAACCGTTCCATGGACAGCTTGAGGTTGCGCGGACAAAGCGGTCCGTACTTCCTGAGCTATTTGTACTGGGACATACAGGGATATCGCGTGGAGGCTTCACAAGGTTCCATTGAAAAAGCCGCGTCCGATCGGTTGCATGCGACCGACGTGGATTTGCGGGTGGGTTCTTACGAGCACGATCAATCACTGTATGAAGGAGGGATTGTCTTCGGTCCACGCCTGCGGGCTCCACTACCGGATGACAATGACACCTTGCTTTTGCGACAGACCTTGTGGGCGCAAACCGATGCCCGTTACAAGGTGGCCGTGGAACAGCTGGCCCAGAAAAAATCCTTTCTGTCCAGTCATCATGGCATGGACGCGCTACCGGACTGGTCGCGGCAAAAAGTTTTGCAACAACAGGACGTGGATTCCATTGTTCCGCCGGACACGGCCGCATGGATTTCGCTTTGCCGGAACCTGAGCGATGTATTGAGGGACAATCCGTGGCTTGCAGAATCACGCGTGGCCTACCAATACTATTACGTCACCTTGTACTACGTGGATTCGGAAGGCTCCAGCCACATCCAGACCCTTCAGGAAAACGCCCTGCTGGCCGCCGTTTTGTGTCAGGCAAAAGACGGGACTCCGCTGTGGGATTATCTGCGTCTTGCGGCACGCGATACCTTGCCCGGGGGAGGGAAAACCGGCGCAACCTCTTTCAAGTCCCTTAAAGATTCACTGGAAGGTTTAATGGAGCGTCTGGATCGATTGAGAATTTCACCACCCGTGAAATTTTATCGCGGTCCGGTATTGTTCGCCGGTACGGCTGCCGGAGAAGTGATGCAACACGCGCTGATTCATCCTCAAATGCGGTTGCGACAGCCCTTGAGTGAAAACAGCGAGCAGCCCTTTTTGCTCAGTCTTCAGGGCCGAAAATATTTTCCGGATAATTTCACCGTGCGGGATACTCCCGGTCTTCGACGCTTGGGGGACAAATTGCTTTTCGGAGGTTATCGATTTGATCACCAAGGGCAACCCGCCGAAGATGTGACGTTGATAGACAAAGGCCGTATTGCGGATTTTTATCGCGGTAAACTTCCCGTGGAATCCGGTGTGACGCGGGACAATGGCCATTGGCGGTTTGGCGGAGGCTTTCCCGGAGTGGTGCAGGTTCAGACAACCGGGGGCGTTCCAGAACAAACATTGATGGATTCCCTGCAGGCCCGTGCGAAGGATGAAGGTTCTCCGTTTGGATTGCGAGTCTCCAAATTCTTTGATGACGATGCCTACAAGCTTTTGCGTCATCCTCTGGCGCAAAGCATTCCCTTCGGTGGTTATGCTTCCGCCCGTGGCTCTTTCAGTTTGCCGGCACCCGTGACTTTGGACGCGGTGGATGCAAAAACCGGAGAGCAAACTCCCATGCGGGGTTTGTCTTTCAATTCGTTGGATTCCAAGTCCTTGCGGGATATTGTGGCCACAGGGGATTCCGCCCGTCTCTTTGAACCCGAAGCTTCGTTTTCTTTAATCTGCCCTTCATTGCTTTTCAGCCTGCTGGATTTGGGTGGCAGCCCTCAGGCCCAACCCAGGCTTCCTCTGCTTCCCTGAGCGGACTTGTAAGGCGGAAAGACAAAAAATCCTCCCCAACCCATGCCGTTGGAACTAAATTTTGGCACATCTTTTACCACTGGAGTGTGCGATTTGGATACGGAAAAAGCGCAAAAAATTCGCGCTATCATCGCTGAGGTGGTGGGTTTCGACCCCAAGGAAATTCAGGACGAAGATCGCTTCATCATGGACTACAGCATTGCCTATGCCGAACGCAAAGCGTTACTGGAACGTTTGAACGCGGATTTTTCCAAGGATTTGGAATTCAGCGCCTTCTGCCAGCTCGAAACGGTTGGATCGGTTCTCGGCACCTATTTGGGATAACACTGGCTTGGGCCTTTGAAAAACGAGCCTCTTCTCCCCAGCGCACAGGGCCAGGACCGGCATCAAACCATCAAACGCTGGGAACGGATCGTCCAACGCAGCGCTTGGAGGCGCAGGCGGGAAGAAAATGAAGCGCCTCCACTGCCTTGTCTCTGGCGCTCCGACATCCACTCCAAACCTGAAACCCGACAAGCCCGTCTCATAGCATTGTTTGAAGGTGAATTGGCTTTGGTTCGTTTTCTGGAACCCACTGATCTTCGTTTGTTGAGATGCGGAATCCCCTGGAATGTGTGGCATCCGTGGATTCTGAAAGCATGGCTCCGGGGCGCAATCGTACCTCAACCTTTCATCTTGCTTAAACGAATATCCTCCAAGCTGATCGAAGAAGCTTTGCATTGGCCTGCTTCATTACAGATGGAGTTTTTTATCAAACTACGGAAAACCGGATTGTTGTCATCATTGCCAAAACTGGATGCTTCCAATATTTCCCAATGGATGCATTGGGATGAAGTCCGGCCAAGCTTTATGGATTTTAAAGAAAGCGGAATCGCGGAACTTTAATCGGGATAATCCACGGACTCGATGGAATATTCCTGAATACCCTTCGGTGTCTCCACCTGAATAGTTCCCGATGGCAAATGGCCCATCAATACTTTTCCAAAAGGAGATTCCTGTGAAATCTTCCCGGCGATCGGGTCGATTTCATCCGAGCCCACAATTTGCACGGTCATCTCTTCGCCGGATTTCTTTTTCAAAACCACGCGAGCTCCGAAATAAATCTTGTCGTTTCTCCGCGTGCCTTCGACCACCTTGCTCCGACTGATCTTTCCGTCCAGTTCGCGCAAACGCCGGTCGATTTCCCGAAGCTTCTTGCGTCCATAGATGTATTCGGCATTTTCGGAACGATCCCCCTGCGCAGCCGCATAGGCAATTTCTTCAAGCAGCTTGGGGCGAACTTCCCGAAACAGGTTTCCCCACTCCTCACGGAGCTTTAACATGCCTTCGGCGCTGATGGGGGAAGAATCAGTCATAATGAAGAAAGGGGAAAATGGTGCCACCTCCCGGAATTGAACCGGGGACACAAGGATTTTCAGTCCTCTGCTCTACCAACTGAGCTAAAGTGGCAACGGGGGCTAAATGTATTTGCCCATGCCCAAAATTTCAAGGAATTAGGCCCTAAAGCAGGTTCTATGTTTTACAGAGGCAAGAAAAAACCGGCATGCAACATCAAAAAAAAATATTCCTGTCGGTTATGATGCTATTCGGAGCATTTACCGTGGCATCAGGGCAATCCATTTGGACAAAACAGACGTCAGGAACAACACAACAACTGAATGCAGGAATATGGGCAGGAAGTCAACTTGTCATCGTAGGTGGTAGTTGCTGTATCACTCATTCAGCTGCCATACTCACTTCTTCGGATGGTATTGCCTGGACTACAAGGAATCCAGGAACGACAAATGTGCTCTTCTCAGTTACCACGACAGGTACTCAATTAGTGGCTACCGGTAATTCAGGCACCATCTTAACCTCACCAGATGGTGTGAATTGGACCATGCGGAATTCTGGAACAACGAAAAATTTAGACCAGGTGATTTGGACAGGCAGTCAATTGGTGGCAATAGCGGATAGCGGAAATTTCTTGACCTCGCCTGATGCCATTACGTGGACAAGTCGGTCCACGGGATCTAAACAAGTATTGACTTCAGTGACATGGACAGGGACTCAACTCGTGGCCGTGGGCCTTGCCGGTACCATCTGGACTTCACCAAACGGTATTACCTGGACGAATCAAAATAGTCCAACGATATATGATCTGAATTCAGTGATATGGACAGGTACGCAATTGGTAGCTGTGGGAGGGAATGATAATAATGGTAATATTTTAACCTCTTCTGATGGCATAACATGGGTAAAGAGATCTCCCGGAGGAGGGATCTATCTGACTTCTGTGGTATGGACGGGTACGCAATTGGTAGCCGTAGGGCTCGGCGGACCTACTTCTCCAATTTCTACCTCGCCGGATGGCGTGAACTGGACAGCAAGGATTTCAGGGACGGCTTCATCTGAAGGACTCCTCTCGGTAACATGGACAGGTAACCAACTTGTGTCTGTTGGTTATAACGGGATCATTCTGACATCACCCCAAAATTCCACGGCCATCGGATCTCAATCAGGTGTCCGAAATACTTTACTCGTTCAAAATAGGCGGGCAGTCGTTTACACAATCTCCGGAAACAAAGTGTTTGAAATCACTTCGTTGAACACCAACCATGTTAAGATACCCACGAACGAGCTATCGCCCGGAGTGTATTTGCTTGAAATAAATGACATTAATACGTCCCTTGTTCAGCCTTTCAGCGTGTCGAGGTAGGAATCCGAGCAAATCGGATTATCATCACCAATGTCCGAAGCCGTTCTTTCCATGTTCGATGCCATTGCAGGACGCTACGACACCCTGAATCATGTTTTGAGCCTCGGTCGTGATGTAGTCTGGCGTCGAAAGGCTGTCGCTTTGTTGCCTGCTCTAAACACCCATGCAACAGTTCTCGATCTGTGCGGTGGAACGGGAGACTTTTGTCTCGCCCTGCGAAACAGGGGAATCGAGTCTGCCTGCGTCATCGGGGACTTCTCCCAACCGATGCTCAAGTTGGGAAAGGGTAAGGGACTTTCTGCTGAATTCATCGTTCTGGATGCTTTGAATCCACCGTTTCCCAAGCAAACTTTTGATGCCGTGCTCTGCGGTTTCGGAATGCGTAATTTGGATGACTTGGGAAACGGTATAAGACTCGTGAAAGATTTATTGAAACCCGGTGGTGTTTTCTTGACACTGGAATTTTTCCGTCCGCAATCGGTTTTCACCCGGTTCTTTTACCGCGTACTGGCCCCGATTTTCATACCGTTTTTAGGCCGTACCATGGGTTCAAAACGCGAAGCGTATGAATACCTTGTAAAATCAGTGCAACGATTTCGCAGCGTGGAGGAGTATGCCGCCTTGTGTCGAGCGTCCGGATTCGGCAAGGTGCAAACACTGTCCTGCGATTTCGGAATTGCGCATGCGGTTCTGGCGGTGAAGGAAAAGGAATAGAGGAATGCAAGAGCCATTCATTTTGGGAATCACCGGTGCCTCGGGAGCCATTTACGCCCATCGTTTGTTGCGTCATTTGAAAGATCTCAACGTCGAAGTTCATTTGGTGATTACAGAGCATGGAAAGCAAGTTGTGGCCTACGAAGGACAGCAAGATTTGTTCAGCCTCGCCACCAAGGTTCACCGCAACGACGATATGTTTGCACCCATCGCCAGCGGTTCCTTTCGTCATCGCGGCATGATCATTGCTCCCTGCACCATGGCCACACTCGGAAAGATTGCCAATGGCATCGGCGATACCTTGCTGGCCCGCGCTGCGGATGTGTGCTTGAAAGAACGCCGAAAGCTCATCGTAGTGCCGCGCGAAACACCCATGCATGCCATCCATTTTCAAAACCAAAAAACCTTGTCGGATCTTGGAGCCATCGTGTTGCCCGCCAATCCTTCGTTCTATCTGAAACCGCAAAGCATTGACGATTTGGTGGACACGGTGCTGGCCCGTGTTCTCGATCATCTCGGTTTAGATCATCCGGTTAGCCACCGTTGGCGCGATATGGGTCACCCCTAACCCCAGCCCCTTTCCCCTCTTGAGGGGAAAGGGGACGTAGTTAAAGAAAATGAACAACAACGAAATTTCAAAAGACCCACGTGAAACTTCCTCCCCTCAAGAGGGGAGGAAGCAAAAAGGTGGGGTGATTCATAAACTCCGCCACTTCCTGGGACTAGTCCGTTTTTCACACACGTTATTTGCCATGCCGTTCGCGTTGGCTTCGATGTTGTGGGCCGCGAAGGGATGGCCGGGTTGGCGCATCTTCGGATTGGTGATTTTGTGCATGGTATTCTGCCGCAATGCCGCCATGGCTTTCAACCGCCTTGCCGATGCGGGCATCGATGCACAAAATCCCCGTACGATTCGACGGCATCTTCCCTCGGGAATTTTAAACCGCAAGGAAGTGCTTTTGTTTTTCGCCGCCAACAGCATTTTGTTTGTGGTGACCACGGTATTCATCAACCGGTTGGCTTTTGCGTTATCCATTCCCGCATTAATTGCCGTGTGTTTTTATTCGTTGACCAAACGCTTCACCGCCTTGTCCCATTTGTTCCTCGGACTGGCCATAGGCATTTCTCCTGTGGGCGCTTGGATCGCAGTGCGCGGCAGTTTCGGTATGGAAGCCATTCTACTTTGCCTGTCCCTGCTTTTCTGGATCGCAGGATTCGACATCATCTATGCCACCCAGGATCAGGCTTTTGATTCCAAGGCGGGATTGCATTCGCTGGTAGTGCGCTTCGGAGTTGCACGTGCCTTGCGCATCAGCATGTTGCTGCATATCGCCATGCTGGGATGTCTCATTACAATCGAGGCTTTATTTCATTTGGGAATGCCGTTCCGCATCGCACTCGGCATCACAACGGGTTTGCTGGCTTATCTGCATCTGTTCCGGCGCAGCAATTCACTGGACGGGTTGAATCAGGATTTCTTCCAGGCGAATATCGCTGTTAGTTGCGTGGTGTTTCTCGGAATCGCAGGAGCAGTTTTCCTGCCGAAACTCTAACGGAGGTACCCATGAACCAAGAGCCGATGTACCACGATGGGATGCGCCAGCTTCAGGACATCCGCGAAACAAGGCCCCTCGCGGATCGTCTGGAGCAAGTAACGGTCCACACCGAGTTCACCGCCCAGGACCGTGCGTTCATCGAGACCCGTTCCATGTTCTTCGTCGCCACCACCGATGCTCAAGGCCAACCCGAGTGCTCCTACAAGGGTGGTTTGCCCGGATTCGTGCGTGTTCTTGACGAGAAAACACTTGCGTTTCCCGATTATGATGGCAATGGAATGTACCGATCCTGGGGCAATGTGCTTGTAAACCCAAAGATCGCCATGCTTTTTTTGGATTTCGAATCCCCCAAGCGTCTTCGCGTCAATGGCAAGGCGCGAATCAGCAGCGATGATCCACTATTAGGTGAGTTTCCGGGCGCGGTCTTCATGGTTCGAGTTGAAGTGGAACGAATCTTTCCAAACTGTCCACGGTACGTTCACAAGATGCACATTGTCGAATATTCAACGTACGCCCCGCGGCCCGAACATACGCCGCCAGTACCCGGTTGGAAGACCTCCGATGCGTTTCGCGATTTTCTACCGCAGCGCGATCGCTCCGGTGACAGGAAAGAGTAACCCTCGCTGGGCCCAGGTTTAGTCTGGCTTAGGAGGCGGTAACAGCCTCCATCAACCTCGCGTGCCAGCTCTTGGCGGCAGGCAGGGAAAAACGGCCTTCCAGAATTGTGTTCGTCTCCCTTACCGTCGTATCGAAAACCACCGTATCGGGACGGATGAGTCCCTCCCTTGCCCGGCGTTTGAATTCGAGCCGATCCACATCGACCACAGGGCCCTTGTCATCGCGATAAAAAATTCGCGCAGCGCCCATCCATTCCAAACCAAGGGTTTTTCCCAAATCCTGCATGGTGAACAACAAGTCATCCCGGCTACAACCGGAAATTTCCATGGGGCGGTGAGCAACCACCACAAAACGATCTTCCAACACGGTAAAGCCTCCCTGAACGGGAGAACCATGGCTGTTCCAACCCGGCAGAAAGGATTCGAGTTTTTTTTGAATCTCTACGGCATCTTTCCCCAATGCCCGCGAAGCCGGGAATATCAAACAGGGAAAGCCTGCAAAACTTTGAAGTTCCTGAGTCATTGCGCTGTAATCTCCCGCCATAAAACCACCGCACCGGTGTCCCCGGTGCTGGAATAAAATCCCGGCCTTTTTTCGTACAAATGCACTAGTCCGTTGTAACCCATCGAATATCTCGCCGTGGCCACTGCGACTCCGCCGTAGTAAGTGGTTTCGGCAAAGGCCCAACACTCGACATTGGTTTTCACGGTCCCTATTTTTTGGAGGACGGTGTCCATGCCGATCAACTGGCGCACAAAGCGCAAATCTCCAGTGATCGTATCCAGACGCCAGCCGATTTGCGGAGTGGCTGGGAAACCCAATGCCGCGCCGGGGTCGGGAATGGAAACCGCCGTACTGTCCAGCTGAATTTTGGCGGGATTGAATCCCATCTGGGTGATTATGGATGCCGACAGGGCTTTTCCATCACCCGTGTTAAAATGGACACGCACCGGGGAGACACCTCCCGTTTTCGTGACAGTGAAAGTCCTTGAAGCCGTGGAAGTGTCGCGGGATCCGATTTTCCACCCTTCCTTCCAGGTGTATGACCGGGCAGACAAGCTTGAAAACGCATCCACCTCAGGGTTCAATTGCGCAGGATGCGGAATGAACGGGATGGGTGTCGGGGAAGTCGACGAACCAAAAAAATCACATCCACACAGGAAAAAGCAGCCCATGGCCGCTGTAGAAATCGTTCTCCAATTCATGGGGATCAATATACTACCCGCCATATTGCATGCTATCTGACTGGATACCGTTTATTTTTGAACGCATGAAACCACTCGATAAATTGAAATCCCTCGGACTCGAACTGCCTTCCGCGCCCAAACCGCAAGGCTGGTATGTCCCTGTTGCTCGCACCGGAAATCTCGTATTCGTTTCCGGTCAATTGCCTCTTCGCAATGGCGAAGTTGCGATGCGCGGAAAAGTGGGGGAGACGCTGACGATTGAAGACGGACGTGAAGCAGCCCGTTTGTGCCTTCTCAACGTGCTGGCGGCATTGGAAGGAAACGACTGTCCATTGGCTTCGGTTAGCCGTGTGGTGAAGCTGACGGGCTTCGTGCAATCTTCCGCAGATTTTCACGAGCAACCCAAGGTTCTGAACGCCGCTTCGGAATTGCTGACGGAAATATTTGGTGAATCCGGGCGTCATGCACGTGCGGTAATCGGGGCAGTTGCACTGCCCCTCAACGCAGCCGTGGAGATTGAAGCGATTTTTGAATTGAAACCGGAATAGTCCGCAACAGACTCAGCAATATTCGTTAATCGCCGCGGCGATTTGACTGCCAAGTTCGTTGGCATCGCGTCCGGCTATTTGATGGCGCTCCAGCATGAACACCACTTCTCCGTCCTTCATCAAGGTGATGGTGGGGGAGGATGGCGGATAGCCCACGAAATAAGAACGCGCTTTGGCCGTTGCCTCGCGATCATTGCCGGCAAAGACAGTAATGGCGGTATCGGGTTTCTTTGCAGAATGGGCCAGAGCCACAGCCACTCCGGGGCGTGCATTGGCCGCCGCACAGCCGCACACCGAGTTCACCACGACAAGAGCGGTTCCCTTGCCCGGAGCGAGATACTGATCCACAGCTTCGGGGGTTTTGGTTTCAACAATTCCCAAGTCCGCCAATTCCTGGCGCATGGGGGCAATGAGTTCTTCGTCGTACATCATGATTTTTTCTTTCTTCATTGCGGCTTACAAAAACCGCATAAGTCTAATCTATTTAACGTCTTACAAAAGTATACTAAATCGATAATGATTTTTCCACCACAGAGTTTTCCATGGGCTGGAATCCCTGCCAACTTTGCTGACAAGCCTCAATCTGAAGCATTTTCCGCTCTTTTTTCTTCCAGGTCAGATTTACCGGGAGCAGGCCAAAATTGAAGTTCATGGGTTGAAAGTCGGGATTGGGACTGGTGAGATGGGAAACCAAGGCAGCTATGCAGGATGGCTCCGGCCATTTGAAATCGTTGTTTCCGGACAAGGCTGCGTGAATACATGAAGCCGCATAAAGCCCAGTTGAAAGAGCTTCCGTGTAACCCTCGGCACCCGTAAGCTGTCCCGCGCAAAAAATATTCGTGCCTTTAATTCGCAGCGTACCGTCCAATATTTTCGGGGAATCCACGAAGGTGTTGCGATGCATGGCTCCAAAACGGGCAAATGTCGCCGTACGCAATCCGGGAAGACTCGTGAGAATTTCCTTTTGCGTGCCCCATTTGAGCCGCGTCTGGAATCCCACGAGGTTGTACAACGTCTTTTGCCGGTTCTCCGTCCGCAATTGAATGACCGCGAAGGGGATTTTCCCTGTGCGTGGATCGTGCAAACCAATCGGACGCATGGGGCCGTATCGCAAGGTATCCGGACCGCGCCGCGCCATTTCCTCGATGGGCAGACAACCTTCGAAGAGCTGCTTCTTCTCAAACGGCTTGGGTTCCACCGTGTCCGCCTGCACCAAGGCTTCGACAAAGGCGTAATACTGTTCCTTGTCCAGGGGAACATTGATGAAGTCCGGTTCTTCGCCCTTGTCCCAGCGATTCTTGGTGAACAAAAATTCCTGTTCCAGACTGTCTGCCATAACAACCGGTGCGATGGAGTCGAAGAAAAAGAGCCGTGAGCTTCCGATCAACGCGAACAGTTTTTGAGCCAATGTTTCCGAGGTCAAAGGCCCCGTAGCGATCAAAGTCCATGCTTGTGGATCAAGCTCGCTGACTTCTTCGTTTATCACCCGGATATTGGATCGACTTTCAATCGCTTGTTTCACCCGGGATGAAAAATCCTCACGGTTAATGGCCAGACTTTCACCCGCAGGCACGCGAGATTCAAATGCCAACGGCAGAAGCTTGGAACCCATGCGCGCTAATTCCTCTTTGAGTAATCCATGCGCAGAAGTAAGAGCAAGGCCTTTGAAAGAATTGGAACAGACCAGCTCCGCGAAGTCACCGGTTTTATGTGCGGGCGTTTGCACCACAGGACGCATTTCATATAGATCGACCTCATGCCCCGCATCTGCAAGTTGCAATGCAGCTTCACTGCCGGACAGGCCGCCACCGATGACTTTAATGCGCATGAATGCTTTAGGGTGTGTCGGAAAAATATTCTATGGATCCGGAAACAAAGACGGAACTATCCGCGCTTGTAACCGAGGAAAAGAGGTTTGTTTTGATATAAAAGACCCCGCGTGTATTTCCATTATAGTTGCCGTGATCTGTCACACTGAGTACATAGCTATTATCAGGCCCCGCCAATGTCGGAGCACCCAGGCGCTCTGTGTGAATTTGCCAGTACTCCGCAAAGTTCACATTATCGTAGTCCACATGAAAGATTGAATGAGTGCTAAGGCCATTAAGCGGTAAACTCAGGGCGTTAGCGGAATTTGCGGCTGCAAAACCTGTATCATTCCAACGGTAAGTCAGGGAAAAAGTTACCGGACATGCCTCGCTTAGGATCGCTAAATCGGCGGCGGCGGTTGTTGTGGATAGCAGGAAGTATCGGTCCGTCGGTGTCAGCACTTTTGACAAAGTGACTGACTGACTGTGTCCACTGCAAGTAACATCCGTACTAAGAAAACCGCAACCGGAGAAAAGTGAGGCTAGTGCAAAAAACAGACTGAATTTGATCGGGTTGGGAATGGAAAAAGTCATGGCTGTCTGCTTAAAAAAATCTGATCCGTTTTTATTCATTTTTTGGCGGAGTAATATTCAATGGAACCGTAAATCTTGACCGCGCTGTCAATACTTTTAACTGTCGAAAGCAGGCTGGTTTTGATGTAAAAAATACCGCGTGTGGATTGACTGTAATTCCCATGATCACTCGCGGTGACACGGTAATCCAAAATACCTGTGGAACGGGTGCTGGAACCCACATTCAAATCCACGTGCCAATTCTCTTGAAAGGTGACATAATCATAATCCACGTGAAACAGGGTCTTGGATTTGAGATTGGTAAGGGGCATGTCCAGTGCATTGGCTTGTTTTGCCTTTGCCTGTATGCTGTCCGTGTAATATCCGTATTCAAATTGAAAAGTGACGGGACAAGCCTTGCTGAGTATCGCGGAATCGTTGGCCGGCGTTGCCAGATAAAAATCCCGGGCTGAGGGGGAAACCACTGTTGTGACAAACACATCTTTCGCCGTTCCGGTGCAATCTTCGTTCTTATCGCATCCGATAAAGAGAAGGAGTGCGAATAATGAACCGTATTTGATGAAGTTTGGAAGGGAAGAATTCATGGCTGGCTCCTTGAAAAAGTTCTCCAATCAGTTGTTTAGCAGTCTCACCGCTTTTATGAAAACCATCGGCCTTAAAATCCAGAATATAATTCCCTCACCACTGAGTTTACCTTGGATGCAATGAAAAACCAGACGTACTACCTCAAAGAAGGCTTCCTTCGGCCATTGATCCAATAACCTTTAATAATCCCCAAATGATCCATGGGCGAAATTCGAGGCGGAAGGCCCGATTGTTGGGGCAGCAAGGAAGAGCCTTCCATCGCTTGCAGCGTATCCACCAGTTTTGGTTGGACAGCCACAAGACATCGTGGATTGGTGTATTCACATGCCAAATGCTGCACCGCATATACCGGATACTTTCCAACCTTCAATGTCCGAACATCATACGACGGTCCATAAGGTCGGATATCGGCCACGCACACCCGCTCCGGATGGCTCTCCACCACAAAGGACAAATAGAGAGAATGAGAACCCGTGTCCAAAGAGGTGTGTGTGAAACTTGTCTGACAGTTACCGTAAGCATAGCTGAGTAACTGTAGGGTAAAGGGTTTGTTCGCGGGAGTCTGTTTGGGCTGGATAAACCAACCGCTGTCTTTTACAGGAGGCGCAGTGGTTTGCGCAAGAAGAAATTGTCCACCGAGGAAAAAACACACCGCCAGAACCGGAAGTTTCAACATCGGACTCACCTCATTTCATACATGTTTCCCTTTTTTGGCTGTGGAAACCCTTTTATGAAAGGAGAGTAAACTGAACATCTTGTGGGTTTCCCTCCTTCGGGCTTCCACAGCGTTTATCAATAATATATCGCATTTAAGTTTCGGGACAAAGTCATTTAAAGGTCAAAAATGCCCCGAAATAACATGCATTTGAAACCGCTATTTAATGCCTGAAATGCCGTGTTCCGGTGAACACCATGGCAATGCCCAGTTCGTTCGCAGTCGCAACTACCTCTGCATCGCGAAGGCTGCCTCCCGGCTGAACTATGTACCGGATTCCACCCTCATGAGCCGCACGAACATTGTCGTCAAACGGAAAGAAGGCGTCCGATGCCATCACACATCGACCCATGGCTTCGCGGACAAAGGCTTCGACATCCGCAAAACCTTTGGACTCCGCAATACGGGCAAGATTTTCCCGCGCCCGCGGCTGGCACAATTTCAAATTGGAATCGATGCGGTTCGGCTGACCCGGACCCATTCCCACCAAGGTGTAACATCCCGCCTCGTATTCATAACCCATCACAATGGCATTCGACTTCACATGCTTGCAGGCTCTCCATGTGAAGCCAGCTAGCGGACGCACTTCATTGGGGAAACTCAATGTGGTCGCGGTTTCCCATTTGCGCCAAAGCTCCACATCGCGATCCTGTTCCAGCATTCCACCGAGAATGTGCTTGTAAACTTTCCGCGGTTGCGGAGCGATCAAGGTTCCCAAATCCAACAGACGGATGTCCTTGCTTTTCTTTTGCAGAAAATCCAAAGCGTCCGGTTCGAATCCTGGAGCCACAACCGCTTCGACGAAGCGGCCTTTGAGCAACTCCGCCGTAGCCATGTCCAGCTTGCGTGAAACGGCAATGACCGAACCAAATGCGGAAACCGGATCGGCTTGCCACGCGGACTCAAAAGCCTGCGCGAGAGTTTTTCCGGTGGCGTAACCGCAGGGATTGGTGTGCTTGATGATGGCGACTGCAGGAACTTCATGAAGATCCCGAACGGCTTCAAGCGCCGCATCGGCATCCACGAGATTGTTATAGCTCAATTCCTTGCCGTGCAATTGGCGGCAAGAACCCAGATTCGCTTCCACTCCGGGATACTCCGGATAGAATGTCGCCTTTTGATGATCGTTTTCACCATAACGCAAAGCCTTGCCGGGTTGAAAGCTGAGACGCAATACCGGCTCTTCGAACATGGCCTTGGACAAATACGTATCGATGGCGGAATCGTAATCCGCCGTATGGCGAAAGGCTTTCACGGCCAGACGACGGCGGGTTTCCAAAGTCGTGGCACCTGAGGATTTCAACTCAGACAAAACGGTTTCATAATCCACCGGATCGCAAATCACCGTGACATCGTTGTGATTCTTGGCCGAGGAGCGCAGCATGCTCGGACCGCCGATATCGATGTTCTCAATCACTTCTTCCAGGGCAACACCGGGTTTGGCCGCAGTTTCGCGAAAAGGGTAGAGATTCACTGCGACGATATCGATGGGATCGATTTTTTGTTCGGCGAGTTGTTTGACGTGTTCGGGCTGACCACGCATCGCGAGAATGCCGCCGTGAATGTGCGGATGCAGGGTCTTCACCCGGCCGTCAAGAATCTCCGGGGAGCCGGTGTGTTCGGAAACCTGCACTGCGGGAACGCCGTTGTCCTGCAAGTGCTTGAGCGTGCCGCCGGTGCTGAGGATGCGCCAGCCGAGTTGGGTGAGGCCTTGTGCAAATTCCAGCGTGCCGCGTTTGTCGGAGACGCTTATAAGGGCTGTTTTAGTCGACACGGAAATCCTTCCCGGTGAGAATACGATGGGCTTCGAGGTATTTGTTGCGCGTGTTTTCCACCACTTCAGGTGGCAACTCCGGACCCGGATCGGTTTTGTCCCAGTCGAGGGTTTCGAGATAATCGCGCAGATATTGTTTGTCAAAACTCTTTTGATCCCGGCCCTCTTCATAATCGGAGGCGGGCCAGAAGCGTGAAGAATCGGGCGTCAGAACTTCATCAATGACAATGGTTTGTCCGTCGACTCCACCGAATTCAAACTTCGTGTCGGCAAGAATCACACCGCGGGTAAGCGCGTAGTCACGCGCGCGCGAATAAATTTCCAGACTGCGATTGCGCAATTCAATGGACGCATCCTCGCCGATCATGGCAACCATGGTTTCAAAGGAGATGTTTTCGTCATGGCCGATGTCATTTTTAGCAGCGGGAGTGAACAGGGGCTTGAGCAGCCGGGAGCTTTGTTTCAAGCCCGATGGCAATTTGAGCCCGCACACAGTTCCCGTGCGCTGATAATCTTTCCAACCTGAACCCGCCAGATAACCTCGCACGACGCATTCCACGTCAAAGCGTTTCGCTTTTTTGACCAGCATGGATCGGCCGCGCAGCCAATCCGAATAAGGTTTGAGCGCTGCGGGAAACTGCGACACATCCGCTGTCACTAAATGACAGGGCTCTTTCAAATAATCAAACCAGAAAAGGGATATCTGCGTGAGGATTCTCCCCTTGTCCGGAATCGGGGTGGGGAGGATGACGTCGAAGGCGGAAATGCGATCCGAAGCCACGATGAGCAGATGTTCTCCCAAATCGTACACGTCACGAACCTTGCCGCGGCGGAAGAGGGGAAATTCGGTGATTGTGGGTTCGGAGGGGTTGATTTGCACGGGCCAAAGTTAAGAAAACCCAAACTTTTATTAACGGGATAATGTCCTGTTTTGACATCTTTAAATTGTTTTGGATACTTTGCTGGAATAAAACCCGACTGAAAGGGAAAAAATGATTCAAACACGGCTTCTCATTGTTTTCATTGCACTCGCGTACCTTGGATGTGATAAATCCACCGGCCCGTCCTCGACACCGACACCCAACCCCCTGTTTGCCTTCGCCACTGTTTCTGCCAAAGACGGATCAGGTAACGGTATTTTCCGCTGGACTTATACGGGACAGGACTCGTTAACCCGAATAAAATGGGAGAACACATCCACAACACCCGCTACTCTGGTTGCTGACATTCCGGATATCACCTATACCGGTGGCCATTTGTCCAAAATCGAAGTCAACCTGAAAGACAATCAACAAGTCAGCTTTAAATACACTTATTCGGCAACCTACAACGCTGCAGGTGGGCTGGTTAAAATCACATGGCTGGATTCACGATATCCCACCCGACTCTGGAATTACGACTTGGAATACGAAGGAGGCCGGGCCGTCCAGTTCAACAAATACCGTACAACCAACGGCGTTCCAGATGCCGGAACGAGCCGGATTTTTGCCTTTACCTACAACTCCGATGGAAATATCACCCAGGCCGTCGAATCCGGGTCAAACAGCCGGACGCACACCTTTAAATACGACGA
This sequence comes from Fibrobacterota bacterium, assembly GCA_947482115.1. Classification (GTDB taxonomy): domain Bacteria; phylum Fibrobacterota; class Fibrobacteria; order UBA11236; family UBA11236; genus UBA11236. The sequence goes on from CANKII010000001.1 coordinate 376,419, forward strand.
CAAGCTGAACAAGGGTTTCGGAAACGAGGCACTGGCCTTCATCTCGATGGGGGAGGTTTCCAGCACATTGAATCATTTTTGGGGGCAAACATTTATGCTGACCCTGACCAAAAACAATGTGACTGAAGATGTCATTACCACTACAACCACCACGGAAAAGCATGCCTACGATTATACTTATGCCGCCGATGGAAGCATTACCGCAGTTGCGGATACATGGACCTTGGTCAATGGGACCCAATCCACCTCCAACTGGATTCTAACCGCTCCCTGATATTTGGAAAGGATGATTGCTCATGCCCGTAACTGAAGACGCCCGATTCCTGACTTTGGGACCCGAAGTGGCTGCCCGCATCCAGTCACGGGAATTCGTTCTGTTGTCCTACATGGCTCTTGCGGGGACACTGTTATCCGCCGCCCTGACGACGGATGATCATGTGGAACTTTCCCTGGCCATTCCCTATATCGCCCTCGCCAGTTCGTTGCTCACTATGCATCATGACTTGATGATCGGGGCCATTTCGGATTTTATGAAGGAGCTTACCAAGGATTCCCCCGGCCTGCTCTGGCATCATGATCCCCGATTCCTGCCGCGCGGACTTCGCTACCGTACCATTCGCGATGTGGGGGCGGGCTTCTTCAAGATTTTTACCGTGGCTTCATCGCTCTTTTTAACCCGCGAACACATTTCCCGACATGCTTCCGTCAATCTACCCGTAGTGATTTGGTGGGGGGGACTGATTTGCGGCCTGGGAGTTCTCGGAGTGATGCTTCTTACATGGGGCATCCGGAACGAGAAGCCCTTCGCCAAACGATTCTGGTTCGTGGAAACCCTGATCGGTTAACCGATTTCGAATTCAAAATTTATTCAGGGAATCAGCACACCAGTGGCGGTGGCGTTCACTGTAATCTGACCGACCTTGCCGATGAGCACGGAAAGGCTGGCCTTTCCAGTAGTGGGCCCCACCCAATTCAAGGTGAGCGGGATGGATGCATCCAGACCGGAAGTGGCGGTAAAGGTCGTAGAACCGTCGAACAGCTGGCTTGCCGGAGTTATGGAATTCACAATCCCGTAAGCTTGCAATTCAATGGTATGAACCTGGTTCACCGTCACGTAATCATATTTCAAATCCACCGTGGAATTGGGAATGAAATACGTTTTGGAAGAATCGACCACAATCTTTCCATCCACCTTCAAGACAATGCGATTGATGTGCAGGGCCTGTTTGGCAGTTCCCGTGGCGGAGCCGATGCTGTCGGGAATATTCAGAAATTTGACATCGTACATGCTGAATCTCGAGCCCAGATTCAGGGAAACATTGGACGTGTCTCCTGCGTAGAGCAGGGGAGTGCTGGCAGAATCCGCGTGAATGACGCTGTCTTTCATGTCCTGTGTCAGCGCGATCACTTTCCATAAACGCAGCGGAGTCAGGGCATAGTCACGGAAAATATTTTGATCCCCCGTCGCTGAAGTATTCAGGGCGGGACTTGTTGCAGTGGTTACGGTGTCCACCAAAGTGTCTTTGGCATCCGAGATCAAAACAATGACGAGTCGTTTCAATGAAATCGTGGAGGTCTTAGCCAGACTACCCACGCGCGCAACACCCACAGTCAGCTTCAAATGGCTGGCAGGGCTGGAAGAACCCGGGTGATCATACTGTGTGTTTACCGCAGAATCACATCCGGTGAATCCCGCCAAACAAATCAGAAGAAGACCGGATACTGCGGCTTTTTTAAAAGACGACAGGGACACGACTACGATTCCTTCAAACTCAGTGTGAGATGTTCCGTTCCGGAAATTTTCAGCAGCGTGGTGGTGGCGGAGTCGACATGCAGGATGTGATGCTGGTTGTCCATCGTTTTGGCAACCACTTTCCACACACGCAGAGGCTCCAGATTGTAGGCCATGTTGAACGTCTGCAGCTTTGCCCCGTCCGGATTCAAAGCCGGAGAAGTTTTGGCGGTGATCGTTTCCAAAATGGTGTCGTTCGCGCTGGAAGTCAGACAGATGACGATGGCATGTATGGATGCGGATGAGGAACGCGGATAATCCGTGTTCACCACTCCGACTTTGACTTTCAGATGCGCATCCTGAAGGGGATCCGAGGATTCCGTGTGCCCGAAGCATCCGACAACCAAAAGCGAACCGGTTACGATGGCACCCAGTGCCAGGGTGCCGGTTGCAATGAGTTTGTTGAAGTTCAGGTAGGCCACGAGTCAATCCTCTTTCAGTTCTTCAGTTTTTTGATTTGATTCAGAGAGTTACAGGGCGTTAGTTAATCTGGTTCGTTGCCGAAGTTGCATTGACGGTAACCTTGCCTACCTTGCCGATGACTGCCGAGAGGTGACCGGTACCGGTCGTAGGACCAACCCAAGCCAAAGTCATCGCCACCGTGGAATCCGAACCGGCTCCGACGTTAATCGTCTGCGTGCCGCTGAACAGCGGGTTCGCAACATCCCAGGAATACATCGGACCATAAGCAAGCAACTGAATCGAATGACTTCCCACCGTCACGTAGTCGTAGGACAAAACCGCAGTAGCAAGCTTGGTGAAATACGGACCAGGAGCCACAGTCGAGTCCACTTTGGTCACGCCGTCCACCTTGAGAACCAAACGGTTCAGGTTCAATACCTGCTTCGAAGTACCGACCACCGAAGAGTTGATGCTGTCGGGCAAAGTCAGGAATTTGGCATCATACATGCTGAAGTGAGAGGACAAGCTCAGGGAGATGAATGCCGTATCCGCGGCATAAAGCACCGTGGTCGTTGCCGAGTCCTGGTGGATGACGCTGTCCTTGGTGTCCATCGTGGTGGCAACCAGTTTCCAGGTGCGCAAGGGCTTCAGGGTGTAATCCTTGGCGATGGTCTGGGCCGAGGTGGACGTCGCGCTCAAGGACGGGGTCGTGCTTGAAGTGATGGTGTCCCGGATGGTATCACTGGTATTTGAGGTCAGCACTATAATCAGCTTGGACAGCGAAATCGTGTTGGACTTGGCCAGCGTCACGACGGGATCCATGCCGACGCGCATTTTGATGGCAGTGCCCTGGTCATTCTTGATTGCGGGAGCAGAGCTGCTCTGTTCCATGCAACCGACGAAGTTCAGGCCGGCGGCCAGAAGGGCGGTCATTCCGAGATTTTTGAGAGTTGAGGTACCGAACATTTGGGCTCCTTGTTGTGTTGCTTTTTTGTGAAAGTTTTTTGGCGTTTGTCTGACAGAAAGAATACGGTGATACGGAGTCTGGGTCAACGGTTTTTTGGAAAATTGAATTAAATATTGTGACTAATTATAATTTTAAACTATTAAAAACCTATTATTTTAATTAAAAAACGATTTATTTACCTTAAATTTTATACATAGTACGTATCAATTTCCGGAATTGAAACGAGAGATCGAAGTGAAATTTGGGGGGATTTTTAGGGCAAAAATCCGTTTACGGAGGAGTGATGACGCCTATATTGACCGTGGTTGAGGAAGAGCCACCGGTGTTTTGAGCCGTGATGGTATAATCCTTTGCCGACGACAAAGCCGTTGGCGTTCCCAGAATGAAGCCCGTGGTTTGATCCAGAATGATTCCGGCTGGCAATGCGGGAGTGACCGAATAAAGTGTCACAATACCGTGTACCACCGGAGTATTGGGGGGCGAGATGGTGCTGAATATGCCGTAGGTTGGCGCGTCATCTGCATAGGAAAGATTGGAGGGCGGTCCCACCACAGTGATATTGATTGTGGTTTGGGCTTGTCCGGCGGCGTTGGAACCCGTGACGGTGTAATTCACTGCGAAGGACTGGCGCGTCGTGGCTGTGCCGGAAATGACACCAGTCACCGAATCCAGAACCAAGCCCGGAGGCAGGGGAGGGCTCACAGTAAAGCGGGAAACCGATCCACTGAAAGACGGGTTATTGGGGGTGGCGGCTACTCCAAGCACATAAGTGGTCGGATCATCCACATAGGAAAGATTGGAGGGCGTGGTGATCACACGGATGTTGACGGATGCTGCAGTGGAGCCGGCAATATTCGAGGCCACAACGAGATAACCGGTTGCAGCAGAAAGGACGGTGGGGGTACCGGAGATCACCCCGGTAACTGTATCCATATGCAAACCAGTGGGAAGCGCAGGGCTGATGGAGTAATGCGTTGCAGTGCCGGTAAGAATGGGATTATTGGGGGTGATCGCCACGTTGAGTCCATAGGTAACCGGTGTGGTGGAATAATGCAGTCCCGTAGGAGTCGCCAGAATCGTAATGCTCATGGCAGCTGAAGTCGAACCCGCCACATTTCTGGCCGTAAAGGTATAGGAAGCAGCTGCCGAAGCCGCAGTGGGCGTTCCGGAAATAATACCGGTCAAAGTGTCGAGCACAAGTCCGGCGGGAAGCCCGGGATTTGCAGAATAACTCGTGATGGTTCCCGTAACCGTGGGTGTATCGGGAGTAATGGCGACACTGACTCCATAAGTAAATGTTGAAGCCTTATAGGAAAGGCTGGTTGGGGGATTGAGTATGGTGATGTGCAGCGTGTCGCTAACCGATCCTGCCACGTTTGTTGCCGTAATGACATAATCCGTTGAAGCTTGTGCCGTGGTGGGAGTACCAGTGATGATACCGCTGTTCGTGTTTAAAACAAGTCCAGCGGGTAAGGCGGGAACCGAAACATATTGGACTGACGATCCACCCACGGTAGGAGTGTCCGGAACAATAACCACTGACTTGCCGTAAACCACGGTTCTTTGGGAATAGGCAAGGCTTGTGGGAACCGCAAGCACAGTAATATTGACCGTGGCATTTGCGGAGCCGGCCGGGTTGTATACCGTAACCGTGTAAGCGGTGGATGCAGAGGACACCGTGGCTGTTCCGGAAATGATTCCGGTTGTCGTATCCAAACCGAGTCCGGCGGGAAGGGGGGGTGAGATGGAATAATGCGTCGAGGAGCCGACAAGAATCGGGGTGTTGTTGGAGATGGCGACATTGATTCCGTAAACTGCAGTGGGGGTCGAATAGATGAGACTTTTCGGCGCGGTGTCCTGCACGGCAATATTCACCACGGTGTTCCCCGTTCCGCCAATTCCCGTTGCAATGACCGTATAGTTGGCTGCCGCGGTGTTTACCGTGGGCTTACCTGAAATAATTCCTTTAATGGTATCCAAGGCGAGACCCGCAGGAAGCAGCGGACTGACTGAATACTTTGTGACAGGACCGCCAGTGGAATTGATCGAATCAGGGGCGATGAACAAACCCTTAGTCCCTAATATGTTGGGCTGCTTGTATGCAATCGAAGGTGGAGGCGGAATGGTTGTGAATTTTCTGATTAAAGACCATTCACTGGTTCCTCCCTGATTCTTGGCGTTCACGCGCCAATAATAGGTCGTGCCTGTAGATAAGGATTCGACATAGGTCGTCGCTGTAAGCAACGTGGAATCATCATACACAACATTAGCGAAAAGGGAATCAGTAGCGGCTTGCGTCCTGTATGTGTCTTTATATGGAATCACACCCCATGCCAGGCTAAGAGATGTCGCAATATTCGTGGCATTTTGAGCTGGGCTGGTTAAAGTGGGGGTGGCTGGAGGGATAAAAACATGTTTATAAAAATGCGCCAGATGATCTCCACTATTAGAACCCACGGCATAACCCGTAATGGCATCTGTAAAAAACAGCGAATAAATATCAGCAAAATTTGCACCGGTGGCGGATTGTGCTGTCCAAGTCGTACCGCTATCAACGGTTTTACCCACGCCTGAATAGTATCCCATATAACCCGTACTACGGTTAACGAAGTATATGCTGTGCGCCTCGTAAATGCTGTAGGGTGGAATTTGTTGAGTCCACAAAGCGCCTCCATTGGAAGTTTTCAGAAGACCACTGTTTCCCAAAGCATAGCCGGTATTGATATCCAGCATAAACACAACGTTGAACCCTCCCACTCCTACAGGATTTGTTTGCGGATTCCAGGTGGCGCCTCCATCGGTAGTTTTAAAAATTGAGGCATTCGTAGTGTTATTCGCAATAGCGCTTCCAACAGCATAGCCGTTGAGTGTATCCACCATTTGAATGGAATGAAGGTAACTCGTAATTCCCGTGCTCAAAGACGTCCAATTTGTTCCACCATTGGTCGTCTTTAAAATGGTTCCTAAGTCTCCTGCTGCATAACAGGTGTTAAAAACCGGACAGGAAATAGACCATAAATTTTGTGTAATACCGCTGGCTTTGGGAACCCAGGAATTTCCAGCATTGGTCGTTTTTAAAATAACTCCGCCAGATCCAAGAGCATATCCATTATTTGCATCCGTGAAACGCGTATAAAAAAAAGTGTTTGACACCCCGCTGATTTGCGCAGTCCAAGAAGAACCGGAATTCGTGGTTTTGAAGATATAACCGCTATCTCCTACAACATATCCTGTAGTCGCACTTGTAAAATACAGCGAGTAAAAATTCACATCTCCGCTTACGGAAGGAGCCGACACGGGAAGCCACTGTTCCTGGGCTTCAACCTTGGTCGTCAACACAAACAAAACCGCAATCAACGCCAGATATTTTTTCACAGAATCCCCCAGCCCAATAGAACCATTTGTGATGAAATCGAAGAGGAATTTAGATCAAAAACGGAAATCCTGTGAAAAGCCGTTATTTTTCCCGCCTTCTCCCGTTTTGAACAACAACCACGTTGATAAAACCATGCCCTTTTGGAGCTTTACGGAACATTCACAACGCCGAGAGTAATGGTCGTGGAAGAAGAACCGCCGGGATTGTGGGCGGAAATGGTGTAATCCTTCGATGCAGAGAGAGCCGTGGGGGTTCCAAGGATATAGCCCGTGGTCTGATCCAAAATGATTCCAGCAGGTAACGACGGAGTAATCGAGTAAAAAGTCACGATGCCTTGAACCGTGGGAATATCCGGTGGGGAGATAACCCGGTTAAGTCCATAAGTGGGCACATCATCCGCATACGACAAATTCGATGGAGGACCGACGACGCCAATGTTGATGGTGGTTTGTATTTGTCCCGCTACATTCTTCGCAGTAAGGATGTAATTCACAGAAAAGGATTGCGAACCCGTGGGTGTGCCGGAGATGGATCCATTGCCGGCGTTCAAAGTTAATCCGGGGGGCAGGGGAGGAACCGAGACGAAACTGGAGACCACACCCGTAATGGACGCTGTGTTTGGAGTAATGGCGATGCCCAAAACATAAATCGAGGGATCATCCGCATAGGAGAAGTTGGTGGGAGGATTGAGAACCGTGATGCGCAAGGTGTCAAGGACAAAGCCACCCACATTGCTGGCAATCACTACATACGCGGTTAAAGCTTTTGCCACGGTGGAGGTGCCGGAAATAATGCCGCTCACCGAATCGAGTATCAATCCGGGGGGAAGCGCAGGGGATATCGAATAACGAGTCACTGTTCCTGTCACCGTAGCCGAATCGTTGGCGATGGTAATGTTTTTTCCATACACTGCCGACTGAAGGGCGTAAGAAAGATTGGTGGGCGCAGCGAGCACCGTGATGCGCACGGTTTCCGTATCCAACCCCGCAATGTTGCTTGCTGTGACCAGATAATTGGACACGGCGCTTGCAAGAGTGGCGGCTCCAGAAATCACACCGGTATTCGAATCCAAAGCAAGTCCTGCGGGCAATGCAGGGGACACGGAATAATGGGTCACGGTTCCCGTCACTGCGGGCGTATCGTTCACAATGGAAACCGCCACTCCATAAATAGCAGGGTTAGGAGAGTAGGTGAGGTTGGTAGGTGCGGCCAGCACGGTGATATGAAGCGTGTCCGTGACTGATCCACTGGCATTGCCCGCAGTGATCACATACGCAGCGGAAGTTTGCGCAGCCGTCGGAGCGCCGGAGATGATACCGCTCGACGCATCAAGCGCAAGACCTGCGGGAAGCACAGGAGACACGGAATACAGCGTCACGGTTCCCGTCACTGCGGGAAGGTTGTTCGCAATGGCGATGTCCTTGCCATATACAGCGGATTGAGCGGAGTAGGACAGATTCGTGGGTGGCGCGAGCAGCACCGTGATGCTCACCGTTTCCGTATCCGATCCGGCGGGATTGCTTGCCGTGATCAAATAATTCGTCGCGGCAGCCGCAATGGTGGGAATTCCCGAAATGATTCCTGTGTTGGAATCAAGCAGGAGTCCAGCAGGCAATGCGGGGGACACCGAATAATGTGCGATGATTCCGGTGACAGTGGGCGAGTCGTTCACAATGACAACACCGCCGTTGTAGATGACCGGGTTGGCGGAGTAAGTGAGATTCGCCGGCGAACCACTTACAGCGAAGCTCAGCACGCGGGAGGCACTTGACGCGGCAATGTTGTGCACTGTAACAGTGTAATTCGTCGCTGCATGCAATATTGTCGGAGTTCCCGAAATCACACCCGTCGATACGTCCAAACTCAAACCGGCAGGAAGTGAATCCACCGTGTAAGATACCGGCAAATAAGGTGCGGTACCCGTAACCGTGGGATTGTTGGTGGGAATGGGTGCGTTGACGGCAAACACCGCGCTGTTCGCGGAATACGAAAGCCCGGTGGGAGGATTAATCACCGTGATGTCGAGTGTGTCCTTCACGCTGCCTGCGGCGTTCGTAGCCGTAATGATATAGCTCGTAGACAAATTTCCCACGGTCGGAGTTCCCGAAATCGTGCCGGTCGCCGCATCAATGTTCAAGCCTGCCGGAAGCCCGTTTGCCGTATAGGTTACGGGAGTAAACGGCGCAGTCCCCATCAGTATCGCGGTGTTGCTGGAGATCGGAACTCCCACGCCGTACACCGCATTCCCCGTACCCGTGTACTTGAGAATCTTCCCAAAATTGTCGGCGATCCAGCCATGGTTCACATCCACAAAGGCAAAATCATTCACGACCAGTGAATCGATATTTTGAAAGTTCCAGGTGTTCCCACCGTCTGTTGTATGAAGGAGCCCTGTATTGGATTGAGTTTCATTGGAGTACCCAGACATCCAGCCCTCGTTTACATTCACAAATGAAACATTAGAAGGGTGGTATTGCGAAGCGTTGCTGACCTGCTCACTCCAGGTCGTCCCTCCATTGGTCGTATGAAGAACAAGCGTTTTACCGACTCCGTTAGCCTGAAGGTTATACCCAAGAGTCCAACCATTGTTTGCATCCACAAAAGAAACTCGGCTCACAGACGATGAATCGCCGATGGTTTGCGCGTTCCAGGTTGTCCCGCCATTGGTCGTATGAAGGAGCGTCCCAGTCGGTACATTACCCGCATTCCCATAACCAGCAACCCACCCCTGATTCGCATCCACGAAAGAAAGGCCAAACATGGACTGGAAAGAGTTCGTGGTTTGGACGCTCCAAGTTACCCCACCATTGGCGGTATGAACGATTGCCCCGTTATTCCCGCAGGCCCAGCCATGGTTTGCGTCCGCAAAGAAAACGCGACTCAAAAATTGCGATGTGTTGCTGGTTTGGGCATTCCAGGTTATCCCGCCATCGGTTGTATGGTATATGGCGCCCACCTGCCCCACGACCCAACCCTGATTTGCATCCACAAAGGAAATATCAAAAACAAATGTCGGCATGCTTTGGGTTAGGATATTCCAGCTTGTTCCACCATCGGTAGTGTGAAGGAGCGTCTGGGCTCCAGCAGCCCAACCCTGGTTCACATCTACAAACGAAACGCCCAACATGGATTGGAAAACGTTGCCAGCCACTGGTGGAAAGGCCTTGCTGATTTGAACTTTCCAACCGGGCGCCTCATGCGACGGCACGCCAAACGCATGCGCGAGGGCCGCGGGCGGATTCACCACCGCAATGTGAAGCGTATCCTTGACCGATCCGCTCAGGTTGCTCGCAGTCACCACATAAGCCGTTGATGTTTGCGCCACCGTCGGCATACCCGAAATGATTCCGGTGATCGTGTCGAACACAAGCCCAGCGGAAAGTGCGGGGCTCACGGAATAATGGGTCACCGTTCCCGTCACAGTGGGCGCATTGTTTGCAATCGCAACATTGATTCCATAAACGGGGGACGGGATCGAATAAGAGAGATTTGTCGGTGGCGCAGGTTGGACGGTGATGCGCACCGTTTCCGTATCCGATCCCGCAACGTTGCTTCCTGTGACCAGATAGTTTGACACGACACTTGACATTGTGGGTGTTCCCGAAATTTTTCCGGTAATGGAATCGAGTGCAAGCCCGGTGGGAAGCACCGGACTCACGGAATAATGGGTCACGGTTCCCGTTACGGTGGGGGCATTTTGGATGATGGCCGCACCGGCAACATAGGTTGCGGGATTACTGGAGTAAGTGAGGTTCACCGGCGCCGCCAGCACGGCAATGCTGATGACATTGTTGGTGGAACCTGCGAGATTGAAAACCGTGACGGTATAGGTCGCAAGGGACTGCGGCGCAGTCGGAATTCCGGAGATTATTCCCGTGATCGTGTCGAAGACGAGATCGGTGGGAAGGGCGGGAGAAACGGAATAATGAGTCACCGTTCCCGTGACTGTCGGAGCGTTGTTCGCAATGGCGACGCCCACACCGTAAATCGCGGAACCGAGTGCATAGGAAAGGTTGCCAGGAGGAGCCAGCACTGTGATATGCACAGTCTCCGTGTCCAAACCGGCCAAGTTTCCCGCCGTGACCAAATAATTTGCCGCGGCGCTTACCACGGTGGGCGTTCCCGAAATAATTCCGGTGTTCGCATTCAAAACGAGACCCTCGGGAAGAGCGGGGGATACCGAATACTGCGTGATGGTTCCGGTGACGGAAGGAACATTGTTCGCGATGGCGGCATTCGTTCCGTACACGACCGGATTGGAGGAGTAAGTGAGATTGGCGGGCGGGGCCACCACCGTAATATGCAAGGTGGTGGTGATGGAGCCGGCCGAATTGGAAGCGGTCACGATATAATTCGTCGAAGATTGGGCAATCGTCGGCGTACCCGAAATAACTCCGGTGGTCGCATCCAGTAAAAGCCCTACGGGCAATGCGGGACTGACGGAATAACTGGTTGCAATTCCAACGGTCGCGGGAACGTTGTTCGAAATGGCGATATTCCTGCCATATACTGAGGACGGTGTGGAATAGGAAAGACTGGTCAATTGAAACGCCACTGCGCTGACGATGGTTCCCTGTCCCCCCACAACCCAACCTTGACTCGCATTCACAAAATAAACGGAGTTCAGGTTATTCGCGCCACTGAAAAACTGATAGGTCCAGCCGATGCCACCATTGGCGGTTTTAATGATTGTTCCACCGTCACCCGCAACCCATCCGTTGTTCACATCCGCGAAATGAATCGAGTTGCCAACGTAGTTGTTCTGCGAAATCCAGTTTGCGCCACCATTGGTGGTCTTCAGGATTTTAGAACCCACGGCCCAACCCGTAAGCGTATCGACAAAATCAATTCCCAGCAATGGATTAGCCTGGCCGCTTGAATGCCCGCCCCAATTGACGCCGCCATTGCTGGTCTGGAGAATGACACCGTTATTGGGAGCACCTGCAGCCCAGCCGTGATTCGCGTCCACAAAATCCACCGCGTTGATATTTGTGCTTGTGCCGCTGCTTTGTGCAATCCAGTTGGCGCCGCCATCCGTGGTCTTTAGGATGACGCCACCCAAACCCACCACCCAGCCCGTGTTCGCATCCGCAAAAGACACGGACTTAAAGTAGGTGCTGCTCCCGGTGATGGATTGATTCATCCAATTGGCGCCGCCATCACTGGTTTTGAGAATGGTGGCCCCAACCCCAACAGCCCAGCCAGTGCTGGCATTCACAAAATAAACCGAGGTCAAGGTACGAGGCACCGGCATATCCACAGGTTGCGCCACCCAGTTGCCACCTCCGTTGGTTGTCTTGAGAATGGTGGCGACATCGCCGACGACCCAACCCGTATTCGCATCGACAAAATAAACCGAGTACAGGGTATTGGTCGTGCCGCTTGTTTGTGTGGTCAAAAGCAAAGTCGAGGGCAGAGGATATACCGTGATGGTAATATCCGTCGAGATGGAACCCGCGGCATTGGAACCCGTCACCGTATAAATTGTTTGCGCTGCCGCAGTGGTAGGAGTCCCTGAAATCCATCCCGTATTCGAATCCAACACCATTCCCGCCGGAAGCGGAGGATTCACGGAATAGTGCGTGATGGTTCCCGTTACGGCGGGCTTGTAGGTGAGATTCTGGGAGTTGACGTCAACACTGATAGATGACGTGTACGACAGGCCCTCGGGCGCGGCCACCACCGCGAAATTCAACTGGGTCGTGGCCGCACCAGAGGAATTGACGGCGCTCACGGTATAGGTTGTTTGTGAGGACACCGTCATGGGTGTTCCGGAAACAATACCCGTCATCGGCTCCAATACGACTCCATCGGGAAGGGCGGGACTCACGGAATAATGCCCGACAATTCCGGTAACCATCGGCACATCATTGGCCATGGCCACACCGACGCCCAAGGTGGCTGTGCTTGTGGCATAGGACAGGCCGGTCGGAGTTGCAGGCGGAGTTATCGTGCTGACGATGACGGGAAGATCCGCGCTGCTATTGTAACCCACCGTCCAAACCGTGCTGGCATCCGCGGATGAAACGGAATAGAGGAAAGCCGACTCGCCGCTGGTTTGCGCCACCCAATTGGTTCCGCCATTGGTCGTCTTCAGAATGACACCGGAGGCTCCCGTCGCCCAGCCCGTATTCGCATCCACAAAAGAAACCGAAAGCAAGATTTGAGTCGTACCGCTGGTTTGCGCCACCCAATTGGTTCCGCCATTGGTCGTCTTCAGAATTTTACCGCTTTGTCCCACGGCCCAACCCGTATTTGCATCCGCGAATGAAACCGAATAGAGGAAAGTCGACACGCCGCTGGTTTGCGCCACCCAATTGGTTCCGCCATTGGTCGTCTTCAGAATTTTACCGCTTTGTCCCACAACCCAGCCTGTATTCGCATCCACAAATGAAACCGATTGCAACGAAGTTGTGATACCGCTAGTTTGTGCAACCCAATTGGTTCCGCCATTGGTTGTCTTGAGAAGGGTACCCGCTCCTCCCGCTGCCCAACCCGTGCTTCCATCCACAAAATGAACTGCTTGCAATGCATTCGTAGTGCCACTGGTTTGCGCATTCCAATGGGAACCGCCATCACCCGTTGTCAAAATCGAACCGGAAGTGCCAACGATCCAACCCGTATTGGCACTCACAAAATCAACCGATACAAGGTGATCAAATTGTAAGCCGCACGTTTGCGTCACCCAACTGATTCCGCCATTGCTCGTCTTCAGGATATAACCACTGTAACCCACGGCCCAGCCTGTGGTAGTATTCACAAAATCACTCGCGAGCAAGCCGCCGCTGGCAACGGGATTAATGACGTTCCCGGTTTGCGCCGTCCAGGTTTCCGCATGCGATGTCGGGGCAAAAGCAAGCAACAACAAAAATGTAAGCCACCGTTTCATCGGGACGCTCCTTCCAACATGTGCGCAATGCGAAAAGAGGGAGGGACCCGATTTTAAGCAGAACGAATTTACAGAATGTTTTACGCGGCAGAAATAATAGAATGATCCGGATTACTTTTTCGTGCCTGACACCGGGGAATTATTTGTCCCGAATTGATAAAACCCTTGCAAACACAAGCGCAACGAACTCAACGTCCAGTTCGCAGAAGTGGCGGGGGCATCCGCGATCACCTTTGTCCAAGGTGACGTGCTTTCGAATGACAAAGTGGTATAAGCCAATCCACCCGTCCATGTCCATCGCTTGCTGAAATCCTGTTGAAACCCGACTTGAATTTCCGAACCGACTCCGGCGGGATTCATTTTCGCCCGCACACTTCCATGACTCGAATAAAGTCCCGTGGGACCGAAACTCCAAAAGCGCGTGTAGGCCGCATAGAGTCCCGCCTGTCCGTTCACGGAAAGCAGGGATACGGGAATGAGATAGCGCGCACCCACACCGGCGAGATTTCCCTGCATCACGTACCAGTATTCCTTCGTGCTTTGACTCGCATGATCCCGGGAGAGACCTGAAGAGCGATTCCAGAAACTCTCCGTGCGCAGCCAGAGATCGAGATAGGGGAGTACAGGAAACGCAACGAGCAATCCCACGGGAAAATAAATCGCCACCGGATCCAGCGGTTGCAAAACGCTTGCCGAAGTGTCGGCGTTCATGTGGTTCACAAAAAGTTCGCGCGCCGAAAGATTTGCGAAGGCAAAAGAGCCGGTAAGCCCAATCAAGGGATGGCGATGGCGCAGTTTTGTTTCCAGGCTGTCGGCATTCCCCACAGTAGGCGCAGGGCTCGCACCCATCGCGGATCTCCCGGCTTCAAGAGCACGGATGGTGGCCGTCTTCAAGGAGTCCTGTTTGAAAGCGGGAAGGGAATCGGCGGCCGAAGGCGCGGGAACATTCTGCGCATGCACGGAGCATAGCGCAAGGACTAGAACGAGGTACGCAGAGAGTTTCATGAGGGATGGGACTCCGGAGAAATCCCGTACAATCCATGCTTGCGAATATAATTCGCTACCGACACGGGAAGCTCTGCAAGCGTTTCCCTGGAATTCAATTGCAATCGTTTCCGGAATTGCGAAGACTCCATGGGAATCTCCGGGCAATTCAGCAGGGTCACGTTGGATGGCAAACCTGCAAGAGAAATTCCATCCCGCGGGTAAACAGCCAGCGAGGCTTCCGCCAGAACCGCCTCCGGTTGATGCCACTGTGGAAAAATATTCCAGTTGTCCGCACCGATGATGAGATGCCACGAAGAATCAAGTCCATGGATCTTTTTCAAAGCGAACAACGTTTGCAATGTGTAGGAGGGGCGGGGAAGGGAAGCTTCCACATCGGAAACTTCGGCTTTGGAATCGGCGGATGTTAATGCCTTCACCATGCCAAGGCGATGTTCAAACGGAGTCGCGGGAATATTTTTATGGGGAGGCTCAAACGCCGGAACCCAAATCACCTTGTCCAACTTCAATTGCTCACGGGCTGCAGCGGCCACCTGCAAGTGGGCCTCATGGGGAGGATCGAAAGAACCGCCAAAGACGCCTATTCGCATAAAGGCAGGAGCCTCACATCGCTTTGGCGGTGGAGTCGGCCTGCTTTGCTTCCTTATCTTCTTTCTTCTCCTGCGCCCTTTTTTTCTCGTACTTAGCCTGGGCCACCTGAAGCTTGTGTTGCGCTGCCTTCACATTTTCACGGAAAGGATCATCCTTGGCAATGCCGTCGAATTGGGCAAGCTGGGTCTCAGCTTCCACAAACTGCTCCAGCTTGATATAGCACTCGGCCAGTTTCAAAGTGATTTCACGACGCGGAACCCGATCTCCGTATTCCTTCAAGATGTGCTTGTAATAAATCGCCGCCGCAAGAGGTTCATCCATGCGACTGTAAAGCCGGGCGATGCGCGAATCGCGATCCGCCAGCAGACCGCGCAGGATTTCCAGTTCCGCTTTCGCGCTATCGACGCGGGGGGATTCGGAAAACTCGGCGACATAGGATTCAAATTCGCGAATGGCTTCGAGGGTCTTGCTTTGATCCCGTGTGGATGGCTGTGTTTGCCGGGACATGCTGATGGCCATTCTGTAATGAGCCGGCTCGGAGAATCGTCTCGAACTGGGATACTCCTTGAGGAAGGATTCGTACTCCTGCTCGGCTTCCATCCATTCTTTGAGATAAAAATGCGACTCGGCCAGTTCGAAATAGGCTTCCTCGGAGAATTCCGTTCCGGCGCATTCGGTGACGAAGAGATCGTAACCTTCCTTGGCGGCGGCGTATTTTCCTTTTTCAAACTTGGTGTGGTATTTGTCGTAGCTGATCTTGCAGTCGGCGGCCAGATTCTTGGGCTTGCTCGAACAGGCGGAGAAAAAGATCATGGAGAGCAGGCTTGCAGCCACAAAACCGATAAGGGAAAAAGAGAAGGATTTCATGAATTTCACGGGTTTGAGGATTCCAATTTGGCCAGTTCAGCCTTGGCTTTTTCAAGGTATTCGCTGTCAGGGTACAAAGATACAACCTTGCGAAACTCCGCCACCGCCTGCTTGCGGTTGTTCATGCGCAAATAGGAATAGCCCAACTTGAGCTGCGCATCATCGGCTTTTTCGGTTTCCTTGAATTCCAACACCTTGCGGAAGGAAGCGATGGCCTGCTCGTAATTTTTAAGTGCGAACTGGCATTCTCCGATCCAGTACAATCCGTTGTCGGAATATCCGCCCTTGGGATATTGGGATTCCAGTTCCCGATACACGGCAATGGCGTCCGCGTACTTGTGTGCAAAATACAGGTTGGAGGCCTTCTTGTACAACGCCGCTTCGGCGGGGGAGATTTTTGCACGGACAACCGTTGCAGCAGGAAGCGTTCCGGCGGTACGCGCAGGATCGGGAAGCGGTTCAACGGGTGTGACGGTGGAAGAACCTGCCTGTGAAATACGGACTTCAGCGCTGCTCAAGCGGCGGCGCAGGGAATCCAGTTGCACATCGTAATCGTGAAGTTTGTCCAGAGGCGCGGCTTCCAGTTGTTCCGAAAGCATTTGAATGCGTCCGTCCATTTCCCGGATGCGCGCGGAAAGCGTCTGCAACTCGAGTTTGTTTTCCTGAGCCAGCTTGAGAGCCTCTTCGACATCCTCCTGGGAGGGGGGAATTCCAGGTGTGGAACGGGTTGTCGACACGGGAGCCGAAGGGGGCGGCGCGGAAGCGCAACCGATCATCCCGATTACGGCAAAGAGAAGGAGTATCGCGATTGGCATGGAGCGTATTATTATTCAATCCAGTGGTCATTACAAGATACATCCTTCGCGAACACATCGCCCCGTTCTGTTACGCGCTTTTCGTCATCACCTTCCTTTTTTTGGTGGACTTTCTCATCCGCATCCTGTCCTCCATCCTCAGCAAGGGGCTGGAATGGAAGGTGGTGCTGGAAATCATCGTTCTCAATCTGGCCTGGATGCTGGCCCTGTCCATTCCCATGGCGGTGCTGGTGGCCACCTTGATGGCCTTTGGACGGCTTTCCGCCGACAACGAATTTACGGGTTTGCGTGCCCTCGGCATATCCCCGTTGCGGGTGCTCACACCCGTGTTGCTGGTAGCCGGGATTCTCTGCGCGGGTCTGGTGTGGTTCAACGACAGAGTGCTGCCGGAATTCAATTTCAGGGCGGCGGCCTTGCGCAATGACATCGGACGCAAAAAACCCACGGCGCTGATTTCCGCCCACCGCCTCATCCGGGATTTCAACGGGTATCAGATCTGGATTGACGATGTCAATGATCGCACGGAAATGTTGCACGGTGTGCGGGTTTATCAACCCGATCCCGGCAAACCCTTGCGATATACCTATGCCGATTCCGCGTCGATGGAATATGTGGACGGTGGAAAAAATCTGCTCATCCGGTTACAGCGCGGAGAAAATCATGCGGTCGAATCCCGCAATCCCAAAAACTATGCCCGCATCCGTTTCGTCTCGCAAACCGTCGCGCTCGAAAATGTCGACGCCTCCCTGAAACATCAGGACCGCACCTACCGCACCGATCGCGAAATGACCCTTCATGACATGCGCGAAATCGTGAAAGGGAGTCGGGACCGCCTGGCACAGGTGCAGCAGGAATATGTCGCCAAGGTTTTCGACGACATGCGTGTGTTGGATCTGAGATTCTCGGCGGATACCAACCCGCTGCCGCCCCGTTTGCTGGAAACCCCGTGGATGAAACAGACGAACATCACGCAAGCCACTTATGCCGAGGTGCTGCGGCAGGAAAACGAAAAGCAATACCACATCGAACGCTATGAAACCCGCGCACGAAATGAAGAGACGGAGATCAGCCAGTATTCTGTGGAGATTTACAAGAAGTACGCCATCCCAGTGGCCTGTCTGGTTTTCGTGTTGATTGGAGCCCCGCTGGGTGTGATGGCACGACGCGGCGGAATTGGAACAGGCGTACTCTACAGTCTCTTTTTCTTTCTGCTGTACTGGGTGGGAATGATTCGCGGAGAAGCCCTCGCGGATCGCCTTTTGATTCCAGCGTGGCTTGCCATGTGGGGCTCGGACATTGTTGTAGGCGCGGGTGGTGTGTGGTTGGTATGGCGGATGGTTCGCGAGAAATACGTTCCGAACCGCAGGCCGTGGCAATGGTTTGGATTCTTTCGCAAGCTCTTTCAAAAACGCAAGGCTGAAGCGAGTCCTGCGCCATGAAAATTTACACCCGGCATATTCTCAAGAGTTTTCTCGGCTTGTTCCTGCTGTGCTTTCTTTCCGCCGTATTGATTTTTACCATCATCGACTTCGTCGGCAACAGCCGCGTCTGGCTGACCCGTCCCGCTGCGGATCGCTACCAGTATTATGTGAACTATCTGCCTTACATCGCCTATCTGGTTTGTCCCATCGCCATTTTGCTGGCCTCGGTTTTTTCCGTGGGCAAGCTGGCCAAACAATTGGAACTGGTGGCCCTGCGTTCCGCCGGAGTTTCCATTCTGCGTATTCTCGCCCCGGTGATTCTCTTCGGAGCATTGCTGAGCGTGGGGATGTTCGTGTTTCAGGATCGCGTCCTTCCCGACGCCAATCACCGGCGTTTTCAAATCAACGAACCCGGAACGGATGATTTTAGCGGGGGAGACCCAAAGGATCGGACCAACTATGCCTACATCGGGCAGGACGGGACCTTGCTTTACTTTCAATATTATAGCGGCGTGCGCAAGGAGGGGGACAATGTCACCGCCCTGCGCCTCAAAAACGGACGTCCCGTTTTCCGTGTGGACGCGGTATCGCTGCGCTGGGTGAAGGATTCCGGCTGGACTTTTTCCAACGGCATGTGGCGCGAATTCAGCGGGGATTCCGTTCGCGCCACGGAATTCCGGGAATGGCGGTTCGCGGGTTTTCAGGATCGTCCGGAGGATTTGCTCGACGATCGTTCCTATCCCGATGAAATGTCCATGAAGGAATTGCACAAGCGCATCACCGTGTTGTTGCGCAACGGCGAAGCGGCCCACGCCTTGCAAACCCACTGGCATTTCCGCATCGCCAGCGCGCTGGTGAATTTTTTCATGACGATCATGGGTGCGGCATTGGCGGTGAATGCCGTGCGGACGGGACTGGCCCGCAACTTCGGCGTCGCCCTGCTCATCACCTTCCTGTACTATGTGGCGCTGAGACTCGGTTTGGTGATGGGGGAGAACGGAAGTCTGCCGCCGGTGACCGCCGCGTGGTTCGGCAATCTGGTTTTTGCGCCATTGGGAATTTTTCTTTGGTGGAAGGCCGCACGGGCATGATGATTTCGGAGAATGAAAACGCAGACAACATGCAACAAGCCTTGGATCAACGCTTTCTCAATCTCGCATTGGGGGAGGCGCAACGCGGCGCGGAAGAAGGCGAGGTTCCCATAGGCTGCGTGCTGGTCAAGGATGGCCGCATTCTCGGCCGGGGTTACAATCGCATGGAAGCCCTGCGCGATCCCACTGCCCACGCCGAAGTCCTTGCCATCGGAGCAGCGTGTCAGGCGTTGGAGAATTGGCGATTGGATGGCTGCACGCTTTATGTGACTCTGGAACCCTGTCCCATGTGCGCCGGCGCCATTCTCAACAGCCGCATTGGCCGGGTAGTTTTTGGCGCAAGGGACAAACGTCTGGGTGCTTTGGGTTCGACTTATAACATTCTTGAGAAAAACCCCATAAACAGGGAAGTTCAAGTCGATGGTCCGGTCATGGAAGAAGAGTGTTTGGGGATGTTGCAGGATTTTTTCCGCGAAATCCGGGCCCGTAAAAAAGCCGTTCCGGGTGAAATCATCGAAGATATTGCGGATGATGTCGCCATTTGATGTTGAGGATGGACGGAACCTCGAGTAACTTTGCGTTCGCTCATCCCGGGAAAGGCAGGCCCCACGCAATGGGCGCGATCCGAACCCCGCCAGGACGAAAGTAGCAACGGTAGGCATTTAGCCTCATGTGCCGTGTCCAGGCTTGATTAGTACCGGGATGGGTTCTATTACACAGCAGGTTTTTCACCCCGCCATTTGCTTCCTCCCCTCTTGAGGGGAGGAAGTTTCACGTTAGTTTCCTTCGTGTTCGCTATGACCCATGTGAAAGCCCTTCCCCTCAAGAGGGGAAGGGTCAAACGGATGGGGTGACAGCAAATCCCCACCATTCGTCCAGCGTCACTTCCTCAAACGGTTTCAATCCTTTTTCCTGAAACCAGACATTCCAATGCGGTTGATCTTCAACCCGCTGCCCGGATAGAATCAATCGACCACCGGGATTCAACCGTTCCAAAAAGGCGTCGAGATAAGGCCATGCCTCGGTGCGGATCATATTGCACACGATGATATCGAAGCACGTTTGTGGAAGCAGCGAGTCCAATGTGCCCACGAAAAAAACAACCTTGGTGCCCGCAGGAATGGGATTCAATTCCAGATTTTCATGCAAACACGGACCTGTGACAGGATCGATGTCAAAGCCCACCGAAAATTTTGCGCCCAGCATGGCGGGATAGATGGAAAGAATTCCCGTTCCCGTTCCCACATCCAGCAATGTCTTTTCCTTCAAATCGATTGTTTCGAGTAGCAAAGCCGCGATACGTGTCGATTCATGCGAACCGGTTCCGAAAGCCATTTTGGCTTCCAGTCGAATCACATGCGGAATGTGCGACGGAGCTTCAACCCAGGGGGGACATACGGCCAGGGAAGAGGTGACTTCGACCGGAATCTGTCGATCCCGCCAGCTTCGATCCCAGTCTTCCCACGGATCTTCGCCCCATTCCAACCCGGATTTGTCTGCCAAAAAAGCACGGGCATGGGACCAGAGCTCTTTATCCGTGAAGTAGCCCTGCACCGCAGGAGACGGCCCTTCCAACTCCTCGGCTCCCAAAGCCCCCAATTCCATTAACTGATATTGATCTGACTCGGCGGATTCCGGGCTGGAAGGGAGGCGAATCCAGTAGTAAAGGGAGGGGGTCATCATAAGGTGGCAAAATTTTTGAAAAATCTAACTTTGGCAACCACAATGAGGGACGTCTTTTGAAGGAAGTGTTGGCGAGACGCGAAACCCGGAATCCGGATTACGCATCAGTACTGGGTGAAGCCCGCGATTTTGTTTCCGAAGGTTTGGAGCGCGTTCACGTGCACATGGAGGCCGTGGCGCAAACTGCCCCCGGTCGCCTGTCCGGCTATTTGCAGGATATGCTGACGCGTCGTGGCAAACGCATCCGTTCCACTTTTCTTTTGCTGTTGGCGCAGTCCGGCCGCGGTTTTGACATGGATCGCGCCGCCCGAGTGTGTGCAGCGGTGGAACTGATTCATCTCGGCTCTTTGATTCACGACGACATCATTGACGGCAGCGATTTGCGGCGCAACGAAAAGACTGCGCATCAGCGCTGGGGTAATCGCATGGCCGTGCTTTTGGGGGATTACATCCTCTCCAAATCCATGGAACTCATCTGGAGTGATTCCGATCGCCGGATCGCCCTGAGTTTGTCACGTGCGTCCAGTCGATTGATTAAAGCCGAAGTATTGGAAGTGGAACGATCGGGCCGGCTGGATTTGTCCGTGGACGAGTATCACGAGATTATCGCCGGAAAAACCGCCGCATTGTTTGAAGCCTGCGGGGAATGCGGAGCCTTGCTGGCCGGACTGGATGACAGCAGCGTTCGCAAGAGCGCGGTACTGGGCCGTGATTTCGGAATTGCCTTTCAAATTGTGGATGACTTGCTCGATTTCGGAATCGGCGGCGCTGTCCATCTGGACAAACGCACCTTCTCCGATGTCAAAAACGGTTTCCTGACTTTGCCGCTCATTCTTTTCTTCGCGGATTGCGGAGCCGATGAACGCGCAAAAATGTTGGACTTGTTGGAGAATCCCCAAATTGAAGCGAATCAAATTGCGATTCGCCGCATGCTGGAAGAACAATCCGCGTTTCAAAAAGCTCATGAAATGGCGTTTGAAAAAATTCAGTCCGGCCAGACCTTTCTGGAATCGCTGCCGGAAACCACCGCCACTTTGCATTTGCGGCAGGTCTGCACCTTGATGGCCGAGCGCATCGTTTAGCATCCTCAGCATCCTTTATTTCGGGAGGCGTTCCCTGTCCAAAAACATCGACAGTGTCCTGCACGAGACGCGAAAGTTTTTTCCTCCCGTAGATTTCACGGCCAAGGCTGTGATTCGAACACAGGAAGAGTATCAGCAGCTATATCGCAAATCCATCGATCTACCGGAAAAATTCTGGGGCGATGTCGCGTCTGAGTTCCACTGGTTCCGAAAATGGGATCGGGTCTTGAATTGGGAGAATCCTCCCTTCGCCAAATGGTTTGAAGGCGGCAAAACCAATCTCTCGTACAATTGCCTCGACCGCCATCTCGCTGCACGTGGAAACAAACCCGCCATCATCTGGGAAGGCGAGCCCAACGAAGATCGACGAGTGTTGACTTATGCCGAGTTGCACCGCGAAGTTTGCAAGTTCGCCAACGTCCTTTTGAATCAGGGCGTGAAGGCGGGGGACACCATCGCCATTTACATGCCGCTCGTGCCCGAACTCGCCATCGCCATGCTGGCCTGCGCGCGCATCGGCGCGATCCACTCCATCATCTTCGGAGGCTTCAGTGCTCCGGCCTTGGTGGATCGGATCAATGATGCCTCCTCCAAATTTGTGATCACTGCGGATGGAAGCTGGCGTCGCGGCAACTTGATCGAGCTGAAGAAAATCGTCGATGACGCTTTAAAGAACACTCCCACGGTAAAAAATTGCATTGTCCTTCGTCGTGCGGCCAATGCAATTGATATGGTTTCTGGACGCGATCTGTGGTGGCATGACGTCATGACCGGGGCCTCCGAATATTGTTCCGCAGCCGAACTCGACTCGGAGCATCCGCTATTCATTCTTTACACATCCGGCAGTACTGGAAAGCCCAAGGGTATTCTGCATACCACCGCAGGTTACATGGTCGGAACACATCTTACCACGAAATACGTCTTTGATCTCAGGGAACAGGATGTTTATTGGTGCACGGCAGACATCGGCTGGGTGACCGGACACAGCTATGTCGTCTACGGGCCTTTGAGTAACGGCGCAACAACCTTGATGTATGAAGGCGCGCCCAACTATCCCGATGTCGATCGCTTCTGGAGTATTGTCGAGCGTTATAAAGTCAATGTGTTTTACACGGCTCCCACAGCCATTCGCGCGTTCATGAAATGGGGAAATGAGGCTCCGAAGAAACACGATCTTTCCTCGTTGCGCTTGCTCGGTTCGGTAGGCGAACCCATCAATCCCGAAGCCTGGATTTGGTATCACGAAATCATTGGTGGGGGGCGTTGTCCGATTGTGGATACGTGGTGGCAAACCGAAACCGGCGGCATCATGATTACTCCGTTGCCGGGAATCACTCCCACCAAACCCGGTTCGGCAACTTTTCCATTCTTTGGTGTCGACGCAGCGGTTGTGGATGATAAAGGCGAAGAGCTGCCTTTGGGACAAGGCGGGTTTCTCGTCATTCGCAAACCGTGGCCATCCATGCTGCGCACCTTGTGGGGCGACGATGCCCGCTTTCGTGAAGTGTATTGGGCGCGTTTCGCCGACAAGGGTTATTACATGGCCGGTGACGGCGCGGTGCGGGACGAAGACGGTTATTTCTGGATACTTGGCCGCATTGATGATGTGCTGAATGTTTCCGGTCACCGCCTTTCCACGATGGAAGTGGAAAGCGCGCTGGTGGCGCATGAAGCTGTGGTCGAAGCCGCCGTGGTGGGCTTCAATCATGAAGTCAAAGGCGAAGGCGTGGCGGCTTTCGTGACCCTCGGTCCCGGATTTGAAAAGGGAACGAAGATGGCGGATGCCTTGAAGAAGCATGTGCGCGACATGATCGGCGCCATTGCGGCTCCGGATCAAATTCATTTCAGCGAGGCATTGCCCAAAACCCGTTCGGGGAAAATCATGCGACGTCTCTTGCGCGACGTAGCCAATGGCGTGGAATCCAAAGGCGACATGACCACACTGGAAGACTTGAATGTACTGGCAAAATTACGACAACAGGAAGAGGAATAATCATGAAAAAATTCATTCTGGCTATGACACTCCTTCCCGCGCTGCTGTTCGCAGAAGGCGTGGACTCCACATCCGGTTGGAAGCATACGCTCAATGGACTGGCGAACCTGTCCCAGAGTTATTTCGACAACTGGACCAAAGGCGGTTCCGATGCGTTGAACTGGGAAATTCGCTTCGAAGCATCAGCGGTAAAAGATCGCCCGGATTTCACCTGGGAATCCAAAGGCAAAGCCGCCTATGGACAATCCAAAATCGCCAATCTCGATCCGCGCAAATCCTCCGATGAACTGATTTTGGAAACCATTTACACCCGGAAGTTGAACGATTGGATCAACCCCTTCGCTTCCGGCCGTTTTCAATCCCAGTTTGCTCCCGGCAATAAATATGACGATGCACCGGGCAGCCTGGCTCCCGTGACCCGCGTCTCCGGAAGTTTCGACCCGTCCTATGCCACGCAAACATTGGGAGCGGGATACAACTGGCGCAAAGAGCTCCAGCTTCGCCTCGGTGGCACCCTGAAGGAAACCTTCAGCTCCACGCGTTTCGGTTATGCTGATAAAAAAAGTACGGCAAAAATCGAAACATTCAAACTGGAACCCGGTGCCAGTTTCACCGCAAACTATCAAAAGGGTTTGATGGAAAATATCCTTCTCAATTCCACGCTCGATGTCTTCGCAAATTTCAAAGGCATGGACGAGGTGGATACCCGCTGGGAAAACACCATTACCGCAAAGGTGAACAAGTATGTGAATGTGAACTTCGGCTTCGATATGCTGTACGACAAAGATCTCTCCAACAGCCGCCAGATCAAGGAAAATCTCGCGGTGGGCATTTCCTTTCTCTCCATTTGAATCATCTAAAACCCCGGAGGATTTGACATGTTAAAGGAATTCAAAGAGTTCGCCCTCAAGGGCAACGTCATCGACATGAGCGTGGGTATCATCATCGGCGCATCCTTCGGGAAAATCGTTTCCTCTTTTGTTGCGGACATTCTCACACCGCCTCTCGGATTGCTTTTGGGCCGTGTGGATTTCACCAGCCTGTTCGTCAGCATTTCCGGGAAACAGTATGCCAGTCTCCCCGAGGCCAAGGCGGCGGGGGCGGCCACGCTGAATTACGGTCTATTTCTGAACAACATCTTCGATTTCGTGCTGGTAGCCTTCGCTTTGTTCATGCTCATTCGCTGGGTCAATCGGTTGAACAGAGCTCCGGCACCTGTTCCTACTGCGGCACCCGCCACCAAGGAATGCCCGGAATGCCTGTCGGCCGTGCCCATCATGGCCCGCCGTTGCGCGCATTGCACCAGCATCCTGCCGTAGGGGCGAACGGCCGTTCGCCCCTACGGCAGGCCGTCCTTTTCTATTCTTAGGCACATGACATTCGAAGAAATCTATACGCTGGTTAAACAGCGCAAGCTGGAAATGCCGGAAGGCAAATCCACCACCGACCTTTTCAAAAAAGGCCCGGATGGCGTTGGCAAAAAACTGGTGGAGGAAGCCGCAGAAAGCTGGATGGCCGCCCGGTTTGAAGGCCGCGAAGAACTTTCCCTGGAACTTTCCCAAGTCCTGTACTACGTCGCCTGCATGATGGCGGAGAAGGGCCTCACTCTCGAAGAGGTTTACGCCAAGCTATGATCAAGGTTGCATTGCCCAACAAGGGCCAGCTTTTTGAACCCACCATGGATATCCTTGCAGCTTGCGGCTATAAGGTCAGCAAGTCGTTGCGGAGTTTGTCGACTTTGGACGGCGAAAACGGCGTCGAGTTTTTCTTTTTACGTCCCGGTGATATTCCGATGTATGTCTCTAACGGAATCATAGATGCAGGAATTACCGGCATGGATTTCGTTGCCGAAAAGGGTGTAAATCCCTCCAAACTTTTGGAACTCAATTACGGTGCTTCCAAACTCTGCGCCGCCGTTCCGCAGAACAGTCCTGTTCGTTCCCTGGATGAATTGAAGACTTCGCGCATCGCGACATCCTTTCCCAATATTGTGGGAAAGTTTTTCGGAGGACATGACAAGCTGGTGGAACTGGAAGGCGCTGTGGAGATTTCCGTGAAACTCGGAATCGCCGATGCGGTTGTGGATATCGTGGAAACCGGAACAACTTTGGTACAAGCAGGCTTGAGAATCGTGGGTGAACCCCTGTTCGTTTCGCGCTCCGCTTTATTTGCTCACACTGGTCGTGAAAATCAAGCCGAAGTGGTTGTGCTGAAGAACCGGCTCGAAGGCAAGTTGGTAGCACTAGAATACATGATGGTGGAGTACGACGCCCCGAAAGCAGTTGTTGATAGAGCTTATGATATCACACCTGGAGTCGAGGCACCGACAGTAACTCCTTTGCAAAAACCGGATTGGTATTCAATAAAGGCTCTGGTCAAACGACGCGAGTCGCAGAAGATCATGGATGAACTGTCGAAGCTGGGTTGCAAGGGAATTCTGCTGACCTCTATCGACAGCGCACGGATTTGAGCCCCGGTAGGGGCGAATAATTATTCGCCCCTACCGGGGAATGCCTTTTACTCGATCTTAAAAATCTCCCTGTGTCCGCCTTGGATCAGATCGATGTAACCCTTCATAATCTCTCCGACCTCGGGCATGGAAGAAAATGCTCTTGCCATGTTGGTGTAGCGTTCTATGCTGTCCACCTCGACTTCCGTAATGACGGTCCAGTATGCTGCCACCATGTCCGTCATGACCCGCGGATTGGAATAGCCTTCCATTCCATTCAACTTTTCATTCACCTGTTTGAAAATTTTTGCCAACGCTCCGGCCTTGCCGGGTTTTGCCTGAAATACATCGCGGACTAGAAACATGATCTTCTCCTGTTTGGGGTGAATGGCGGATAATATAACAGGGTTTCAATGCTGGTGTTTCAACGCAAAATCCGAAACGATGGAAAAATCCTGCGGACCGCGGGGGATATGGGTGCCTTTCACAATCAATTTCCATGTTCCCGCCACAATGGAATCCTTCGGAACATCCACCACTTCCACATTGTCACGGAAATTCACGCCGCGAAAGGCCGAGTCAATATCCGCCGCGTGGATCGGATCGACTCCTCCGGTGTTCCCCTTGCCTTGGGGCAGGGGATTCAATACCCACGGATAAACCATTTTCCCTTTGGGAGAAACCAAGGTCAAATCCAAATCGTTTACTAATTGCGGATTGGAAGGATGTTCCGAATCGCCCGGCACATCATCCCAGGCCAAAGTCGCACGCAAGGATGCGGAATTTTTAGGCACAACAAAGGAATACGTTGCCGCATATCCCTGACTCAACGAGTCCTGTTTGAACCGGGAGGTGTCCACATATGCCACGGCTTTCTCTGCATTCACCAAACCGTATCCCGTGGCAAAATCCGGTCCGCGATAATATCGCGTATAGGCATTGTTCAAAGGTTCGTTCGCAACGAGATCGGGATTCGTCACCCCGCGCGGATCGGCAGGGTCCGGATCGCGTTCGATCCAGATCGGGCCCTTCTTGATCAAATCGGTGGCGGTGTGAATGAACAATGCCTTAAGAGTGGAATTCCACGGTGCAAAATGATGAATGTCCTGACCGGGTTTCAAATATCCTTTGCGTTGATAGGATTGCAACATCAATGCAGCCACGCCGGTCACAAAAGGCGCGGCCATGGAAGTCCCGGTTTCAAAGCGGTAATTCCCCGAGGAGTTTCCCGTGGTCGTGGACGCGTAAATTCCCAGCACCGAATCGCTCCAGATTCCCAGCCACAGACTGTCGATCCGGACGCCGGGAATCCATCGCTTTGTTTTTCCCATTTGATCGTCGGTGTAACCCCAGAGCGATGACAAAGCGAACCGTGCCTCATGCCAGTTCGTGTCCGGCGCGGGAAGAATGAATGCAAGGCTGTCCGGATTTGCAAGACGCTTCCATGACAACCCGCATTCCAAATGGTTGAGTTTGGAGGGAATGTCGGGATGCACCAGTTTATAACCCATGATGAGGGTGTCTTCGCGTTCCGAAACAAACGGCCAGAATCCCTTGTTGGCAATATAGCTTCCGTAAAAGATTGAGTTGAAGTGAAGCATACCGTTGTTGGCGGCGAGATCATTCGTTTTAAACTCCGCGTTCCATCCTTCGTTATCTCCGCTGAAATTCCACGATTTTTTAATCACACCGTTGCGAATCACCATGGAGTCGATGTAAACGCGAAGTGGAACGGGATTTTTTTCAGGGTAGGGAAGGGAACCTCCCGGTGCCATCACATCCGGTTTGATCCGTCCGTCGAGAGTTGGACCCATGCTGCTTAAAGGCGCAAGAGAATCGTTTTCCAGGTATGTCGCACCTACGGTGATCGGATTTTTGGACTGGTTGAGAATGGAATAATATCCCTGCAATGTTCCATAGGCAGGGCGATCGCCATTGTTTCCCGCAGCATAGACAACGGTGTGTTTGTAGGCGGCATGGTTGAAAAGGATAGAGTCCACATTGCGATCCAGTCCGTTGTAAGCCCCCACATCGTTCACGCTGGAATTGTTGTTCACGTCGCCTTCACCGGCAAGTCCGTTCCCCAATCCGGCGATGAAACGGCTTTTGAAAGCCACGCCCCGCCATTGGTATCTTCGCCCTCCGCTGGAATCGCTCATCCATCCATTTCCTCCGGCGATGGAGGCCACGAATGTTCCGTGCGCGCAGCAATGCTTTCCGCCGTAAAACTTGTCCCACATGGGAGCCCCACGAAACCGGCTGACTCCGTTGCTGTCCAGTTCCCGGAAATCATTGTTCAGGGTATCGATCGGTTCGTCGTTGATGCCGATCCAAATTCCCTCGCCGGTATTGTCCCTGTCGGCCATCCAGTTTTTGGAAGGGGGGAAAGTCGCTGTATCCACATTTTGGATGCGGTCAAGGTGCAGGGGATCGGTGAATGCGCAAGTCACTAGGAATAGGGGAAATAGGGTAGAGCGCATGAGGAGACAATATAATCGGTGGGGAATCCGCTGGTTTGGGTGAAACAACTCCTGAAACGATGGACGATAAAAACAATTTCAGGGTTATAATAAGGGTATGGTGATACGAGGGAACAGAGGGCAGAGCTTGTTGAGACCGATGATCTTAACCTCGATTCTTCTTTTGCTGGTTTCCGGCGTTAATGCAAGAGATTGGTCATTATCAAAAGACACTGTTTATGAATGGCGCCAAGATACTGTCACCTTATCTAATCAAGGAGCCGACACGCTTCGATTTTCTGCGGTTCAGCTTGAAGTCATTCGTTCAGATATGCCATTCATGCGTCTAGAAGTAATCTTTCAAATATCTTCGTTATATGCCATGTGGTTCAACAATGTGAATGGCACCTATACAAGCGGCCCTTTCACGACTATTCCGAAATATTATGCCAACGCAATCAATGCGATAACCACGGGGATAAATCAAAGCCAAAAGCTTTCAAGATTTTCTATTGATTCGACTATTGCTCCCCTAGCAAAGAGAGTCGTAATAGCGGTGTCTGGAGACACTCTGGTAACGCGTTTAATATTCCAAGCAATGAATAACAGGGGTCAGGATACCATTATTTTGATTGGTCGGCCCGATATCAATGCAAATGCCACTTTTCTAAAAACAAATCAAGTTGATTTTTTAACTCTCGAAACGAGAAATAAATACTTCGATCTAAAGGGTAGATTACAAAAGAAATCTCTCCGCACTTACCCTTCTATCACACTTTTGCCCGCCAAATAAAAAAGGTCCCGGAATCATGTTTTACGGTATATTTCAATCAGGCCTTCGATAACGAAGGAGGGCGGGTTCATGAATCCATTCCAAAAATCTTCATCCCTTATGGTCTGGATTTGCCTTGGAATTCCGATTTTCGCAAAAGCGGCAACCGTTCCCAGCCCTCCTATAAATATGACGGGCATTATGCCGGTGGTTTCTGGAGTTCCTGTACTTATCAGATGGACTAAACCGCTTTCAGATGGTGGCAGTCCGATAACCGGTTATACCTTAAGGGCATTGAATGATACGAGTGCACATTGCACCGTTCCCGACACCGTATTATCCTGCAGCATTCCATCTGGGAATCCGTTTCCAGATTCCGCCTATACCGTCGTGGCATATGCCATCAATACCGTGGGTTCGAGTCCGGCTTCCGCTTCGTTAACGTTTCACACTCCGTCTTTTACCGCAACCCACCTTGCCGCTGTGGCAGGTAACGGTCAGGTCAGCGTTTCATGGGTGGGACCAAACATGCCGCCTCAATATCCTTGCGGAGAAAGCAAAAACTATGCCGTCAGTTCAAATCCCACGAGTAATGGCTGTACTACAAGCAGCACGAACTGTACGATCACGGGATTAACAAATGGCATTACCTACACTTTCACCGTTCTAACCACTGAATTCTCCATACAATCGATCGGATGTGCCCCAGTGACTAGCTCATCGACCCCTTCCGCAGCAGTGACTCCGTTGGCATCATTGGCCATTGTTTTACCCCATTCCTTTCAAACGGGAAGAACTGATTATTCTTTACTTCCGGCCCAATACTTCGACTTGAACGGCAGATTGCAAAAGAACTCCATCCGCACTTACCCTTCAATTCCAATTTTACCCATCAAATAAAAAAGCCTGCTCTTTTCAGAACAGGCTTTCAATTTTCGCAGAACCGGTCATCGAGCTTTCTCCGCAGGAGAATGTCGAGATGACGAGATGAGCTTATTTCTTCGCGAGATAGTCCGCAGTCGCAGCCAATGTTCCCTTCATGGCCTTCTCACCCTTGTGCCAGTTGGCCGGGCAGACTTCGCCATGCTCTTCGCTGTACTGCAATGCGTCCAGCAAACGGAGGACTTCCTCCACGTTCCGGCCGATGGGACGGTGATGCACGACCTGCGCCTGAACCACGCCGTTCTTGTCGATCACGAATGAAGCACGGTAGGTGATGCCTGCGCCTTCATCCAGAACGTCATAGGCGCGGGCAACGCGCTTGTGAATATCCCCGATGATGGGGTAGGTCACGCCCTGAATGCCACCGTCGTTCTTCGGGGTGCGCAACCATGCCATGTGGGAATGCACGGAGTCGATGGAGCAGCCGAGCAACACGGCGTTGCGGCTTTCAAATTCCTTTTTCACTTCCTCAAAGGCGTGGATTTCCGTGGGGCACACGAAGGTGAAATCCAGCGGATAAAAAAACAGCACGACGTACTGTTTGCCCTTGAACTGGGACAGGGTGATTTTCTGCTGGGTCTGGCCCACTGCGGCGTCTTCTGTGAAATCCGGGGCTTCTTTTCCAACTAACACGGCCATGATGTTTTCCTTGTTTGGGTTCGGGTTGTCAATATAACAAAAGGCCCCAAACGGGTTCAGGGCCGATGATATCCGCTTTCCAGCCGGATTGTCTCAAAGAGAGGGCGGCTCCCTGCCAGAACATGGGCAATCCAATGGGTTCGAACAACAAAACGCTTCCTCCCGGGCGGAGAAAGGATTTCCAAGCCGCAAGCTTGTCCGTAAAACCATAGCGCTGTTCCAGTTCATCCGGGTATCCGGGATCGGTGGCGTTTTCCGGTTCGCGCAGCCAGCTGTCCTCATCCGCATTCACCTCTCCCAAACTGTCTGCGGCAAGAATGAAATCGAATTGTTTTCCGGATAATCCCGGATCCAATTCGGTTGCAAAAGTTTCAAAACCCGCCGTCTGCAAATGCTTCCGACTTTCAGCCGACCAATCGGCAACAGAAACATTTGCTCCGAGCTCTTCCTTCAAATATCCTGCGAGATAACCGCCTCCTGCGCCGATATCGAGAATATTACGCTCGCGAAGAACCAATCCCGACAAGCACGCGCCAATGCGGCACAACCTTTCAAAGCGAAAGGATGCGAGTAAATCCGACAATCCGTGGGAAACGCAAAAATCATAAAACGCCCGGCAGGTGTGTTCCACGGGATAACCGACGAAACTCCGGTGAAGGCGTTGGAAAACAGGGAGGTTCGGGGATGCAAGTCGCGACTCGACAACCTTTAACACTTCATCCCAATTCAGGGGCTTTAAACCCTGTCGGCGGAAATAATCTTGGGGAGAGGCGCGCATAAGTGGAAACGGCAGGAAGCAAGGTACGCTTTTGATGGCGAAAAAACGAATATTGCTACCATTGAATCAAACTCGCATTTCTTCTCTTTAACTTTTTCAAGGACGCCCGCATGTCCACCGCAACCCAGGTTCAGGAACCGTCCGTAGATTCGGAATCCACCGGCTCGGAATTTCCGAAACAACCGTTTCAAGCCGCCTTTCTCCGCCATCTCAAATATTCGCTCGGCAAGGACAAGTATTCCGCCACACCCTACGACAAATATCTGGCGTTGTGCTATGCCGCCCGGGACAAGCTGATTCAACGCTGGATCAAAACGCAGCAGACCTATTACAAACAAGATGTCCGCCGCATCTATTACCTCTCCTTGGAGTTCCTGATGGGCCGTTCGCTCGGCAACGCCCTGATCAATTTGGGTATCTGGGACGAGGCCCGTGCTGCCCTGTATGAACTGGGCATGGAGCTGGAGGATTTGCGCGAACAGGAATTGGAGGCGGGCCTCGGCAACGGCGGTCTCGGACGCCTCGCCGCCTGTTTTCTCGATTCCATGGCCACGCTGGAACTCCCGGCCTACGGATACGGCCTTCGCTACGACTACGGAATGTTCCACCAGAAAATCCGCAACGGGTTTCAGGAGGAACACCCAGACAACTGGTTGAAGCAAACCAATCCCTGGGAAATCGGACGCCCTGAATACACGGTCACCATCCATTTCAAGGGCAAAGTGGTATCCCGCAAGAACGATCACGGTGTTCTGGTTTTTGAATGGATTGACACCGAAGATGTGCTGGCTTGTCCGTTCGACACACCCATTCCCGGATACGCCAACCACACCGTGAACACCTTGCGTTTGTGGTCCGCCAAATCCGCGGATGAATTCGGACTGAACTATTTCAACAGCGGAGATTATCTCGACGCCAGCAAGGACATTGCGCTGGCGGAAAGCATTTCCAAGGTGCTGTACCCGAATGACTCCTCCATGAACGGGAAGGAACTCCGGCTCAAGCAGCAGTATTTCCTCTGCTCTGCGACATTGCAGGATATTCTTCGCCGTTACAAGAAATTCCACAAGGATTGCGGACGCCTTGCGGAAAAAGTCACCCTGCAGCTCAATGATACGCATCCGGCCATTGCCATTCCCGAATTGATGCGTTTGTTGATCGACTTGGAAGGGCTTTCGTGGGAACAAGCCTGGGACATTACGACACGGGTTTTCGCCTATACCAATCACACCCTTCTTCCCGAAGCGCTGGAAAAGTGGAGCGTGGATTTGATGGGACGGCTTCTGCCGCGCCATCTGCAAATCATTTATGAAATCAACTCCCGTTTTCTGAAACAGGTTTCGTGGAAACATCCCATGGATCTGGATCGGCTGAAGCGCATGTCCCTGATCGAGGAGGGGGAACAGCGTTCGGTGCGCATGGCCTATCTGGCCGTGGTCGGTTCACATGCGGTGAACGGTGTGGCCGCGTTGCACAGCGAACTGCTCGAAACGCGTGTGCTGCAGGATTTCTACGAAATGGCACCGGAGAAATTCCACAACAAGACCAACGGCATTACGCCGCGTCGCTGGCTACTCAACGCCAACAAGCCGTTGGCCGCGCTCATCACCGAAAAAATCGGTTCGGGCTGGGCCAAGGACTTTTCCGGAATTCGCGAACTGGAAAAATTCGCCGGAGATGCCGCCTTCGCCGAACGTTGGCGCGAAGTAAAACGCCTGAACAAGCAACGCCTTGCGGACTTCATCCGTTTCACGCAGGATATTGAAGTGCATCCCGAAGCATTGTTCGACGTGCAGATCAAGCGCATGCATGAATACAAGCGGCAGGCATTGAACGTGCTGCACATCGTCCATCTCTACAACGAGATCAAGGCCGGTGGTGGCAAGGACATGGTTCCCCGCGTCTTCATCTTTGGCGGCAAAGCCGCCCCCGGCTATTTCATGGCCAAGCTGATCATCAAACTGATCAACTCGGTGGCCGAGGTCATCAACAATGATCCGGATTCCCGCCGTCTGTTGCAGGTGGTGTTCATGGAGGATTACCGCGTCTCTGCAGCCGAAAGGATTTTCCCCGCCAGCGATCTTTCGGAGCAAATCTCAACTGCGGGAACCGAGGCCAGCGGAACGGGCAACATGAAATTCGCCATCAACGGCGCGCTAACCATCGGAACCCTCGACGGAGCCAATATCGAGATTCGCGAGGAAGTGGGTGAGGACAACTTTTTCATTTTCGGCATGACCACCGAAGAAGTGCGGCAAAAGAAGACGGCGGGTTACAACCCCGAGTCTTGCCTGAAAAAGGACCTCCGCCTCAAGGCCGTTTTCGACCTGTTCCAGGTCGGGCATTTTTCGCCGGAAGAGCCGGGATTGTTCACCCCGTTCATCGATAGTCTGCTGCATCACGACGAATACATGCTGCTGGAGGATTTCTCCGATTACGTGGCCTGCCAGCAGCGCGTCTCGGATTTGTACCGAAATCAGGAAAGTTGGACGCAAAAAGCCATTCTCAACGTGGCTCGAATGGGTAAATTTTCCTCCGACCGGACCATATTTGAATACAACCGGGATGTGTGGAAGGCGACGCCGACCCCCATCGCTCTGGACGCGGGATAAAGAACGGAACAAAAAAGAATGGCCATGCGCGATTTGATCATCATCTCCAATGTTTCCGACGACCCGTTTGCCATTGACATCGGACACGCCTGCGGACAAGTGGAGGACATGGCCGATCTCATTTCCCTGAAGGTGTACGCCAACACGGAATTCTGTCCCCGCTATCTCAGCGACGAAAACGACATGGACCATATCGGCCAGTCCCTTACAGGCAAGGTGGTGGTCATCTGTTCGACGGCCACGGATCACACCCGCGGCGCACTGGCCATGCGCACCATGGTATTAGCCCGCGCCGCCAAAGACAACGGCGCCCGCAAGGTGATTCTGGTCGAACCCGATCTCTTCTTCTCGGCGCAAGACCGCGGCCCTTTCCGTGGGGCGGATGAAGAATCCCGGTCGGTTGAGGATCTCAAGAAATTTGACGGTCAGGCCTTTACGGGAAAACTCTATGCGGAATTGCTGCATTCCTCCGGCGTGGACGCCGTCATCACCGTTCACAACCACAGTTCCAAGGTTCAAAAACTTTTCAGCCAGACTTTCAACGGCGGTTTTTACAACCTCATCCCCGACGAGCTCTATGCGGATTATATCAAGTATTCCGACATGGTCAGCACGGGAACCGACGGTTCCAACCTCGTGCTCTGCGCGCCCGACATGGGGGCCATACCCTTCGTCAATCAGGTGCAGAAATCCATCGGCTTGCCCAAAGTGGCCCGCATTGTGATGCAGAAGTCCCGCGCCGGGGAACGCCAGGTGAGCATGACCGTCAGCGAACAGTCCGACATCACTTTGGAGCAACTGGAGGGCAAGGACGTCATCGTATTGGACGACATGGTGCGCACCGGTTCCACCATCATGGAATGCTGCCGCCGATTACGCGCGGGAAATCCCAACAAGATCTGCTTCGGAGTCACGCATTTTTACGCCTCACCCGAGGGCCGCGAAAACCTCAATACACGCGAGCTGGATGAAATCCTCTCGCTGAACACCATCCCCTCCATCCTGAACCGCGACACGCAGGGGCGGTTGCGGAAAAAGATGGTGGTCTTGAAAATCGAAAAGTGGATCGCCCGCTTTCTGTTGAAGCATCTGGACCGCGACGCCTCCAAATTCGATCGCAGTTTTTATTCTGTCGACATGTCCTCCAAAAATCCGAGGTGGCGTCCGAACACCGGACGATGATTCATGGAACTGGGACGCTACCAAATCCTCAGGCCATTGGGCCAAGGCGGTATGGCCACGGTGTATCTGGGCGAAGACCCCCTGTTGAACCGTCTGGTGGCGATCAAGGTGATTCAAAGCCATCTGTCCTCCAATGAGAAACTGATCGCCCGCTTCACAGTCGAAGCCAAAACCATTGCGGCCCTGAGGCATGTGAACATCGTCGAGATATTCGATTTCGGCGTTCAGGAAAACCAGCAATTCCTCGTCATGGAATATATCGACGGCCAGAGCCTGCAAACGATTTGCACGGCCATGACTGGCAGACCCATGCCGGACACGGTGGCGGCCGCCATCATTTACCAGGCCGCTGAGGGGCTCACCTCTGCCGAACGCCATGGGGTCGTGCATCGCGATATCAAGCCGGAAAACCTTTTGTTCAATTCCGCAGGCGTTCTCAAAATCACCGACTTCGGAATCGCCCATATCGCCGACGAGCAATCGCGCACTCAAACCGGCGCGGTTTTGGGTTCTCCCAATTTCATGTCACCGGAACAGGTGGAGGGACTCAAACCCACGCATACCACGGATCTTTTTTCGTTGGGCGGCGTGTTTTATTCCTGTCTCACGGGAAGAATGCCCTTTACCGGCAACAGCATTCCGGCCACCTTGCGCAACATCTGTGAAAAGCCGCATGCCCCGGTGGCGGAGCGCAACCCGGACGCGGATCCCGTTCTCATTCAAATCGTCGACACGTTGCTGCAAAAAGCCCCCGCTGATCGCGGAGAGGGGGCGCGCTGGCTGGCGCACCAACTGCGGGACTGGCTCAACAGTCACGGCATCGTCGATCCTGTGGAGCACGTTCATTCCTTCGTTGAAGGACTCAGTCTTCCTTCAAGTCCCACTCAAACCGGTTCCAAATTTCTGGGAATCGATCTTCCCCGGTTTGGATCGATCGGAGGAATTTCCAACAAATCCATTTTTTCAACGGAGAAGACAACCTGGATCTGGATCACAATCTTCGGGTCCCTTGCAGCCGTTGTGATTTTCTTCTGGCTTTTTTTAAAGCACAATAACCCGCCGCCAGTTGCGGCACCTCCCAATTCAGGCATAGCCGAAACTTCGGTGTTGGATTCCGGCATCAAGGCCCACAATCCGGCCAAGATTACAGGGGATTCCAAATCCGGTTCGGCATCAGGAAATTCCTCCAAAACATCCGGAAAGCGGACCGCAGATTCCAGCAGTACCTCTCCCGCCCAACCCGGTGCCGTTCTGATTGAATCTGCACCGCCTTTCGCGGCAATTAATGTGGATGGCAAGGCGGAAGGGGAGACTCCGATGAAAACCTGGCTGGAACTTCCTCCCGGCAAACATCATTTAGAGCTTGTTCATCGCCTGGCGCCCCCCTTTGACACGGACATCGTTGTATCCCCAGGATCGCGTCGAAAGTTCAAATTCAAGCTTGAACGTTGAAATTTCCGCTGTTTTGGCTTCCCGGCGGAGTTATATTCCAATCTACCGTGGAGGAGCATCCCCAGATGAAAATGATGAAAAAGCTTTCGCTGCAAATGGCCCTGTCCGCCTCACTGCTCATGGCCGTTTCGGCATTTTCCCAGACCGAGGTGTTTGAACAGGATTTTTCCGGTATTCACCCCTACACCGGGCTGAAGTGGAATTCCAAAATTACGCAGCCTGTGCTGGGTGTCGAATACACCATTGAAAGCCGGGCCACGCTCGGTATGCAAATGGGCATGTCCCTGAAGGACACCATGTTCTCCACGCCCCCGCATGATTCGCTGAGCGCCTCCAAAATCCACTCCTACTTCTTCAACCCCTATGCAGAATTTGAATTGCTGGAACCGGATGCCAACAGCAAACTGGCCTTCTCCATCCGCACCGATTACATCTTCGAAAGCGCACCTTCTGACAGCGGCAGAAACAATTTTCGCCGCCACAGTTTCGGAATCGGCCCCGTGTTCGGCTATCGGTTGCATGCCAATGAAAAAATCGACGTCATCCCGCAACTGGCGGGCGAATATTTCTTCACCTCTTGGAAAAGAAACTGGCTGGGCGTGCGCCGTGCCGATGGGACCTACACCGCGGGAGTTTACGACGACGATTATTTCAACCAGGTGGACGTTTCCATTTCGGCTGACGTGCTGTACCGTCTCAATGAAGTCCAGGGGCTGACTGCTGAAC
Organism: Fibrobacterota bacterium; assembly: GCA_947482115.1. GTDB lineage: Bacteria > Fibrobacterota > Fibrobacteria > UBA11236 > UBA11236 > UBA11236. The sequence goes on from CANKII010000001.1 coordinate 414,404, forward strand.
CCAAGGTGGTTTTGAAACTGGGCCAAGGACGCAGAAGTTCCGACCTTTTGAACATCGATCTGCATATCGGCTACTATCGATCCTTCTGACGCTGTTTTCTCCCTCCCGCGTGGAGGCGGTTTTTGTCCAGAACTCTGTTATTTGAAATGTCGGCGGGGGTATCCGGGGATATGATTCTCGGAGGGCTTTTCGCGCTCGGCTTTGACCCCGAAATTCTCAATGCTGTTTTGCGCGAAACGAAACTCCCGGCTTCGGTATATTCAGAAACGGTGATGGTCCATGGGGTAAAATCCATGAGAGTCCGGGTGTTGTGCCTTGAAGCCAATCCACCTCATCGCGGCCTGAAAGATTTTCTTTCGCTTCTCGAAAAAAACCGTCTTCCTCCTGCAGTGGAGAAGACCGCTGAAAATATTTTCCGGCGTCTTGCGGAAGCCGAAGCCGAAATCCACGGTATTCCAATCGAAGAAGTTCATTTCCACGAGATCGGCGGATTGGACACATTCGTCGACGTGCTGGGGGCTGTTCTGGGTATGCAACATCTCGGTGTGGAGAAATGTTTGGCAACGCCTTTTCCCTTTGGACGCGGCAGCCTTAAAATAGCCCACGGTGTTTTACCGGAACCCGCTCCGGCCACATTGCTACTTACACGGGGCTTTCCCTCCTTCCGCACCGGTTGGGAAGGGGAACATTGCACCCCGACGGGCGCAGCCATTGTGACCACCGTGGCACAACCCGTCACACCGGAATGGACGTCAATCTTGAATGCAGTCGGCCAGGGAGCCGGGTCCCGGGATCCGGTCGATCGCGCCAACGTGTTGCGCCTTTGTTTGTATGATGAAACCACCGCTGCCGATGCCGCATTTCAAATGTGTCAGATTGAATGCAATCTCGACAATGCCACTCCGGAACAGGTGGCTTATGCGGTGGAATGTCTCTTTGCAGCGGGATGTCTGGATGCCTGGCAGGAATCGATCGTCATGAAAAAAGGCCGGTTGGGAGTGAAGCTTAGCGCTTTGGCAACTCCGACTTTGCGCGATGAGGCCATGCGCATCATCGCCACGGAAACCCCGGCGGGAGGATTACGCTGGTTTCCCGTGCGCCGGCATGTCAGCCATAAAAAATCCGCAAACATCGACACCGGATTCGGCGCCGTGGAAGCCAAGGAAATTGTGTTTCCCGCATGGGGACTGCAACGGGTTCAACCCGAATATGAAAGCCTCCGCACCACGGCAAAAGAAAAATCCGTTCCCTTGCGCAAGGTGCAGGAAGCCGCAACAGAATCTATGCGCAATAAAAAGGGGAAGACGTGAATTTTCCCGGCCTTCCCGGCAATCCGAAAAAAGGCGATTCCCATCGCCTGATGGGAAAATTGATCGCCTATGTCCGACTTGAGGGACGCGACGATGTGAATCCCGTTTCCGAAGGGAATGATGCGGAGAACGAAGTCTCGCCTTTGGAGGGGCTTGTGCGCAATGGCATTCTCGCCGTGCAGGCCAACTATGTGGACCAGCGCAACATCCGCGACTTCTTCAAAAAAGAATTCGGCATCTCGCTCGAAAAGGGTATTCAAGAAGTGATTGAGCAGGCCCGGGAAACCGGCGGACTTGAAGGAGCGTTGGATCCGGAAGCGGTGAAGGAACGACTGGAGTCCATGAAGAACGCCGACTTCATTCCCATTCCCGCCAAGGTGGCTTACTTTTCCTCCGAAGAGGAAATGATGGGGCAGGACGCCGATATCTATTACCTCGGTTCCTTCACCGTGCTGAGCCACGCGCATTTGTGCGTGAACGCCTTTCCCATACTGTATCAGGCTTATTATCGCGAGCAGGAACACCGCGAAGTGGAGCAGGAAATTTCCATGCTGCTGCAAACGGTGGAAGTACAGCCCAAATCCATTGTCTCCGAAGCGCGCTCCACGGACACACGCGAAGGTTGGAAGCAGCATTTGCTCAAGAACCTCATCCCGCGCATGATCTATACGCGCGGTGATGCGGAAGGACAGGCCGAACATGAAAAATCGGTAAGTGAATTCCGCGCGTTCATGGAAGAGTTTGGGTTTCCGGAGGACACCGAAGCGATCGTCAACTTGATCGAAAACTCCACCGCTTTTGATCCGGTGGCGTTGCGAAAACTGGAATTATTGGTTGCGAAAGTCGAGGCGCTGCAAACCGAAAACTATGAACGCATTGATAGCATTAAAAAGGAACTGGATGCCATGTAAGGGCGACCCGCCGGGTCGCCCTTACATGGCATAAGTCCGTAAAAAACATTCCCCGTTTGTCATTTCCACGTACTGCAATTTCTCCAGCCATTCCCCGGTATTGACATAAACGCCTTCGGGCACGTGCTTCACAAAGCCCGCGTGAATATGGCCGTGCATCAGAATATCCTCGCCACCCTTGCGCAATAATTCCCGGGCAGCCACTTCGTAGCGGGGGAGATAGCGCGGGATATTTTCATTGTGATCTCTGGAGAGCTTGCCGACACTCAAAGCGATTTTCATTCCGAGATCGGGATGGAGCAATTTGTAAAGCCAGTTGGACAGGGGATGGTGCAAGATGCGGCGAACAAAGCGATAGGCCTTGTCGTCCGGATTCAGGCCATCGCCATGAAGCAAGAGCAGACGTTTTCCCTGTAGCTCCATGTGAAAAGAACCGTCGTGGATTTCCGCGCCGATTTGATCGCGGAAAAAAGTTCCGAGATTGAAGTCGTGATTGCCGCAGACGTAATGGATTTCGACACCGGAGCGCCGCAGTTCCAACAGGGCACTGAGCACACCAAAATGATCCTTGGGGATGTAATAGCGGTGCTCCATCCAGAACTCAAAGACATCCCCCAAAAGAAACAGGTGGCTGGCCCGGCCTGTAAGAGAACGGAGGAAGGCTTCGAATGCAACGTTGCGGTCCGGTTTCGCGTTTTTATACAGCGAACCGAGATGCAAATCCGAAACGAAGAAAGCGCTTTTCATGAATTCAAAACTTACTTTCTGGCTTACTCTTAACTTGGTTATTCCAATGCAAACTACCAAAACGCCTCATCCGCTTCATATTCTCGTCTGCACCAATGCCCGGCACGATGGAACGCCGTCCTGCGGGGATTCGGGTGAGGCCCAGGGCGTGTTTGAGCAGTTGAAAATCCGCCTCAAGGAAGCCAAACTTCCGGTACGCGTTTCCCGTACAGGTTGCCTCGGCCCCTGCGCCCAAGGCCCTAATGTGATGTGCTATCCGCAAGGCGTTTGGTTTCAGGCAGTCTCGGAGCAGGATATTCCGGAGATTGAAGCACGGGTGAGAGAAATGTTAATGGATACCTAAGATCCAATAATTATTGCTCCGTCAAGCCGCTGAAGGGGTGAAGAAAGCGTTCCAGCTTTCGGGATGCAGCAGGATCAACGTATCTTCCAAAAGCTTATGCTCTTCCATCGAAGGAATTTCCCGAATAAAAAGCCCTGCCGTTAATTCCCTCCAACGGCGATATTCACCAAGGGCCTTGGGCCGATCCGCAAGTCCGCACAATCGATCCATCAGATCCAATGCGCGAGCATAGCAGCGCCTCATTTCTTCCAAATCGCGTCTCTCCATCCAATTTCTGGCGCGATGCATTTCTGCGGCAACAGACAGGATTCTTTGTCCTGGTGTTAAACGGGAGAGGGAATCTGCAAGGGGGGGTATAGCTGCTTCAGGCATCAATAATCCATTTTCCGATCACGCTCAGTATTTGCTCACGCAGCACTGGATCCCGAACTTCAATTGAAGCATTACCGTGGGCGGGACGAATGTTGATGAGTGATGTGTACTCGACGAATTCCGTGCCATTTTTTTCCGGATACAGATTGAAACCCCACAAGTCCCGTTGGCGCGAACCCTGATTCAAGAACTTACCCTCCAAATCCGCGTGCATGTCCGCTTCAAGGGCAATCAGACCGGATTCCAGATCTACGACACCTTTGGTCATGGATTGATAGATATGGCAAAAATTTTCCAGAAGTTGTTTTTTTGTGAGAGGTTTATCCAGAATCGGCATATTGGAAAGATAAATGCTGAAGGGTTGAATTACGCCTTTACAATTTGCTGAAAGATGTCGCTGCCGGTTAATGAAACAAGGTTTTCTCGAAGCTCCTGGAACCCGGTAAAAAACGATTCCGGCAAATCGAAATCCGTTCCCTGAATCCCCTCGCCATCCGTATCGCGAATCTCCAGATGAAACGCATGCAATAAATGATGCGGAGCGCCCAAGGCTTCGAAATCCGTATCATCCAATTCGCCTTCCAGCCGTTTGAAATAATATTTCCCATCCATACTGTACATCTTGTCTCCCACGATTGGGAAACCAATGGCAGCGAGATGACAACGAATCTGATGTTTCCTTCCGGTCAAAGTCCGCACTAACACTAGGGATTTATCCCCATTCACCTGCAACGGATGAAACAGCGTCTTTGCGGCCTTCCCAGCAGGATCGGGATGCATACGGCTGCGAAGAACATCTCCTGCTTTTTCCGCAATGGGAAGTTCAATGCTTCCACCGGAAGACATTCTGCCGTGAACCACGGTGAGATAAATCTTTTTCCATTGGGACTCTACGGGAGAGAACCGGCGCAAAATATCTGTGCCTCGAGCAAAGGCCACAATGCCGCTGGTCTCGACATCAAGTCGATTCAACGGAGTCCAATCATTCCCAAATTGTTCCCGGTAAAGATTGACCAAGGTATGCACAAAAACTCTTCCGGTTTTATGCACCGGCTGCCCCGCAGGTTTATGCACCAAGGCCAAATCGCCCGCCCGGATGATTTCATGAAAGGAAATCGGAACTGCGGGTTCCTCGTAACCCTCCATGCGATATTGCACATGCATTCCCAAACGGATGGTGGCGTTGGGTGCCGCCAAAGCACCGTTCAGCAGCACACTACCGTCGCGAATGCGCAACTCCCATTCCGGTCCGGTATGATAGGGGAAACGGCGGCAAAGTAAATTCAAAAAAGAACCGCCGCTTTCGGAAGCGGCGGCGGTATGGGAAAAAGTGGTGTTGACGCGCCGGGTACCGGCCATGAAAAACCGGTTACTTCTTGGCCATGGCCAGAAGCTTCGCGTCCTTCATCAAATACTTGGGGGTTTCGTCTTCGTTGAAGGATTTGTAGCGGATGTACTCGCCTTTTTCGTTGATGAGATAAATCACGGGAACATAACCAGTGCCGTAGGCCTCCCCGAAGGAGCGATCGTCATCCTGGAAGATGGGCAAATGGCATTTGAAATCGTTGACGAAACTGTGAATGTCCTCGTCAGTGTTGAACTTGATGGCCATGGCTACACAGGTGAAGCCCTTGGAAGTCAGGGAGTCTGCAATCTTTTGCACGTAAGGAAAGGCATGCTGGCAATGGGGGCATTTGGCGGAGAAATAAAAGACGAGGGTTTTATGGCCCGCGAACTTGGAAAACTGCATGGCAGGATTCGAAACGGACTTGACCTTCAAATTGAAATCGATATGGGCGCGTTTTCCAGCCTTGTCCACTTCCCATGTGGGAGGCGGTTCGGGAGGCGTGGGACCTTGAACGGGGGCCTGGGCATGCAACAACATTGCTCCAAGCAGACAGACCATGGACAACAAAATGGGAGCGCGCATGGGAATTCCTTCAAGTATGAACGCTGATAAGATACAAGCTTTCCCGCATTCGAGGCAACTGTGGAAGAATCAAGTCCCCTTGCGTGGAAAGCACTCCCGTGATTTGGTACAATTGACGGGCATTCAGGAGGTCATGTGAAGGTTTGGGTTGTCGGAGGAGCGGGGTACATCGGTTCCCACGTTTGCAAAGCGCTTCGGAAAGCCGGGCATACCCCCGTCATTTTTGACAACCTGTCCTCGGGGTTGCGCAAGAACCTTCCCGAAGATGCGATTTTCCGTCAAGGGGATATTCAAGATCCGGAGGCGCTGAAAAAAGCGGCGCAGGAATTCCCGTTCGATGGCGTGGTTCATCTGGCTGCGTTGAAGGCTGCCGGGGAAAGCATGCTTGTCCCTGAGTTATACAGCCGGCAGAACATCACCGGCACCCTCAATTTGCTGCAAGCCGTTTTGGAGGCGGGCATTCCCCGGTTCGTTTTCTCCTCCACGGCTGCGGTGTATGGCAGCCCGGAATACCTCCCGCTCGATGAGAAACATCCCACGAACCCGGAGAATTATTACGGCTATACCAAACTCATGATCGAGGGATTTCTGGAATGGTATGGACGTCTGAAAGGTTTGAAACATGTTCGCCTGCGTTATTTCAACGCGGCCGGTTATGACCCGGACGGAGAGATTCAAGGTCTGGAACAAAACCCCGGCAACCTGCTTCCCGTCGTGATGGAAACGGCCATGGGATGGCGCAAGCAGTTGCAAATATTTGGTGATAATTATTCCACGCGGGATGGAACCTGCATTCGCGATTATGTCCATGTGTCCGATCTCGCATCGGCGCATGTATCCGCTCTGGAGCATTTGATGAAGGGTGGGGAAAACCTGACCTTGAATCTGGGAACCGGTTCCGGCATTACCGTGAAAGAGATGGTGGATAAGGCCATGGAAATCACAGGGCGGAAAATTCCCTTTGAAGTCGTGGGCCGCCGGTTGGGAGATCCCGCCTCCGTCACCGCGTCTTCAGAAATGGCCCTTGCAAAACTGGGTTGGACGGCAAAATACAGCGATGCGGAAACCTTGTTGCGTACCACGTGGAAAACCTATCAAAGCAATGGTCCCGATCGTTATTTCGAACTGAATCCCCGCAGCTAGGGTTATCTTTACTTCCATGCCCAAATACGCCATCGCTTTTGTCACTCCCAAACCCTCCCTTATCCACAAAGTCGTGGAAATGGACTCACGGGACGCGGCGCTGCGCTTCTTCTTCCAGCAATACGGCGGCCCGAATTACTCGCGGGATGCCGAAGGTTACAGTTATTTCCTTGAGGATTTCAACAATCCCGAGGAACCTTTGGGCAGCATCGTCGAGGTTTAACCTTTGCCGTCTCCGAGTCCCATCCGCGTAGCCGTTTTGATGGGGGGCATTTCCCCGGAACATCCTGTCTCTCTCGTTTCCGGCTGCGGTATTCTGGCCAATCTGGATCCGGCCAAGTATCAGGGTTTTCCGGTTTTGATTTCCAAAAAAAATGAATGGATGTGGCCGAAAAACGTCGGGGCACGTGGCGCTTCGACTACCCATTCGACAAGCTCAGGGCGAGCGCTCAGCGACCACGAATTGCCCCTACAGGCCTCAGAAGCAGAAGCCATTTTGCAAAATCCCCCGGCAGATTGGAATCGAATCCAATTCCCTCGTTTCACATCCTTCCCTGAAGCCGATGTGTTCTTCATCGGTTTGCATGGCATCGGTGGGGAAGACGGTCGTCTACAGGGCTTTCTCGAAATGGCGGGACAACCTTTTACGGGAAGCGGCAGCCTCGGCTCTTCGCTGTCCATGGACAAAATCCTGTCCAAGCAATTGTATTCACTGCATGGCATTCCCACTGCACCGTGGACCATCCTTTCCCGCGAGGAATTCGGTGAAGCCGGAGCGAAACGGGTGGAAAAAGAAATCGGACTTCCCGCCGTGGTGAAACATCCCACCGGCGGTTCCAGCATTGGCGTAGCCGTTGTTCGAACGCATGCGGAACTGATCGAAAGCATTCTGACCATCGGGCAGACCACACCGCGTTTGCTGGTGGAAACTTTTCTTGCCGGACGTGAATCGACTTGTGGCGTGCTGGAAAGTTTTGATCAAGCGTTGCCTCCCACGGAAATCCGCCCGAACCAAGACGCCTTCTTTTCCTTCGAGGCCAAATACCAATCGGGTCGCACGGATGAAATCACACCGGCGGAATTCCCTGCTGAAATTCTGACGGAGATTCAAACGCTGGCGCGCCGCGCTCATGAGGCCTTGCATCTCTCAGTTTACAGCCGCACCGACTTTATTTGGACTGATAAGGGCCTCTTCGCGTTGGAGACCAACAACCTTCCCGGTTTTACTCCGACTTCCATTCTGCCGCAACAGGCCACATGCATGGGCATAAGCTATCGCGATTTGGTCTCGCATATTCTCGAGGAAAGCCTAAAACAGTGGCGCGCTCCCTCGGTTTAATCCTCGACATTTCCTTCGCCGGTTTCGTGGCTGTTGTGGATGCTGAGGACAAAGTCTTGGCACAACGCTGGCGTCCACCGGGAGATCGGTACGACGATGTGGGAGATTGGATCGAAGGTTGTTTGCAGGAAGCCGGAGGAAACCTTTCCGACTTAGGCTGGATCGCTGTTGGAGTCGGCCCCGGTAGTTTCACAGGCATCCGCATTGCCATGGCCTTTGCACAAGGACTGGCGATGCCGCGCAATATTCCGTTGTATGGCTTCACCGCATTCACAGCTTTGCTGTTGTCCTGCGAAACAAAACCCGGACAACAGTTGGTTGCTGCGATTCCGTCGAACTCGGGACGTTTCTATACGGCAACGGATCTTAAAGAATCCGGAGCGTTGGTGGAAGCCGATAGACTATCCGGTTTGGGAAATCCCGAAGCTGTTCTTGTGATTCCGAGTAAAGTCCCGGCGATGGAACCGATTCTGTCGAAGTTCAATCAGGTGCATGTGGTGGAAGGAAATTGGGACGTTCCACGTTTGGTACAGCACGCGAAGACTTCGGGGTTAGATGCTTTCAGACCGTATTATCTGCAATTGTCAGCAGCGGAAGAGAAGGCTGGCGCTTGATTCTTAACGCGTAATCACACACCGGAATCCGACATCCAGATTGCGATCATCTGCCGGTTCTTTACCGCGATGCCCAGCCGTCAGCACAGACGGAACATTGAACCAGCAGCCGCTCCGCAAGGCGTGAAACGAACCGGTGTCCGGCCCCTTGGGATCAATTTGGGGAAGGGAATCATATTCCCCGTACCAGTCGTAAATGCACTCATAAACATTGCCAGCCATGTCATGCAATCCAAAACTATTCGGTTTTTTTAATCCGACGGGTCGGGTACTGTCACCTGCATTCGTGGAATACCATGCGTAGGCGTCTGTACTATCCTCCGAATTCCCCCAATAGAAAGCGGTTTGTGTTCCACCCCGGTAAGCGTATTCCCATTCGGCTTCCGTAGGTAACCGATATCCTTTTTTCGAATCATCCCGACTCAGCCCATTCATGCTGTCCACGCCATCACCAGCGATACCGAATATTGCACTGTACCGATAAACGGTGTCCAAACCTTCGCGGAGACTTCGTTTGTTGCAGTAAAGAATGGCGTCAAACCAGGTGATTCTCTCCACCGGTCGTAGACTGCTTTTGAAATAGGATGGATTTACCCCCACCAAGGTTTGATAATCCCCTTGTGTCACTTCGATGGTGTCCATGTAAAAATCGTAGGTGAAGGAGACTTGATGCACGGGCGCAGCCACATTATTTGCGCCCATTTGAAAGCTGTGATTTTTAGAGGGAATAAGAATCATTCCTGAAAGGGAAGGGGACTTCCCTTTGTTATCATCCGATGCTCCGAAAATGCAGCCGTAAAAAAGAGGTGGGCAAACAAAAACGGCTAACGCAAGAAAACAGGAAATTCTTTTACGAGTCATGGATGAATGGAAATATACTCCGCACGGAGTGGAATGATTTCTGAACGGTTTTTGCCGTTTCTCACTATCGATTGATCGGCAGTCCTGCCGCGAAGATCCGTTATTTTGAATCCATCCTTCTGCCATCCCAAAACTCCGGCTCGTTTATTGTGAGCACGCAGAGCTATTCCCGTGCTCGCTCCATATTCAAACGCGCCCAGATCCGGCAAGCCACCAACATAGGGGAGCCCCACGTTCACGCCCTTGTCGATCATCGCACCCCCCACTTTCAATTTCATGAAGGCGATGTTTGGAAGAGAGCCATCAGCCTGACGCGGACCGCTCACACCCGTCGAATCCGTGCTTTCAAAATCTGCTGCAGTAGGAGCGACTACAAGATTCCAGGAATTATTCACTGCATCCACGCCTGTGCCGGTAGTCGCATTCGACAATGCCGTTCCCATAAAGGCGATATTGTTTCTCAAGATTCCCAAACTCGCATCACCGCTCTTGTAGCCCAGCAGATTAAAATTGGCCGCCGCGTTGTTATAAGAGGTGTTGTTGTAGAAAAAGTTGGAGGCAAGGTGATGATTCTCGTAAAACCCCGCCGCCCGGTTGCGGAATGCCAGACAGAAGCGAACCGTATGCTGCGGAACCTTGGCGGGAACATTCGAGGGAGGTAACCCATAGCCGCCCACCTTGAATCCATTGCCATTGCCGGATGCGGTGGTGGTTCCAGCCTTATATCCGTTCAGCCACGACCAACTGTTCTCCACAGTTACTGCCGTTGCCGCCTGAATGAAATCCCACCCGTCGTCCGCATTCCACCATGCGCGGCATCCACGAAATACGGTGCCCGAGTCCGCGATGTTGGTGCTGTGGAATCCAAAACCATCTGCATTCTGTCCGGCATCGAGAGAACCGCTGGTATAGGAGTAAGCATCCCAGTTGTCATGGGAATCGCAGTTCAAGATCAGGTTCTTCCCGCCGTTGATAATGAAAAGCCCCGGTCCCATATTGTGGTGCAGGTTCAAAAGCTCAAGGATGTTGTTGCTGCCGCCATCGACATAAATGCACCAGTCTTCATGCGCTTTGAGTGAAGCAGTCTGCGGCACGCCTTTCATTTCAAAACCCTTGAGGTGAATCCAGCTAGCTGTCAGATTCACACCCTTGATCCGCTGCGCAGCGGTCATACCATAAAAATCGAAAACAGGAAGTTCTCCGGGATAGGCCCAGTAGCGAATGGGATTTCCTGGCGTTCCGCTTTTGTTCAACGCAATTCCGATTTGAGCCGTGGTGCTGACAAACGCATAGACGCCACCCCGAAAATAAACCGTGTCCCCGGGATTCGCCACCGTTTGTCCTTGAGTAATGGTTTTGAACGGTGCAGCCAAAGTGCCCACAGCGGCATCATTGCCCGTAGGACTGACGTAGTACACCTTCGCCTGAACAGCGAGCAAAAGGCTCAAGGTGAGCAAAGAAATTTTGGAAATCATTTTATTTTCCCTTCCATTTTCCTGCCGAGAAGATTGCGAAGTTCAAATCCAACCATTCCATTTTTAAGTCCCCGCAAATGAGCGGATGAAAAGGGGAGGATCACGCTGGCCGTACCGTACTGAATGGCTCCCACATAAGGCGCCGTGGTGGAAGGCACAATGTTCCCCATGAAATCCCTGCCGCCATTATTGGCGATCACCACTCCGGTAGCAAAGGCCGGGGCTGCGGCTGAAAATTTGTAGGCCGCTCCGGTGGCAGCCATACCGTTAATATCGCTCCCAGCATTACTCAAGGGAGGTTTGGCGGTAATGGCTCTGGAGTCCGCCGGGGGCATGGTGTGATTGCCGTAGAATACGTTGTTCTGAAAAAAATTGTGCTTGCTGAGATTCCATACGTAATGCGTGGTTCCATCCACGTAAAAGATGTTGTTGTAAAAATACGTGCTGTCGGCATTTCCACCGCTCCATTCATTATCGGTGATAATGGGAACGTTCTGATTCGCCGCGAGATAAATGGTGTTGTTGTAAATCCAGGTATTGGTGGCTTTGCCCCCGATCTGGAAAATGCGCGAGGCATCGATACCGTCATGCACACTGATGTTGTAGCGGAAAACCGTGTTGGTGGAATAGGAATTTCCCGGGGCGCAAATCAACAGAAAGCCACCCTCGTTGTCGTGGCTGTAATTGTACTGGAACAGGGAGCCGCGGCACTGATAATCGGCATCATAGGACATGCCGTCCATGGTACCCTTCATGCCGGAAACTTCATTGAACTGAATGACAGTACTGTCGGAAGCAAAGGGCCAAATTCCGGCAGCGTTGTCCTGCGCCCGCATCCTTCCTCCGTGAATCACGTTGTATTCCAAAAGAGCACCGTTGGAACCCCAGGTTTTAATCCCATCGCCGCCGATGTCTTCCAGCAAATTGTTGCGGATGATGACTCGGGTGCTGCGGACACTGCCGCTGGTGTATTGACAAATGCCATTGCGGTCCGTGCGCACCAGATGGCAGTTCTCAATGATCAAATCATCGAAACGGGAAGTCCCGCTGCTTTCAAAAAGAATGCCTTGTCCTTCATTGGTATTGGATTTTACGATGTTGCCGTTCACATCGTGTACATAAAGGTTGCGAAGACGAATACCGCTGATAATTGCACTACCGGTGGAGGTAAGATGCACTCCCGTGCGGCGTGTGGTGGCCCGGGTCGCTCCGGTGTTGGTCAACTCCAAGCCATTCACAATCCAATAGGAAACATTCTGCAACAGCAGTGCATCCGGACTGAGTCCCTGCGCTTGAATCAAAGGCGCGTTGCCAGTTCCATAAACGCCCACATAGATGGGACTAGTCGCTGTTCCGGAACCTTTGGGAATCAGGGAACCCGTATATTGCGTTCCGTTCTTGAACAGGATCGAATCGGCGGCCTGAAAGGTGAAGGCATTCACCGGCGTGAGGGATTTCCAGGCCAGGGCGTTGCTTAATCCGGTGGCGGCGTCATTTCCCGCAACGGCATCCACGTAAAAGGTTCGGGCCGGGGTAAGTGTGAAAAAGAAACCGAGGATGGCGAAGCACAAGCTGCGCGAAGGGGATAATTTCATTGCCGTTCTGACCGTCCTGAAAAATGTTTCTTCAATTTAAGGCGGAAAGGCGTTATTCACATGGCAAAACACATTCTGAGGGAGCTTCTGGAATCCGATATCCCTGCTGTCGCGGAATTGGAGCGTTTATGCAATCCCATGCCGTGGAATGCCATCGACTTGACCCGGTTTGCCTCCCATTCCGGTGATTCCCATGATTCCGGTTCCCAACCGGTCGGCAGGGTGGCGGTGCTTGCGGACACTCACGAGGTCATCGGGTATGTCTGCGCCAATCTGGTTGGAAGCGAAGCCGAAATACTGGTGCTGGGAGTTGCGCCCGAACATCGCAGACAAGGTGTGGGTGAATCTTTGCTTATTGATTTGCGCACCGTCCTTGAACCTCTGGGATGCTACGTCCTCTTCCTGGAAGTCCGCGAAAGCAACACACCTGCAATCGCTTTATATTCCAATGTGGGGTTTGAGGAGATTGGTCTTCGCAAAGGCTATTACGCAGATACCGGTGAGGGCGCAAAAATGATGAAATGGAATGGGTGACTTTGTTACATTTTCCCCATGCCAAAAGCCATCATTTCGACCCGCCACGGTGACCTCGTCATGGAACTTCTCCCCGAAGTCGCCCCCAATCACGTTCAAAATTTTATGGCCCTCGCCAAAGCCGGATTCTACGATGAAACCCTGTTTCATCGCGTCATTCCCGGCTTCATGATTCAGGGCGGAGATCCCAACAGCAAGGAAAGCGATCGCCGCATGCACGGCACGGGCGGTTCTGGTAAAAACGTGAAAGCAGAGTTCTCCAAAACCGCGCATACTCGCGGAACAGTCTCCATGGCGCGTGCGGCCAATCCGGACTCTGCATCCTCGCAATTCTTCATTGTCGTGGACGATGCGCCCCATCTGAACGGCCAGTACAGTGCCTTCGGAAAAATCGTGGAAGGCATGGACGTGGCGGACTTGATCGTGGCCGAAGCCGTGGATCACCGCGACAATCCCGTAAACGCGGTGGCCATGCGCGTTCGCATCGTCGAAGACACCGCAGCCTGATTCCATTGCAAGCTTCGACACGGAATCCCATGGGAGCGCGTTCCCGGCCCCTGTGGAGCCGGGCGGCTGCATGGATTTATTTCCTTGTCCTTCTTCTTCTGCTCCTCATCGCCATCTTCCTCTGGAAGTCCGGGGAAATTCTGGTGCGCTCCGATCCTCCACAGCATACCCGCTGGGCGGCCATGCTGGCCGGCGAGGGAAAGGACATGGATCGTTCCGAGGCCGCATTGGCCTTGTTCCGCGATGGGCGCTTCGACAGTCTGATTTTATCCGGGCCCAGAACGTTCAAAACCCATCACGAGTCCGAATTTTCATCGGAATTTTTAATCTCGAAGGGATTTCCACAGGATCGGCTTTTTCAACTGCCGCATGAAGCCGTTTCCACAAGCACCGAAGCGATCATCCTGATACAGCAGGCGAGACTGCTGGGCATCGACACCCTGTTAATCCTCACTTCCAATTATCACTCTGCGCGCGCACGTCGGATTTTCAGAAGATTCGCACATGGAAATCCGGTGATTCGAATCGCAGCCTCGGAATCCTATTTCGATCCCAAAGCATGGTGGAATTACCGGGAAACGCGAGTACTGTGGACGATGGAATGGCTGAAGACTTTGAATACCGCTTGGGAACTGCGCAAGGAACATCCCAAAATGGAAACCGGCGGAACGATTTTGTTGGAACCCAATCCGCGTGCGATTCGCGCTCCAGTTTCAGTTCCCTTTTCCACGGATTCCATTCCCGCCGCAGCGGTTCAGGACTCGCTGAAAATGGGTCCTTACTTCGCCAGGTGAATCAGGTTCGCGAACATCGCGTCGGCTAGAGCGTTCTTCCCCAAACGTCCGAAAATATCGAACTGGCAGAAGACGATTTTGCCCTTGCCCAGCGGAGCCACGGCAAGATCAGCGCCCCAACGAATCTTGGATTTTGCACCCGGAGCCGTGAGGAAATTGATGCTGCCCGCGTGAACCTCGGCCTGAACCGGAAGATGATCCAGACTCCAAGACGGCTGCACGTCGGCGAAGATGGGATCCATCATGCCGGGAGCCGGAAGATCCTTGAAGGCCGGACTGGTTTTGAGATAGTGATAATTGCCCTGCGGGCCGCCCGTGGAACGGAATGAGGCGATGTCTACGCCAAGCATCTTGAGGGCGTTGACTTTGCGCACATCCTCTTCGGTGAGCGCACCCAGAATCACGGTAGAACCGTGTACGGCGCGATCGAAAGCCTTACGCAAGGCTTCCTCGGAAACGTCCGTCATGCCGGAGACGACGGTAATCGGAGCGTCCTCGACAGTGGAGTAGGAAACGGCGTCGGGGAAGTTGCCCAACAGCGTCACTTTTTTAAGGACGGAATCCAGTTTGACTTCCGGCGGCACGAAGAAGGTTTCCTCAGTCTTGCACACTTCCTTGCCCGCACGGGTCAGGACGAGATCAAATGTGAAACGGCCTTTTTCAAAACCCACGGGAAACTTGAAACGTCCCGCAGGATTGATGCCGGCCTTGGCTTTTCCGTTCGACGATTCCTGATGCAAGGTGCGACCGTTGGGACCCTTGACGCGAAACTGGATGGTGTAATCGCCCAGATGGGCTTCATTGAACAAATGCACCTTGATGGCGGCAGAGCTGCTCACATAAGGCGTGCGATCCTCGGCCTCGGCGAACACGTGAACCGGACGGTTCACACGCTTCAGAGTTTCGAGCAATGCTGTTTTCGGTGCACGCTTCCAGTCGGAAAGCCCGGTGAAATGCAATCCCTGATCGCCCCAGTTTTCCATGAGGTAACCGGAGAACTGCGGATTGGTCAACAGGGCTTCGATTTGGCGCGACAGGGAAGCTCGGCCCAAGGCATCGGCATCCGCGAGGAACGCGGGGACATCTTTCCAGAAGGTCAATCCTTTGTCCTTCAATCCCTGCGTCAACTCCTGCAACAGTTTTTGCAGATCCTTGCAATCCTGTGTGGAAGAAAACTTCTTCGTGCCATCCAGCAATGCGGCCAGATCTCCGAAGGCGGGAACTCCAAATCCATCGGCCAGAATCTTTCCGGCGATTTCATCCTTGAGGTAGTTATAGCGTTCCCAGTACGACTTGTTGCCGTGAATGCCATCGGTGATGACCTTGCCTTCTTTGGAAGAGCAATAGTTGGAAATCATTGCATAGCTGCGCTGTGCCATGGGATATCCGAGGCGAATCTTGTGGCCTTCAAAAGGCGAAATCTGTGCAGGCATCGGTTCATAAACCTTGCCGAGATCGATTTTACCGCCGCCTTGTGCATCGAGATACACCGAACCGAGATTGGAGAACACGGGACGTGTGGGATCGAGATCGGCGGTGAAGCGCAAGAGCTTGTTGCCGTTCTCCAAAACCATGGACCCGTTTTCGCCGCCGACAACCCAGCCGAAGACGCAGGGATGATGTCCGTCGCGTTCCACCAAAGCCTGAAGTTGGGCCTTGATCCAGTCCACGCCTTCCTTGCTCGCCTTTTGGTTGTAGCAAGTGGTTTCCTGAAGCACGAGAAGTCCGAGTTCGTCGCACAGGTTCAACACGGCCGGCGGCAGGGGATTGCCCGTGGCGCGAATGAGATTGAAACCCGTGTCCTTGATGGTTTGCAATTCCTTGCGGAAGTCCACCGGAAAGGCGGGCATGGCATGATGGAACGGGAAATACCACGGATAGGCCACGCCGCGCACCTTGAAACTGGCATGATTTATCTTGAAATTCCCCTTTTCCAGTTCAACACCGCGCATGCCGAATCGCACCTTGAAGGAAGCTGTTCCCGGCACATGCACCTTGAGTGTGTACAAGGTGGGGGAGGCTGGACTCCAAACCTTGCCGTTGTCGAGTTGGAGGTTCAACGCGTAAGCGCCGTTCTCCTTGTCGAGACGGACGTTCTTGACCAAAGTCCCGGTTTCACCTTCTGGATTGGTGATGTCAAACGTGATCTCGGACTGGAAACTTTTGCTGTTGAGAAAACGCATCTCGATCGTGATGCGATCGGCCTCGAAGTCGGGCAACACATTGATCGAACGGATGACAGCCTTGTTTCCCTGGCTGAGATCCACGGGACCCAACAAACCGGCATAAGCGCCTTTTTGAAACGGCGCTCCCAAGGGAAGCTCGGAAGCGGGTGTGTCCTGAATTTTTCCGAGGCGGTCCAAACCCTGAACTCGGATGACGAGCAAATTGGTTTCATTCGGCTTGACGGCCTTGCTGGCGTCCAAGTCAAAGCTGACGTGGCCGAAGTAACGGGTACCCAGTTCCTCGCCGTTCAACCAGACTTTGCAATGGGGATGGGCGGAGTGAACCCTCAACAGGAACCGTTTGGCAGGCTCCTTCTTATCTATGGTGAATTCCTTGTAGTAGTAGCCGATATAGGCATTTTCAGGGTTCGCCTCGTGCACAAAAAGGTGGGGAACCCGCACCTTACGGACGGCGGCAGGCTTGCGGCGATGCCATTGATTCTCTAAACCCGAGTCGGTCGGGTCGAAGCAAAACTCCCAATCCTCTTCAAATCGCACGATTTCAGCCATGAAAGTCCTCGTTCCGGGCTACCAAAAGGCGGATAGCTGCACACTTGTATACTGTTGTGGGGATAGCAATAATAGAAAAATCTTGAACTAAGGTGTGATGAAAATATCAGCGGGTGCGTATAGCTTCCAGCGTGTGGCCAGTCGAAATCCCTTATCCGCACTCGCCAGAATATTCAAGGACAAGCGGGACCCTACTGCAAGCAGCAAAGAATCATTGGTGAGTAAACCCCATTGCTTCTGAAATTCCAATGCCGTGGAAAAATCTTCCTTCACAACCGGCTCAATCAGCAAACCACAGGAAAGTAGACGACGTACCGCATCGGCGTAGTCTCCTAATTTTTTGACTTCAGCGGGTTTTTCCAGCAGTGTGCGATGGCCTTGAGGATTATCCATCCCCACCTTGACACGGGCTTCCAGCGACATCAGGGTGTGGCAGATTTCAGCAAGAATATGGGCGGGTAAGACACCGCGAAGTTCACCCAATGCGCAACGTTCCAATAACCGTCCACATTCGGCGGATTGACCAAGGTGGGCATAGATCAGGATGTTTGCATCCAACAGGACTGCAGATCCCGTTGCAATTGCGTCAAGACTCATTGGTCAAAGGGGTCTTCGGCCAGGATGTCCTCAACCACCTTGCGTGGAAGTTTCGGCCCAGCTCCAATAAATCCTTTCAATGCATTCAAGCGCAAGTCCCGGGAGTCGCTGTTCAATGCCGGGGACTGTCCTTTGAAAAGCACAGCCTCCTCAATGAGCTGATTTAACGGCTTTCCGGTGCTTCTGGACTGCCGTTTGAGAAACACCACAACCTTGGAATCCAGAGCGGTGCCGATTTTCTGTTTCATGGGAATCTCCCTGTCTAGATACAATCTAGACAGAATCCGGTCCTTCGACAAGCTCAGGGACCGGGAATCCTTTTCAACGAAGGAGTTTCATCCTCACCACATACATTCCTGGCGATACAGGACGGCCATCCATACCACTCCCGTTCCATGAGACCACCCGGCTCTTCATCGCCATGAAATCATTTTTCCAAACCACACGGCCCATCATATCCTCAGATGTCAATCGAACAGAGGAAATACCATCCGGAATTCGGAATGAATATGGACTTAAGCCCTTCACATGAACAACATAAGGACCCAGAATACCCGTTTCAGTAATAACGGATAATCGTGCAGACGTACTCCCGGCTGAACCGGCCACGTTAGTCACCCAACACCTGAACAAACCCGTATCCGCGATAACCATATTGGAAAAACGAAGCGTATCCGTAGTGCTGCCTGTGAATTTACCCGTGTCAGCCAGATTCTGGGTTCCCGAAGCGCGAGTCCGACTCCACCGATAGGTGAGAGGCGCGGTTCCTGTAGCCTTCACAAAAAACTTTCCACTGTTTATCCCGGAAAATACGGAGACATTCACAGGATTCACTGAAATCACCGGTGTTGAATTGATTGTGATGCTTAAGATCGTCGTAGTCGCCCCTGCTGTACCTGTCGCTGTCACGGTGTAATTCGTTGCAGCTTGAGTAACCGTTGGCGTTCCACTTATGATTCCATTCGAAAGATTCAAGCTTAAACCTGCAGGAAGTGGTGGAGATACCGAATAACCGGTTAAGGTTCCACTTTGGATCACCGCCGTATCCGGAACCATCACTGCTGTGGTTGTCAAAACAAGAGGATTGCGTTTATAGGAAAGGCCCGTGGGAGGGACAACACCTCCCACAATCAACGATGTGGCTGCGGGTTTTTGAGTCTCATATGAGAGTTTGATCCAATCGTTAGCACGGGGCATGTTCTCAAATCTCACTTCATCCATTACGCCATTAAAGAATCCAGAATCATTGGAAAAACTCCCGATTGTCACATCAAAATCGCTTCGAATTGTTTGTGTCAAACTCGTGCCTGAAGAGCAAGCAAATACTCCATCCACAAGCAGACGCAGGTTGCCCGGGGCTCCTACTGGACCTGCCCGTACCACAGCCACATGATGCCATGTTCCGGCAATCAAACGGTGGTCGGCTCTTTTATAAACAGCCTGTGGCCCGTCTGAAAACAAAACGGATGGGGTATCGTTAACCGAATTGTTCGTATCCCTGAATGAGTTGTTCAGCCGTAGGTCATACTGACTTCCATTTCTTCCCTTTGATTTTGAAATAATACCCTTGCGCATGACAGCGCTATTAGGAAACTGACTCACATTGATCCACGCTGAAATAGTGTATTGAGGAATGCCATTTATTGTCGATGAATCGTCCTGAAAATTCAGCGCATTTTTAGTAAAAGTATTGGCACCCGTTGATGTCACGATCCGGTAAGAGCCTCCATTTGAATCCGCATTGCTCCCAAGAAAATTCTTCGCTCTTCCCATCAACCCACTTACATCTTGGGGATTTTGTCCGCCTATGTTTTGCGGAATCCCTTTAAAATGTCTCGCAGTTACATCACGAGTCGTATCGTTTGTGGCCTCCGAGAGATGGAACACCCCTTGAAATCCGCGAAGCGTGTCAAACGTCGCAGCTCCATTGCTGCTGTCTACTGCCCCCGACTTTTTATGGTACATCCGGAAAGACTGAGTGCTGTTGTTTCCATACACCGAGTCCAAAAGCACCCACACAGCTGCGTTTTGATTCGTCGAGTCCCAGTTGTCTATTTGGTAAGGCAAGTGTGTTCCGTTTGCCTTAGCGAAACGAACATCCTGCCCTTTAGCTGCTGCCTGGTTGAAATTGAAATTTCCGGCGTTCAGTCGAAGCAAAATCGGGTAATACCTCTGTGTCGCCGTAATATTGGCTCCCGATGCAGACGTATTTATGGTAACCGAGCGGCAATAGCCCCATTGGGAATAATCCTCGGCGGAAAATGCGATGCCCGCACAAAAGAGGATTCCTAAAAAACTGATTTTAGCATTCATCCTTATCCTCCAATGAGGATAAGATTACGCTGTAAAAAATAAACGGGGTTGTGTTATTTCAAGAACATCAAGAAAACCGGATTTTTAGCCCAAAAACCTTAAATCGAATAATCTCCGGTGAACATCTTCACCTCGCGCGGTGTGGCAAAAGCCACATCGCCTTTCACCAATCCCAGCGCCTGAAATTCCTCGACCGGCAATTCGACTTGCAGTTGCGAACCTCCGTCCACATCCAGACTGATGCGCATGGACAAACCCGTCGTACGGATATGCGCGATGCGCCCTTCAATGGAACCGGGGCCTTCACGATGCGGTGTCAATGCAAGATCATGCGGACGGACAAAGACTTCCCGCGCTCCGGGAACATTCACCGCAGCCGGATCAAGTTGAACCGAAGCACTACCGTCGAGTCTGCTGTGGAAAATATTGACATTGCCCAGAAACTGCATCACGAAAGCATTTGCTGGATGATGGAATATCTCCTCGGGGGAACCGACCTGTTCCACACGGCCTTTGTTGAGAATGGCCACGCGATCCGCGACTTCAAATGCCTCGTCCTGATCATGCGTCACAAACACCGAGGTGATGTGCATTTCATCATGCAACTTCCGCAACCAGCGGCGGAGATCCTGACGCACTTGCGCATCGAGGGCGCCAAAGGGTTCGTCCAGCAACAAAACTTCAGGGCGAGCCGCCAAGGCACGAGCCAGAGCCACACGTTGTTTTTGTCCGCCCGAAAGCTGCGAGGGATAGCGCTCCGCCATTCCCTTCAATTGAATCAAGGTCAATAGCTCATCGACCCGGGCGTTGATTTCTTCCTTCGGTTTTTTCTGAACCAAAAGGGAAAAGCCAATATTCTCCCGCACGGTCATGTGCCGGAACAGGGCATAATGCTGAAAGACAAAACCAATGCGCCGTTCGCGTACCGCCAAATCACGCGTGTCGCTACTGCCAAGAATCACCTCGCCTTGATCCGGAGACTCGAGTCCCGCGATGATGCGCAGCAAGGTGGTCTTTCCGCAACCGGAAGGACCGAGCAAAGCCACGAGCTCCCCGTCCGGAATGTCCAGCGAGACATTCTCCAGAGCCTGGGTGGACTCGAAACTTTTGCTGACGTTGCGAATGTTGATTTGCATGGTTTAAAAAAGATAGTCGGTTGAGGTAGTTGAGGCTGAATCGTTCCCATTAAAAAGCGCCCCTCCGCTGAATGCGAAGAGGCGCTTTAACCCATCCGGAGGGTTGTTAGAGTGAAGGCTTAGCCTTCTGTTTTGACTTCCGCCTCGTCCATTTCAAAACGGGGCTTCTTCTTGATCTGGGTGCGACGGCCATGCTGCATATCGCCATCGGTGCCAACAAACGCTTCGGACCCGCCCTCGAAAGAAGGAGTCGTGGGAGTGTTGTGATTGTCATGCGTTTCAACTGTGGCAGGCAAGGGACGGCGCGGGGAAAGCGGAGCATCCTGCTGCGGCATTGAAACCGGAGCTTCATTGCGCATCACGGGTTGAGCGGGCTGGGAAACGGGAGCGTTTTGCTCACGATTGGGTTCGCGGTTGTCGTTGAACTCACGCGGAGGACGACGATCGCCATCATTGCGACGTTCACCTTCTGCGCGTTCCGGCCGGCCACCCTGACCGCCCTGGGGACGATCTCCACGATTGCGATCGCGGAAGCGGTCGTTACCACCACGGTTGCGATCTCCATCGCGACCACCTTCACGACGTTCACCTTCAGCGCGTTCCGGACGAGCGCCTTGACGATCCCGGTTTCCATCGCGACGTTCGCCATCGGGACGACCGCCCTGACGGGGATTGTTGCCGGGGGCAGAACCGTGTTGATGCGGACGACCTTCGCGATTTTGCGGTTGTGAATTGCGATTGCGATCAGCGAGAATTTCATCCATCTTGACGGGCTTGAGTTTGAGCTGCGGGGACATTTTCTTGACAACGGGTTGTTCGAGCAAATAAACGACAGTCTTCATCTTCAAGGCCAGATAGACGAGGATCGCCAGAGACACGACCGAGACGGCCAGTAGGATGTAAATGAGAAGTGAGTTTTCCATGAGTATTGATTTTCCTGTTTGTTTTGGTGCGCCGGGGCTTTGGGGCTCCTTAAGCTCCCTGTGTTTTGCCGCCGGCAATTGCGTCCTTCTATTTTCCTCCACCCCGGGGGACGCAAGTCGAGTCCGGGAAGGGAAGTGTGGTACTCATCGGAGAGAGTAGGTGATTGTTCCGGACCGCGATGAACGGGAAGCTGCTTCGCTTCCGGTTTACCGGATGGCCTGCGTCAGGGACGAGGCGCGGTTTAAATGCTGGGTCGGGCAGGGATTTAGGTCGATACGATGCGGGACCAGCCGGAATTCTTTCAAAAAACCCAAACTCAATGGATTTTCGAGTACCGGGAGGGGAAGTTAACACTTTGTCAGGGAGTATTCAACATTTTATTACTGCACCTATTGACAGGTATCTATTTGTGCAGTATATTAATCTCAGCCAAGGAGGAATACATGGAAACTTTGAGCACTGAGAAAAAAGCCGTGGATCGCAAACCTTTGACCGCCCGCCAGCGCGAAATCTTCGAATTCATCAAAGAGCGCATCCAAAGCAGCAGCCGACCTCCGACACTGCGGGAAATCGGCCTACGCTTCGAAATAACGTCTACCAACGGCGTACGCAGTATTCTCCACGCCTTGGCCAAGAAGAATTACATCGAACGCTCCCCCAAACTTTCGCGTGGCATCGATCTCCCCGAAATCGAAAAGGTTCCGGCAGAAGTTCATGAAGGTGTCATGGAAGTTCCCATACTAGGCCGTGTCGCGGCGGGAACTCCCATGTTGGCGGTCGAAAATCTTGAAGGCACCGTTGTGGTAGACCGCGATTTTCTCATGCGCCAGCAAAATGTTTTCGCCTTGAAAGTTCATGGCGACAGCATGAAGAACGCGGGTATCATGAACGGAGATCTGGTATTTGCGCGTCAACAACGCGTGGCGGAATCCGGTCAAATGGTGATCGCCTTGATCGGCGAAGAAACGACGGTGAAATATTTCTTCCCTGAAGGACCGTTTATCCGCCTACAACCCGCCAATGACGACTTCCGTCCTATCATCGTGGATGCCACCATGCCGGAGTTTTCCATCCTTGGACGGGTAATCGGCGTGATGCGCCGCTACAACTGATGTAATTTGCCGGGTATGAATTTCCGGCAACACATTCCTCTTCTGATTTCAGCCTTCATGTTTGGATGCGCTGCCCACAAGGATTTGGTGCGTGAAGGACGTTATCCCTCAGGCCAATTGAACTACCACATTGAACTCGACACCAGTGGCCGCAAACAAGGGCATGAAACTTGGTGGTATGACAACGGCACCAAAAAGTATGAGGCCATCAACGACAAAGATCAGCGCAACGGAATGTTTCAGGCATGGTTTCCGGAAGGAACGCTGTGGTATCGCGGCTATGAAGATCATGGAGTCGCACAGGATTCCTTGATCTACTGGTATGTCACCGGAAAAATCCAAACCGTGGCTTTGTTCAAGAACGGCGTTCAGGTTCATTATCAAGCCTTCGATTCCGCCACAGCCAAACCGGTGGTGGACACCATGGCCATCAAGCGAAAGCAGGAATCCCTGCAAGCCTTGGTGCGTAAACAGGGCATTGCCGAATGGAGCGAACGCGTACAGGCAGCGGTAGAGCCTTATTGGATTTTACCCAAAGAACTGGTCAAACATCCTTATGAATCCGTGGCATTGATTCGCATCGGGCGCAACGGAGATTTGCGGAATGTAAACTGGCTGAGCAAAAGCTCTTCTTCATCCTTCAATGCTTTGGCGGTGCGTGCCATTAACAAGGTGAAACGGTTCCCCGCATTTCCGCCCGGAGTTCCCGATGCCACATTGGAAATTCAATACGAATTTGTGACATCGGGCAAGGCGCCGAAACGGAAAAAACTGGAATTACTGGATCATTAACGTTTTTTTCAATTCGCCCAACACAACCGGATCGTCTTCTTCCAATTGTATTTCCTTTAAAACGTTGTTCACATCTTCAGGATTCCCATGGCGTAGAGCAATTAAGGTGTTGCGCAACAAAGCCCTGCGTCCGGCGCGCAAGAACGGCGTGTTCTTGAACCGGCTTTGAAAGCCACCACCTTTGCGCAAAAGTTGCAGCCAGTCCATCGCCGTATTCGGCAAGGAACTCGAAACAACCGAAGCGGTATTTTTTTTGTGCTTGTGATTCCAAGGGCAGACTTCCTGACAGATGTCGCAGCCGAAGATCCACGATCCGGATTTTTCTGAAATCGATTCGGGCACTTCACCTTTCGCCTCAATGGTCCAATAGCTGAGACATTTGGAAGCATCGAGCCGACCGGGTTCCACCAAAGCATCCGTGGGGCATTCATCCAGACAGGCCGTGCAGCCACCGCAGAAATCCTCCTGCGGAACCGCAGAGGATTCCAAATCATTGGCATCCACATCCAGAAAAAATCCGGCCAGTAAAAAACCGGAACCGTGTTTACGATGAATGATGGTGGCATTTTTCCCGCGCCAACCTAGGCCCGCCTCCGCCGCCAGATCGCGTTCAAACACCGGCCACGTGTCACAAAATCCCGCGAATTGTATTGGCGCGACGAACGGTAGGGGCGACCCATGGGTCGCCCCTACCGTTCGTACATGCATTTCCGCCGCATTCAAAATTCGTCGCGCAATATGATGATAGTCTTCGCCTAATGCATAGGACGCCAAACGAAAGGCACCGGTATCAGCTCCGAATGGAACCGGCTGGCGAATGGAAAAAATGACTGCAGATTTTGCCCAAGGAAATAGTTTTGGAGGAGAAAGTCTTTCTTCCAAACGCTCTTCCATGTAACGCAGTCCGGCATGCATGCCCTGACCGACCCATGCTTCCAGACGCCCGGCATTGGGAAGGGGTTTGTCGAGGCGGACGACGCCCCATTCCAGAACCTGCGGCTGACCTTCGAAGAAAACCTGAAGATTCACGTCTTGTGTTTTTTTTGCCTCGCGGCAGGGTAGAGCATGTTGTTCAAAATCAAACGATAGCCAGCAGAGTTTTTGCACAGATCGAGATCTGTCGGCTTGTCTCCCACGGCATGAGTGTAATCCTCGGGGTCATGTCCACCGTAATAGGTGAATTGTCCCTTGCCGAGATTGCCATGCAGGTAACGCACGCTTTGCTGCTCCACGGATTGACCGAGAATAGTCACCGAGGGTTTGATCATGGAATTGGGAAAGGATGTCGCCAATCCGAAAAATCCCTTCACGACGTCGGTGTGATTTTGCACCAGCATGGCAGGAACCGGATCGAACTTGGGACTGAACGCGAAGAGGGTAAAATCATTGGCGGGCCGACGGCGCAACGGTCCCTGATTGGCCTGATTGTAATCGAGATCACCCAAAGAGGCCGACAGGGGATCGGTGTCATATCCAAAATCCTTAAACGCCAACGTCAGATCGTAATCGATTTTCTGTTTGTAATCCGGAGCCGGAGGACTGCCGTCAAAGGGAACACCCACGACATCGGTGTGGACTCCGGCAAGGGCCATATCCAATGTCATGGGCGCAAGACACATGGCGAACAAGAAGCCGCCCTTTTCCACATAATCACGGATGCCCAAAGACACAGCCTTCTTGAGCATGGCATCGTTGGGAAATCCCAGTTCATTCGCCAGCGCAGTTTGCGTTTTGACCTGGTTCATATACCATTCGGAACCATTGAAGGAAACAAGGAATTTGGAATATTGTCCGGTGAAATCCTCATGGTGGAGATGAATCCAGTCGTACTGCGCAAGTTTGCCGGAGAGGATTTCGCGGTCGTAAACCTTATCGTAGGGAATTTCCGCGTAAGCCATGGCAAGAGTCACCGCATCGTCCCAAGGTTGTTTGGTCAGCGGAGTATAGACGGCCATCTTCGGTGCTTTTTCCAGCGAGATGGTTTCCATGTTGGAGGTTTCAATCACGCGATGGATATGCTCCACGTCGTCATTGTCCAGAGCTTCGAACAAGACCCCGCGCCGCACCGCCTCGCGGCGAAAGGCATCTTCGTCATCGAGGAGGAAACTGCCCCCGTGATAATTCAGCAGCCATTCGAGCTTGTGTCCTTGCGCCAAGGAGTAATAGGCGATACCGTAGGCCTTGAGATGATTGGTCTGGGTCAAATCCATGGGAATCAGAATCTTCCCGGCCAAGGCATGGCAGAGGAGGAAAAGTGGAAGCAGGGCGATTCGCAGGAGTCTGGACATGAGGGATAAAATAGCAGGATTTTGGCAGCTAATAAGCACTTGCCAATGCGAGACCTATAATGAGTTGAACCACAAACGTAAAGTAAAGCCCGACATACAATCTTGTAATCCCACCGTGTGCAACTCCCGGGGGCTTTGGTTTTAAATCTGTCTGTGACACCGAAGCAGGCAAGCCTTGGGGGAAACGCGCGTACACACGGAATTCCTCCCATGTATGTTCAGGAAATGAAAATGAGTTTTCGTTGGATGCAACCACGGAGCTTATACCGCCCATTAAAAACCACACGGGAGCTGAAACTATCGCACTATGACCATGGCTTAATGTGGCTGGAATGCCGAGAAACATCGCTCCCACGGCATACCCGGCTTCGGATTTATAGCGTGTTAAGATGGCCGTGTGCACGTGATCCAATGGCACGGAAACGAAATACCCGGCGGGATCCAATAAGAACAAATTGTCCGGATTGACAGCGATCAGTTCACCGCCTGTCCAAGTTTCGTCATTTGATTCAACCTCGATCCAGTTGCCGAATGGATCGTCCGGAACCGCATCGCGATTCGACAACCATCCGGAAGGAGGGGAAGAATGGGTGCTCGAGCAACCCGTGAGAAAGACCGCAATGAGCGGACACAAAAGGAGGAAAAGGTGGGGCTGCTTAAAACCGTCCATAGCGGCTTTTCCAAAATATCGTTTCCATTCCCCGTTCCACTTTTTTAAACTCCGGCGCAAGCTCACGCAAGGATTTTTCCGGTTCAAACACCATTTGCACGGCTTTCATCGGATTCTCCTCTTTGAGCCATTCCTGTCTCATCCATTCCCAGTAATATCCCCGGCTTTCTAGAAAAAGCACCCAACCCAAGCTGCTTTCCGGAAGGCGAAAATGAATTTCCCTTGCATCACCGGGCATCTGTAAAAGACCTTTGCCTCCCTGTATTTCCAACAAAGCCGCGGCATCCGCCTTTCCATTGCGTTGAATTTGAACGGGCACCAATTTTACGGGATAAACGGCATGTTCCAAACGAACAAGGGACATCTGATCCAACCGCCAATATCCCTTTGCCATGCGGATTTGAATGCGAATGGAACCGGAATCCAGATGCCCCAGAGGAACCACCTGTCGATCGACCGCAAGGGGGCCGTTTTCCCGCATCTCACCCATGTTGGTCAGGACACCCGATTTGTCAGGAATCCACACTTCGATGCCTCCCATTTTATCCGCCACGGTATGCCCCAAAATTGCCGAACCGTTCGTTTCGAGGCGACTGAACCATGTGCCGGCATCCCGTCCCATGTAAGACAGCATTTGGTAGAAAAGAAAGGTGGGCAAAAGCGATTGCCGGGCGCTGATGACAACGCCCGCGTCTCCTCCAGGCCAATGCTCCACAACCACTTCAAGTGTTTCCCTCGCCGCCAAATCATGTTCATCTGCCAGGCTTGTCCGCTCGTTTCCGTCCTCCGCCTTCAAGGGCTCGAGGCAGTTTCCCTCCGAGCCTGTGCAACGATCCACAGGCCGAGTCCACGAGGCTTCATAAAATCCTCCACTTGCATCGGCCAATACCGTCTGCTCTTCCTTGTGCGGGAATGCGAGAATGGACAGGCCTCGAATCACATGCGTTTCCAGCGCCTCATTACGTACCTGCAGCACAAAATCACCCGGCCCGCCTTCCGGCGGCACGGTAGCAACAGGATCCCAGTCCGTGGCTTCGAGAGAAGGCGCAATACTCCCGGAGAAACCCTCTGCAACAAGTTTGTCCTCGTTTCCTTTCCGCAGATAAAAGGTCGGACAGGAACCAAAACAAGCCTTGGGGTTCGCCATGCAATAACCCGTCATACCGAGTGAAGCGCCTGTCACGAGGCTCGTAAGGGCTATGGAGGGAGGCATGTATTTGCTGTTCGTTTCGAAGACTGCTACGGAATCCAGTGACAAAGTCGTGTCACCTGAATACACAGGGTGCCGGTTGAAGTCAAAGAGGCTCCCGCGGCCACGAATTTGCCTCGCGGGCTCGTTGACGGACCACTGCGAGAAATGGAACATGTCACCGTTCCGAAGATGGGCCTTTAGATAAGCGTCACGTCCATCGAGTGTGGAAATTTTGTCCTCTGGAATGGGTTGCCTGCTGGACGCCGTGCTACAGGATGAAATCCACTGGGCTGTCAGAGCCAGAGTTATAACGGCCAGTAAGCGAATGTGGGGGAAGTTTCCATTTCTCAAAATTGTCACCCCGCCGCGTAATGGTGATGGTGATAAGTTAACCTATGGAACGTCAAAGGCAGCTTCCATTCTTTTTCCGGGCAATTTTATTTTTGTACTTTGTCAACAATTCCTCTAAAGATTGGACTGTATGATTACGAAAAATGAAAATATTAGAGGATTCAAATCGATTGCCACGACGCGAAAGATCCACGATCCCAAGCCGCCAAAACCGGCGGACCGGGCCCAGAATCCCCAAACGCCCAAACCTTACGGTAAAACTGTCTGGGGCAAAGCGCATTGGCATTTCAACTACACCACCCGGAAATACGAGTGGATTGAAGGCTCTTACGTAGCCTAATTCGAGCTACTTAAGATCCGCTTCACAGCCGTCAATCGCCGCAAAAACAACTTGCGCATCCGGCCTTAAAACCGCCTCGCACGGATCTTCCTTAGGTGAAGTTTTCGTCCGTACTGCGATGAAGTCCGCCCTGTAACGCGGCCCCAGCACACCCAACTCTCGCGGCATTTTCAAAGCCCGCGCAGCAACTGTTGTCGCCATTCGCAAAGCCTTTTGGGCCGTCACCTCTGAAAAGTTTTTCCGGAACATGCGGATTTGATCCAGCATCGAAAGAGAATCGCCCGAAGCCAGACTGTCCGTGCCCAGACATACCGGAATTCCACGCTGGCGAAGTTCCGCATAGGGGAAGGCCTTGTGGCCGAAAAAAGCATGACTCGAAGGACAATGCACCACGGTCGATTTGCGGCGCAGCAAAATCTCCAGATCGCGTTCATACAGATGATTCCCGTGAATCACCAGCGCACCTTCCTGCAATAAAAGATTTTCTTCCAACCAGCGCAGCGGTGAAGTGGCCCAATGTTCCGGCGCTTCCGGAAAAATCGAGCGGCAATATTTTTGCAAAGAACCGGAAGCCGAGGAAAATAACTCCGCCTCCTCGGCGCTTTCCGCAGCATGAATGCTGACCGGCAGCTTTCGCTCCTTCTGGAAAGCATTCACCTTGACAAGCAGTTCCCGTGAACAGGAATAGGCCGCATGCAGTGCGACTCCCGTGCGAAACCGCGCAGTGTTTGCCAATTGGTTCGCCAAAGATGCCGCATGCTCGGAACGCGATTCGGCAAGGGAAGGATCGAGTCCCAACGTTTCCACCAACGCGAAAGATCGCATGGGACTTTCGGACAGGACGGACAAGGCGTCTCCGGTATTGCCGACGTCGATCACTGTGGTCGCGCCACCGCGCAACAATAGGGAAATACCTTCTTTCACGGACTGCCGATAATCTTCGGAGGACAATCCGGTTGTGAGCCCGCGTAGTTCTTCGACCCAAACCGGAAAGGATTTTCCGGCGGGAATCCTGTTCTTCAACGCCGTCAATTCCAGATGACAATGAGCATTGATGAAACCGGGAAGAAGAACACAACCCGGAAATTGTTGGACTTCCACATCCGGTGGAAGCGCGGCTTCGGATCCCATGGCGACAACGCGTCCGCCTTCGACCTTCATCCAGCCCCGCAATAGGGGAGCGTCGTCCATTGGCAGCAGCCAGTCCGCCTGATAAATCATCTAGGGACCCGGAAAACCGAAGCGATCGTTGACCACTTCAATGGAATCAGCATGAGTACCCGCACAGGGCGCAAGCCCGGAATGCAAAGTCGCGTTTAAGAGAAGCTGGTGAAAACGAACCCATAGTGTATCGGTATGGCGCTTAAACACCGCCCCCTGCAAGGTTTCACAGGGCAGCAGGGAATCGGATGTCACTGTGCGCTGCGGATGGGATGTGGTGGAATCCCGGAAAGTAAATCGTCCCTTCACAGCCTTGCCTGATGTGTCACGAACATAGGTGAAGTTCTCGGCGTGTATGGTCGCAGATACGATGCGAGCGGTATCCGTTCGAATTTTATTCGTGGATTGCAAATACAAAACCGATCCTGCGGGCCTTGTCATCACCAGCCTGAGAGCCGTGTCCAATCCAGTCGGGTCCAAAGCGGCTTCGGGATTCGCGGGAAGTTGGATGCGCGCATAAGGCTCCAAGTTCGCACTGTCTGCGGAGGAGTCCGCAATTTGCAGGGCGCATTGGAGAATCGTGCTGGAAATAAAGCCGCGTTGCAATCCCTGCAATTCCACCGTGGCGGTTTCACCCACGGCGATATAGCGGATGCTGGCAGGCCAAAACAGCGCCTTGTTCACCACCGCGCTGTCGACAGTGTGACCGGAACGTTCCGGCCACGTGGTTTGATTGCATCCCACAAAGACCAAGGCTGCAAGAAGACCCAGATACGTTTTCACAATTCCGTCCCCAGAATGGCGAAAGCTTCCACAGTATCCGTGTGTTCCAGCGTCAGGCATCCATGCTGTCCCAGAAGCACCACAGCGCGGCCCAAATCTTCGGGAGAATGGAATTCCCAATCTTCCAGCACTTTCGTAGCCAGCGATCCGAAATCGCGCCGGATTTGTTTGCGAAAATCCTCCAGCAATTCCCCGGGACTTATCACCCGACCCTCACGGGTTTGAACGGATTGCCGGGTGAGCTGCAGCACATAGTACAGTCCGGCCGGCGGATAAGACGCTTCACCGCGAAGATGCATTTCCGCATAGGCGGATTTCCAGTCAACGGCCATTGGGCGAATGCTCTCCCACAGCGAGAAAATCCAGCGGATCCAAAAACATTCCCGCCTGCTCCACGCGAAAACTCATCCGGTATTTGGAAGAGTCCGACAACTCGAGGGAATCGACTGGAGCAGCATAGCCGATGGCTTTGAACGGATCCACCAGAGCGCCGTTCTTCAACCCGGCAGCAATATGATCCAACCCTTCATAGGTGGTATAGAGTTCGTTTCCATGATACAACACGGCGCGATGATTGTCCGGACCCAATGAGTCCACATGGAAAATTCTACCCGGCAAAACAGGAAACACGGAAGAAGTCTTCGACGTCCATCGTGAAAAAGATTCCCCAGTTGCATTGACGTTCGCGTCTGCACCTGCAGTTCTGCCGTACTCCAATGGGAGGCGCGGTGACGGAGACTTCAGGCATCCGCGCGCGGAATCGCACAATGAAGAAAAGGGATCTTCACCCGTACGCTCATAACGAAATTTTCCTTTTGAATCACGGCCTTCCACTCTCACCAAAACAACCGTCTTATGAACATCCTGGGATTCGGTTCCCGGGAGATACAATTCAACACGGGACAACACTGGGGCATTCAGTGCATCCAAACGGCGTGCTTTTTCCAAAGTGGCGCGCACCTGTCCGCATAGACCCGGCTGAAGCTCCTCCATGAAAGGACAATAGTCCGTTTCCTTGAAGCGGCTACAATTCAAAACCGCACGGGTGGAATCTCCGGAATAAATCCATGCGGCATTCCCGGAAACTCCGACTGAATGCACAACTTTGGGATGGCCGACAAACGATCTGAACTTGGGCCAGAAGTCATCAAACTTCCGGTACACCAAAACGGCTGCAACAACAAGGAGGAGAATGCGTATCAGGGGGATTTTTCGGCGCGACCCGGAAGGGACATAACCCGCACGGCGCTTGGGACGAAAATCAGCTTCAGGAAGTTTCACGGCAAAAGTCCGTCCCGCTTATTGCAATTCAAGAAGCAGGGCCTTGTTGTTTCCACGATTGACCTTGTAATCGGTTTCGCCTTTCAAGCCATCCCGCAGCATTTCAATGTGATGAGTACCCACAGGTAATCCGAACTTTACCGGGGTCTGTTTGCCCGTAGGCTTTCCATCGACAGTGATCGCGGCTCGCGAAGGACTGCTGGAAAAAAACACCATGCCCAGTTCCATGGAAGCGTGGGTTTCCTCGGCGGGCAGGGGAAACTGTTTTACCGGAGCAGATGGAACCGAGGGAGCAACGGGTGGTGGAGTTTTTTCTGCCTCAGGTTCGATCGGAGGTTCGACTTTGGGCGTTTGGGCAACAGGTTCCGGCACAGGTGCAGGTTCAGGTTTGACAACGACCGCTGGCGGGGTTGTTACAACAGGCGTGGCAGGAGGAGTGGGTGCGGGAACAGGCGCAACGATTTCCCCGGTAGGGGCGGGTTTAAAACCCGCCCCTACCGGGGAACCACCTTCAGGAGTCAATGCGACCGTCATGGTGCGGCGCAAAGTGTTTTGTTCAATCATCGCATCATAGGTCTTGTAACCGCGCAATTTCACCACGATGCGGTTCAGCTTTTTGGTGAGCTCCACCACCACCGGTGTAGGACCTTTTTTCTCGGAATTAAACAACACCTCCGCACCGACAGGTTCCGAAAGAATGGCGAGGGAACCTTTGGGAACCGAAGGAGCTGGCTTCGCAACAGGTTGAGCCTCGACCTTGGGATCTTCAGTCTTGGGTTCCGGCGGAAGCACGGGTTCAGGAATTTTCATCACATTCGCCGGAGCAGGCACGATTGCAGGAGCAGCCGCAGAAACAAGTTTTACCTCAGGGGGTGGCTCGGCGGGAGGCACCCTTCCCACAGTATCTTCCACCGAATCCGACAACCCAAATGGATCCAAAGAATCCACAATGGTTTCCATTTCAGGAGGTTCCACGACACCTTGTTGAGGCTTTACCCCTTCGAGTTTCATATTCACAACGATTTTGCGCCATGCCGTGTTCTTTTCCAACAAAGCGTCATAAGTCTTGTAGCCGCTTTTTCTCAAAACAATGCGATTGATCTTCTTCGTCAATTTCACGACGATCGGGGTCACTCCCATTTTCTCCGAATTGAACACCAGTTCCGCTCCGGGCGGATTGGTGGAAATGGCGAGGGAACCCTTGGGAGTTTTTGCCAGGGACGGCGATGTCAAAGAGAGTAGCGCAAAGGCGATGAGAGCGACAGGAAACAGGAAAGTTCCTCGAAATAGACAGGTCATGTTTTTCAGGGGATTCACTAGGAAAGAATTTATAAATCGCAGATTAGGAACACCGAACATTCCGCTTAATCGTCTTCAAGAACCTCCTTTTCCTTGCTCTTGACCGGTTTGGGTTTGGGCTCTGTGGAATCAGGTTGAAGCTTGTTTTTCTCGTCTTGAACTTTGGGAACTTCCAACGTTTTTTCTTCGGAAGGCTGTTCCTCTTCTTCTTCAACCGCATGAACAACCGGTTTGACACGCTTCGATTTGGGCCGGAAGTTTCGGCCTTCAAAGTGGGAGAAAGAAGGAGTCCACCACAAGGCAAGCCTGTGATTCTGCGAAAGATAGGGGTGGGAAGTGAAGGCGTAATCGATACCCACAATATGATGCCAGCCATATCCGGCCCCCAGACTGATGGCACCGGCTGAAGGATCGAGCTCATTCAATCCGGCCCGGACACAGAGACCGAAGTTGAAACGGAATTCAGCCCCAAGTTTCGAAGTCTTCAGCAGGGAAACCGGATCCGTAATAGCCTGCTTTCCATTCAAGGTATCCAAAGACGATCGGGAACCTTTTTCCAACAAAACCGGGGTCTCAAAGCCCGCCTGCAAACTTCCATAGAAATAAGGGGATTCCCAATTCCCGGATGCAAAAACGGAGGCATCGGGAAGTTCATACTCCGTCCAGCCCGACTGATACTTTGCGGATGAAGGTACGATTCCCCGAACAAAAACACCGGTTCGGTATTGTCCGGAAAAAGTGTATTGCGCCATGGCATCGGCGCGCAAACCCAAACCGCTTTGATCGCCCAGGTTGCGATAGAGTATATCGACGGTTCCACCCACATCGAAATTTCCATAACGGCGGGCCAGCGATCCCGCAATCATCCAGTCTGCCGTTCCAAACAATCCCGTCACGCTGTCCGGAATATTCACGTAGGGATGATTCTCAATGGTATTGGTCACCCCATAAGTCGCTATCGCCAAACCCAAGGTGCCTTTCTCATGCCAGGGAAGAAGAAAAGCGGCGCAATCAAAATGCGCAACGCCGCCAAATTGTTCCTGATGCGTGGTGGAGAAAGTAAAGTCGTTGACATCGTTCATGGATGCCGGAGCGTTGATCACCGCGTCGGCCCCGTCCTGAAACCCCGCACGAAGCAAACCCATGCCCTGTTGCCGCGCGCCAAAACCTTCATCGGCCGTGAGATTCACTCCAGAGACTTGTTTCAAGGCCCAGGATCGCAAAGGAAGGCCGATGAAAGCGGTACCGATAAGGAAAAGGAAAATGGCGCGGAAACGGGACATGCAACGAGTAATCTACTAAGGAGGTATTATTAGCCCCATTCATGGAACCCCCTGTTTTTCCAACAACCTTTCCCATCACCACCGTCGGCGGTTTGCTGCGCGACGAAGCTGGCAATGTCCTGCTCGTCAAGACGTGGAAGTGGTCAAACCTTTGGGGCATTCCCGGCGGCAAAGTCGAATACGGTGAAACACTTGCAGCCGCCTTCCTGCGAGAGACTTTGGAAGAAACAGGATTGCGCGCGCTGAGTCCCAGCATGGTAATGGTTCAGGACGCCATTGAACATCCCGAATTCCACCGCCCCGCTCATTTTGTGCTGGTCAATTATCTTGCGCATGTGGCGGGAATAAAACCTCCCGTCACGCTCAATGACGAGGGACAGGAATATGTCTGGCTTCCCTTGCAGGAAGCATTGAAGATGCCGCTGAATCAACCCACGCGGGTTTTGGCGGAAAAGGCCATCGCCGGAGGAGAATCCTTGTGGACATGCTGAGCATTCGCGAGTTGAAAGTTTCCTGCATCGTGGGCGTGCACGCCCATGAACGCAAACGCGAACAGGACCTTTTCCTCGACGCCGATCTCTGGTTCGATTTCGGTCCGGCCTCCGTCTCCGATCATTTGCGCGACACCATCGATTACACTTTAGTCGCTGAAGACCTAACGGAATTCATTCGGGCGGAGCGCTTTCAGCTCATCGAAACACTGGCCCATCGCGCTTGTGAACGCTTGTTGAGTCTGCAGCCGAAACTGCGGCGATGCAGGCTCGTGATTCGCAAACCCGGAGCGGTACCCAACGCGCTTTGCGCCATGGTCACCGTGGAGCAAGAGAGATCCGCGTGAAAGCGGCGCTTGTCACCGGATCGGCTCGAAGACTCGGACGCGGGATCGCGCTGCGACTTGCCCAGGAAGGTTATTTCACCTTCATCCATTATCGAACTTCGCCCGGAGAAGCCAAATCCACTTTGCAGGCCTTAAAGAAACTGGGCGGTAAAGGCGCGTTGATTCAAGGGGACTTGGGTTCACCAGCCGATATCAAACGACTGGTCGCCACAGTTCGCAAAAAAACCGGCCGGCTCGATGTTCTGGTGAACAACGTGGGCGTTTACAAACCCGGTCCGCTTCTCAAATATTCCCCTGAAGATTTTGAAACTACATTGCGATTGAATCTTTCGTCCTGTTTCCGGTTGATTCAGGAGGCCTTGCCGCTGTTTCCCGCTTCCGGTGGAAGCATCATCAACATTGGATATGCAGGAGTCGAGAATATCACGGGAACAACCCACAACACGGCTTACCTCATTTCAAAAAGCGGTCTTTTGATTTTGACAAAATCCCTGGCTCAGGCATTGGGTTCCAGACATATTCGGGTCAACATGGTTTCACCGGGCATTTTATCCAACAGTGTGGAGTTGCCGGAAAGCGCCAAGGACTGGGTTCCTTTGGGCCGGTTGGGTACGGTTGAAGATGTTGCCGAAGCCGTGGCTTTTCTGGCGGGAAAAAAGGCTGATTACATCACCGGTGTAAACCTTGATATTTCCGGGGGTTACCATTTAAACCTCCGTTCGCTCGAAACGGATCGAAAAAAGGGAAAGTCTAGACGCCGGTGAACCGCTTCATTTCCGGATACATCGAAGGCTATTACGGACGCCTCTTTTCATTTGAAGAGCGCGTGGGCATCGTGCGCAAGTTGAAAGAGATTGGCGCTACGCATTACCTCTACGCGCCCAAGGAAGACCTTTTTCACCGGCAGGATTGGCGTAAGCCTTATCCCGCAAGTTGGTTGAAGGAATTCAGTGCGTTCGTAACTGGTTCTCGCAAATCGGGAATTCGCGTGGTGCCGGGACTGGCACCAGGACTGAGCTATCGCTATCAAAGCGCGGAAGATTTTGAAATCCTGCTACGCAAACTCAAATCGATTTCCGCCTCGGGCTGCGAAGAAGCCGCCTTATTGATGGACGATATTTCACCGGAACTTCCCAAAGCGGATGAAAAGACGTTTCACTCACTCGGGGAAGCGCATGCGTTTCTGCTGCAACAGCTTCGCAAAAGGCTTCCCAAGTTGCGCCTGTGGTTTTGCCCTACTGTTTATTGCGATGCCTTTGCCCCCAAGGGAATGTGTGACGATATTTATCTGAAGGATTTGGCGCGGGGAATCCCCAAAGACATTGAAGTGATGTGGACAGGGCCGAAGATCATCTCGAAACGGTTGGCGCCACCAGATTTACAAACAGTCAATCGCATTCTGGGTCACAAAACCATTTTGTGGGATAACCTCTATGCCAACGACTATTGCCCGGGAAAAATATTCCTTGGCCCATTTTTGAATCGACCTGCATCCGTGCGTTCCACTTCGGCAGGACTTCTACTGAACCCGACGGGCCTGTATCAAACGGATTTATTTCTGCTGGACTTACTGGGTGGATTTTTAAAAGGTAAGAGCCCCCAGGAAACCTGGAAGCATGTTGTGTCTGCGCATAAAATCCCCGCCGAATTCTTGAAAATCGCATCCCTGCTTTCCTCTCCTTTCGAAGCCACGATTCCTCCGGCCAAATCCATCGACACTTTGCGCAAAGCATTGAAGCCGTTGATTTGGGAATGGAAATCTCCGCTACAACTCGAACTGTATCCTTACCTGTATACGCTGGATGCCGATCTGCGCCTGCTGTCGGTTGGAAAAGACAAGCCGGATACCACATGGATTCGCAAGAAATATTCACCAATCATTTCTAAAATTTTGAACCAGCATTTGGAAACAGGAGGATGATTTGAAACGCGAAAATATTAGCTCCGGCTCAAAGTGGGAACCCATATTGGGATATTCCCGCGCCGTGAAGGTTGGACAATTTGTTTTTGTCTCCGGCACAACCGGAACAGATGCCAACGGCAACGTGGACCCGGACACCGGAGTGCAAGCCCGTCAAGCCCTGAGCAACATTCTCTCCGCATTGGAAAAAGCCGGAGCCTCGGCCAAGGACGTCGTGCGCATCCGCATCTTTATGACCGACGCCTCGGAATGGGAAGTAGTGGGAAAGGCCAACGGAGAAATCTTCGGAGAAATTCGCCCTGCGTTAACCCTCGTGGAAGTCAGCCGCCTCATCGATCCTGCCATGAAGGTCGAAATCGAAGCCGACGCAGTCATTACCACAGTCTGAATCTTTCACGGAAAATCATGAGCTCTTTCAAAAACCTGCGGGAGAGTCTCGATTTTCTGGAGAGCCGGGGACAACTTCGGCGCGTGGATGAAGAAGTCGATCCCCATCTGGAAATGGCCGAGATCCAACGCCGGGTTTATGCGGCCAAAGGTCCGGCTTTGTTATTCACCCGCGTTCGCGGCACAAAGTTTCCCTGCGTCTCCAATCTCTTCGGAACACATGAACGAGCGCAGCTATTGCTTGGCGACGGAATCAAACGGGCAAAGGAACTTTTAAAGCTCCGTTCCGATCCCGTGAATGCACTCAAGCATCCGCTTCATTCGTTGCAATCCGTTTTTAAAGCACGCCATGCACTTCCACTATCCGCTTCACATCCAGCCGTTGCGGAATGTGAAACCCAATTATCCGCATTGCCGCAAATCACCAGTTGGCCCATGGATGGCGGAGCTTTCATCACCTTGCCTTTGGCTTATACCGAACATCCGGACAAACCTGGACTCTGGGCATCCAATCTCGGCATGTATCGCGTCCAAACTTCGGGCGGTGAATATGTTCGAGATCGCGAAGCGGGACTGCATTACCAAATCCATCGCGGCATCGGAGTGCACCATCACGCCGCAATCCGGCGGGGTGAAAAGCTCAAGGTCACCATTTTCGTAGGCGGCCCGCCTGCGCACATGCTTGCAGCCGTGATGCCGTTACCCGAAGGGATGCCGGAAATTCTGTTCGCGGGAATTCTTGGCGGCCGACCTTTCCGTTATGCGCGGAGTGAGGGACATTTACTTTCCGCCGATGCGGATTTCTGCATCACCGGAACAATCGATCCCATGCACACTTTGCCCGAAGGACCGTTCGGCGATCATATGGGATATTACAGCCTCCGACATCCGTTCCCGGTTTTGACAGTGGAGAAGGTTACCCATCGACGCGATGCCATCTGGCCGTTCACGGTGGTGGGCAGGCCTCCACAGGAAGATTCGCATCTCGCGGAATTGATTCATGAAATCGCAGGAGGTGCATTGCCCAAGGAAATTCCGGGCCTGTATTCCGTGCATGCAGTGGAAGCCGCAGGAGTACACCCTTTGTTGCTTGCGCTTGCCAGTGATCGCTACCTGCCCTACGCCGAGCGCAAACCGCGCGAGTTGCACACCATTGGCAATGCCATATTGGGTTACAGCCAGCTTTCCCTTGCCAAGTACATCTGGCTTGCGGCACGTGAAGACGATCCTTCACTTGACATTCGCAACATCCCGGCATTTCTCAGTCATGTGCTCCGCACGGTCTCATGGGAAAAAGATTTGCATTTCATCACACGCACAACCATGGATACATTGGATTATAGCGGCAGCGGGTTCAATGAAGGTTCCAAGCTTTTACTGACCGTGTCCGGCACAGTGCGCAGAGAACTTGCGGAAAACATTCCTGCAGAATTGCTTCGCGTCTGGCCGGAGAACTGGTCCACACCACGAATGGTGATGCCGGGAGTTCTGGTGTTTAGCGGTCCTGCGGCAAAAGGACAAGATGCGGAACCGGAAACGTTGGATGCGGAGTTGGAGAAATTTTCTGCACGATTACAGGAGGCGGGGGATACTGAAACTCTGTTGTCCGGTTTCCCGCTTTGGATTCTGGCGGATGATCCCGGCTTTGTTTCCCAATCTCTGGACAATTTCCTGTGGGTCACATTCACCCGCTCCGATCCAGCGCGTGATGTGCATGGAATTTTTGCCTTTACGGATCGCAAGCATTGGGGATGCAGGGGGCCGCTGGTTATCGACGCACGGATGAAACCCCATCATGCACCTCCGTTGGAATCCAATCCGGATGTGGTGAAAAGGGTAGAGGCGATGGCTGCACCGGGACGGGCATTACACGGGTTGTTTTGAAAAGGTTTGAGGTAGCCTTAATCCTCTTCGCCCGGCTTAATCCCAAATCTCCGCCTCAATTCATCCAGTGAATACCGAATCAATACCGGCGCGCCGGTGGGTGTGACATACGGATTCCTTGTAGCGAATAAACCGTCCACAATCGCAGCCATGTGCGCCGCATCAAGCGGCTGGCCCAATGGAATAGATGCTGCGCGAGCGTAG
The DNA here is from genome assembly GCA_947482115.1 of Fibrobacterota bacterium. Taxonomy (GTDB): domain Bacteria; phylum Fibrobacterota; class Fibrobacteria; order UBA11236; family UBA11236; genus UBA11236. The sequence continues at coordinate 454,370 of CANKII010000001.1, forward strand.
GCGCGGGCGACGCGGGCCAAGAGCTCATCCGCATCTTGATTCTTTCCGCCATGATCCGAATCCAATAATTTCCCAACCAGCGATTGCAGAATCTCCCTGGCTTTTTCCGCCGCCACTTCACTGGGCAATCCCCGCAATTGAAACGCCGTCTTGCCGAAAGGTTCCAAATCAAATCCCAGTGCGCGGAGTTCCGGCAATCGTTCTTCAACTGCACGAGCTTCAGAGACAGTAAACTCCACCAATTCCGGAAACAAAAGCTGCTGTGCGTTGAACCGCCCCGGACGGCGCATGTCTTCCAAAGATTTTTCATACAGAATGCGTTCATGCGCAGCCTGTTGATTCACCAGCAGAAAACCACTTTGCACCGCCACCAGAATAAAACTGCCATGAATCTGTAGGCTCGGCGCGCCAGTTGTTTCAGCGGGAACCGGCATGGATGCAGGAAAGCGAGCATCAACAGGGAAAAGTGTCGGAGCAGGAATGGATTCAACAGGTGATGGAGATTCGGAAACCGACATGGAATCCGGTGGAGTGAAAGTAAAGGCAGGGATTTCAGTAACTGAAGTGGCTTCCGCTACTGACTCGCTTTTCACCGGTGTGGAGACATTGAGTTCCAATGACGGTGCATTGATAGTTTGACGCAACGCCTTCCGCAGGGCCTGTGACAAGGCCCAAAAGACCCGTACTTCATTGAGGAAGCGCACTTCGCGCTTCGCAGGATGAATGTTCACATCCACTTCGGCGGGGGAGATGGAGATGAACAATGCCGACACGGGATAGCGACCAGGCGAGGTGACTTCATAAGCCTGCGACACGGCACGTGTCAACATTCCACCTTGCACATAACGGCGGTTGATGAAGAAGTATTGCTGGTTGGGGCGGCTCGAAAAACGCTGCGGCTCGGAGATATATCCCTGTATGTGAATCCCATCGCCTTCCCAGTCCACTTCCACCAAATCGGCGAGAAGATGAACACCCAAGACATCACCTGCCCGGCGGCGCAAGGTGCCTTCGGGAAGATGGAGCAATTCCCGTGTACCTTCGGAGAGCCGGATGGAAACACCGGGATGCGCCAAAGACATGCGCGTCAGTAATCCGGAAATGCGCGTACCTTCCGCCTTGCCGCTCGACAAAAATTTTCGCCGCACCGGATTATTCCGGAATAAATTTCGAATGGAAAATGTCGTCCCCTGCGGCCGCGCAATGTCCTTCAGTTCTTCCTGTTGTGATTCCACCACGCGAAGCAAGGTGCCGATTTCTTCTTCCCAATGCCGTGTCTCCACGGTGAATTCGGAAACGGCTGCCATACTGGCCAAGGCTTCTCCACGAAATCCGAAGCTGGAAACGATTTCCAAATCTTCCACCGCATTGATTTTGCTGGTGGTGTGGGGGAGCCAACAATGCGAGACATCTTCACGTGTCATGCCCGAGCCGTTATCCGCCACGCGAATGAGTTCCTTGCCGCCATCTTCCAGCGTGATGGAAATCTTGGTGGCTCCGGCGTCCAAGGCGTTTTCGACCAATTCCTTGACCACATTGGCTGGACGCTCAATGACCTCGCCTGCAGCGATTTTTTGGATGGTTAAGGGGGAAAGAGCCTGAATTATGGGGGCGGGCATGGGGATGGGAAGTTAAGAATTATGACCTCACCCCTAACCCCTCTCAATTTGTTAAAGAGATGGAGAGGGAAGGTCTAAATTTTCTTTCTTTCGCTTTTTTGGGGAACTACCCCTCTCCCGTCCTTTAAGATGGGAGAGGGGCGAATTCATAGACTATGGATTATGGGGTGAGGGCGTTATACCCTATTGTCCATATCAGTTTGATATGATATATTGATGTTCGTGAAGATTACCTCGAAAACCCTGTATTCATTGCACTTTCTGTGTGCTTTGACCATCAAGGCAAAGAGTAACCCGCAGAAACCCGTGCATTTGCGTGAAATCGCCAAGGAATACGATATCCCATTCAAGTTTTTGGAACAGATCGCCATTCTCATGAAAAGCGTCGGTCTTGTAAGGGGAACTCGTGGGAAAACAGGGGGTTATCAATTGGCCGAGACTCCAGAGTCCATCAACCTAGCCCGCATCATCAAGGCGACCGAAGGCGAACTTCTGCCTTGGGCCGACATCGAAGGTGGCAACGAGGTCATTGGTGGAATCTTGCACACGATTTTTCAGGAACAACGCGATGAAATCGACCGGAAACTTTCCGCTATTTCATTATCTCAAATCGCTGAGAAGGCGCGCCAACGTTTGGAACCTGCGCCCATGTTTTATCTGTGAGTGAAGTATGGAACCTGTAACTCAAATCAATGTCTCCGCACTGCATGAGCAGGCGAATGAATTGAATCGTGAACTGGCCGCAATGGATGCAGACGGACGTTTGCGCAAGGTTTATGAATTATTCGGCGAAGGATTGATCGCCACGACGTCTTTTGGCCGTGATGCCGCTTTGTTATTGCATCATCTCAAGCGGCTGCACATTCCCATCCGTGTATTCTTCATGGACACGGGTTTTCATTTTCCGGAAACGCTTGCGTATCGTGACACGTTGAGGAAAGAATTCGATTTGCGATTGCATACGGTTTCTTCCGACAATACCGAACGCCGGAAATATGCCGTAACGGAAAACGGGGAGTTGCGCATCACGGACACCGATGCCTGCTGCGGAATCAACAAGGTGGAAGTGCAGCGCCGGTTTCTGGCCTTGCCCGATGTAAAGGCTTTTATCACCGGATTGCGCCGCGATCAAAGCTCCACGCGCAAAGACACGCCTTTTGCCACAGTGCAACGCGGCCGCATCAAGATCATGCCCTTCGCCGATTGGCCGCAGGAGGACGTGGACTTGTATTTGCGACTGTGGGAAACGCCGGAACATCCCCTAGCCGCACAGGGTTATCCCAGCATCGGTTGCAGCCCAGTCACTTGCACACGCAAACCTTTGCCGGGAGAAGATGCGCGCAGCGGTCGTTGGGCAGGTGAAGCCAAAACCGAGTGCGGACTGCATCTGGATACGGAGTTTGGGCCATGAAGGAAACTGCGAAAGATTCCGCCAAGATGCGTTACTTCGACGATCTCACTGCAGTGATTGGTCGTACGCCCTTGGTGAAATTGAACAAGGTGATTCCGCATAATGATTCGCTGTTTCTGGTGAAGCTGGAAGGGCGCAATCCCGGCGGTTCGCTGAAGGATCGCATTGCCTTAAACATGATTCTGGATGCGGAGAAAAAAGGCAAGCTTAAGCCCGGTATGACCTTGATCGAGCCGACCAGTGGCAATACCGGCATTGCACTGGCATGGATTTCCGCCGTGCGCGGTTACAAGTCTTTGCTCATCATGCCGGAATCCATGAGTGTGGAGCGTCGTAATTTGCTCAAAGCCTATGGCGCGGAATTATTGCTCACACCTTCACATCTCGGTATGTCCGGCGCGATTGAGAAGGCGAAAGAGTTGCTGCGCACGCACAAGGATTATTTCCTGTTGCAGCAATTCGACAATCCCGCCAATCCAGAAGCGCATCGCAAAATCACGGCTGAGGAAATTTGGGAAGATACGGCCGGTCAAATCGATGTTCTGGTCGCAGGCGTGGGCACAGGTGGCTTTGTCACCGGTGCGGGGAAGTTGTTGAAGGAAAGGAAACCTTCCCTGAAAGTCATTGCGGTGGAACCGGAAGGTTCACCTGTGCTTTCCGGTGGCAAAGCAGGATGGCATGAGATTCAAGGCATCGGCGCTGGATTCGCTCCCTCGGTGTTAGACCGCCATGCTTATGACGAAGTCTTCCGCGTGAGCAATGAATCGGCATGGGAAACCAGTCGCCGTTTGGCGCGTGAGGAAGGCATTCTCGCCGGACCTTCGTCGGGTGCAAATGTGTATGCGCTAAACGAGATCGGCAAGCGACCCGAGTTTCTCGGTAAAACTTTATTGACTTTGATTTGCGATACCGGGGAACGTTATCTCAGCACCCCTTTGTATAGTCTGGATTAAACCCGAACCCTGAACGTAGTCGAAGGGTGAGATAATTCCATGCCCCAATTTACTCCGGAAGAAATGCAACGCTATGAACGCCACTTCTCGTTGAGTGGCGTCGGTTTTCAGGGACAACTCAAACTCAAGAATTCCAAAGTGCTCGTGGTTGGTGCGGGAGGATTGGGTTCTCCGGCGTTGTTGTATTTAGCCTCAGCTGGCATTGGCCGAATCGGCATTGTGGATGGGGATACGGTGGATCTCACCAATCTGCAACGCCAGATCATTCATGCCACGCCGGATATCGGAAAACTCAAAACCTTGTCGGCCAAGGAAAAAATCGCAGCCATCAATCCCGATGTCGAAGTGATTGAACACAGGGAATTTCTGGATGCTTCCAATGTCACTCGAATTTTCGCGGACTATGATTTTATCGTGGAAGGTTGCGATAATTTTGCGACCAAGTTTCTGGTAAACGACGCCTGTGTGATTCTCGGAAAACCGTTTTCCCATGCGGGCATGTTGCGATTCGAAGGTCAGACCTTCACCTATGTTCCCGGAAAAAGCCGCTGCTATCGCTGCTTGTTCCGTAACCCGCCACCGCAGGGCAGCGTTCCGAATTGCGCCGATGCGGGAATTCTGGGAATGTTGCCGGGGATTTTGGGATCGATTCAGGCTACAGAAACGGTGAAGTATTTGTTGGACTTGGGAGATTTACTTACGGATCGTTTGCTGATCTTTGATGCATTGGCGATGCATTTTCGGGAAATCAAAGGCTCTCGCGATCCCGGTTGTCCAGTATGTGGTGATCATCCAACCATTACGGATTTGCGGGATGAAGCCGGTGGGAGATGCGAGAGCTGAACGACCAGGAAGAGTTAGAGCAGTAGCTTGGCGTATTTGGCTGCCAAGTCTTCCTGAATAGGTTCCACCTCTCGCACCCGCTCTCTCCGCAGTTCCATCATCGGTACAGGCTTGTTCATTCGAATCCGCTCATCTATTGCGAGCGGCTTGCGGTTTTGGATGGGCGTTTGAACCGGCATCTGGACCGGAATTTCCATTCGAGGTTGCGACTCTTCTTTTCGCACTTCGGCCACCGGCGCGGGAGCAGGCGCGGGATTCGGTGAGGGCTCCAGCGCATTCATGAGGTTCAGAACGAAGTTGAACACCACGGGAGTTTGCGACGCACCCTGATTTGCCAAGGCATTTCCAAAAGCAGGTGTGGTGAACTCGAGGATTTCAGGAATCCAGACTTTGACGTGAATGTCAAGCATGTTGGTGGTGCGATCGAAGTTCGTTTGCTTTTCCATCAATTTCATGTCGGGCTCCAAAAGGGATCAATGAGATTCAAATATGCATTCAACGGTTAGACGCATCGCATCGTTGAATGGGGACGCGGTTTTCGAAAGGAATGTGACTCAAGTCACCCGGGAAAAAGAGGTGGGATACCAAGCGCCGGTAGGTTGACTTCGGGTCTCGTCTTCAAGAGTCACCCGGTTCAGGATCTGTTCAGTAGAACCATCCACGGGCGGAATCCATATTTCCACCAATAATTCGACGTTTTCGCCAGTTTCGAGGATTTCTTCCATCTCGTCCACGGTGTTCTCCCAGATTCTTTCAAATCATACAGTTGGGTTCTGCATTGTATGACGAAATGAAAAGGGGATTTGGGGACAATGCAAAATGACAAAGATTTATAGGGAATCAAAGAAGCACAAGAGGCTACTTCAAAACCAAATCCACACCTGTCACAATCAACAGCACATACACCACATAAACAAAATATTTCTGCGGCAACCACCGGTTCATCAGCCACCCAACGCCAATGCCCAGCGGAATCATCGGCAAAAGTTTGAGATCCACTTTCAGGATATCGACATTCACGATTCCCGAAGCCACATAAGGTGGGAGTTTCAGAAGATTGGTCACAAAGAAGAACAGACTTGTCGTGCCCACGAAGGTTTTTTTGTCCATCTTCTGCGCAATCAGATAAAGCGCCATGATGGGACCCGCTGCGTGCGCCAGTGTGGAGGAAAATCCGGCCAGCACTCCGACCAGCATTCCCTGCCACCAACTGGGCACATAGGTTTTGGACGGATACCAGATGTCACGTATTAAAAGCAGGGCTGTCAGAAAGAGCGCCGTTCCTCCCAATGCATGTCGAAGCAGATGATCGGACACCGAATTGACAAACAGCATTCCCAACGCGATGCCGAAGACGCAACCAAAGATCGGCCAGCGTATCCGGCTGAAGTCCCACTTTTTCCAGTACACGCTCACGGTCAGGATGTCCGCGAAAATCAACAGGGGCAGTACAAGACCAATGGCCTGCTTGGCCTTGTATGCGTAAGCCAGCAAAGGGGTTTGCAAAAGTGAGATGCCGGAGGCGAATCCCGCCTTGCCGAAGCCGACGATGAAAGCACCGAGATAGGGAAAGATTGCCGTATTCATATTTAACGAGCCACGATGCGCTGACGCACCTGCTCTGCAGCCTCCGGATTTAAAAGAAGGGATATCAAGGTTAACGCAAATTCTTCCGACGTTCCCGCTCCGCGCGAGGTGATCACTTTGCCGTCGATATGGACCCGATCTTGAACGTAAGAACGGACCTGACCGGTAAATTCTTCTTCCGAACCGGGAAAGGATGTCACGGTGAGGTTTGAAGTGATGCCCGCGTCCATCAAGACCAAGGGTGCGGCGCAGATGGCCGCGATGTAGCCTTGTTCGTTGCGAAACTTGCGGACCAATTCCAATACTTCCGGGCGCATGCGCAAGGCATCCACTCCGGGACCGCCGGGAATCAACAACATGTCAAAGATCTGATCCGCACAGGCGGACAGCAGGGCATCTGCCATCACGGAGACGTTTCGGCTGCCCAAAATCTTGAGATCCTTGGTGACCGACGCGGTGGTCACGGTAATTCCGGCGCGGCGCAGCAAATCGACGGCGGTAATGGCCTCGATCTCTTCAAAGCCGGGGTGAAGAAGCACCAGCACCTTTTTCATCGGTGCTAAATTAGCATAGATGGAAAACACCCCGCTCCCCGCTTTTTCTCCACCCACAACCTTCTCCCACGGCGACCGCATCTGGCGGGCTACCGGCGATAAACTCGCCGTCCGCATTGTGCTGGTGGACAACACCGAAACCGCCAATCGCATCGCCTCGGCGCACGGTGCACAGGCCTTCGCCCGCCAGCTTCTCGGCGAATCCATCTCCGCTTCGCTTTTGCTCGCTTCGGGTCTCAAGGGACCGGGAACGATTCAACTGCGCTTCTCGCTTTCAGGCGACATCAGCCGCGTGGCTGCCGATGCCACACCGATGGGGTTGGTGCGCGCCATGATCCCGCAGGAAGATCTTTCCCGCACCGGAAATTTTGAACCCATGTTGCTGCCGCAAATGTTGACGGTGAGCAAGCTGGATCGCGATGGTCAGCGCATTGCCGAGGGCATCGTGGAAATGGAATCGGCGGACATCTCGCAAAGCGTAACCCATTATTTGCGCCAGAGCGAACAGGGCAAGGCTTGGCTGCGCGCGACATCGGTATGCGATACGCCTACGGGAGAACGACTGCATTTCAGCGGCGGGTTTTTAATCGAAGGTTTTCCCGGTTTGTTGGAAGCCGGGTGGAAAGCGATTGAAACGACTGCGCAAGGTTTGGATGTGGCCGCTTACGCGCTTCCCGGCGGCGGACTGGATTTACACGCTTTGTTCAACCAGTTTGCCGCGCATTTCCCTGCGCAAATTCATCAGGAGTTCAAGGTCGAGTCCTATTGTCCATGCACAGAAGACGGAGTGCTTCGCGCCATGGCGGGATTGGGACGTGACGAACTACTGAGCATTCTGATGGAAGGACAGGATACCGAGGTGTTCTGCGAGTTCTGCCGCCGCCGTTATGCCATTCTTCCCGAGCAAATCGGAGCTCTTTTGGACGGTTTGGAGCCAGACGAAGAGCTACCTTGATGCCTCCGGAAGAAAAGATCATGTCATACCTCGTCATGGCCCGCAAATGGCGGCCGAAGAACTTCGAAGAAATGGTGGGGCAGGAGCATATCGCCAAGACGCTCCGCAACGCCCTGACTTCCGGCCGCATCGCCCATGCATTCCTATTCACCGGAACCCGCGGAGTGGGGAAGACCACCTCCGCCAGAATTCTCGCCAAAGCCTTGAACTGCAAAAATGGCCCAACACCGACGCCTTGTGAAGTCTGCGAAAACTGCCTTGCAGTAAATCAGGGCGCATCCATGGACGTTCTCGAAATCGACGGCGCGTCCAACAACGGTGTGGACAATGTTCGCGACTTGCGCGAACAGGTGAAGTATGCGCCGATGCACGGCCAATACAAGATTTACATCATCGACGAAGTACACATGCTTTCCAAGGCGGCGTTCAACGCTTTGCTCAAGACTTTGGAAGAGCCGCCTCCGCATGTGATTTTCATCTTCGCCACCACCGAGGTGAGCAAGGTTCCTCACACCATTTTATCCCGCGTCCAACGCTTCGACTTCCGCCGCATTTCCGAGACGGCCATTCGCGATCGACTCGACTTCATTTGCGGACAGGAAAAGATTCAGTTTGAAGTGGAAGCGCTGGAAGCCATTGCCCGTAAGGCCGACGGCAGCATGCGCGATGCACTGAGCCTGTTTGATCGCGTCGTCGCCTTTACCGGTGAAAGCCTGACTTTGGAATCCACGCGCAAGGTGCTTGGCATTCCCGAAGACCGGTTGTTCGGGAATTTGTTGAAGTGTTTGATGACCCATGATACGGCGGGGTGTTTCAAGGCTTTGGAAGAAGTGTATCATCAGGGTTTGGAGATCTCCGAATTCCTGTCCGGCTTTGGGGAATATCTGCGTGATGTGTTGTTCAGCCGTCAGGAAGGCATTACACCCGCTATGTTGGGAGTGGGTGAGGCGCGCTTCCGAGATTTACGAGCCTTGGCTTTGGATCTTCAAGACGGTGATTTGTTGCGCTATGCCAAGATCACTTCTGATTTACTCGGTGGTTTAAAGACTGCTCCGCATCCACGACTGTGGGTGGAACTGGGCCTGTCGCGTATGGCCGCTTTGGATCGCGTGGTCACCTTGTCACAGTTGATGGGGCAGGAATCATTGCCTCCTGTGCATATTCAGCCTGCACCTCCGGTTCAATTGCCTACGGCAGCAGTACCTATTCCGGAACCGATTCCCGAGGCTAAAAAAAAAAGTCCTGAACAACCCTCATCCCCAACCCCTTCTCCCACGGTAGTGGGAGAAGGGGAAGAAGAAACGGTTTTAAAACCACAATTCTCTTCTCACCCCTCTCCCGCGTTTAAGGCGGGAGAGGGGCTGGGGGTGAGGGATTTACCCGCCCAATGGACCGCATTGGTCGATTCCTATTCCATCGAAAAGCCGCTTACCGCAAGTCCCTTGCGATATAGCCACTTACGCATAAAACCTGAAGAAACTCCCGTGGTGGAAATTGTATTTTCAGGGAGTGGACATCACGATCTTTTTCTGGCCGATGGTGAGGGGAAACGCAGCCTCAGAAACTTTCTCGCTGCATCGCTCGAAGCCGACAGTATTTTCACTTTGGCCTTCGCATTTGAAGAGCCCGTGGGTGGTACATCCAAGTCGGCTCCGGTTACGGAAGGCCTGAATGTTTTGCTGCAACGAGAGCCCATCGTAAAAACCCTGCTGGACATGTTCGAGGGGCGCGTGCTCGAAGGTCCGGTTTAAATTTAAGGACGAGGAGAGTCTTATGAACATGCAGAAAATGCTCAAGGAATTGCAAAAGGTGCAGGGCCGCATGGGCAAGGTGCAGGAAGAGTTGCAGTCGGCCATATACGATGCTGAGGCTGGCGGCGGTTTGGTCAAGGTTTCCATGAACGGCAAATACGAAGTCCAGGCCGTGCGTCTCAAGAAAGAAGCCGTGGATCCGGACGATGTCGAGGCTTTGGAAGATTTATTGCTGGCGGCTTTCAATGAAGCGCGCAACAAAGTCGAAACAGATTCGCAGGAAAAAATGGGCGGATTGACAAAAGGTTTGGGAATACCGGGAATGTGAGCTAAAAACGTCGTTTTGACAAACTGTCGCTTTGCCAGAACGACCATGCAACTCACATCCAGTCTTATCTTTTAATCACTAATGGAAATCTTTATCGCACTCTTGAAGGGGCTGCTCCCTGTCGCCTATCTCATCTGTCTGTGGTTTTACGGACAGTTGTTTTTCAGCGCGGATGAAACGAAGCAAAGCCGTTGGGCCAAACTCAGTGTGGCGATTGCGGTATGCATGCACACAGCCCTGTTATTTAGTCTCGCGGCCCAATATCATCGCTGTCCCTTGTGGACTCAAGGCGAAGCTTTGTTGTTTCTGGCATGGATGTTGGCCATTGTCCATCTTCTTTCCGAATGGTCGGCGGATACACGGAGATTGGGGTTCTTCACTTTGGGACCGGCTGCTTTTTGCGCCACTGTGGCGCTGTCCTTTCTCGGTAAAGAATTGATGCTGGATGCGCAATACCGCAGTTCCTGGTTCATCTTTCACATCGTTGCGAGCCTCGCCGCTTATGCCGCCTTCAGTCTGGCCGCCGTTTTGGCTGCCTTGTATCTGACTTTGCATCGCAAGCTTAAACTCAAAACTTTCGACCTGACATTTCGCAAACTTCCGCCGCTGGACAAGCTGGACAAGCTCTCCGCCATGTGGTCCTTTTTGGGAACTTTGCTCATGCTTGCCAGCACGGTCATCGGTGTGTGGTGGGTGCGGCGCGATGGCTTGCATGGAATGTCCCCGCGTGAAATCGGCATTTTTGTCGTACTGGCGATTTTTCTGTTTACTGCTGCAGCTCGCAGAACATTGGGCTGGCGCGGACGCCGTCATGCGATTTGGATTTTGGCGGGCTTTGCGGCCTTGGTACTGGCGAATCTTGCCGGACTGCACGGGTTTCACTTTTAGGAAATGATTTTGAACGCGCCATCACAGCCGCAGGTTTTTGTGCTCGGAGCCAATCATTTGACCGCTTCCGTTTCATTGCGCGACCGGTTGCTGCTGGATGAAAAAAGCATTCAGGAATTTGCGGAGACCTTGTTGAAGGACGGCGTTGTGAAAGAGCTCTCCATTCTTTCCACCTGCAACCGATCCGAGATTTACGGCATGGCGGAAGATCCAAAGGCGGCGAGAACGCACATTGAAAACGCCTGGGCAGCCCGGCGCAATGTCAGCGAGGATGAAATTCGCACCCATGGTTATTTCCTTTCGGAAACCGAGGCCATTCGCCATTTGTTCCGCGTCATGGGCTCTCTCGATAGCATGGTACTTGGAGAGATGCAGATTCTTGGACAGGTCAAGGATTCCTATCAATTGGCCTCGCAGAACGGTTGGACGGATTTTTATTTGAACCACATTTTTCAATCCGGCTTCCACACGGGCAAGCGGATTCATTCCGAGACAACCATTCATGAAGGCGCAGTGAGTATCAGTTATGCCGCAGTGGAGCTGGCGCGCAAGGTGTTGGGCGATTTGCGCGGGCGTGTGGTCGGTGTGGTGGGTGCGGGTGAAATGGGAGAGCTGGCGGCGCAGCATTTGCACAAGGCCGGAGCCCGTAGTTTTCTGTTCTTCAACCGCTCCATGGGGCCAGCCGAGCGCATGGCTGCGGCTTTCGGCGGAGAATCCCGTCTCCTCTCCGAACTGCAGGAGCACATGGGGCAATGCGACATCGTGATTTCCGCCACTGGTGCGCCGGACATTGTGATTACGCGCGAACATGTTCAAGGCGCATTGCGGCACCGGCATGGTCGCCCCCTCTTTCTGGTGGACATTGCGGCGCCGCGTGACATTGATCCGCTGGTGGGCGAAATAGAGAACACCTTTTTGTTCACCATCGACGATCTCAAGAATGCTGTCAGCGGAAACCTGGAATTGCGCCGGCAGGAGGCCCACAAGGCTGAAGCCATTGTCGAAGAGGAAGCCGCACGGATTGAATCCTGGAGTCGCGCTCTGGGTGTGGTCCCGGTTTTGCGCACCCTGCGGGAAAAATATCAGGCCATCACCGATCGGGAAATTGAAAAATGGGCCGCCGGTCAACCGCCGGAATTGCGTACGCACCTGGAATCGCTGGGGCGCGGCCTGCTCAATAAATTTTTACACGCCCCGACGACGCGTCTCAAGCAACTGGGCGAACAGGGCGACGGTTCACGCGCGAGCTATTACGCGGATTTGCTGTTCGCCCTGGCCCGCGAGGAGAAACAACATGGTGACTAAAAAACAGAGACTCATTTTGGGAAGCCGCGGAAGCCCTCTCGCTTTGGCGCAGGCAACCATGATTAAAGGGGATTTGGAGGCCGCTCACAAGGGACTCGAAGTTCAACTGGAAATCATCAAGACTTCCGGCGATACGGATCAAAGCACAAGGCTGGATTCCTTTCCGGCTTTCGGAGTGTTCGTCAAGGAAATTCAGGCTGCGCTTTTGAGCGGCAGAATCGATGCTGCCGTGCATTCGCTCAAGGATGTGCCTGAGGACGAACCGGAAGAATTGATGCTGGCCGCCTTCCCCAAGCGCGAAGACGCCCGTGATGTGTTCGTTTCCAAGGGAACCCGGTTTCTGGATTTGCCCAAAGGTTCCAAAGTGGGAACAGGTTCACCGCGTCGCATTGTGCAATTGAAAGCCCTGCGCCCCGACATCCAGTTCATGCCCATACGCGGCAATGTGGATACGCGCATTTCCAAAATTGAAAAAGGGGATGTGGCTGGCATTATCCTGGCCGCAGCCGGTCTTCGCCGTCTCGGAAAAGCCTCGGTCATCACCCACAGTTTTTCCTTTGCGGAAAGCATTCCTGCCATTGGACAGGCCTCGCTCGCATTGGAATGTCGCGCAAACGACAACCGGGTTCGCGACATTTTGGTGGCATTGGATGAACCTTTTACCGCCGATGCCGTGCAACTGGAACGGCAATTCATGCGTGTCGTGGGTGGAGGATGCAGCGTTCCGATGGCGGCGCATGCCTATCCTTACGGTTCCGGATTTCGTTTCATGGCGGTGATGGGTGACGTATCCACCGGGAAAATTGTGCGCATAGAGCGCGCTTTTGAACCCGAGAATGCGGAAGATGAAGTGGATGATATTGCAGAGGAATTGCTGGAGGAATGCCGGGCAAAAGGCATTCCCACACCTAAAAAGGCGTGATTCATTAAAAGGGGGATGTCGTGATTGATGTTCTCAACACAAGGCCGGAATCGCAGGCCGCAGAATTAAGTGAGTTGTTGAATCAAAACGGATATCATCCCGTTGAAATTCCCCTTGTGGAGCTGGTTTTAATCTCCGAAGGCTTGGCGACATTAACCCGGCTTTCATCCGATGAGTACGACGGTATTTTGCTTTCCTCCCCCAATTTGATTCCGCTGTTGGTTGAAATGAATGCGCCTGTTTTAAAGAAACTGGCGGCCAAGGAATGGTACTTGATCAGTAAACAGGCGCAGTTTCAAGTCGAAGCGATTGGCGGCAAGGTTGCCTTTGTTCCTAAAAACGCATCGTTGGAAGGTTTTTACAAGGAGTTTCCCGCACGGGCCGGCCTGCGCATTCTGCATATTTGTTCGCGGGTGACCCGGCTCGATCCCAAGCTGTTTCTGGAACGCGGAATCACGGTTCGCAATCTTCCCATGTATACTCCGCATTGTCCCACGGGTGTCGCCTCCCAATTACAGGTCGTCTGGCCGCAGCTCCGCGCAGTTCTGTTTGCTTCGGGTTCGGCGGTGCAAAATCTGTTTACAGCGGATACCCAAAGAGCGAAGACCTTGGGATCCGAAAAAGGACCGTTGCCGATTTCCATTGGACCGAGTGCCACCGAAGCCTTGCTTGCGGAAGGAATCGAAAATTTCCGGCAGGCAGAAACTGCGGATAATGCCGGACTCGTTGCCGCGCTCAACAAGGAATTTCAAAACCCACCTCAGGAAGAACTTTCAGAATCATGACTCCAAGCCATCCTTCCCAGTCCGAACGCCATGCCCGTGCCCGCAAAGTGATTCCCGGTGGAGTCAATTCTCCGGTGCGTGCATTCAAATCTGTCGGTGGTTCTCCCGTGTTCGTCGCCTCCGCCAAAGGACCGTTTCTTTACGACGTGGATGGGAAGGAATACATCGACTTCGTCCTGTCATGGGGACCGATGATTTTGGGACACGCTCATCCTGCCGTTGTGGAAGCGGTACAAAAGGCGGCGGAGAAAGGTCTGAGCTTTGGTGCCTGCACGGATGGCGAAACGGAAATGGCGGAAGCCATTTGCAATTTGCTGCCTTCCGTGGAAAAAGTGCGACTGGTGTGCTCTGGAACCGAAGCTACCATGGCGGCGGTGCGTTTGGCGCGCGGTTATACGGGCCGGGAAAAGATCGTGAAATTTCGCGGTTGCTATCACGGACATGGCGACAGCTTTTTGGTGCAGGCCGGTTCCGGTGCCATGACGTTCGGAAATCCCAGCAGTCCCGGCGTCACACGCGGCTCAGCGCAGGATACCTTAATCGCCGAGTTCAACAATCTCGATTCGGTGAAAGCTTTGTTCGCCGAACAGGGATCGGAGATCGCCGCCATCATTGTGGAGCCTGTGGTGGGGAATATGGGGGTTCTCATTCCCGAACCCGGATTTCTTCAGGGCTTGCGTGAATTCTGCGACGGAAAGAAAACGCTGCTGATTTTTGATGAAGTAATGACTGGATTTCGTGTATCGTTGCAAGGCGCGCAAGGACGTTTTGGAATTAAACCCGACCTCACAACCATGGGGAAGGTGGTTGGTGGTGGTTTGCCTTTGGCGGCCTATGGTGGCCGCGCGGATATCATGGATATGCTGAGCCCTGAAGGGCCCGTATATCAAGCCGGAACCTTATCGGGAAATCCGCTGGCCGTGGCGGCGGGTTTGGCGACGTTGAAGGAAATATCCAAACCGGGATTTTATGATCGATTGGAAACCTTGAGCAATCGTTGGGAAAATGATTTACGTACGGCACTGGAAAAAAGTCCGGTTCCCACTCAGGTGAATCGCGTTGGTGCGATGATGACCGTATTCTTCAGTACGAAATCGGTGCGCGACTATGATTCTGCAGTGGCCTGCGACACGGCGGCTTATGGCCGATTCTTCCAGGCCTGTTTAAGCGAAGGGCTTTATCTCGCGCCGTCGCAATTCGAAGCGGGATTCCTCTCCATCGCGCATGATGAATCCATTCTGGCGCGGGTGGCGGAAAAGACAGAACGGGCCGTAAAAAAAATCTGAAAAATCGGGGAATTATTTCTCTTTCAACCACTTCGCAAAAAGTTCAACAGCTTTTCCCCGGTGGCTCATCGGGTTCTTTTCCTCCGGTTTCATTTCCCCAAAAGTCCGGGTTTCACCGTCCGGGATGAAAATGGGATCATAACCGAAACCGCCTGTGCCGCGTTCTTCCTTGGTAATCTCACCGGGGCAAAGTCCTTCAAAATATTGCGGCTCTTTTCCGGGTTCCAAAAAACACAGCACGCAAACGAAACGCGCGCGGCGATTGGTTTGATCGCCCAACACCGATAAAAGTTTGTGCCGGTTGTTACTGTCCTTAGCCCCGAGTCTTGCGTAACGCGCTGAGTAAACTCCGGGCGCTCCGTTCAACACTTCGACTTCCAAGCCGCTGTCATCCGCCAACACGGAATGAGGGACATGTGCAGCCACAGATTGGGCTTTAATCAAGGCGTTTTCACGAAAGGTTTTTCCTGTTTCCTTCGGCTCTTTATCGTAACCCGCTTGCACAGCCGTCAGAACTTTATAACCCAATGGTCCCAACAAATCCTGAAACTCCCGGGCTTTACCGGTGTTGCGTGTGGCAAGGACGATGATCTGGGTAATGGGAATCTCTTGGTCCATTTACCCAACCTTTGGTTTCAATACGAAGTTTACCAGCTTGCCCGGAACCGCAATGACCTTGACGACTTCCTGATCCGCGAGATAGGCTACGAATTTTTCATTGCCTCGTGCCTGCGCTTCCAGTTCTTCCTTGGAAAGATCCTTCGCCAGCATTTCACGGACGCGGACCTTGCCATTGGTTTGAAAGACGATTTCCACCGTGTCATCCACAATCAATGCCGGGTCCCATTTTGGCCAGGGTTCATAGGACAAGGTTTCGGGGTGACCCAATTCCTGCCAAAGCTCTTCGGCAATATGAGGTGCGAAAGGGGACAACAACTTCGCCATGATTTCGGAAGTGTAGCGGTATGCGACTCCATCTTTTTCCAGTGACTCGGAAAGATCACTGGAATATACCATCATCGCGGAGATGGCAGTATTGAAATGCAACTCATCCAGATCTTCGGTGACCTTCTTGATGCAACGATGCGCGGCTTTGAGCAAGGCTTCCGGCGGTTCACGATCCACCACAGTTACCGAACTACGATCATCGCCAACAATCACGCGCCAAGCGCGGCTCAGGAAACGCCATTGGCCTTCAATGCCGGTGGTTTGCCACGGTTTCATGCGTTCCAGTGGACCCATGAACATTTCATACAGGCGCATGGCATCGGCGCCGTATTCTTCAATCACGTCATCCGGGTTCACCACGTTGCCACGCGATTTGGACATTTTCTCGCCGTCTTCACCGAGAATCATTCCCTGATTCACCAGCTTGTGAAAAGGTTCCACGGTGGAGACATGGCCGAGATCGAACAACACCTTGTGCCAGAATCGGGCATACAGCAAATGCAATACGGCATGTTCCGCTCCGCCGATGTAAAGATCCACCGGCATCCAGTACTTTTCAATTTCGGGCGAACAGAATGCCTTGTCGTTATGCGGATCGAGATAACGCAGGAAGTACCAACTCGAACCGGCCCATTGCGGCATGGTGTTGAGCTCGCGTTTCTTCGCAGGCGAATACTGGACCCAGTCCACAGCTTTGGAAAGCGGCGGTTCGAAAGTTCCATTGGGTTTATAATCCTCGACTTCGGGAAGATTCACCGGCAATTCGGAGTCCGGCAAAGTCTCCGGGCCGTTGGAACCGTGAACGATTGGGAAGGGTTCGCCCCAATACCGCTGGCGTGAGAACAACCAATCGCGCAGCTTGTATTGAATCTTCGCCTTGCCAAGTTTTTTTTCTTCCAGCCAGGTGTTGATGCACTTCTTGGCATCTTCAACTTTCAAGCCGTCGAGGAAAGAAGAATTCACCAGCGGTCCATCGCCGGTGTAGGCTTCCTTGGAAATATCTCCACCGGAGATCACTTCGATGATGGGAAGGTTCATCGCTTTTGCAAATGCATAATCGCGTTCGTCATGCGCAGGCACCGCCATGATGGCTCCGGTGCCATAACCCATCATCACATAATCTGCGGTCCACACGGGAATGCGATTGCCGTTGACGGGATTGATGGCATAGCCGCCGGTGAACACGCCTGTCTTATCCTTGTCCATGCCGCGTTCCAAATCGCTTTTCGAACTTGCTTGCTTGCGATAGGATTCAACAGAGGATTTTTGCGCCTCGGAAGTGAGGATTTGAACGAAGGGGTGTTCGGGTGCAACCACCATGAAAGTGGCTCCGAATAAAGTGTCAGGCCGCGTCGTGAAAATGCGCAGGGATTCGATACGATCCACGAGTTGGAAATCCACTTCCGCGCCTTCCGATCTTCCGATCCAGTTGCGCTGCATGCTCTTGATGGATTCAGACCAATCTAACGGTTCCAAATCATTGATCAACCGTTCCGCATAGGCGGTGATGCGCAACATCCATTGACGCATTGGTCGCTTTTCACAAGGATGCGCTCCTCGCTCGGATTTTCCGTCAATAACCTCTTCATTAGCTAATACGGTACCTAATGCTTCACACCACCAAACGGGGGCATTAGAGATGTAAGCGAGTCTTTGTCCATCCAAAAATTCATGGACGGCGCCTTCGCCCTGCTTTTTGATCTCTTCAGGAATAGGAAGTTCCGCAATGGGCCTGGCTTTTTGTTGTGTGGTGTCATACCAGCTTTCAAAAAGCTGTTTGAAGATCCACTGGGTCCACTTGAAATAATCGGGTTCACAGGTGCTTATTTCGCGATCCCAGTCATAACTGAAACCCAGCGCGCGGATTTGACGGCGAAAATTATCGATGTTGCTGTTCGTGGTCGCTCGCGGATGGGTTCCGGTTTTGATGGCATGTTGCTCGGCGGGCAGGCCGAAGGCATCCCAACCCATCGGATGCAAAACATTGTGTCCGTTCATACGCTTGTAGCGGCACACGATGTCAGTGGCGGTATAGCCTTCAGGATGGCCCACATGCAGGCCGTTGCTGGAAGGGTAGGGGAACATGTCGAGGCAATAGAATTTGGGCTGGTCGGGCTTGATATCGGCCTTGAAAGTTTTGTGGTTCAGCCAATATTCCTGCCACTTGGGCTCGACCATTTTGGGATTATAACGAGGCAATGTTCCGTCCTTTGTAAATCAGGGGAAAATGTAGATCGCTTCAAGTACATTTTTGCCCTCAAATAACGAGGACTGGGGAAAGCATGCACTATCGCGATTTTGGCAAAACGGGGATGAAGGTTTCGGAAATCGGCTTCGGAGCCTGGGCTTTGGGCGATGAAAGCTGGTGGGGCAAGCAGGACGACAAGGATTCGTTCAAGTCACTGGAACGCGCCTTGGAACTCGGTGTCAACTTCATCGACACGGCAGCCGTGTATGGTGATGGCAAAAGCGAAAAACTGATTCGCGAGTTTCTGAAAACCCGAAAAGAGAAGGTGATTGTCTGCACCAAAACACCTCCGGCAACCGGAGTGTGGCGGCCCAATCCGTGGGAACGCTGGGAGGATGTTTACTCCGAAGCTTATCTGCGAAAAGACATTGAAGAACGGCTCACCAATCTGGGTGTGGATTGCCTCGATATTTTGGTGTTGCATACCTGGACTCGGGCTTGGAACAAAGATCCGGGTCCATTGCTGGCGCTGGCCAAATTGAAAAAAGAAGGCAAGGTTCGCGCAATTGGAATTTCCACACCGGAGCATGATCAGGATTCGGTGAACGGTCCCATCCGCGATGGTTTGGTGGATGCGATTCAGGTGATTTACAATCTGTTCGATCAAGAACCAGCGGCGGAGCTTTTGCCATCGGCAAAAGAAAAAGGCGTGGGCATCATTATCCGCGTGGCGTTTGACGAAGGTTCGTTGACGGGCAAATACAACAAGGAAACGAAATTTCCCGCCGGGGATTTCCGCGGTGAATATTTCAAAGGTGAGCGTCTGGGAGACATGGTGGATCGCGTGGATGCCATCAAGGCGGATTTGGTGGGCAGTGGCTATACCGTGCCTCAAGCTGCGCTGCTTTACACCTTGGCCAATCCCGCCACCTCGGTGGTGATTCCCGGTATTCGCAATGTGGCACAGGCGGAGATGAACGTCGGCGTTTCACATCTGCCACCGATGCCGGAAGTTTTGCAGGTTAAACTGCGGAAGCATGCATGGCGCAGAGGCGTGTGGTATCCGTAAAATATCGAGGGAAACAATGAGAATTAAGCGAACATTTTTTCTTGCCGCACTGATTGAGGTTGTGATTATTTCCGGTTGCGCATGCCCGAAGCGAAATATCCAACAACATGAAAAACCCATTCAAGTCGAGATTGCCACAAATGAAAGTCAGAAGGCAAAACCGAATCCCATCGAGGAAAAAGGAAATCTGTTTCGCGAAAGCTGGACGAAGTTGCGAACAGGAATGACGGTCGGAGAGTTAACCCGGCTTTTTGGTTCGGAATTGGGTTTGAGTTATTGCAACCAGCCCAGCGCCTGTCAATGGTCTCCCAAGTTGACTTATTACGGTTTTCCGGAAATTAAAGCAGAGATCACCTTCAAGTTCGAAGGCGGCAAGTTGACGGACTGGTCACCAAAGGTCCTGCCGCCCAAGTAATGCGACTTGCTTCGTGGGATTTAAGGCGAGTAAACCATTCTGTGGGTAATGGAACCAGACTGTTTGCCATCAAAGTCCTGTCCTGTCATCCGGACAAGATAAAGGCCACGCGCAGGGCGGCTGCCATTCGAAGCCAAACCGTTCCAGACAAGAATATTCCGCTGACTTCCAATTTCAATCCGGCTTTCCCAAACCTTCATTCCCTTCATATCCAGAATTTCAATCTTGCCACAGGTAGCATTTCCTTTGGGCAGGGCAAACACAATCGCTGATGATCCCGGAATTTTAAGGGTGAAAGATCGGGAACCTGGTTGTTTTAAAATATCCACCGGGTTGACCACTACGGCAAAAATCAGGGTACTCTTTGTATTTCCCGTCGAATTGGTCACAGTGACAGTATAACCGGCCGCAGAAACCGGTGTGGTAGGAGTGCCGGAAATAATTCCAGTGCTTGAATTCAGGATCAATCCCGTCGGAAGTGCTGGACTCACAGTGTAAGTGAGTGGAGTACTTCCTGTAACTGTGGGAATGTTCTGAGAGATCGGATTTCCGACGATGTACAAAGCCGTTGGCGAGGAATATGAAAGATTTGTGGGAGGTGTGTTCGGTACTGGTGGCATGCCCACAATCAAGGGAAATCCGAGTCCCAGAACCAAATCATTCGATACGCGCACTTCATCAACCTTGCCGCTGAACTGATAATTATCCCGGCCATTATTGCCCACAAAAAAAGGTCCTGTGGAAACACGGAAAGGATCGGTTACCGGGTTGTTGGTGCCATTACTGTAAAGCTGAAAGGGCGTTCCATCGATGTAGCCGTAGGCCTGTCCATTGGATTGATCAAAAGCAATCGCGATGTCCACCCAGCGATTCCGGGGAACGATTCCGTCCACACTCCATTCCCGAATCCAATAACCCGTGCCGTTCCTAACCTTTTGGCCATCGGCTTCCAAACGACCGTTCGGGTCAACTACCAAAATGAGGCCGTCGTAAGTACCCATTAGCCAGCCACCCTGCCCTGGGGTCAAATAAACCCGTGCTTCAAAGGTCATTTTACCGGTGGCGCCAATCGTCAAAGCACTTGCATAGGCATGAGTCAGATAGCTGTTGGCAATCGTCGCGGTGCCGGTAAAGATGCCGGCGGAATCATAAGGAGAAGAGGTTAATGCGAAATTATTGGCGTTTGACAAACTAAAGGCATTGGGACTCAAGTCTGTGAATGTGCCGCTGTTGTGGGAGGCAAATGACCACAGTGCCACTGTCGAAGAGTTGAGGGGAAAATGGGTCTGTGTAGCAGGGGGAGAGCCGACGATTAAAGGTAAACCAGCCCCCAATATCAAATCATTTGAAACACGGATTTCGTCAATGGTTCCGCTGAATTGATAACTCAGATCCCTACCATTATTGCCTACGAAAAAGCTGCCTGTTGAAACTCGGAAAGGATCGGTTATGGGATTGCTGGTCCCCGTGCTGTAAAGCTGAATGGGAACTCCATCAATATATCCGTAAGCCTGTCCCGTGGACTGATCGAAAGCAACCGAGAGATCAAACCATCGATTCAAGGGCACGATTCCAGGAGGACTTACCTCCTGTATCCAATAGCCCGTCCCATTCCTCACCTTTTGTCCTGCCGCTTGAAAATGGCCGTCCGAACCTATTTGCAGGCTGACGCCATCGTAGGTTCCAATCACCCAGCCACCAAAGTTACCCGCACCGCTTTGACCTGGTTTTAAAAACATGCGAACTTCATAGGTTATTCTACCCGTACCCGCGATCGTGAGTGCGCTGGCATTCGCATGGGACAGATAGCTGGCCGAAAGCGATGCGGAACCCGTAAACACCACGGCAGAATCACTGGGAGATGCCGTTAACGCAAAATTATTGGCACTAGACAAGCTATTACCATTTGGACTCGAATCAGTGAACGTGTTTCCCACGCGAGAACTAAATGTCCATAGGGCTACGGTGTTAGAATTCACAGTAAAATGTGTGGCACACCAGCTTGGATTCGAAACTACGAACAGGGTCAATGTGGATACCAGAATCGATTTCATAGCAGACATGGTAACCTCGCTTTTCCTTATGACAAGCCCTAACCCAGATTTAATTTCGCTTCGTTTCTGCAAAAATGTTGGCAAATTCGGCGCCTAAGGTGAATACACCATTCTTCGAGTCACAATACCAGCTTGTTTTCCATCCAAATCGAACCCAGTCAAACGAACAAGGTAAAGCCCGCTAGCAGGACGCAAACCGTTGGTAGTAACACCATTCCATGCAAGAGTGTTTTCCCGATTTGCAAGCTCAGTCCGGCTTCCCCAAATCTTCATTCCCTTCATGTCAATAATTTCCAGCCTGCCATTCGACATGCTTCCTTTCGGCATGACAAATACGATGGATGCAGAGCCTGGGATTTTCAGTGTGAATGAACTGGCATCGGATTGTTGCAGGATACCTACTGGATTGATTACGGCCAGGGTCAAAGTTGCCGTGGTGCTTCCGGCCTGATTGGTTGCGGTGATGGTGTAATTTGCCGCTGCTGAAGGTGTGGTGGGTTTTCCGGTAATGATTCCTGTGCTTGTACTCAAGGTAAGGCCTGCAGGAAGTGACGGACTCACAACGTAAGTGATGGTGGCGCTTCCGCTGATGCTCGGTGTATTGGGTGTGATGGTCGTTCCGACGATGTACAATGCCGAACTGGAGGAGTACGAAAGACCGGAAGGTGGAAGACGTACTGTAATTACCAGTGTAGTGGTTGCTCCCCCGCTGGCGGTCACCGTATAGCTCGCAGTGGAAGCAGGCGTGGTGGGTGTTCCGGATATCACCCCGGTGGTTGTGTTCAATGTCAATCCGGCTGGCAAAGCGGGACTCACAGAATAACCGGTTATTGTTCCGTTCACCGTAGGGGTGTTCGGTGTAATGACTGTACCGACCACATATTGGGCTGGATTTGAGGAGTAAACAAAGGTGGGTGCAGTAGTCACCGTAATGTTCAGCGTGGCAGTTGTGGAGCCCAGTGTATTGGTTGCAATCACCACATAACTTGCCGGTGGGGAGGTTACAGTGGGAGTTCCGGTAATGGCTCCCGTGCCTGTGTTCAATGTCAATCCGGCTGGGAGTGCAGGTGTTACGGAGTAGGTTATGGGCGTGGTTCCATTGATCGTTGGAGTGTTTGTTGTGATGGCAGCTCCCACATAATAAGTTGCGGGATTCAAGGAATACACAAGATTTGTCGGAGGCGTTTGCACAGTTGGTGGAGTACTGGCATTCAGCGGAAGTCCCGCGCCGTACACCAAATTGTTGGAAACACGGACTTCATCGATAAGCCCATTAAAAGGGTGGCCGTCAGTAGGTGTGGCTCCGACCTCAAAATTACTTGTCGCCGTTCTCCAGGAATCCGTATTGGGGGCCGGATATCCTGAATGCGTATAAAGCTGAACCGGGCTTTCGTCGATATAACCGTAAGCCTGTCCTGTGGAGTTATCAAATGAGGTTGCCACATCAACCCAGCGGTTCAGAGGCACAACCCCATTCGCGGATATAAACCATACCCAATAACCCGTGCCGCCGCTTATTTTTTGCCTTCCAATTGAAAGAAATCCTCCTGCGCCAATTGTGACAGAAAGGCCGTCATAACTGCCCACGACCGTATAACCAACAGTTCCCGTAGGATACTGTGTTAGATAAATGCGGCCTTCAAGGGTCATTTTCCCTGTCCCGCTAATGTTCAGCAAAGAGGTATTTGTATGGCTCAGTCCGTTCGCGCCTTGGGATCCCGTAAAGCTGACTGCAGAATCCGTAGGGGAGGAAACCAGGGAGAAGCTGTTGGCATTGGATAAGCTAAGGCCATTCGGGCCGAGGTCGGGAATGCTACCGCTGCTCCGCGAAGCGAATGACCACAATGCTGTTGTTGAAGCGTTCACGGTAAAATGCGTTGCGCTCCAGCCCGGATTCGAAACAACAAACAGGGTCATTGTGGATACAAGAATCGATTTCAGTGTAGTCATGGGCCTCTCCATTTGTGTCTTGTAAAAAGAATATTCCCTTTTGAACTTTAACCCGGCGACTCCAGAAAATGTTGGTAAAACCCGATCCCTAGGGCGAATACACCATTCTTTGAGTTCTAACGATGGCCTGCTTTTTGTTCAAATCCACACCCGTCATGCGAACCAAATAAAGCCCGCTGGCAGGACGCAAGCCGTTCGAAGCCAAACCGTTCCAGGCAAGAACATTCTGCTGATTTCCGACTTCAACCCGGCTTTCCCACACACTTGTTCCCTTCATGTCCAGGATTTCCAATTTGTAATTAGAAGCATGTCCATTCGGCAGAGAAAAAACCATTGAAGATGAACCGTGAATTTTCAGGGTGAATGATCGGATATCGGATTGTTGCAGAATACCTACTGGATTGGTTACGGCCAGAGTCAAAGTTGCCGTGGTGTTTCCCGCCGGATTGCTCGCTGTGATGACATAATTCGCCGCAGCCGAAGGTGTTGTCGGAGTTCCAGAAATAATTCCAGTGCTTGCATTGAGTACCAGTCCGGCTGGCAAAACCGGATTTACGGAGTAGGTAATAGTGGCGCTGCCGGTAATGGTGGGGGTATTTGAAGTAATGGCAGTTCCAACGATGTACAATGCTGTGGGTGAGGAATACGAAAGGTTGGAAGGTGCAAGACGTGCCGTAATGATTAAAGTGGCGGTTGCTGAACCACCCGTCGTATTGACGGTAATCACATAGCTGCCGTTCGAAACAGGCGTAGAAGGCGTTCCCGATATGACACCCGTCGTGGTATTTAAAACCAGTCCGCTGGACAAGGCGGGGGTTACGGAATAACTGGTCGCTGTTCCAGTCACGGTAGGTGTATTTGGAGTGATTGCTGTCCCCACTATGTATTGAGCCGGGTTCGCAGAATAGGAAAGAGTTGGTGCGGGCATCACACTGATATTCAGGGAAAGGGTGGTGGACCCCACGGAATTGGTCGCTGTCACGGTATAATTTGCCGACGGAGATATTACGGTAGGCGTTCCGACAATGATTCCGGTGCCAGTGTTCAAGTTTAATCCGGCTGGAAGCGTGGGGGTCACGGAATAGGTAATCGGCGTTGTACCTGATACTGTGGGATTATTCGGGGTAATGGCCGCTCCGATTCCATAAGTTGCGGGATTGGAGGAATAAGTGAGACCGGATGGAGGCGCCAGCACGGTAATATTCAACGTGGTCAATGTGTATGAAGAACCATTGAAGGCGTTCACCGTATAAATGGTGGCAGGTGAGGATGTCGCGGGAGTTCCTGAAATGGCACCGGTATTGGTATTGAATGTTAATCCGGCTGGAAGAGTGGGACTGATGGTATAGGACGTGATGGATTGTGTGGTAATAGTGGGAATATTCGGTGAAATGGCAGTCCCGGCAAAGTACACTGCAGGATTTGTAGGATAAACGAGATCCGATGCGAAGTAGGTCTGGAAAGCGAATTTCAAAACAGTGCCGTTGTCTCCGGCGGCATAACCTGTGGTGGAATCCGGGAAATAAATGCCGTTGAAATTCCACGTCGTGGGCAGGCTTTGGGAAACCCAATTTGTACCGCCATTGGTGGTTTTGAGAACCACGTTTGAACTTCCGGATCCGCCCACGGCATAACCGGTGGTGGGACTTATGAAATAAATTCCGCGCAAGGGCTTGGTATTGCCCGTGGTCTGGGCCGTCCAGTTGGAACCGCCATTGGTGGTTTTTAAAATCCCTCCGCTGAAGGTGGTGGCATAACCCGTTGAACTATTGTTGAAATAGGTGGCCCAAACTATTGCCGTGACACCGCTGGTTTGGGAAACCCAGGTAGCTCCGCCGTTTGTGGTTTTGACAATTCTCCCGCCACTCCCCACGACATAACCCGTATCTGCACTGGTAAAATACGCGTTCAGAAAATCAGAGGTCACTCCGCTATTTTGAGTGACCCAGTTTGTGCCGCCGTTGGTAGTTTTAAGAATGGTGCCGCCATATCCGACGACGTATCCCAGACTCGAATTGATAAAGAAGCCGCGGGTTAGATTTTGGGTGGTACCGCTTGTCTGGAGATTCCAGTTGGCACCGCCATTGGTGGTTTTAAGAATAGTACTGGATGCCGTCATCCAACCGGTGCTTGTGTCCACGAATTGAACGAAAGTAACAGCGCTTGAAGTCCCGCTGTTTTGTGCTGTCCAACTTGTTCCACCGTTCGTGGTTTTAAGAACCGCCGAGCCGCCTACAACGTAGCCGAATCTGGAATTGAGGAAGCTGGCCCTGTGAAGCGTTTCGGACGACCCGGTGGGTAGCAGGGTCAGTGTTTGTGCCGGAATGATCGAAAAAAGCGCAAGGACACAGAGTGATGCGAGCAACCGGATTTTCATGGAATCTCCCTTATTTACCTGTAATAATATTCATTCAAATTGGCATTAATCCCGCGTTCGGAAAAATACCGTTCGTAAATTCCGAACAGTTGCGTTTTAATCCAAATAATGAATAGGGGAGTTGCGATCCACGCCCACGGCGCTACGCTCATAGAAGGTTGCCAGCAAAGCAGACCGCTCTTCCGGTGACAGTGAATGCTTATCGCGACCGTTCTCACGCAGCCAATGATCCAAGGTTGCAATGATGACTCCGGCGCAGACAGAAACGTTCAGGCTTTCAGTAAGACCTTGCTGGGGAATACGGAAACGAACATCCGCCCGTTTCAAAGTTTCAGGATGATTTCCCATGGTTTCCGAACCGAGATAGAAGGCTACCGGCTGCGAAAGATCCAAGTCATACAACGATGTTTCGGCGGAAGTAGATGCCACGGCGATTTTATAACCGCGACCGCGAAGATTATCCAGACATTCGACGCGGCGGGAATGGCAGAAAATGTCCAGCCACTTGTAACTGCCCTTGAGTACCGAACGCGTCACACGATAAGGGTTGACCTCGTTGATGACATGCACATCCTGAAAACCAAACACTTCGCAAGTGCGAATCACGGCGCTGATATTGTGCGGGTCCTTGAGATCCTCCATCACCAGCGAGAAATGTCGTGTGCGCCGGGATACCACACCCTGCAATAATTTCCTCCGCGCCTCGGTGAGTTTCAATCCATACTTTTGCAAAGCTTCGCGCACCGCGGGATCTTCGGCTAATGCGGCTTCGGGTAACAAAGGCAATGCCATTTCAACGAGGCCGCTCATGGAAGCTTGAAGAAGTCGGCAACCTTCTTCTTCTCCGCTGGCGTCCATGCAGGACTGGATTGAATATCCGCGCCCCCGCTGGCATTCAATTTGTGCGCTGTTTCCGTAATGTCATTCAACACTTCACGGATCTTGTTGAACACGATTTTCCGGAACACACCGAGATTCATGATTTTATTGATGACGCTGTTTCCGGGAAAAACCAGAATCTTCATTTTATATCCGACGGTGTGCGGCTTTCCAGGCACAGGCCAGTAGACGAAATCCATCAGCGCCGGACCTTTCAAACTCCAAAAGGCCACGTCCGCCGTGCCGCTGCCGAAATAAAACAGGTGTTTTTCGGAATAGGATCCGGAAATAAGCCTGGCCTCACCGCGCAAATGCTTGCCCTTGGTTCCTTGAAAGTAGGTGCGGGCTGCATCGACATATTGCGCCGTATAGGGTTGTCCCTGATAATGACTCACCAGCTTGGCGGACAGAGGTAAATCCTCCAGAAGATATTCCAGCCGTTCACGTGAAACCTGAATCGTGTCCGTGATTTCATAGATCACCCGGTATTCCATGCCCAGAAAGCGGTACAGGGGATAGCCGAATTGTGGATTGGCTGGCCCAACCCCACGGCTTTGCAGCAGATGCGCTTCTTCGCAGCGGGTGTTGTCGAAAACAAAAGGGGAGGGGCCAAGTGTTTTGGCGTCGGGGCAAAATCCCCTACCGGGATAGGCGAGTTTGCATCCGTAAATGATGCGGCAAAAATCCACCTGACCTGGACTCAAATTCCCTGCGGCAAAAGTTTGGGCAGCGACCGCAAGCGCCATTGGCAGAAAGAGCTTTCTCACGCCACTCTCCGCTGCTTTTTATAGTCGATCCACGGCATATAGCCGCGTCCCACAACCTTGTAGGTAATCACCGACATCTCAATCCAGCGCAATGAGCGGCCTTGCACGCGCCCCTTGCCGAGCTTCAACGCATTCAGGATGGCCTCGATGGATTGTTCGGATTCGACCTCGGTCCACAAAGTTCCGAACTGTTCCAAGGTGTGTGTATCCGAATCTCCAACCAAGGGCAGCCCCAGCTTTAATGCCGCTTCACGAGCTTTGGCATTCGGATTCCAAAAGCGGTGGTAAAAACCTGAAATCTCCACGGCATCAAAAAGGTCCGCATTCTCAAAGAGCTTCTCTTTGAGGCACACCGCATTGGGATAAAAAGGATGGGCTGCGAGGATGAACGCTTTGTCTCCATAAACCGATTTGACTTTTCTCAACTCCGCAAAGGTGTGAACATTGTTCGCCACTTCCGCCGGGAAATTGAGGAGCACGACATGGCTGCCCTCAATATCCTGTTCCACGCCAGGAATCAGAAGGATGCCCCGCTCGGCGGCATAGGCCTTGATGCGCTCACTTTCGAATTGTTGGGTGTGCAAAGTAATGGCCAAAGCCGTATATCCCAGCCGGGCGGCTTTGTCGATCAATTCCTCGGCCGTATGCCATACGTGATGGTCCATGGGATCATTCACCGTATGCAAATGCAGGTCTATTTTTTGGACTTCTTTTTGAAATTCGGCCATAATTTTAAAGGTTTTGGGCTTGAATGCTGCGTGTCAAATATAGTTTACAAAGCATTGAAAATAAACTACTTAGGTAGCCTTGAATCACCTTGTTCAGGCCATCGGATTTCCATGAGTTTACCCTGTGCTGTCATCATTGGAAGGCCTAATGTAGGCAAGTCCAGCCTCTTTAACCGAATCCTCGGCCGTCGCGCTGCCGTGGTTGCCGACCGCGAAGGCGTCACCCGGGATCGACACTATCAGGAAGCCGAGTGGGACGACAAGCGTTTTCGCATCGTGGATACCGGCGGCTTCATGCCGAAAGAAATCAGTCACCTCGATAGCCAGGTCAAAACCCAAATCGACATGGCTTTGGACGAAGCTTCGGTGGTCCTCTTCGTACTGGATGGTTTGACCGGTGTTACGGCGCAGGATCAGGAATTCGCCCGCATGGTGATGCGCAAGCGCAAGCAAGTAATTCTGGTGGTGAACAAATCCGAGAAGCGCGACACGGCCATGGAAGCGCCCGAAGCCTGGTCTTTGGGAATGGGCGAACCTTATCCCGTTTCCGCATTGTCAGGTTTTGGCATCCGCGATTTACTTGATCTCATTGTGTCCATGCTGCCCGAGTCCGGTCCGGTTGGGCCTTCACGGGAAATTTTACGCTTGGCTGTCTTGGGACGCCCTAATTCCGGCAAGAGCACCTTGGTAAATGCATTACTCGGTGAAGAACGCGTGGTCACCTCGGATTTAGCCGGAACCACCCGCGATGCCATTGACACCGAACTGGAATATGAAGGTCGCCGCATCGTGCTGACGGATACGGCCGGGTTGCGCAAGAAGTCGCGCGTGCATGATGAGGTGGAGCACTTCTCCAATCTCCGCGCTCTGGAAGCCATTCGTCGCAGTCAGGTTTGCGTGCTGATGGTGGATGCCACGGACACAGTCAGTGAACAGGACTTCCGCATTTGTGAAAAGATTCAGGAAGCCGGTCGCGGACTCGTGGTCGTGTTGAACAAGTGGGACGAAGTGGAAGCCGGAGATAAAACCTTCGCCCATGCCGTCAAGGAAATTCGCCGTCGCAGTCCGGTACTGGAAGGCATGCCCTTCGTAGCCATCTCTGCGTTGACGGGAAAACGCGCCACCAAGGTGCTGGATTTTTCCATCAAGGTCAAGGACAATCTGGAACGCATTTTGGGCCGCGAAAAAGTCATCGAGTTTTTTCAGCTCGCCTTGGATACACATCCCCATCCCACTTCTTCGCTGGGACCCGTGCGATTGAACCGGTGTTGTCAGGTTATGGTGGACCCGGTGGCGCTGGCCATCGAGGTATCCAATCCCGAGAGAGTTCTGCCGAGTTATGTGCGCTATTTGCGCCGCAAGGCCATGGAGCATTTCGACCTCAAGGGCGTACCGTTGCGCATCTGGTTCCGCGATCGTTTTCAATTGCGCACAGATGAAGAGTTGGAAGCGTATTTGAACGGACATCGCGAAGGCTTCACCGAATGGGAGGAAGCCGAGTGGATAGAGGAAGGTGCGGCAATCTCCGCTTCTTCGGGAACATCTTCCTCTTCAGGAGATGAGGAGGAGTAATGCCTCCGGCGCTTTCATATTCCATCTTGTCACTGGGGAGCGGCTACTTGCTCGGCTCCATTCCCAGCGCCTTGTGGATTTGTCGTTTCTTTTTCCGCGTGGACATCACCCAGGTAGGCAGCGGCAACCCCGGCATGACCAATGTCTGGCGTACTCTGGGTTGGAAACCCGCATTGCCTGTCGCTCTCGTAGATGCAGCCAAAGGATTCTTCGCTGCGTATTTGGGACTACTTCTAACGCATTCCGTTTTATGGGCCTTGCTCGCTGGCATCGCTGCTGTGATCGGACATTCATTTTCCCTCTTCGCCCATTTTAAAGGTGGCAAGGGAGTGCTCACCGGTTTTGGCGCATTTCTGTTTCTCAGCCCCATCGCCAGCCTGTCCTCTTTGAGTCTCTGGGTTGTGGTATTGCTTTTGAGCCGCTTCGTCAGCCTTTCATCCATTGCTGCCGCCGTGACTTTGCCGGTGTTCATCACCCTCGAATCGCATTGGCATGGGATGCCCGTATTCAATTCCGTATTCTGGGCGGCACTGGTGGTCTGCGGCTTTGTCGTGGTGAGGCACCGCGCCAATTTCTCCCGCCTGTTGAATGGAACCGAACCACGTTTTCAGGGGAAGTCCTCATGAACGCATCCTTACAACGCCTGGAACAGGGCAAGCTGTATTACTCCATCTCCGAAGTCTGCCGGATGACGGGTTTGGAGCCGCATGTGCTCCGGTATTGGGAAACCGAATTCACGCAAATGCGGCCGCGCAAAAACCGCGCGGGCAACCGCGCTTATCGCGCCAAGGAAATCCAATA
The DNA here is from genome assembly GCA_947482115.1 of Fibrobacterota bacterium. GTDB lineage: Bacteria > Fibrobacterota > Fibrobacteria > UBA11236 > UBA11236 > UBA11236. The sequence continues at coordinate 485,305 of CANKII010000001.1, forward strand.
CGTTCATTATATCCGTCACTTGCTGCATGCCGAGAAGTACACCATTCAGGGCGCCAAGAAAAGACTCGTTGAAGTAACGCCCGAAGAAGTGGCCGGGCAGATTTCCCTGCTGCGTCCGGAAATTGTAGTGAGCCCGGTAAAACGGGGGGAAGAATCCATTGAAGAGGTTTCATCAGTCTCTTCCGATCTGCGCAGTGAACTGGAACAGGTCCGCAACGGTTTGCGTGAAGTGCTGCGATTGCTCGACGGAGAAAAGGCCTAGGCTTGTTCGGTTTTCGTTGGCAACAACTTTCGCTGTTTGATTTCTTTTCCGCTCCCGTTGTAAAATCTTCAATTGATACTTCTTCGACCGGCGATTCGCAGGATGAAATTCGAATTTCCGTCAATCCGAGAATGCGTCAGGGTTGGAAACTGGAATGGCGGCGGGGGAAAGGTGCGCAGCTCATCGTGCCTCAATCTCTTGCGAATGCACCCGCCGAAGTTCGAAAGTCCCTGTTGGACTGGGCTTCCATCACAATCCGCCGAGGTAGCAAGGATACTGTCACAAAAGCAAAGCGCCGTCAGCTCGAAGATCAAGTCCACACTTGGATTCATGGACACAATGAAAACGATCCCGCGAGGAAAGCGCAAACCCTTCGTCGCGCAGGCAAACATTTGCAACGGCTGGAAGCGCAGGGCAGGCATCATAATCTTCAGGCCATTTTCGAAAAAATCAACGCGGAATATTTCGATGGAAAACTGGAAGCCCGCATTACCTGGTCCACCCGCTGGGGTGGACTGTCCACACAATCCACGCGTAAGGATGCGGAGGGGAAACCTTATCATCTGTTGAGCATCAGCAGGGGATATGATCACCCGTTAGCCACGCCGGAGATTGTGGGCGGCGTGGTGTATCATGAATGCCTGCACATCGCCGTGCCTCCCGGGGAACGGGATGGCCGCAGGACGATTCATGGCCGAGAATTCCGTAAACGGGAAAAGGAATATCGCCATTATGAAATATGGCGGAAATGGCATCGGGATGAATTACCCAAAATATTGCGGCATCCCCCGTAGGGGCGCATAGCCATGCGCCCCTACGGGGGATGCACCCGTAACACACACCGGTAAATCGGTTTTCCGATCTTTCGGTATTTGATCTCAAAGTTGGTTTGAATCCCCTCGGTGGGTTCCGCTTTCGGATCGATCATTTCCAGCCACGGCATGCGTTTGAAAAGCTCCTGCGTCTCCAGATTGTATTCCTCATGATCGGTGCCAAAGAAAAACAGGGCATCGGGAGTGGAAATGCGCCGGACCTGATCGAGAAACTCTTCCTGCATGATCCGGTGTTTGTGATGCCGCTTCTTCGGCCATGGATCGGGAAAATAAACGTGCACGGCTTTTGTACAGGCATCGGGTAAAAAGTCCCGGAAGAAAATCAGGGCGTCACCCAAGACCAAACGCACGTGTTTAAGCTGGGGGCGTCGGGCCACACGACCGGCGGCGATGTAGGCGATCTCGGCTTCTTTCTCCAAAGCCAGAAAAGGCATGTCCGGATGCCTTTCGCAATAGGACGTCATGAAAGTTCCCTTGCCGCAACCCACCTCGATTTCAATGGGACCCGGGACTCCGAAAAATGCGGGGATGTCGATGGGCGTTGTCGCCGGAGTGTTTTCCGTCCTCAGCAGGGGAAGGTCTGCATCGTCCTTCAGCAACCGCAAATGAAAATAGTGTTTCAGGTCGTGGCTGGGGGTCAGCGCACGCTGGAATTCGTAAGAGGATAGCCCGGAGGGAAGGGACATACGCCCTCACCCCCAACCCCTCTCCCATCTTAAAGGATGGGAGAGGGGAGAGGAACAAATGTTTTTTTTTGTTTTGAACACGAGCATTTATCTTCCCCCCTCTCCCACTTTTTGGTGGGAGAGGGGATGGGGGTGAGGGTCGAGAAAACTAACTTTCATTTCATGTCATACAGCATTGTCATTGGATTGGAAGTACACGCCCAGCTCTCCACAAACACCAAAATGTTTTGCGGTTGCCGGGTCGAATTTGGCGCAGAGCCGAACACCTTGATTTGCCCCGTCTGCCTCGGTATGCCCGGCACCTTGCCTGCGCCCAATGCGACGGCTGTGGAAAGCGCTGTCAAAATGGGACTGGCCTGCGGCTCCCGGATTGAGCCGCGCCCCATGTGGACGCGCAAGAATTATTTCTATCCCGATCTTCCCAAGGGTTACCAGATCACCCAGCAGGGGGGATCGCCGATTTACGATAAGCCGATTTGCACCGGCGGCCATCTTGAAATCGATTTGGAAGATGGAACCCGCAAGCGTATCCGGTTGAACCGCATCCACATGGAAGAGGATGCCGGAAAACTGATTCACGATCTCACGGTCAATGATTCCCTGTTCGATGCCAATCGCTGCGGCACGCCCCTGATCGAGATTGTCACTGAAGCGGATCTTCGCTCGCCGCGTGAAGCTTATCTGTATCTGGAAAAGCTCAAGCAAATTCTCGAATATCTTGAGATTTGCGACGCGAACATGGAACGCGGAAACTTGCGTTGTGATGCCAACATCTCATTGCGTAAAGATGAGAACGCTCCGTTCGGCGAACGCATTGAACTCAAGAACATGAACTCTTTCCACAACATTGAAAAAGCGTTGGAATCGGAGATTGAATTACAGGCAGGAATGCTGGATCGCGGCGAAGTCGTCAAGCGTGTGACCAAACGTTGGGATGTGCAAAAAGGCGTCACTGTGTCCGTGCGTAGCAAGGAAGATGCGCAGGACTACCGTTATTTCCCGGAACCCGATTTGGTGCGTCTGAGCGTCACTGAAGCAGATGTGGAATCCATCCGAAAGGTTTTACCGGAATTGCCGGAGGCCCGTCGTCGTCGTTATGTCGAAGTTTACAGCGTCCCGCCTTATGACGCCGATGTATTGACCCGTGAAAAGGCAGTCTCGGAATTTTTTGAATCCGTATGCGCAGTGACCTCCGACAAGAAGGCTGCTTCCAACTGGGTCATGGGCGAAGTGTTGCGTGTGCTCAAGGATGGAAATCTCTCCATCACTGATTTGAAATTCACCCCGCAGCATTTGGGAGAGATGATCAATCTCATTCAAACGGGAGCCATTTCAGGCAAGATCGCCAAAACCGTTTTCGAACACATGGTGGCCGAAGGCAAACCACCGGAGCAAATCGTCCGCGAGCAGAATCTTTCCGTGATCAGCGACTCTTCCGCCATTGAAGGATTTATCCGTCAGGTGATGGAACAGGATGCCGAGAAGGTAGGCGAGTACCGGAGTGGCAAGGTGAAATTGTTCGGCTATTTCGTGGGTCAGGTGATGAAGGCCTGTCAGGGCAAAGCCAGCCCGGATCAAGTAAATGCCCTGTTGCAAAAGATGCTGGCGGGGTAGGGAATTTTGGTTAAATGGGTGTTTCTGTTGGTTGCGGTTGTAGGGGCTGAAAATATTCCACCCCTACAACTGCCCCAACAAGATTCAACCCAAATCGTTCGTACGGATTCGACTCATTTACCCCCCCCGACCCCCGTATTTCTGAAACGCACCGATACCGTTTCGGTGGTAAAGCATCAGTTCAATCACCGGGAACAGATTATCACCGGCGGCGTCATTATGGCCTGTTTAATGGGAATGCTGGCTATTATGAACAATTACAACCCCCGGTAATTTATTGCTTTTTGGCCCGGGAAGTGTATATTTGTAACATCTAAAACGCATTTACGTGGCTGCCCCACGGATTTAAAATCCCGCCAAGCAGATTCAAACGGTTTTCGGTTCTCCCGTAAGAGAACAAGCCAATTCACACATCACCGCCCTGGATTTAGGGGTCTTTCGCATGGAACAGGATTTTATCAATAACTCTGAAGAACCCTCCGGACAAATACCGGAAGAGGAAGAGTATTACCCCCAAAACCCCGAAGTTGCCGAGGATGGTGACGAGGATTCGGATTTTGACGGGGAAGAAGGTGAAGGTGAAGAGGAAGAAGACACCTTTGGCAACGGGACTTCGGGACGACCCAGAAAAGGGTTTGACCCCCAGCGGCAAATCCAGAATCTCTCCCAAATCTCGCATGAGTCCAATGACAGCCAGCGTCGTTTTCGCAAACGGAACAAGCTCAATAAAATCGTAACCCGGATGAAACCGGGTGGAAAGCGCACTCCGGGCCAACAGGGCGGAGCTTTGGATTACTCTGCGGATTATGACCCCCGTTCGGAAGCCGAGGAGTATACGGCGTTAATTTACGTCACCGAAAACGGCCATGGATTCATGCGCTCGGAGCGTATCAATTTTCAGGCTCAGGATATTGATATCGTCATCCCGCGTGAAATGGTGCAGCGCTTCGGACTGCGTTCGGGTCACAAGATTCAGGCCATTGTCCGCGCCAAACGGAATCGCCGCCAGAAGGTGGTTTCCCACCTGCTCTTCATTCAGGATGAGCCGATTGAAACGTGGAGACCGACTCCGCCGTTTCACACTTTGACCAGCATCAACCCCCACGAGTTCTACCACCTTTCATCCCCTTCGGATGAAGACAAGAGCATGACGCTTTTGGAACTGCTCACACCAATCGGCAAGGGGCAGCGCGGTCTTATCGTGGCGCCACCGCGCACCGGCAAAACCATTCTAATGGAAAAAATCGCCAATGGCATTGCCCGCAATCATCCGGAAGCGGAGATTTTTCTGCTGCTCATCGATGAGCGCCCCGAGGAAGTCACACATTTGACCCGCCGCATCAAAGGCAAGATTTACGCCTCCTGTCTGGATCGATCCATCGACGAACATATTGCGCTCACGCAAATGGTGATCGACATGGCGGAGCGCAAGGTGGAACGCGGCAAGGATGTGGTTATTCTGCTGGATTCCATCACACGCATGGCACGCGCCTTCAACAACCAGTTGAAATCCTCCGGCCGCACCTTATCCGGCGGTGTGGACGCCAAGGCCATGCAGGAGCCCAAGAAATTCTTTGGCGCAGCCCGCAAAATCGAAGAGGGTGGAAGCCTGACGATCATCGCCACGGCGCTGGTCCAAACCGGTTCGCAAATGGACGAGGTAATTTTCCAGGAGTTCAAGGGCACGGGCAACATGGAGTTGGTGCTCAACCGCCGACTGGCCGAAAAACGCATCTATCCCGCACTCGACATCGGCATGTCCGGCACCCGCCGCGAGGAATTGATCCTGCCACCGGAATATCACAAGGCTGCGTCCCGCTTCCGCCGTTATCTGGCGAATCTTACCGAGGCAAACCAAATGCAGGCAGCGTTGCAGGAATTGGAGAAATTCAAGAGCACCGAAGCGTTCATCAACGCGTTTGTGTAGCTTCGTACCCTTCGACTACGCTCAGGGTACGAGACAAGGAGTTTAAGATGAAGATTCAATTACGGGGCACACCGGACTTTCACTTCGAAGCAAAGAGTCCGGAGAACGATTACACGTTTTCCATCGGCGCCTCCAAGTCCATTGGCGGGGATGAAAGCGGATTTCGGCCCATGCAGGTTTTGTTGGCTTCATTGGGAGGCTGTTCCGGCATTGATGTGGTGAATATCCTGAAGAAATCCCGCGTGGAATTTGATTCCATTGACATCGAAATAAACGGAGACAGAAAACCGGATTCTACCCCGTCGCCTTTCACTCATATTCGCCTTTTGTTTCGCGTTCACGGTAAAAATGTGGACAAGACCAAGGTTGAAAAGGCCGTGAGCCTCTCGGTGGGGAAGTATTGTTCAGCCATCACTTCGCTCGATCCTGCAATTACGATAGAGACGGTTACGGAAGTTGTGGAATAATCCAGTGACTAAAGCGTTTCGACTTGTGGGCTGGCTGGAAGGGGCTTCTTTCCTGATCCTGTTGTTCATCGCCATGCCGCTCAAGTATCACTGGCATATGCCGTTGGCGGTGAGAGTCGTAGGCATGGCACACGGTTTGTTGTTCCTCGCCTATCTGTTTTCCGCTTACAACATGGCTTCCAAGTTTGACTGGTCATTCCGTAAACAGGCGAAGGCCTACATTGCGGCATTTCTGCCTTTTGGAACCTTTGTGTTTAACGCGAAGTATTTAAAGCAGAATTAAGCTAAAGCAGACGGGGTAATCACTTCGTCCGCCACGATCCGAATACATGGTCCCTTGCGTCGGTTGATGCATGGCATAGTATGCAGGAAGAGATCTTTCCACTTTCCACATTCTGACTGTCATTGAAATAGAAGTATTCCCAGTCGCCGTGTTCCGGGTCATAACCAACAGGCCGTTTTACCATTCCACCTACGCCACTATCCACTTCCACGCCCAGTTTTCCATTGTCCATCCAGTAGGGGTGGAATTTCTTCTGCTTGATAATTACCGAACCGACCGGATAGGACGCGGAATTACTGTCGAAAGCGACAGTCGCCAGATTGTTCATGTAAACAAGTATGGCGGCATAAGCATGTGGGCCATTTTTGATGCGAGCTTTGTCAATATCCTGCTGGTTTGCCCCACGGCAAAGCATAGCCAGTTCTGGATTTACTAAAACCTCTTTGTCAGTAACCTTCTCATAGCTCACCGCGTAGGCGCTAACGATTTCCGGAATCGTGGGTGAGGCATTATTTGGGTTTAGAGTTTCCTGCGAATTACAACTTATCAGAAAGGTTGCAAAACCTATGGCGAGGAATATGAAAGACTTCATGATTCCATAAATGTATCGCCGGAATTCAGGACTGGCAGTACGATTTTCACAAACTCTCGTGCATCGTCTCCCGTGACAACCAAAGTGCCAAAAAGGTGATTGCAGCCGCAATAGACAGATAATAGCCCACGAATTGCAAGCCATACTTTGTCGCCAACCATGTGGCTGCGTAAGGTGCAAGCGAAGCTCCGAAAATTCCCGCCAGATTAAAGGTTAGAGAAGCGCCGGTATAACGAACGGTTGTGGGGAAGAGCTCGGACAGCATCGTACCTAACGGGCCATAGCATAGACCCATCAAACCCAGCCCAAGGGCAAGAAAGAGAAGAACCAGAGGTGTACTGCCAGAACCGAACAGTGGGGCGAAGACGAGGCCGAAGAGCATAATCGCCGCGATGATCCACATCTGCGTAATGCGGCGGCCATGGCGATCCGCAAGCCAACTGGCAATGGGAATGGTCAGTCCGAAAAAGACCACACCGAACATTTGCATCAGCAAAAACTGGTTGCGGGAATAGCCCAGTGCCTTGGTGCCCCAAGTCAATGCAAATACGGTCATCAAATAAAATGTCACGAACACCGTCAGCGCAAGCATGGTTCCCAAAATCAAAGTCTTCCAATGAAACTTGAATACCTCAACCACAGGCACAGCAACCCGCTCATTATGCTGAACAGCCTTGCGGAATACCGGTGTTTCTTCCAACTTGAGACGCACATAAAGCCCGAGCATCACCAACAATGCACTGGCAAGAAAGGGTATACGCCAACCGAAGCGGAAGAACTGTTCATCGCTCAGGGATGTGCTCAGAATCAAAAAAATTCCACTGGAGAGAATGAAACCTATCGGCGCTCCCAACTGTGGGAACATACCATACCATGCGCGTTTTCCCGGAGGCGCATTTTCCGTCGCCAGCAATACCGCACCGCCCCATTCACCGCCCAACCCAAGGCCTTGTCCAAAACGGCACAGCGCCAGCAGCAGGGGAGCCCAGATGCCGATTTGTGCATAAGTCGGGAGAACACCAATGATGACCGTGGACAAACCCATGGTGAACAGCGCCGCCACCAAGGTCGCCTTACGACCGACGCGATCTCCAAAGTGACCGAATAATGCCGAACCGATGGGACGCGCGAAAAAGGCGAGCGCGAAAGTGGCCAGCGATTGCAAAGTCGCCGAGGTGGGATCGGACTTGGGGAAAAACAAATGCGGAAACACCAACACCGCAGCAGTAGCGTAGATGTAGAAGTCGAAGAATTCTATGGCCGTGCCGATGAGGCTGGCGAATAAGATGCGACTGGGGGAGTTGGTTTTAGCGGTCATATTGCAACGATAGAATTGATCCGCTGGGTGAGCGGAGACAGGGCTATATCAGATATTCCGACACGAGCCATTCCTCCCGGCCATCGTCGAACTTGACCCGCAGATGTCCGTCCGGATTCACGTCCACGGGCAGGACTCTAGGTTGTCCAGGGCGATCCCGCAAACGAAGCGGGACATCCCACAGGACTTTCTCTTTCCATTCCGTCACAATATCCCGCGTTCCGGTTTTAGTGAGCCGTTCCTGAATGGCCTCGGAAAAACCCGAAGCCAGAACCGAACCGCAATCCGGATCCGCTCCCGCTTCTATTAAGCAAGCGCTGGCCGTTCCACCATCCGATACCAAAGGGGCTTCCACCACATTGATTCCCAGTCCGATGAGAACATGATCGCCTGTTGTTTCCAGCAACATGCCCGCAACTTTGCGGCCTTCCCACAACAAATCATTGGGCCATTTCAATCGCAGACGCAAACGATTCTCCGGAGCAATGCAGGCAGCGGCGGTGTCCCAAAGTGCCAAGCCGGCCTCCAACGGAAACAGTTTCAACCGGGATGGCGGAAGGAATTTCCGGTGCGCCGCCAGTGTGAGATACACGTTTCCCACCGGACTGTGCCATGAACGGCCTCGGGTGCCGCGGCCCTGCGTTTGGACATCCGCGGTGATTAGAAGGAAGTCATACCCCGAAGCTTCGCTGCGGGCCGCTTCCATGGTCGATTCAATCGAGTCAAAGTGAATGTGGTGGATTTGATGCATGGGTCATTTCACAGGCGTTTTATTTTAAAAGATTTCCGCGCGGAGATTTCACGAAGGCCGAATATTCGACTTCGAAATTGGGAGTGAAGACCCCTGTTCCCAATGCAGCATCCATTTCTTTGCGGCTCCAGAATTGTACTGCAGTGACTTCATCCAGACCGGGATTAAACGGGCCTTCATGAAAACTCAAATAACTGCGGATGTTTTCCGATTCCACGGGGTCGCGAATTTTCAGGAAGTAGAGATATTCCAAATCCGACACATCCAGAAAAATACCCAGTTCCTCTTCGGTTTCCCGCAAAGCGGCTTCCTCATAGGATTGGCCAAAACCCACATGACCGCCCACCGAGGTATCCCATTTATCGGGCATGATGTCCTTGGTGGAGGCGCGCTTTTGCAGCAGCATGAGCCCGGCGCGATTCAGAACGACCACGTGCACAGCCCGGTGAATAATAGAGGGGTTGCCGTGAACCATTCGTCGTGCAACCGGACCGATGACGGTTTCATCATCATCCGAAACCTGAATCAATTGCTCATCGGCATGGGGATGGGGAATGGACATTCTTGGAAATTAGTAAGCCTGAAAACCTCAAAGTGTTTAGTTTTTGGGTGTGATTTTCAGTTCCTCAACCCCCGTCAAGGAGAACCCCATGAATAGATTCCATGTTGCCTTCTCAATTGCCATTCTGGCGGCTTCGGCAAGCTTTGCCGCTATCAGCAACATCACCGGGTTTGGCACGCTCGCCATCCCAACCGGGGAATTTGCGGACGACGCCTCCTCCGGGGCCAATGCCGGTTTGGCTACAACCGGATTCGGAGTAGGTGGTGAATACAATTATCCCATCGACGGGGAAAATTTTATTTGGAGCTCCAGTGCCTTTTGGATCTTTAATCCAACGGATGAAGACGAATTGAAAAAGGGTTTTGGAGTCACATCGGCGTCCGGAATGAATTATTGGAATGTCCCTCTCCTGACCGGGTTGAAATTACAGAAGGCATTATCCCCCGCGTTTACTGGATATGTTACGGGCCAGGCGGGCTTTAATTACAAGACGGCGACGGATGGAGAAATAGCCAACGGCGGACCGTCAACAAAGGTGAAGGTTTCCGGATCCGGTGCGTTTGCCTTTTCCATTGGCGCGGGCATGATTCTGAAACAGGAAATACTCAATCATAGAATCCATATCAGCGGTCGGTACATGAGCTTGGGCAAACCCACCGTCAAACTCAAAACAAATGCAGGGAGTGGTTCGTTCAAGGGTGAAACAAATCTCATTGCAATTTTGGCGGGCCTTGATTTCTAAGAACGAAAAAACATCTATTTAGACCAGCGCCTTTTCCCGAAATGGAAAGGGCGCTTACTTTTTCTCGAGCCCTGAGTCCGCCTTGGGCGGAAAGGGCGAAGGATTAAATCCCCAACCCCACATTGATGGCGAAATAACGATCTTCCGTTTGACCGGTATAATAACCCTTCTCCTCAGCCCACGTCACGGCGTCCACATGAATTGACTTGAACAGGGAAAGGCCGAGGCCCCCTGTCCAATAACCTCCCTTGAAACCGCTGGCGAGTCGAACGCTCGCAATCCACCACAGATACTGCTCCACTTCCGCCCCGAAATTGATTTTGTTCAGCGGCTTGTAATTGTGGTCGTTGTTGAACAAGTCTTCGAGGTCCACCGCGAAATTCACCTTGCGTCCGAATATTCCCCCGTGTTGGAGAATGGCCGGGGTCGCGGCCGCACCCACGGTGAATTCCGGCGTCACCGGATCGCCATTCAGATACATGCCCATATTTTGCACCGCCGCACCGAAGCGCAACCATGAATATTGCTGCCACAGCGCACCGACGTCGATGCCATGTCCATAGCTCAACGGATTACCGTAATTTTCCAATTTGCCATTGAGCGTGTCGATGACGGAATGTTTGAGATTGTCATTCCCAAAATCGCTGGCCGCAAGCTGATAATTCTCCACCTGCTGGCGGTTGGCCAGACGGTATCCGACACCCACGGAAAGTTTGTCGTTCATGAATCCACGCGCACCCGCAAGTTGTATGACGGCATCGATTTGAATCCGTTCGACACCGGCCTGCGGCAATAAAATCCCCTGGTCAGCATAGGGCGCCACCGTGGCATCCGCCCAATAGGCAAAACCAAAATTGTGCATTGCAAACTCCGAGCCGTGTAAAACCCCCACATGGATGGGCTTTCGATCAAAGGGGGTCAAATCCGTTTGCAACGTGGAGTCATTCAGGAAGGTGTTTTGATCAGAAAAGGAATTCTGATGATTATTGTAAATATTTTTGAAATCCAACAGATCGCTCAGGTTGGGCGATGTCAGCCCGATGACATCCATCCGCAAGTCCATCCGATCGCGGGGATAGCTCATGCCCGGCCTCCGTTTCGGATTTCCCAAAGCATTGATCAGGTTCAGACCTGCGGGATTGTAAAACAAAGCATCCTTGTCATCCACCACAGCGACAAAGGCATTGCCCATGGACATTGGGCGAAAAGAAAGATGCTGTGGTCCCGATCGGGCAAAGGTGGACAAGGGATATAACAGAAAGAAAAAGGCAATCATTCGAAAGCAATGCTGGCCGAGTGACGCCACGGCACCTCGATACACCCGCGTAAACGCGGGCACTCGGTGACCGTGGCGTTGTATCGAGGCCAGGCCCGAAGTTCTCATGGCTTGCTCCACCGCGATTTTTTGGGTAGGGAAGATTCAGGCACGTAATTCCGCCAGCACCCGCCGATGAATGTGACCGCCGAGTCCAATCCGTTCTTCACATTGCTGCTGAGTTGCGAATAGGACTTGCCGGCCATTTTAACCAGCAGAGAATCCTTTTGAATTCGGATGCGGATGGGCATCTGGGAATCGTCACTCTTCCTGATTTTGATGAAGGATACCTGATTCTGCTTCTCAAAGTTCTTGACGAAGCCCAGAACACCGGGCTGGCCCGACATATAGACAGTGTCATAGATTATGGTATGTGCGGAGATATGCACGGTATCCATGCGACAGCGGGGCGGGTGATAGCTGGTATCGTTGACGCAGAATTGCGGATTGACATGAATCGTGCCGGAATCCAAATGGTCGGGGATGTGAAGCGTGATTCGCAGGCATTGCTGCGGTTGAACCGTAGTATCAACAAAACATACCGGGGTAGTGCGACCCGGATAAAATACAGTCTGCTGGGAAATATGGAGTGTGTCTGGAGGATCTTTGCTGTAATCAATACTGTCATGTGCGGGAACGTCATAGGAAAAGACGGTGTCGTGTGAAGGAACTGCAATGGAATCGTAGCTGCTATCGTGGGCGAAAACTTGATAGTAATAGGTGCTATCGTGCGCTGGAATGGAAACTTGAAATGTGCTGTCATGGGCGGGGATGTTTCTCGTCATCGAAACAGTGTCGGGTGCCGTGGAGGTATCCGGTTCCTCTCCAGCATCATCCATCACGCTATTGTGATCATTGTCGATGAAATCTCCCAAACCCACCGGAACGACCCGTGCATCCTCGTCCACGAAGCCGTCACCGTCATTGTCCTTGCCGTCCATGATTTCCTCATCCACGCAGCCGTCACCGTCGTTGTCCCTGGAATCCCCAAATTGGTAGAAGGTGATCGCATCACCGAGGTCATTGATGACCTTGGTGACATCATTCCCCGAGGAACCGGACAGTGAGGAATCCTTCCCCGTATCCGAACCACCCGACTTGCCGCCACCAATCAGCGCGGCCAATTGCGAGGCGGAGGCCAGTCCACCGGAGACGTTTTGAATCAGGGAATTCAGGTTATCGCGAGCCACCGGATCGTTTTGCAAATCCGCACGAATGGAACTCAAGCTGTCCACGGAGAATCCACCATCCCCCTTTCCGAAATGAATTTTTTTCATCAGGGCGTCGCGGGAGTCGATGATGTCGTTCTGATCGAGATCGTAGAGCCGGGTAACGTTGTAAAGAACCTCGAATGCTGTGAAGTCCACGACGACCTTGTCATAAGGCATGATGAAATCGATTAGGGGGAATCGGCTTCTTTTGCGAAACCCGGGTTTCCCCATATTGGCCGAATCGAGGTATTTCCGCATGAAATCCGCCGAATCATTGCCCTTGAGGTATTTGTTGAACCGCCGTGTCAACGTGTCGCGATCTGTCAGAAGCCCCAAAACACGATTGACCTTGACGGCTGCCTGCAATCTTTTGGTCAGGGCATTATCATCATGGTTTAAAAATGTGAGGGAGCCGCCGTTTTTTGTGCTGTCCAGATCTTTGAGAATGCCGTTGACGTTCAGCTTGTAATAGCGAACAGCAGCTTTGGCGTATCCGTAATAGGCCATGGAATTTGCGCTGTCCTCACCAATCGCCTTTTCAAAAGCGGACATGGCTCCGGCGAAATCCTTTTGGCGGAAGAGTTCCTCTCCGTGGGACGTGTTTCCACTCGCGTCCGTTCCGGCATCCCCTTCGCCGCTGGGATTGAAAATGTTGCAGCCTGCAAGAAAGACTACGGCACCAAGTACCGCAACGGCAAGCTTTATAAACGGATGATAACGCATATCAGGGTTTGCGAACAGGATTCATTGACAGCTTTCTCAGGGTTTCGAACGGTCATAAATTTAACACCCTGGGCAATCTTGAGGAACAGTTTGATATTGAATGTGATAAGCATTTGATTTTAAAGCAACAAACCCGTGAAGGAGATACATTTCAACTCATGCAAAGCCCTGCAAAAGACAAGTTACCGGAGGCCGTAGAGAGCTTTCTGCTAACGGTCAAGATTTTGGAGGAATCGCTCAAGTCGCTTCCCGAAAATGTGGACGGGGCCTATTATCAGGCTTTGGAAAAGGCATTGGAAAATGTTCCTGCCGTGCATCAGGCTTACGATCGTTACATCTCCGCTGCGCTGGTGGCGGATGGAAAAAACATCACCTGCAAAAAAGGATGCTCGGCCTGCTGCCGTCATTTTGTGACGAGTGTAGAGCCTTTCGAAATCCTCGCGCTGCATCTTCGTATTCGTAAATCGGAACAGTACCCGGATCAACTGTTTGCCTGCCACAGTCGCGTCACGAAGTTTGATCAACTTCTCAAGAAGGAAGGGGAGGACCCGGAAGCCGAAGACCGGGCGTTGTATCGCTATTTCCTCCGTGGCGCAGCTTGTCCCTTTCTGAAGCAGGATGGGGAATGTGGCGTCTACGAAAACCGACCCATGTCGTGTCGCATGTTCTTTGCCGAGTCTCCGCCGCGATTCTGTTCCGGCAAGGAAGTGGTATCTCCGTGGAATAAAAACTTTCAGGTGGAATTGCCGGATGTGGCGGAGGAAGCGCTCGCGAGATGTTCGGCATTGCTGGATAACTTGGAGCTACCCGTGGGTTTATTCTCCGGTGTGTTGGACGCAAATGCCTTATTTGGGAAGTATGAGAGTTAGTTAACATTAGATTTCATACCACCATGAAGCCTAGTTCGAAAATCATCACTTACAAATTCAAATCAGGTTTTCCGCATGAGATAGAACTGGTATCCTTGAAATCCTCTTTTGAAGAAAGCAAGCGTTTGCTGACTGAACCTCACAGGGCGGATTTTTATCACGTCCTCTGGTTCAAGAAAGGTCGGCCCGCACATCTGGTTGATTTCAATCCCATCCGTATTCAACCGGGAACGTTTTTGTTCATCGGAAAAGGAAGGGTCATTATGTTTGACAAACTGGGGGATTATGACGGAATGGCACTGCGCTTCACAGATTCTTTTTTCTGCAGAAATGTGGAAGACTCACAGTATCTGAACAGCACGCCGCTATTTAACTCTTACAATGAGATTCCGATTATTGCATTAAAATCTTCCCCTTCCGACTTGAGCCATATTCTTGAACAGATTCAGAATGAAATCACCTTCCCATCCGATGCCAAACAACATCTGGTGCTGCAAAACTTCGTACACAATTTCCTGATTCTGGCGGAGCGTCAATTCCATCCAAAGCCGATCAAAATGGTTCGGGATGGCGCCGATCTGCAATACGGAGAGAAATTCTCCCTGCTTTTGGATCAACACTTCAAAACCTCCAAACACTTGGCAGAATACGCCGGGAAAATGTTCATCACCGAGAAAAAATTATCCAAGGTAATTTCGAGGATGTTCGGAAAATCACCCAAGGAAATGATCGACGATCGTGTGGTTCTTGAAGCAAAGAGACTTTTACTATTCAGTAATTCCAACGTAAAGCAAATATCCCAAGAACTCGGTTTCGACGAAGCGACAAACTTCATCAAATATTTTCGGAAACATGTGGCTCAAACTCCGAATACATTCCGGGCGCGCTATCTCACAGGAGCCGTTCCAGATTTACCCCAAAAGGGCTGAATCTTACCCTCTCCAACATAGTGGTCGCACTTATCTTCCATCAATCCGGAGATGGAGGAATAATACTTGAGCACAATATTCCGAATTTTACCAGCAATCTTCTGTGTTTTATGGGCGGGTTGTCTGTTCGACAACTCGAGCCAAGGCGATGAATCCGGTTCCAATTGGACTTTACGAAATCCTTCCGTGACGGCGAATGTACTGGAATCCGTCATTTGGTCGGGTTCACAATTTGTTGCGGTCGGGGACTCGACTTCCAATGCCGGTTATTACGGAGTCATTCTCACCTCGCCAGATGGGATATCCTGGACAAATCGTCCATCCGGAATGGAACATTGGCTTTATTCGGTAGCCTGGTCTGAAACGAAGTTCAATACCGTAGGTTACTACGGAGTTATGCTGACGTCACCCGATGGAATTACATGGACCATTCAAAATTCAGGTTCAGGGGCTGTTCTCCGTTCTGTAACCTGGACTGGTTCACAATTTGTTGCAGTGGGTAATGGAGCCATTCTGACTTCACCAGACGGCATCACATGGATGGATCGGAGCGTTGACGTTACTCCAGGCTTGTTATCGGTAATCTGGACGGGTAAGCAATTGGTGGCTGTAGGTTGGGGTGGAACGGTTCTGACATCACCCGATGGTGTGACTTGGACCACTCGTCCTTCGGGTACAACTCTTGACCTGAATGCAGTCACATGGTCCGGCACTCAATTGGTGGCAGTAGGCGGTAATGAAGTTGCGGAAGTGATTTTGACTTCGCCTGATGGCGTAGTGTGGACTCCGCATTCGTCTGGAAAATCTCATAACCTTCGTGCTGTGACTTGGGCGAGTACGAAATTTGTCGCAGTCGGCGACAGTGGAGCCATTCTCATTTCCGCTGATGGAATAACGTGGACTCCACGTACTTCGGAAACGACCCGTTCTTTACATTCAATCACCGGATCAAATTCCAGATTGGTGGTAGTAGGTGATAGCGGCACCATCCTTACGTCACCTTAGTTCAACACACCCGTTCCAAATTTACCGTACAAGGGCTGAAGCTTACCATTCCCCGCAGCACCAGCTCAGCGTATTTTCTCGCATACAAATTGATGGAGAGAGGGGAAACGATGAAACAGATAAACATGCGTTTTGTTTTGTTGGCAATCTTAGGATGCTTGAGTCCGTGTTTTTCGCAGTTCACCTATCCAGGATGCGCCAATCTGGCAGCCACCGATTTCAGGGAAGTGGTGCTTGTTGGGCGCTCATCATCCGTTAATGGCGTTACACCTTTGGCAATTGACGCTAACCTCACGGAACCGGTGGGCATGTACGTGCATACCGACGGAAAGGTTTATTGGGCAGAACGCAGCAATATCGGAAACAGCAACGCTCAAAACGGGGTGGGGCGCATCAAGGTCTTTGACCCATCCACCAACACAGTCACCACCGTGCTCACGCTCGCTACTTCGGGTGGTACTACAAATGGAGTGGGAGGTAATGAGGCTGGCGTTCGATATGTCACCTTGCATCCGAATTTCAATGTCAATCGCTGGGCTTACGTGCAGTACATGCCTCGTGCCATCTCCACAGGAAGAAATGTGGACACAACCGTGCTCTCAAGGTTTGTGGTGATGCCAAATGGAATGTTTGATTCCACCAGCGAGAAGAAATTTCTCAAAATGGCATGGACTCCTGGCGTAAATCACCATGGTGGTGGACTGGATTGGGACGCTCAAGGAAACCTCTACATTGCCACCGGACACAATACGGAGAGAACGACGGACTATGCTCCCATGAATTCAGCACTGCTGGGGACGGCTGGAGAAAACAAGGACAGAGCGACACAGGACGATCAAGCCCATTCGGCCAATACGATGGATTGGAGGGGAAAACTCCTGCGCATTCATCCCGACAGTTCCGCCAAAGGCTATAGTATTCCGTCGGGAAATTTGCGTCAAAGGTTTTATGAAGTAGGTGGTTCATGGGTGGCGGGACAGGATACGAATAAAATTCTGCCCGAAATCTACAGCTTTGGCTTTCGCAACCCTTACTCCATTTCCGTCGACAAGCGAACGGGATGGGTGACAATCGGAGACATGGGGCCTGATGCCGCCGCTGCCGCCGCAGCTTCCGGACCGGCAGGTGGAGATGATTTTGACCTGATCACAAAGCCAAGTTTCAACGGCTGGCCCTATTTCATCGGCCCTAATCGGGGATACAACATGTGGAACCCTTCCACAAACAATTATTCCCTGCCCGTTCAAAGCCCAGACACGGTTTACAACAATTCACCCAACAACAACGGTGTTACTAGGCTGCCCACGGCCCTTGCCAGCATACTTTCTGAATCCAGAAATGGAGCGCTCAACACGGGAGTTGCAGCGGCTTTTGGCACCACCGGAGGAATGGGATCGGTAACAGGACCCATCTATCATTACAACGATTTTCCGGCATCATCCAAAAAGTGGCCTCCGCATTTGGAAGGCAAGTGGATTATTGCCGAATCGGCGCGTAACAACGTCTATGTGGCGACTCCCAACAGCGCTGGGACTGCCGTGACAGACCTGCAAGTCATTCCCGGTTCCGCCACCGTTTTCAGGCCGTCTGGAACAGTCGGGATCATCGACATGAAAATGGGACCCGAAGGAGCGCTTTACCTGATTCATTATTCCGGAAATTGGACATCCGGAACCACAACCCGTATTTCACGTGTCGAATATGCAGGAACATGCAGCCCGGCTACGGTGTCCATTGTTGGAAGCAGAGCCGACATCAAGCCAATTCAAAAACTCATTTACACTAATCTTGGAGATGGAACGTTGTTCTGGCCTGTTGGAATGAAGCGCCTCACCGCGTTTGACCTGCAAGGAAAAATTTTGTGGTCGGCGATGCGTCAAGCCTCGGAAAACACCGTATCCATTCCAGCCGGATTACGCAGTGACTTGCTGAAAGTGCGATACGTCCAATGAATCATCGAAGAAAAATCCAAATCGGTTGCATGTTGGCCATGATGTTTTTTGCAACACGACCCGCAATTTCAAACACCAAGGAGAATAAAATGGAAAACCGAGAAAAAGCCGTGGCACTGTTGAACAGCATCGAATCGGGAGATGCGGGTCCGGCCACGAATTATGTGAACCCGAACAAATACATCCAGCACAATCTCGGAGTTGCCGACGGACTTCAAGGCTTCGGAGCACTGTTGCAATTATTACCCAAAGGTTCTGCCAAGGTCAAAGTCGTTAGGGCCTTTCAGGATGGAGATTACGTTTTCACGCATACGGATTACAATTTCTTCGGCCCAAAAATCGGATTCGATATTTTCCGCTTTGAAGACGGAAAGATTGTGGAGCATTGGGACAATTTGCAGGAAACCATTCTGAGAAATCCCAGCGGCCACTCCATGGTCGACGGGTCGACGGAAATCACGGACTTGGAAAAAACCGAGGCGAACAAAACCTTAGTTCTCTCTTTCATCTCGGATATTCTTGTCAATGGAAAGATGGATAAGCTGGCCGGATATTTTGACGGGGACAATTATATCCAGCATAATCCGCATATTGCCGACAAACTGTCGGGCCTCGGAGCGGCAATCGAGGCTATGGCCAAACAAGGCATCGCAATGAAGTACGAACAAGTCCACAAGGTGCTTGGCGAAGGAAATTTTGTGCTGGCGGTGAGCGAAGGAAATTTCGCCGGAAAGCGAACTTCGTTCTATGATCTTTTCCGAGTCGAAAACGGAAAAATTGCCGAGCATTGGGATGTGATGGAAACCATTCCCGAAAAAGAGGAGTGGAAGAATGGGAATGGAAAGTTTTGATGAGCCCAGATGGGGGATAAGGGTGGATGGAATTATTCCGCCTTCACCCATCTTTTCAACACGTGTTCCTTCCATACCTCAAACGTCCCCTCCAAAATCTGCTGTCACTACTTTAGATAATTTTGAATTACCAACCAGCCGGTGCTCCGGCATGTTGGAGGCCAACGCATTGTTTGGACGATTTGAAGCTTAAACATCCATGGACTTGACTTTCCTTTTCCTGTGAATAGGTCGTTCAAAGTATTCATCGTGCTTGAGTCCATAGGCTAACGTAAAAGATCCCATCGCGGCAAAGGGTATGAGCAGCAGGTGAACCCACCCGTCCATCATATAATTCGCCGTAATGCAACCAAGCCAGTACACCAACAATGCAGTCGTAGCCAGCCACAGTGCCAGAACCATTTTCCTGTTCAAGTCCCTGGGTTTGTGCAAATGGATTGGACCCGGGACCCATATTGTCTTCGCGGTTTTCATATTGACTCCTTTCTCCAACTTTGTCTTTCCGAAAAATCCCGCCCCGATGTTGAATCGAAGCGGGACCAAGGATTGCCGATTAGATAGTTAGCCTTTCGGTGCAATCCTTTAAGGGTTGTATTCCTTCAAAACTTCCTTGTTCATGACCTCCAGTTCAGTGCGTCGGTTGAACTTGCGTCCTTCGGCGGTACGGTTATCCGCCTTGGGTCGTGTGAACCCGTAACCTTTTGCGGTCAAGTGGCCATTAAGGGAAGGTTCAGTCTGTCCCATATACCGCATCACGGCTTCCGCCCGGCCTTGACTCAACCCCATGTTATAATCCGCGCCTCCCACATTATCCGTGTGGCCAGCCACCTCAATTTGAAGTTTGGGGTATTTGACAAGCATCTTGGCAATAATGTTGAGGTAGGGTTTGGAATTGATCGAGATTTCCGTTTTGCCGGTTTCGAAGTAAACCGCATCCAGCAACAGCAGGCCCGTGCTTAACAATTGCTTTTCAGCCTCGGATCGCTTTGAGCGCTCTTCAGCAAGCGAAGCCTGCGAAGCGGCAAGACTGGAGGCAAGGTTGATGGAATCCTGGCGTGCCTTGGCCGCAATGGAATCGGCGATGGCTTTTTGCCTGGCCTGTTTCATCGCATCCGCAAAAGCCAGGCTGTCCTTGGACTCCTCGGCGTTTCTGGCCCGGTTTTTCAGCGCGATTCTGTCCAGTGAATCCTGACGCGCCTTTTCGGCCTCCTGAAGCTTTCTCTCGGCCTGCGTATCATAGGAAATGCTTACGGAAGCGAAAGCCCTCCACGGTTCCAGCGCCCTGTCCGGAGCGCTCCGATCCTTGGACAGCGAAAAGTCCGCCCCTAATCCAACGTTTAAATGCGCTGGGGTTCGGAAGGTCACGGAAGGCGTTGCCCACAGGGGATCGGTGCTGAGGGGTTTGGCCAGGAAAGTGCGGCTGTTTATTTCCGCTCCCAGAACGAGGGGGGGCATCACGATGAATTGTGCGCCCACTCCTGTAACCAGCAGAACGTCCTTGCCGGACTCAAAGGAGGAAACCACGCCCTCATTTAAATGAAGCTTGATCCCCATGTCTTCACCAGCAAAAACAAAGGATTGAACCAGCCGGGCCATCACATCGGTGCCCTTGCGGGTTTCAAAATAATTGTAGCCGTCCGCGCGATTCGTGTTGATTTGACTTCCGGCGATTCCGAACAGGGTCGCAACCTGCAGCCCCAAATGCACGGGGACATTTTCAGGAAGGGGAAGGCTCCCTTGTGCTCCTAAAACGGCGGTTCCCGCTCCCGTTCCATTATCCGTGCTGTTGCGGATGTTATAAGCACCGAGGCCCACGAATCCATCGATGTAGGGATTAATCCCCAAAGCCGATCCAAAAGTGGCCGTGGTGATTTGTCCGTTCTTGGAAGGCGCGAGCGGCTCCGTTTTGGATTGCTGATAAAAATTCCCCCGCAATTGCATGCCCAGTCGTCCCGCCCCCAGCGGCTCCGCAGAAATGACGTTTGTCATGCCCGGGGTTCCGTAGGGGGTGGTCGTAGGCTCCATGATCTGGGACATTGGCGCGGATCCGTATTTGGCGGGTGCGGGAGGCTGATCTAACGTGTCCTGTGATCTGACGGTTTGCAGGGACAGGATGAGAAGGGAAACGATGGCAACAAGAAAGCGGATAGAACAGTTTTTGAATAACATGACTCCTCCTTTGTTAATACATCACCAACAATTAATCTATGCGATTAAAAAACTTTGGCAAGATATTTTTTGATTTTATTTTATGTAACTATTTATTACTGATACAACCCGGACAGAAATCCGCTGCTGATATTCCTACTCCACCGCCACCAAAAACAAATGTCCCTGCGGCGGGACTCCCTATCGTCCAATAAAGATCAAAAGTCTGTTTCAGGCATCAGACCCGAAACAGACTTTTCTCTCCCGGCTTTAATCCTCCTGTGTTTCATCACCTCCGTTGCATTTGATGTGATGGATTTTCCCTTTTCCAATGACAATCACTTCGGCCATGCCTGCGCCCTTGAAAGTGATGTCCAGAGAAAAATCACCCCGCTCCATGTGTATTACTCCATCGCTGGGGAATCCAAAACCCACGACAAAGCTTCCCAGAAAAATGAATGGGCGCTTCACCTTTTTAAAGGACCCATTCTTAAACTCGGCGCCGTTAAAGGTGCCGGTGATGGTTCCGCTCCATTCCGCTCCCGTTCTGACCCCGTTGTCAAATATCCACGTTAGAGTCGCGTTGATTTGGACCTCTATATCCACGGCCCCGTTGACCTTGACCACATGCCGGTCATGTTTAATGGTGACGGCCTGAAACGGATGGAACGTCGTCATGTAATTTCCCAGGGAATCCGTAAGCCAGATGGAATCCTGGCGCTCCCGGGTGAACGTTTTTCCGCTGGCGTTCGTAAAGGTGAATTGGGCGTCTCGCACGAAACATTTGCAGGTATCGTTGTAGTGAAGCCGGTGGATAACGATCTCTCCAGTGACCGTATCCGTGTCGGCAGTTTCTTTAGCGGAACCTTGGGCGGTGAACATTTGCCCCATGTTAATGGTTTCCTGGTTCATGAAACTGCTGGCTCCGTCGGATTGGTAGTCACCGCTGACACTGGTGGACGACATACAGCCTGTCAACGCGAAACAGGTCATTGCCACCACAATGGACGTTCTGAATAAATGGCTGAAAGAAGTTGACGTTTTCATGGATTTCCTCCTTTGTTTTCGAGCACAAACGGCCTCGAAGAGGTCACCCATAAATTATGCGGCAATAGTCCCAAGAGCAAGTCAATTTATGGTCAGTATTTATTTCGAATAACAATTTTTACAATATTACGGAATCGTTACAGAAAAAATGTCCCTTGGAAAAGGATTCCGACGTCCATAAAAAAATCCCTCGAATGTTTGTGATGTGGAAAAGATCAACCTGACATAAAAAAAGCTGCGTACATTAAAAGAGACGGAAGGATTGAGACACAAAAAGGAGGAGATTATGAAAAACCTGATTTTGTGTTTGGCATGTGTTTTGACGATGGCAATTCCTTCAACTGCCAGTGGAGATTTTGGACTGGGAATCATCCTTGGAGCTCCATCGGGGATTTCGGCCAAAATTGCCACAGGCCAGACAAACTCTGTAAACCTGATTCTGGGATATGATCTGAACGACGGCCCCGGCTGCTGTCGCGACAATGGCCAGCTCTACATCGGCGGAGATTATGTGTGGTACAACTACAATCTCATCCGCGTATCGAAAGGAAGGCTTCCGCTTTATTACGGCCCCGGTGCTAATGCCTCGTTTTCAAACAATTCGAGGGTGGGTGTGCGCGGTGTGATTGGGCTTGAATATCAATTCTCGGGAGCCCCTTTTGACGTGTTTCTGGAAATAGCACCCGGAATCAACGTAATGCCCAGCACTCACGGGTATGTCTCAGGAGGGCTCGGCTCCCGATTCTTCTTCTAGTCCAGTTTGGATCAAGCAAAGACGAGAATATTCCTGCGTGCTTCGAGCCTTTTCTCCATGGCTTTGGCTCGTGGGAAAAGCACTTCGATTTCCAGCTTGGCGTGCAGGAGCAGGCGGTTTTTAAAATCGCTCATCTCATCCTTTAAACTACCCGTGTTCAATGCCAGCTGGTCCAAATGCTGCTCATAAACATGCCCCAAACTCGCGATCATGGTTGCTGAAATTTGGTGGGTCGGATGAAATTCAGATTCCAAATTGAGGGTGCAAACATCCTCAAGGCGGAGGATATAGGGGAAAACATGCTCCTCCTCCTCATGCATGTGTTCCAAAAATGATTCTGCAAAGGATTTGAATGTTTGGTATGCGAATTTCATTCCAAAAGAATTCGGCAGTTCAGACGAATCTTGCCGGGAAAAAAGCCTGTCCAGAATGGGAATATCTTCATCCCGAAACTGGCGGTGTTCCGCATTAAGAAAATCCACAATGCGATAGGAACGCTCCCGATTCCAATCCGAGTCAGATGATGGAACAGGCATTGTCTCAGCCACACGGAGCAATTCCGCAAAATCGGTTCCTGTTTCACGGCAAAAGGATTCCACCGTCATGTCGAGATGATTCCAAAAAGAATGACCTGTAGTCTCCAGCAATTCTATCACAATGGGACGCTGGCGTATGAGTTTGGAAAGGGAAGCGTTTTCTGAAAACATGGGACACCCTCCTTTCGGGAATATACTGTGCTTCGGAAAGCATTGCAATTAAAAGGGACGTCAAAATACTTGGCAAAAAACTGTCCCATAATTTCTGAATCACGCGTCTCTCCCACATGTTGAGATCCTTGCGGTACAGCTTAAGCGGCCGTAGTTATTGGGGTTGTTACGATCCGTAATAAAACAGAATCAACAGAAACCCAAACATTGCAACACGCTCATATCAAATCTCCTGATATTTATGATATGAGGACTGACAGTCATTTAATCCGGGAGATCCACATGCCGCCATAAGTTGACGGAAAACAAAGGAGATGAACATGAAACGGCAAGCTTTTTTTCTCACACTATCCCTTCTTGTAACCCTGTCGCTGCCCCAGGAGAATTATTCAACTTGGGCTTATCACAAAAATCTCATTCTGAACACATCCGGATCGGGGGCAAACGTCATGAGCGATGTTTACAATTTCCCCGTGTTAGTCCGTCTGGGAGTCTCTGATGCCGCCATCTTCACACAAGCTGTTGGAAATGGAAAAGACATCCGGTTCACCAAACGGGACAATGTCACCCGTTTGCCACATCAGCTGGAGCTTTGGGATGTTGCGAATAAATCTGCAGCTATTTGGGTGCTGGTGGATACCATTCACGGAAACGTGAGCAACCAATCGATCCGAGTGCATTGGGGGCAGGGAGCCGCCCAAGACAGTTCCAACGGGGCGGCAGTTTTTGACACGGGCAGGGGTTTTCAGGCGGTATGGCACATGGATGGAAACGCCCCGGCAAGCGATGAACCCGATGCCACAAAAAACGGATTCACTGCCGCTCAAAATTCGAATCCCGCCTCGGTATCGGGAATGATTGCAGGAGCACGCAACTTTGATGGAAGCTTCAATTATTTTTCGACTACAAACACGGCCAGTGGTCCATTGAATTTCCCTCAAAACGGTCGCTATACAATTTCCGCATGGGTCAACGCGGTGGCGTTTACTGCCCACGGGGTTGTCGTTTCCAAGCATGACCGGCAATATGCGCTGAAACTCAATAACGGCAACAGTTGGGAATTTTTCGAGTTTGAGGACGCATCCGGATGGAATGCCGTGTCTTATCCTCCAGCGGACGCCCAGGGAACATGGGAATACCTGACCGGAGTATGGGATGGATTCAATGCTTACCTGTATATCAACGGCATTCAGGTGGGCAACAGTCCGAACCTCACGAGTAGCACGAATGCAAGGGTTACGAACACGAATGTGACCATAGGGCGCCAGAACGAAAGCGCCAATCGGTATTTCATGGGGCTTATGGATGAAGTTCGGATGGCCAGTGTTTCAAGGGATTCCAACTGGGTCCGGTTGGAATTTCAGAATCAGCAGGCCAATCAAACCCTGGCATCCCTTTCAGATACCATTCCAACCGGTATTGGGAGACCTCCGCTTTTGACCGCATCTGAGCCACGCCTCTCAATCGATTTACAGAGTGGCAGTCTCATTGTCCGCATGCAAAAAAGCGATGCTTTAAAGGTTCGTCTGCTGATGATGGACGCTCAAGGCCGGACAATCTGGAATCAAACCGTTGGAATGAGTCCGGGAATGAACCGGATCACCTGGAATCGACAGCTTGGTAACGAAAGGGTGACAGGGATTTGTCTTTTACAAGCCACTTTCCTGGACGCAAAAAAAAGAACGATTTCAATCGTCGAAAGGAAAATTCCGTTTATCCGGTAGACCGGGTTATGCTCCTGTGCGAAGGGTTGTTGCAAACCGGCTCTTCGCATGAAGATGTTTTGCCACAGGGACTTAGGATGACGGCTTAACGTATCCTTTTGAAATCCGGATGCAACATGGATTACAGGCCGGATACAAAACCTGATTTTCCAAAAAACCTGCTGCCGTTTTTAAAACAGTTGGATATTATACAGGAAAGTTCGGTTTCCCTGGAATTAGGGAAAGTAAAACCCACCTTGTTGCTCAACATTAAACGCTGGGGTAATCGTTATGTTGAAAGTTCAGGACAAATTCGGAAACGCTAAAATATCCGAACGTAGAGTGGATCCGGATCCGGCGCCCGAAATGTTCACCTTCAAAGATGTCCTGCAATCCAAACGATCCTCCATAACGCTCTACGAAGGCGAGAACGAATTTTTGTTGTCGGCGGACCTGAAAGGCTGTCATAAAAAGAATCTGGATATTCACTTTGGTTGCGAGACTTTAATGCTTTCGGGTTACCGAAAATCGCCTGAAGAAAAATTCGAGAAATGCATTCGTTTTGAGGCACCCATTCAAAAGAAGGGCATGCGGGCGTGGTTTTCAAAAAACCTTCTTCTGGTGAGTTTACCCAAGGCCAAGAACGTGCCGGTTGAAAGAGAAATTAAAGGGCGGGCCATTCCGTCGCATCTGAATGAAATCATTCAGAGAAAACCGGAGATGGTGGCGATATAGAAAAGGCCGATTGGTTACTCCTCGACCTTCATCCAACTCCTCAGTAACTGATCCTTCCATACCTCAAACGTCCCATCCAAAATCTGCTGCCGCGCCACCCGCATCAAGTCCTGATAGAAATGCAGACTGTGCAGCGTCGCCAGTTCCAGCGCCAGAATTTCTCCGGAAACAAAAATATGCCGCAGATAGGCCCGTGAGAAATTACGACAGCAATAACACGAGCAATCCGGATCAACAGGCATATCCAGCTCCTTCGCATGCCGCGCCGCCTTATAATGAAAAGGCCCATTCCATGTGAATACGGTTCCATGCCGCGCGGCGCGCGTGGGGAGAACGCAGTCGAACATGTCGATGCCCCGGGAAATTAATTCCAGCAAATTGGCTGGTGTGCCCACGCCCATCACATAACGCGGTTTGTTGGTGGGCATCAAATTCGTGGAAAAGTCGGCTACGGAATACATCTCTTCAGCCGGTTCACCGACAGAAAGGCCGCCCAGCGCATAACCTGGCAGATCCAGTTTGATCAAATGTTCAATGGCTTTGGCCCGCAATTCCTCGTGCATTCCGCCCTGCGCGATGCCGAAGAAATATTGCGGATAGCCGTGCATCTCCGGATGATCCTTTAGCCATGTCACAGCGCGTTCATGCCAGCGCTGCGTCAGCTCAAGACTTTTCACTGCCACGTCCTTCGTAGCTGGATAGGGAGTGCATTCGTCGAAGGCCATGAAAATATCCGCACCAAGTTTGCGCTGTGCTTCCATCACACTTTCCGGCGTGAACATGTGTTTCGAGCCATCGAGATGGGAGCGGAACTCCACACCTTTTTCTGTCAGCTTGCGCAAAGTTTCCAGACTCCATACCTGAAACCCGCCCGAGTCGGTGAGCATGGCATGCGGCCAGCTGGCGAAGCGATGCAGTCCTCCGGCTTGGGCCACGAGATCGCAACCGGGACGGAGATACAGGTGATAGGTGTTTCCAAGAATTAATCGCGCGCCCGTGTCCGCCACATCGCGCGGGGAAACGGCCTTGACCGCACCCGCGGTGCCTACTGGCATGAACACTGGTGTTTGAATGGTGGCATGAGCGGTATGCAATGTACCCGCGCGCGCCTTGCTTGCGGAAGACGTTTTCTCGAGATTGAAAAAGCTCATGTTTGATACAACAGGGGCAAGGCTTCGGACAATTTCTTCACTGGATGTAATTCCATTTCTTTAATTCGCAACCTTGCAGAATCTCCTTCGGGAACTACGGCGGCGTGAAATCCCAAACGTGCAGCTTCGCGCAATCGCGCTTCCAATTGCGGCACATGACGCAACTCGCCGTTCAATCCAAGTTCGCCCACTGCCAGCGTCGCGGGAATGCTGCGTCGTCCCAAATGGTTTCCGGCCACGGCAGCTGCCACGGCCAAATCTACGGCGGGTTCATCGACGCGAATTCCTCCAGCCATGTTTACGAAGACATCTTGCATGCCGATTTCCACGCCCGCGAATTTTTCCAGCAAAGCGAGCAAGACCGAAAGCCGTTTGGAATCAAATCCCATGCTGACACGTTGGGGTGAAGCGAAATGCGTGCGTGAAACCAAAGCCTGTGCTTCGACGAGAATAGGACGCGTCCCTTCCCAAACACAGGAAATCATCGAGCCCGGATCGCGTTCGCCACGGGTTTGCACAAACGCTGCCGAGGGATTGTCGACCGGTGTGAGACCTTCCGCGCCCATTTCAAACACACCGATTTCATGGGTGGCGCCAAAACGGTTTTTCACCGCGCGTAGAATGCGGTAGGAGAGATGGCGATCGCCTTCAAAATAAATCACCGTGTCCACCATGTGCTCCAGCATGCGCGGTCCGGCCAGCACACCTTCCTTGGTGACATGGCCCACCAGAAACACGGCGCATCCGGTGGACTTGGCATACGACATGAGCGAGAGCGTGCATTCGCGCAACTGTGAAGGGGAACCCGGCGATCCGGGTAAATCGCTGCGATGCATGGTCTGTATGGAATCGATGATCAACGCTTTGGCTTTGAGATTCGTAGCGTGGGACAGCGCATTTTCCAAAGCCGTTTCAGCAACGACCTGCAACGAAACACCTGGAACTTTCAAACGACGTGCGCGCAGTTTGAGTTGTGAAAGACTTTCTTCGCCAGTGGCATAGAGTACCGTCATGTCACTCGATGAAAGCAGTGCGGCCATCTGCAGCAACAAGGTGGACTTTCCAATGCCGGGGTCGCCGCCGATGAGCACGAGCGATCCGGGCACAATGCCGCCACCCAATACGCGATCGAGTTCACCCATGCCGGTGTGAAGCCGTGTATCCGTATCTTCAGGCGCAATGTCCTTCAAAGCCTGCGGAGGATTGGCCAAACCCGCTTTGGGATTTTGGGAAATTGTTCCTCCGACCATAGCCTTGGTATCGGCTTCGGCGACTTCAATCATCGAATCCCATGCACCGCAGGAGGGGCAGCGACCGGCCCATTTTGAAAACGTGTCGCCGCATTCACGGCAGGCAAACAGGGATTGGGTTTTGGGTTTGGCCATGCGTCAGTTACCGATGAATTTTTTGACGTGGGGGTTGGTCGTCGTTCGGATTTCATCCGGTGTGCCGATGAAGATGATGCGACCTTCATGGAGCATGGCAATGCGATTTGCGACTTTGTAAGCAGAGACCATGTCATGCGTCACCACAAGACTGGTGACCCCTAATGTTTTTTGCATGTCCAGAATCAAATCGTTGATGACATCTCCGGTAACGGGATCCAAACCGGTGGTGGGTTCGTCATAAAGCAAAATCTCAGGATTCATCGCAATAGCACGTGCCAAACCGAGCCGTTTCTTCATGCCGCCGGAAAGTTCGCTTGGCATTTTGGTTTGCATGTCGGGGGAGAGATGGATGAGATTCAGCTTTTCCACGACCATACCATCCAGCTGGGATTCAGTCATCTCCGGGTTATGTTCGCGCACGGCGAACTTGATATTCTCGCCTGCGTTCATCGAATCAAACAACGCCGAGCTTTGAAACAGCATTCCCATGCGCCGCCGGATGGTTTGTACATCCATGAAGTTATGCGAGCTGATGACTGTGCCATCCACCAATACTTCACCGCCATCGGGTTGCAGCAAACCGATGCAATGTTTGAGAATGACGGATTTGCCACCACCGGAAGCTCCAATAATGACCAAGGTCTCACCGCGATGGATGGTGAGATTCACTCCGGCCAATACTTTTTGTTTGCCAAAGGATTTTTCCAATCCGCGCAGTTCAATCAAGGGAGTCGAAGCATTCATCTCAATATCCAGATCAATAAGCCGCAAAAACGATGAAAAAATCCAGCACCAGAATCAACACGCAACTCGAAACCACCGAGCGCATTGTGGCTTCTCCCACGCCACGCGCTCCGGCTCCGGCATGAATGCCGTGATAATAGCCCATCAAGGTCACAACGAAACCAAAACAGAGGGCTTTTAACAAGCCAATCCACAAGTCGTAGGCATTGAACAGAAAGCGCGCTCCATGAATATATGCAGCAGTTGTGAGGTTGAAATTCCAACGGGAGATGGCCCAGCCTCCCAGCATCGCAAGACAATCCGCGAGCACGACAAGCAGGGGAAACACGAGAATCCCTGCCAGCATTCGCGGCAGTGCGAGATAGCGCAACGGGTCGAGGTTCAACACCGTCATGGCGTCGAGTTCTTCTTTTTCCTTCATCGATCCAACTTCGGCAGCGATGGCCGAACCGATTCTTCCGGCCAACACCAGTGCCGTCAGCACCGGCCCGGATTCGATGATCACGAACTTGCAAATAGCCGTGCCAAGATAGGTATCGGGAACCAGATGCCGGAACTGGTAATGTGCTTGAATGGCCGTCACCGCACCAATGAAGACGGAGATGACCATTACCAGTGGCAGGGAAGAGACACCCATGCGCATCATTTGCTGAAAGAGCAGGCCGGGATTCTTGAGCGCCAAAGGCAGTCGGCGAATCATCCCGAAAAACAGGGACGTGATCTCACCCAGATTTTCCAATGGAGAAATCACTGCGCGTGTCAGCACGGAATTAAGCGCCCGTCCAGGCTTGGGATTCGTCCTGACGGAAGGAATAGTTGGTGAACGCCGCGTAATCGGAAACGAACGTTACCGGAACATCGCCAGTCGGGCCGTTGCGCTGCTTGGCCAGAATGATTTTTCCCTTGCCCTTTTCCGCTTCCTTGTTGTACATCTCATCGCGGTACACGAACATGACAATGTCGGCATCCTGTTCGATGGCGCCGGATTCGCGCAAGTCGGAAAGTTTGGGTTCGCCGTCGCCACCGCGTTGTTCCACCGCGCGACTCAATTGGGAAAGAGCCATCACGGGAATTTCCAGTTCCTTGGCAAGCGCCTTGAGACCACGCGAGATTTGGGAAATTTCCTGCTGACGGTTTTCCATGCGACCCGCACCCTGCATCAACTGTAAATAGTCGACCATCACCATGTCGAGTCCCTGCTGCGCTTTCAACCGGCGGCATTTAGCGCGCAATTCAAGAATGTTGAGCGAGGGATGATCGTCGATGAAAATTTTGGAATCGCTGATGGGACCCACGGCCAGCGAGAGTTTCGGATAATCGCGCTGGGAAAGTTTTCCGGTGCGCAACAAATGCATGTTGACCTGCGCCTGACGACAAAGCACGCGCTGCACCAATTGTTCGCGGCCCATTTCCAATGAAAAGAAGGCCACGGTCTTGCGATAGTCGATGGCGGCATGGGCCAATATGGAAAGCGCAAGCGCAGTTTTTCCCATACCCGGACGCCCCGCTAACACAATGAGATCGGTTTTTTGAAATCCGGAAGTCAGCGCATCCAATTCCTTGAAACCCGAAGGCACACCGATGATTTCACCCTTGGAATAACTTTCGATTAACTTGAACGTGTCGTTCAGGATGCTCTTGATGGGAAGAAATCCTTCCTTGAGACTGGCTTCGCTGATGGCGAAAATATCGCCCTCGGCTTGATCCATGATCAAAGCGGGTTCCTGTGTGCCATCGTAAGCGCGTTCCAGAATCTTGGTGGCGGAACCGATGAGCCGGCGCAGCATGGATTTCTCTTTAACGATTTGGCAATGCTCGGCGATATTGGCCGAGGACACTACTTCGGCGGAGACTTCCATCAAGTAGGCGTCGCCACCAGCTTTCTCAAATTGCTGAGCCTTGCGCAACGCGTCCGCCAGAGTGATGATATCCGGCGGAATATTTTTCTCAAAGAGCGTGGCGATGGCTTGAAAAATCGCGCGATGCTTGTCGAGATAGAAGTCGTCCGGTGTCAGGCTTTCCAACCCCACGCTCACGGCTTCGGAGTCCAACAGCATGGCGCCGATCACATGTTTTTCAACATCAACGGCTTGCGGCGGAACGCGCAGCCCGGTATTCTCGATGTTCATCGATTCCCCATATTCAGTCGCGGCATCAGCCACTTCAAGTCATTCCAGGATTCGCGCTTTAATTTCGTTTCCATCTCTGCATCTCGAATACTTGCCAAATCAGAGGGATGATGAGAAGCCGTGAACACAAAACCTTCCGCTTCGGATGGATGCTGACGCAAATCATTCAGACCTTTGCCCGTACGCAAAACCGATTGGGTGCAGGCTTCGCCGAACAACAACACTGTTGTGCATCCGGCCAGAGCAAGTTCGCGGAAAAAGTAAGGCAGCATGCGGGCGATGTCCTTGCGCGGCCACGATTTTCCCGGCGCATGCGTTTTCATCACCGAAGTCAGATAAAGCTGGCTGCGATCCAGTTTGATGGCACTCATCATTTTATCCAGCAGCGCTCCTGCTTCGCCGTCAAATACTTTGGGGTTTGTGGAAAGACTGGGAGCTAATTCTACCAAGGCCAAAGCCGGATGTGAACTTCCTTCCGCACGAGCCAGCGGAACAGGGGCAGAACGTTCACTGAGCGAAGCTGAGGGAAACCACTTAGGATATTCTTCGTCCAAAAACTTCCAGTACATTTCGAGACTCTTGAAATCCGGAATAGGTGCTTGCGTGATGATGCGTGGAGGCTCTTCAGCTTTGGCGGGCGCAGAGGTGAATGTTTGAGGCTCTGTTTTCGATTGAGCTAGCACCTGTGCAATGCTTTGGAAAAACTCCGGACCTTGCGGGATTTCTCTTGAGGAAATCCGTGTCGATGACGCTGTGGTATTTTGACTCTTAACTACGACCGGTGCTTTTTTGATCCAAGGGTGGGGGAGGATGACATCCTCCGTTCCAATCTCGGATTGATAGGCCAGATAGGCATCGCGGAGTGAACTCACTTTTGAGACCCCAACTGTTCCGCGATGCGCTGAACCAGATTCACTGCGAGTTTGCTTTTTTCCATCACCACTAATGGTTCGGAATCCATGGACTCGGTGTTCAGAATCGCAGCTTCGACTTGATCCTGACCAAATCCCTGCCCGGCATTCGAGAGAGGTGTATTCACTACCATAAGGTCACAGTTCTTCGCCTTCATTTTCTCACGGGCATGAGCCACGGCAGATTCGGTTTCCAGCGCAAAGCCCACGAGGATTTGACCGGCAGGCTTGTGTTCCCCAAGCTCCTGCAAAATGTTTGTCGCGGGTTTCAACTCGAGGTTTTTCAAAAAGCGCGAGTCTTTCCACTTCCCCGCGTCCGTTTTAACAGGGATGAAATCGGCAATGGCAGCAGCCATGATCACTACATCCGAGTCTTTTTGCTTTTCAATCATGGAGGTGCGAAACTCGGTGCTGGTGCGAACCCGGCTCACCCGAATTCCCGCAGGAGCTTCTTCCTCCGCAACACCGAGAATCAAATGCACATCCGCTCCTGCCAACTCAAGCGCACGAGCGATGGCAATGGCGGTTTTTCCACTGCTGCGATTCGACAAAAAGCGCACGCCGTCCAAAGGTTCTTCGGTGTGTCCGCCGGAAATCAAAACCTTCTTGTCTTTTAAATCTGGGGTTGATTTTCCAAACTCTAAAACCAAATCGATGTAAGCGACTATTTCTTCAGGGGTTATCAATTTCCCTTCGCCCACTTCGCCGCAGGCCAAGTCCCCGCTGGCCGTGGGCAAAACACAAACTCCGCGCGCAGATAAACGCTGAAAATGTTCACGTACCGGAGCGGATTGCAGCATAACGGTATTCATTGCTGGAGCAACGATGACGGGGCCATCATAAGCCAGGGCCGTGGTGGAGATAATGGAACCTGTGAGCCCCCACGATAATTCGGCCAGCGTATGCGCGGTGCAGGGTGCGATGACGAAGAGTTCAGCCCAGCGGGCCAGCTCAATATGACGCATGGTGCCATTGGCCACATCGGTCCACGCATCTTCCACGACGGGAGATCCGGTCAGGGCGGCGAAGGTGTTGGGATGCACCAGCCTAGCGGCACTGGGCGTCATGATGACGCGAACTTCCGCGCCTTTTTCCTTCAAACGCTGAATGAGATCGCAGGCTTTATAAGCCGCGATGCTGCCGGTAACCCCGATGAGAATGCGCTTGTTCTGGAGCATGATTTTCCATACGCAAAAATAGGCTTATGCCCTTTGGGCGTTGGGAACAAAATGGAAAAAAACGGCCGGATGGGCCGGATTATGTTGCGGAGGGAGTCGGTTCTTCTTCGATGGCGATCAACCGGTCATTCTTGAACTTGTTCAAGGAAATGGTGGTCGGCTTTTCGGAAAGCTTGATGAATCCGAGATTGGCCTGTTCATTGATGAAACGGGCTTCCTGCGAAGTCATGATGACAGAGCGGAAGGGGGAAATGCCCTTGGCGTAGCAGGCTTCTATGGAAAGATGCTGGTTCTTCGACATTTTAGGACCCCTTTTTGAATTTCCGTTTCACACAAATAAACTGGCAGAGGGAGGGGGATTCGAACCCCCGTGACCTGTGAGGGTCAACATGCTTTCCAAGCATGTACCTTAAACCGCTCGGACATCCCTCTATCATTTTTAAACTGGGATGGGAAATTTAAGAAATTTCACAGCTGAGTCAACCAAAACCCGGCTTTAGTCCCTCAAGCACAGAAAACACAAATCTGGCCTATTTTCCGCCTTGGTTGTTCGTCTTTGGCTTGTCCTTTGGCGTGGTAACGTAAACGCCTGAAGCCATGGACTCATTTTGGGAAACCGACTTCCCATCCAAGGAATTCAGGTGTACCCCCGATGGCCGGGAAAATTCGGGTTTTGTCTTCACAAATCGAACTGCATTCGAGTGCGCACGTACTTTCACCGTTTGCGAACGAATTCCGGTTGTCACGCCTGCGGTGACCAAGGTGCGGTAAAGGACATGCGCAATGGTGTCATGGCCAATCCTACCCGGATGCACTCCGTCTGAAGTTGCCACGAGGGTGCCCAATGCCGAAAGGAAGGGCGTGTACATGTCCGAAACACCCACAACGGCTGACGAACGCGAAGTCGCCACTACCTGTAATGCCGGAACGACGGAATCGCGGATGATGTCACCGTTGATGCCATTGGTGCCGGATTCGCCCGTGGGAGGGAAAGGCCAAGTGTTATTCACTTTCCAAGCCGGGAGGGGCTTGATTAGCACGAACTTCGGTTTGGGATTCATGTTGTTGTACAGTGTGTCGATGAAATACTGGTAGGAGGAAATGTAGTCGGCAGTTTTCCACCAATTTATACGCGAGTCATTGGTACCCAGCTTGATGGTGATGTAGTGCGGCTTTCGTATGAATAGGGTATCCATCTGCGCCTTTTCCGTGATGTAGGACTTGTAGGTTCCCGCATTGGGAAAGGTTTTGCGTTGCATCCAGTCGCCAATCCGTCCGCCGTTCCACACCCAAAACCTTTTCCCGAGGAGCATATTCAGGCGAATGGGATAGGCGTCTTTGATGCTCACGCCTGCGGTTCCCGAACCGAAGGTAATGCTATTCCCGACGCACATCACACGAATGGATTGTGCGACGAATCCTTCAAATACGCGTCTGCCTAAAGAATCACTGGTTGCAGTGGCAGGGTTGATGCTGTCCGTAAACAAAGCCTGTCTGCCCACAAATGGTGTGTAAAGATCCACGGTATCCGTTCCCTTGTCCTTCGCCACTTTGCGAACGAGGGGAAGAATGGAATTTCCGATCACGGAACCACGCAGCAGATTGGGTGATTGTGTTCCCGCTTCATTTTTCCATACCGGGGTCGGATACACAACAAGAATGCGCGGTTGCGAAGGCATGGAAGAGAGCGTATCGATTAAGGCCTTGTAATCCCGTTCAAAGTTTGCGCTGTCACCCCAGTTCACCGACTTGGAATCATTTCCACCCAATTGAATGCTCACAATGTCCGGCTGATAGGCGAACACCTGCGCGAGCTTGCCTGACGTCCAATAACTGGAGTCACCGCTTTTCAGAACGGTGCCGCCGCTGAAAGCGTAGCTGATCACGCTGTCGGCGGGTAAGCGAACGCCGACACGCGCGGGATAACCCGCGTTGGCAACGCTGCCGCCAATGGCCGCCCACCGGAGAGTCCTCACAGTTTGCGCCGTGGAAGCGACGGCCAATGTCAACAGAGTCAAAGAGATGATGCGGGAGAAAAAATTCATGATACTCGTTACTCCTTGATCGGCAAAGCTTTCAATTCAAACCCATGCGGCTGATTCGAGAAACGACCCAAAGCATCCAGATCTTTTCCGGACCCAACCGATGAAGACGAGAAGGCGTGCCGTATATTCCGGGGGTTGATTGCAGTAGGTGTGAGGAAACCTTGCTGACTCAACCAAGTGGCGAGACTGTCAAGGCGGGCGGTGCTATAACCGTGTGTGCTGGTATTGACGGGTACGGTTTTCACGACAACGCCTTTGGTTGTAAGCGAATCACGATACACAGTGCTATTCAGAGGATTGACGAGGTTGTCGGTTGTTCCCCAGTTGATCCACGTGCGGGGCGTGTTCGGGGTGACCTGCTTCTCGTTCGACATATAATCCACAAGCGTCTGTGAGGGATTCGAGCCGAGCAAGGCGGTGCGGCCGTCGGCATACGCGAACTGGGTATTGGTGGTGCCGGGTACGTACTGAACCATAGTGGTCATGGGGTACACCAGCGCCTGAAAGGCCGGTTTGCAGGAAACCAGATCGACGGAGTCGTGGAGGCCGGGGTACCATAGCGGCGAAGTGGTATCCGTGAGGCCCGCATCGTAATGAGTCGAAACCGTGGAGGCTTGGTGACCGCCCGAGGAAAATCCGAGTACGCCCAGTCGGTTCGGATCGACACCATACTGCGCGGCGTGTGCGCGCGCCCAACGGACGGAACGCTGTGCATCCCACATCTCGCAGGGATGCTGGAAAGTCGTGCCGTTGGGATTGAAGCGATAATGCAGAATGAAGACGGTGATGCCGTAGCTGTTTAGCTTGGCCGCACCTTGAAGTCCTTCAGTCGGCCAGCCGGCGAGGTTGCGATATCCGCCACCGGGCATGAGGACGATACCCGCGCCATTCGGATTGGTGGTAGCCTGATAGACCACCAGCCAGGAATTCTTCGTCGTGTCCGTCATGGTATACGACGTATCCAGATAGCTCGGCTTTGGAATCGGGAAGGGGGCTTTCCGCGTCGGCCAAAGAAATTGAACGGGCTTTCCTCCAACGAGGATCTGGCTGAATCCAAGCGACGTAAAGAGAATCGTAGCGGCAACAAAAATAAAAATTCGGAAAAAGGATTTCACTGTAACTCCTTGAACAGGGCAGACCGAGGACTAAAAAGGTACTGGCCTTACCAGCTTTTCGCAGGGGATATTTGCTTAACCGAAGCTCTGCAATTGATAGAGCTTGGCGTAAATCCCGCCCAAGGCCAATAATTGGGCGTGGTTTCCTTCTTCACGAATCTGCCCCTTGTGCATGACCAGAATGCGATCGGCATTTTTGATGGTAGAAAGCCGGTGGGCCACCACGATGGTGGTGACTTCCTTCAATACTTTAATCAAGGCTTCCTGAAGCAAGCCTTCGGTTTCCGTGTCCACAGATGCGGTGGCTTCATCCAGAAGCAATAACTTGGGTTGTTGATATAAAGCCCGTGCCAAAGCGAGGAGTTGTCGCTGGCCTGCGGAGAGATTTTCACCGCGTTGTCGCAAGGGGCTGAGATAACCTTCCGGCATTTTGGAAATGAATTCATGCGCCCGCACATGACGGCAAACTTCTTCTACACGAGCCAAATCAAAGGTAGGGGAGAGCGCGACGTTAAATGCGATGGAGTCTGCAAACAAGTGGACATCCTGCGGAATCAAAGCCATGCGACTGCGCAGAGCAGCTTCCGAGTAATCTTCAATCGGGTTGTTGCCCACCAAGACTTTGCCTTGAGTGGGCAAATAAAATTTGCTGCACAGTGAAATCAACGTGCTCTTGCCGCTTCCGGTTGCGCCCACCACCGCCACGGATTCGCCTTCACGAATGGTGAAGGAAACACCGCGCAATACTTCAGGACCGGAAGGGTAAGAGAAGTGCACATTGTTAAAGCTCAAACTGAAAGGGGAGGGAAGATCGGTTTTCGTTCCTTCCGGCAAACTCGCTTCGGTGTCGTACAAGGTGAAGACGCGTTCAGCCGCCGCCAATGCGGATTGCAATGCCGTCACTTTGTCGGAGATTTCCCGCAAGGGACGAAAGAAAAGTCCTGTGTACCACGAAAAGGCAATCAATGTTCCCAAGGACGTGTGATGACGGTAAAAGAGAAAAGCGCCGCAAAAATACAGCAATACCAGCGAAAGCTCGGTCAACGTATTCAACGACGGGAAGTAATAGGCATAGTAGCGCACGTTGTCGAACCATGCGTTTCGTGTTTTTGTGTTTACCCCGTCAAAGCGTTTCTCCATGTCGGCGGATCGGCCGAAAATACGCACGATATGCACACCACTCAAGGATTCCTGCATGATGGAATTCAACTCGGCCAACAATCCCCGGATGAGCGAATTGCTTTCCCGCACCCGTTTGCGGAAAATGGAAGTGACGATAATCATGAAGGGCAGGACCACCAGCGAAGCCGCAGCCAGTTTCCAATCCAGAATGAACATGAAAATAACGGCGTAAACAATCGTTAGCAAAGCCCCGGAAAGTTCGATTAAGCCCTCGGTGAACATGCTGTTCAGACTGTCCACATCGTTGCCGAGTCGCGTCATGAGCCTTCCCACCGGCGTGCGGTTAAAGAAGTCCATGTGGAAACCCTGCAGCTTGTGGAACAATTGAACGCGGAGATTGTGAATCACATCCAGACCCAGTCGCTGACTTGCAAAGGCGCGCAGATATTCCAGCACTCCACCGGCAATGGCCAGCGCAGCAAAGCCGAGCAGAAACGGCGTCATTTGATCGAAATGCTTGTTGCGAATGGGACCGTCGATTAAACCTTTTAAAATGCGCGGTTGAAACAGCGGGAGAATTTCCGAAGTGAGCAGTAACGCCAGCGCAAAAAAGGCCAGGCCTTTTTTGTTGGCTGCCAGCTTCATGATGCGCAGCCACAGGCGGCGATCGAGGAAGGAAGCGGTTTTGTCCTCGTGGAGATAGGGGGAATTGGCCATCAGACTTTTTCCAGGGTCTCGGACAGACGTTGCTTTTCCCACACCCTGGCATAAGCACCATTCATGAGAATCAATTCCTCATGCGTGCCCTGTTCCACGATGCGACCATGGTCGAGATACACGATGCGGTCGCAGTGCATGACGGCGGAATAACGATGCGCGGCGATGATCAGACAATGTTGCCGGAATAATTTGCGAAGATTGTCCAGCACCACTTCCTCGGTTTCCGCATCCAAAGCGGAGAGTGTGTCGTCGAGGCAGAGAACCGGGGCAGCGGAGAGAAGTGCCCGCGACAAGCCCACGCGTTGGCGCTGGCCGCCGCTGAGATTAATTCCTTTTTCGCCGAGCATGCTTTCATAGCCGTTAGGGAATTGGGGGAGGTCGCGGGAAAGTCCGGCTAACTCCGCTGTGTGTTCCACGGTCAGCGGAGGTCGTTCTTCGCCGCCGAACAAAATATTTTCGCGGATGGTGGTGGAAAACAAAAAACCATCCTGTGGCGCATAGCTGAAGCGCTGACGCCATTCTTCGTCGGCCACATCTTCCCGCGCGCCACCATTCAGGAACAGAGTCTGGGGCGGGGGAGTGTACAGCCCACACAGAATATGCAGCAAAGTCGTTTTACCCGAACCCGTGGGTCCCACGATGCCCAAAGAGCCTCCAGGCTTTAAGGACAAGTTGATATTACTCAAGACGGGAGTCTTTTCGAGATAAGAGAAATCAAGAGACCGCACTTCCAGTGAGTTGAATTCCGGGGGAACTGCTTGGTCGTTTCGACCCTTCGACAGGCTCAGTGCATCGCTCCGCTCAACGACCAAGTGAGGATTTGTGGGAGGGTGGGGGATTAGGAACGCCGCCTTGAGATTGATCAAACGGTCGATGGAAACATTGGCGCGTTGCACCATGCTGGCCACCCAACCGAGTCCTACCAGCGGGAATTGCAAACGCAACAAATAAAGAATTGCTGCTGACAAAGTTCCCAAGGTGATTTCGTTGCGAATGACCATGCGTCCGCCCAGCCAGACAGAAAGCACCACACCGATGACTCCCAACACGCCGATGGCTGGCCAGATGGCGGCATTGAACAATGCAACCCGCAGGGCAGATTTACGCAAATCCTCTGAGGCCACACGGAACTTGTCTTCAAAAGGTGCGGAACGGCCAAAGCCTTTCACCACCTGCATACCGGAGAGTGTGTCTTGAACGAAGGCGTTCAACGAAGAAAGATTTTTCTGAATCTTTCCGAAGTAGGAATACATCTTTCGCAAAAAGAGGTTGGCAATGACGGGCATTAACAGCGAGGGGAGAAGCCCGGTTAGCAAAAGCTTCGGATGCAACAAGAAAATGGCGATGGCGGTGAACACCAGCAAACAACCCATGCGCGCCAGATGCAACACTACTGGACCGACCATGTCGCGAATGCGATCGAGATCGTTGGTGGCGCGGGACATAATGTCGCCCACGGTTTGCTTGTCGAAGAAGGCCTTGGGTTGCGCCATCAAACCGCCGAAGAGGTCTTTGCGCAGGGAATACTCCATCTGGCGGGAAGCTTGAATCACCCAAAGGCGTTGATAAAACAAAAGGACGGCGGAAACAGCAGTGGCAGCCAGAATGACTCCCAGACATTCCATCACCCGCACCAAAGGTTCGCCATTTTGCAATCGGTCCAGAATCAGCTTCACCATCCACGGGCTGATTTGATCCAATCCGGTGGAAATTACCACGAAAATCCAGCCCCAAAAAATGGGGCCGCGATGATCCCACAAATAGGGCCGCAAAAAGGCCCAACGACTGGAAGGTTTGGATTTTTTAGGCTCTGTTACGGACAACGGGTCTCTCACTTTAAAGGACTGGGACTAGGAGTCAAAAGGCCCGCGTCCATTCCGGAAAACAAAACTGTTAAAGAATGGCGGGGATGGAAAGGAATTTCAGGCTTGAAGCTGAAAAGACTTCATGCTGAACAGATGCGGATCCTGACAGAGGTCCAAAACGTCCAAATGAAGCCCCAAAGCGATGCGTAGGTTCAGTAAATCGTCCTTGCCAATGCTTCCAAGCCGATCCGGCCGTCCCTGAAGGAACGGAATCTTGTCCGAAATGGACGCGGATTTTATGATGGCATTCCTCATTTTGAATCCCGATGGAAACCCAGTGGACACCGCGTTGAATCATCCCCTTGATTTTAATCTACTCCATCCAGAACACGAAAGTCCAACAATATTTACAGTCTGCTTTGACGTCTCAAGAATGGGCTGTTAATATTTGCCCCGTCGTTGGGATGTCGTCTAATGGTAGGACGCCAGATTCTGATTCTGGCTATTGAGGTTCGAATCCTTGCATCCCAACCAACTTCAAATCCAAAAATCCCACAACATTTTGATTCCAAACAATTAAGGCACGATTGAATTCCGTTTGTTTTCCAAATCTATCTATGTCGCATAAGATATATTATGTAAACTTAATGCAGAATGGTGAAATAAGCGGATTTGAATCGAAAAAGTTGTGTACTTGATGTATGTTGTGTATATGAATGAGTCCAAATCATCCAAAACCCGACGCAACATCTACATGGGTCAGGAATATCTGGAACTGGATGCCATTGCCGTGAACGAGCGCAAGCGCACCGGTCGCAACGTCTCGGTCGCAGATTTGATTCGCAGGGCCTGCAAGGATTTCACGACGGGTTACTGGAAGAACATGGTTAGCGGGGATAAATCGGGTAAGTTTTGAATCAGCTTCATCCGACTCATGGATGGGACTAAATAACGGAGCATCGCCATTTTCCCCTACGCGGAAACCCATTTCAAATTTCGTCTCCCGTGGTCTCCGCTGCACAAGCCTTGGCCAGAGATTTTTCTGGATGCTCCGTTTCAGGTTCTTCCCGGTAAATCATTTTCGGTTTATCTGTTGATCAAGGATGCGGACAACTTTCCAGTAAAGATTCGAAGCCTGAAATTGCGGCTGGAAGATCTACACGGCCATGTCGTGGAAAAAAGTTTCGCATTGGACTTGGATTGCAAAACAAATCTGATTCACTGTTCCTTTCCATTGTCACGCGGTGATTTCAAGGGCAGCATACGACTATCAGGCTGGATTATGGCTGAGAACAAAAAAGGGAAGACCTCAGAGTTCCTCTGCCATAACTTTCCCGGTATTAAACAAGAACCGCTGGAGATTCGGTTATTGAACCATCCCCTGCCCTATCCCGACGGCTGGAAAGCCGGGGAAATGCATTGCCACAGCGAGTTTTCATCGGATCCTGTTGAGTTTGGCGCACCACTGAAGCTAATGCAGGAAACCGCCGATGCGGTCGGCTTGGACTTTGTGCTTTGCACGGACCACTCTTACGACTTCTATTATCGGCGTGAAAGTTTTCTGGAACCGATGAATGCCGAAGAAAACTTTGCCGAATATCGCTCACAAGCCGAAGCACTGAATGCGGGGCATCCCAATCTTCCGACCTTGGTTCCCGGCGAGGAAGTTTCTTGCGGCAACAGTCAAGGGGAAAACGTTCATCTCTTGACTTTCGGACATCCTCAATTTTTGCCGGGTCTGGGTGACGGCGGTCGTCGTGGTTTCAAGAATCATCCCGACCTGACCATTGCGGAAACTTTGAAACGATTGAACGGAACTCCATCTTTTGCTGCGCATCCCAAGGCCAAAATCGGTTGGCTGGAGCGCAAAATATTCCGACGCGGTGAATGGCGGGAAGAAGATCTGGAATCGGATTCAGTGCGCGGACTACAATTCTGGAACGGGAATTTGGGCGCCGATTACCGCGATGGGAAAGCTTTCTGGATTCAACAGCTTTTAAAGGGCCGCCGCATCCTTCCGATTGCGGCCAATGATGCCCACGGTGATTTCAACCAGAACATCGGCGTAAAGTTTCCCTTGATTTCCCTGTATCAAGGGCGTTCCCACCTATTCGGTAAAGTTCGAACTTTGGTTCCTTCAGCGTCAAAGGATACGGCTTCTTTGCGCGAAGCGTTCCTTGGCGAACACTGCGTTTGCACCGACGGCCCTTTTGTCAGTCTAACTCGAGATGGCAATGGAATTCATATTGATGCGAGAAGCAATGGAGATTTCGGAGCATTGCAGACGCTCCAGATTTATGTGGGCACAACAGGGGACATCGCAGAGCGTTTGTTGAAGGAATGGAATTTCACAGACGGGTCGTTAAACCTGAACGACCTCTTCCCTGCTCCGGCTTCGAGCTATGTTCGCGCTGAAGTCTCAACAGAAAATGGGAACCGCGCTTTAAGCTCGGCCTTGTTTCTGAATTAAATCTTTTCCGGGATTTTCCGGAATCCGGATTTTGATACTGCAGTTCTTTTTGCCATCACCCCGGTATACGAACTTGCATGGAAGCGATCGTATGTTCGCAAAGTGCTGAAAGCCCTTTGCAATTGCACCACGGTGTAAGGGCCTGGTTTGTCGCACAGGGATTGCAACAAGGTGTCCGCGCGCTGGCCGGATAGATTTTGCAACACCCCGTTCAACTGTTGTCGCGTGAAAGCGGGAGCGCCGGCGTTATAGAGTGTCCGCACCGCTTCGAATAAATCGTGTTTCCCGGCACTATTTTGCAAAAGCCATGCATCGATTTGCATGGCGGCTTCCGCACCCTTACCGTACAACAGGGAATAGAAATCCTGGGGAGGACGTTCCACATAATCGGTGTCCACATCATGGTAAAAACGATCCCGCAACACCTCATCGGACAATGCATATTGAATCACGCTGGGAACGCTATCGTGGAGATTCTGCAAATAACTCCGCACTTCAACCGTATCCGTATAAAAACCGTCCTGAACCGCCATGACCAGTCCGAAATATTCCGTGACGCCCTCCTTGAACCACGCATCGTCATACTCACCCAACAGGACTCCCACAATGGAATGTGTGAACTCATGGAGATGAACCTCAGCATGGGAACCGTAAGGAGTTCCGAACCAGTAGCCTCCTATTCCCTCCAGTCCTCCGTATACAGAATTGATGTTGGAACCGATCCACAGATGCTTCCATGGTAGTGAGGAAAAATGTGATTCCACCAATGGAATCCAACGGTTCATGCGCTGCGCCAACCCTTGAAGATCCAAGGTATCGACTGCTTCAGTGGTATAAACCGTAACTTGATGGTTTCCCACCTGAAATTCCAAAGAGCTGGAGGGGTTCAATACGCCCCGGTAAAACATCAACTGATAATTGCAGGCGAGGTTCAGGACACTATCCCCCATCAACCTGTTCCCGCCGGGTATATGCCAGTTAAGGCTGAGGGAAATCGGATTGCGCCAATGCGAGGATAGGGAGTTTCCCATGGCAGGCAGAATAAACAGGAGTGCTCCATCCAATAATTGCACACCGTGTTTAAGACCCGGAATGGGAACACCAAAGCGCGTGGAATCTGCAGGGTCCAGATCGATTTCATAAGACACGGTCGTGGCGGAGGACGGCAAGGTAATCCATACTCCCCCACCTTGATTAAAAGGAGCGGTGGTTGGCGTTGACGACAGGGATTGGCCTTTCGCATCCTCAATATGAATCCGGGAAGAAACCACGCCGGGAACGGGCATGCGGGGGTTATCGGGATAATAAGGAGGTAGTTGGAAAACCACCGGTTCAGCTTCCGGCCAATTCTCAATCTTCACAAACACGGAACAGCGCAATGCCCCGGATTGAGAAGAAACCTTGACGGAATAAGCGAGTTTTTTTGCAGGACTGTTTGAAGGAGCATTATTGGAATCCTCAAAGAAACACGAGCAAAGACAAAAACAGGAAACCATGGTTGTCATCCAGCCCA
Organism: Fibrobacterota bacterium; assembly: GCA_947482115.1. Lineage (GTDB taxonomy): Bacteria > Fibrobacterota > Fibrobacteria > UBA11236 > UBA11236 > UBA11236. The sequence goes on from CANKII010000001.1 coordinate 529,582, forward strand.
TTAGATTCGATTTTCGAATGAAAGCGGTAATGAGGACAACCATTGGGGACAAATTTACTAGGGTTGAGGTTGTGAAACTTCGCAAATCTCCTTTCGCCATCCTCCCATTGTTGATCTGGGGAGTGGGTCTCACCGCTCCGGTGGAAGTATCAAACCCCGTAGCCCCTTTTCTCCGTCGCCTCGAGGAGAAGGGAATTGTGAAACCGGGTTTCTGGAGCACATTGCCCCGGGATGAAGCCGAGGTGGCCTCGATTTTAAAAGAAGCAAAGACACACGAATCGGAGCTGGCTTTCTGGGATCGGTCCCGATTGAAACGGTTTCTGGCAGAATTCGATCCGGAACAGATCCAAAAAGGCACGAAACTCTATTACGGAGATTCCACGTTCTCCATTCGCGGCCAAATGGAATATTTCACGGGCGGGTATTATCACGACTCCCTGCCCAAAGCGGAGCAGTATGCCTTTGGAAGTTTTACTCCCGGCATCCACGCTTCCTATGGAAAGGAACTCGATCTCATCTCCTCAGCCACTGTGGGCATGGAACGCAGTTATTCCCCCCGCTTTGTGGAAAATTATGACCCGCAACGGGGACTTTCCTACAACACCAACCGCGAAGGGAAAACAGGAGTTCCCCAATCGGTGAGCACTTTCGACGGATATCGAACCGTGTTGGGGTATGGCACTACACGCGTCCGCATTGAGGCAGGTCAGGACTGGAATCAATGGGGTCCCGGAAACTGGCAGCATGCCACCTTAGGAGCCCATCCTTTTTTCTGGGTTTCCGATTCCCTGCAGGGCAATAACATCAATGGATTCAAGGGCAACGACACGCTTGTCGCAGGAAGATACCGTCGCGGATATCGCTATCCCGGAGAAGGGCCTCCCCTTCCCCAGATTCGTTTGCGCGTGGGATTCGGTCCCTGGGAATACACCAAGGTGGTTGCACAGCGCACCGGGCTGTGGAAAGATTCTTCGGCGTATTTGATCGCCCACCGTTTACAAGTGCGTTTTGGAAATTGGAGTGTGGGTGCATCTGAAATGATGGCGGTGGGAACTCATTCCCCCGAATTAGCAGCCCTGCTTCCTGCCGTCCCCCTCAAATTTTCCGAACATGCTGGCGGGGATCGGGATAATCTCGCGATGTCTTTGGATGCGGAATGGCTTTGGGGTCACGGACGTCTTTACGGGGAACTTTACTCGGATGATTTCAGTGGCTTTCCCCTGAACTATTGGGGGAACAAGCTTGCCTACACCTTGGGTGGAACCTGGCAGGATCCTTTCAAACTTCCTGCGGAATTACATCTGGAATTTTCCAGAACCGATCCGTGGATATTCCAGCACAACCTTCATAACACCGCCATGCAAAGCCATGGCGCCCTGCTCGGCAGTATATTGCCACCCAATGCCCGGACGTTATTCACTTCGGTGGCATTCCCTCTCTTCTGTGGCGCACAAGGGCAGGTGGAATGGCACTGGCAGCAACGCGATTTGAAATCCCCCGGCAGTTCCATCTTCGATATCCACGATTCTACGAGCGGGGATACCAAGGCTTTTCTGGCCAGAGATGTGGAGACCCGCAACGAAGTTCTGTTGTCAGCAGAATGGGCGTGGAGACGCTTCGTGGAACTCAAGGCGGGTGCCGGTGGGCTTTCGGTAAAAAACTGGAAAGGTCAAACCTCCCAAACTTTGGCTACACCTGAAGTCTTCGGAGAAGTGTATTTTCGTTACTGATGCTACTAGGTGGACGAACTTGGAAAGAATGGGTGATGCGCTATTCCCATGGCCATCAGCATCCCATTAACCAATTCTGCCATACCATCGGCATTCCCCTTATAGTTCTTTCCCTGCCACTGTTCCCGGTCATTTTTTTCCTGCAAGGATTTTGGCCCGTTCCTGTTCTCCTATTTGTAGTGGGATGGATATTCCAGTTTGTCGGCCATGCCTATGAAGGAAAGCCGCCTGAGTTTCTGCACGACTGGAGATTTTTGCTGGTGGGATTTCGCTGGTGGCTGGAGAAAATTCGCGGTCGTGTGTAATTACCGCAACTTCATCCATTCCACACAACGTTTCAATTCTTCCTTCATCTCCCCTGCCGGTAAATGACGACGCCGCCCATGGCCGGGTAAAACCCATTCGAAGGAATAATCGAGTAACCGTTCCATCGATTCGATTTGTTTACTCCACGAATACCAGCAAGCATCACGAAAGGCATAGAGATGACCGCGCCGATGGGAGAAGGCCAGATGATCGCCGGTAAAGAGGTATTTGTTCCGGTATAAAAAGCAACAGCTTCCGCGTGTATGCCCCGAAACCGGAATAATGACCATGTCTTTGTCCAAATCAATCGGTTCGCTTCCCTTGAAAAGCTGTTCTGCTTCGCGAAGGGCGGAACGGTCACCTTCGTGAATCCATCGTTCGCAACCGAAGCGTTGATGATAGACGCTGTGATCCGCCACATCATCTCCATGCGTGAGTAACATTCGCGAGACTCCACCGAGTTCTCCCAACCGTTTGATTAGAGGCGAAGCTTCACGCGGACAATCGATGAGGATGTTTCCGGATTCGCGCTTCAGGAAATAGGACGCCGCTCCGAAGCTTTTCTCACTATGATAACCGCAGTAAAGAACGCCATCCTCTTCATCCATCGGAACGGGAAATTCGGCACGAACGTGTCCCAAGTCCGGATCGGGTTTTTCAGTACCGATTGATGCTGTTGGACAAGCCGTTAATGCGATTAAAGCTTGATGACGCTGTTCCTTGGTTTGAGGTTGGGCATACACTGCACTTTGTCCGCCCACCGCCGTGAATACTTCCGGAGCCAATCCTCGGCAGGCATCGCAGTCGATGCAGGTGGTGTCCACATAAAAGTCGCCGGGAATATTCTCCGTGCGCCGGTGTTCAAGCTTTGCCATAACGAGTAAATTAACCGCTGACTTGATTTAGGACGAATGTTCAACTCCAATCTTAAAGGAAACTCCCATGAATAAGCGCATCCTCTCAACTCTTGTGGCCTGTACATTGGCCTTTACTGCGGTATCGATGCAGGGATGCTACGGGCAGTTTGCCCTGACTCGAAAACTCTACAAATGGAATGGAACGCTGGGTGACAAATGGATTAATTCCATCATTATGGTGGCTCTTTGCGTGGTTCCGGTTTATGAGGTCACAGGTTTTGTTGATGCGGTGGCCTTCAATACGGCGGAATTCTGGAGCGGTAAAAATCCCGTGACCATGAAACCTACCGAGAGTGAAACGCGTTTTGTCACGGTGAACGGAATGGAATACATCATTACCGCAACCCATAACCGTCTCGACATCGCTCCCGGCAAGGGAAACATCGCGCTTCCCGTCAGCGTGGTTTTTGATCCGGATCAAAAGTCATGGTTTGTGATTGAGCAAGGCTTGAAGCGCAAAATTGCCGAGCAGGACGGCGATGTCATGTCTCTGGTTTATCCCGATGGTCACAAGGAACAAGTCGCCGCGCGTTAAAACAGGTTGGCCGTGGTTCAGTAGGGGTGCGATTATCCCACCCCTACTGAACCACGGCCCAGCTTTCCGGCGCGGAAATCGGAAATGGCGGTGTAAATCTCCTCTTCGGTATTCATCACGAACGGTCCATAGCGAACCACGGGTTCTTTGAGGGGTTCACCGGCGATGAGCAATACTTCGCAGCCGGAATCCCCTGCTTCCAGCTTCACCGAATTCCCCTCTTCCCCATAAATCGCGAGAGAACCCTCGTGTAATTCATCCTTCCCCTGCCCCAAAGTTCCCTGAAAGACATAAGCCATGGTATTCCAAGAGGTTGGAACGGGAACTTCCAGCGAACCGGAGGAGAGTTTGACATGGAGATACAACACGGGAACTCTTGTCTCCACCACGCCTTTTAATCCCGAGAACTCGCCAGCGAGGACTCGAACATTGTAATTGGGCGAAGGACTGACTTCAGGGACTTTGGCGGAAGGAATGTCCTGATACTTGGGAGGCATGCGCTTGTCAGTTGCGGGAAGATTGACCCACAGCTGAAACCCGTGCAAGGTTCCGCCCTGCTTTTGAAACTTCTCCGACGGCATTTCGGAATGCACCACGCCGTCTCCGGCAATCATCCATTGCAAATCGCCGGGGCTTAAAAGCCCGTGGTTGCCTTCGGAATCGCGATGCTCGAACTCACCGGAAAGCATGTAGGTGACGGTTTGAAAGCCGCGATGCGGATGCGGCGGTACGCCATGTGTATCCCCCGGCGGCACGGTACGCGGACCAAAATGGTCGAGGAGCAGAAAAGGATCGAGATGATCCATGGATTTGGTGGGAAAGGCCCGGCGAATGACAAGGCCGTCCCCTTCCGTGGTCTGAATGGTGGGCAGGACGCGAGTGATTTGTTTGTGACTCATTTCTTTAAACTACCTATTCCAAAAGAGCGAACCAAAAGACTGAAAACCAGACTCAAAAGCAGGGCTGTGAAAGGCTATTTTTCACCCACTTAAATCCGTCCAAGCTGGCGAAGGGGTAACATGTCCGGGCATTCGAAATGGGCGACAACCAAGCGAAAAAAGGCGCGCATCGATGTGGCGCGTGCGAAAGTCTTCAACCGCATTCTCCGTGAAATTACCGTGGCGGCCCGCGCGGGTGGCTCCGATCCCGACGGCAACCCGCGTTTGCGCGCCGCCATCATCAAGGCCAAGGCTGCGAACATGCCGGCCAAGAATATTGAAACAGCCGCTGCCAAAGGTGCAGGCGAACTTGAAGGTGTGCAATATCTGGAAATCACCTATGAGGGTTATGGTCCCGGCGGCACAGCCATTCTGGTGGATACGGTCACGGACAATCGTGTTCGCACGGTGGCCGAGTTGCGAAATCTGTTCAGTAAGAACGGTGGCAATTTGGGTGAGGAAGGTTCCGTCGCTTGGATGTTCAAAACCAAGGGCATTATCATGTTGCCCAAAACCGCCATCGGTGAAGATGCGCTTTTTGAACTGGCGACCGAAAATGATGCGGATGATTTCGATGCCAGCGGCGAGGAATATGAAATCCGCGTGGCCCCTGCGAAACTTCACGCGCTGGTTGAAGCGCTGGAGAAAAAAGGATTGCATCCTTCCAGTTCCGAAGTAGTCAAAGTGGCGGACATGCCCATCAAGGTGACGGGTGCCAACGCCGAAAAAGCTTTGGAGCTATTGGAAATGCTCGACGATCAAGACGATGTGCAGGGCGTTCACACCAACGCCGAATTTGATGCGCAGGAACTGGAAAATCTTTAATTCTTTACCGAAGGCTTTGAGGTTCCTGTGATTGCCATGGGAGTGGACCCGGGAACTGCTGTCACCGGTTATGCCTTTCTTGAGGAACGCGGCAGTCGTTTGGCTGTGCTGGAATACGGTGTGGTCCGCAGTCGCGCCACTGATCCCCTTCCTCAGCGTCTCGAAAAAATCCATCGTGAATTACATCAGTTGATGGAAACCTATCACCCGGACGTTCTCGCATTGGAATCGATCTTCTTCGCCCAGTTCGCACGTTCAGCCATGGTGCTCGGACATGCGCGTGGTGCCATCATGGTAGCGGCGCAGTCGCTGAAAATTCCCGTCGCGGAATATGCGCCCCGTCTTGTGAAGAAGGCGGCCGTAGGTCATGGCGGGGCTTCCAAGCAACAGGTGGCGACATTGATGAAAACCCATTTGCAATTGCGCGACCTTCCCAAACCCGCCGATGCGGCGGATGCACTGGCCATCGCCTTTTGCCATTTGACGCGCGGGCGTCGGAGGTTCGCATGATTGAATTTCTTCGCGGCAAAATCGCCTTCAAACAACCGGCACGATTGGTCATCGACGTGGGTGGTGTGGGCATGGGTGTGGATGTTTCCCTCCGCACATCGGAAAAGGTGGGGGCCGTCGGCGAATCCATCGACTTGATGACTCACTTGCATGTGCGCGAGGAAGCCTTGGATTTGTACGGGTTTCACGATGCGGCCGAAAAGGCTTTGTTCCTCAAACTCATCGGTGTTTCCGGCATCGGCCCGCGTTTGGCTTTGCGCATTCTCTCTGCGGTCACTCCACAGCAACTCGCGACTTATATCCGCAACAGCGATGTGCGCAGCTTGACTACGCTGAAAGGTGTGGGCAAGAAAACCGCCGAAGTGCTCATTGCCTCTTTGCGAACGGCTGTGTCCAAACTGGATTTGCCGGAAGAAGGGGGTTCTGCCTCCGGTGTTCCATCCGAGAATCAATATCTCCGCGATGCCATCATGGCTTTGGTCACTTTGGGTGTCAAAGAAGCACAGGCTCAAGAGGCTGTTCAACGTGCGGCGCAGAAGCTGGGCGCGGATACGGACACAGGTCGCATCATCGCACAGGCATTGCAGGAAGTGTAAGGTCACCCCCTCATTTGCATCTCCCCCTCTGGAGGGGGAGATGTTTCACATTAGTTCCCTTTGTGTTCATTCAATTTTTCTGACCCATGTGAAAGCCCCTCCCCTCTTAAAATGGGCGGCCAAAGGGCGATGCACTGAGCCTGTCGAAGTGTGGGGTGATTTATCTTTACTCCATGGCTGAACGGATTATTGCGCCCGAGCAACTGGGAGACGACAACGAAAACGATGTCAGCCTGCGACCGGCATCGCTGGCGGATTTCATAGGCCAGGAAAAACTCAAGGAAAGTCTTTCGGTTTTTCTCGAAGCGGCCAAACAGCGCAAGGAATCCATCGATCATATTTTGCTGGCCGGTCCTCCGGGTCTGGGCAAAACCACCTTGGCGCATATCGTGGCCCGTGAGATGGGTGCGAATCTGAAAATCACATCGGGTCCCGCGCTATCGAAACCTTCGGAACTGGTCGGCATCCTCAGCAATCTTGAATCGCATGATGTTTTGTTCATCGACGAAATCCACCGCCTGAGCCGTGTGATCGAGGAATTCCTCTATCCGGCCATGGAGGATTTCAAAATCGACATCATCCTTGAACCGGGGCCTTCGGCGAAAAGCATCAATATGCCGCTGAAGAAGTTCACCCTTGTCGGGGCCACCACGCGCAGTGGCATGCTCACCTCTCCCCTGCGGGATCGTTTCGGCCTGAGCTTCCGGTTGGAGATGTACAACGACGATGAGATGAAGCGCATCCTGCGTCGCTCGGCGCGCTTGTTGCAAGTCGATCTCGCGCCTGATGCGGTGGATCTGCTCGCCTCACGCTGCCGCGGAACCCCGCGCGTAGGCAACCGCGTCCTGCGCCGCTGCCGCGACGTGGCTCAGGTGCGCAATACGACGCGCATCGATGCGGTTATTGCGGAACGGACTTTGGAAATGCTGGGGATTGATGCGCTGGGTCTGGATGAAATGGATCGGACGATATTGAAGACCATCGTTTCCAAATTCGAAGGCGGGCCGGTGGGTTTGTCCACGCTGGGGGCGTCGATAGGTGAGGAAGAAAACACCATCGAGGAAGTCTATGAGCCTTATCTGATCCAGATCGGGTTTTTGAAGCGGACGCCGAGGGGGCGCATGGCGACGGCAAATGCCTACCGGCATCTTGGGTTGATTCCTCCGCCGAAGGAACCGTCGCAAGAGGCTTTGTTGTAGTTTAGTTACTTGATAAAATGTTCATAGATATATGTACCAATAATGGCAGCAATTATTCCGGAGATAAACCCGGATATCGCAGATTCGGTTCTGATTCGTTTTAAGCTTATTGTTGTTTGGTTTTTAGAATTTGAAATTGTACTTCCATTTTGGGCCACTTGCGAATTTTTGATCTCGTCTCTCATTTTACGGTTCCTTATTTTTTATTAGATGTGTTAGAGTTATCGGACATTGTAGAACCACCAAAAGCGGCTTGACTGTTATCTAAATGAACCGAATTGTCGGTAATGTTAATGGTGGAAGTCTCGATATCAACCAATGCTTCATCTTTGTCGAAGATCTTGATATCTGTTCCTTCGTAATGGATGATATTTTCAGTATCAGATTTATAGCCAAAATAGCTCCATCTTTGATGTGAAGAAACGATGGCTTTATGACAGTTTCTCGTCGACTTACAGACCATAAGATAGGCTTCTTCATCATGTTGAATTTGACTAGTATCAATATTTATGTCTTGAAACGATCTGGGCTGTCTTGACATGTAGTCTAGCCAGACGGCAATCCCAGGGTTATCCAGCGCGATTTTTTTGTAAATACCAAGAATACGATGACTTGTATCAAGGGCGACTTTATAAGGGTTGTCTTGAGTGAATACCCATAGTAAGTTCGCGAAATAGGTTTTTTCTTGCGCATCGCCCACAAGAACGCAGTCTAATACTGTATAACAAGTCATGAACTATTTGCCCCATTTCTGGTTTTTAATAAACTCTGTGGTATCGTTTAGGAGTTCACCTCCATAAAAATCTTTTGGCCACTCAAATTGCCCATGTTCTTCAACAAGAAGTTCTCTTATAGTTCCGCCCTTATCTTCGGTCTGTGGGTCTACCAAATAGATCGCTACTTTATCGGCGGGGATTTTGCCTTCGGAAATCCTTCGCCTAAGTCGTTTCAGTAAATACTCGCTATGTGTTTCGACTATTAAATATTTTAAAGAAGAATAATTTTTTTTCGAACTTTCAGCCATCACTATATCAATAAATAAATCAGCAAGATCCGCTTGCATCTTGGGATGCAAGTGTATTTCTGGCTGCTCAATTAAAGTAAGGCTATCACTATGCGATAGAAATCCTTGGATTATAACCGGTAGAACTTGGGAGATGCCAAATCCGACATCTGTAATGTCCAAGTCCAAAGAGTTTTGGTTGATAACAAGGCTGTGTATAACGTCTTTTAGGTGGCTTACGTCGACCTGAAGGTTAAATTTTTTAAACCAATTATTGACTTGGTGCTTTAGATGAAGATCTTCTTTGAGGATCTCAGCAATTGCATCCCCGTCAAAAGTATCGACATATTCATTTACTTTAGCTTTATCAAGAAAGTAATAGCGTTTAGGGTGGGCCCTAAGCGGACTGACATAGTTAATCTTGTCATCCTCGAACAAATCCGATGCGGCTTCATTAAAACTGATCAAGACATTTCGTAAAATCGCTGTAAAAATTGAATTCCTAGAACCCATTCTTTGGTTGTCGTTCGAATTATTAGCAACAAAAGAAAAGATGGTCGATGGAACGATAAATATTTGTTTCAAGAAATCCATAGTTTTGTGACTAACATTTTTTAGGTACTTGCTGCTTACTCCGCTTAGTTTATAATTCGCGCCATCAGGGTCAAATGTCAAAGAAATAATTTCATTGCCATTATTTTCTACTTCCATTTTTATAAGTATTAAATCTTTTCCGTTTACTCTGATATCATAGTTGATGCTGAATTTACGATCGTGTATATCGTTTTTTATCCCACTTAAAAAGTCATAGGCTAATAAATATTCTGCGACATTTTCTGGAAACCTTTGAAGGTGATTAACACCGCTTCGATAAGTGCTGTACTGATGGAGGTGCCTTAAAAAAATGCTTTCGTTTATGAGTAGTGATTCTTCAGGAATCTTTTTAAGATCGAGTTTAACAAACATGTCGTGTGTTTTTCCGAGTAGATCGGCAAAATTTTCTCTTGTAAAATGCGACGCTAGATCCTTCCTGGAAATTCCAAACGGTGTTTCAAAGCTTTTCTTTTTGTTAGAGGAAAACAGGCTTGTAAGCTTGTCAATGAATGTGTCTTTTTCGTTGTATTGCTGGCTATATAGTTGCTGAACCAGCGTGGCAAAATTTAACATTTCCTCCAAGTACCTCGACAAATAATCATTCTGAAGTTCGTCCATAATTTTATTGCTATCAAAATCCACTTTTAAAGAGAGCGTTTTAGATTTATCCTTCTTCCTAATAAGATTAAGGCCTTCCCCTAAACTAACGAATCCGCCGTGAAGTTTTAATGCCGACTTATAATGATTTTTGCTTAGTGCTGTTTGTTGCAGAAGAAGAAATAATTGCATGATACTGCTTTTGCCTACGCTATTTGCGCCCAGCAAAATTGTTATTGGCTTTATTTTAATCTCCCCATTAGTGAACGCTTTGTAGTTTTGGAAGGAGATTTTGTTTATCATCATACGCTCCTTTTTATTTCTTACTATACGAATCCTTGCTTTATTCTAGAAAAAACTATAATGTGAAAAGGCATGAGATGAAAGACTTTTGAAGGCTGCACGAGTGCTTGGGACAAATTGTCCAGAAATTGATTAGAAACGGGATGTTTTGCTGCTATTTCCGCAGAAAAGAAGTGGTATTCATCCTTGCTGATTCTATTGGGGTCCGAAAATATCTCTCACTTAATTCTGTTCTTCTGTTTCCTCTTCACCGCATGAATCGCCGAATCCAGCTCCTGTAAAAAAATCCCCCGATCTTTTTTCTGAAACGGCGGCGGGCCACCACGAACCTCTCCCATATCCCGCAGATCCGCCATCATACTCCGCGTCACCATCGCCGTGCCGATATTGTCCTCCGTAAACGGCCTACCAGTGGGACCCAATACATAGGCCCCGTTCTTCAAACATCGATCCGCTAGGGGAATATCCGCTGTAATCACAATATCGAGAGGGCCGGCGTGTTCCACAATCCAGTCATCCGCCGCATCAAACCCATCGCTCACAATTTCCAACCGGATATGCTTTTCATCGGGAATGCGCATGTGGGAATTTGCCACCACAACCACAGAAACCTCATGGCGTTTGGCGACGCGATAGATTTCATCCTTTACAGGACAGGCGTCTGCATCCACAAAGATGTTCATTTACACAGCTCCAGGATTTTCACAATACCAGCAAATACAAAAAAGGGCATCCCGAAGGATACCCCCAATCTGCGATACCTGGAAACAATCAATTTCTGCCGAACTTGAATCCCACATAAAATTTGAATGCATAGTTGTTGGCTTCTTGCTTACTGCCGGAAATGTCCATGGAGTTTACCAAGCCGCGGCTGTAACCCGCGCCCAAAATCATCGCTCTACCAACGCCAGTTGGCATCTCCGCGCCCATTTCACCGGTCAACGCGAAATCGAAACCGCTCACCGTAGTCAAATCCTTGCTGGGGCCGCTTTCAGGTTCGGAAGTGGACGACACAAGGAAAGACGGTATGCCCCCCACGTTGATGAAAAAACGGGGAACTGGACCGGAAGGTCCACGATAAGGGCTTCCAAAGGACAGCAGGAGAGGCAAAACGATGTAATTGAATTTGTCGGTTGTGGTTTTTCCTGCAACGGTCAGACTTACGCCATTGGCTTCAAATCCTCCGCCCACAAGAACATGGACGCTGGTGTTGGCGGGAATGTCCATTAAAAGGGCGGCATTGAAGCCGGTACGAGATCCGACTTCATACGCCGAAGGCGGCGCGGGATCAAAAGAAGAACTTGCGATGTTCAATCCTCCGCGAAAAATGATTCCGGGATCGCTGAAAGCGTTCAGGCTCAAAACGGTAAATACAGCGGCATAGATTTTCGCGTTCATCGGACCCCTTCAGATGATTTAGATAGTTCCGTTACAAGTTAGATACATTCATAGGTTTGAAGACTGTGGCAAATCGAAAAAGAAAGTGGTGCCCTTCCCCATTGCCGTTTCAAAGCGGATACTGCCGCCCATGGCTTCTACTAGACGTTTGGAAATGTTGAGCCCCAGACCCGAACCGGCATGATCACGATTATTTCCCGGATTGGCCTGGGCGAACTTGTCGAAAATTCGGCTGCGGAAATTTTCCGGAATGCCCGGGCCGGAATCCTGAACCGAGAAATGAACACGCCCGCTGATGCAATCAGCTCCGATCCGCACCTCGGAATCACGGGGGGAAAATTTCGCCGCATTGGAAAGCAGATTGGCCATCACCTGCATCAATCGATCGGGATCCGCCATCACCTTCAGGTCAGCGCACGAACTTCCCTTCAGAACAAAGCGGATGCCATATTTGTCGCCGTAGGTCTGATTCGCCTCCATCGCCTGCAGGATGAACGGTTCCACCTGTAAAGGTTCGGAATCCAGGGACAGCTTCCCGAATTCGATTTTTTCAACGTCGAGGATGTCATTGGTGATTTTAACCAGACGTTCACTGTTTCGCTGCGCCACGGAAATCAGTTCAGATGTTTTTTGAGAATCCAACCCCGGAGAGTCCAGCAATCCTAGTGCACCGCGAATGGAGGTTAGGGGCGTGCGCAATTCATGGCTAACAGTGGAAATAAAATCCATTTGCATGCGTTCGAGCTTTTTACGCTCGGAAATGTCTTGAAAGATGCCAATACCTCCGAATATATTCCCATTCTCATCGCGCAGCGTAGTGCTCGTCAGGGATATTGGTATGTGCGTGCCATCTTTCCGAATAGCGGTCCATTCTCTTTCATAGGTTCCATATTTTAGGATGCCGAACTGGAACATTTCCTGTATGTCTACTGCCCTCCCGGCCTCACGGCTGAATCTTTCGGCTTCAGCTTCCAATTCGGATCGCAGGTAAATTTGATTGATCAATTCGTTGGCGCCTTTCCCAACAAAATATGCGGAGTCATGGCCGGTAATACGCTCGGCTGCGCGATTGAAGAATGTTATGATCCTATCCTGGTTCGAGATAATGATTCCATGACTTCCACCGTCCAAGATGGCACGGGTCAGGATGTCGTTTTCCCGCAAACTCAATTCCAACTGGTGACGGCGCCTGTTTTTGCGTTCCAACACCCTGACGATCACCAGAAGGCCAAAGTAAAGGAGCAATACCCCGCCTCTCACCAGGATTCTGTTCTGCTGCCAGAATTTTTCCTCGATGTTTTCCTGTTTCCTGAATTCGTCGTATTCGCTTGAAAGCATGCTCGAAATGACACTTCGCACCTGCGTTGAAAAGTCAGGGTGTTGCTGTTTTTCGCGGATGAGTTGATTCAAGCGGTCCACACGGGCAAGTTGAACACTATCCTCCGAGACCAGCTCTCTCAACCTTTGAAGTTCCCCGAACAGGGAGCGATTCGTTATTTTCCAGCCGTCCGCGTCGGACTCTCTCCCCACGGGAAGAGAGTCTTGAAATTCACCGTTCATTTCATCAAGCTTGCCGTAAACCACCTGTATTTGGCTATGAACTTCAAAACTGTGCAGCACTTTCTCTTGCGCCTTGTTGGCACGAAGCCCTTGATAATAAAAGATGCTGACGAAGGTACAGGTTATCAAAGTTCCAAGGGCGATTTCCAACGCCGCCGAATGTCGTCGGGAAAAAAAAGACAGCCTTTTTAGAAAACCAACCTTCATAGTTAGCACCCTTGGAAATTTATCCCGCTTTGCGACAGAGCAAAACATTAGATAAAAACGGCCTCCCGATGAAGGAGGCCGTTGGTTACAAATGAATAATGTGCGGGAGAATTATTTGTTTGGCTGCGGTGTCATGCGCAAATAAGGCTTGACGACCTTGAAGCCCTTCGGGAATCGCGTCTTCAATTCTTCCGGATCCTGAATGGCGGGGACGATCACGACGTCTTCCCCGTCTTTCCAGTTCACCGGTGTCGCGACCTTGTAACCATCCGTGAGTTGCAGGGAGTCAATCACGCGCAGGATTTCGTCGAAGTTGCGGCCCGTGGAGGCGGGATAGGTGATCATGGCGCGAATCTTTTTATTCGGATCGATGAAGAACACGGAGCGCACCGTCATCTTGTCGCTGGCAGCGGGCTGCATCATGTCATACAGCGAAGCGACGGATTTGTCCTCGTCTGCAATGATGGGAAAATCCACAACGCAGTTCTGGGTCTCGTTGATATCCGGAATCCACTTCTTGTGGGATTCTTCGCTGTCCACCGATAATGCGATCACCTTGCAATTGCGCTTCTCGAATTGGGATTTGAGTTTGGCCGTCATGCCTAATTCGGTGGTGCACACCGGAGTAAAGTCGGCGGGATGGGAAAAGAAAATGGCCCACTTGCCATCGATGTAGTCGTAAAAGTGAAGCTTGCCCAGGCTGGAATTCTGGGTGAAATCCGGGGCGATTGTTCCGAGTTGCAAAGACATAGTGGCTCCTTATTTGAGGGGCTGCTTAAGATACAAAGGCCTCACCCCCTCTATTTGCATCTCCCCCTTTGCGAGGGGGAGATGTTTCACGTTAGTTTCCTTTGTGGTCTCTATTTTTTGACCCAAGTGAAAGCCCCTCCCCTCCAAAAGGGGAGGGGCCAAAGGGTGGGGTGTATTTAGGCGCTCTCCGTGGCATCATGCGAGGACAGGAAGCTATGCAGCTCTTCTTCGTTCATGGTGACTTCACGGGGTTTGCTTCCACGTTCCCGGCCCACAATTCCCGCACGTTCGAGTTGATCCACCAGACGGCCGGAACGGGCATATCCCAGACCCAGACGGCGCTGTAATAGTGATACCGAAGCTTGTTTGAGTTGGACGACGAGTTCCGCAGCTTCGCGGAATTTGGCATCGCGTTCCTCGTCCACATCCTTGCCTGAATCCGTGTCCTCTTCCAGATTGAAAGTTTTCACCTGCGGAAAGTTCACGAACTGACCCGAACAGGCTCCGGCGATTTTTTCGCATTGCTCGTCATCGATGAAACAACCGTGCAAGCGCACCGGCTCCGGGAATTCGATGGGACGATACAGCATGTCTCCGCGTCCCAAAAGTTTTTCCGCACCTTGTCGATCGAGAATAGTGCGGGCGTCAATTTGGCTGGCCACCTGAAACGCGATGCGTGTAGGCAAGTTGGCTTTAATCGTACCCGTGATGACATTGGTGGAAGGCCGTTGCGTGGCGAGAATCAAATGAATGCCCACCGCGCGGGCTTTCTGGGCGATACGGGCGATGTTGGTTTCCACTTCCTTACCCGCGACCATCATCAAATCCGCCAGCTCGTCAATAACGATGAGAATGTATGGCATGATGGTTTGTTTGGGCATTCCCGGGCGGGTGGTTCCGCTTTCGAATTCCACGTATTGGTTGTATTCCAATTCTTCAGGCAACCGGCCTTCACGAACCTTCTGGTTATAGCCCTTGATATTGCGCACTCCGCATTGGGACAGGACGTCATAACGCTCATCCATTTTCACCGTGGCCCATTTGAGCGCCTGCACGGCGACGTCGGGTTGGGTGATGACAGGACGCAACAAATGCGGGATGGCATCGTAGGGCTTGAGTTCGACCACCTTGGGATCGATCAGGATCATACGCAACTCATCCGGCGTCTTGCTAATCAGCAAGGAAGCCATGATGCTATTGATGCACACGGATTTTCCCGAACCCGTTTGACCTGCGATCAGGACGTGCGGAGCGCGGGTGAGATCGGCGATGTAAGGATCGCCGCCGATGGTCTTCCCCACCGCGATCTTGAGTGTATCCTCTTCAACTTTGAATTCCGGCGCGGCGAGGATTTCCTTGATGTAAACGATTTGCGCCTTCCGATTGGGCACTTCCACACCCACCAACGATTTGCCGGGAATGGGCGCGAGAATGCGGATGCTCTTGGCACGCAAGGCCAGCGCCAAATCGTCGGCGAGGTTGCTGATGCGATTCACCTTTTCGCCGGGCGCCAGTTCGACTTCATAACGCGTGATGACGGGACCGGGATGAATTCCGTTGACCTTGCCCCGCACCTTGAAATTGTTGAGCTGATCCTCCAGCAATTTGGATTGCTCGTGGAGCTCCTCCTCGGTGAATTCCAAGGCTTGCACGGGAGGATCGGGGAAAATATCATCGAGGTTCGGAAGACGGTAAGGATCGTATTTCACCGTGGGAGCCGTAGCAGGAACACAAGTTTCTTCTCCGGAATCCGGAGAGGTTTGTAATGCGAGGGAAACGGGTTCCGGTTTGTTGGAGGATTTCTTCTTCGGGGGCGGAACAAAATCATCTTCCGAGTCGAACTCATCCGGGGCTTCCGGTTCATCATCGAAGCCCGCAACGGGAATCTCCAGCTCTTCCTCGTCTTCCACTTCATCAAACAGGGCAGGTTCTTCTTTCGGAACCTCCACCGGTTTTACCTTCGGAGTCTTTTTCGGCTTGCTCTGAGAAATATCGACAGGTTTTTGTTCGTCTTCCGGTTTTCCCTTGACCAGCAAGCCGCCGATTTCCGGGCTGCGGTTTTTCGTTTCCCATTCATTCAACTCGGTGACACGCTTGCGTTCCAGAGCGAGATCGCGAATCTTGCGGATGGTCAGCGGATCGAGGCCTTCGAGATTTCCGCTTTCAAGCAACGCTTCGAGTTTGCGTTTCTCCTCTTCGGGACTATCTCCCTCCACCGGTAAAATCTGCTCTGTTGGTTCTTCGCGTTTGCGGGATTTGCCCGGAATGGATTTTTTTGACAAGGCCGCGCCAGCCACAAGGACTGGCGCTACAGTTGATTCCGGTTCTTCATCTGTTTCATCTCCCTCATCCTCTTCATCTTGCGAACTGCGCCAGCCATCGGCGATGGAACGCCCCATGCTGCCGGCAACATTGGCCGTGCGCGAAAGTAATGCTGCGACGCTCAGTTTGAATCCCCAGACCACGAGAAAGAAAAAGAGAATGCCAATGATAATGCGGGAGCCTGCGGTGCCATTGGATCCGAAGACTGGTGATAAGACACTTTGAACCAGGAAATTTCCAAGCCATCCGCCAGCTCCCGGATAATCGGATGGCAGCGGGGCTCCACCAAGATAGTGCGCGCCGAGCCAGAGAGCGATCAGAAAACCCATGGCGGTGATTATTCCGATTTGTCTCCACAGCCGTGGCCCCAGAAAGATTTGTACACCGAAAATGGCAAAGGCCGTCAGATAAAACAGGAGAGGTAATTTCCCAAGAGCATTGTATAAAGCATTTGCCCACCATGTCCCAAAATATTTTCCAAGGATATTGCCCTGCCCCCCATATGCGAAATCGGAAAGCAGTGCAATGAGGCTGATTAATACTATCGCGAAGACTCCAAGGCCTGGAAGCTCGTTTCGTTTTGGTGTCGGCTCTTCTTCAACTTCAGCTTTGCCTTTTTTGGATTTGGGTTTGGCGTTGGCTTTGATCACGCTGGCTTTGAAAAAGAAATTGGCAATGCCTCTGCCGATTCCTTTTTTCTCCTTGTCGGATTTTGCGCCCGACTTGTTGCCCGATTTTGAAGCCATGATGAATTCCTGTTTCAGGCGGTTGGAATGGCGGCTTTGGGTCGTTTGTAAAAATATCGATTGACGGCGCGTCCGGATTTTTCAGCTCCGCGAATGCGGATGCCCAATATGGTGTCGCGTTCTGCTGCGGAGGCTTCCACCAAGGCCAGGGCAATGCCTTTGCCCAAAGTCGGAGACAGGGTTCCCGAAGTGACAATGCCGACCACCTTGCCATTGCAGGTGACTTCGCAGTCTCCACGCGGAATGGCGAGTTCATCCATTAGAATACCGGTCATCTTGCGTTTCAGCCCATCCTGCTTCACTTTGAGTAAAGCTTCGCGGCCGATAAAATCCCCTTTGTTCAAATCCGTGATCCAACCCAATCCCGCTTCGAGCGGATTGATGGAGTCGGAAAGTTCGTGTCCGTAAAGCGAATAACCCAATTCCAAACGCAAGGTGTCACGCGCGCCGAGTCCAATGGGTTCAATTCCATCGGAAGATCCGGCTTCCAACAGGGCTTTCCAAATCGCAACGGTTTGCTCCGCATCGGGAAATAATTCGAAGCCGTCTTCGCCCGTGTATCCCGTTCTGGAGATGAGCATGTCTATACCCAACACTGTGGCTCGGCGACAATTGTAAGTGGGAAGATCGGCAAGTGTATCCGATGTCAAGCGGCTGAGAATGTCCAAAGCTTTCGGACCTTGAAGGGAAACAATGGACATTTCCGCGCTGCGATTTTCCAGAATGCAATGGGTTCCGTTGCGGTGTTCCTGAAACCAGTCCCAATCCTTCTCAATGTTCGAAGCGTTCACCACGATCATGTAGGATTCAGGCGCGAGGCAATAAACCAGAATGTCGTCCACCACACCGCCGGTCGGGTAACACAATGCCGAGTATTGCACGTCACCGGGATTCAGTTTCGCAACATTGTTGGTGGTGAGGCGTTGCAAATAATCCAGCGCTCCAGGACCGTGAACGAAAAAGTTTCCCATGTGGGAAACATCGAACAATCCGGCCCGCTTACGCACGGCTTCATGTTCCTGCCGGATGCCGGAATATTGAATGGGCATGGAGAAACCGGCGAAAGGGGCCATCTTTGCGCCCAAACGCAAATGCTCCGGATATAAAGGGGTTTGTTTTTCCACCTGAACTAACTTTGGTAGGATGTCATTGAGTGTTAATAATAGCCTTCCCGGCGTAATTCTGCTTGGGCATGGTAGCAGTGAACCGGAAGCTGGGTTGGAAATCCGCGAACTTTGCGCAACTCTTTCCGAATCCAAACCCGGCTGGCGTTTTGAACATGCGTTTCTGAATCAGGAACCGAAACTCGATCAAGCTGTAAATGCATTGATTTCATTGGGCTGCAAGCATATTCAAATCCTCCCCTTGCTGGTCTTCAAGGGCAAACATATTTTGGAAGATATCCCGAACTCCGTTGAGGGTTTACGAACCCAACATCCTGAAGTTGTCTTTCAACTGCAACCTTATCTTTGCCGGCTGGCAGGATTTAAAGACTTGATTTTAAAAGAATTAAACAGCCACACCTTTCAAAGCGACGAGGCCTAAATGCGAAACCGCAATCCGCGCACCCAGCAAAAAAACGCGCGGCCCAATTCCAGATTTTCCGAACAGTTCCCTGGCGCACGTGATCCGCAAAAATCCCAACCGGGCAGCAGACGGGTTTATGTTCCGCGCAAGGGGTCGAAGGTTGGCCCGCAAGGTCATTTGCACAGCCCCCGTGGTCCTAAAAGTGAATTTGAAGCCGTCGAAAATGGAGTGGAAAAATTTTCCATCATCATCCGGAATGTCGCACAGGAAATGGATTTACGGGACAGGCTCGATCCCGAACCGGCTCCCCTGGCCAAGCTGGATTATGAAACCGAATTGAAGGTCAAGAACGCGGCCATCCGCAAGTTCTGGACTTTGCACAATCTTCCGGACAAGCCCAGTCTGGTGATTCCTTCCCCCCTGCCCCGTCATTATCGTTCCACCTCCAAACGTCGCATCATTCGAAAGGGTGCGCGCTGGGAATGGGATTTCTTTTTGGAGCGGATGGGTGCCGGGAAGGGCGATCATGAAATCCTGGAACCGCATTCGCACGCCGCCATTTTTGCCCATGCGCTGGCGAAGTTGAATGAAGAACCTTATCGCAATCTCGCCAACAGCCTGAACTTTCTCATTGTTCGCGGAGATACCGAGTTGATGGTGATCTTCAATGTGTTCCGGTTGAATGCCGACTCGGTGCGCAAAACAAAAATGCTGGCGGAGCACTTGAAGAATTTGCAGGGAGTGTCGGTCGCCGCAGCGCATGTGTTCTACGACTCTTCGCGTTCCAACTATTACATTGAAGCGCAGGTTTCACCGGGACCTTTCCGCCTCAAGCGGTTGTTCGGTCCGGAGTTTTTGCCCATTCAAGTCGGAGAGTTTCGCTACTTCCTCCATCCCACGGGTTTCTTCCAAGTCAACCCCTCCATTCTTCCCCGTGTCATTGCGGAAGTGGAGAATGCTTTGAAGCCCGGCAAGACAGACCGCTTTCTTGACATGTATTGCGGCTGCGGACTTTTCACTTTTCCTGTGTCGCGCTATTGCGACAATGCCGTGGGTGTTGAAGGCTCCGCCACCGCCTGCGATGCTGCGCGTCAATCCGCGGCGTTTCTTCGCAGTCGGAACACGCGATTCATTTCCGGGAAGATCGATGCCAAATCGATTATGAAACAATTACCTCCGCCGGATGGAACACCGGAAGTTTTGTTGCTCGATCCACCGCGTCAGGGCACGGCTCCCGGCCTCATCCCTGCTTTGGCGGAACGCAAGCCACGGCGTGTGGCTTATATGTTCTGTGAAGTGGACACACTTCCGGCGGAAGTCAGCAAATGGCGCAAGCAGGGTTACATGCTGGCAAAGGTTCTGCCGTTCGACATGTTCCCGGGCACGAATAACCTCGAAGTGTTGGTGGTGCTGTTGCCGGACAAGTTTGGGTTGTTGAACCGCAAGCCGAAACCGCAGGCGATGGGATCGCAAATGAAAGAGGAAATTCCGGTCAAGCCGAAGCCACAAGTGAATGCTGCACCGGGAAAACAACGACCGCCGATGCGATCCGGGATGCGTGGGAAGCCTAGCAGAAAAGCCCCACGGCGTTAAGAAATCATCATGTCATTTTACTTCAATGAACTAGATAATATGCAGAACTGTTCAATGACATCGTCTTGCGAAGGAGTCACCCTATGATGATCATTAAATTTTTGTGCGGGGTTGCTTTCATTGGGTCTATTGCTTGGTTTATTGCGCAACCTAACTATGAACCTGCTATTGCGATAGTCACTTCTTTAATAGCGTTTATTGCCGCTTGGGTTGGGGATAAAAAAATCAAACGAAGAGAGAATCAAATCCAGACTATTGCTAAGAACGGTATTGGAATTCAAGCCGGTGGTGATGTCAAGATGGGTGACATTCGTGCAGGTAGAGAGTCAACCGATGCTGAATAATAAAGATCAAAGCCAAGACGTTGGAAGTGGTGCAACAGCAATTCAAGCGGGAGGTAACGTAACACAAATAAACGTCGGACTAACACCTTCAGAAGCCAGGTCAATTGCTTTGGATGTGGCTAAGGCAACTTTCTATGAGCTTGCTGGTGCAGCAAAGGACATCGCGAGCAATCGAGTTGAAGATATTACGGATCAGGTAATAAAGAAGCTTCAGGAGAATTTTCCTGCAGGACTTCAAAAGGCAAATGACCCTGATTTTCAGTACGCACTTTTTACCGTTCAAAAGGAATATGCTCGAAATGGAGATAAAGATCTTGGCGATCTGCTTGTTGATCTGCTTGTCGATCGCAGCAAACAAGATCAACGCGACCTCCTTCAGATTGTGCTAAACGAATCGCTTTCTACTGCGCCAAAACTAACTGACACCAATCTTGCTGCCTTAGCAGTGGTTTTTCTGTTTAAGTACACTCAAAATCATGGTATTGGTGATCACGAAAAATTCGGCGAATATCTAGACAAGCATCTATTCCCATTTGTTTCAAAGCTCTCCAAAAACAGAGCAGGTTATCAGCATTTGGAATTCTCAGGTTGCGGGTCGATAGGGATTACCGGAAATAAACTTGAACACATTCTAGGAAAAATTTATCAAGGGCAATTCTTAAAGGGTTTTGGCCAATCTGAGATATCGAATCGAGCAATCAGTGTTGGGCTGGATTCTCGTTTTTTCATACCGTGTCTCAATGACCCATCAAAACTACAGGTTAACGCGAACAGCAAAGAAAGCCTAGAGAAATATCTCGATACAGAGGGTGTTTTCACCGAAGACAAAACCAAGATTTTGCAGTTATTCGATTTAGGCAAAATGAATGAATCTGAAATAAAAGGAAAGGTTATAGCTATTCGTCCTTACATGACTGACGTTTTCGAAATGTGGGGAAATTCAGCCATGCAGACATTCACATTAACGAGTGTTGGAATGGCAATTGGACATGCGAACATCAAGCGTTTGGTTGGAGAATTTGCGAGTTTAGCAATCTGGATTAACTGACCATATTTAATCAAGCCGTCGATCAACCGCCCTCTGGAACAATCAAGGCGACACCAGCACAACACTTTTTGTCTGACCGCCCACAGCCACCAGTTTACTGCCATTTGAGGCAACGGAATTAAAAGCCAGTACTCAAAAAGGTATATTTGGCTTCCCGCGTTTTTTCGGAGAAATACCATGTTAAAGCCCTTGTCCAAGCCCCTCACCTACCCCGGTCCCGTTGTCCTGATTGTCATGGATGGCGTGGGCATTACGCCTCGAATCGAAGGCAACGCCGTAGCCCAAGCCAATGCGCCGACATTGCAACGTCTGTTCAAGGAATACCCGAATGTGCTGCTCAAGGCGCATGGCAAAGCCGTGGGACTTCCCAGTGATGATGACATGGGAAACTCCGAGGTCGGACACAATGCCATCGGATCGGGACAAGTGGTGGAACAAGGTGCTTCCCTCGTAAACCAAGCACTCGCAAGTGGTGCTTTGTTTCAACGTCCGGCGTGGAAAGAAATTGTTGGAAACGCGAAAGAGAAGAAATCGACCTTGCATTTTCTCGGGTTGTTCTCCGACGGTAACGTGCATTCCCATATCGATCATCTGAAAGCCTTGATTCTTAGAGCCAAGGAAGAGGGACTTGGTCGGGTTCGTGTTCACATTCTTTTGGATGGCCGCGATGTGAGCGAAACCTCGGCATTAGATTACATCCTGCCTTTTGAAAAATTTCTTGCTGAAATCCAATCATCAACCTTCGATGTGAAGGTCGCCAGCGGCGGCGGACGCATGAACATCACCATGGATCGCTATGAAGCGGACTGGAGCATGGTGGAGCGCGGCTGGAAAATCCACGTGCATGGCGAAGGACGGCAATTCGCTTCGGCGGAAGAAGCGGTGACCACTTATCGCATCGAACATCCGGGTGTCATTGATCAGAATTTACCGCCGTTTGTGATTGGGGAAAGCGGAAAGCCAGTAGGCACGGTTCAAGATGGCGACAGCGTGGTCTTCTTTAATTTCCGCGGAGATCGCGCCATTGAAATCAGCCGCGCATTCGAAGACGATGACTTGAACGCTTTTGATCGCGGTCGTCGTCCCAAGGTTTGTTATGCCGGCATGTTGGAATACGATGGAGACTTGCATATTCCCAAACGCTATTTAATCCTGCCGCCGGAAATCAAAAACACCATGGGTGAATTTTTATCGCAGGCGGGAATTTCGCAGCTCGCCATCAGTGAAACGCAAAAATACGGACACGTTACTTTTTTCTGGAATGGAAATCGCAGCGGAAAGTTCAATGAGAATCTCGAGACCTATGTCGAGGTTTCATCGGATCGCGTTTCGTTCGATGAAAGACCGTGGATGAAGGCTGCCGAGATTACCGATGCTTTGATCGCGGAGTTGCGAACCGGAAAATATCGATCCGCGCGGGTGAATTATGCCAACGGAGATATGGTGGGTCACACGGGAAATCTCCGCGCCGCCACCATGGCGATGGAAGCGGTGGATTTGTGTCTCGCCCGCCTTCTTCCCGTAATCGATGCGCTGGGTGGAATGGCCATCATCACGGCGGATCATGGAAATGCGGATGAGATGTATGAGATCGACAAGAAGTCGGGCCTTCCTTCCAAGTCGAAAGAAGGCAAGTTCAAGGCCAAAACCAGTCATACCTTGAATCCGGTTCCCTGTATTTTCTATGACAACCGGAACAAGGATGGGTATCAATTGGCGGATTTGCAGGAAAGAGGCCTGGCCAACCTAGCTTCCACGGTGACCAATTTGCTGGGATTTGAAGCTCCCGACATTTGGCATCCCTCCTTAATCCGGTTTAATTGAAATTGCGGGATATCCCGCAGAAAACTCATGGCGTTCTGCAGGATTTGGCATTATTTTGAATTTAGACAACTGGTAGTGCCAGTTTTTTACCCCATCGGGAGTTTCCATGTCTTTTAAGTCTTATCCAGCTTTGCTTGCGTTTGTCGTTGCAACTTTGCCTTTGGCCTCTCAGGCTCAGAAGGTGATGCCGGTATTGGTTTCCACCAAGTACACGTTGACCATGGGAAACATGAGTTTCCAAGCCACCGCCAAAAACAGCGGTCGCATCCAGTCGGTGAAGCATTCCGGAACGGAAGTGCTTCACCAGGATACGGGTAGTGCGACGAGTTATGGATCGACTTTTTGGCCCAGTCCGCAAGCCGTTTGGAACTGGCCGCCTCCTGCTGCCATAGATGCAAACGCTTTCACGGCCTCCATCGACCCGGATTCCACGATCAGCTTTTACAATTCGGGGGCGGTGGATGCGACCACCAAAATCCGTGTGCACAAGACCTATTGGGCCAATATCGCAGACTCCTCATTCAACATGCGTTACACCATGATCAACACCGGCACGGCGCGCCCTTGGGCTCCGTGGGAAGACACGCGTATCGATACGGGTGGCATCTACTTGTTCCCCAAGGGAACGGACGCCATTACCGGAGCCATTGGGACTTATACATCAGTGGATACCGGTGGCATCGTCTGGTATCAGCACAACAACAACAATCTTCCCGGGAGCGGAACCAACAAGTTCTACGCAGATGGTTCGAAGGGCTGGTACGCCCATGTTTACGCCAATCGTCTCCTCCTCATCAAGAAGTTCAAGGATGCACCTGCTTCCAAGAAAGCCCCAAGCCCCGAGGATGAGATTGAGTTTTACTCCACCAACAAGCCGCTCAACGCGACTTCCTTCATCGAAATGGAAGCGCAGGGAGCCTACGACACCATCAAAACAAATGACTCCGTCAGTTGGGATATGAAATGGCTTGTCCGGAAACTTCCAGATAACGTGTCCGTGACCCTGAATAATCCGCAGATAGTGAGTTATATCAACCAAGTCCTCGCGGGTTCGACCACAGCCCTAACTCAGCAATCCAAAGCTGCAGGTTTTGAAATGAAATATTCCACCCGTGAAGTCACTTTGGATTTGCGCGAAGCCTCTTCCCTGTCCCTTTCCGTTGTGAATATTCAGGGTCGGGAAATCGCACGACTCCATTCGGGAAAACTCTCCGCAGGATCGCATATTTTTCCGTTGAATCAAAGTGGATTTCCGAACGGTGTGAACTGGCTGGTGATACAGGATTCCAAACACCGTATCGTATCCCAACAAATGCTGGTGCGCCTGAAAAACTGAAGTTGAGTTGAACCCCCGAGGGATGTGCATGCGATTTGAATTCAATAAACTTCCTGCGTGCTTGCTTCTCGCTCTGACGATGATTCCGGCATTGTCGCAAGCACAAAAGGTTCAACCGGTGGCAAGCGGCAATAATTACAAGCTGATTGCCGGACCGGACACGCTGACAGTGGGACCCGCTGCGGCTGGTCGCATCCGCTCGCTAAAATACCAAGGCACCGAACTTCTCCTTGCATCGGGAACCCTTAACTGGGGTTCTACGTTTTGGCCCAGTCCACAAGCCTATTGGACCACCGCATGTAAAAACACAATCAACAACGGATGTTGGCCTCCTCCCGTAAATCTGGACGCAGATGCCACCAATTACACGGGAGGGCTCGTCGCATCAGATACCACAGTTGCCTATGTGGGGATAGCGGATAACGTTGCAACCGGAACCCACTTAAGTTTTCGAAAAAAATTCTGGGCCAATGCCAAGGACTCCTCCTTCACGAATCATTACACGATGATTAACACATTCACATCTTCCGTCGCCTATGCGCCGTGGGAAATCACGCGATTTCCGGGTGGCGGACTCACTTTTTATCCCACCGGTTCGGATACCTTAAGAGGCACCCAAGCGCTGCGCAACATGACACGGGATACCCTCGGTGTGAGATGGACCGTTTACGACAGTGCTACCGTTCCCGCCGGTGGAACTCCAAAAATTTGGGGTGATGGCGGTACTCCCGGATGGTATGCCCATGTGGACAAAAACCGGGTTCTTTTCATCAAGAAATTCAAAGACACTCCCTTTGCCAAAAACGCGCCCTACAATACCAGTGAAAGCGAATGTGAACTGTACATGGCTAATGCCAAGAACTATCAGGAGATGGAATTGCAGGGCTCGTTTGATACGATCCCCGCCAACGATTCCTCGACTTGGGATGTGAAGTGGTTTGCGCGCAAACTACCGGACAGCGTCAGCATCGGCCGAAACTCCGGCCTTCTGAATTTCGTGAATCAGGTCATCAGCGGTTCCCTCACCGCCATAAAAATATCCGCCGCACCGTCCATTGGATTCGACGGTTCACACTCCTTCGCCTCCCTAACACTTGAGAAGGAGACTCTGATTTCACTGTCGCTGGTGAATTTACAGGGTCGGGAAATCAGCCGGATTTACACGGGCAGACTTTCGGCAGGACAGCATCGCTTTTCGTTAAACACGGAGCACCTGTCCTCAGGGGTCCATTGGCTGGTAGTTCGTGACCTGACCAACGGACAGCTTCTGTCCCAAAGGATGAAGGTTCGGCTCCGGAATTAGGCGCAATTCGTACATTCTCTGGCAGCATTCCGGTATTGAACCGGAATGTCAAATCTTATGCCCCTAACCTTTCGACTCATTTCCCGGCTGTACCATGCGGCGATCAACCGGCGCACGTTGGAGCCACGCCGGGGTATATTCGCCTTCCTCTACTATGGAATCGGCGCTTTCGCCTCCTTCATCGTGCTAGCCATGGTTCTCATTTGCCTCGAAGCCTATAACCTGAATTTCTCCCGCGACTTCCTCTACCGTCATTTGGGCGAATCGTTTCTCTCCGCAGTGGAATCCCTGCTGTTTTGAAAATCTCGCGTCGATTTCTTCTGCTGTTCGCGAGTTCGGTCCTGCTCCCCGGCCTGATTCTGGCCTATTTGAGTTTTCGTTCGGTGAAGGATGAAAATCTTCTGATCGAAAAATCGCTGGAGACGCGCTATCAATCCTTTGCTGAGGCCGTTGCCCAGACCATTCAGAAAACCCGCCAGTCCTATCTGGATGGGCTGCGTGAAAAATTACGTCAGGGTGGAGGCTCCGAAACTCCGGAAGCAGCATGGTCTCTCGCCGCCCGCCTGCTGGAAAATCCCATGGTACAGTCCGTCGCCGTTTTCCGCGGAGACACGGCCGTCTTTCCAAAGATCTTCGACGGCCCCGTATTCTCCTCCACGGATTCGCAATACACCGCACACGCTTCTTTGCATGGCCCGCTAATTTCAACCATCCGCGAGGAATGGCGTGCAAAGCGTTACGGTCCCTGCCTGCGCAGTCTGCATGTTCTCTTGCACGGTCCCGACAGCCTGACGTTGGCCTCCCCCACCGCTTCCATTCGCTTCGGATTCCGGTTGTTGGAATTAAAATGTCTCGTGAATCTTGGAGAGACCAACGAAGCCGTGACATTTTCACACCGCCTCGTTTCTGATTTGCGCGAAACCGGTTCGCTCGACTCCTACCATCAAATCGGTTTTTACCTCGGTGAAACGGTGAATCTGATGACCTCGCTGGAAAACCTTCCCCGGGATGCGCGCGAGGAACTGTTTGAATTGCATCAAAGGTTGCCGTTGTTCATTTCCAACGCCGATCTGGTGGCCCGCGGCTGGCCTGCATCACCGGAGGACATTCTCAGAGGTGGCACGGGAACTTCCGGCGATTCCCTGCAAGTTCAGTATCAGGAGGGAATCCCTTATCTGCGCATCGGATTTCCGTGGCTGGCCCAAGGCGCGCAAGCACTATTGCGTCTGGACGAAAATGTTTTTGCGCAGGCAGTGCGTGCGGAATTGACGCCAGAACATCATGGAGTATGGAAGGATGTCGATTTCGCCATCCTCAATCTTCAGGAAGAAACCGTAGTGGCCTCAGAAGGACCGGCGGATCGCCTGCCAGCCCTCGAAAGATCCTTCGAAGAAGGATTTCCCGCGTGGCGGCTGATCGTTTATAAAAAACCCGCCGGGGAATTGCTTTCTCTCGGCCGGAAACGGGTTGCCTTGCAATACACCTTGCTCGGATTTTCGCTGCTGGCCTTGCTGCTGGGAACGCTCACTTTGTTCGCGGGACTCAACAAGGAACAGCACACCGTGCACATGAAATCCAACTTTCTATCCGCCGTATCGCATGAGTTGAAAACGCCCTTGACGGCCATTCGCATGTTCGCTGAAATACTGGCCAGCGGCCGGCAGGCGCAGGAGGAAAAACGCCAGCAATATGTTCATCGCATCGGCGAGGAGGCCGAGCGGCTGCAGGGAATGATCGAAGGCATTCTCAGTTACACCCGGTTGGAGGAAAATCCGGACGCGCTGCGTTTTGAAAATCTTGACATGAGTTCGGTGGCCGCGGAAACAGCCGAGTTGCTGGGAGGGGCTTTTGCCAAGGCCAACGTCGCGCTTGCGCTTCGCCTCGCACCCACCGCTTCTTTGCGCGCGGACTACGATGCCATGCGTTCCGTCTTGCAAAACCTGCTGGAGAACGCGCTCAAATATTCCAAACCTAAAACGGAAGTGATTCTGGAAGTGACGGATCTTCCCCGGGAAGTCCGGCTCAAGGTGACGGATCAAGGCATCGGAATTCCACCCGCAGACTTGAAACGTATTTTTGAACGCTTCTACCGCGCCGGGGACGAAATGACGCGCAAAACTCGTGGCAGCGGCCTCGGACTTGCGCTGGTAAAGCGCATTGTGGATGCGCATGGCGGCGTCATTACTGTGAACAGCCAGGTGGATGAAGGAACCGAAATGATCATTGTTTTTCCAAAGGAAGGGGGTCCGCATGCATCGAGTGCTCATCGTGGAGGATGAAGAATCCATCCGCGCGGGTTTGACGGATCTTCTCGACATCGAGGGATATGAAACCGCTGTGGCCGTGGATGGCCAGGAGGCGATGGAAAAAGTGCGGCAATGGCATCCGCATCTGGTGCTTTTGGATTTGATGCTGCCCAAGTCCAGCGGTTTTGAGGTGTGCCGGTTCATTCGCAAACAGCATCCGGAAATTTTCGTACTCATGCTCACCGCGAAGAACGAGGAAATGTCCAAAATCGCCGGTTTGGAAATGGGCGCCGATGATTACATGACCAAACCCTTCAGTGTTTCGGAACTCATGGCGCGCATCAAAACCCATCTGCGCCGCGCAGCATCCTCATCCGCAGCCCTTGAGCCGGATACGTTGGAGTTTGGGGATGTGCGTGTGGATTTCAAGCGTTACGAAGCTGTTCGGGGCAAACTTCATCTGGATTTGTCTGCCAAGGAATTTCAAATCCTCCGGTATCTCGCGGGTCGTCCCGGCGAAGTGGTGACCCGTGAGGATTTGTTGCAGGCCATTTGGGGTTATTCGGTGGACAACATGCCCACCACCCGAACGGTGGACAATCAAATTTTGAAACTGCGCCAGAAGCTTGAGAAGGATGCCGCCGCTCCAATATGGATTAAAAGCGTGCGGGGAGTGGGCTACAAATTCGATCCGGAAGGCTCTCCGGGGGATTAATCCATGATGAATGGTTTCATGCACAGGAATGTTTTGGGAGCGGTGGTGCTTACCGTTTTGACCGCATTTGTGAAGCCGTGTCTGGCAGCGGAATCCGGAAAGGACACGTCCTACTACTCGGAACAGATGTCCCTCGAATCCGCCCGTTATTTGTTCGACATCGAAGGCGACACCGCCGCCGCAGACGCCATTCTTAATCGGCTGCAACAATCGGGGCACGAGGCGATTCAGGTTCAGGCCCACTTTCTTCAGGGGCGTTTTCTGGAAGAAGAGGGACGGCGCGACGAAGCCATCAAGTCCTATACGTTGGCCCTTGGAGGCAGGGGACTTTCCGCTTCGGAGAAACGCAAACTCGTCGCGAGGCTGATGGCTTTGAATCCGGGAGCATTGCAACCGTTGCGCACTGCGGGTAAGGGACGCGGTATGCCCTCCAAAACGTTCGCCACCTCTGAAGGCGCCGCTACGCGTTATGTGTTGGTGGAAGAAGCTGACAATCCTGAAACGCCTCCGCGTTTGTCCTCGCAGGATGCGGAGGGAATGCTGCGCCCCATGAATGCGATATTAAGCCCCGGTGAGGAAGTTCTCGATGCCACTCCGGAAGTCGTCCTTACTTTCGTGCGCGCCAAGGAACAAATCCTTCTGCGTAAAAGCCCTTCGTTCCTGCCCTTTCCTGTTTCGGAAAAATTTCCGGCGGAGGATGGATTGCTTTTTTCCGGGGAATCCGACGAGCTTCTTTTAATGGGACCGCAGGGTTTGCGCTTGATGCGCCACGGGCAAACTGTTTTTTCCCATTCCCTTCCCGGCCCCGGATGTTCTTATCGTCCCTCTTCACCCCGATCGCGCCAGGGAATTTTATTTTGTCCCGACCACGGCATCTTTCGCGCAGACTTCAGCCGCCGTTCCATAAGCCCGTTGTCTCTGGGTGGAGACTCCCCTTCGGAAGCCACGCTCTCCGGAGACTATCTGGCCATCCGCTATGTGGATCATATTGAAATCCGGCGCGGACCATCCTTTGAATCCTTCCTCTGGGGCTTTCCTTCCGGAATGCAGGATCAACTGACCTTGGGTCGTGAACACGCCTTCCTGACAGGCGCTGAAGGACAGTTGCGGGCCTTTGATTTGAGAACGGGACAATTGGACTGGCAGCGGGATGAAGACATCGCCGAAGTGCATCCCTCCGGCCGCGAAGTGTTTGTCCTGACCCATGATCAAACCTGCATGGCCCTCGACGAAAAAGGGCGCACCCTGTTTACCTATGAAGTCGGTTGGGGCGCGGATCCTTTGCTTTTACCCACGCAGGATTGGCTGGTGGTGCAGCAGGCGGACGGACGGCGCGTGCGTTTGAACAGGGAACTCTTGCGCCTGACCGGCGGAGATCGCGGATATTTATTTCAAAAGGTGGATGAAAGTTTGAAGCGCCACGATTCTCCGGGCACTTTAAACGCATTGAACGCTGTGCTTGCATTGGAGCCTGGAAATGGAATTGCATGGCGAGAGAAGGCGCAACTTTTACGCATGCTCCCCACATCGAAAAAAGAACAAACCGAAGCCTGGCTGCAGGCGGGACGTTCCCGCGCCACCTCCGCATGGAGCGATGATCCTGTTCTGCACAATCTGGCCCGCAATCTGGGCGCAACATGGATTTGGAAACGTCACGCCGGGCCGCGCTTCTTCCCCACTTTGACGGCCGGGCGACGCCTGTCGTATTACGTGGAGAATGACAATCAAACCTTGGTTCTACTCGACAATGAATCCGGTGCGCTGCAAAACAGTTTCCATTTTCCGGAACCGCTGGATTTGAAAGCCGCTGCATGGTCGGGCGATACGGTCATCGTTTCCAGTCCCAATCGCATTTATCTGCTCGGCACTTCCAAGGTTCCGGGAATTCTCTCGCAGATTCCGCTGCGCAGCCCCATATGTCAGGCCTTGTCCGTACCGGGAGGATTGGTATACAGCGATTGGAATGGAACGCTTCAATTCATCGACCTTCCCACGCGGCATGTTCGCTGGGAACTGCATTTGGGACGCAGCGGTCTGCTGCTGGCCCGCAGTCGAAATCCGGATTTGCTGGACGTCTTTGAAATCGAAGGCGGCTATCACAACGTCCACCTTCCCAACGGTCATGATTTGATTCAGGCGAAACTGCCGCCCGGAACGATCACGGAGTGCTATTCGGGAAGGGACTTCGCCTTTGCGGGTTATAACGAAGGACTGCTGATGGCTGTGGATCGAAATCGCGGAACAGTGGCATGGCAAAAGGACATGGGAGAACAAATTTTCAGTCTGGCTGGAAAGGGAGATGCCCTGTTGATCGGCACAGCCTCCAAAAGGCTCCTGTCCATCCAGTCAGCCAATGGTGCGGAACTGGCACAAACACGGCTTCCCACCTACTTGTTCAACCGTCCTTTGATGGTGGATGATGGCTATTGGGTCGGCACCACCGAGCCTGCGCTCGAGAAGCGCTCCATGACACATGTCCTTTTGCAGCGATTGCCGCTGACAGACATGCCAGGAACCCCATCTTTGGTCGGTGGCGGCATTGCCATTTCCACGCTGGATCACTTCATCCTACGCTTCCCCGATCGATGACAATCCCTGATATTCAAAGGGTTTAGCTAACTTTGCCTTGGCTTTACAGCCCCGACGGAGGACGCCGTGGTTCAAAAAAAATTTCTGGTTCCCAATCTCTTTACCGGCTTGAATTTCCTGCTGGGGATTTACTCGATCCTGTTAATGACCGAGGCGTTTACCTCTCCGGGGTCTCCGGTATTGGGATCGAGCAAACCTCCCATGCTTTTGGCCGCATGGCTCATTGTCTGGTGCGCATTGTTCGACAAGCTCGATGGATTTGCCGCCAAACTGCTCAAGGCCTCTTCGGAATTCGGCGCGCAGTTCGATAGTCTTGCCGACCTGACAGCCTTTGGAATCGCGCCGGGATTTCTGGTCTACTTCTATTCGCAATGGGCGGATTTTGCATGGTTTTCCACGCATCGTCCCCTGATGATCGCCTCGGCCTCGGTGTACATGCTTTGCACTGCGTTAAGACTCGCACGTTTTAATGCCATCGATTCCGGGGAACTGAAGGATTATTTCCAGGGATTGCCCTCAACTTTTGCCGGAGCCTTCGTCGCTGTCAGCGTGATTCTGCATTGGAAGTATGGACTGATTCAAACCCATCCACAACTGTCCCCCGCCCTTCCGTTGCTTTTGATCCTGATGGGACTTTTGATGGTGAGTCCGTTGTATCTGCCCAAACTTTTACGCCGCCAGAATCCCCTGTTTAACACCTTCCAAACCGCGAATGTTTTGATTGCCTATGTGTTCAGCTTCGGAATGATGCTGCCCGAATATCTTTATGCCTTGGGTCTGACTTACGGAATAATTGGATTTGCGCACGGCCTTGTGAAGAAAGATGATATCGAAAACGCAATAAACCCCGCTTCCGAAGAAGCGGGGTAAATGCAGTGCTCTGAGTCCACCATAGGCGGATCGAAGGGTTATTGAGGGCAGCCGTTTTCCAAAGTTCCTGGAGTCGGCCAACCTTGTGAAACATCCGTGGGATGCGCGGGGACTTGGCACCATCCATGCGGATCCGTTCTCTGACCCACCCAATCCGGACGCAACTGGGAAATCTTCGCACTAACCGTTTGTACCGCCATGGAGTCTGTCACCGTGGCGGAATAGGTCATGGTGTCCAACTTCAACGCTCCCGATTTGCAGGAAAACTCCATGTGCGACAATCCTGTGCCGAGCGAGAAGGTCGGGAAGCGAACGTTGGCATTGGGATACGCCGAGCGACCCACCACCAATCCTTTTCCAGGAGGGACCAAGGTTCCGCTCGCAAGTATCGCCTGTTTCGACGTCGAGCCTCCTCCGTCGCGCATAATCTTGCAGCTGGAAACATCCAGTGTATCGGAAGTGCGGTTGAACAATTCGATCCATTGTCCCTGACTGCTCGAGTCCACTGATGCGGGCGACAAAAACACTTCCGAGAAAACCATTTCTCCGAAGGTCGTAGGGATTCGTTTTCCGGCCGGGAAATCAAAGGAAACATTGGTTTGCTGCGGATCGGAAACCACCATGTTCATTTGCAATTGTGAGAAGGTGGTGACAAGAGGGAGATTCAGGGAAACCGTCTGACCCATGGGTACCCACAGCGTGTCCTTCACGGATTTTGCAGCGAGAGCGCCAGTGTCATCCCACAGAGAAAATTGCAGGTGATAATTTTTATCACCTGGCGTTTCCTCCAGATGGAAATTGAGAAACTCCCCCGGTTGATCCGGAGTGGAGATCAGAGTGTCCCTGTCGTTCCACAGTTTGAGTTCGGTCCGGCCCACTTTTCTCGGAAAGTCCAGCGGCACATGGATGTTGGCAGTGACTCGGGAAAATTGCGGGATGCAATGCAGGAAAACCGAATTCTTGCGATCGGTGTACAGGGTGGTTTCCGCGCTGCCGACGTACAAGAGGCGGCCCTGCCGGTACATTTCGATGCTGAAATGTCGTTTCGTGCCTGCGGAAAGCTCCGGCAACGCATAGACATCCGTACCGTTTCCGAAACAGAATTCCTTGGGGTCCATGTCCGGCGCCGACACGATCACGTTTGCGGAATCCGTGGGACGGGGAGCAGACGCCGACTTCGCCAGCACCACGGGCTTGATTCGCAATTCCACCGACACGTTGCCTTTGGAATTGAAATTATCCTGGGGAGACGATATCGGGGGCGGATCGAACTGGCAGGCGGACAAAAGCATGGCCGAAACCAGATTGGCGCTGAAGAGCAGGGAACGGATTCGAGGGTGTAGAGATTGAAACATGATGTACTCCTTTTTTGTTTATTTGGTTTTGTTGTGTTCATGCCCGTTTCAAGCGGGCAAACAGGAACTTAGGCCGGTGAAACGGCGGCACAGGTGACGGGAGTCACTCCACCGGGCAATTATCTTTCGGGACGTGAAAGTCACTTTTCTGGGCACGGGCACTTCGCACGGGATTCCGGTAATCGGCTGCCGCTGCGCGGTATGCACCTCCACCGATTCCCGCAATTACCGCAATCGTCTGGGCGTATGGCTTCACGATGAGACCCGTTCTGTAGCGATTGACGTGTCGAGTGATTTTCGCACAGGGGCTTTGCGGCATGGCATGCGCCATCTGGATGCAGCGCTTTTGACCCATGCGCATTCGGATCATGTTTCGGGTCTGGATGATTTACGGATCTTCTCGCAGGTCAGCGGAAAACCCACGGTGTTGTATGGCTCCGAACAGACCTTCGGGGAGATCAAAAAACGTTTCGGATATGCTTTTGAGCCACCGAAAAGCTACGGCGGTGGGGCTCCGCAATATGATTTAAGACTTGCGTCTGAACCGTTTGAAATCGCAGGTTGGAAGGTGACACCGCTTCCTATTCTACACGGTCCGGAACCGATTCTGGGCTATCGGGTCAATGACTTTGCGTTGATTACGGACGTGACCGAAATCCCTGAGTCCACCCTGGGTTTATTAAAAGGCTTGAAGATTTTGGCGCTGGATTGTCTTCGGGAAAAGCCCCATTCCACGCATTTGGGGTTTCAGCAGTCGGTAGACTACGCGAAACGGATTGGTGCGGAGAAAACCTATTTCATTCACATGTGCCATGAGTTGGAGCATGTTGCGACCGAGGCGCGATTGCCGCCGGAGATTCGATTAGCATATGACGGATTAGAAATGGAATTATTAGGGTGAAATACGTTTGGGATTTTTTGAATCCCATTTCCATCGTGCCGGATTTTTGGTGATGTAATGGCGAATGCGATTTAATTCACCATCATTGCGGATGATATGGTCGTTAAAATCCCTTTGCCATACCGAAACGCCTGGTAATCCACGTATGGCATTTATTCGTTTGGTTGCGATTGATTTGAATTGACCCATAATTGCACCGATGGAACCGGACATGGGGCCATTGGCCGACGTTGGGATGACCCATGTAGGGGCGACCCGCCGGGTCGCCCCTACCGGATCGAACCCGGATTCCCGAATAAATACAATCCCGTGAACATGATTGGGCATGATCACGAATTCGTCCAACACAATTTCGTTCCGTACCGTCCCTGCGCGTAACCATTCATCGCGAACAATTTCACCCAGGTCATTTAAATGCATTTCACCATTGGCAATATGGCCCAATATGCATTCATGGGCTTGAACGCAAATGGTGATGAAATATGCGCCGGGTCGTGTGTAGTCGTACCCATGTAATCGAATGGATCGTCGATGATGCTTTTTTGGATCGTACTGCATGACCCAAAATATGGGTCGTAGCTGAATCTGGGGGCGTGACCTAGGTCACATAAAATGGATGGTTATTTCGATTTCCATTCCTTAAACGATTGATTTCCTTTATCCCTATCTGACAACAGTGGCTCTATTCCGTCCAATGGCCATTGGACGTTAAAATCCGGATCGTTCCACATAATTCCCGCCTCGGTCTTCGGATTATAAACGTTGGAGCATTTATACTGCACCTCCGCAAATTCCGAAAGCACCACGAAACCATGCGCGAAGCCCACGGGAACGAAGAACATCGTCGCATCATCCGGTCGCAATTCGATTCCGAAGTGTTTCCCAAAGGTCGGACTATCCGGTCGGATATCCACAGCCACATCCCAGATGGCACCTAACGTACAGCGAACCAGTTTAGCCTGACCCGGAGAAGTTTGGAAGTGGAGGCCGCGAAGTGTGCCTTGAGCCGAACGGCTATGGTTGTCTTGAACGAATGGGATGGAAACGCCAGCGGCAGCAAACGATTCCTGATTATAGCTCTCATAGAAGAAGCCGCGCACGTCCTTGAAGACGCGAGGACGAAGAATCAGCAGACCTTCCAGAGGTGTTTTCTCGACAGTGATACTCATGATTCGGTCTTTCTGATCAAAGAATGAAGCGCGCCGGAGAGGAAGTTCAGTTCCCCGCGCGTGGGATGTAGGCGTTGCCACAGAATCCGGAATTTTTTGCGCTTGGCTATTTCCTTCCTGCCCCGCGCCAGAAATCCACTTTGATCCATTACATCCAGAATCTCCGTCAGCGCAACCTGTGACTCTTCCAAGGTGACCCGATCCCGTGGAGCAGCTTTCTCTTCCTTGCTTTCAGGCGTGGTGTCCGGTGCATTCACCAAAGAATACAGGGCGATAGCCACGGCATGGGACAGGTTCAAGCTCGAGGCGGCATGCATGGGCGGTATGCGCACCAGATGTGTCATCTGGAGTATTTCCCATTCCGTCAATCCCTGTGACTCACAGCCGAAGACCAGCGCGGTTCGAACCTTCTTCTCAAACCGGCCGGAGAGTTGCGGGAGATCGTGGAGTTTCTGATCCTTGTTACGCGAACGCCGGGTGAAACCAAAAGCCTGCTGGCAATCTGCCAAAGCCTCCTTCACATCTGCGAAGTGGCGCGCGGAGCGAAGGATCGGTTCGCCATCGCGTGCGGTGATGAAAGCCCTGCTATCATCCTTCAGCGGCTTGATGCCCGCGAGGCGCAGTTCAGTGACTCCGAACACGACCATGCACCGGGCCACGGAGCCGATGTTTTCCGCCACTTCGGGATGGGAAAGGACAACAATAAAATCGTTATTCATGCAGACAAGCCGTAGGGGCGTGATTAAATCGCGCCCCTACGGCTCGATCCATCTTCCGTGCGATTTGATCAGGTTGATCAATTCCTCAGGCGCTTCGTCCTCGGGAATGTTTTTCTGCACACAATCGCGGCCCACATACAGGCTGACCTTGTTCGGAGCTCCGCCGACATAGCCGAAATCCGCATCTGCCATTTCACCCGGACCATTCACGATGCAGCCCATGACGGCAATGGAAATGTTTTTGAGGTGCGAGGTCTTGGCGCGAATGCGCTGCGTGGTGCTTTGCAAATCGAATAAAGTCCGTCCACAGCCAGGACAGGCCACGTATTCCGGCTTACTGCGCCGCACTCCCGCAGCTTGCAGAACATCATAGCCGAGATTAAGTGCTGTCTTTGCTCCCGTGGCACTTTCGACGCAAATCAAATCACCAATGCCATCAGCAAGAACGGCTCCGAGACGCACGGCCACAGCCATATTCTCTTCTGGAGTTCCATCGGTGCGGTCTCGCAAGATAATGGGATCACGATGCCCATGCTGTTCTAACCAAGCGTTCAAGTGACGATAGGCACCCACAAGATTCGGCAGTGCAGGATTGCAGGACCACAGGGACTGGGACTCCGGAAATTTCAGCGATTCCAGTTCTTTCAAATCATTGATTTGGATCTCATTGGAGATTTCCCCGGAAATCCACTCAGCTTTTCGATCGCCTTTGGGCAAGGCCTCGGAACCCGGATTGAAAACGCCCACCGCAATAACCTCGCGCGCACCAACTTTCAATCCAGCCAATTCCACAGGAATGGATTCACGGCGATGATAGTCGTAAAAGGCGATATTCTCTCCCAAACCGGGAACGGCGGGATAGCGTGAGAGATCACAAAGCTTCACCAATGTTTTTGCCACCGGAATTTCCTGAACCGGATCTTCGGTCAGCGAAACGCGAATGGTATCACCCAAACCATCGAGCAACAATGCGCCGATACCCACGGAAGATTTCAATCGCCCGTCTTCCCCATCACCTGCTTCTGTGACGCCGACATGAAACGGATAAGGTTTGTGCCCTTGAGAAAGCCGCTGTGCCAGCAGTCGATAAGCCTGAATAGCCACGCGCGGGGTGCTGCTCTTCATGCTAAAAACGATTTGGTCGAAGTTCTCCGCTTCGCAAACCTTCAAATACTCCAACGCCGATTCCACCATACCTTCAACCGTATCGCCGAATTTCCACAGCATACGATCGGACAAGGAGCCGTGATTCGTACCGATGCGCAGACAAACTCCGCGCTCTTTGGCCGTGCGCACCAACGGGGCAAACGCATCGTAAACCTTTTGCACACCGCTCTCAAAAGAAGCGTCATCATATTCCCGTTGCGCAGCGGTTTTGGAATCCACGAAGTTACCGGGATTGATGCGGACTTTCTCCACCCATTTCACAGCTTCGTAGGCCGCACGGGGTTGAAAGTGAATATCGGCGGAAACGGGAATATCGCATCCGGCGGCGCGAACCTTGAGCATGATTTCGCGCAAGCATTCCGCATCCTTTTGGGTAGGGGCCGTAATGCGCACCAATTCGCAACCCGCACGCCATAACTCCAAGGTTTGAAAGGTGGTTGCGTCAATGTCCTTCGTATTGGTCGTGG
Source organism: Fibrobacterota bacterium (assembly GCA_947482115.1). Lineage (GTDB taxonomy): Bacteria > Fibrobacterota > Fibrobacteria > UBA11236 > UBA11236 > UBA11236. The sequence goes on from CANKII010000001.1 coordinate 567,791, forward strand.
TCATGGATTGCACCAGAATCGGCGCATCCCCGCCAATAATCCGGTTGCCCACGCGAACAGCCAATGTCTTGCGACGTGAAGCGGCAAAACGGTTGTCCATATATGGCGGGTTTTCCGGCAATACCGCCCCACCGGTTTTCTGAATCATTGCGACCTCTTGAAGGACCCTTAAAATACCTAATAACCGGAGTTCGTGAAAAATCTCTTGACAAGCGAAAGTCGGGACTATAGTTTTTAACAAAGTTGTTAAACATTAAAGTTAATCATGGCCAAGACAACCCAAAAAATCTCTGCAGACTCCGAATCCACGGCACAAACCAGGATACTGTCGGCAGCACGCGCAGAGTTTATAGACAAGGGTTTCAAAAGCGCCCGCATGCAGTCCATCGCCAAAAGCGCCGGCGTCAATCATGCCTTGTTGCACTACTACTTCCGTTCCAAGGAACAGCTGTACGATGCCGCAGTACGCGAAACAGTCCGCACGGTCTGGAGTGGATTGCAGCGCGAACTGCAAACAGTACCGGAAGGCAGTGATTTTGAAACCTTGCTTCTGACCCTGTTAAAGACACATGCCCGCATTCTTTCCCGTCATCCGGACTTTCCCCTCTTCTTCATCCGGGGAATACTCGAGGACGGCAAATCCTTTCCCGGAGCCGTGGAGGAAATTCTCGCATCCTTCGGTGAAGTCCCCAAGCGGGTCAATCAGGCTCTGATTGCGGAGATCAAAGTGGGTCGTTTGAAACCCATCGAACCCATGCATTTCTGGCTCAACCTCGTGGGCATGGTGATCTCGGGATTCATGGCATCGCATTTCGCGAAAAAACTGGGACCGGCATTTCCGCTTTCCCGGGTAAAGTTCACGGAAAAGTTCTTTCTGGAACGGGCTGAAATGGTGGCCGCCACCTTGTTGCAGAGTCTTCGGCCATGAAAGGGAAAAGCATGGGAATAAAATTTGTTGTCTTACTGCTGGCCAGTCTTTCCGTAACGGTGCATTCGGAAACCTGGACCTTGCGTGCAGCACAGGAAAGATTGCTGCAGGGGAATCCTGATCTTCGCATTCAAAAAAATGAACAGGGAAAAGCCGAGGCCCTGTTCTCCGAATCAAAATCCACATTCTGGCCTTCACTGGATGTCTCTGGTTCCTATCAGGCTTTTTCGGAACTCAACCAAATCAATCTGACTCTTCCGGTGCCTCCTCCAACCGGAACCAACATCAGCAAAACTTTGGGGGATCATGATCGCGAAGAGTATGGAATCGATCTCTCCTACCCTCTCTTCATGGGAGGTGGACAGCGTCAACAGGTTTTAGCCCGGCGTTCATCTGTCGAGGCGCAGAAGGAGCGTGCGCACGCATTGGAAAATCAGCAATCGCTGAGATTGGCAGGGCTCTTCTATGCCTGGAATCTGGCTGAATCTGCGCGACACACACAAGAAACCATTATCGGCTACCATCAACAGTACCTAACCCGCGTTACAAGTCTTGTGAAAGGCGGCGCGGCATTGCCCTCGAAAGAATCCTCGGCCAAAGCCAAATTGCTTGTCGCTCAAGCGGAGTTGCAAACGTCCATCGATCTTCGGGATTCCATCGGAAGAGCTGGCGCTTTGCTTCTGGGACTCTCTGCGAATCAATCTTTTGCGTTCGACAGCTCGGATGGGGAAAAGATCGATTCTGGAAAAGTGTCTTCGGAAATGAGGCCGGAGCTGGCCTTTCTAGTAAAAACTTCCGTGAGCCTAGAGCATCAGGAAAATGCCATCCTCTCCCAAAAGTTTCCGACCTTGGTCGCACTGGCGGGATATCGTGTGGCAAATCCGGGTTTGAATCTCGGCTCCAATGCCTACATGAATTACGGATTGGTGGGTTTGCAACTGCGTTGGAATTTGTTCGATGGCTTTCGCAATCAATCCCAAAGATCCCAAATCCGCGCTCAGCACGAAGAACTTCAGATCGAACAGGAACGGCAAGCCGCCTTCTTTTCTGAAGCGCAGATCTCTGTGGAAAAGTGGATGGCGCGTTTGAAACAATCTCAAGAAGCCGCCCAGGCGGCGTGGGATGCAGCACATTTGTCGCTGGCTGAAATACAATCCCAGCATGATCATGGCACTGCATCCGAACTCGAACTTTTGGATGCGCGGGTTCAGGAAACGAAAGCTGGTCTGCAGGTTCATCAACTCATTCTTCAACAACGTTTGGCCGTATGGAATTGGCGTTATGCGCGCGGCGAAAATCTGAAATTTCAGGGGGATTAACATGAAGCTTTCAATGACTCTTTGCGGACTTGCGTTGAGTGGAATATTGCTGGCCGGATGCCAGAAGGCAGAGAAAGGCACTTTCCTCGGCTCTGCGGTGATTGAAGTGGAAACCTATCAGGTTCCCGCCTTGGTGCAGGGACCTTTGACATCCGTGCTCAAGCAGGAAGGCGATAGCGTCTCCAGCGGAGAATGGATCGCGCAAGTGGACACCGTTCCCTACGCCTTGCAATACTCCGAGGCCAAATCCGGCATTGCAGGCTTTGACGCCAGCTATGCCTCCAAGTCCGGTGAGATATCCTCACTACAGGCCGAAACGCATGGACTCGATCAAGAATCCAATCGCATCGCTCCCCTGTCACAATCCGGTGCCGCAACCGAACAGCAATTGGACAGAATCACTTCCAGCAAGGATGCAGCGCATTACCGGCTCAATGCGGCGCGCAGTTCCATTCGCGGACTCGACGCACAAAAGCAGGCTTTGCATTATCGCATCGAATTTCTTCAGGCGCAATTGCAGCGCTGCAACGTCCTGTCCCCGGTTTCCGGCATTGTGCTGACGCGGTATCGCAATGCAGGAGAGTCCGTGAATCCGGGACAATCCATTTTTGAAATCGGCCGGCGGGATTCGGTTCATCTGGATTTCTTCGTGCCACAAGCGTCCCTGACTTCGTTGCGATTGGGCGATACGGTGCGTCTTCGCGTGGAAGGGGAAACAAAAGCGGACACGAAGCACGTTCCCGCCGTCATTCGTTTCATTTCCTCCGAAGCCGAATTTACCCCCAAGAACATTCAGACCCGTGAAAGTCGTTCGGAGCTGGTGTTTCGCGTTCGCGCCCAGGCTTCCTCACGAGAGGGACTGCTCAAACGCGGATTGCCGGTCGAGGTGTGGCGTTAATGTCCTTGGCCTTGCGCATCCGCGATCTGATCAAAGATCATGCGGGTGAAAAAGCACTGAAGGGAATTTCCTTCGAAGTTCCCGAAGGGGCGCTGTTTGGAATCATCGGAGCCGATGGCGCCGGAAAATCGACCTTGATGACCATTCTCGCCACGCTCATGGATGCGGACTCCGGCGAGGTGGAAGAATTGGGGTTGGATCTCAAGAAGGACTTCAAGATTCTCCGGCATCGCATCGCCTTCATGCCGCAGCGCTTTTCCCTGTATCCCGATCTCACTGTGGTCGAGAATTTGCATTTCTTCGCCGACCTGTATGATTTGGATCCTGCGGAAAAACAAAAACGGTTGTCGGATTTATTGAAATTCTCCGCCCTGGAACCTTTTCAAAAACGCCGCGCGGGTTTGCTTTCCGGCGGCATGAAACAAAAACTCGCTTTGTGTTGCTGCCTGCTGCACCGGCCTTCCCTGATTTATCTGGATGAGCCCACGGTTGGAGTGGATCCGGTGGCCCGCAGGGATTTCTGGATTCTTCTCAAATCGCTGAAATCTGAAGGGATAACGCTTGTTGTTTCAACACCTTACATGGATGAGGCAAAGTTGTGTGACACATTGCTTTTACTCGATCATGGCAAAGTATTGGACTCGGGCTCTCCACGGGAAATGTTGAGCCGCTATCCCTATTCCCTGTATCGCATTCGTGGCCCTAAACCGCTGGCTTATTCCGCACGAAAGGAACCGCCCCAAGGTGTTTCCTTGGTCTATCCCGCAGGCGGAGAACTGCGGGCTGCCGTGGATGGCGGAATGAACGCATCACAGGATGATTTGTGGAAAGATTTTCCCGGAGCCAATGCATCTGAGTCCATGACTCCGGATATCGAAGATCTTTTTTTCGCATTGTTGAGCCGCGAACAAGCCTCGTTGGAAAAAACGGTCAAATAAATCCATGCAAGCTTCGATTGAAACACGTGATTTGACCCGTCGCTTCGGCAGCTTTATCGCCGTCGATCGATTGACTTTGCGGGTGGAACGCGGGGAAGTATTCGGATTTCTCGGAGCCAATGGCGCAGGGAAAACCACGGCCATACGCATGCTGTGCGGCCTGTTGCAACCGAGCTCGGGTACTGGAAAAGTGGCGGGTTGTGACATTCAAACGGAAACAGACGGGATTCGTTCACGCATTGGATACATGCCGCAGAAGTTCGCACTCTACCCGGATTTTTCGGTGGAGATGAATATGCGGCTTTATGGCGGGCTTTATGGTTTGAAAGGCCAAGCCCTTCGCGATCGAATGGATGTCATCAGCCGGCTCCTCAATCTGGAACCCCTGCTTTCGCAACGCACCGATTCCATTCCGTGGGGCTGGCAGCAACGATTGAATCTCGCCTGCGCCATTTTACACAAACCCGAAATTCTCTTTCTCGACGAGCCCACGGCTTCCGTGGATCCGGTAAGCCGCCGACATTTTTGGGATATCATTGCGGAACTGGCCGCTTCAGGAACCACCATCTTCGTCACCTCGCATTACATGGACGAAGTGGAATATTGCGGCCGCGTGGCGATTTTAGTGCAGGGCCGTATTGCCGCTTTGGACACACCGGTGGGACTCAAAACAACTTACGGACACGCTTCGCTTGGCGAAGTGTTTCTGGATGTTGTGGAACGAGCCCAGACAACGAGTAGCACACAATGAAGGCCTCACTGCGCCGAATCCTTGTTGCCGGCCACAAGGAATTCCTCCACATCATTCGCGATCCGCAAACGCTGGCCATCGTGATTTTGATGCCGGTGATCATGATGTTCCTTTACGGCTATGCCTTGAACTCCGACATTCACAATGCACAGCTTCTGGTCGAGGCTCCCGTTCCCTCCGCCGCCAGTCGCGCTTTGACATCCCGACTCAATGCTTCGACTTTCTTCTCTGTGCCCGGAAGCATTCCCGCGTCCGCAGATCCTTTGCAGCCTTTCCGTTCGGGTCAGGCGCGCGCCCTGCTGCGTCTTCCTCCGGATTTTGAAGCGTCGCTGCGACGGCCTGGTGGCGCAGCCTTGCAGGTGATTGTGGATGGTTCAGACCCCAGTGTGGGTTCGCGCATGCGCGGGGCGGTGGAAGGCGCCGTGCAAAAAACCCTGATGGATTATCTCGACATCGAGCCTCCGCATATTCTGGATCAACGCGCCGTGGTGCTTTACAATCCTGAACAACGCAGCGCCATGTTCTTTGTTCCCGGTCTTATGGCCGTCATCCTGCTGATGATTTCCGCTCTGTTGACATCCATCGCCATCACGCGGGAAAAGGAAACCGGAACCATGGGCCAATTGCTCATCACTCCCCTGCGTCCCGGTGAAATTATCGCGGGTAAACTTCTGCCCTACGTCGTGCTTGCAAGTCTGGACGGACTGTTGATTCTCATTGTGGGTCGGTTGATATTCGGGGTGCAGGTTGCCGGTAATTTGTTCTTCCTTGCAATTTGCAGCCTCATCTACGTTTTCACCGCACTCAGCATCGGGCTGCTGGTCAGCACCATCGCCAAACGCCAGCACCACGCCATGATGATGGCCCTCGGAGCCACCATGATGCCAACGGTGATTTTATCCGGCTTCATCTTCCCGATTTCCAGCATGCCGCTATTCCTGCAGGTCATCGCCCACATCGTTCCGGCCACCTATTACCTGCAAATCGTGCGGGGCATCATTCTCAAGGGCGTCGGACTCAGGGAATTGTGGCAGCCGTTGCTGATACTGGGATTTGAAGGACTGTTGTTGTTCGGCCTCTCCATCCGCAAATTCAGGATCAAGCTGTGAAACTGTTTCGGCTCATCGCGTGGAAGGAATTCCAGCATTTACGAAGCGACAAGGCCGCGCTTCGGCTGCTTTTCATCATGCCGATGGTACAGCTGATGGTGCTGGGTTATGCATTGACCACCGAAGTCAAGAACACGCCCTACGCTGTCATTGACCGTTGCAACTGTCCTGCATCTGCTTCCCTGTTAGCCTCGGTTTCTTCCTCTCCCCTCTTCCAGTTTCAGGGATTTGCTCACTCCGAGTCCGAACTGCGCACATGGATGGATCAGGGTCGCATTCGTATTGCGCTGCTCATCCCTCCGGATTTCTCGGACAAGCTGGAAAGCCGTTTGCAAATCACTCCTGCGGGTCTTCCCAAAGGCGATGGTGTTCCGGTGGGAATCTGGGTGGATGGTCAGGATGCCAGCTCCTCCGGCACGGCACGAGGTTATCTCTCCGCCATTCTGGATCAATGGTCACAACAACGGCTGGCGAATCGTTTACATGCCCAAGGCCGTGAGCTGCGGGATCTACTGCCATTTCACATCGACACCCGCATTGCTTTCAATCCCCTGCTGGAATCGAGTTGGTACATGGTGCCTGGCATCGCGGTCATTCTGATCACCATGGTAACTTCGCTGTTGACGGGATTTTCCATTGTGCGGGAAAAAGAAGCGGGAACGCTGGAACAACTTCTGGTGACGCCCATCAAGCCGATTCACATCGTGTTGGGAAAAGCCTTTCCCTTTTTCATCATCGGAATCGTGGAATTGTTTCTCGCATTGGGAATCGCGAAATTCTGGTTCGGTATTCCCTTCCTTGGAAACTACTTGGTGCTGCTTTTGTTCTGCGCCATCTATATGCTTTCATCATTGGGCATTGGCATTCTGACTTCCACGGTGGTGCGAACCATGCAACAGGCCCTGTTCCTGATCTGGTTCTTCCTGATTTTCTTCCTGCTGCTCTCCGGGTTCTTTTTGCCGGTGGAGAACATGCCGGGATGGGTACAGGGGTTGACTCACATCAATCCGGTGCGCTATTTCATGCAGGTATTGCGGAGTATGTTTTTAAAGGGTTCGGGAATTCAGGATCTCTGGCGCGAGGCTTTGTCCATGCTGGCGATTGGCGTAATCGTATTCGGCAGCGCTGTGTCGTTGTTTCACCGGAAGAGCGGTTGACCCTTTCAATGAAACACCTTTTAACACTTATTTTGGCCACCATACTTATTGGTTGTGCATCTCGAGTAGTGACTCCCACTAATTTCACAGGGAAATACATCTACGACAAGCTTAAAGATGAATCAGCAAATGGCACTAAAGTGGATTTGGCGTATGATGATGGAATGATTTTTGCAAAAAACTACTTCGCGAACACCGATAGCAACAACAATCTCACGGTTATCGTCTTTACGCAAGATTGGGCCTCGGTAGGTTCTGAACAAGGCTTTTCCAAGGCTGTTTCTTACACCGATACAAACTGGGAGAGCAAGTTATTCTCTGGACTTCAAGAATATTCGAGATCGGATAATATTATCGCATGCGTTGCTGAAATAAATTTTGATTTCAGAACTCTGCATGGATTTATCTCCAAAATGAGAGAAAATGGTTATGCTGGATTAATTCTGCACGACATTAAAATTGAAGGAAGTCAGGCAAAATTACGGCCCATTGAAATAAAATCTGTAAGCAGGCGCAAAAGCGATTTCACAAGTATTAATTACCCGCGCCAAGATTTTTTGAACGGTATGAAGCCTCGAAGAGACTTGATCGATTCCAGCCAATACAAATAGGATTTCTAACAGCCGTCCTTAGCCCTCAAACTGCTTCAAAATCACCGTCGCATTGTGTCCGCCAAACCCAAACGAGTTCGACAACACCGCCCGAACTTTGGCTTCACGCGCCTGATTCGGTACGTAGTCCAGATCGCATTCCGGATCGGCCTCCTGATGGTTGAGTGTCGGATGCACAATCCCCTTGTCCAGCGCCAGCAAGGCCGCCACAGCTTCGATGGCTCCCGCCGCGCCGAGCGTGTGGCCAATCATGGATTTGGTCGAATGCATCATCAGCTTGCGGGCATGATCCCCGAAGCATTTCTTCACCGCTTTGGTTTCCCCGATGTCACCCAACGGCGTTGAGGTACCATGCGCATTCACCAAATCGATATCCTCGGGATTCATCCCCGCACTACGTAGAGCGGCCTGCATGGACAAACAACCACCGAGTCCTTCGGGATGCGGAGAGGTGATATGATAACCATCCGAGCTTTGTCCGAATCCGCCGAACTCGGCGTAAATCTTTGCGCCGCGTTTCTTCGCATGCTCCAGTTCTTCCAGACACAGCACCGCCGCACCTTCGGCAATCACAAAGCCGTCCCGATCCTTGTCCCAAGGACGCGAGGCTCCCTGCGGATCGTCATTGCGCGTAGACAAAGCCTTCATGTTGGCGAAACCCGCCACCACAACTTCGATTACGGCCGCTTCAGTTCCACCCGCGAAAATGATATCCGCATCGCCGCGTTGCAGCGCGTGAAAAGCCTCGCCCATGGCATGATTGGCGCTGGCGCAGGCTGAAACCGCCGTGTAATTGGGGCCCATGAATCCGTTTTCAATGCTGAGATATCCGGACGCAGTGTTGGGAAGAATCAGCGGAACGAAGAACGGAGACACACGCTTGTGACCGCGTTCGACCATGACCTTGGTGTCCGCTTCAAAAGCACCCACACCGCCCATGCCACTACCCAGATACACACCAACGCGCTCAGGGGTATATTGGCCTTCGGCCAAACCTGAATCCTTCAGCGCCTGATTTCCCGCAACCACGCCATAGATAATGGCGCGATCCAGACGGCGGGCCATCTTCTGATCCTTGAAGTATGGCAGGTGGTCGAACTCCGGAATAAGACCAGCGATGCGGCTGGAAAATGTGCTGGAATCAAACCGGTCGATAATCCGAATTCCCGAAACACCCTTGGCGAGATTGGACCAATACTCTTCGACCGAAAGGCCAAGAGGATTTACAGTGCCTATGCCGGTAATAACAATTCTTCGCATCATCTATTCCCTCTTGTCCAATTCTTCCTGAGTCAAATCGGTGATCGTTCCGAAATCTGAAAGGGACACCTGATGCGCCTCATCCTTTTGCGTCAAAACATTTTTCGGCCCGACCACCACGATACGCAGCGAATCGGAGTTGAAATACTTGCGGAAGGTATCTTCGACTTCCTTGCGAGTCATGGCCTGCAAAGACTTCTGATACTCAATGAAATGTTCCGGACTGCGCTTCCAGACTTCGCCCTGGGCGAAGATGCGCGCCGTGCTGCCCGGTGTGTCGAACAAGGAAGGGAGGCTCTTTAACAAACCATCCTTGGCCTTGGCCAATTCCTCATCCGTAATCCCGTCATTCGCCATGCGCTTCATTTCTTCGATGACCAATTTCACCGCATAGGCTCCCGTAGGTGCCTTGGTTTGCAGACCGACATACACCGTCCCGGTGCGGTAATAATCGCTTTCCACCTCGCTGCCGATGCCATAGGCTAGGCCTTCATTGCTACGCACGCGTTCCATCAAACGCGAGGTGAAGCCGCCATCGCCGAAGATGTAGCTGGCTACCACAAGCCGGTAATAATCCGGGTTGGGACGCTGTACGCCCATCGCTCCCATGCGAATGGTCGCCTGCGAGAAAGGCTTGTCCACCAGATACACACCGGGATTGTGCGGTCCCTTCACCGCCGGAATAGACGGAGCCTCATAGCCTTTTGGAAAGGCTTCCACCCATGCATTCAACCGTTCGATCATTTGCGCCCGATCAAACCGGCCGGAGACGCCAAGCACCAAACCTTTGCGCGTGTAACCCGTTCCCGCCAGCGACTTCAAAGTTCGCGGTGTCACCGCCAAAACTTCCTTCTCCAACGGAACCCAATTGGAAGGATGGCTGCCATGCAACACGCGTTCGTAGGCCGTTCCCATCACACCGCGCGGCGTGTCATAACGATGCTTGAGGGATTCAAGCAAATTACGCTGGTCCACTTTGAACACCGCAGAATCGATTCCGGGTTGTAACACCACATCCGGCAAAAGCCCGAACATCGCGCCCATATCTTTTCCCAAAGCATCAAAGGATGCCACGCTTTGATAATCCTGAAGATTGGCCGATAGCGAAGCCGCGATGAACTCCAACGTGTCTTCCAGCTTATTCGGGGGCAACTTCAACGTACCGCCATCCTTGAGCAAGCTGGAATAAAGTTGCAGTGTTGCCGTTTCTTCAGGCTTGTTCGGCAAATTCGGACGGGCGCACAACAAGGTGAGCTTCACGATGTCCAATGTGGAATCGGGAACCAGATAAGCCACGGCTCCGTCTTTTAATTCCACGCGGTAGTCTTTGGGATAAGGCGGCTGATAAGACCATTGCGGAAAAACGATCTTCGAATAATGCGCAGGAATGGCGGGACCGGCGGGCTTTGCCGCCAAAGCTGCTGCAACGAAGGACAAGGCAAACAGAAGAGGTTTCATGGCTTACTCCCCTTGGGAAGGAGAACCCCGACTGTTGCTGCATCACGCAGGAAGTATTTGGCGCAAACCTTCTGGACCTGTTCCGCACTGACTTTTTGCACGGCCTCCGGAAAGGTGTTGATGTTTTCCCAGCCGCCGCGCATTTCCCAATACGCCAGTTGCGTGGCAAGATTGTCGAGATTTTCCACGGCACGAATGCTGTTCGCAACCACTTGATTGCGAGCGCGCTGCAATTCCCGTTCAGAGATGGGATGTTTGGCCATGTCGTCCAGCACTTCCCACACGGCCTTTTCCACCTTGTCTATTGCAGGAGCGCCATCCAAATCCGCGCTAACCTGAAAATTTGAGGTGTATTTGGTAACATCATTTCCGGCCGAAGCGGAGATCGCCAGCTTCAACTCTTTCACGAGTTTCTGATACAGGCGACCGCTCTTTCCGGAGAGAACGCCTTCCACGACATCCAACGCATACAAGTCCTCGTTGGGAAACCCGGGCGTGTGAAAAAGAATGTCGAGCCGCGGACGCGCATCGGCGCGATGCACGGTCAAGCGCTTTTCCCCGGCCTGTGGCGGCTCCTGCGTCACCACGGGAGGGAATTCCTCCCCGCGAGGAATTCCGTTGAAATAGCGTTTGATCTGGCTCATGGCCCAAGCCGTGTCCACATCTCCGGCCAGCACCAGAATGGCATTGTTGGGCTTGTAGTAACGGCGATAGTGATCCTCTGCCTCGCGCTGGGTCAGATATTTGATGTCGGAGGGATAACCAATGGTGGGAAAACGATAGGGATGCGCTTCGTAAAAAATGCCCATCAGACTTTCCCAATAGCGACCGGTAGGGCTGTCCTCGACACGCATGCGCCGTTCTTCCATCACCACATCGTGTTCCGGATAGAATTCGCGCAACACGGCATTTTTCATGCGGTCCGATTCCAACCACAGATAAAGTTCAACTTTATTTTTAGGAAGCGTCACAAAATAAGCCGTCATGAGGTCTGACGTAAACGCATTCAATTCCGTACCGCCGGCGCGTTCATAAGCGCCCCAGAGTTCTTCTTTGATCATGATTTTGCGCTGTTCGGCCAACAGAGAATCATAGCGCGACTTCCAACCGGCAGCCTTGACTGAATCTTCGCGCACGGCTTCAAGACTATCCATCACCTTTTCAATTTTGGCTTCGAGAATCTGATCGCGTTTCGGATCGCTCGTTCCAATAGTCTTTGTGCCCTTGAACAGCAAATGCTCCAGCATGTGCGCAATGCCCGTGTGACCCGGCGCTTCATGCACCGAACCGGTCACATAAAACAAACGGCAGGACACGATGGGTGCGGTATGACTGGGATAAATGATGACCTTGAGGCCATTGTCCAATTGGGTATAAGCGGGATGAATGCCTTCGGCAGATGAAAGGCCGACAAAAATTGTCAGGGCGAGGCACCCTTCGACTACGCTCAGGGACCGTGCCTCGCCCTGACGCGAACCGGCGTTACGCCGGTTCAGGAACAATCGGCGCAGGTTCTGCAGGTGCATTGACCACATAATCTTTCCACTCTTTCACTTCGTACGAATAACCCTGTTCGATCAGGAACAATTGCCGGTTCATCCCGAACTCCTGCTCTTTAGTGTCACGCGTGACGAGGGTATAAAAATGCGCCTTGGCTCCATTGATCTTGGGACGCAACACGCGACCTAGTCGCTGGGCTTCTTCCTGACGGCTGCCGAAAGCACCGGAAATTTGAATCAGCACATTGGCATCGGGAATGTCGACTGCAAAATTTCCCACCTTGGACACGATCAGGATTTGGATGATGCCTTCACGGAATTCCTGATAGATCCGTTCGCGTTCCCCGTTGGGCGTGGAACCGGTAATCATGGGTACGCCCAGAATTTCCTGAATCAGATCCAACTGGTTCAGATATTGACCGATGATCAGAATCCGATCACCGGGATGGCGGCGAATCAATTCCTTCACCACCGGAATCTTGTCCGGATTGGTGGAAGCCAGTACGGTTTTGTTTCGCAAGTCCGCAAGAGCATAGGTCACGCGTTCGCTGCCGCGCAGCGGAACCCGAATCTCCGTACAAACCGCAGTGGCGATCCAGCCCTGCCCTTCCAGAATTCTCCATGGCACTTCAAATTTTTTGGGGCCGATGAGAGAGAAGACTTCCTTCTGCTTTCCATCCTCGCGAATCAAAGTCGCGGTCAAACCCAAACGGCGCGTAGCCTGCATGTCCGCGGAGATGCGGAACACCGGCGCAGGCAAAAGATGAACCTCGTCATAAATGATAAGGCCCCAGGCATTTTGTTCGAAGATTCCGAAATGCGGGAACTCTTCAGTCTTGCGTTTGCGATAGGTCAGGATTTGATAGGTCGCCACGGTCACCGGAGCAATGGTCTTCGAATCTCCGGTGTATTCTGAAATTTGATCCGGCCGAATGGTCGTCTTGTCGAGAATTTCTCGAATCCATTGACGCGCAGCCGTCACATTGGTAGTCAACACCAAGGTATGGCAACGACAACGCGCCATCACGGCCATTCCGATCACGGTTTTTCCCGCACCGCAAGGCAGAACAATGACACCCGAACCGCCCTTTTCCGATCCACCTGCATAAAAAACCCGTCCAGCGGCTTCCTGATAATCACGCAGCTTCATCGGACTGCCGGACAGCATGGTGTCGCGCATGTCGATTTCCAACGGAGTGCCGGCTACATAACCCGCAATATCTTCAGCAGGAAACCCAATCTGTGTGAGGGCAACTTTGATGGGACCGCGTGAATGCGGACGAAGCAATGCCCTGCCGTTGACCGGAGGACGCTCCACATATACGGCAATTTCCCGAACCTTGCAAACTTCTTCCAACAATTCCGCATTTTCGGATTCGAGAATCAAACCTTCCGAGTCACGGCTCAAACGCAACTGGCCATAACGCTCCATGAAGGTTTCGATTTCATATACGACATTCGCGGGCAGCGCATAACGCGAATACTGGCGTAACACGTCCAGCACTTCCTTGGAACTGTGGCCGGCCGAAGCGGCGTTCCAGAGGGAGAGATGCGAAACAGCGTAAGTATGAACGTGTTCGGGACTTTTAATCAATTCGGTGAAAGGCGCAATGGCATCGCGAACCGCATCATGCTGCGGATGTGCCGCCTCGAGGAGGAGGGTCATGTCCCCCTGTACAATCAAGGGTTTTTCCACCGATGGATCCAAGTCGATTGATTGCAAATTAGGCCTCGGAAAAGGGGTAAATTTAACTCCTAAGAGGGCGTTAAAACGCCATTGTCTTGCTTGAAAAAAGCCTGCTGTCGCGCCAAATGCGCCTTTTCGAATTCCTGTGCATCTTTCAATTCCTCTTCGGTCAAAACACCGGGTTCACCCGTCACTTCCAGAGCGGCTAGCATGGCTTTTGCCATCTCCAAAAAACCTTCTTCGAATCCATTCTCAGGCAACGCGCGAATCTCACTCAACGACATGGCATGGCTTCGCAAGGAATCGAGATAAGCGGCACGTTGTTCTTCGTTGAGGCGGAGAATTTCCACCAGTCTTTCATGGTCCGGAGTCAAAGGAATGGAGCCATGTTGGAGAAAAGCTTCACGGGTCCTGCGCTGCGCCGAACCCACCACCTTCCGTTCACCAAAAGCCAGTTCCGCCCGCGATGTGGATGCAAAACACGGCAGGGTGGATTGTTGGGTTATGGATTTTTTTGTTGAGGCGGACAGTCGGGGTAGCGCGGTCCCTGAGCCTGTCGAAGGGTGCGCCCCGACAACCGATAGACCAAATCCATTCAATGCCGCTGCCAACGCCCATCCGATCCGCTCATGCGAAACCGCCAGCGTCGAACACCATGCAGCCTCATCGCGTCGGGCAATCAGGGAATAAGTCAACTCTTCGGCATGCAATACCGCGCGCCCACCGGTGGGTCGCAACACAAAATCCCAACCGCGTTCTTGCAAGGCCGCCCTATCAAATTCTTCCGAAGGTTTCTGGAAATAGCCAAGGCTCACACACCAGGGTTCCCAACCGTAAAATCGCACCGTTGGCGGAGAGCGCTTCTCTTCCACCGCTTTCAGAACGGCTGCATCCACCGCCATGTTGAATGCTCCGCGATGTTTACCCGTGAATAAAATGCGCCACGGTTTTGCGTTCATTCAAGACCGCCACCATGGGATTCCAGCGCATCCCGCGCCCCGGCCTGCTCCGCAATTTTCTTGGAAGTTCCGTTTCCACGGCCCCATTCCTCACCGCGCACTTTCACCGATACGACAAAATTCTTGCGGTGTTCCGGCCCGGATTCATCCGCTACTTCGTAGGATGGAACACCATAACCTTGCGATTGCGTGAACTCCAACAACAGGCTTTTATAATTGGCGAGATCGGCATCGGACAAAACATCGTCCATGATGCGCATCAAAGTGCTGTGAATCATGCGGCGCACCGACTCATACCCACCGTCGAGATACACGGCGCCCAACACGGCTTCATAGGCATCCGCGAGTATGTTCAGCCGCTGTCGTCCACCCGCTTTTTCCTCCGACTTACTGAGTAGGATATACGCCCCCAAATCCCATTGCGCCGCACACAGCCCCAATACTTTCGCACTGACCACCAGCGATTTCATCTGGGACAATTCGCCTTCCTCGCAATCGGGATGATGGCGGAACAAATAATCGGTGACAATGGAATTCAACACTGCATCGCCCAAAAATTCCAGCCGTTCATTGGACGAAGGACGGCGGGAAGCCTTGATGTTATTCACCCAGGAACGGTGCGATAATGCTTTTTCGAGATGACGGGGATCAAAGAACGTATAGCCCAATACTTTTTCCAACTGGGTCAAACGTGCTTGCTTGGAGGCTTCGCTGCGCCGTGGCTTGAACAAGCGCCACAACGAAGCGAAGAAATTATGCGTCAACAGGGGAAAGAAAAAATCAGGACTTGGATTTTACGTAAGCGATGACATCGCTCACCTTCTTGAGCTTCTCGGCTTCTTCGTCCGGAATCTCAATGTCAAACTCATCTTCGAGGGCCATGACCAGTTCGACCTGATCAAGGGAGTCCGCACCCAAGTCTTCGGCAAAGGCCGCTTCCGGCTTTACTTTGTCCTCGGTGACACCCAGTTTTTCGACGATCACCTTGGTGATTTTTGGCAGCAGTTCATCAGACATCACTGTCTCCTTAAAAGTGGAATTGAAGGGACAAACCCCTTATTTGGCTTAATATAACAACGGGGCCCATTTACTTCGCACCATTTTTGCCTTTTTTGCGCATTTCAATCCGGCCTCAAATACCCATTCCGCCATCAATGGAAAGGACCTGGCCCGTGAGATAAGCCGATTCACGCGAGGCCAGATAGGCGGTCAAATCCGCGATCTCCCCCGCTCCACCCATACGGCCCATTGGGATGGATGCAAGGATTCCCGTTTTCTGAGCCTCGTTAAGTGCTTGAGTCATATCGGATTCGATGAATCCTGGCGCAATCGCGTTGCAGGTAATATTGCGGGAAGCCACTTCCTTGGCGCAGCTCTTGGTGAAACCAATAATACCCGCCTTGGACGCTGCGTAATTGGCCTGACCGGCCTGACCATGCACCCCGACAATGGAGGTGAGGTTGATGATACGTCCATACTTTTGCCGGATCATGGTTTTCACTGCCGAGCGGCTGCACAGAAAAACAGAACGCAGATTGATGCGGATGACTTCATCGAAGTCTTCATCCTTCATGCGCATGAGCAAGCCATCTTTGGTGATGCCGGCATTGTTGACCAGAATTTCCAAGGAGGGAGTCAACTTTAACACGGCATCGAATAAAGCATTCACGGCTGCGGAATCTCCAATATCCGCCGCATGGGCATGAGTCGTTGATCCGGTTTCAGCGGCGATTTTCTTCGCGGCCTCCTGAATGGCTTCTGCATTACGCGCCACTAGATGCACCGTCGCGCCTTGTTGCGCGAGGCGCAAAGCGATGGCATATCCCAATCCACGGCTCGCGCCGGTCACCAATGCGGTTTGTCCTTTGAGGTCGATCATGCCAAATCCTCCGGGTTCTCCACCGGTGTAATCTTCAAATCGCGGGAAATACCGCGAGCCAGTCCCATCAATACTTTTCCTGCGCCCACTTCAAGTCCTTCGACCACGCCCAGAGACATGGCTTGTTGAATCGATTCCACCCAGCGCACAGGAGAAGTGAGCTGTCGCAGCAGTCCGGTTCTCAACGTTTCCGGATCACTTTCCGCTGCTGCATCCACATTGGTAATGACGGGAACCTTGGCACGAAACAGAGTCACGGCACCCAATCCTTTTCGCAAACCTTCCACGGCGAATTCCATCAACGGAGAATGGAAAGCGCCGCTCACCGGTAAACGAACCACTTTCTTCGCACCCATTTCGGCGCACAATTTTTCTGCAGCTTCGACTCCAGCGCTTTCTCCCGAAATAACAATTTGCGAAGGACTGTTGAAATTTGCCGCCACGACAATCCCTGATGCGGACGCTGCTTTCAGGGCTTCTTCCAGTTTCTCACGTTCCAAACCGAGAATGGCGGACATGGCTCCGGGTCTTGCTTCACCGGCTTTGGACATCAGCTCGCCGCGCAAACGCACGAGTC
Source organism: Fibrobacterota bacterium (assembly GCA_947482115.1). Classification (GTDB taxonomy): domain Bacteria; phylum Fibrobacterota; class Fibrobacteria; order UBA11236; family UBA11236; genus UBA11236. The sequence continues at coordinate 584,821 of CANKII010000001.1, forward strand.
TCAATCCGTCGGCAAAAGAGAAAACACCCGCAGCGCAAAGCGCAGAATATTCTCCGAGGGAATGTCCGGCCACATAATTGAACTCCACGCCGCGTTCGCGAACCCATTCCATCGCCATCATGGACACGGTGAACAAAGCGGGCTGGGTGTTTTCCGTGGCGGTCAGTTTTTCTTCAGGTCCATTCCACAGAATGTCGGACAAATCAAAACCCAACACCGAGTTGGCTTCATCGAGAATTTTTTTAGCTCCGGCATGGGACTCGGAAAGTTTTTTTCCCATTCCGAGATATTGGGAACCTTGACCGGGGAAAAGGAGAATGCGATTGCTCATATTTTACCTCCCGAGTTCTTTCACCATCTTACCAAATTACAACCCCAGGACATCCCGCCTCCCACCGCGGCCAATGCCACCAGCATTCCCGGCTTCAATCGCCCATCGCGTTCGGCTTCATAAAGCGCCAGCGGAATGGAGGCGGACGATGTGTTGCCATAGCGATTCACATTGATCATAACCTTCTCTTCAGGAAGATCGAGCTTCTCGGCAATGGCTGTCAGAATGCGAATGTTGGCCTGATGCATGACGAGTAAATCGACATCCTTGGGCAGAAGATTTTCCAAGGCGAGCGTATCCTTCACCACTTTGGACACTTCGGAAACCGCCAGCTTGAACACCTGCTTGCCATCCATGCGCATGGTGGCTTTGTCGGAAAGAATATTGTCCAGATAAAGAATTCCGGCCTGCCCGCCGTCGCTGCGCAACAAGGAGCGAATCACGCCGCGATCTTTCGGACCTTTGCTGATCAAGGCCGCAGCTCCCGCATCGCCGAAGAGAATGCAGGTGTTGCGATCCGTCCAATCCACCACGCGGGACAATACTTCCGCACCGATGACCAGCACGTTGTCGCATTGACCGGAGTCGATCAATAAGGATGCGAGATTGACTCCGTACACAAATCCCGCACAGGCGGCCGTAATGTCGAAGGCGAAGGCGTTCTTCGCGCCGATCTTTTCCTGAATGAAACACGCTGTGGCGGGAAATTGTTTGTCCGGAACTACCGAACCGGCGATGATGGCGCCGACTTGTTCGGGTTTGATGCCCGCCTTTTCCAAGGCACTTAAAGCCGCAGCCGCTCCGAGATCGGAAGCATGCAGACCACTGTCCTTGGGAAGAATATGCCGTTCTTTAATGCCGGTGCGGGTGGTAATCCACTCGTCGGAAGTTTCCACCATGCGCTCGAGTTCGGCGTTGGTGAGAATATTTTCCGGAACGCAAATCCCGAGGCCGCGGATAATCGCGCCCATCAAGCCACCTGGGCGAGTTTGGCGGCGATTTTTTCGACAACGCCAGCTTCTGCCTGACGATAGGCCGCGTCCAATCCATTCTTGATGGCCTTGGCATCGGCACGACCGTGCGTAATCAATCCGGTGCCATTCAATCCCAGCAGCAAAGCCGCACCGAAATTGGAATAATCCCAATCGTGTTCAAATTGCTTGCCTGCGGGAGAATCAATGTTGCCGAACAATTTGAGATGGTATTCGTGGAAGCCTTCCATCAGCTTCAACACGACATTGCCCGTGTAACCGGGAGTGACGACGACATCAACTTCGCCCTTGAGCAAATCGCGGCCTTCGATATTCCCGATAAAATTAAGCGGAGCCTGCTTGAGCAATTGATGCGTTTCCTGCAAAGACTCGGGACCTTTTTTCTCTTCCTCACCCATGTTCAGCAAGCCGACGGTAGGATTATTACGTCCGAGAACCGCTTCAGCGAATACAGAACCGCAAATACCGAAGCACACCAAGGTCTGCGGCTTTTCATCCACGTTCGCACCGCAATCGAGCACGACGGTTTTTTTACCGAGCGATGGCATGACGCAAGCGATGGCGGGACGCGGAATTTGTCCCACGCGACCGAGAATCATGAGACAGGCAGCCATCATGGCGCCGGAATTTCCGGCGGAGATGCTGGCTTGAACCTTGCCCATCTTTTGTAATTGCACACAGGCGACAAGACCGGAGTCCTGCTTTGTTTTGAGAACGACAGTGGGAGAGTCGTCCATGTTAACGATGCCGGGAGCATGGAAGACTTCAATGCCTTCACCCGACCAGCCGTATTTTTTTAAAAGGGAATCGACCGTGTCCTGAGGACCGGCGAGTACGATGCCGTAACGTCCCTGCGCTTCGCGGGCGGCGAGAACGGCACCTTCAACCACAGCTTCGGGGGCATTGTCCCCGCCCATGGCGTCTAATGCAACTTTAATCATCGAATTGGAAAGAGGACTTTACTCCGCCGGCTGGCGGACCTCCACATTACCATAGAAACCACAGTTCGCACAAACGCGGTGACCCATTTTGATCTGGCCGCAATGCGAACATTTGGTGGTGGCCGGAACCGTCAACACCCAGTGGGTCTTGCGCTTGTCGCGACGCGTCGTCGAAGTTTTTCTTTTTGGAACTGCCATTTTTCACTCCCGATGGGTCTATTACGACTCCGATTTTCCCCGCTTTTCCCCGGAAACTTTCCCTTTTGGGGCTGGCTTCGCAGGAATTTCTTTCAAGGCCTTCAGCATGGCCCAACGGGGATCAACCCGATCCGTCTTCTTCTTTTCTTTGATTACCGGGGCCGGTCGGCCACATTTCACGCAGTTATTTTGCGCATCCAAGTCCGGAAGAGGGTGCAAATTATAGTTCAAAATGACCTGTTCCGCAATGATATGGTCGAGCGGAATATCGAAAACATCGGGGCCCAGCTTAACTTGGTAATCCTCAATGCCTTGGTCCTCGTCTTCGAGCCAATCGAGGCCTTTTTCCTTGCGTTTTCCAATCAAAAGATTGAATTGGGTCTCGAAAGGTTGGTCGAGTTTGTCGAGGCAACGGCCACAATCCAGGCTCAAAATCCCCCGGACTTCACCCCGCGCCAGATAGATCTCTTCAGCCAAAGGGGTCACATCCACATGCGCATGGACTTTTCCAATGGCTCCGGATTCCAAAAGCTCGGGTAACTCAGAAGCATTGGCTTCCAAGTCCAGCTCTACAGGTTCTTTACCAAGGGTGTCAAATGCGATATTCACGGGATGGGAAAAGGTAGTATTCAAGCCGTATGTTGATGATTGGATTGATTCTTGCAAGTATTGCCCTGTTTTTCGCCTCTGCGAAGGCCCATGGGCGTCAGCTTCGGTTGGAACGGGAATTTGAGGGGCATTATTCGGTTCAGTTTGGCGGAAAGAATCATCCGTGGGTCGATGCCCTCTGGCGCGCGGAACGATGGCGTTTTTGGTGTTTGCTGGCGGCTTGTGAAATTGCCCTGTTGGCTTTGAGTTTAAAACATCCTTTTTCATGGAAGTTGTTGCTCGTCGCGATGGGCTGGATTCCGGCATTCGCCTTTTCTATCACCGGTGGGTTGAGTCTTTTACGATTGACGAAAGCGATTATTGCCCGCTCCCGATCTTCCACTTCCCACATTAACCTTCGCCCCGACTGGGCAGTGACGGCAATCATTACCAGTTCGCTTTGGTGGATACTGGTTTTAATTTTGGTCTTAGCTGCGACTATACTCTCGAAATTTCAGAATTAATGTTTCACCCCCTCTGTTTGCTTTTCACCTTCGCCAGCTTCATTTATCTCCTGCTGGATATTCAATTGATTCGTGGCTTGCGTAAACTGAAGAAATCATCTGCAAACAAACCAAATCAATCCCCATCCATCACTGTTCTGATAGCCGCCCGCAACGAGGAAAAGAATCTCCCCCGTGTATTAAACGTCCTGTTGGCCCAGGACTATCCCGGAGATAAAACGCAAATCGTAGTGATCAATGATCGATCTGAAGACGGCACGGAATCGGTGCTTCGCCGATACACCAATGAGAATCCCGGCAAGGTGGAATTTCTCAACATTCAAACTATTCCACCCAATATGAGTCCCAAGAAACATGCGCTGTTCAAAGGGCTCGAAATTGCAAAAGGCGAATGGATTGCGGTCACCGATGCCGATTGCATCATGGGCCCACAATGGCTTTCTTCAATGAGCAACGAGTTCTCCGAAGACACAGGAATGGTGTTGGGGTTTACAGGCTACGAAGAATCCCAGAAAGGTTTCAGCATGGGGCAAGGCGCGCAGGCATTGGAGTTCGTGTCCTACGGCGTCGTCTCATCCGCCTTGATTGGTTTGGGATTTCCTGTCATTGCCAATGCCAACAACCTCGCCTATCGCCGCAAAGCCTTCAACGATGCTTCCGCATTGCGCCAGCACGGACACATAGTCAGCGGTGATGACGACTTTGTACTTCAGGAAATTCATGCCACGGGGAAATGGGCAATTCGCTATTCCTTAAATCCGCAAACTTTGATGCGCACCGCGCTTCCGGATTCCTGGGAACATTTCTGGGAACAGCGAAAACGTTGGGCCAGCAAATGCATGATGTACCGTCCACGGCAAATCGCATTTCTCGCTATGATTTTTGCGTTTTACGCCGCAGTTCCAATACTGCTGATCGCGGGTTTTTGGAATACGCAATGGGCTTGGCTCGGTTTGGGAGTTTTCCTTGCAAAAACCGTGGGAGATTTTGCGGTGACGAAACAGGGACTCAAAATTTTTGGACTCGGGAAATTGCTTCGGTTCTTCCCCCACACCGCTTTACTTCACATCCCGCTCATCGTCTGCGCCGTATTAGCCGGAACTTTTGGGGGATTTACATGGAAGGGACAAAAACTCTCCCGTCGAGCCTAGTAGTCGTCAACACCGGGCTCCAGCACTTCCTTGCGCTTCTTCCCGGTTTCCTCTTCGGTGGTATCTTCAACTGCAGCATCCGTTGAAGTGGATCCGCCTTCTGAAACAACCTTGCTGGAATCCCCGTTTGCCTTGGTGAATAACGAATCCATATCCGCTTTGGTGAAATTTGCGTAGACCATCTTGTCTCCGGCAATGCGGCCGTAAACCGTATTATGGTATTTCTTGTTCAAGGTGTAATAAGCAACTTTGGCCGAATCCAGACTGCCGTGTACCGGCGGCAGTTCATGCGCCTGACCCTCACGCAAAAAGGCCATGACGAAAAGCGCCTTTGGCGCAAATTGCGTCCGGGGATATTGCCCGTAAACCATCCGATAGGCGGGAACAACCTTTTTGGAAACATCCTCCCCGCCGAAACGCAGTTTTTCCGCTTCGAGAAAAAGGGTGTGCGCCCTGTCTTCGTCGGTTTGCACCGTCGGTTTTAAACCCAGATTTTTCTCCGCCTGTTTGGCCCATTCGGTATTGGGGAATTTTTCCAGCACATAGCGATAAAGCGAATCCCCCACGGGCTTGTTCTTCTTGAATTCCTCCTGAATATAGGCCCGGGCATAGGCGGCGCGGATGGTATGGGTACTGTCGAGTGTGTTGCTGGCGACAATCTGGTTCAATCGTGCCAGCGCACTATCGACCTGCGAGAGATTGAAGAGGAACAATTCCGCAATCATGAAACTCGAGTAATGGGGTTGAACAGAATCCGGCTTGGCCTTCCGGAGTTCGGCAATGCGCGACAACGCACGGGATTTCTCCGCGGCCAGAGCGCCGAACTCAAAACTTTGACCCACGGCTGCGGAGGAATCGAAGTAAACCTTGGCGGAGTCCTCCTGACGGAGCACTTCGAAATAATGATCCCCCAAGCGATAAAAGGCCTCGGCCGCAGGCGCCCCCCGGGGCTTCATGCGTGGAACCTGCCGGTAAAGATTTTCCGCTGCCTTCCAATCCCCCAAACCTTCCCTTCCCCGCCCCATCAACACCTTGATGTCCGGACGATAAGGCCCATACCCTTTCTGCTTGTATAGATGCTTCGCTTCATCAATCCCGTCGGCAAACTGTTTCTCCCGGTATTTGCAAAGCAGCGCCAGCCGTTCATTGCGATACTTGAATTTGTCGGCGTAGATGTTGTGTTCCGGGGCCAGTGCATGTCCCCGAGCCCGCTCCCATTGGCCCAGATTAAACGAGAGCTTTGCAGCTTCCCAATGCACATCCGCCCGGACATCGTCGCTCAGGCCTTTCTGCTCCAAAAACTTTTCAAAATAAGTCAAACCCGCAGAAGCGGAATCCCCTTCCATTTCCATATGCGCCGCAAGCAACAGGGCTTCACGCAAAATTTCACCCGAGGGGTTTTTCTTCAGGACGATTTGCACCGCATCCCGTGCCTTGAGCATTTTTCCATCGAGATAAAAAGCCTTGGCGCGATGAATCTCCGCCAAAGGATTTTGCGGAGCCGTCGGATAATAACGCGCCAATTCCTCGTACTTCTCCACGGCCATTCCATAATCTTCCATCAGCAAATAACTCTCCCCCATCAGGAAAAGAGCCTTGGGCCCATAATCGGTGCGCTCCGGATAAAGCTCCAGCAACTTGGAACATTTGGCTATCGCGCGTTCAAACTTCAGCTTTTCTTCCGGCGTCACAACCACCGAATCTTCCGGATCCTTGGCGAGGCGTTTTTCACGCATGCGAATGGCTTGATCGTAAGCTTTCTGCGCGTTGAAAAATGTGTTGAAATAAACACAGCCACCGAGCAGCAGTGACAACAGCATCAGACCGGGGAACAGGATTTTAAATCGGCGCGACATTGGGAATAGTGTACGAAATTAGACCCGGCCTGTAAGGGCGACCCGGCGGGTCGCCCTTACAGGCCGGCGTGAAATTCCTGCAAGGAGCGGACTTCGAGTTCCCCGCGTTTCAGGGCGCGAATGGCTTCCAATGCCGCACGTGCCGCAGACATGGTTGTCGTATAAGGAATCTGGGCAATGAGCGCAGCTTTACGAATCAAACCATCGTCTTCAATCGCAGCTTGTCCCAAAGGCGTGTTGATCAGCAAAGCGCATTCCTTGCTCTGAATCAAATCCACGATATGCGGAGAACCTTCGGAAACCTTGTTCAAGGCGCGACAGGAAATGTCGTGTTCACGCAACACCTTCGCCGTGCCTGAAGTCGCAAGCAATTCAAAGCCGAGTTCCTGTAAACCCTGCGCAATCGGGACAATATTTTTCTTATCGTGATTATTCACGGAGAGAAATACCTTCCCGTGACTGGGAAGGCTGTTCCCCGCTGCGATTTGCGCCTTGGCAAAGGCTCGTGAAAAATTCGAATCGATGCCCATCACCTCGCCGGTGGATTTCATCTCGGGGCTTAGCAAGGTATCGACACCGTGGAATTTTGCAAACGGGAATACGCTTTCCTTCACCGTGACATAATTGCCGATGCGGGCCTCGGTGAATCCCAATTCCTGCAAAGTTTTCCCGAGCATGGCCTTGGTCGCCAACTTGGTCAAAGGAACACCGAGTGTTTTGCTGACGAAAGGAACCGTGCGGCTGCCGCGTGGATTCACTTCCAGCACATAAACCACATCGTCCTTAATGGCATACTGGACATTCATCAATCCAATCACCTTAAGCTCTTTGGCCATGGCGATGGTTTGGCGGCGCATTTCTTCCAGTACCGATTCGGTAATGTCCTGCGGCGGCATGATGCAGGCGGAATCTCCGGAGTGAATACCGGCTTCTTCAATGTGCTGCATGATTCCCGCCACCACTACGGTTTTCCCGTCGGAGATGGCGTCCACATCCACTTCCATCGCTTGATCGAGGAACTTGTCCACAAGCACAGGCCGCTCAGAAGAAGCCTCGACTGCAGTGGCCATGTAATGACGCAACTCGTCTTCAGAATACACGATAGCCATCGCACGTCCGCCAAGCACAAAAGAAGGACGCAGTAAGACGGGATAGGTCAACCGGGCTGCAACGGCAACCGCTTCTTCGGTGTTCACAGCCAAACCATTGGGCGGTTGCTTGAGACCCAAACGATTGACCAGTTCGGAGAACAACTTGCGATCTTCCGCGATGTCGATGGAAGAAGGCGAGGTTCCCAAAATGGGCGCATGAGCGGCCTCCAAAGCTTTCGCCAACTTCAACGGCGTTTGTCCGCCGAATTGCAGAATGACACCGTAGGGTTTTTCCAACTCGATGATGTTGAGAATATCTTCACGAGTCAACGGTTCGAAATAAAGTTTGTCCGAGGTATCGTAATCCGTACTTACCGTTTCGGGATTGGAGTTCACCATGATGGATTCGCAATCCTCTTCCTGTAATGCAAAGGACGCCTGACAACAGGCATAGTCGAACTCGATACCCTGACCGATGCGGTTCGGGCCACCACCAACGATGATCACCTTCTTGCGATTCGTAGGAACCGATTCATTTTCTTCATCGTACGTCGAATAATGATAAGGCGTGAACGCCTTGAACTCGGCGGCGCAGGTGTCGACCGTCTTGTACACCGGCATGATATTCAGCGCCTTGCGCTGTTGACGCACATCCTCTTCCTTGGAACCGGATAAGTACGCCAGTTGCACGTCGGAATAGCCCCATTGCTTCGCTTTCCGCAAAGTTTCTTTGGGTAAAGATTTGAGCGACTTGCCCTTCAAGTCCGACGCTTCGAAACGAACCAGATCGAGAATGTGATTCAGGAACCACGGATCCATGCGGCACATGCCCTGAACCTTTTCCAGACTCCAGCCCAATTCAAAGGCGCGCTTCACGGAGAAAACACGGTTGATGCCGGGATGTTTGAAGTCGAGATTCTTTTCGATTTGATCGTCGGGAATTTCTTTTTTCCCGTCGGCGCCCAAACCGTAGCGGTCGATTTCCAGCGAGCGCATGGCTTTCTGCAGGGACTCTTTGAAAGTGCGACCGATGGCCATGGCCTCGCCCACCGACTTCATCTGCGTGCCCAGAACCGATTCCGCCTGCGCAAACTTCTCGAAGGTAAAACGCGGAACCTTGGTCACGACATAATCGATGGTCGGTTCAAAACAGGCAGGCGTGACGCGGGTGATGTCGTTCTTCAATTCATCCAGCGTATAGCCAACCGCAAGTTTGGCGGCGATTTTGGCAATGGGAAAACCAGTAGCCTTGGACGCCAATGCCGAACTGCGCGACACACGCGGATTCATCTCAATGATGATCAAGCGGCCGTCTTTGGGATTCACGGCGAATTGCACGTTGGAACCGCCGGTCTCCACTCCGATTTCACGGATGCAGGCGATGGAGGCATCGCGCATGCGCTGGTATTCCTTGTCCGTCAGCGTTTGCGCCGGAGCCACGGTGATGGAATCACCGGTGTGAATGCCCATGGCGTCCACGTTTTCAATGGAACAGATGATGACGACATTGTCCTTGCGGTCGCGCATCACTTCCATCTCGAATTCTTTCCATCCCACCATCGATTCCTCGACGAGGATTTCGGAAATCGGACTCAATGACAAACCACTGCGCGCAATGCGTTCAAATTCTTCTTCGGAGTATGCAAAGCCTCCGCCTGCTCCACCCATGGTGAAAGCCGGACGGATGACCAACGGCAAACCGATTTCCTTCATGGCGATGCGCGCTTCGTCCATGGTTCGGGCGACAAAAGACCGCGCTGAATCAATGCCAATTTTCGTCATCGCATCTTTGAACAACTTGCGCGACTCGGCTTTTTTGATGGCTTCCAGATTCGCGCCGATCATTTCGACGCCGTACTTTTCCAGAATGCCGCGTTCGGCCAGTTCGACGGCCGTGTTCAATCCCGTTTGTCCGCCCAAAGTGGGCAACAAGGCATCGGGTCTTTCCTTGGCAATAATCTTCTCGCACATTTCCCACGTAATCGGCTCGATATAGGTCGCATCGGCCATCTGGGGATCGGTCATGATGGTGGCAGGATTCGAGTTGATCAGAATGACCTTGTAGCCCTCTTCGCGCAGGGCCTTGCAGGCCTGAGTACCGGAATAATCGAACTCGCAGGCCTGCCCAATGACAATGGGCCCGCTTCCGATGAGCATGATTTTATGAAGGTCCTGGCGCTTGGGCATGGATACGGGTCCGTTTGTGAAAAGATGGGAAAAAACCTGTGAAAAGGTAACAACGGCTGCACGGTCTACGAATGCCCTGATCAATCCCTTTTGTCTCGGGAAATGCCGAGCGCATGCCTATTTTGAAGGTTGTATATCCAGCCAGAAAGACCTTAAAAGATGACCGCACAAGAGTGGATTGGCCGCCTAAACCTTGTCCCCCATCCCGAAGGCGGGTTCTACAAGGAAGTTTACCGTTCAAGCTTTCCCGTGGTTCCACCCAGCGGCAAGGTTACGGGGGCTTGCACTTCCATTTATTACCTGCTTCAGGACAAAGACTTCTCAGGCTTTCATCGGCTTGCCTATCCTGAAATCTGGTACTTCCAGGATGGTAACGCTTTGGACGTACATGCCATCGATCCTTCGGGAAAATATTCGGTGACAAGACTGGGTAAAGGCGTTGGAGAACATTTGTCACTGGTGGTGGAACCGGGTGTCTGGTTCGCGGCAGAACCTCCTGAAAAGAACGGGTTTGCCCTCGTTAGCTGCGCGGTTGCTCCGGCTTTTGACTTCGAATTATTTGAGATGGGCAAAAAAGAGGAACTGACGAAAAAGTGGCCTCATCATAAGGATATTCTCGAGAAGCTGTGCCGAATCTGAAATAGGATCGTTTATGGGGAAGTAAAAATGACCCCGTCATAACCCACCGCGACAAGTTTTCCGGTCCCTGAGCCTGTCGAAGGGCTTGTCCCCGCGACGGAATACAAGACGGATTTGGCAGCCAACGAATCGTTTGTCCAATGGACGCCATCATCTGAAACCAAAACCGTTCCTTCATAACCCACCGCAATAAATCGTCTGTTGTTCCACGTAATCGAGTTCAAGACGCCAAACGATCCCCGGGAAGCCCAGGTTACACCGTCCGGAGAAGCCAAAATATCTCCGTTGTTGCTTACAGCAACCAGTTGACTTCCACTCCATGCGAGGGAGGAAAGGGCATTCGTGATGCCGGAACTTTGTTCCATCCACGTCACGCCATCTTGTGAAGTGAGAACCGTACCGTAGTAGCCCACTGCAATCATCCGCGTTCCACTCCATGCCACGGAATACAAGTCTTCACCCCCTAAAACACCGTCACTTCCACCGTGAACCGGATCCTGCCGTCCCAATACCGGAAGCCGTTCGGTCCATGTAATTGCATCGGGAGATGTTAGTATGATCCCATCCCAGCCCACTGCCACAAAGAGTCCGGTCCCTGAGCCTGTCGAAGGGCCGGTCCAAATAACCGAGTTTAAAATTGCCGATACTCCAGAATTCCGCTCTGTCCACACCACGCCATTCGGCGATGTTAAAACAATGCCGCCAGACCCCACAGCCACTAACTGTCCGGGCCCTGAGCCTGTCGAAGGGCCTGTCCAAATCACAGAGTTCAAGGGATTTTCAGTTCCCGAAATTTGCTTTGTCCAGGTTGCTCCATCGGACGACGTCAGAATAATTCCACTCGAACCGACGGCCACCCATTGATGATCCGCCCAAGTCACCGAATTCAATGCCTCGGTTGTTCCCGAGACCTGTTGTGTCCAAGACTTTCCCAAATTCACATTTTCATCATTGCCGGTCGAAGTCCTCATGCAATTCCAGAGAAACATCGGAATGATCAAAAAGGCTCCAATAAAAAGATTCTTATTGCGCATGCATCCACTCCGCAGCCTTTGAGCGCATCTCCCGAATCAATTCCGAGTCTTCCAGTAAATCCACGAACCGGAGCAGCCCAAATCCACTTTGCCGTGTCCCGTCCAGACTTCCCGCACCGCGACGTTGAAGGTCCATCTCGGCAATGCGGAAACCATCTTCGGTGGACGCAAACTCGCGCAAACGTTCTTCGGTTTCCTCCGGCCACCCGTTAAGCGGTGCCAACAGAAAGCACCAGGCTTGCGATTGACCACGACCCGTGCGACCGCGCAACTGATGCAATTGCGCCAGCCCAAATCGATCCGCACTTTCGACCACCATCAGGTTCGCTCCCGGCACATCCACACCTACTTCAATTACAGTCGTAGCCACCAACGCATGGATTTCGCCCTTGCGGAATGATGACAAAATGCGTTCACGTTCCTGTGATGGGATTCGTCCATGCACGGCTTCAACGCGCCATTTGCCAACATTTCGTAACCGTTTGACGGCGGAATCAATTGCTGCAATGCTTTCCGTTTCGTTGTCCATTTTATTCCCCCCCTCAAGAGGGGGGGATAAAGGGGGGGTGATTCTGGGAACAACCCAATAAACCTGATTTCCATTTTGGGTTTCCCGAAAAAGAAACTCCAGCATTTCCTTTTCTTTTTCCGCAGGAACGCGTCGGGTTTTTACCGGCAAACGCCCAGCAGGTTTTTCCGCCAACGTCAACACATCCAAATCGCCATACAATGATTGTGCCAGCGTGCGCGGAATTGGTGTAGCGGAGAGATACAACACATGCGGTTCAATACCTTTGGCGGACAATGCTGCACGTTGTTCCACACCGAAGCGATGTTGTTCATCGATCAACACCAGCCGCAATTCTTTGAACACCACGCCGGATGACAACAGCGAATGCGTGCCGACCACGAAGGGCAAGCTCCCATCCTTCAGTTTTTCAAGAATGCGAGTCCTCTCATCTGCGGGTGTCGAAGCCGACAACAATGCGGATTCAAAACCCGCTGCTTTCAATACTGCGGCGGTGGAACGGAAATGTTGCTCCACGAGAATTTCCGTGGGTGCCAGCAACACGGCCTGCGCTCCTGCAGCCATTACACGGATCGCTGCCAGCAAGGCCACGGCTGTTTTTCCCGAACCCACATCGCCGTGCAACAGGCCAAAGAATTGGCCCTGCGTTTCCAATGCGGTGTGAATGGATTGCAACACTTCTTCCTGACCTTTGGTCAGCGAAAAAGGCAAAGCGGAATGCGCAGCTTGTTCTGTTTCGGGATGCGCAGTGAAGACCCGACCCCGGTTTAATCGTTCCCGTCGTGCAACTTCGCGCTTCAAACTTAGCGGCCACAACTCACGAACCTTTATTTCACTAAAAGCCGTAGCGACCAAGTCCAACGACGTAGGCGCATGCAGAATTTTCAACGCTTCAATTTCGGACCGCAGCTGAAGGAAATTTTTCTCGTCCGGTGAAAGCGGATCGGAAAAAGAAAACTGCTCCAGTGTTTCCAAAGCCAGTCGCCGCACCAACTTGTGATCGATGCGAGCTTCTTCCATTTCCTCGGTCATGGGATAAACGGGGAGCATGCCGCCGCGAGGTTCCTGATCCTCGTCAAGCTCCTCCCATTCGGGATGCGCGATTTGAAAGTCGTGGAAATAGGTCACAGGCCCGGCAACAGAGATTCGCTTTCCGGGTCGCAGGCGCTGTTTGAGAAAGTGGAGGCCGCGAAAGAAAACCAGTTCAATGCCACCCGTTTCATCGCGAACATGAACGACAAGCCTTGTTCCGATGCTGTCAGCTGATTCGATATGCGCGGGGAAAAAAGCATCCATCCCCTCTTTCAGGGAATCAATGGGAGTAATGCGCGTGCGGTCTACATACCGGCGCGGCAGATAATAAACGAGATCGCGTAATGTGAGGAGGCCTGAGGCTTCGAAAGCCTTCAGGCGTTTGGGACCAACCCCGGTTAAGCGGGATAATTCGGACATGGCCGGTAGGGGCGACCCGGCGGGTCGCCCCTACCGGCCCCCACGATTAGGCTTCACGTTCTTTGATGCGCGAGGCCTTACCGGTCAAGTCACGCATGTAGAATATGCGCGCACGGCGAACCTTGCCGAGGCGGCTCACCTTGATTCCCGCGATGCGCGGTGAATGCAAGGGGAAAATACGTTCGACGGCAACGTTGCTGGACATTTTACGCACCGTAAAGGTTGCGGAAACTCCGGCACCGCGACGTTGAATCACAACACCCGTGAAAGTTTGCACGCGTTCTTTGCTGCCTTCGATGACCTTGAAGTCAACGCTGATGGTATCGCCCGCGCGGAATTCCGGAATGTCGGTGCGCTGGGCGGCGTCGTTGTGGATTTTGGCTACTGTAGGATGCATGATCAAATTTCCTTTTTCTTCTCTTCCGTAAGCTCTTTCTTTTCCAGCAGTTCCGGTCGATTCTTCCGAGTCAACCTGAGGCTTTCTTCAAGCCTCCAATTCCGGATGTTCTCGTGATGCCCTGATAGAAGCACTTCGGGAACAGACCGGCCTTCGAACTCCTGCGGCCTCGTATAAACCGGCCATCCCAACCGATTCGGGTCGTAGAAACTATCCGTTTCCGCAGACTCCGAATCTCCCAAGACACCCGGTAAAAGGCGCGCCACTCCATCGATCAGGACCATGGCCGGAAGTTCGCCTCCCGATACCACGTAATCGCCTATGCAGATTTCTTCGTCCACATAAACGTCGCTAATGCGCTGATCAATGCCTTTATAGTGGCCGCAAATGATAAGAATATTTTCGATTTCAGCCAATTCCCGCAGCCTTTCCTGCGTCAAAATACGGCCTTGGGCGCTCATTAGCAGCACCCGGGGCCGCACAGGAGCCAATTCCGTGTTTACCTCGTCTATGGCCGATTTCAGGGGTTCGGGCCGCAAAACCATGCCGGCTTCGCCGCCATACGGGGCATCATCCACCTGTCCGTGCTTGTTGATGGCATGATCGCGGAGTTGATGGGCTTTCAGAACCAGAGCCCCGGATTTTTGCGCCCGTCCCGGAATGCTGGTTTCCAGAACGTTGAACATTTCCGGAAACAAAGTGATGATGTCAATGCGCATCAGAACAAAATTCCCCGCAGCATGGACAAGTCCAGTTCCACAATTTTGGTTTCGACGTCGATCTTTTTGACGTATTGATCATTCCACGGAACCGGGATTTCACCATGCGATGTTTTGAGCAACAGGAATTCCTGAACTCCGGTTTCCATCACTTCCAAAACCGTTCCGACTTCTTCGCCTTTTTCATCAATGGCTTTCATGCCGGGAAGATCGGAGAAATAAACCATACCCTTCGGCAGTTCGAGTTTTTCTTCAGGGCCCACGCACAATTCCATACCGCTTAAATGCGCTGCGGCCTCAGGCGTTTTGATATCCTCGAATTTCAAATACCAGTAGCGATCATCCGCGCGTGTTGCGCGTACGGCGAGAGTTTCAACCTCTTCCCCATGCCGCTTGCGGCAATAAACTTGCTTGAGTTGCTTATGACGATCAAAGTCAAACGTTTCGGGTTTAACCTTGATTTCACCCAGCAAACCATAGGGTTTCTGGATCACACCGACGAGAATCAATTCATTGGAAGTTTCAGACATTCTCCAAAGTTACCCGTTCCCATCGGAGTTTTCACGTAGGATTCAGGTTATTTGTTTCCTATGCGCTTTCTCGAATAAAAACACTGCAATAAACGCCCCAATCAATGCGGTAGCCATGTCGGTTTGCGTGTCCCACACATAACCCTGCGTGCCGAGAAAAGCATCCGCTCCCTGCCCCATCCACAGCGCCGCCAGCATTTCGAGAATCTCATACAATGCGCTGATGCCGCCGCAAACAAGAACCACGACAAAGGACATCAAAACTTTGTGCCCATCCCAATAGCGAACGCGCATGAAAATTTCCCGGATGGCAATGGCCGGAATGAATCCTTGCACAAAATGACCGAGCTTGTCGTAGTTGTTTCGAGTGCCGATTCCGAGGTTCTTTACCCACTCTCCGGCAGGCACAAGTGCGTAAGTGTAATGACCTCCCACGCACAATACACCGGCGTGAACGATGATGAGGATTTGCAACAGCGGGGAAATTTTCCCTTTTCTTCCGAGATGCCAAACCAAAGGAAGAACAAAAATGACCGGAAAAACTTCCATCAACCATGTGGCCGCATCATGAGGTGAGATACGGGTGATTGCGAGTTCCAGAACCAAAATCGCCAGGGTATAGGGATACATACGCAATCCTCCATCTTGAAAATCTGCCACTTTGACGATACGTACCTTATATAGGTAACCCGAATCCGGAGCATTTTGCATGGAATATCCCGTTCCCATCGAATCTTTTCGCCAGTCCGAATACCCCATCGATCCACAGTTCCTGAAACGCTGGTCTCCACGGGCGATGAACGGGGCGAAAATAGATTTGCCTGTTTTGATGTCCCTGTTTGAAGCCGCGCGCTGGGCGCCTTCCTCTTCAAATCTTCAGCCATGGAATTTTATCTATGGCATCCGAGACACTCCCGCATTCGATGGATTGTTTCAAACCTTGGGCAAGGGGAATCAGGCTTGGTGTGTGAATGCAGGTGCATTGGTGCTTGCGGTTTCAAATACCCAACAAAACGGAAAACCCAACAAAGCCCATGCTTTTGACACCGGCTCCGCATGGATGTCGCTGGCCTTGCAGGGTTCTTTATTAAATCTTGTGGTTCATGGCATGTTGGGATTTGATTTCATCAAAGCACATGAAACGGCAGCTTTGCCTATAGGCTATGAACCGCAAGCCATGATCGCCATCGGTCATCCTGCGCCTGTGACGCAACTCCCCGAGTCCTATAGGGAACGGGAAAAACCGAGCGACCGGAAAAAGATCGAAGAGTTTGTCTTCGAAGGAAAATGGCCGGGATAAATCTGGGCAATAAAAAAGGCTGCGTGAGCAGCCTTTTTCTTCAAACATGAAATATCGGGATTAAGCTTCGGGTGCGGCTTCCGCAGGAACTTCGGCAGCAGCAACCTTCGCGGCAGCTTCGGCTTCCTTCGCAGCGGCTTTGGCAGCTTCTTCAGCAACCTTTGCAGCAGCAGCTTCCTTGGCAGCTGTTTCAGCGGCGGCCTTCGCGGCAGCAGCTTCCTTGACGGCAGCTTCAGCAGCGTTCTTGGCAGCAGTTGCCTGCTCCGCCTTCACCACCTTGTGGATCTTGACCTTCTTGCTGAGAACAGCACGAGATTTGAGAGGAGCTTCGGCGGTTGCCTTGCCCTTCGCAATCAACTGTGCTTTTTCCATGATGCCGTGACGATGGAACAAGGACTTCACTGTGTCGCTCGGACGAGCGCCGTCTTTGATCCACTTCAAGGCGCTGGCCTCGTTCACCTTCACCGCAGGCGGGTTCAGGGTCGGATCATAGTGACCGATTTGTTCGAGAAATTTTCCCGTAGCCGCAGAGCGGGAATCCGCAACTGTGATGCGGTAAAAAGGCTTGTGAGTGTGGCCCATGCGAGCCAAGCGAATAACAACTGCCAAGAGATGGCCTCCCTTTTTGGAGGGTTAAGGGTAGAAAAACATGCGGGAAAGTCAAAGGAATTTGGCTGAAAAAAGCCAATTGCTGCTAAAACTTCGGCATCCCGCCCCGTTGTTGCATCATGCGTTGAAGATTCTTCATGCCCCCGGCCTTGCCCGCCATCCCGGACATTTGCTTCATCATCTTCTGCATTTGCTCAAATTGGCGCAAAATCTGGTTCACTTCCTGCAAAGAAGTCCCGCTTCCGGCGGCAATACGGAAACGGCGACGTCCGTCGATAATTTTGGGATTGACCCGCTCTTTTTGGGTCATGGAGGTCAGAATGGCCTCCACATGCTTGAACTGGTTCTCGTCAATTTTCGCGTCCGACAACTTCCCCATGCCAGGAATCATGGACATGATGTCGGCCATGGAACCCATTTTTTTGACCTGACGCAATTGATTCAGAAAGTCATTCAGATCGAATTTGTTCTGCTTGAATTTTTTCTCAAGTTGCTTGGCTTCATCGGCGTTGTAAACTTCCTGCGCTTTTTCCACGAGCGTGAGCACGTCGCCCATGCCGAGAATGCGCGACGCCATGCGATCCGGATGGAACAATTCCAGCGCATCGAGTTTCTCGCCCGTACCGATATAACGGATGGGTTTACCCGTCACTGACTTGATGGAAAGCGCCGCACCACCGCGCGCATCGCCATCCATTTTGGTGAGGATGACGCCGGTGAAATCGAGTCGATCGTTGAACGACTTGGCCACGTTCACCGCTTCCTGACCAGTCATGGCATCGGCCACGAAGAATCGCTCCGAAGGTTTCACTGCGGATTGAATGCGTTCCAGTTCCATCATCAAGGCATCATCGATTTGGAGGCGGCCAGCCGTGTCGAAAATGACGATGTCGCATCCCGCTTCCTTTGCGGCCTTACGTCCATTCTCCGCAATCTTTACGGGATCGCCGATGCCCTCGTCGTAAACCGGAATATCGATTTGTTTGCCCAGAACCTTGAGCTGTTCAATGGCGGCAGGACGATACACGTCGCAAGCCACCAGCATGGGTTTGCGTTTCCACTTGTCGCGCAGATTCAAAGCCAGTTTGCCACAAGCCGTGGTTTTACCCGAACCCTGCAGACCCATCATCAAGACGCCGACTGGACTCGCACCTTGATAGCGCGGTTCTTCCCCTTCACCTCCCAGCAAAAGAGCCATTTCGTCGTGCAGGATTTTGACGATCATCTGCCCCGGTGACACGGATTGTAGGACTTCGGCTCCGAGAGCTTTGGTCTTTACCGAGGCAATGAACTCCTTGACCGTTTGGAAATGAACGTCGGCGGCGAGCAGGGCCACGCGAATCTCGCGCAGGGACTCGGAAACGTTTTCCTCGCTGATTTTATGCTGGCCGCGCAGTTTTTTGAAAACCGCGTCCAGTTTTCCGGTAAGCTGTTCAAACATGATGGGATGACGAAATAGAAATTACCCGGATGAAATCCGAATAACCGGTTTCAGGTTTTCTTCACAAACAACAGCAGCGAAAGCACCAGTAAGGCGATGGCGGCGATCCAAGAGCCCATGATTCGCAGCCCGATTTGCTGCCATTTTTTTTTACCGAGTCCTTCGCCCAATCCCGTCACACAGACAAACACAAAATAAAGGGTCACGCCAGTGCCAAGATTCAGGGCGGCTTTTGATATTACGGTTTCCCCGGCAAAATCAAGTCCCATCAGCAGGCCGGTTAAAACCGCAAACAGACCCAGACTCCAATAGGGAACCGTCCAATTCAACAGGATTAAAAAACCGAGCAGACCCGCTCCTAGCAGTAAAAAGGTTTCGGTGGAAAACCCGATGGAAAACGTGGCCAATCCTAAACCCACCGCCAACGACGACAGAAAGGCGGCCGTCGGCATCGAGCTGTCTTTTTTCGGATGCTGACTTAAAAGAATCCCCAGAGCAATCAAGATCAGCAGATGTGGAAGCGAAACAAAGGGATGCAAAAGCCCGTTGTAAAAGTCATTCAACCCCGGCACGGGAACATGAGCCGAAGCCCATTGCGGAGTCAGCAGCAAAAGGGCAACAATGCCGAAAAGTTTTTTTCTCATAACACGTGCGTCAGGAATCCCAATCCGATCAGGGAAACCACTCCGCCCAAAACGCGTATCGCAATTTTTCCAGATGGAAACCGATCCAGTAATCCGAAAGCGATTCCGGACAAGTGAAGCAGTCCCGTCGCCACTACAAATCCCAAACTATACGCAAGGGGATTCGCAGCGTTGGGAAGTTCGGTGCCATGCGCGTGGCCGTGAAAAATGGCGAAGATGCCGACAAGAACCGCTGCGATCCAAATGGGAGGCTTGGCTGCTGCAGCCACCATGATTCCGAGGACAATGGCGGACAGGGCGATGCCGATTTCCACTCCCGGAAGAGGCACGCCTGCAACCCCCAAAACCCCGCCGAAAGCCATCACCAATGGAAACACGACGGGCAAAAGCCAAATCGCCGGAGCCCCTAAAAAGGCGCCCCATAAGCCCACGGAAACCATGGCGACCACATGATCCAAACCTGAAATCGGGTGTAAAAAACCGCTCGTAAAACCACCCGCGAGGCCTTGCCCGCTATGGGCTTCAGCCAAAACCACCATGGCCAATACCATCCAGACGATTTTTTGAACCTGTTTTACAGGGCTTTTTTCCATGTCCATCTTTCCAAAGCTTTCTTATTCCCAAGCTTTTTGCATCGATCCAGACGTGGAAAAAGTACAACAAAGTCCGGAGCCTTTGCTAATTTTCACCCCCTCACTTACTTCTTATCGAAAGGCCTTTCCATGCTCAAGGTGTACACAAACAAGGACGGATCCGCAGCGGCCCTCAAGGGTAAAACAGTCGCCGTGATCGGTTATGGAAGCCAGGGACATGCTCAGGCCCAGAATCTGCGCGACAGCGGCGTGAAGGTCATCATTGGCCAGCGCAAGGGTTCCGCGAATTACAAACTGGCGGTGAAGCACGGCTTCAAACCCGTCAGCGCCGCCGAAGCTTCCGCCAAGGCCGATGTCATTCAAATCCTTTTGCCGGATGAAGTTCAAAAGGATGTGTATGAAAAAGAAATCAAGCCGAATCTCAAACCGGGTAAGTGCCTGATCTGGTCGCACGGTTTCAACATTCACTTCAACATCATCAAGCCGCCGAAGGATGTCGATATCATCATGATCGCGCCCAAAGGTCCCGGTCACTTGGTGCGCAGCGAATTCCTTAAAGGTGGTGGTGTCCCCTGCCTCATCGCAATCAAGCAAAACGCCACCGGCAATGCCAAGGCCATTGCTTTGTCGCATGCACGCGGTGTGGGTGGTTTGCGCGCGGGTGCGATCGAAACCACTTTCAAGGATGAAACTGAAACCGACTTGTTCGGCGAACAGTCCGTGCTGTGCGGCGGCCTCTCGGCACTCGTCAAGGCGGGTTTTGAAACCTTGATCGAAGCAGGATATCCGGAAGAATTGGCTTACTTCGAATGCATGCATGAAGTCAAGCTGATTGTCGATCTGTTCTATCAGGGCGGTCTTTCCTACATGCGCTACTCCGTGTCGAACACGGCCGAGTATGGCGACATGGTCACAGGTCCCCGCATCGTCAACGCCAAGACCAAGCTGGAGATGAAAAAGGTTCTCAAGGAAATCCAAAACGGCACCTTCGCCAAGAAGTTCCTCACGGAACTGCAGGGCGGTGGCAAAAAATTCCGCGCCTGGGAAGCCAAGGAAAAACAGCATCCGCTCGAAGTGGTCGGACGCCGTTTGCGCAAGAACATGAAGTGGATCGACTCGAAGGAGGTTTAACCTCTTTCCTTGAGGCTTGGGATGTTTCTCCGCGAGAAGGAAGATCGGCGCAATGCGTCGCTGCTGAACGCGGAGAACTCCCTGCTTCTGATCGTTGACTTTCAGGAAAAATTCATCGGTGCAGTTTCCGGCATGGAAGAAGTCGGGAAACGCATTGCAGTCTTGGCCAAAGCTGCCGCGCTGCTTCAAATCCCCATCATCGTTTCAGAACAGTATCCCAAAGGTCTGGGCCGCACTTTGTCAGAAATCCTGTCGGTGCTTCCGCAGGGAACCCCGGTGATTGAAAAACTTTCCTTCAGCGCGATGGATGTTCCGGAATGGGCCGAGGCGGTGCGTTCTTCCAAGCGCAATCAAATCATCCTCTGCGGAGTCGAGACTCACGTGTGCATTTTGCAAACTGCAATGGACTTGATCCAAAATTCGGATGGACAGGTTTATGTGGTGGAAGATGCTGTCGCTTCACGCAAGGTTTCCGACAAGGATGCTGCTTTGCGAAGGTTGGAAGCCAACGGCATTCAGGGTGTGACGGCGGAGATGGCCGTGTGCGAATGGCTGCGTCAGGCGGGCACGCCGAAGTTCAAAGAAATACAAGCGTTGATTAAATAGCCGCTCATCTCGATACGGGCTAAAGCCCGCCTCCGGCGGACGTATCGAGACAAAGCGGCAGTTTATTTCTCCAACATTTTCCGAATCAACCGCAAATCTTTTTTCCGTTCCGGCCCCGCCTTGGGATGGGACATCTTCAATCCCTCCAGAGTTTCCAGAATCACCTTGGAGATCAACAGGCGTGCGTCGCCCTTGTTGTCCGCCGGAATCACATACCACGGTGCTTCGTCGGTGCTAGTGGCACTCAGGCATTCTTCGTAGGCCTTCATGTATTCTTTCCAGAATCCCCGCTCCTTGATGTCAGCCATGTCGATTTTCCAATTCTTCTCCGGCGTATCCAACCGGTTCAAAAACCGCTTGCGCTGCTCCTCCTTGGAAAGATGCAGGAAGAATTTGATGACGCGTGTGCCGTTGCGGTGAAGATGCTTTTCCATATCGAGTATGGAATCAAAACGCCCTTCCCATATTTCTTTTCCTGACGGGCCATCGGGAATTCTCTGGGCCTTCAGGATTTCTGGATGGACACGAACGATGAGCACTTCTTCATAATAGGAGCGATTGAAAATACCGATGCGGCCGCGTTCCGGGAGGCATAAGGTGGTGCGCCACAGGAAGTCGTGATCCAAATCCTCCGCGCTGGGATGCTTGAAGCTGAACACCTGACAGCCCTGCGGGTCCACGCCGGACATGACATGCTTGATGGCGCTGTCCTTGCCCGCCGCATCCATGGCCTGAAAAATCAGCAACAGCGAAAAACTGTTGGAGGCAAAAAGCAGCTCCTGCAATTTGCGGAGTTGCTCCACATGCCCGCGCAAAGCCGTCTGGTATTCGCCCTTGCTCTTGCAAAAGGGTTTGATTTGGGTCGGCCTCTTTTTGAGATCGACGGATTCACCTTCTCCCACGCGGAAATCACGGGTATGGATTTTCATTGCTACAATATAAGGCTTCCTGCGGATAAAATCCGCTTAACATTCTGTAATATCAGGGAGTTTTGAGATGAGCGCGTATCGCATAGCTGTGCTGGCCGGAGATGGCATTGGACCCGAAGTGATGGTACAAGCCGAGCGTGTGTTGGACGCCGTCTCGAAAAAATTCGGGTTCACGACCGAACTGACCCATGCCGATGTGGGTGGCTGCGCCATTGACAATCACGGCGAAGCCTTGCCTCCCGCGACACTCAAGATTTGCGAAGACTCCCAAGCGATTTTGTTCGGTTCCGTCGGAGGCCCGAAATGGGAAAGCCTTCCCCCGAATCAACAACCCGAACGCGCTGCGTTGCTCCCTCTCCGCAAACACTTCCAGCTGTTCTGTAACTTCCGCCCCGCCAAGGTTTACAAAGCGCTGGCTGCGGCTTGTCCGTTACGCCCCGACATCGTGGGAGACGGTTTCGACATTCTCTGCGTACGTGAACTCACTGCGGGCGCCTACTTCGGTAAAACGGCGACATCCAAAGGTCGTGAAGGAAGTGGCCCGGACGAACATGCGTGGGACGTCAAGGATTATTCCCGCAAGGAAATCACCCGCATCGCGCGCAAGGCTTTTGAAGCCGCACGCGGACGCCGCAAAATTGTGACGTCCATCGACAAGGCCAATGTATTGACCAGCATGCATTTCTGGCGCGAAGTGGTGACGGGTGTTGGGAAAGAATATCCTGACGTTCAATTGGTTCACATGTATGTGGACAACGCCGCCATGCAGCTATTGCGCAATCCGCATCAGTTCGACGTGCTCCTCGCAGGCAATCTCTTCGGCGACATCCTCTCGGATGAATGCGCCATGCTGACAGGTTCCATGGGCCTGCTCGGCTCGGCCAGCATTTCGGAAAGTTCGTTCGGTCTTTACGAACCCGCAGGCGGTTCCGCTCCGGACATCGCAGGCAAGGGCATTGCCAATCCCATCGCACAAATCCTCTCCGTGGCTTTGATGCTGCGTTTTTCCTTCAAGGAGGAAGCGGCGGCGAAGGCGATTGAAGCGGCGGTTGAAAAGACGGTGAATGACGGCATCCGCACGGGCGACATCCAATCAGCGGGTTGCACTGTTGTGAATACGGTGGGAATGGGCGATGCGATTCTGAAGGCGTTGGCCTAACCCGCCGCGCTTCGACAGGCTCAGCGACCGGCGTGTCGTATCAAAACAAGAACTATTTCTTCTTCGGCAACCCTGCTGCGTATTTCACACCGATTTCGATCCACTTTCCCAACGCTGCGTCCGTGGCCAATGCCTTGGGTCCCACCAATATCCAGCCCTTCATGGGTTTTCCGGTGATGTCGAAGGGACGGACATGCGGTTTGGATAAAGCCTTGTCCCAATCTTCCGGGTCCATGCGGACAATCATTTCGTCACCGTATACGCCGACGGACATGTTGCCGTTGAGGAGAAAAGCCATTCCGCCGAACATTTTTTTGTCCACAAGGCCGGGTTGTTTTACGATGCGTTTGAGAATTCGTTCAGCAAGTTGTTGATCGTAGGCCATAATGATTTCAGGTTTGGCAGAAGCGTTTAATCACCTAAGTGATACCAATCCTCTTCTTTCAAATTTGTCAAGAATCGATGAACATCATCTAAGGATCCATGCTGAAAAGCCCACTCAATATGCTCCTGTAACCTAAGCATTTTTAGCATCGCTGGTGTATCCCACCAAGCTGCCAAAATTAAAGGCGACGAAGGTTCCCAACCATTTCCTTTTCTTTGCTTGTTTGGGAGCATCTCAAAAAGTTCACTCCATTTAATTGGCTGTGGACAAACGCGATTATTTAATCGCGCTTCAGCCAATGTTTCTTCTAATGTCGCCATAAATAGATCAAAACAAAGCGTAGATAAACGGCGCCAGATACGGCACCTGCGACGCCACCGCCAAAACCCCCATCAACAACAGCACAATAATGGTCGGCAGCAGCCACCAGACCTTACGGACGCGGAGGAATCCCCAAATATCACCGAGTAAACTTTGTCGTGCCATAAGTACTCCAATCTAATTTTCGTCCGCTGGCTGAGCGTAGTCGAAGCCAGCAGTTAATCCTTCGCAACAGATTCCGAATCCCACGTGTCCTTCATGTTTTCCCCGCGATGAATGATAAAATCCTCCATCACCAGACAATCGATTCCCGTTCCCATCATACAGCGATATGCCTGTTCCGGCGTGCAGACAATCGGTTCGCCGCGGATGTTGAACGAAGTGTTCACCAGCATCGGCACACCCGACAGTCCGCCGAAGGTCTTGATGAGATCATAATAAAGCGCATTGGTTTCCCGCCGTACCGTTTGCAGCCGTCCGCTGCCATCCACATGCGTCACCGCCGGAAGCTTCTCACGCCATTCCGGCCGCACCGGATAGACCATCAGCATGAAATCCGTCGGCAATGGAACCGGATCATCGCATTCAAAGTATTTCGGCGCATCCTCGACACAAACAGACGGGGCGAAGGGACGGAAGATTTCACGATGCTTGACCTTGAGATTCAGAATGTCCCGCATGTTGGGATCACAGGGATTGGCCAGAATACTGCGTGCGCCCAGCGATCGTGGTCCCCATTCCATTCGTCCCTGAAACCATCCCACCACTTTACCGGATTGAATCAGGTTTGCCGTTTCATCCAACAACTTTTCCCGCGATGGGAAGCGATGATGGACAATGTTTTGGCCGCGCAGAAAGGACTCGACTTCATCCGAAGAAAAGCTGGGGCCAAGATAAGGATGATGTAACGTGTGATTTGGAGAAGCAATTTGCCGGGGATTGTTGAATAAGGCATGATGTACATACAATGCCGTACCCATGCTGGAACCACCATCCCCTGCATTGGGCTGTATCCAGACATTTTGAAAATCCGTCTGCGAAAGAATCTTTCCATTACCAACGCTGTTCAATGCTACCCCACCGGATAATACCACGTTCGGACATTGGGTGGTTCGGTGCAATTGGCGCAGCATGGCAATCACTGCTTCTTCGGTGATGATCTGGACTGCGGCGGCAATGTTCTCATGCCTCGAGGTCACCGGGTCCTCAGGCTTGCGAGGTGAACCACCAAGATGATCGCACAACTTTTTCGAAGGCATCCGCTCGGCGAATTCATAATCGAAATAGCTCATGTCCAATTGAAAACTGCCGTCGGGTTTCAAATCGATTACTTGCTTCAACTTTGTGTAATACGGATTTGAAACAGGATTTTTGTCACCGTAAGCCGAAAGACCCATCACCTTGTACTCGGAATTATTGACGGAGAATCCCAGATACGCCGTGACCGTGGAATACAGCAAGCCAATGGAATGCGGAAAGCGGATTTCCTTGTGAAGTTCCAGCTGTGTTCCACGACCCATCCCCATTGCAGCCGTTGTCCACTCCCCCACCCCGTCCACCGTCAACACAGCGGCTTCGTCAAAAGGACTCGGGTAAAAGGCTCCGGCCGCATGGGACAAATGATGTTCGAGAAAAAACACATCGCCGCGATAACCGAGTTTCTTTTTGAACAACTTGCGGACACGCAATTTTTCCGTGAGCCACGAAGGCATGGCGCGTTGAAACACCATGAAGCTGCGGGGAAAATGCTGAACATGCTGCGTCAACAACCTCTCAAACTTGATCAGGGGTTTTTCATAAAAGGCGAGGGCATCCACTTCGCCAATATCAAGTCCGCCCTGCTTCAGGCAAAAAGCCACGGCATTTTCGGGAAAGGCGGGATCGTGTTTGCGCCGTGTGAAACGTTCCTCCTCGGCTGCGGCGACAATCCCACCATCCCGAATCAAGGTCGCTGCGGCGTCGTGATAATGGCAACTGATGCCGAGAATATTCATGTCAGACTTTTAAAAGGGACGAAGCCACGAGTCCCGATCCTTGGGCGCTGGCGGGACGTCCAGCCAATAAGAATCCGGGGGTATTGTTTTGGATTTATTCCCAAGCCGGTAAAAAATCGAGGAGAGACCAACCCCCAGAAAATAGGCCACCGTAAACAGGATGAAATTGCTGACGATCTGAAAAGGCTTGAGGACAATGCGCAAACCCTTGTCGATTCGATGGAGGATATTGCGAACTGGCCCTTCGACAGGCTCAGGGACCACTGAATTCAGCATACGTTCAATTTACATCCCGGAGGATTTTACTAGATAGGAATGTGAACACCCATCCCTGAGAAGATTTATGCAACTCGACTGGAAAAACCTCGGTTTTCAATACCTTCCCACTCACGGTCAGGCGCAATGCGATTTTGCCGATGGGAAATGGGGTTCTCTGGAGTTCCAGACGAATCCCATGCTCAGTATGCATGTGGCCGCCAATTGCCTGCATTACGGTCAGGCCATTTTTGAAGGCCTGAAAGCTTTCCGCACCAAGGATGGCCGGGTAGTGATGTTCCGCCCGGACAAGAACGCCAGTCGCATGCGGGAATCCGCCGAACGGCTTTGCATGGAAGCCCCATCCGATGAGCTCTTTATAGAAGCCTGCAAAATGGCCGTGACTCGCAATATCGATTTTGTCCCACCTTATGGAACCGGTGCAAGCCTTTATCTCCGTCCGCTGCTCATCGGTACCGAAGCCACGGTGGGTATTAAGGCTTCATCATCCTATACCTTCCTCGTGCTCGTAACGCCCGTGGGTCCTTATTACAAGGACGGTTTTCATCCCGTGGAAGCTTTGGTCATGCTGGATTATGATCGCGCCGCGCCGAAAGGCACGGGCCGGGCCAAAACTGCGGGCAATTATGCCGCCAGTCTATTGCCGGGTTTGTTGGGAAAGAAAAAAGGCTTTCCCATCATCCTCTTTGCCGATCCCAAGGAAAACAAATATGTGGATGAATTCGGAACCTCCAACTTCATCGGCATTACAGCTGCCGGAGAGTACAAGACCCCTGACTCCTCATCCATCCTGCAAAGCGTGACCAACGAAAGCCTGCAACTCTTGGCAGCGGAAATGGGACTCAAAGTGGTGAAGGAACCCATTGCATTGGATTCACTCGGTCAATTTTCCGAAGTGGGCGCATGCGGCACGGCAGCGGTGATTACACCGGTGCATGCCGTGCATTATGGGGAAAAAGTTTTCCGGTTTGGTGAAAAAGACAAAGCGGGCCAAACTCTGGCCCGCCTGTATAAAAACCTGCAAGCCATCCAGTACGGGGACTCTCCCGATACGCATGGATGGTTGGTAGAGGTTTAACAAAAATGCAGCCCCGTAGGGGGCGCATTTTTGTTACGCCCCTTACGGACCGGCGTTAACCACACCAATCTTGATGACAGCCGTTGTATTGCCACCGGGGTTTTGCGCGGTGACCGTATAGTTTGTTGCCGGGGAAATCACCGAGGGCGTCCCCTGTATGTAACCCGTGGTTCCATCAAAAGTGATTCCGGTTGGAAGTGCCGGTAAAATGGAGTAATTCGTCACGATGCCTTGAACGGTGGGAACATTGGGAGGACTGATGGCGATATTGCGGCCATACGTGGGAATATCATCGATGTATGAAAGCTCGGTGGGAACTCCAACGATGGTAATGTTGATGATGGCTTGTACAGAACCCAACGGGTTGCTCGCTGTCACCGTGTAATCCGTGGCAAAGGATTGGTGTGTCGTCGGAGTTCCCGTCAGAACACCTGTCAAACTGTCTATAACCAGGCCAGTGGGAGGCGCAGGACTGACGGAATAATGGGTGATGAAGCCGGTAATCGAGGGAGGATTCGGAGTAATGGCCAGACCAAGGACGTAGGCCGCCGCGTCATCCGCATAGGAGAAATTGGAAGGTATGGCAAATACCCCGATGTTCACCACCGCTGTATCCGAACCTCCGGAACCGGTTGCAATAACCGAGAAATCGGCAGACAAAGATTGCAGCGTCGGAGTCCCGGAGATGACGCCGGTAAGAGTGTCCAACGACAAACCGGGTGGGAGCGGGGAAATAAGTGCATAGTGGGTTACATCCCCCCCAGTTGAAATCACGGAATCCGGAGTAATGGCCGAATCCTTTATATAAGCTGCGGGATTGTGAACGTATGCGATCATGGGGGCTATGAGAACCTGTAAAACACCGGAATCGCTTGTTGCCACACCGGCAATGTTGGTCACCACGCACTTGTAATAGCCCGAATCCGAACCCTGAACATTGACGAGCGTCAGCGTATCGAGATTGCCAACGCTGTCCACTCCGTTCTTGAGCCACTTGTAGAAGAGCGGAGCCGTACCCGATGCAGTCACTCCAAATTTCGCCGTGGCTCCCTGAACAAGAGTCTGACTTACAATGGGCTGGGTGACAATGGACGCAGGCACATTCAACGACAAGGTCACGCTGTTGCTGGTAGTATCGCCAAGGGGGTTTGTCACAATGACTTTATAGGAGCCGGTATCCGCAGCCTGCACGTTCACCAAAGTCAGAGTGTCCAATGTGCCGACAGTATCGGTGTTGTTCTTCAACCAGACATAGGTAAGAGTGTCCATGCCCACGGCCATCACACCAAACTTCACTGTGGATCCGGCATTCACCATCTGGCTGGCGGGTTGCGAGAGAATCACAGGCGCCAGATTCACAGTCAAAACCCCCGAGTCACTCGTTGCCACACCGGCAATGTTGGTCACCACGCACTTGTAATAACCCGAGTCCGAACCCTGAACATTGACCAAGGTTAGTGTATCCAGATTTCCAACACTATCCACCCCGTTCTTGAGCCATTTGTAGGAGAACGGGGCCGTACCCGAAGCCATTACGCCAAATTTCACGGTCGCAGTTTCATTTGCCACCTGGCTGGCGGGCTGCGAGGTCACACTGGGAGCCACGTTCAACGCGAGGGTCACGCTTACACTTGACGTATCCCCGGCCACGTTATGAATCAGCACTTTGTACGAACCCGTATCCGCAGCCTGAACATTGACCAGCGTCAATGTATCCGAAGAACCCACGGTGTCCGTATTATTCTTCAGCCAGACATAAGTCAACGGAGCCGTGCCCGTCGCCACCACCCCAAATGTCGCCGTGGAGCCCGAGTTCACCATCTGGCTGGCGGGTTGCGAAGTAATCACCGGGACAAATTGCACATGCAAGGTGCCCGAATTGCTTGGTGCCACACCGGCAACATTGGTGACAAAGCACTGATACGAACCCGAATCCGAGCCTTGAACATTGATCAGAGTCAATGTATCCGAAGAACCCACACTATCGGCGCCGTTGTGAATCCACTTATACGACAACGGATTGGTGCCTGTAGCCCCGATGCCAAATTTCACCGTGGAACCGGAATTCACCGTTTGAGATACGACCGGCTGGGAGGTTAGGCTGGGCAATATGTTCAACCCAAGGTTCGCACTAACACTGGAGGTGTCGCCGGCAATATTATGAACGAATACCTGGTAAGAGCCCGTGTCCGAAGCCTGAAAATTCAATATCGTGAGCGTATCCGTGAAAGCCACCGTGTCCGTATTGTTCTTCAGCCAGACATAAGTCAACGGAGCGGTGCCCGTCGCCACCACACCAAATTTCACCGTGGAGCCTGCATTGGCCATCTGACTGGATGTCTGCGAGAGGATCACAGGAAGATAATGCACCACCAACGATCCGGGATTGCTGGGCGCAACACCTGCGATATTATTGACAAAGCACTGGTACGAACCCGAATCCGAACCCTGAACATTGACAAGGGTCAATGTGTCCAAATTACCCACGCTGTCCACCCCGTTCTTCACCCACTTGTAATGAAGCGGAGCCGTACCGGTTGCGATGACACCCAGTTTCACCGTCACACCCGAATTCACGGTTTGGCTGGTGACAGGCTGCGAAGAAATGTTGGGCGCCACGTTCAGTCCCAGAGTCACGCTGACACTGGAAGTGTCTCCGGCGATGTTATGAACGAACACCCTGTAGGAACCCGTGTCCGCAGCCTGAAAATTCAATATCGTGAGTGTATCGGTGAAAGCTACCGTGTCCGTATTGTTCTTCAGCCAGACATAAGTCAACGGAGTCGTGCCCGTCACCACCACGCCGAATTTGACTGTCGATCCCGCATTGGCCATCTGGCTTGAAGACTGGGACGTAATCACAGGGAGCGCATGCACGATCAAAATGCTGGAATCACTCGTGGCAATGCCGGCAACATTCGTGACAATGCATTTGTAAGTGCCTGAATCTGAAAGTTGAACATTCGACAGGGTCAGGGTGTCCTGATTGCCCACGCTGTCCACGCCATTCTTGAGCCATTTACGATGGAGCGGAGCCGTGCCCACCGACACAATGCCAATCTTAACGGTTGTTCCCGTCAGTACGGTCTGTGTGACAACCGGTTGCGAAAGAATACCGGAGGGGACATTCAAGCCCAAAGTCACACTGTCGCTTATCAGATCACCAAGGGAATTGTGTATGAACACCTGGTAAGTACCGACATCCGAGACCTGCGCATTGGGCAGGGTCAGTGTATCCGATGTACCCACGGTGTCTGTATTGTCCTTGAGCCAGGTGTAGGTCACCGGAGCCGTTCCTGTGGCCACAACCACAAATTGCGCCGTGTCTCCTGTGTTTACCATCAAACTCACCGGCTGCGAGGTGATTTCGGGTGGAGTATGCACGATCAACACCCCGGAGTCACTAGCCGCTACACCGGCAACGTTCGTGACCACGCACCGGTAATATCCAGAATCGGCACCCACCACACTGGCAATCACCAGCGTATCCTGATTTCCAACGCTGTCCGCGTCATCTTTAGTCCAGACGTAATGGAGTGGACCCGTGCCTGTCGCTACTACACCGAATGTCACCGAAGAATCCGCATTCACGGTTTGAGTGACAACAGGCTGGGAAGTGATCAAAGGCGCCACATTCAAACCCAGAGTCACACTGGTACTCACTGTGTCCCCGGCCACGTTGTGTACCAGTACCTTGTAAGAACCCGTATCTACCGCCTGGACATTGGATAAAGTCAGGGTATCGAGCAATCCCACGGTATCCGTATTATTTTTCACCCACTGATACGTTAATGGCGCAGTACCGGTGGCCTGCACGCCAAATTTCACCGTCGAACCTGTATTGGCCATTTGACTCACAGGTTGGGAGCTAATCACCGGTGGTTTGTTCAGGGATAATGCAGCGTTGCTGCTCGTCGTATCTCCGATGAGATTGCTCACAACAACCGAATAAAAACCCGTGTCGGATACCTGGACGTTGAACAAAGTAAGCGTGTCCGTATTCCCTACACTGTCTATATCATTAAAGAGCCATTTATACGTCAATGGAGCCGTACCCGCAGCGACCACGCCAAATTTCACCGTCGAACCCGCATTCACCATTTGGCTCATGGGATCGGAGACAATGGACGGCCTTTCATTCACTGTAATGTTTATCGTGTCCGTGGTGGAGCCGGAATCATTACTGGCCGTGACCACGTAATCCGTGGCAACCGATGCCGATTCGGGAGCTCCTGAAATGACTCCGCTGACGGAATCCAGCACCAAGCCCGCAGGCAGGGCTGGCGCTACCGAGTAAAGAAAGACAGTATCCGTTACCGTGGGAGTGTCAGGTGTAATCGGCAAATTTACGGTGTAAACAACCGGGGTCGTGTAAGTGAGATCGGAGGGGGACTCAAATGCAAAGCTCGAAACAGCGAGCATCAAGAGGGCTGGCAAACCTATCTTTTTCATGAGGAATCCTTCCTTTTTCTTTAACCGTCGGAGTCTGGGCTTGATAGAAATGTTCGCAGACTAAGTTTTTATTTAATCAGGTTAAGACGTAAAAAAGTTTGGGGGACGTGACAGTAACATTGTGTTACAATAGTCCCCACATATAAAGCCATGTGATTTGTCTCACTTACATTGGACAAGGGATCCAGCTCTTTAGCTTGTATGAAACAAACAGAAACACGTTTTTTCGCGGGAAACAACCGCTTTTTTCCCCAATCAAAAAATGATTACCTTGGATCCCATGAATTCAGACTGCCACCGCACCCGATTGAACGGGCTTATTGCGATTCGAATTATTACCCCGCTCGGGAGCGGCCTTTAAGGGAATTTGCATCTCCCTAAAAAAGCCCGCTCCGACCAGAGCGGGCTTTTTTATTGGGGGGTAAAACAGAAACACGGAAAATGGAAAACAAAAAAGGCGGGAAGCCATGAAAAAGCAAGTCTTCATATACGACACCACTTTGCGGGACGGCAATCAAGCCAAGGGCCTTTCCCTTTCGCTGGAAGACAAGCTCACCATCGCGCGCAAGCTGGACGATTTCGGAGTCGACTATATCGAGGGTGGATGGCCCAATGCCACCAATCCCACCGACGTCGAATTCTTTGCCCGCGCCCGGAAGATGACCTGGAAGTACGCAAAGATTGCGGCATTCGGCAGCACCTGCCGTCCCAACGGAAAACCGGAGGAAGATGCGAGCTTGCGGCATTTGGTGGACACACAGGCTCCGGTGATCACTATTTTCGGCAAAAGCTGGGACTTGCATGTCACCGACGTGTTGCGTACGACGCTCGAGGAAAATCTCCGGATGATCCGCGACTCCGTGGCGTTCCTCAAAAAACACGCTTCCGAAGTGGTATACGATGCCGAACATTTCTTTGACGGCTACAAGGCCAATCCAGAATATGCCATGTCGACCTTACGTGCGGCAAAAGAAGGCGGTGCGGATTGTCTTGTGTTATGCGATACCAACGGTGGCATGGCCTTGTCGTGGGAACTCGAAGAAATCACCGCCTTGGTAAAACGAACTTTGGATGCACCGTTGGGAATCCATGTTCACAACGATACGGGCGTAGCCATCGCCAACAGCCTCGCTGCGGTACGCGCAGGTGCGACGCAAGTCCAGGGCGTATTCAACGGTTACGGCGAGCGCTGCGGTAACGCCAATCTCACCGTCATCGTTCCCGATTTGCAGCTTAAGATGGGCTACAAGGTGGTTACGGATGAACAACTGGGGAAACTGCGCAGCCTTAGCCTGAGCATCAGCGAAGTCGCCAATCTCACAGACGATATCCGTCAGCCGTACGTGGGTGAAGCGGCCTTTGCCCACAAAGGCGGAGCGCATGTGGATGGAGTCATGAAAGTGGCCCGCAGTTTCGAGCACATCGATCCGGCATTGGTGGGAAATGCCCGCGACTTCATCGTGTCCAATCAAAGCGGCAGCAGTTTGATCTGGGACAAGATCCGCGCCATCGTTCCCGAAGTGGACAAGCGCAGCCCTGAAGTGGCCGCGATATTGGCCGAGGTAAAGCACAAAGAGGATTCCGGATATCACTTTGAAATCGCCGATGCGAGTTTTCAATTGCTGGCCCGCCGCCATCTGGGTTTGTTTCAAGATCGCTTTGAATTTCTTGGCTTCAAATCCACCGAGGAACGCAAAGAAGATGGAGGACTGCATTCGGAATTCAGCCTCAAGTTGAAAGTCGGAAATGAAGTCGAGGAAACCTCCGCTGTGGGAAATGGTCCGGTAGACGCGATGAACGCCGCCATGTTGAAAGGTTTGATCCGTTTCTTCCCGAACTTGAAATCCCTCGAATTAATCGACTTCAAGGTCCGGGTGTTGGACAACGCCAAAGGCACCGGGGCGACAGTTCGCGTCTGGACGCGCTATCTCGATCATGCGCATCCGGAAATGGAACCTTACGGAACCATCGGTGTTTCCACCAACATCATCGAAGCGTCATGGCTGGCGTTGATGGACGGGATTCATTACAAGTTGATGCGGGGATAAAATCCCGCGCTCTTCAAGGCTGTGAAAATCGGAGTCTATCTAAATATTCCAGCGCACTGGGAAAACCCGGCTTGACTTTCAAAGCCTTGCGAAACAGAATTTCTGCGGTTTTCATGTCGCCCAAGATGGCCCGATCCACTCCCTGATTCACATAAGACGTCGCATAATCCGCCTTGATTTCCCCAACGAAAAGATGATTGCCATCCGGCAAAGGTCTGAAAGAAAATTCTTTCACGGGAAGAATGGCGACATTGGTGTCCCGGAAAAGACGCAGCACGAGACCCGAAGCGACACCCTTATATCCTTCGGGTGAAACCTCCGGGGTGGCATAAACCGGCCGCTTCCCATAATTTGTTCCGATAAAACTTTGCGCAACTGAAATGAACCGGGATTTCAGAAGCATGCCGCTATTCAACCCGCGATCGAACGCATTCATTTCACGAATGGCGGTTTCCACTTCGGAACGCGAATTCTCAACCAGCCAGGGATAACGCTGCTCAAGCTGAGGAAAGTACCAGGCCGATTCCAAAAAGGATTTATCAATCACCGTCACATCGGGCCTCATTCCCTCCACCAACTGGAGATAATAAGCGGGCATGGTGAACTGCGGCCCCTGATCCGAAAAAATGATCGCTCCGGAATCCACGGAATCGAAAACATTTCTCACATAGTCCTCAACCGCATAATCACGGCTTTCGTCAATGGCACGGTAGTGGACACATAACGGGGAAAAAACCAGCATCAGACATAAAATCCGGGCAAACCGTAACAGCATCTTCCCGCGCATGATCTCCAGAGAGAAATAAATCCCGTATGCGATCCAAATTCCCGTCGTGACATAAGCCAACAGGTAATAGGAATCTATGTCGGTTATGCCATAATTACTGGAATAAGCCAGACAACAAAAAAAGAGCAGCGCCGAAAAAACCAGCATTCTTTTGAAGCGCCGGAAAAGCCCCACCAATCCAATAAATGCAAAGAACAGCGGAACATATCCGAACTCTGACGGATAAGTTCTGAAAAAGTGCTGAAGGTGACCTTCAGCGGTATCGAATGAAGCAAACATGGCGGCATGATATTGTTTGCCGGTGACATGCCACCAAAACTCCTGGAGGGTGACGGGATTGCCCCAATTCATCAAGGGATGTTGGGCGGCGCGCAACGGGAGATAGAGGTAAAGGGACAATCCGATGAGAAATGGAATCGCCGCCATCGCAATCTTGATCCATGAAGCGCGTGAAAAGCCCTGAGTCGCGAAGAAGAGGTAAAGAAACCCGGGGGCAAGCAGAATGGTCGTCATGTGATTGGTGAAACTCAATCCCAATATCAGGGCAAACAGATGCCATAACCGGTTTGAATGCGGATTTTCCAAAACCGAGCGGACAAAAAGCAGAATCAACAGTGATAGAAAAAGGAGATGGAGGGGATAAACTTCAACCGAAAGCGCCTGGGACCAGAATGTACCGGAGAAGGCGAGAATTAATGCTGCAGATGCGGACGCGATTCTCGCGGAAGCTTCCCGAACGCTCCCTGCGACAGCGGATTTGTTTAAAAGCAGCCGCAGAAACAGCTGGTAAAAGAAAAAAACCGCAATGGAACACAGAACCGCAGACATGAGGTTCAGCTTCCAAATGATTCGCCCCCCAATGGGAAGATGAGCGAACACCCAGCCCAAAAGAGTGAACAACGGATAACCGGTGGGATGTGCAATACCCAATGTTGATGCAACCACCGCCAATTCCCCGCTGTCCATGGGCAGAACCGAGGGTGCAAGCGTGCTCAAATAGACGAGAAATGCAACCAGCGAAAGGAGCAAGCCAACCCAAACGTCGCTTTGAAAAAATTTTAAGCGCTTTGGATCTCTCATATTCAGAGAATCTTAACAAAACCGACTCGCCGCTTATATTGCTCTGGGAAAAAGAGCGGATTTTCAGAGCAATTTCAGAGCAGCCGTTCCCATTCGTGCGGGACTCCATTATTTTGTGGACACCATGAACACCGCGCCGGACATAGCCGGGTACACTGATTACCGGAAATATTTGCAGGACGCTTATGTCGCCCGTAAATCCTGGGACGGAAAATTTTCCCAACGATTCATCAATCAAAAAATGGGAACCCGATCCTCCGGATGGTTTGCGGACGTCCTTGCCCGAAGGCAAAAACTCAAACCTCATCATGCAACCCAGATCGGCACAATATTCAAGCTTGAATCCAGGGAGCGGGATTTTCTGAGGGTGCTCATTGAATTGGAGCAGGCCTCAACACCCGAAGAAAGAACCGCGGCGTATGACAAATGGTTCAGTCTCAAGGGCATGCGCGAGGAAATAGTCTCGAAGGATCGTTTCAAATATTTTGAGCATTGGTACTATCCGGCCCTTCGCGAATTATTGACGCTAAAACCGTTTCAGGTAAATTACGCCGCCCTCTCCACATTGCTTTATCCCCCCATAAAACCCGCCCAGGCGAAGGAAGCCGTGGAGACCTTGATTCGGCTGGGACTTGTTTTTCCGGGAGCCCCTTCCCCCCTCCCCGTTCTCGTTAAGGACTCTTCAAGCAAAACAAATCACTGGCACAAGATCCTGAAATCGTACATGCAGCTTGCATTGCCCGCCCTGAAAAAATTTTCCAAGGAGGAGCGCAATTTCTCCTCTCTGACACTCACCTTTTCGCCGGAAGGATTGAAAAAGGCCGGTGATGAAATTGCGGCCCTTCGCAGCAGACTTCTGATGCTGTCCGAGAAAGATCGGGATCGGGATCGGGTTTATCAATGCCTCTTTCAGGTCTTTCCACTGTCATTACCGGTGGAGACCCAAGGTGATTGACCGGAAAAATATTTTCCAGGGCATCGCCTTGGCTGCGATGCTTTTGTTTTCCGCCTGCCAGTTTCTCAGCAATGGCGGCACGGAAATCCCCAACGAGCTTACCGGTAACCTGTATCTTCAGGGTGGAATGCCATCGGCCTACACGGAAGTAATCCTGTATCCCGTGGATTATGTTCCCGGAGATGCAGGCTCGATGGCGAAGCGAAGAATCACCCGAACAGACAGCACCGGCAGATTCCGCTTCAAAAACATCCCTGCAGGATGGTATAATGTATTCAGCCGTCAGGGTCTTCAAAATTCCATGGATAGCGTATTTGCCTTTTCCGATTCCATTACGCTTTCAAGTGGAACGCGGGAAATGCCACCCGACACCTTGCGACATCCCGGCTCCCTGAGCGGCATCGTGCAACTGCGCGCGCAGGACGATCCCAGAACTGCAACGGTGCAATTGCTCGGAACCGATTATTCAGGTTCCGTCGATTCCAACGGGAGATTTCAGATTCCGCGCGTGGCGCAGGGCATTTACCCTGTACGGGTTATCACCACACTTCCGGATTATGCACCGGGTATTCAGCAGGTGACCGTACAGTCAGGCAGAAACGACACCTTGCCGGATATTCTCATCCTCAGCTATCCGAAGCATTTTACCATCAACAATTCCACCTCTGCTTTATGGACTTTTGACATCCTCAGCAATACCGGTACGATTCAAGATGTCGTGAATGGCTTCCTCTTGACACCATCAAAACCGATGCCCTATGAAGCCACATCTTTTGGTTTCGCTGTGGCCATGAACGGGACGGGCCAGTACTTCGCCATTGAAAATCACCTGGAGTTGACAATCAGTGCCACGGGAAAGGTCACTTATGAAGCCCGCATTTATCTGGATCAATATCCGGCGGGTTCCTTTATGGAAGCGTCTTCAGTTATCAGCCTGAATCGGGACCTCAATCTCCAAATCAATTCGGATGGAAGCCTTCAAATCTGGACGAGGAAGCTGGATCTCACAGCAACCGCTTATGATTATATCCCGGTCAGCGCGCCGGGGGTCATTCCATTAAAACGCTGGGTGGATGTGGCGGTGGCTCTCGATCAAGGTGCGCATCAATGCTATGGCTATGTGGATGAAAAACCCGTTTCACTATCCGTGGGATTTGTGAATGCGGACCCCTTCGAGGTTTTAAAATCACGCCTGTTCGTCGGCAATGATTCCCTGAACAGTCAGCAATTCATCGGGAAGATCGACGAACTGAGGATTTCAACCAGCTTAGTCCTCGGAGCAGGCCTGCCCCTCGTCATTAAATGACCCATCGCAAATGGCCATGTAAATCCTGCCATTCTTCGCGGGCTGCAAATACACCTTCGACGGATTCGCAATAACCCCCTCCCCATCCACTTCCACATAACCACGCTCAAGTCGGTAGCTTTCACCGCTTTCAATTTCTGCGGAATCAAAGGGAACGAGCACATTGTTGGCCAGATGCCAAATATGAAGGGTAAAAGGTGTGTTGCCCGTGTTCAACATCCGTATCGTGTCTCCCCCCATATTCCAGTCTCTTACAGGCTCTGATGTAAAGGCTTTCATCCGTCCGAAATCCAATCCGTATTGGGACATGTCCACTTCCACCGCATCCGACCGGTAAAGTTTAAAGTCCAGGACTTTCGCAAACACATTGAATGAAACTTCCTGCGAAAGATTCAGAGTGTCTCCCTGTGCATCCGTGGTATTACCGGAAATATTGGCCTCCGCTGCATTATCCCCCATGGGAAGCAAACTGTCCGGCCCCAAACCATCCAAACGATTGCCGTGCACCACGTTCAGTGTGATGACTTGAAGTATCGGGGCATTTTTGGCGGGTTGCAAAACCTTGATGGTGGACGGACTGAAGTAAAAATGCGGATTGTTCGTGGTCAAATGGATGTTGCGAATGTCCACGTCTCCCGTGTTTTTCAGAACAAAAAATCTTTGGATGGAACTTTTCGCGTCGCCCAAATCAAATTCAAGGGCTTTCGAACCCGTATCCTGAACCGGAATTTTTTCAACAGCTTTTTTTGCGGATGCCAGAGAAGCAAACTGGAGATGACCGGGCCGGAGTCCGCCATTTGCATTGGTGAGACTGGCATCCTTGCTCATGCAAGCAACAAAAACCGACACCAGCCCAAAGGCAAAACAACGTCTCACACAAATCCCTTCGAAAGTTTAACTACCAGCCCGAGGGGTAAAAGATTCCGGTAAATTTACCATTAGTCGCAGAGTTGACGCTGGCCTGCAGCCACAACTTTTCGGATTTGGCGACAACACCATGCCCGTCGATTTGAATCAGCGGTGCGCCGGGTTTCCCGTCGAAGGATACCACCATGTTGCATCGTGGGGCGACCTCCATCGAATCTGCTGCAACCGCGATATAGTTGGCATCATTGTAAAAAGCCTTAACCTTGAAACTCGTGTTTCCAGAATTGAAAATCCTCAATGTGGGGCTACTCAGGGGTTTTTTGCCCGTATAGAATCCGCGCACCGCATCGCCGGTAATGCCACCATACCCCCCGAAATTGAAATTGTTGCGTGACATGTCCACAAGCGACGAGTCAAACGAATAAAACTCTACATCAAAGATTTTCGCGTAAACCTTAAATTGAGCCAACTGGGAAATGGCGATCGAGTCGTGATGGCTATCCGAGGTCGTTCCGGACACTGAAGCCGTCGCGATATTTGCGCCCATGGGCAGTTGAGACGCCGGGCCCACTCCGTTGATCTGGGTGCCGTGAATGACACAGAGTTTGACCAGTTGCAGCAATGAGGATGTTTTAGCAGGTGCTAAGATGTCAATTTCCGAGGGACTGAAATAAAAATTAGGGTTGTTCGTGGTCAACTTGACATGCTTCACGTCGCAATCCCCGGTGTTTTGCAACAGGAAGTATTGCTGAATGGAACTGTTGGCCGTATCGAGGTCAAATGTGTACGTGGTTGAAGAACCCACCGTCTTCAAAGAACTGGTGACCTTGGCCAACCCTTTCATGGAAACCAGTTGGATCTGTCCCGGTTGTGAATCACTTGAAATGGGTGCGGTAACGGAATCTTCCTTGTTCATGCAAGCAGTAAAGCCCAAGACCAGCGCCAAAATGAGAATCTGTTTCAACTGTTTCATAAGTAACCTCCGAGTTGGATACCCTTTAGTTTAGGAGCCGAAAAACCTCGCGTCAAGAGAAATCACAGTTTCGGACAAATAACCGCTCTGTAAATAAGAGCGTTACAGGGGAAATGTTTTTAAAAAGGCCGGATTTGCTTTTCAATCCAAAGTATCGTCCGAAACCCTGCCAAATCCGGAGGGGAATTTAATCGCTAAAAATCCCAGTACTCCAAACGCAATCCATGTGATGTACAGCCAGACTTTGCGATAAGGATCCCACACGCCTTCGACTTCAATTGTATGCTCGCCAGCCGGAACTTTTAGAACAATTTCATAGGTAGCACCGGGATAAAACGGAGTTTTTTGCCCGTCAATGCTTGTCTGGAGATAACTGTAATAGCTAGCTGCAAGCCGTACATAAGCTGGCTGGTTCAGTCGGATGCGATAGTGATATTTCTTGGGATAGACTTTATAATCCAATAAATTCAAAACTGGACTTCCAGAAGCAGGTAATGATTCAAATGATGTGCCGGCTTGAACAAAGATTCTTTTGGCAGTTGAATGCTCATAATCCAGATTCATGTCCGAAAAAAGTTGTTTTAATTCCGAGGGGTCTTCCTCATTTTTCCATGCATGAGACTCTATACCTGAGCTGGCGATAACTGGAGTGTGATAGCGGAACCGCCCATCAATGTAAACGTCGTCTGTCTCAAGATCTTCCAACTTCGTGGTATCGAAAGTGTGAATTGGATCACCATGCAATACAACATCACGAAAATTGTTCAGGTAAAAATAATTGAGCGAGAAACTATCTGGAAACACATGTGGCTCTTTAAAATGGGTCATTAACCAGCCGTAAAATGTTTGCCCAAAGATGGAACGTCGCGGACCTGTTTCTGGTTGGATTCCCAGTTCAGATGGCATCCCTATTCTTCTAACCATAGAGCCGGGTATTTGTCCGCTATAATCCCCCGCCTTTTCTTCTTCAATAAAAAAGTAATACGGAACATTTTCCCCTTTATCCAGATATCTTTTGCTTTCAGCTTTATAACGTTCCATGAAATTCCACTTGTCTTGAGTTGCGGCCTTGAAGGGAAACTGGAATGTTGTGGCTCCAACATCGAGCGCTAAAAAAACAAGCGGGATAATACCCCAAAGATTTTGAAACCTTGGAAATTTTTCACTCGCCCACCGCCGCCAGATTAATATTCCGAAGCCGGAACCAGCCGACATAAAAAAAACCAAAAAGGCCTGATAGCGATGATCCGGAAAAATTCGTAGGAATGTGAGGCCAGGAACCCTAACCAGTTCGAAGTAGAAAAACACTACGACAATGCTTCCGATGAGAAAAACGGAAATAAATTTCAAGGCATTCGAATCCAAATCAAATCTTCTTGATAGTCCAAACAGTCCTAAGAGGGCAAACAACAGTGGGACCAAACCCAAGTATCTGTTGAAAAAACTTGCCTTGGCAATTTTTTCGGCTTTGGAACCTTCCCCAATAAACCAGTGGCCATTGTACCATTGATACAGAACCTCGGGACGTATCCTCATTTCAGGGTTAGCTTGAATGGCCTCAAAATTTCGGGCGGTATGATGTGCAGCAGATTCATTTTTTTGGACTATGGGCGCAGTGACCATTCCTGCTAGAATGAATATCTCAAGACCAAACGAAATTGCGAAAAGGATAAAAGATCTCTTTTTCTGAATACGGAGGGATCGGGTGGCTAGCCGGAAAAGGCAGTAAAGAGTGACAAGCCCCCAGACCATAGCCCCCCACACAAAGTGAGTGTAAACGATACCAGCCAGAGGAATTGCACACAAAAGAAAATAGCGTAACCGAAATCTGCTTTCTGCCAATCCAAGTTCGAAAAAATAAAACGGCCACGGAAGGCATGCATATACGATGGATAATGGAAGTTGTCCAATACCGAAAACGTGATAAAAGTGCCAATAATTCAAGCAAAATGCGCAGCTCGAAAAAATCGCGGCATAGCGACTTCGCGTCAGTTTTTCGATCCAAAGAAACATCCCGATTCCAGAGGCTGTAAAAGCCACCCATAGAATTAATTTGACACCAAAATGCGAATTTGTGAGAAATGCCAAGACTCCAGCAAGAACTGAAAACAGGTTACCGATGTATTGCCTGCAATTCCATCCGGAATAGAACAAGGTGGAATAATTTGCGAAAGCACCCATTTTAAGAGAACGAGTAAATTCGTCAATACCCGCAACAAAAAATATGTGATCAACAAAGAATGGAAACTCGCCTGGATGCAGAGAAAATCGGCAGAATGAAGCAAACAGAAATGAAAGACATAGGGCTTTTTTCCAAGTGCTATTACCGATTATCTCCCATGTCCCTTCAAGCACTCGAAATCGAGCTTGCAAGTAAACCATGTATATGGGTATACCGATCAAAAGGACCGCTAAAAGTTCGTCTAAGCTGTCAAATCGAATGGGGGAATTTGGATTGGATAGGTAGGTAGTGAAGTCGGTAAAAGAACCAAATACAGTGTTTACTGCGAGAACCTGACTGAACTTCGTAAGCGTCACAAACTGAAAAACCCAAAGCAAAAAACACCAGCCTACGAGTGCCAATAAAAAGTGAAAACGACGATCCGATATGACTAGAATCTTTGAACTTTCTGAGACTTGACTTTGGCTCAAAGCTCGCTGGATTTTAGTTCGCTTTTTACTTCCCATAATTTGTTAATCCTAACAAAATCACCGCCCCGAACCCCGAGTCAACAACGGCATAAGATACGGCTTCAACGTCACAAGTATGCTCACCGGCAACGCGCTGGTGAAACCATAATTTGCTGCCTTCGCCCCTTCCACATGCGCCGTCAACGTTCCAAAAAAACGATCGCCCAGATAGAACACAAAGGTTGCCGTGCGATTCACCACGCGTGACTCGACAAGCTCCCCTCCCCTGCCGAAGGTTTCAAACCGCTGATCTCCGGTCCCCGTTTTTCCGCCGAGCGGTAGAATCGTTCCATCAGGAAGTTTGAAGGCATCCCTGCCGCGCGCAGCCGTGCCATTCTCCACCACGTCCAGCAGCGCCTCCTTTGTCACACGGCAAAGCTCCGGCGGCAACAGCGTATCCACCGGTGTTTCACCGGGTGCAAAAACAGTTTCATACGGAGTTCCTGCAGCAAAATGCAAACGCTGCACCATGCCGGATGGGTAATGTTTTCCGTCGTTCAACAAAATCCCCACCAGCTCCGCAAGGGAGTTGGGCCGGTCTCCTGAAGCGCCAATGGAGGTTCCCAGCGAGGGAACGAGCGAATTGAACGGATAGCCCACGCGCTGCCACGCCCGGTGGATTTCCTCGAAGGCTTCCATCTCCTGAATGGCGCGAATGCGGGCATCCTGCCGGTCGTGATGATGTGTTTTGAAAAGCCACGAATATGTGTCGCGAACCGGCTGTTGCGAAGCCGCATCCACTTCCTTCCAACTGGCATGATTATGCGATTTCAAATAACTCGCCAGCCACAATTCCAGCGGATGAACCCCGGCGACGAATCCATAATCCGCCAGACTCCAATCCCTGTTGGAGTTTCGGGAATAAATATTCTCCAGACTGCCTGTGGGATGCAGGGAATCGCCCAGCGTATCCCGGATGAAACTCGCAAAAGATTTCGCCGAGTAATCCGGATAAAGATACCGGTACGCTGCCGCCTGACGCCGCAGACCGCGGCGACTCAAGCCTTGAAAGAAAACATCCAGCGCGGAATCCGATGAAAGTCCCTTGTATTTGCGGAAGAACTTGGCCAGAAAAACCTTGCCTTCCTTGTCCGCAAACTTTTCCAGATAATGTTGCCGTTCCGGTGTGTCTCCGGAATCAAATACCATGGCTTTGGAAATTGGAGCATCGGCGATGTGAAAGTTCACAACATCCCGCATGAGCCGGACAAAAACCAGATTGATGGAATGACGCAGGGCGTCGCGCACGGTGAAGGAACGGTTGTTGTCCTCCGGATGAAAGTTCGCGAAAGTTTGTTCCCCTCCTCCCGTGAAAAAAGTCTCACGCGGATTCGCGGAGTATTTG
Organism: Fibrobacterota bacterium; assembly: GCA_947482115.1. GTDB lineage: Bacteria > Fibrobacterota > Fibrobacteria > UBA11236 > UBA11236 > UBA11236. Next base: position 628,950 of record CANKII010000001.1, read on the forward strand.
CGTTCCATGCCGGCTTCGAGAAGGGCCGTCAGCGAAGTGTCCTTGGCCGTGGCCAAATCATTTGCAACCCAGCGGCTCAGGACATCCTGCGCATGAGCCGCCGTGTCTCTCAGCGCAGCGGGAGACAATCCCGCCCATTGATGATGGAGACCGGTGAGGATTTCCAGATAATGAACCAAGGTCCTCAGCTTGGCCGTCGATCCCAAATCCAGCTTCACCTGTTCATTGATATCAAGAGGTTGTTCGTAATTGTCCGCCTGAACGCGCAAAAGATTCCGCCCGGCGGATGTCTCGAACAAAGTGAAGCTGTAAATCACCTGATTGGGATCGCCCTTGTCCAAAAGGCGGAAGCCGCGAAGTCCCGCACTGTCGAGAAAACGAGTGTCGCTCAAACGCTTCAGGGTTTTCACCACCTGCGCCTGAACATTTCCGTCCAAAGTGGTGGAGGCCGTAAGATCCATCCGATCGAGATCGTAAAGCCTCTGTACTCCAAGAAGATGATTGAGCCGGTTGCGCACCGCATTGATGGCCTTGCGCCCGGTAAAGTCTGCGGGAATATCGTCATCTGATCGCAGCATCAATTTCGGTTTCGCCGCCAACGCTGCGTCACGCATCCCGGGCGACAGGATTCCTTCCTCAGCCAGTAAACGCACATAACTGTCGCCGATGGAATACAACGCTTCGGGACGCTGCAACAAATAATCCGAAGGACGCCGGTGGGCGATGAACAATTGCAAAGCCTTGCGGTATTCCAACCCGCGCCGGGCCATATCTTTTCCATGCAACGCGCTGTTCAACGTGTCTACGGGCGTGCTGTACCAAGCCGCAAGCCCGTCACCCAATCCGTTCACCTCGCCATATCCCGGAATCGCAGCAAGGGGAACCGTGTTCACATATTGCAGCAGGATGCGCTTGCGGGCCGTCAAAGTATTCTCTCCACCGAGATAGGCGCGCAAGGACGCGGAAAGCATTTGCCCGATTTTGTCGGTGCGCGTCGAAGTGCGTCCTTCACTGGAGTGGCGGTACTTTTCGATTTGAGTTGCAAGAGTGCTGCCCCCCGCAGCACCCGAGGGAAGCCCCAACTTTTTCTTCGTTTGTTCCGAGATCGCCTTTCCAAAACGAATCCATTCCACGGCGGGATTGGTGTAGGGATGCGCGGAGTCCAACAGATCCCGGTTCTCAATGAACAGGAGTGTGTTCGCTATTTCCGAAGGAATCGAATCAAAGTCCGGATAAATGCGCTGGGGGTACAGGGCCGAGTAAAGAACTTTTCCGCCGCGATCCAGGATGCGAAGCCCGGCCTGCATTTTTTCAGGATACGGCGCGGGCATTCCGGCGCTTGTCCAGCGCATCAACTCGGGAGAAAACCGGGTTTGCGATTCGATGTAATATCCCTGTTCGCGCAAAGTCGCCGCGAAAGCGGGAAGTTGCACATAACCCCGGCGCAAATCCTCAGGCCCTTTGAATGGGAAAACCACGTTGGAACTCAGGCCGTCTTCCAGTGAATAAGTCAACCTTTGCGCCCAGCGGGTGAACAGCCATGCCTGCACCCGGGAAGTTCGCGCTTCCCAAACGAGAATCGCAGCGAGCAACAGCAACAAAACGGCGATACCGGCGAGAAATATTTTCAGGAATTTCAGGAAGGGGGGCATGTGGTTGCATATTTTAGCATTCTTCGCCGTTCACCCGCTGGATCGACCCCATGCCCATCAAAACATCCGAAGACACCGAGGACATTCAAAGCCTGCCGGCAGGGGTCCGAATCATTTCCCTTCTGGCAGGTGTGATTCTGATGGTGCTAGGATGGAAATCGCTGGTGCCGGATTACCAGCTCTTTCACAAGCTCACCCACATGGATCAGGCATACCTGCCCACTCCGGGTAAAATCCTGCAGGTGAACATCCGCCGCGACACCGCCGCCACCGGGGATAAATGCTATCCCGATGTGCTGTTCGAATATTTCGTGGATGGGAAAAGCATTTGGGGCTGGAGGTTTTCCTACGAAGATGAACCCCGTCACCGGGCCTATTGGGAAAAACGCTTAAGCCGGTATCATGTGGGAGACACGGCCACGGCCTATGTCAATCCGAAGGATCCCAAGGATTCCTTCGTGGAAAAAAAGACCGACAGTTTGCTGCGACCTTTGCTGAAAATTCTTCTCGCCGCCGCATTCATGGCGTTCGGAGTATTCCTCTTCGCCATCCCAGTAATTGCTTTTTTCGGAATGCTGTTCCGATCCAGAAAATCTTAGCGTGAATTAATGTCCGCCGGAAGCTTCGGTGGCCAGAAAATGTTCCGCATCCAAAGCCGCCATGCAACCTGTTCCCGCTGAAGTAATCGCCTGACGATAGCGTTTGTCCTGCACATCTCCTGCGGCGAACACACCGGGAACACTGGTCAATGTTGAATCTGGCTCGGTGAGGATGTATCCGCTTTCATCGGTTTTGATTTGACCTTCCAGAAACGCCGTGTTGGGCGTGTGACCAATGGCATAAAATAAACCTTTGGCTTCGAGGTCATAGGTGTGACCGGTCTTGAGGTTTTTCACCTTCACACCCTCGAGATATTTCTCTCCGAATACGTCTTCCAACTGCGCATCCCAAACCATTTCCAACTTGGGATTTGTGAAGGCGCGTTGTTGCATGGCCTTGCTTGCCCGCAATTCATTACGGCGATGGACGAGATAAACCTTGGAGGCGAACTTGGTGAGATAGGTGGCCTCTTCCACGGCGGTGTCCCCGCCGCCAATCACGACGAGCGGTTGGTTGCGGAAAATGGGAAGCGCGCCATCGCAAACCGCGCAGGCGGAAATTCCCTTCTGCCACAAATCATCCTCATGCGGGACGCGCATGCGCTTGGCCGTGGCACCGGTGGCAATGATGATTGTCTTGGCGAGGATCACATCCCCTTCTTCGGAATACACCTTGAACGGACGTTGCGACAAGTCGACTTTGGAAATGGTTTCCGTGCGGATGCGGGTGCCGCAATGGATGGCCTGCTCGCGCATGTGATGCATCAATTCCGGACCGCCGATGGTTTTGAAACCGGGGAAGTTTTCGATTTCGGTGGTGGTCGTGAGCTGTCCTCCAGCGGCAACTCCTCCGGCCATGAATCCTTCATAGAGAAGCGGGTTCAGGTTGGCACGGGCGGCGTAAATGGCGGCGGTGTGTCCGCCGGGACCGGAACCGATAATGACGACGTTTTCGACAGTGTTGTTCATGAGTTTTTAATTCCGTGTTTTTTCAATGAATGGATTTTTCCACAATCTAGAAAAGGAGGGGGAAATGCCCCTCTATTTTACACATAGGTAAGTGATTTAACGAGGTTTGAGCTAGCGGGAAGGAGTCACATAAACGCCAGCAGCACGACTGGCATCAGAACTACGCCGTCCTGAAACTGTCTTTAGGGGAGCGGCATTTTTGAGTTGCCCATCCAAGGATACGTTTACAGCCATCGCTTGATTTTTCTTGTTCGTTTTTTGCGCAAGAATGGGAACGGGATATCCCATGGCTATGGGGGAATCGTTCTGTATTCGATAAACACCATTGCTTGGGGTGGCCAAATAGAGTATTCCTTGAGAACTGGAAACCATGTCTATCACCTGCCCGCCAACAATAGTTGTGACCTTGCGAATGCCTGAAGGTGGAGTAAATTCATAAAGCCCCGAGGCGCAGGCGATCCACACGGTACTCCCACTTTTGGGAAGAAGGGATTGCACAGTGTCGCTTGGCAAGGCTGAATTATTCGTTCGATACGATAACCACGTTTGACCTGTATAAAGACGTAAGCCCTTGCCGGTGAACATGGAGGACGGAGCGTCCATTCCCACCCAAAGAGTGTCCACCTTGCCCGCCTTTAATCCCGTGACCTTGATTCCACTTAGAGTCGTGGAATCGCGCGTCATCCATGCGCCCGACTGGATATTGCGGCCCGCCAAACCGACCGGCGTTCCCGCCCAGGCAAAGGTTTGTGTGGCCGCAACCACAGAGACAGTAGTATTCGAAAAAGGTGTCAAGTAACGCGCTTCAACCAAAGTATCCCTGAGAACATTGATCCGAACAATCCCCTGATTGCTTCCCATCCAAGTGAATTGATTATTTTCGAAACCGCTGCAGGAATAATAAGTGCCTTTTGAACTGAATGTTTTTTTAGCCCAAAGGATTCCGTTGGGAGTACCCACAAGGGGTTGTCCGGAATAAGTTACGCACAGACATTGTGAGGAAGATATCCCACCACCATTGTAAAATGTCCAACTATTCGTTTGCCAAAAAGCCATTTCATCGCCGACTGCATTATTAGCATCGGGGCCTACAACCCAAATTTTTCCGCTACTGTCGATATCCATATGGCGAATATTTCTAATCGTGGGAGGGCCATAGGTGGGCTGAATATGGGCGCATTCCTCCAACGTCAACCCAGATTGCTTCGCCCATCGCGCCAGTCGCGGATCTTTGATCTCACGGATATAGGCATGGTTCTGTTTGCGGACAATGTCTTCCGCAAAATCCTTGTGTCCCGAAACGATCACCAAATACCCCACCGCGCAAGGCACGCCTTCCGCATCAATGAAATACGGAACCAAACTGTCGGGATAATCCCTGTTTTTCGGAAACTCTCCGCGTACCCAATATTCATGCAAAGCATCCAACCTTTGCGCACGGGCTTTCTTCTGCTCCACAGTCAAACCCGTCGGAGTATGCAAACGCAAATCCGATTCGACCGCCTCCAAATGTTTTTGAATCCGGAATTGCTCCGGCTCGGCCAGATTCACCCGGGATTCGTAATAGGACTTGGCGTGGGTGTATGGAATGAATTGGACCGGATCTTGGGATAAGGATGCCCAAGTTGCACCCATCAGAAATCCCCCGATAGAAACGATAGAGTTGAATAGGCGCATATCTCCCCCTCCCCAAGTCATTATGAATATTACGCCTGTCTTGACGATTATGATCCATGAAAAACGAAAAAATCGTTCGTAAAATTCGAACAGTGAAATTCTGACCCTCTAGAGGGTTAAATTGAACCCATGCCCAGCCGAAATCCCCCCATCGTCCTGTCCATTTCCGGTTCCGATCCCAGTGGCGGAGCGGGAATCGAGGCGGATCTCAAGACATTTCACCAACACGGTGTTTACGGCATGGCCATTCCCACCCTGTTGACCGCTCAAAATACAGTAGGTGTTCAGAACATTCAATTTCTGAACCCGGATTTTCTGGAAGAACAATGGAATGCCATTTTTGCCGACCTGTGTCCCAACGCCATCAAGATTGGCGCATTGGGATCGCGTGACATGGTTTTGCGCATCGCCAAGCTGCTTTCCAAAAAAGAGGCCAAAGGAATTCCCATCGTGCTGGATCCGGTGATGGGCTCCACTTCGGGAATTCCCTTGCTGGAACCCAAAGCTGTTTCCATTTTAATCAATCACATCTTTCCTCTTTGCCGTGTGATTACACCGAACACACTCGAGTTTTCCAAACTGTGTGGAAAAGAAGTGACGGCGGACAAAGCAGCGGAATTGTTGAAAGTCTTTGGCAAAGACAAACCCTATGCCATTCTTCTTAAAGGCGGGCATTTCACAGGCTCACAAAGCATCGACCTGCTTTGGAGTCAAAATCGCATAACTCCATTCAAAAGTTCGCGACTGAACTTGAACGCACATGGCACCGGCTGCGTGCTGGCCTCCTCCATTGCTGCAAACCTTGCTCTGGGCCAATCCATTCCGACGGCATGCCGCAATGCCAAAGCCTTTGTCCATGAAGCCCTGACCTCGGCTCCGAAATTGGGAAAAGGACAAAGAGTCCTGAATTTATGGGTCTAGAGCAGACTGTTAACACGTAGATTTGAGTCTGATTATTTTATTCCCGGTTCATCCAAGGTTTGCCCATGAACACCCAAGACATCCTCAAGAAATTTTTCCCCAGTGGATTTGACACACTGACTGAAAAGGAAAAACGGGTCGTTCGGCATATCTCCGAAAAGAAGCAAATCAGCCGAAACACCAACCAGGATTTCTCCGGTGAACTGACCTTCGGACAAAGACTCGCGGATCGCGTCGCATCTTTCGGCGGCTCGTGGACTTTTATTCTTTTGTTTCTGGGAACCCTGCTTTGTTGGGTCGCGCTCAACACCTTCGTATTGGCCAGACACGATTCCCAATTCGACCCCTATCCCTACATTCTCCTGAATTTGATTCTGTCCATGCTGGCCTCTTTGCAGGCCCCCGTGATCATGATGTCGCAAAACCGGCAGGCGGCCAAGGATCGGCTCGATGCGGCCCATGATTATGAAGTGAACCTGAAGGCCGAACTGGAAATCATGGGACTGCATGAAAAGATGGACGCCCTTCGTGAACGCCAGTGGCAGGAACTGATTTTGATGCAGCAAAAACAAATCGAACTGCTTACCCAACTACTCGACGACAAAATGCAATCGGAACAGGGTTCCTCAAGAGGCTCTTCAGAGAATGCCTGAAACGGAACAAAACCCTTCGGGGGATTTCGCTCCACGTATTGCCGGCTATTTCGGCGTTCTGATCATTCTCGGATTCGCAATCTGGTTTGCAACCCTTCTCATCCATGAAGCCTACCGCTACGACCGCATCCTTCGGGTTCAATTTCCGGAATTGGGAACCTTGATTGTCGAAGATCCCGTGGTTCGAAACGGAGTTCCGATCGGCCGCGTCAAAAGCCTCACCCTCCAAAACGGACAGGCTTTGGCTGAACTGGAATTATTCCATCGCGATTTCATTCCGGCTGATTCCCGTTTCATCAACTTCAACCATTCCCTCATGGGCGCGCGAATGGTGGTGCTCCTGCCCGGAAGTTCAAAAAACCCCCTCGACGAAGCGACTATTCAAACGGGATTTTTCGCCGATGGCGTGGCGGAATCTCTCCGTCGCGTAAATGATCTTCTTGCGACTGTCGCGACCATCCGCGCTCAAATCGACCAACTCACCAGCGGTCCCAATGCCGCCATCTCCCCCGCCCTGTTGAACCACTTGAACGACAATGCCCTGCAATTAAATAGGCTGGCTTTGAAAGTGGACCAAGGTGGAAAATCCCTCCGGGCGGGGCTGGAAAGCTGGGTTCATGCGGAGTACGCTTTGCAAAAAGGATTGACAACCGTTCATTCCGGCATGGACTCCTCGGAAAAGCAAATCACCACCTTTCTGAACTCTGCAAACGCCGCCGAACAACAGGTGGACATGCTCTTGAGTTCCGCAGAAAAACTTCTTGTGGGCGTTCAGGATTCCACCGGCATAACCCATTCCCTGCTGAACGATCCCAAGGTGTATGACAACATCAAGACATCGTTGGTCGTTCTTGACAGCGCCCTGCGCATCCTTCAGGGAGATGGTTTGCATCATGTGGTAGGCTGGAAAAACATCCACTTCTTCAAATGATCCCATGCTAAAGTCTTTATCCAGCCTTGTTTTCATCGCACTGTGCGTTCTGACCTGCAGTCCGTCCTCTTCCATCACATCCCCGTTTCAAAATCCCGCGCAGGGAGATACGGATTATGCGATCCAAGGCGAATACCTTGGAACCAATGTCGCCACGGGATTGGCGATGGGCGCTCAGGTGATGGCTCAGGGACAGGGAACCTTTGCGCTTTTACTGCTCGATGGTGGATTACCTGGGCAGGGTTGGAATGGAAACGGAAGAAAAAGCTTTTCGGGAAACCGGCAGGGAAATTCGGCAATCTTTGTCCAAAGCAGCTTCAATCTATCCGTTGGAGTTACGGGTGATTCCCTGACAGGAACCAATGAGTTGGGACAGACTTTACGACTCGTCAAAGTTCACCGCCAAAGTCCCACGTTAAATCAGACGCCGCCTGCCGAAGCCACCGTACTTTTTGACGGAACCTCCGTCGCCGCATGGGCCGACGCCGTGCTGGATTCCAATCACATCATGTTTGTCAACATCGGTTCCAGTGGAGCCACGACATTGCAGTCGTTTACCGACTTCACTTTGCATCTGGAATTTCGTCTGCCCTTCGAACCGGACGCATCAGGACAGGGACGCGGGAATAGCGGCATCTATTTGCAAAAGCGGTATGAGTTGCAGATTCTCGACAGCTTCGGTCAAAGTCTGCCCTACCTGTTTGCCGCAGATACGATTGAACCCAAGCGCCAATGCGGAGCGTTCTATGAACAAAGCGCACCGCTGGTCAACATGGCCTTTCCTCCTTTGACCTGGCAAACCTACGACATCCAGTTCACGTCGGCGCGATGGGATTCCACGGGACACAAAATTCAAAATGCCAAGGTCACCGTTCAACAGAACGGAGTGGTGATCCATCAGGATCGTATCCTGTCAAATTCCACATTGGCAGGCAGCCCGGAATCTTCCAGTCCAAGTCCGCATCTTTTGCAATACCACGGCCATGAAATTGCATTCCGGAACATCTGGATTACTAGGTTTTCCCCACCATGACGGAAACCCTGCAAGAGGACATTCGTAAAATCCTGGATCGCCAGGGAACCATGGACCCGACTTTCAATTCCATCGCCTGTAAAATTGTTGAAGAGTTCGACGCCAAAATCGGTGTCATTTATACTCTCGACGCGGGCACAGGCATGTTGAAACTCCGCTGTCATTGCGGGATCGAAAAGGAAGCCGCCGGGAAACTTCGCTTCCTGTGCATGGGCAAGGACATTCCCGGCCAGGTCGCCGCCACACGGAAAGCCATTCAAGGCTGCCATCAAAGCGAATCCGGAGTGAAATCTTCCGGTCCCGAGTTTGAAGTCTTTACGGCAGGAACGCTTTTCGTCCCCATGCTCCATGAAAACGCCATGATGGGAGTGCTCGGCATCGGCAAGGGGTTTCACCGTGAATACGCCCCCGATGAAATCGCCTCCCTCACCTCAATCGCCCATCTCATCGCCGCTTATCTGAAATAAAGTGAAATAGCCGCCATGTTCTCCTTGTGGGATTGGATTGTGGTCGCCGTTTATTTCGCTGCCATGGCTGGCATCGGCGCGTACTTCTCCAGAAAAAACCGCAACTTCAAAGATTTCATGTTTGGCGGCGGCAACATGCCGTGGTTTGCCGTGGGTATTTCCCTCATCGCCACCTCCGTCAGCGCCAATACCTTCCTGGGCAATCCCGCCGACTCATATGCCAACGACATGCGGCTGTTGATGTTGAATTTCGGTTCCCTCGCCGCCATCGTCATAGTGGGAACTTTTTTCATTCCCCGCTATCGTGCCAGTGGAATCAAATCCGCCTACGAGCTTTTGGAAATCCGGTTTTCAAAACCCGTGCGAACACTCGCAGCCTCGCTTTATTCCTGTCATTTACTATTACGGATGGGAATGCTGATTTATGCTCCTTCGCTGGTGCTGATGAAAATCACCGGAGTTCCCTTCTGGGCGGCGGCTATCAGCATGGGGCTCTTCGCCATGCTCTACACTTCGCTCGGTGGAATTAAAGCCGCGACCACCACAGACATCATCCAATTCTGCATCTTCTTCGGCGGCGGACTACTGTGCATTTATTTCTGTGCCAAGGGTGTGGGTTCTTTCGGAAAGACATGGGAACTGGCTCAAGCTGCAGGGAAAACACGCTGGTTGGATTTCACTTTTAATCCTGCAAGTGAACGGAATTTTTTCTCCGCGGCCATCGTGTACATCGTTTTCGAAGTCGCCATTCGGGGTTGCGATCAACAATTCGTACAGCGATACCTTTCCACCAAAAGCGTGCGCACGGCGAATTACTCCTCCATCACCTCTTCCCTATTGGGAATTTGTGTGGGCATCGTATTCTTTACGGTCGGCGCATTTCTCTATGTGTATTTCCAAGTGGCGCATGTCGAAGCATTGCCGGTCACCAAAGTCAACGAGGTCCTCCCATATTTCATCATCCACGTTTTGCCACCGGGGGTGAAAGGCTTACTCGTTGCGGCTATCATGGCGGCGGACATGGGCGCTTTGAGCTCCGTATTAACCGCTTTGTCCAACACCACCGTTGTAGACTTGCTGCCACGCACTCCCGGTGATGGCGAAATCAATCTCAGGAACGCCCGCAAGTGGGTTTTACTTTGGGGATTGCTGGGAATGGCCGCTTCGTTCGTTTGCGCCCTGGGAAATATCTCCATCCTATCCAAAGCATTGTTTTTCACATCACTGTTCAGTGGCCCATTACTCGGATTATTCTTGATGGCCTTCTTCCGGCCCAAACTTCATCCTACCGCAGTCATTGTCGCAACCTTCGGCGGCATGGCCGTGCTGATGTTGTTTCTAAAAATCCCGGTATTGCCCGCAGGTTTGTGGAAACCTGTCTACGAAGTCTCATGGCCGTGGAATCCGTTGATTTCCATGACGGCGTCAATCACGATGGCACATGTGTTGAATTTGTTTTTTCGAAATCGACCCCGCTGACTTCGACTCCGCTCAGTCAGCGGGACACTGTTTCCCGATCGTTGAGCGTAGTCGAAACGACCGGATGCCCCTACCGTCGTTCGGTTACCGGTGTAAATACACCACATTGACCACGGCTTGAATCACGCCGATGATCAAACCCAAAACGCCACCAATCAAGGCGATCTCGCCGAATTCCCGTTTCCCGATTTCCTCGATGATGTCATTCAATTCTTCCACCTTGAACGCCAGAATATTACGACGAATGGTTTCCCGCAAATCGATTTTGTGTTCCAGCGTTTCGACAAGATTTTTTAAGAACCCTTCACTCTCTTCGGAGAATGCCTCCGCAATGCGATCGCGAATGCCATGCAATTTCTCCGGACTGACGAAGGCTTTGATCAATGGCATCGAGTCCAATATGCCGCCCAGTTTCTCCTCCCACTTTTCCACCAATAATTTCCGCATCGCTTCTTTGGGATCGACCTGGGAAAGGAAATTGAGAATGTCCTGCTCGGTGAGAAACTGTTTCGCGATGGCATCGGAAATCTTATCCGCAAGCTCGGCCTGACGTCGTGGCAGCAATCCCTGTATCTTGAATCCGAATACGTTGATGGGCCGCACCGGCTTCATCAGCAGTTTCACCGCCAGCCAGTTGGTGAAATAACCATGCGCTCCTGCAAGCACCATTGGAAGCAAAACAAGAGTCAATATGTGATCGATTCGCATTGCGTAATATCCTTCGACTCAAGGTTAATGCGTAATATAGCCCGTATTCGCCAATAACCTGTCTATTTGAAATGATGGCAATGTTTATTACTATTGCAACCCAGATCAGAGCACTCTCCCGATTTCCTCGACTTTCGCGAACCGCGTTTTTCCCCGCTTCGTTGACATCCTTGGATACCGGGCGGCCGCAACAGGGGAAGTACCCCGCGACCGACGGAGACCAGATTCCACCCGGCAACCCAAGGAGTTGTTTGCCATGCATTTTAAAGAATTAAACCTTATTGAACCGATTCTCGCAGCCTTGAAAACAAAGGGCTACGAAGTACCCACCCCCATCCAGGCCGCCGCCATTCCGCCCATTTTACTGGGCCGCGATGTGCTCGGTTGCGCACAAACGGGAACGGGTAAAACCGCTGCGTTCGCGCTTCCGGTGCTGCAAAACATCACACAGAAACAAGGAACAAAACAGGGTGCAATACGCGTTCTGGTTCTCTCACCCACCCGCGAACTTGCCGTGCAAATCGGCGAAAGTTTCGCCGCCTATAGCAAGGGTTTGAAAGTTCGCGGCACCACGGTTTTCGGCGGTGTCAGTGACATGCCGCAAAAACAGAAATTGCGTCAGGGTGTGGACATTCTCGTCGCAACTCCCGGTCGTTTGATGGATCTTCACGCACAGCGGGCTTTGTCCCTTGACAAGGTTGAGATCCTTGTGTTGGACGAAGCGGATCGCATGATGGACATGGGATTCATTCACGACGTGCGCAAAATCGCCGCATTGATTCCTGCGCAGAGACAGACGTTGTTTTTTTCCGCCACCATGCCTCCGGAAATCCGCTCGCTCGCCAAGAGCCTGCTGCGCGATCCCGTGAATGTCGAAGTGGCTCCCGTTTCCGCCGCCGCGAATAACATTGAACAGGCCGTTTATATGGTATCGCGCAACAGCAAGCCGTCTTTGCTGCGGCATCTGTTGTCCGACACGTCCATCCGTCGCGCATTGGTGTTCACACGCACCAAACACGGTGCGGATCGCGTTTGCAAAACCTTGGAGCGCTACCGCATTTTCGCCGAAGCATTGCATGGCAACAAAACGCAGGGAGCGCGTCAGCGTGCCCTGTCGAACTTCAAAAGTGGACAGACCCGCATTCTCGTCGCCACCGACATCGCCTCGCGCGGCATTGACGTGACGGACATCTCCCACGTTTTCAATTTCGATTTGCCGGAAGTTCCGGAAACCTATGTGCATCGCATCGGCCGCACGGCCCGTGCAGGCGCATCGGGCATTGCCTATGCCTTCTGTGATTCCGAAGAGCGTTCGTATCTTCGCGGCATTGAGCGGCTTATTCGCCAGCAGTTGAAGATTGTGCCCCTGCCCGTCCTGGAAGAAACTTTGGCTCCGATTCCGCAATCCGAACCCGGAACCATGCGTCCACGCTCCGCAGCTCCGTCTCATCGCCCCGCATCTTCGGGACCGGGACGTCGCGAACCGGTGCGTGCGTACGGTCATGGTGGCGGACACGGTGGTGGTGGTTCCCGTCCGCGTTCCGAAGGCGCTGCACGTCCCCAACGGACTTACAGCAATGCTGCCGGTGGTTCTTCGCGTCCGCGTTTTGAAAGCGATTCGAATTCTGATTCCCAACGCCCGCAATCAAGGGATGGAGAAACCGTAGGTTCACAAGGCCAAGGTTCGCAGCATGGACGGAAGCCTTTCTGGCAGAAATCGCGTCCTACCGCCGGAAAACGCTACTCTTAATTTCAATTCCACCTACGATTTACTTGAACGTGACCGGGGGTGGAATTAGCTTTTCACTCCTCGTTGGCGCATTTTTTTGGTGTCGGTGCCTGATAGCTCAGTTGGTAGAGCAAGCGACTGTTAATCGCTCGGTCCCAGGTTCGAGTCCTGGTCAGGCAGCCACCTTTTCAGTAAGAAGTCAACCGGCCGAAGAGCCGATGGCGCGGTCGCACTCCAATAACAAAGCCTTCGTCAGCTCAAGAAGTTTGGGGGCATCCATCTGCGCGTCAATCGCCGTTTCCAAAGTTCGGGCCGCGTTGGAAATCCACGGGAATCCATACGTGGCGGCCGAGCCGGCAAGTCGGTGCGTCTTCTTGCGCATTTCCTGATTCACTTCCTCACCGGGAACGCCTAGTTCGCAAACCGCGATAAAGTCCGTAATCTCGGTGCGACGTTCGCGCAACTGAATGACGTATTTGGCCTTCAGCGGCCCCAGAAAATCGTTAAGCGCGCTTGGACTCATGAAACTCTCTCCACAATGCTTCGACCTGTCTGGATAATCCCATGGGATCGAACGGTTTTGCGATCACGCCCATGGCGCCCAATTGTATGTAATGCGCCACTTCGGCGGGCTGTACCTTCGCGGTCATAAAAATCACCGGTATGCCCGCCACTTCAGGATCGGCCCTCAATGCCTTGAGCGTGGAAGGACCATCCATGCCGGGCATCATCACGTCCAACAGCACCATGTCCGGCTTGAGGCTTTTGGCCTGCGCCAACGCGCCCCCACTGCCTTTGCAGATGGAGGCTTTGAAACCGCCAAGGGTTTCCAACGACAGCCGTGTGACCTGGAGAATATCCTCTTCGTCATCAATGCAAAGAACATGCTTGAGCGGCGGAATCATTTAGACCATCTCCTCAACTTGGGGGTTTTGACCCTGAACCATCGCCAGAATCGTTTCAACAATGCGCGCTTCGGATACCCGCGATTTGACCAAAGCCGCCTTGACCTTGCTTTGTACAGTCTTGTCGGTCTCATGGGCGGAAAGAATGAGAACTGGGACGGGATAACCTGCGAGAGAATTCAAGCGCTCCAGTAAATCCAATCCGGAGCCATCCGGCAAAGTCAAATCCAACACCACCAGATCAAAGCGGCGGACCTTCAGCCATTTCTCCGCCTCACGCAGCGTGGATGCGATCGTCAAATCCACAATCCCTTGAAGGGAACGGCCGATGATGTGCGCCAGATCCACATTATCCTCAACATGCAGAATGTGGGGCCTTGCTTCGCCAATACCGGACACAGCCTGTTTCAAAGCCTCCACCAATTGTCCCTCATCCACGGGCTTGGTGAGCCAGTCCACAATACCAATCACATCTCCGCTGGCCCTCTCTCCTTCTTCGGCGCTCATGGAAACGACCACGATAGGCATGCCGTGGGTTATGGGATTTACACGCAGTTCATGCACGAAATCAAGGCCGCTGCCGTCAGGAAGCATCAAATCCAGTGTCATCGCAGAAAAGGATTTCGAGCGCAACTTTTCACGGGTTTCAGCAAGCGTATGCGTCATTTCAACGGCAAAGCCCGCACGTTCCAACCACACCTTGAGCAAGGCAGCTACATCCCTGTCATCCTCGCAAATGAGAATCCGCTGCTTTTCCACTCCGTCATGGAACGTACTGGCCGATGCGGAGCTCACCACATGCGCCTGCGGCAAATCGAAAAAGAAGGTCGTCCCGTTCTTCAGTGTGGTTTCAAATCGGATGGTACCGCCCATGGCCTCCACCAGCCGCTTGGCAATGCTCAAACCCAGACCGGTGCCTTCAAAATGGCGCGTCCCGGATTGATCGGCCTGCGCAAATTTCTGAAAGATCCGGGCGCGGAACTCCTCGGAAATTCCCGCGCCAAAATCCCGGATTGAAAAATGCACGCGTCCATCGCGGCAGTCAGCATTCACCCAAACCTCGGAACCGGCCGGGGAGAATTTCGCCGCATTCGACAGCAGGTTCGCCATGATTTGCATGAGGCGCGAGGAATCCGCCATGACGCGGGCGCTGGCATCCACGCGCTTGGAAATGAAGGTGACGCTGTATTTGTCCCCATATATCTGATTGGCTTCCAGAGCCTGCTGCACCACATCTGCAACGCCTACGGGAACAATGTGCAACGACAATTTTCCAGATTCAATTTTTTTAATATCCAGAATGTCGTTGATGATAAGCACCAAACGTTCACTGTTCTTGTGAGCGATGGCGACCAGTTCGGAGGCTTTCTCAGGCAACTGTCCAGCCGCTCCGCCTGAAACCAGACCCAGAGCACCGCGTATGGATGTCAACGGGGTGCGCAACTCATGGCTGACCGTGGAAATGAATTCGTTCTTGACCCGATCGATTTCCTTGCGATCCGAAATGTCCTGTGCGATTCCGAGGAAGCCGTGTATTTCCCCCCCTTGCGTCCGCAAGGCTGTGACGGTGAGGGTGATGGGGACCCGTTTTCCGTCGTTTCGACAAACCGTCCATTCCTGTTCGTAAATGCCTTGACCTTCCAGCGGCAGCAGGAATATTTCGATGCCGGTGATGGGCCTTCCGAATTTCACGCTGAGTTCCTGCGCCCGGGTCCTTAATTCCTCCTGCTCGTAAACCTGTTCCATCATTTCACCGGCTTTTCTTCCGACAAAATGGGAGGCGGGATAGCCGAGCATGCGCTCGGCAGCGCGGTTGAAGGAAGTGATGGTGCCGGTGCTGTCTGTGGAAAAAATGGCGTGCTTTCCACCGTCCATGATGGCATGCAGCAGAATATTGTGTTCCTGCAACGCCATTTCCATTTCACGGCGGCGGCTCTTGTAGGCAATGGCGAGGGACAATTCCGCGATCAGGCCGACGAAGAAAACCAGCACGGCGGAATACATCAGGATCTGATTCAAGCGCAGATGTTTTTTCTCCGTAAGCAGACGCTCGCGAAACAACCGATCCTCTTCGGCCAGCATGCCCGCGATAATGGCGTCAATGTCGAGGGTCAATGACAAACCCCTGCGGGAGCCGATTTCCACACTGGCGGCATTCAGACCTAAAGTCTTCCTCAACCGGGTCGTCGAATCGGAATAATCCAGTCTTTGAAGGATCAATTGCTCCAGTTGATCCAGATTTCTCCGCTGGGCGGGATTGTCCGCAGTGAGTCCGCGCAGGGTTCGGAATTCATCGAACAGGGAGTGGTTTTTGACTACCCCATCACCGTCGTCGTTCTCGCTCGCATCCTGGCGCAATTCTTTAGTGTAGGGTTCAAGGAAGGCTGTGTCATCCGTGATCAGATAACCGTACTGCCCCACCTCCATGTTCTTGATTTTTTCGGATATGGTATGGATGTGCCCCTTGACTTCATAGGTTCGGGTCACGCGGCTTCTCGCGCGATTCAGCACCTGCTCGCGCAAATAAAACGTGCCTGAAATGAGGAGGGTGAGGATAGTGACAAAAATCATGTTCGCCATGGCCGGCCGGCCCACGAACAATCCCCTGCCCCTCATGAATTTCCCGCTCCCGAGAGCCACGCAATTCCTTTCGGCACTCCAGCCCGCCTGCCGCTGGAATCAAGGGAAATAATAGAACCTCGCGGGCTCTTTCCCTGCACTCACTAAGGATCCGGTGGGCGGTTCCAGAGCTTTTCCACTTGCGCAGAAAGCGTCATCGGATCAAAAGGTTTCGGAATGACACCCTTCACCCCGAGTTTCATGAATGAGGCAACTTCTTCGGACTCCACCCTGCCGGTCATGAAAATCACCAGAGTGTCGGAGCAGAAGCCGCTGTCCCTCAACAATTTTAGCAGCGCGGGTCCATCCATTTCCGGCATCATGGCATCCAGAAGAAGGAGATCCGGGTTGAGATCGCGAACCTTTTCCACAGCCGCCGGGCCTCCCAGACACTGGGAAACCCTGAACCCGCCCACCATTTCCAGTGTCATCTTCGCGATCTGAAATGCGCCCATGATTACGCTTTTCCGATTGAAGGCAATTGTTGATTCTGGATCAGGGCAAGAATGGTTTCAACCACGCGCTCCTCGGGCAGGCGCGACTTGACCAGGACCGCCGCGACCCTTTTACGGATGCTGTCATCCGTGTCGCTCGCCGATAGGATTAAAACAGGAACGGGATTCCCTGTCAGCGTGTTCAACCTCTCCAGTAATTCCAGACCGGATCCATCCGGCAAGGCGAGATCCAACACCACCAAATCGAAAGACCCGGCCTTCAAAAGCATCTCGGCTTCGCGAACGGTTGTCGCTCCAATCCATTCCGCCTTGTCCCGGAAGGAATGCTCCAGGATTTGCCTCAAATCCATGTCGTCTTCCACATGGAGAATGCGGGGTTTCCGGTTCGGGGTTCCCGCGATCACCCCGTGCAAGGAATGCAACAACATGTTTTCGTCAATGGGTTTGTTGATCCAGTCCACCAACCCCACCGCATCACCGCTAAAAGCCCTCTTGCCCCGATCCGCCTTGGCAGAAACGATGACGACGGGAAGATCCTGCCATCGGGGATTGGCGCGCAATTCGTGCAGCAATTCCAGCCCATCTCCATCGGGAAGCATCAAATCCAAAGTCATGGCGGAATAGGAATTTTGCAGCAGCTTTTGACGGGCTTCCGCCAAAGTATGGACAATGTCCCCTGTCAAAGACGCACGTTCCAGAAATAATTTCAACAAGGTGGCCACGTCCCTGTCGTCTTCACAAATCAGAACGCGGGTATTCCTTTGCGACAAATCAAAAACCGGAGGGACTGAGGATCTTTCCGGCTCATAGGCTTGCGGCAGGTTCACAGTAAAAGTCGTCCCCTTGCCCACTTCCGTTTCAAAACCGATGGTTCCCTGCATGGCCTCCACCAATTTTTTGGTGATACTGAGTCCCAAACCCGTGCCTTCGAAGTGACGTCCATCAGGATCTTCGTTCTGGGAAAACTTTTCGAAAATCAAAGGGCGAAAGGATTCCGGGATGCCGGTTCCAAAATCCCGCACCGAGAAACTGACAAATCCGTCCCCGCTTTGAACGGCCACCCACACCTCGGAACCGGACGGTGAAAATTTGGCTGCATTGGAAAGCAAATTCGCAAGCACTTGCAGGAGGCGATCCGAATCGGCCAACACATGAATCTCATGAGATGCGTTTTTGAAGACGAACCGCACGCCGTATTTTTCCCCGTATCCGAGATTTTCTTCAAGACTTTGACGAATGATTCCCACGACGTCAAAAGGCCGGATGTGGAAGGAAAATTTGCCGGACTCGATCTTTTCAATGTCGAGAATGTCGTTGATGATGTGCACGAGTCTTTCACTATTGCGATACGCGAGCGACGCGAGTTCGGATGCGGCTTTGGGCAGGGCTCCCGCGCGCCCACCGATTAACAATCCCAAAGCCCCGCGAATGGAAGTCAGCGGGGTTCGCAGTTCATGACTCACGGTGGAAATGAACTCGTTCTTCATGCGTTCAAACTTCTTGCGTTCGGAAATGTCCTGGGAGATGCTGAGAAATCCGGCGATTCTTCCATCCTCATCCCTCATGGCCGTTACGGACACCAGTATTTGAATTTTGAGGCCGTCCTCGCGTACCGCAGTCCATTCCTTTTCATAAAATCCGCCCTTTTGGAGGACGAGCATGAACACCTCGTCGATGCCAACAGGCTGCCCCAGCTCCTTGCCGAGTTTTTCCGCCTCATCCTCCAGTTCGGATCGCAGGTAAATTTCGCTTCTGAAATCGGAGATGTTTCTTCCGACGAAATGCGCCGCGTCATAACCATACAGGCGTTCCGCAGCCTTGTTGATGAATTTCACGACTCCGCTGGGATGGGTGACAATGATGCTGTGCTTGCCACCATCCATGATGGCTTGAAGCAGGATGTCACTTTCTTGCATGGCCAGCCTTGGGAAGTTGTGGTGTTTCCATTCGCCCGAATCTATTGGTCATTTAAGATAGCCTCTGCGTAGAATACTTGATTCAGGATTTTCCATATCCGGGGAATTCAAACCTCTTTCCTATCTTTGTCCACATGCTTGTTTCCAAATACGTTGTCAAAACCCTGCGTGAAGCCCCGACCGGAGCCGAACTCCCCAGCCACGTTTTTCTCCTCCGTGGCGGTTATATCAAACAGCTCGCCTCCGGCCTCTACTCCATCATGCCTCTTGGCAAGCGCATTTTGCAAAAAATCGAAACCGTCATACGGCAGGAGATGAATCGCATTGACGGTCAGGAAATCGAATTGCCGCTGGCCCAGCCTGCGGAACTATGGAGGGAATCCGGCCGGTATCAGGCGATTGGATCGGAGCTTTTGCGTTTCAAGGATCGCGCGGATCATCCCATGGTTCTGGCGATGACACATGAGGAAGCCGTGACGGATCTGGGACGCTACTTCCTCAGCTCCTACAAGCAGCTTCCTTTCATGGTGTATCAGTTCCAGCTCAAGTTCCGCGATGAACCGAGGGCGCGCGGAGGATTGGTGCGGGTGCGCGAGTTTACCATGAAGGACGGCTACAGTTTTCACCGGGATGAAAAAGATTTGGACGCCTATTATCAACAAGCCTTTCAGGCCTATGAACGCATCTTTCAGCGCGTTGGCATCCGTCCCATCGTGGTGAAATCGGATACGGGAATCATGGGCGGAAAACTCGCGCATGAATTCATGTTCGAAAGCGGATATGGCGAGGATTATCTGATTCTCGCCCGCGATGGCTCCTATGCCGAGAATCAGGAAATCGCCCAGTTCCACCGGGAGTCCTCACCCGAAGCACCGTTGCCCATGGAAAAAGTGGCGACACCGAACCACAAAACCATCGAAGAAGTGTCGGGTTTTCTCGGTGTGGACGCAAAACAAACCATGAAGGCCGTGATGTATGAAACGTCCCTCGACCCTTCGACAGGCTCAGGGCAAGCAAGCAAAGGTCGCACGTTGGTGATGGTGGTGGTGCGTGGCGATCTCGAAGCAGGCGATGTCAAAATCCGGAATTATCTGAAAGCACCGTGGTTGTTGCCCGCGCCCGATGATTTGATTCGCAGCGTCGGCATTGTTCCCGGTTTTGCTTCACCTGTGGGCCTCGCAGATCGACCCGACCTTGTTGTGCTGTGCGACCTGTCCATCGCCGAAGGCAATAATTTTGTCGGTGGCGCCAACGAAGAAGGATTCCATTTCCGTCATGTAAACTTCCGCCGTGATTTCACCACCTCACATTGTGGTGACTTCGCCAAAGCCATGAGCGGGCACAAAAGCCCGGACGGCAAAACCGAATTGCACGCCGTGCGCGGCATCGAGATCGGCAACATTTTCAAACTTGGAAACAAATTCACCGAGTCCATGGGATGCAACTATCTCGACGAATCGGGGAAACAGCAGATTCCACTCATGGGTTGTTACGGAATCGGAATCGGCCGTTTGATGGCCGCCGTAATCGAAAACTCCCACGATGACTTCGGTCCCATCTGGCCAGACGAAATCACACCTTTCCAAGTCCATTTGGTGAACATTGGAAAAGAACCCGAAATCATGGAAGCTTGTGAAAAACTGGTGACCGAATGGGAAGCTGCCGGATTCGAAGTCCTTTTTGACGACCGCGACGAACGGCCCGGGGTCAAATTCAAGGATGCCGATCTGTGGGGCGTCCCGATACGGGTGGCTGTGGGCAAGAAGACTTTGGCCGAAGGTGCTGTGGAATGGAAACTGCGAAAGGACAAGGAACACACTTTGATCCCGCTGGCTGCCGCTTTGGATCGGCTCAAGGCCCATTACGGGAAATAAGACAGGATTGATTTTAATTCGCGGAAGCGGTTGAAATACTGGCGTTTTGCATACCTGAATCTGATTTTTCCCTTATCTTCATACAGAACCGTTTCATCTTTTCTCGATTTTCGAAAGGGTAGAAACGGAGGTCGCTATGAAAACCATCGTCATCTTCCCCGCCCTTCTCTTCGCTCTCGCTTGCGGTGTGCAGGCGCAGGAAAGTTGGGTGACGCAAAACAGTGGTTTCACAACAATCTTACATTCTGTTGATTTCGTGGATTCCAATACCGGCTGGATTGATGGGGGGCTAAAAACCACTAATGGCGGCGCTACATGGACATACTTGGCAAGTGGTGGTGGCGAAGCTGAAGATTTCATTGACGCAAATGCTGGCTATTGCGCTGGAACTGATGGACACATTTCCAAAACCACGAACGGTGGAACGAACTGGACCGTTAACAATTCTTTCCTGGGCTCGGCATCTTTTAATGCCGTTCATTTCGCAAATACCAATGTGGGTTGGATTGCCGGAGGCAGCCCACCTAGCCCCGCTTACATTCTAAAAACCACCAACGGTGGAACCAATTGGACCAGTCAATCTTTCTCAGCCATCAGCACTCTGAAATCAATTCATTTCGTGGATGCGAATACGGGTTGGGCTGTGGGTACAATCGCTAATACTGGCGGAGGGGCCGTCCTGAAAACGACAAATGCAGGTGTTAGCTGGTTTTCTCAAGCGGATTCTGCTGTGAACGGATTGAGCTCCGTTTATTTTGTGAATGCCAATACCGGCTGGGCAGTGAGTGGGTATGGTCAAATGATCAAAACCACCAATGGTGGCACAACATGGGTGACTCAGTACAGCAGTACGATCTATGGCTTTAACTCTGTACAATTCTTGGACTTGAAT
This sequence comes from Fibrobacterota bacterium, assembly GCA_947482115.1. Lineage (GTDB taxonomy): Bacteria > Fibrobacterota > Fibrobacteria > UBA11236 > UBA11236 > UBA11236. The sequence goes on from CANKII010000001.1 coordinate 650,429, forward strand.
ACAGGTTATGCTGTAGGTGGAAGTATTGGCAATATCATACTTAAAACCACCAATGGCGGAACGAATTGGGCAATCCAATTCAGAGATTCGGTAGCTACGCATAGTTTAAGTTGTGTTCATTTTGTGGATGCGACTCATGGCTGGGCTGTAGGGACTAAAGGGGTCATACTTAAACATATTGGAATTCCAGTTTCAGTTTTACCCAACAAACTCTCTACTGAATATTTTGGAATTTCTAACAGCGGACAGTTGTGCTACCAAGTCCCCTACTCTTCACAGGTATCGGTTCTATTGTTCGACCCAAACGGACGGCTGAAGTTGAAATTGTTTGATGGCTACCAAATGGCCGGAAATCATGCACTGCCGCTGCCAGCGCAATTGCCCGGGGTCCGGCTCTTGGATTTACGAATCGGCGATTTTCACAAGGCGATAGCACTATCAGGGCAGAAATGAGGCTTGTGGGCAGGGGTATTCAAGGCCCATTACGGGAAATAAACCGGGCTTTTTGTTAACTTCCCCACCTCTCCAATTTAACGGACTGGACATTCAACTGAACAAGGATAATTTCGATGATCAAATTTTCATGGACTTTAGGAATCGCATTAACCACTCTCGCTTTGACGGGTTGCAATAAAATGGGTGGCTCAAGCCACGAGCTGAAAACCTTGAAGGACAAGGTGAGCTATGCCATCGGTCTCGATATTGGCCGCAACTTCAAGCAACAGTCGCTGGATGCCAAGGATGTGGATTTGGACAAGGTAAAGGCGGGCATCGAGGATTTTCTCGCAGATAAAAAGCCGGCTTTGACCGACAAAGAGCTCAACGAAACCATGATGGCTTTCCAGCAGCAAATGATGGCCAAGCACGATTCCGTAACCCGGATCAAAGGCGCGGAAAACATGAAGGTTAGCGAAGCGTTCCTTGCCAAAAATGCCAAGGAAGCCGGTGTGGTCTCTCTGCCAGATGGCTTGCAGTACATCATCCTGAAGGCCGGAGACGGAAAAAAACCCGACTCCAACAGCACGGTCACGGTCCATTATCAGGGAACCCTGATTGACGGCACCATTTTCGACAGCTCCGTGGCCCGTGGCCAGCCGGCCACCTTCCCGGTCAAAGGGGTGATCAAGGGCTGGACCGAAGTCCTGCAGCTGATGCCCATGGGTTCCAAGTGGAAGGTTTTCATTCCGCCGTCCCTTGCCTATGGCGCCGCCGGTGCCGGTGACAAGATTGGCCCGAACACCACCCTGATTTTTGAAGTGGAATTGCTGGCCGTAAATTAATTCGACCCCTCTTTTTCTAACTTAAACCGGCCTTGGGGTCCGTCGTTTGACGGGCCCTTTTAAAGACTCCAAACCGGTTGAAGTATCCATGCCTATCAAACCTGAAATCAAGCCCTTCCGCAAGATCATGGTGGCGAACCGTGGCGAAATCGCCATTCGGGTTTTTCGCGCCGCCACCGAACTCGGAATTCAAACCGTTGCGGTTTATTCCCAGGAAGATCGCCTCAACCTTCACAGATACAAAGCCGATGAGGCCTACTTAATCGGAGTGGGCAAAAGCCCGGTCGCAGCCTATCTCGGCATTGACGAGCTTATCGAACTCGCCATCGACAAGGGCGTGGATGCCATTCATCCCGGTTATGGTTTCCTTTCTGAAAATGCCGACTTCGCACGAGCCTGTGAAAAGGCCGGTATCGTCTTTATCGGCCCCGGCTCAACCGTATTGGATCAAATGGGCGACAAGGTCGCGGCCCGCGCCATTGCTGAAAGAGCCAATGTCCCGGTGATCCCCGGCACGCGCGATCCGGTGGAAACCGAACAGGACGCGTTGAATTTTGCCAAGGAATTCGGATATCCCTTGATCATCAAGGCGGCCATGGGCGGCGGCGGACGCGGCATGACTGTCGTGCGCAACAGCACCGAACTGGTCACAGCCATTGCACGTTCGCGTTCCGAAGCCCAAGCCGCCTTCGGCAACCCAAAAATTTTCATTGAACGGTATCTCGATGGTCCACGCCATATCGAAGTGCAAATCCTCGGGGACAAATACGGCAACCGGGTCCATCTCTTCGAGCGCGACTGTTCCATTCAACGCCGCCATCAAAAGGTGGTGGAACTCGCTCCTTCCCGCAATCTGACCGACGAACAACGCGAGGGCCTGTATCGCGACGCTCTCGCCATTGCCCGCGAAGTGAACTATGTCAACGCGGGTACTGTGGAGTTTTTGGTGGACAAAGAAGGCCGCCATTATTTCATCGAGGTGAATCCCCGCATTCAGGTCGAGCATACGGTCACCGAGGTGATTACGGGGCGCGATTTGGTGCAATGCCAGATTCGCGTGGCCGAAGGACATCCTTTGTCCAGCGATGCCATCCGCATCACCTCACAAAGCAAAATCAAGAAAAGCGGCTATTGCATTCAATTGCGCATCACCTGCGAAGATCCGGCCAACAACTTCGCTCCCGATCATGGAAAGATCACGGCCTTCCGCGCGGGCGAAGGCTTCGGCATTCGCCTCGATGCAGGCAACGGCTATGATGGTGCTGTCATCTCTCCGAATTACGACTCACTGCTGATCAAGGTGTGCGGCTGGTCGCTGGATTTTGATCAGGCCGCCAAGAAGGCATTGCGTTCCATCCGCGAGTTCCGCATTCGCGGTGTGAAAACCAACATTCCCTTTCTGGAAAACGTGCTGAAGCATCCGATTTTCCTCGCCGGGAAATGCGACACGGGGTTCATTGAAAACCATCCCGAATTGTTCGACTTCAAACCGCGTCTCGATCGCGCCAATAAAGTCCTGAATTATTTGTCCCATGTGTCGGTCAATGGATTCCCGGAAATTCCCAAGGGATTCAAAGCCGTGCGCATGGAAGCACCGCGTGTACCCAGCGTACCCAAAACTCCGCCGTCACCCTCCCCTGCTTACAGGGTATTCAAGGAAAAGGGTGCGGAAGGTCTGGCAAAATGGACTCTTGAGCAAAAAAATCTTTTGCTCACCGACACCACCTTCCGCGATGCGCATCAAAGTCTGTTGGCCACGCGCATGCGCAGCCACGATCTTTTCCGCGCCGGTCATGCCACCGGCCATCTGGCTCAGGGGCTTTTCTCCAATGAGATGTGGGGCGGCGCCACCTTCGACACCGCCTTGCGGTTTCTGCATGAAGACCCGTGGGAACGTTTGCGCCGTTTGCGCCGTCTCATGCCCGGGACTTTGTTGCAAATGCTGCTGCGCTCCGGCAATGCAGTGGGCTACACCAATTACCCCGACAATGTGGTCAATCGCTTCATCGACGCCTCCGCCAAAAACGGAATCGACATCTTCCGCATCTTCGATTGTCTGAACTGGATCGAGGGACTCAAGCCTTGTATTGACGCCGTGCGACAAACCGGCAAGATCGCCGAAGCCGCCATCTGCTATACCGGTGATATCACCGATGGCAAGCGCGTCAAATACACGCTCTCCTATTACGTGAACCTCGCGAAGGAACTGGAAAAATCCGGAACGCACATTCTTGGCATCAAGGACATGGCGGGGTTACTCAAACCCGAAGCTGCGCGCATCTTGATCACCGAATTAAAAAACACGGTACAAGTCCCGATTCACCTGCACACTCACGATACGTCCGGCAATCAAATCGCCTCGTTATTGGAAGCATCCAAAGCCGGTGTGGACATTGTAGATGCCGCGTTGAGTTCCATGTCTGGAACGACTTCACAGCCTTCTTTGAACGCCTTGGTTTGCGCCCTGCAAGGCACGGAACGCGACACGGGTCTGGATGAAATTGGATTACAGCGTCTGGCGGATTACTGGGAACTGGCCCGTGAACCGTATGCGCCTTTTGAATGTGGACTCAAAGCAGGCACGGCGGATATTTACCGCCACGAAATGCCCGGAGGCCAGTACTCCAATCTCCGCGCACAGGCGTTCTCATTGGGACTCGGCGATCGCTGGGAAGATCTCAAGAACATGTATCGCGCCGTCAATGACATGTCCGGCGACATCATTAAGGTGACTCCATCCTCCAAGGCCGTGGGCGACATGGCTTTGTTCATGGTGCAGAACAATCTCACGCCAGAGGAAATCATTCCGCGCGGCCGCGAACTGGCCTTCCCGGAATCCTACGTGCAATTGATGAAGGGTATGATGGGTCAACCGCATGGTGGATGGCCTGTGGAATTGCAAAAGGCCGTGCTCAAGGACGAAGAGCCCATTACGCAGCGCCCCGGCGAACTGTTGGAAGACTTTGATTTCGAAGCCGCACAAAAACTTTTACAGCTCCGCTACGGCGGCAAATTCTCCGAGGAGGATTTGCTCAGCTACGCCATGTACCCCAAGGTGTATCAGGAGTATTGCGAGTTCACCCGGGAATACGGCGACGTCTCGGTGCTCGACACCCCCACTTTCTTCTACGGTCTTGAAGCCGGCAAGGAAGCCGGGATCAACATTGAAGAAGGCAAAACCCTCATCATCAAACCCTTGGCCACGGGCGAACTTCAGCCCGACGGTTCACGGATGATTTTCTACGAATTGAACGGTCGCCGCCGCAATGCAGTGATTCAGGATCAGGCGTCCGGAGTCAAGGTCGCCCGCCGCGAAAAGGGCGATCCCGCCAATCCCCAACATTTGAGCGCGCCGATGGCGGGCAAGGTTGTGGAGTTGGTGGTCGCTTCAGGTGATCAGGTTGAGGAAGGCCAGAAGCTGATGGTCACGGAGGCGATGAAGATGCTGAACGTGATCAAGGCCCCGCGTGCCGGAATCATCGCCCGGTGCCTGGTTCAGATCGGCGATGACCTGAAGGCCGGAGATTTGGTGTTTGAGATAAAATAGCACCCCTCCTATTTGCATCCTCCCCTCTTGAGGGGAGGATGTTTCACATGGGTCAAACACGAATGTGTTTAAGTCAAGAATTATAACAGGGGAAACTAACGTGAAACCCCTTCCCCTTAAGAGGGGAGGGGGCAAATGGTGGGGTGACTTACTTCTTCCCCGCCCAATCTCCGACAATATCAACTGCCTCGCGGAGATAGAAGTCTTTGCCGAGGGATTCTTTCCAGCTCTTGACCTTCTCCTGTTCCAAGGAATCCGCAGCCTTGATGGCATCGATCATGGGCAACGGATCCACCTTCATATCCGTGTTTTTCTTTTGCAGGCTGTCCAGCGCGGCCGATTCATGTCGGTTGCGTTCCCGCTCTTCCATGTAAGATGTCATCTTCAAGGATGTGTACTTGCGCTTTCGATCGATTTCGCGGCGCTTTAAAAACTCACCCACCTGTTGAAAATAAGGACTCGCTGCAATGCGCTTGCTGCTCCGCGACTTGAAATCCGCAGGCGGCAGGTTCTTCCACTTGTGAATATCCAAAGCGGCTATGGTGTCCCAAGGCATGGGATAATCCATGCTGCGTTCACCCATGTCCAGCTCCGTATAGCTGTCCGGCAGCAAAATATCCGGGGCCACACCGCGCAACTGGGTCGAACCACCGCTCACGCGGTAGAATTTCTGCATGGTGGGCTTCACCGCGCCGAGGGGTTTTAAATCGGCAGCGACATTTCCCGCGGTGTTGTCCAAATCCTGAACCATCTGCACCGTTCCCTTGCCCCACGTGGTGTCCGTACCCACGATGATGGCCCGGTTGTAATCCTGCATGGCAGCTGCAAGAATTTCCGACGCGGAAGCGCTGAAAGTATTGACCATGACCACCAAAGGTCCGCCATACACCACCGCCGGATCGTTGTCCTCACGCACCTCGATGCGGCCGGAACGGCTCTTGACCTGAACCACGGGACCATAGTCGATGAAAAGTCCCGCCATGTCAATGGCATCGTCCAGCGAACCGCCGCCGTCATTGCGCAAATCCAGAATGATGCCATCCACATTCTTCGCCTTCAGCTTCTCCAGTTCCCGTCTCACATCCTCAGCGGAGTTGCGTCCGGTGGAATGATTGAAGTCATGGTAAAAGACGGGAAGAAAGATGTAGCCGATTTTGCGTTTGGAATTGAGCGGTTCCAGCACGGCGGACTTGGCATAGCTCTCGTCCACGATCACGACGTCGCGCACAATGGGGATCACCTTGGTCTGGCCGCCCGGTTCCTGAACGGTAAGCCGGACTTCCGTGCCCTTCTTGCCCCGAATCAGTTTCACCGCTTCTTCCACACTGGCGTCCACAATGTCCACCGGTTCATCAGCACCCTGAGCCACCTTGAGGATCTTGTCCTCGGCCTTGAGTTCCTTCTGGCGCCACGAAGCGCTACCGGGCACGATGCTGACCACCTTGATATATCCGTCATCCTCCTTCAGGACCGCACCGATACCCTCGAGCTTTCCGGTCAAACTGAGATCGAATTCGTCATGAGCCTGGGGTTTGAAGTATTCCGTGTGGGGGTCGTAGACATTGGCCACCGTGTTCAAATACAAAGCAACGCGATCCAGCTTTTCCTCGCGGATCATGCGCGCAAAGCTGCGATCCAGATTGCGGGCCGTGAATGCAATGGCTTCGTGAATAATGGAAGTGTCGGGCGGAGGCAAAGGTTTTGTTTTTTTGCCGGCGGTGGTGTCCTTTCCTGCCGCCTCCCTGAGTTTTCCCTCAATGCGATTCAACGCCTGGAACTTGAGAAGGCGTGTCCAGCGTTCCCTCAATTCTTCCGGACTTTTGGCGTATTCCTGTTTTTCCGGATCCAGGAACAACGAATCGTCCTCATCAAACCCGAGATCTCCCTTGAGGATTTCCCGGGCGGTGGCTCGTGCCTCCCCGATGCGAAGCGCCAGCAGGGCATCGGCCACTTCGCAAAAGTCATAGCGATCGAGTTGAAGCTGATCATCCAGCGAATCGCGAAAACGCGACAGGGAATCGACGTCCCTTTTCAAAAAGAACCGCTTTTGCGGATCCAGACGTTTGAGGAACAGATCAAACACCTTGCGGGAAAACGCATCGTCGGGATCGGGTGGTTGATAGTGGTATTTCCTGAGGACAAACGTCTCAAGATTCGTAATGACTTTTTCCTTGTCCCGAAGTTGGGGCTGGGCCGAAGCGTAAACAGCAAAGGCCAGGAGGAAGATTAAAGGAAAGCGAAACATCCGGATTTTCAGAACGAAAGGTTAATGGCATCCAAACGCAACGCCATACCTTCAGGCCGCGGGGCAATCGCCAGTCTGGGTGGCAATAGCAAAGCAGATGATCCGGGTTCGGTAATCTTACGGCGCTTTTTGTCATTGAACCAACGGGACACTTGATAACCCGTGACGGCACCGGTGGTGGGAAGAATCAACAGGGGAATGAATGGCAGCATGGGATGTTCCCCGAGTTTCTGCACTCCAGCCAAATCAGCCACGACAAAAGCCAGCGCCGTAGTTGCGGTTCCACCGAGAACGGTCCAGAAAACACTTCCCTGTTCCTCATCGGTTTCTCCGACGAAAAATGCGGTGAGGGCGCTGCCGAGAAGAACTCCGCTTCCCCCGCCCCAAAAAGCTCCGGTATTATATCCAAAACGGATTCCTGTGAAACTCAAATACCCTTCATGAGAATTATGCCCGTTAAACAATCCGTCAAAAGCATTCCCGATGTAAAAACCGAGAGTACCGGCGACGACGCTTCCCACAACACCCAAGCCGTATTGACGCAATACCAAGGGGTGGTCATAGAACACGGAATTTTGGGGGGCGTTCCAAACCACAGGCATCGGATCGGGTCTAAAACCTTCTCCAAATCCTTTCAAATCCAATTGCGACTGGCCGAATATGACGGTAGCGCATAAGCCTAACAGGAGCGCGGTGTTGCGCACAGGACCTCTCATTTCAATCTCATCGGGTTCAAGAGGAGGATAAGATAGCAACCCTCGATAGCTTGGGAAACCGGCATACAAGTGAAGGAAGATGTCAAGAAGTAAACGCCATTCTGCGTTTGGGCTTCTCCTTGTTCACCCCCTCTATTTGCATCTCCCCCTTTTGGAGGGGGAGATGTTTCACATAAGTTTCCTTTGTATTCCCTATGTTTTCGACCCATGTGAAAGCCCCTCCCCTCTAAAGGGGAGGGGCCAAAGGGTGGGGTGATTTACTCGTAGCGGATTCGGACTCGCAACACGCCAGTCAGGCCTGCGGGGGCACTTACATTCTCGGCTTGGGAAACATCCGTACGACGGTAATGCCATGCGAGAGTGCCTTTCAAGTCATAACAGTCGATTCCCCTGGCTCCGACAGGCATGATGAGTGAAGCACCGAAGCCGAACACCTCAAAGCGCGATACCGGCAGATGGGCGGCATGAAATTGGGGTGAAACAGCGGTTTGAGGTCCGGTATAAGCAAAGCGGACCAACGTTCCCGTACCCGAGTTGGTTGGGTAACTGTAGGCGGTATTGCCCGAGGTGCTATTCACCCAGTTGAGGAAGTACAACGCGCCATCCTTGCCGATTTTGATGTCGATCGGACCGTTGGTCACGGTGTCGCGAATGCTGCGGAAAGTCCGCAGGTTCTGCATATTTCCAACACTGTCGATGCGGCCCACCAAGATGATGTTACGCACCCATTCCACGATAAACAGGTGACGATCGAACACTGCTGGCAAGCGATCTGCGGCACCCGCCGAGGAATAGTTGTAGATCGGGCCAAGCGATCCGGTGTTCACCGTACTGTTTCCAAAAACGGGAAAGGCCGTACCCGTGGAATTGTACGGATACCACACCACGGCCGGCTTTGCGGGCGGCAGGTTGCGGATGCCGGTGTTATTGACCGAGGTGTTTTGCAATGTCGTGGGGACATAGGTTGCGCCACCGGTGTTGTTGGAATAATTGTACTGCGTATAACAGAAATTATTGCCGACGCAATAAGGCCAGCCGTAATAACCCGGGCCTTTTGCGACGTTGACTTCCTCATAGCCTCGAGGACCGGTGACGGCATTGTCAGCCGTGGCGTTGGGACCGGGTTCGGCCCAGTACACCCAGCCCGTAACCGAATCAACGGTGACGCGGAAGGGGTGGCGGCTGCCGAAAGTGTAAATCTCCTTGCGAACCTTTGCGATGTCATCCTGTGATGCGTTCCAGTTGGGATTGAAGGAGGGTTGGTTGATAAACTCCCAAAGATTCCCCGTCGGAATTGTATAGGTTCCATTGGCCTCGGGATGGATGCGCAAAACCTTGCCGCGCAGATCGTTGGTATTGGCTGCGCTGCGTTGCGCATCATAAAGCGGACGGGAAGGGTCGCGAGGCGAATAGCCGGCACCATTTCCGGAAAAGATGTTCTGGGTGTTGTCGGGAAGGCCAATGTATAGATTACCTCCCGGACCGAAAGCCAAAGAGCCGTCGTTGTGTTCCGCGGTGGAGTTGTTCAGTGTATACGGTATCTTCAGTAAAGTGGCCCGCGAAGCGGTGACCAAAGCGCCAGTGGTGGCATCTGTCTCATAACGGGCCACGACATTGGATGTGTCACCCGTAGATCTCTCCGAGAAATAAACGTACACCCAGCGATTGACGGAGAAGTTCGGATCCAGAACCAGAGCCCACAGCCCGTCTTCACGAACATTGGCCGCGGGCAAAGTGGCCGCAGTGGTGCTGGTCTTGCTGACCGGATCGTAGAGCATGACCGTTCCGGCTTTCAAAGTGATGTAAATCTTGCCATCCGGTCTGAATGCAATGTTCGTGGGGTCTTTGAGATTGCGTACCAATATGGTTGGCGCATACTGGCTTGCTGGCGGATCTTGAGCCAAGCTCAGGCTCGTACCCAGCAACAGGGCCACCGTGGCGAAACCGAGGTAATGGGATATAGTGCCGAGTTTCATAGTTCCTCTTTTCGCTGGGTGCAAAATCCTGTGACAAATATAAGCCGGTCGTTTCGACTCCGCTCAACGACCAGCGATAATCTTCCCGCTAGCTGAGCGGCTTGTGGTGAGCTTGCTTGCCTTGAGCCTGTCGAACAGGTCAAACCAAACCGAAGCCAGCGGGGTTACCTTTTTCATCCCATGCCCCAATATCCCGAAGCCCGGATTCACCCGGAGCGTAAAAAAAGCGTTTTTGCAGGCCATCCCTGGATTTTTTCCGGCGCCCTGACCGAGGAACCCAAGGTCACAGACGGCTCGCTGGTATCCGTGGTTTGCGGAACTGAAAAACTCGGTGTCGGCTATTACAACTCCCGGACCGACATCGCCGTGCGCATGCTTTCCCGCAAAGATGAAGTGGTGGACAAGGAATTTTTCATCCGCCTCTTTTCGCGTTTGAGAACAGAACGAGAGACTTGGCTTCCCGCCAGCACCAACGCCTACCGCGCCATCTTCGCGGAAGCGGACGGCTGCCCCGGTCTTATCGTCGATTATTATGCTGGAGTGTTGGTGGTGCAATTCCACACCTTGGGAATGGAAACTTTGCGCGAATCCATCATCGCAGCCTTGCTGGAGGTTTTCCCCCCCACGGCTTTGGTGGAACGCAGTGACTTGGCCGTGAGGAAACACGAGGGATTACCGGATCAACCCATTCGCGTGTTGCAAGGCACCGTGGATTCAGAAATTGAAATTCTGGAAAACGGCTGCCGTTTTTTAGTCGATGTGTTGAAGGGACAGAAGACGGGATTTTTTCTGGATCAACGCGAAAACCGTCTGGCGTTGCGGCGCTGGTGCACGGGACGTTCGGTGTTGAACGTTTTCTGCTACACCGGTGGGTTCTCCGTTTACGCAGCCGCCACGGCCAAACGTGTCGCCAGTCTGGACGCCTCGGCTTCCGCCATGGACTTGTGCCGTCGCAATTTACTCCTCAACGGCTTCAACTTTCCGGATGAAGATTTCATCACACAGGATGCTTTCGATTTCATCTCGGGATTAAAAAGCGGAGAGTTTGACTGCATCATTCTCGATCCTCCGTCCTTTGCCAAAAATCGCGGACAGGTCAAGAATGCCATCAAGGCTTATAACACGATCAACACAAAAGCCTTGCAGGCCTTGCCGGTAGGCGGCATTCTCGTCAGCGCCTCTTGCACTTCGCATATCGATCCGCTGACCTTTTTGAAGATTCTGCACCAAAGTGCGGTGAATGCACGGTGTGGTTTGAAGGTTTTGGAAATCAAGGAACAGCCGTTCGATCATCCCTACAATCTGGCGTTCCCCGAGGGAAGGTATTTGAAATTTGTGGTGATGCAGAAGGGATGACTGAGAGAAGTTCAGGAAATAGGCGCGTACGATAGACTATACTTTGTCCATAGAGTCAAGTTGGTAACGCCCGCGCTAAATCCACGAGGTCCATATGAATTTCTTCTCTCGGATTCATCTTGCTCTCATCGCTCAGCTTTGTTTCATCGCACCATTATCAACCCACGCGCAGTTTGTTCAACAAGGAAACAAACTGGTCGGCATCGGTGCTGTCGGTACTGTACATCAGGGCCAATCCGTCGCCATCTCTGCTGACGGTAATACCGCGATAGTTGGTGGTAACGGCGATAACAACACTGCTGGAGCAACTTGGGTGTTTACACGTTCCGGTGGAGTGTGGACACAGCAAGGAAACAAACTGGTCGGCACCGGTGCTGTCAATGTTGCACGACAAGGCCTATCCGTTGCCATTTCTGCTGACGGCAACACCACTGTCGTGGGCGGTCCTCTGGACAACTACGATACTGCAAATTATTCGTACAGAGGAGCAACTTGGGTATTTACACGTACCAATGGAATTTGGACACAGCAAGGAAACAAACTGGTCGGCACGGGCGCAGTCGGGGGTGCATATCAGGGCCGATCCGTCGCCATCTCTGCTGACGGTAATACCGCAATAGTTGGTGGTAACGACGATAACAACAATGCTGGAGCAACTTGGGTGTTTACACGTTCCGGTGGAGTGTGGACACAACAAGGAAGTAAGCTGGTCGGTACAGATGCGATCGGTTTGGCTAATCAAGGTTGGTCCGGATCCCTTTCTGCTGACGGCAATACCGCAATCGTGGGTGGTTTTGGCGACAACGACGGTGTTGGAGCCGTGTGGGTGTTTACACGATCTGCTGGAGTGTGGACAGAGCAAGGAAGTAAACTGGTCGGCACGGGTGCTGTGAGTACAGCACGCCAAGGCTATTCCGTTTCCATTTCCTCAGACGGCAATACGGCCCTCGTGGGTGGTTATTACGACAACAATTATACTGGAGCAATTTGGGTGTTTACACGAACGGGTGGAGTTTGGACGCAGCAAGGAAGTAAACTGGTCGGCACGGGCGCAGTCGGGGGTGCATATCAAGGCACCTCCGTCGCAATTTCCGCTGACGGCAATACGGCCCTCGTGGGTGGTAACGACATTACTGGAGCTGTTTGGGTATTTACACGAACGGGTGGAGTTTGGACGCAGCTGGGAAGCAAGCTGGTCGGCACGGGCGCAGTCGGGGGTGCATATCAAGGCACCTCTGTCGCAATTTCCGCTGACGGCAATACGGCCTTCAGCGGGGGGGAGGGTGATAATGGGGGTGTTGGAGCAGCTTGGATTTTTTCACGCCCGGCGGTTCCAATCTTATTTTCGTCAGCCAAATCCAAGCTTCAACGTTTGAATCTCGAAAACAATCAATTATTGCATTTCAATCTTTCCAACCAATCACAAGTCACCATTCGTTTATACGATTCCAAAGGCGCAGTCGTAAAAACTCTGCTGAATGAAGTTCGATCCGCAGGAGATTATTTGCAACCCTTGCCCAAAGAAACGAAATCAAACTCCTATTTGCTGGATTTCAAAGCGGGCGAGTTTCACAAAACGATGAAAATTGATCCTTAAATCAAACGAAGAAGCGATGGTCGAGTAGTCCGGCTGAGGCGGACGTATCGAGACCGAGCTACAATGAGAACCGAGGAAGTCCTGAAATTTCTCCGTATTTCCCGCCATCAAGTTTAAAGAATCGCGTGGCTGCCCCATTCGACACCATCACAAAAGCCGCGTGGATTTTTTCCGCGTAACGCCGAACCTGATCCGCCACCTTGTCTCCCAATGCAATGCCGGGAGCTTTGCACTCCACCAGCAACCACGGAACCAAACCGCCGTTTTTTCCACCGGGTTTCCAGATCACAATATCCGCGCGTTTGCGACAAGTGGGATCCAAAGCGGACAGGGAGTATTCCACAGAAATAAGGCGCGGTGGAATTTCGGCTTCGTCCATCAACCAGCGAACCAATGCCTGCCGCACCTGCTCCTCAGGTTTCGCCGCAACGCTTTTGCCGCGAACCGGATCCAAAACGCTAGCCCGCAAGAACGTCCCTGAGAAAGTCAACCACAAAACGACGGCGGGCTTTGAACACCATCCAGGTGACGGGAAAAAGAAGAACGATGTCCCGCAACAAGGCAAACCAGGTCTCCCCCGCATCCGCGGCTCCTTCGATATCAAAGCAGCCGCACGCGATACCCAAACCGCGATACAATGCTGATGACAGGGCCACAATGAACATGACAAGCAGAAGCCAAAGCGCCGCAGAGCCTTCCTTTTCAAAGGGTGTAAAAATCACCACAAGACCGGTGGTAATCTCAAATGCGGGAAGCATGATGGAAAATAAATTCACCGCGAATGCGGGTAACATTTGATACTGGGTCACCAACAAGGCGAACGCCTTGGGATCGGAAAACTTGGGGTAAGCTGCCAGCAGGAACATCAATCCCAATGCGATTCGCAACCACGAAATGATGCCGGCCGAAACAATCTTGTGGCGGCGATATGCAATTCGAATCATGGCTGCCAACAGAAGTAAAGACAATCCGACCAGAATTGAATGTTGCGTAATTTCGTGTTTTGCAAACTTTACCCCACCCGCTACACCCTGCCGCAAAGTCAAGCTGGGCCAACCTTCCGGCTTGGGCATGACTTCAGCGCTTCCAATCCAGGTAACGCGATTGGAATTGACGAGATTATTGCTCACACCCAAAAGGGCTGCGAATAGAAACATGCCGAAGAGGATTTTAAATTTCATGGGGGAAAATATACAAGACCCCGGTCGTTTCGACGGTTCGACAAGCTCACCGCATCGCTCCGCTCAACGACCAAGACAGTTTTTCGCTGGCTGAAGCGGCCTGTACTGAGCTTGTCGAAGTAAGTCGAAGCCAGCGTTTAGCCTCGCCCCTTCAGAACCGCCCGATGGAAACCACCATTTGATGTTCATATGTTAAATTCCATCAGCCATGATTCTCGAAAAACTGCGCCAAGGCCCCACCCTATCCTATGAATTCTTCCCGCCCAAAAATCCGGCGGGTTGGGGAACGTTGTACGGTACTTTGGCCGAGACCACAAAACTCGGACCGGATTTCGTTTCGGTGACTTATGGCGCAGGAGGCTCCACCCGTTCCAAAACAGTCGATATTGTCGGACGCATTCAAGGCGAACTCGGTATTGAGGCCATGGCCCATCTCACCTGTGTCGGTCATTCGCGCGATGAGATTCGCGGCATCCTCGAATCCCTGTGGAACCACGGCATCCGGCATGTGCTGGCTTTACGCGGCGATCCTCCTCGAGGCGACACATCTTTCAAACCACATCCCGATGGTTTCGCACATGCCACCGAATTGATCCGTTTCGTCAAGGAAAATTTCAACTTTACCGTAGGCTGCGCTTATTATCCTGAAAAGCATGTCGAGTCAAAGACACTCGAACAGGATTTGGGTTTCCTGAAAATGAAACAGGATTGCGGGGCTGATTTCGCAGTAAGCCAGCTTTTTTTCGACAATGAAAACTTTTACCGCTTTCGGGAACAGGCTGCCGCATTGGGCGTCACCATTCCTCTCGTCGCCGGAATCATGCCTGTGTTGGATCTCAACCAAATCCCCCGTTTCCGTGACCTATCGGGTTGTTCGATTCCGAACAAGCTTTTGGGGTTTCTCGGAGAAGGACCGGACGTCCTTCAGCGCGGAGTGGAGTTTGCAACCATGCAATGCCAGAATCTTTTGCAAAACGGTGTATCAGGTTTGCATCTCTATTGCCTGAACAAGCATCAAAGCGTTGTGAAGATTACGGAGAATCTTCGCGGCCTCGGGTTTTTCACCCCCAAGACATAACCGGAAAGGCGACGGGATGCCTTTCCATTTTTCGGATCGCTGGCAGGATTCCGATCCCACTCCAAATGCCCTGACTGAAGCCATCGCCGCCCGTAAAAAATCGGGACAACCCATTTTTGATTTAACCGCATCCAATCCCACCCAATGCGGAATCGTTTATCCCGACTGGACATCGCTACTGAATCAATCGTCCGTGCAAACCTACGATCCACATCCACAAGGAAACCTCAAAGCACGGGAGGCCATTGCTCAATATTATGCGGAACGAAGTGAAAGGGTCGCCCCATACGACCTTTTCCTAACCGCTGGTACTTCGGAGGGTTACGCCCACCTATTCAAGCTGCTTTGTGACCCGGGCGATGAGGTTTTGGTGTCTTCACCTTCCTATCCCCTGCTCGAAACATTGGCATCCCTTGAAGGAATTCAAATCCGCTCCTATTTCGATCTCAAATCCCTTAAAGCCAACCTCACCGAGAGGACTCGCGCCATTTTTTTGGTTCAGCCCAACAATCCCACAGGTCATGTTCTTTCAAAGAATGATGCGGATTATCTCGTGCACATTGCGGAAGAAAAAGGCTTGGCCTTGGTGGTCGATGAGGTCTTCGCCGATTTTCTTTACAACTCAAACATACTGCCTTTATTGCATTCCAAAAAATCCCTTGTGTTCACCTTGAACGGGCTTTCCAAACTTTTGGGATTGCCGCAATTAAAACTCGCATGGATTCATGTGGATGGAGAAACGTCACTCAAGGCTCGTGCAAAAAAACACCTCGAATGGATTTGCGATGCTTACCTGAGTGTCAGCACGGCTTCACAGGCTGCATGCCCGGAATTGTTGGAACGCCGGTTGGATTTTCAAATACCGATTCAGGAGCGTTTGGAAACCAATCTTTCCACCCTTCGTGAAGTGGCGAAAGCAAATCCTCAAATCGAACCCCTGTGGCCACAAGGCGGCTGGTGCATTCCGGTTCGTTGCAAGGGCGTGGAGGACGATGAAGCTTTTGCCCTGGAGTTATTGGAAAAGCACGGCGTATTGGTTCACCCGGGTTATTTTTTCGACTTCGAAGAGGAGGATGTAGTGGTTTTGAGCCTCTTAATCGAGCCCACCGTATTTCGTGAAGGACTTGCTCGCTTGCTTCCATTCGGCAAATAAAAACTCTGGTCTTCTCCGGCGTTCCACAAAAGATTCGTTTTCCCGGTAATGCCCTTGTTGATTCCCACAATGGCAGGCGCAGAATGCCAAACCGAAGTATCGGCGCTCAGCGGGATAAGCGGATCGGAATCCGGATGTGTCGGATCAAAAGGTGTAACATCATCCGTCAGATAAGTTGCAAGAGCGGGAATTTTTGTCCGTACTCCATCCACCACACAGCGGGCCATTTCATAAGCGCCGTAGTCGGTAAAGTGAGTGACACTGTCCCAATACAGCGGCAATGATCCCGCCAAACCCAACGTGCGGACAATACTCGCACTGCACCCGTTCAAGTCGATTAAAGTCACATTGCTGTCCGCTGCCACTTGCTTGAAGGCCGCGAGAAAATCCCCGACGCCTGCAGCACCGGCAGTGCCCGTGCCGATAAAACTATTAGCGCGCTCCTGCCCCGAAGAATCAAATTGACGGCGTACAGTAGGACTCACAAGTACCGGCGTCGCGTTTTTCAAACGGGCGGTATGGATAAAATTCCTTAAGTTGGTTTGATACGTCGCAATGGTCAGCGTCTTCATGTCATTGTGCGCGAACTCCGCAAACAGATAATCCCCTGACTTCATGAGACTGTTGATTTTCGAGAGACGATTCTGGGAAATAAAGGCGCTGGTAGTCAAACCCGATTCGGCTATGCTGGTAATTACCGCTCCCTGCTTGAAAAAGCTTGGAAACATCTGTCCCCATGCCGCCTCGGTTTCCGTGGCCCAGTCGCACATGGTGGAATTCCCGGCGAGGAAAACCTGAACAGGATTGACGGCCGGGGTGACTTCCATCGAAACCACGGAAGTGCGGGAACCGTTGAACTCGAAGGTGAGTTTATTGCCGTCCCAATTCAACCCCGCCGCTTCACGTGTGGTGATTCCAACCGTGCCGCCTCCCGTAATGGCCGTGTTGCGCCGGTTCACGGTGAATGTTTTGGTTGCGAACTGTCCCGCTGTAGTCTGTAAGTTGTGGAAAAACAACCGGCGGGATTCTGCCTTGAGCGTATTCGTCGTTGCGACAGAAGGATCCCCGAGCGTAACCGACACATTGTAATTGCCTTCGGGAAGGACGACGGAAAAGTAGAAGACGCCATTTTTGAAACAAAGATCGCTGAGCAAGGAATCTGCTCCGCCGCGATCGACACAGGAGGGTTGCAGGAGTTTGAAATCCCAGCCGTAGCCCTGAGTTGTGCTGTACAATGTTGTGGTCAGGATTTGTGTATATCCCGGTTTTACCGGACCCGACCCAAAGTCAAATTTGTAACTGGTGGTTTGCGCCTTTGGGTTCAAGACGCAAATTACGACAATGAATCCAGCGGTAAAAAGTTTATCGATAGCCGAAATTTTCAGGTTTGCCATGGCTTGAATATAAGCCACACCCCTTCAATCCGCCTGAAAAATCCGTCCTAAGAAATACGAGAACTATTTGGATCCCTTCACCGGACCGCTTGGCAAGCCTTTCTCGGTAATCGCATGCTCCTGAGGTGTAGGCGGCTCTTCAGTAATCCCGCCCGTTCCCGTGCCTTTGGTATTGATGGCGTGATCCGCAGATGTCGTGGTACCACAATCCGCAGTATTGGGATCGCAGGGTTGCGCACTTACAGTCCCACTCTTCTCCAGTACATGCGGGAGTACAAAGGCTTTGCGGGTCGTATGTCCCTTTCCACCCTTGACTTTCGGGGTACCGCCTTCATCAATGGCAATCCCATTGACGCCGGGATCCCCAATGGCGATTTCAGCGCTCGGCTCCTGGGAACCATCAGCCGTCATGGATTTCGTGCGATTCGCCTTCTCCTTCGCCTTCATCTCAACGGCTCCGCTGTCGGAAGGCGCCGCAATCGATGATGTCTTGTTGCTGCGACTTGAATTATGATCCTGAGCTGCAAAAGGCGCTACCTGAAAAAACAAAGCCAAAGCGATCACTGAAGATCCCCTGGATGCTGTGAAGAATGAATTTTTCATTTCGATTCCTTTCCGACAAAAGCCGAACGTCGTGGTTTGTTTAAAAACTGCTGGAACTAGCCTTGCTTACGGTGTACGCTTTCCTTCTTTGGCTCTTTTTTCAACCTGTTCACGGGTATCCCCTCCCTGTCCGGGCGGAGAGATGACATGGTCCTGAGGGGCGGAACCGCAATCAGCAATATTGGGGTCACATGGCTGGGCGCTTACACTTCCACTCTTCTCCAGTACATGTGGAACTACAAAAGCTTTACGAGTCGCATTGCCCTTGCCTTTGGGCTTGGGGGTTCCACCTTCATCAATGGCGATGCCAGCGGCGTCACCCCCGGACTCATCGGCAATTCCCGCCGTTCCGGTGCCTTTTGTGTTAATAGCATGATCCGTGGAAGTCGTAGCGCTGTCGGAAGGCGCAATACTCGATGACGTCTTGTTGCTGCGACTTGAATTATGATCCTGTGCTGCAGGCTGGCCACTCTCAGCAGCGGCAGTGCTATCCGCCATGGTTTTCGAAGCCGCAATCACACTGGATGTGCTCATGAAAACCAAAGCCAAGCCTGTGGATAATGTGAAAAGGGGGTTTTTCATTTTTGATTCCTTTCCGGCCCTACGCCGAGAATGTCATGGTCATGAATATAGCCCTGCGTTGAATCCTCACATGGTGATTCTGAACACATCCGGTCAAAACTCCGTTTTCAACCAAACAAATTCATTTGCAGGCTCACAGGAGGGGCCTTGACTTTCGGTACGGGTTGAATAGGCGGCTTGATTTTAGGCGTGATTTCCGCCATTCTCTCGCTCCGGTTCAGCCCATTCTTGCGAATGTGAATGCGGAATAAATCCTCAATGATATCCGCCATCTGTCCTTCACCCTGAAACCGTTTGCCGAACTCACTTCGATTCAAAACCCCGCCGCGCACCGAGCGGAGATGATGCTCCACTTTCCCAGCCCGTTCTGGAAACGAGGCTTGCAAGCGGGACATAAACACATCCTTCACCGCTCCCGGTAATCTCAGCAAGGTGTAAAAAGCAAAGGAGGCTCCGCAGTCTTTCGCCCTCTTCAATAAATGAGGCATTTCACTATCGTTCCATCCCGGAATAATAGGACTGATCGAAATCCCCGTTCGTATTCCCGCAGCGCTCAACTTTTCCAAGGCGTGAAACCGTGCATCGGGTGAAGAAGCGAATGGTTCAATGAGTCGCGCCTCCTCCGCATTTTCAAATGGGATGGATAGAATCACATTCGCGCCCGGACCCTTGGCCAATCCTGTTAGCACGTCGATATCACGGACGATCAAGGCGGATTTGGTAATCACGCCTACGGAAGTATCATGCCGCAGACACGCTTCCAAACAACCCCGAGTCAATTTCAAGGCCCGCTCCGCAGGCTGGTAGCAATCCGTCACACCTGAGAAGACAATGGAATCCCCTTTCCACGAAGCCTTGGACAATTCTTTTTCCAAAAGTTCCGGCGCATTGATCTTGGCCACTATGCGTGTATCGAAATCCGTTCCCGCACCCCAACCCAGATATTCGTGATAGGTGCGCGCGTAGCAATAAGCGCAGGCATGGGCGCACCCGCGATAAGGATTCACCGAATGCCGAAAGGGAATATCAGGACTGTCATTGCGGGAGAGAATGCTTTTGGCAACTTCTCGATACACCCGCATCTCCTGCGGACGCTCCACGCCATCTTCCCATTCGATGGAAAGGTTTTCAAAACGGTTATCCGGGTTGTCCGCCTCACGGCGGTAAAAACCGCCCATGACTTCTTATCCTGCGGATTTGACCTGTGGGAACTTGGTGTATAGATAATCGAGATCGCAGGCATCGCCCGGCATCCAATGCGCGTCCATGTCCCACCATTTCACATTGCAGCCGATGGCATCCGTTTGCGGCAGCCGAATGGAACGGTTTGCGAGAAGATCCTCAATCGCATCCTGAAGTTCGTAAGTCTCAACCTTGGTCACATCGCGCGGGGAATTGTCCATTCGCCCGGAATAAACCAACACTCCTTCAGCATTGAAAAGGAAATAATGCGGCGTGCGTTGTGCTCCGTAAGCGCGGGCTACGAATTGAGCCTCGTCATTGAGTGACAGCCACTTGAATCCCATTTCTTTCATGCGCACCAATGCGAGGGGAAACGTATCGGTGGGATGCCCCGCAGTTTCATTGGAGTGAATCGCAACCATGGAAATTCCCATGGGCGTGATTCGATCGTACAGTTCTTTCATCCGGGCTTCACTACCTACAACATAGGGACAATGATTGCAGGTGAAAAAAATCAAGGTCCCATTCTTACCCTGTATGGAGATGTCTCCGCGAAACGAGTGATTTTTTCCATCGCTGCCGGGAAGTTCGAAGTCCGGAGCTTTGCTGCCGGTGGGAAGGGTAAAAGGCATGAAGTTCTCCTGTGGATCCTAAAAAGTAGCGGGGTAAAAATACCCATCAAAACAAAAGAGGAGGGCCGTAGCCCCCCCTCTTTCCCCCGATTTGTGTGATGAATTTAAGGGTGAACGATGCAGGAAATCAATACACCCAGGATAAAGACCGCCATTCCACCCAAGGAAAACATCAGCGAAGACTTTATCGTTCCTTTTAGTTTTACGGTACTCATATCAACCTCCGTGTGTTTCAAGGTCTTGGGTTTAAACTACAGATTACGGGATGACGGTTCCAGGCAGGGAGCCATTTACTGTGATCTTGCCCACTTTTCCGATGACGGCGGAGCGAGGGGGATCGCTAGCAAACCGACCCAAGCTAAGGACTAAAGAGTGCAGGAGGTGTTTTTTAAGGGAATTTTTGCTACGAAGTGCATCAAAAGGAGTACTATCGAATGCCGATGGCGGCACGGAGTTCGTCCAGAAAAGGTACAGCGACAGCGCGCGCGCGATCTTTGCCTTGAGCAAGAATCGAATCGAGATAACTGGCATCAGCAATAAGACGGTTGTATTCGCTGCGCGGACCACGCAACTGTTCGTTCAAAGATTCGAAGAACAATTTCTTTGCCATCCCCCACCCCATTCCACCGGCCAGATAGCGTTCACGCAAAGCCTTGTCTTCTTCAGCGTTCAACAATAACGCATGTAAGGCGAAGATGTGGCTTTGCCCCGGATCCTTCGGTTCTTCCGGTGCTTGCGAATTTGTGACTACCTGATTGATGCGTTTTTGCAATGCCTTCTCTTCCAGAAAAAGCGGAATGGTATTGTCGTAGCTCTTGCTCATCTTGCGGCCGTCGAGTCCCACCACCGTTTTCACCGTGGCGGAAATACGCGGTTCGGGAAGATGAAAAAAAACCTTGCCATAATTGTGATTGAAACGCTCCGCAATATCACGTGCGAATTCCACGTGCTGTTTTTGATCCGCGCCGACGGGAACCACATCTGCGTTGAACATCAAAATATCCGCCGCCATCAACACCGGATAACCGAACAATCCCATATTAATGCCATCATCGGAATCTTTGCCAGCAGCTTCGTTCTTCGCCACCGCGTCCTTGTAGGCATGCGCCCGGTTCATGAATCCCTTGGGCGTAAAGCAACTCAGGATCCAGGCCAATTCAAAAATTTCAGGAATGTCGGACTGGCGGTAAAAGAACGAGTTTTTAGGATCGAGGCCAAAGGCGAGATAGGTGGCCGTAATATCCCGGACATAACGGCGTAAATCTTCCGCAGAATGCACTGAAGTCAGAGCGTGGTAATCCGCGATGAAATAAAAGGTTTCGTAATCCCGGGCCAATTCAAGGGCGGGCTGTATGGCTCCCAGCCAGTTTCCCAGATGCGGCTCCCCGGTGGGTTTTATGCCGGTCAATGCTCTCTTTGTCATCGCTTTTGCCTCGATTTTACCCGGTTTAATGCCTTTGCAAGATAAATCCTGGGGGCCGATTTTGTTACCTTAGCCCCGCCCGCTCCCAAGGATTTTCCCGCATTTCATGAGCTCTTCCACCCCTCCAAAATACCCCAGTGAATGGGTGAATGATCCCAAATCGCTGAAGCGCTGCGTTGTAGCAGTCGAAGTCTCGGAGCTAGTCTATTTCGACCTCGAAGCCGACAGCATGCATCACTATTACGCCAAAATCTGCCTGATGCAGGTATTGGCCAACGGAACGTGTTACGCCATTGACCCCCTTGCTGGATTGGATCTCAAACCGTTTCTCGCCGCTCTTGCGAAAAAAACCTTGATCGCTCACGGCTCGGATTATGACTTGCGCATGCTCTATCAGCAGCATGGCTTTCGACCCAAGGCTGTTTTTGACACAATGATCGCGGCACAACTGTTGGGCCGTACCGCTTTTGGCCTTGCCGCATTGGTGCAGGAATTCTTCGGTGTCACTCTCGGGAAAGAAGCCCAGAAGGCCGACTGGTCGCGCCGCCCCCTGCCGGAAGCCATGATGGAGTACGCCGTTCACGACACTTTTTTTCTTCCCGGCCTCCACGAGAAACTCGTAAAAGAGTTGGAAGAAAAAGGTCGTTTGGGTTGGCACGAGGAGAGCTGCGAAGCGTTGATACGGGCCACCGAGCGCATAAAGGAAATCGATCCCGATTCCACATGGCGATTGACCGGATCGACAAAATATCATCCCCGTCAGCTGGCTGTTCTCAAGGCCATGTGGGAAGTTCGCGAAGAAGCCGCCAAAGCATCCGATATTCCGGGTTATAAAATCCTTCCTTCCGATATCATTCTCCGCTTTGCGGAATCCGTTCCTGATGAAGGCCAGCCGGAACAGATTCCGAGATTGCCTTCAAGACTTGAATCCGAATTACGCGAAAACTTTCTGGACGCATTTGAAAGCGCCCTAGCTTCCGACCCTAAAAAATGGCCCAAGCCCGTGCCTCCCTCGCGAAGGCCAGTAAAAAGCCCGCATCCCGATTTTTTGGCGGATTTACGCACCATTCGCGACAAGATTGCGGCGGAACTCCATCTGGATCCGTCACTGCTCGCGCCCAAAGCCGTTTTACTCGCGGTAGCATTGACCGGACTTCGTGAGCCGGAAACAGCGCGCGAAGCGGCCGGATGGATGCGCTGGCAGGAAAATTTGTTGCTTGAACCGTGGATTGCAGGAACACAACGTTTTAGAAAATAAGCACGCCACCTGAACGGAGTCGAAGGGGTGTCAGTTTCTATAATTACTTCACCCTTAACCAGGAGATTTTCATGTTTCGCAACATGGGACCCATGGAACTCATCATCATTTTCCTCATTGTGGTTCTGCTTTTTGGAGGCCGCAAAATACCCGAAATCGCCAAGGGATTGGGAAAAGGCATTCGCGATTTCAAGGGCGCTTTGAGCGGCCAGGATTCTGATGAAGCCGAAAAAGCCAAGGCTTTGAAGAAATCGGAAAATCCCGGCGAGGATTCCGCTCCTAAAGCCTGATTCCACCCTCTTCGCCGCCCGCCATTGTTCAACGCATCCACCTTCTGGGAACACCTCCAGGAGCTGCGCAGCCGAATTCTCAAATCCCTGATCGGACTTGCCGTAGGCACAGGGATTGCCTTTTGGCAATGGGAACGGCTATGGTACTGGATAGCGCGGCCCATTACCTCTCAACATTTGCAGGTGACTTTCATTGCCACTTCCCCCATGGAAACGGTGATGACCAGCTTCAAGCTGTCCCTCATCGCCGGATGCATTCTGGCCTTCCCGTGGGTGATGTGGCAAATCTGGAGTTTTCTCGCTCCGGGACTTCATCGCAAGGAACGAAAACTTTTTATGGGAACCTTTTTGGGTTTCATAGTCATGTTCGCTGGGGGCGCGGCCTTCTGTTATTTCACCGTTTTACCAGCGGGCTTGTCTTTTCTCGCATCATACATGCAGGGCACCATCACCCAAAGCTGGAAACAGGAGGACTTTGCGACCTTCATCATTCAGTTCCTGCTGGCTTTTGGTTTAATCTTCCAACTTCCCGTGGTCACTTTCGTGTTGGGACGGCTGGGTCTGCTGACTCCCCGGGGCATGTGGGGCTTTTTCAAACTGGCCCTCGTCATCATCTTCATCGTGGCCGCTTTGTTGACGCCGGGACCTGATCCGGTATCACAACTCATGATGGCGATACCCCTCTGTCTCCTCTATATTATCTCCATCGGTGTATGCGCTCTGGCGCAAAAGAAGGAACAGAGGTAAGGCGGTGATTTTCGATTCTCTCGGCATAGGCGAAATCGGTGTCATCGCCGTGGTGGCCATCCTGTTTGTCGATCCCAAAAAGGTCGGCGCGGCTGGCCGTGCCTTCGCCCGTTTCCGGAAAAAATGGAACAACATCCAGCGCGAGGTGAAACAGCAGTTCAACGCCCTGGCTCTTGAGGAGGATCTCAAAAATAATTTGACGGACATCCGCACAGCCAAGACGGCTCTTCGTGCGGAAGCCAGGGATGTTTTGAGAACTCTTCCCGCGGCGGAACGCGCAGCGTCAGCGGAAAAAATCCTGGCTCGATTCAAAGAATGGCCCTCCTTTCAGGAGGCAAAGGTCGTGGCTGCCTTCACCGGTTCCCATGGAGAAGTGGACACGGAAAATATTTTGCGTCATGTGCTGGCTTCCGGAAAAACCCTGTTGCTTCCCTACATCGGCTCCTCGGCGGATGGGAATTCGCGCATGTTCATGGCCGCCATCCGGAATTATGATCAGGATTTGCATGAAGGCGCATTCGGGATTTTGGAACCGTTGGTACGGGCGTCCGCCGCGGCGGATGCCCCAACGGTTCCAGAACCCGATCTAATCCTGATACCGGGTTTGGCGTTCGATGAACGCGGCGGCCGCGTGGGGCGCGGAAAAGGATTTTACGATCGCTATCTGGATGGAAAAAGCGCACTCAAAGTTGGTGTCGCATTTGAAGCGCAACTGCTGCGCAAAAAATTAGCTTTGGAGCCTCACGATCAGCTTTTGGACGGGCTCGTGACGGAGCAGCGGCTTTTGAGTTTTTCGAAGCCCACCTCATCAAATTCTCAAAGTCCGGCGGGATAAATCATGCAAGCGGTTCTGGCTCTGGAAGACGGCAATTACTTCGAAGGTGAAGGCTTCGGCGCGGAAGGACGTCGCGAAGGCGAAGTGTGTTTCAACACGTCGATGACGGGTTATCAGGAAATCCTCACCGATCCTTCATACGCCGGTCAAATCGTCACCCTCACCTACCCTGAAATAGGAAACTACGGCGTCAACCCCGAAGATGTGGAATCGACTCGCATTCAGGCTTCCGGATTAATCGTGAAAAACGTTTGTCCCTATCCTTCCAACTATCGTTCAGAAGAGCAAAAGGGTCAGCCCGTCACCATCTCCGAATACTTGCAACGCCAGGGCATCCCCGGCATTCAGGGAATCGACACACGCCGTCTCGTCCGCATCCTCAGGGAAACAGGAGCCAAGAATGGCGTGTTGGTGACCGGAAAATATGACTTGAAGGAAGTGCTGGAAAGCGCGAAGCGCGTGCAATCCATTTCCGAAACAGATTATGTCCTCAAAACCACCACACCAAATCAAAGCCAATGGACTACGGGTGAAAACGAACTTGCTTTCCATGTTCCAGCAGCGCGTCCCGAACATTGGACCATTGCCGCCATTGACTATGGTGTGAAGCACAATATTCTTCGCAAGCTGCGCGACCTCGGCGCCAAAGTGGAACGTTTTCCCGCCACGGCCACAGCTGAACAAATTTTGGCCGTGAAACCCGACGGCGTATTGCTCAGCAATGGGCCGGGCGATCCCGCCGTGCTGGACTACGCGGTTGATACCATCAAAGGGTTGATCGGCAAACAACCCATCTTCGGAATTTGCCTCGGTCATCAACTTTTGGCGCGTGCCTTGGGTGGAAAAACGTTCAAGCTGAAATTCGGACATCGCGGTGCGAATCATCCCGTGCAGGATTTGCGTTCCTCCAAGGTGGAGATCACTTCGCAGAATCACGGCTTTGCGGTCGATCCCAAAAGCCTGAACCTGAACGAGGTTGAAGTCACGCATCTCAACCTCAACGATGATACCGTGGCGGGTTTGCGGCACAAGACTTTGCCTGCCTTTTCCGTACAATATCATCCTGAAGCCAGCCCGGGCCCGAAGGATTCCCATTATCTCTTCGAAGAATTTCTCAAATCGGTAGAGGAATTCGCAGCACATGCCAAGACGCATTGATCCAACCGGCTTGACAGGTGGCTTGCACGCCGTCGAAGCCCTGCTCAAAAACGATCCACGACGCATCCGCAATCTGGTTTTGCAGCGCGGTGCGGGACATCCCAAACTCCATGCGCTGCAACGACAGGCCGAAGATCTCGGCATTCGCGTCAAGCAATTGCCGATGGAACAACTCGATGCCTGGTTTGAAGGATCGCATCAGGGCGTACTGGCTTTTTGCGAATCGCGTCCACTGGAAGAATGGGCTACCGTTCGGCAGGAACTTTTGACTGCTAAACAAAATGGTGCGTCCCCCATCATCTTTGTTCCCGCAGCCATTGAAGACCCCCGCAATCTGGGCGCCTGTGTCCGGTCGGCAGCGGGACTCGGTGTGAACGCCATGTTGCTCCCCGGAAAAGGTGCGGCGGGTTTGACTCCTTCGGCGGCCAAAGCGGCCGCAGGAACGGAAGACGCGTTCCCGATTTGCCGGGCACGTGACATCGAAAAAGACCTCAAGGAACTCTCTGCGGATGGTTTTGCCATCTTCGGATTGGATGCCGGTGGAACTCTGGAAGCCCATGTCGCCGACCTGACGGGTCCCGTGGTTTTGGTGGCTGGAGGCGAAGATCGCGGAATTCCCCCACATATTGCCCGTTGTCTTACGGCCCGCATCCGGCTGCCGATGGCTCCGGAATGCCATTCCTACAACGCCTCGGTGGCGCTTTCACTCCTGCTTTATGAAACCGCCCGTCAAAGGGGATTCCGTTTTCCTACCCCTGCCCCAACGACTTGAGTTAGAATGACTTGCGGGGTTTTGCCTAATGTGTTATGCTTTTCGTAATCAGCATCGGGTAACCCCGCTGAAAAGGATTTTAAAAAGCACAAAGGCGGCATGAAAACCATGAGCAATGTGACCAAAAAAGATATCGTGGATGCCATTGCGGAACGCACCGGCTTGACGCAAGTGGATACCAAGGTCATTGTCGAATGTTTCCTCGACTCCATCGGCAAGTCTTTGCGCGAAGGAAAGAACATTGAAATCCGCGGCTTCGGCCGGTTCAAGGTGAAGGAAAAGAAAGCCCGCGTCGCCCGCAATCCCCGCACCGGTGACATGGTCCAAATCGAAGCCGGCTTCAAGCCCATCTTCGAAGCGAGCAAGGAACTCAAGTCCGTGCTCAACTCGCGCAACACAAAATCAAAATCTTAAGCCTGCAAAGCTTAATCCAAACCTCCGCCGGGAGTTAAATTCGCTCCATGGGTGTTCCGGTTGTTCAAAACCGCAAAGCGCGGCACGATTACGAAATTCTGGATACGTATGAAGTCGGTGTCGTCCTCAAGGGCACCGAGGTCAAGTCCATTCGCATGGGAAAATTTTCCCTCGCGGAATCCTTCGCCATCACCCGCAACGGAGAACTCTTTCTGGTGAACGCGCATGTGGACGAATACGCGCAGGGCAATATTTTCAACCATACCGTCCGACGTGAACGCAAATTGCTGGCGCATCGCAAGGAAATCAACGAGCTTGAACAAGCAGTGTCCCGCCAAGGGTTGACCTTGATTCCACTCAAAGCCTATTTCAAAGGCGATGTGTTGAAAATTCAACTCGCCATCGGCAAAGGCAAGGCGGATCACGACAAGCGTCAGGACAAAGCCAAGCACGAAGCACAGCGGGAAATAAACCGGGCTTTGCGCGAACGGAACCGTATCTGACATGCGCCGGATTTTGGCGAGTCTTTTCACACTGATATTATTTACAGGGGCAGTTCATGCGCTGGATTTTCCCGCATATCGCACCAATGGAATCGCTTTCAACGGCGGAACTTTCGTAGACACGGTTTTTGAAAACGTCCCCTATGTGGGTTCCGATCTGGTGGACAGCCTGTTTCAAGGCTCCTCCAAATGGATTCCTTCCGCGCAGCAACTGCGCATGCGCGATCGAAACGGACGCACGTGGATGTTCACTCTTGACAATCCCTTCGCATCGATCAAAGGGGAAATGTTCAACCTCACCTATCCGGTGCGTCGCGATGCCGACGGCCTTTACCTTCCCCTGCACCCACTACTGCGATTGTTGCGAATCAAATTTGGAATCCACCTCCCCCTTCCCCACACAGGCGATTTAACTGCCGCGCCCAAAACCAAAAATGGAGAAACCATTACCGGACTTGAACTGGTGGAGCGCAGCAATGGAACCTTGCTGAAAATCAGAACCACCGAAGCGTTGAAATGGGAAGGGATGGAATTTCTTCCCCACTACATCCTCAAATTGGATCGCGGAAAACTTTCCAAAAACTGTCCCACAAAAGTAGGCGGCAAAGGTTTGATCCAAAGCGTGACCACCTTGCAGGAAAAGGGACTGGCGCAAATCACCTTGTTCCTGCGCGGTCAGCACAATACGGTGGAAGTTCTTCCCGACTCCAGTTTGCCAGGCTTTCTCGTGACCGTGCGTCACTCACTGCCGGAACCCAAAAAACCTGTGCCTCTCCCCGTACCTTCAACGCGTCTAGGTGGCGGCACCATCATTGTCGATGCGGGTCATGGTGGACACGATCGCGGTGCAACAGTGAAGGGTGTGGAAGAAGCCGTTGTCACTCTTGCCGTTGCGAAGGAACTGAAAAAAGAATTGCGGAGTCTCGGCTACAAGGTCAAGCTCACCCGCGAAGAGGATGAGTACAAGACTTTGGCCGAGCGCCCCAAATTCGCCTCGGATCAGGGTGGTGACGTCTTCGTGAGTCTGCATTGCAACTCCCTGCCTAATTCCTCCCGCGACAAACAGGACATCACCGGGTACACGGTATACATCCTGCGCGAAGGCGAGAGTGAAGAAGACAAGGCTTTGGCGCGGCGGGAAAACCAGGCCATTCAGGAAGAGAGCGGCAAGTCGGGGAAAAATGAAATCGCGCCCGTAGATTGGATTCTTCTCGAACATCAACTCAATCTTTACAGCAAGCAAAGCGAATTATTCACGGAATCCATTGTGAAAGAGTTCGATGGATTTGGCATTCCGAAATATTCGAAGGGCGCGCGACAAGCGGGATTTTTTGTATTGGTCGGCGCCTATATGCCCGCCGTGTTGTTTGAAATGGGATTTCTTACGAACAACGAGGATCGCCGGATTCTGGCATCGAAATCGGGACAAAGGGAAATCGCGCGGCGCATGGCTGGGGCAATCGATCGGTTCAGGCGGCACTAGGTTTGTTCGAATTTTACGAACGGTTTTTGAAGTGTTTCAGAGCACAAATCCCGAAACCCCTCTTTTTACGAGTAAGGGCTTAGGTATATTTCGGGCCACAAATCGCATTCGTTTGTCAAGTTATAATGAATCCTATAAGAGGATGAGTATGAAACATCTCAAACACTTCATGTTAGCAACGGTTTTGTTGTTTGCAACCTTCGCGTCTGCCCAAACGGTTTGGACACAACAGAATCTGAACGACACAAACGAACTCTATGCGGTAACATGGGGCAACAGCCAATTTATGGCTGTCGGCGGCATTTACGGTAGTAATCCTACACTCTTAACTTCACCGAACGGCATCACTTGGACTGCAAGGAATTCAGGAGGAGTAAATCAACTTTACAATGCGGTTTGGACCGGGACCCAATTTGTAGTTGTTGGACTTACGACCGCAAGTACCGGCTCTATCCTGACCTCCCCGGATGGCATCACTTGGACGACACAATCAACCGCAGCTCATGGGTTACGCGCTGTTGCCTGGACTGGTAGTCAATTGGTTGCGGTGGGTAATACCGGTATTGTCATAACCTCTCCGGACGGGGTAACATGGACGACACGTACTTCAGGGGCTACTCTCGTTTTGTCCTACATAATTTGGACCGGCAGTCAACTTGTGGCGGTGGGCGCCAATGGCAACATATACACCTCACCAGATGGTGTGACTTGGACAAAGCGAACTTCGGGGACAACGAGTAATTTTTTAGCTGCGGCCTGGACTGGAAGCCAATTGGTAGTCGCAGGAACAAACGGAACCATCCTCACCTCACCTACAGGTGTCACTTGGACGGCAAGAACTTCAGGAACCACCACAGCTTTGGAGGGTTTGGTATGGACCGGAAGCCAATTGGTCGCAGTAGGCGGTGATGATAACGGCTCCGGTAATGGAACAGTTAATGTCATTTTGACTTCGCCGGATGGAATAACATGGACAACGCAAAATTCAGGAACGACAAATCCGCTGCACTCTGTTGCATGGAATGGCAGTCAGTTCGTAGCCTCGGGTGTACGCGGCACCATTTTGACTTTACCCCAGAACGCTCCCACGACACCGACTCTAAATAGTCCGTCCACTGGAGCGTTGAACATTCCCCGCTCAACCTTCTTGTCTTGGAACGCCTCCAGCGGAGCCACATCCTATCGGGTTCAGGTTTCCACGGATCCTTCTTTTACAACCACGCAAATTGACGATTCCACAATCACAGGGGTTAGCCGAACCTTGAGTTCCTTGTCGAATGGAACGGTTTATTATTGGCGGGTCAGAGCCAAGAACGGCGGAGGGGCAGGCGATTATTCCCAAGTCAACAGCTTCACGACCGTGGCTGCTGATAATGAAAATTATTCTCAATGGACTTATTCCAAAACTTTGACGCTCAACACCACTTCCGCGTCCGCTGGGGTGACCTCAGCTCAGACGAATTTTCCGTTGTTGGTAAGGTTGAGCAACTCGCACAAGGCGGTTTTTCAGCAGGCGGCGGCCGGGGGAGCCGACATTCGCTTTTCAAACGGAAGCGGAACGCATCTTCCCTATCAAATCGAACGGTGGAGCGCGATTTCCTCGGATACCTCGGCGGCTATCTGGGTGCAGGCGGATATCGTGAATGCAAACGGGGCCACGACGATCAAAATGTATTGGGGGAATGGTTCGGCCACGAGCCGTTCGAGTGGACCGGATGTTTTCAGCAACGGATTTCATTCCGTTTGGCATCTGGGCGACACCACTAACGCCGATCCGCGTCCCAACGCCGTGGGCAGAATCAAGGCCACTCCGAGGAATTTCCCTGCGGGTTATACCCCCAAAGCCGGCGTCATCGGCATGGCGGACAGTTTACGCGGCGGCCGCCTCACGGATACAGTGACCCGCAACAACGGATACTTCAACATCAGCGGCGAGGATTATGCGAATTGGTCCAATGGAATCACCTTTTCAGTATGGGGCTACCAAAAACAAAATGCCGGGAGCACTTTGAACTATACCTATCTGCTTGAATTGGCCAACGCCACCAGTTGGCAGGATAACATCCAATTCTACCGCCCCGCTTCCGGAACCGGCACCACGGCCCGAATAATGCGCTATGAAGGTGCCAGCGGCACATTGGGTCAGGGCTACCAAGCTACCCCGGCGGGATCCTTGATTCTGAATGCGTGGCACCACTACGCCGTTAAAGTGAATGGAACCAGCGTTGCGATCTACATAGACGGCGTAAGCCAGACGTTGATAGCCGGCACCAGTCCCAGCACGCCCAATGTCACCGCGCCAGCTCCCGGTGTGCAAACAGCCGCTATTAAGGATACCACCCGTTCCAACGGTTACATAGGACGATCGAATTATACAACCGATTCACTTTATGCTGGCATGCTGGATGAACCGGAGCTTTCCAACGTGGCCCGTTCGGATGATTGGATCAAGCTGGAATACAAGAATCAAATGCTCGGTTCCATGCCTTTGTTTGATTTGGTCTATTCTTCGCCATCGCCCGTATACACCACCGGTGTGGCCATCAGCACGAATTCTCCGGCTTTTTCTGGAACATCTTCGCGGTTCACGATCGATTCCACGTTACCGGCGGGATTGTCGTTTAACAACGGCAACGGCTCCATCACGGGCACGCCCACGGCTGCATTTCCATCCAGAAATTACACGGTGACTGCCTATGGGGACAGCTCCTGGTCCACCACCACCACTTTGAACCTCGCCGTCGTTCCACCCGTTCCCACCAACCTCTCTTACTCGAAAAACCCAGCTGTGTATGGCGTCGGTATAGCCATCACGAGCAACACCTCTGCGGTTACTGGAACAGTCACACATTATTCTGCGAACCCCGCTTTGCCCGTCGGCCTCTCGCTTGACACAGTCACCGGTGTGATCTCCGGTACCCCGACAACAGGTCAGGCCGCCACCAACGACACCATCACCGCCAGCAATAGCAACGGCTCCACAACGACCGTCCTCAGCATCGCGGTGCGCAACCCTATAGCCTCTTTCGGATACCCCCGCAAAACACTTGAGCTGGCTAACAATGTCGCGCTAATTGCAGATACTCCGTCGATCACCGGCATCGTACCTTTCACTCCCGTCACCTATTTCATCAACCGAACATTACCCGCCGGACTTACGCTCGACACCAATACAGGCATCCTCTCCGGAACACCCACCACAGCGCAATCCGATTCCACATATATCGTCACCGCCAAGAACGGAGTCTCTGCGTTCAACAAGGCTGATACGCTTCACATCCTCATTCTCAATCCTCCGGTAAGCCTCTCTTACTCCGCCAACCCCGCCGTTTATGGCGTCAATAAGATTATCGAAAACAACATTCCAACGATCAATACCCCTATTTCCAAATACTCGATCGCCCCCCTGCCTTCGGCAGGCCTTAGCTTTGACACCACAACCGGTATTCTTTCCGGAACTCCCACCACCGCTCAAAGCCAAACCAATTATCTCATCACCGCCGCCAACGTCGCCGGCACGGATACAGAAACCGTTCGCATTACCGTGCTCGACGTTCCCATCTCGGTTGCCTACACCACTCCAGTGATTTACGGTGTCAACATTCCCATCCCCAATGATTCTCCGTCCGTCACAGGAACCGTCACTCATTATTCCATCAGCCCCGCGCTCCCCGCAGGATTGACTCTCGATTCCAACACCGGTATTCTCTCTGGAACTCCCACAGTGGCCAAGGCGCTCACCAACTACAGTATCCTCGCAAGCAACGTTGCCGGATTTACCTCCACCAATATCACCATGACGGTGCTGGCCAAGCCTGCGAATCTTGTTTACCCTGCGGAGTCGCCGGTCTATGGAGTGAATGTTCCCATTATGAGCGATACACCAACGGTCACAGGAACCGTCACGCAATATTCCATTTCTCCCGCCCTACCCACCGGATTATCCTTTGACACTACCAAAGGCATTATCTCCGGAACACCTAGTGCAATACAAGCCTCCACAGCTTACATCATTACCGCCACCAACCTCGCAGGCTCGGATACGGAAACCGTGCGCATCACCGTTCTCGCAATTCCAGCCAATCTCTCCTACACCACACCCGTGGTTTATGGTGTCAATGCTCCCATCGCAAATGACAGTCCCACCGTCACGGGAACCGTGACCAAGTATTCTGTGACTCCCACACTCCCCGCCGGACTCGTTTTGGATTCCAACAACGGCATTCTCTCCGGAACACCCGCCGTTACTTCCGCCTCAACCAATTACATCGTCACCGCCGCCAACATTGCGGGCTTCACCACAGCGAATCTAAACATTGCCGTGCTTGCTTCTCCTGCAAACCTGACCTACGCCACTCCCGTGATTTATGGAGTCGGAATTACCGCAACTCCGAATACTCCGACTGTCACCGGAACAGTCACCAAGTACTCGGTAACTCCCGCCTTACCTGGTGGATTGAAACTGGATTCCGTCACCGGCGTTCTGTCAGGAATTGCGACGGGGGCAAGAGCCGCAGCCAATTACATCATCACGGCCACCAACGTTGCAGGTTCTGCGATCGACACGGTAAACATCCGTGTGGTGGTGGCCCCTGTCAACCTCTCCTATGTGGATGATCCAACCACCTATGTTCTCGGTGTTGCCATCACCCCCAACAATCCTTCCGTCACCGGATTTGTGTCCAAGTACTCTTCCGTTCCTTCTCTGCCTCCGGGATTAAAACTGGACTCCACCACCGGTGTCATATCTGGAATCCCTACTGGCGCACAGTCCTTCGCGGCCAACTACACCATCACCGCAAAGAACGTGGCGGGACAGACACAAACGGCCATCACAACTTCCATCGTGGGGCCCCCCTCCAATCTCTCCTACGCCGATGATGCGCCCACTTACGGCAGAAACACCCTCATCAAGCCCCCCAACACTCCCGTGGTGCGAGGCATTGTGACTTTTTACTCGATTAGCCCGGCGCTGCCCGCCGGAATTGTGTTCGATCAAACCACCGGCTACATCCTCGGAACACCCACGGCGTTATCCTCCCCAACCGATTACACGATCACGGCGCAAAACCCGGGTGGTACCGCCGTCACAACCATCAATCTCGGCGTTGTCAATCCCCCTTGATTTCTATCTACAATGGTCAAGCTGGCTGTCATCGCCGCACTGTAGGTATGATGAATAAAATTTCCACATGGCTTCCCTTGGCGGGAATGATTTTGGGAATGGCTTTTGAGAGTCACGCCCAAACATTTACGCGCAAGCCATTCCTGCAAAAAAATTCGCCCACTAAACTTTCCGTTTGCTGGAGGGTGAGTACGGCGGCAGTATTGACGGTAAAATTTGGAACGGATTCCACCAATCTCAACCGTACGAGTCCGGCCAGCATTAATGCCACTGATGCCTGCGTTTCCCTGGATACGCTGCAACCCGCCACCAAATACTTCTATGAGGTGTATAACGGCGCAACAAAATTGACGGGTTCCGCAAAACAGTATGCAGTGACGGCTCCGGTTCTTGGCACGCGTCAAAAGAATTCCTTCTTGATTTTGGGCGATCCCGGATCCGCCGGAGTGCCGCAGACCAATGTTCGCAACGCATTTCTTCGGGTGAATCAGGGAACCTTAGATGGCGTGCTTTTAAATGGTGACAACGCCTATGAATCGGGTACGGACGCCGAATTCACCACCAATTTGTTCACTCCCTATTCCAACATTTTCGCCACCTCTTTTGTTTGGCCCGCCATTGGCAACCATGAGGCGGTGTCTTCATCCACGGGGGCGCCCTACCTGGCCTCCTTTTACCTGCCGAGTGCGGGCGAGTCCGGGGGGGTGGCTTCCGGTTCCGAATTGTATTACTCCTTCGACTACAGCAATATCCACTTCATCATTCTGGATTCGCAGGTCAGCCCACGGACGACCACCGGCGCCCAATACCTCTGGCTTCTGCAGGACTTGCAGGCGACGCGACAGGACTGGATCATCGCCATGTGGCACCATCCCCCGTATTCCAAAAGCGGCCACAACTCGGACACAGAGCAGCAACTGATCGATATGCGGCAAAACTTCTTGCCCTTGCTGGAACAATACGGGGTGGATTTGGTTTTTTGCGGCCACAGCCATGATTACGAGCGTTCTTATTTACTGGACAGTGCCTACGGCAATTCCGCCAATAATCAAGCCAATGCCGCTAAGGTGATATTGAATAACACCTCCGGAAACCCCGCCACCACAGGCGCTTATCATAAAACCATCGGAGCGCACAAAGGCGCCGTGTATTCCGTGGTTGGCAGCAGCGCCAAGCTCGATGCGGGCACTCTTCATCCCATGATGTACGTGCAGCATCTGTTGTACGGTTCGTTTTTACTCACCGTGCAGGACAGCGTGGCTACCGGGCAATTCATTGACAGCGCAGGAATAGTGCGCGACCAGTTTCAGGTGGTGAAAGCACTGCTTGCTCCCCTCGGCATATCGTATCCCACCTTGGTATACAGCGCCGTAAACACCCCTGTGAACCTGACACCTGCCATTACGGGAGCTACGGGTACATTATCCTACACTCTGGCCTCGGGCATACTACCAACCGGATTGATCCTGAATACTTCCACCGGTGTTATTTCAGGAACCCCGACGGTATCGGGTAATGCCACAATTTCCATAAGAGTCACTTCCAGCCCTGGCGGAACCTTCGCCACTTCCACGCCCTTCACTCTCACGGTGCTTTCTCCTCCCGCGGCCCTCACTTATTCCAATCCGGTGGCACTCTATCCGTTGAACGTTTTTATTCCGAACAATATTCCCAGCGTCACGGGTACGGTGACACATTATTCCATCAGCCCCCCTCTTCCCGACAGTCTCTTTCTCGATACACTCACCGGCGTTATTGGGGGTAAACCCAAGATCGATCAAGTCTCCACCGCCTATGTGGTCACGGCCAGCAACGTGGCGGGATCGGACACGGAGACTGTCCGCATTGCAGTGCTTGCAAAACCTGTGATTGCGTACAATCCCTCGGCGGTTGTCGACACCGTAAGCAAGGCTGCGACACATCCGGTGATCTCTTCTGGTGGACCTATTATCGGCTGTTCGGTGACATCGGGTACGCTGCCTTCGGGATTCACCATCAACAACACATGTCAGGTGACGGGCACTGCGTCTGTAACATTCCCGACCATTTCATTAGTGGTGACAGCCACAAACGCAAGTGGTAGCGATACCGCCAATCTGAAGTTGACTGTAGTGGAGCGCCCGCCTACTGTAGTGTTGGTTCGTCCGAGTGTCGTGATACATCGTGGTGAGGCTTTGATTCCGGATTCCGTGGTGATGTCAGGTGGACCCGTCACCGTGTTCCGTGTGCATGTGAACGATGCGCTACCACAGGGGTTGATACTGGATTCGCTCACCGGAATCATCACCGGGACGGTATCGGTCACCGCAACTCTCGAAACACGAACTGTAACTCTCGATGCAATAGGACCTGGCGGTACTGTCACATTGACTTTTACTGTCGAAGTTCGAGTACAGCTCCCCGTCATCACCCTTCCCCATTTGGGGGTCATCGTCACACGGCGTGGCGTGGCGATGGCACCGGAAACACTGACCGTGGTCACAAGTGGGCAGACGTATTACTGGCGCGCACGAGCAGCAGATCCGCCACCATCGGGACTCGTGCTGGATTCACTCACCGGAGTTCTTCATGGCATCATAGCAGCCAGCGTTCCCTTGGGAGTCCGCACCGTAACCGTCGAGTTGGTGACGCCCACGGATACAGTCGCAGTGACATTTACCGTTGATGTGCTACCGCCACTTCCCGTCATCACCATTCCCCATTTGGGGGTCATCGTCACACGGCGTGGAGTCTCGATGGCACCGGAAACACTGACCGTGGTCACGAGTGGGCAAACATATTACTGGCGCGCTCGTGCGCAAGATCCGCCGCCATCGGGACTGATCTTGGACTCCCTCACCGGAGTTCTTCATGGCATCATAGCAGCCAGCGTTCCCCTCGGAGTACGTACGGTGACCGTCGAGTTGGTCACGCCCATCGACACAGTCGCAGTGACATTTACCGTGGATGTACTACCGCCACTTCCCGTCATCACCATTCCCCATTTGGGGGTCATCGTCACACGGCGTGGGGTATCGATGGCACC
>CANKII010000002.1 GCA_947482115.1 Fibrobacterota bacterium
CGCCTTATCAGAGCGATGCTCTAACCAACTGAGCTACAGACCCAAAACCTGGGGTCCATCCGATGACGATTCTCCACTTCATTGAGCAAGAAAGGCTGTTTTTGAGCTCAAAGCCCAAAAAACGGAGGTGGGAATATAGGCTTGCAGGGTGCTCCTGTCAATCACGCGACCTCCCCAGTGATTGTTATTTTCGCCCTTCCGCAATGAAAACCAATCCATTTTTTCTCCGTTCCCGTTGTTTTGCGCTTTTAGCCCTGTTGTTGTCCCTCGGGACAAGCGGCAATATCTTTGCGGCAAAGCCGGTTCACAAGCATCCGCCTGTCAAACACCGTGTGATTCACCCCAAACCCGTCCGTTCGGAACCCCTGATTACCGATTCCACGAGCGAAGCGGCATGGCGGAAGAGGCTTCCGTGGTTTTATCGGGACACCGCATTGTCCGTTTATCGCGACACATTGATTCGTCCCTTGTTCAAAAGATACGGTTTGGGCACGGGAAATCTTTTCAAGCGTGGAGGCTTCATCGAAGCGGTGTTGCCTCATGGCCGCGCGCTTCATGAATACGCATGGGACTTTGAAGCGTTGTGTGGAGAAACAGGAATTCGCGTTCTGGAAGGCCATGAATTCGATCCTCCGGAAGAGAAGCTGGAATACCAGCTTCAGTCCGGTTCCCTGCCGCCTTTTCCCTTGCGACTGACCTTGGGTAAAACCGTGCTGGCCGGATCTGCACACATGGCCTTGATCATTGTGGGTTTGGATTCCGTATCGGACAGTTCAGCCAGGAAACTGTTGGCCTTTCCGTTTCCCCTCACGTTGGCTTTGAATGCGGGAGATTCCGTCACGGCTCCGGGGCGCTGGATTCCCCTTCCACCGGGCAAGGAGGCCTTGCTGGAATTGCCGATGGAGCCGACGGGTTATCCGTACATCAGGCCCGGACCGGGTGCGCTGTTCATTCATCAAAAACCTACTGAGTTGGATGCACTGATGAAGGCCCGGTTGAAAACTTATCCCACCGCCGTGGGATTTGCCACGACCTTTGGAGATCGTGCCATTGAGAACCGCCCCCTGCTTGGAAGCGTGTTGAAATTTGCGGCGGCGCATTCCCTGATTTTTATTGACTTGACGGCATCCCCGCGCAGTTTGACTGCAACCCTTGCACAACAAACCGGCGCAACGACTCTTTCCGCGCGTGTGCGCGAACCGGATTCCGCAGCTGATAGGTTTGAAACGGAGCTGTTGAAACGCTGTGAGCGCGCGGGTAAAACCGGTGAGGGAATTTGGGTGCTGCGTTATTTCCCGGGGCTTTCGAGCATGCTTGAGGCGGCATTGAATAAAAACCGTCCGTACTTCGACGAGATCGGACTGGATTGGGTTCCCGTGAGCTGTTTGCGGGAGAAAAAGAACTGATGCCAAAGCTCGGAGTGAATATTGATCATGTCGCCACCTTGCGGGAAGCCCGCAAGGGACGCGAGCCCGATCCTCTCGCAGCAGCAGTTCTGTGTGAAGCCGCGGGAGCTGACGGGATCACCGTGCATCTCCGCGAGGATCGACGACACATTCAGGAACGGGACGTCCGTGTTTTGCGGGAGAAAATTTCGCTTCCCTTGAATCTGGAAATGGCGGCCACTCCAGCCATGATCCAATTCGCCGGCGATCTGCTCCCGCACATGGCAACCTTGGTACCTGAACGGCGTGAGGAATTGACTACCGAAGGCGGCTTGGATGTGGCGGGGCATTTGAACGACATCACTGCTGCGGTAAGATCTCTCCGTGCGAACAAAATTGAAGTCTCCCTCTTCATCGAACCGGATGTTCAACAAATCGAAGCGTCCCTGAAATCAGGAGCGCAATACGTGGAGTTCCATACGGGAGCTTATGCAAATGCTTTTGATTCTGGAATGGCGTGGGAGCAGGAATTGATTCGGCTTCAGAACATGTCCCGGCTTGCCCAAGAGAAGGGGCTTGTGGTGAATATGGGGCATGGATTGAACTACCAGAACACTAGGCCTGTGGCTTCCATTGCGGGCGTTTATGAACTGAATATCGGATACTCCATTGTCGGCCGCGCTTTGATGGTAGGGTTTGAACAGGCGGTTCGGGAAATGCTGGAATTGATCCGGTAATTTTGAATCAGACTAAAAACAAAAAGCCCCCGCAGAAGCGGGGGCTTTTTGTTTTGGAGAAAGAAAAGATTAGGGCAGGATTTTCGCCTGCAACATGGCGTGTGCCATGTTGGCGGGCAATTGCACTTGGAACATCTCATCGGCATTCTCACGATGGTAGTTCCAAATTTGGCGGCCGGAAACGTTGTACAATTCGACGTTACGATAGCCGGCTGGCAGGGAGAGCAGGCCGTTTTCCACGACCGGAGAAATCATTTTCTTGATCTCATCACGATGAATGGCGGTTGAGCTTTGGGTGGCGCCTGGGCCAAGCACGGTCACGTCAAAAGGATGGTAGCAAGTGTTGTCATAGGTGCCGGTGTATTCGATTCTGTACAGGCCGCCGTCTCCGCCCGAGTAACCATTGCTGGTATTGCGAAGGGCGTACAATGCTCCATCGGGACCGAATTGCATGTCGAGATAGCTGGCAGTTGAGAAACCAGCGGGGGCGAAATTCGTCACGCCTGCTGCGCCAGCCGGAAGAGTACCGTCCGGGTTTAGAGTAATTACCCGAAAACTTCTGCGGGCCCAGTCATTAAAAATGACCTTGCCTTCGTAGAAGGGGGGGAACTTGATAGTTGATGTGGAGGATGTGTTGTAACGATACATCTGACCGCCAATGGCAGACTCCGATGCGTGCGAAATGGTGGTCAAGCTGTAAGTGGCGTTGAACCGGGGGTCATCGTCCGTGCTAGTGCCGCTGGTGTATGCGGCCAATGCGGCTTTGGGAGGAGGCATGTGATGGATGCCGGTGTTGTTAGGAGACTTGTTGATGAGAGCTGTGAGGGACGCGCTTCCTGTCGCCTTGCAATCGTAGAGGCTTCCATAGGTTGTGGAAGGGGACGTGAGCGAGCCGTACGCCACATTATAACCATTGCAGTAAGGGTGTCCGAAGAAGGCGGGTCCAGTGGCCAAATTAAATTCGTCATGTCCTGATGGACCACGCGTGGTAAGAGCGTCTGTGTTGGCATCCGGTCCGATTTCACCCCAGAAAATCCAGCCGGAACGGGTGTCCACGCGGGGGTGGAAGGGATTGCGGCTTCCGAAGGTGTAAATCTCTTTGCGAACTTTGCTGATGGAATCCGTATTGTCCCAACCGGGGTTGAATGTAGGGTTGTTGATTTTTTCCCAAAGGTTGCCTGTCGGAATGGAATAGGTGCTGTCCATGCCTGCTGTCGGGGTTTGATTGTCGGCAAATTCAATGGGCTTGATGCGAAGAACTTTGCCGCGCAGGTCGTTGGTATTGGCGGAAGTGCCCTGTGCATCCGCGTTGGGAGTCGGATAATAGATGGGGCCATAACCATTGTTGTTGCTGTTGTGCGGATCCCGATTGTCGCCGGTTCCAATCACGAGAACTCCATTTCCATCAAAGGACATGTTGCCTGCGGCATGATGGTTGTCGTTCTTTTCACGGGGAAAGCGGAGAATGATTTTTTTGTTGGTGAGGCGACTGCCAGCGGCTTGCGTGGTGTCGTAAGTGAAACGCGCCAGCTCCATCGCACGGTTTGCACAATTGAGTCCGCAAGGATCGGAAGCAAAGGTGTAAATCCAGTGGCTGGTGGAATAGTTGGGGGCGACGGCAACACCGAGCAAGCCGTCTTCCGTATTGGCGTAATTGGGAATGGTTCCCGCAAGGGTGGTAGTGCCGGTCTGTCCTGGATTATAAACCTGAATTTGCCCCG
Organism: Fibrobacterota bacterium; assembly: GCA_947482115.1. Classification (GTDB taxonomy): domain Bacteria; phylum Fibrobacterota; class Fibrobacteria; order UBA11236; family UBA11236; genus UBA11236. The sequence continues at coordinate 3,844 of CANKII010000002.1, forward strand.
ACTGCATCTTGGCGATGAAGATCTTGCCATCAGGAGCAATGGACATACCGACGCAACCGTAGTTGCCAGCCTCGTACAATGTACCGCTGGCGCTTCCGGCCGGAGCAACCAGAGTGGTTACGCGGAAGGAGCTGGCTGCGGGTTCCGTACAAGTTTGGGCTGACGCCGACATGGGCAGCAGCGCGGCCAAGGTCGCAGCGACAACAAAGGCACCGATACGCTGTTTGGCTGAAAAAGACATGAGAAAGGCCTCCATGAAATGTTTGGGAATAAGGTTGCGTTGCCTAATATAAGGCGCAATGCGATTTTTAGGTTCCCAAATCTTGCAATAATTCATGAAAATACGGATGCTTTTTTGGCCTTTTTAAGGCTAAATGAGCTTGTAGGCCAAGGCCAAATCCAGCTCTTCTGGTTTCAGGTAAGGGTAGGTGCCCAGTATTTCTTCACGTGCCCAGCCGGTTGCAGCCAGGCTTTGCAAAAATTCGGCTGTAAGGCGGGTACCCTGCACATGAGGTTTTCCAGAGCAAATGAGCGGGTCTGTGATGAGTTTTGACGATTCCATGTGGGGCTTTCAAAAGAAGAGACTTCCACAATTATAGTTTTCGCTTTGTGAACCGTTTTTTTGCTCCCGGCGTTGAATTTTCCCTGATCGAAAAAATGTTCGGCCCCAATCGCTTTCGTCGCGATGCCCGTGGATTGGGGGATGACGCCTTTGTTTTTGAACCCGTCTCCGGATCGCGGTGGGTTATTACTGCCGATGCCAGTGCTGAAGGCGTGCACTACCGTTTGGATTGGGTAAGTCCCGAAAAAGCCTTGCGTAAAGCTTTGCTGGCCAATCTTTCTGATATCAATGCCATGGGGGGCCGCGGCCGCCACGCTTTTTTGAATCTGGGCGCGCGTCCAGAATGGAATGAAACGGTTTTCAGTGCTTTGGGCGACACTTTGAGAGAACTTGAAGAAGCGTTTGATTTCCGGATTTCGGGTGGGGACACCTTGCGAACTTCCGGACCGAGTTTTTTTGCCTTTACGGTTTTCGGTGAGGTTGTTGGACGTCCGCTTTTGCGCAGCGCCTGCAAGCCGGGACACAGGATTTATGTGAGTGGAAATCTCGGTGGTTCTGCGGCTGGACTTCGGTTATTGCAGCATGGCACTCATTCTGAAAAATCGCATGAAGCTTGGGTTGAGGTTCATCTCAATCCCAAACCTCCCTTGAATTTGGGCCCGGTTTTGGCGGCCATGGACAGGGATATTGCGGCGATCGACATCAGCGATGGATTGTCTTCGGAGTTGGGGCATTTGTCGCGTCAATCGGCTTGTTTGTTGCGTGTGGATTTGGGGAAAATTCCCGTTCATCCGGGCCTTGTAGCTGAAGAGGCGGAATTCATCCGCGACTGTGTTTTGAATGGCGGGGAAGAATATCAGCTTTTATTTACAGGTAATTTCTCCGAAGTGGAATTGGCTCAACTTCGCGCGATCGCTCCCATTTCAGAAATCGGGGAAGTGGAGGCAGGGGAGAGTGTTTTTTTAACTGAGAATGGGAAATCGTCCGCCTTGCCAGCTGGCGGATTTTCACATGGATGAACCCGGCAGCGGCGGGAGTGTCACACTTTCGTGTTCGCTCAAGCGGTGCAAATCCACATAGGTGATTCCGTTTTCCGCCTGACTGAAGGCGCGGGTGAATTTCGCCCCCCAAATTATTTCGTTGGACTTGTAGGAAAAGCGTGTATGCACGGTCTGGTTGAAGCTGTCGTCGTAAGCCTTGATCCAGATGAAAAACTCCGCATCCGCACGCATCAATTCATCCACTCCCATGCCAGTGAGCGGGCTCTGGTTGTCGATGGGATGAACCACCGTCCATGTCAGTGCGAAAAAATTGATGCTGTTGCGTTCGAGGGATAACTCTTGAAAGCGGCGGCGTGCCGTTTCACCTTCACCCGCCACCCATGAAACACCCACCTGCACTTCGACTTCAATCAGGGCGTGTTTTCGGGCGTTTGCCATGCGGAACATAAACGCGCTTCCATCCTGATAAGGGGCTATCAGGGCTTCGCGACTGAACAGAATTTTCGCCTGCGGTCGGGAAAAACGGGCGAAGAGAATTCCGGTGATGATGGCAAAACCCAGAAGTCCGCACATGGCTTCCAAGGTGGCCAATCCTCCGGCATAAACTCCCACCGGATAAACATGGCCGTAGCCCACCGTGGTCAGGGTTTGGGAACTGAAAAAGAAAGTTTCGGTGAATAGTTCCCATGACGCGGTTCCGGAAAGTCCCTGAAGATGAGAGGTTCCAATCCAGATGTAGAGCAACGAGAAGAACGCATTGACTGCCGCATACAAAGAGAGAACCAGCGAATAAAACCCGGTCCACGACATGTTGATGACGCTGTGATAAAAACTGAAAGACTCCAGAAAGGGGAGACCCCGACGCACGACATTAAAGGAGCCATCCTGATTGATGAGTCGCGCACCTTTGACGCCGGTTTGCGTGGAAAATCCGTAATCGTTGATCGGAGGTCGGGCCACGCATTAAAGGTAAATGCTGGCTTTGAGAAGGGTACATGTAGATTATCTTAAGCCCATGCTTTGGATCGCAGCCCTTATGGGCTTTGTCGAAGGATTAACGGAGTTCCTGCCCATCTCCTCCACTGGTCATCTCATTCTCGCGGGTTCCCTTTTGGGATTCACGGGGGAGAAGATCAAGGTTTTTGAAATTGCCATTCAGACCGGTGCCATTCTTGCCATTGTCCTGTTGTATTGGAAAAAATTGCGCGATGTGACCGTGTCCTTGCCGGGCAGTCGTGTTTCCAGACGTTTTGTCTTAAATGTGGGCATCGGTTTTTTACCTGCCGCTGTGCTTGGGGTTTTGTTTTCCAAAGCCATTAAGGCGCATTTGTTCAATCCGGTCGTTGTGGCAACGACCTTTATTTTGGGCGGCATAATCATCTTATGGATGGAAAGTCGCAAATCCGTTTCTGTGCGTTTGCAAACGGTGGATGATATGACCCCTTTGGATTCGTTGAAAGTCGGTTTGTTGCAATGCTTTGCGCTCATTCCCGGCACCAGCCGTTCCGGCTCTACGATCATAGGCGGCATGTTAATGGGATTGTCACGCCAAGCTGCTACGGAGTTCAGCTTTTTCCTCGCCATTCCAACCTTGATAGGTGCCGGAGTTTACAGCCTTTATAAAGCTCGTGCGTTATTGTCCATGTCGGATATGCCGATGTTTTTAACGGGGTTTTTATTCGCTTTTTTTTCGGCCTGGCTTTGTGTTCGCTGGTTGCTGAAGTACGTCTCCACCCACGATTTTAAGCCGTTTGCATGGTATCGTATGGGATTTGGGGTGGTCGTGCTTGTTACTGCATGGACCGGGTGGGTTCACTGGGTGGATTAAAGCGGTTGATGAAAAAATGCTTTGCGTAGATTCCAGATTTGTCGTAAGTTAACCGCACTCTTATTTCGGCCTTCCCAAAGTGGGAAGGTTTCGCATTTCATGCGGGAGCAAGAGGGATTTCCAGATCAAATTAAGGAGACCAGCAATGTCAGCAAAAACTGAAGGTATTGTTCCAAACTCAAGTCGGCTTCTTTGGGCCGGCTTTATTGCCATTATGGCCGCAGGCTCCGGCTTCGCTTTGCGCGGAGGCATTTTTGACAATTGGGCGAGGGAGTTTGGTTTTACCGCCACCCAACTCGGTGCCATTGGTGGCGCTGGCTTTACGGGATTCTGCTTCGGCATCATTATTACCGGCATGATTGTGGACAAAATCGGTTACGGAAAAATGGTTGCCGTGGCATTCGCGTTACACGTCGTTTCTGCCATTGTGACTTTTATGGCGACTACGCCGGATAATGCAGCCAAATTTCTGACTTGGGGCATGTTCATTTTTGCCTTTGCAAACGGAACTTTGGAAGGTGTTGCTAATCCCTTGGTCGCCACCATTTTCCCCAAAAATCGCACTCACTTTTTGAACATTCTCCACGCAAGTTGGCCTGCCGGTATGGTCTTCGGTGCCATTGTCGGTTGGATTCTTGACGACAAGTTGCAAGTGGGTTGGAAAATCCAGCTGTCGCTGTATCTCATTCCTACGTTGGGCTACGGCATAATGTTCTGGGGCCAGAAGTTTCCGAAATCTGAAGCTGCCGAGAAGGGCGCCAAGCTTGGTGAAATGTTCAAGGATGTCGGTATCTTGGGCGCTCTCGTGATTTGCTACCTGCTCGCGCTTTTCTTCGGTGGAAATTTGGGCATGCCTTCATGGGCGGCTTACGGTCTCTCCGGAGTTTTGTTGCTTGCAGTGGGTGTCATTACCAAGTTCTCCATCGGTTCCGTACTGTTGTTTTTCCTCTTCGTCGCCCACTTGCTGGTCGGTGCTGTGGAACTCGGCACGGATGGCTGGATTCAGAATATCACCGGAAACCTGTTTACTTCGGAGCAGGGTAAATTCCTCTTCATCTGGACGTCTGCAATCATGTTTGGCTTGCGTTTCTGCGCCAAGTTCATCGAGAAGAACCTCAAGCTCTCTCCTGTGGGACTTTTGGTCTTGAGCTCCATTCTCGCTGTGGTTGGTTTGCGCTTTGCCAGCGGTATGCACACGTTCGCAATCGCCTTGGTCGCACTCGGCATTTATGCTTTGGGTAAAACGTTCTTCTGGCCCACCATGCTTGCCGTTGCCTCCGATCGTTTCCCGCGCACGGGAGCCGTGGCCATTTCCATCATGGGTGGCATTGGCATGCTCTCAGCCGGTTTGCTGGGCGGTCCCGGTCTTGGTTATTCCAAGGATCGCTTCGCCAGCGAAGCCTTGAACAAAACGAATTCCGCAGTGTACGAACAAGTGAAGGTGGCAAACCCCTCCGCATTCCTCTTCTTCAGCCCTGTGAACGCCATTGATGGCAAGGTGCTGGGTGATGCCAAAGCCGTGGCGCCTGAGATGCGTACAGCCGATCAGGAAGCCATTGTCATGGCGGATCAGGCCGGGGATCGCAAGACTCTGACGGCGGATTCGTTTATTCCGTTGACGATGGCAGTGCTCTACCTTTGCATGCTTTTGTATTTCAAGAGCGTGGGTGGTTATAAGGCGGTTCGGATCGAGTAAACTCGCTCTGATTTTAAACAGCAAAGGCATCCGCAAGAAGCGGGTGCCTTTGCTGTTTTTAGGCCAATTTCGTAATGTATCGATTAGACATGGGTGGGACCATAGGCTATCTTACGGAGCTTTCAACGACGCTATCACATGGAATGGTTCAGGAAAGCAAAATCGGGCGTAGGGACCTTCATCAAGAAGGACACTCCGGTCGATCTATGGGTTAAATGCGAAGGCTGTAAGGAAGTCCTTTACCGCAAAGAGCTGGCCCAGAATCTTCACGTTTGTGAACATTGCGGATACCATTTTCGCATTGGCGCCGGTGAGTACATCAAGCTTTTGGTGGATGAAGGAACCTGGAAACCTATCGATACCGGTCTTCGTTCCATCGATCCGCTGAAGTTCGCCGCCAAAAAGAAATATCGCGACAGTCTTGCCGATGCCGAGAAAAACACCGGAGCCAACTCCGGTGTTGTGTCAGGCATTGGAGAAATTCAGGATCACAAGGTGGCGATGGCCGTCATGGACTTCCGTTTCATCGGTGGTTCCATGGGTTCGGTGGAAGGGGAGAAAATTTCCCGCGTTTTCCGCAAGGCTTTGGAACTCCGTGTGCCCGCCATTGTTGTCTGTGCCTCCGGTGGTGCGCGCATGCAGGAGGGCGTTCTCTCTCTGATGCAGATGGCAAATACCTCCGCCTGCATTGCCCAATTGAACGAAGCGAAACTTCCGTATATCGCCGTGCTGACCAATCCCACCATGGGTGGAGTGACCGCCAGTTTTGCCATGCTGGGAGACGTGCACATCGCCGAGCCCGGCGCCTTGATCGGTTTCGCGGGTGAACGTGTGATTAAGGAAACCATTCGACAGGCTTTGCCTCCGGGATTCCAGCGTGCGGAATTTCTGCTCGAAAAGGGATTCGTCGACATGATCGTGGCGCGGGCTTCCCTCAAGGAAACCATTGCGCGGCTACTTTCCCACTTCGGTTAAAACTCTTCCTTCGGAAAAAATCCGGTGACTCGGATCGAAACCTATTCCGACGTGCTGCAATGGCTGTACGCCCGCAATCAATTCTCCATCAAGCTGGGTCTTGAAGGGCCGCGCCATTTGCTGCAGGCTTTGGGAAATCCGGAGCAAGGCGGCGTTTACCTGCATGTGGCGGGAACCAACGGCAAAGGCAGCGTCTGTGCGAATCTGGCGGCGTTGTTGCCGTCGGTTGGTTTTAAACGCGTGGGCCTTTACACCTCGCCGCATCTGGTCAGTTTTCGCGAGCGCATTCGGATTAATGGGACACCCATTCCACCGGATTGGATTACGCAGTGGATGAAGAAGGTGCTTCCGGTTTTGGAAGAACTGAATCCCACCTACTTCGAATGCGTCACGGCCATGGCTTTCGCTTATTTCCACGAACAGAATTGCGATGCGGTTGTTTTGGAAACGGGTTTGGGCGGGCGACTGGACGCGACCAATATCGTTACACCCAAAGTGTCCGTGATTACTTCGATCTCCTACGATCATACTTCGATTTTGGGAGACACCCTGGAGAAGATTTGGGCGGAGAAACTGGGCATCGCGAAACCCGGCATTCCCTTGATCGTTGATGAGCCCAGACCACACCTGGCGCGATTGGCGGAAGAGACGGCGAATACGCTCAACTCCCCGTTTTTTAATCTGCAGGATCGATTCAATGAAACGAATTTGCGTTTGCAGGGACAATACGGGGAATATGTACTGCCTGCGGATCTTCGTGCCGAAGTGCATCAAATGCGTAATGCGGCTTTGTCCCTATTGGTATTTGAAAGCTTTTACGGAAAAACTTTGCCTTCCTCGGAACAATGGCTCCCCGGTCTTCGCAATGCGCGCATGCCCGGCCGCACACAATGGCTGGAGGGCGACGGATTTCTCCCTGTGCTATTGGATGGCGCACATAATCCCGCTGGCGTTGAGGCATTAGCAGGACATTTGCGAAAGTTGCACAAGGGAAAACCCCGCATCTTTTTTTCAGTCATGCGGGACAAGGATTTCGCCGCCCTTTACCGGCAATTACATTCGCTGTCGGATGACATCGTGTATCTTGACTTGAGTCGAAATTTTTCGAGGGCCCTGACGTTCACAGAGTTATGTGCCGGATTGAATCCTGAAGAGCAAAAGGGTTTGCGCGAAGCCGTTATTTCCCGGGACTCGCTGGAGCCGTTGCTGCGTCCGGAAAACGGCGCAGATTACGCGGTATTTTGTGGTTCCCTTTATTTGCTGGGGGAAATTATTCCCGTGTTGTTGTCGTATTATCGCGGGTTGGAGGAGTTTGAAAGTATGTTGAAAGCGGAGAGTTGATGCAGCAGGATACAGTCGATATCATAGTGCGTTTTTTTGTGCTGACGGTGTCCCTCAGCATTCATGAGTTTTCGCACGCATGGGCGGCATTTCGTTTGGGCGATGACACGGCGGCGCGCATGGGTCGCATGACCATCAATCCACTTGTGCATCTCGATATAGTCGGTTCGATGATGATTCTTTTCGGCATGCCACTGGGATGGGCCAAACCTGTTCCGGTGGATATAATGCGCTTGCGCGATCCCCGGCGTGATGGTTCACTGGTGGCCTTGGCGGGTCCGGTTTCCAATATCATACTCGGCGTTCTTTTTTGCGCCGCCTTTTCCTTTCTGGGCTTCCGGGGATTCGGTTGGTATCGGCTTCTCACCTTCTTCATTCAAGTCAATTTCGGGTTGGCCATATTCAATCTGATACCCCTGTATCCGCTCGATGGCTCCAAGGTTTTGCCCTTGTTCCTGTCACGCAGAGCGGCAGATCGCTACGATGAGATGATTACGAAATGGGGCATTTGGCCGCTCGGCATTCTGTTTTTACCCGCCATCCTGGGCTTTAAAGGGCCTTTGAACTTGTGGTTCGCATTGTGGGGACCTGTTTTAAGGCCTCTTTTGAACTTATTTGGGGTCCCTGCGCTTTGGTGATTGCCAGTATTAAGGGCCGTTAACTAACTTAAGCATCCCATTTTTTGAGACGGAGCAGCCTTTGCCCAGCCATAAATCAGCAGAAAAAAGAGTCAAGACCGCAGAAAAAGCCCGTCTTGTCAATCGTACCGTTCGTTCGGCCATTCGCACCAGCCTGAAAAAGGTTCGTGGCGCCACCACCCAGGCGGATGCGGCCAAGGAATTGCCCAACTTGTTCTCACTCCTCGACAAAGCGGCCCGCCGCAATCAGGGTGATATCACCAAGAATACCGTTGCGAACTACAAGCGCAAGGCGCACATCGCCGTGGCAACCAAAACCAAATAGGATTTTGCCCCGGTAGGGGCGCGATTCAATCATGCCCCAACCGGGGTACAACGGTCACCTTTGTGTGGCCGTTTTGTTTTTCTGGCTAATTTTCATTCATGCAAAACAATCATCTTCTCGGCGTTTATGGATCGCGCGATCTGACTATTGCGCGGGGTCAGGGTTCCTACATCTGGGACACCGAAGGGCATCGCTATCTTGATTGCGTGTCCGGTGTGGCGGTGAATGCCTTGGGACATTCCGCTTCGGTCGTGGTGGATGCCATCCGGGCCCAAACTGAGCAATTCATTCACGCCTCCAATCTTTATGTGTTGCCTTCACAAAAGGCGCTGGCGGAAAAGCTGGCGGAGTTGTCCGGATTCGACGCCGTTTTTTTCAGCAACAGCGGAGCCGAGGCCAACGAAGGCGCGTTCAAGTTTGCGCGCCATTATTTTGTGGCAGCCGGAAATCCAGAACGGTGCGAGGTGGTGAGTTTCACCAATTCCTTCCACGGCCGAACCTATGCGGCCATGGCAGCCACCGGTCAGGACAAAATCCGGTTGGGATTCGGTCCTTTGCCTCCGGGATTCGTTACCGTACCGGTGAATGATGCCGCAGGGTTGCGCAAGGCCATTGGGCCCAAAACCGCCGCTGTGATTTATGAGTGCGTATTGGCGGAAGGTGGCGTCATCGACTTGTCTCCGGAAATAGCGGAGGTGTTGCGGGAAGTTCAGGCCCAGGGTGTTTTGCTGATCGCGGATGAAATCCAAACCGGATTGTGGCGCACAGGAACTTTTCTGGCATCGGAAGGATTGGGATTGAAACCCGATCTGGTGACTTTGGCAAAGCCGTTGGGTGGCGGGTTGCCGCTGGGAGCGGTGCTGGTCAGCGCAAAAATCGCTGCCGCGCTGAAGGCCGGAGATCATGGATCCACTTTTGGTGGAAACCCTGTGTCTTGCGCGGCCGGTTTGGCAGTTTTGAAAGTATTGTCGGATCCTGCCTTCATCAAGGACATGAATGAACGGTCCGCCTTTCTGCGCAAGGAATTGCAGGCTTTGATTGAAACAAAAGCCGCTGCGGGAATAAACATCGGTCCCATGTCGGGCAAGGGTTTTCTCATCGGCATTCAATGGGGCGGGGACGTAATCGCACTGCAGAAAAAACTGCGGGACGAGGGCGTGCTGGCACACCGGGCCGGAGCCAGCGTCCTGCGCCTGCTGCCGCCGTTGAATATTTCCCGCGAGGAGATCAAGGAATTGCTTGGGGCCATGGAACGTGCGCTTGCATAGCCTCCGGCGTTTTGTCCCGTGGCTGGCATTTTTCGTGGTACTCGCCCTCGCATTATTTCTTCACCGCTGTTCCTCCAAACCCGCTTCCATTCCCGAACCGCCGAAATTGATTCAACCGGTTATGAATCATTCACAACCCGAAACAACGATTGCGAAACGATTGGATACGTCCATTGTTGTTCGTAGGGGCGTCCGGCGGGACGCCCTTGTTGTTGCCCCTACAGGAAACGTTGTTGCAAATGGTCCGGACTCCATGCCCTATGTCTATGCCGATCCTTGGGGTGGGCGTCATTTTGATTCGATCACCGTGTCCTTGCATTGCCGTGAGGATTGCGTCATCCTTTACTCGTTTACGGACAGCGTGAATCTGCGCAGCTACAATGCTCCGTTGACCATTCGGCACAACACGACCTTGTGGTTCGCGGGTTTGTCAGCGCATGGAAATCGCATGCAGACCACCCGGTTGGAATATGTCATTGAGAAGAATCCCCGGAATTGTTCCGCCGGTTCGATGCCGGTGCAAGTGCAGGGCCATGCGGTGTGCGTGGATGTGTATGAATGGCCGAATCGCGAGAATGCGCAGCCGCAGGCTATGATGAATCATGATCAGGCGGAGGATTCCTGCCGCTCAGCGGGCAAACATTTGTGTTCCGAGGACGAATGGCAGGCAGCCTGTCACGGGCCCGAACAATCGCGTTATCCCTACGGCCAAAGTTATGACGAGCGCTATTGTCCGGCTCAACAGTCCGCACCTTCGCGATCAGGAAGATTCCCCGCCTGCCGTTCCTACTACGGGTTATACGATCTCACGGGAAATATGTGGGAATGGACCTCAACACCGAATCCGCAACACAGCGATTTTTATTTCGTGGCGGGCGGTGGATGGGATGCGGCGGACAATGCCACGTGCGGCATGGCGAAGTACAGTTTCTATCCGCAGAACCGGTATCCCACGGTGGGAGCCCGATGCTGTGTGGAGGCGAAGTAGCGCGGGATTTTATTCCCCATCCGGAAGCATATCCGGTTTTGGTACTTCTTCCTTCTTCCCGATTTTCATGAAGAAATAAGCTGGCGCGCAGAGGAGCGAAGTCAGCAGCACAATGGAATGAAACAGCGCGGGGATTTCCGTGTGACCGTGCGTCGTCATGCCTCTCGCCTTGTCAATCACATGGTAGAGAACCTTGCCGCCTTGTTCTCCAAAACCCAGCCCGGCAGGGGAAATGGGAATGCCGTTGATCATAGTCAACGCCGGGACCACATAGGCATGAATCTTGAAAGGGATGTCCACCTCCAACATCTCGGCGCACAATGCATAAACACCAACGATGGATAAGTGGACGCACATGGCGAGCAGAAGCACTCCAAGGAAGATCCACGGAGAGCTCCGGAAGGCAGCGAGCGATATCCACAAACCTTTCCAGAAGCCGTGTTCGGGATTCGATTCAATGGTGAGAGATTCAATGGACTTTCGGGATTTCCACGGCGCGAGATAAGTGAAGATTAAAATCAGGGAGGCAACCGAGGCGCCCAGGAACACAAATGCCTGCGCTCCGAGAATGGGGGAGTCTTCCCAGAGCTTGTAGTTCCAGATATTGGTCAAGGTTCCCAACCAAATCAAACCCAGTGTTCCGGCCACCCGATCCACCACCATGGTGCCGATGGCTGCGGCACCCTCCGCCTTGTCGCGACCGCGCAGGAGGTAGAAGCCCTTGACGAAATCTCCACCTGTTCCGCCAGGAAGAATGCTGCTGAAGAAAAGTCCAATCAGGTGAAGACGAAGCACGAAACCTGCGGATACGTTTACCTTGGCCGCGCGAAGCAGCCAATACCAGCGTATGTAAGCGATGCCTTCGAGAACGATGGCATAGAGGAGAAAGGCTTCCACATACCATAGTGGATGGGCGCGCATGGCCTGTTTCAACAAATGCGGATTGAGAGCGCCGGTGTGGATCAGCAGAAAAATCGCCAAAACACCCAGGCTGATGCGAAGGATGTTTCCCAACCAAGGGGAGGATTGTTTCGTGTCAGAATCCATTGTGCTTTTCGTCAGGGAAAAGAATTGGTGTAGTGAATCTTAGAAATCGAACCTGTTTCACGAATGAGTGTACGATGTTTACGGCATCCCGGCCAGCTTCCAGTCGCGATGGGAATCGTCCACCGGATCCAGATGAATGTTCACCGACCATTTGGACTTTTCCAGGGAACGGATGCGCATTTCGATTTCATCCGCAATTCGGTGAGCTGCACCGAGGGTGATATCTTCGTCAAAGACCAGATGTAGCTCCACGAAATTGATGTCCCCAGCCCGCCGCGTTTTTAATTCATGTGCGCCGTTGATGCGGGTCGAATGGGTCGTTGCTATTTGGCGAATTTGTTCCACGATATTTTCCGGAAGCGCCCGATCCAGCAGCATGTCCAACCCCTGGCGAATCAGCGGCAGGGATTCCTTGGCGATGTACACCGCGATACCAAGCCCGAGCAGGGGATCGGCCATTTGCCATCCCGTGAAACGGATGAGAAGCATGGCGATGAGGATGGCGCTGTTGGAAAAAACATCGGTACGATAATGCAATGAGTCCGCTTTGACGACCAAGCTGCGGGTGTTCCGGGACGCGCGCTGGAGGTACACAGTGAGACCCAGCGCGGCCAAAACAGAGAACACCATGGTTCCGGCCGCCAGATCCAGTTGCAAGGTGGAGATGCTTTGAGGATGGATCAGTTTGCCCACTGCCTGTCGTACGATGAAGCCCGCCGATCCAAGAATGAAAAGTCCTTCGGCCGTTGCGGCGATTCCCTCCATTTTGCCACGACCATAGTTGTAAAATTCGTCCCGAGGCTTCTCGGTGCTGTGCACGGCGAATGCGTTGAATCCGGATACGAGAAAGTCGAAGAAGGAATCGACAGCCGAGGCCAACACGGCAACCGAACCGGTGTAAATCCCGGCTGCCAACTTCAAAATGGCGAGACACAGGGATGCAATTGTTGTGAGTCGCATGGCACGACGGGGAATGGGTTGAGTCTTGGAAGTCATTGATAAGAAAGAAACTAGAAATGAAAAGTTTTGTCATACCCCGCATTGCCAAAATCTATTGCGGTTTTAAACCCCTTTTAGTTTGACAGGTAAAGGTTGTTTTGCAACACTTTAGCAATACGGGCGAGGTCTCGCCTGCAATTAAAAGGGGAATCAGAATGAGAATACAGACAGTTGCACTGTTATCGCTTGGATTGGTGAGCGCTGGATTTTGTCTTGATGAGTACATGCCGATGGTAAAGGGAAAGACAGAAATTGACGTGGGAGTCAACTTCGCCTCTCCCGAAGTCGGGGATGCGGCGACGAAGGTCCCTCTGCAGGTGAAGTACGGGCTTATGAAAAATCTGGATCTGGAGCTTGGAGCGCAATATTCCACAGTCGACAAGGCTAGCGGTTTGGAGCAGCCCGCTATTGCAGCCAAATACGCCATCGGCGACAATGGAATTGGCGTGCTGGTGAACTTGGTTCTGCCTTTCGCCAGCGGCGACTTGTCGAATGGTTACAAGGGCATGGGCATCGCACCGGGCGTCGTATATGGCAAGAACTACGACAAGATTCAGGCTGTGGCTTTGGCGACGTTTCAGATCAACATGGAAGATAAGGGCTTTACGCCGGACAACATCCTGACCGTGTATTTGAAACCCGGTTATATGGTGAACGATAAGCTCGCGGGTTATCTCGGCGTGAATTATATGTCGCAGGGCAGCGCCAACGCTACCACGGTTCAACCCGGACTGACCTACACGATTTCGGACATGCTGGCGGTTGAGGCCAATATTCCCTATGTGGTTTCGACGACCGGGACTAAATACTGGGGCGTCTGGGCGTCTCTCTACGTCACCCTTTAATCAATTTTTCTGAAATTAAAAAGCCACGGGATTTTTCCCGTGGCTTTTTTGTTTCCAAATTTATTTCCGCGAATTTTTATGGCCGTTTGAAAGTTCCCGATACTGCGCCGCTTCATCCTTCAAATCCGCATCCTTGGGTTGCAGAGTCAATCCACGTTCCAGAATCGCCGCGGCATCCTCATCGCGACTCTGCCGATGGAATTCGCTGGCGATGTTGCGCAGCCCTTCAATGCCTTCACGGTTTCCGTGTTGAAGAGCCTGACGGTAACTTTCTTCGCTGCGATCCCACCACTTCGAGTCGAAAGCAAGATTTCCCAGAAACACCGCCGCGTCGGAGAAATCCGGTTTAATGGACAGGGCTTTCTGAAGATAATCCATGGCTAGAAACGGTTTGCCATCCTGTGCCAGCACGTCGGCGAGTTTATAGAGGGCGTCGGCGTCATTTTCCCTGAGGGTTAATCCTTCGCGATATGCGGCGGCGGCATCCGCAAGCCGTCCCTGTGCCCGCTGTAAATCTCCGATGTAAAACAGAAAATCGACCTCGGAAGGCTTTCGTGAAAAAGCTTCCCTCACGAGGGTAATGGCCGGATCGTATTCCTTGAGAGCCGCGTGAATTTCGGCTTCCTGATACACAAGGCTGATATCGTCGGGATCGAGACGCCGCGCCGCTTCCAAAGCCTGCAAGGCTCCCACATAATCCCGGACACGTATATAGGCATCAGCCAGATACAACCACGCGCTCAAATTTTCCGGATCGGCTGCCAGCACTCTGCGATACGCGGCGATGGCTTCCCCGTATTGTTCCAGTCGAAAGAGCACGGCGGCGAGATTGATCTGCGCGGCCTGCAACTTTCCGTCGCTGAGCCGCACGGCCTTGTGGAACATCGCCGCCGCCGGAGCCAGCCGGTTCAGATGGAAAAGACAATTGCCTTTGTTAAAAGCCACGGTGGCGGGATCCGCACCACGGCTTTCCGCCCGCTGGTATAGCAACAGGGCTTTGGCGAACTGGCCGCGGTTGTAAAGATCATTTCCGCGTTGCACCAGATTGGATGCGGTGATGGATACAGGTATAGAAACCGAATCATTCGTTATTGTGTCGTTCCCGTAGGGGCGTCCTGCGGGACGCCCTGACAATGTGGCTACAATGGAAGCCATTATCCAAAATCGCATTTTGAAATTCATATCATGCATCAATTCGAAAAACGGATTTCAAAAGGTTGTTCCAGACCGCAGAAGGGAACGGCCATGCCGCCTTTTTTCGCGGGAGTGAAACGGGTTTGCTGCAAAGCCTCCCGGCCTGCAGCCGCCATTCCCAATCCCGCAGGTTTTTCCTCGGTGACATGAATGTCATAAGGGTGACCGGACACATCGACGCAAAAAGAAAGCGCGAGATAGGCGTCCTTTTCCTGGGACTTCACTTCCGAAGGCATGCGGAAGGGCGGGGGAAAGGTGGGGGCGGGGCGTTCATCCACGCCTTCATCGCCTGCTCCCGTGGAGCGACCCCCACCGCCGCTTTTCTTGTTCGCCAGTTCCGACGGAGCGGCAACACCTCCGCCCATCACTCCCAGTTCCATCGCGAACCGGGGGCCACCTTTCATCAAGCTGGGTGCGGGCCGCGCATGCCGGGGTTGTTGCAGGGCGCGCAAGGGTTTGATTTCCGGACGCGGAGCCTCCATCGACTTCAGGCTGACTTGAGCCACCACGCGAACCTTCTTCGCAGCCGGCGGGTTCAGGGCATAGTGAAGTAAAGGCAGCGTCACTGTGGCCAACCCTGCGAACAATGCGGCGAGCAGGCCGATTGCGAGATTGCGGAGAAAAGTTTTCACGGTGATTCTTCAGATCCTATTTGGATAATGCGGCCACGGAGATTTTTTTGGCTCCGGCCAGATTACAGGCATCCATCACATTGATGAGCAGGCCCGTGTTGGATTCCTTGTCTGCAATCAGGATGATTTCACCCGTGACATTCTGCGCCAGCAATCGTTTGAGCACATCCTGCAAGCCTTCCATGTCGACCTGGCGTTCGTTGACATGAATGGTTCCATCGCGGGTGATGGCCACGAGAATGCTTTGACGGTTTAACTCCGCTGCGGACTGGGCGTGCGGCTTGTCCACATCCACACCGGTTTGCTGGGTCAAAGTGGAGCTGAGAATGGTGAAAATAAGGATGACGAACACGACGTCAATGAGCGGAACCACGTCGATGTGGAATGAGCTTTTGCGTCGTGCGGGTATGAGAAATGGATCCATTTTAAATCCGCCTTTCCGGGGCGTAGAAAACGTTGAGCAGTAAAGTGAGACCGTATTCCACCTGATTTTTCAGCCACGTGACGCGGCCTTCCAGCCTTTGTCCGAGAAGAATGAGTGCGATGGCCACGAGTAAACCGGTTTGGGTTGCGATGAGCGCTTCGGAAATTCCCCGTGCGAGCAGTTGGGAATTCCCACTGCCGTATTCCGTCATGGTTTTGAAAGTGTGGATGAGTCCGCTCACAGTTCCGAGCAGGCCGAGCAGGGGAGCGGCGGCGGCGAGGGATTTGATCAGGGGAATATGACGCTCTATCTGAAAAAGCCGATGGGCCAGTTTTTCCGCAAGAAGATGGCGTAATGCAGGTTCCGGGAGATGACGATTCTCCAGCGCCAACAGGGCTCCGAAACGTGCCAGCCGCGGAAATTTTTGTGCTGCGGCCCGCGCCTCAGCGTCTTTTCCCGATGCCGCGAGATCCCGCAACTCTTCAAAGCGCCGGTTGAGCTTCACCTTCCACAATCCACTTGCGATGCCCGCATAGGTTTGCAGGACGAGAAAAAATCCCCAAAACCCCGCGATGAAGATCGCGGCGAGAACGATTCCGCCCCGGGACCAGGTTTCAAAAATAACGGCTAACATCGCAATTCGATCTCAGGTTCAGGTTTGCGGCCAGTTTTTGTTCAGGACTTCGAGACTCTTCGCGGACAAATCGGCATTGAGCGTATCCACCCGTTCCTGCAGCCAGCCATGAATGAGTAGGACGGGAATGGCGATGACAAGACCGGTTTCGGTATTGACCAGGGCCTCTGAAATTCCTCCCGCCAATATTTTCGGATCGTTTGTGCCCAGTTGGTTGAGGATCTTGAAAAGCGTAACCAGACCCGACACGGTGCCGAGCAAACCCATGAGTGGAGCCGCCGTGCCAAATGCGGCCAGCAGCGAAAGGCGCTTTTCGTGTCCGGGAATTTCCTTCAGCATCACTTCCCGCACTGCCTTCTCTGCGGTTTCACGCGAGGCATTTGCATTTTCAGCCACGGCTTGCAGAACTTTGGCCAAACTGCTGCGCGAATTCCGGCACAACTCCATGGCGCCACTCCAGTCTTTGCGCTCGATGAACGGACGGAATTTTTTCATGAACGCCTCTGCATCTGCGGAGCGGCGCGCGAAGAAAATCAGCCTTTCGATGATCATGAACAACGCGAGCAAGCCGACCGCAAAAAGGGGGTAGAGGACAACGCCTCCGGCCTCAAACCAGGCGAGGAAGCGTACCCAGATATTTTTATCCTCGCCGCGCACAAAGCCAGAACCCGTGCTTTTGAATTGCAAGACGTCAAAAGGAATGACCGCGCGATCCTGTCCGCGTGTTGCCGCTTCAATGGCAGCACGCAGACGCGGGTTGTAGTCGCGCGTCAGATTTTGTCGCCAGATAAAGGTGCGTCCCTGCAGGCTTCCCGTGCGCAACAAAATTTGGGATGCTCCCGCGCCATCCTTTTCCAGTTCACCCACAAACAACGTTCCCAATCGCAATTGCCATGCGCTGCCTGTGTGTCCATCTTCAAAAACCGCCTGTTTGGTTTCCAACGATTGGGTCAAAGTGAGATCGAGTCGATTCAGGTGTGCGCGGAAGAAATCGCCGAGTCCCGCACCCAGTTCCGGATTTTTTTCGGACAAGGCCTGCGAGGCCTTCGAATACGCCAGCGTTCGGTTTTCCAATCCCACGGGAAAGTCGGAAGAAATTGTCCCTGCAGCTTCATCCACCTTCCGTTTTACCTGATTGAGGAATGCGACATGCGTATCCTGTGTCGTGACAAGCGCTTCCTTTTTTTCGTCAGCATCATTACGGGCTTTGACCAGTTCTTCTTCAAGACGGCTGGCGTCCCCGGAGAGACGGCTGAAAGCCTCTTCCATTCCGCGCGACTGTTCCTCGGCCTCCTTGGCTCTGGCGGCGGCTTTGTAACGCGAGTCCCAGCGCACAGCCTCCTTTTGTTCCAGCGAATCCAGCTTGGCGGCTTTTATGGACTCCAAAGAAGTCTGTTCGCGTTTGAGTCCTTCGATCTCACGCAAGAGCGCAACATTTGGATCCTCTTTGGAGAGGGCAACGCCGGACAATAAAAGAAGAGCCAGCAGGGAATTTTTAACCGGAGACATTAGCGGCCTCCTTTTTCAGTTGAAGCCGCATCGAGGGAAAGAGCGAGTGAAAGCGGCACAAGCTGCGGAGCCTCCCGGCCGGCCTTCACGGTCAATGCTAGTTTGACGGCATTCTTTTCTTCGAAGCTGAGGTCTTCGCGCCAGGCATAGGCGGACTTTCTATTTTCAACATGCTTTTCCAATACGCCGAATCTCTTTCCTTCTTCGTCCATGTAGATCATGGCCTGATTTCCGAGTTTGAGGATTTGAGCATTGACCACTTCACCATTCTGACGTGTTAATGGACGACTGAATAGCGCGATTTCGTCGCCGTTCTTGATCTCTTCCTTGAGAAGGGCTGTCAATCTTCCGAAGGCCTCCTCTGGCGTCGAAGTGCCGGCCTCCAAATCGCGTTTCAATGACAGGATTCGATCCCGTCGAATTTCGACATCCCATGGTGGCGCGGCTTCGACGCGGACCAGCAGGGAATCCGCGAGTCCGGTGAACGTTTTGAGCAGGGATTTGTCCCGGGACTTCAACTCCTCAACATTGTTCAAGTAACCCCGCATGCGGGATTGTTCGGCGTTGATCTTGGAGCGGGTTTCCTGAATACGCAAATTCAGAGCCTGATTTTCCTTGTCACGGCGTTCCTTGTCCCGTTTCCAGCGATCCAGATTTTGCGCCGCAGCGGCGTTTTCCTCGCGAGTCAGGGAATCCGTGCGTTGAAGATCCGCTGCCGCATGTTGAACATCCTTTTTCAACCGGGCGATGTCGGCTTTGAGTCGCGCCGCTTCCTCAGCAGGGTCCTGTGTTTGGGCTGTTGTCAGTCCCATAAACAAAGCCAGTGCCATGAAAGCTTGTCTTGTGTGGTTGTGTTTCATCTCAGGTCCTTTCAGACTTTCCCATGTCCATTTTAGTTTACACCCCTGCACAATTCCTTCTGTACGTCTCCGTTTTCACGGCAGTAAGACTTGCGCCCTTCGATGCAGGGAGCGGGTTTCCAGTATTTCAACTCGCAATTTTTCCAAAGAATGAGCTGGCAGCCGTTTCCGGATTTCCCCTGTTCACACTCCTGCCGCATTTCCGTGCAGCCGGGAAAGGTTGCGGGGTAATTGTGGTCGATGCAATATCGCGCCAATGCTTCAACGGACAAAAGCGTATCGCGAGTTTGATAAGCGGTGACCGAGTCGCACATTCCCACCGGAGCGGAGATGCGTAATACCGGATCATTGCAAACGGGACCCCAGGTGTAGATGGCGTCCAACCGGCAATCTTCGCGTTTCCATTCGTTGCTCGTGCAGAAATCATCATACCATCCTGCGCAGTCGCGACTGTTAAACCAGCCTTGTTTCCGGCAGGTCCATGCCCGGGTGGCGGGGTAGGAGTATACCTGGGTCAGTGAATCGGTTTTGATGAACACATCAAAGGAATCCACGATCATACCTGCGAAGAATCCACGACCGCCGGAAACATTGGTTAGAGCCTGAATCTTCGGATTTTGATCCACAGGGCCCCCCCCGGCTTCGCTGACATTCGTGAAGTTGTAATCGGTGTAAGCCTTTTCCACGCCGTAAAAATACAGCCGGTTCAAACCGGACCAAAACCACGCGTTCACGACTCCGATGGAATCGAGGACGTTATAACCGCTCTGGCTGATGGTGCTGGGATCCAGAATCAGACGGCGATGATTGCCGGGGTAATAAAACTCGCCCGAATCCGGTTTGATGCCCAATATGAAATCAAAGGTGGTTACGGGGCGTCCAGCCGTGGTGTCATAACGCTGGGACACGAGTACACCGTTCACATCGGGACTGCGTTGCGAATGGAAGTAGTGGGAAAGATTGTTCAATTTCGAATTGCCTCCGATATAGAATAGGCTGTCAGCGCGCCGGTAATAGATCACATCCTTTTTATAAACCTCGATGTTCGTGTCGCTTCGCTGTGCGACGGCCAATCCCACCTTGGCTATACGAGGGGCAACCGCCGTATCCGTGATCCGAAAGGTTTTTGGGACGCTCGCCTTGGCGCTTAACACCGAGACGACACGGGTTCCCGAACTGTCCCATACAAAGCGGGCGGTCAACGTGTAGGCTTGATTGCGCAGGAAATGTGCGGAACTGGATCCGGAAAAACAATTGGGCGTATTGAACAACGGTTGCAGGATTAAAGTTTGTCCACCGTTTGAAAAAACACCTGAGATGCCCACAGAGGCACTGTCATAAAAGGCAAAGGCATCTGTATGGCCTTCGTCGAGAAACAGCAGCCGTTCGAAGCACACGTTTTCCACCGGGCGATCCGCCACGGCATAGGCGGAAGCATAAATACCACGGAAGACGGGTTTGCTTTGCGGTGTATAATCCCACGGCCCGGGTAAAATACACCCCGCCAGCAACAGTACTCCGGCCGCACCTATGATCTGGTTTCTAGAAATCATATTCGTAGCTCAACAGGAAAGGGAAAAATGGGAATTGTGTAATCGTGATTCGTTCCGGAGGGTTCTGTTCGCGATCATAAGTGTAAAAGAAGACGTTGTTGTGATTGGTAACGTTTAAGAGCGTGAAGGAAAAATTCCATTTTCCTTCACGCCCCCAGTCGATGGGCTTGATATCCCAGCGAAAATATGGCGGCACCAGGTTTTGGTTGTAAGCGCCCCGCGTTACAGCCAAATTATTCTCGAATTCCGGATTCGGTCCCCCCGCCGGGCGTCCCTGATTTTGATCGACAAGATGTCCCGGAGCGTAACCGGAATATTCCGTGTAGGGCAGACCCGTGGCGTATTTGATTTGAGTGGAAGAGCGAAAGTAGCGTCCCTTGCCTTTACCCGCCCAGATTCCATCAGCGCCCTTCCAGTTTATGGCGAGATCGGCTTTGAAGCTGTGCGGTTGATGCCATTTGGGATAATACGCGTCGTGAAAAACCTTCTCCCGAATCACGGAGTATCCGTGGGAATAGCTCAGCCCCCCGGATAACGCCTCGCTCGGCCGTCGCAACGAAGCTTCGAAGCCATACGAGTAGCCTTCCGCCTCGTCGAACAGATCTCCGAGTCCATGATCCGTGTCGAATAAAATGGAATCCGGTTTTTCGTTGGGAGCGAAGATGAGCAGGTGGTACAGGGTTTTGTAATAACCTTCCAGGGAAAAATCGTACTGGGTGAAGATTCCCTCTTTCGAATATCCCGCAGCAAACAACACCGATGAAGTGGGCTCCACGGTCCGGTATTTCACCTTCTTGGCCGGATAATAAAACTCGTTGATGCTTTCCTGATCTCCGAACAAAATGGAGTTGATGTATTGCAGATAGTAACCCGTGTGAAAATCCAATGCCTGATGTGCCGGCAGGGAGTATTTCGCCGAGAAGCGTGGTTCGGCCTGCGGTGTGGAAAGTGTGGACATGTAGTTGAGGCGTAATCCCGGGGAAAGTTCCCAGCGATCATGAGACCATTTGTCCTGGGCGAAGAGGCTGGTGAGCGCAAAATCTGTCTTGTCCTGAAAGGTTATTTTCGCCACGTATTCATCGTTTCTAAATACCGTGTGCATCCAGTTGGCTTCTGTTCCAAAGGTGACATGGTGGTTGTCAATCCCCGAGTACTCGAAAACTTGCTTGGCCTGATAGGTGGCGATGTTGTTGTAAAATCCAAAGATGCTGGTGAGTCCGAAACTCTGGCTGAACAGACTGTAGGACAAGGTGGATCGCGCCAGCCAATCTTCCGACGGTTTCCATTTGAAGTTGAATGGAATGGCGGTGTTTCCCCAATCCACTTTGAAGGGATCGAAGTTGAGACGGTCTCGTCCCTGATAAACCGACAACATGGCTTCGGCATCTTTGCCTGTTTTATAAGCCAAGCTCCCTTGAATATCATAGAAGTAATAGTCCAGCACGAGATCTGTTGCGCCCTGATGGCGTAGAAAATCCACCACCTGTTTGATATAGGTGCTTCTTCCGGCCAGCAGCCAGCGCAGCGGGCCTTCGTGCCCTTCCGTATGAGCCTGTGTGGCGAAGGTGGTGATCTGAACCGAGGAACCCGTGAACAGGGAATAGGAACTATCCTTTCCGCCCCGCCGGGATTTGATGTCCAGCACGGATGAAAGCCGGTCTCCATATTCGGGGGAGAAGCCGCCCTTGTAAAAAGTCACATCCTCGATTCCATCCACGAGGAAGGTTGAAAATAGGCCAAAGAAATGAACCGGGGAATAAACGGCGGCGTTGTCGAAGAGAATCAGGTTTTGATCACTGCCTCCGCCTCGCACATAGATCTTGGTGGAGAAATCCGAACTCGATACCACACCCGGCAGTCCCTGAATGGATCGAATCACATCCGCCTCGGCAAGCCCCGGCATACGTTTGATCAATTTCGCGGAAACAGTTTGGCGTCCCATGGCGCGTTTGGGAATGCGCTGGGCGCGCAGCACTACTTTTTGCAACCTGACCGATTCGATTTCCGCACCGCCCGCCTGTCCGCCGGAAATTCCACTGGAACTGTCTGCCGGTGTGAAATGCTCGACAGAGGTGGACAGGGATTCCGGTTCTGCTAGGGCAATTCCGATTCCTTCCAATTCGACATTTATGATCGAGTCAGAGCTCCGGTTCCGCACTTCGAAACATCTCTCGAATGCGTCAGCGGAGTCTCCGCGTTTTACGCAGAGGGTCCACAAAGTATCCGGGGCAAGGTGGATGGAAAATTTTGTGCGCGGTTGAATGCGGAGTGTGTCCCCGGTTTCAAGCACTTCCAAACGATAAGGGCCGGGTGGGGGAAAGGCCGTGTCGGTAAGCACGGCGTGGAGATGTAATCCTCCCGCGAGCACATTTCCAAAAACGGCCAATATTGCAAAACTCCAGCGCAATCTCATCCCCGGTTTTTTCAGTCTTCAATCAGCTGCGGGCGTCAGCAAATTTACATTGAGGATTCATGGCCTTGCGCGTCCAAGTATTTCAACATGTGCCTTTCGAAGGGCTTGGTTCCATGGAATCCGTTCTCTCGAGTTTTGGTGCCAGCATTGCTTATACCCGCTTTTTTGAGGGGGATTTATCTCCCGCGATCGACGCCTTTGATTTTCTCATTGTCATGGGTGGTCCGATGGGAGTCTATGACGAGGCTGAATTTTCGTGGCTCAGGGAGGAAAAGCGGGCTTTGAAGGAAGCCTTGGTTTCCGGGAAACCGGTGCTTGGCATTTGCCTCGGCTCGCAACTCATGGCGGAAGTTTTGGGCGGGGTTGTCACCAAAAATCCCTCCAAGGAAATCGGCTGGCTTCCCGTGGAGCGATTGCCCGAAGCGTCATCTTCTTGGGTGACCGGAATTTTTCCCGAACGATTCACAACCTTTCACTGGCATGGAGACACTTTTTCCATCCCACCCGAAGCCACATCGTTATTCCGCTCGGAAGGTTGTGCCCATCAAGGTTTTGTTTGGGGCGAAAAGGCCGTCGCTTTGCAATTTCATCCGGAAATTACACCGGAGACGACGGTGAGTTGGGTGAAGCATGGGGCCGAAGAGTTAACACCGGGGCCTTATGTTCAAACCCCGGAAGAAATTCGCGGAAAGCCTGAAGACTTCGAGGCCAATAATATATGGATTGCAAGATTATGCGATGAGTTGATCCGCAGGGTTTAATAAATCCCCAACAAAAAAAAGGCCGGTAGTTTCCCACCGGCCTTCGGAAGTTTTTAGAACAAGTTCTTTATTTCACTTGAAACAAGAAGCCATTGCTCGGAGCAAAGGCTGTCGGGATTTCCACATGCGACTCGCCGGCAATGACGGAAATCCGGTTCCGCAATGTTCCGCTCATATCATAAATCCGCACCATTCGCGCCGTATTGGAAGGGTCCAAGTTCAGCAAAAGGCGGTTTCCCGTCCGCATGAACTGGAAGCCGTGGGTGTTATTGGCAGAAACCGAACGCACGGAAACAGGGATTAGCGTCAGGGCGAAATTACGCGTTGCAGTTCCACCATTGGCGACAGCCACATTTGCGGCGGTGGAATCGGTATAGATTCCGTTACCAGATGCGGTAACCCAGTAATTGGGCGTACCCGGAGCCACATTGCTGAACGTGTAAAGGCCTGTCGCATCCGTCGTCGTACTGTCGATAATGGCTGACGTTGCCGAGCTGCGACGCAAGTACATGCGGATGCCGGTAAGGGGCGTGCTATCGACAGCATTTCTCACGGTACCGGTGATGTTGCCGGGAACGGCTGCAGTGAGATAGAAGTTGCGGGTAACGGTCGCGCCATTGCCCACGGCGATGTTGTTGCCGGCACCGGCGACATATCCCGTTGCCGTCACAGCGATGTAATAGTTCGGGGTTCCGGGAACGAGGTTGATGAAGGCATAGGCACCCGCTCCATCGGTGACAGCGCTATCGATAATCGCGGAGGTTGCCGAGGTGCGCCGTAGATAGACGAGGGCACCGGCAATGGCTGTGCTGTCCGTGGCCTTGTATACATTGCCGTTGATGGTCCCCGGAACCGTAGCGGCCAGATAGAAGTTGGAAACCAGGTTTCCACCGTTCGGGACAACCTGATTGGCGTTGGTACCGGTCTGAAATCCCGTGGCACTTGCGCTGATCCAGTAGTTCGGGGTTCCGGGAGCGAGGTTGATGAAGGCATAGGCCCCCGCCGCATCCGTGACGGCGCTGTCAATGATGGCGGAGGTTGCGGAGGTACGCCGCAGATAGACGAGGGCACCGGCAATGGCCGTGCTGTCCGCCGCGTCTCTTACGTTGCCTGAGATGCTGCCGGGAAGGGTGGCGATCATGTAAAAGTTGACAATCAAAGTGCCGCCGCTCGGAACAACCTGATTAGCGCTCGTAATACTGTTAAATCCGTCGGCACTCGCAGTAATCCAGTAGTTGGGTGCCCCTGGAGCCACATTATTGAATTCGTAATATCCCATGGAGTCCGTGCGTATGCTGTCCACAATCGCCCCGTTGGCTGAATGCCGGTAAACCACCAATGCATTGATGAGCGGAGTGGCACTGTCCGATGCATTACGAACAAAACCCGCTAGATTTCCCGGTACGGCCAGATAAAAGTTGCGGGTCACAGTAGCACCATTGCCCACCGCAACATTATTGCTCGCACCGCTGACATATCCAGTGGCTACGACGCTAACCCAGTAATTGGGCGCTCCCGTGGCCAGATTGCTGAAGGTATACAACCCCGCTGTATCAGTGATTGCACTGTCAATAATGGCCGAGGTTGCTGAAGTGCGCCGCAGATAAACTTTGGCGCCGGCAATGGCCGTGCTGTCCGCAGATGTGCGAACGTTGCCGGTGATGGTTCCGGGAACGGCGGCGGTGAGATAGACATTTACAGAATCAAATGCCACAGTTGTATCTACCGTGGTATTCGACGTGGCGGTGACAAAACCCGTTGCGCTGGTTTGGAGTTGCTTGGTGCCATTGGTGACGTTGAGGAGGGTATACTGTCCCAAACTATCCGTGGTCGTGGAGTCGAGACGGGTGGCACCCTGGAGTAAGACAACTTTGGCGCCCCCCACCACGGTACTATCGGAAGCCTTCTTCACGGTACCGGTGATGCTGGTGGCCCCGATTGAAATGGGTAGCAAGAACATTGCAGCATATATCCAGATGTTTTTCATGATTCTTCCCCTTGTGTTGGATTAAAAACTTCACGTTGAGAATACGCAGCCATCAAACTAATGTCTATGCCTTAAAATTGTTCCCGGAAGGTGCAATTACACTTCGATAAAAATCAAAATTGATAACGAATTTTTAACAACTTTGCCTATAAATTTGATGTTTTTTGGTTAAAATGTTCATTTTTAAAATCATTAGTAATTATATAAGATAACGGATTTGCGCCCTTTTTAACCGTTCCGGAGAGCACAAAAAAAGCCGGCGGTTTCCCGCCGGCGTTTGGATTATTGAAAAAGCGTTGTTTAATGAATCTGGAACAGGTAACCGTTTGAGGGGGCGTAGTTTGCGGGGAGAATGACCCGGGAAACACCAGCCGGAACAGCAACTTGTTGTTGGATGGAACCCTTCAGATTGAAGGCTTCAACCGTGCGGGAAACTTTGGAAATTCCCAAATCCAGAATCAATCTGTCCCCGGACTGGGTGAAATGAATCTGCCGAGAATCTGAAAGTGCTGAGTAGATGGCTGTGCTTTGAGTAAAGGTGAAATTGGATGTCAGTGTAGCACCGGAGGTGAGTCGGAGACTGTCGCTGCTTTGCGTTCCAATGGTGGACAGCGCCGTGACATAGTATTTTCCCGGATTCGCATTGAAGGTGTAATTTCCCGACGCATTCGTACGGTTGCTGTCAATGATGGCTGTGTTCAGCGAATCCCTGCGCAGAACCACAAGAACATTGGTCATGGCCAGCGGAATACCCTGAACTACATTGCTCAAGGAGCCTTTGATAACTCCCGGAGATTGCAGGGAGAGATTGGAAGTGACAGTCAACCCGTTGCCAATGGCCACGTTGTTATTGGTGAGGGTGATGAACCCGGTGGCACTGGCGGTGATCCATGCATTGGGTGTTCCTGGAGCCACACCGGTGAAGGTATAGACGCCGGAACCATTGGTTGTGGTGCTGTCGGAAATGGCCGCAGTTGCCGACCCGCGGCGGAGATAAACCTTGGCACCGCTGATGGGATTGGTGTTAATTGCATTGCGCACGGTTCCTGTGACGGTTGCAGGCTGGGTCAGGGCCAGAAAAATATTCAAGGTGATGGTTGCATTTGCCGTAACAGCCAAATTGGTGGTGGAAAGGAAAAACGTCGCTGCGGTGGTGGTAATCGTGTAGTTGGTTGCCGCAGCAAGACCCGTAAAGGAATAATTTCCGGAGCCGTCGGACAATAAGCTGTCAACCAAAGTGTTTCCACGACGCAACACGAGCTTGGCGCCCACGACCGCAGTGCTATCCGATGCTTTTTTGACAATACCCGCAATATTTCCGCCGGCAACAAGTGCGAAATTGGAGGTGAGCGGTGTGCCCGCAACCACGGTGACGTTATTGGTGACGGTGGCATAGCCACTTCGGATGGCCCGAACCTGTTTGGCACCTGCGCCGACAGTCAAACTGTCAAAACTATAATGGCCTACGGTGTCTGTTTGAATGGAGTCCACATGAACCCCTGCGGAGATCAAAATGACCCAGGATCCGGCCAGGGGTGTTGGGCCTGTGACATTACCGCTGATTGCGACAGGATTTGCGGCTTTGGCTGCAAGCGGCAGGAATACAGCTGCAAATAAAAATGCGCGAATAAGGTTTTTCATGAGTCCTCCCCAGAGTTGGTTAAGTAACAATTCCCCATACAAATTAATTCTCAAATCAAAGTTTTAACGCAAAACCTTAAAATTCGGGTTATAACCCCTTTTTTTAAACAAAAAAAGCCGGTGGTTTCCCACCGGCTTTTTAATTCATGTTTTGAGCCTCGGTTTATTTGACCTGGAACAGGTAGCCATTGGCGAAGGTGGCCGGAACGATGGCACGGGATTCCCCGGCGGCTACGTAAACCTGACGCTTGAGCGAACCATCAAATCCGAAGATCTGAACGGTACGGGCTACGTTGGATACCGAAAGGTTCAACGAAAGGCGATCGCCCATTACTGAGAGCCGAATGCTCTGAGTGCGGGTGGAAGCCAACTGTTGGATTCCAGTGGTGGTCAGGGCCACATTCGCCGCAGTTGTCGCTCCAGCAGCCACTGTAATGGCAGTGGTTGAAGTCAATGTTGCATATCCGGGCTGGGACACGATGAGGGAATATGCATTTGAAGGAGTCCCTGTTCCGGCAGCGAGAATATTCGCGAACTGGTAGGTTCCATTGGCATCGGTCGTTGTAGAATCCACAAGTACCCAGGCACCGGTGGCCGTTGCGCGACGGCGAAGAACAACTTTAGCCCCCACAACCTTGACGTTGGTACGTGTGACAAGTCCCGCAATGGTGGAAGTGCCTGGAGCGTTGGCTCCCGTCGAACCAGTGAGAACTGCATTACAGGTGACTGTGGCAGTGGTTGAATTAACCGCCAGTCCCGTGTCTTTTGGGTTGGGGGTATAGCCTGAGGCAGCTATGGAAACAGCTGCAAAGCCAGTAGGAACATTGGCAATGGCATAATTGCCATTGATGTCCGTGGTTGCTGTACCCACAAGAGTAGCCGAACTGCCGGATCCGCTTGTCACTGTCACAACTGCTCCCGAAACGCCTGAAGTGGTGGTGGCACCTGGAATGGCTGAGGACACAACACCGCTGATGGTGGCGGCAAAGCCCATGACAGGCAATGCAACCAACGCTGTAAGTAAATATCCAAGATTCTTTTTCATTTGATTCCCCTTTTCTCGGTTGTTTTTTGTTTTAAGACACCTCTCAATCGCAAATTTAAATGCAACATCCCATATGTGGAATATCTGTGTGGAAAATTCGTTGTGAAAACGTGAAAAATCAATAACGCTTCATTTTCAATAAATCCAGAGAGGTATGATATTTGGATAAAAAAGACCCATTTTAAATTCAATTGGCAGTACCAGAAACAAAGATGACCTGAATAGTGTTATCGATTGAATATCACTGTGCTTGAAATCGGTAACTGTGAAATAGGGAAATAAAAAAGGCCGATGGGATTTCCCACCGGCCTTTAAAGCGCGTTAGCGCCTAAGACTTACTTGACCTGGAACAGATAACCGGCTGCGAAGGTGGCCGGCACAATGGCACGGGTCGCACCGGCAGGTACGGAAACCTGATGGGCAAGAGAACCATTCAAGCTGAAGATTTGAACCGTGCGGGCGACATTGGAAACATCCAAGTCGAGAGCCAAGTTCGAACCCATCAACGAGAGGCGGATGTTCAACGACTGGTCATGAGAATAGGACACAATGCCGACCACACAACCCGCTGCAGTCGGAGCAGCAGTGCAGAGTGTCATAGCAATGTTCGGGGTCACAATGTATGTGGCACCGTAAGCAACTTGATAAACATCAGCAGTGTTTTCCGCACCCGTAGTAAGCGGATAGTTGCGATAGGCATTGGCGGTAACCAATACGCGATAGCTTCCGTTTGCGGCACTAGCCGGAGTCGGAGCGGCAATCAGGTTGGAGAACGAGAAGATTCCGTTCGCATCCGAGAACGTGGAATCAAGTGTATACCAGACATTGGCAGCACCAGTACTGCCCATACGGCGTTGCAACACAACCTTCGCACCCGAGATAATCGGGCCGGTGGTGGCGTTGGTGCCATGCAAGGTTCCACCAATGGTGGAAAGCGCAGGGGTCAAGCCGGTGTTCATGACGGTGTTGCTGCCGAAGACAACGATAGCCGTGGTATCCTTGGTGGCAAGACCGCGGTTGCTCTTCATTCCTGCAGCGCTGACCGAGATATTGTAAGTCGCGGCATTCAGAACCTTGGAATAGTTTCCGTTGGCATCTGTCGTGGTGCTGTCCACCTTGGCAGTTCCGACGGAGAACACAACCTTGGCGCCGACAATCACAACCGTCGCGCTATCGTTGCGACGGATGGTTCCGGAAATGCTTCCGAGGTTGCTGGTCAGGTACTGGGTACCCACGGTGGTGCTGGCGTTCCAAGCAACGGCTACGTTACCGGTGCTGGTGCCCTGAAAGCCGGACTTGGCCACGGCAACGTTGTAACCGGTTCCGGTCGAAACGCTATCGAACTTGTAGTTACCCAAGCTATCCGTGGTGGCATTTCTGGGGTTGTCACCGGCGGTTCCACCGGAAAGAGTCACCGTTGCCGCAACGGCAGGGGTGGAATCCACGGCTTTTTTGACCGTACCTTGGATGACCGAGGTCTTGTTGTTGATGCTGATGCTGAGGTTCACACCGGTGATAACCTGACCGGCACTGCTCACACCTTGCAACGTGACCGCGGAGTTGTAACCAGACAAGCTGGCTTGAACAACCTTGGTACCCGTTGTGGCAGCAGTAAGGGTATAGGTACCCGCGCCGTTGGTTGTCGTCGAATCCACGTGGGGACCCGCGCTATTGTTATCGATCAGCACGACCTTGACGCCGCCGACCGGAGTACCGGGAGCAGGAGCACCTACAGTACCGCTGATGGTGGCTGCCCAAAGCGTGGCAGGCAGCAAAGCTGCAGTTAACGCATATTTCCATGATTTCATGATGTTTTTCTCCTTCATGGTGTTCTCTCTCTCCCTACGGGGAAATGTTAGTCCCGCATGAAACTTATACAACAGGGGTATAAATGTAAAGCCGTTTTTAAAGGTTATGCATAACCCGCCCAATATCCATTGCGTTAGACGAACTCGTTACACAGTTGTTTCAAAAGGCAAGTTTGGAAGTGAAGCAATGAAAAACACAATAATTCATACAAAAATAGAATTAATTTACCTTTAATTTACTAATTTCCGTTCTGTTCAATTGAGGGGATCTATTTGTCACCCACATTATGAATAGGCAGTAAAAATCCCCCTTTTGTGTTGAAGAACACAATTTCCCTTGGAGAGAAGTCGAACTTCAGGGTTTCATCGACCTTTGTAACGGGCTCGGTAATGGTTTTCACGGAAAAAGAGGTCGCGTCATTTTGCAGATAAATGCCAGTTTGACCCGCCTGTTTTTCAACGGCGGTGACTTTGCCCGATAATTTCCCCCCGGATTCAACCGAGTGCAAATGTTCGGGACGAATTCCCGCGATGATTTCAGCATGGTCACGCAGTTTTTCGGCCTGTTCAGCAGAAAGCAAAAAATTCAGCGCGGAAGAGGCGAAATGCGTTCCTGCCGCCGACGTTTGCAAACTCCCGTGGAAAAGATTCATGCCCGGAGATCCGATGAATGATGCGGTGAAAGTATTGGCGGGACGGAGATAAAGTTCTTCCGGAGTTGCGATTTGCTGAATGCTTCCCTGATTGAGAACCACCACGCGATCTCCCAGTGTCAGTGCCTCACTTTGATCATGTGTCACAAAAATCATGGGAACTTTCAGGCGCTGGTGCAGCCGCTGGATTTCCACGCGCAGTTGCAAACGCATTTGTGCATCGAGACTTGAAAGCGGTTCGTCGAAAAGAAAAACTTTCGGCTCGCGCAAAATGGCGCGACCCAGCGCAACGCGCTGCCGTTCTCCGCCGCTGATCTCGGAGGGATACCGTTGCAGCAACCCTTCGATGTTCAATAATTTCGCAGCCTCAAGAATCTTTGCTTCGCGCATGGATTTTTTTTCGCCGCGCAGTTTGAGGCCGAAGCCGAGATTGTCCGCCACGGAAAGATGCGGCATTAATGTGTAGCTCTGGAACACGACGGCGATATCGCGATCTTTCGGCGGAATGCCGTTAAGAACTCGGCTGCCAAGACGCACCGTTCCCGTGTTTTCTTCTTCAAGTCCCGCGAGGATGCGGAGCAAGGTGGACTTGCCGCATCCCGAAGGACCTACAATGGCCACGAGTTCGCCTTCTCCGATCTCGAGCGAGAAATCCTTCAGCGCATGCACATTGCCCGGAAAGGTTTTGGAGAGATTCTGGATGGAAAGAGAAGTCATTTCGGATTCCGGTTTTATGCTTCAGTGAGGCGGCCCAAGGCGGTTCGAAAGTGGCGGTAAGCCAGTGCGAAGAACAGCGCTGTGGGCAACAGAGTCAAAGTACAACCGGC
The DNA here is from genome assembly GCA_947482115.1 of Fibrobacterota bacterium. Taxonomy (GTDB): domain Bacteria; phylum Fibrobacterota; class Fibrobacteria; order UBA11236; family UBA11236; genus UBA11236. The sequence goes on from CANKII010000002.1 coordinate 35,298, forward strand.
GAGGAGAAGTCCGTAAGGCACGCGAGTATTGCCGGCGTTCAGGCTCGAAAGACCGATCGAAACGGTAAGACGTGAACCGGTGGAGAGCATGACGAGCGGTATGAGATGATCCTGCCAGCACAATACGAATTGAATCAACGCGAAGGCGATGACGGCGGGTTTCACAAGTGGCAATGCGGCAAAAAAGACCCGGTATTCATTGGCTCCTTCACAGCGCGCCATATCCAGCAGGGCGTCGGGCATGCGCCGGAAGATGGCGGTGAAGTACAGAATCCCGATGCCGCTGGCTGCTCCCGGAAGAATGACGGACCACGGAGTATCCAATAGCGAAAGTTTGTTCATCCAGATGAACAAAGGAAGGACTAGAACCTGCCGGGGAATAAGCACAACGAGTACGGCCAGGATGAACAGAATTTTTTTGAATCGAAAATCGAATTTGGCAAAGACATATCCCGCACTGCAGGCGAATGCCGTGGCGAGCGCCGTTTCGACGGCGGAGATGAACAGGGAATTCAAAAATTGACGTGGATAAGGAATCCATTTTCCGGTGAGCAGGTCGCGATAATAGCTGAAATCGAAATGTTCCGGAAACATGGGGAAGGGGATGAGAATGGCGGCGTCGGGTTTGAAGCTGGCGAAGAACATCCACAGGAATGGAAATGCGAAAATCCAGCACAATAATGCCAGCAGGAGTGTCGCCGAAAAAAGCGGAAGGCGTTTACGAAATCGCAACATGACGCCTCTTGAAACGGCCCTGGGCGAGAATGAACCACAACGTCAGCATCAACATGGGCAGGGATGTGAAAGCCATGGCCGCAGCCGATCCGAAATTTCCCAAAGTGAACGCGGTGAGATAGGAATAGGAAACCAAAAGCAGGCCTGCATCCAGGGTTCCACCGGAACCTCCGAGCAGAACATAGGCTCCTTCAAACAAGGCGAACGCATCGAGGAAAAGGAAGGCGGCGATGAAGACCGTGACGGGACGCAGTAAAGGCAATGTCACATGACGAAACAATTGCCACGCAGAGGCTCCTTCGGATCGTGCCGAGTCATAATACGATCCGGGAATGCCCTCGAGTCCGGAAAGAAAAATCAAGGTGATGAAACCCGTCCAACGCCACACGGCCAGAAGGGCGAGGCTGAATTTAATGAAGCGCGGGTCGCGAATCCAGTCCACATTGGGAAGTCCGAATGGAATGAGAAATGTTTTGTTGAGCAGGCCGTGAGGTCCGTTGAATACCATGAGATAAAGAATCGCCAGCACGAGAGGCGGCGTCAGGCCGGGCAGTAAAAGACAGAATTGCATGGGACTGCGAAAACGGGGATGAACCCGGCGTAGCAAGTGCGCCAACAATAACGCGAAAGGAAGTACGAGCAACACGACGAGTCCGCAATACACGAATGTGTTTCGCATTGCGTGCCAGAAGCGTTGATCATGAAGAAGATCCTGGTAATGCAAAGAACCCACAAAAGAGGTTTCCCCGAAGAGGTCATCGCTTTCGAGGCTTAAACCAAATCCGCCAGCAAGGGGAACGAGCCAGAAAATGAAAAGCGCCGTGAAGAACGGCGCCAAAAGAAAAACGGGAAGCGGACGGATTTTACGAAGCGGACGGGGCATGAAACTCCCCGTTCAGGGCTTGGAATCCGGTTTCTTTCCGGAGGTCATGTTCTTGATTTGTTGTTGAATTCCGCTCATGGCCTGTTCCACCGTGGTGCCGCTGCCGCCGCGTACGACATCGTTGAAATACTGCTCCCGGAGAAAGTTGACGACCATGGCGTGCAACGGAGACTGGGTGGTGAACGGCATTCCTGGCGCTCCGTCGGTGAGCAATTGCGCGAGGTTCTGATTCCCAAAGTAAGGTTCGGGACGTGCAAAACGCATGTCGGTCCATGCCGGACGATAGCAGGGGAAGCTGTTGCCCTGCAAATAGCGTTGCACGTTGGCATCCACGTCTGTCATGACCCAATCGATAAATTTCCAGCAGCGATCGACTTGTTGGCTTTTTTTGAAGATGACCAGACCTTGACCCGAGAAGCTGGAGGTATTTCTGCGACCACGGGAAAGGGAATCCGTCCACACCGGTAGCGGCATAGCGCGCCATTTCCCCTTGTGCGAGGGGTCCATGTTCTGGATGATGTCCAAACCGTACCAATCCGCCCCGATAATGCTGAGGATGCCGTTGCTGGCGACGGAATTCGCAAAGAAATCCGGGCTGAAAATACCTCCTTGTCCGGGAAGCATTCCGATGTCATTCTTCGACCAGTTCACGATGCGCTGCCAAGTTTGCGCCACGATGGCGGAATCCGGGAAAAGTTTTCCGTCTGAACCGAAAAAATCATACCCGCGCTGGCGCAGGAGGATATCGAGGTAGGACCAATCCAGAACGATCATGCGCCGACTGTCGGTTTTGATCCTTTTGGACACGGCTTCGAATTTATCCCAGGTATTGATGTCGTTGGGTGAAATACCCAAGTCCTGAAAAACGTCGGCGCGGTACCACAAAACCACTTCGCTAAGGCTTTGTGGGATTCCATAAGTCCGGCCTTTCCAGGTGAACAATCCCTTGCGTTGTGGCAGTAAACCGGTGGATAGATGGCTGGCGGCCAATCGGTCGGTCAAATCCACAAAGGGAACATTGCCTTTGAGGTACAGGCTGAAGAAAATTTCATCGAATTGCACGATGTCCGGGGTGTTGATGCCGCTTTTGACAGCGATGGACAGCTTGTCCGGCATTTCGGTGAAGCCATAGGACTTGATTTCGGCTTGAAAGTCCTTGTCCACCTTTTGCCGGTAGACCTCGATCATGTTCTGGTAATATTTCTGGTCCGCATCCGAACTGACCCAGATCTGTACGGGAGCGGCGGCTTGAACGAGACTGGCTGAGGCAGTCATTAAAACAGTTGCGAGAAAAAGGCTTTTTAGGTTCATAGTGGCGATAATATAAACGATTTTAAGGTTCCACATTTGTGGTATATTTTTTTACCCCTGTCATTATATTACCCCTTCATTGGGATGATATTCCCAGGGTTGGTTAATAAAAGGAGCTGGATCATGAAATCTTCAACTTGTCTTGCTGTTACACTGGGTTTTGCCGCTTTGTTCGTGCAGGCCGCGGGTGCAGCCACCTATCCTCCAAATTTTGTCGAGAAAATGATTGATTCCAGTTTGATCAGCCCTGCCGGGATGGACTTCGCTCCAGATGGCCGGCTTTTCATTGGTCAGCAAAAGGGACAGATTCGGCTCGTCAAAAATGACACGATGCGCACGACCAATGTTTTGAACATTCAGGCCAAAGTGGATTATAACACGGAACGTGGACTGATGGGCATCGCCTTGGATCCCAATTTCGCTACGAACGGATACCTCTACATCTACTATACCGCCAAACTTCCCACCAGTCATAACCGCTTGAGCCGCTTTACCATCTCTGGGGATGTGGCGGACACTACGGAAACCATTTTGTTTGAACTCCCCACTTTGCCAGTGCGCGACGGGGGTAATTTTAGTGGCTTTAACGTAGCACCTAATACGACTAATCTTTCCGTTTGGCACATGGGTGGCGGCCTGATCTTCGGGAATGACGGTAAGATTTACATCGCTGTGGGAGAGCATGAAGTCACCAATACCCAAGCAGCTCAAAGATTGAATGTTCTTTGGGGCAAGGTTTTGCGATTGAACCCGGATGGAAGCATTCCCACGGACAATCCCTTTTATACTCGGGATACGGTTGCGGGACAAAACAAGGCCATCTGGGCTTACGGTTTGCGGAATCCATTCACCATGGGTGTACAGCGCACTACTGGCAAGCTGTTCGTCAACAATGTCGGTGAGGGAACGTGGGAAGACGTGGACACCATGAGCGCCGGGAAGAATTATGGATGGCCCGTGTGCGAAGGCAGCCATACCAAAGGTGGAGCCGCAACAAGTTTTTGCCCGACTTCCAACAATTTTGTCATTCCCCTGATCACTTACCGGCATGGTACCACGACTTCCACTGGCAATTGTGCCATTGGCGGCGGGTTTACTTATGGCTTTCGCGCCCAAGACACGGGGATGTATTTCTTCGGTGATTTCACGAACGGGACGGCCGCACAGTCGTGGATTAAGCGCGTGAATCCTCGTAACGGCGGAGACACTGCCACTTTCGCCACAGGCTTGACGGATCTCACCAATTTGGGGTTCAGTCCCAGTGGAGACTTGTATTATACCCAAAGAGGTTATGCCACAGGAACCATTGATACAGGAGCTCCTTATTCAGGCTCTTATACGCGGCGCGGGTTCGGCAAGGTTGTCAAGGTTCACTATACCCTGTCAACGGGAATTCGCGCTCCGGCTGCAAGACTTCCGGAGAGGCGTTCAAACGGGTTGATGGTGAATATGGGTGGAAACCGTTCCATCCGGATTCCCGAGGGAATGGCGGGCTTTCAACTCTTTGATTTATCGGGACGTAAGGTATGGGAGGCCCGACAATTAAAGAGCGGAGAATCACTGGCTCTGCCTTCCGTCGTGGGACAGGGCATGTTAAAGTACCGGTGGATTTCAACGACCCGCTGATTTTCACTCGCCATTTTTCAGGCAAGTTATAGGGGACGGCAAACGCCGTCCCTTTTCATTTTTTCCCTGCGCGGCAACGCCTGGTGAAACTTAACTTTCACTAAAACCATATGTATCTCTCAAAACTTCGCATACTCGGCTTCAAATCCTTCGCCAATCGCGTTGAGGTCAATTTTCCCGGAGAAGGGATCACCTCGGTGGTGGGACCCAACGGTTGCGGCAAGTCCAACATCATCGACGCCATTCGTTGGGTGCTGGGCGAACAGCGCGCACGCGCGCTGCGTTCGAGCAAAATGGAGGATGTGATTTTTTCCGGCACGGCGGATCGTCCCGCCATGGGCATGGCCGAAGTCAGTCTTCTGATCAATAACGACAGCGGAGTTCTCCCGTCAGATTATACGCAGGTGATGATCACACGCCGCACCTACCGCAACGGCGAAAGCGAATACTTGATCAACAACCAGCCCTGCCGCCTCAAGGACATTCACAACCTCTTCTACGACACCGGCATGGGCGCGGCCTCCTACAGTCTCATCGAAGCGAAGATGATCGACAGCATTCTTTCGGACAAGGCCGAGGAACGGCGCGTGATGTTCGAGGAAGCTGCGGGCATTTCCAAATACAAGCAGCAGCGCAAGGAAACGTTGCGTCAACTGGATCGGACCGCGCAGGATTTGACACGGGTGGAGGACAGTCTCCGCCATGTGCAGCAGAATGTCAACATGTTCGAACGTCAGGCCAAGAAGGCCGAGAAGTGGCGTGAGATTCATTCCGCCCATCGTTCGCTGGAATTGAGTTACCAGTATGACTCCTATGTTCAATTTGCGGAAGAGCTGGAGTTGCTGCAATTGGCGAAGGCCAAGGATGAAAATCAGCAGGCTTTGTTGGATGCCCGTCGCGCCACAGAGGAAGCTTCCTTAGAAGAGGAAAAGCTGGGGTTGGTGGATGAAGAACGTCAGTTGATGGCATTGAGCCAGAAGGCTGCTGGAACACAGGCCGAGTCCATTCGGCTTGAGACGGAAGCCCTGCGCAACAAGGATCGCGTGGAGCATCTGGAAGAATCGTTGCAACGTTTGCAAACTGAGGCGGCAGAGTCGCGAACGCGGTTGGTGGACATGGAACGTCAACGTGTGGAGGCATTGCAAGAGGCCGAAAAGCTGGAGAGTTTTCTAGGCGGAGCGTCTGACAAGTCATTGGAAGCCCGCACGAGAGTGGATGCCGCTTCCGCGCGGGTCCGGGAAGCCCGCCTTGAAGTGGACGCCTTGAATGAAGAACGCATGAACGCCTTGCAGGAAATGTCGGGATTGAAACAGCGTTTAAGCGCGGTGGAAGCTGAACTTCAGCATTTGCAGGACAATGAGGAAGAATGGAGCGGCGAGCGCGAGTCGCGCGAGGAACGTTTGCAGGAAACACGGCGTGAACGCGAAACGGTGGCGCTCTCCCTGGTCGAAGCGGAGAATGAAACGCAGGCCGCAACTCTCAGTTTGGAATTGGCTGTGAGAGCGGCGGACGAAGCCGGTCGTGCGCTCGAACGCGAACAATTGCGCGAGCAGGAACTGCAGCGCAACAAGGTGGCTCTGGACACGCAGAGGACTTTGCTTCTGGGGCTTGAGGCCGGTGGCGAAGGCATGGATGCCGGGGTGAAATATTTGCTGAGTGAAGCGAAGGATCGACTGCAATCCCTGTTGATCGACGTGCTTCAGGTTCCTGCGGAATTTCTGGTATCGGTGGAGCGTGCCTTGGGAAAATCCCTGCAAGTGGTGCTGGTCCACGATAAACAGCGCGGTGTGGAATTGCTGAATGCCTTGAAGCAGACAAAAAAGGGTGATGCGGTTTTTGGTTTTCCCGTTGATGGTAGGGGCGACTCGCAAGTCGCCCCTACCATCAACGGGCGGGAACGTCCGAATCTTTCGGGACAATCCGGTTTTCGCGGCTGGTTGATCGATCAAATCAAATACCCCGCCGAGTGGAAGGGAATTCTGGAATGGTCTCTGGGTCATCACGCTTTGGTGGATTCCTTGGACAGTGCGTTCGCTTTGGCTCCCGCTTTGGGTGAGAAGGATATCTGGCTTTGGACGCCGGATGGATCGGCGTTGCATTCTGGCGGCATTTTATACGGCGGTTCCCCGGTGTCGGATCAAACCGGATTGCTTCAGCGCAAAGCCCAGCTTGCCGATGTTCAGGTGCGTTTGGGGGGGCTTGAAAAGGAATTACAATCCGCCGCAACCCAAATCAAATCGCTGGAAGAACAGAAGACGGGATTGCTTCGCGAGATCGAATCCCAGCGCACACGCGGTCGTGATGCGGAGCGGAAGGTGCATGAATTGCGGGCGCGAACGCAGCTCACGGAGAGTCAGGCGGAGACTCTGGACAGGGAAGTGGTTCAATACCGTCTCAAGCTGGAATCCACCGGCGGCCGCAAATCGGATTTGCTGCGTGAAATCGAAACGCTGCGATCCACATGGAATCAGGCCGAAGAGGAACGCCGCACTTTGGAAAACCGGTTTCAGGCCATGCAGGAAAAACTCCAGTCGCAAAACCTGGAGCTGGTCGAACTGGAAAACGCCTGGCGTCAACTGGAGCAGGAACGGACCGAGTCCGAAGCGCGTGTGCAAACTGCGAAAGCCAAGGCGGAATATTTGCAGCGTGGAGAGTCCGAAGTCCAGGCTGCGCTGGAAAAATCCGGACTTCAGCGCGAAGACTGGGAATCGCAAATCAAACTTCTCCGCGAAAAAAATCTTTCATTGGCCGGAGAAATCGATTTGGTCCATGTCCGCCTCTCGGGCGACGAAAAAGAACGCGATGCGGTGAAGTCGGCGTATGATGCCAAGTCGGGACACCTCGAGGAGCGCAGGATTACACTGCGCCGTTTGCAGGACGAGTTGCGCGGGCTTACCGAGGAGGTGCATCGCCGTTCCCTGAAGATGGAACAACTGCGATCCACCGCCCTGTCCATTCAACAGCGCATGTTCGAAAGACATGAAGTGGATTTCAATGTCTCCGAAGTCGTTTTCGATCGGGTCGAATACGATTCCGAAACCGCACCGGATCAAATCGCGGAGTTGCACGAGAAATTGAAGTCCCTCGGCAACATCAATGCGGGCGCCTTGGAGGATTACGAGGCCGAAAAGGCGCGTCTCGATGAAGTGCGCAGGCAATTCGACGATCTTGAAAAGGCGCGGAAGGGATTGGATCAGGCCATCAAGAAACTCGACAAGGCCGCGCGCGAGCAGTTTCAAGCGACCTTCGCCACCGTGCAAAAGAATTTTCAGGAGGTGTTCTCCTCGTTGTTTGAAGGCGGTGAGGCCCAACTCTCCCTTGAAGAGGGCATTGATCCGCTGGATTCCAAAATCGAAATCAACGCCCGCCCCACCGGCAAAAAGATGCGCGGTGTTTCATTGCTCTCGGGCGGTGAACGCGCCTTGACCGCCATTTCACTTTTGTTTGCGTTGTATCTCGTGCGTCCTTCGCCCTATTGCATCATGGACGAAGTGGACGGCCCCTTGGACGACGCCAATATCGGCCGCTTCGTCAATCTGCTGCGCCGTTTCAGCCATCAGACACAGTTTATCGTGGTGACGCATAACAAACGCACCATGGCCGCTTCCGACATGCTTTACGGAGTAACGCAGGAAGTGAAGGGTGTGTCGAAACTTGTGGCCGTGCAACTGGACGAGGCCGCACGCATTGCAGCCTGATGGCCGCATGATGGTCGTATGACAGCGCCATGATCTCCGCGTTGTACCACCGCCTCCTTCGGGCTCACCCCGGTGAGCTGGGCCATAACATCGGCTTTCAGGAAGAGGCGCGGGCGGAGCGGCTTTCCAATTTCATCCGCATCATTTACGTCCTGACATGGATGGTTTTTACCGGTTTGCATGCCCATGAAAACGTGCATTGGGCGAACATCACCAATCTGGGATGGGGTGCAGTGTGGTTTGTCTGGGCATTCGGTGTTCAGATGTGGTTGCGTCGAAATCCCTACCGGCCACATTACAAGTTCGTCACCACGGCCGCAGACATCTTCATCGTCAGCGCCATGCTATGGACCTATCAATTCGTCAGTCCCTCATTCGCATTCAAGACGCCGACTTTTCTCAACTACTTCTGTTGCATGGGTCTCGTGTCGCTCCGGTTTAACCGCCGACTCGCAGTGTTTGGAGGTTTGTTGACTTTGATCCTGTACTTGGTTGTCGTGGTTTACATCGAGACGCTGTACTCCGTTCCTCACGGCACGAACGTCGACCATATCAATACCGCCAAAATCAACCTGCATTACATCGGGTTTCAGTTCGCCTATTTGTCCATGTTTGGTTTCCTCACCTACGTGGCCGCTGTGAATGTGGGACGCTTGGTGGAGCTACGGGCCGGAGAAAGTGAAATCGCCGTTCAAGCCCGGGAGCATTCCAAGATGGCAAAGGGTGTTGCACATGAGATCAAAAATCCGCTTGAAGGGATTTACGGAGCGGCGCAACTGTTGCGGGACGAGGGCAAAGGGAATTCCCGTTTCATCGAAATGATTCTCAAAGATGCCCTGCGCCTGAATGAGACCGTGCAACAGTTTCTGAGTTTTTCACGGCCACCTCCCGTTAAAAACCGGGCTTTTAATTTGGTGGAGATGGTGGAAAATTTTTGCCTGGAACAAACGGATTTGAAGCCGGATAGCCCCGTGAATTTTTCCTCCGGCTCACCGGTGTTTCCTGTGGTGTCAGACTCCGAGGCCATCCGTCAGATTTTACTCAACCTTGTTCAGAATGCCCGGCGTTTTCAAATTGCCGGGAAACCGGTGCGCATCTCTTTTGAAGCTCATGGTGAGGCTGCTGAAGTGAGAGTGGAGGATGACGGTGCGGGTGTTTCCGAAGATAAACGGCACCGGTTATTCGAACCGTTCTTTACGACTTCGACCAAGGGCACGGGTTTGGGGCTGGCCATATCGAGAAAGATCGCACGCGAACTGGGCGGGGAACTGTATCACGAGGCGCTGCAACCGGGCTCGAGATTTGTGTTGGTGGTGAAAACCAGCGCCGCACAGGAAGCTTCAGTATGATGGAAATGGATCCAAAAGCGGATAAGCGCGGATGTGTGCTGGTGGTGGACGACGAAGAGCACATTCGGGAGATCGTCGCCGCATCTTTGGAGTCGGTTGCCGGAAAAATTTTGACTGCGGGCTCCGCCGAGGAAGCCCTGGAAATTCTTCGCGACGAAAATGTGGATGTGGTGGTGAGCGATATTCGCATGCCCGGCATGGATGGTTTGCAATTTCTGCGTCAGGTGAAACAGGAGCAACCGGGCGTACTCTTTCTGATGATCACGGCGCATGGCACGATGGATACGGCCGTGAAGGCGCTGCGTCACGGTGCATCCGACTTTCTTACCAAGCCTTTTGAAAATTCCGAATTGCGCCAAATCGTGGAGCGTCTGCTGAAAACTCCCGAGCCATCTTCCGGCCCGGCGGTGTATCCCGCAGAAGGAAACCGCGAAGGTTTCGGTGGAGCTGTCGGAGCCAGTCCGGTTTTCAAAGCCTGTTTTGAAAAGGCGGGCAAGGCGGCGCAAAGCGATTCCACCGTGTTGTTGCTGGGTGAAAGCGGCACGGGCAAGGAAGTTGCGGCCCGTCTCATTCACGATTTATCTCCGCGCCGCGATCTACCGTTCATCACCGTGAATTGCGGGGCCATTCCCGAAAACCTGATCGAGTCCGAACTGTTTGGCCACGAAAAAGGGGCTTTTACCGGCGCGACCATGTCCAAGCCCGGAAGATTTGTGCTTGCCGGGGACGGCACCATTTTTCTGGATGAAATCGGGGAGCTACCGCTTTCCATGCAGGTGAAATTGTTGCGTGTCTTGCAGGAGCATGTGGTGGATCCCGTGGGCGGTCGCAATCCCATTCGTGTGGGTTTTCGGTTGATCGCGGCCACCAATCGCAATTTGCGTGAAGAAGTAAAGCAGGGGCGGTTTCGCGAGGATCTTTATTTCCGGTTGAACATCATTCCCGTCGAGATGCCCCCTCTTCGCGAACGGGGAAATGACGTGTTGCTGCTGGCTCGACATTTCCTCGATCATTTCAACCGGCGTTATGGAACATCGCATGTACTGTCCTCCGATCAGGAGCGCCGCCTGCTGGATTATCATTGGCCCGGAAATGTGCGTGAACTGGCAAATGCCATGGAACGCGCGGTGGTGCTGGCGTCCGGAACGGAGCTGTTCTTTCAACTGGAAGGGGAGGAGGAATCGCCCCGATCCCAAAACGCCATCAAGGAACGAAAGCAAATTGTGGAGCGCGAGGAAATTCTGAAGGCTTTGGAATTAAACCGGTGGAACAAAACCAAGGCCGCTGAAAGCCTGGGTATTTCCCGTCGTGGGTTGCTTTACAAGATCAAGGAATATGGAATTCGTTAATCTTCGCGCCAGACCAGAAGGCTGCCACAGCTTTCGCAGGTTAGCAGGGATATTTTTTTACCGACCTCGATGATGCGCTGCGGTGTCTGGCTTCGGCTGCACACATCGCAAAATTTGTGGTGGTGATTGACGGCGGCGATGATATAAGGCGTATTCCGGCGTTGTACGATCCGGTCGTACAACGTCAATACTTTCTTGCTGATTTTGCTGCGCGGTTCCCCTGCGAGTTTCGCTTCGTCGGCAATGCGATCTTCGATTCCGTTGAGTTCCTCGGTGAGGGTCTTCAGTTCCGGTTCGTTGGCGTCCCGCACGGTTTGATAGTCGGTTTCAACCTGGGTCAAATCCTTTTGCAGGTTTTCCAGAATTTGCTGGAAATGGAGAACGCTGGCATTGGCTGTGTCGATATTTTTCTTGTGGGCGGCAATTTCAAGATGAACCGCATCGTATTCCCGGTTGGTGCTGATGTTGTCCAAGCGCTTGCTGCTTTCCTGCAGCAATTGCGTTTCAGTGGCAACGGCATCCTGATTATCGCGGATTTTCGTCTGGGTATCGGTGATTTCCGCCATAAGATTGTCGAGACGGGCTTTTTCGGAACCGATGGCGTTTTTCAAGGTTTGGATGCGAACCGGCAAATCCCTGCGAGTTTGCTTGAGTTCGTGAACCTTCTTATCCACCGACGACAGTTCGAGAAGGTATTTCAGATCCTCTTGCATTGGGCACCTTGGGGTTCGGTTCCCAAAAACCAATCCTCTGCCCGAAAGGGGCAAGCAGAACGAATTTTAGGGCACCATGAAAAAAAACAGCCCAAGCCCATGAGACCTGGAACTGGGGCTTAAAATAGCTAGAAATCGAAGGGGATTCAACGAAGATGAATTCAACCTTCAATTTCCGGCTTCAATTTGTCATTTATTCCCGATTTTAAAAGTTTTGAGGCTAGGAGATTTGTCATCCTGCCGCCCCAAACCATCCACTTTCTTGACCGTCGAAAGGTGCCCGGAAGTATTCACAGGTTTTCGGAAATTATGATGGATTGCTACCGAATTTGTGGTGACTGACTTGGAGACCGTCCAAGGCATCACTTTAGGATCCCGGGAAGCGTTTTCCCATGAATTATGTTGCACTCCGGCGTACTCCGAGTATCTCAGCGTGTTGGTCGTGTCTTTGCTGGCGGCGGCATAGGCGCGACGAAGGGATGCAATCATTTGGCGGCCACAGTTTACGTTGACCGTGGGATCCGCCGAACCGTGAAAGATCCAGATCGGGGTGGCCAAGAAGGTGTTGACGACGGCCTGGTTCGTGTCCGCACAGGCGGCGTCCGGCAATGCTGCAGCCCACCTTTTCGGATACCGTGCCATCAAATACCATGTGCCATAACCACCGGATGATTCGCCGCTGAGATACAACCGATTTGTGTCGATTTTGTAAGCGACCAAAAGGCTGTCCAGAAGTTGTACCGCAGCCGACAAGCCTGGATTGATGGTTTGTGTCGCGTAACTTACCGGTGTCGTAGTGCTAGCTACCAGCGTCCAAGTCGTCGAGCTATTGACGTTTTGGGGTGCGAGGACAAACATCTTTTGCTTGGCCTGCATGGTGTCGTCCGCCCACATGCGGTTAAAGCGGTATTTTAATTGCAACCTGTTGTCGGTTCCTCCCTCTCCAACCCCGTGCAGGGTAAAAACCAACGGGTAAGTTGCAGCCGCGCTGGGGTCATAACCCTTGGGAACATAAAGACGCCAGCGAATGGTGGTGGATGCAACGCTTCTACCGAACGCATCCGTGGTTGGCTTTCCCGTGTATGTGGATGCCACTTTAAAACTATCGACGGTGGCGGTATCGCCCGCCTTAACGGAAAGGGGCAGGCAGATGACACATCCAACGAAAACAAACGATTTCCAATTGCACCACAGTTGCTTTAGGTTCATGACAGGATCCTTTCAAAATTTTTTAAGTAAAGAGTATTTCTGGAGGTTGCAAACAGAATATTATGCACCCATAAATATATGGGGGGGGGGATAAATACAAGCCGTATTTTGTTTTTCAATCTAGAGGGATGTGTGGTTGAAGCGCGAAGCGGCGAGATCCCATCCCTTTGCAAACCCGATTTCCACCAAATCACGAAATCCCGTAAATGCGGGCTTGAGGGCGGCTTTTTCCAAGGCATCCATTTTCCCCAGTACGAAGCCGGAAAGGTCGCGGTTGGGCGGGCAAAGTCCCACGCCAATGCGAATACGGGGAAATTGTTCGCCGATTTTTTCGATGATGTCCCGGAGACCGTTGTGTCCGCCATGGCCTCCGTGCGGTCGAATGCGAATCGAACCCACGGGTAATGTGACGTCATCTGCAACGACCACCATTTCGGAGGGGGGGATTTTGTAGAAGGTCATGAGTGCTTGAACGGCTCCACCGCTCAGGTTCATGAAGGTTTGAGGCTTGGCAACGTGAAGAACGATGGGACCGAGGGTAACCTTGCAAAGCAAGGATTTCCCCCAGACCTTCCAATCCGAATTCTTGTCAAGAGAATCCAGCAAGGCAAAACCCACATTATGCCGCGTCTCGTCGTATTTGGAACCGGGGTTCCCCAAGCCAACGAGCAGCGGCATAATCGCGTATTACTTCTTTGGCTTGGCAGGCTTGGCGGCGGGCGCTGCGGCTTTACCCTTGTCACCAGCTGCTGCGGCTGCAGGTGTAGCTGCTGCGGCTGCAGGTGTAGCTGCTGCTGCGGCTGCAGCGGCTTCATCTTCCTTGCGACCCGAACCCACACCAAAGAGGAAAGTGCGAAGCGGTGTCACAAAAACACCCTTGTCGAATTTGAGATCGCGGACATAAAAGCTTTTGCCGGATTCCATGTCGGAAGTGTCGATGGTAAAATTTTCTGGAATATCCTGCATTTTGGCCTTGAGCTTGACGCTTTTTTTGGCCACGGCAAAAACGCCACCCTGCGTTCTGACTCCGATGGGAATACCGTGCGTAATGACGGGAACGGATACGATCACCGGATGGATGTCGTCCACGCGCAAAAAGTCGATGTGCAATACATCGCGACGGATGGGATCGCGATCCACCTGCTTTGCCATCACATTGATGGTTTCGCCGTCCAGATTCATTTCGATCACGTGATTGCGCTTGGGAAGAAGGGTGCGCAAATCGGCGGCTTTCACTTCAAGCAGACGGGGTTCGCTCTTCGGGCCGTAGACGATGCCGGGGACGTTTCCCGCGCGACGCATGTCGGCAAGTTTTCCTTTGGTTCCAATGTCGCGTTTTTTGGCGTTGAGTACAAGATGTTCCATGATGTCATTCCTTCGCTCGGTACAATCCGCCGGTCACGGACCTTCCCGAAGTGTTTATTTGTCAGGCCCCAGGAAATTTTCCGAAGGCCGCCGGTTGGATTCGGTTGGCTGGGGCGGCAGGATTCGAACCTACGAATGGTGGATCCAAAAACCACAGTCTTACCACTTGACGACGCCCCAACGTAACCGAGGGGGCAAAATTAGCAAAACTCGCCGGCTTTAAAGTGAATAATTAAAGTGAGTTAGGGCGGAAAAACGACATAAAGGAGCAACGGTGTCCAGGCAATTTCGGGCTTTTTGCTCCTCTTGGAACAAGGCAAACAAGCTGGCGCCGCTTCCGGTGAGCAGGGTTTTTACAGGGCCACATGAATTCAAAACCTTGTGAACTTCACGGATTTCAGCAAAATGAGCCAATATGGGTGATTCAAAATCATTGTGCAATCCTGAATAAAAAGCAGGATCGGCAGCCTTGGAAGCATAGCCCGACTTGAAATTTTCCCAATGGGATCCGAATTCTTTCCCCTGTAATTCATGATAGGCCCAGGCCGTTTCCACATGACATTGGGGTGTTGCAATGACAACATGGAAAGGAAAGGGTGGGGGAGCCGGGGATAAAACATCGCCGCGGCCTTCGGCGAAAGCGGTAGGCGTGGAAAGAAAGAAAGCCACATCCGCGCCCAACTCGGGTGCGAGTGAAAGCAATTCCGAATCCGTGAGTTTCAAATTCCAAATCTCATTGGCCAGTCGCAATGCGGTGGCGGCGTCAGAACTTCCACCGCCCAATCCCGCTCCGGTGGGAATGCGCTTCGTCAGGGAGAATCGAATTCCGCGACCTTTTACTTTTTCTGCATAACGAGTTTGGACTAAAACTGCAGCCTTGTAAACGAGATTGTCTTCCGGCCTTCCGGGAATATCCCTGTCACAAATCACCTCAATGCGATCCCAAGGCTCTGCGCTTAAAGTGTCTCCAAACTCCAGAGCTTGAAACAAAGTCCCCAATTCGTGATAGCCATCCGGGCGTTTCCCGCGTATTTCAAGAAACAGATTCAGCTTGGCGGGGCAGGAAAGGACGGTTGGGGATGGCATGGAGTTAATAATTTAAATCAGATGAAGCCTTGCCATCTTTTAAACCTGATTGACGAACCCACGGAACGTGTGGAAGCATTGGTGCGTGCCGCTGCCGACATCAAGGCCGAGTTTCGCGCCCACGGTCCTTCGAATGAACTCAAGGGTCGTACAGCCGCTTTGTTTTTTGAAAAGCCCAGTTTGCGCACGCGCGTCACCTTTGAAGTGGCCATGACTCAAACGGGCGGCTCTTCAGTGATTCTCGATCCATCGTCGATATCGCTGGGCAAACGCGAGTCCGTTCATGATGCCGCGAAGAGTCTTTCCCGCTGGGTGGATTGCATCGTGGCCCGCACTTTCTCCCAAAGCCTTGTGGAAGAATTGGCGCATTATGCCTCGGTTCCCGTGATCAATGCGCTGACTGACGAGGAACATCCCTGTCAGGCGCTGGCCTTTGGTGAGATGCTATTGGAGAAGCGCGGTTCCCTGCGCGGAGCCACGGTGGCGTTCATCGGCGATGGGAACAATGTGGCCAACAGCCTCGCGGCCCTTGCAGGCCATTGTGGCATGCATTTCGTGCTGGCATGTCCCGAGGGTTTTGAGCAGCCTGCGGCATTTCTTTCCAAGGTGAATGCACTGTGTAAAATTTCAGGTGGAAGTTATCGTCAGGTGCGTGATCCATTTGAGGCCGTGAAGAATGCAGACGTGATTTACACCGATGTCTGGATCAGCATGGGTGAGGAAGCTCAAGCTGCGGAAAAGAAAAAGAAGTTCAACGGTTACCAGGTCAATTCCGCTTTGCTCGCCGCCGCGCCGGGTTCTTGTCTGGTGACGCATTGCCTTCCGGCGCATGTGGATGAGGAGATCACCGCTGAAGTGATGGCCTCACCGCGCTATGTGTGTTTCGACGAGGCGGAAAACCGTCTGCACGCCCAAAAGGCCGTGCTGTTAAGCCTGATCAATGGTCGCTAAGCCGGCCTGATATTCCCCGTTGCAGGGCGTTTTGCCTTTGAAATGATCGAGGACTTTGCCAAGCTTGTCCTCGGTAAAAGTCAATTTCATTTGCTTGGTGATCTTCCCTTTGTAGCCCCACTTCTTCATCAATTCCTCGGTGAGTTCAAAGGCGTCCGCAGGGGTGTAGAAATTCATTTCATTGGATTGGAAGGCCTGACAGGATTCCATGTCCATGCATTCCGGGGAAGCGCTGGCGTTGTTTTCCATCCATTTGTGAACATGGCGCTTGCGCACTTCCATCGTCCTGTCCAAACGCATGTAACCGATGATGAGAAAGCGTCCCTGAAAGTCCTTGAGCAAACCCTGATAACGGATGCCGAAAAGGAAGTAGCGGCGGCGCGCCTTCAGCGCAGCCAACCGGGTTCGGGCTTCCAGACATTGGAGCAGGCCGAAGGTGCCGGTTTCATAATTGGGTTCAAGGACGGGCTCTCCGTTGGCATCTGCTGCTTCCCGGACGGGTAATTCATGAAGCCGCGACGTGGAAAGATGAATGAGCACGCCTTCATCCTTGCCGCGATAGTCCTGCCAATTTCCAAGGGTCATGGGAATCTCTGGTTTTTGAAAACTTTTAAAACCTAAATCTGAACCTGTCCTGCGGTCACGTTTCTTCCCAGGAACAGGGAAGCCAGACGTCCGAAACCTTCGGTCTGGTCGGTGGTCAGAAAGTTTTCTGCCATGTTTTGGGAAAGGCGGGCTTTCATTTCAGGATGACGGCGGAGGTAATTTTCCAGACTGGGCCCGACGATTTCCCCCTGAACCAGAATTTCAGTTTCCACAGGAATGATCCGGCGGATGGCGGGGTACAGCAGGGGATAATGTGTACAGGCCAGCAGGAGCGCATTCACGTTGGGACTCAAGGACAGGGTTTCATGCCAGTAGCGTTTCAGGAAGTAGTCCAAACCTTCCCCGGAAATTTCTCCGGACTCCACCAAGGGTACAAGCATGGGACAGATGATTTGGGTGAGTTGAATGCCGGGAGCCAACTTGGCAAGTTCCATCGCATAGCTGTCGGATCGTACCGTGCCTTCCGTGGCCCACAAGGCTACGCGACTTCCGGCGGGATAATGGGACAAGGCTTCCGCGGAGGGGCGGATGACTCCCAACACGCGGCGATCCGGATATTTTTCAGGCAGCAGTTTTTGCTGGATGGTGCGCAAAGCTTTGGCGGAAGCCGTGTTGCAAGCGATGACGACGAGCGCGCAATCCTGATCGAACAGATATTCGACGCATTCGGTGGTGAAGCGGAGGATGGCTTCAAAGGAGCGGCTGCCATAAGGCGTGCGGGCATTGTCTCCGAGATAGAGATAATCGTATTGCGGCAATCGCTGCCTTATGGCGCTGTACACAGTCAGGCCACCGAAGCCAGAATCGAAGATGCCAATGCGCATGACAGGGAAAAGATGCGATTTTTTCCGCCATCCTGCCTGCATTCATCCGCTTACTTCTTGGTAAGTTGTACTTGATTCCGTATAAAGAGGTTCGATTATGAGATTCTTGTTGAGATTGGTGATTCTTCTTTTGGTATTGGCCGCCGCTGGGTGGGCCTTTGCTTTTTCCGGATTTTACAACGTTGCCGCCACCGAACCCCATTGGAAACCTGTTCAGAAATTCCTGATGTTCGGCATGGATCAATCCGTGGAGCATCATGCCAAGGGGATTGTCGCACCGGATAATTTGCAGGACACCGTTGTGATTCACAAGGGTTTCGAACATTTTAAGGAAATGTGCGTTCAATGCCACGGTGCGCCGGGGGTGGAGCGTTCCGAAATGGCAAAGGGTTTGAACCCGCGCGCGCCAAAGTTGATTTGGGCGGCAAAAGAAGACGGTCCGGCAGAGCTGTTCTGGATCACCAAGAACGGAGTCAAGATGTCGGGCATGCCTGGATTCGGTCCTACGCATGACGATGAAGAAATCTGGGCCATTGTGGCTTTCATGAAACAGCTTCCGAATCTGGATTCTGCAGGCTATGCGGCTTTGCAGGAGAAATGGTGTGACAAAGGCGAAATGGATGGCATGGATATTCAATGCCATAAGATGATGATGGGCATGGATTGTGAAAAGATGAAAATGGATTGCAAGCGCAAGCACATGGATTGTGAACGGCAAAGCGATGGCACCAGCCATCATCCGGGTCCGCCTCAGGCGATAAAATGAGCAACGGGGATTGGGTCAAGCTTGAAAATTATCCCACGCTGATTGCGGGGGAGCTGGCCAAATCCACTCTGGCGTTGAGCGGAATTGAAGCCGAGATATTCGACGGAGAAATTGCGAACTTGTACACGACGGCTCTTGGCGGCGTGAACCTGATGGTGAAGCCGGAAAATCTGGAAGCCGCACGCGAAATTTTGCAATCGGAACATGATGTTGAGGACTACGTGGTGCCGGAGGCGGAAATCATCACCGCCACTTCCACCTATTGTTCCAAATGCCATTCCAAGGATGTCGAGACCCGGAAAATCGCGCGCAAACCCAGTCCGATTTTCATCGTGAACTTGTTGGGGAAATGGTTCGGGGATAAAAAAACCATGCATTGCCGCCATTGCGGAAACACATGGAGTAGCTGACCCCCAACCCTTCGACAGGCTCAGTGCATCGCCCTGCCCTTCCCCCTTGTTGAGGGGGAAGGGTTTTATGTGTTGCTTTCCGTCTCGTACAGAATCTTTAGCTGAGCGAGAGAGGCTTTTTCGATTTCTGTGATGACATCCTGAGGATTTGAAAACACGGCTTCGTTCGGAAATCGAATCACACGAATGCGCAATGTTTCCAGCCATTGAGTTCGCGCTTGATCTTCAAGGATCTGGTGTAAATGTATGCCACCATCTACTTCAATAGCCAACCGGCATTTGACGCAGAAAAAATCCACTACAAATTTTCCGATCTTATGCTGGCGTCTGAAATGAAGACCGTGAAGTTGATCCCTGCGGAGCAAATTCCACAACTCCATTTCTGCTGCCGTAGAACACTTTCTGAGAATTGAAGAGATTTCTTTATCTCTTTCCGTAAGTCGGCGAAATCTTCCAATCGGCGTACTCATGCTAATTCCTCGTGATAAGCGGATTTTTTCTTTTGGACCCATGTGAAAGCCCTTCCCCTCAATATAGGGGAAGGGCCAAACGGATAGGGTGACACGCGTCACCTGTAAAATGAAGGACAGGCCGCTAAATAATCAAACCAAACCGAATGCAACTTTTATCTTATCGGTGTCTCATGGACGCCATCCAGCTCAAAACCTCCTGCATTTGTGGAAATGCGCGCCCCTATCAGGATTGTTGCGGGCTTTTTGCCGCTGTTCCGGACTCTTCCAAGGGGAACGAAGTCAGTCGCAAATGGGCGGCATTCCGCCACGCTTTGCATGAGCTGTACATGTATTCCGTTCCGTTGCGAAATCTCTATGAGGCTTATTGGGAAAAACTGGGTCAGGAAAGCTATCCACACCATTTGCTCATGGCCGACTCGGAATACGGTCGCGCAGTGACCGCCAATTTTTTCTGGGATTATTCGGTGCAGTTTTCCGATGCACGTCCCATCCTGCGGGCCGCGCGGGATGTGGAAGTCAAAAATGTGCGCATGGCAAATGATTTCCGGGAATGGAGTTTGTCTTCATTTTCATTGGGGATTGTCGTGGGAGTGGATGCGAGGCATGGACATCTGCGTATGTTGGGATCGGAAAAAATTCATCAAGTGGTGCATGGGGGCGATTTGCCTGAACCGGGAACATGTGTTGCGGTCCGGCTTTTGTCTTATCGCGGCGAGGAATATATACACCCGGCAATGCTGGTTTTCCCCCGGGAGTCTTTTTCCGAGGCAGAGGCGGATTCGGGTTTTCACAGAATCTGCAAAGCGTTGGGAATGAAATCCATTGCGGGATTGCGGCCCGACGTTCAGTGTGATGAGTGGCGGCGGCACGGTGCATTGTTCCTGTCGCTGTGGCGGGAGCAGGTGTATGACGCGATAATTGGAACTCCCTCCCGAAATGCGGGAATGGTGGCACATCCATTCAATCTGCCGGACTCCATTTCGGTAACTGCAAAACAAATATTATCCGGTGGTGCATTTCAAACCGGCAAGAACAACTTTGAAATTCGTTATCGCGACGTGCCGCTGGCGCAACTGAACATGCGCAAGTCTGGAATTCAAGGCGTGCTTGTGGATGAGGCCTTCCGTCCGCATGTCTTTTCCTGGTTGGCGGAACATTTGGATTCTCCGGATTCCATTCCCAAATCGACGCATGAAAACAATGCCCCACCCGCTGCGGACATGGAGCACTGGATTCGACGCCCACTCTCCTTCCTCAATGAAGAGTCACCCTTGCAGGCCTCTTCGCATGATTTTGGGAAAAGAAAGTTGCGGGATTTGATCGACGGCATGTTGAAACAGGGGAGTGATGTTGAAATGCTGCGGCAGAGGCTGGGGCTATAACATGTTTGCGTTGCTGGCTCTTGCCATTTCCATTTTCGCCGTGGAAAGTGTCGCGGAAAATTCCGCATTCCCCGCTCCAATGGATTCCGTGTGGCAACGGCTTGCGCAACCGAACGGGTTCCAGAATGCCGATTTGGACTTGATGATCAATTATCGCACAGCAGGGTTGAAACCCTTGTCCTCCGTGGATCGCTTGCTTCGCGCCCCGCGTTCGGTGGATTCCCTTGTTCCACTGGTCCGCCGGGATTTGAGCGACACGGTTTCCGGCGGCATGATGCGTAGTGATTCGCTGTGGAAATGGCTGGATGTTTCCCTGTCCATGGCATCGGAGAAAGAAACAAGTCTGTTGGATGATTTGGTGGCTGCAAATCGACACTTGAAATCCTATTTGCAACCCTTGACTCCGAAGGATATCCGGTTTCTGCAACGCGAGGTTCCTCCATTGCAACGACAGACTCCGGAGGACACCGTCTTGAATGCAATTCAATCCGAGAGGTTGCGGTTGCGGCAAGATGCCATCACGGACGAGGTGATGAAATTGTGCGCGAAGCTGGACAAGGAAAAACTGGCCGAGTCTGCGTTGGATCTGGATGCGGCGTTGTACTCCCTGCTTGCAGACGTCCGTTCCGGCGGATGGAAGATTGCTGCAAAACATTTGCGCGCCTTGTCCAAAAAAGGAATTTCGATTGAGATTGGAACGGAAGGGCCCGATGTTCACCGATTAAATCGCGGCATCGTTTTCGATCCCGGCGGGGAGGATCGCTACGAATTCCTGGACTCCACAAGACCCGGAAGCTGGTTGCTGGTGATCGACCTTGGCGGTAATGATGAATATCATGCTACGGACACGGCGGGTGGAGCGGCCGGATTTCTTTCACTGCAAGTCATCGCGGATTTGGGCGGTAGCGATCGCTATCTCGGCAGGGATTTGGCCTTTGGTTCTGCGGTGATGGGTTACAGCCGTCTCTACGATGCTTCGGGAGATGATCTTTATGATGCGCGCTGTTCCTCGTTGGGCTTTGCCTTTCAAGGCATCGGCATTCTTCAGGACGTTTCCGGCAACGATGTGTATTCGTCCAGCTATATGTCGCAGGGAGCTTCCTCGACTTATGGCTTGGGAATTTTGTTGGATCAAAGCGGCAACGATCGGTATTTGTCGCGACCCGACTTCGTGGATGATCTGCGCTATCGTGATCATTTCCTGAATCTGAGTCAGGGATTTTCCAGCGGGTTCTCTCCGAAATATCCGGGTGGCATTGGTGTGCTGTGGGATCGCACCGGCGAGGATTTGTATTCCGCCGATATTTTTGGACAGGGGGCAGGCTACTGGTTTTCCTGGGGCCTGTTGATGGATGATGCAGGCAATGACAAATACATGGCCCACCAATATGCCCAAGGCGCGGGGGTGCATTTCGCCGTCGGGACGTTGTGGGATCGGAGCGGTGACGATTTGCGCATCAGCAAGGGTGTGAGTCAGGGGTGCGGACACGATGGTGGCTTTGGAATGTTGGTGGATGAAAGCGGGAACGATCACACGGTGGGTGTGGACATGAGCATGGGTGCGGGGAGTGCGAACGGGTTGGGAGTGTATCTGGATTTGGCAGGAGACGATATTTATGATGTGCAGAATCCGCGAATGACTTTGGGCCACGGAGACTTGCGCCGCGATCGCGGGAGCATGGGTTTCTTTTTGGATTTGCACGGGAAGGATCATTATCCATTGGAATTCAAGAATGATTCGTCATGGCGGGTGTATGATGCGAAGCGCAGGGGATACGGGTATGGACTCGATGCGGAATAAACACACCGCGCCCTTCGACAGGCTCAGGGAGCGGTGTGTCCCGGTCTCAAAAGCGGTTGTTATCTCGCTCTTGGGAATAGGAATCATACACGCTGCGTCCGATGCCACATTCTGGAAACCACCCGTGTTTTCCCGCATGGACAGTCTTTTCATCGTGGCGGCAACGGGTGAGCCGAAGTATCAACCACAACGAGATTCTTGTCAGAAGGCTTTGCTGGCATTGGACACAATGGCATTCCGTTATTTGCTCGACCATCGTTTGACGGGGCAAACGCCGCGTCAACGGCATTATGTGGAAACCTTCTTTATGCTTGCAAGTGATTCGGGTCGCAACATCCGGCCTCGTCAATTTTTGATGCAGGCATTAACGGTTAGTCCCGACACAATCCGCGGTCAGTTGTTGTATATCGGGTCGCAGATGAATGACACGGCGTTTCGGCGCGTGGCCATTCCATATTTGCATTCCGATTCCGAAGCCGTGCGGCGCATGGCTGTGCGTTGTCTGGGTTCTTATCCCAACCCCGAAAATATTTCGTTGTTGTGGGATGGGTTGGAGAAGACTCGAAGTCTTGAATTGCAGCAGCGGTTGTGGGCATTGGATGCGCAAGGACCCATTGCGGATTGGAAGCGGTTGATTCCGCTGTTGAACGACTCGCTGTTCTTCAACCGGCAAAAAGTTCGGGATTTGTTGTTGAAAGCGGTCGACAGTTCCTCAAGCAGGCTGGAAGCCGCAATGCCTGCCAAAATGGACTCTGGCGAAGCGCTGGAATGGCGATTATTGAAATTGGATGCCAAAAAACCATAAGCTTTTTCAATCCGGCTCTTGTGAGTTTAATTAATTTGCCAGCACTGTCCCTAAATCACGCGCTCTGGCGCCAGGAGAATTCATGAAGCAGTACAATTTTGCAAACATCCCCGGTGACGGCGTCGGCACGGAAGTGGCCCGAGAAGCGGTCAAGGTTCTGGATGCCGCAGCAAAAAAATTCGATTTCAAAGTCAGTTACGAGAATTTTGACTGGGGCTGTGACTATTTCCTGAAGCATGGCGAAATGAATCCCTCCAACATGCTGGAGACTCTGCGGGGATCCGACGCCATATTCCTGGGTTGCATCGGCGATGCGAGCAAAGTGCCGGATCATGTATCCCTGACTCTGTTGCTTCAGATCCGAAAAGGATTCGATCAATACGTCAACCTGCGCCCCATCCAGCTTTACCCCGGAGTGAACTCGCCGATCCGTACGGCCACCCCCGAGTCGGTGGACATGATCGTGGTGCGCGAGAATACCGAGGGCGAGTATTCCTCCATGGGCGGTATTTTCAAACCCGGTTCACCCGATGGCTTTGCCATTCAAAATGCGATCTTCACACATAAGGGTTGTGAGCGCGTGATGCGCTATGCTTTCGAGCTGGCGCGCAAGCGCAAGGCGCAGGGCAAGGCCGGCCAGGTCACGAACTGCACCAAGTCCAATGCCCTCAACTATTCGATGGTCTACTGGGATTCCGTATACGCCGAGGTGGCGGCGAAGTATCCCGAGATCAAGACCGACATGGCCTTGGTGGACGCCATCTGCATGTGGTTCGTGAAGAACCCGAACTTCTTCGACGTCATCGTGGCGTCCAATCTGTTCGGGGACATCATCACCGACCTCGGCGCCATGTTGCAGGGCGGCATGGGCTTCGCGGCGGGCGGCAACATCAATCCCGAGCGCATCTATCCTTCCATGTTCGAACCCATCCACGGCTCCGCGCCCAAGTATGCAGGCAAGAATGTCATCAACCCGGT
Source organism: Fibrobacterota bacterium (assembly GCA_947482115.1). Lineage (GTDB taxonomy): Bacteria > Fibrobacterota > Fibrobacteria > UBA11236 > UBA11236 > UBA11236. The sequence goes on from CANKII010000002.1 coordinate 59,618, forward strand.
GGCCTCCATCGAAACGGCCCGCATGATGCTGGATCATATCGGTGAAGCAGATGCGGCGGATCATGTTCAGAAGGCTGTCAAAAATGTGCTGGCTGCTGGAAAAATCCGCACGAGAGACATGGGTGGCAGTAACACGACGTCGGAAATCGGCGATGCCATTACCGCAGAGTTTCTTACGGTGAAGTAAGTCGAAATAAAACTCAGGCTTCAAATCGAGCCGCTTCCTAACGGGGGCGGCTTTTTTCGTAAATTTTTTTCAAGTCCTATGCCATCACTGGAAGAACTTGGATGAAAGAAATTAAGACCCAGCTGGGTGAGCGGCACCGGCCTTCGGGAGTGAACACGCGGTTCACCGGCGGAGATTTGCCGTTCCCGGAATATGTGCGATGCACGATTGAAATGCTCCGCAGCTTCCATGCCGGAAAAGACGATGCGGAAACAATTGTAGCCGGCAACGCCCCCTTTGAGCTTCTTCCCTCCGGCGATTTTCAAAAGGGGCGTACCAAGCCTTTTCGGCGCGGAGTGCTTCTTACGCACGGCCTGTTGGATTCCCCCTATCACATGCGCCATCTGGCGGCTTGTTTTCAGCGCCAGGGTTTTCGCGTGATGGTGGTGCTGTTGCCCGGACACGGCACCCGGCCGGGAGATTTACTCGGCGTGGATCGGCGGGAATGGGCAAAGGCCGTGGCCTATGGAGCCGAGTGCGTGGCGGCAGAGGCGGAGGAAGTGTACCTGGCGGGCTTCTCGATCGGCGCCACACTGAGCGTGCTTCATGGAGCATTGGACTCGCGTGTGCGCGGCTTGTTTCTGTTTTCCCCGGCCCTCGAAATCGATCCGCATGCGGCGTGGGCCTATTTGTACCATGGGTATAGTTGGCTGATTCCGAAAGCGGCGTGGCTGAAGATACTGCCGGATCGCGATCCTTATAAATATGAATCCCTGTGCAAGAATGCCGTAACGCAGGTATACGCATTGACACAAGCCCTGCCGAAGGAGGGAGCGGGCATCCCGGTGTTCGCCGCCGCCAGCGCGGACGATGCCACAGTGCGCGCGGAAGGGACGTTGCGTTTCATGCGTCAGGCGCGGCATCCCCGGAACCAACTGGTGTGGTACGCGATGGAAAGGATGGAGGAACCCGGCCTCGAGTGGGTGAACAGCGTCTTGCCTTCGCGGCGTATCTTGAGCAGTGCGCATACCGCCATCGTGATTCCTCCGGAGGATCCCCATTATGGTGAGAACGGTGTCTATGCGAATTGCCTGCATTACTATCCACAGGATGCGGAAACCTATGCTGCCTGTCAGGGGGGTCCGGATGAAATGTGGAAAGGTGAAATCACCCCCCGCAATCTTGAACGGGGCCTGTTGCGGCGGCTGACGTACAATCCACACTTTGCGGCGATGGAAGAATCCATGGCAAAATTCATCCGGGGATTACCGTGAACCGGACTTTGATATTCGCCCATCGCGGCGCAAACCGGGAGGCGACGGAGAATACACGCGAGGCATTCGACAAGGCACTCATCCATCCGATCGACGGCATTGAAACGGACATCCAGCTTTCCCGTGATGAAATCGCGGTGCTGTGGCACGACGATGATTTGGGCAAGTTGGGAATGCCTACAAAGCGCATGGATGATTTCGACCATGTTCAGTTGGACGCCCGGCTGGGCGTGATGACCTTGGCGGATTTCGTCGCCGCTTATGGTTCCCGCTGCCATCTGCTGTTGGAGATCAAAAAATATCCCGGTGAACTCGACGCACGGCAACGGATCAAAGTTTCGCGAACTCTGAAATTGGCTGACGTAGCGGAGAAGGATCGAATTCTTGTCTCCTCATTTGATCTGGACAGCCTTGTCCATGCCCACAGTTTGGATCCCCGGCGGGCGCTGGTGCTCAATCTGGATGTGGAGCATGACGCGGATTTCGCCCGCCGCGTCTTGTCCGCGAATCCCTTTCTGCTCGGAGTGTGCGTGCACGTCTCGACGCTGAATCAAGGGATGAGCGATGCCGCGCGCGAAGGTGGAAAATTCCTGGGAGTCTATACCTGCAACAGCGACGAGGAGATCCACCGTGCGCTGACATTTTCCACGGATGTCCTCATCACCGATCTGCCGCAAAAAGCGTTGCGCCTGAGAGACGGATGGGACGGTGGGGACGAATGAAGCGCGATTTTTCGGGGCTGGAGAGTCCATTCGATCTCCTGATCTGCGGCGGCGGCATTCATGGCGCGTGGACGGCTTATGATGCAGCATTGCGCGGGCTGAAAGTTGCGCTGGTCGAACGGGGAGACTGGGGAAGCGCGACTTCTTCCGCGTCCAGCAAGTTGATTCACGGCGGGCTGCGCTATCTGGAAGCCTTCGATTTCAGGATGGTGAGAAAATCGCTCGGGGAACGCAGGATGTTGTCACGGGTCGCTCCGCATTGCGTTTGGCCTCTGCGCTTCGGTCTGCCGGTGTACGCCCATGCCAGACACGGGACGTGGAAGTTGAAGGCAGGATTGACGCTTTACGATCTGTTGGCCGGATTACCGGACGAAAGGATGCGGCACCATCATCTCAATGTCGTCGACTTTTCGGAACGCTTTCCTTTTCTCAATGGAAATGGATTGAAGGGTGGTTTTACCTATGGCGATTCGCAAACGGACGACGCGCGGCTGGTGCTAGAACTGGTGGCGGGCGCGATGGAACATGGCGCAACATGCGTCAACCACGCGGAGATTACTGAATGGATTGAGGAGAATGGTCGCGTGCGCGGGGCGACGGTGCAGGACAAGATGAGCGGTGCTGTGTTGCGGGTCCTTGCGAAGGAATGCGTCAGCGCTTCCGGTCAATGGGCTGCCGCCACTTCACAGAGCCGTCACTGGTGCCGTTTGACGAAGGGCGTTCATCTGGTGTTGCCCGCTCTGCCTGTAAAGGATGTAAACGAAGCCCTCCTGCTCACCGCAGAACGGGACGGGCGCGTATTCTTTATGCTCCCTTGGTATGGGCGCACTTTACTCGGAACCACCGACACCGACTATCGCGGCGACGTTAATGATCGCCTGGAAGTGGGGGACGACGATGCGGACTATCTGCTCTCCGCCGCCAATCATTTCCTCCGAACGCCGTGGACACGCCGGGATGTCATCGCAAGTTTTGCGGGATTGCGGGTGTTGAAGCAGAGTGAAAAATCCGCGCCCTCTGCGGTCAGCCGGGATTGGGAATTGCGCACGGCGGACAACGGGTTGCATTATTCCATCGGCGGCAAACTCACCACGGCGCGCGAGGATGCGGCATTCATTGTGGACGCGGTTTGCGCGGGGCTGGGTCGGAAGGATCGCTGTTCGACTTGGGGCCGGGATTTTCCGTGGAAGCCGTCAGGGGATTTCGCAGCATGGTCGGAGGAGGCATGCACGCAGGCGCGGCGTCTCGGAGTCGACGCCGAGAGCGCGGAATGGCTGATGCGCCGTCACGGCTCGCGCGTCGCGCAGGTGTTTTCCATCCTCGAGGAAACGCCGGGGCTGGCGGAACGCATTGTGCCGGATGTGCCGCTCATCCACGCGGATTTGATCTTGTGCGCCCGTGAAGAGATGGTCCAGCATCTTTCCGATCTGCTGCGCCGCCGCATGCCGCTGCTCATTCTGGCGAAGCTGGATGAGAAGGATATCCGCCGTCTCGCCGAGCAGGTCGCTCCGGAGATGGGTTGGGACACGGCCCGGATTTCACAAGAGGTGAAGGATTGTTGCGGCTGATTGTGTTTCAAGAGCTGTCGCGATACAATTAGTTACCATGGAATCGATATCATGGTGCGCTTCCACACAAAAGCGAATTTTTCCCGCTTCCCTGAGAAGTATGGCTTTATATTATTTCTAAAGGAAACCGAATTCTTTTTAAGGGGGGAGCTATGAGACTCAATAAGAAATTACCGACCGCTTTGAGTGTTTTGTCCACAGTCCTGTTGACTTTCACTTTTTCGCACGCCGCGCAGGACACGGCTCGCGTCAACTGCGGAGGCTCCGCCTACACCGATGTTGCAGGCCACGCCTGGGCCGCCGATTCGGGCTTCACTGGGGGCCAGACCTATTCCGAGGCCGGCACCACCATCAACAACACGGCCGACCAGACGCTTTACCAATATGAGCGGTGGGACTCGCAACCGTTTTCCTACAACTTCAATGTGACCCCGGGCAGCTACCGTGTCAGCCTGTACGAGGCGAGCCTCTATTCCGCCGTTTGCAACTCCGGCGGCCGCGTCTTCAACGTATCCATCAACGGTACCCAGGTGCTCACCAACTACGACATGTACAACGAGGTCGGCTGTCTCACCGCCCAGATCAAGCAGTTTGTGGTCGTGACGACGGACGGGAAGATCAACATCACCTTCACCCTCGGCACCGCCTCAAACCCCAAGATCGATGCCATCGAAATCGTCCCGGGAACGACCATCTCGATTTCAAACAAGCTGAACGGGAAACAATCATGGCTTTCGATATCCAATTTGAATGGCGGACTTTCCATTCAAACTCAGGCTGAGGGCGCTTACATTCTGGAACTGAGCAATCTCCAAGGTAAACGCATCGGTCAAAAACATGGGTTTGGGTCCGGGGTGCAATCCTTCAAGAACTTGAATCCGGGGCTGTATTTACTGACCTCCCGCATGGGCCATCAAACCGTCACACGCACAGTCAACGTAGTTCGATAAAGTACGGGCGAAACCCAAATCGAGCCGCTTCCTAACGGGGGCGGCTTTTTTGTTGCGTCTGATGATTTGAATTTTGATATCATTCAAATATGACTACAATAAATCCCTGGATTAATTTCAATGGCAATGCTGAAGAAGCATTTGTTTTTTACAGATCCGTATTCGGCGGAGAGTTTACGAAAGTGATGCGCTTCAAGGACATGGCAAGTCCTGAATTTCCCGTGGCAGAAAAAGATGAAAACAAGCTGATGCTCATTTCTTTGCCCATAGGCAAAAGCAATGTATTGATGGCAAATGATGTTCCGGAATTTATGGGACGAGTCAATGAGAACGAAAACAGAAGCAAAATTTCAGTAAGTACGGAAAGCAAAGAAGAAGCAGACAAATTATTTAACGGCCTTTCGGCCGGAGGAAAAGTAGAAGTGCCCATGGTGGATAGCTCGTGGGGATCCTATTTCGGGATGTTCAGAGATAAATACGGCATTGAGTGGGTCATTGAATTTTCTCCGGGTAAATAAAATCCTCTTTCGAACATTGTCCCAAGTTCGGACTACTTCCTTCCCGCACCCTTCATACCTGTAAATCCCCGGCGCGGCCGGATGCCGCTGCTTATTCTGGCGAAGCTGGATGAGAAGGAAATCCGCCGTCTCGCCGAGCGTGTCGCTCCGGAGAAGGGTTGGGGTACGGTCCGGGTTTCACAAGAGGTGAAGGATTGTTGCGGATGATTGCGTCAGAAGGATAACCGCAGCCTCAAGGCGTAGAATGCGTCCATGTCGATGTGGATGATTTTGCGGATCAAGGGCGGGTCGGCTTTGTCTATAAAGTCATTTCGGAGGCGGAAGAGCCCAGGAATGTCCGCGCATACAGATCAGTTGGTAACTGTTATTGAGGACAGGTTTCCTTCATACGTTTACACAACTCTCCTAATACAGGGCAACGGGCTAGGATTAAATTAATATCGAGGTTGTCGATAAAGTTTTTAGAGGCAAACCCCTTCCTGTAATCTTTGTCAGCGAGCTCGAAAAGCTTGCTCATGTCGCGATTGTTAAGGCTCTCTACAGGGGTGTATTTTCCGGGGACGCGGTGTTTCTGTTCTAACCGCAAGAATCGAAATATCCCTTCAACATCGTGAAAAAACCAAGATTCAATATCTTGAATAGCCTCAAACAAAACTAAATCTTTGTGACGAACCAGTCCCGAAGCGCAAAGCTCCTCTCTTATAGTAGCCATATTGATTGGCGCAAAACCTGTTCTCGACTCCCGATCAATTGCGATAAAAACACGAAATTTTTTTTCTGGATTTTTTCTTTGGTAATTTTCAAATTCGTCCAGAACTTTCTGGTTAATGTTCCAATTTCCCTCTAGGTTAATGATCTTGGCCGGAGTCCGTCGATGAAATAAATCCTTGACTCTATGATAAAAAAGGTCCTCAGTAAAACCTTCGACCATCAGTAGAGTATAGGGTACGAGTCGCTTCTTCCTTTTCAACGAGGTTACTCCGACAACGTGTAATCATCTTTTTGGGATTTAAAATTTCCGGCAAATAGATCCCCAAAATTCACGTATTTACCTTTCAGTCTCGCCTCAAGATTTTTAATCGTTAACGCTGGAATTAAAGTGCTTAGCCCTGTTTCGGCGCTCTCCATCAGGAAAATATTCTTTGGATCGAGGAGGTTTAACAAGTAAGCCGAATGTGTTGTAATTATGGCTTGGGAGCCGGTTTCTCCGGTCAAAAATATCCGCAAGATTTTGTTCAAGGCCGACGGGTGTAATCCTATTTCTGGCTCCTCTATACACACGAGAGGCGGATTACTTATGAAAATATTGTACAGCATTAAGAAAAGAATCTTCGACCCGTCTGATAAGTTGGATATGAGCGTATGCCTTCTTTGGTGCTGTTCTGTGACTATGCAAAACAGAAATTGCTCTTCGGTATCTTTTAAATGCTTTGCGGCGTCATGAATTCTAATGTCGCTTAAGCCTAGGATTTCAATGTAGGCCCTTTTGAATTTATTGAATGACTGGGCGTTTCCTTCCTGGAGAGGGAAGATAAATTTTAGTGCATCGTCGATTTCTTTATCATACGCCCCATTAAGTTTGTGTGCACTAAAAGTAGGAGTTCTAAAATATTCCAAAAAATCAAGATATAGCGCGACGCAGTTTAATGACTCCGGGCCTATGGTTGGATCGACAGCGGACTTGATTACTACGTAAGCGGGATCTTCGGCGCTAATGTCGTACTTCCTCAGCTTATCCGAAGGGGCCCTTAAAAAAAAGGATTTATCGGTTCGATTGAAAAATTGTTTAGGCTTTCCTGGCGATGATTTTTGTTTGTAATCAAACGACTCAGAAGTAATTACCAGGTTGCCTCTATTGCTTTTATTTTCAACTGTAACACTAATTATTAGTCTATACGTGACCTCAAAAATTGACTCTGCTTTTTTGACATGTCCCACCAGCCGAACCTCAATTTGGTTTAGTCCGTTGAAGTAGCGCTTCACCCGGTCTTTTCCATCTTGGCCTCCAAAATGGAGGTCAGACAAGAACTTGAATATTTCTAGAAAGTTGCTCTTCCCAGAATTATTTGATCCTACAATGACGGTGGTTTGGTCCATAATTAACCGGCACTCCGAGAGGTTTTTAAACCCGGAGAAGTAAATTTCTTTGAGAGATTTTACGTGTAATTCATCCATTTTAACCGCCTTATCCCCACAAATATCTCATTTATTGTCAAAAAACGTGTGAATAGGTGCTGATTTTAACCATGATTAACTTATTAAAAAAATATTGTTTCGAATCCCTCGTCCCCTTTATTTCAGTAGAAATTAAGGAGGTTAGGCATAATATTGGTTTTTAGGTTAAAAAAGGCCTGTTGAACTTTCACCGGCTCAGAGGATGGAAATGAGGAGCTTGACGATCAGGAAGATGGGGCCCCGATTGGCTTGCTACTGTCTCTTCCTAAAGGGCAGGTCTTAGCCACAGATAGTAGATGGCCGGATACACTGCCAGTTCCATCAACACCGAACTCAAAACCCCGCAGGGGCTCGCGGTGTGGCAAAGCGCTTTCCATCAAGGCTGTGCAGAATCGTGCTACCGTTAGTTCCGATTCTTTCAATGAGCACATCATTACCGTGGACAACCAGCCTCGTTTCCTTTCGGGCCTGACGCACGGAGTGCGAAGCGGTCAGGGCGACGGTGACGCCTGCGATCTTCTGTTTTGAAAACACCCAGTCGGTCAGCATCGGATGCCGCCAAGCCTCGAGCCATCCGGAGTTGTGCACGCCTCCCGTGATTTCTGAGTAAAGGAAGTTCTGCTTTGTCACGTATACCGCTTTGCGCAGGGAGTCCACGGAGATGGCCGTGGGGTTCACCTGATTGGCGGAGCTGACGAAGCGCACGATAGGCCTGCCGAGTACCACTTCCACCTTTCTCGCAACGGTGCGGGAACCGCGATCCACATTGATAGTGGGATCGGCGGAGCCGTGAAAGAGCCAGAACGGAGTTTGCGTCAGGTTGAGAATGGTGGAGGCTGCGGTGTCGCTTCCCCCGGCCGTCGGCACCGCCGCCGCGAATAGCGTCGGGTTCCATTTCATCAGTTCGAAGGACCCGAACCCGCCCATCGAAAGGCCGGCCACGTAAAAGCGCGTGGTATCCAGGGAGAACTCCCGCTTCAGCGAATCCAGGATTTGGACGATGGCGGCGTTGGCGATGCTGCGCGTTCCGCTCCACGTTCCGTTCCATGTTCCGGCCCAGTTGTTCCATGGCCACCAGTACTGGTTGTTCGTGGTGGGGCATTGCGGGATCATCACGAAGTGCGGATGCTTGGCCTGCACGCTGTCGCGGACCCAGGGCTGGGCAAGTTCCTCCGCCGTGAGCTGGTTGACGTTGTTGTTTCCGCGCTCTCCCACTCCATGGAGGGCCACCACGATGGGATATTTCAGGGCCGGATTGTAATTCGTGGGCACATAGAGGCGGTACACCATGGTGATTTGAGAGGATGTATACGACCGCGCCTGAAACATGGCTTGAAGCTGGGCCGCAGTTTTGTTCTGGCCCCAAGCCGGGTTTGTGGCGAGGTTTGCGGCGAGGAGGGAAAGGAGAACCGGGAGGATTCTCCGGAAAGAAAAGCGGATCACCGGTTAACGGACAATCTTCATTGTCCTGTGAAAATTTCCGGCCTTGAAGTCGACGAGGTATAAGGCGCTTCGCGAACCGGCAGGCAGGGCCACCGAGTAAGAGCCGGCATTTACGTTCGCATCGACCAATTTCGAAATCATCCGGCCTTCGAAATTGAACAGCCGAATGACCACGCGCGCTTTTTGCGGAACCCCGTAATGCAACAATTGGCTCTTGCCGTTGTTGAGGCGTTCAAGCGAGAAACCCATCACCTCGGGGCCCTTGGCAATTTTGGTAGTGCCCCCGTAGCCGGGGCGGTTGAGCGCGTACAGAATGCCGTTGAGGAACATATTGTTCCAGTTGGAGTTCGTAGCGGTCCACGTTGTGGCGTTATGGCCGGGAGCCAAATGGAACACACGCGAACCTTGAAGATTGTGCCGGTAGACAAAGGGAAAAAAGGGCATCCAGGGAACAACCGTGGTGTTGTTGACCCAGGGTCCCAGCTTCGCCATGTTCGCAGCTCTGTTCGCGACATAATCGTTAATGTCGCCCCGGACCAACACCTTGAAATTCGGGTCGGATTCTGCGAAAAACAGGCTGTCGATCCGTAGCTGTTCGTTGCCGGTGAAGTTCGCGGGCATGCCTTGGGTTATGGGGTCGTTCAGGTCCGCCACATGAAAGTTGCTGGTTACCGGTCCGACATCCTCCACGTACTTTGCGCCGACAAGGGTTTGGTACCACCACGGCCAGTTGGGGTTCTGCCGGGTGTCGCAATGCACGCCGATGTAACCCTTTCCCGTGAGAAACCAATTTTTGAAGGCGGAATCCTGTTCCGCCGACATGGTGTCGCTTATTCCCGTGCCGGGATCGGCCCGCGTGGCTTTTTCAGGGTACATGAGCATCACCGCGTCGTAGTTCGCCAGATTGGCTGTGTTAAACGAGGTAAAGCGTGTTGTGGTGTCAAACGTAAAGGCGTTGGCCGTCGCCCATGTCCTTAACTTCGCCATGGCCGCGTTAATGGCCGCGGTGTGGCCGTTGTAGGTAAGAGAGTCTTTGAACACCAGTATTTTTTCACCCGCAGCGGAAACCGTGGACGGTATCGACAATGCAAGAAAGGACAATGCGATTGCGCGACCCAAAAATCTGCTCAGCATAACATCTCCTCTTGTTGATACCCGATTTATTGTTTCCCAGGCTGGTTTAGTATGCCTCATATAGTAAGGTGGCATTAACCTTATGTCAAGTTGAACTTCCCCCGGTTTGGTGTGCCGTTACCTTCAAAACAACTGTTTTTAATTGTTTCGCCACGGTGCGTAGCCGTCAAGCGAAGCGATTTCATGACTCTTCATCGCTTGCAACAATTCCCGGTTCATCTTGATGACTGCATTCCACCGATAAGCCAACACCGTATAAACCTGCACAGCGTCCGCTCCAGCCTCAAGCAAATCCAAAACCTTTTCCCCATGATCAATGCCGCCAGCCGCGAAGATGGCCATGTGCGGCAATTGCTTGCGGATGAAGCGTACGGCAGGCAATGTGTTTTGATACAACACGCGGCCCGAAACGCCGCCGAGCGCACCGGATTCCGCAAGCGGCAGAAAGTTTTCCTGCGCCGTCTGCATGTGCAAAAACTTGCTGCGATCTCCGGGGAAGGTGTTGAACAGCACCAGTCCGGTCACACCGGAATCGGCCACGGTTTGCAGCACGGACTCCAGCGTCTTCATTCCCATATCGGGGGAGAGTTTGACGAAGACAGCCTTGCGCGGCGCAAGCGTGCGGCGAATGTCCATGACATGGCTGAGAATATCGCCGAGCAATTCCACATTGGTGTCGAGACGGGAATTTCCCGTGTTGGGACAACTCAAATTCAACTCGATATAATCGGCGGCTCCGTATCCCCGACGGAAGGTTGTTTCGACCTCGGAGAAAATCTGTTCCTCGTCTGTCACACCGGGTGTGTCCGTGACGCTGATGCCCAGCGCCATTTTGCGTTTGTGACAGCGGCCCAGATATCGATCCACTTCCTTCGCGATATGCTCAATGCCCGGATTGTTCAGGCCCATGGAATTTTGCATGGCGCGATCGAGTGGCAGAAGACTGACACGTGGGCGATGGGGATTGCCATCCCATTTATCCAAAGTGGCGGAACCCGTGGTGATGCCACCGAATCCGAGTTCGGCAAATGCCGGCAAACTCTCCGCCGTTTTGTTTCCACCCGCCGCGAGGAAAATCGGACTTCCCACCGTCAGCGGCAGACTGCGATCGTGAAAGCGGATGGTTTTCGTCAGCGCGGGAGCAGGATGATAATGCGAAGGAAGTGTTGCGCGCAACCGCGCATAGGTGGCGAGTAGGTGGTGGCGGGTTTCGGCATTGGAGATCAGGGATTTCGCAGTATCGAGAAAGCGATCGCCCAGGTCTTTTCCGTAATCGGGTTCGGGAGGAGAATCCACATCCGCAAAATAGCTTTAATGGCAAAAGGAGGCCACGCCTTTGCGGGGGTCAGACTCCCTTTACACCCCGCCGAATAATGCCCCGATTGATGAAGTACATGAGAAAGGCCGTGATGGCCATGGCTCCAACCACCATGTAGCCAAGGATGTCGTATCGGCCCAATTTTCCATCAGGGTTTTGGGTCACAACCAGTCCGGCCACACCCGCAGCGATGCCACCGGCAAACTGTTGAATCGCGGCATTCACCGACATGAACGCTCCCCGATCGCGCTGGACGGGAACCGCCGACATCAGGGCTTGCGAAGGAATCATGCGGGTGGAGATGCCGATGAACAGAATGACGTTGACGACCACCACCAGCCACAGGGGCGTGATTCCCAAGTGTGTGTAGATGATCACTACGATCATGGTCAGGAAAGTGCCTCCGAGGAACAGGGGGTACTTGCCCAGCTTGTCGCTCAGCCGGCCCGCCAACGGTCCCGCAATGATGGCGAAAACCCCGGTGATCATGTACACCACGGGAAGTTTTGCGAAAGGAATGCCGAGGTTCTGGACGCTGAATGCGCTGCTGAAGGGCATGAGCATGAACCCTCCCGTCACCAGCAAAGTCGTGGCGGCGAAGGCCTGAATATAGTGGCCCTTGGACACGGTTTGAAAAAGATGCCGGAACGGATTGGGATCGGGATGGAGCTTCAAATGGGCGTCGATGGGCCGCAGGTAGAATACAATGCCGATTCCAGCCACAAGACCGACGGCGCTGATCATAATGAAGGGGGCGTGCCAGCCCCAAAGATTGGAAAGATAAAGCCCCAGCGGAATTCCCAGAATCTGACTGGCCGCGAAGGCTGTTTGCACCACGCCCATCACGCGTCCGCGTTTGGCAAGCGGAAACAAATCGGCGACGATGGTCATGACGATGGATCCAATCACACCGCCGAATAGTCCGGTGACGATGCGCGCAAAAATCAGGAAGGGGTAATTGGGTGCAATGCCGCAGAGAAAGGTGCCAAGGATAAATCCTGTGTAGAAAAAGAGCAGCAGCTTTTTTCGATCGAAACGATCGGCGAACCCCGCCGACGCCAGACCCGAGGCACCGGCGCTAAAGGCGTAGACGGAAACCGCCAGACCGAAATGCGCCGCGGGGATGCTCAGATCGTGCATCAAGATCGCTCCCAGCGGGGAGAGAATCATGAAGTCGAGAATGATGGTGAACTGCAGAAAGGCCAGCAGGCCGATCACGAAAACCTGATAGCGCGAGAAGGGCGAGTCGGCAGCGGGCGAATGTGCCTCCATGATTATTTCATGAGGTTCAGGGCGCTTCCGGCCTTGAACCATGCGATTTGTTCTCCGTTAAATGTGTGGATGACTTCGAAGGATTCATTAGTCCCATCGCTGTGATTCAAGGTCACGGTCAAATTTTTTGCCGGAGCAAAATGGGAAAGACCGGTGATTTCCACAGTGTCGTCTTCCCGCACCTTGTCATAGTCCACCGGATTCACGAAGCGCAGCGGAAGCAATCCCTGCTTCTTGAGATTGGTTTCATGAATGCGGGCCATGCTTTTCACGATGACGGCCTTGCATCCGAGAAAACGCGGTGACATGGCGGCGTGTTCGCGCGAGCTGCCTTCGCCATAGTTTTCTTCTCCGAAAACGACCCAAGGCATGTCTTTTTTCTGATAATCACGAGCTATTTCGGAAAATGTTTTTCCGGTTTCGCCGCTGAGAACGTTGCGTGCTTTTCCGATTTCGCCAGTAAAAGCATTGGTTGCGCCGAGGAACATGTTGTCGGAAATTTTATCGAGGTGACCACGGAACGCCAGCCATTTGCCTGCGGGAGAAATATGATCCGTAGTGCATTTGCCTTGCGCCTTGACCAGTACCCGTGTGCCGGTGATGTCCTTGCCGTCCCATTTCGTGAACGGCATGAGCAATTGCAAACGCGGGCTGTTGACATCCACTTTCACTTCAACGGAAGAACCGTCTTCAGCGGGCGGGATGAATCCGCCATCGTTGAAGGCGAATCCCTTGCTGGGCAGCGCATCACCTTGCGGCGGAGTGAGCATGAATTCTTTTCCGCTCGAATCCTTGAGAGAGTCGGTCAACGGATTGAAGGCAATGGTTCCGGCCAACGCCATGGCGGTGACCAGTTCGGGGGAGCCGATGAAGGCCAAGGTTTCAATGTTGCCGTCGTTGCGGCCACGGAAGTTGCGATTGAAGGAAGTGATGATGGAGTTTCGTGTTCCATCCGGCAAATCCTTGCGCTTCCATTGACCGATACAGGGACCGCAGGCATTGGCCATCACCGTGGCGCCCAGAGCGTCCAATGTGGCGAGATAGCCGTCGCGCTTGGTGGTGTCGAAAACCTGTTCCGATCCCGGACTCACGAAGAAACTGGATTTGGCTTTTCCACCGCGCTGCAAAACCTGATCTGCAATGGAAGCTGCGCGACCCACATCTTCATAGGAAGAGTTGGTGCAGGAACCGATCAACGCCGCGCTGAGTTCGGCGGGATAATTTTCGCTGATGATCTCGGCCTTGAATTTGGAAATGGGTCGGGCCTTGTCCGGCGAATGCGGGCCGACGACATACGGTTCCAAAGTGTCGAGATTGATTTCGATCACCTCGTCGTAGTACTTGGCCGGATCTTTTTCCACTTCCGCATCGGGACGCAGGAAATCCGCATACTTGTCGGCCAGCTCCGCGATGGAGGCACGGCGTGTGGCGCGAAGATAATCGCCCATGGCTTTGTGATAGGGAAATAGTGAGCAGGTGGCACCGAGTTCTGCGCCCATGTTGGCGACGGTGCCCTGACCCGTGCAGGAAAGGCTTTCCACACCGGGACCGAAGTATTCGATGATCTTGTTCGTGCCACCTTTGACGGTGAGAATTTCCAGCAGCTTGAGAATGATGTCCTTGCCCGAAGTCCATCCGTTCAATTTGCCGGTGAGTTTTACACCGGTGACGCGCGGATACAACACTTCCCAAGGCATGCCGACCATCACATCGACTGCATCCGAACCGCCAACGCCCACAGCCATCATGCCGAGACCGCCTGCGTTGGGTGTGTGCGAATCAGTGCCGATCATCATGCCGCCGGGGAAGGCGTAGTTTTCGAGAACGACTTGATGGATGATGCCGGAACCCGGCTTCCAAAATCCCATGCCGTATTTTTTCGCAGCGGAGCTGAGGAAGTCGAACACTTCCTTGTTCTGGTGGTTGGCGATGTCGAGATCGCGCGTGGCGCCTTCCTGCGCGATGATGAGATGATCGCAATGCACGGTGGTCGGCACTTCGACCCTGGCCTTGTTGGCCTGCATGAATTGGAGAATGGCCATTTGCGCGGTGGCGTCCTGCATGGCGACGCGGTCGGGGCGCAGCAAGACGAATGACTTGCCGCGTTCCAGCATTCCCTGATTGGCATCGTCGAGATGCGACCAGAGGATTTTTTCGGCGAGGGTTAGCGGTTTTCCGAGAATTTTCCGCGCCCGGGCGTGCTTTTCGGCCAGTCCCTGATATAGCGCTGCGACATCGATGCCATGCATGTTTTAAACTCCTTGAAGGCCTAAAACGTTAGAATTTTTGAGTCTTCTTCTGTAATATGCCTGAAATGCCTTTTCGTCATGAAATTCCGTTCTACTTTTGAACAAACAGGAAAATTCCATGCAAGACCACAAAACCGAATTCATCCGCTTCATGCTTTCCTGCGGAGCCTTGAAGTTCGGAGACTTCACGACCAAAAGCGGACGCAAGACACCTTACTTCATCAACACCGGGGCCTATCAACGCGGGTCACAGATGGACAAGCTGGGCGGGTTTTATGCCCAAGCCCTGTATGCCACACATGGCAAAGAGGTGGACAATCTTTTCGGCCCGGCCTACAAGGGAATTCCACTGGCAGTTTCCACCGTCATGTCCCTGAACAAACTTTTCAACCTCGACATCAGCTATACCTTCAACCGCAAGGAAGCCAAGGATCATGGCGAAGGCGGGGCGTTGGTGGGATTCGATTACAAGGACTGGAATCCATCCGAGTCATGTCGTGTGGTGCTCATCGAAGATGTGACCACCGCCGGTACTTCGGTGCGGGAATCCCTGCCGTTGATTCAAAAAGGCGGAAAGGCAAAGGCCATTGGTCTGGTTGTCTCCGTGGATCGCATGGAAAAAGGTTCCGGTGAGCGTTCGGCATTGCAGGAGATTCGCGAAGAGTTCGGAATCGCCACCACGGCCATCGCATCCTTCACGGACTTGGTCGCTTTTCTGGAAACGGATGAAGGCGGGGAATACCTCAGTCGTGATGCCGGATTGTTGTCACGGATGCGCGGGTATCGAGAACAATACGGGGCCATGTAGGGCCGCATCGCGTAGGGGCAACCCGTGGTCCCTGAGCGTAGTCGAAGGGCCGGTTGCCCCTACGCGATCCCCACGCAAATCAAATATTTCCAATCCCGGTGCAAGCCCTCGCGATGAAAATTTCCGAGGTGTAAATATCGCCGTTACCGCAGCATTCTTGGCCCGGATTTCATTTCTCACCCATGTGCCGGAACCGCTGATTTGAGCGGTGGTCCAGTTTCCGGAACCACTGGCTGCAGAAGTCAAAGCTGCCGAGGTTTCGGTGAGTCCCGCTACCGACCAGTTCATCCAACTGATGCCGCGTTGATCCATGAAGTTAACCCATCTCCGCATTTCAGCCGTGTCGATGGTCCCATTGCCGCTCGACGAACTCAATCCGCCTTCCGTAACCATCAAAGGCAGCCCGTATTTAATAGCGGTATCCGCCTTGTCCCGGAGCGATTGCTTGTGAGTGGCTGCGTAAAAGTGCAAGGTGTAGATGATGTTGGTGCTGATGGTGATGGGGTTTTTGGAAGCCTCATCCACATCTTGATCCCAGCTTTTGGAACCGCAAAGAATGAGGTTGTTGGGATCGATGGCGCGTATCACTGGAATGATGGCCTCGTGATAGGGCTTGATGACAGTGGCCCAAGGATGAGTATTCAAAGGCTCGTTCCACAATTCATAAATCACATTAGGGTAGGAGTGATAGGCGGTTGCCATCTTGGTGAAAAAGTCCTTGGATTCAGCAAGGTAGTCGTTGCCATTTGCGGTTTCGTGCCAGTCAATGACGACATACATGCCCAATGCAATGGCGGCCTGAACCACTGAATCCACCTTGGCTTTTTCCACGGCGGGGCTGGCGATGTATCCCGCCGTTCCACCGAGCGGGCGCACACCCATCGATGCACGTACGATATTGCAATGCCAGTCGTCCCGTATCCATTTCACTGTGGCGCCCGTATAATATTTCGATTGCGCGCTATTGCTCCAGTACAGTGCCATGCCGCGAAATTGCACGACTTGATTGTTCTTGTCGAGAATATGGGTGCCTTGAACATGGAGCTGGCCATGCAACTGCACTGCAGTTTGTGAATGAGTGAATGAAAAGGCGAGGAGGGAAATGGAAAGTGCGAGAGTTGCGGATCTTTTCAGGAATTTTTTTTCGGACAAAGAAGCCTCCCATTCAAATCGATTGGGATCAATGTATGGTATTAGGGGTTGGGTCGCAACGTGTTTTTCGGGTCCGAACCTGTAGGGGCAACCCATGGGTTGCCCCTACAGGTTCAATCGATGTTATTTCGCTTTGGCGGCTTTTTTCTTAGACGGGGCTTTGGGGACGGGCTGTGATTTTACAACGGGTTCCAATGTGGGTGGACTGACCGAATCCCATTCCGCTTTAAAATGGCTGGATGAGATTCCGTATTTGTAATGCGTATAGCCGAAGTGGGGGTCTTTACGGATGAAGGCCACGCCGATGCTTTCCACCAGTTTCTTTTCTTTCAATTCCTCTTTCGCCTTGGCGACAAGTCCCCGTGCAATGGCTTCTTTTGCAATCGGAACGCCCTTTACATTCACCCGGTTGGAGTCCAAATCGGTTGTGTCCTCATCATCGTAAACCTTGACCGCGAGCATGCCGCCTTCGTTGAAATCGATCAGGACGACGGAATGGATGTCGACATTCTTTCCGTCGATTTTCCACGTTTGATCGCCGTCGAGCCGCTTTTCCGAATTCTCCAGAAATGTTTTGACGAAGCCGCCCGCTGCGAGGTTGAAGGTGGAATCTTTGAACCAGAGATGAATCACGATCAGCGGCGCTCTTTTGTTGGATTCGTTGGCGAGCCGGTACTCCCGGAAGAAGGCGGTTTCGCCGTTTTTGGCGATCTGGGTACCAGTCATGAATTGTTCGACGGTGTCGCCGATGAGCCGGGACAGCCAGGTGATTTGACCGTTGATGCTTTTGAAGACTTCCTGCGTGAGGTTGACCTTGACGCTGTCCTCGAAATATTTGGACACGGACTCGGTATCGCCGCGCGTGAGTTCATGGATCAACCGGACGCCCACTTCCTCCTGCGAAATCTTTTCCTGTTTTTGCGGAACCGTTGTGGGTGCCACGGTTGTGCTGGCATTGGCAAAGGCTGCGACGGACAGTAGAAAGATGAAAGCAGGTAAGGATTTCATGGGGGATAAGGTATTTAATGTTTTCTGGACATGGGGCTTGGTCTCGATACGCCCGCCGGTTGCTGAGCGGAGTCGAAGCACGGCGGGCTATACATCGACAAGCTCGGCACATCGCCCGACCATCGCTTCTTCGTTCTTGACATCTCCGGTGTCGTTTCGACAGGCTCAACGAGCGGTCTTCGATCAACAATACTTTACTTGAACAGAGAGGCTTATAACCCACCGGTCCCTGAGCCTGTCGAAGGGTGGTGGGTTTGCGAACAATCCTGCGAAATGGGATTTTGATCGAAATGGTTTTGGGTTTTTTATGTGATTCGTTTGTTGCCCAATATCTCATTCAGTTTTGTTTCGTTGTCTGCCGATAAAATTCTTTGGACATAAACCTTCTTTCCAGATTTGAGCTTAAAGAGATAGTATTGCACCACTTGAGCCGTAGCGCTGTCGTACGGTGTTGTTCCGGTAGAGGATTGGGTTTCTATTTCAAAGGAGTCAACGTCTTCTATTTTGATTTTAACAGTTCCCCACCAATTGTACCTGTAAACCAACTCGTCATCGTTGTATTCAATTTTTCTTTTCCCGCCAGCAAATAGATAAACTATCGAAAATATGGATCCCAATGCTATAGCCATTCGTAGTGCGTTTCCCCCTGTACTTACTATAAGCAGGGTGAAAGCCACAAGAATGATCAACATCCAGCGTGTTGTGATTTTCTTTTCTTCAAATAAAACCATGCGTCACCTACGATATCGCTGGCCGAGTGCCTGCCGTTGGCGGGTGTATCGAGGCCAGCCCAAAGATTACCCCGGTTCTTTGAGAATCCTCAACGGCATTACGATAAAGAAATAATTCGGCTTGTCCATCACCGGTTCCACCACAATCGCGCCCAACGGATTGTTGAATTTGAACAGCACTTCCTCGCTGTGCGCCAAGCGCAGTTCTTCCAACAAATACGCTGCATTCACGCCCACTTCCACGGCATCGCCGGTGAATTCAATCGGCATCGATTCCTCGGAGTCGCCGCCGAGATCAGGATTCTTCGCAGTCAGTTGAAGTTTCTTGTTCTCAAACCCAAAAACCACCAAACGGGTTTTGGAATTAGCCATGGTCGAAACGCGGCGCAGCACCGACATCAAATGCTCGCGATTGCATTTCATCGTCCGCGAAAATTCCTTGGGAATCACATTCTCATAATTCGGATACGGACCGTCGATGAGCTTGGTCAGCAAGGTGATGGACGGCGTGGTGAAGCGGGCCTGCGCGGCGCCAATTTCCATTTCAATCAACTGTTCGGGGTCTTCCGCCATACGCAAGACCTGGCTCAACGCTTTCGGTGGCAGAATCACGCCGGGAAGAGAAATCCCTTTCGATGCCACCCATGCTTTGCCGAAGCGATGACCGTCCGTGGCAACCATGCCGAGGTTTCCACCCTTGCCTTCGCAATACACGCCGGTCAGGCTCATGCGGCTGAAATCGGCGGACACGGCGAACGATGCCTTTTCGGCAAGAAATTTTAGTTCCTTGAGCGGCGCGCTGAACGGCTTGCCCTGTTCGACTTCGGGGAGGGAAGGATATTCCGCCGCGTCATAGCCGGTGAGTGTGCCTTGGAACCCGGATTCGGACTTGATGGTGAACAAAAATTCATCCACGGAAATGATGACGGGGAAGTCGGGAAGCTCTTTGGTGACTTCCAGCAGCTTGCGGGCGTTCACCACGATGGAACCGTTCTCATGGCCCTCCACCTGCAGTTTCAGCACGATGGTCATGTCCAAATCAGTGGCCCGGATCTCGAGTTCATTGCCCTTGAGCTGGAACAGCAGGTTGTACAGGATTTGCAAAGTGGTTTTGCTGGGGATGGCGTTGCAGGCCATTTGCAGTGCATCCAGAAATACCGGCTTGTGGACTTCGAATTTCATGCGCAGAACTCCCCGTTTTTTATGCAGCCGGGAAAGATAATACCCGCCCCGTCCGGTCGCGAAAAGCTAATTTTACCGGGTCATTCAGGGAAATCGAAGGGAAGCTACAGGAATGGTTATCGAACCCAGAATTCGTGGTTTTCTTTGCACCACCGCCCATCCCATTGGCTGCACCGCCAGTGTGGAAGAACAAATCCAGCATGTGAAGTCCCATGGAGCCATTGCCAATGGTCCGCGCAAGGCGCTGGTCATCGGTTGTTCCACCGGTTATGGACTGGCATCGCGCATCGCCGCCGCATTCGGCTGCGGAGCGGGCACCTTGGGCGTGGCTTATGAACGGCCCGCTGAAAAAGGCCGTACGGCTTCGCCGGGATGGTATCAAACCCGTGCTTTTGAAGAAGCCGCCGCGAAGGAAGGCCTTTATCACAAAAGCATCATGGGCGATGCCTTCTCAAAAGAGATCAAGGACGAAGTCATTGCGACCTTGAAGAGCGAACTCGGTGCCGTCGATCTTTTCGTGTACAGCCTTGCCGCTCCGCGTCGCGTACATCCGGTGACAGGCGTGGCGCATCGCTCGGTGTTGAAACCCATCAAGGCTCCGTACACCAACAAAACGCTGGACTTCAACAGCGGTGTGGTCAGTGAAATCACGCTCGAATTGGCCACGCCTCAGGAAGTGGAAGACACCATTCAAGTCATGGGCGGCGAAGATTGGGAAATGTGGGTGGACTTGTTGAAGTCTGAAGATCTGCTGGCTCCCGGCGCGATTACGGTGGCCTATTCCTATATCGGACCCGATGTGACCCAGCCTGTTTATCGCAACGGCACCATCGGTGCGGCGAAAGATCATCTGGAAAAAACCGCACACACCTTGCAAGGCAAACTCAAGGACATCAACGGTCAGGCTTTTGTGTCGGTCAACAAGGCGCTGGTCACACAAGCCAGTTCCGCCATTCCGTTCATGCCACTTTACATCAGCGTGTTGTACAAGGTGATGAAGGAAAAAGGAATTCACGAAGGCTGCATCGAGCAAATCGACCGGTTGTTTCGTGACCGATTGTACGTCGGTGGAAAAATTCCCACTGATGAACAAGGCCGGATTCGTTTGGACGATTTAGAAATGCGCGAGGATGTGCAGAACGAAGTGAAACGGTTGTGGGTGGGCATTGCCACGGAGAACATGGTGGGCCAGTCGGATCTGGAAGGCTATCGCTCCGATTTCCTGCGCCTGTTCGGTTTTGGAATCGCGGGTGTGGATTATGCGGCGGATGTGCCGGAGGAGTTGATTTGATGGCGAAGAATCCCGTGACCGCTTATTTGTCTTCCTCCATCGGGAGGAAACAAATCATGGGTTTGAGCGGTGTGTACCTGTATTTCTTTCTGCTCGTTCATCTGGCCGGAAACATTGGCATGCTCTCCGGTGCCGAGCATTTCAACAGCTATGCCTATTTACTGCTGCACACGCTGAAGGAAATCATCTATCCCGTTGAATGCACCTTGGTGGCGGCATTCCTGTTGCACGTCTATCTGGGCATCAAGGTCACCATTGAGAATCGCGCCGCGCGGCCGGAACGCTATGCCGTCAACGCTTCTAAGGCGAAACAGGGGCCTTATGCGAAATACATGTTCGTCTCCGGAATGTGGCTTTTGATTTTCGTCCTCGTGCATGTGCCGCATTTTCGGATGGGACTGTATTCCGAAATCGGAACGGTGACCTACGACGGAGTGGAGATGCGCGACCTGTATGGCGCGGCCATGCACTTCTTCGCCAAGGGCTGGTTCACGGCCTTCTACGTCATCAGCTTTCTTTTCCTGTTCAACCATCTGGCGCATGGCGTCGGCAGCAGTTTGCAAAGTGTGGGGCTGAATCATCCGCGCTACAATGCCGCCATCCAATTCATTTCCAAGGCCTACGCTGTGGTTATTACGGGTGGCTTCACGGCCATCGCCATCTGGGCCTATTTCCAGAGGGGAGTGTGAACATGATACTCGATTCCAAAATTCCCCCGGGCTCCATTGAGAACAAATGGACCGATTACAAGTTTCAGATGAAGCTGGTGAATCCGGCCAACAAGCGCAAGCACAAAATCATCGTGGTGGGAACCGGTTTGGCCGGAGCCTCGGCTGCCGCCAGTCTTGCAGAGCTGGGCTATAACGTCCACTCCTTCACTTTCCATGACAGCCCCCGTCGTGCGCATAGCATCGCGGCACAGGGTGGCATCAACGCCGCGAAGAATTATCCCAACGACGGCGACAGCGTTCATCGCTTGTTTTACGACACGGTAAAAGGCGGCGACTTCCGCGCTCGCGAAGCCAATGTGCATCGCCTCGCCGAGATCAGCACGCAAATCATCGATCATTGCGTGGCACAGGGCGTGCCTTTCGCCCGCGAATACGGTGGTCTGTTGGACAACCGCTCCTTCGGTGGTGCACAGGTTTCCCGCACCTTTTATGCGCGCGGACAAACCGGCCAGCAATTATTGCTCGGTGCCTATCAATCGTTGATGCGTCAGGTTGGACTCGGCGCGGTGAAATTGCATACGCGCCGCGAAATGCTGGATGTGGTCGTGGTTGACGGACAAACGCGTGGCATCATCGTCCGTAATCTGGTCACGGGTGAACTGGAACGTCATGAAGCCGACGCCGTGGTATTGGCCACGGGTGGTTATGGCCGCGTCTTTTATCTCTCCACCAATGCGGTGGGTTGCAATGTCACTGCGACGTGGCGTGCACACAAGCGCGGAGCGTTGTTTGCCAATCCTTGCTTCACGCAAATCCACCCGACCTGCATTCCCGTCACCGGTGATCATCAAAGCAAGCTGACCTTGATGTCGGAGAGTTTGCGCAACGACGGCCGCGTGTGGGTTCCGAAAACGGCGGGGGACAAGCGTTCGCCGGAAAAAATCCCCGAGTCCGAACGCTTTTATTTCCTTGAGGAAAAATATCCGAGTTTCGGAAATCTGGTTCCGCGCGACGTGGCTTCGCGCAATGCGAAACAGGTTTGCGATCAGGGATTGGGAGTGGGGGAGACGGGGCTGGCCGTCTATCTCGATTTCTCCGATGCCATCAAGCGTTTGGGCAAGGACAAGATTGCGGAGAAATACGGCAACCTCTTTCAGATGTATGACAAGATTACGGATGAAAATCCGTATCAGGTTCCCATGCGCATTTATCCCGCGGTGCATTACACCATGGGCGGTTTGTGGGTCGATTACAATCTCATGAGCAATTTGCCGGGTCTGCATGTGCTGGGCGAAGCCAACTTCTCCGACCACGGAGCAAACCGCCTCGGTGCGAGCGCCTTGATGCAAGGACTTGCGGATGGATACTTCATCATCCCGCATACTATCGGTCATTATCTCGCGTCGAACAAAATCCCCAAGGTCACCACGGATCATCCCGCGTTCGTTGATGCGGAAAACTCCGTGAAGGCGCGTCAGGACAAGTTGCTGGCAGTCAAAGGCAACAAGCCTGCGATGGAATTTCACAGGCAATTGGGGAAAGTGATGTGGGACTATTGCGGCATGGCGCGCAATGAAGCCGGACTTAAAATCGCGTTGGATGAAATCCCGAAGATTCGCGAAGCGTTCTGGAAGGAAGTCAGTGTCACCGGTTCCGGTCAGGATTTGAACATGGCTTTGGAAGAAGCGGGACGCATTGCGGACTTCCTTGAGTTCGGCGAATTGCTGGTTCTCGATGCTTATACGCGGCGTGAATCCTGCGGCGGGCATTTCCGCGAAGAGTCGCAAGTCGGAGAAGGTGAAGCCCTGCGAGACGACAACAACTTTTGCCACGTCGCCGCGTGGGAATTCAAGGGCGTGGGACAAAAATCCGAGTTGCACAAGGAACCCCTCGCCTTTGACAATGTTCATTTAACGCAGCGGAGTTACAAGTGAACCAGAAGCTTTCATTCCTCCTGCGCCTGTGGCGCCAAAAGGACGGAAACTCGCAGGGAAAATTTCAGGAAATCCGCATGAAGGATATTCCGCCCGACATGTCCTTTCTGGAAATGCTGGACGAGGCGAACAACGATTTGATTCGCAAGGGTGAAGAGCCGGTGGCGTTTGAAAGCGATTGCCGCGAGGGCATTTGCGGAACCTGTTCGCTGGTCGTGAATGGTTTGCCGCACGGTTCCGATCCCGGAACCACGGTGTGCCAATTGTTCATGCGCCGGTTTAACGACGGAGCCACCATCACGGTGGAACCGTGGCGTGCGAAAGCCTTTCCGGTGATCAAGGATTTGGTGACGGATCGCAGCGCCTTCGATCAAATCATCTCCGCAGGCGGATTCGTTTCCGTCAACACCGGCGGTGCGCCGGATGCCAATGCCACTGCCATTCGCAAATGCGATGCCGATACGGCCATGGATGCGGCGGCTTGCATCGGTTGCGGTGCCTGCGTGGCGGCCTGTCCCAACGCCTCCGCCATGTTGTTTGTTTCCGCCAAGGTTTCGCATCTCGGACATTTGCCGCAGGGGCAACCGGAACGTGAACGCCGCGTGGTGCGCATGGTCCAAAAGATGGACGAACTGGGTTTTGGAAACTGTTCCAATCGTTATGAATGCGAAGCGGCATGTCCCAAGGAAATTTCCGTGGAACATATTGCGCGCATGAATCGCGATTATGGTTTTGCCAGTTTATTGGGAACTGAACGCGAACGCGGAAATTCGGGGGCGGGGTAATTGCGAACCGCAATTTTGGCTGCGGTGTTTTCCACGGCCATTGCATTTGCGGAACAGGCACCGGCCTTTCATCTTGAAGACTTTGACGGAAAAACATTCAGCTTGAATGAACATCTGGGAAAAGATGTGGTCCTGCTGGATTTCTGGGCCACTTTCTGTGTTCCCTGTTTATCTGAACTCAATACCTACAGCGACATTCAAAAGCGTTATCCGGATTTGAAGATTGCCGCCATCTCGGTTGATCAACCGCAAACCGCAGCCCGTGTCCGTTCTTTCGCCAAATCCAAAGCCTTTCCGTTTTCAGTGTTGCTCGATCCTGAACAGCAGGCTTATCGATTGTATAACGTGGCGGTTTTGCCGACCACCATTTTAATCGATCGTTCGGGTCGCATCATTTTCCGCAAGGAAGGTTTTGAACCGGGTGATGAAAAGGAATTGGAAAAACGGATTGCCGAACTTCTTTCTCCTCCCACGATTTCTGCCGGAGCGGATTCCACAAACAAAACGCATGCTGCTTCGCAGGCTTCGACTTCTGCGTCAGATAAAGGTTTGCTGACTCATGTGAATCTTTCCGGGTCCAATTTCATGCGGGCTAATTATGGCAAAGAGAATCGCGACGATCCAGGTTCCAGCGGATGGCTGGAGGACTGGTTTGATTTTCGCATTGCGAGTGACAAACTCAGCTATCAGGCACGGTTCCAGGCCTATCAATTCCTAAACGACAAAACCATTCGCAATCCCACGGATCGCATCGTGAAGCAGACCTTTGCTTACGATGGGGAGCATGCCGACATCCGCGCCGGAAATCTTTACGGCAGCCTTAATCAGGGTTTGGTGTTGCATTTCTTCGAAGATCGGCAGGCGCGCATTGACCGGGATATGAAAGGCGCGTGGGGTTCACTTTCGGCGGGGAACGCTTCAAGCGCCATCGGCTTGGGGCGCGGTCGCGTATCCGTGTTCGGAGGCAACACTTATTCCAGTTTTGCGGATGTTTATACGAATGATGCCGAAGAGGATGCCCGCCGGGATGTTTATTTGCAGGGCTTGGAAGGGGAATGGGAACCGCAAACCGGAATGAAGGTCGGGTCCCAGTATCTTGAAGCTTTTCGAAAAGGCTGGCATGTCAAACTGGCCGGAGGAAACTGGCAGCAGCTTTGGGGCCCTACATCGCTGTATCTCGCATACGTCGGTTTGGTGGGACATGACGATTTCAATTATCCGAACGATTATCACGGTCGCGCACTGTACGGGTCGCTTTCCGCAAACTGGGGAAAGTTCGAAATGGGCGGCGAGCTCAAGTACTACTACAACTATGACTTGAGTTTTACCAATCCTCCCAGTCTGGTGAAGTATCACACCTTCCGTTTAATGGCCCGCGATATGCTGTTCTCCAACAATCAGGCCGAACGGGGTGGACAAGTGCATGGAACCTGGCATTTCCAAGACGAAGATTTTTACTCGGTGAATGTTTCCAACATAGTGTCACATCCCGAACACGATCCCAGTAAACTCATTTCTCATGTAAGCCTGCCGTATCTGGATGTGGATCAAAGCCTGCAATTGTCCAAGTCGAAACAGGGAACATTGCTTCTCGATTTGGATTGGAATCATCAGCGCAAGGCGGGAGAAGGTTCCTTTGAAGACATCAACGCCTTTAATGCCGGAATTACCGCCACCAAACCTTTGTCGGGGCCGTGGACGCTTCAGGGCGAAGCCGAACTTCAGCGTCGCTACACGGAGTATCGCCGGGTGGATTCGGCCAATGCCTTGCTTGGAAAATTGGGTGGCGTGGGTGCCGTTTATGACAGGGACAATCCCTGGCAGGGTGTCCTCTCCGCAACGTTGGGCCGTAATTCCGCATGGACTTTCACTGTGGATTATGAAGTGACCAATTCGAAGGTGCTGGCGGACACGAACTCCATCCATTCCAAACTTCCCGGAATCACCAACGGCTGGGCCTCTGCGTATTTCACGTATTCCGCGCTGGAAGGCAATCAAATCAGCCTGTGGGTCGGACAACGGCAGGAACGAGTAGTTTGTTCGGGAGGCAGTTGCCGTCTGGAGCCCGCCTTTGAAGGCGCAGAATTGATATGGATTACTCACTTCTGAAATCCCGACGAGGATTCTGGATTCCCGCACTCGCGGGAATGACGGCTTTGGCGTTGATCGGCGGCTGTTTGACGTTCAACGATCCCAACCAGGAATTGGATCCGACACGCATTGGAGATTTGACCTTGACTCCGTTGATAGCAGCGGAACATTACAAGGTTCAGAGAAAATTTATTCTGGAATCCTTCGGTTCTTTTGGATGCACGAATTGCCCGGATGCCGAGAGTCGACTTTTGCCTTACATCCGCAAAGATTTGCATTCGCCCCGCTATAATGCGCGCCTCGTGGTGGTAAACTATCACGTAAAATTCGGAACGGTGGATGATCCGTGGATCACTGCCGGAACACAGGCGCGTTATGATCAGGCTTTTGCCAACAGTCTCCCGCAAGTCACATTGAATGGTTCCAATACGACTTTCGGAATTCGGGAAACAGACGTGAGATATGCGCAGGGGGAATACGATTCCCTGGTGGCGCGATTGAAGCGAGTGGACAGCACCACTTATCTGGATTTAAGGCTGAATGCGGTGAGTTATGACAGCCTTTCGCACAGGATGAATGTTCGTTTTACGGTCTTGAACCGGGACAGCATTGCGCAGGAGGCTTTAACCTTTCGTGTAATCGTTTCTAAAAATCTTCCCGTGAAAATCCCCCTCTATGCAAACAACTGGGAAACCATTGTTTCGGAAACGTCGGACAAGGATGCATCCGGCAAGGCGATGGTTTTAAAATCACTGGCGGGATTGAATTCGAAAACCTATTCCACAGCATTAACGATTATACCCGAAGCCACGGGTCATGGGAATCCATCCGGCTTGGAAAATCCCACGGATTATGCTGTGGTTGTGATGGTGAAAAACGCGGATGGAGTCGTGCAAAATGTGGCGTCCTATCGCTATCATCCCGGCGCAACAGGTTTGGATGCCCCCTTGGCCTCAACGGCCCACCTTGAGAAGCTTCTGTATAATCCGAAGTGGTATCGCACATTCGACACTTCTATAACGACCAGTATCGTTCCCGACGATGGCAGCCTGTTGTTTGCGTGGTCCTTCGGCGATTTGGCGCGGCGTCCCGACAGTTTTTATGTGGGCATTGACACGCTGTGGACTTTGCCCCAAAATGTGAATGGCGACACGGCCAATGACTGGGACTTGCAGGTTTGCCCGGACGGGTTTTGCATGAACGGTCTCAAGGTGAATGTGCATGGTGCCAATGCGCCCATTGTTTTCGGGGACACGGGGGAATTTGGGGACACCAGCTTTCAAACTGAGCATCACTTTCAGTTCTTTCCGGCGACTTCGGCGAGCTATCACTTCACGGCACCGGACAACAGCATCTTTGGTGCGATGATGTTCGTCCGTTCGCGATCGAGAGATGGTGCGGATACGATATTTGCTTTTGGAGCCTGGAATCTGGGATGGGATACCACCTCGAGTGGGGCCTATCTTCCACCGATACGGCCCGTGAATGGTTACCGCCCTAAGCGGTCTGATTTCACGATAGTGGGAAATAAAGTGCGCTACGTTCATTCTCCGTAGCGCAGACTCACCGAAAGCTTTTTACGGTGTCCAGTTGATGCGCTGGCTGGCGGATGCGCCGCCAATTGTCACCTTAGCGAAGTAGGTTCCGAAGGGAACATTTCCTGCCGCGCCATTCCAAACCACATTACTTCCAGCGGGAATGGAGAAGGTGCGAATCATGCGTCCTTGAAGATCGAGGATTTGCAGAGAGGCGGGGCCGTTGGCTGTGGAGCCCAGATTGAAATGGAAATTGCCCCCTTGACGATAAGCTCTGAGTCCATTCTTGGAGCAGGAGTTCAGACAAAGGATGTTGGTGGTCGCTGCGGTCAAAGCTTTGGCGATGGCATTCCGGATATTTCTGAAATTAGAATCGGGCATGAGATTGCTGCGATTTCCCGCCACGCGGAAGACGATTTTTCCATTGACGTCAATGACGAAATAAACGTCCCGATAGGAGTTGTATCGTTTCCAGACGGTGCCCGAGGGATTGGTCGCGGTGTAGATAGCCGTATCGAATGGAACATGGACGAGGGGGTAATTGATGTTCGGCGCGTTCTTTTTGAGCTGCGGGACATAGGATGTTTGGATTTGAGTATAGGTGCCGTTGTCTATTTCCGTTCCTACACCTTGAAAGGGAACCGTGGACGAGCCACTACCGATGCTGTCCGCCATTCTTCCGAGTTTGGGGGCGTTGGCATCACAGCCTCCGCAATTGTATTGAAAGACATTCATCAAAATGACCTTGCCGTGAAAATCCGACAGGCTGTAAGTCTTGGGTGTGGGAGCCAAATCGGAATAGCCCGACCATTGAAAGGCCATTGTGCCCGTGTCACCTTCCGCGCCAAAGGCCAAAGCGTTTCCCAAAACTGCAATTAATGCCAGTAATAGTTTTTTCATTTTTTTATACCCCTCTCAAATCCTACCATATAATAGCCTCGTTTCCCGCGCCCGGCATGGGAGATGAAACCTTTGTAGGCGGGCGATTATTACAGGATTGCTGAAATCCGGCGAAATCAGGAATTCAAGGGCAGTTCGACCACAACCCTTGTTCCTTCACCTATGCCGCTGGCAAGGAAGATTTTCCCGCCGTGCATTTCCACGATGCGTTTGCAGAGGGACAATCCGAGGCCGTAACCGGGAGAACGGGATCGTGAACGATCCACACGGTAAAAGGGTTCAAACACGAGACGCAATTCCTTTTCCGGAACTCCCTGTCCGAAATCCCGCACTTCCAGTATCGCGAAATCTCCTTCTTTTTTGAGGGAAATCTCCACAGGTCTTGAAGCTGTTCGCCCGTATTTCAGGGCGTTGTCCAGAATGTTGCGAAGGACGAGGCTGATGCGATCCTCGTCCACCAACAGAAAAAGGGGATCGGAAGGTTTCCACAGGATGCCGGGACTTTGCCCCGTCAACCGGGAAACTTTTTCAGTGATGAGCTGGGAAAAATCAGCCGACTTGCGATTCAGTTGTCCGGCGGGGCTTTGGAGGCGTTCAGTTTCCAAAAGTTCGGCCACCATCTTTTCCAAAGATTCCACTTCTTCACGCAAACTGTTTACGGCCGCGCCGGGAGCGGCCATTTCCAGCGCCACCCGCATGCGAGTCAGCGGCGATCGCAATTCATGACTCACATCGAGCAGCAATTGATCGCGTGCATGCATGCGTTCCTTGAGGCTTTGCGTCATGGTATTGAAGGAACGGGCGAGACCGGCCAGCTCATCGCTTCCCTTTTCCGAAAGCCGGATTTCCAGATTTCCGTCCGCCACGGCTTTTACACCGTGCTCCAGCCCGCGTATGGGGCGCAACATGCGGTGGAGCGTTGTCCAGGCCAGCACCCACGCCATGAAGATGAAAAGAAACAGCACAATCCAGTCCCGGCTCAGGGTTTCTCCGGTCGGTTTGCGGCGGGAGCCGTACACGTAGGTGTAATTGCCCTTGGGGATGGCCGCCCACAATCGGCCCTTGCTTAAAAACATTTGCAAGGAGTCGGGGTGTGTGTTGTTTTCCAGATGTGACCAGATGTCATCCGAGAAATCTGAGGCCTGCCAATGACCTCCGGGTAGTTGGATGCCTATGGCAACACCGAGGTAGAGGGAAAGAGCGGCTGCGAGCGCCGTATCCGGCGGGGTGCCAATTTCATCCGACAACAATTTCCAATAATGGATTTGGTTGGGGTGTGATTCCAACCGGTCGTTTTCATTCCAGCTGAAACGGTAAAAGCCGCCAAACGCGAGATAGGTTAGCATGACGCTTCCCATCAACACCACAAAAAGTTTGAAGAAAAGGGATTGATAACCCCTGCGTTGTACGCTTCCTTCGGACTTAGGTCCTTGGGTCATCTTCGATTCCACCAAGGAATAGATAGCCAGATCCGCGTACCGTTTTAAGGTAGCGGGGACTTTGCGGATCATCCCCCAGTTTCTGACGAAGCCGGCTGACCAGAACATCCAGAGAGCGGTTCAGCGGCTCCCACTCGCCGCCTTTGAGCAAATCCATCAATTGATCCCGGCTGAGGATGACACCCACATTCCGGACAAAGGCCATCAGGGCGTCGAATTCGAGACCCGTAAGCCTGAGATCCTCGCCGTTTCGGGAGGCCATGCGGCGGGAATTGTCCACTTCCAAATCGCCGCAACGCAAAACTCCGCTGCGGGAAGAGGAATGGCGGCGGCGAAGCACGGCCTGAATTCGCGCGGCGAGTTCGCGCGGTTCGAAGGGTTTCGGCAAATAATCATCCGCGCCGATTTCAAGACCCACCACGCGGTCGGCCACTTCTCCGCGCGCAGTCAGCATGATTACAGGCACATCGGATACCTTGCGGATTTCCCTGCAGATCTCGAAACCGTCCTGCCCCGGAAGCATGATATCGAGCAGAATGCAATCCGGTCCGGTATGGCGCAGCATGCGCAATCCATCTTCGCCATTTTCCGCGGTAGTCACATGGATTTCAAAGCGATCGAGATACTCGGTCAGGAGTTCCCCTAATTTGTGATCATCATCGATCAAAAGCGTGTTGATTTTCATGTGTTCTCCAATTCTTATTCGTACCGTAAGGCGTCAATAGGATTCAGTTGGGCCGCTTTGCGCGCCGGATACCATCCGAAAAAGATACCGGTTGCCGCAGAAAAACCAAAGGCCACAAAAACGGAGACGGGGGAAACGCTTACAGCCCATCCCTGCGTGGAAGCCAGAAATGCGGATGTTCCCACTCCGAGCAAGACTCCAAGCAGTCCCCCCAGAATGCTGATGACCAGGGCTTCCACGAGAAATTGCAGAAGAATGTCCCTTCCAAGGGCTCCCACGGCAAGGCGGATGCCGATTTCCCGGGTCCGCTCGGTGACGGAAACGAGCATGATGTTCATGATGCCGATGCCGCCCACCAGCAGGGAAATGGCTGCGATGCTCGCCAGCAGCACGGTCAAAGTTTGCGAGGTGGAGGTTGCGGCGGCGGCGATGTCGGTTTGGGTGCGGATGGTGAAATCGGAAGCTGCGCCGTCGGGAATGCGCATGCGGCGGCGCAGGATGTCCTCGATCTGTTTGGATGCATCGGGAATGGCATTTCCGGAAACGGCCGAGGCGAAAAAACTTTGGGCGTAGGTGCCACCCAGCACTTTGTGAAGAATCGTGGAAAACGGCGCGATCACAATGTCATCCTGATCCTGACCCAGCGCGTTTTGTCCTTTCGACTCCAGCAGGCCCGCGACTCGAAAGGGTTCATTCTTGATGCGCAATGTCCGGCCCACGGGATCGGCATCTTCGCCGAACAGATTGTTGGCGACTGTTTTCCCCACCAGACAAACCTTGGTGGCGCCCCTTTCGTCCGACACCGTGAAGCTGGAGCCGGAGACTACGTTCCACTGACGGATGAGAAGATATTCCGGATAGACGCCGTACACGTTGGTGCGCCAATTCTGTCCGCTAAATTTCAACTGTCCACCTGTGCGCACCATGGGCGTGACGTACAAGACCTGATCCGCCTGTGCGCGAATGGCGTCGGCGTCCGTCTCGCTGAAATGGCTGTTGGATCCCGCTTCGAGGCGTATTCCGGATTGATTCGGTGCTCCGGGAGAGACGATGATGACATTGCTGCCCAGACTGGCGATGGATTTCTCCACGGCGGCGCGCGCGCCCTGTCCCACGGCGAGCATGGCGATCACCGCCGCCACGCCGATGATGATGCCCAGCATGGTCAGCGCGGATCGCAGCTTGTTGCGCGAGAGCGAACGCAGGGCAATCATAAACAGGGCTGTGGGACGCATTTAAATCAATTCCTCAACCGAGGGCGGAGGCAACTTGATCAGTTCTTCCCTGGCGGAAAGTTGATTCGGAGTCGGAATATCGCGCACAATTTTACCATCGCGCACAATCACCTGCCGGCCTGAGAATTGCGCGATGTCCGGTTCATGAGTCACGAGCAGCACCGTGATCCCCTTCGTGTTCAATCCCTGGAACAAACCCATGATCTCGATGCTGGTACGCGTGTCGAGATTTCCAGTGGGTTCGTCTGCCAGAATGACGACGGGATCGTTGACCATGGAGCGGGCGATGGCGACGCGCTGTTGCTGCCCGCCCGAAAGTTGGTTGGGATAATGTCCGGCGCGTTCCGCCAATCCCACTGCAGCCAGACATGCCATGGCCCGATCGCGTATTTCCGATGGGGAAACATCCCTGCGGTACAGCAGTGGAAGTTCGACATTTTCCAGCGCGGTTGTTCGTGAAAGCAGGTTGAAGGACTGAAAGACAAAACCAAGCTTGCGGTTGCGCAAACGGGAAAGATCATCGCGCGTCAGATTTTGTGCCGCTTCGCCGTCCAACAAATATTGCCCGGAGGTGGGGACGTCCAGACAGCCGAGAATATTCATCAAAGTCGACTTGCCCGATCCACTGGGTCCGCTGATGGCCACAAATTCGGAAGGGTAAACTTCCAAATCGACACCGCGCAGGGCGTGCACAGTCATTTCACCCATCTGATAGGTTTTGACCAGACTTTTGACGGACAGAATTGGATTGGACACTAACGGAATCCTCTCCCGCCGCCACCCTGCTGTTGCATGCCGAAAGGCTTGGCCGTGGTGGCGGAACCCGTGGTGGATTCCACTCCGATGATCACATCGGCTCCGGTATCGATCCCGATCGTATCATCGTTAAGGGCCTCGATCTCCGTTTTAGTCCCGTCGCTGAGTCCCGCCTTGACTTTGAGAAATTTGGGTTTTCCGTTTTCCAAAAGAAACACCCGGCTTCGATCGCGGCTTCCCGAGCCTGCATGTTTTTTCCATTCGCCCTGTTTGTGCGCGGAGGAATCCGATCCGGATTTGGCGGGTCGTGGAGGTTGGAAGCGCAATGCCGCTGCCGGAACGAGCAGCACATCCTCTTTGCGGTCGATGGCGATGGTCATGTTGGCCGTCATGCCCGGCATCAATTTGAGATCGGGATTTTGAACGCCCACAATCACGTTGTAGGTCACGACGTTTTGAGTGACGATGGGTTGCAGGCGGATTTGTTCCACCGTTCCCGTGAATTGTCCGTCAGGATAGGCGTCCACCGTGAAGGAAACGCTCTGTCCCACCTTTACCTGTCCGATGTCGGCTTCGTCCACCGAGGCCAGCACCTGCATTTTCCTCAAGTCTCCCGCGATGCTGAACAAAGTGGGGGTGTTGAAACTCGCGGCCACGGTTTGTCCCAGATCCACAGCGCGGGAAAGCACAATCCCGTCGATGGGGGAGACGATGGTGGCATAGCGGAGATTGATGCGGGCGCGCTGCAATCCGGCCTTCGCCGCCTGCACATTTCCTTCCGCGACTTTGGCGGATGCCACGGCCACGTCCAGTTCGGATTGGGACACCAGATTCTTGTCGAACAATTGCTGGGCGCGTTTCAGATCGGCTTGCGCCTTAGCTTCCTGTGCGCTGGCGCTGGCCACATTGGATGCCGCATCTTGCAACGAAGCGTAGAGCAAAGTGGTGTCAATGCGCGCGACAACCTGTCCCTTCTTCACCTGCGAATTGAAATCCACGTACAATGCGGAAACGGTTCCGGAAACCTGTGTGCCTACAGCCACGGTGACCACCGCTTGCAATGCGCCTGTCGCGGTCACGGAGATTTGAATGGGGCCGCGTTCCACTTTCGCCGTGCGGTAACGCACTTCGGGCGTGCGCTGGGAAAACCACCACCAAGCTCCCGCGCCGATGGCAAGGATGAGAACTGCAATTCCAATTTTTGTTTTCATTTTTCCTCGCCCCTCACCATGACTCCTGCCAGCCGTTTCAAAGCCAGTTCTGCCTGCAGCGTGTTTTGCCGTGCATTGATTAAACGGCTTCTGGCGTCGAGCAATATTCTCTGCGCATCGCGGAATTCCAGAGCGGTGGTCGCTCCGGCTTTATAACGTTCAGAGGCGGCCTCGGCCTGAAGTTTTGCCACTTCCAGATTGCGGGTTTCCAAATCCACCTGTCGCAACCCCGATTGGTATTTCTGTTCATCCTGTTCAAACTCGGCGCGCACGTTTTGCTCGGTGAGTTTCAAACGCGTTTCACCCTGTTTCAATTCCAGTTTCGCATCGCCCACGGCTTGATGCGCCTGAAGTTTATCGAACAACGGCACGGTCAGATTGACGTTATAGGTCGTTCCGCTTTTCGCAGGCGTACCGCCCGAATTTAACGCCGATGGCGTGGTGGAATAACCTATGCCCGCGCTCAAGCTGGGCCACCAGATTCCCCTAGCCTGACTCAAACCCGAGGCGATGGCATTGCGCTGGGCATTGGCCTGCAGGATGGAGGTGTTGTTATAGCCCAGCGAATTTTTCCATGTGGCAACCGGCAGGCTGTTTTCCACGGGAATGGAATCGATGGTTTCAAATTCCATCGCTGGGTCGCGGGCGAGTAATTGGTTGAGTTGAATCTTCGCCTGACGCAGGGAGATTTCCTGTGAGAGCAGCGAAGAGGAATCCTGATTCAATGTGGCCACAGCCTGTAATTGATCGAGATGCGAACCCGAACCGACTTCCGCCTTGGCCTGCGCGAGTTTGGCCTGATCCTCCGCCACACCGGTCAATTCCCGGATGGCCGTGAGCAATTGCTTTTGCAGCACCACGGCGTAATATCCATTCAATACCGATTCCACCGTGGTTTCGATGGTGAAGCGTTCCTGCAACTCCGCGGCTTTTTCTGTGGACTTCAAACGCTGGTAGGAGTGATAGGACTGGAAGCCGTCGAAGATTTGCCAGTTGATGGATGCACCCACCGTGGTCACATGGGTGACGGTGTCGATCAATGCGCCGGAAGTGTTGACCGAAGCGGAGGCGCCAGGAAGAAAGGGGCCGATGCCGGATTGCCGGTTCACCGTCGCCTCGGCGGTTTGATCGCGGCTCAGGGAAAGGGAATAGTTGTTCTTTAGCGCAACGCGCACAGCCTCTTCAGGCGTGAGCAAGGATTGGGCGTTTATCAGGGTTGCGCAGCAGAGAAATAGTCCCAAACCACGGGAGGCGAATTTTCTCATTGAATTATTTGGAGTCTTCCTGCTTGTCCATGCCGTCCTTGTGGTCTTTCATCCAGTGGCCCCTCATTTCTTTTCCGCGCTTCTCCATGAAGTCCGCCAGTTTGGTGCGTTGCTCCGGCGTGAGGACAGCGTGGAGTTCGGCGAAGTGTTTGAGATGCATGGAATACATCTCGCGCATTTTCGCCTGGCGTGCGGCAAAGTCTTTGTTCAAGGCAGCGGTGTCCACGGAACCCGAGCGCATTTGTTTCATGAACTCCTGATGCATTTCACCCGGATGCATGTCCTTCATTTGTCCCATGCCTTCGGCGAAAATTTGATGCAGCTTGGTTTTTTGATCCGCGTTGAGGCTCAACTCCTTGGCGAGTTTTTCCGTCATGCGATCCGCCATTTTTTGGGGATCCATCATGCCCATGCCGTGATGATCGTTTCCGGGCTGGGCGGAGACAAGTGAAGTCCCGAGAATCAGGGCAAAGGCGGGTAAAAGAATGTGTCTGGCTTGAAACATGAGAAAACTCCCGGGGTGAAAGGTTATGAATTGACGAAGAAGGCAAACTACGATGTTTATTCGCCAAAATCCGCCCTTACGTGTAACGGATGGTAACCAGAAATGTGTTTATTGTTCATAGTGAAGGAAACCCAAAAATGAATCCCATTTCCCAGTCCGATGTTGCCCGGGATCCGGTTTGTGGCATGGACGTGCCTATCACCTCCAAACACCGGCGCACTTATGAAGGCCGGGAGTATGTCTTTTGCTGCGGGCATTGCCTCGCAAAATTTACCGCCGATCCCACTCGTTATGCAGGAGAGGTTGAGGCACCCACAAGGGATACCCCAACCTCGACCAGAGAGAATGCTCCGGCTGGGATAAAAACTGAAATAGAATACACCTGTCCGATGCATCCCGAAGTGCGGCAGATGGGGCCCGGTTCCTGCCCCAAATGCGGGATGGCCTTGGAGCCGCGTGCGCCTTCGGAAAATAAAGATGTTGAGAATGTTGAACTCAAAGAAATGAGTCGTCGATTCTGGTTTGCTGTTGTCGTGACTTTGCCCTTGTTGATTTTGACTATGGGAGATCTGATTCCAGGACATCCCTTCGCAAAACTTTTGTCCATGCGCCTGCAATCCTGGCTGGCATTCGCATTGGCGACGCCGGTGTGCTTGTGGGCTGCTTCGCCTTTTTATGCCAAGGCATGGCTTTCGATTAAGAATCACAGTCTCAACATGTTCACATTGATCGGTTTGGGTGTGAGTGTCGCCTACTTCTACAGTATCGTGGCGGTGTTGTTCCCCGGTATATTCCCGTCATCTTTCCGGGGTGAGTCCGGGGAGGTGGCCACGTATTTCGAAGCGGCGGGAGTCATTGTCACACTCATTTTATTGGGACAAGTATTGGAATTGCGGGCGCGGAGTCAAACCGGTGCTGCGATTCAAAAGCTGTTGGGCATGGCAGCCAAATCCGCACGTCGTTTGCG
This sequence comes from Fibrobacterota bacterium, assembly GCA_947482115.1. Taxonomy (GTDB): domain Bacteria; phylum Fibrobacterota; class Fibrobacteria; order UBA11236; family UBA11236; genus UBA11236. The sequence continues at coordinate 96,558 of CANKII010000002.1, forward strand.
CGAAGATGGCAGTGAGGAAGATGTGCCGCTCGAATCGGTGCAGGTGGGGGACAGGCTTCGCATCCGCCCCGGCGAAAAAATTCCCGTCGATGGAGTTGTTCTGGAAGGGCGCAGCAGCGTGGAGGAATCCATGGTCACAGGCGAACCCATTCCCACGGAGAAGTTTCCGGGAGAAAAAGTCATCGGCGCGACTCTCAACGGAACCGGCTCGTTGATCCTGCGCGCGGAAAAAGTTGGTGCGGAAACCTTGCTGGCCCGTATTATCGCCATGGTGGCGGAGGCGCAGCGCAGCCGCGCACCCATTCAAAAACTCGCGGACGTAGTTTCCGGATATTTCGTTCCCGCCGTCATTCTCTCCGCCATCGTGACCTTCATCGTCTGGGCCTCAATTGGCCCGGATCCGCGCATGGCCCACGCCTTGATCAATTCTGTGGCGGTGTTGATCATCGCCTGTCCCTGTGCCTTGGGACTGGCAACGCCCATGTCCATCATGGTGGCCACGGGAAAGGGTGCATCCATGGGCATTCTTTTCAAGAATGCGGAAGCCATTGAAACCTTGCGCAAAGTCGATACTTTGGTTGTGGATAAAACCGGAACGCTCACTGAGGGCAAACCGAAACTTATGAGCGTCATAACTGCATCCGGAATTGACGAAGCGGAATTGCTGGCTTTGGCCGCCACTTTGGAGCGGGGCAGCGAGCATCCGCTTGCCGATGCCATTGTGAAGGGCGCCGAAGTGCGAAAAATTTCCTTGCTCGCAAGTGAAGAGTTTGAGTCCATCACCGGCAAAGGAGTACAAGGCAAAGTGAATGGCCGTGTTGTTGCGCTTGGAAACCTGGCCATGATGGAAAGTATTTCCGTGATGTCTGCGGACTTTGCGAAGCAAGCGGAAACTTTGCGCGGCGATGGACAGACGGTCCTGTTTGTGGCAGTGGATGGAAAAATAGCCGGTCTGCTCAGTGTGGCCGATCCCATCAAGGAAAGTGCTGTCGAAGCCATTCGGACTTTGCATCAGGAAGGTCTGCGCATCGTCATGCTGACGGGCGACAGCGAGACCACGGCGCAGGCCGTGGCGAAGAAGTTGGGAATCGACGAAGTCATGGCAGGAGTGCTTCCGGATCAAAAAGCCGCGAAGATCAAAGCCTTGCAAACGGAAGGCCGCATTGTGGCCATGGCGGGTGACGGAGTCAACGATGCACCGGCTCTTGCCCAGGCTCAAGTGGGTATTGCCATGGGCACGGGAACGGATGTGGCGATGGAAAGCGCCGATGTCACTTTGGTCAAAGGCGACTTGCGTGGCATTGTACGGGCGCGCAAACTCTCGCGTCAAACCATGGCGAACATCAAGCAGAATTTGTTTTTTGCCTTTGTGTACAATACGGTGGGGGTTCCCATTGCGGCCGGGGTTTTATATCCCGCCTTCGGTTTGTTATTGAGTCCGATGATCGCCGCGGCTGCCATGAGTTTCAGTTCCGTGTCGGTGATTGGAAACGCGCTTCGGTTGCGAAACGCCGAGATCTGAAAACAGTAAAACAGGCCAAGTCTGTGTTTGTTGAGGCTTGCCGATTTGGCGAAAGCTTTCTTCGGATCATTTCACTTCGAAGGCATACCTTAACAGTTGAATATGAAGGGGCCCCGTTTTAATGTGAGTGCGGTTTCGCGTCATTGGGGCCTTTTTGCCGCAATCATATCCATTACGTTCGTTCCATCCACGGCCCATTTCTCGGGATGGACGGAGCCGCCGGATGAGAATCCATTTAAAGGGCGCGGAAGCAAAATTTCCGCCATGGAGGTGGATGATTCACTGAAGGCTTCCGTGGATCTCTTTGGTTATTTGTCCCAGTCAGAAGCCGGTGGCGGAATTTCAGGACAACCCTTGGGGGCTGGCGGTAAACTTCCGCTGGCTTATGATCTTTCCTTATACAGGGAAGATCCCGCCAATAAGCCATATTCCTATCAAAAGGATCTGTGGCCCCAGTATCAAGACTTTTCCTATATCCCGACATGGCAGCCCAATCAACTGGAAGCACGGTTGAATTACAGGTTCTTCCCCAGGGTATGGGGCGTTGCATCCCTGTATTTTAATGATGATCCCGCGAAGGCGGATGCAAAGATTGCCACGCAGCCGCTGCAACTCGGTGAATTCTTTTTGAAATGGGGATCGGAATCCGTTCCGGGACTTTCATTTTCCATGGGCAAATTGAAACTTTGGGGTGATTATAGTCCCATTTTCGATCAATTTCCATTGGAAAATTTCAGCTTCTCGGGTTTGGCGGCCCATTACAATCATTCCTTTGAAGGGGGAAACACATTGCGTTTGCGATTGGCGGCCGGTAAAGAGTTCCTGGGGCGCACCCAATCCCTGGACAGTTATATCTCCGCCGATAGGCAATCTCAAGGTTCCTATTTCATTTTTCTGGACGGTATCCGGGAGCGGTATCATTTTTACACAACCGCGTGCTGGGAGTTCCCGAACGGATTTTACCTGGGAGGGCTGGCGGGATATCAGATGCTGCCGAAGGACAGCACATACATCACGGAGCTTGTCAATGTGGACATTGATTCTTATCGCATCTGGCCAAAATCCAATGGATGGCAGATGGGAGGAGACGCGGGCTATCGTTCCAAGACATGGCAGCATCACATGACTCTTTCGTATGGGAAAAACGACGTGGAAATGGGGTGGAGTCGTCCCGACGCGGTGGAGGATTTTTCTCTTGACACAGCTTCCATCCTCTCTGAACAGCGTTTCAGCCGGATGGGAAGCTCGCTGTTCCAGGCAGTGTATTGGATGGAATACCAAGGCCGTCGTTTTCATATGGAAGGAGGGGCATGGTGGCATGATCGCATGCCCGCCAAGCGGGGCATTACTACAATTTTATCCAGCGGCGATGGTTCATATGACACTGTACTCTTGCAAGCCCAGGAATTCCGGACAATCAAATACAGCTTACAACCCTCATTGGATATTGTCGGGCCTTTGAGTATTGGCTTGCGCTATGATCATATCCAATATTTTGATCCCAACGGCCATTCCAATACAGTCGAGCCACTTACGAATTCTGCCTTGCAACCGATAATTGATTCTACGGGAGGCAGGGTATGGGGCCCTTCCTTGTGGGATCGTGAGGCGGTGAACTGCGATATTCTTTCTCCTTATCTTGAATTGAATCTGGAATCTGGGTTTAAGGTGCGAGCTTCATGGTCTGGTGCCTGGTACCAAAAATCGGTGTGGCGTCAAGGAAGCGTCGATTCGTTTCACGCGAATGCCACGCTTTCCGCTTGGCTGACCTACCATTTCGCCCAATCACAGCCAAACACTTCTAATCAAATTCATCCCAGCCCATAAAATTCTTGTGTTTTCGCCAATGTGTCCCGATTTTGACAGGATGACACTCGAAATATGAGGATGAAGCAGCTTTTCCCGTGTATTATTGACTTGTGAACTTCTTTCGTCGCATCAACGCTTTCAGCGCCATACTGGCCATCACCGCTTGGGCCAATGTCCAGGTCATGGCCTGTTGCTGGTCTTTTTCCGGTTCTCATAAGGCGGTTGCAAAAATTGAAACCGCTCAAATGGAACCCGGACACGCCTGTTGTCACAAGCATCCTGCTGAAGGGATCGCCGTTCCGGTTTCAGCCGGAACCGTGGCATTACATGCGACGCATGCAGGTTGCGGCGGTCAGCACGATGCTCCGGGCCTGCAGTCGCAGGCCCCTTCTCTCGATTTGATTTCGATTGCAAACGTTCAGTTTGTTTCTGAAAATCAATTCCTCGCTTCGTCTTCCTTCCCGGCGACTCCCGTGCGAGACACGGGGCCGCCGCGATACCTCGCTCTCCAGCGATTTTTGATTTAGGCCTCCGTTCCTGTCCGCACAGGACAACCCCGGTTCATTGTTTTTAAAACAGGGTTTGCGCATTGCGCGTGAGGAGGATTCATGTTGTGGTTTGCGAAGAGTTCAACATTTTTACTGGCGGGTGGCATACTGGCTGCGGCAGGGGAGGTTGCGTACCCGCCTCCGGAAGCATTGCGGCTGGTTGAAACAGCCCTGAAGCAAAATCCTGGACTTGCCTCTGCGCATCTCTCCGCGCAAGCAGCGCATTCCACGGGCGTGCATCACAGCGCGTGGGACGCTCCCGAAGTGGGCGTGGATTTCTTCCAGACCCCCATCAAGAGTTTTCCGAATCCGCTCAAGAACCAGCAGGAGATCGATTACTCCGTGTCGCAGATGATTCCGTTTCCCGGCAAGCTGGATGCGATGGCAAAGCCGCAGCATTTGCACAGCGTGACGGAGGAACGACGGGCCGAGTCCATGGAATTGGAGGTGCGGCGCGACGTGCTTTCGGCCTATGCCGATTTGTATTCCGTTGAATGGAGATTGAAACTGATTCGCGAGGATCGGGTGGAAGTCGATCACTTGCTGGGTGCGGTGCGCGCGGGTTATGAAGGTGGCATGGGAAGCCAGGCCGATTTGCTGCGCATGGAATCGGAAACGGCGCGACTCGATGCGGAAGTACTGGAAGCGGAACAGGAGGGAACGGAAGCGCGCGCGGCAATGGTTTCTTTGCTCGGCGGCGGGGAGATGGATTTTCCATCAGCGGATTCCTTGACACCGGGCCAGTTGAAAATTTCCACCGACAGTTTGCAGCATCTGGCAAAGGAACGCCGTCCGGATCTGGATGCCATGCATCAGGAAATCGCCATGGCCGATGCGGAACTCGCTTCCAAAAAACAGGAGGCCTATCCCGATTTTGCGGTGCAGGGGATGTACAAGGATATGCGCACTGACATGGGCGCGCGCGGCTTCTGGTCGGTGGGATTGGGCATGAAGGTTCCCATCGCGCCATGGTCGTGGAAAGGCGTGAAAGCCGGAGTGGATGCGGCGCGGGTGCAACAGCGAAAATCGGAACAGGATTATAATGCCTCGCGGCTGGGCGTGAATGCGGATGTGGAACGTGCGGCGGCGGCTTTGCGAACGGCATCCGGTCGTGTGGACGTCGCGCAGATCCGGCGCGTTCCGCTGGCGGAACAGACTTTGCATTCCGCCCTGTCGGCGTATCAGGGCGGACGTGCGGATTTTAATGGAGTGATTTTGGCCTTTCGGGAATTGCGTGAAGCGCGCGATTCCTACCACAAGGCCATTGCGGATCATTTGAAGGCCTGGGCCGCTCTGGAGTGGGCCACGGGAGGGACATTGCAATGAAGGGAAATATCATGAAAAACGAAAAGGAATGGAGAAGGGGAAGGTCTATACTTCCTTTGACCTTGGTCGTGATCGGTTTGAGTCTTCTCGGTTGTGGAAAAAAAGAGGCCACAAAGGACGCGGAAAAGAATCAATCCGAGAGTTCGAAACAGGCGGCAAAGACGCTGTACCAATGCGCCATGCACCATCAAATCATCCGCGATCATCCTGGCGTGTGTCCGATTTGCGGAATGACCTTGGTGGAAATTCATGAGGACGCGGAGCATGGCGGACTTGTTCGCATCGATCCTTCGGTGATTCAGAACATCGGTGTGCGCACGGAGGTGGTGGAAGAGCGACTGATGGCTGCGGAGATTCGTCTTGATGGACGAGTCGCCGCCGATGAAAGCCGCATCCGTTCCGTAACCGCCCGCGTCTCCGGTTACGTGGAAAAACTCCACGCCTCGGTTTCCGGGCAAAGCGTGCGTGAAGGGGAATCCCTGTTGGAGCTGTACAGTCCCGATCTCGTTTCCGCGCAGGAGGAATTGATTCAGGCGGTGCAATACAGCAACGAACTGCTGGAACAAAGCGCGCGGCATCGTCTGCTCAATTGGGGTGTCACCAATGCATTCGTGGATGGATTGGAAAAATCGCATCGCACGGAACGGCTGGTACCCATCGCCTCTCCGGGTTCCGGAGTGTTGGTGCGCAAGAACGTGGTCGAAGGTCAAAACGTCATGCCGGGAGCGGAGCTGTTTCAAGTCGCGGATCTTTCCCGTATCTGGATTACGGCGCGCGTGTATCAGCAGGATTTGGCGCAGATAAAAATCGGAACACAGGCAAGGATCCAATTTCGCAATCTCCCGGGTAGTGATTTTTCCGGTGCGGTGTCTTTCATCTCCCCGGAAATGGATCCCGCCACACGCACAGCGGAGATTCGCATCCCGTTGTCCAACACAACCGCCTTTGATTTGCGCCCGGAAATGTTCGCCCAGGTGTTGTTGCAAACAAAATCAGACAGCGCCATCGCAGTGCCCGAACAGGCATTGATTCATTCAGGTACCCGCAATATCGCGGTGATCAGCTTGGGTGAAGGCCGTTTTCAACCCCGTGTTGTGAAGACGGGGCGCACGGCCAATGGTTATGTGGAAATTCTGGACGGTCTGGAAGCAGGGGATACCCTTGTGGTTTCGGCACAATTCCTGATCGATTCGGAATCCAATTTGCGGGCGGCGATTGAACAATTAAGAGGGGGGGGAAACGATGTCCGCTGATCCCGGTATCCCCCAACCCCCGCCCAGCGGGGGCCAAGGTGTCACACGCTTAGGCTTTTTAACCTCCATCATCGCCGCATCGATTCGTAATCGCGTATTGGTGTTGTTGATCGGATTATTCCTGTTGTTGGGCGGCGCATGGTCGGTCTCCACCACGCCGTTGGACGCGATTCCCGATCTCAGCGACGCGCAGGTGATCGTCTACACCGAATACAAAGGGCAGTCTCCGCGTACCATCGAGGATCAGGTCACCTATCCGCTCACCACGGCGCTGGTGTCCGTGCCCGGTTCCAAAACTGTGCGCGGTTATTCCTTCTTCGGTTATTCGCTGGTGTACGTGTTGTTCGAAGACGGCACCGATCCGTATTGGGCCCGCAGCCGTGTGGTGGAATTGTTGAACAGCGCGCAAAAGCGTTTGCCTGTCGGTGTCACACCATCGCTCGGCCCGGATGGTTCCGGCGTCGGTTGGGTTTATGAATATGCGCTGACATCGGATAAGCGATCGCTGCAGGAATTGCGTTCACTGCAGGACTGGTATTTGAAATACGGTTTGGCATCGGTGGAAGGTGTCGCCGAAGTGGCCTCCGTCGGCGGCTATGTGAAACAATACCAGGTGCAGGTCGATCCGGCGCGGTTGCGCAGCTTCGGCGTTTCGCTTCCCGACGTGGAGATGGCGATTCGCAATTCCAATTCCGACGTGGGCGGCGAAGTGCTGGAGATGGGCGAAAGCGAATTCATGGTGCGCGGCCAAGGACTGCTGCATGGCACGGAGGATTTGCTCAAGGTTCCGGTGAAATACGATGCAGCCACGGGTGTGCCGGTGACCTTGCGCGATTTGGCGGAAGTGACGGTCGGTCCGGAAATGCGTCGCGGTCTGGCGGAGCTGGATGGTCAGGGTGAGGTGGCGGGCGGCATCATTGTGATGCGTCAGGGGAGCAATGCGCTCAAAGTGATCGAAGGCGTGAAAAAGAAACTGGAGGAATTGAAAGCCGGACTTCCGGAAGACGTGCAACTGGTTCCCGTCTATGATCGATCCGATCTCATCCTCCGCGCCGTGGATAATTTGCGCGACAAGTTGATTGAAGAGATTCTGGTAGTGGCCTTGGTATGCGGATTATTCCTGTTCCACGCCCGCAGCGCACTCGTGGCCGTGTTCACCTTGCCGGTGGCGATATTGATGGCCTTCATCATCATGCGGCTGCAGGGTATTCATGCCGACATCATGTCGCTGGGCGGCATTGCGATTGCGATTGGTGCGATGGTGGATGGTGCGATTATTCTGATCGAAAATATGCACAAGCATCTGGAGCATGAGGCGGAGAAACCGCCCGGAGAGCGCCGTGATCATTGGACCATCGTCATCGAGGCAGCTTCCGAAGTCGGTCCGGCCCTATTCTGGTCCTTGCTCGTCATCACCGTTTCCTTCCTGCCGGTTTTTGTGCTGGGCGATCAGGAAGGGAAACTGTTTAAGCCGCTGGCGTTCACCAAAACCTATTCCATGGCCGCTTCCGCCATTCTCGCCATCACGGTCGTTCCGATTTTGCTGGGTTATTTTGTGCGCGGGGGAATTCGCTCCGAGGAAAAAAATCCCCTCAATCGCTGGTTGAAAGCGATTTACAAACCGGTGGCGGAACTCTCGCTGAAGCATCCGCGCATGATCATCGCTGCTGCATTGCTGGTGGTGGTGGCCACCGTGATTCCCTTTTCCAAGCTCGGTTCGGAGTTCATGCCACCGTTGTTCGAGGGCGACATTCTCTACATGCCCACGACTTTGCCCGGTCTTTCCATCACGAAGGCGAAGGAGTTGTTGCAGCAAACCGACAAAATCCTGCTGTCCTTTCCCGAAGTGCAGCAAGTGTTCGGAAAAATCGGCCGCGCCGAAACTGCCACCGATCCCGCCGGACTCGACATGATTGAAACCACCATCCGACTCAAGCCGGAAAAGCAATGGCGTGCGGGCATGACGGTGGACAAGCTGATCGCCGAGATGGATCGCACCTTGCGGCTTCCGGGTGTGACCAATGCTTGGACCATGCCCATCAAGAATCGCGTGGACATGTTGAGCACTGGCATCAAGACGCCAGTAGGCCTAAAAATCTCCGGGCCCAATCTCGATACGCTGGCGCAACTGGGCCAAGCTATTGAAGCTGCGTTGCGTGAAGTGCCGGGAACCTCCTCGGCGTTTGCGGAGCGTCCGCTGGGCGGCAATTATCTCGACGTGAAAGTGGATCGCGATCGCGCCGCGCGCTACGGGCTGAATGTGTCCGATGTGCAAATGGTGATCACCTCGGCGGTGGGCGGCATGCCCGTGACCACGACGGTGGAAGGTGCGGAACGCTACACGGTGAGCCTCCGCTACAGCCGCGAGTTGCGCGACGATCTCCCCGCGCTGCGCCGCGTGTTGGTGTCGCGTCCCGGTGGCGGCGAAGTGCCTCTGGAAGAAGTCGCGGACATTTCCATTTCGCAGGGACCCATGGTGATTCGCAGCGAGGCGACGCGGCCCAATGCCTGGGTGTTCGTCGATCTCACCACCTCCGACATCGGCGGGTACGTGCATCGCGCGCGCGCGGCGCTGGCGGAAAAAGTGAAGCTGCCACAGGGTTACAGCGTCGCATTCAGCGGTCAGTATGAATATCTGGAACGAGCGCAGAAGAAACTGATGATCGTCATTCCCATGACCTTGCTACTCATCATCATTCTGCTGTTCCTCAACACGCGCAGTCTGGCCCGCACGGCCATCGTGCTGTGCGCGGTGCCGTTCTCACTGGTGGGCGCCATCTGGCTGCTGTATTTGCTCGGATACAATCTGAGTCTGGCGGCGTGGTTGGGAATGATCGCTTTGGCGGGACTCGATGCCGAGACCGGCGTGGTGATGTTGTTGTATCTCGACCGGGAGATGGAATCCTTCACCGCCTCGGGTCACATGAATTCGCTGGCGGATCTCAAGGATGCCATCCGCTCCGGGGCCGTGCAGCGTGTGCGGCCAAAAATTATGACGGCATGTGTGATCCTCGCGGGTCTGGTTCCGATTTTATGGAGCCATGGCACGGGGTCGGATGTGATGAAACGCATCGCCGCGCCGATGGTGGGGGGAGTCATCACTTCGGTATTGCTCGAATTGGCTGTGTATCCCGCGCTGTATTACTTGTGGCAGGGAAGAAAACTGTCGAAGGTTTAAAACAATTAAATTCTCTTGAAAAGGAAACACAACATGAAAACCCTGAAATCTTATGCCATTCTTCTCTTCGCCGCAGCCATGGTCTTTGCCAAAGCCCCCGCTCCCATTGAGTCGGGACTCGGTAAAGTCTATGACGGCTATTTGAAAATCCAGCAAGCCTTGGCCGATGATGATTTTCAAAAGGCCAAGACCGCTTCCGCATCCTTGGTGGACACAGTGAAGGCTGTTCCGACGAAAGGGTTGGACAAAAACGCGAAATCGCATTGGGACAGCAGCAGTGTGGGAATCAGTAAATCGTTGAAGGCCATGGCGGATGCGAAAGACATCAAGGCGTTGAGAAAGGAATTCAAAGGCTTGACGCCTTTGGTTGTGAGTGCGGTCGAGAGTTTTGGGATGAAGTCAGGTTCTTCGGCGTATCTGATCCATTGTCCGATGGCCAATGCGGACTGGGTGCAGAAGGATAAGAAGACGATGAATCCGTATTATGGGAAAGAGATGCAGGAGTGTGGGGAGGTTGTGAGGGAAGTGAAAAAGAGGTAGGCGGTTATTTCTTCTTGCGCTTTGGAGTCGACATCGATTTGTCGACTGTTTCGGATACGGAACTGCTTTTCGAAAGATGTTTCTGAAGCAGAATTTCCCGCAAGACCTTTTTATCAGGAATCGGACGATCCTTGGTATAACCGTACAGTTCCCTCACCTCCGGATGACGCGGCTGGTATGCGATTCGTTTTTTGCTCGCCTGCTCTCTCAACGCTAGCTTTGCTTCAATGTGGGCTTCTTCTTTTGGGGAAAGATTCAGAAATTCGGAAATCGTTCCGATCTTCCAACCCTTAGCTTCCAGTCGCTTTCTTTTGCCTTTGTTCATGGGATAAATTTATGTCTCGATTGGCATAAGATCAAAACCCTTTTCCCCAGTTAGTTGAAAAAGGAGTAAGTTTTGGTTCATGAAGAACTTGACCGCAGTTATTTTGAATTTGTTTTTAGCGTTGCTAATTGGATGTGGCGAAAAAGAAAAAAGTGAGCTTTCGACCAAACCTTGGCCAAAAATAGACCTTAAAAAGTATGAGCCGAAAGCCCTATCTCCAGAGGAAATAAAAGCTAAGGAGAAACATGATCTCGATTCGGAAATATTCGCCCGTGAAACCTACCGTCAGGAACTCGGAAACAAGTTTTTAGATGAAGGGATGGATGTTTACGTTATGGTTTCTGGAAAAGAAAAACGAACTCTTAAACTTACGTACGTCTTGTTCAATAGGGTTTCAGTCCATCAGATGATGGAAGGCGAAACTTTTTGGGATTGGTGTTCTAGGGGCTTTACAAAAGTGATTATTACGGATGGCAATGACTACATCAAAACGCTAGAACTCGGGAAATACTCAATAAGTGATTGTAAGGATATGCTTGAGTACGAACGGGCCGAGTCCAGAAAATAATTTCGACTTAGCATTTGTGGTTTGGCTGTATGAAAAACTCAACTGGTGATTTCCATTTCCCAGACTACTCTTTTACGAAAACTAGCTAGGGGTTCCACCTAGGCACTTCTGGTTTGGGTGGCTTAGACTCAACGTAACCGGGTGGCCTTAAGTGGATTTCAATTTTACGAAATGTATCGGCAATTTCATTCAATCTAAAATACCAAAGTGTCAACGAACGACATATTAAAAAAACAGCAGCCAGAATACAGAGGCACAGGAGAAAGAGTAACGCACCTTCTACAAGATTATTCATAACCGCTCCCTTTGAATTATTTTCCCTGACTTATTGAAAAGTGAGTCGCCTTGCAATTATTGTAAATCCAATCGGCATAATCAGTAGCAAGACGCCAATGCCAAAAGTCATGATTTGAGACCAAAATAATACCCAAGTCCGTTTACCAAGGGTACACGATAACTTTCGTAAAGGTGTCAATTTTGGATCTGACATATCATTTTCTCGCTTACGTGCTATATCTGTTGTGATTCTGAAATCACGTAATCGATTTATTGTACAGAATATTCCTAGAGCAACAGACAAGATCAAAAAAGCTACGGAAATAAATAAGCAATTCTGCCATCTAAATTTTTCAAATTCTTTGCTTAAGAGAATCGACATTTCAAAACCCAAAGTCGCTACCGAAAGGCTAAGAATGACATTCAAGGCATAGCCAAGTTGCTCTATCGTTCGGCCCTGCCAACGAATGAAGGAATCACGATTTTTCGTTTGTGCAGGTTGTCCATAATTGGACATTTCTTCACGCCTCCAACTTCGCGTCCAACGTAATCTCCGCCTTCAACACCCTCGAGATCGGACATCCAACCTTCGCCGCAGCTGCAGCCGCGTCAAACGCTTCCTTCGTCGCGCCGGGGACTTTCGCCACCGTCGAAAGATTCACCTTCGTGATCGTAAACCCGGCGTCTGTCTTCTCAAAAATCACCGTCGCCGTCGTCGCGACGCTCACGGGATTCATCCCTGCTTTTCCCAACTCCGCCGACAAAGCCATCGAGAAGCATCCCGCATGCGCCGCCGCGATCAATTCCTCGGGATTCGTTCCCGCGCCATTCTCGAATCGTGTGCTGAAGGAATACTGCTTCGCTGCCAGCGCTCCGCTTTCCGTGGAGATGGTTCCGTTTCCGTCCTTGAGTCCGCCGTTCCACTGTGCCGATGCCTTGCGTTCCATGTTATTCTCCGGTGTGGGTGTGATGGGGATAAATTAACTCTGTTTCTTCTTGCTCCGCCGCCGCGGGCGGGTTCTATAGGATGCCGTGGGTTCCTTGACCATATCGCCCGGATCTTTTTTCTGGAGCAACTTCAGGAAAAAGCGGGGATTCACGGCTTCCACTTTGGAATGGGTGAAATCCTTCATATCCCGGGTGATGATAAAATCCATTCCATGCTTAATCGATACGGATTCGAGTACGGCATCTTCGAAATCCGTGATTCGGGAATTCATGGCCTTTTCGATAATTCCTTGATCCACCGGAAGTATTTCAATCAGGCCAAAGAGTTTGGAAATTTTTTGGCGGACTTCTCCACGCGAGCGGTCACTCTTTTCCAGAAAATAAGCGAGGGTGGTTATCTCATGCGCCGAGGCGAAGGCCTTGAATTCGCGCCGTCCCGCAAGATTCATGATGTGGGCGGCATCCTCATAATCGTCTCTTACGAGCAGAAAATCCATAAGGACGTTGACGTCCAAAAGAGACTTGATCATTTGAGATATCTCTGGAGCAAAGCTTCTCTCATGGCTTTTTTATCCTTCGGAACCGTCGCTCCTTTGAAGGAGCCATAAAGTTCCCTGACTACGGGATGGTCCGGCACATATTCCTTGCGATTCTTATGCATGTCCCGAAAGAAATCTCCGACCATGTTGGAAATGGAATCGTTTTTTTCTTTTGCGAGTTTATGGGCGAACTCGATGGTTTCTTCATCAAGGCTCAGCGTCAGCTTTTTCAAGGTTGCCCCCCGGAAATTTTGATACGTATTAATTTATAACAGGATACGTATTTAGGCAAGAAGGTTATGATTTCGCATTCCACCTCAACTTTGACTTTTTTACAAGAAAAATGACCCCGGAAAAGAGGCCTTTTTCCCATAACCTCAGTTATTATGAAGACATGCACCTCGTCGTCGCCAAGACCCGCCTGAGCGAAAACGTCGTCCGACTGGATGTTTCGGCGCCTCGCATTGCGGAAGTACGGCAACCCGGCCAGTTCGTCATTGTGCGTCTCGGTGAGGGAGCGGAGCGCATCCCCCTGACCATCGCAGATGCGGATTCGGATGCGGGTACACTGACACTGGTTATTCAGGCGGTGGGGAAGAGTACGAAGGATTTGACTTCACTGGAAGTCGGAGACTCCATCACCGACATTGCGGGACCTCTCGGTCATCCCACCGAATTAATCACTTCCGGTCGTGCATTATGCATCGGCGGCGGCGTGGGCACGGCGGTCGTGCATCCCATCGCGCAGGAATTGTTCAGCCGTGGAGTGGACGTGATGAGCGTCATCGGTGGGCGGGCGCGGGATTTCGTGATCTTCGAGAACGAGTTGTTCCGGTTCGGCGACGTGATCGTTTGCACCGACGACGGCAGTTATGGAAAAAAAGGTTTGGTGACGAGTGTTGCACAGGACATTCTCGCGAACAGTGAAATCGACATTGTTTACACGGCGGGCCCGGTTCCCATGATGCGCGCCGTGGCCAATCTGACGCGGCCCTTCGGCGTGAAAACCATCGTGTCCCTCAATCCCGTAATGGTGGACGGCACCGGCATGTGCGGCGGTTGCCGCGTAAGCGTCGGCGGACAAACGCTTTTCGCCTGTGTGGACGGTCCGGAATTCGACGGCCATGAAGTGGACTTCGAAATGCTGATGGATCGCCTGACCACTTATCGAACTGCGGAAAAACAATCGCTGAACCCGAACTGCCAGTCGCGGCATGCGTCGGTTTCAACCCATTTGCCATGATCGCCAAATCCCCCGATACCCCTTCCAAGCCCACACCGAAACAACGGATGCTCATCGAGCGGCAGCACATGCCGGAACAGGATGCGCAAGCGCGCGCTGCGAATTTCGGCGAGGTGAATCTGGGTTTGACGGAACAACTGGCTTTGCTGGAGGCCGATCGTTGTTTGCAATGCAAGGTCCCCAAATGCGTGAACGGCTGTCCGGTGAAGGTCAACATTCCCCAGTTCATCAAGCATTTGTCGGAAGGGGATTTGCCGGGGGCTGCGAAATGCCTGTTGCGCGACAACGTGCTGCCTTCCGTGACGGGCCGGGTGTGTCCCCAGGAAAGCCAGTGTGAATCGGAATGTTTGCGGGCTCACAAGGGTTTGTCCGTGGCTATCGGGTATCTGGAACGCTTCGTCGGCGATTGGGCGCGGGAGCATTCCGGCGATCAAACTCCGAATGAAGTGACACCGAGCGGGAAAACTGTTGCCATCGTCGGCTCTGGCCCGGGCGGTCTTGCCGCTGCGGGAGGATTGGCGGCAAGCGGACACGATGTCACGGTGTTCGAAGCCCTGCACAAGGCGGGTGGCGTGTTGATCTACGGCATTCCCGAATTCCGGTTGCCGAAAAAAATTGTCGAAGCCGAAGTCCGGCGTCTGGAAAAGGCCGGTGTAAAAATCGTTTGCAATACCATCATCGGGCGCACCTACACTTTGCAGGAACTGCAAGGGCAATTCGATGCGGTGTTCCTCGCCAACGGGGCCGGGTTACCCATCTTCATGAACATTCCCGGTGAAAATCTCAAAGGTGTTTATTCCGCCAACGAATATCTCACCCGGGTGAATTTAATGGCGGCCCACGAATTTCCCAATTCCGATACGCCGGTGCTGCGTGGCAAACACGTCGCGATTGTGGGCGGCGGCAATGTCGCCATGGACGCGGCCCGCACGGCCAAAAGGCTGGGCGCGGAATCCTCCACCATCGTTTACCGCCGTTCGAAAGAAGAATTACCGGCGCGGGAAGAGGAAGCGCATCATGCCCGGGAAGAAGGGCTGCAATTCGAGTTCCTCGCCGCTCCAGTTCAGGTTTTGGGCAACGAGGAAAAATGGGTCACAGGACTCAAATGTGTGCGCATGCAAGCTGGCGAGCCGGATGAGTCCGGTCGCGCAAGGCCCGTCGCCATTCCCGGATCGGAATTCGTTATTCCCTGCGACACTGTGGTGACGGCCATCGGCAGTCGCGCCAATCCCCTACTCACCTCAACGTGTCCCGACCTTCAGCTCAACAAATGGGGCAACATCATTGTGGATGAAAACGGGATGACGAGTCTTCCCGGTGTTTTCGCCGGCGGCGACATTGTCCGTGGAGCCGCCACGGTGATTCTTGCCATGGGCGACGGTAAACGGGCGGCGAAGGCGATGGATGATTATCTCCGAAACACCGAAACGGAATCCGGGTCCATACGGAACAACATCATGGCATCGTTGTGTGATGTGAACTTGTGATTTGCGGGGGAGAACCGAACTCCCGCAGGTTTTATTTCGGAGTCATTTGATTGGCCAATACCCCGTTTTTACGATGAAACCTCGGAATTGCCCCCCCAAATGTGTCCCAAACCCATTTGTACTATTTCATCCGGTTACTACAACATGAGGAGCAGCCTATGTTTGAGAAAATAATCGTATCAGTGCCGGTCATCGTGGTGACGGCATTTCTCTCCGGATGCATGGACAGCACCCAGCCTTCCACACAGACGCCAGGCGTTTCTTCCAAGGACAATGTGCTTGCGGTTTCCATCGCGTTGTCCCAGAGTGTCGCGGATTCCCTGTCCGTTGCCGAAATAAAAATTTCCGGAACTGACATGGACACGATTACCCGCCAATGGAACGTTGCGGGTGCGGAAGTCTATAATGTCGTCGACGGTGTTCCTTCAGGATACTCCCGGAATATCGACATCAACCTTGTGGATAAACACAACCACAGGGCCTATTATGGCACGACGCACGCGGATGTCCTGTCTGATGCGCGAACGAACGCTTCCTTGAAGTTGAAATGCGACAAGGACACCACAACTCTGAACGGGAACTGCAGGCATGAAAAAGAACGCCCCGTGTTCATGGCGGACAGTTCGACGGTTTTCCTCGCCGATTTTAACAGCAACCTGACCGATCTCGTTACCCATACGGTCGGCACGCTGAGTTCGGGTTCCTTTGTTCCGGCGTTGTCGTGGGATGGCCTCAAATTCGATCTCACTTCCCACACAAAGGCGCTTTACAAGTTCTCGAGAACACCCCAGCTCGATATTAGTACGGGAACCATGGAAGCGCTGGTTTATGTCGATTCCCTGAGGCCGGATTACAACCATATCATTGATAAATCCTGGCTTTATGGAATCACCGTGGCACCCGATGGGAATTTGGCGGTGCACTTCGGTGGGCCTCACAGCGCTGCTTGGTGGTTCACGACCGTGCCGCTTCCGTTAAAAGCATGGTCCTATGTGTGTGGTAGTTTCGACGGCACCACGCTCCGTTTGTATTTGAATGGAGCACTCGTTGCCAGTACCCCTTATGACGGATTTCATGGGGATACTTCGTACGATTTGGGCATTGGTAACGCCACTGCGAGTACGAATGACGTGCGTTTCGCCGGAATTATCGACGAAATCAGGATTTCAAAGAGTGTCCGCTCTCCCCAGGAAATTATCGCGAACTGGTCCACGATTCATAAAAAAATTGAAGCGTGGCATTGAGGGGATAAATCCGGATTTCTGCGGCTGTTAAAAGCTGCGCTGGTGCCCGAGGGGAGACTCGAACTCCCACAACCTTGCGATCACAAGAACCTGAATCTTGCGTGTCTACCAATTTCACCACCCGGGCGGCAGCAGGGGGCAAAAGATTGAAACTGGGGGGCGGGGTGTCAATAAAAATGGGGCCCATGTAGGGGCGTGATTGAATCGCGCCCCTACATGGGCTAACGGCCTACAACCGGGTCAATAAATTTTTCACCTTTTCACCGATTAAATCGCGAACCCTGCGGAAATCCTGCGGCTGCATCAATTTGGGATCGGGCAGGCCCCAGTCTTCGCGGATGCGACCCACGACAAAGGGGCAGGCATCGCCGCAGCCCATGGTGATTACCGCATCGTATTCGATCTTGGGGACTTCGTCAAGGGATTTGGAAATGTGGGTGGAGAGATCGTAACCAGATTCCTTCATGAACTCAATCGCCTTGGGATTGACCACGCCGGAAGGCTTTGAACCCGCGCTGAAACTTTCCACCGAATCGCCGCCCAGCATTTTGGCGAAGGCTTCCGCCATCTGGCTGCGATTGCTGTTCTCAATGCACACGAAGAGGATTTGCTTTTTATGCGTCATGTTGTTTTTCCTGTTGTCCCATCCAATGGGAACAAATTAAAGCCGCAACGGCCCCAATGATTTGAGCGGCTGCGAAACCTGGCACATCCTGCAAACGGATTCCGCTAAAGGTATTACTGAATGACCTCGCCAGAGTAACGGTTGGATTCACGAAGCAGAATGAGGACGTAAACCAGATGGCCGCCGTGATGTACGCACCAATCAGCCACGGAATTTGCGCGGAGGGAATGGAGAAGCGGCGCAGAACCAGCAGCATCATGCCGAAGGTGGCGAGGACCTCGCTGAAGCATTGCCCCATTCCTGAACGGACATGCGTCGAAGCTTGAATCAGCGGTAAGGCAAACATGGCATGGGTGGCGATGACACCGAGCATGGCTCCCGCCAGTTGTGCAATCAAATAACCCAACACCAGCTGTTTGGACAATCGTCCTTCCCAAGTTTCGGCGAGGGTCACAAGGGGATTGAAATGCGCACCGGAGACGGGGCCGAAGATGAAAATCAACACCGCCAGCATGGCGCCGATGGCAAGGGAGTGGAGCAGCAACGCCACTCCAATGTTCCCACCCGAGACGCGCTCGGCGATGATGCCGGAGCCGACCACGCTTACGAGCAACAGAGCAACTCCTAATCCTTCGGCGAAGAATTTTTGGGCGGCCGAATGTGGCGTAGGGGATGCGAGTGAAGACATGCGGGAGTAAAAATGCAATTAAGTGGGCAACATTCCGGCATCGCGGTTGTAACCGAATGGCAATATCAAGCCCGTATACTGTTCATCATGGAAACCTCATTCATTCCCAAATTGCAGATCGCTTCGCAACGGCCCAACTTTCCCTCTTTCCGCCACGAAGGGTATTCGCTCGAAGTGGTGGAGAGCTGGAACCTTCAGGAATCGATTCATTTTGTTCCGCTTCGCCCGCGATCCGAGTCGGGAAGGTTGCTTTCCGTTTGGGAACTTCAATGTCGCAACGCGTCCGGTGAATTGGCTGGAGGTTGTGCCATTGCCCTGCCCCCCGGACGGGGAGATTCGTCTTCCCCGCGTCAACTGCCTCATCCTGTGGTCGGAGAGTGGATAAGCGCCTTGCGTTATACCGGTTTGAACTGGCTCGAATGCGGACCTGTGGCCGTGGCGCCGGGATTTCCCGAAGAGGATGTCGTTGCCGCGCTTTGGGAGGGTCTCTCCCGTTTGATGGCGCGGAACGATGTCAGCTTTTTGATTGGGATCGCACAGGAGGGCTCTTTGGAGTTGGACATGGCTCTGCGCCGCAAGTCCCGCGTTCTGGAACCTTTGGCGACAGGTCCGACGCGGTATTTTCTGTACGTGGAATAAATCGAGCGGCCTGTTTATGGCCTGTAGGGAAACGGCACGGTCCCTGAGCGTAGTCGAAGGGCGCCGTACCCCTACAGGCCGTCCCCTGTCTTTTTACCTTGTTCCCATGCGACAATACCTGCAACTTCTTCAGGAAATTCTGGACAACGGGGAACGCAAGGAAGACCGCACCGGGACGGGTACGATTTCCCTGTTCGGCATGCAGGCCAAATACGATTTGCGCGAGGGATTTCCCCTCGTCACCACTAAAAAAGTCCTTTTCGATGCGGTGTTGCGCGAGTTGTTGTGGTTTCTCCGCGGTAGCACCAACATCAACGATGATCTCGTCCAGCACACTCCAATTTGGAATGCTTGGGCCGATGCGAACGGCGAACTGGGCCCCATCTACGGATATCAATGGCGCAAATGGCCGCGATACATACGCGCCCTTCGACTACGCTCAGGGCACGAAGAATCAGGGTTATTCGAGCGTGAGCATGTCGATCAGATCACGCAAGCCTTAAATACGATCAAGAAAAATCCGGACTCGCGGCGCATCATTGTTTCAGCGTGGAATGTCGGAGATATTCCCGACATGAAGCTACCCCCCTGCCATGCTTTTTTTCAATACTATGTCTGCAACGGCCGTTTGGACATGCAGCTTTATCAACGCTCTGCGGACATGGCCTTGGGTGTGCCGTTCAACATCGCCAGTTATGCGTTGCTCCTGCAAATGACAGCGCAGGAATGCGGACTGATTCCCGGAATTTTTACGCATACTTTGGGCGATGCCCACATCTATCTCAATCATGTGGACGGCATTCGCGAACAATTGAAACGCGAACCCAAGGATTTGCCACAAGTGCGCATTGCGGCCAAACCGTTTTTCGATTTGAAGTTCGAAGACTTTGAGCTGACCGGTTATCAGCATCATCCTTTCATCAAATTCCCTGTGGCAGTATGACCGCATCTTCGTTTAGCATTGTCGTAGCCATGGACAAGGAACGCGGCATTGGCTTGAACGGCAAATTGCCATGGAAGCTTTCCGGAGACATGCGGTTTTTCCGGGAACTGACGACAGGTTCGGGGCACAATGCGGTTTTGATGGGACGCAAAACATGGGACAGTCTCCCTGCCGCCTTCAAACCCTTGCCCAAACGGCTCAACGGAGTGCTTTCCCGCAACCGAACGGACACGGATGGGACCCATAAGCTGTGGTCTTCATTGAAGGAGGCGGTCTCTGAACTGGGCCGGGATGAAAACATTCAGGAAATTTTCGTCATCGGCGGAGCGCAGATTTATTCGGAAGCCCTGACCTTGCCGGAATGCCAGCGCATCTATTTGACCGCCATCGATGCGGCTTATTCCTGCGACACCTTCTTTCCCGAAATCCCGCCGGGCTTTCACGAGAGCACAGTCTCGGACTCGGTGGAGGAGCAGGGAATTCGATATTGTTTCCGGCTGCTTGAGCGCGCGTCTCAGTAAGTAAATTTCAGCGGACTCACGCGCTGTTGAATGGGCTGCGGCGCGAGCCTCCTGGAAGCCGATGTCCCTACACAAACCGCAAACCCAGCTTCTGTATCCCGAGCTTGAACAAGCTCTCGAAGCGGGCGATCTCGAGGCTTTGGAAGCGCTTTGCGATCATCTGGCCGTCGAAGATCTTGCGGAACTGGTCGATGAACTTGAAGCATCGCTGCGGGTGGTTTTTTTCTCCAAGATTCCGTTGCAAACTGCCACCGATATTTTTCAGCAGCTTTCGCTTCCCACACAAAGTGAAGTGCTGGATTCCCTGCCCGCCGCGCGCGAGGCGGAGATTATCAATGAGATGGATCCCGATGATCGCACGGCGTTGCTGGAAACATTGCCCATCAACGACACCAAGCAGCTTCTCAGTTTTCTCAAACCGAGAGAACGTGCCCAAGCGCAAAAGCTTCTCGATTTTCCCGAGGATAGTGTGGGGCGTTTGATGACGCCGGACTTTCTGGCCATTCGTCAGGAATGGACGGTGGCCCGCGCCATGCAGTTCATCCGTGAAAACGGCGAGGACAAGGAAACACTCAACGATATTTATGTGGTGGATGAAAAGGGCCGTTTACTCGACGACATTCGCATTCGTGAATTTCTGCTTTCCGCTCCCGAATGTCCCGTTGAGGATATCATGGATGGCCAGTATACCGCCTTGCCTGCGATGAATCCGCAGGAGGAAGCCATTCAGGCTTTCAAGAAGTACAACACTTTGACGGCGCTGCCAGTGGTGGATGAAGACGGCCTTTTGCTCGGCATCGTCACTATCGATGACATCCTTTTGCTCGAGGAAAAGGAAACCACCGAGGACATTCAAAAGCTGGGTGGTGTCGAGGCCTTGGATACGTCCTATCTCGAAGCACCATATTGGAACATGTTGCGCAAGCGCGTGGGCTGGCTCACGGGCCTGTTCATCGGGGAAATGTTCACGGCCACGGCGATGAGTTTTTATCAGGGCGAGATCAGCAAGGCCGTCGTGCTGGCGCTTTTCATTCCCCTCATTCTCAGTAGCGGGGGCAATTCCGGCTCGCAGGCCACGACCTTGATGATTCGCGCCATTGCGCTGGGCGAAGTGACCTTCGCCGACATCTGGCGCGTATTCCGCCGCGAGATTTTAATGGGTGTGGGATTGGGGATTATTCTCGCTGTCATCGGCTGCCTCCGTATATTCGTGTGGGGCGCCGCGTTTCACACCTATGGTCCGCATTACATGATTCTGGGCATGGCCGTGGGCGTTGCCATTGTGGGAGTCGTCGCATGGGGAACCATTGTGGGCGCGATGCTGCCCATTGTGCTGCGGCGTTTGGGATTGGATCCGGCGACTTCCTCCGCGCCTTTTGTGGCCACCTTCATTGACGTCACCGGAATTGTCATTTATTTCAACATCGCCATGTTCGTCATGGGCGGACGGTTGTTTTAATTCGGATGAATGAACAAAATTCTTGAAATCGGTTGCGGTACCGGACGTAATCTGCCGCATTTCCTGAAAACAAATTCCCAAGTCTATGCGGTGGATTGCGATTTCGATGCAGTCAGCACAGCCCATTCTTTTTTGGATGGGAAAGCATTCCTATTTGCTGCGCGCGGGGAACAGTTGCCTTTCCGCGACGAAATATTCGACGAAGTTCATTGCATCGATGTATTGCATTGGTCTGAGAATCAGGAACAGTTTGAATCCCTGTGGCGCGATGCGTGGCGGGTGATCCAGCCCGGCGGATCTTTTTTTGTGCGGACCCGCTGTGTGAAATCAAAAACAGTATCTACAAGCGGAGCCTCGACATGGTTTCTTCCGGATCAAGCGCTGCTCAAAGAATTGACCGCTAAAACGGGAGCGGAGGGATATAAACCTCTTTTGATTAATGTTGTCGCAGAGGAGCATGTTGAAGTGACTTTGATCCTGCGAAAAAAAGTTTGATGGTCGCGACATCAGACATGGAGCTGGAGTGGAACGAGGGTTTTCGCGAGGCCGTGGAATGGGTGCAGGGCAGTCGTGATTCCCTGTTCATCACCGGTCGCGCCGGTTCGGGCAAATCCACCTTACTCCGCTATCTGAAACGCCGCATCCTGCAGGATCCCGTCGTGCTTGCGCCCACCGGCGTCGCTGCGCTGGCGGTGGGCGGAGAAACTATCCACGGGTTTTTTCATTTCCCCCCGCGTGTTTTGTTTTCGTGGGACGCAGAGACCGTGGGGCGTCGCGATGTGCTTCGGCGTCTCGACACCTTGGTCATCGATGAAGTCTCCATGGTTCGTGCCGATGCCTTCGCAGCCATGGAAGCGGTATTGCGCAAACGCGGCCCACACCCTGGAATGCTTTTCGGTGGAGTGCGGCTGATTCTGTTCGGGGATTTGCACCAGCTTCCTCCTGTGCTGCCCGAAGCCGAAATGGAAGCCTTTAAACTGGAACATGAAGGCCCGTGGTTTTTTCAAACCCGCGCTTTTCGCAAGTTGAAGTTCCGCCGCGTCTTTTTGGACAAGGTTTACCGCCAGCATGATCCGGCGTTTCTCGATCGCTTGGAGCGGGCGCGTCGTGCGACTCCCACCGTGGAAGACATTGCCGCCTGGAACACGCGCATGGAATACGGCCCGATCGAGGATTCCGATGATCTCTCTGTCATGTTGACTTCCACCAACAGCATCGCTGCGCAGCGCAATGCGGAAGCCATGGAAAGTTTGCCCGGGCCGGAGCGCATTTATGAAGCCCGCATTGAACCGGGTTTTGATGTGGCGAATGCGCCGGTTCCCGTATCGCTGGCTTTACGCGTTGGAGCGCAGGTGATGTTCCAACGCAATCATCCCGAGCGGCTTTGGGTGAACGGCACCTTGGGTGTGGTTACGGGGATGGAGGAGGATTCTGTTTGGGTGACACCCACACATCATGGCGATCCGTTGCGGGTGGGGCGGGAAACATGGCGTCAGATCGCCTATGAAGAAGATGCTGCCACAGGCAGATTAAAGGAGCGTGAGACGGGCGTGTTTCACCAGCTTCCGATCAAACCCGCATGGGCCGTGACGGTTCATAAAAGTCAGGGACAGGAATTCGATCGCACTTGCGTGGATCTCGGTCGTCAGGCTTTTGCGCATGGACAGGCGTATGTGGCCTTGAGCCGCTGCCGTTCCTTTGAAGGATTGACCTTGCGCCGACCTTTGCGCCGTGAGGACTTCCGACTCGATCCCGCCGTGGTGGAATTCTTCGAATGAAAAATCCCCGGCAATAAAAAAGGGTTCCGGTTGAACCGGAACCCATTCGGAAAAGTCGAAAAAGAGGTTTTACAGGATTAAATACCGACCATCAAGCCTGCGCTCATGGACGGGTACTTTGCGAGGTTGTAATCCGCATTCAGATTCAGGATAAGCACATGAATGCTGAGGCCCACGGTCAAACGGGTGGAATTGTCCCCATCCACATCAAAGTTGACGGGAATGGTTGTGGTTTTACCGCTAAGTTGATCATACTGTTTGAAATCGTAATGGAAGCTCATGGTGGCGGACTCAAACTGGAACCCGGCATACGGGGTGATATTTAAAAGTCTCCAGCCCAACTGTTTGCTCACGTCAATGCCATAGGCGTTGGTCGAGGCGTCAAAAAGATTTCCCACCGAAAGTTCCTGGTGGAAGTAACCGACGCACACGTCAACCGGAAGGGACATTCCGAGCCACACCGCAGGATTGTGTTGGACGCCAAAGCCGAAGAAGCTGAAGTCGCCAATATCGCCTGCAGGCATGGTGGGCAACCAGCGAAGGGTGAGGTTGGTTCCATAAACCGTACCCAAGGTGACTTGGGGGGCGACCAACGGAAGCGGATAGCTGGTAAAGTCTTCCAAAAGTCCTGTTGCTTCGGTGGCTATTACAGTGGTATCGAGAGTGACGGATTGGCCGCTATTGCCGACATTCGTAAAAGTTCTTCCATCAAATTTCACCTTTACCGTACTATCCATAGAACCGATCACGGTTGGACCGCTGAGGTGCATTCTGAAATCCTGTGAGCGGAGGCTGTCAACCAATGCTTTTCTGATTGCCTTGGCACCTTGTTGTTGAGCGAAAGTACCGGAAGTGGTGTCAACCTTGTTTCCGATGACGTTGCTGGCTTGTGTGCTGTCAAGCCGGAAACTTTGTGTGGCGTTGAAACTTTTCGTTCCACCATCCAGCAGGGATCCCATGACAATTACCCCGCCTTCAAGGGAGAAGCGGAATTTCTTGGCAGGGGGGGCCTTGTGATACCAGCCTGCGTTGAGGTCTGCGCCAATACCGGAAACGATGGGGGCCACGTACTTTTGGGCAGCCTCACCGGTCAGTTGCTCCATCGCTTCCTGCAGGGAAGTCGCGTTGGCGGAGGCGATCAAGCCACCGATCAGGAAAAGACCAATTTTGAGTTTAGAGTTCCGCATGAATGCTCCTTTAAATGAGAAAGGCGTTCTTTAGGTGGATGGGGGCGATACCCCATTGAATTTCAGGCCAAACGTTAGCAAACCTCGAAAAGAATGGAGGTAAAATTCTTGCTTCGCTTGCTTGAAATTCGTATGAAGCGGGTAATACAGGGGGATTTAACTAAAATTGGCGGCGCATTGAACCGGAGAGCCCATGTCGCACAGCCCATTAACAGTCGGAGTCGGAGCGGCTCTTGTGGATTTGCTTCTCGAGGAGAAGGACGTCTTTTTACAGGATTTGGGCGCGGAAAAAGGCGGGATGACCTTGGTCGAATCCGCCTTGATCGAAAAAGCCCTGCAACAGACATCCTCTGAAATCAAAATGGTCCCGGGCGGCTCTGCCTGCAATACCTTGGTGGGCATCGGCAATCTCGGTGGCCGGGCCCGCATGATTGGTCGCGTGGGTCAGGATACACTTGCGGATCATTTTCGTTCGGGATTGAAAGCTGCCAAGGTAGAGGATGGGTTGCTCGTTTCTTCGGATTCTGAAACGGGAAGAGTGTTGTCGGTGGTGACTCCCGACGCACAGCGCACCATGTTCACCTATCTCGGAGCTTCTTCCGGCATTAGCCCGGCGGATTTGCGCGACTCGGATTTTGAGGGCGCGGCCCTCGTGCATCTGGAAGGCTATCTCCTTTTCAACCGCCCCGTGGTGGATCGCGTTCTCGAACTGGCGCGCAAGCATCATGTTCGCATTGCTCTCGACATGGGTTCTTTTCAGGTGGTGCAGATTTGTCGCGAGCTCATCGACGAACTCTTCGCCAAACGTTTAATCGATATTCTCCTGGCCAATGAAGATGAGGCGAAAGCGTATACCGGACTTGGGGATTCGGATTCCCTCGAAGTTTTTGCGGACAAGGTCGACATTGCCGTGGTGAAGATCGGCAAAGACGGCGCATTGGTGGCTCGTGGCTCCGAACGCTTCGATGTCGATGCGCATTTGGTGGAAGCCATTGACACCACCGGTGCCGGGGATTTATGGGCGTCCGGTTTTCTGTACGGACTTAATCACGGGTTGTCACTGGAAAATTCCGCGAATCTGGGTTGCAAGGTCGGTTCCGAAGTGGTTCAGGTCATGGGTGCGGTTATACCTGGTGCGGGATGGGATCGTGTACATGCGTATCGATCCACGTTGTAGGGATACGATTCAATCACACCCTTATAACGTGGCAGCGGCTTTTCGCAATCGATCATTCATTGCACGGCCCAATCCGATTTCCGGCAACAGCCGCGCATAAATAACGTTCAACCCGGAAGCATCCAATCGATGCAAGGCTGCGAAGAGGTTCGTCGCCGCTTCGTGAAAATCCCCTTTTGTGGAAAGATTTTCAACCACAGCAAACCCTGCCAGAACAGGTTCGTTACCAAAGCAGATTAGACCTTCTCTTTCCCCCCGAACCCCCCAAGGGGGGGCACCCCCCTCTGGGGGGTTCGGGGGGATCAGCACCAACTTTGTTCTTGGCGCGTAATGACTGGGAAGATTCCCGGGAGATTGTGGGGAACTTTCCGAATCGTGGGAATGGATCGCAACCGGTTTTTTCAAAGTCACTTCAAGAATTTCCAATGGAACACCGCCTGCGCGGAGCAAGGTGGGTTCTCCGTTGATCCAGCCGATGACAGTGGATTCCACACCCACCACACAAGGCCCACCGTCGAGAATGCAATCAATGCCTGTGGAGAAATCCGCAGCGACATGATCCGCTTGAGTGGGACTCAAACGCCCGAAGGGATTGGCGCTGGGAGCCGCGAGCGGAATGTTGGCTTCGCGTAACAATGCTTGAGCGACCGGATGTGATGGCATGCGTATGGCGACGGTGTTCAATCCCGAGGTCGCCAGATCCGGAACGAGTTTTTGTTTGGGTAAAACCAAGGTCAGCGGACCGGGCCAGAAATGATCCATCAGGATTTTGGCTTCCGGCGGTAGTTGGTCGCAGAGTTTTTCGACCCAACTTCGATCTGCGATATGCACGATCAAAGGATCAAAGAACGGGCGTTGTTTGACGGAGAAAATTTTTGCCAGTGCCTGTGGATTCAAAGCGTCCCCTGCGAGTCCGTACACCGTTTCCGTGGGCATGGCCACAAGGTTCCCTTGGCGCAAAGCATCGGCGGCGCGACGAATGTTTTCCGGTGTGGGGAGGAGGACGGGAATCATGCCATCAAACGCTGTTTATTTTTGCGCGTTTCTCCACGATGGCCTTTACGATCAAAGTCAGGAACGCGAGAAAGCAAAGCAGGGAGGCCGCCGAAAAAGCGGACACGAAGTTGTACTCGTTGTAAAGAATCTCCACTTGCAAAGGCAAAGTCGTGGTCTGTCCGCGAATGTGACCTGACACGACGGACACGGCTCCGAACTCGCCCATGGCGCGTGCATTGGTGAGAATGACGCCGTAGAGAATCCCCCATTTGATATTGGGCAAAGTCACATGCCAGAAAGTCTGCCAGCCGCTCGCGCCCAAAGTGATCGCCGCTTCCTCCTCCTGGGTGCCTTGTTCCTGCATGAGCGGAATCAATTCCCGTGCCACCATGGGAAAGGTCACGAACAGGGTGGCCAGCACGATTCCCGGAATGGCGAAGATCAGTTTGATGTCATGAGCTTCCAGCCACGGGCCGAGCCATCCCTGTTTGCCGAACAGCAACACATAAACCAGTCCTGCCACCACGGGGGAGACGGCAAAGGGAAGATCGATGAGCGTGGTGAGAATGTTTTTTCCGGGAAATTCAAATTTGGCGATGGCCCACGCAGCCGCCACGCCGAAAGTCAGATTCAAGGGAACCGCAATGACGGCGATGAGCAAGGTGAGGCGGATGGAAAACAAGGTGTCCGCATCCGCGAAGGAATGGAAATAAGCCCACACACCTTTTTCAAAAGCGTTCACGAATACCGCAGCCAATGGCAGCAGCAACAAAAAGACGAGATAACCCACAGCCACGGCGATGAGCAGCCATTGAAACCACTTGGGTTCGGTGACGGCTTCGCGTTTACCGGGTTCAACTTTATTCGCATTCATCGGATCGGAGCCTTGCTACCCACCCATTTTTGTAACAGATTGATGAACAGCAACAGGGAGAAGGACAACACCAGCATCACGCAGGCGATGGCGGTGGCTCCGGCGTAATTGTATTGCTCAAGTTTACTGACGATGATCAGCGGGACGATTTCCGTTTTCATCGGCATGTTGCCGGAAATGAAAATCACCGAGCCGTATTCGCCGAGTACGCGGGCAAAGGCGAGAGAGCCGCCGGTGAAAAGGGGAGGGAGCAAAGTCGGGAAAATCACCTTGGAAAAAGTCTGCCAGCGGTTGGCCCCCAGCGATGCGGCCGCTTCTTCCACTTCCCTGTCCAAGTCCTCAATCACCGGTTGCAAAGTGCGGACGACGAAGGGCAGGCCGATGAAAATCAACGCCACTGTGATGCCCAGCGGAGTGTAGGCCACTTGAATGCCGAATCGATCCAATATGGATCCAATCCATCCGGTGGGCGCGTAAATCTCGGTGAGGGCAATACCCGCGACGGCGGTGGGTAATGCGAAAGGCAAATCAACCATGGAATCCAGCAAGCCTCTTCCGGGAAATCGGTAACGGACCAGCACCCATGCCACCAGCAATCCGAAGAAGGTGTTGACTCCCGCCGCTTCCGCCGAAGAAACGAAAGTCAAACGGAAAGCCAGCAACACTTCACGGTCGGTGAAGATTTCCTTGAATTGCGCCCATGTCAGCAAAGACGCTTTGAAAAAAGTGGCGGAGAGCGGAATGAGCACCAACAGGCTCAGGTAGAGCGTGGTGAAACCCAAAGTCAGGCCAAAGCCGGGAATGATGGAAGCGGTTTTCTTCCTTCTCTTTCCGGTTGCCTGAATCTTTTCCGCGACTGCTGCGTTCACGCCTTACTTGCCTTCCTTTTGGATTTGATCGAACACGCCGCCGTCCGCAAAATGGACTTTCTGAGCCTTCTGCCATCCGCCAAACAGGTCTTTAATGGTAAAAAGACTCACCTGTGGAAAGGACGCAGCGTATTTGTCCGCCGCTTTTTTGGAAATCGGACGGTAGAAATTTCGCGCCGCCACATCCTGTCCTTCATCCGAGTACAGATATTCCAGATAAGCCCGCGCCACTTTTGCAGTACCGTGTTTGGACGCGACGCGATCCACTAAGGCCACGGGAGGTTCTGCGAGAATGCTAATGGAGGGAGTGACGATTTCCACTCTCCCCGCGCCCAGTTCTTTCACGGCCAGTTGGGCTTCATTCTCCCACGCGAGCAACACATCGCCTATGCGTCGCTGCACAAAGGTGGTTGTTGCACCGCGCGCACCTGCATCCAACACAGGTACGTTCTTGTACATGCGCTTCACAAAGTCGCGCGCTTTTGCGGAATCGCCATTGTTCTTCTTGAGCGCAAAACCCCATGCCGCGAGATACGCCCAGCGTGCCCCGCCGGAGGTTTTCGGATTGGGTGTGATGACGGCGATTCCCTGTTTCACCACGTCATCCCAGTCCTTGATGTGCTTGGGATTTCCCTTGCGAACCAGAAAGACGATGGTGGAAGTGTAAGGCGTGCTGTTGTTGGGCAGCAAAGTCTGCCAGTTCTTCGGAAGCAACTGTGCCTTTTCGGAAATGGCGTCGATGTCATAGGCCAATGCCAAAGTCACCACGTCGGCATCAAGTCCATCGATCACGGAGCGCGCCTGTTTCCCCGACCCGCCATGCGATTGGGAAACGCTGAGGTCTTGTCCGGTTTTCCCCTTCCAATAATTGGCGAACACCTTGTTGTAGTCTTCGTACAATTCGCGGGTGGGATCATAGGACACGTTGAGCAACTTGACGCCACCTGCCTTCACGGGAATGATTGCGAGAGTCAGACCCACGGTTAAAACCTTGAGCGCGTATTTGTGAACCCAATTTTTCATGATGATTTCCTATTGCCTTTTTCAGTTTTAGTTGTTGGTTTAAAAGTTGAGTTGCAAGCGGGTGGTGATGACCTGTTCCTTGTCGCGGTTCTTGACCTTACCAGACCAGTCTTTGGCGCCCTGCTGAAATTTTGTGAATTCATAATCGAGTACCCATTTCACCTGACGGGAGAGGTACCAGTTCACCCCGCCGCCGTAGGACGTTGCCTTTCTCACGCTGGCCAAAGTATCGGCATAGAGTGGAAAGGTTTTTTTGTCGGGAGTGAATTGTCCGGCGCGCGCCACCAATTCGATGGCACCGATGTCGGAAAAGCTGGGAGAAAAAGGATGCCGGGGTTTTACGCCCTTGAAAGAAGTCGGATCCCCGGTGACAACCCAGGAAGCGGAAAGTCCCCACGCGGCATTGACCAAGGTGGTCGGATTCCGCACGATATAGGTCTTGTTTGCGGCGATGGTGTCGCGAATGGGTTTGCTGCGTGCGACTTTTTGGGAGGAGAGGATGTATTCGCCAAACAGGCTGAAGGGGCCCGCATACCAGTATCCCTGCGGATTGACCCGGTAATGTGCTCCCACCGTGCGAACCGTCAGGGAATCCACAATGGTGGCAACGCCATTGAGGGGTACTCCACTGGTCGGAACTTTGTTTTGGCGGTAGGAAAAAATCGTGTTCTGTCCTGCAGATTTAATCGAGGGCAGGTTGCTGATGGTGCTGTCGCCCCAAAATGCGCCCCACGATCCGGAAGTTCCCAATCCCAAATTGCTAAGCCAATCGATGCTCAGGCTTTTGAAGGGCTGGAGGAACAGTCGTCCGGTGAAGTCCTTGTGATCGGTGAGATCATTATCCTTGCTGGCTCCGTCTTCCGCACCGTTGAAATAACCCACGGCGTAGTTGACCGATTCGCCCAAAAGATCCCCCGAGATTTGCACACCGACATCACGGCTGGGGGACAACGCTGCGGGAAAGTTGTATTCCACGAAATTATTGTCCGAACTCGCCTGTAATCTTTCCAAACCGATGGGCGGCGTGAATTTTCCGATGCGGACTTTGAACTCCGGCCAGAAATTCACTTCACCATAGGCATCCAGCAACACGAAGGTCCCGCCTCCGAAGTCTGGAGTGATCCGTAAGTTGTAATACTTGTACAGGGTCACATCCCAGACGGGACGGATTCTGCGCAAGAGAAAAGTGTTGACCAGTTTCGGGTTCTGTCTCAGATAGTTGTTTTCCACATAGACGCTGTCATTCTTGTACTTGCGAACGTCGCTGTAGTTGGTGTCGTTCACGAAGCCGCGATAATCCGCCTGAAGCAAGCCCCGCCACTTCATCACGAAATTTTCATCGGCGGATTTTAGAGTGAACCCATCCTGTCCGACGCTGATGGTGGGAGCAGGGGTTTTGTTTGCGGTCACTTCATCCTGAACCTCAAGCTTCCTTTCCAGAATGCGGATCTTCTGATCCAGCTGATCCAGGGTGGGGGTGTCGGAAGATTCCTGTGCGCCGGAAAGGGTTGGAATGGAAAGCAGTGCTGCTAAAAGCACCTTGTTTCCTATGGTGTGAAGGGCGTTTCTCGTTTTCATCCATATATCCTATGGGTTTGGCATTTTTTTTAAAAGAGTTCGTTCAGATGGAGTACATCAAGGCCGATTCATCGGACTCGGAGTTTTCCATCGCGACCAGAGTTTCGAGACTGGTTCCATCGAGTATCTCTGCGGTGATGTCCCGGACTTTTTTCATCACGCGGCGAATGCCACAGTTCTTGAAGTCCAGACATTCCTCGCATTTCTCAAAGGCCGTTGCGCTGACGCACGGGACAAGGGCGAGGGGACCGTTGAAGGTACGGACGATTTTTCCCACGGCGATTTTTTTCGGATCCAGTCCCAGATAATACCCGCCGTTCTTTCCCTGTTTGCTTTTCAGGATGCGGAGATTCTTCAATTCCAAAAGAATTTGTTCCAGAAATTTTCTCGGCAGCTTTTCCGCATCGGCGATTTCTCCGATCAGTACGGGGCCCCGATCCTTGGATTTGGCCAAGTAAATCAGGGCTTTCAACGCGTATTTGGCTCTCATGGAAATCATAACATAGTATTCCTATATGTTTAATAATAAAAAGATGAAGCGCCTTTGTCAAGATGAAAAATCATGGGTGTTGTGTATCACAATGTTTCAGATTCCAATCTTGTTTCAGGCAATAAAAATCAGCTTTAAATCCCGTATGGCTTTATATTCAGAATAAAGAAGGAGGCGGTCATGAGAACCCACATAGCGATGCTAGGAATGCTTGCGATACTGGAGATTGCCGTTGCCGAGGAGAATTATTCACAATGGTCCAAATACCGCCCCATCTCGATAAATACCACTAGTAGTGGCGCAAACGTTGCCGGGACGGTATCGAATTTCCCGGTACTCGTGCGATTGACATCCGCCTATGCTGACGTTTTCACTCAGACATTGAGCGGTGGCGCCGACATTCGCTTCACGGATTCCACGGGAACGGTGCGATTACCGCATCAAAAAGAAAGATGGGATACCGCTGCACAAGTTGCAGAATTTTGGGTCTTGGTTCCCAGCATCGCGGGAAATGCCAGCACCGGTATTCGTCTTTACTGGGGGAAGAGCGGCGTCGCCGATAGTTCCAATGGAAGCCGGGTTTTTTCCACGGGCAATGATTTCAGGGCTGTCTGGCACCTGAACGAGCCTTCCGGGGATATCAGCGATGTCACCGACAATGCTTTTGCGGGAATCAATAACGGCACGGTAAGCGCGGCAAGTCAAATCGGAATGGGGCGTTCATTCAATGGAACAACGTCGAATTATATCCGTATCGATAAAAGCGGCCGGGATGACGGCGGTGCCAATACGAATAATGCGAAGGCAAGTCTTTTGGATTCCCTGTTAACCACGTTCACCGTGTCGACGTGGTTCAACGCCACCAGTTGGGGTAGCACCGTTTCCAAGCTTATTTGCCGGGGAAGCTCCACCATCAAATACGCTTTTCAGGGAACCAATCCCGGTTTACTCTTCAATCAAAACGCAACGACTTCGGGCCCCAAAACCACAAGTGATCCTGCAACCGGCTGGCATTTGGTGCACGGGACATACTCGGGTGGCACGGCGAATTTTTTCATGGATGGCGTGCTCGTTGCTTCCCGGACGGGTGGTTCCCGCGCCACGGATTGCAGTCCCTATGAATTGATGATTGGTGCACGCAACACCTCCACCGCCTATCCTCCGACTTCCGTCGCCGAGCCTTTCCACGGGTTGCTCGACGAAATCCGAATCCAAGGCGCGCCGCGAAGCACCGATTGGATCAAGCTGGACTATGAAACGCAAAAGGCCGGTTCGACCGCCGTGACTTTGGGCGCCACGGTTGTCCGTGTTTCAGGTTCTCCCATCATCATCTCGGGTCCGGCAAACAAAACCTTTGTGCCGGGCACCACCGTGAAGTTCGGTGTGGTTGCATCGGGCAATGCCACGCTCGTTTACAAATGGGTTCGACGCAATGTGGATACAGTGGGAACCAACTCTGATAGCTTGACTTTGACGAATGCTTCGGCGGCGGATACGGGGACGTATAAATGCGTGGTGAGCAACAGTCTCGGCCAAGCTGTGACTGCTTCGGCAACGTTGACCCTGGCGATTGCACCTAACATTGTACAACATCCCACAGATTGGAATATGCTCAATTTAGGGAGTTACAGATTTGTAGTGGTTGCAACGGGAAGTAATCCGCTGACTTACAAGTGGGTGAAAAACAATGTGGATACACTTTCAAATACAGGGGTATTCTCAGGAGCAACGACAGATACCTTGAAGTTTACTAATGCTCAAATTTCTGATACAGGAACGTTTAAATGTGTGGTAAGAAATGTGGCTGGGCAAGCGGTGACTAATACGGCGCATTTGTTTTCAGCGGAAGTAGGTATATCACGAGGTTTTATAAATGGAAATTTCGCCATTCAAAATCTTGGCTCCTCTGTAAAATTCCATCTTCCCGACGGGATTTCCTCCGCTCGTGTTTCTGTGATGGATGTTTGGGGGCGGATTGTGTGGAACAAAACGGCGGGTGGGGGAGTGCATGAATTGGTTTGGGATGGCAAAGTCAATGAAGGCAGGCCAGTCACAGGCATTTACTTTGCACGCATGACCACGGACGATGGAAAAAATTCCAGGATTCTCGCAGAAAGCAAAATAACCTTGGTTCATTGAACAGCTTAGAGAAAGAAAACGGAGGCAATCATGAAAACAAAAATTGGAGTTTTCGCCGTTCTTTTGGGCATCACGATGGTATTCTCGGAGGAATATTCCCAATGGTCCAGGTATCGCCCTATCACCATTAACACCACCAGTAGCGGTGCAAACGTCGCCGGGACAGTGTCGAATTTCCCGGTTCTCGTACGGTTGACTTCAGCTAATGCCGATGTATTTGCCACAGCCTTGAGCGGTGGCGCGGATATTCGCTTCACAGATTCTACGGGAACGGTGCGATTGCCGCATCAAAAAGAAAGATGGGATACCGCTGCGCAAGTTGCGGAATTTTGGGTTCTGGTTCCCAGCATCGCGGGAAATGCCAATACCAGTATTCGCCTGTACTGGGGAAAGAGCGGAGTTGCGGACAGCTCCAAAGCTTCGCAAGTGTTCACCGCTTCCAACGGGTTTGTGAGCGTTTTGCATTTGGGAGACTCGTCCGGAATTCAGCCGCGTCCCAATGCCGTTTCGGGAGCTCCGGCAGCCACGCCGATGAATTTCCCCAATGGTTATGCCCCGAAGAACGGTGTCATCGGAATGGCGGATTCACTTCGCGGCGGATTTCCAGCTACCAAGGATTACATGGATTTGGGAACGATTGCGGGATTCTCCGATTATACCACAGGGTTCACTTTTTCTGCGTGGGTGTATTCCACTGCGCAGTTGAAAGACATGCCTTACTGGAGCAGCGGGAACGGAGTTAGTGACATCATCATCGTCGGGCAAAGCGGAACGGGAACCGGTGAAAAATTCCGTTTCAACGTGGGCACGGGCAGTAACATCGGCATCAATGGCGGAGCCAACAAAATTGCATTGAACCAGTGGCGGCGCTATACGTACACCAAGGGTTCGGCAAACGGTCCGTTGCGGATTTACATCAACGGCGTTCTGGATTCCACGGTCACTGGTTTGCAGGACATTCCCAATGTCAGCCGTCCCAACAATTATCTGGGCCGTTCGTACAACGCTCCGGATTCCAATTTTGCGGGAGCTTTAGACGAAGTGCGTCTGAGTAATTCAGAATTGAGCGCGAACTGGGTCAAGTTGGATTATGAAACGCAGAAAGCGACAGCGACCGCCGTGACTTTGGGTGCCACGGTTGTCCGTGTTTCAGGTTCTCCCGTAATCATCTCGGGTCCGGTGAGTAAAACTGTTTTATCGGGCGCTACGGTGAAGTTTGGTGTGGTTGCATCGGGCAATGCCACGCTCGTTTACAAATGGGTTCGGCGCAATGTGGATACGGTGGGGACCAACTCCGATTCCTTGACTTTGACCAATGTTTCAGCGGCGGATACCGGGGCGTATAAATGTGTGGTGAGCAATAGTCTCGGCCAAGCCTTGACGGCTTCAGCAAGTCTGACCTTGGCGATTGCGCCTGTGATTACCAATCAACCTTTAAATTCCTTTATCCTGAATGCGGGTGCGGGTACGGCGAGATTTGGGATTAAAGCTACAGGTAGCACTCCGTTGATCTACCAATGGATTCGAAGGAAGAACTCGGTGATAGATACGTTAACGAATACCGGAATATTTTCGGGTGCGACAACGGACACTTTGACAGTAACTAATCCATTATTCCCCGACAGTGGTTCCACCTTTAAATGTAGCGTGAGGAATGCAGCGGGTGTCGTTGTGAGTGACTCCGCGGTCTTGAACGTGCGGGCAGTATTAGCTGTTTTTCCTGGAAAAGGCATTAATTCCTTTTCGATCCAAAACTTGAGATCCTCCGTGAAGTTTCATCTTCCGGATGGAGTTTCCTCCGCTCGTGTTTCCGTACTGGATATCTGGGGACGTATGGTGTGGAGTAAAACAGCGGGTGGGGGAGTGCATGAATTGGTTTGGGAAGGTTCTCATTCCGGTCCGGTTGCGGTCCCCGGGGTTTATCTCGTTCGTCTCACCGTTCAGGATGCAAACCATTGGTCGAGGCTTGCAGGCGAGTCCAAGGTTTTAGTCACACCTTAAAAGTTTTTGCCTTTTTTACACCAAAGCCTCCATATCGCCAAATTTCAACAAATGGCCTTATAGAGATTGAGACTGAATCTTGATTTGATCTCCCGCCCGAACTATATTCAGAAGCATGATCAAGCCGATGCAAACCGCCCAAAGTGAGATGACGCTGGACAAACTGTTGGCGGAGATGAATGCCGTGGTGACTGGTCTGGAAGGCTCGCCTGTTTTTCGCCGTCGTTTGCTGGAAGTCGGTTTTGTGGAGGGAAGCCAGGTCCGTTTTCTGATGGCAACTCCTTTTGGAGACCCGCTGGTGTTTTCCCTGCGCGGAGCCTCGATTGCCTTGCGGAAAAGCGAAGCGCGTTGCGTTAAAGTTCGGTTATGACGGTTCGATTGTGAGTGAAACGCATCCGGCTATGCCATTGCTGGCTTTGATCGGTTCCGCCAACTCCGGTAAGACCACCCTTTTCAACGCCCTCACCGGTTCCCATTATGACACCGTGAATTACCCTGGTGCCACGGTGGAATACGCCATGGGCGCTTCGCGTTATTTGCCGGAATTTCCCTGTCAGGTGATGGACACACCCGGATTGACCAGTCTGGTTCCGTCCTCGCCGGATGAAAAAGTGACCGTGGATGCGTTGTTCAAAAAGGAACAGCAACCGGATGTGGTGGTTGCCGTTGCCGATGCGAACCAGCTTTCCCGCCATCTCTACCTTGTCAAGCAATTGCAGGAACTGGGCTTTCCACTCGTCCTCGTCGTGACCATGAAGGATTTGCTCCATCGCAAAAATCTGCGCGTGGACGAAGCCCGTCTTTCGGAATTGATGGACTGTCCCGTCATTGCAATGGACCCGCGCAAACCGGATGTGCTGCCAAAATTATCGGAAGTGCTGCAAACCTTGCATGCCGGGTCGAAAAACCGGGTTCGTCCCTCGATTGCGGAATACGAATCGTTCGCATCGCATCTGGATGAAGTTCGCATTTCAGGTTTGTTTGCGACACTCGATCAGGTGGAAAAACTGGTGGTGCGTCCCGTTCAAACCGATGCAGCGCATCCGGCTCCTCCCTTGAAACCAGTGGCGGGTATTGGAGCGGATCGTATCCTGTTGCATCCGTTCTGGGGCCTGTTGATTTTTATTGCGTCCATGTCGTTTATTTTCACGGCGATATTTTGGATGGCGCTTCCGTTGATGAACGGAATCGATTTTCTGTTCGGCCATTTGGTGGAGGGAACCAAGCACGTGCTGCCGGATTCCTGGTTCACCGATCTTTTTGCGGACGGCATTCTCGGTGGAATCGGAGCTGTGGCGGTTTTCATTCCCCAAATTGCCATTCTGTTTTTGTCGATGGGATATCTGGAGGACTCGGGGTATCTGGCGCGCGGCGCCGCATTGGTGGACAGGCCGCTTTCCAAAATCGGCTTGAACGGGAAATCCTTTGTGCCCCTGCTCTCCGGATATGCCTGCGCCATTCCGGCCATGATGGCGGCACGCACCATTCCCAACCGCTTCGAAAGAAAAGTGACGCTGTTCATCATACCACTGATGAGTTGCAGTGCGCGGCTTCCCGTTTACGCATTGTTGCTGGCTTTTCTCACGCCCAAGGATAAACCGTGGTTGGGGGGGCTGGCGATGACTGGTCTCTATGTGATGGGCTTGGTTCTAGGCGCAATTGTTTCCACGATCATCAGCCGTTTTTCCCGGATGAAACGGGAGGCGTCGGGTTTCATGCTGGAGTTGCCCGCCTTGCGCGGTCCCGTTTTGCGCGTAGTGGTTGTTTCAGCGTGGCATAAATCCGCGCAATACATCAAGAAGGCCGGCCCTGCCATTGTCGTGATTTCACTCGGGCTTTGGATTCTGACGCATACTCCCGTTCCGTCAAAAACCGATCCGAATGTTTCCGGGGAATATGTGACCATCTCGAATTCCTATGCGGCTTCGATGGGACATTTCATCGAACCGATTACCCGGCCCATGGGGCTGGACTGGCGCGGTGGTGTGGCGTTGATTTGCGGCTTTGCCGCGCGGGAAGTTTTTGTCGGATCGCTGGCGCTGGTTTATCGCGTTCAGGAAGCGCAGGACGATGCGGGGCTTTCCGGCAAGCTGCTCAGTCGCATGCATGATTTGCGATTTGAAGACAACGGAGAATTGATTTTTACGCCATCGACCTGTGTGGGTTTGCTGGTTTTTTTCATGATTGCCCTGCAATGTCTTTCCACTGTGGCGGTGGCCCGCAAGGAGATGGGCTCCTGGAAACCCGCTTTGATTCAATTAACTCTGTTCACCGGTGTGGCGTATGTTTTGACGGTGATGGTGGTGCAGGGATTGAGAATGTTGGGCGTGGCTTAAATCCTTTTTGCACCTTTTAACCCCATGAAATCCACTGTCATCAAATCCTTCACCTTCGAGGCCGCGCATTTTTTGCCCCAGGTTCCGCCGGGTCACAAATGCGGTCGCATTCACGGACACAGTTTCCGCTGTGAAATTCAAGTCACTGGAGAAGTGCATCCGGTCACGGGTTTTGTGGTGGATTTTGCGGACATCTCCGATGCCTATCGTCCCTTGCACGATGTATTGGATCATCGTTTTCTGAATCAGGATGTTCCCGGTCTGGAAAATCCAACTTCCGAAGTCATCTGTGGATGGATTTGGAACAAGCTGAAACCCGCTTTGCCCGGTCTCAGTGCCATCGTGCTTCACGAAACCTGCACCGCGCGGTGCGAGTATCGGGGGGGGTAGGGGCAACCCGCCGGGTTGCCCCTACCCCTTCAAAAACTCCTTCAACACCGCAATCATTTCTCCATGGTCATCCGCGCCGCACATTTCGCGTGCGCTGTGCATGGACAACATTGGCGTTCCCGCATCCAAAGTTGGAATTCCCAGTTGCGCACTGAGTCCCGGTCCCACCGTGGTTCCACAGCCGAGATCGCTGCGGCTTAGAAAACGCTGCAGGTTCACTCCCGCGCGTTGTCCGTAACCCAAAAAACGGGCGGCGGAAAGTCCGTCACTCGCGTATTTCAATCCTGCATTGGACTTGAGCACCACGCCGCGATTGAGCAGGGGAAAATGTCCGGGTTCGTGCTTGTCCGGATAATTGGGGTGAATCCCATGCGCCATGTCTGCGGAGATTAAAAAGGATTGGGGAAGCAAACCAAGCCAGGTTTCACGGCTGAGACCCAATGCGAGTGCAATGCGTTCCAAAGTCGCCGCGAGAAAGTTGGACTCGGCTCCCTGTGCTGAAACACTTCCCACCTCTTCATGATCAAAAAGGGCGATCACCTGAATGGCGTTTACTGAATCGGCTTCCAGAAAAGCCGTCAACGCTGCATGACACATGGCCAGATTATCCAGCCGTCCGGAGTAGATGAACTCGTCTCCCGTTCCGCCATAGCAGGCCGGAGTTTTGTCATAGAGGCAGAGGTCGAAGGAAAGTTCTCCGAAAGGCGCTCCGGCCGTGGTTTCAATGAGAGACTCGAGGGAAACGCCGCCTTGTCCCGTCTGTCCTAAAACCGGGATCAAATGTTTTTGCGGATTTAAAATCAACCCGTCTTCGTTGACTTTTCGATCCAGATGAATGGCCAGTTGGGGAATGCGCAGTGGATGTTCTTCCAGCCGGATCTGTTTGGATTCCTGCGAACCTGTTCCAATGCGGGTTACCCGTCCCGCGATGCCGAGATCGCGATCGAGCCATGAGTTGAACAGGGCTCCGCCATAAACTTCCGCGCCCCATTGCCGGTATTGATGTGTCGATTCCGCCGGACGGGGCTTGAGCCGCAGGCCCGGACTGTCTGTGTGGGCGGCAACGATGTGGAAAGGAACGGGCCGGGAAGGCGAGAAACTTTTGGGAATGCGAAAGGCTATCAACGAGCTGTTGCCACGAACAACAAAGGAACTGCTGCCCGGGAGTAAAGTCCACGGATCAGCTTCCTTCAAAACCGGAGTTACCGATCCGGACAGACGAAGGATGGCGGCATCCACTGCATGGTAAGGAGAAGGGCTTTCGTTTAGATAACGGAGTAACGCGTCTGCACTGGGGTTTTTTGCCATGATTATCCTGTTTTTTGAAAAAATTTAAACCTATGCCGGATAATTTGAGCTTTCCGATCACTTATTCATCAAAATTTCCCTGAAACGACCGCGAAGAAACCATATTTTGGCCTCAATTCCTAAAAAAGGGAAAACAACTTATGACATTGATTGCATCACGTACCGTTCGAAATTTTGCGCTGGCAATGGCTTGCGGACTTTGCCTCTCTGCTTCCGTTTTTGCCTCCACCCAAAGCGAAGACGGTGGTGCAGGTGTATTCAGGCTTCAATCGGCTGAATTGCCGAAAGAAACCACGTACGGTGTTGGCCTTTACAACCATCTTTTGAACATCAGCGATGGCGCAGCCCCTTTCAACAGCCTCTTGAAGGGACATTCTGTGATGGACACGGGCGGTGTGCTCGGAACCAGTTCGCCTGCCCATCTTTGGGCTTTGAGCCACACTCTTTCCGCAAGCATTTCCACGCATGAATTTTTTGAATTGCACCTCGCCCTTCCGATGTACACCCAGCTTCTGGACTACGGAAACGGATACCATACCAATGTGATTGGCGCCGTGGGCGATGTTCGTTACGGTTTGAAACTGGCCCTGCCCATTGCCGAAGATCATTTCCCTCTCGCTGTGGCGGTTCTTCTGGGTGGAAGCATTCCCACCGCTTCCGGATTGGTTCCGGTTCCCACCCGTTTGGAATATTTCCCCGAAGACACGGGCAAGGCTTCCACCAAGAAGTCGACTGGGGATGGAACCCGGCGCGACGACTGGCACCTCGGACTTGCCGCAACTTTGGATCTGGAAAGAAGCACCCTCGACTGGCCTTTGCAAATCCATTTCAACACCGGCGCGCGCAAGACCAGCGCCCTTATGAAGAAGGACCGGGACTTTTACGATGTCCTTTCTGCGGGTCTGGGTTTCGAGACTCAGGTGGTGGACTGGGCCTCCATCGTCGGCGAATACTGGCATGAGAACCGTGTTGAGACATTCAATGGATATCCGAAGGTGGATGACATTTCCCTTGGCGTTGCCTTCCATACTCCTGTGGGAATCTCGATTCTTGCGGCTGGAGCAATTGGCCTCGCGAATGGTGAATCCACCCGGTATTCGTTCAATGATGACAAGGGCATTCATCGCTACGACATGAACGTCCGCTCCTCAGCCGACGCGCAGCTGATTTTGGCGGTGACCTACTCCAGTTATATGAAGTCCAGGGATTCGGATCACGACGGCGTTCCGGATCGCATGGATAAATGCCCCCGTGAACCCCAAGGAAAGAATGGCAAAAACGGCTGCCCCATGCGCGATCGCGATGGCGACGGCATAGCGGACAATCTCGACAAATGCCCGGATGAAGCGCAAGGTGTGTTTGGTTCGGAAGGCTGCCCCATCAAGGATCGCGACAGCGACGGCATTCCAGATGATGCCGACAAGTGCCCCGATGTGGCTCAAGGCACCGGAGGCCTGGATGGCTGCCCGATCCCGGATAGCGACCGCGACGGAATTTGCGACGCGTGGGTTGCTGAAGGCGGGTTGAGCGCACAGTTTGCCATGGATTGCTCGGGTTCGGACAAGTGCCCGAACATGCCGGCAGGTAAGAACGGTGTGGATGGCTGCCCCGGTCGCGATACCGTACTCGTGGTGCAGAAGCTGCTTCCTGTTCAGCAGAAGACCTTGGTTCTCCAAGGTGTGACCTTCGAAACCGGCAAGGCCGTGTTCCTCACGGGCTCCTCGGCGGCGTTGGATGACATCGCAGAGCAGTTGCTGAAAGTTCCGGATGTGGAGCTCGAAATTGCCGGCCATACCGACAATCGCGGTGGTGCAGCCCTGAACCAGAAGCTGTCGAAGGCACGTGCGCAGGCTGTGGCGAACTACCTCATGAAGCATGGCGTAGCCGCCAGTCGCTTGAAGGTTGTGGGCTATGGCTCCGACAAGCCCGTTGCGACGAACGGTACCTCGGAAGGCCGTGCACAGAACCGCCGCGTTGAGTTCAACCGGTTGAAGTAATCGAAAGACATTAGGCCTTACATGAAAGCCCCGCTCACGCGGGGCTTTTTTTATTTAGGCTTTTGTATAAGACGGCGAAAGCGATTCTTTGAATATGGATAGAAACGACGAATTCGAAGCTGCCTGGGGAGAAATCACAGACATCATTGCTCAGATGGTTAATGCTTCTATTGCGGATGATGATATTACTGTTGAATCCCTACGCATGGAGGTCCTCGATAAATTGAAGGATATCGATTGCGAGTTTGATGGCAATGCTTCAGTGCTCGCAACCATTGCTCAATATCTTGCGTTACCAAACGAGAAACTCGACCTTTTTCTTAAGGCATATCGAATAGCGGAACGTACACAGGATTTATTGAATCTGACTTTGATCTCACACTCGATAGCCGAAATCTATGTGTGTGATTTTAAAGACGTTGAAAATGGAGATGCTTGGCTGTCCAAGCTCAATAACAGTTTGCTGAAATACCATTCCAATTTTGAATATGACGAATCGAAATACCTAGCTGGAGAACTTGAGCGTCTCAGGCAGGAAAAAACACAAAACCCCTGACCTTACATTGTATTTGCTCTTCGTTAGGCGCATTGTGCGGGGCTTCGACTACGCTCAGCCACCGCGAAAACGTTTCAACTTGAGTTTTCCCGAGCCCTGAGCGTAGCCGAAGGGCGAGGGGGTTCAGTTAAACAAATTCCAGTCAATCCCAAACCGGAAGTTCACTCCCGGCGGATGAACGCCTGGCTCCGTCGCGTATCGATCATGATTCAGATTCATCGCCCTAAAATGCAGCATGAATGTTTTAATCTCCATCCGCGCTGTAAAATCGAGAGCCAGATATTCATCCAGCTTCACCGCACGTGAAAAACCGTTCATGTCCGACGCATAAACGTATCGGGTCGAAGTCCATTCCCAATCCCATTGTGTTTGCAGCCCCAGCTTGCCGTCGAGAATTTTCCTGCGCCAGAATAATTGGCCTTTGAAAATGCGACTGGGGATTTGGCGGTTGAGCTCTTCGTAGCCGAGCCGGTTGCCATCCTTAACGGAGTTTTTGAGAAGGAAAGAGTTGAGCAGGGAGAGTTTCCAGTTTCCTGCGCGCAGAAAAAGGGAATAGTGCAACAAGTCTCGGATTTCCTGGTGATAATTCACCAAGGCTAGCGCAATCGAGTCGGGAACGAGCGTGTTATTTGCATCAGCGCACAGCGGTTCTTTTTCCTGCGGATAGCGCGTGGAATCGACGTGATCGCAAATATTGGCCTCGGGCAATACGCGTGGCAACCAGTTGTTTCCGTATTGATGTCGTTCCCACGAAGCACCGAAGCCGACCCAATGGCTTTCCCACGAGCCGCCCGCCTGCAAATGGAGATCGGTGCGGGGCTTCAGGTTTGGGTTCGGATAAAAACCGAGAGCGGGTTGCCATCGGAACAGATGATCCTCAGCCGCTTCTTCCTTCTTCCAACCCGCGCCTCCGTTGATCTTGAAATCCCAAGGCAGCGAGAGTTCCCCGTCTCCTGCGATTCCGCCGAGCCATTCCGCTGCGGAATTGCCGGGAAGTTTTCGGTATCCGCCTGTCACTTCCAAATCCGTCCGGAGGATGCGATAGGCAGGATGCACCGCAAATTTTTCATTAATCGTCGTCGTATATGCGTTTGCGGCCGGAGCGATGTCTTTGTCTCCGTGCAACCACAATACGTTGGCTTCATCGGCGGATTGAATGCCAAAGTTGAATTCAGGTCGACCCGGAAAATTCAAAAAGGTGCTTGCAGCTTCAGCATGGATGAGCGTGCCCAATGCGTTTTCTGAAAAACGGACCGCACTATCTCCTATTGGGGACAGTTCCCGGTTCCATTCCGAATAGGTGAGTACAT
Organism: Fibrobacterota bacterium; assembly: GCA_947482115.1. Classification (GTDB taxonomy): domain Bacteria; phylum Fibrobacterota; class Fibrobacteria; order UBA11236; family UBA11236; genus UBA11236. The sequence goes on from CANKII010000002.1 coordinate 140,248, forward strand.
AACGGGTGTTGCGATTTTTTGTGGAGCGTGCGCCGATTAACCCGTAGGTATTGGCGTTGAACACAGCCGGGTAAAGCAGTTGGATGGAATCCCTGCTGGCCGGATGGGTGGGATTGGCCATGGAAGTCGAGTTTTCGAAAATGTCCGCGTAGGCTTCGACCACCGTTTGCGAGTCAATCCAGTATCCCACACGTGGGCGCATTTGAAAGGCGCGGATGCTATGCGAAGTGTCCGCGAGAACCAGTGACGCGCTGTCGCGCTTAAATGCCGGAATGCCCCAACCGCTCAAATACGGTTGATCCACATTGAAGGAATATTCATAGGGCAGCTGATCCGCGCGATCGGAATGGATTTGCAAGCCGAGATAGGTTTTGTCGCCCACCATGCGGCGCAAATCGAGTGTGAATTGGTTCAATTGCAAAGCGCCGCGCATCCAATGCAGCGAGGTGACAGGCGTATCCACCGGCACCACGGGAGACCACACTTCGGAAAGTTGTTCCCCTTCTTCAACCCTATTGAAAGGAGTATAGCCACCGATCCCATACGGTGAAGCGTAAAGAGCGGGCTGATAAAAGGGTTTAATCGATGCGGGCTCCAAGGAAGAAAGCGAGATCGTTTGTGAGCGCGCGCCGGGAAATCCGATTTCCTGAATGGCCCAGCGCGGGGACTGCCGCCAGCATTCGGCGGGAGTTTCCATCGGCTCGCGGCAAACAGTTTGCGTGCTGTCTACGATCCAGTGGTAGTTGATGGGTATGCGCGGAGTAGGCCTCTTCAAGGCATGGGAGGAAGAATCGATGGACGTGTGAGCCGTATCTACCACCACAGGATGCGCCGAAGAATCCGGCGCAGTGGCGATATCGGCGGATGCCAGCGAATAAGCGAAGAAAAACAGGCTTGCGGCCCAGTATTGGGACATGGCTTTGTAAGGTAGCTAGTTTCTAATTTGAATCCCCCATGTCCAGCCTTCCGAAACCCCAAGACACGTTGATCGCGGTCGCCATGAGCGGCGGTGTCGATTCCTCCGTGGCAGCCTTGCTCCTGAAGCAGGCGGGGTATAACGTGGTGGGTTTGACCATGAAATTGTGGAGCCCTCCGGCCTCAACGTGTTCCACGGATGAAGACTCCACCGAGAAAACCTGCTGCACGGTGGACTCGGCGATGGACGCCAAGCGCGTCTGTGATCAGCTCGACATGCCGCATTATACACTCGACATGCAGGAGGATTTCAAAGAACGGGTCATGGATCCGTTTTACGAGTCTTATCTGCGAGGCGAAACCCCGAATCCCTGCGTGAACTGCAACAGCTTCGTCAAATGGGATGCCTTGTGGCAGCGCGCCCGTTCCATTGGGGCGGCGCAAATCGCCACGGGTCATTATGCCGCCGTCACTGAAGACGATGGCTCGACCTATATCCTGCGCGGGGATGACCCCAGCAAGGATCAGAGTTATTTCCTGTGGGGCATTCCCGGCGATTCGTTGAAACAGACTTTGTTTCCTCTGGGTAATCTTCCCAAAACCGAAGTGCGGCGTTTGGCGCTTGAAGCCGGATTGCGCACCGCGACCAAAGGCGAAAGTCAGGACATTTGTTTCATTCCCCGCGGAAATTATCGCGACTTTATTTCGGAGCAAGCCGAAAGGCGCGGCGACGCGATTGACTCGGGGCCTTTGGTTGGACCGGATGGGGAAGACCTCGGTACGCATCGCGGGCTTCCGTATTATACCATCGGTCAGCGCAAGGGATTGGGTGTGGCGCAGGGTGAACCGCTTTTTGTTCGCAAGTTGGAGTCGAAAACCAATACTCTTGTGTTGGGCCGCAAAGAGGATTTGTATTGCAGCGCCTTCGTGGCGGATCGCTTCAACGGTTTTGGCCCCGATTGGGAATCGCGCGAATGTCTGGTTCAATACCGATATCGTTCCCCGGTTAAGCCGGCTCTGGTGGAAAAGGAAAGCGATGGCCGGGTGCGCGTCACCTTCCGCGAGCCGGGTTATTGTGTTTCTCCCGGTCAGAGTGCGGTGTTTTATGACGGCGATCGCCTTCTTGGTGGCGCCCGTATTCGCGATATTCTGGACTGATTCGCCATCGGGGTGACACCCGTCACTCTCCAAGTTTCCATCCAAATCCTCATCGCGTCAAAGCCGCGATGAAACAAATAACCCTACCGCTCATCGTGGCCAGCTTCTTAATCCTTCAGGCGAATGCGGCTTCTACGCTGCATTTCTCCGCGTCACCTGTCCTCGAACATTTTCCGGATGGCTCGGTGGAATGGAGCGCAACTCTGAGTTGCACCGACCCAAGTTCCTTGTCGGGCGTCCGCGTGCTGTTCTCCTTCGATTCCGATCTTGATGGTGTGGCCGATGGTGCTCGTGATTCGATTGTGGTTTCTTCCGCCACTTGTGAGAATGGGCAGGCAAGGTTGTCGCGAACGTTCTTTCCTTCAAGTCCGGCTATTCTCACAGCGGAATTATGGCAGGGAGTTGTTCTTTCGGATCACCCTTCCGCTTTTACAGGCAGTCTTGGAACCTTGCTCTCCATCCTTCGCTTTTGCGCCCGTCCCACCAATGGCGAACCGGAATGGGTTGAACTTCGAAATACTTCATCCGGTCGCATCAATTTGTCCAAGGTTCGCATAGAGGGACATTTGTTGAAGGGAACTTTGGATGGTGGTGCCACGGTGCTGGTGGGACGGGATTCGAACGACCTTCTGAACTGGCAGCCGGGCGCGAACATCATGACGACCACTTCCTGGTCAAGCCTGCGCAACACCGGAGATACGGTGCATGTGACATGGGATAATACCGTTGCTTTGGACAGTCTCGTTTACGGAGCGGCTGTGGATTCGCATGAGGGCTGTGCTTCCGCACCTACGGAAGAAAATGTTGCGGCCGCTTCCGGGTTTGCGATGGATCTTTCCAAGATGCGATGGAATCCGCGCACTGAATTTCTCAGCATAAACATTCAGGCTCCCATCAGCAGCGAATACGATCTTCGTGTTTTCGACCTGGACGGATTTGAACTCTGCGCCATTGCGAAAAACAAGGCGGGGCCCGCGAAGATTCAGTTTTCCGGTTCCGATTGCAACGGGCTTCGGGGGAAAACCGGATCCATTCTTTTGCAATTGCGTCCCCAAAGCTCCGCACCGCTACGCAAAATAATCCGAATTCTTGGCCCATAAAAGAATCACAAAGGAATGACCATGAAAACCCGAATCGTTTTATCGCTGTGTCTTTTAATCCCGTTCAGTGCGACTGCATCGTTACCCACCATTCCTTTTTCCGGTTCTTCTGGCGCTACGGTGGGCGCTGGATCGGTGGTGGGGTGGGAACGAAACGGTTTGGGGATCAATCCGGCGGCAAGTGAACCGCATAGCGCGGCCGTTTCCATTGCCGGATATTCTCCCTTTGGAATTGAAGAAGTGAAAGTAGCGGAAGCCGGTGCTTCGTGGGATGGTGGACGATTTGGAACGTCGCTGGCCTATCGCGGACTTTATGTCACCGATGGAAGTTCCTCATCCGTGTGGCAGCTTCAAGAATCGGTTCGATTGGGTTGGGGATTTTCAACCGGACTCTCCGGACAATTTCAAAACGATGAGGATCAACAGGGATTTGGCGGAAGCGTAGGAATGCTTTGGAACAAGTTTTCTTTTCTGTCTCTGGGAACCTCGGTGGAAACGTCGCCTTTGCTTCAAGGCCGTGAAATCACATCCGGTTTCGGTGCGGATGTTGGGTCAAACTTCGCCGGTGGTTATGGATGGAGAATTTCCGCAGAGGAATTTTACAGCAGTTACAAGGATGTTGAATACCGATTTGGAGCGATCCTTCGGTTGCACTCCCTGTTGTCCATTCACAGTGGCTGGTCTCCACAAACTCAAACCATGGCCCTGGGCATTCGATTTGGAATGGGGAACTGGGAAGGCTTTTCCGCTCTGCGCCGTCACTCTGCTTTGGGAGCCACGTCGATTCAGGGGCTCCATTGGCGGAAAAGTTTGGGGCAATAAGGCCCAGATTTAGTATTGACGTATTATATATACAATTGTAAAATGAAATATGAATGGGATGCCGGGAAAAGGCAAAGGGATCTCGAAAAGCATGGGATCGATTTTTTGGATGTTCAAAAAATCTTTTCACATCCGGTCTTGATGCGGCATGATGGACGACAGGATTACAGAGAGGAACGATGGGTTGGAATAGGTTTGATGGAATGGCTGGTTATCGTAGTTGTGTTTACGGAACCCAACGAAGAAACCATTCGAATTATTTCAGCGAGAAAGGCAAAGACACATGAAAAAGAAAATTACGAGAGCTGGATCCAAAACCAACTGGGCTAAACTGGCCCGGATGAAGGATTCCGAAATCGATACTTCGGAAATCCCCGAGTTGGGACCAGATTTCTTTCGCAATGCCGTGCTTCGTATGCCCAAACCCAAAAAAATGGTTTCGATCCGGTTGGACGACGACGTTTTAAGCTGGTTCAAGCGTCAGGGACGGGGGTATCAAACCAAAATCAATGAAATTTTGAAGGTTTACATGAAGGCCAAGACGGTTTGATTAAAGACTTGTTTCAAGAGCGAAAATAGGGTGCGCAGGTTGGTCTCTCAGCGTACTTTAATCCACAACTTCCCCTGTTGGAAGTTTTCAAAAACATTGCACGATAACTCATAAGGAGGTTCTTGTGGTTCATGTGAATAACACTGCGATTCTCATAGCTGTGGTTGCAAACTTTATTCTCGGCTGGGTGTGGTATGGGCCTTTGTTTGGCAAGGCATGGGGCAAGGAAATGGGAATGCCCATGGATATGAAGCCCAGCGCCGGAGTCATGGCCAAAGGCATGATTCTCATGATTATCGGCTGTTACCTGACGGCGATGGTGCTGGCGCATGATGCGGCGGCTTGGGCCATGGTTCCCGGTATGATGATGGGAGAAGTCTCCGCTGTGAAGTTCGGCTTCATGGGAGGCTTTTTTACCTGGCTTGGATTTTTCGTGCCCCAGCAGTTGAGCGGCGTGGCATGGGAAAACAAGTCATGGAAACTGTTTGCCATCAATGTGGCCTACTCTTTTGTTGCCTTGCAAGTGGTGGCGCAAATTCTCTCACACATGCCTTAATCGTGGTTTCCGTGCCGGCCTCGGAAGCGGGGTCGGCAAATTTTATGTTGAGTGCTACTGAATACTCATGACGCTTTCCGAATCCATCGAACTTTTCCTCGTTTATCTTCGCACCGAACGTGCGGCGTCTCCGAATACCCTGTTGGCCTATCGCCGCGACTTGAACAAACTGGTGGAATATTTTGAGGTGAGGGGAAAAAAGGAATTGCCGGTGGCTTCCTTGAGCAAAGCCATGTTGCAAAATTTTCTCATCAAAACAGGGAAGGATTTAAAACCCGCGAGTCAATCGCGCAGTGTGGCCTGCCTGAAAAGTTTTGGCGGATTTTTAACAACGGCGAATCTGGTGGAGAAGAATCCCTCGCAGGGATTGCGGTTTCCTAAAAAGGAACAGCATCTGTTTTCTGTTGCGGGAGAAGACATGCTGGCGAACGCTATGGAACCCACAGTAGATTCCGATCCATTTCTGGATTCCCGCGATCGACTTTGTCTGGAATTGTGCTATGGCTCCGGCTTGCGTCTTGCCGAGCTCATGGGACTGAAATGGAATGACTTTTCACGCGGTGGCGAATCGGTGCATGTGTTGGGCAAAGGCAACAAGACCCGCACGGTGCCAGTGACTCGCAATGCCCGCGAAGCGTTGAACACTTATCGCTCCACTTGCACGGACAAAGGTTTCTCTCCACGTGGGGCACTGCTTCTCAGTCACAAAGGATTACCACTCGGACGGCGCACGGTTCAGCGCGTGGTCGAGGCGCGTTTGCGTGCGCAAGGTCGCAAAGGGAAGTCTTCGCCGCACGTTTTACGTCATTCCTTCGCTACGCATCTTTTGGACAATGGAGCGGATTTGCTGGCGGTCAAGGAAATGCTGGGCCACTCGTCTTTATCGACGACGCAGAAATACACGCATGTTTCGGTGAAACGGCTGAAACAGGTGGTGTCGGAAAAACATCCGCGGGGATAAGGTCACGGTTTTGTCATTCCCGCGAAGGCGGGAATCCAGGAATTACAATCTGGATGCCCGTCTACACGGGCATGACAAAAAAGGGCTACAACACCGATTTCAATTCTTTTAGAAAAAACCGGTTCTGTTCCGCCGTACCAATGGTTACACGGCACCAGTCGGGTAGCCCGAAACTTTTCAGCGGACGGATGATCATCCCGCGTTTCATCAAATCTTCGCACAATTCCACTGCCGGACGCGGCACTTTGAAGCAAATGAAATTCGCCTCAGTGGGAAGAGCCACCAGCCCGAGTTTTTTCAAACCCGCCATCAACTGAATCTTGCCCTTATTGTTCATCGTCAGCGAACGGCGAACGAACGCGAGGTCCTTCAATGCCGTCAACGCTGCGGTTTGCACCAGCAAATTCAAATTGAAAGGTGTTTTCACCCGCAAGGTTTCCCGAATCAATGCCGGATCGGCGAATCCATATCCGAGTCGCAGTCCCGCCATGCCGTACAGTTTGCTGAAGGTGCGCGACACGATCAGATTGGGATAACTCTTCATCAATTCCAGACAGCGCGGAAAATCCTTCGCGGTCGCATAATCCGCATAGGCTTCATCCACCACCACCAAGCAATTTCGCGGAGCTTTGCGCAACAACGCTTCGAGTTCAGCATGGGTGAAATAATTTCCAGTGGGATTGTTGGGGTTGCACAAAAATAAAAGCTTGGGTTTGAGTGCCAACGCTTTGGTGAAGGCTGGAAGGTCGTAACGGAAATTACGGAGCGGAATCTTGATGATCTCGCCGTCCAGCACGCGGCCGGAGAACTCGTATTCCGAAAAAGTGTTTTCCGAAACCACCACGTGCTCACCCGGTTTCACGAAAGCCTGCGCGATCATCAGCAACACTTCATCGGAGCCGTTGCCCACCATGACCTGTTCCGTTTGCAGTCCGTAAACCTTGGCGAGTGCTGTGCGGACTTCGCGGTTCGAGCCGTCGGGGTAGAGGGACACGCGGGGCATGGCCTTGGTCATAGCCTTGAGCACCTTGGGGTTTGCGCCGAGCGGATTCTCATTCGATCCGAGTTTCACGATACGGAGCGGATTGTATTGGGCGCGGACATCGTCGATGGATCGGCCGGGGACATACGGCTTGAGGGCCTGAATGCAGGGACGGGCTAGATTCAGCACTTCGGCTTCGGTATAAGGTTTTGCTTTGGGCATTGGGGCTAAAATAGTATCTGGAGAATGAGCATTGGCAGGTGAAACAGAGAGCTTTAGCTATTGTATGGGGGTAGAATAGAGGTCGGGTATGCGACATTTCAAAAAAATAATTCTTGCCATCTTACTCTTTGGTATGGCTCTTGCCGCATACTATCATGAAGAGCTTGTCTGCTTTTACGCAGGCTTGCACGGTGAAGACAAAATCAATTTTTGGATTCTAATTGTCCTCGGATTTCATGCCGTTGTTTTCACATGGCAAGCATTTAGTCTCGACATCACCGTGAAAGATGCTTCAGACACCAACAGAGAAACCACAAAATCCAGACAAGCTGAACTCAGGGCTTACGTTCATGTTGAACACTGCCAAGTTTTAAATCCCGAAGAATTTGAGCATCCCATGTATTCCGAATCCACAAGCACCGAGGGTGTTCATACTGATTTTGGGTTTCTCCCCAGAAAATTGAGTTATAACATCACGATCAGGAATAATGGGAAAACCCCGGCCAAATCCGTTAGAGTTGATTGGGATTATTCTGTTGCTGAATTCCCAATTAAAACGGCACCACTTATTCGTAAAAAAGGTCCATTGGTGATCGATGATATCCCTGAACTGTATAGCCAGACACTTTCAATTGGCCCGAATGGAAAGATTGAGTTCCCACTTCCCTTCAAAAGAGGATTTAAAAGGCAAGAAGTAACCAGTTTTGGCGAGTACGGAAATGCGGTTTATATACACGGAACCATAACCTATAGAGACGCGTTTCCTGATAGCCCGCTTAGAACATCTAATTTCTGTTTTGTGCATAGAAGAAAACTTGAAGTGATTGGGGATTCATACACCCAAAGCCTAACACTGTACCATCAATATAATGATGCGACATAGGGCTTAATTTTCATTATTTCTGCGATGACTTGGTTGCAGCCCCCTCCCGTTCATTTTTACCTTCTCACCTCCTGAGAAAGGTTTCCTGTGTCGAAAATTTCCATTACCCTTCCCGACGGGAAGGTCCTTGAATCCGAAGCGGGCGCGCCGATCGCCGACGTGGTGAAATCCATCGGCATGGGACTTTTCCGCGATTCCATCGCCGCCATGTGGAACGGCAAAGAGGTGGACTTGTCCTTCCAGCCCGCCGAGTCCGGTTCGCTGAAGGTGATCACTTCCAAAAGCCCCGAGGCTGTGGAAATCATCCGTCACTCCACCGCGCATCTCATGGCCATGGCCATCACCGAACTTTTTCCCGGCACCTTGCTGACGATCGGTCCTGTCATCGACAATGGTTTCTATTACGACTTCGATTCGAAGCATGCGTTCACGCCCGAGGATTTTGCGACCATTGAAAAACGCATGGTCGAATTGGCCGCGCAGGATATTCCCATCGTCCGCAGCGAGAAGCCGCGCACGGAAGCGATTGCGTATTTCAAAGATGCCGCTCATGCGGAACCTTACAAGGTCGAATTGCTTGAAGGCTGGGATTACGACAAGGTGAGTTTTTACAGCCAGGGTTCCTTTTCGGATCTCTGCAGCGGACCGCATGCGCCTTCGACGGGAAAGCTCAAGCATTTCAAACTGCTCTCCGTGGCCGGTGCCTATTGGCGCGGAGACGTGACGCGGCCCATGCTGCAGCGTATTTACGCCACCGCATTTGTGACCAAGGAACAGCTCGAAGCGCATCTCTTCCAAATCGAGGAAGCGAAGAAACGCGACCATCGTAAACTCGGACGCGAACTGGATTATTTCCATTTCGACGAGAACACGCCCGGCATGATTTTTTGGCATGCGCGCGGTTGGGGCCTGTATCAGAACCTCATGAATTACATCCGCACCAAGCTGAGCCGGAACGGTTACATCGAAGTGCGCACCCCGGAAGTGGTGGACATCGGCATGTTCACCAAGTCGGGGCATGTGGGAAATTATTCCCACAACATGTTCTTCACCGAAAGTGAAAACCGCAAGTATGTGATCAAGCCCATGAACTGTCCCTGTCACATCGAGATTTTCAATCAGGGACTCAAGAGCTTTCGCGATCTGCCCATGCGCATCGCCGAGTTCGGAAAATGCCATCGCAACGAACTTGCGGGCACCATGCACGGCCTCATGCGTGTGCGCGGGTTTACGCAGGACGATGCGCATATTTTCTGCGCCGAAGATCAAATTGCCACTGAGGTCGCGGCGTTCTGCCGTTTGCTGCAGGAAGTTTATGCGGACTTTGGCTTCAACGATATTCTGGTGAAGCTCTCGGATCGTCCCACCCCGCGCGTGGGCGATGACTCGGTGTGGGACAAGGCTGAAGAGGCTTTGCGACAAGCTTGCGCATTCTCCGGCATGACTTATGAATTGAATCCCGGCGAAGGTGCTTTTTACGGACCCAAACTGGAGTTCACCTTGCGCGACAGTCTGGGACGCGAATGGCAATGCGGAACCATTCAGGTGGATTTCAATCTGCCCGGGCTCTTGGGAGCCGAATATGTGGGTTCCGATTCGGCGCGTCACCAACCTGTGATGTTGCATCGAGCCATTTTTGGATCGATGGAGCGCTTCATCGGCATCCTGATCGAGCACTTCGCAGGCGATCTTCCTTTCTGGATCAATCCGCAGCAAGTCCGTATTTTGCCGGTTTCAGAGAAATATCTGGACTTTTCCCGGCAAATCGAGTCGAAGATCCGGGACGCAGGATTCGCCTGCGAGGTGGATGCCCGCAATGAAAAAATCGGGTTTAAAATCCGGGAAGGGGAGAAGGACAAGGTCCCTTACCTCTTTATTATCGGTGAAAAAGAGGCCAATTCCGGCCAGATTTCGCTCCGTAAACGCAAGGACGGCGACCTCGGAACCTTTACTTTAGACGCTATTCTGGAAAAATTTAGATTTGAGGCTTCCACTAAAGGCCGTTCGGCTGTACCAGCCTGAACTTCCAGAGTTTGGAGAGTTAAAAAACCGATGAAAGGATTCGATTGCTAAAACGCCGCCCCTTTTTTGTTCCCCCCAAAGAAACAATCCGCATTAACGAACATATCCGAGTTTCAGAAGTCCGGGTCGTCGATTATGACGGTACTCAACTTGGAGTTATTTCTGTTCCTCAGGCACTCGAAAAAGCCAAGGAACGTCAATTGGATTTGGTCGAGGTTTCTCCCAATTCCGCCCCGCCTGTCTGCCGGATCATGGATTTTGGCAAGTACAAGTACGAGATTCAGAAAAAATTGAAGGTATCGAAGTCAAAACAGCACATTATCAAGGTCAAAGAAATCAAGTTTCACCCGAAAACAGGCGAGAATGACTATAATTACCGCCTCGTTCAGGCCAAGGAATTTCTTGAAAAAGGGTTCAAGGTCAAGGCAACCGTGGTATTTCGCGGCCGTGAAATGGCTCACATGGAATATGGAGCCCGCTGGCTGAAGAAGATGACGGTGGATCTTGCGGGTCTCGGTGCGGCGGAAACGAACACCATGGTTGAAGGCAGAAATGTCACCGTGATTTTCGCCCCGACCAAGACTGCGGTCAAGCCGAAAAAAGTTGAAGTGAGTGTTGAAGGAAAGCCCGAGAAGAAACCGGTTGCAACTGAAGTCGCAAAACCGGCGGAAGTTCCGGCAGTTGAAGTTGAAGGTTAACAGGGAAGATTTATCATGCCAAAGATGAAAACTCACAGCGGTGCGAAGAAGCGTTTCAAGGTGACGGCGACCGGCAAGGTCAAGTATCGCGGCGCGAACTTGAACCACATCAATGCCAAGAAAAAACCGGAACGCAAGAACCGCATCGGTGGGGCGCATTATGTCGACCCTTCCATGGCGGCCAACATCAAGCGTTTGCTGCGCATCGCCTAAAAGGCTTTTCGCGAAATTCTATCTGGAGATTTGAACAATGCCAAGAAGTACACCCCGCGTCGCTGCTCGTCGGCGTCACAAGAAAGTTCTCAAGGCCGCCAAGGGTTACTATGGCCGCCGTAAGTCCAACTTTCGTTTGGCCAAGGAAGCGGTTGACCATGCCGGTCAATACTCCTATGCCCATCGCAAGGACAAGAAGATGCAGTTCCGTTCGCTGTGGATCGTGCGCATCAACGCTGCGGTGCATGAGCTGGGAATGACCTATTCGCGTTTCATCGCCGGATTGAAGAAGGCGCAGATCGAACTGGATCGCAAAATCCTCGCCGAGATCGCCCTTTCCGACGAGCATGCCTTTTCGAAATTGGTTGAGCTGGCCAAAGCGGCATAACACCAAACGCCATTATGAGCCCCTGTCCAATAAACATTGGGCAGGGGTTTTTTGTTGGTGATGGTTTTCATGGTAGGGGCAACCCGCCCTTCGACTACGCTCAGGGACCGTGGGTTGCCCCTACCATGAATTGCTAATCTTGAAACACCCATGAATTCTGCAAACGATTTGGAAGAACTGAAGACACGGCTGCTGGCCGATTTGAACCTTGCTGTGTCCGGCGCTTCGGAATCTCCGCGTCTTGAAGATTTGAAAACCAAATACCTCGGCAAAAAAGGTGAGATATATGGATTGATGCGCGGCATGGGTGCTTTACCCGCCGATCAGCGTCCGGCGTTTGGTCAAAAGGTGAATGAGTTGCGCGACCTGGCCGAAGAACGCTTTGCAGCGCTTGAAGCCAAAGCGGAAGAGCAGGCCATCAATGCGAAGTTAGCGCAAAGCACTTTGGATCCAACCTTACCCGGCATCCGCGCACCGATGGGACATCTGCATCCCTTGAGCCAGGTGCGTGAGGACACGATCAATTTCTTTCGCGGCCTCGGCTTCGAACTGGCCGAAGCGCAGGAAGTCGATCACGAGTGGTACAACTTCGAGGCGTTGAACATTCCGCCCGATCATCCCTCGCGCGACATGCACGACACGTTCTACGTGGACGAAGGCATCGTGCTGCGCACGCACACCTCGAACACGCAGGTGCACTATCTGCTCGATCACAAGGAACCGCCGATTCGCATTCTCGCGCCGGGCTTTGTTTATCGCGTGGACAATGATGCCACGCATTCGCCCATGTTCCAGCAGGTGGAATGTCTCGTCGTGGATGAAAATATTTCCTTTTCCCATCTCAAGGGAACTTTGTTTCTTTGGGCCAAGCATGTGTTTGGACCCGATGTGAACATGCGTTTCCGTCCCAGTTATTTTCCGTTTACTGAACCTTCCGCGGAGATGGATATCTCCTGTATTTTCTGCGGGGGCAAAGGCTGCCGCGTGTGCAAACAGTCCGGATGGATTGAAGTGGGCGGTTGCGGCAGCGTGGACCCGGCGGTGTTTGAAAAAGTGGGTTGGGACCCGGAACGCTACACCGGCTTTGCCTTTGGCTTCGGCATCGATCGCATCGCCATGCTCAAATACGGCATTCCCAACATCGCGCATTTGACCCGCGGTGACACACGTTTCCTCCGGCAGTTCTGAGACCGTCATGCAAATCAGTTTGAATTGGCTCAAGCGGTATGTGGATCTCAAGGAGACGCCGCAAAATATCGCCAGCGCTTTGACCGCTCTCGGTTTTGAAGTCGAAGGCATGACCTTTCGCGGCACCGAAATTCAGGGCGTAGTGGTCGGCGAAGTTCGTGAATGCGGGAAACATCCCGAAGCGGATCGTTTGAGTGTTTGCCGTGTGTTTGATGGCAATGAAGAAGTTCCTGTGGTTTGCGGTGCGCCCAATGTGGCTGCGGGCCAGAAGGTTTTGTTCGCCCGCGTCGGCGCAGAATTACCCGGTGGATTGAAAATCAAAAAAGCGAAATTGCGAGGAGTGGAATCCTTTGGAATGATTTGCGCCGAGGATGAATTGGGACTCGGTGAATCTCACGATGGCATTCTGGTTTTGGATCCATCCGCACCTGTCGGCATTTCCATGCAGGACATTCCGGGCCTGTGCGATGTGCTGTATGAAATCAACGTCACGCCGAACCGTCCGGATGCCTTGGGTCATCTCGGTGTGGCGCGTGAATTGGCGGCCCGATTCGAAACCCCATTGCGTTATCCCGACGAAGCTTTGCGCGAAGATGGTTCGGATATCCAAGGCCTTGTGTCACTGGCAGTTGAGGATGAACAAGGCTGTACGCGCTATGTGGGACGTGTGGTTGAAGGTGTTACCGTTGGGCCAAGTCCCGATTGGCTGGTGCAATCGCTGAAGTCTCTTGGAAAGAAATCCATCAACAGCGTGGTGGACCTGACCAACTTCGTTTTACTCGAATGGAGTCAGCCTTCCCACGCTTTTGATCTCGATCTTTTGGCGGGAAAGAAAATCGTAGTCCGGCGTGCTCGCTCCGCTGAAACATTGAAAACGCTGGATGGTGTGGAGCGCAAACTGGATGAACGCGATCTGGTCATTGCCGACGGGGAAAAACCACAGGTGTTGGCTGGAGTCATGGGCGGGGAATCCAGCGGAGTCAGTGAAAAAACCAAAAACATTTTCGTCGAAGTGGCCTGTTTCGATCCGCGCACGGTGCGAACGCAATCGCGTCGGCATGGACTGCAAAGCGACTCCTCCTACCGTTTCGAACGCGGAGTGGATCCGCTGGCGACTGCGCGGGTTTGCGATCATCTCGCAGCTTTGATAGCGAAAGTATGCGGCGGCAAAGTAGCCGAGGGCCGTGTGGAATCTATTTCAAAAGCTCATCCGAAAAAACCGCGTGTGGTTTCCCTGCGGCCCGCCCGTGTTGGAAAACTCCTTGGTGTTTCTCCCAGTACCAGCGAGATTGAAAAGCTATTGGCGGGAATTGAAATCAAAAGTTCCGGTAAAGACGCTTCGACAGGCTCAGCGCGAGATGTCGATGCGTTGCGTTTCGAGATTCCCGGCTTCCGCAATGATTTGGAACGCGAGGTGGATTTGATCGAGGAAGTGGCGCGTTTGATGGATTACAATAAGATTCCAGCAACGTTGCCCAGCTTTCCTTTGACGGCCGTGGCATTGCCTCCCGGCGAAAAATTGGCTTCCAAAATCCGGCATTCCTTGTGCGATTTAGGTTTGAGTGAAACCATCTCCTTGCGGTTCACTTCGCGCAAGGCTTTGGAGAAATTGATTCTTGCTGAAAATGATGCGCGTAAAAATTTTGTGCCCATTCAAAATCCACTTTCCGAGGAATGGGAAGTGTTGCCCACCACCTTGATGCCCGCTTTGTTGCAGGCTTTGGAACGCAATCAGAACACGCAAGAGCCCAATGTCCGTTTGTTTGAAACGGGCCGCGCTTTTTTCCGCAGTGAACGGAGCGGAGAACGGGATTCCGGCGTGCGTGAAGAACCGGTGTTGGGCATTGCCTTGATGGGGGAGTGGACGGATTGTTCCTGGGATGGGCCGCATCACCCGGTGGATTTCCTTCGCCTCAAAGGTTTGATTGAAAATTTGTTGGACGGATTACGGGCGGATTTGCGATGGGAATACGGCTCCAAAGCTGGTTTCCTGCATCCGGTGGAATCTGCGGAACTTTATGCGATGGATTCCAAAGAACCGATCGCCGTGTTGGGAACATTGCATCCCAAAGTACAGGTGGAATACGGTTTGAAAAATCCCGTGGTGGTTGCGGAGTTCCATTTGGACGCTTTGCTAAAATCGCCGAAGAAACCGCTTTTGTTCGAGGCTTATGAGTCGCATACCGGAACGGTTCGCGATGTCAATATCGTGGTGGCTGAAAAAGTCCGCCATGCGGATGTACTGGCTGCGGTTCCCAAAGAGGTGCTGCATTTGCGCGAAGTGCGTCTGAACAGCGTCTATCGGGGCAAAGGGCTTCCTGAAAACCATAAGGCCCTGCATTACAGCTTCATTTACCGGCATGCTGAGAGAACGCTGACCGATGATGAAGTCAATGCCATTCAAGAAAAAGTCAAAGTGGAACTTCTCAAGAATCCCAATATCAGCATTAAATAGCCCCTGTGTCATGTTTCCGTCTCACTACGGAAAAATTTTGGATTTAGACCCCGGGTAAGACTCGAAATTTTTTCAGCTTGTTAAATTTCCTCCTGACAATCGGTTGGTTGTGCATTAGAATACAGAAACGGGAGATGTAATGGACGCGGGTGAATTTGAGTCTTTGGCTCAAAAAGTGGAACAGGCAGTGTCTTTGATCGAAGATTTAAAGCGGGAGCGCGATGGTTTGCAATCGGAGTTGCAAGGTTTGCGTGAAGAATTGAACCGGAAATCGGAAAATATTTCCCAAGCCGGGGATCGGGTCCGGGGTCTTGTTTCACGGTTGGAAATGGCCTTGGCCTGAGGATTTGATGAAGGACGCTGTCAATCCGGAAAGTCATCCTGAAAAAATAGGGATGCGTTCCGTTCGGGTGAGCATTGGCGGTGAGCCGGTGTCCCTGCGTTCGGATCAACCGGAGGCGGTTGTGGAAGGGCTGGCCGACTATCTGGATCAAAAAATCCGGGAAGTCGGCGGTGCGCTCCACCAGGACAAATTCAAAGTTCTGGCGTTGGCAGCCATGAGTGTCACCGGAGAATTGATGGAGTTGAAAACCAAACTGGAGGAAAACGCCCAAGCCAAACAGGACATGCTGGCACAAGCTCAATCGCTGACGGAAACTTTGGATCGCGCGCTGGCGCGACCGAGGTAACGTCGGTTGAAAAAGGCCCTGTCGCCCGCGTCATGTGTCTCGACTTTACAAGCCTTGAAATGAACAGCCAGAGTCTTTCGGTTGTCTAGAGCATGCCCCCTTGCGGGGAAGCGCGAACCAGCAGAAGCTCTTTAACCCTTTTCAGCTACCAAGGTCCGAGACGATGCGCGGTAAGTCGGCAGGGCTTTTTCTTTGAATTTTTTTAAAGTTGATTCATGGCCATAATCATTGACGGCAAGAAAACAGCGCAGGAAATTCGCGCGAAACTAAAGATTCGTGTTGAGAAACTCCGCGAAAAAGGGATCACCCCCGGCTTGAGCGTGACCTTGGTGGGCGAAAACGCGGCCAGCAAGGTGTACGTGTCCTCCAAGGATGCCGCAGCGCGTGAGATTGGCATGTCCTCATGGACGCATAAATTTCCCTCCGATGTTTCCGAAATCGAATTGCGAGAACATCTTCGCTGCCAGAACTCCGATCCGGCGGTGCATGGCATTCTTTTGCAATTGCCATTGCCCTCTCATTTGCCGGAAGAACATCTTCTCAATCTCATTGCCGCTGAAAAAGATGTGGATGGATTTCATCCGGTCAGTTTGGGAAATCTCATGCTGGGCCGTCCGGGTTTTAAACCCTGTACTCCGTGGGGTGTTCAAGTGCTGTTGAATCGATACGGAATTTCAACTCGTGGAAAACATGTGGTGATTGTGGGCCGCTCTAATATTGTCGGCAAACCGCTTGCGAATCTTTTCATGCAAAAAGGCGAAGGTGCGGATGCGACGGTGACGGTATGCCATAGCGCGACTCCGGATTTGGCACAGTTCACCCGTCAGGCGGATATTGTTGTGGCCGCCATTGGCTGCGCCGAATTCATTCGCGGTGACATGGTCAAGGATGGTGTGGTGGTGGTGGACGTGGGTATCAATAGGGTGGAAGACTCCTCTTCGCCCAAAGGCTATCGTCTCTGCGGTGATGTGCATTTCTCATCGGTGGAACCCAAGGCCTCGGCGATTACGCCTGTGCCCGGCGGAGTGGGGCCGATGACGATTGCCATGCTTTTGGCCAATACCGTGTGGTCGGCTGAGTCCAAAACCGGCATCTCCGGCCCCATAGATTTGTTTTAAAAAGCGGGAATTGCGTCGGGCTGGAATTTTTGCTATTTGCTTACCCATGGAACGGATACTCGTAAATCCTGACATCTGCAATGGTCAGCCTACCGTGCAAGGCACTCGAATTACGGCTCAAACCGTGCTGGAATTTCTTGCTGCAGGGGATTCCATAGAGGATGTGCTTGAGGAATATCCCTCTTTGTCGAGAGAGGATATTCTAGCCTGCATTGGTTTGTCTTCCAGTTTGATGAAGCATCATTTTTCTCTTCAGGAAGTCCCTTGAAAGGGATACTTCTCGACGAGAATATTCCCACCCGCCTTGCTTTTGTTCCGTCTCTTCCAATAATTCATTCAACAGATCTTGGTTTTAGTGTTTCTGATACATTCATTTGGGAATACGCTCGCACTCATTCGCTGGTAATTCTGACCAAGGACGCTGATTTCTCAAACAGAATGTTTGTTTCCTCCCCGCCGCCGTGGGTGGTTCATCTGCGGTTCGGCAATATGCGTAAAAAGGAATTTCACTTGCTGCTTGGAAAAGTATGGCCGCGAATCGAGATGCTCTTACCGGAACATAAACTCGTGAATGTCTATCTGAATCGGATAGAAGGCGTCAAGGATTGAAAACTTGAGGCCTATGAAACTCATCTTATTCGTGTTGATTGTTTTCACGATAGGAGAAATAAACGGCTCTGAAAACGCAAAAGATCCGGATACGAATTACAAGTCGATTGCATTCTATTCCACGATTCCTTTCGGCTTCGATCATCTGGAAGACTTGGTTAATGCAAAATTAACGCACAAATATTTTACGAACATTGACACTCCATATTGCTCGAAATGCCGATTGGTTGGGGCTCAATTTCGATACGTAGAGGACACCCTAACCGCCATCCAATATCTGTCGCTTGTTCAGAAAATAAAGGCTGCGGATCTCCCATCGCTTGTGAAGAGAAACAAACCCTATAGGGGATGCCCATTTAATTTTAGAATGGTAGAGGACGAGAGATTAAGTCGTCTGGTTATCGAAAAATCGAATACGACCGAAGAATATCGAATCAAAGAAGGATGTAACTACCAATATGACTACGACAGCACCTATTTGCAAAAACTCAACGAAATTGGTGCTGCTTTGAAGGCTTTGAGAAAAAATCACTGTTGCACTGAATACTCTAACCAAATCAGGTAATAGGCCTGTTCCTTGGCTCAAAAGGCCTCGTTTTTAGCCCAATACCCCCCTCTTTTTTAATATTTTGGCCCTCACACTACGGGCGCGTTTTGCCCCCGTATTTCCGGGTAAATTCCAAGCTTCATGTTCGCTGAAAAAACGCAGTCCGCCGCGACGGTGGAAGATTACCTCCGGCATGCCTCGGAACGGGTGAACCAGGCCCTTGACCGGCTGTTGCCCTCCGAGCAGGAATTGCCCGTGGATTTGCACAAGGCAGAGCGGTATTCGATTTTCGCGGGTGGAAAACGGCTGCGTCCGGCACTGTGTCTCGCGGCTTATGAAGCCTGCGGTGGTCAGGGCGACGATGCCTTGCCTGCGGCTTGCGCCTTGGAAATGGTGCATACCTTCTCCCTGATTCACGACGATCTTCCCTGTATGGATGACGACGATTTCCGCCGGGGACGTCCCACCAACCACAAAGTTTTTGGTGAAGCCATGGCCGTGCTGGCGGGGGACGCCCTTCTCGTTCAGGCGTTTGAATTGGTGGCGCGTGGCGGCAATGCAGCTTGTGCACTCACTTTGGCGGAATCCCTCGGTTCCAAAGGCATGCTCGGCGGTCAAGTCGTGGATATTCTGAGCGAAGGCAAACACGTTGAACTCGAAACTGTGGATTTCATTCATCGCCACAAAACAGCGGCATTGATTGCCGGTTCTTTGGTGATCGGTGCGCAGATGGCGAATGCTGCGACCGCAACAGTGGAAGGCTTGCGTTCCTTCGGTTTCAAAATTGGTTTGGGATTTCAAATCGTGGACGATTGCCTCGACCTTGAGCAAACCACGGAGACATTGGGCAAGGATGCGAAGTCTGATTTGGCCAAGGGCAAGGCGACCTATCCTTCGGTGATGGGTTTGGAAGCTTCCAAAAAGAAGGCTCACGAATTGATTGAAAGCGCGATCGCCGATTTGCGCAGTTTGCCGATTGAAGGCACCGTGCTGGAAAGCATGGCTCGCTACATTTTCACCCGGGTCCATTGAAGGACTTTGGGAAACCTATTGGAAGTCCATTGATGTTGGAGAAAATCAATTCCCCCGCCGATCTCAAAAAACTGAGCCCGGACGAACTCAAGGAACTCGCGCAAGAGATGCGTGAGACCGTGGTGAAACAGGTGGCCGCGACAGGTGGGCATCTTGCCAGCAATTTGGGCGCGGTGGATATCACGGTGGCCTTGCACAAGGTGTACAATGCTCCGACCGATAAAATTGTCTGGGATACGGGTCATCAGGCGTATCCGCACAAACTGGTTACGGGGCGGTACAAGGATTTTCACACGCTGAAACAATACGGCGGCTTGTCTGGATTTTTGAAACGCGAAGAAAGCGTTTACGATGCTTTCGGTGCTGGCCATGCAACGACTTCGCTGTCAGCAGCTTTGGGCATGGCTGTGGCGCGCACCAAGCTCAAGAAGAAATACGATGTGGTGGCGGTGATTGGCGATGGCGCCATGACGGGTGGCATGGCCTACGAGGCGTTGAACAATGCCGGAGAGATCGACGAGAAGATTGTTTTCATTCTGAATGATAACCGCATGTCGATTTCCAAAAACGTGGGTGCGATTTCCAAATACTTAAATCGTATCATGAGCCATCCGACTTACAACAAATTCAAAGATGAGATGTGGGACATTGCAGGCCGGTTGCCGCAGGGCAAGGGTCTGCAAAAAATCGTGTCGCAGGTGGATGCCGGTCTCAAGCGCATGCTGACGCCGGGCGGCTTCTTTCAGGATTTGGGTATTCGCTATTTCGGTCCTGTGGACGGACACAATCTCGATGAATTGATCGAGATACTCGCTGCGGTAAAATTGCTTCCCGGTCCCAATTTGATTCACGTTGTGACCACGAAAGGTTATGGCTGGGACAAATCCGAGCAGGATGCCATCAAGTGGCACGCCTCCAATCCATTCGACATCGACTCCGGAAAACCGAAAGCCGCTCCGGCCAAAACACCTTCGCTTACGCAAGTGTTCGGCGAAGCCATGTTGGAGATCGCGCGCGAAGACAAACGCATCATTGGCATTACAGGAGCCATGCTGGAAGGCTGCGGCCTCAACATCATGCAGAAGGAAATTCCCGATCGCGTATATGACGTGGGTATTGCTGAGCAGTATGCTGTGACTTTCGCTGCAGGTGCGGCGTGTGACGGTCTCAAACCCGTGGTGGCGGTATATTCCTCCTTCCTGCAACGCGCCTTCGATCAAATTATCCACGACGTGGCCATTCAGCATCTCAATGTCACTTTCATTCTCGACCGCGCAGGGCTGGTCGGTTTGGACGGGCCCACGCATCATGGCGCAATGGACTTGAGTTATTTGAACATGATTCCCGGCATGGTGATCCTCGCGCCGTCCGATGAAAAGGAATTGCGCAACCATCTTTACACGGCGATGAAATACAACGATGGTCCTATTGCCATGCGTTATCCACGCGGAAGCGCGTATGCGCTGGATGAAAAACTTCCCTTTGAAGAAATTCCGATTGGTTTGCCGCGCGTGATTGAAGAAGGTGAGAATCTTCTGATTCTTTCCGTGGGACACATGCTTGCGTATGCCCGCAAGGCAGTGGAGATGCTTCGCGCCGAAGGATTCAAACCCACCGTAGTGGATGCACGCACGGTTAAGCCCTTGAATGCCAAAGCGTATGGCGATCTTTTTGCGCGCCATAGTTCTGTCCTTACGTTGGAAGACAACGTTCTGTCCGGTGGCTATGGTTCGGCTGTCGCGTTGTTGTTGGAAGAGTTGGGATACTCCAATCTTCCCGTAAAGCACATCTCGCTGCCGGATGAATTTGTGACGCATGGCGACGTTCCCACTTTGCATCGCATCAGCGGAATGGATGCCGAAGCCATCCACAAAAAAGCTTTGGAACTTTTGCGCCCGGTTTGATCGATTTGATATTTGTGTTGTGTTCTCGAAAGGTTTTATGACTGCATCCCGTGATGACAACGCGCCGGAAGGCGATTCGGCCCCGAAGAAAAAGCGCCCGGCGGGAGACTCTTTCGATCTGCCCGGTTTTAAACCTGCTGGAAGCAAACCGCCTTCGAGTTCGCCGCGTCCGCGTTCTTCTTATTCGGATCGACCCAGTGGAGATCGTCCTCGCAGTGGTGGCGGTGATCGTCCCGCGCGATCCTACGGTGGTGGTGGAGACAAACCCCGCTACGGTTCACGCGATGGTGGCGATAAACCGCGATACGGCGGAGGGGATAGACCTTCTTATGGGGGTGGCGGAGGAGACCGTCCCCGTAGCGGAGGAAGTGATCGCCCACGATTTGGTGGAGGTGATAAACCCCGCTATGGTTCACGTGATGGTGGCGGCGATAAACCGGCCTATGGTGGTGGAGATCGTCCAGCGCGATCCTACGGCGGTGGTGGAAGTGATCGTCCGCGATTTGGTGGAGGTGATAAGCCTTCCTATGGTGGTGGATCAAGAGAAGGTGGTCGTCCTCCTTACAAGCCTGCCGGTGACCGACCCGCTTACGGTGGCGGTGGAGATAGACCTCGTTTTGGTGGTGGAGATCGCCCGAGATTTGGTGGAGGCGACAAGCCTTCCTATGGTGGTGGTTCACGCGATGGTGGAAGAGAAGGTGGTCGTCCTCCTTATCGTCCTTCCGGTGACCGACCTGCTTATGGCGGAGGTGGAGATCGCCCCGCCCGTTCTTTTGGAAATGATCGCCCGCCGCGGTCTTACGGTGGTGGTGGCGGAAGTGATCGTCCCCGTTTTGGAGGTGGAGATCGCCCTCCACGATCTTACGGCGGCGGCGATCGGGATTTCAAAACTGCGCCCCGCAGTTTTGAACCGACCATTTCGCCCGAGGTCAGCAAGTTTTTGCCGCTCAAACATGAGAAGGGCCGCTATCGCGAATCCCGTTTTCTGATTGAAGGCGCGAAAAATATTTCCGACATCGTCGCCATCTCACCGGGTATCATATACACCGTTTTGGTTGCGACGGGCTTTGAAGACGACAAACTGAAAGAGGCGCTGAATCGTCTGCGCATTCACACGCAGGAAGTATCCTCTTCGGATCTCAATGCGTTGTGCGACACCGAAACACCTCAGGGTATTGTGGCCATTGCGAATCTCGGCGCGATTAAACCGGACTGGGCCAAAGCCAACATGGTCACATTGCTCGATGGCATTCAGGATCCCGGAAATGTGGGCGCGATCTTGCGCACTTCTGCAGCATTGGGTGTGGATGCCGTGGTGTTCGGCAAGGGAACCTGTGATCCGTACAATCCGAAAGTGGTGCGTGCTTCGGCGGCATCTCTCATGCGCGTTCCGATTGAAACGGGCGAAGATTTGGGAGCAAAGATTCAATTCCTTCGCTTGAAAGGCTTTTCCGTTGTCGCTACTTCGCCGCATGCGCCGATTACTTTGACGCAAGCCAAGTTGCGTCGCAAGGTTGCGATTTTGTTTGGCAACGAAGGCGCAGGCGTGGGAATCAACTTCCTCGATCAGGCCGATGCTCTTGTGCGCATTCCCATGCAGGGCAAGGTAGAATCGTTGAACGTGGCCGTGGCGCATGGCTTGATGACCTACGAATTGTTGCGATTGCGGGAAAAGCCGTAAGGGCGGATGAAAATCCGTTGGGTTCCGGCGTATAATGCGCCGGTGGTTCTGACCTTCGCCTTGCTGGCTTTTGCCGTGCACGGCCTCGATGTAATGTCCGGCGGTCGCATCGTCCCCCTTTATTTTGCAGCGCTGCCGCATTTTGATTTCCGTTCGCCGTGGTCGTGGTTTCGTCTCGTGTCCCATGTGCTGGGCCACAAGGACACAACGCACTTGGTCACCAATTTTTCCATGATCCTTCTCATCGGTCCCATTCTCGAGGAAAAGTACGGGGGTCGTGCTCTGCTATTCATGATTTTGATCACGGCGCTGGCGACAGGCGTGTTGAACACGGTTTTTTTCAGCACGGGATTGATGGGCGCCAGCGGGATCGTGTTCATGATGATTCTGCTGGGTTCCTTCGCCAATCACACGCCTGGAGAAATCCCCATCACGTTTTTGCTGGTGCTGGCATTGTATTTGACCGGCGAAGCCACCTCCATTTTTCATCACGACGGCGTTTCCCATTTCGCGCACCTCTTCGGTGGTTTGTTCGGCACCGTGTTTGGATTTTGGATGGGTGGAAAAGGCGGTGGAAAGTCTAAGTCCGCCGGTGCAGCAAAAACGAAAGCCAAGGCTAAAGCATGAGAACCATCGTTGTCGTCGGTGCTTCCGACAAACCGGAACGCACCAGCAACCAATTGATCCGCCGCCTGCAAAGACGCGGCGATTTCAATGTCATTCCGGTCAATCCGGTGCTTCCGCAAATCGAAGGCATACCCGTGGTGTCTTCGCTTTCGAATGTTCCCGCCGGACCGGATGTCGTGTCCCTCTATGTGGGCGCAAAGATCAGCGCAGGATTGGAAGCGGAACTGGAACGGCTGAAGCCGGGCAAGGTGATCTTCAATCCCGGGGCGGAGAATTCCGAATTGCAGGACAAGCTGCTTCAACACGGCATTGATGGGGAAGAGGCTTGTTCCCTGGTGTTGCTCTCCCAGAACGCGCTCTAAGTGCCTCCGTGATTTTGGATTTGTTGCAAGATTCAATTCTGTCGGGACAGCTCACCCGATGGATTCTTTACGTGTTCTCAATACTTGGATTCTTTCTGATTCCTTCTGCGCTCGGTCGTTGGACGTGGGTTGTTCCTGGTGGATTCGCAGGATTGAATCTGTTTCTCTTCATCGCCCCTGAATTTTTGCAGCCGCGTCAGGATGTGGTGATTTATTTACTGCTCTCACAAGCACCATGGATTTTGTTTTGTGCGGATTTGGTTTTTCGAGGTCGCATCGCCCGTGTCGTGGAGCAGGTTCCTGTGCGTTCATGGATTGCGCTTCCCATCTTTCGTTTTCTCGGAGTCGGTTTTTTCTTCATGGCATACACCGGCGATTTGCCTCCGGACTTTGCCATACACTTTTCCTTTGGAGAATTGGTGACGGCCTTGGGAGCCTTGTTGTTGTGGATTTTATTTCGTCCGGCTAACCTGTGGTATCGCTCCCTGTTATTCTTCTGGAATGCCTACGGTCTCATGGCTGCCTTGATGTTGAGCTGGGTATTGTTACGGTCTCACCCGGGATTTTCCTCCGGACAGCCTTCTTTTGACATCCACGGCTATTTTGCGGGATACCCGCAGGTATGGATACCACTTTTTTGGATTCCACTAAGCATCTGCGCGCATGCCTCGGTATTTTTTAAACTGTACTCTGAATCGAAATCCACACACACCCAGGCATCCAAAGATGCTGTTTCGGAAACGACATGGACATGAAAAACGCCCCTTTAAGAATCATCCGGCCCGTCCTTCTTTTGGCATGCCTGTTCCTTTTTTCCAGTTGCACTCTGTTCGATTCCATTAGCACCTTGTTTGTCACCGAACAGGACGAAGTCAAACTGGGTACGGAATTCGATCAACAACTTCACGATTCAACCCGGACCTTCCCCGTCTACAATCCGGGTAATTCCGCCGCGAAACTGGCCTTCCAGAATTACGTCACCCACCTCGCGGACTCCGTTCTTGCAGGTATTCCCGCCGGTAAAAAACCGGGATACCCCTTCAAGTTCACCTTGATTGATCAGGATATTGACAACGCCTTCGCCGTTCCGGGGGGATTCGTTTACATCTATACGGGAATCATCAAGCACATGCAGAACGAGTCCGAGCTCGCCGGAGTTTTGGGTCATGAGATCGCCCATGTGACCCAGCATCATTATCGGGATGCCATGGTCAAACAGCAGGGGCTTTCCCTGTTGGTACAGGCACTGGTTGGTGACGATGCGGGGAAGATTACCGAGCTGGTGGCTTCGAGTTTCGTTCAACTGACGAGCCTGCAAATTTCACAGGGAAATGAATCGGATGCGGATGCCTACGGGACGCGTTACGAAGCGGCCATCGGACGCAACCCGATGGGGATTGCGAATTTTTTCAGCCGCATGCAGGATCAGGGCATCGCGATCCTCAGCACACATCCCCAGCCCAGCAGTCGCGTGGCCGATGTGACTGCGGAAGTGAACGGTGATGCCACCTTGCAGGCTCTTGCGGCGGACTCTTTGAACACGAACTACAAGTCGCGCTTTGAGCAGTATGTAGGTCCGATCCGTTAAATTTCTCCCGGAATTTCGCTTAAATCTTTTCCAACCCCCTTGAAACAAAGGGGGTTATGAAGTTGTCAAGTGTGACAAGGCAATAAAGCCTGTCAGGGGTTATTATTCATCAGGCTCTTATAAGAAGCCTGTTGTTACGTCATCGAAAACAAAACACATCCTTGGAGGTTCCCATGTTCGATAAACGCGGAATATTTCTGTATGTGATTGCCGCGATCCTGATTCTGTCACGCCCCGCTTCCGCAGGTGATGAAAAAACCTGGAAGGATTTTTTTGACACGAAGAAACCTGGCACGCTTGATGATGAAAAACGGATCATCGTGGCGGGATATCATTGTGGCTTCACGATTCAACAGGGGGTCAGTGCCAGTGTCGGTGGAAAGAAAATTGCAATGAATTTGATGCTCGGCGGCATCAAGAAGGAGGACCTGCAAGAGATTGCGGACAATGCCTATGTCGCATTCCTTGAACAAATTAAAGCTTCGGGTCGCGAGGTTGTGTCTCTCGAAGAGCTCAAGGCCACCAAAGGCTACGCCAAGCTGGATACCACGGTGCTTGCGCCGGACAAGGTTTTCAGCGTGCAGTACACGGTTTCTCAAAGCAGAACTTATGTGGTTGTCAGCCCCAAGGCCATCCCCCTTTCCTTCGCGGTCACGGAACCTCTTAAAGATGCAACCTCACCTGTTGGCAACTTTAAAGCCATCGCAGCCATTGCCGATGAACTCAAGGCCGTCGTGGTTGTTCCGCTAGTGACCATTGACTTTTTGAATTTGGAAAGTTCCGGCCACAGTGCTGGTGGTGCCTATTCCGGCACTGAATATACGGGCGCCAAGATTAGCGCAGAACCCATGATGTACATCGGGCCAGCCACCACGCAATATCTTTTTTACAGCCCGGGTTACGGCTTTGGATCGGCGTATGTGGAAAAAAACATTGTGATCGAAGGGGACTTCGGAAATAAGTTCGCCGAAGGTGACGACGCCATGAATCATTTTGACATCGGTAGCGCGCTTATTTCCTTTGACACGGGTAAAAATTGGGCGGATAAAATGCTGTTACTTGCGGATCCTCCGAAATACAAGCAACTCGTACTGCAGGCCCATGTACAGGCGGGCAAGTACTTTGGCCAGATACTCGATAAATACAAACCCTGAAGGTGCAGACAAGTCGTAATATTGGCGGATTTGGTATGCCTCTCCAGTCGGAGGGGCATTTTTTATGACGGGGTTTAACGGCGCTTTTCCCTGCCGGGAAAACCCCCTGAATCTTCGCAAAAACTACCTTTGCGGCCTCTATGAATCCCCATCAACTTCCCGATGAATGGGGGCGTTTCGGCCCTTATGGCGGTAAATACGCTCCTGAAGTTCTCATGCCCGCCTTGGAGGAATTGGAAGGCTTTTACAATCAGGTGCAAGGGGATGCCGCATTTCACCAGGAGCTGGATGGGTTGCTGCGCGATTTTGTCGGCCGTCCTTCGCCTTTGTATTTCGCGGAGCGCTTGACGGAACTTTGCCGCGGCGCCAAGGTGTATCTCAAACGCGAGGATCTAAATCATACCGGCGCGCACAAGATCAACAACTCCGTTGGACAGGTGTTGATTGCGCGGCGTATGGGCAAGAAGCGCATTATCGCTGAAACGGGCGCGGGGCAGCACGGCGTGGCCACGGCCACGGCGGCGGCGCGCTTCGGCATGGAATGCGTCATCTACATGGGACGCGTCGACATGGAGCGGCAGGCGCCCAATGTCCATCGCATGAAACTGTTGGGCGCGGAAGTCGTGCCCGTCGATTCCGGCAGCATGACGCTCAAGGACGCCATCAACGAAGCCATTCGCGACTGGGTGACGCATATCCGCGACACGCATTATGTGTTTGGATCGGTGCTCGGCCCGCATCCCTATCCGAAAATCGTGCGCGACTTCCAGAAAATCATTGGCATAGAAACCGAAACCCAAATGCAGGAAAAGGAAAAACGCCTGCCTGACGTGCTCGTGGCTTGCGTGGGCGGTGGCAGCAACGCGATGGGGTTGTTCTACAACTTCCTCGACAAGCCTTCGGTCCGTTTAGTTGGCGTGGAAGCGGGCGGAGAAGGGATCGCGACAGGTCGTCATGCCGCGCGTTTTGAAGGCGGAACATTGGGCATCCTGCATGGAACCCGCAGCTATGTCTTGCAAACCCCGCAAGGACAGATTGCCGAAACCCATTCCATTTCGGCGGGCTTGGACTATCCCAGCGTCGGACCCGAGCATGCCTTTTACCGCGATCAAAAGCGCATCGAGTTTGCCAGTATTACCGACTTGGAAGCGTTGAATGCTTTCCACACCTTGTGCCGGTTGGAAGGTATCATTCCCGCCCTGGAAAGTTCGCATGCCGTGGCCCATGCCTTGAAGTTGGCGCCCACCTTGCCGAAAGAGACACTGTTGGTGATCAACCTTTCAGGTCGTGGCGACAAGGATTTGCAAACCGTGCTGGATACCATGACGCCGGAAAGCGGAAGTCCGGGTCAACAAGCGGTTCCCAAAACGACGGGAGCTGTAAAGCGATGAACCGGATCGATGCCGCTTTTGTACGCTTACGCGAAAAAAAACAAAAGGCCTTTATTCCTTATATTGCGGCGGGAGTGCCCGGTTTCAAGGAAACCGTGGACATCGCTCTCGATCTCGAAGCGGCGGGTGCGGATATTTTGGAATTGGGCTATCCCTTTTCCGATCCCATGGCCGATGGGGCAGTGAACCAATTGGCAGCAAATCGCGCCTTGCAAAACGGTCTGAACGACGAGGCCTATTTGGACATCGTCCGGGGCATCCGAACAAAATCGCAATTGCCCATCGTGGTGTTCTCCTATCTCAACCCGATTTTCAAACTCGGCATGGCGGACTTTGCCCGTCGCGCCAAGGAAGCCGGCGTGGATGGCTTTCTGTTGGTGGACATGCCTGTCGAGGAGTCTGCTGAATTTCAGGAGACTTGCCGGACTTTAGACTTGCGTCTCATTTTTCTTGCTGCGCCCACGACCACGCCCGTGCGGCTGCAACGGTTATTGCGGGAGGCCAGCGGCTTCCTCTATTACATCTCGCGCACCGGCATCACCGGCGAACGCGCAGGTTTCGAAGAAAATTTCGAGGAGAAGTTGCGCGCGGTGAAAGCCGCTTCGAAACTTCCCGTGGTAGTCGGTTTCGGTATCTCGACGCCGGAACAGGTACGCGCCGTATGTGCCTTGTGTGACGGAGCGGTGGTCGGCAGTGCTTTGGTGCGCCGCACCTTGGACGACAAGCCCTTTGCTGACTTGCGGGAGGAATTACGCGGTGTGGCACGTGCACTAATCTCACCCACCAAGGAGATTTGGCCATGAGCATGGATTTGGATGGATGGCGCAGCCGCATTGATGCGCTGAATTCAAAGCTGGTGGATTTGCTGAATGAGCGCGCGCGCTGCGCCCTCGAGATTGCAGCCTTTAAAAGCAAGAACAATCTTCCCGTTCTCGATCCGATACGCGAGCAGCAAGTACTCGACAAAGTGGCCCAGCACAACGGCGGTCCTTTGACAGATGAAGCCTTGCAGGGAATTTTCCGCTGCATCATGGCGGAGCATCGCAAGCTGGAGGAAGAGGCTTGAGCAGCCAGCAGAAAACATTGGCCGTTGTCGGCCTGGGTTTACTTGGCGCCTCCATCGCCGATGCGACACGGAAGCGTTATCCGGGTTGGCGCATTCTTGGGATTTCTTCCGCAGCCACCATTCAGGAAGCCTTGAATCTGAAGCTCATTGATGAAGGTTGGGATTATCCGGACGTCGCCAAGGCTTTGGAAGCTTGTGACATCGGCTTTCTGTGCACTCCCATCGATAATATTCTGGGCCTGCTGCAATCGTGGGTGGAAAAACCACTGCAACTGAAACCCGGCGCAATTATTTCCGATGTGGGCAGCACCAAGGCTGTCATTTGCGTCGCGGGAAAAAAAGTATTCCCGGCGGATCGCGATGGTGTGTTCATCGGTTCGCATCCCATGGCGGGTTCGGAAAAAACCGGTTTGAAAGCACGCGATGCACATCTCTTCGAAAACGCGGCTTGGATTATTTGCCCAGACAAAGATGCTTCTGCGAAAATGGAAGTGGCTCGTATTGAGTTGGAGAAATTCGTGCAGGGATTGGGCGCGCGGACTTTGACCTTGAATCCACAGAATCACGATCTCATCGTGGCGATGGCTTCGCATCTTCCACAAATTCTTTCCACCGCTTTGGCGGCTTATGCGGGCACCAGTGAATCGTTGTCCAGTATTTTGGAAGTGGCGGGCGGCGGGTTTCGCGACATGACACGTCTCGCCGGCTCGAGTTTCGCGGTGTGGGAACCCATCCTGCGCACCAACCGCAGCAATCTGGAATTCATTCTGCCCACCTTCCGTCGCGAACTGGAAGCCTTGGAAATATCCCTTTCCAAGGATGGGGGAGAGCAGTTTTTTGAAGAGGCCAATACCCTGCGAAGCAAATTTTCCGCGCCGCGAAAAGGTTTTACTTCTCCCACCACGGAAATTCTGGTGGATCTGGAAGACAAACCCGGTGCCCTGCTTGCCGTTCTCTCTCCGCTGTCTCAAGCGAACCTGAATGTGTTGGATTTGGAAATTTTAAAAGTGCGCGAAGGTGAAGAAGGCGTGTTGATGATGGGCTTCCACAAATTGGAGGAAGCACAGTCTGCACTGGTACTGTTGGAAAAATCGGGACATCAGGCGAGGTTGCGTTAATGCAAGAGGAACTGTTGATTCCCCCCGTAGGAGCGGGATTCAATCCCGCTCCTACGGGGGGAACAGAAATCCATCGCAGCAAACGTTTGCGCGGTGCGATCTCCTTTTCAGGTGACGCCTATTCCTCCATGTTTGCCGCAGCCATTGCATCGCTGGGTGAAGAATCCACGCGGCTGGAAAACTTGCCGGATGCGCCATGGTTCCAGAATTTCCGTGCATGCCTCGAATCACTCGGTACTTCGTTTGAACAATTTGAAAATCACTGGCTGGTTCATGGCCCGTTGCATCCCGTTTCGGAATCGTTGGAAGCCAAACATGAAATTGCCGCATTGATTTTGGCGGGATTGAATGCCCCGTTAAATCTGGATTCAATCCATATTCCCAATGATATACACGTCTTGTTGGATTCGATGTTCCCCGGTAGGGGCGACTCGCGAGTCGCCCCTACCGGGGAATTGCATCGCAAGGCCAAAAATTTCTGCAAGCCTGCCGATTTGAAATGGGACGGAACTCTGGCAAAAGTCCCGTTGTTGTTCCATCATCTCGTTGCAGGTGAAAGCCTGGAATTGCAGTTGCGCCGGTTGGGATCGGATGTGCTGGAAAATCTGTTGCAGCAATTCGAGATCGACGCCAAAGTCGAGCGTGACGACGACAAGAATGCCGATGAGTTCACTCGCCGTCAGGCGCGGTTGATGCGCACCGCGGGCAAAGAGGAAATATTGACGCGAGTCAAACTCCCCGCCGCCTCGAAACCCAAGGCTGCGTTCATCTCTCTGCCGGGTGATGTGAGCGAAGCATCCATCGTTGCCTTGGTCGCGACCTTGATCAAAGGCTCGGACGTGATGCTGGACGGCGTATTACTGAACACGGGACGTGGTGGGTTTTTCAAAGCGCTGCGGCGCATGGGCGCGGATATTGAAATGGTGCAGCGCAAGGATCGCTTCGGAGAATCGGTGGGAAGCGTTCGTGTCCGTTCCAGTGAATTGTTCGGCAAACGCTTCGACGCCGAAACGCTGTCGGATATGCGCGACGAGGTTTTCCTGTTGTTATTGGCCGCCGCGTTTGCGGAAGGCGAATCGGTATTCCGCGATTTGGATTATCTGCGCGAAGGCCAGGTGGATTTGCTCAAGCCTTTCATTAACACCTTGAAGCAGGCCGGAGTGGAAGTTGGAGAATTTGAAGACGGGCTCGTCATTCGCGGCAAGCAGGAAAACGACGGTGGCGTCTATGACTCACTCGGCCATTCTGGATTGGCCGCTGCGTATGCCGTTCTCGCATTGAAGTCCCACGGCACTTCGACACTCGCCGGAATCGAAGCGTTGGATTATCGCTTTCCCGGATTGTTGAGTCGTCTTGAAGCTTTGACCACGGCGGAAAAACAGGTGGAGAGGGTCGCATGAAGGCGAAGAAAGTTTCCGATCCCGCCATCTCTGCGCCGAAAATCCAAATTCGGACGCTTGGAGTCATGGCCATCAAGGGTCGCATGGACAAAGCCATGCACATTGTGCGTGACTTTGCCGAAGCGAATCGTGATGTGAAAGTTTACGTCAACAGCTATCTCAAATCGTTTGCGGGCAAGCGCCTGCATTCGGAAAGCGACGCATTTCTTGGCTCGAAAGTGGATGTGCTGCTGTCCCTCGGCGGTGACGGAACATTTTTGACGGCGGCGCGTTTGGTGCGCGGCCAAAAGGTTCCCATACTCGGTGTGAATCTCGGCCGTGTCGGATTTCTCGCCGATGCATCGCTTGAAAATCTCGCGCAAATTCTTGAGGAGTTGTTGCAGCACAAATACACATTGCGCAGCCGCATGTTGCTTTCCATTGAACACAGCCGTGGCCGCAAGCGTGTGTTCGAGGATATTTCGCTCAATGAAATTGCCTTTACGGGGGTGATGGGCATTCAGATGGTGGAATTGTCGGTGACGGTGCAAGGACGTTTTCTCACCGAGTACCGCGTGGATGGATTGTTGGTTTCGACTCCCACCGGTTCGACGGCGTATTCGCTTTCAGCGGGCGGGCCGATTATTCACCCCTCTGGAAATTCCATTCTGCTCACGCCCATGAATCCCGCCTCGCTATCCGTGCGGCCTCTCGTGCTGCCGGACTCCATGGAAATTGAAGTGAAGAGTCTTGTAGCTCCGGACAAGACGGTGAACATTTATGTGGATGGCCGCCATCGCGGGCGTTTGCGTTTGGGCGACACCGTTCGCATTCTGAGAAATCCAGAGGACATTCGCATCATTAGGCCGCTGAGCAGTTCGTATTTCAATTCGCTGCGCACCAAGTTGGGATGGACGGGAAGCCGTGCCTCGACAGGCTCGGCAACCGCGCTTTGATGACCCATCCTGCGCAGCCGTAATTTTTCCGCGACAAAAAATCGCCCATAAAAAAAGACCCGCCTTTTCGGCGGGCCTCTTCACAAAAGAATTCTTCTAATCCAACGTTATTTCTCTGATTATTCCGCTGGTGGGGCGTCTTCCTGTGGTGCTTCTTCCGCTGTCGCATCCTGATACTGCTGGTATTCAGAGACGAGATCGTTCATATTGGATTCGGCTTCTGTAAATTCCATCTCGTCCATCCCCTCACCGGTAGGAGGCTCTGCTGCAGGTTCTGCCGCTGCCTCTGCTGCTGGGGTTTCCGCAGGAGGAGCTGCTTCCGGGGGAGCTTCTACTGCAGCGTCCGCCGGAGCTTCTGCCGTAGGTTCTGGCGCAGGCTCTGCTGGTGGGGCGGCAGAGGGAGGAGCTGCCGCAGGACCCGCAGCGGGGGCCGGACCTGCTCCGGGATTACTTGCAGGGGTAGGTGCTGGTGGAGTCGCTGATGATGGAGGAGCGGATTGTGAGTAACAATAAGCGTCGTCGCAATAGTTGTCTGCCGCGACCGCCGCCGCTGCTTCATCTGCTAACCGTTGTGCTTCAGCTGCTGCGACCGCCGCCGCTTCTTCAGCTAATCTTTGGGCTTCAGCTTCTTGTCTAGCCTGTTCTTCAGCTAACCGTTGTGCTTCAGCCTCAGCAGCTATCCTAGCTTCTTCAGCGGCAGCTTTCTCAGCAGCTATCCTTGCAGCTTCTTGAGCTGCGGCCTCGGCTTCCGCTTGGAGTCTGGCCTGATCTTCAGCGGCCGCCTGTGCAGCCAACTCGGCTTGTCTTTGTGCTTCCGCAGCGGCAGTTGCTTGTTCAGCGGCTAACCGCGCGGCTTCTTCAGCGGCCGCCTGTGCAGCCGCCAACTCGGCTTGTCTTTGTGCTTCCGCAGCGGCAGCTGCTTGTTCAGCGGCTAACCGCGCGGCTTCTTCAGCGGCTGCTTGTGCAGCCAACTCGGCTTGTCTTTGGGCTTCTGCAGCGGCAGCTTGCTCTGCGGCTATCCGTGCAGCTTCTTGAGCTGCCGCCGTGGAGTCCGCAATGTGTTTTGCGACAGCAGCCGTGGAATCGGCAATGCGCTTTGCCTCCAGTGCTGCGGCAGTGGAATCGGCGATATGCTTTGCAATTGCCGCAGCATTACAATCGGTGCCTTTTTTCGCTCCATTGGGAGCGACAAAGTCACCGTGGGCCATGTGAGCCGGCTGGGCATTGGAAGACACGTCGATCAGGTCAAAGCCTTTTCCATTGACATGGCAAAGGCTTACCTTGGCGGCAGTTGCCGCAGCCTCATTGCCGAAAACGGTCGGTGTCGTTGGCGCAACGCCGAAATCCTGCTGGGTACAGGCTCCTAAAAACATGGTGAATGCGCTGGCGATGAACAGCTTATGCATCATGAATATCCTTTGGATTGGGGAACAAACATTTGTTCCGAAGGAGAAAATACTTCTCGGAAAGGTTTGTCAACAAAAAATATTTGTCTTATTGCCACGGACTTAAAATTTTAAATTTGATGTCTCCAGCGAAGCCTAGCTAACTGCCCATCCGGGCCCCTCTTTGTTACCTTTAATCGCTTCTGAGGATCGGTAACCTATGCTGCGCAGCTTGAACATCCGCAACTTCGCGATCATCGATGAAAGCGGGATCGAATTCGAATCCGGTTTCACAGCAATCACGGGTGAAACAGGTGCTGGCAAATCCATTCTGCTCAATGCGCTGAAACTCATTCTCGGCGCGAAAGCCCGATCCGATTTGATTCGACAGGGTGCGGACAAGCTCCGCGTCGAGGCTGTTTTCAATCTGCCATCGTCTCCCGCTTTGCGTGAACTCCTGGGCGGACTTGAACTGGATGTGGAAGATGAACTGACGTTGGAGCGCGAGCTGACTTCTGCGGGGAAAAATCGTGCGCGAGTGAACGGAACTTTAGTCACACTGGCCGATCTTGAAGCCATCGGTCGGCATCTCGTTGATCTTCATGGGCAGCATGAACAACAGGGATTGCTGGACACCGCCACTCATGGCGCTTATCTCGATGGCTCTGCGGGATTGAGCGAGGAAGCGACGGCTTACACGCGTCTTTATTCGGCCTTCCGTTCCTCCGAGTCTGCACTGCGTCAAGCTGAAGAAGATGCGGGACGTTTGCGGGAGCAAATTGAATTTCTGCAATTCCAATTCAAGGAGTTGGACAAAGCCGGGCTTCGCGAAGGCGAGGAGGAAAAACTCGAAGGCGAATTGAAAATGCTTTCCGGTTTGGAAAAGGTCGTGGCGGGGCAACAGGCTTGTCTTGAAGCGCTGGAAGGTCAAACCGGTGCACTGGGTGCATTGGGACGGTTGGAACGGGAACTGCAGAATTTGGCGAAGCATCTACCGGGCGTTTCGACCCATTCGACAAGCTCAGGGCAGGCACGCTCAACGACCGGTCGTGGTGGAATTGATGAAGCTCGAGAGATACTCTCTCAATTGCGTGATGAATTGCGGCATCTCAACATTCCGGCTTCGGCGGATCCGGTACGGATCGACGCATTGAATGCACGACTGGCGTTGTTCCAAAAGCTGCGGACCAAATACAAAACGAATTTGGCAGGTCTGATTGGATTGCGCGATCGGCGCAAGGAAGAAATCTCTCGTGTGGAAAATGCCGAAGTGGAAACCGCCTCACTCAACGATCAACGCGATGCTGCGTTGGCCGCAGCGAAGAAAGCTGCGAAAGCGCTCTCGGATAAACGCCATGCAGCCGCCAAAAAATTTGATGCAGAAGTGAATAAACGCCTTGCCCAACTGGGCATGGAAGGCAGCCGCTTTGAAACGCGCTTTCAGCTCGTGGAAGGCGAAGGCCTCGGAACTTTCGGTTTGGATCGCATTGAATTTTTTCTTGCAGCGAATGCAGGCGAGCCGACTCGATCCCTCAAACAAAGCGCTTCCGGCGGAGAAATTTCCCGCGTGATGCTGGCCATCAAGGGCGCGCTGGCGCAGGGTGATCCGCGACCGGTGTTGGTGTTCGATGAATTGGACACCGGCATCGGCGGAACCACGGCCTTGCGAATAGGGGAGGCGTTGGTGGAACTGGCGAAGCATCATCAACTGCTCGTGATTACCCATCTCCATCAGGTGGCCGCGCAGGCCAGTCATCAGCATCGCGTGGTGAAAACCATGGAGGGCGGGCGTACGGTAACAAACGTGTTACCCCTGAAAGAAAAGGATCGTGCCGCGGAATTGGCGCGTATGATGGGCGACGAAGGCTCGGACGCGGCATTGCGGCATGCCAAGGAGTTGTTGCGCAAAGGCGGTTGATGTAAACTGTTGGGGCAGGGGTTTCATGTTTTGAAACTTCGGTAGGGGCAACCCGCCGGGTTGCCCCTACCGAATAAAATAGGGGTTCCAATGTTTCGAAATTTCAAATTTTTTCTGAGAAGCGCCGCCACGGTTTTTTTGATCCTCTCTGCGGGTGTTCACAGGATATTCGCTGATTCCACTGCGGTGGTAAAAGCCAAAAGCCCTGAGGTTCAGACAATGATCCCCGGCCAGCCTGCGCCGGATTTCAAATTGCCGAATCAGGACGGCAATGTCGTCAGCCTGGCAGACTTCAAGGGAAAATGGATTGTGCTGTATTTCTATCCCAAGGATTTCACCAAGGGTTGCTCGGTGGAGGCCCACAACTTTCAGGTAGATCTTCCCAAGTACGACAAGGCCAATGCGGTGATTCTCGGTGTAAGCGTGGATGCGGTGAGTTCACACAAAAGTTTTTGTGCCAAGGAAGGCCTGAATTTCAAGCTGCTCGCCGATACGGACGGAGTGGTTTCAACCCTTTATGGTTCGATAAGGGAGGTGCTGGGCTACAAGATGGCCAAGCGCAACACCTTTGTCATCAATCCGGATGGTATTGTGGTTCGCGCATTTATCGGCGTGAAACCCTTAGATCACAGCCGGGAAATTCTCGCTGCCCTGGCGGATTTGCAGAAGGGGTAATCACCCAATCTGAAACGCGGCGAAGTCGGCGACTTCGAGAACCACTTCGCGCACAGCTTGCAGTAATGCATGACGGTTCTGTCGCACCACCAAATCCGGATCGTTGACCATCACAGCGGTAAATAATTCCGCCACCGGAACCTGCAGCTTGGCAATCTCGGCCAATGCCTTGTCCCATGCCTGACTTTGCACGGCGGATTGAACAGCGGATTCGGCCTGTCCCAATGCGGCCAATAATTTTTTTTCGGATGGATGGGCGTCCTGTAGGGGCACGGCATGCCGTGCCCCTACAGGCGCCCCGACCAATATATTGCTGACCCGTTTGAACGTTTCCGCAATCTGCGCAAAACCGGAATCGCGGCGGAAGGCTTCGAGGGCCACCAACCGTGAAACCAAACCGGGGAAATCTTCCCATGTGGCTTTGGCCCCGACAGCGGCATCGAATGTGTCGGCGGAGATTCCGCCTTGAATTCCCGAACGATCCGATTCGCCGAACAAATTCTGTGCGCGGTTCTTGAAGAACTCGCGAATCTTCTCCACCAAGCCTTCGCGTTCTGCCGGTTTGATTTCAGCGTCAGTGAATTGATCATCCAAAGAGGCGACTAGAAGTGTTTCCAATGGTATGCGAATCTCTAAACGCACGAGTAATTCAATACAAGTACGGCAAGCACGACGTAAAGCGAATGGATCTGCTGAACCGGTTGGAATCTTGCCTTTGGCGAACATGGCAACTAGCGTGTCAATTCGATCTGCAATTCCTACGAGCGCGCCTTCCTGTGTTTCTGGAAAACCATCATTGGCATTACGCGGTTTGTAGTGATCCGCAATTCCATCAGCAACAACTTGGGAATACCCTTCGCCCAGTGCGTAATAAGAACCGACCGTTCCTTGTAATTCTGGGAACTCACCAACCATTTGTGTAGTAAGGTCATTTTTGCACAAGGATGCAATGGTTTTTGCTATCTCAATTTTTTTTGCATCCCAACCAAGTTGTAAGCCTAGTTCGGTTGTATACCGTTCCACGCGCAAGGTCTTGGCATATATGCTCGCGCCTTCGCCGAGATCTTTGAGAAAGGCCACAACTTTCAAGTCTTCGCGGCGTTCCAGCAATTTCTTCTTGCGATCTTCCTGCAGAAAGAATTCGGCATCGGCGAAGCGGGCGCGCACCACGCTTTCATTGCCTTGGCGAATCAGAGAGTAGTCGGTTGCTTCCATGTTGGACATGGCGACGAAGTTGTGGCTGAGCTTGCCTGCGGGATCGATCAGCGCAAACAGTTTTTGATGCTCGCGCATTTCGGAAACCAGAACTTCTTCGGGAATTTCCAGCAGTTTGGAATTGAAGGAACAGAGCACAGGCACGGGCCATTCCAGTAATTGGGTGACGGTGTCCAGCAAATCCTCGTCGGTGCGCCATGCTAAATCGGCTTTGGCTGCGGTGTCGAGCAGCAAAGAACGGATCTTGTCCTTGCGTTCGCTTTGATCCACGATCACCTTGTTGTCCCGCAACGCCGACAGATAGGACTCGCGTTTTGCTTTCACAACAATCGACTTGTTGTGCAGAAAGCGATGCCCACGGCTTTGATCAGAACTTTCGATTCCGGCGAAGGAGATCGGAATGATTTGTTCGCCGAGCAAGGCGACGAGCCATGTCACCGGACGCACGAAGGACGCGCCTTCGCCATCTCCCCAGCGCATGGTCTTGTACCAGTGAATCTCCGCGAAGATTTTCGGCAGCGCTTCGGCGAGAATGTCCAGCGCATCGCGCCCGATCTTTTCCACATTGGCGCAGAGGTAACCGTCCTCGATCTTCAACTGATCGATGGTGATGTTGTTCTTCTGCGCGAAGGCCGTGGCGGCCTTGGTCCATTGACCGGAGGCATCCTGCGCGACATTGGCGGGCGGCCCCTTCAACGCCAGTTTTTGATCCGGCTGCCGGGTTTGCATGGACTCGGCGGAAATGACGATGCGGCGCGGTGTGACGAAAATCTTGACGTCCTGCATGTCCAGCTTCGCGGGCGCAAGATGCTTTTCGATCAACCGGGGCATTTCTTCCAGCAACGGTTTGAACACACGTGCGGGCATTTCTTCGACGCCCAATTCGATCAGCAGGGGTGCGGTTTGCCCAAAGGGGGGATTCCGGTTTCCCCCTAGCCCCCCGTTGGCGGGGGGCATGGTGGGAATCCCCCCTTTGGGGGTTAGGGGGGCGCGCATCATGGGAAATCCCAATCCCTCGCGATTCTTCAACCACGCCTCGGCCACCATTTTCGCCAGCGCGCGCACGCGCAGGATGTATCCCTGCCGCTCGTTGACGGAAATCGCACCGCGCGCGTCCAGCAGGTTGAACGAATGGCTGGCCTTCATGCAATAGTCGAAGGCCGGTGCGGGCAGATCCGCTGCGCACAACCGCGCGCATTCTTTTTCGAAACTGTCGAACAGTTTGTAATGCAGCGCCGCGTCGCTTTCCTCGAAGTTGTGCCGCGAGTATTGCACTTCGTTCTGGTGGTAGATGTCGCCGTAGGTGACGGTGTCGTTGTACTTCAGCTTGAAGACATTGTCGACGCCCTGCAAATACATGCACAGGCGTTCGAGTCCGTAGGTGATTTCGCCCATGATGGGTTTGAGATCGATGCCGCCGACTTGCTGGAAGTAAGTGAACTGCGTGACTTCCATGCCATCGAGCCATACTTCCCAGCCGAGACCCCATGCGCCGAGGGTGGGGGATTCCCAGTCGTCGTGGACGAAGCGGATGTCGTGCTTTTCGGGATCGATTCCGATTTCGCGGAGCGATCCGATGTACAGGTCGAGGATGTCGAGCGGGCTGGGCTTGAGCACGACCTGGAACTGGTAGTAGTGCTGCATGCGGTTGGGGTTGTCGCCGTAGCGGCCGTCCTTGGGGCGGCGGCAGGGTTCGATGAACGCGGCGTTGAACGGCTCGGGGCCGAGCGAACGCAGGAAGGTGGAGGGGTTGAACGTAGCGGCGCCCTTTTCGACGTCGTAGGGTTGGGCGATCAGGCAGCCGCGCTTGCCCCAATAGTTCTGGAGCGTGAGGATCAGGTCTTGGAAGTTCATAAGCCTGTAAAAATGCCCTTTTTAGGGGCGAAATCCAAAGGCTTGATGGGGTTTTAGACTGTGTTTGTTGAAGTTTTGGAGAACTGGGCGCCTGGGTGGATTCCGGGGGGAATCAATGGCGCTTGATGGGGGTGCATTTCCTTGGTGGTCACTGTTCGATGGAATTGGTTTGCACTATCCAGCGGAATGCTTTGACTGTTATACTTGCATCGATCGAACTCGTTCGCAGCTTAGGAATTAATAGGAGCCAAGTTCATGAAGTTGAATAGAATTGAAATCGAAAATTATAGATCAATCAAAAGCTATAAGCTAATTCCGGAAGATCGGTGCACGATTTTAGTTGGGAAAAACGAATCAGGAAAGAGTAACATCCTAAAGGCCATTTCACTCTTAAATGAAGGCAGAGAGTCGAGTGAGGATGATGTTAGAGATCATTTACTTCACGAAGATGTGCCAAGTCGATCGCATGTCTACTTCGTTTTTGATTTAGCGCGCGAAGATCTTGAGAAAATTTCCGACGAGTGCCAAGCGGACATTTTGTGTGAAAATTATGCCGATCCGATAGTTTCAATTGGGCTAGAAAAGCTCAACATCAAAGAATATGTAAATCACAAAAAATCAGCCCTATACGTTGCAAATATCAAAACTGGGCAAAAATATGGAACTAGGTGGAATTTGGGAAATGAAAAGGCATACAAAATCCTCAGTAGTTGGAAAAAATTAAAAGATTTGATTCCGCCCAGTGTTTATGTGACAATTCTAAAAGACGGCGAGCAGGTTCAACTAAG
Organism: Fibrobacterota bacterium; assembly: GCA_947482115.1. Classification (GTDB taxonomy): domain Bacteria; phylum Fibrobacterota; class Fibrobacteria; order UBA11236; family UBA11236; genus UBA11236. The sequence continues at coordinate 180,417 of CANKII010000002.1, forward strand.
AACTTTCAAAATCATTAATATCGTTGATTATCCCGGTTTCGAGCAATATGTAGAAGACCTAACTATTACGGGTCTAGAGGCCATTGTAAGGGCGAATGTTGCAGTCCAAGTCGAAGCGTCATTGCCGGACTGCGTTGTTTGGGAGTACAGCGAAAAAAATCTTCTTCCCGGTCGCATTGATATCACACAATTTAAATCGAAACCGGAAACGTGTATTCCGTTAAAAAACATGTTTTTATTGGCAGGATACTTGGAGATTGAGGAAAGCTTGTCTGCGGCGGAAGATAAAAAGAATGGTATGACGAATTTGCTTAGAAAAGTAGCAGAAGCGACAACTACCCATTTAAGAAAGGTATGGCCAGAGAAAAGAGACATCAAAATATATCTCCGCCAAAATGGGACACATATTGAAGCTGGGGTCGAAGACGAATCAAACGTGTTCGATTTTTCTAGAAGAAGCGACGGGTTTAAAAGATTCATGACGTTTCTATTGCTTATTTCTGCAACGAGCAAGTTAAAGGAAATTAGTAACGCTGTAATTGTTATAGATGAGCCGGATATTGGGCTGCACCCTTCCGGTGCGAAGTATTTGTTACAAGAATTAATTGAAATATCGAAAAATAATTTTGTTTTCTTCAGTACGCATTCAATATTTATGATTGATAAGGCTAATATCGGCAGGCATCTAATTATTAAAAAGCAGAAGGAAACTACTGAAATAACCAAAGCGGATACGTCTAATTTGATGGACGAAGAAGTTATTTATAACGCGCTAGGTTATTCCATCTTTGAGAATTTGAAAGAGAAGAATGTTGTTTTTGAAGGATGGAGTGATAAGGAGTTATTTAGGTGTGCATTAAATAAATTTGTTAAACCTGCGACATCCAAGGCTTTCTTCTCCAGCGTGGGCGCATGCCACGCGTTCGGAGTGAAGGACATCCCTAGAATTGTCTCAATGTTGCAACTGGCAAATAGGGAATACCTAATTGTTAGCGATTCTGACGCGATGTCAAGGGGAGCGAAGAAAAAATTTGAGGAAAATGAAAAATGGAGCATGTACAGTGAGCTTGGTGCGAATGATATTGATTTAACAGCGGAGGACTTTGTGTCGTTTGCTTGGGTTAAAAAATGTTTTGATGAAGAATTTGTGTCGCCTTCCGGAAAAGTCATAGTACTGCGTGAGCCGACTCCAAGCGGGAGTGTCTTGGAGCAAATAAGAATCGCTTTGACAAGTGCAGCGATTGAAGGGGAAGAACAGAAGGTTTTAGTTAAAGCAATTAAGAAGAGGATATTTGATGGGATAAAAAAATCTGATGTGAAGGATACCTATGAGGCAATTTGCAAAGGAATATTGAGAAAAGTTGGGCTGGAAGAATAGTCGTTAGATCTTTCCCTTTGTCAGTATTACATCAATTGAAAACTCCAGAAACATCTCCTTAATCTTCACCGCCACCATCGTTGTGATCGGCATATAGAACCGGAATCCCGGTTTCTCGATCCGAATGTCTCCCGATAATTTCCCAAACCACGACAGCGGGCCGAGCCATGCCAGGACACCAGCGATCACGAGGATCAACCCGGCGATGATTTGCGGAGCGCTTTTAACCGCTTCACCGTCTTTTCATGGAGCAATTCGTGTAACAGTCCCTTTGAGAGACTTTTAATTCCATTAAATATCCGGCCGAGAAAGTTGGACCAGGAATTGGCAATCAATGGGGGTTGGGGAACCACGCGACGGATGTAGCCAGGTCGCCGTATGTTTAGGGGATTCAATTTCATGCATTCACCTTGCGTCACAAGACTGAAACACCTCAGGCTGCTTCCCATGCCCTTGAGAGGAGTTTACAGCCTGAATGGCCGGAGATCAATACGCAAAACACCCCATCCCTAATATGTCGCAGCATTTGCTGATCACAACTTATGAGGAGCTTACTGCGTCAGCACAGCATCAATCGACAGCCCCGGAAACATTCCCTTAATCTTCACCAGCGTCCCCAACTCCGGATTCGTCTTTCCCGATTCCAACCGCTGGTATTGCGAAAGATGTTTGATACCCAGTTTCTCTGCGGCAGCCCGTTGCGACATGCGTGCCATCATCCGCTGACGGCGCAGCAACATCGCTAGTGCCATATTGGGGCTGACCGCCACCTCCACGATATTCTTTCCCTTGATTTTTGGATCCGGCAGGGGAAGGATGAGATTGGAGTCCTCAGGTTCATCCAGACACAACTCCAGCACTTCTTCCATATTCGGGCGCAATTCAGCAAGAGTTTTGGCTTGCGTATTGGCATAAGGGATTTCCACACCTTCTGCCCAGTAATGGGTTGTACCCTTATGAACTTTGAAGTGATATTTCATTTTGAATTCTCCAGATGCGGTAACTAAAAAGAAGATTCAGTTTAACGAAGTGTCGCTGGCCGAGTGGCCGCCGGCATTTCGACTTCGCTCAATGACCGGCGGTTGTATCGAGGCCAAGACACATATAAGTGGTCAATGTAGAATTTGAATGAGGCCGAGGACGGGTGTCACGCCGTCAGCGGGTTTTTATCCCCGCCATTATTCCTTGTCAGACGCAGGCCCGGAGAACCGGAATTTTCAGAATGAGAAACGTAATCAGCCACGATAGCAGCATCACCACAACAAATGTCAGCGGAAGACTCAGGAGCGGATTGCCCGCATTGGACGATAGCGAAATGCCGAATTTCCCCGACCGGAGGGCATCAAGAAGGAGCGGATGGATTACAAATATTCCAAGACCGCAGGCGCTGATGCTTTGCACCGCTGAGCGGGCCGCTGCAGGCCAGACGACGCTGCCCCACTTCTGCAACAGGATAAAGAGCGCCACGGACATGGCGATAATGTTGAGCGCGCGGTAATCGTAGAGAAAGGTGTCAAGCGCTCCGTTATGGCGCATGTTCACAATACCGGTTCCGCCTACGCTGACAATGGAGCCCAAGACAAAAACAACCGCTGATAAAATCAAAACACCCCGATTGTATTTTCCTTTGGCCAGCTGATACCCTATTGTCAGGAACCCCGCGTAGGTGGGGAATATGTTGGTGAAATTGCCTTGAATTGTAAAGCTGTACACTTTGTGAAGCATGAACAAAACCGGGATGCTGCAAAGCCAGAAAATGCTGACATACTTCATTCCGTTTGCATCGAGGAACCGGAATACGGGTACAAGAAGGTACAGGCCGATGATCGAATAGAAAAACCAGAGATGATAATAGGCGGGCGTTGCCAGAATCCCGAAATATTTGGCGGGCGTGAGCGGAACATGCGTCCTGACCGAAACAATGATCAGATATACCATGCTCCAGACAATAAAGGCAATTCCTATCCGTGAAGCGCGTTTCCTGAAAAATGTGGAAATAGGTTCGTTTGCCTTTCCCAGCAGCAACGCGCCGCTGATCATGAAAAAAAGCGGAACCCCGCACCGTCCGATCCCATTTACCGCCAATGCAAACCACCAAGCAATCGGCTTGACGGTATAATAGCCGTTGTTGAGTATCTGCCCGGAAACGTGAACTGCAACAACAAGCGCAATGGCAAGCGCGCGAATCAAGTCGGGCCAGAGGAGCCGCTCCGGTGTTGCATCGGTATTCATTTAAACCTGATTCTCAAATTGCCATCCACCTCTCTCGTAAGAAATTCCGGATGTCTCAATCCTTCTTGCCGCCTGACAGCAGTTTCTGAAGTCCTCCCAGCAAAAGTCCGCTGAGTAAATTGATTCCCTTGATGAGCAAAGTGAACCAGCCCAGCACGATGAGCAGGGAAATACGAAGGATGCGGACGGGGATTCCCGTTCGGACATTTGGTGAATTCGGTTTCATGCAGACCTCCCTTTGGTGGAAAACTGCATCAAAGCGGAACCGTTTCAGGGAAATTTCATTGGACAAATCATCGGGCATCTCCACTCAATACCGATATCCGGGTTTTCAGCCCGTTCTTGAAGAACTATTCACGCATCACACCGTACCGCCGTCCGGAGCAGACGGGGGCAAGAGCAGATCCTCGAGGAAGAAGGCCGATAATTCGGCGCGGCCTGAAAGTCCGGATTTCCGATATACCACGATTGCGTGTTGACGCACTGTCCTCTCGCTTCTTTTTGTGAGGATTCCGATTTCCTTGTGGCTGAATCCCTTGAGAAGCAGCATGGCTGTTTCGCATTCGGTGGAAGTCAAGTCCCATTCCTTGAGTTGCCGGGCTATGATTTCTCCCAATCCCAGAAGGTATTCCTGCGCCTGTTTGCGCCAATCATCCCGTTCCGATTGACGGGTCTCGAGGGTCAGGCGGGTATGGGCCAGCGAAGCATTGGCTGCGATCCATCCCCGCCACAGGATTACGGCTGAAACCAGGCTTGTGAGAATGAAAAGCAATTCAAGAATCACATGAACGCTCATCCAGGTTTTGGGCGCATCTTGAAAGAGATCCGCAATGCCCATGATTGTGATGGCAAGAAGCAGCCCCGCAAGTAAAAGCGACAGCCTCGGATTGGGCGTTTCGGAAACAGACATCATTTTCAATCGAATTCAGTCAAATATGCGCTGGAGCATCCGACCCGGAACATCTGACGGATAGGCATTCGGGAACAACGGGAATAATTTCCAGAAACAGATTCAAGGAGCATCCCATGTTTGACATTCCGATTCATCCCGTGGTCGTCCATTTTCCCCTCGTCCTTGCGGCGTTTCTTCCCCTGGCAGTGCTTGGCGCTCTGTGGTCTGGTTTGCATTTCGGAACGGGAAGAAAATACTGGATCATCGTGGTGGTGGTCAACGCCTTATTATTCGGGTCCAGCTTTTTAGCCGTACAGGCGGGGGAAAAAGACGAGGAAACAGTTGAGGATGTCTTATTGTCAAAAGTTCCTCTTGAGACGCATTCCGACAAGGCTGAGTTTTTCCTGGTATTGACTGGCGCGGCACTGCTCGTCACCACGATGGGATTGGTGCCCGGTATCCTTGGAATGTCCGGAAGAATCCTCGGCGGTATCGCATCCTTGTGGATTCTTCTACTGGGGCTGCAAGTGGGACATACCGGCGGTGCTCTTGTCTACAAACACGGTGCCGCATCGGCTTTCGTCGCGGGTAAAACAACCGGAAGTCCTGGTTATGGCCCGCATATCGGGACAGCGAAAGAAAAAGATGACGACTGATTTTGCAGTGACCCGGATGAACCAACCCCAGAAACAACAAGAATGAAACACAAAAAAATGGAGGAACAATGAATTTCAAGAGATGGTTATCAGTTGTGTCTGCTTTTATGATCTTGGGGGCTCAGCAAATCCATGCGCAGGCATGGACCAGCGCCTACACTTCACCCACCGCCACTGGGACGTGTTCTGGACTTTCCTCCACCCTGAACACGGAGTTTGCCGTGGCACCCGTGGTCAGTCGCGCCCTGTTTCCGGCCATCAACCCGTTTCACATCGTCAAAATGACCTTCTGGTTGAATCCGTCCTCTGGGAAAACGGACATCTACATGTGTGAAAAAGGAGGGGCGGGATCCGCAGGGAGGGTACTGTATTATAACGGTACCGCCAACACACTGACAGCCATCGGTACGGTACCAAATGTCTACATCGGTTTTCAAGAGCAGGGCGTGATTGGCATCGCACTGAACCCCAAAACTTTCTCGCAGGATAATCTCCTCTATATCATGTATGCCACGGGGTCGAGCGGCATCCCTTCCGCCACGAACGGCTGGCGTATTTCCAGATTCAAGTTGAATCCGTCCACCAAAATGATCGATCTCGCCTCGGAGAAAATTTTGCTGCACATTCCGGCCGGCACTGCGAATCGCTGGCATACTGCAGGCTCCATGCAGTTCGACAATTTCGGAAACCTGTACGTCGCCGTTGGGGACAATGAATCCGAAGCGATGGGTCCGGCGAACACGGCGGACTTGCGTGGCGGCATTCTCCGCATCAAACCGGATTCCACGACTACAAGGGGTTACACGATTCCTGCCGGGAATTTCGGCGACTACTGGGCGAACCAGTGGCAGAGCCAGGGGCTTGCCACCAGGGCGGCGGCGTATCGTGACACCGCGATTGTGAAATCGGAGATTTATGTTAAAGGCACCCGAAATCCTTACGGATCCAGTCTCGACAGGAACCGTCTCGGTTGGGTCGCTTGGGGTGAATGCGGTCCCGATGTTCAACGCTCCGAGGAGTATGATTTCGTCACCCATCCCGTCTTCGGAGGCTGGCCCTTCTGGGCCGGGAATGCGGTCCGACAAGGTGCTCTCGCCGCAAGTTATGATGAAACTCCGGAGCCGAATACCTCCCCCCTCTGGACGGCCTTCAATCCCACGACCATGAGCACGAGCGTACCCGTAAACAACTGGGCGCAAGCCAAGGGATATGACACCCTGCCACCCATGCACGTACCAACCTACACCGAGCAGAACGGCTGCGCCACGGGCGCGGCCGTCATCCGTTATGATGGCCGGATCAGCAACCCAGGCAAAATGCCGCCGCATCTCGACAACACTGTGTTGTATACGAACCAGACAAGCAACGGCCATTTCGCCGTGAAGTTCGATCCCGTCACTGCGGGAAATGTCGGAACAGTGGCAACGGTATTCACAAGCGTCGGATTCCGCTCCACGGCACAACCCCTGCTGGGGTCATCCTTGGATCTTCAGCAGGGTCCGGACGGCGCCATTTATTCTGTGAATTGGGGAGCGGGATGTTGCGACGGCGATCGGGCGGCATCCGCATATGAAGGGGTTTCACGCGTCACGTATACCGGTACCTGCCAGGATTCCGGTTTGTACCCTGCCACGACGTCCATATCCAGAAATCATTTTTACCAAGATGTCGACTGGTTCAAAATGGGTGGGAACAATTTCTTTGTGCTTGCGGATGGAATGCACGAGATTCGGATCCTACAGGTCAATGGCAGCATCCTGTATGCGTTCAAGGGGGAGGGTCGGAAGAAGTACGAGTTCCCCGTCAATCTCTCCAGGAACAACCTGTACTATTTGGAGGTCAAAACGGAGAGGGGTGTCGCCATCCGCGGATTTCTTCGCCCTTAGACTCGGTTGACTCGGCGGTTTTCTGTGGGAGTTGATCCTTTTGAAAACCAGTTCGGGCCGTCCGGTCATTATTTCGAATGGGGTTTTGTGAAGAAAATCCGGGGCCGGAGCGACGGATGTCACCCCTTTGAAGAACTATTTTTCTCCCCCTCGGAGAGTTAGGCTAATTGGTAAGTCAGCGGTCTTGAAAACCGCCGCTCGTAAGGGCTTGGGGGTTCGAGTCCCTCACTCTCCGCCATCAAAAATCCTCAGGCTTTGCTTAATCGCTTTGCCGCCAACACCAAACACAAAGTTGAACCCAGAAGCAGTGCGGACAAAACGCCTGCTTGTGCCATTGCGTTCCCAATCAAAGCCTGCGAAGAAACCGTTACTAGCGGGAACAGCACCAACAGGGACAACCCCGTCAATTGCGCCGCAGAGCGTACGGTTTCACAGCGCAGTGAAATGAACGCAGACAGGGAACAGAAGAACAGGGACAGGAATGGTGTGAGCAACAGGGCGAAGATCCAGTCCGACGGCTCGGCGTATTGAAAGCTTCCGCTCAGCGAAGCCAAAACCAAAGCCATGATTTGACCCGCCCATCCAACAGCGAGAGGAAAGGGAAGAATGCCCAGCACCTTGCCCAGAAACAATTGCCCGCGCGGAATGGGCAAACACAACAAAGTTTCCCACGTCTGTCTTTCCTTTTCACCCGCGAATGCATCTGCGCCCAAGGGAACTGCCATCGAAGCGCCAATAAGCGACAGTATGGCCAGAAAAGTTCGAGTCAACAACCAGCGTTGTGAAGGATCATTGGTGAACAGAAAAATCGTGGTCCCATGCAGGAGGATTAACAGCAGGGGAACGGCCGCGAAGGGGATCAGGAAGCGCGGATCGCGCAGCACCAATCCCCATTCATGACGTGCCAATTGCAAGGAGATTTTCATGGCGCGTCCTCCACATAATGGCGGTACAGATCTTCCAGCGAACGCGAATGCGGTTCGGCACGAAGAATTTTTCCGCCGCTTTGAATCAGGGAGGAAAGGACGTCTGAAAGCGAAGTGAGGATGGTCTTATCGCGAATGCGAATTCCCCAAGTGCCAAGTCGTAATTGTTGGGGTGGTAAAACCTGAAGGGAATCAAAACGAATCGACAAAGCATCCACCACCGAGGCATCCAAGGTTCCCGTGCCTTCGACTTCCGCACTTTCAACATTCTTGGACAAATCCTGCCGCGACAACGCATGCACCATCAAACCGCGTTTCAAAAATCCATAATCATCAGCAATGTCTTCCATCTGTTCGAGACGATGTGAAGTCACCAGCGCGGCATTGCCTGCGGAGACATAACGGCGGAGATGGGACAACACCAATCTTTGCGCACGCGGGTCGAGATGTTCGGTGGGTTCATCCCATAACACCAGCGGGGGACGGTGCAACAAGGAACGCATCAGTTGCACCTTGCGCTTGTTGCCCTGCGACAATTTCCCAATGCGTGTGGAGAGTGATTCCAGTTCAAACGCCGCCGCCAGTTCTTCAATCCGTGCCGCTGGATTATCGATGGTATAAAACCCGGCGAGAAAGTTCAGATACTCGTTTGTCGTCATGCGGGCATAAGCATTGGGGCTTTCCATCAGCACACCCACCCGATGGAACAGCTCGGGAGGAAATTCGTTTAGAAGTTCGTTATCCAGCACTTGTAATGAACCCGATGTGGGGCGCAGCAGTCCTGTGAGGCAACGCAGCAAAGTTGTTTTACCCGCGCCGTTCGGACCTAGCAGTGCGTAGATGCGTCCGGGTTTCACTTCTAAATCGAGACCGCGAAGAGCTTCGGCCCCCTCAATCCCCCGAAGGGGGAAAGTGGGGGGCCTCCCCCTTCGGGGGATTGAGGGGGAATACCGCGCATGCAGATTTGAAACCTGAATCATCCGCGACTATCCCGATACGTGGATGTTGTCCACCAGCACGTCGGGAACTTTTACGGAAGAGAAAGAATCCGAGTAACTGTCGGAAAAACCGCGAATGAGATTGAGGAGATCAAAGAAGTTGGTGTTCAAGGTCACCCGATCCACAGCGTGAATGCGTTTTCCACCTTCGTAGAAAAATCCCTGCGCCCCAATGGAGATTTCACCGGACACCGCAGAGCAACCCGAACCGCCTTCGAGTTTGACCACGTAAAAGCAGCGGGGATTGGCAGTGAGAAGTTCATCCAAAGTTTGGTTTCCCTTGCGAACCATGTAATTCGCAAAACCCGTTCCCGCCTTTCCGGAATAGCCGCGGGATGCCGTTCCAGTGGGAGCGACTCCGTCTTTTTTCGCGGATTCGAGATTGTAAAGAAAGGTTTGCAAGACGCCGTCGCGTACGATATCCAGTTTGCGGGCAGCAACACCTTCACCGTCGAAGAGATAGGAGCCGGGCATCAATGGAATGAACGGATCACTGACCAGATTGAATTCGGGAACGGCGATGGACTGTCCGAGTTTTCCCGATAGCCGTGACTGTCCCTTTTGCACGGCCTCGGCGAAAAACGGCGAAGAGAACATGGAAAAGATTTGCGGGCTGACGCGGTTGGAAAACACCACGGGATAGGTTCCCGACTCCAGCGGTGAAGCGTTGAGCAATTCCACGGCGCGTTCCACGGCCTTGTGCGCGATGAACTCGGCATCGAACTCAAAAGAGCGTCCGGCCTTGCTGTACACACCCATTTTTTTGTTCTCGCCATCCTTGGCCACTGCGCCCAATCCGGCGGAAACGGAACTCTGGCGCGATTGGTAAAACACGCCGTTGGAATTGCGCAGCATGGAAAATCCACTACCGCGCGAAACGCCGAGATAGGGAACATTCTCAATACGGCTATCGGTTTTTAGTGCAATCTCTTCCAGCTTGAGGCCAAAGTTTTTCATGTCCTCAAAGGACACCGATTCCAAATCCGGATTGAAAAGCCGTAGATCGATTTCAGGCAATGGCGCGGGATGGGGGAGATCGATTTCCACTTCATCGGTCAATGAAGCATGACTCCACGCATCGGCTACAGTGCGGGCCAGCGCTTCGCGCGTCATGCGTTCGGTGAATGCGAAGCCGGGACGTTTGCCGCGAAAGAGTCGGACGCCAATGCCGCGCGAATTGGAAAGCTCGGTGCTTTTCACCTTGCCTTCAAACAATTCCAGTCCCATGCTTTCGGATTCTCCGGCGACAATGTCGAAGCGATCCGCGCCCTGCCGACGGCTTTCTTCACTGACGAAATCTACCGCGTCGGCAGGTGATAAAGTTTGATTGATAGGATGCCCAGAGTCCGGACCCTGAGCCTGTCGAAGGGTCGAGGAGATCATCTTCCACCTACCAAGATGCTGTCCACGCGTAAAGTGGGCTGCCCCACATTGACCGGAATGCTTCCACTCGATGCACCGCACATGCCGGCAGCCAGTTCGAGATCATTGCCCACCATGGAAATGAGCGGAAGGATTTCAGGGCCTTTGCCGATCAAGGTCGCACCACGAACGGCTTCCGCGATTTGTCCATGCCGGATGACATAACCTTCCTCCACGGCGAAGTTGAATTCACCCGTGGCGGGATTCACGGAACCGCCGCCCAGTTTTTTGGCGTACAATCCGTCTTCCACGCTGGCGAGAACTTCGGCGGGAGTGTGCTTGCCTGCTGCGATATAGGTATTGCGCATACGGGACACAGGAGCATATTGATAGCTCTCACGGCGCGCGCTGCCGGAAAGCACTACGCCCGTTTCTTCCGCGCCGACACGATCGCTCATGTAGGTTTTGAGCACACCGTTTTCGATCAGAGTTGTCTTTTCGGATGGCCGTCCTTCGTCATCCATTTGAATGGAACCCCACGAACCTTCGATGAGTCCATCATCAATGGCGGTAACTTCGGAGTGCGCAATCTGTTCACCGATCTTTCCCGTAAACACGGAGGCTTTGTGCCGCACACCTTCGGTTTCCAAAAGATGTCCGCAGGCTTCGTGGAAAATGACTCCGCCGAACCCGTTGCCCATCACCACTGGCATTTTTCCGCCCTTGACATATCCGGCGGAAAGCATGCGCACGGCGCGCTCGGCGGCATCATGTGCATAACGCTCGGCATCGAGTCCCTCGAAAAATTCAAATCCGCGTTGAACACCCGGTGCTTCGCCAGCTACAAAAATTTCCCCGCCTTCTTCAGCGGTGACGCTGATGTGGAAGCGGCAGCGCGTGCGTGTGTCCGTGACCCAAAGTCCGTCGCTGTTGCAAATCAATATTTCCGAAACGACATCACCCGCACGGGCGTTCACCTGCGAGATTTTTTTCGAGAAGGATCGTGCGGCTTGATCGGCGCGCAGCAACAGATCCAGTTTTCGTTCCTGACCGATGGTGCGTGGATCCAAAACGATGCGCTGGCGGTTTTCCAGTTGAACACCAACGATTGGTTTGGACACAGGCATGGTCCCTGAGCCTGTCGAAGGGTGCCGTGCCCCCACAACCGGGCCACGCGATTGCGCCAACGCATCGATCAATTTCAACAGATGTTCTTCGTCATCCTTGCTGGTATGGGCATAGAGAACTTCCGTCCCGAACAAAAGGCGTATGCCGATGCCGTAGTCCGTGCCCGCCGTGGCGGACTCGACCTTCTTGTCCTTGTAGGACACCGAGGCATGGCGGGTTTCCTCCTCGAAAAGTTCTGTAAAATCCGCGCCGCGGTCGCGGCCGGCCTGCAATAATCGTTGGGCTTTTTCTTGTTCCATGAAAGGCAAAATACCTAACCCAAGGGAATCCTCCACTCAAAAGGTTCCGAAAGCGTCGTCCAATCAAAGACAATTTCGAACAAAAAAGTTCAAAGTCTGTATGGATGGGAGTTTTGGCACCCAGGCTGTGGCAATTTGGAGCGATAAATGCTCTTTGGTTCCCTTAGATTGTGTGGATTGGGAATTGCTAATCCTAACCGCATGGTTGATCGGGAAACCATGAAGCAGGAGCAAGCATGAAACTGGGCACCTATAATCCCGAGGTTTTTTACGACGAGTTATTCGAGTCGGTGGGGAAGCCGCGTCCGCTCGCCAGCGTTCTGGTTCGCAATCTCGAGTCCATGCCGGACGGGGAATTGATCCGGAGGCAGCAGGCGGCGGAGAAAGCCCTTTTCGATTTGGGCATCACCTTCAACGTCTACAACAACCAAAGCGGTTTGGAACGGATTTTCCCTTTCGATGTGTTGCCGCGAATGATTGAGGCCATGGAATGGGATTTCATTGAACGGGGATTGAAGCAACGCATTCGCGCGCTGAATCTTTTCCTCGACGATATTTATCACGATCAGCGAATCGTCAAAGACGGAATTGTTCCGAAGGAACTCATCCTGTCTGCCACCGGTTATCGCAAAGCTTGTCGTGGACTCAATCCTCCCTGGGGCATCTGGTGCCATATCACGGGAACGGATTTGGTCAAGGATGGAGATGGCAAACTGTTTGTGCTGGAAGACAATATTCGCTGCCCCTCCGGTGTGTCTTATGTGATCGGAAATCGTCAGGTGATGAAGCGAGCTTTTCCGCAAATCTTCGGAGCCATGAATCCGAGGCCGGTGGAGGATTACCCTAGTCGTTTGCTCGACATGCTGCAATTCTTGGGACCGCGAAGCGACAATCCACCTTCCGTGGCTTTGCTGACTCCCGGTATTCACAACTCCGCTTATTTTGAACATTCGTTTCTCGCGCAGCAAATGGGAATCGAATTGGTGACAGGCAATGATCTTGCGGTGCGCGACGGCTATCTCTACATGCGCACGACGCGTGGATTCAAGCGTGTGGATGTGCTGTATCGCCGCATCGATGACGATTTTCTGGACCCGGAAGTGTTTCGCCCGGATTCGATGCTCGGTGTTCCCGGCCTGATGGATGTGTATCGCAATGGCCGCGTCGCGATTGCCAATGCGCCTGGAACCGGTGTGGCAGATGACAAAGTGGTTTACGCCTATGTACCCAAGATCATCGAGTATTATCTGGGTGAAGAGATTTTACTTCCGAATGTGGATACCTACATGTGCTGGGTTCCGGAAGAACGGGATTATGTGCTCAAGCACATGGAAGAGTTGGTGATCAAGACAGCCAATGATTCCGGCGGTTACGGAGTTTTGATCGGTCCTCACTCCACCCAAGCCGTTCTCAAGCAATGGGCGGAACGCATTCAGGATAATCCACGAAACTTCATCGCGCAAAAAACGTTGTCGCTCTCACGTGCTCCGGTGATTGTAGGAAATAGCTGTGAAGGTCGTCACGTGGACTTGCGACCTTTCGCGTTGTACGGCAAGGATATTTATGTCATGCCCGGAGGTCTGACACGTGTGGCTTTGAAAAAAGGATCGCTCGTTGTGAATTCTTCGCAAGGTGGAGGCAGCAAGGATACCTGGGTGCTATCCGGGGGATTAGTTACCTAATGCTGAGTCGTGTTGCGGATTCCGTTTACTGGATGGCGCGTTATATCGAGCGGGCTGAAAATGTCGCGCGTTATGTGGACGTCAGCCTGCAAATGGCGCTGGATACTCCCGGTGGAATTCGCCAGCAATGGCATTCGCTCGTGGCTGCCGCCGGAGATGAAAAACTCTTCGTTGAAAAATACGGTGAAGTCGCTCCGGTCGAACAGGAGGCACGCGATGCCATCCTGCATTTTTTGACTTTCGATTCCAGCTATCCCAATTCCATTTTTTCCTGCGTGACCAAGGCGCGTGAAAATGCGCGGGCCGTGCGGGGAAATCTTCCGCTGGAAGCCTGGGAGCATCTCAACAAGTTTTATCACCTGCTCACTTCCGTGGATGCGCGCAAGCGTGCGGCGGAATCCGCGCATGTTTTTTTCAGCGAGATCCGGCAGGCGAGTTACCTCTTCGAGGGCATCGTGGAATCCACCATGTCGCGCGGGGAGGAATGGCATTTTCTGAAACTCGGAAGATATTTGGAGCGGGCCAACCAAACTTCACGCATTCTCGATGTGAAATATTTCGTACTGCTTCCCGATCCGGCGGATGTGGGTTCGGTGGTGGATGATTTACTCTGGGCGGCACTGTTGCATTCCGTCAGCGGATACGAAATGTTTCGCCGCCGTCATGGCCGCATTCTGCCGGAGTCCGTGGTGGATTTTCTGGTGCTGGACCGCGAGTTCCCCCGCGCCATCCTGTTCTGCCTGCTCCGCGCCGAGGAATCCCTGCTGGCCATTTCAGGCACACCGCTGGGCTCCTTCCGCAACCCGGCCGAGAAACGACTCAGCCGCTTGCGCGCCACCCTTGCGTATTCCAATGTGGAGGATATCGTGGCCAAGGGCCTGCATGAATATCTGGATCATTTGCAAAACGGTTTGAACCAGATTGGAGAAGGTATTTTTGAATCCTTCTTCACGCTGGACGCGGCGGCCATGGGCCAATCCCAACAGCAATAAAACAAGGAGGATGCCATTACTTTCTGTCTCGGTATCAAGGTGGCCGAAGGCCTGGTCGGGATCGCGGATACGCGCATCACCTCAGGCAGCGAATGCATCACCGCAAAAAAAGTCATGGTCTATCAGGGCCGTAAATATTCGTACTTCCTAATGGCGTCCGGGTTGCGCTCCCTGCGCGACAAATCGCTCACGTATTTCGAAGAGGCGATGGAGAAAAAAGGGAAAGGCTTCGACAAGCTGTTCAAGGCGGTGAACTGTTATTCGGCACAGATCCGCAAGGTGGCTGCTGAGGATAAGGAAGCCTTGACGGAAAGCGGCCTCCACTTCAACATCCATTTGCTCATGGGCGGACAATTCGCAGGCGACAAGGAGCAAAAACTGTACATGCTCTATCCCGAAGGAAACTGGGTGGAAATTGGAGAAGGAACTCCGTATCAAATCATCGGTTCCCCGCCTTATGGAAAGCCCGTATTGGATCGGACTTTGAAGTATCAGGATTCCATTTCTTTCGCCTTGAAAGTGGGGAGTCTCGCGTTTGATTCCACCCGCATCAGCGCGGCGGATGTGGATTTCCCCGTGGATGTCGTGGTGTACAAAAAAGGCTCCTTTCAAATGTTGGAGAAGCGCTTCACCAAGGATGAATTGAAAGGCAATGCAGATTGGTGGCAGGAGCGTTTGCGTGACTCCGTGAACCGGCTTCCGTCCTTCTGGTCTGATGCTTTTTTCAAGGAACCTGAAAAGACCCAACGCAAGGCCGGGTCCAAACCCTGAGCCATGCGCTTCCGCATTCGTCACGTCACCACTTACCGTTATGATCGCCCCATCACCTTGGGTCGTCATGTGATTCGTTTGCGCCCCCGCGAAGATGGTTTGCTCACTCTTGATTCCTTCGCCCTTTCCATCCACCCGCCTCCCGCCGGGCTTTCGCCTGTGCTGGACTTGGAGGGAAATGCCACCTACGTGGCGTGGTTCGACAGTGATGTTCAGGAGCTTCGTGTTTCCGTGCGCAGCGAAGGGCGAACGCTTCCGCGTCCTTCGCTTCTTCTGGAGCCCGATGCAGTTCAGTTGCCGGTGGATTATGGGATGACTCAATCCGGTGTTTTCGCTTATTTGCGTTTGGATCCCATGGAACGGAGCGTGACCGATTTCGCTCACAACATTGCCCGTGAATCGGAAGCGGACACATTGACTTTTCTAAACCAGCTCAATCAACGATTGCATGAGCAGCTTCAGACCATTCAGCGATTGACGGGCGAGCCTCTGGCGCCGGAACAAACGTTGCGAGACGGCAAAGGTTCCTGTCGGGATTTGGCCGTGCTATTTGTCGCCTGCTGCCGTTCGCAGGGCATCGCCGCGCGATTTGTCAGCGGGTATTTTCCGGCGCATCCCGGCGACAAGCAACACATGCATGCCTGGGCGGAAGCGTATCTTCCCGGAGCGGGCTGGCGTGCTTATGATCCTACGCAGGGTGGGGAAGTCGGCGAACGGCATGTGGCCGTTGCTGCTGCTGCGGAATCCTTGATGGCAACACCCATCTTCGGATTTTACAACGGAGACGCCCGTTCCGGAATGGATATCGAGCTGTCAGTGGATATTCTGGAAGATTGATTTGGATGAGTCCGGAGCGGTTAGAAATACCGTTCCAATACTTTCTTATTCGCCACGAAATAATCGATGCCTGACAGCAAGGTCACCACAGTGACAATAGACATCAGGGTATAAGGAGTGTAATTCCAGATGGTCGTCCAATAAGGCGTATCCGGCCAATAGCGTTGAATAATGGTGTCTGCGATTTCCAGCGCCAATATGGTAATGACCGCCGTGCCTTGCAGGGCGGTTTTCCATTTGCCGCTACGGCGCGCATCAATGGTGACTCCGGCCGCCGCTCCTAGTGTCCGTAGCGTTTCGATGGTGGATTCACGAAAGAAAATCACCGCCACCATCCACACGGCTGCATAGCCTGAGGCCATAAAGCACAGAAAGATCATCATGTTGGAGATTTTGTCGGAATACGGGTCGAGATATTTTCCGAGTTGCGTCACCTCTCCGCGTTTGCGCGCCAGATAACCGTCGAGTCCATCGCTGGCGACAAAGAAAATGGCCAGCAAGGCGGCGAGAATTTTAAACACCAGATGGTTGTCCTGATAGACCAGATTGTTGTCGTAAAAGAACACCCAGATGAACACCGGGGACAGCAGGATGCGGCTGAAGGTGATTTGGGAGGCCACGGAGAGGGGTTTGCGCGAGGCCACGTCGCGGTAGTAGAAGTACAGGTATCCGATGCCAGTGGCGAACATGAACAGGATGCTGGCCACCATGGTGATGTGAGCTGCGTGCCCCGTGTTCCACATGTAGAGCACGGCGGTGGTGATCAGGCTGAGGTTGGTGGCTTTGCTCCAGAAGGTGTTGAGTGGCAACGTCCGCCGCTCATTGAGAAGACTGATGGAGAAGATGAGGTAGAAGATGTTGCGCAAGGTGAGGATGACCAGCCCGGTGCATAGAACGGTGGGGAAGGGCTCGAGAGGAGCAAAGAGCAGGCGCAGAAAAAGAACCAGAAAAATGATGTTGACCAGCAACTTGTCCCCGAGCTTGAGCCAGAACAATGCAAAGGGTCTTTCAATGTCGTCGTAGTGAATTTTGAAGGAAGCCCAGGCTCCCATCAGCAACGAGCCCAGCAAAAACATCGTGGCCAGCAGCTTGTGATCGAAAAAAAGCCAGGCCACCGCGCCCAGAAATAAAATCAACCGCGTGATGAGAAACGCACGGCCTACAATGCGCCGGGGTTCCAGAGGATCAGGTGGAAGATGGGCTTGGGTCATGACTTCGCGGCCTTGCGTACCGCATGATGAAAAATGCTTTCCGTTCCCGGTTCCGGGAAGGATCCTGCGATTTTAATGCTTCATCATTTCCCGAACCCGGTCGGCTTCATTGCTTTGCGGGCAGGCGGATAGCAAATCCTTCCAGATCTGGTTGCGCCGGGCTTCGTCCTGCTTTTCATTGTAGATCAGGCCAATTTTAAAGCGCGCCGGGCATGACTTGTCCCCTGAAGGAAACTCCTGCAAAACCCGTTGGTAAAGGCCGAGTGCTTCATCGGCCCGATCGCTCTTCCACAGGCATTCGCCCATCCAATACAGGGATTGTTCTTTAAAAGAGCCTGCTGTGGTGTCGCTTTCATAAACACCTTTGAAACCCTGATAGGCAAGGTCGTACTTGGCCTTGATGTAATCTTCACGGGCCTGATTGAAAAGATGGTCAAGGTCCAAACCATCCACCACCTTGACCGTAGTAGGCACATACGGCGGAGCAACTCCCACGGGTCCTCCGCTGCCCGGAAATCCCCCTCCAGAGATGACCACCTTGCGCTGTTCCAGGCGATCGAGTTTCTGGCTCAAGTCACTGAGGCGGCGCTGGGTTTGGTCTATATCGGCGTGCAAACGGCCGATTTGGGACTGCAGATCCGTAAGCATGGTGGTCAAATCCGCCCGCATCTGGCTGGACGTACCCCCCTGTTTAAGGCTCAGGGCATCTATGGATTTCTGGATTTCCGCGATTTGCGTGCGCGAAGAATCAACCTTGGAACCAATTTCCCGGAGTTCCTGCGTTCGAAGCAATGTGATTTGAGAGCAACCCACCAACAGTCCGCTGAGAAGGACTGCTGGTGGGAGCAACGAAGAGATGCGCTTTAAGCGCATGAGGCGCATCAGCAATTTTTAGAAACTGGGGCTGAAATCGTCCCGGCGGTTTTTGGACCAAGCTGCATCATCCTGACCCTCTGCGGCCGGTTTTTCCTCACCGTAGCTGATCGTGGACAAACGCGAGGCTGCGATGCCATAAGTCGTGAGATAGGACTGCACGGCCTTGGCCCGACGATCTCCGAGGGCTAGATTGTACTCGTTGGTGCCGCGATCATCCGCATTACCCTGAATCTGCACCGTGAGGGAAGGTACTTCCTTCATGAGGGCGCCGATGCCTTCGCAAATCGACTGGCCTTCAGAAGTCAGTGCACTCTTGTCATAGTCGAAGTAAACCGTCTTGAAGGTTTCCGTGACACGAGCCTGCAAACGACGGCGACCTTCACCCATGGTATCGGGTGGCGGCGGTGGCGCTGGCGGGGTTTCTACAACAACTTTGGGTGGTGTCGGCTCAGGTGGCGGAACTACCGGGGGTTTTTTAGAACATGCAAAAAACAGGGTGCTTGCAAAGCCAAGTGAAGCCCAATACTTCAGTTTCATGAGATATCTCCTTATTTGTACGAAGGCTAACCAATTCAAGAATCAAACTACACAAATCCCGCGGTGTTTTCAAAAAAATCCCGGCATTTCCATCAATAATCCGACCAGGAAGGCATGGAATTTCCTCCGGAAAATGTGAGACGCCGGGGTTCGGTGCCATCCGCCCCCATCACAAATATTTCCGGTGATCCCGTTCGGGTCGACATGAAGATGAGATGTCGCCCATCGGGACTCCAGGAGGGGCTTTCATTGCTTCCCGCATCCGAGGTGAGTTTGACCGGATCCTTACCGTCCGGGGTGACGGTGTAAATGTTGAAGTTGTTGCCGCCATCCAAGGCCACAAAGGCGATTCGATCCCCCTTGGGAGACCAGGCAGGGGAACCGTAATAGTCCAAATCGAAGCTGATACGGCGGAGATTGGAACCGTCCCGATCCATCACGTAAAGCATGGGTTTGCCATTACGATCCGAAACAAAGACGATTTCATATCCGTTGGGAGACCAGCTGGGTGAGGTATCTATGCCTTCGAAAAAGGTGAGCCGGTCGGATTTTCCGCCCGCCACAGGCCGCCGGTAAATCTCACTGTTCCCGTCCATGGTCGAGGCATAGATGATTTCGCCGTCCGTCTTGTTGTAATTGGCCGCGCTGTTCATTCCGGCAGAGTTGAACATTTGCCGGGTCGTAGTCGCGGTCATGTCCGCTTGAAAAAATTGCGGGGAACCGGCGGCATAGCTCGTGTAGAGGATTTTGTCCTTTGCGCCCATGAAAATGGGAGTCAGATTGATGGACTTGTTGGATGTGACCTGATGAGCATTGGCTCCATCGTAATCCATGACCGAGATTTCTTTTCCGCCGGGCCTTTTGTTAACATACGCGATGCGGGTTTGCGCGATTCCTTTTTCACCGAACAATTGAAAAACCAGTTCATCGGCGAATTGATGGGCCGCCAGTCTCAATTGCTCCTTCGGACCTGAGTAGGATTTTTTCAGGATGGCCGTTCCCGAGTCGATGTCGATCAGTTCGCAATTCAAAGTGTATTTACCGTTCTCAAGGGAATAGTCGCCGCGGAGATAGGCGAGCGCACCGTCGTCCTTGAAACGGGCTTTGGACACGGCATCGAAAGCAGGGGCGAATTGCACCCGGAACCGGCCGCTGAAATGCAGATCGTTCACAAGCACGGTTCCCGGCGGATTGGGCACGGACTTAGGGTCGCCCTTCAGGCATTGAAACTCCACATAGCCCAAGGAGAGAACTTCGGCTCCCTTCTGCTCTGAAGTAATCACGACGTCAGCAGCGAAAGCCACGTCGATTCCCATGACCAGCAGGGAAAGCGCAAGAAGACGAAGAATGTTACTGGCCTTGATAATAGAGTTCACAATTTACCTGCAGGAGATCTTTGGGAAAATTTTCAGGGATGGGGGGCACATGTTCCAGTCGCAGAATGGTGCGTTCTGCGAGCTGGTTCAAAGTGACGCTTCCGGAGCTGCCCGTTACAGACACGGAGGAAATGCTTCCGTCACGGGCCACGTCAAAACTCACAACGACTTTGACCCGTCCTTCGATTTCAATTCCGGCGGGAGGGGACCACAACCGGTCCACCATTTTTTTTACCCGGCTGGCCCAGAAAGACAGACGTGGATCGGAAGGGACGATCAAATTGGCCGTCAGTTGTTGCGTTTCTTGCGGCACGTCTTTCACGGGACTCGATGTGTCGAGCGTGGGCCTTGTTCTTTTGGGCTCCGGCTTGGAAACGGCGACGGGATTTTTGGGCTTGGCTGTGAGCTTCGGTGCATCGGGTTCGCGCGTCTCGATTTTCTCGGGCGGCGGTGGAGGTTCCGGTGATTTGGGTGCCAAAGGACGCAGCTTCGGTTCCACGTTCACCATTTCAAAAATGGGTACGGGAGCAGCCGGTTTTTTTTCAAAGGAGTTGTACAGGACAAAACCCATCAATGCAACCGCATGCAGGCCTCCCGAAAGTACAACGGCCAGACGCGGTTTTTCCTTGTCCGCGCGTTGTGAACGGGACGTTTGCTTTTCCGCGGAAAGAGGGACGGACATGCGCCCTCAACGCCCCTGTATTGTGGGGTCGGTCAGAAAGCCGAGCCGTTTTCCGCCCTGTCTTTGCACGGCGGAAACCACTTCCATCACGAAGCCGTAGGGAACGCTTTGATCGCTGTTGACGATGACGGCTGTTTCTGGATCGCCGGTGAACACGGCGCGAAAATCCTTTTCGAAATCCTGAAGATCCGAGGCTGTTTCATTGATTAGAATTTCGCGTTCCTTGGTGATGGTCACCTCGATGGCTTTTTTTTCCTCAAGACTTGCAGCCTGCGTTTTGGGCAGTTCCACCTTGACTCCCTGACTCATCAACGGTGCCGTGATCATGAACACCACCAGAATGGCGAAGATCACATCGATCAAATTGATCAGATTCAGATCGGCATTGACCCGGAGGGATTCGCGACGTCGCATGAAACCCTATGCCTGCGGCGCGCGCGGGGCGCGTTCCAAAGCCAGAAGATCGCCGCGCTTGAAGGCACTGACCACTTCGGAACCGAAGTTGTACAATGCGGATTCGGCACGGCGGTTGAATCCCACCGAGGCATTGTATTCCAGTGAAGCCGGGATGGCGACGATGAGTCCTGAGAACACGGCCATCAACGCCTGGGCAACACCCGGAGCCACTACCGTGATATTGGCCGATCCCATTTTTCCGATTTGGAAGAAGGTGTCCATGATGCCCCACACCGTTCCCAAAAGTCCGATAAGCGGGCCGGTGGCGGTGCAAAAAGCGAGATAGGTCAGGCCGCGCTCATTCAGATCTTTTTCCGCATCCACGGCGCGATCGATGGATTCCTGAACGAGTTGGCCGCGCGCCTCCAGCGAGTCGTAGGACACGAACTGCGAAAGCCCTTCGATTTCCTGCAGGGCACTTTGAACGACGCGTCCCTGTGCCGTGTTCGGCATGCTCTTCGCGGCCCGTGCAATATCCTGCAAAGTCGGCCGCAAACCCATGGCGACTTCCCAATCCGCGATGGATTTGCGCTTGCGCCGGTTGCCAAAGGATTTTTGAATCAACAGAGCCCATACCCCGATGGAGAGCAAAAACATGATGCCCACCGTGACCCAGGTGGAAAGTCCCGCATGGCTCAGGATGTCAAGTACGGCGGAATCATGCATGGGCGGGCTTCCTTTTGAACTCGGTTAAGTTCAAAATTTACTGGAAAAAAAACAATTCGGGAGCGAATGACGAAAAAGATTACGCCAGAGTGGCGCGAAGCTTTTCGATTTGGGCGCGGTAGGCGGTGTCGCTTTCCATGAATTGTTCCACGCGCTTGATGCTGTGAATGGCGGTGGAGTAATCGCGATTGAAGGCTAAGCCAATGGTATACAGGGAATTATCGGTAAGCTGCCGCGCGAGGTACATGGCCACGTGGCGCGGCTCGGCGATGTTTTTCTTGCGGGTCTGGGAGGTAAGCAGTGCCGGAGACAATTTAAACTCCGCCGCCACCGTGTCGATGATACGTTTGAGCGTCAGCCCCTTTTGATGGTTGCGAACAGTGTCGCCGAGGATTTCCTTGGCGATGGCGATCGTGATGGGAGCGTGGGTGAAATCGGCATAGGCCGAAAGCTTGATGAGTGTTCCTTCAAGTTCACGGACGTTGGAGGTCACATGGCTTGCCACATAAGCCAGCACATCTTCGTTTATGCAAGAGTCCGCATCCATTTCAGATTTCTTGTGCAGAATGGCGAGACGGGTCTCGAGATTCGGAGGTTGCAAGTCGGCGAGAAAACCGGTGTCAAAACGGGAAAGCAGACGCGAATGCAATCCCTGAATTTGGGAAGGCGGGCGATCCGAAGTAATGACGATTTGGCGGTTAAAGGAATGCAGCGCACTGAAGATGTTGAAGAATTCATCCTGCGTGCCGGGTTTGCCCGCGAGGAACTGAATGTCATCGATGAGCAGGATGTCGGCATCCTTATAGGACTTGTAAAAGGCGCGCGAATCCTTGTTCTTCTGGACGAACTCGATGTATTCGCGTGTGAATTCCTCGGAGGTGCGGTACACGATCTTCTGGACGGTTTCATTTTCCCGGCAGAAGTGGGCGATACCCTGCAACAAATGTGTTTTGCCCATGCCCGTTCCCCCGTAGAGGATCAGCGGGTTGAATTTGTTGCGGCCCGGCGCTTCGGCAACGGCCATGCAGGCGGCATGAGCCAGTTGATTGCAGTCTCCGACCACGAAGTTGTCAAAGTTATAGGGGGAATACAGGGGTACAGTGGCATCTACGGTGACAACCGGTTTGCTTTGCCCGTGTCCGGCTTCGGGTTCTTCTACGGAGCCGGGATGAAACAACTCCAACGCTGGAGTTTGGGTCACCGTAAAGAATACCGGCAGGAAAAATCCCAGATGTTCGTGCGCGGCGTTTTCAAGAATGGACTTGTAATGATGCTCCACATATTCGAGCACGAACGTGTTGGGAACACCCACCACAAGTTTGTCCCGGGAATGTTCGGTGAGGCTGAGATGTGAGAACCAGGTATTGAACGCGGTTTCCGGAATGCGTGTTCTCAAGAGATCCAAAAGACGGTTCCAGAGGAACTGCGCCGAAGCTGTGGGAGGAATTCCGGATTCCATGTGCTCTGAAGTTTTCAAGGAACCGGATAAGATAGTTTCGATCCGGCAGGACCCAAGTCTTTTTTCAAACAATGCAAGTCGTTTTCAGTAAAGAAAATAGCCCGAAATTTGGAGTGGAAACTTTTCCCCTCTCATTCACACTTTATCCCCTTGTTGCAAACGATATGTGGGGATAACTTTCCAAAAGTATGACCGGTTCACCCTTGCCACCCTTAAAATTTAAACCCGTACTTTTGCCGAAGCCTTGGGGCGGAAATGCCTTATGGAAAGTGTTGGGCAAAGGCGAAGTTGGCGACAAGAATATGGGCGAATCTTGGGAATTGTCAGATAGAGACGAAGCTTCCACTGTGGTAAAAGGTGGAGCCTTCGACGGAACGAGTTTCAGTGCCATTTTGTCCGGACATTCACGTGAATTGTCTGGAAAACTCCTGTCCGCATTTCCCCTTTTGTACAAGTTTATTTGCGCCCGGGAAAAACTCTCCGTTCAGGTTCATCCCGGAGCGAATTCACCTTTGGGAGAGGCCAAGACCGAGTGTTGGTATGTGGTCGACGCGGAACCCGGTGCCGAATTGATTGTGGGCGTTGCTCCGCAAGGGCGGAATCGGGAGGAAACTCTGGCTTTGCTCAAATCCTCCCGCTGCGAAGAAGTATTGCGGCGTTGGCCGGCGCGCAAAGGCGACGTGTTTTTTATTCCAGCGGGCACGGTGCATGCTATTACCGAAGGACTTTTGCTTTACGAGGTTCAACAAAATTCCGACACGACTTTCCGGCTTTACGATTGGGGACGCGTTGATTCGCAAGGCAAATCACGGACGCTGCATTTGGAAGAAGCCTCAGAAGTGGCGGATATTGAGCAGCGCGAAGGTTACAACATCCAGTCCGTACAGGTAAACCGGGAATCGCACACAGAAGATTATTTGGTCGCCTGCCCTTATTTTGCGTTGGTAAAATGGCATGATTTCCAGAGCCGTGCAAGTTTGGTGACACGAGGAAAATTCCGGGTGCTTAGCGTTGTGGTCGGTTCGTTTAAACTGATGTGGGATAGCGGAGAATCCATGTCGTTGAATTTGGGGGATACCGTTTTGATTCCCGCCTCCTTGGAATCCGTTCAATTGGAATCTCATTCTCCGGATTCGGAATTCATCCTGAGTTGGGTGCCGGATATGGAGGATGAGATTCGCGTACCGTTGAAGCAGGCAGGGTTCGAAGATGTTGCAATAAAGGCGTTATCCGGACCGGTCGGAATCCGGCTTTAGGCTTTTTTCGAAGCAACAAAAAACCCGCCTTTTCAGGCGGGTTTTTTGTTCAATCAAACTTCTGGAAAGATTACCAGAGAATTTTGAAGCTGGCACCGCCTACGATGCTGATGCCGGAACCCACGGTGTTAATCTGAAAATCGGGAGCCAGGGGAATGTTCAAACCAAAGCGTGTGGACAGCAGGATCCGATCCAGCAAAGTTACTTCGGGTTGCAAACCGCCAAACAATGCGAATCCGACGTTTTTGGTCTTTTGCGGCAGTTTGGTGAAAATAACGCCAGCGGCGAAATTATTGTCCACGGGACCCCAGTGCTGGAGCTTGCCGAGATAGAATCCCGAAACGCCCAAAGCAAGTTTGGTGTCGGGAGCTGCTGCGTCATTGTACATGATGGCGCCGCCGACATCGAGAGCGGCGTTTTGGTTGAGACCAATGCGCGCCACAATGTGGTTCAGATTGGCATCATAGCCCACGCCTTTAAGGCCTTGGGCATTGGCACTTACTGCCAATCCTAATGCGGCGGCGAACAGTGTGAGTTTTTTCATGAATACTCCTTTGAGGGGGTGTGGTGTGTGAGACAAGGTTTTTTACAGGGTTTGCACGTTGCTATCAGGGATTAAAGTGGCTTTCCGCGACATTGGACGAGGCCGCATTGAAAGTTCCCTCTGCGGGGGTGGACGAGGCCGCATTGAAAGTTTCCTCCGCGGTATGGGACGAAGATGCGCTAAAGCTGCCGCCGGCGGTATGGGACGAAGATGCGTTGAAAGTTGTTTGGAAAGTAGTTTGAAGAAGGTTGCCCAAGAGGGTGCCGCCACCAGCTCCGCAAATGCATGTGTTTAGATCCGAGTTGGTGAATAAATTGAGGGGATCCTGTTCTTCGCTTATATCAATACCACTGCCTACCGCGCAGGTTGTCAATTTCGCAACCGAAGCTGGGGGATTGGCATCACAGTCATGGCATGACATCAGATCCGTTAAAATGCTTATGAAACCCGGGCATATTCCAAGCGCCTGAAAACAGGGGGTCAAAGCCGAAATGTCCTCCGCATGGTCAAGGGATGCGCAAGCAGCGGGCAGCCCTGTAACGGACGATCCACCAGTCGTTCCACCGCCCGTGGTGCCACCCGTTCCGGATCCTAGGCAAGAGGTGTATTGTGCATTACAAGTTTGTGCTTGGGTTGCATAGGTGGTCCCACAGGCAGCCGACGCCGTACCATTACCTGCGTTGGCGGTAAGGCAACTGGTGTATGTTGTCGCTGCAGCCGAGCTACAGGAGGTAAGGGTAGTAGCGCAATCCTGAGTTTTTGCAACGGACGCAGCTTTTGCAAGCACAACAGATTTTTGCGCCGCTGTAATTTTATTCACGAAGGAAGTCGATGCATTGAAACTGCTGCTATTACGTGCCGCGTTTTCAGAGTTGTTATCCACCTGAAAACATCCCCAGACCAACAAACAGGCTGCGGCCGGAAGGAGTTTAAGTCCGATGCTCTTTTTCATGGGTAAAGTCCCTTTCTTTTCGTTTTTACGCTCGAAATATTTCAGAAACAACAAGACAGCAAAAATGTCGTATCAAGAAAGATAACGCAATTGGAAAAAAATGGAAGGACAAAGTTTTTGTTTTCATAACCTGTTTTCAATAAAAGAGATAGCCGGATTTTATGCGGCCGCCCATTCATCCGAAGTGAACTGTAATTCGATTGGAGGTCCGGCCTGTTCGATTCTGGGCAAGGCACGAATCGCATCCACATAATTTTCCGAGACAAAAAATTCCTCGAGTTTCAGGGTATTTCGAATGCGAAGCACTGAAGCGTTGCCCAAGGATTCTGACCGGCCTCGGCGGGCATAACGCAAGGCTTCTTCCAGTGCTTCCCTCGGGTTGGCACATACGATGGGAATACGCCCGCGTTCGATGTTTCCCGTTGTCAGGACATTGCGTCCGGTCTTTTCAAAATCAATTGCCGCCAATGCTTCTTTGGTGGTGAAATCCGCAAGGCCTATCCCCAGCGCATTACCGTGGGTGGCAGCGGTGAGTCGCAATACCGCCAATGATTTTATGCGCGGAGATTCCAGTTCCGGTTCTCCGCGAATCCGCATGCGGCCAATTACATGGGTGTCCATGCCGGTTCCGCTGATGTCCTTGCCCATTTCATCGACGATTACCACATCCCAATCCGGAAGCGGCAGGGAAGGCATCAAGCCCCGCGCCAAAGCGAGCAATTCTTTTTCACCCGCTTCCATATCTGTCTTGTCCAAACCGCGTATGGCCACGGGATTTTGCAAGGCATCTTCGACAATACCAAAGCCCGCGAGGAAGTTGGATTTCTCCAGCAAGTAGCGTGCGACCTTGGGCATATTTTCACGCAAACTGCGCGGGCCTCCGGCGTGCAACAACGAGGCGGCCTTTTCCTTGCCCAAGCCGATGGCCAGCATTTTATGCAAACCACTTTCCAATTCACCGGTAAAACTGGTATGCGGCTTAATCCGGTTCAGAAGAATGACGCCATCCGCGCCTGCGGCAAATTCATCCTGATAGGCGGGAAGGTTTTCAGATGTGTTTCCAATCAACACCGTATTCATGGTGGCTCGAATGGGGCACCCGGCACTGGAGTCTGTGATTCCCAAATCCCGCAGTACTTCAACCTGTCCCTCGGCCGTTGCATTTCCATGACTTCCCATGGCGGGAACGATGAAGGGATGGGCGCCGCTTTCGTGGAGGAGGGCCGCTACAGTTTTCACCATTAGGGGAAGATGGCGGATTCCACGACTGCCGATACCCAGCGCAATATTTTTTCCTGCCACGTTGTTTGCAAGATTCAGCTTTTGCCATTCAGTGCGCAAGGTGTTTTCCACATCCACCGGAGGGAGGGATTGCAGGCTGCGCCGGAAATGAACAAAGCGGGGGAGCATGGGTGGAATTCTACTTTTTCCACATCCAAAGGAAATCATTCATGCAAAACTTTGAAAATCGATTGTGGGCGACCTCCGTGCAACTTGCAGGGGAAGCGGGCATGGAGTTTACCGTCCCTTGTTCCCGGAATGTGCAGGACCTATTGGCAGCGGGTGTGAAAGACATGTTGCGTGAGAAGCGGGTTTCCGAGGAAGATCTGGAACAGGCGGATGCGAGTCTTTCCCGGTTGGTTGGAGAGATGGTACGCGTCACACGGCAGCTGGGTTCGAACGCCTTGTCGGGTGAAAAAATCAAAATTCGGGAAGGCGCTTTGGTGCAGGCCAAGGAACTCTGTCCCCTTTGGCCAT
The DNA here is from genome assembly GCA_947482115.1 of Fibrobacterota bacterium. Taxonomy (GTDB): domain Bacteria; phylum Fibrobacterota; class Fibrobacteria; order UBA11236; family UBA11236; genus UBA11236. The sequence continues at coordinate 208,229 of CANKII010000002.1, forward strand.
TCGGATAAGATTATTCCGGTGTCAGCCGCATATACAATGCGGCTAAAGGCGGTAAAGACAATTCCAGTGAATGCGGAAAGCGGTGCATGGGAACGGGCTCGGCATTCCGCCCGCCAAGATTTCCCACATTACCGCCGCCATAAGTTTCCGAATCGGTGTTAAGAATTTCCTCGTAATGTCCCGGTGAGGGAACGCCGATGCGATATCCGTGTTGCGGGACCGCGCTGAAATTGAACACGCAAACCACAATTTCGCGTCGTGAATCTTTTCCATTTGTCTTTGAACGCCGCAAAAATGAGATGATGTTTTTGTCGCGATCCCGGAAATCAATCCACTGGAACCCCTCATAGGCCGAATCCAGTTCATGCAAGGCGCGTTCATTGCGGTAGAGATGATTCAAGTCGCGCATCATGGCCTGCAAGCCTCGATGCATTTCGCCGCCGGAAGATTCCAGCAAATGCCAGTCGAGTTGGCCTTTCACATTCCACTCGGATAACTGCCCAAATTCCAAGCCCATGAAGTGCAATTTTTTTCCGGGATGGGCGTACATGTATGCGAATGTGGTGCGGACATTCGCGAACTTCTGCCAGAAGTCCCCGGGCATTTTATTGGGCAATGATCCTTTTCCATGCACGACTTCGTCGTGGGAAAGGACCAACATGAAACGTTCGCTAAACGCATAGGACATTTCAAAGGTGAGCAAGTCCTGATGATAATGCCGGAACAACGGATCCTTGGCGAGATAGGAAAGGAAGTCGTGCATCCAACCCAGATTCCACTTGTATTGGAAACCTAGGCCATTCTTGTCCAGGGGATGGGTCACACCGGGAAAGGAGGAACTCTCCTCGGCGAGGATCAGACGATTAGGGCAGCGCTCAGCTACGACCGCATTGAGATGTTTGAGAAATTCCACCGCTGCACGATTGACGTTGCTGCCATCGGCCTCCGGTTCCCATTCCCCATGACGCCGTGCATAATCGAGGTACAACATGGAAGCCACGGCATCGACGCGCAAACCGTCGGCATGAAATTCCTCCAGCCAATACAGGGCGTTGGCGATGAGAAAGCCCGACACTTCGTTGCGGCCATAATTGAAAATGCGTGTGCCCCATTCCGGGTGCTGGCCTTTGCGGGGATCCTGATGCGCATAAAGCTGGGTGCCATCGAAAGCATCCAGACCATGAAGATCGGATGGGAAATGCGCAGGGACCCAGTCGAGGATGACGCCGATTCCGGCGTTGTGGCAGGTTTCGATGAATGTCTTGAGTGCTTCGGGGGTTCCATAGCGCCGTGTGGGTGAATAATATCCCGTAACCTGATAACCCCACGATTCATCCAAAGGGTGTTCCTGGATGGGCATTAATTCGAGGTGTGTATAGCCCATGTCGCGGACATAGGGAACCAACTCGGCGGCCAATTCGACATAGGTTGGGAAATCATTTCCGTTGTCCCTGTGCTTCCACGATCCCGGATGGACTTCGTATACACAGACCGGGGCCGAATCCGATTGGACTTGATGTCTTGTGGATTCCCACGCTTGATCTTTCCACACATGGGGCGTCGGATCGGTAATGACGCCCGCGGTTCGGGGTCTTAATTCAGTTTCTCGCGCTACGGGATCCATTTTTTCAATAGACTCCCCATTCGATGTCTGAATCAGGAACTTGTAACTCGCATGGGGATGCACGTTCGGTGCGAAGATCTCCCAGACGCCGGAGACGCCCGACTTTCGCATCATGTGGCTGCGGTTATTCCAGGCGTTGAAGTCCCCAATGACGGCAACACCCTGTGCATTGGGCGCCCACACGGCGAAGTGTACGCCGGTAATCCCGCAATGCTCAATGAAATTCGCTCCCAATTTTTCCCACAGGCGATAATGCAGGCCGCGATTGAAAAGATGAAGATCATAATCTCCGAGTACTGGAGGGAACGCATAAGGATCGCGGTAATCCACGCTCTCACCGGAATACAGATTCGCGTGCACACGATAGACCAGATTCTCCTGGGGATTTGGAAGCAGCGCTTCGAAACAACCCGTTCCGGAGTTGTTGATGCAAGGCGTAACTCCTCCATCATGCTCGATTTCGACGGAGCGAAAACTTGGATTAAATATGCGGACGAGTCCCGAGGTTTTGCCCTGATCTACTGTGCGGTGATAGCCAAGCTTTTCAAAAGGATCGGCGAGCCTGCCGCTTTCCAGAGAGCTGAGTTCGTGAGGAGGGATAAGGCAGTCGGACATGGATGACTACAAGGTATTTGCGTACGGGGATAAAATCATGGAATAAATGGGTTATAAAACAGGAAACCCCGCCGGGAGGCGGGGTTTCCATACGCCCAAGGCGTTTTTTAATGGCGGAATGGACGGGACTTGAACCCGCAACCCCTAGCGTGACAGGCTAGTACTCTAACCAATTGAGCTACCACTCCGGAAAATTGGTGGGCGTTGTAAGATTTGAACTTACGGCCTCCTGCATGTAAAGCAGATGCTCTAACCAACTGAGCTAAACGCCCTTTTGTGTGATTCCGCTATTCCTTGTCCTTGCCCTTCCAGAGGCTCCACGGGAGAACCACCAGATAGGCAAAGAGCAGGACGAACGGGGCCACGTTCAGGGCCAGCTTGTTATTGGCCGGCTTGGCCCCCAAAAGAAAAAATCCCACAACAAGAAGAAGGACGGCAAGTCCGACTCCCCAATAGTTCTTTTTGCTAAAGAAAGGTTGCATACCGTGACCGTTTTTCGAGATACCCGCCTTCCCTTTATTGGGATGACGGAACGCCCAAAACAGGGGAGAAGATACGTTCTAGTCGAAAAGGGATCAAGGAAATTCGCGAGATTAGATGCGAAAAATCGAACTATTCAAGGAAATAACGGCTTAGCCCTTTACTCCGTCGCGTTCGTAGGCTTGAATAACCTCACGAACAAGTCTGTGCCGCACGATATCCTCCAAACCCAGCTCGATTTGCCCAATGCCTTCAATGCCAGCAAGGATGCTGCGGGCGTGGGTAAATCCGGATTTTTGACGGTCTAGGAGATCCACCTGACTTTCATCACCCGTGAGGACGGTTTTACTTCCCACACCGATGCGCGTGAGGAACATTTTCATTTGAGCCACGGTCGTATTCTGGGCCTCGTCGAGAATGATGAAGCTGCGTCCCAAGGTGCGGCCGCGCATGTAGGCCAGCGGGGCGATTTCCACAACATTCTCTTCGGAATATTCGCGCAATTTATCAGCGGAAATCATCACGCTAAGGGCGTCATATAAAGGTCGCATATACGGGGCGATCTTTTCACTGATCATGCCGGGCAAAAACCCCAGACTTTCACCGGATTCCACCGCCGGACGGCAGAGGATAATACGATCTACCAGCCTTTTTTCCAGAGCTTGCACGGCCATGGCAACAGCCAAAAATGTTTTTCCCGTCCCCGCAGGACCGGCAGCGAAGATCATGTCGTATTTCCGAACTACCTTAACAAATTGGGCCTGTCCCCGGGTTTTGGCCTGGATGGGATTTCCATACCGATCCATGAGAATAGGCTTTTCCAAGGCAGGAGCAGCACCACTTCCACTAGGATCGGATCCGTTGGCGGGTTTGGAACTGTTCAACAAGTCTTCCAAGTAGAACTCCGGAATTTGCTGACCGGTTTTAATGGCCTGAGTCATGTGTTCCAAGGCAATACGGGCGCGGTGGGCGGTGGCTTCATCTTCGGCCTGGATGGTGATTCCAGGATTGCGGGTCAGGAGTTTGACCCCTAATGTCTGTTCGAGGCGGATGAAATTCTGTTCAGACTCCCCGCCAAGCCGCGTCTTTTCTTCGTCCGTAGCCGGAAGCGTCAGGGTAATCAAAGGCGCCAAGATTGTGAAAGGGGGGGAGAGTTCCTGCTCCATGATTAAGAAGTATAAAAGATTTTTATCTTTTTCCCGTCTTTAAGCCATTATGCAAGCGGATCTACGTTCCATCATCGATACAGTCAAAGGGGCTCTTGCAGGTCCTGAGCTTGTCCACGGATTCGTGGACTTGGCTTTTGTCGGTTCCGATCCCAACGAGGTGACCGACGACCTGAGCAATGTACTCCTTGTAACCAACCTGGTTCATACCCGGCTCATGGCTGTGGCCGAGGAAGTGGACATTGTGGCCATGCTGTTTACGAACAATCATAAGCCGACACAGAAGGTGATTGACCGTGCCCGCGAGTTGGAAATTGATTTGATTACGACCCACCTGTCGTTGGAAGAAGTCCACCGGTTGTTGAAGGCCGAATTCGGCTCCACACTGGAAATCAAGGCGCGTTTACAACCGCATTGACCCTCACCCCATAATCCATTGTCTGTGAATTCGCCCCTCTCCCATTTTAAAGAATGGGAGAGGGGAATGTGCTACTCTACGTTGGCCAATTGTTCGCGAATGATTTCCAAATCCTCTTTCCACCCAATGCAAATCTGCTGAATATCGAAATACTGGCTCTTGTTGCTGAGTGTATTCACTTCGCGATGCATTTCTTGTTGAAGGAATCCCAACTTCTTTCCCGGTGATGCATGTTCTCGCAACGTTTCCAGAAAGTGTCCGAGATGAGCGCGCAAGCGAACCAGTTCCTCCGCCACATCCAGCCGTTCCGCCATGATGCCGATTTCGGTGAGGACCCGATCTTCTGCCACAGGTTGGCCGTCGAGTAATTCCTTGATGCGTTCCCGCATCTTTGCCACATATTCCGATTGACGTTGGGGTGCCAGCGTTTGGACTCGATCCAATGCAGGGTAGAAGGCTTCGACACGCTTTTCCAATTCACGGGAAAGATCCGAACCTTCGCGTTCCCGCATTTTGACCAGCTCGGCACAGGCTTGGCGAAACACCGGCAGAATTTTTTCCGTGACCACTTCAGAGGGTTCGGTGGATTGGCTTTGAACCACCATCTCGGGAATTTTGAGCAGGTCAGCCACATTGGCTTGTCCTAGACTTCCGAGTTCACGACCCATGCGCTGAAGCAATTGCGCATAAGCATGAAAGAGTGGTTCGTTCAAGGTGACTTGTGCCGCATTCGCGCCATAAACTTCATAATGCACGTGGCAGTTCACCGAGCCGCGACCAATGAAGGTTCCCAGCTCACGCCGCAACAGTGGTTCCAGATGGAGCAAGTCGCGAGAGACGCGGCATTGAAAATCCAGAAAACGGTTGTTGACCGACTTGAGTTCCACGCTGACAAAATGCGTCGTGCCGGATTCTTCCGCGCGTCCGTAACCCGTCATGCTTTGCAAGGCCATATTCTTTCCTCCCGCCAATACCCGATCCAATGTAGAACCCCGAAACCCCTCGTTGTGATTCCTCGCGCGGAGTAGATTTGAAGTCCAGAGGGTTTATCGTGTCTTCCAAACCTGAAAATAGCGTTCCCGAACGCGCTGTCAGCATTCCTTTCGAGGAGGAATATCAGGCGCATCTGCTGTTGGAAAAACGGCTGTCGGAAAACACGGCGAACTCCTATCTGAGCGATTTGCGTTTGTGTTTCGGACATTTGGAAGTTGGAGCAGATGCTCAGTCCTCCCTGAAACCGGATCGCTTGCGGGAATTCTTCGCCGCTTTGATCGAGCTGGGTTTTAGTCCCTCGACTTTGGCCCGGTTTCTGGCGTCGTTGCGGAGTTATTGCGTTTATTTGATGGACACAAATCGGCTGACGGTGGATCCCTGCCGTGGCATTCGCATCCCCAAACAGCAGCGTTATCGTCCCCGCAGCCTGACTCATCAGGAGATGCAGGAACTTTATGCTTCGTTGGAAGGAAGGATTCAGGCAGGGACAAAAAATGCACGGCGCGATTTGGTTTTGGTGGAACTTCTCTACGGAATGGGCTTGCGTATTTCGGAGGCTATTCAACTGCCGTTGGATGCCGTGCATTTTGACGAGGAAGTGGCGATGATCTTGGGCAAGGGCAACAAGCAGCGCATTGTTCCCTTGGGCGGGAAAATCATTTCGTCTTTGCGCGATTATCTGGATTCGGAACGCGCGGCTTTGGCGAAGCCCCGCTGTGAAACGGTAATTGTGAACAACAGGGGATTGCCTATTTCCCGCATGGGGGCGTGGCAAATCGTTCGCAAACTTTGTCTGTTGGCCGGGCTGGATGCCATGGTGATTTCCCCTCACACGTTTCGGCATACCTTCGCCACGCATTTGATTGAAGCGGGCGCGGACTTGCGGGCGGTTCAGGAATTACTGGGTCATGCGGACATCAGCACAACGCAGATTTACACGCATCTGGATCAGGATTATTTACGCGAGGTTCATCAGAGCTTTCATCCACGCAACAAATAGTTCACAGCATTGCGGAATATTTGCAGGCCATCCCCTTCAATTTTCAACCCATCGCGATGCCATCGCGGATGCTGTGTAGCCAACACGTGTGCTTCGGGATGCGGCATCAAACCGAATACCAAACCATCGCTGCTGCACAATCCAGCCACATGAGCCGTTGAGCCATTGGGATTGGCGGGAAATCCATCCGGTCCTTCCGGCGGAAGAGAACCATCTTCGAGATAATATCGCAAACAGGTTTGTTTGGATGCTTCCAGCGATTTCAAAAGCTCTGCGCTTCCGGGAATGAATTTTCCTTCACCGTGCCGCACCGGTAAATACAGCCGCTCGATTCCCTTCAACCAAATCGAAGGCGTTCCCGTTTCCGTTCGCAGGTAACACCAGCGATCTTCATAGCGGCTGGAGTCGTTATAAGTCAATGTGCAGGTTTGCGTGAACGATGCCGGTTCGGTTCCGGGCAATAATCCCAATTTCACCAACACCTGAAAGCCGTTGCAGATTCCAATGATGGGGATTTTCTTCTCGCGCAATCGCAACAACTGATCGCCCAACTTATAGCGCAAACGATTCGCGAAAACTTTTCCACTGGCGATATGATCGCCAAAAGAGAATCCGCCGGGAACAGCGAGGATGTCGAAATCCTCCAACCGAACATGACCGTCGATGCAATCGTGTAAATGCACACGCTCGGCTTTGCCGCCCGCCAGATTAAAACTGTGCGCGAGTTCGGCATCCGAGTTGATGCCGTATCCGGTCAATACTGCGATACGTGGTGCCGTCATACCATGCTCACAGGTTTAAAGGAGGCTGCCATTTTTCCAGCACTTCTTCCACGGTGGTTTGAATCAAAACTTTGTCAGCGCGATTGACTTGAATCGTGTTTTCAGAAATCACGTCACCGATGCAGGCCATTGCAGAACCTTGCAAAGCGGATTCAAATGCTTTTGCGTTTTGCGGGCTGACGCTGACTACGAAGCGTCCCTGACTTTCACTGAAAAGCAAAGCGATGTCGGAAAGCCCGCCGTCCTGAATCATTTTGGATAAATCGACTTCACAGCCCAGTCGACCCGCGAGTGAGGACTCGGCTAGAGAAACCCACAGTCCGCCATCGGAGCAATCGTGAACCGAGCGGAGCAGATTTTTCTGAATGGCTTCGAAAAGTTTGCGGTACAAATTCAGATTCGCTGCAGCATCCACTTTCGGAACAGTATTCCCGATGGCTTCAAGCATATGATAATACTCTGAAGCGCCGAGTTCATCGCACGTCAAACCCAGCACATAAATTTTGTCGCCGGGATTTTTGAAATCCATGGTGACGGACTTGGTGGAGTCCGCAACGGGACCGATGATGGTCACGAGCAAGGTGGGCGGAACGCTGATGCGATTCTTGCCCCGGCCATAGTCGTTCTTCATCGAGTCTTTGCCGGAAATCAAAGGCAGATCATAAGCGAGACACAAATCGTACAAGGCCTGATTGGCCCGCACCAATTGCGCCATCTTGTATTGGCCATCCGGAGTGGAAGGCGATTCAACAGGATCCGGCCAGCAGAAGTTGTCGAGCGCCGCCAATTTTCCCGGCTCTGCGCCCACAGCCACGGCATTGCGCATGGCCTCATCCACAGCACAGGCAGCCATGTGATACGCGTCGATGTCACTGTATCTCGGCACCAATCCGTGTGATACGACCACGCCGTCTTTGCGATCGTACAACGGGCGAACCACGGCGGCATCGCTGGGGCCGTCATTGCGCGCTCCGGTAAACGGTTTGACCACGCTTTGGCCCTGCACTTCATGATCGTATTGCCGCACCCAGCTCTCTTTGGAACAGATGTTGAGCGACGAGAGAAGAGTCAACGCATCCGTCTTGAGATCGCGTCCGGCCAAAATGGAAGCGGGCGGTTCGAGATGACGCGTAGCCGTCCATTGTGCCTTGATATACAACTTCGGATTTCCATCATGGAGGAAATTCATATCCATGCTGCAAACAGGGCGCTCTTGATAGAAACATTCGAACAAGCCGGTGTTGGTGAATGTGCCGAGATCGGAAATTTCCACGTCACGACGCGCAGCCAAATCCTTGAAGGCCTCCCAATCTTGGGGCGGCACGGCGAAAGACATGCGTTCCTGAGCTTCGGAAACCAGAATTTCCCACGGATCCAAACCTGCGTACTTTAACGGAGCGCGATCCAGATGCAGTTTGCAACCACCGGATTCACGCGCCATTTCGCCCAGACTGCTGGACAAGCCTCCTGCACCGTTGTCGGTGACAAAGCGATAAAGTCCCTGTTCCCGTGCTTCCAGCATGAAGTCGAGCATTTTCTTTTGTGTAATCGGATCGCCGATTTGCACGGCGGAGACGGGGGAGGCTTCCGTGAGCGCCGCCGAGGAAAATGTCGCGCCGTGAATGCCGTCCTTGCCGATACGGCCTCCGGCCATGACAATGCGGTCACCGGATTCAATGCTTTTTTCCCACGAAGGTTTGCCATTGATTTCGGAAGGAATCAATCCGCCCGTGCCGCAAAACACCAAAGGTTTTCCCAAATAGCGGTCATCAAAAACGATGCTGCCATTCACGGTGGGAATGCCGGATTCGTTACCACCATCCTTAACGCCGCGATGGACTTCCTTGAAGAGGCGTTTGGGATGATGGAGTTTTTCCGGCACGGGCTTGTCATAAAACGGCGAAGCGAAACAGAAAACATCGGTGTTAAAGATGGGTTTGCAGCCCATGCCGCAGCCGAGAATGTCGCGGTTCACCCCCACAATGCCGGTCATCGCGCCGCCATACGGATCGAGCGCGGAAGGGCTGTTATGTGTCTCCGCTTTCATCGCGATGTCCCAGCCGTCGCAAAAAGCAATGATGCCGGCATTGTCGGTGAACACGGATTTCAACCACGGCGCTTTGGGGCGCACCGCATCAGTGACGGCCTTGATGAATGTTTTGAACAGCGAATGAATGATGCGGGTTTCACCTTTTTCATCGGTGTATTCGACATCAGCGGCGAAAATTTTGTGTTTGCAATGTTCGCTCCAGGTCTGGGCGATCATTTCCAGTTCCACGTCGGTGGGGAAGGGGGGTAGTCCCAATTTTTGACGATCCGCTCGGCGCACTGGTTCCGCGAAATGCGCGCGAATGGCTTGCATTTCCTCAAGCGTCAGCGAAAGCAACATTTCATCGGAAAGCTTTTGCAGCGCTTCCGGATTTTCCGGCAAAACGATTTCACGAACTTCGGGTTTATGCGGTACCACCACCTTGCGAGATACCGCCGGAATCCCAGGTGATTTTTCCCATTCTTCGCGGGAAATCACCTGCCATGTTTCGATGAGATCATTGGCCAAAAGGGTTGTGGCAATGCGAATGGCTTGTTCACGATTTAGCGAACCGCGCAACAGGACTTGGCGGCTGGTGTAAACCTGATCCCCATCGCTCAGTTTTTTCCCGAGGCAATCCGCCACGCCTTCACGCGCCGAGCGGCCCACATTGTCCGTCACACCGGGTTTATATCCGGCCTCAATCAACCAGTCAAAGTTGGAGGCAAGTGGTTTGTTTAAGGAATAAGTTTCAGTGATGGGATCGTGGAACAGTTCTTTCCCGGCGCGGTCGAGTTCGTTCGAACTCAAATCCATTTCCAGCGTATAGACCCGGATTAATGTGGCGTCTTCTGCGGGCAGGCGTAAATCCTCCCGAATCGCCTTGAGAATGCGATGGGCCGGGGAATCCGTGGACGGGCTTTTTTGGGCGACTTCGATGCGGTTTAACACGGTGGATAAATGTAGCCACGTGTCCTTCCAGGGCGGGTGGGATTTGGTAACTTTGCCGCTCCCGATTTTGAACGGTGTTGAAATCGGATTAGTGTTGCGTCCTTGTAGTTCAACAGGATAGAACGGTGGTTTCCTAAACCGCTAATCCCCGTTCGAGTCGGGGCGAGGACACCACACGCAGAAAAAAGGCGATTGAGAAGATGCCCCATCTCAAGAGCTCCTTGATCCGGAAATCATCGAAGATTATAGGCCATTTATTAATGGCGGTGTTATGCCTTTCAATCGCTCTCGATTTACGCACTGGCGAAATTGTCTACGTTTGTGATTACAAGTGCTGCACCGTAGCAAGTTTTTTTCCTATTCCGTATTGACAGCCGGCGCGATTCTCCTGATGATGTCGGTGTTTTATTCCTGCGCTTTTGACACCGGTTTGGTGGATGTGCCGCGACCTCTGGGAAGCTTCACCGGCGTCATTCATGGCGATAGCATACCTCAAACTGCCAATCTTAGGCTTGCAGTGATTTGGCAGTCCACCAACGGGGGGATCAGCACATGGGATCTGGGAAACCCAAGCTTGGATGCAGGTGGCACATCCTTTACAGGCAGTATTACTCGGCTTCCCGAGACGGAAATTTCGAATTCGGATGAATTTATTCTGGGAAAATTGTGTCTTTACAACGACACCAATGGAAATCACAAGCTGGATTTTGCCTCTCAAGAATACGAACGTATTCGAGCAGAAATTCATGATGTCAAGCTCCAACTTCAAACATCATTTGCAACGCTTATGAGCTACGGAGACACCATTCAGTCCAAGTCTGGAGTTTCAGACTCTTTTTGGGTAGGCAATGGACGGATTTATCACGGAAGCAGTACTAATTCCCCAGTCATTAAGAACCAAGAAGGAGCTGGAGGTCGTGAATGGGATTGGCGTTCTTTACTCAAGGCCAGGTTTCGAGTCTTGTTCCATCCTGACAAGTGGGAAGATTTCTTTAATCATGACGGGTCTTTTTCAACAGACGACCTTGACATAACTGGACTGGGAGTGGACACGGCTGTAACCTCGTGTCAACTGGAACGTTTGCGTCCTCACAAGGGGCGTGAGGCGGAATTCGAACAAACTTTGCAAGCCACCACCCTGAAACAAGCCATACTGGATTCTCTGACAAATGCCGCAAAATCGGAAATTAACCGGGTTTGGCATCAGGAAGCACCTAACTTGGGGTTTGAAAGAGTCTTGGCAAGTTCGGATTCAGACTACATTGTTTACTTTTCTGGACAGAATTCAAGAAATGCAATGCTTGAAGCGGAAAAAGCCAGTGCTTTCTCCGTAGCTCAAAAGGGGAACCTTAGAGTGGGCTTTAATTTGATGGAATGTGATACAGTTGGCGCTTGCGTTGCCAAAGATCTACGCCTTGATCCGCGCACTTTGAAGAGTATCGATCCGGTTTCGCTGAGTTCGGGTGTTCTTTCAATTCCGGTTTTCGAGTTCCCCACAATTTCCTCGAACCTTTTTTATCCTGACAGCATCACACCTACAGATGTTAGTCCAGCATTGGATCAATTTATTGGAGAATATCAGTGTTCCTGTGGCAAATCTTTGGAAATAGTTCTCTCAGAACGAGATGGCTTATCGCTCATGACTCAAAATTTTGGGACTCGGAACCTCATTCAAGCTAAAGCGGATAGCAGCGTATTTTTTTATAAGGACAGCACTCTTAATTTGCAGGTTCGGTTTATCCAGAACGAGTCTGGGGAACAAACCGGTGGCTATAAATTGTTGATGAGCTTTTTGGATCGCAGGACAACGTCCTACAGTTCATCACGGCTATTTGCATACTATGTGGGGGCTTCTTCTCAGGATTCGGTGGATTCAAGATGAAACCCGAACTAATGATGTCCGTTAAAATTTCGCCATCTTCTTTTGAGAAGGTCGAACTTGCGACGATCGCTCCGGGTGCTGATGGGCTGGAGGAACTTTTCCGTCGCTATTCCAATATGGTGTTTCGCATATGTCTGCGCTATACCAAGAACCGCGAAGATGCTGAGGACATGGTATCCGAAGTTTTTATGAAGGTGAACAAAGGGAAAGATGATTATCGCGGTGATGCCAAACCCATGGTTTGGATTTATCGAATAGCTGTAAATCATTGCTTGGATCATCTCCGTTCCAGAAAATCAAGAAACGAGCTGGATTTGGAGGATTTGGACACCCAGGCGTTAAGGACGCTTGAAGGACATGGAGATCGTTGTCTGGCAAAAATCACTTTGGAGCGAATTTTAGGCAAAATCAACCCTACAACTCGTAAAATCCTCTTTTTATGCCATGTAGAAGGCTTGACGCATGGTGAAATAGCCAAAATTCTTGGGGTTACGCGGGAGGCAGTTACGAAAAAACTGCACCGTTTTTCAGAAGAAATGAAGCGCAAGGAAAAAAATTGGTCTGAGGTGTCCCCAGAATCGGATAATAATCGTCTTATGGGGGTGTAACCATGATCTCCCAATACCTCAAAGATATGGGTAAAAAAATGAAACCTTCCCTTTTTAGGGTTGAACAGTACCTGAACGGCGAACTAAATACCGCGGAATCCCGGGATTTTGAGTCGCTTATGGCATCAGATCCTGATTTGAAAAGCTTTGTCCAATCCCAAAGCAGGATTCGGTACGAAGGCTTTATTCCTGCATTTCAGTCGGCAAAAATCCAAGCCGCTCGTTTCAGCCAACCTTCCGTCTTTTCGGAATGGCGTAGAAAAATGGGCGAGCGTTTTTCTCCTGTCTTTCCACCCCAAGTGGCATGGGCCATGGGACTTTGTCTTCTTGCCGGTGCAGTTTTGGTGCTTTTCCGCCCTGAGCGGTTGGAATATCCGGTACAGGATTTTACCGCCAAGGGTAGTAGTGCTCCTTTCCATTTGCGGGTTGGGGCAAAGGATTTTCAACCGGAGCAATCCGGGTTTGTCAAAGCTGGTGACACCATGTCCTTTGTATATCGCAGCTTGACGGGTGCACACGTGCAGATTTGGTATCAGGATGATGGTGGAGAAATCAAGCCTTACTTGGCCCCCACTTCCGGTGCGTCCTCTTGGGCGGGCACCTCGACTTGGCGTCAAGCCGATTACAAGGTTGTTCTTTTTTCGGATTGGAATAAGGAATCAATCTGGGTTCTGTGGTCCGATCAGGATTTTGGAAATCAAGAGGCCCGAAAGGTTCTTGAAGGTGGTCGAGGCGGAGAAGCCATCCAAAAGGTTGCTTTCCATCTCGTCCGGACACCGTAGAGGAACTGATGAAATCGATTTGGCGCGTCGCTTTGGTTTTGGCGATGATGCAATGCATCACCCTAGGTTGGTCCGGGGTGCAGAGGCTGGCCCTCCTGGTCGGAAGCGACAGGGGTTTGCGCAATGAAACTCCCTTAAAATATGCCGACAGGGATGCCCGCCAAATGGCGGATGTTCTTGCAAATTCCGGAACTTTTGACAAGGATGGGATTTACATCCTTCCCAATCCCACACTTAGCGAAGTGCGCGCAACGCTCCAGGAAATTCGAGCCCGCGTCAAACAGATTGCCAAATCCGGAAAAGAGAGCATGGTCTGGGTTTATTTCTCGGGTCACGGGGGTTCCGGTGCAGTTCATATCTCCGGACAGCGTTTGACTATTGAGGAAATTCGTGATTACTTGGGTTCGCTCGAATCCGGTTTAAAAATTCTTGTTGTGGATGCCTGTGAGTCGGGAGACATGCTCCGTCAAAAGGGCGGCCAGGTTGTTGAGGATCGCCAGATTCAGGCCGATGATCGACTCGAGGCACATGGGACGGTTGTTCTCAGTTCCAGTGCGCAGGGAGAGGAAGCCCAAGAATCCGAAAAGTATCAGGGTTCGGTTTTTACGCATCATCTCATCAATGGTTTGCAGGGCATGGCAGACAATAACGGCGACAAGGAAATATCCCTCTGGGAAATGTTCTATTACGCCCGTGCCAGCACCCAGGCTGAGAAGATATTGGGTCAGCAAGGTCGTCAAAACCCGAGTTTTGATTTCGACGTGGTCGGCCGTGCGGATATTCCCATTGCCTATCTGGAAAAAAGCCGTTCGCGTTTGGTGTTGCGCGGCTTTCCCACTGTTCCTTTGGAAATATATTCCGCCGGTGGCATGGAGCTGAAAAATCGCTTGTGGCTTACCGGACGCAAGGAAGTGACCATTCAACTTCCCTCCAACGATTACATCCTCGCGTATGACGATGGGGATCAAGTTCGTTTGGCTGAAGCGGATTTGTCACATGGAGTGGAAAAAATATTGAGTCCCAAATCCTTCCAGTCCAAGCCGAGGTCTCTGGTTTATTCCAAAGGCGGTCGTGCCATCAGTGATCACGGATTTCAGGCGTCGATTGGAGACAACAATCCTGCGGGGGATGGCCTGTCCATGTTCGGAGGACTGGACTACGTATATCGCACCGGCCATTACAAACATGAGGCCGGGATTGGATTTGGAACCGGGGCTTATTCGGATCCGGTTCAGCAAATTCACCGCACTTACTACTCTGGCTCTTATGGAGTTGAGCGTTCCATCTACCGCAAGATTCGCTGGCAGCTAATGTTGGGCCCTCAATTCAAGTATTTCGTCGTAAAACAGGATGCATTGAATAAACAACTGCAGGCAAGTCCGGAAGTCTCAAAAGAATTGGGAGTTTCTCCGAACAGGACTTCCTATTCCCAAATTATGCAGTTGTCCATGCCGTTGGAATTTGAGACGGAAGTCGGCGGTCCTTTCCCTGCATGGCTGTCCTTGTCTATTTCGCCGCTACACGAAGTCTGGTATCGCGATGTCAATCTGAACTGGCAAACCCGTTTGCGTTTCCAGCCGGTGGTAGGCTTTTCAATCGGCCGTCATCTCGGTTTTTAAAGCCTCCTTCTTAATCCTCATTTCAGGCCGTTCACTTTTTCAAATCCGGATGAACCGGTCTGTTTTTTCGCATTCTTTCCCGCCAAAAACCCGCAGTAGTTGAAAGTCACGGCATTGGAAGCTATGCCCTGATGACCCTGGGTCCGGGACGTCCCCGTGCTTAAATTTCACGGAGCGGCGGCTGACAATCGCTACATTAGCCCTCCATGAACTCTTCAACACCCCCCCAATCCCGCCAGCCCCGTTCCGAAAGCTTTGTTCATCCTTTTCTGGAAGCCGCTCATGGCCGTGCTCCGGCGCGTCCACCCGTTTGGATTATGCGGCAGGCGGGACGGTATTTGCCGGATTATCGCCGTGTCCGTAAACTGTTTCCCAGCTTTCTCGACTTTTGCCGTTCCCCCGAGCATGTGGCGGAAGTAACCGTACAGCCGGTGGATCAAATCGGCGTGGATGCGGCGATCCTTTTCTCCGACATTCTGGTGTTGTTGCCACCCATGGGATTGAATCTCGAGTTTGTTGAAGGGGAAGGACCCGTGGTGCATAATCCCATCCGAGATGCCGCTGCAATTGAAGCCTTACCGGGCGGTGATGTGAATGTGGATTTGAACTATGTGTTTCAGGGTATTCAATTGACCTTGCGCGATTTGGCCGGATATGTTCCGCTCATTGGTTTTGCTGGCGGGCCATTCACCGTAGCTTCCTATATGGTGGAAGGCGGTTCTTCTAAGGAACTGGCAAAGCTGAAAGGATTGATGTTCTCAAATCCCAAAGCTTATCACATGCTTTTGGAAAAGCTGGCAACGATCACCGGAGCCTATCTGTGCGAACAGATTCGGCAGGGAGTGGATGCGGTTACCATCATGGATTCCTGGGCCGGATATTTAAGTCCCAGTGATTATCGCGAATTTGTTTTCCCGCATACCCGTTCCGTCATTGCCCATGTCCGTTCCCAGTTCCCCAAAACGCCGTTGATCCATTATGCCAATGGTGCGCCCACCTTGTTGGGTGATTTCGTCAATCTTGGCGCGGACGTGGTGGGTTTGGATTGGCGTGTAGAATTGCCTCAAGCCTTCAAGGAACATCCCGCCCAGACTTTTCAGGGAAATCTGGATCCGTGCTACCTGTTTGCACCTCCGGAAAAAATTGTTGCGAAGGTGCATGAGATGAAAGCTATTGCGGGTAATCGTCCGCATATCTGGAATTTGGGCCACGGGATTTTGCCCACGACTCCTGTGGAAAATGCCCGGGCTTTTGTTCAAGCGGTTCACGGTGAAATCTGATTTTCTGATTCCGCTTTTTCGTTTATAAAATCAGCATCGCATCGCCGTAGCTGAATAGACGGAATTCCCGTCGAATGGCTTCGGTGTAAGCTGCTTTGGCTCGTTCCGTACCGATCATCCCACACACCAGCATGAATAGCGTTGAGCGGGGCCAATGAAAATTGGTGAGTAGAGCATCGACCGTTTTCCACGCGTAGCCGGGATAGACAAACAGGCGGGTTTCTCCGCTTTGCGGGTGAAGTATGCCGGATGCATCGGCACAGGTTTCCAAAACACGGGAAGCGGTTGTTCCCACCGCCAAAATTCGCCCGCCGTTTTTATGGGTTGCATTCAAAACATCTGCGGAAGATTGTGAAAGTGAAAAGGTTTCGGAATGCATGGGATGCTCTTCGGCTGTTTCTGTTTGCACGGGACGAAATGTTCCCGCTCCCACATGCAAAGTCAGCTTGGCGGTGTGAATTCCTTTTTGTACGGCAGCATTCAATAGTTCCTGCGAGAAATGCAGAGATGCGGTGGGCGCGGCTACGGAGCCGAGATGTTCTGCGAAAACACTTTGATAGGTTTGTGCGTCGATGGCTTCGGGGGCGCGACGGATGTAGGGCGGCAGGGGAATTTCACCGGTCTGTTCCAGTTTCTGAAAAAAGGCTTCGCCTCCGAGATTGAAACGCAAGACCCGTTCACCTTCCGGCAGCACATTCGTCACTTCGGCAGAAAAATCTGATGTGAAGTCAACCCGTTTTCCCTGAGTCAGTTTTTTTCCGGGTTTTGCGAGGCATTCCCAAATGGCCGGGCCACTGGAATCCGTGCAGGATTTAATCAGCAGGACTTCGCAAATGGATCCGTTTTCCATTCGACCATGTAAACGTGCCCGCAACACCTTGGTGTCATTCAAAGCCAATGCATCGCCGGGTTTCAGGATATGGATCAAATCTTCCGTTTTTCCAAAAGCCCAGCCTTCGGATTCAACGGGTAGGGGAAAATCTGCCGGTAACTTTCCGTTTTTGGGAACAACCATCAACCTTGCCGTGCCTCTTGGGAGAGGATGCAAAGCAATCTGGCTTTCCGGAAAGGAAAAATCGAAGTCAGAGGTGAGCATGGGTAGGGAAAATTAGCTTGACCGGATAGATTTTAACCGGAGGAAATTGCCATGGCCCTGCCCAAAATCTCCGTTTTCATTGCCACCAGTTTAGATGGCTTTATCGCCCGATCCGATGGTTCCATTAATTGGTTGTCCATGGTGGAGAGTCCCGGGGAGGATTATGGTTATGGAGAATTCTTTGCCTCGGTGGATACTCTCGTTTTGGGCAGGAAGACTTATGAAACAGCTTTGAGTTTTCCTGATTGGCCCTATGCCGGGAAACGTGTTGTTGTCATAACCCATCAATCTTTTGAATCCCGACATGGCGAGGATTTTTTTTCGGGTTCTCCTGCAGAACTTGTTATCAAGCTGGAAGCCGAAGGTGCGAAACATCTTTATGTGGATGGTGGCGCAACCATTCGCAGATTTTTAGCGGAAAATCTGGTGGATGAGATGACACTGTCGGTGATTCCCGTTTTGTTGGGAGAGGGGATTTCCCTCTTCGGGGCCAAGGTACCCGAGACTCAACTGGTACTGCAATCCAGTCGATCTTACCCGAAAGGACTGGTTCAGCTTAGATATCTAGCGGGTAACGTTTTTTCCAGCAAGGATAAAGCCCCATACCGCAAAGGTTAGAGTTCCCAAACCTGCGCCCAGAAACAGGGGGTTCCAGAAAGGAGTGGCAATCAGGGAGTATCCAATGGCAATGGTGGGCATCAATGCAGCCAACGCAGCAGCCCTCAACATTCCGGAGCTTACGGACGATTCACGGGCCAAAGCGAGAAGAAGCACAACCAAGGCAAGGATGTCCCATCCGCCGTGAAACCAGACATGGTTTGAGAACGGTGTTTTTGCGTTAATGCCGGCGTCAGTTTGAAACAGGTCCATCAACTTCGGATAAAGGATCGTGATCAGCCCGAAGACGAGCCAGTAAACCGCCATCAGTCTCAAATAAAGTCTGGAATGCTTGGGGTTCATAAATCGCATCCTACCAAAATTGGATTCTACCAAAAATGGCGTTCCCAAGGAGATTCGAACTCCTGTCGCCGCCGTGAAAGGGCAGTGTCCTAGGCCTCTAGACGATGGGAACGTGTCTTCACGGAGGTCCGCGAAGGGCCGAAAAAGCTAGTAAGATTCTCTCCTTATGAAAATCCGTTTGATATGCATCGGAAAGATGAAAAATGCCCATTTACAGGCCTTGGTCGGGGACTACACCGAACGCATCGGCCATTTCGCGAATTTGGAAGTCGTGGAACTGCGTGATGGCAAGGCCACGGATGCCAAAGTAAGGCTCACAGAGGAGGCAAAGGCCATTCGCCAGACTTTGGAAACTAAAGGCAATGCGGGGTTCTCAGGGGCTGTTTTGTGGGATGAAAAAGGGAAGGCATTGGACACGGCTGAGTTCTCTGAGTTTTTGGAACGCGAAGCGCGGCGCGGTGGCGTTTTAACTTTCATCATCGGGTCTTCCCATGGAGTCGATGCGGCTTTGAAAAAGGAAATACCGAAGCATTTGCGCCTCAGTGCTTTTACCTTGACTCATGAATGGGCCCGGGCTTTGACCTTGGAACAGATTTACCGCGCCTTTTGCCTGCAACGGGGATTTCCTTATCATCATTAACTCCCTCACCCCATAATCCGTAGTCTATGAACTCGCCCCTCTCCCATCTTAAAGGATGAGAGAGGGGAGTAACACAAAATTTTAAACAGGTTTGGACCTTCCCCTCTCCATCTCTTTGACAGATGGAGAGGGGTTAGGGGTGAGGACATGTACCTTTTCCTTTCGTTATGACTCTTTCTCCTAACACTCGCTACGTTGTGCGGGAAATCGCGCTGCCATTGGAAGCTTCCGAGGCAAAGGAATTGCCCAAGGCTGTTGCCGGGTATTTACGGATTTCGGAGAAAACCATTTCCGGTGTGCGTATACTGCGAAAGTCTCTCGATGCGCGTGCGCGTAATCGGCCCGTATGGCGCTATGCAGTAGAGTTTACTTGTTCCACGGAGTTGAAGCACCCGCGAGTATCTCCTTCGCAAAAAGAACCCCCGAGTGAACCGGAACAAATTCGGAAACCGCTGCCAGGATATACGGTGGCGATTGTCGGCAGTGGTCCGGCGGGAATGGCCGCAGCGATGGGATTGGCGCGCAAGGGGTATGCGGTCACGGTGTTTGAACAGGGAAAACCCGTGGGCCCGCGGTTTCGCGACATCCGTTTGTTCATCAAGCAGAATCGCTTTGACGCCAAGTCGAACATTCTCTTCGGCGAAGGTGGAGCGGGGACTTTCAGCGATGGGAAACTTACAGCCCGGACCCGGAATCAATACACGGATGAGTTTTTGCGCGAGCTCGTGGTTGCGGGAGCGAATGAATCTATTACCTATCTCCATCACCCGCATATCGGAACAGATCGGTTGCAAATGATCATTGCCGCCTTTCGGAAACATTGCGAGGAAGCGGGTGCGACCTTTCGTTTTGAAACCGAAGTTACCGACGTAATACTGGACAACGGGATTTGTCGTGGTGTGGTGGTGGCAGGGAAAGAAATTCCTTTTGACGCCGTTGTGGTGGCACCGGGTTTGTCGGCAGATCGCTTATATGCAGCGTTGGCTGAACGCGGAGTGACCTTGCAGCGCAAGGAATTTTCTGTCGGAGTGCGCGTCGAGCATCCACAGGAATTGATCAACAAGCGCCAGCTGGGCGACAAGGTGGATGCAAAGCTTGCCGGTGCGGCGGAATATTTTCTGACCTGGCAAAATGAATCGGTGGGCAGTGCGTATTCCTTTTGCATGTGCCCTGGCGGTGTCATCATTCCCTGTGCCGATCAACCGGACGCATTATTCACCAACGGCATGAGCTATTCCAATCGCGCCACCAAATTTGCGAATTCCGCTGTCGTGGTGCCGGTGAATATCGAAGTCTTGCCCGGCGGTGTATTGGCCGGTGTGGAATATCAGCGCAAGCTGGAGAAGGATGCATTTCGTATGGGAAGCGCGGGAGGCGTAGATTTTACCTACCCGGCGCAAAGCATTGCGGCATTTGTGGAAAATCGCATCGACGTAGAACCTTACCCGCGTACTTCGTTTCTGAAACCCTTGCACTGGGTCAATCTCTGGGATTTATTCGAGCCTGCAGTATCGAAAGCCATGGCCGAGTCTTTTCAAGCCTTTGATAAAAAAATTCCGGGATTCATCCGCACCGGTGTGATGATCGCTCCAGAGTCCCGTACGTCTTCACCTGTTCGCATTCTCCGCAATCCCGAAACTTTGGAATCGGTGAACACGGTGGGATTATATCCCATCGGCGAAGGCGCAGGTTATGCCGGAGGAATTGTGTCTTCCGGAGCGGATGGATTCCGACTCGCGGATATAGTCGCTCCCTGCAAAGTTTCTCGTTGACCCGATCATGTTACTCGAAATTCCCATAGGACCCAATGACGCGGGGCAGCGTGCCGAACGGTTTCTCCGCCGCTACTTTCCGCATGTGGGGCTCAGCCGTTTGCAATCGCTGTTTCGCCGCAAGGAGATCAAGATCGCCAAGCGCTCCGTGGAGCGAGGGCATTTGCTCCAGCCGGGAGATGTGCTTCAGGTTTATGGACTAAAACCTGAGGAAGCAACGCGGCCGGATTCTTTTCATCCGGATGTGGTGGCGGGAGATCCGGTCCCCTCAGTGTATGAAGATGATGAATTGTTGGTAGTCAACAAACCCGCAGGCGTGGCTTCGCATCCGGGGACGGGCATTGCTCCCGGCGCATCGTTGATCGAACGGGTGCAGGCACAGTTAGGCTCGCAAGCGCAATGGTCGGGTGAACTTTTTTCTCCGTCTCTAGTCCATCGTTTGGACAAGGAAACATCAGGTGTTTTGTTGATCGCGAAAACCGGTCCGCGTCTGCGCAGTCTCGTGGCAGCTTTGCGCGAAGGGCAGATCCGTAAACGGTATCTCGCCTTGGTGGTGGGGCATCCCAAACCAGCGTCGGGCACCATTGATGCGCCGTTGGAACGGGAAGACAGCGCTTCCGGTGCGAAGTCGTTAGTGGCTGAAGACGGTGGTAGCCGCGCTGTGACACATTATAAAACGATTCAAAAACTCGGCGATTATTCTCTGCTTCAAGTTGTGATTGAAACCGGACGCATGCATCAAATCCGCGCGCACCTAAGTCATCTCGGGCATCCGTTGGTGGGGGATACGCGGTATGACAAGCCTGCGATTGCGCGGGAACACATGCGCGAGTTGGGAATCAAACGGTTGTTCCTCCATGCGGAGGAAGTGTCGTGGGAAGAAGGCGGAAAAACCCGCATCTTCAACGCGCCGATGCCGGAGGAATTACAGGAAGTTATTTCTCCGTCCCCGTTGCATTAAACAGTTCTTTCATTCCCCCAAGTGATGCCATGACCCCACTGGCTTCGAAGGGAAGGAAGACAATTTTTTGTGCGTCCTTCGCAATCAAATTCAGCGACTCCAGATATTTCTGTGCGATGAGATATTGAGCCGGGCTTCCCGTAGTTCCAAGTGCTTCGGCAACCATTTTAATGGCCTGACTCTCGGCTTGCGCCACGCGCAAACGGGCCTCAGCCTGGCCTTCCGCCGCCAGAATCGCGGATTGTTTTTCGCCTTCCGCGCTGACGATCTTGGACTGTTTCGAACCTTCCGCCTTGAGAATGGCCGAGGACTTTTCACCTTCGGCCTGTGTGACTGTGGCGCGGCGGGTGCGCTCGGCGGTCATCTGCTTTTCCATGGTTAGTTTGATTTCTTCCGGAGGTGTGATGGTCTTGAGCTCCACGCGCATGATCTTGACGCCCCATTGCTGGGTGGCGGAATCAAGTGTTGCGCGGAGTTGTCCGTTGATCATATCGCGCGAAGTGAGGGTATGATCGAGATCCAGCGCGCCGATGACATTGCGCAAAGCCGAAAGGGTGAGCTGTTCAATGCCCCACGTCAGGTTTTGAATTTCGTAGGTGGCGCGGACGGGATCCACCACGACGTAATAAATCACCGCATCCACTTCCATGGTGACATTGTCCCGCGTGATGACCGGCTGGGGTTCGATTTGGGTGATGCGTTCCCTCACGTCTATGGTGGCTCGTACGGTGTCCAGGAACGGAAAAATGGTGTTCATTCCGGCTTCTGCGGTCTTGTGAAACTTGCCGAGCCGCTCAATGATCTTGACCTGTTTTTGGGGGACGATTTTGATGGCCGTGGCGACAATGATGAGCGCGAATAAAACCAGAATGGAAAGAATGAGCATCATATCATGAACTCCTTTAGGATATTATGTCGTTCGCTGACGGCGAAACGTTCAGTGTGATTCCGTCCGCACCGTCCACACGGACAGGCGTACCTATGGAAAGAATCGAGGAACTTTGCGCGGCCCAATCTTCGCCTGCAATGGTAACCCGGCCTGTTCCGGCCGAATCCACCGTTTGGGTGACAACTCCCGTTTTCCCAAGCAGAGCTTCGGTTCGGGATGGAATTCCGCGTGCGCCAAGTTTGGCGAGCAATCGGGGTCTTAAAAGCAACAGGGAGACTGGCAGAATTACCACAAACAGGATGATCTGGATGACGAGAGGGAAACCGGCACTTGATGCAGCAGCGGCGACCAGTGCGGCGAGTGTCACGAAAATGTACCCGAATAGAGGGGAAAGAACTTCGACGATGGCCGCAAGGACAGCGAGTGCCAGCCAACCCATTGTTATTGTCATAGATGCATCGTCCTGCTTAAGGACACAGTATACAATTCGATTCCCATGGCCATGATCCCAATCGTAAAAAAAGGCCGTGAATAGGCGGCTTTTCCAGTTCCTGAAACCCCAATATCGCTCTATATTTGGCCCGCTGGCCAATCACTAAATAAATCGGTCAAAAGCTGGGGAATCCTGTGTCGCTTGCGGTGGAAAAATGTCTGACAACGCTTCGGGCAGAGCCGTTGAAATTTCCAAGGGGCACTCCTTCGCTGAATGTTGAAGTCGATGCCATTTCTGCGTGGATGGATCCGAGACACACTTCACTGTTGCAAACCTTGCTGGAAAACTCGGGCGAGGATGTTCAATTACCCGGTTCCCCGGACATGCTCCAGAAGGTGGGCGGTACCACGGAGAATTTACGGCGCGACACACGCCTGAAGTTTCTCGAGTTTCGGGAAAAATGGGTGACGCGACTTGAAGTCAAAGCCCTGCTTCCTTTTCTGCAACGCAATCAATGGTTTGTTCCCCATTCCGAAGGCGGATTCACCTTGGCAGGCAAAGGCACGGTCAAGGAAGCCCGTATGTTGTATTTGCAAACCTTGCACGATATGGCTTCGGATTGCGCGCGTCAATGGGCGTCCGTCGCCGGGCGATTGCAGGCTTTGCAGGAAAAATTTTCCGAGGAATGGCTCCGGGAATTGCCGCCGGAAAACGGGTTTCGCATGCCGCCGGTTCTGGAAGCCACTTTGCGTGCCGCCGAGTTTCAGGCTTGGAAGTCCGTGCGTCTTTCCCTCGGAAACATCGCCGAAGAAACCTTCGTGCATTCCGTTGCGCGCTGGGAGGAACTGCACGCTTCTACACCCGAAGCGTTGATGCGGGAGATTGCGAAGACTTGGCGCAAGCTGGATCCTTCGGGGAACGGGTTCATCGGATTCATGCGCGCCATGTCCTCCCTGACGGAACAATTGACTTTGGCCATGCTGGATCATTACGATCGCAAATGGGAACTTTTTTTACGCGGTTTTTCGGAAGTTTAAAGACAGTCACAATGCAAGAAAGGCAAAAGAACAGGATCCCATGAAAGAGAAAAAATCGAGTCCTTACAGTGTGTTCATGTGGGGCGCGTTGCTGACCGCCGTGGTATGTTTCGGCCTTGCGGCTCAACGCATGAGTGCGAAAAGACCGGCGCGGGCCGATGCCTATGTCATCGCAGGCATTCTGGGATTGTTAAGCGCGGCTGCCGCATGGAGCTCGGGTTCCGCCCATGAGCGTTCGCGACGCAGCCAGGAAAGTTTGCAGGGGTCGCTCGAAAAATTGCAGGAGCGCATGCAGGATTTGCCCCGCGCCTTGATGGAAGACAGCGTCAAGGTCGCCGAGAAGGAAAGGCAGGAACGCCGCATCGATCAGGAGCGCCATGCCGGTGAATTGCGCCAATCCTTGCAGGATGGATTGAATTCAGGCTTTGCGCCCATCGCACCAGCCTTGTCTGAACGCATCGGGGCTTCGCTGAATGCCCTGTCCGATTCGCTGCGAGTCGATCGCGAAGAGAGAGCCAAAAACCTGCGCGACATGGGAGAGACAGTTTCGGGTTTGCAAACCTTCCAAAAGGAATGGGCGCAAACTTCCTCCGCATTATTGACGAAGCTGGGTGAACAGGGAGCAGTTCTTCACAAGGAGCTTTCCGAGCGCGATACCGGATGGCGCACGAGTCTCGAGAAATTGTCGACCGAATTATCCTCGGCAAACAGCGCGCGGTTTCAATCCGTGTCTGAATCTCAATTGGCCAAGGCACAGGAAATTTTGGGAAGCCTTGCGAAAACTTGGGATGAGACGGCACAGGCCAATCTCGCAAAGATGGAAGCCTCGGTCGCCAAACTTTCCGAATCCTTCGCAGCCGGTTGGAAAGACACTCAGTCGGAATCGAAAGAACATTTTGAAAAGACATCCGGGGCATTGCTACAAGGTTTGAACAGTGTTAAGGACTCACTGGCACAGGGTTTAGGCTTGGCAAAAGAAACGGTGTCTTCACTCAGTGCCGAAGCTTCCCAACATATTCGCAGCAGTACCGAACAAGCTGAAGGATGGCTGGAAGGCTTGTCCCGTGCGGCCATCACTTTGCAGGAGGCTGCGCAGGGTGCGCAGCGCATGGGCGAGGAAAGCTCCGCCAATCAGGCTGGTATGAAAGCCGTGGTGGAAATGCTCAATCAAAACCTGACGGGCGTGCTGGATCGGCTGCAGTCCTTTGCCGCTGTCTCGCAGACTCAGGAAGCCTTGCTCGAGAAGATGGAAGTCACCGTCCGTCGTTTCGAAGAGCGCTCCGCCGAATTGCTGGAAGAAAACGCCCTGAAAATTCAGGAATCCTTTTTGGACGCACTCGAACGTGCTGAAAGCAGTGAAGCACGGAATGCCTAATCATGTCTGAGAAGTCCGAAAAAACACTGTCTCCTTTGGAGTCTTTGGGCGAACGCTTCGAGCAATCGACGCGTTCGCGGATTTCGGATTTGCTCCGGCGTTATGCACATCGACTGGCTCCCGCCGAACGCTCCGCCTATGAGGCCTGGTTAAAGGCCGCACCCCAGGGAGCCTTGATTTCGTTGCGGCGCAGACTGCTCGATCGACTGTTGCGCGGTGCCGTCCAGCGGCGCCGCTCCAAACACAGTTGGGAAGGTCTCGCCACTTTGGAAACCAAACCGCGCGGTCCGTACAATGCCCGCGCCGTGTTGGAAGAAACTTTGCGCCGTGTGGCGTCCGTGGATTCAGGATGGACCCGGGAATATCTGGATCTCTATGCCGGGATGGATAAAATCCGCGTCGCCTGTCAGACTCTTCTGCCGCAGGCCGGAAGAAAATAACTTCCGCTACCCTTCGACTCCGCTCAGGGTACGCTAAGCCAAAGCCAGACTGACGAGCGCCATTTCCACTTCAAAGCGGTGGGAATAACGGCCCTGTTTTAATTCCCATTCCAGACTCGCCAACCGCGTCAGAATCTTTTTCCAGCGTGCCAGCGAACGCGAACGCGCCTGATCCAGATAGCGTTCCTTTTCGATGTGCAGGAATCGGTTGAGTTTGAAAGCCTCGGCGATTTCGTGTTCATTCGCTCCGTCATCCAGCATGGCCCGTATGCGGGACAGTTTCAGGAAATGACTGAACAACATCATGGTGGCTCCAATGCCACTGTTTTCGCTGCTGTTGTCGAGCAAGTTGCGCAGCGCGGGCAAAAAGTCGGAAGGCTTCTGTAAACCTGCAGCCTTCTGGTATTCGAAAATGGTGTGCACCTTGAGCGGACTGACAATGTCGCGGATGGCCTCGGTGGTGATGGCTTGACCTTTGGGAAGAAAGGTGTCGATTTTTTCCAGCTCGTGATCCAGTTCGGCCGGTTCATTCCCGACAATATCCTGCAGCAGTTGGGCATCGGATGGCGACAGTTTACGGCTGTAACGTTGCTTGGCTCTATCCATCAACCACGCGGGGATTTTATTGTCGTAAGGAAGTTTGAAATCGAACAATCGTCCGGCCTTGTCCAATGCCTTTGCAAAGGCCGATCGGCCATCCAGTTTTTCTACCGAGAGGAATACTGCGGTCTGCGGATTGTCGGATTGAAAGGCGCGCTCCAACAGTTCACGTCCGGCGGCGTTCACCTTGTCGTAATTGCGGAGGATTAAAGCTTTGCGGGGTGCGAAAAGATCCGGCGTTTGATAGGACTCCGCTACGGAACCAGCGTTCAGTTCTTCGCCGAAGTGGGTTTCACGAACGGGAGCCGGGCCGGATTCCGAAGCTTCCCATTTCGCCAGTTCGGCATCGAGAGCTTCGTGTTTGCGCAAATCATCGCTGCCGGAAAAGGCATAAACAGGCACGTTAAACGGCTCCTAGCGGTATTTGAGAATCTCCAGCTTCAAAGCGCCCTTCGGAATCTGCACTTCGATGACGTCTCCGACTTTGCGGCCCATCAATCCTTTGCCGATGGGGGAGGCGGAGGAAATTTTTCCTGCGACCACATCGACTTCATCCGAACCGACCAGGGTGTATTCCAGCACTTTGTTGGTGTTCAGGTTCTTGACGGAAACCACGGCCCCGAAAATCACGTGACTGCTTTCAGAGGCGTCGACGGTGAATATTTCAGCGCGGGCGATTTTGTCATCCAGCATTTGAATCTTGTCTTCGATATGTCCCTGTTTTTCCTTTGCCGCATGATATTCGGCGTTCTCGGAAAGATCACCCTGTGCGCGCGCCACAGCGATCTCGGAAATGATATGGGGCCGGTCCACTTTTTTCAAATGGTCGAGTTCAAGCACCAGCTTGTCATAAGCTTGTTGGCTCATCGGAATACTGTTATTGGCCATAAAAACACCTTCAGGAAACGTTTGCAGACAAAAAACCCAAACAAAAAACGCGGGCCGTTGCAGCCCACGTCTTCGCACGGATTTCTCCCTCGCTCTGTTTAGAAGATAATGCGGATCGGGTTAAATTTCTATCTATTCCTCACAAAATTAAGGACTTATCCGGGTATTTTATCCGGGTATTGAACAGCCAAAAACCCGGGAATTCAATGAAAAACGTGGTTTTTCCAAAAGGTTTTCAAGCCGGAGGCGTCGCCTGCGGCATCAAGAAAAACGGGAACCCCGATCTTGGCTTCTTGCAGAGCCATCCGCCTGCAACCGCCTTTGGAGCGTTTACCCGGAACACGGCGGCTGCGGCTCCGGTCAAGTACTGCCGGGAAGTGCTGGCTTCCGGTTCCAAAGTTTCTCATATCCTCGTCAACAGCGGCAACGCCAATGCTGCCACGGGTCCCAAAGGTTATGAAGATGTCCTCACTACGGTGTCCCATTTGAAAAATGCGATGCGGATTGAAGGCGGAGTGTTGATTTGTTCCACGGGCGTGATTGGCGAACCCTTGCCCATGGACACTTTGAAAAAAGGCATCGATTTACTGTGTGGCAAACCGGGCCCGACTTCGGATTTTTCGTCCGCCATCATGACCACGGATACCTTTGCGAAAATTGCCGAGGTGACTTTGAATCTGGCGGGCCACGAAGTGCGATTGGGTGGAGCGGCCAAAGGTGCAGGGATGATCTGTCCCAACATGGCGACCATGCTGGCGTTCATGACCACCGACATTGGATTGGAATCCGGTTATCAATCCCGGTTTCAGGATTCCGTGGAACGCAGCTTTAATTCCATCACCGTGGATGGAGATATGAGCACGAATGATACGGCATTGTTACTTGCCAATGGTGCAAGCGACGTGCAATACTCTTCGTTATCCTCCGCCGATCAAAGATTGTTTGATGCCGCCTTGATGGATTTGATGCGGCAACTGGCGCAGTCCATTGTGCGCGATGGGGAAGGAGCCACCAAGCTCATCACGGTGGAAGCGGTGGGAGCGGTTTCCGAAGCGGATGCAAAAGCTGTGGTGCGGGCTGTGTCGAATTCTCCTTTGGTAAAGACGGCTTTTTTCGGTGGTGATGCGAACTGGGGACGCGTGCTTGCCGCAGCGGGATATTCCGGCGCGGCTTTGGAAATGGAAAAACTTTCCCTGGAATTCTGCGATGTCAAAGTGTTTGAGAACGGTGTGCCATTGCCGCGAGACGAAGAGGATTTGGCGCAACGGATGAAGGCGAAAGACGTTTCCGTGAAATTGAATTTGGGTTTGGGCAAGTTCGCATGGACTTACTGGACTTGCGACCTCAGCTATGACTACGTGAAGATCAACGGAAGCTATCGGAGTTGAAAAGGAAATTTGGTTTTATGAGTCCCGCCCGTATTTTTACCGCGTTTATTACCGCAACGATTCTGCTTGCGTCCCAATCGCTTGCCGGAGGTTATCCCGACAGACCCGTCCGCGTAATTGTTCCTTTCGGTGCAGGCGGTGGTGCGGATTTGATCGCACGCTCTTTGAGTGCGAAGCTGTCGGAGATGTGGAAACAATCCGTTATTGTGGAAAATCGCGTGGGCGCGGGAGGCTCCATCGGTGCGGATTTGGTGGCCAAGTCTGTTGCCGATGGCTACACGCTTCTGGTGCATTCCTCCGCGTATGCCTCCAGCGCCGCCTTCTATGCAAAACTGCCCTATGATCCCCTGAAGGATTTGGTGTCGGTCGCTCCACTCGGCAGCGCGGGAAATGTATTGGTCACCGGCAAAGTTTCTGGACTGAAATCGGTTGCGGAACTGATTGCAGCGGCAAAGAAGAAACACAGAAAGATGAAGTTTGGATCGGCCGGTGCCGGAAGTGGAACCCATTTAAATGCGGTAAAGTTTAATCTCGCCGCAGGATTACGATCCGTGCACGTTTCCGATGATCTCGGCGCCATGGCCGTCAACGAGGATGTCATGGCCGGGCGAATCGATTACTGGTTCGCACCCATCGCCAGCGTATTGCCGTTACTGGATAACGACAGCCTCGTCATATTGGGAGTGAGCTCAAAGGAACGCACGAAATCGTTGCCGAACGTGCCGACGCTTTCTGAATTGGGTTTGAAGGGCTTCGATTACAAATTGTGGTACGGGGTGTGGGCGCCAGCCGGTATTTCCGACGAGGTGCACAAGAAACTTGCCGAGGATGTGGTCATTGCGCTGGCTTCCCCCGAAGTGAGCGACCAACTCGAAAGAAACGGGGTCAGTCCGATGGATATGACACCCGCCAAATTTGCGCGTTTTATTGAAGGTGAAATCAGGGAATCCACCCGCATCATCAAGGCGGCGGGCATCAAGCAGCAATAAATCTTCTAATTTTCTGCTTCCAAACCCGGAGAAAAAACCATGAAGTCCCTGACCCAGCCGCTGTCCCAAGTCGATCCGGACATCGCGGGCCTTATCGCCAAAGAAGCCCATCGCCAGGAAGAGGGCATCGAACTCATCGCATCGGAAAACACCGTCAGTCAAGCCGTGCTCGAAGCCATGGGCTCGGTGTTCACCAACAAATATTCCGAAGGTTATTCCGGGAAACGTTATTACGGCGGCAACGAAGTCGTGGATGAAATGGAATCCCTCGCGGTAAATCGCGCCAAGGCTTTGTTCGGCGCGGAGCATGTCAACGTGCAGCCGCTTTCCGGTTCGCCCGCCAATCTTGCCGTGTATATGGCCGTGGCCAAACCTGGCGACAAAGTCTTGGGTCTCAAGCTCGATCACGGTGGACATCTTTCGCACGGACACCCGGTCAATTTTTCCGGTCTCATGTACAACTTCGTGCAATATGAAGTGGACGAAAAAACCTGCCGCATCGACATGAACCGCGTTCGCGAAGTGGCGCTCAAGGAACGTCCCCGCATGATCATTGCGGGCTTCTCTGCCTACTCGCGCGACATCGACTGGAAGGCTTTCAAAAGCATCGCCGATGAAGTTGGCGCAGTCACTTTCGGCGACATCGCGCATATCGCCGGTCTCATCGCTGGCAAGGCGTTGGAGAACCCGGTTCCCATTTTCGACATTGTCACCACTACGACCCACAAGACTTTGCGCGGCCCGCGCGGGGCTATCATCATGTGCAAAAGCCAGTTCCAAAAGGACATTGACCGCACGGTGTTCCCAGGCATTCAAGGCGGCCCGCATGACCATGTCAATGCCGCCAAGGCCGTGTGTTTTCAGGAGGCGTTGCAGCCTTCGTTTCAGGAATATGCCAGGCAGGTGATTCGCAATGCGCAGGCCTTGTCCGCAGAATTGATGTCGCGCGGCTATCGCGTTTTGACCGACGGCACGGACAACCATCTTCTTGTCGTGGATTTGCGCAGCAAAGATCTCGCAGGCAAAGCCGCTGAAGTTGCGCTGGACAAAATCGGAATCTCCTGCAGCCGCAGCACCATTCCTTTCGACACACGCAAGGCAATGGATCCTTCCGGTATTCGTCTGGGCTCGCCTGCCATGACCACACGTGGCATGGGTGAAGCCGAAGCCCGTTTGATCGGCGGATTCATCGATAAAGCCATTATGAAATCCGGCGATGAAGCTGTGCTGGCCCGCATTCACGGCGATGTGAAGGAACTGTGCAAACGGTTTCCGCTATACCTGTAAATTCCGGTGTGGTGGAATCCGCCGCCGGAGTGCAGCGGGAATTTTTCATCGGCCCCAAACGGATTTACCCGAACGTTTATCTCGCGCCCATGTCGGGCGTCACTGATATTTGTTTCCGCCAGCTCGTTTCCCGTCTGGCCCGAGGCCGCACGGGATTATTGGTTTCCGAATTTGTTTCCGTCGAAGGTCTGACGCGCGACAATCCCAAGTCGATGAAACAAATGGCTTTTGCCGAAGAGGAACGTCCGTTCTCCGTGCAAATCTTTGGTGGAGAACCGGGTCGCATGGGTTGGGGCGCAAAAATCGTCGAAGAAACCGGCGCGGATTTTGTGGAGATCAATTGCGGCTGTCCTGCTCCGAAAGTGGTGGGCAAAGGCGGCGGTTCGGGTTTGTTGAAAGACCTTCCCAATCTCGCAGCCATCGTGCGCTCAGTCAAAGCTGCGGTGTCCATTCCCGTTACGGTGAAAGTGCGCATTGGCTGGAGCGACGAACTCATTACGCTGTTTGAAACGCAGAAGATCATCGAAGGCGAAGGCGCTTCGGCGATGGTGATTCACGGGCGCACGCGCGCACAAGGCTACAAGGGTTTGGCGAATTGGGATTTGATCGGCGAGGCGAAAGCACGGGCGACCATTCCTGTGGTCGGCAACGGAGATGTACTGCGCGTCGAACACGTTGTGGATCGTTTAAAAAAATATGGAGTTGACGGCGTGGCCGTGGGACGAGGCGCGATGCACAATCCGTGGATCTTCGCGCAAATCGCCGATGTGTATGAAGGAAAGGAACCTTCGCAGCCGACACGGGAGGATTACCTCCAATTGTTTGAGGAGTATCATCATTTGTTGCGTGGAGAGATGGACATTGAATTGCGGGCTTTGGGAAAACTCAAGCAGATGGCTGCGCGGGCGATGAAAGGCCTGCCGAGCAGCGGTCTGGCCCGTCTGTCCTTACTGCGTTCGCAATCCGTTTCGGAATTCTTCGATCATCTTCGGGCTTACTTCGAGCAGATTCCGTCGATGGAACGGGATATGGAAATGCTGGAGGATTTGAACGGGAAGGAAGACACGGAAGTGGTGTTTGGGAATGCCTACAAGAATTGATTTTCCCATGCGTTGTTTTTTTGCGGAATAGCCGCGGCGGGTGACAAAAAGGCCATAAAATCCTTTCGTGCGCGTTCCCCTCCATTCTATCTTCCTTCACATCAGAACCTATTCCAGGGAGAAACGATGAAAACCATTCCCACCAAATTCGGATTCCTGCTCCTTTTCGGGGCCATTGCCGCAATCGTGGCCTGCAATAAAAAAGAGCCGAGAGTCTATTTCGGAAACCTGAAAAGCGGCCAGCAAGTTGAAAGCCCGTTCAAAGTCGAGATGAAATGCGAGAACCTTGTGGTGGAACCCGCCTCAAAAGGCGTCAACGAGGGCCACGGGCATTTCCACATCATCATCAACAGTCCGATGCCGCCGGCAAACTCGCCGATCCCGGTTGACCCCATGCACATCCATTACGGACAGGGACAGAATGAAACGGAGCTGAATCTCCCCCCGGGAGAATACGATCTTCTCCTGCAATTTGCGTATGGAAATCACGTGCCTTATGACCCGCAAATCACGAGCGACATCCTCCACGTCACGGTCACCAAGTAGGTTCTAAAGTTCAAGGAGGAACCATGAAACCCATTTGGACACTGGCAGGCTTTTTGACATTGGGAATTGCCGCGGCAATTCACGCTGAGGTGTTGATCAAACCCAATGATCCGAACATCAATTATTACGGGCGTTTTGATTTTTCCAATTCCGCGACCACGGTGCCGTTCAACTGGCCGGGCAGTGTCATCGAGGCCGGTTTCCCCGGACCTTCAATCGGCGTCGAGCTGAACGACGGGAACGGCAGCTATTTCAATGTGGAAATCGACGGCGCGCTGGTGGATTCCCTTTTGCCCACGACCACCACTCACCGGACAATCCGCACCAACCTCTCCGCCGGTAATCACACAATCCGGATCACCTTGCGTTCCAATGGTCTGAACTGTTCCTTCAGCGGTTTTTATCTCGCCAATGGGATGTCCTTGGTCGCGCCGCCCGCCAAGCCGCTCCATAAGATCGAATTCATCGGCGACTCATGGACTGCGGGCGATGTCATCGGCCAGACCACCGGAACCCCCAACCTGAAATATTTCAACGCGTCCCTGACCTACGCACGGCGTTCCACCATTGCCTTCCATGCGCAGGATATTCTTGTCGCACGCGGCGGAGCCGGCTTGATCAAAAGTCAGGGCAACGCCGCGACAATGCCCACGCGGTATCCGAAGACGCTATGCGACGGCACGGCCAACTGGGATTTCAACTCGTGGACTCCCGATTTGGCGGTCATTTTCTTGGGCATCAACGATTACACCATCGGCGGCGTCACGGACACAAACTTCCGGGCGACTTACCGGACGTTCATTAACACGGTGCGCGGGCATTATCCGAACGTGCCGCTTATTTTGGTGGGCTTGGCGGGAAGCACCCTGACCAACGTGCAGGCTGTGGCGACATCATTCACCGGTACTACGGTTTTTTCCAGCCCCATCACTCTGGCCAATGCGAAGGCGCTTTACCAGCATCCCAATCAGGCGCAGCACCAGCAGATTGCCGATTCGCTGGTTGCGGTGATCAAGCGGGTGATGGGTTGGGATACCGCGGCGACTGTCGGAATCCAGGCTTCACAGACGGGACATGAAGCGCGAACTCACGGAGATACGTTTATTAAAACGTCCTTGGATAAAATTGTTTTTCCTGCGGATCTCACGGGGGTGAACAAGGAGATCATCGCGTTTGATTATTCCGGGAGATCGATCCGGAAATGGGTTACGGAAAAGCAGACGGTTTTTCTCACGGGGGATATGAATCTTCCTGCGGGGTTGTATTTCCTCAAAACGAGGGCAGTGGGGAAATAGCTCCAGGAATTGATGCTTCATCCATTTAGTTCCTACCCTTTAGGGAGTAATGCCCCTAACCCCCATGCGCGTCAAACCGATGAACGGATGAATTGAGCGAATCCAACCTGTTATCCGCACCGGAGGTCCCCTCGGTTCTTCCAGCGAACCCAGGTTTAGAAGAAGAAGCCGGCAAAAGACTGAAATTCGGAAAATCCAACGATTTTCAAACCGAACTCCGGCGGCGCGTCGAGGAGTTCTTCCAGACCACAGGGCGAGCGCAGCGCGATTGCCCGAGCATGTATTTCAAGACGGGAATTATTCTGGTCGCATTCGCGGCCTCCTACGCGGGACTGACGTTCTTCGCTTCCACATGGTGGCAGGCCTTGCCCTTCGCCATTCTCCTCGGCATCACCATGGCCGAGATCGGTTTCAACGTCCAGCATGACGGCGCACACCAGGGCTATTCAAGCCGCCCCTGGATCAACAAGCTGATGGCGATGACGTTGGACGTGATCGGCGGCAGCTCCTATATCTGGCATTGGAAGCATGACATCTTTCACCATACCTACGTCAACATCGCGGGCCACGATGCCGATATCAACTTGGGCGTTTTCGGGCGGCTGAGCCCCCAACAGAAACGGCACGCATATCACCGCTGGCAGCATTTCTACCTGTGGCCCTTATACGGTTTCCTCGCCTTCAAGTGGCTGTTCTATGACGATTTTCGCGATGCCCTCACCGGCCGGATCGGGGCATTCCGGATTCCGCGGCCCAAGGGCTGGGAAATGGTGCTTTTCCTCGGGGGCAAGGCGGTCTTTTTCACCTTGGCGTTCGCGATTCCCATGCGGATCCATCCGGTTTGGGTGGTGCTGCTTTGCTACGGGGTGGTGGCGGGAGTGTTGGGCCTCGCGCTCAGCATGGTGTTTCAGGTGGTGCATGTCGTGGAACAGGCGGAATTCCCCATGCCGCGATCCGACACCGGCCGCATCGAAAAAGCGTGGGCCGTCCATCAGGTGGAGACCACGGTCAACTATGCCCGCGACAACCGGACGGTGACATGGCTGGTGGGAGCCCTCAATTTCCAAATCGAACATCACCTGTTCCCCCGGATCTGCCACATCAATTACCCGGCCATTTCCAAGCTGGTGGAAAGCACCTGCTGCGAATACGGAGTGCAATACTCCCAACATGCGTCATATGGCGCCGGTTTGGCGTCGCATTTCCGCTGGTTGCGCAAGATGGGGTTGGCCGCGTAAAATTTCACAATGGCGCCCTCGGCTCCATTGTGAAACATGTCGTCAAATAGTTTCATTTTTAACAGTGGGAAGTCAGTTCGTTTCACACGAAGAGGCGGCGGCAAAGCACTTGGTTCCCGAAAAACGAACCCTGTTTCCGGTTTTCTTTCCCTGCTCGTAGAGCTGGTAGTATCCCTCGACGGACGAAGAATCAATGCGCGTGATTTGGACGTTTGCGCTGAGGGTCCGGCAAGGTAGGCCGACATGCCAAGGATCGGGATAGCATTCCCAGGCGTCGAGATTTTCGCTACTCCCCACTTCGAGGCTGTCCAGGTTCGGGTTGCGGATCCGGAATGATTCGCCTTCCTGCACAATCGAAGTCAGATCGATATGCTTGTGGTCATCCAAAAGGTTTTCGCTTCCGGGGCAGCCTTGTGGAAGGATGTTGAGACGCACGGTTTGGGGCGGATTCCAAGGGGTGCCACGGCAATAGTTGCCTATGAAAACTGTTTGGTACTCGACCTTCGATTCCGTACAACCGAAAAAGAGGACGGCGAGAAGCAGGGGGCCGTGCGTTTTCATGGGCACCTCTGGGTGATAGTGAAACAAGTGTACATCAAATCCCGGTCATAAAAATTTTCGGGCATTTCCGACCGCTTTGGGCAAGAACGAGACGATCACACTGCGTCAATTATCCGTTCGAACGACCTTTATTTTCGTAGTTTAAAATCTCCATCCTAAACCAGGAGTCGACTCATGTCTGACCAGAAAATCATCGTGGTGTTGGGCGCAACCGGGGCGCAGGGCGGCGGGCTCGCGCGCGCCATCCTCAATGATCCCTCAAAGACATTTTCCCTTCGCGCCGTGACGCGCAAGCCGGACTCGGATAAGGCGAAAGCCTTGAAAGCTGCCGGCGCGGAGGTCGTGACTGCCGACCTCGACGATGTGGAAAGCCTCACAAAGGCCTTCTCGGGTGCTTACGGGGTTTACGGCCTCACCAACTTTTGGGAACACTTTTCGCCGGAGAAGGAAACGGCTCAGGCGAAAAACATCGCCGAGGCCGCCAAGGCTGCCGGAGTGCGGCATGCGATCTGGTCCACCTTCGAGGACGTTCGCGACAAGGTTCCGCTCGCGGACACCCGCATGCCCACCTTGCTCGGGAAGTACAAGGTTCCGCATTTCGACGCCAAGGCGGAGGCGAATGCGTTCTTCCGCAATGCCGGAGTGCCGACCACTTTCCTGTTGACTTCGTTCTACTGGGACAACCTGATTTATTTCGGTCTTGGTCCCAAGAAAGGCCCGGACGGCGTACTGGCCATCACCTTTCCCATGGGCGACAAGAAGCTGCCCGGCATCGCCGCAGAGGATATCGGCAAGTGCGCTTTGGGTGTTTTCAAGGCCGGAGACAAGTACATCGGTAAAACGGTTGGCGTTGCCGGCGGGCACCAGACCGGGGCGCAGATGGCGGCCTCGCTGTCCAAGTCTCTGGGTCAGGAAGTGCGTTACAACGCTGTGCCGGCTGACATGTATCGCGGTTTCGGTTTTCCGGGCGCGGACGAGATGGGCAATATGTTTCAGTACAAGGCCGACTTCGAGGAAGCCTACTGCGGCGTGCGCAACCTCGACGAATCGAAGGCCCTTAATCCCTCGATCCAGAGTTTCGATCAGTGGCTGGCGGTCAATAAGGACAAGATTCCGCTGGAGTGATCTCAACATCGACGGTTAGACGCCGTGGTGTTTGGGAATACATACAAGAATTAAAGTACGCGATAGCACACGGTGATGCCGAATTCTGTTCCCGAGGCATCCTGCGTGCGGGTGGCTCCGAATCGCTCCAACTGCGAGGGAAAGGACAACAGGCCCTCGATCCCCAAAGCCTCCTTTAGCAGGCCCAGCCCGAAGCCTAGGGAAAAGGCGCTGTAAGCGGCCGGATCGTCGGGCTTTGGATTGAGCTGGACGCTGCGTGTGGGCACGCGCGGCGAAGGCAAGAATGGATCGAAATGGAACTCGCGATACCCAGGAACGCTCTTGGCATCCTGTCGCCAAGTCCAGCCGGCCCGCAGGGCCAGGCTCATGTTGTCCGGGAAACGGAACCAGGGCAGACGTTCGACCTGCTGTTCCACGCCCAGAGAAAACCGGTGGTAGCGTTCGTCTTGGATACTGTCGACGTCGTAGGAGTGTCCGGAGGTTTCCCACTCCAGCAGCAGGGTACTCATCTCCCTGAAGCTGAAACTTCCACCCAGCCCAAAGGCATTGATGTCGCGCGTTTCATGCATGGCATTGATCTTGTTGCCCTTTTTGAACGGGTTCTGATTGCCTTTGATTGCGGCATATCCCTGGGCATCTTCGGAACGGTGGGCAAAGCGTAGGGCCGGTGCCAGCTTGAACTCCCGCACCTTGAGGGTGTACATCCATTGCGTTTGCAACGTCCAATAATCGGTCCAGACGATCGGATATTCCGCGCTCGCGCCGCCTGCTTGACGATACGCGCCGAAGAATCGCTCCGTTCCCAATTCCAGTACCACGTCACTGATTAAGGGCAGTGACTGGGTGCCTCCGAAGTCGGCCAATAAACCGTAACGCGGAAGCGTGAGGGTGGCGACCCGTTCCAAGCGTCCCGACGGAGTCTGCAAGCTGTCAAAGCGGCCTCCGAATCCGGCGAAGGCGTCCACCTCCAAGTACGGAAGCAACTGGCTGCCGATGTCGAAACGCAATGCGGGGATTGCGAGGATCACACGGTTCATGTCTCCGGAATAATCCATGTTCCCGATGGCGACATGGACTGCAAGCCCCACCCTCAACAGGCCTGAGGCGGGACCCGCGACCAGATCGACGCCAAACAGCGAGGTTCCCGTTTCCACACTGTCGCCGCCTTTGGCCTGGTAGGTCTCCGCCTGCCGCTGGTAGTAGAGGGTGGCACCGACTATGCCGGGTTTAAAGAAACCCAGTTGCGGGATGGCATAGTCTGTGTGGTCAATGGCCAGAGAGTCCCCATCCGTAGAACGGCTGGTGCCGAGAATTTCAAATCCGGCCGAAACACGTTCCGGGTGGGTTTCCAGAAGACCCAAGGGTGATCCACCTTGGTCATAGAGATTGTAAAGCTGGGCATTGGTGAATCGGGGTTCGCCCAGAGCCAGGTTACGCAGGGAATTGCTGCCGGAGGCGCTGCGGTTGGCTGGCGGCGCTTCCGGAAATATCTGGGTCAGTCCCGGCATGGAGGCTAGGGAAATAGCGGCGAAGAACAGGGGGCCGGGCATTTTCATCGGGCGCCTCGGGGTGAGAGTACGTATAGTGTATACTCAAATCCCGGTTATGGATATTTGTGCGTGTTTCCAATCACCTTTTGAAAATGAGGGTGTCCCTTTTTGGAAGATGGGAATAAAACCTAGAGGATTTGATCGGTAAGGAAGAGTCGGAAGTGGTGTTTGGGAATACGTATAAGAATTGAAGTTATTGTCTGAAGACGAGTTTTGGACCGGACTTGTCTTGTTGGAATTCAATGATTCTGTATAGGAATCGGTTCGCCCTTAATCCGGATCGAATTTGACGGCCGATTACCAGATCCCCACTGGCAAGCTGTGAAATAAAGTCGTTCGTGTAAATCCCTTTTCTTGTGTTGAAGGGCGGGCTAGATTTTTCGAATACATCAGATACGGATTTGTTGAATTCGATGTAGCCATCCCACCTGCCATCATCACGATCCAAACGTTTTCCTACGGCACCCGCAATATTCTGGGAATTCGGTAATCCATCCTTTGAACCACGAAGGGATAAAGCGGCTTTATCCTGTTTAAGTGCTAATTCCAATTCTGGTTTTGAAATCCATCCGTCACTATCGTGGTCGCAGATTTTCAAAACATCTTTGCTTGCCTTCATGCTGTCAGAGCGGACATTTTGATATACCGCACTCGCGATACTGTAGATCAAGTTGTTTCTGATGGCTGCCAAAGTATCTGGAGTTTGCGCCGAATAAACAATGGAGAATCCTGAAATTGAAATGAGCATGACAAGCTTAAAAAACGGAGCTTTTCTCATTCTTTACTCCTTACGGTCCATTCGGTCGAAGTTGTTTGAATTTACGAACCCTGCAGTAGCCGCATGGCATAGTCACGAACATCTTTCGGCCATTCCTTCGTCAGCTCTTCGAGTTTATTGACATCTCCGGCATACAAGGCTCTGGAAGCCTCTTCGAATCCCGGAAGATTTCCCGACATGGCCCACATGAAATTCCCCGCAGCGTCGCGCGCCTTTCGCGCATGCTCCTTGTCGGGATCGCGCCGCTTCGCTTCTTCCACTAGTTTGCGCAATGTTCCCGAGGCTCCCTGCGGTTGCTGTTCCAGCCATTCCCAATGGCGGGGGAGAAGTGAAATCTCACGGCAGACAATCCCGAGCTTCGGACGTCCCGGTCCGGTTCGCGGAGTTGTGGCCTCCTCTTTGGGTGTGAAGAGCGGATGTGCAGGAAGTTTACGCAGAACATCTTCTGGCGTGCC
Organism: Fibrobacterota bacterium; assembly: GCA_947482115.1. Lineage (GTDB taxonomy): Bacteria > Fibrobacterota > Fibrobacteria > UBA11236 > UBA11236 > UBA11236. The sequence goes on from CANKII010000002.1 coordinate 247,861, forward strand.
GCGAAGATCGAAATCCACCTGCTTGCCGGTGCGATCATCGAAGATTAAAAGCGCAGCGTTGTCGCCGCTGTCCAAGTGCTTTTTGGACTCGAGGACAATTGATTTGATATCGCCGGAAAGCAGAAGTTTGGTTCCGGAGAAGGCTGTGTAGGTGTTGTTGGTTTCCATAAATCCCTCTTTTTATCCCGTTTTAAGGGAGGATAAATATTATTACCCGGGTAATTTATATATACCCGGGTAAAATTCAAGGGGTAATTTGAGGATTCACATAAGAATTAGAAATCGCGGTTAATTGTATGTACAAAGAACATACATTAAACGCATTCTGTTTCAGGAGAATAAGGCGCCGATTTATCTGTTCACGATTTTCGAGGAGGGTTGAAATGAAGCTGACGAAATTTGAGAAGGAGCTGCAAGCGGCGATGAAGAAGGGAAGCTATGAGATCGTCAAGCTTTCAAAAGTGGAGCGGGAAAAATACCGCGCTGCTGCGCGGACAGCGCTGGGGAAGAACGAGACGATTACGCTTCGTGTCAATGGCGGAGATCTGCGGGCATTGAAGGAGATTGCGTTGAAGGCTGGGAAACGGTATCAGACGTATATCGGGGAATTGTTGCATGAGCATGCGGTGAAGAAGGTGAAGCTGGCGTGAAAGCTGTCAGTGCTGAGTTCAACAGTTTGTTTAGAAGCGGTGTTTGGGAATATGTATAAGAATTAGTTCGCAAGACTCATCACGCTATAATCCCCTCCTCTAACTCGCCGACTCCAGCATCGGTTATTGAGCCTAAGCTTCTACGTGCCTGATTGAGATAGTCACGAACTTTCCGTCTTATTACATGTTCCGGCATATCTTGCAAATCTGCTCTTATTTTTTCGGCCTCAGTCAATATGTCTGCCGTTAGGTAAGGGGCAGAGCTTAACTCCAACATTAATGGAAGATGAAATTCAGTTCCTTTCCCAATCCGTCCTCTCACTGGACCAAAGGCTAGATAGTTCACCATAAAATCAGCGCTTAGTATTGGAGAGTCTGGAGGGTCCATGATCATTACTTCACGCAATCGGGATTTTAAATCAAATGTCTTTCGGTCTATAGTTAACCACCAAGCACTATAACCGAACGGAGATGATGTTTCTTTTTTCCTTAGTTGTACTACACCGCAATAACATTCTATGTCATGTTCAATGAGGCGGGTAACAACTATTTCGTCAAAAGGTTTGTTATAACGTTCACATTGACGTTGATGCGCTTCGTACCAAAGGGTCTGAAGCGCAGTGCGAAGCTCAGTTGGTGCTGCAGCGAGTTCTGTGGAAAGGCTAAGTGTTTGAATTCCAAACTGGGCCAGTAGATAGTCGGAAATATCTTGGTGTGGTTGCTCGCGGCCTCGAAAATTCTCAAGCCATTTAGAAAAACTTGCTACAGATCTTCCACTAACTATATACCGTTCAAATAAATACGGAACACTTCCTTCCCATCGATATCCTATTTGAGCACAGGTTTGTGCGCGATTTATATGGCGTTCAATTTCTTCAATAATTGCAGGTGTGATAAAGAGATTTAATCCTGCTTCCTGAGCGGCATTAATCATCCTTGTGAACCTGCCAGGGGAAGGCTCGCTGAGAGTCTCAACTAACAAAGGTAAAGTGACCGATGCATCAAGCCATATTTTCCCATGGGCAAACATTTTTTCGACTGCACCTTGCACATCAGGAGTTTGTCGAAGGAAGGCGAGTAGGGTGTAGGCGTCAGCAAGTTGTTTTAAATGTGTTTGGATAGAAGGGTCTTCGCTCATGAGCGCTTCACGAACGCCGTTTTTTAAGATATCCAACCAGTCAGTTCCTGCAAGTTTCGGGAATGGACTTGTTGTCAATTGGGCGATTAATATGTCTGTAAAATCTCCAACCGCGAAAGCCGAGAGTTTTCCAGTTTGGACAGCAAGAGCGAATGTCTGGCTGCGATCTAAAAGTACCTCATCCATTGAGGCTCGGATAAGTTTTGTAAGTGCCGCTTCTTGTCCAGTTATATGGTGAGCTCCGAGTAGAGAGTCGCTAATTTTTCTTATAGATATAAGCAGTGTCGATTCGACAAGGCGGCATTTGTCTTAAAACTTTCCAGGTTCCTTTTCTCTTCATGAGTGAGGCAGAACGCATCTTCCTTTTGCCAATGACGGATGGCCTGCTTTGTAAGTCGTTTAAGAGCAGCATCCACATAGCCATGAATTTGCTCCTGGGAATGTCCTGGGAGTAGCTTGCTAACAATTGCATGAATTGTTTGGCGACTCATTCGGTGTTCATTATCTGTTGTGGCAAGAGCAGATCGAGCTAATGCTTCGAACGCTAGTTTTGTTAACCCTTTTTCTCTAATGTCGTCCTGCAACTGTAGCCCTAGAAAAGTGACGGCAGCTATGGCCTCGGGTGAGGATAGATCTGTAGGTGGGTATGAAGAAATTCCGGCTGAAGCTAAATATGGGTCTACAATGACTCGAGCTAGTTCTTCCGCTGCTCTTTCATTTCTAGTGGAGCCATGAACTCGTTCAACAAACCAGCTGCGATCTCTTACATCAAGAGAGATCCCATGGTTTTCTCTTACGGTACGTTTAATTTTATCAGCTTGTGCGCCTATTGGCTGATTGCTAATGAAAATGAGTACCTGGGCTGTTGGAAACGTTAAATTTATTCGTGCAATAGTCCGGTTTATCTTGGATGTCCAGTCAGAAGCCACGGAATATTGAAGCAAGATATTTGGCTCTGTTAGTGCTGAGAATAGTTGACTGTCTCGACCATCATCTCCCGATGGACTTGCTACAGTGCGTAGTCCGTCAAATTCTGAAGCGAGGAACGCTGAGGCAAGGCCTTCGAATCTTTCCCAGTCTGAGGGCTCGAGATGTTCAAGTGCAAGTTTTAAACGGTTAGTTATCATCTTTATCTCTTGTTTGTACTCTCCAAAGGATGATCCCTAATGACTCATCCCAATCTGAATGTGTCCAAACTCCTGAAGCTTCGTTAAAACTTCATTCTTGATTTCTTCCAACCGTTCCGGAGTCCTCGCCTCAAAACGAGTCACAAGACTCGGCTGTGTATTCGACGCCCGCATCAAACCCCAACCATCCCCAAACAAAATCCGCACGCCATCAATATCAATGACGTTGTACTTCGACTTGAAGTAAGCCGCCGCTTCCTTCGCAATACGGAATTTCTCGTCGTCGTTGTCGCAACCGCAGCGGATCTCCGGTGTGTTGTAATAGATGGGAACGCCCGCCAGCAATTCCGACGGACGCTTGCCGGTTTTGTCCATGATTTCCAACAGACGGCAGGCCGCGTAGATCGCGTCATCGTAACCGAAGTAGCGGTCGGCGAAGAACACGTGGCCGCTGAGTTCGCCCGCGAGCGGTGCGTTTTCCTCCGCCATTTTTTTCTTGAGCAGCGAGTGTCCGACTTTCCACAGGATGGGAATGCCACCGGCCTTGGTGATTTCTTCCTCCAGCGCCATCGAGGATTTGACCTCGTAGATGATTTTGCTGCCCGGCAAGGCGAGGAGAATATCCTTGGCGTAGATCAAGGTGAGTAAATCGCCGGGGATGAGAGTGCCTTTTTCATCGATGATGCCGACGCGATCCGAATCGCCATCGAGGCCGATGCCGACTTCGTAGCCGAGTTCAACCACTTTCTTGCCCAAGTCCACCACGTTCTCCGCCACGGTCGGGTCGGGATGGTGATTGGGGAAGTTGCCGTCCACGGTGTCATAAATACTGACCACTTCGGCGCCGATGCGTTCGAACACGCGTTTGCCGAACAATGCGCCGGTGGCATTAGCAGGATCGAACACCATTTTGATTTTGCGGCTGAGTTTGAATTTGCTGGCGAGATAGTCGATATAGTCTTCGGTGATATTCTGTTGCTTCACCGTGCCGGAGCCGGTTGCGAAATCACCTTTTTCCGCCATGCGGCGAATGTTGGTGATGTCTTCGCCGAAGAGCGTGGTTTTGCCGACGCCCAGTTTGATGCCGTTGTATTGCTTGGGATTGTGGCTGGCGGTGATCATCGCGAAGCCGTCGATGGGCAAATGGAACGCGCTGAAATAACACAGCGGCGAAGTCACCGTGCCGATGTCGATGACGTTGATGCCGGTGGAAGTGATGCCTGCGATGAAGGCATTCATCAAGTCGCGGGTATGCGTGCGCACGTCGCCGCCGACGGAAATGAGTTTCGCCCCTTGGGATTTTAATTGCGTGCCAAATGCCTTGGCAATCAAGGTGACGGTTTCAGCATTCAGTTCGGAAGGCACAAGGCCGCGAATGTCGTATTCACGAAAGATGGTGGTGTTCATGGTTTCCTCGTTGTGCTCCCTTCGACAAGCTCAGGGAGCGGACTTCGTGACCGCTCATTGAGCCTGTCGAAATGAGCGGTGTTTAAGACTCGATGATCATGTCCTTGGGAATGACCACAATGCCGGTGTCGGTGATGTGAAAACGCAGACGATCCTTTTCCGGATCCAGACCCACTTCGAATCCCGGCGGAATGCGAACGCCTTTTTCCACAATGGCGCGATGGACTTTTGCTCCACCGCCAATGTCCACATTGGGAAACAGGATGCTGTCGGTGACGCGGGCATGGCTGTGAATGGTGCAGCCGGGGGACAGCAACGAATGGATTACCCGTCCACCGGAAAGAATGCAGCCTTCGGAGATGATGGAGTCTTCCGCAGTACCCAGGCGTCTTTGCGGATCTTTTTCGCCGAACACAAATTTGGCGGGAGGCAGATTCCAGTTCACCGTGCGCAGCGGCCATTTGTTGTTGTACAGATTAAAAATGGGTGAGACGGCACAGCAGTCCATGTTGGCTTCGTAAAACGCTTCCAGCGTTCCGATGTCGCGCCAATAGCCCAGCGACGCTTCGCTTTCTCCGCGAAGCCGGTTGGTGTTGAAGTCGTACACATAAACCGGATGATTATTGAAAATGGCGGGAAGGATGTCCTTGCCGAAATCGTGGTGCGAGTTTTCGATCTCACTGTCCGACAGCAACTCGCGCACGAGGAATTTGCTGTTGAAGATGTAATTGCCCATGGAAGCCAGCGCCCAGTTGGGACGACCGGGAATGCATTTGGGCCGCGCGGGTTTTTCCTCAAAGCCCACCATGCGCCCGTCTTCATCCACCTGCAGCACGCCAAATTCCGTGGCCTGTTCAATGGGCACGGGGATTGCCGAGATGGTGGCCACCGCCGCTTTGCGGATGTGGTACTCCAGCATCTGGTTGATATCCATCTTGTAGATGTGGTCGCCACCGAACACGGCCACATGATCGGGTCTCACATCGCGGATGAGATTCGCATTCTGGTAAATCGCATCGGCGGTGCCCTGATACCAGTTCACACCCATGCGCATCTGCGCCGGGACGAGATCGACGTATTGATCGAGGTTCCGGTTCATCTCCCAAGCCGTTGATACGTGGCGATTTAGAGAATCGGATTTGAACTGGGTGAGAACCTTGATGCGGTAATGCCCCGAGTTGACGAAGTTGTTGAGTACGAAATCAATGACGCGATATTTGCCGCCAAAGTGCACGGCAGGTTTGGCGCGGTCTTGGGTCAGCGGCTGCAGCCGGGAGCCTTGTCCGCCCGCAAGAATCATGGCGAGGAGGTTTTCCATTTGGCTCTCGTGCTAAGGGTGAGTTCGTAATATACGGAGCGATCCGGGAACAGGCTTAAGGAGATTTGGTAGTGCGTAGGGGGATTGAACCCCTGCTTCCGCCGTGAGAGGGCAGCGTCCTAACCACTAGACGAACACACCAACAACGGGCGGAACTTAATAAAATGTGTTAAATTTCCCCATAATAAAGGAATTATGGACTTGAGTTCGTCCCTCATTTCTTTTTTGGACATGTGGTCTGGTCAATCCTTTCCCTTCACGGGAAGGGGAGAAAGCGCGGGTAATAGCCTATGAAGAGACTGATTACAGGCTTGGTATTCACCATTTGTGCAGTGAACATGAGTTTTGCCGCGGCTTGCGACAGCTCCTGCGCTTTTGGTCCCAGCGTCGTTGCTCCTTATGGAACATTCAACCCAACGATTTTTTTCAATGCCGGCCAGCCTGCCAGCACGGCAGATGTGCCCACATACCTGACTCCGGATGCGACAAGACTGGGTGGCATCGTCCCTGCCGCGAACATGCCCATGATTCATCTCAATGTGCTGGATCCCGTGACCACGGGGGTGGGGAAAACAGGCACCAATGTTTTCTATACGCTGCACGTCGTCTGCACTTTTTTGCCTCCGGCTCCGGTACTCGCGGGGCAACATTTGTTCATTCTTCCTGCGACCGCCGGGGGATTGCCCACTTACGTGAGCAGTTGGAGCTTCAATGCAGGGAATGCCACTTTGGATATTATGCTGGATAAACCCGATGCCGTGGACTTGGTATTCGGAACACTGCCAAATACACCCGGTCAGGTTGTTTCGACAGGTAATCCGGTCTTTAATTTTTCTGCTGCAGGTACACAATCCGTTGCGTTGTCCATCAGCGGTTCAGGTTTCCGCACGGTCAATCCATTCATCCTCGCCACTCCCGTGCTGGCGGGCGCGAAAGCTCCGAAACCGATATTCTCAAGCACCTATCCCCTCAAGAATGCCGTTGCCAGTTTTGGCATTCACTCCCTCGGCAGCAACCTGAAAGCGGATCGCATCAAGGCTTCTTTCTCAAGAATGGCGACGGCGTATGTCGCAATCGATACCACGGCGGAAAAACGTTCCTTCCCGTTGAATGTCAATGACACAGTGGGAACCGGAATGATGGCAGCTATCAGCGGTGACACGGATGTGGTGGTGAGTGGCGGAAATTTTTCCGCGACTCTGCCCGTACAAATCTCTGCATCCGGTTGGAAGGCTTTGGGACAAGCCTCGCGTAGTTTGGAAATGGCGCTTACGGTATTTGACGGTGGTGTGGTCAGTCGTGGCAAGGTTCTGGTTCAGGGAAATTTTCAGGCGGGTGACATCGGTCCTTCCGACGAACCGGATGCGATCACCTTTGAGAAAGATATTTGGAATCTGTACTGCTATCCCTGGGATGAAGCCAAGGATGGAGCCTTAAGCCGCGTAGTGCAGTCCGCCAGTCATTTCAAGGCCATGCGTTACACAGGTACGAGTTATACGGATCTTCTGGCGGCGGATTTTTCAAACTTCATCGACTCCGGACGCGCATTCTGGAGCGGCAATCTTGATTTCCGCTATAAGCCCGTTACCATCGGTGGAAAGTCCCTCGATACCGGAACTTTCGTTCTTCCTGTTGTGGCCGGCAGATGGAATGATTTCGGGTTGCCTTTTAATTTTCCTGTCCGGCTGAAGGACATCATGAACGCTTCCGCAGGAGTGGATACGTCCTTTCATATTTGGCCGTTCAATCCCGGCGGTACAAGTTCGGGCGGTAGTTGGGGTAAAAATTTCAAGCCGCTGGTTTGGGCAAGCGACACCCTGTTCCCGTGGAAGGGTTACACGGTTTACGGCAAATCCGCAGTCTCCTTTAAGTTTCCTGTAAGGGACGCAAGTCGTTCCAACGCCCCGTTGGCAAAGGCTTCCGCAAATTCCCTGATCTGGATGGCGGGACTGCGTGTTCAGAACAACACGGCCGTTGCAGGACTTGAAATCGGAAAAGGCCAGCCCGGTACAATCGAGGAAGCACCTTCGGTTCCGGGACAGGATTTTCACGCGCTTCTGCGTTCAGGAAATCGTGGCTGGAGTGTGATTCATGAGGATGGAACGCAGGGTTTGGAAGGGCATTGGCCATTGCAAATCATCCCTGGAAAAGGTTTTTCGAGTTTGAACCTGACGGTTGCGGATCGGCAAGGGGCATCTATTCCTCTTTACCTTGTCGAAACGTTCAAAGGTGTTTCGGTGCAGTTGTCAAACGCTCCGGTGACTCTCACCGCACAGGATGTTCAAGAAGGCGATTATCATCTGGTGGCGGGAAATGCAGAGTATGCGCAGTCCTTCCTGAAAAGCGTCACCAATCAATTTCAATTGAATCTGGTGAACTTCCCGAATCCGTTCTTTGAGGCGGGAACTTCCATCCGGTTCTCATTACCCGCCACTTTTTCCAATGTGAATTATCTGGTGAAGATTTATGACTTTCAGGGGAAGATGGTTTGGGAGAAAGCGTGGCAGGGTGGTTCGCTTCTCAATACCTTCTGGGACGGCAGGAATCTCGCAGGTCAACAGGCCCCCACCGGACAATATCATTTGTTGGTGACCGCGCAGGTTCCCGGGAAATCCGCCATACATGCGGAACGGAATCTGGTGAAACTGCGGTAGGGGCAACCCGCCGGGTTGCCCCTACCGGCAACAATTAAATAGGATGCAATAAAAAAGGCCGGGGATTCCCCGGCCTTTTGTGTGTGTGATTTTGATTTGATGAAACCGGTCCGGTCCCTGAGCCTGTCGAAGGGCCGGTTTTAATTCCGGTAAACCATGTCCAGATTGTTTTCCACCTTGGCGGTCTTTGGAAGATCCATGGCCCATTGCTGCCACAGGGCGGACATCAGGGGCATATCGCCCTGTGCCACGGCTGCGCGGGCCTTGCTCAGTCTCTCATCCGCCGTGAGCGGCTGGGATTGAACGAGTTTGGCAATCACAGCAGCGTTCGAGGTGGTGCGGGTCGGGCCCCATTCATCCAGCTTTTGATGGAAGCAACGGAGAAGGTCGGGGCTTCCGAATCCAAAAGCCGGTACAAAGGTTTCTGCAGAGATCAGGCTGGTGGTATCCAATGTGGCTTTCCCAATCACCGGCTTGGAGTCCTGCGAAACAATGTCTGAACGAACCTGTTCGATTTCCTTGCGGGCCATATCCAATTGCCGTTTACGAGCCAGACTCTGTGCGATTCTCTCGCGTGCCCGGTCGAAGTCGCGGCCCTTGTCGAAACGCAGTCCGCGCTCAAAGACGTAAATCCCTTCGTCATTCTGGAGGACGTCGGAAACCTTGGATTTCTTTTCATGGGCGCTAAAGGCGAAGGATTGAACGCCTTGCAGGTAGGAACGGAAATTCAGCTGCGAACCTTTTTCAAAGACGCCGGTTTTTTCCACTGCCAATCCATGAGTATTGGCGGCGGTTTCCAAATTGGATTGCTCCGCTTCGTTCTTCACCTTTTCGGCGAAATCAGTCAGGCTGTCCGTGGTTTCCGTGCCTGCGGTGATTTTGAGAAGGATGTGGCTGACATCCGCCATCTCGGCAGTACCTTCGGTTTTCTTCGCATTCAGGAGAATTATGTGATAGCCGAATGAGGTCAGCACAGGGTCGGAAATCTCTCCGGGAGCCAATGCAAAGGCGGCATCGGAGAAAGCCGGAACCCATGTGGTGCGGGGTTGAAAACCACCCAGACGGCCGCCGCTATCCGCGCTGCCGGGGTCATTGGAATAGCTCTTGGCCATTTCGGAAAAGCTTTCACCCTTCTTTGCGCGTTCCTTGAGTTCCACAGCAAAGTCATGCATCAACGCGGAGTCTTTTGCGGAAGGCAGAATGGGAAGGCGGACGAAATTCAACTGGGCGGCTTCATCGTGAAAATAAAAGCTGTCCGGATTGGCCTTGAACTCCGCCTGCAAATCGGCTTCGCTGATCTGTTCTGCGGCCACCGGAAAGGAATCCACCGAAACCTGATAGAATTTGATTTTACCGAGGTCTTCCTTCATTTCGATGTTGAAGGCTTCCTCGAGATCAGTGCGATGCACCTGTGAACGCAGGAGCTGTTGTAATTGTAACTGGGGAACCATGGAAATCGTCAATTGTTCTTCGAGGGCGCGCATGCCGATGCGATCATAAACCGAATCCTGCTGCATCCAGTTCTGGAAACGCGTGGGATCAAAGGTGGAGTCGTGCAGGAAGACCGGCACCCGGTCCGGGCCTTCATAACGCCGCAAGGACCCCGCGACTTCCTGCGGATGATTCATCAGGTATTCCAGTTTTTCTTCCACGGAAGCTTGCAATTGATAATCCGCAAACATCTTCTGGATGAGAATGCTCTGTACCTTGTTCTCAAACAGGCCGCTGCGTATTTGGGCTAGTTGAGCGCCTTCGGGGGCTTTGCCGGTGCGCAGTTCCTCGTTGTGGATGTAAATCTTCAGTTCCTGCTGGAAGGCGGCGGTTTGAAGTTCTTCACCGTTGACACTGCCGACATAATCCCCGTGGAATCCGGAGCGATAAGCTCCCTGACGGTCCATAAAGAGAAGTCCGACGGCCACGATAATGGCCGCGACCACAATGACCCATTTTGCATGGTTCTTCATCCACATGATGCTCATGAAATTCCCCGTGTCTTGTTGCCCGAAAATGCGCGCTACAAAGGTCGTTAAAACTACCTTCCCACGCGGATTCCCGGCAAGGCGGCAGAGGGCCGTATTGCCTTTTTTGGAAAAAGGTGGCAGTTCCGTGGCCGTATACGATTGTATCGTGGTGGGTTCCGGCATCGCGGGCCTTTCCTTCGCGCTCCGTGCGGCGAAGCATGGCAAGGTTTTGGTGCTGACCAAACAGTTAAGCGGTGCGGGTTCCACCCATCTTGCGCAGGGTGGAATAGCATCCGTGATGGATCCTGCGGATTCCGTGGCAAGGCATGTTCAGGATACTTTGACGGCTGGGGCGGGACTTTGCCGCCGAAATCGTGTGGAGATTTTGGTGGAGCGTGGTCCTGAGGCGATTCGGGATTTGGTGGACTGGGGCGCTCGCTTCACAAAGGCGACCGCCCGGGTGCGGGCGCTCGGAGTTCCCTTTGATCTGGTTCGCGAAGGCGGGCATTCCAGTTCCAGAATCGTTCACGCAGAAGACAGCACGGGGCAGGAGATTCAACGCGCCCTGATCGATGCTGTTCGCCGCAATGCCAATGTGACCGTTCTTGAAAACGCCCCCGCCATCGACTTGATCACGGCCAAGCACATGCGACCCGGTCAAAGGGAAAACGGGCCTCGCCGGGTTTACGGAGTTTATGCACTGGATGTGAAACGCAACCGGGTCGAAATGCATCTTGCAGCGGCGACGGTTCTATGTACTGGTGGCGTGGGTCAGGCTTATGCGCATACCACCAACGATTCCGTGTCCACAGGCGATGGCATTGCCATGGCTTATCGAGCCGGGGCGGCGGTGGAAGACATGGAGTTCATGCAATTCCATCCCACATCTTTTTACAATCCCGGTCAGCCCACCTATTTGATTTCCGAGGCTTTGCGCGGTCACGGCGGTGTGCTGCGCAACAAACGCGGCGAAGCCTTCATGAACAAGGTCCATCCTTTGAAATCGCTCGCTCCCCGGGACATTGTCGCTCGCGCCATAGATGCGGAGATGAAGCGCACCGGACAACCCTGCATGTACCTCGACATGACCCAATGCGGCAGCCGTGCGGAATTGCAGAAACATTTTCCGAATATCCACCAGCATTGTCTTTCATTCGGCATCGACATGTCCAAACAGTGGATCCCCGTTGTTCCCGCAGCGCATTTCATGTGCGGTGGGGTGAAAGTGGATTCGGATTCGGCGACGGAACTGGAAAATCTGTATGCGGTGGGCGAGGCTTCCTGCACTGGAGTGCACGGGGCCAATCGTTTGGGGAGTAACTCTCTGCTGGAAGGTGTCGTTTTTTCGGAACGCGCCTTGAATCGAATTCTCAAATCCGCACCGGTGCGTCCGGATCGGCGGCGTTTCCGGGAATGGGACAGTTTCAAATTCAAACCGGCGCCGGAAACGATTATCTATTCCCACTCCCTGGAATTGATTCGATCCACCATGTGGCATTATGTGGGAATTGTGCGCAGCGATTTCCGTCTGGCGCGTGCGGCGGAATTTCTGCGTGTCATCAGCCGTCATATTCACGAGGATTACTGGTCGTTTTCCATGGAACCCAACCTGATTGAGCTGCGCAACCTGACCTTGTGCGCCGAGCTCATTGTGCGCAGTGCGCAGCGGCGCAAGGAATCCCGCGGCCTGCATTATAACGTGGATTATCCGAAGACGTCGGTTGCGTCCCGGCATACGGTTTTGCGGCTTCCGGCATCTTCATCGCGTTTGCGCCGTCCCTGAAATTATTTATGTCTTCCTTCATGTCCTTCTCCATTTCACCGTGGTTTTTTCTTCCGGTTCTCGCAGCGGGGATTTGGCTTGCCTACCGTCTTTATTTTGATCTTCGCAATCCCATGTCGCGCCGCTGGCGTGGAATATTCATTGCGCTCACGCTTTTCATCTGGATTCTGTTGGCGGGCCTTATTGTTCAGCCTTTATGGACTGCATCCGGAGCGATTTATCATCCTCCGGCAGTGGTGCTTGCGGTGGACGAAAGCCCCAGTTATGCCGCAGGCGCCACTTTGCACGCACGGGACGAGGTTCAAAAGAGCGTGGATGAAATTCGCAAGTCTTATCAGGGGAAAGGTTTTCAAGTCCTCGAATTTGGATTTGGAGAAACGGTTCACCCGGCCCACACCAAGGCGAATGTGGGAGTGCAAACAAGTTTGGTGGCATTGCATCGTCATCTGGATTCGCTGGCGATTCCCAATTTGCAAGGCGTGTTTCTCTGGACGGACGGGCGTTCGAACAGGGATACGAATGTGAATCTGGGCGCGTGGCCTGCTCCTGTTTTTCCAGTTTCGGTGCGCGGCCGCGGTAGTGAAATTCAAGGTGAAAATGTTCAAGCCGATCTTTCTGATCGGGATTCAGGCGCGGAAATTTCCGTGGAGTGGCGCGCAGTCGGATTGAAAAGCAGTGAAGCTTCCATGGAAATCCGATCCGGAACACGGATTTTGTGGAAAGGCCTCCTTCCTGTGCCGGATTCCAATTCGGGAGAAAAGCTGCGTCATCACTTCCGCCTTCCCGCCCGGGCATTTCAAGGAGCGGGTGAGGAATGGGCTGCGTGGATACGCCCGGAAAACAAGGGTGAAAACACCACCGTGCAAAATGACACCGTGGGGGTGCACCTCACGGGAGCCCATCACAAACGCCAGATATTTGTGCGGCCTTTGCAATCTTTGGAGGAACGCGGGTTGGTTGACGCGCTCTTCGCCTCCGATTCTTTGGAAGCCGTGGCCGTGAGTCCCGAATCCCTTGCGCTTTCGATCCATGGCGGCGATGTGCTCTGGGCCCGTTCCCAGGATGCAGGGAGAGCCGTGGCGGCCGCAAAAAAATCAGGAGCACCCGTCATTCTCTATACCATGCCCGGAGTTGCAACCGGAAAGGTTTCATCATTCACTTCTGCTGCGCGAGTGACCTGGCGGTCGGATGCGGATCGTTTTTTACCCGGCGGTGTTCTCAGCCTCTCAGATCTGGGATTCTCAACCGCCAACCTGCCAGCGGAAGAATCGTCCATGGAAGCCATTGCATGGGTGGAAGAAAACGGCCATCGGGGCTTGCTGGTGGGACGCCGCAAGAATGCTGAACATCCTGTGGTGGAATTTACAGCTCCTCCGCTCTGGTCCACGGAGTTTCACACAGGGTCGGACGAGCGCATTCGCCACTTGCAACAGCTTTGGATTCAGGGAGTTGCGGGTTGGATGTCCTTTCTCGATCACCACAACGGAGCTTCCAAATCGGATTCGGTTTTTCGGGATCCCATGGATGTTGAAATGGCGCGATTGGGAGTGGACAGGGAACAGCTTTCCGGTCTGGCAATGGCCACGCGCGGTTCTGTTTTGCAGGGGCAAAATGGACTCGAGAGTTTGTCTACCCGCATACCGGATTTGCCGGCAGGACAAATGCGCGAAGTTCCTTCACAGTCCCGACCTGTATTTCCGCTTCTCTTTTGCGTCTTGATTGCGGTGATTTTCTTGTGCGCAATCTGGGTGTTTCGCAAACGACTTCACCTCGATTAGTGATAGATGACTACTCATTTGAGTAGTATTTTTTAAAAACCTCATCTCCTTTCGCCATCTATTTTCAACTCATGGAGTTATGGGGAATTCTTTAAAATTTTCAAAATAAATGAGAAATCCGTTGCATTGATTTGGGTAATTGTGGTAGATTTCGGGTAATTCTGGAAAGGTCCCGAGAAATCCAAATGCGCCTGGAATCATTCATAGGCAAAGCCACTCTTGCGATTGACGCCGCCGGGCGTACCAATCTTCCCAGGGAATTTCGCAAAGTACTGGCGGATGAAAACGAAGGCCAGGTGGTGGTGACCATCGCGGAAGGCAACACCCTCGCGCTTTATCCGCTTTTAGAGTGGAATCGTTACGTGCAATATCTGGAAGGATTAGGCCGTGGACCGGACATTTCCAAATTCCGCACGCGCATCACCGCTTTTGCAAAACTTTCAACGCTGGACGGCCAGAATCGCATTACGCTCACGACGGAACAGTTGCAGCATGCGGGAATTCAGGGCGAGGTGACTTTTGTGGGCGACGGGAAGCGCGTCCGCTTGTGGTCGCCGAATCGTTACACGACAGAAATTGAAACTGTAACGGCCGAAGAAGAAATTCGTTTCGCGCACTGGTTCTGAGGCGGACATTGGTCATGTCCCAGTACCATCGCAGTGTTTTGGAAAAGGAAGTGATGGACTTGATGATTCAGGATCGGGAGTCTGCGTATCTCGACGCCACGCTCGGAGGCGGCGGGCATACGCACTCGATTCTGGAACGTTTGGGGCCCGGGGGAACCTTGATCGGTTTGGATCGCGATCCCGAAGCCATGGCCCAATGTCAAGCGGCCTTTGCTGCGGACTCCCGTGTTCACCTGCATCTTGCTCCCTTTTCCAGACTGGGCGAATATTGCGCGCCCTCCTCGCTTGCCGGAGCTTTGTTCGATTTGGGAGTGAGTTCCCACCAGCTAGATGATCGTTCGCGCGGATTTTCCTTCGAACCGGGAACGCCGCTGGACATGCGCATGGGACCCGATGTGGAAACCACTGCGCTGGAGTGGCTGAGAGAGGCTTCCGAAGAGGAACTGGCTGAATGCTTCCGCGATAATTCGGATTTGGAGAAGCCGCGATTTTTGGCGCGCCGTGTGAAGGAGCTTTTACAGGAAGCCGTTTCACCCGACAGCGAAATATTGCGCCAGGCTGTTGTGGATGTGTACCGGCCGCAAGGTCCGGATCGAAACCGTTTGTTGGCGCGTGTGTTCCAAGCCATTCGCATGCGGATCAACCGCGAGACCACCGAGATTCGGGAAGGGCTTTCCGCTGCAGTGAAGGCTTTGGTCCGCGGCGGTCGGCTTTGCGTGTTGAGTTATCACTCAGTGGAGGATCGAGAAGTCAAGGAAACGTTCCGTGATTTTGAAAAGGACTGCCATTGTCCTCCATCCCTGCCGGTATGCGTTTGCGGCGGTGGCCATCGCCAATTGCGGAAAGTGATTCGCAAACCTTTGACGGCTTCCGATAAGGAAGTGGCCGAGAATGTGCGCGCACGCAGCGCCAAACTTCGGGTCATGGAAAAAGTATGAGCGCGCGTGGTTTCAAACTCCGGTTCGTTTTTGCGTGGATGGCGGTGGTATCGATTATCGCTTTCCTGCTGATGGGATTTGTTTGGAAACAGTATGCGTATGTGAACTTGTCCCGCAGCCTTTTAAAATCGGATCAGGAGATTGGCTCGCTGCAAAACCGGATGATGGTGCTGGAAACGGAAATACGCGGCTTGAAACAACCTGCGCGACTGGAAGCCCTTGCGCGGGATCATTTTGGACTGGTGGAGGGAAGGGTTCCCATACTGGTGCAGGCGGAAGGACAGGTTCTGGCGGATCAAAACCAGTCCCAGGATACGCTGAAGACTGCTTCGTGGCATGAAAGGTTTTTCCGGTGACCGGCAAGCGGCTTATCACATTGGGGGTGATGCTCGGAATCGTCTGGATGGTGTCCATCCTGCGTGTTTTCCAGATTCAGGTTTTGAAATCCTCCTATTACGGGGATCTGGCCAAGGATCAAAGCGAAGTGCGCGTTGTTCTGGCGCCCAAGCGCGGGGAAATATTCGATCAGAAGGGTGTGCGCCTAATCGCCAATGTGGATCAGGGTGCGGGCATGCCTGCGGGTTTCCGGGGATCGCGCATATGTCCCAACGGTAGAATGGCGGGACAGCTTCTCGGGGTGGTGAGCCATGACGGTTACGGACAATCGGGTCTCGAACTTCACCTCGATCGCGATTTGCGCGGTACGGACGGCTGGCGATATGTGCGGCACGATGCGCGGAATCGTTACACTCCCGGCGACGATGAACAGGCCAGCCCTCCGGTAAATGGGGTGGGCGTCCGTCTGACGCTGGATGCCCGTTTGCAGGATGTGGTGGAACACGCTCTTGAACGCGGTGTCAAACGCACCGGCGCAAAGCAGGGTGTTGTCATTGTGGTGGAACCTGCCACCGGAGACATTCTCGCCATGGCGAATTATCCCTTTTTCGATCCGAATGCGCGCGACAGCGCGGCGGGGGAGAGCTGGAAGAATCGCGCGGTATCCATGGTCTATGAACCGGGTTCGGCATTCAAGGTGGTGACGGCTGCGGCGCTGCTTCAGGAAGGGCGGATGGCTCCGTCTGATACGGTGGATGCGGAAGGCGGCACTTATAAATTGGCGGGTCAGGTCATACACGATACGCATTCCCTGCGCCGCATTTCCTTTACCGATGCGCTGGCCTTCTCTTCAAACATCGCTTTTGCCAAGATGTCGATGCGGATGCGGCCCATCGACTTTTACAAATACATCCGGTCCTTCGGTTTCGGGATGAAGACCAGTGTGACTTTGCCCGCCGAGGAAAGCGGCCGCATTCAAGCCGTGGCTAATTGGAGTGCGCGCTCCGAACCCACCATCGCGTTCGGCCATGAAATTTCGGTGACGCCTTTGCAAATGGTCATGGCTTTTGCGGCCGTGGCGAACAACGGAATATTGATGCGGCCGCGGCTCGTTCGTGCGTGGGTGGATGGAGAGGGCCATCTTACGCGCGAAGAGCCGCCCCGTCAAATCCGCCGCGTGATTGCGGATTCCTCGGCGGCAACCCTGCGGGAGATGATGCGTGGAGCGACGGAGTTTGGCACGGCTGCGGATATCCATCATCCGTCCATCACCATCGCCGGAAAAACGGGGACGGCGGAGAAGATTGATCCAAAAACGGGCAAATACATGCACGGTCATTTTCACTCCTCCTTTATCGGTATGGCCCCGGCGGAACATCCGGCATTTGTGTGTCTCGTCATGCTGGATGAGCCGACCCAATTGAAATACGGCGGCCAGTCGGCTGCACCGATTTTCCGGGAGGTTCTGGATCGCGTGGTGAGCGAAGGCATGATCACACCCGATCATCCTGAAGTTTGGGCGGCGAAGTCCTCCCTGCCTCCCATTCCGGGAACCAGCCAGCTGGCAAAAGAATTTCCGGCGCAGGTCGCTGGCCTTGTGAATCACGCTGCGCCCTCCAAAGTGTCGGTTCCCATGTCCCAGACCGTGAATTCCACTGCAGCTTCACCACATGCGGAGCAGGGTTCACTTTCCCAATCCCGTTCCAATGCGGGTTCCGATCATGTGATGCCCAATCTGCACAACACGACATTGCGCGATGCGCTCCAGCGTTTGCAGGAGCTGGGTGTGCAGGTTGAATTTGAAGGGGCGGGAAAAGTTTTGGAACAGGAACCGCTACCGGGCAGCGCTTTGCATCGTGGAATCAAGTGCCGTCTCAAGCTGGGATGGGCGGGATGAGGGAACTGCAATTGTTGTCGGATTTGCTGGCATCGGTGGGATTGTCTGTCCCCGCCGGTTTGGAAGGCGTGGAAGTAAAAGCTTTGCGTTTGGATTCACGCATCGTGCGCCCGGGAGATTGCTTTCTGGCGTTGCAGGGGAACAAACTCGACGGACGGGGTTTTGTCGAGGAAGCCGTGAAGCGCGGTGCGAGTGCTATAGTGATTGAATCTGATGAAGATGCAGAATTACGACAATCCCTGGGCATCCCCGTAGTCTTTCAACCGGAATTGCGCAAACATGTCGGCCCGCTGCTTGATGCATGGCATGGATTTCCTTCCCGGCATCTGGAATCCGTTGGCATCACCGGCACCAACGGCAAATCGACCACCACCATCCTAATCACCGACATCCTGCGCGCCGCGAAACACAAAGTCATTTCTTTGGGCACCATTCGCTATGAGCTGGAAGACGAGATGCTGGGTTCGGAACTTACCACACCTTCTCCGGAAATTTTCTTCGATCTTCTGGATCGCGGAATTCAAAAGGGATGCGACTCGCTCGTCATGGAGGTTTCCTCCCATGCGCTGAGTCAGGACCGAATTCGCGGCGTGAAATTCAAACGGGCCGTGTTCACCAATCTGACGCAGGATCATTTCGATTTCCATTCGGGATTTGAAGATTATTTCGCGGCGAAAAAGAAATTATTCACCGAATATCTGGCCGAAGATGGCATGGCTGTGATCAATCTTGACACACCCTATGGCGTACGGCTTGCAGGAGAATGGAAAGGCGCGCGCATCACCTTTTCGCGCGGCGAAACCCCCGAAGGCAATGGCGCGGATGTCGTGGTGGGCCGTCAGGAGCTCTCTCTTTCCGGCACCAAACTCGTGGTAGCGTATCGGGATCAGGAGTTTGAAATTCGATCGCAATTAATTGGTTCGCTCAACGTTGAGAACTTGCTCGCCGCTGCTGCGTGTGGATTGTCCCTTGGACTGTCCCCCAAGATCGTGGCCAAAGGCATTGCCGGGACAATGGTTCCCGGTCGCAACGAAGTATTCCCGCTGCCCGGTGGACGTTTTGCCGTGGTGGATTATGCGCATACTCCGGACGCTCTTGAAAGGGTTTTGCAAAGTTTACGTCCCTTAACTCCTGGAAAATTGTGGTGTGTTTTCGGTTGTGGTGGCGATCGCGATCGCTCCAAACGCCCCTTGATGGGAGGCATTGCCGAACGGCTCGCCGACCGCGTGGTGCTGACCAACGACAACCCGCGCACGGAAAATCCTGTTGACATTCTCGAAGGCGTGCGCAGCGGCATGGTGCATCCTGCGAATGCCGAAGTTCTTGAAGATCGTCGTTCCGCCATTCATCACACCTTAGAGAGGATGGAACCGGGCGATTGCCTGCTCGTGGCCGGCAAGGGACATGAGAATTATCAAATCGCGGGATCGACGCGCCGTCATTTCAGCGATCAGGAAGAAATCGAGGAGTGGAAAAAGAGCGGAGTGAAATCGTGGAGCTGACGGTTCAAGAGGCGGCGAAATTGCTTCGCGTGCCGTTGATCGGCAAGGCGCCGCGCCGCCAGATCGACATTCAGACCGACTCCCGGGGCATGCAAGCCGGGCAGGTGTTTTGGGCGTTGCGGGGGCCGAACTTCGACGGCCACAAGTTTGTGGAGGAGAGTTTTACAAAGGGAGGGGTCGCCGCTGTGGTGGAACGCGAATGGTACGAGCAGAATCCCCCGAAGGGGAAAGCCACACGGGTATATGTGCCTGTGGGGGACACACAACAGGCCTTGATGGCGCTGGCGAAAGCCTATGCGGCACGTTTCCGCATTCCGAAAATTGCAGTCACGGGCAGCAACGGAAAAACCACCACCAAGGACATGATCGCAGCGGTGTTGCGCCGTTCCGGAAAAACTCTGGCCACGGAAGGAAACTTCAACAACCACATCGGTTTGCCGCTCACCTTGTTCGGTTTACGCAAGACGCACCGCTTTGCCGTGCTGGAAATGGGCACGAATCATCCCGGTGAAATCGCCCCGTTGAGTGAAATTGCGAATCCCACTTTGGCCGTGGTGACCAACATCGGATGGTCCCATCTGGAAAATTTCGGAACCAAGGAAGCCATTCGCGATGAGAAGCTGACAATCATTTCCGGTTTCACACGACCGGGAACCTTGTTCCTGAACGTCGACGATCCGTTGTTGTGTGATGTGCGCCCGGAGCCTCGCTGCAAGGTGGTGACTTTCGGTGTGCATCGCGGGCAGATTCGTCCTGAGGGACTGCAACTCGGCGCGGACGGCTGTGCCTCCTTCCGGATCGGACGGACGGATTTCCACCTGACGGTTCCCGGATTGCACAATGTTTACAATGCGCTTGCGGCCATTGCGGTCGGGTTGCATTTGCGGGTTTCCAAGGCTTCGATGGCGCAGGCCCTTGCGTCCTTTTCTCCGCCCAAGTTTCGCATGCAGGTCAAAAAACTGGGATCGGTGATTGTGCTGGATGATTGCTACAACGCAAATCCTTCTTCCATGCGTTCCGCGCTTTCCACTTTGGCGGCGTATCAGACTCCGGGGCGGCGCATTGCGGTTTTGGGCGACATGCTGGAACTCGGAGAGGATTCCGCAAAACTCCATACGGAGATCGGACATTTTCTGGTGGAGATGGGTGTGCAGGAACTCTACACATTCGGGTCTCTGAGCCGACATGTGAATCAGGGCGCGCGTGACAAGGGATTGTCGCGCCAGAACACCCATCATTTTTCCGATTTCGATCTCATGATGAACGAACTGGGCGCGGCCCTCTTGCCGGAAGATGTGGTGCTGGTGAAGGCCTCCCGAGGCATGCGTCTTGAGAGGGTCCAGGAATTTTTGAAAGCCAAAGCCGGAGCGGGCACGCCGAGCTGGGATGGAGTGAAATAAGCATGGAAGCCGTGGCACATACTCCCGGGCCGTGGAAACCGCGCAGGGGACTGCGTTTTGATCTCCCCCTGTGTCTGGGTGTGCTGATCCTTGTCGGGATTGGGCTGGTTTTGATTTACAGCTCTTCCGGCGCTTATGCCGAAGCGCGTCATTGGGAAGCGTCCCACTTTCTCAGGCAGCACATCAAGAAGGTGATCATCGGATTTTTCGCCTTTATATTGGGACTCGTGGTTCCTTACAAGACGTGGGAAAAGTGGGCGAGGCCGCTGGCAATCATCTCTCTCGTTTTACTGGTATTCCTTGTCGGAACCGGCATGGCGGGACGGGTGCACGGTGCGCGTCGCTGGATTCAATTCGTCGGATTCGGATTGCAGCCCTCCGAGCTGGCGAAGATTGGCCTTGTGTTTTATCTCGCGAAAAGGCTTACGGAGAAAAAATCGGAACTGCATCTTTTTCGCAAAGGGATGTTGGCTTCCCTTCCCCTGGCCATCATCGGGTTTCTTTTGATTCTCATGCAACCCAATTACAGTTCCGCCGCCACGGTGCTTTGCATTACGGTGGCGATGGTGTTTGTTGCCGGTTGCCGGACATCCCATTTAATGAGCCTTGGAGCCATCGCATTGCCGGCCATGTTGGGATTGATGTTTTCCAGCCCCTATCGCATGAAACGGGTGATGGCCTTCCTGCATCCCACCGATCATGTTTCCAGCTCCTATCAAAGCTTGCAGGCGCTGATCAGCCTCGGTCACGGCGGATTTTTTGGAACGGGTTTGGGAAGCAGTACGCAAAAACTGGGCTTTCTTCCCATGCCTTTCACGGACACGGTGTTTGCCATTCTCGGTGAGGAACTGGGTTTCATCGGCACGACGGTTGTCCTGCTTTTGTTTGCCGTGATCGTCTGGCGGGGATTGCGCGTGGCGTATCGCTGTTCCGATCGGTTTGGAAGTTTGGTGGCCACCGGACTTACCGTGGCTGTCGCTGTTAATGTCTTCATGCACGTGGGCGTTTGTGTCAAACTGTTTCCCACCACCGGCCAGCCGCTGCCTTTTATTTCCTACGGAGGCACTTCGCTGATCGCCAGTTTGTTCGGCATGGGCGTGTTGCTCAACATCAGCGGATCGATTTCACTCTCTTCGGCATCTGAACCCAAAGTGGCGCGCACTCCCGTCTGGGGAAAAATCTCTCCGTCCGGAGCTCAATCGAGATTTGCCAGAGTCCATCCTCCCGTGATTCAAGGGGGAGAGGCGTGAAGCCTTCGGTGCGATTTCGAAACCTCCATTTTGTGGGGATCGGTGGTGCGGGCATGAGCGCTCTCGCCGAAACTCTTGCAGGTTTCGGATTTTCCATTCGCGGTTCCGATCGCAGTGAAAGCCCCGCGCTTTCGCGTTTGCGTTCGTTGGACATTTCTGCGTTTGTAGGACACGATGCTGCTCACGTGGAAACAAATTGCGATGCCGTGGTGTTTTCCGCCGCTGTGGAATCCGGAAATCCCGAGTTGCAGGTTGCGCGGAAGCTGGGAATTCCCGTGGTGCGCCGTGCGGAATTATTGGGATGTCTCATGGCTCGCAAGCACGGCCTCGCCGTGGCGGGAACACATGGAAAGACGACCACCACGGGTATGCTCATCCATATTTTGCAGGCCGCAAAATGCGATCCCGCCTGGGTTTCGGGTGGTGTCTGGTCGGGGGGTGAGGCGGGTCATGCGGGGAATGGTGAGTTTCTCGTGGCGGAAGCTGATGAATACGATCGCGCCTTTCTGTCCCTGCGTCCGGTGTCCGCCATCGTCACCAATATCGATGCGGATCATCTGGATATTTACGGTACTCTCGCGGCCATTGAAGATGCCTTCGCGCAATTTTTAAACGCGCTTCCTTTTCATGGACTGGCCGTGGTGAACGGTGAAGATGCGGGCATCGGTCGGATTTTGGAGCGGCTTGGATGTCGAGTGCGTACTTATGGAATATCGGCGGGGGATTACCACGCCACTCGTGTTGAAATGAAAGCGAAGGGTGCGACATTTACTTTGTGGCGTCATGGCGTCGAATTGGGTCCCGTTTCGTTGCGAGTGCCGGGATTGCACAATGTTTCCAATGCCCTGGCGGCTGCGGCTTTGGCGCTCGAAGAAGGCGTCGCTTTTGATGCAGTGGCAACAGGTCTCGCGGCTTTTCCCGGCATGAGTCGCCGGATGGAATACATCGGTTCGCAGAACGGCGTTACGGTAATGGATGATTATGCCCACCATCCCACCGAAGTGGTAGCGGCGCTCAAAGCGGCGCGACTACTGACCAATGGAAGGCTGGCGGTTTTATTCCAGCCACATCTTTATTCCCGGACGCAGCAGCTGCTTCGCGAATTCTCCCACGCCTTTCTGGCCTCGGATCTGCTTTTTGTTCTGCCGGTTTATGCCGCGCGTGAAAATCCCATTCCCGGTATTGAAGGGAATTCCATTGTGGAGGAAGCCGTCCGGTTGGGACACCCTTCGGCCCATTTTCTCTCTTCGCGGGATCGTGTTGCAGCTGAGGTTGCCGGCGTGATGCGATCGGGTGATTTGTGTCTGACCATGGGCGCGGGCAACGTTGGAGAACTTGCCCCTGAAATTCTGGAGGCGCTCGCATGAGCAAGGGCATCATTCTCGGCAGAAAAAAAACCGTGCGACGGGGGGCGAACCACCGCCAACGTCTGGAGAACCGCAGGGAGCAACGGAAAAATCTGTTTCGCGGAACCCTGGGATTAAAACGCGCGACCGCATTGTTGCTGATACTGACAGTGTTGGGCACAGGAGGTTATGGGATTCGAAAGGGCCTGCAGGCCTATCGCGATGGCCGCATTCTCACGGTGAACCGAATCGAAGTATCCGGCAATCATCATTGGGAATCCTCGCGACTGCTGCAACTGGCGGGACTGGAAGTGGGTTCAGGTATGCCGGGTGTTTCCATGAAATCCGCGCGGGAATCCCTGAGACATCTCCCCGGAATTCAGGATGTTACCGTGCGTTGTTCCCTCAAGGGCGATCTTCGCGTTGAAGTGAAGGAAGAACAGGTGCTGGCCATTCGCCAGTCCAATGGATGGCAGGGTCTCACCGCTTCGGGTGCGTGGATGCCGCTTCGCGAAGCGGAGAGTGATGTGCCGGTGATCGATGTTCAGAAAAAACTCTCGCCCGGGGATCTCGCTGCCTTCGCATCCTTTCTGGAAGGTGCGCGTTCACGCTATGCGTCCTTGTATGCCGGCTTCTCGCAAATCTCGCTTCGCAGTTCGGACGAAGCGGATGTGTATTGGCGCGACGGCGGTTTCAGGGCACGCGTGGACTATACGAATAAGTCGTTGAATTCATTGGAATTCCTGAAGGCGTTGATCGCGCGCGAGCAAACATCATGGCCGTCGGGCAGCACGGTGGATCTGCGTGTGGAAGGCTTTGCCTATGTGCTTTAAATCGATCTCTGTCACAAGCTTTCAACCTGCGTGTGCAACGTCTGGAAATTGTTTTCGACTAATTAAAACTTTAAAGATCAACACAGAATTATTATAATCGGAGGCACACGCATGGATCGCCCAATCGTCGGACTGGATATCGGGACCACCAAAATCGGGGTCATCATTGGCGAGATCGATCCCAGTGGCGGACTGAAAATCGTCGGCGTGGGAACAAGTCCCAGTGACGGCCTCCGCAAAGGCGTGGTGGTCAACATCGACAAAACCGTGAAATCAATTGAGCGCGCCGTGGGCGAGGCGGAGTTGATGGCGGGCGTCGATGTCGAAATGGTTTATGTCGGCATCGCGGGCGACCACATCAAGTCCATCAACAGCCGCGGCGTCATCGCTGTTTCCCGAAACGACAATGAAATCACCCGCTCCGATGTCGATCGTGTCATTGAAGCTGCACGGGCCGTTGCGATTCCACAGGATCGCGAAATGTTGCATGTCATTCCGCAGGATTTTGTGGTGGATGATCAGCCGGGAATCAAGGATCCTGTCGGTATGTCCGGCGTCCGTCTCGAAGGCGACGTTCACATCGTGACCGGAGCCATCACTTCCGTGCAAAATCTTTACAAGAGCGTCGAGCGGGCGAATCTCAAGGTGGCGGGTGTCGTGCTCGAACCGCTCGCCTCCTCTTATGCCGTCCTTGAAGAAGATGAACGCGAATTGGGTTGCGCCATTCTGGACATCGGCGGCGGCACCACGGATTTGATCGTGTTCATCGAGGGCAACGTGCGGCATACGGCCAGTCTGGGTTTGGGTGGTCGCAATGTCACCAACGATCTGGCCATCGGCATCCGCACGCCGCTTGAACGCGCCGAAGAGATCAAGCGTTCCCACGGAACCTGCCTGCGATCGGGATTGGAAGGCGGCGAATACATTCCCGTGCCCGGTGTGGGCGGACGGGATCAGCGCGAAGTGAGCCGTGCGGTTCTGGCTTCCATCATCGAACCGCGCATGCGGGAAATTTTCACGCTCGCGCTTCGCGAATTGCAGAAGAACCACTATCTCGACACGCTTGGCGCAGGCATTGTGCTGACCGGTGGATGTTCTCAGATGCACGGTGCGGCCGAGTTGGCCGAACAGGTGTTTGGCATGCCCGTGAAAATCGGAATTCCCAAGGGCTTTGGTGGATTGGTGGATGCCGTGGCGACTCCGGCACACGCCACAGGCGTGGGTTTGGTGCAGTACGGGCTGGCGCGTTTGACGCATGGCAAGGACGAGGATTTGGGATCGGATCGCTTTCGCGGTCTGTTCAAAAAAATGACCCAATGGGTCAAACAGTATGTGTAGGGGAAACGGGGACGCAATTCATTCGGGGGAAGGGGAGCGAGCATGAAATTTGCCATGGATGACGAGCACAAGGCGGTAGCCAAACTCAAGGTCGTGGGTGTGGGTGGTGCCGGAGGCAATGCGGTAAATCGCATGGTGCTCTCCGGATTGAAGGGCGTTGATTTCATCGCCGTGAATACCGATGCCTTGGCATTGCGTCACAATCCCGCCGAAGTGAAGATCCAGATCGGGACTACCCTAACGCGCGGTTTGGGTGCGGGTGCGAATCCCCAGATGGGTATGCTCTCCATGCAGGAAGATCGCGAGCGCGTGCGTGAGCAACTGGAAGGCGCGGACATGGTGTTCATCGCCGCAGGTATGGGCGGCGGTACGGGCACTGGTGCGGCACCGGTGGTTGCCGAAATCGCGCGTGAGATGGATATCCTCACCGTGGCTGTTGTGACCAAGCCTTTTGCCTGGGAAGGTCCCGTCCGGGATCGCAATGCGCAGGCTGGTCTGGATGCCTTGCGCCGTGTGGCGGATACGGTGATCGTAGTTCCCAACCAGAAGTTGCTGTCAGTCGTGGAAAAAACCACCACCATGCGCGCTGCATTTGCAATGGCGGACGAAATTCTCATCTCCGCAGTCCGCGGTATTTCCGAAATCATTCTCAAACACGGCGACATTCAGGTGGACTTTGCCGACGTGAGAACCATCATGGCACAGGGCGGCGATGCCCTGATGGGCATGGGTCGCGCTTCCGGCGAGAACAAGGCCACGGTGGCGGCAGATCGCGCCATCCATTCGCCTTTGCTGGACAACGTGAATATCGCTGGCGCAACAGGCGTACTGGTCAACATCACTGGCGGGGAAGACTTGGGACTTACCGATGTCAATGACGCCATGAACGCCATTTACGAAGCGGTGGGCACCGGTGTGCAGGCGAACATTATTTTTGGAACGGTGGTCAATCCCGATCTCCATGATGAAATCGCGATTACCGTCATTGCCACAGGTTTTGCAAATTCGGCCGGGCCGAGATCCTCGGCAAGCCCTGCTCGCGATACTTTCCGTCGAACCGGAACAGTTGCTTTAACTCCGAGATTGAGTTCCGATGTGGATACCGGGGTTTCCGAGTTTTCTGAAACGAGCGAGGATCTGGGCAAGGTGCCTTTTGGCGCGAGGGCGGTTACCCGGCATTCAGCGCTTCGCGCCGATGAAGATTCGGAACCGGCTGCACGCAGAAGCGCGTTTTCAAATCCATTTTCTTCGCGCAGCCGTGTTGTCGAGGCGGAGCCGGACATCGATTATGAAACGCCCGCGTTTTTAAGAAATCAAGCAGACTAAAACCTGTGTTCGGGGAACTTTGTTCCCCTTTTCGAATCTGTGCTGGTTGAAGTCATCTTTATTTGTTTTCAGCGTATTATTTGGCGTTTTCGACAGGTTTTCCCTCCAATGGATATCGACTTTTTGCATGATATTTGATGGGATTGACGTTAGATTCTGGTCTGGGCAGATCTAGACTGTAAAAAAGGTGTATTCCATGACCATGAAGACAAAAATTTTCGGATTGCTGATCGGTGCAGTTTTGATGCACGGAGCTTTGGCTCAAAGACCCTTCTATCTGGTTCCGGGCGTACATCCGGGATATGGCGTCGTAAGCATGCGTCCCTCAAGCATGGCGACCTCGGGAGCCAATGCTGCGCCGAACACCGGCGGAATGGCGTGGCTTTCAGATGGACGCCTGTTTATCGCCAGTATGAGTTCGAATGCAGCGGGCGGCAACGATGCCAACCGCCTGGGAAGTTCGAATGGATACATCTTCAGCGGAATTCCCACCGCAACGAGCAACGCGACTGTCACGGTGACGCAAGTTTCCACAGGATACCAGATGCCTTCCGGCGCAGTCGTAGTTGGTGATAGCATCTACGTGGTGGATAATCAGGACGGTTTGACCAAGCTGACTCCCAATGGCAGTGGCGGTTATACCAAGAGCGTCCTGTACAAGGGAGTGCTGGGCTACAACACGGGCCTTACCGGTTCCGGGTACCGCACATGGACGGGCGGTCTCTTGTACAATAGCGGATATTTTTATGCCGTGGTGGGCATGGGACTGATCCCCGGGGGTGTCTCAGAGTACACGACAGCAAATATTTATCGTGGCAAGGGATGCATCTGGAAGGTTTCCCGGGATGGTGCCGTGGCGGACACCTTCGCCTGTGGAACTCGGAACCCGGTTTCCTTGGCTTGGAGTCCCGATGGGGAGATGCTGTATGCAGACAACCAGGGCAGCTTCATGCCTGCATCGGCGATATTCCACGTCAGGCAGGGGAGATTTTTCGGACATCCCAAAACGCCCTTTGACAATCAAATGCGGACTCCTCCGGCCATTATTTTTCCCTATGGCAGCAACCCCACGGGTGGCACAGTCACGAATCCCACGGTCGCGCGCGTGGCTACCGATATGTTGACGTTGACCGAAGGCCGTTTCAAAAATCAGATGCTGGTGGGAGTGGATCATACCACCGGCGTCAATCGCGTGTTCCTGGAAAAAATCCCGACGGGAACTTCCGACGATTTCATTTACCAAGGCGCGATCTTTCCATTCAGTCAGGGTTTTGGAGTGGGTACAGGCAATAATGGCGCAACAGAACTTGCCGGGGTACTCCCCGATTTTCGTACAAACGTGCATAGCATGGCTTATGGTCCCGACGGTCGCGTTTATTTAGGCGGCGGCAATTCGCCAGGAAGCGCCGGTCAGGGCTCTCATGGATTCGTGGGAGGCTTGCAGTACGGCTTGGCACGTCTTGTTCCCAAGGATTCCACGGTGTTCGAGATGAAAGCGATCCGTTCCTTGGGAAGCACCCAAATGGAAATTGAATTCACGGAACCCGTCGTCACTGCCGTCGCCGGGAATTTCACCGTGCGCCAATGGAATTCCTTGCAAGGAGGCACTGCAAACGATCAAAGCTATGGCGCCGGTTACCAAAATACGCCGGGAGTTGTGACGCTTGCCATCACAGCTGTGAGTCTCAACACGGATAAGACCAAAGCCACTCTGACGATTACGGGTTTGCAACAGCGTCCGGCTTCAACAACGCCCAACAGCGTTCAGGACAGAACTTGGGGCTCCACCTTGCAGATCAACGTTACGGGGGTTGCAGCTGTTTCAGGCCATGCGATGTGGGGTGATGGCACCGGTGGTGGTGTGGCGTGGTACACACTCAACAAATTTGGTCCGGGTGTGGATGCGGGTACTGGAACAAGTGCACTGTCTCCCCGTAATCATAACGACGGCTCACAGGGGCTGACCCTGCATTGGCAAGGGGATGCCTTGGTGATTCAATCCCCTGTGAAGAGCGCTTACACTTTGCGTGTTTTGGATGCGCGTGGCAGCGTGGTGGCAAGTTTTAATGTCCCAGGCCGCGAAGAATTCCTGTTGCCGGGTTCGGCATTGGGGCATGGTTTAAATGTGTTGGAAGTCAAATCGGCAAATGGCCGCTGGACTTCAATGGTGGCACGGCCTTAAGAGGTCTTGAAACAAAAGACAGGGGTTTTCGTTATGAGCAAAAATATTTTCCACATTCGTTTTAGCCTCTGCGCGGCTCTCCTGCTGGGTCTCGCTTCGGCGCAGAACGGACCCATTGTTTCGAGACTGACCACCGCGAAGTTTTCCCTGATGAAAGGGTGGTGGGGCAGCGACCACGACGCCAGTACTCCGGTTAATTTCAAGTACTTCAAGGCGCTCGCGACCACCTACGGCATCACCATGGACACGTTTAATCTGAACACTTCGACGGCGCCGCTCACCGCAGCTAACCTCGCTAATTACGATGTGATGGTCTGGTACAACGTGTACCGCATGTACGAGCATTTTGACACCGCGACCGGAAACCGGATTCAGAGGTGGTACGAAAACGGCAACAAGGGGCTGGCGTGCATTCACCAGTGCGTGCGCAGTTCCCAAACCTCTGCGGGAACCCCGTGGACTTGGTGGATCAACATGATGGGCAAAGATTATATCGATTACGCGGCTTCCGGAGTATCGGGTCCGGTGTTCGTGGACAACGAAGCGATGGCCACTATCTACCCGCCGGGCCTCGTTACTGCCGGGCAAAAGTTTACTTGGAGCGACGAATGGTACATTTACGTGGGGAATCCCCGGGGCACCTCAGGTACGCAAATGATGTGGACGACCGCCGATTCGTTGTTCACGGGCACCTACAAAAAGACCATGGGTAATGATCATCCCCTCGTCTGGATACGGAATTTCGATAAAGGCCGGTTCATCGTGAACGGGATGTACCATACGACGGCATTGGCCACCGCCACGGGCGCCCTCAGGGCGTTCGCGGATTCCAGCTTCATCGGCCAATTAAGGTTTTTGGCGGGCTATGCGGGTTGTACGGATTCCAATTATACCGAGTACAACAAGAAAGCCACTCACCTGGGTACGAACGCCTGTGTGACTCCAAGGGGCACGAATACGGTATGGCTTACCGGCAATAAAAACGGTGTGAAGCTGGACGCATTCCGGCTCTCGTTTTCCCAACCTGGCAGCCACAGCGTGGAGATTTTCAATACCTCCGGCGTCCGGGTAACTGTCCGTCACGGAGAAGGAACTCGTGAGTACAATTTTGCAGAAATTCTTAAGCCAGGCGTCTATTTCGTCAAGATTATGACCCCCGGAATGAAGGTTCCCTTCAGCCACAAGATCATACTCTGGTAACTGGAAAGAAACGCGGCAAAGTTTACGCGTCCGGGAATCTTTCCATTTCTTTCGTTGAAATTGAATCCAAGCTGAAAGGCGGTTGATCCATGCACCATTTTTCAAAACTATTGTTTGCCGGTCTTTCCTTATTTTCCTTCGAAGCATTCGCCGCATCTTCTGTAGACACAGTAGAGCGTAAGCCGCTTGTCATCGGCACCAAAATCGAAACGGGGCAGATTGTGCAGGGTTCGAAAGTCATCGACTTCGATCCTGACGACTATTACATCTCGCAGATTGGCGTCAGCCTGACACAGGAAGTCGTCGTCAACCGGAGGCTGAACATCAAGGTCGGAGCGGGCGGCGTCTTCTATAGTACGTATCCCCAGACCTTCAGCAGCGGCGGAGCGGGCTTCGGCGTGAAATTCGGCCCCGGCATCACTCAGGCACAGGCCTTGTATAAGTTTGGGGATCCCGATCATTCTTGGGGAGCCCTGCGCGTGGGATACTTCGGCTACAAGTACAACCCCGACGCCAAGAACCTCGGCGAATACCTGTTCCGTGCGGGTGCCTACCCGACCTACGTGGTCACCGGCGGCTGGTCCATCATGGACAATGCGCTGGCCAAGGTGCAGGGACTGGAATTTAGCGTATCGCAGTTGAATGGCGCGCTGAAGCACAGCCTCCTCCTGTACAACGAACGGGATTTTCGTCCGCCAGGAGATTTCACACCTGCCTACTTGGGCGAGTACACCAAGGGACCGATCCAGGTCGGCGCGGGCGTTTCCTTCTACCATTATTTTCCGATCAAAGGGAAGCTTACCTCTCCCAAGGGCCCGAACAATACCGTCTATACCTTCAACAACCTTCCGGCCATCAACGCGGTCGATCCGTTCGACACCAACAAGACCCTGCACTATACGGCCGGCCAACACATTGTGGCGGGCTACGGGGACATCAACGGCGTCCTCGCCCCGGCAATCAACCCGGGCTGGAACGCGGACTCGGTGATCGCGTACTACAAACCGTCTGTGGACTATTTCACGTTCAAGGCCATCAAGCTCATGGGCCGGGCCTCCTTCAGCATCCAGAAAGTGATGCCGATCGCGATGCTGAACCCCGAGGATCTGAAGGTGTACGGCGAAGTCGACTTGCTGGGCGTGAAGAATTATCCCGGAGTCTACGACAATAGGACGGAACGCATGCCGATCATGCTGGGCATCAACCTGCCGACGTTCCGTCTGCTCAATGCACTCTCCCTCGAAGTCGAATACTTCAAAAACGGCAATCCCGACGACATGGGAAGCCAACAGGCGAAGCTGAACCCGGCTTACGCCTACAACACGGTCACCAAATACAGCCAGGACAACGGCGGGGGACTCGGTAACGCCCCGAACGCGGACCCCATTGTGCAGGACTATTACTCAGTGCTGCTGAAGGATCATTTCGACAACCACCGCGACGACTGGAAGTGGACGTTGTACGCCGTCAAGCAGGTCACGACGGGCATCTCGGTACGGGCCCAGGTGGCGAATGATCACTTCCGCGCCCAGGACACGTATTTCCCGGGATACTGGACGGGTCCGAGCCTGATGCGCAAGCCCGAAGACTGGTATTACGTCGTCAGCATCAATTTTGGAATCTGATCCGGGAGTCGCGCATGGACCGTCGTGAATTTTCCAAGGGTATGGCCCTCGCTACTGTCGCAGGATTGATGGATGTCCGCAATGTTTTTTCCGACACAGTCGCACCCATGAGTAATTCCAACGGGCAAGCCTCCATCTACCCGAAATTCTCACACAACACCAAAATCACCATCGAGAAGATCGACATCTTCCCGGTGCGATATCCGATGGTGATGCGCTTCAAGTTTTTCGAAGGTCCGGTAAGCGGCGGGGGAAGACCCACGGTTATCATTAAAATCACTGCGAACGACGGAACCGTTGGTTGGGGTGAGAGCGTTCCTATTCCGCGCTGGAGCGGCGAGACCATCGAAGGTGCCGTTGCCTGTCTGAAGAATTATTTGATTCCGGTTTTAATTGGCAAGGATGTTTTCGATCTCGAAGAAATTCATCATACCATGACCAAGGAAATGGCGTCGGATTTTTCCACGACCTATCCGATTACCAGGGCGGGCATCGACCTGGCACTTTATGATTTGATTGGCAAGGCGCTCAAACAAAATGTGGCCGAGATGCTGGGACGGAAAACACCAGACGACCTTCTGCTCAGTTGGACCTTGAATCCCAAGGATCTCAGTGAGATTGAAGGGTTGATGCAAAAGGGCCGCGAGCGGGGCTTTGAGAACTTCAACGTGAAGATTTCTCCCGATACCAAATTCGATCTCGAGTTATGCAAAACGGTCAAGAAGCTTGCACCCAATGGATTTCTTTGGGCGGACGCCAATTGCGGATACGATGTGGCCACTGCTTTGGAGATGGCTTCCAAATTGGCGGATGCGGGGGTGGCGGTTTTTGAAGGTGCATTGCATCCTAATTGCATTTCCGGATATCAGCAACTGGTTAAACAGGGAGCTTTGCCCATTATCATGGACGAAGGCTGCGTGTCCCCGGTCGAAGTGGAAGAGTTTATGAAGTTGAAGATGTTGAACGGCATTGCGATGAAGCCTTCACGCTGTGGTGGATTGACATCGGCGATTGCGCAGATGAATTTGCTGGAGAAATACAATCTGAAGTTTTTGGGAAGCGGTTTGACCGATCCCGATATTTCCCTCGCTGCTTCATTGATTCTTTACGGAGCTTATAATCTTCAACATCCCGCTGCGTTGAACGGTCCGCAATTTCTTGGAACCAGCGTATTGAAGGAACCGTTCAAGGTGAACGGCGGCCGCGTTCGCATTCCCAAAGGCCCGGGGTTGGGAATTGAGGTGGATGAGGACAAGGTCAAAGATTTATCGGCATCAACTTGGAAGGGCTGAGCTTAGCCAAAAATTTTCGTTTCACCTTTATAGTATTGCTTAAAAACGTCTATTGATATTGATGTGCCACCTTTTGGCCCAATCAAATTTGAAAGTACGATTGCACTAAGAATGTCTTGAAATCTTTTTTCGTTTCGTCCTCTTTCTCTTTCAGATCTCCAGTATAAAACAAGTGTGATGCAGGAAAATACGGCCATGACGACCGTGGCCAATATTGAAATGTGTTCAGGTTTCATAAGAGGCCTCCAATTTTGACTCAAATTTAAGGCCTAAATCATCTTCCGCTCTTGGCCTGCTTGACTTTTCCCATGTAAAACATAGTTTTACGGCATGATCAAGTCCATTACCAAAATCGGAAACTCGCAAGGCATCATCTTCGACGCTGCGATCATGGACATGGCCCATCTCAAAGTGGGCGATGAAATCAACATCACCGTTCATGAAGGTGGTGCCATCATCATTACTCCAACCCGCACGGCCGTCAGTATTGAAGAGAGTGTGGCATCGGCCCGTGAATGGATCGGCAAGAACAAAGAACTCTTCCACCGTCTTTCTCAATGAACCGCGAATGGGCTCACCTGAGTCCTGCAGCAGTAATCGCGATTCATCGTGAAGTGATCGCCGCGAGTGGAGGTTCTCAAGGCATACGCGATGCGGCATTGCTGGAATCTGCCGTGGGCGCGACACAGGCTACTGCATTTGGTGAACCCGTGTTCAAGGATGGCATCGAAATCGCATCGGCCTACCTGTTTTATCTCTGTCGCAATCATCCTTTCATAGATGGCAACAAGCGGGTGGCACTGGCATCCAGTCTCGTTTTTCTGGAACGCAACGGATTGTTGTATCACGAAAACCTGAATGTGGATGAGTGGGAAAAGCTCGTGCTGGATGTCGCGGCCTCTCGTTTGGATCGCGCCGAGACGACGAAACGATTGCGAAGTTTGATCGAAAGCTGATGTCCCTCCAACTCTACATCCACGTTCCCTTCTGCGAAAAGAAGTGCCATTATTGCGACTTCGCCAGTTGGGAATCTCCTGCGGTCACCCAGCGCAAGTGGTTTGAAACCACATTGGAAGAAATCGACCGTGCCGGAAAACAGTGGACAGGGGATAGGAAAGTCCGCACCGTGTTTTTCGGAGGCGGAACTCCTTCCGTTGTTCCCGCATCCTTTCTCGAAAAAATTCTTGTGAAGCTTCGCGCCAATTTCGATCTCTCAAGTATCGAAGAGATGACATTGGAAGTGAATCCCAGCAGTCTTACGAATGACAAGCTCAATGCTTGGCGTCAATTGGGATTTGGCCGCGTCAGCCTCGGTGTGCAGAGCTTTGATCCGGATGAGCTAAAACTGCTAGGCCGGGTTCATTCTCCCGAAGGTGCGCAGGCGGCGTTGGAATTACTGGCTTCGGAGCCCGGATTGCGTTTCAGCGGCGACCTCATTTTTGGTTTGCCCGGGCAGACTCCGGAGAGGTTTTTGCAAAACCTCGAAATGCTGCTTCAATACGATCCCGGCCACGTTTCCTTTTACGGCCTGACCGTGGAAGCAGGGACGATGTTCGACCGCTGGCATCGCGATGGAAAACTGGTGTTGCCCGACGGGGAAGCGTATCAGGCCATGTACAGCGAAGGAGTTGCGCTGTTGAAACGCAGAGGTTTGCATCGCTATGAAGTTTCCAATTTCTCCAAACCCGGAAAAGAGTGCTTGCACAATCAAGGCTATTGGCGCGATGCGCCTTATCTGGCTTTTGGTCCCGGTGCGCATGGCTACGACGGGGTTCGCCGCTGGATGAATCCTCATGACCTTGAGGATTATCTTCGATGGGGAGAACAAGGGTTTCCCGATGCATCCAGAGAATGGGACGAACTCGATGCCGAAGCGCGTCTTGCGGAAACTGTTTCACTGGGCTTGCGGCAGGCTCAAGGTTTTAACCTTGTTGAAGTGGAGCTAAAACATGGCATTCGTTTTCCAGTTTCCGTTTTTGAAAAATGGGAAACGGCAAAATGTCTTGAGCGTGTGAAGGGTTCGGTTCGATTAATGGACGAAGGTTGGCCGTTGCTGGACGAAATCTGTGCGGATTTACTGGCTAAAACAAAACACCCTGTGGTTGTTTAGGATTCGCAGATTAATTTCGGCGTGAAATCGATATAGTCACAAGCCGTCAGATGGTATTCCACACCGTTTAATTTTCCGAAGGCTTTCCCACTCCACTCCGGTTTCACGGAATGCAAATGTCCGAACACAACGTGTTGCGCTCCGGTTTCTTCCAATAGTTTTGAAGCGCGAGATGGAGTCAATAAATGATCCAATGGCGGATAATGGGTGAGTCCAATGCGAATGCCTGGTTCACCTTGAGGCAGCGTTGCAATGCTCAATTTCAACCGCTGGATTTCACGATCATATAGTTTTTCTTGTGTTTCCAAATCCTGATCGCTTTTCATTCCCGGGATCTCGCCTTTTTTCGGGTCCCATGCTATCAGGTCGAATAAGGAATATTCCTTCGTATCCCAAAGCCGTGTGCCGAAGAAAAAGAATGGGCCGATTTTCACATGGTTGTTTTGCACGAAGCGAAGAGAGGTGGGAAGCTCCTGATCCAGCAGTGTGGCAGACGGCCACCAGTAATCATGGTTACCCTGCAGAATGATTTTGGTTCCTGGTAAAGAATGGAGCCATTCGAGATCCGGCATAACATCGGGGAGTTTCTTGGCCCAGCTGATGTCACCGGGAACAATGACCACATCCTGTGGGCTTACAATGGCACGCCAATTCTTCTCAATTTTTTGGGGATGGCCAATCCATTCGGCACCGAATCGATCCATGGATTTGTTCGGGACGCCGAAGGACAGGTGCGGATCGGAGAGGGCAAAGACTTTCATGGCGTTGAAAATGAATTCGGCGGTTACTCCGATGATTTTTCTTCGGCAGCCACGCGATTGTACTCCAGTTCGGCGGCGAAAATTTCCTCATACATCTTCCAGATGCTGAGGAATAGCGAAGCCAGAATCGGACCCATCACGAATCCAGACAATCCAAAAATCTCCAAACCCCCGAGCGTTGAAAGCAGCACCATGAGGTCGTGCATCTGGATGTCCTTGCCGATCAGCATGGGGCGCAGGAAATTGTCCACCGTGCCGATGATCAGGATTCCCGCCATCATCACCGCAATGCCGCCTCCGACGTGACCTTGAATAAAGAGGTAAATCACGGCGGGTATCCACACGATGCCTGTGCCGAAAACGGGGATGACGGAACAGAACAGCATGAGAACGCCGAGGAATACGGGGGAGTGCAATCCCACCGACCAAAACAGAATGGCGCCGATGGTGCCCTGAACCGCACCCATGACCAGAATGCCCTTGAGCGTGGCCCGGCTTACAGCGAGAAAATTTTTGAGCAGGATTTTCTGATAATCATCGCGCAGAGGGGACCAGAGGATGATCTTGCGAAGGATGCGGTGACCGTCCAGATAGAAGTAAAACATCATGAACAGCATCAGGAAAATACTGCCCACATTTTTGGCGGCGGTGAGGGACCAACCCGCGCCATTTTTCAAAAGCCATTGCAGTCCGGTTTGAATTCCCTGAGCGGTGATTTGAGATGCATTCTGGGTGTCCCATTTCGAGAAGATTCCCGGGAAGCGTTCACGGCCCTGTTGCAATCCTTTTTCAAAGAGGCCGGTCAGGGAGTCAAAGTTGGTGGAACTGAAGAACGCCCAGGCTTCATGATAGGCTACCGTAATTACAGCCGCCACCGGCAGCACAATGACGAAGATAAAGATTAGAAGCGAAGCCAGGGCGGCCAGCGGGGGTTTTCGAAGGAGCCGCAAAAGCCGTTCGTAGAGGGGATAGGTGAGTCCCGTGAATGCCGCTGCCATGAGCAGGGGCATCACGAAACTCCAAACCATGTAAAGAAATCCTGCACTGATGACCGCGAGGATTACAAGAAAGGAGAGTCTTTGAAAAAGGGGTTCGCCCTTTTGACGGTTTACTGCATTGGACATGGGTTAAAACTAGTTTTAGCTGTGATGTCTTAACGCATGGATCGGGATGATGGACGACCAAAAACCGCAGGAAAGCCTTGGACCTGTTGCTTATATCCGCAAGGTGGGCCGTGGCAAAACCTTGTCCCGAGATCTGGGAGCGGATGAGGCATGCGATGCCTTTTCCCAATTATTGGCAGGACGTTTTACTCCTGCTCAAGCAGGAGCTTTTCTCCAGGCTTTGCGCATCAAGGAGTTGAGTCGGGAAGAACTTGATGGAATGATGACGGCCCTGAACAATCAGGCCCAAACATTCCCGGCTTTGTCCGCAGGAGGACTTGTTCTCAATCTGGCTTCGGATACGCCTCGCAAGGGTGGGCATGCCTCTTTATTGGCAGCCAATCTTTTAGCATCCAAGGGTATGCCGGTTGGAGTGGTACACAGTGATCCCATGTTGTCGGGAAATACGGATTCGTGGGATGGTACGATGCGATTAATCGGGTCATTCGCATCGTCGTTAACAATCGCCGACATTTACGATTTGATCCCTGCATTGCAAAACCTGCGGCAAATACGATCGGAACTAGGCTTTCGTTCCTGTTTCCATACGGCAGAAAAAATTTTGAGCCCCTGGCAGAACGCGCCTTTGGTGTTGGGAATCTCGCACCGGCATTATGCCGAACGCCTTGCTGAAAATCTGCAGCGGCGTGGAATGACCGGGAAAATCGTGTTGGGGAATCACGGTACGCCGGATTTGGTATTACACAAGGAAACCGAGATTTGGGAAGTTTTGCCGGGCGGTGAAATTCGCATGATCCACTTTCATCCCGAAGATCTCGGACTCTATCCCGATTCCGGCGTATATTCGCTAGGTTTTTTCCCCAAATGGAAGGATGAGCTGGTGCAAGAGGGCTTTGGAGTCCTTGGGCCGGTATTGTCCTATCACACGGCCTTCTTGCGCTATGCTGCGGGCGAAGTTTCCGGATTGCGCGAGGGTTTTGTGCCGTGGAGTGAACTCAGCGGGGTCACATGAAAAAGATTAAAGCGAAGACCAAACCAAAGGAAGCGGCGTTGAAGCGTGGCGCAGGTACCGTAACTGTTCGGAACCGGAGCCGCTCTCTGGGCGGTTCCATTCAGACCATCCGCGAAGTATTCGGGTATCTCCGGCGTTACCGGGATCAAGTCTTCGTGATTAAAATCGACGACGGATTGATGGGGTTGCCTCTGTTCCCCCTGTTGATTCGGGATATCGTGCTGTTGCATCAAACGGGAATTCGTGTGGTGCTGGTACCGGGTGCGAAACGGTCCATTGACACCGTATTGCAAAAATATGGCACACGGACCAAGACCGTAGCCGGTGTTCGCGTGACCACGCCTGAAGCCATGCCCTTGGTCAAACTCGGTGCGTCCAATGTTTCCAACACCTTGCTTTCGTTGCTGGCGGAGAACGAAGCCCACGGTGTTGTGGGCAACTGGGTTCGGGCGCGCGCGCTCGGTGTTCGGGACGGATTGGATTACAAACAAACCGGACGGGTTGAAAAAGTCGATGCGGTGTTGATGCAGGGATTGCTGGATGACGGGCTTATTCCCATCGTTCCCAATATTGGCTGGAATACCGTGGGTCGGGATTACAATCTGAACAGCAGCGAGCTGGCCGTGGCCGTGGCCAAGGCCCTGCGTGCCACCAAGTTGTTCTTCGTGGGCCAAGAGTCCGGTATCGCCGTAGTGGCCGATTGCCCCTTTGCGGAAGCAGAGGAAATTCAAGCCGGAGTTTTTTCCAACCTCGATTTGGAGGAAGGGGAGGCTCTGCTCAAAGATTATCCGAAGGCCTTGGGAACGAATTCACGCGAATTGCTGTCCCTTGCATTGAAGGCTCTTTCAGGTGGCGTGGAACGCGTGCATGTCGTGAACGGTGCGCGGGACGGAATCCTGTTGCAGGAAGTTTTCAGCAGCGCCGGTCAGGGGACCATGTTGTACATGGACGACTATGATCATATTCATCCGGCACAGGGAGGGGACATTCCCGAGATCCTGCGCATTATGCAACCGTATGTGGACAAGGGAGTGCTGGTGCAACGGGATGCGGAGGGACTTATTCGCGAGCTGGAGCACTTCACCGTGTACAAAGTGGATGACGTCCTGCAAGGTTGTGGTGCTTTGAAACCCTATGGGAAATCCACGGCCGAGCTTTCGGCGTTGGTGGTGGATCCGTCTTATGCCGGGCGGGGGACGGGCGCGAAGCTTGTGACGTATTTGTTGCAGCGGGCCAAGAAAGGCGGCGTCAAAAAAGTCTTCCTGCTGACCACGCAGACCAGCGATTTTTTCATGCGGTTGGGGTTCAAGGAAGTTTCGGTATCCACTTTGCCACCGGAGCGGCGGCAGGCATTTAACTTGAAACGGAATTCAAGGGTGCTGGCGATTTCGTTGTAGCCCGTAGCATTAAGCAGTGGTCATCGAAATTCCCTGTCGAGCACGGAAACGATGAATCGCTCAAGGCTTACAGGGTAAAAACGCGGTTCGGGGCACCAAATGACGCCGGTGTTGAGGATTTCCCCCCGGCTCAATTCGTCGAGAACCTTTTCCATCAAGTCCGTTCCCGAATTGGGGAAGACTTCGACTGAAAGCTGTTCATTGCGGATGCTGAGATTTCTCCGTGTGGAAAGCCGGAAGGAGAAAACCCGGCTGACAAGACTGCGATCCATGAAGGGTTCGTCTTCAGGAAAAATATCTGCAAAGTTTTCATCATGGGGAGAAACGGGAATGACCAATTTGGGGCTGACGGAAATCTTTCCGGTCAGCTTCAGGCTGCCGGGATTGTTCTCGGAGGCTTCCGGTTCATCATTGGGGCCTATCAAAGTGAAAGGCAGGTTGTGATAACCGGCAACAATGCCGGTTATTGGAGACCGTTTAATTTCGGTGGCCTGATAGATTCGGCGCAGACGTTGGGGATCTATATCTGGAAAGTCGGACATGACGAGTCTTCAATTTACAACAGTAATCGGAATTTTCGGGATAGCGATGAATCCAACCTGAAATTCCAAATAACGGCCCCGTCACGGGATGTTATACCGGCATTTGAATGAAGTTGGGCCAGAGTTTTCACCGTGGTTGGTCCTGGAAACCCTGGACGGTGTCCCGAAGAGATTGCGACTTGAGGCGGATCGACGGCGGTGAGGA
The DNA here is from genome assembly GCA_947482115.1 of Fibrobacterota bacterium. GTDB lineage: Bacteria > Fibrobacterota > Fibrobacteria > UBA11236 > UBA11236 > UBA11236. Next base: position 287,919 of record CANKII010000002.1, read on the forward strand.
AGCAGGGAAGAGTGGTGCGATCACTGCCGTGATGAGGTGCCTTGAGCCATGCGCCGCGCCATAACGGCCAAGTTGCGGCAAGTGCTTGCTGGGCCGGACCTTCAATGTCTCCTGTGAATAAGGCCTTTCCGCTGGATGTTTGCAGCATGCACACTAGGGAGTGATTGTTGTCCGAAGCAGAGTCCAAAGTGGAGTCGGGTCCTAGAACCCGTAAAGTGATGCCGCCTTTTTGATAAAGCAAATCTCCACTGCTGCCTTCCTTCCACGGGATTCCACGGGCGTGAATTTGATTTTTCAAACACTCCCAAGGTGCGTCGGAAGAGCGCAGATGGGGTGAGAGAATGAACCCGACAGGAATGCGGTCCATCAATCCAAACATCCCTCCATAATGATCCATGTCGGGATGGGTCAGCAATATGGCATCCAGACGGTGGATTCCCCGGCTTTGAAGAAACGGAATAATCACCTGTAAAGCCGTGCCGGGGGAAGGACCGGCGTCGATCAGGATGGTTGCACCGGGAAGTTCCAAAACCGAAGCATCGCCATGTCCCACCGACAGCACCGTAATGTGAGCTTCTCCCGGAAACGGTGCGGATAAACAAGGCCGGAAGATTTCAAAGGTGATGAAAATTCCCGTCATCATGAAACCTAAACGCCATCGCTCAAGCCGGAACAGGGTGGTAATCGTCAATACGGAAATGATGAGAACGGCGAGACCTGTCCGGGAAATTTCCGCAATGGGCCAAAGCGATCCGGGAAGTTGTGCCAGAAAATGTACCGAACTTTCGAGCATCATCGAAAACAACCCAGTGCAGGCACCACTCCAATGGGCTAGGAGAGGCAGGGGGCTTAATACCCAAGTGCAAAGTCCTCCGATTAACATGGTGCTGCTGATGGGAATAGTGATGAGATTTCCGATTACTCCCCAGAGTGGCATGGCATGAGTGGATGCGGCAAGGAGGGGATAGGTGAACAATGACACCATGGCGCTTAGAAAAATCATTTGCACCGTGTTTCGCACAAGTCGATGCTGGAAATGCTTTGTCAGTGAGTGAGCGGCCGGAGCGCAAAGGATCAGGGCAAGGGTTGCGGCGTAAGAGAGCTGGAATCCCAGATTCAGGATGTGGAACGGGCTGGCGATAAGATCCACGGCAGCGGCGAGACACAGGGCATTGATACCTGAGGATGGCCGTTCGAGAAGAATGGAAGGAAGAAAACAAGACATCATCAAACCGGCCCGTACCACGCTCACAGAAGAACCGGTGACGGGGATGTAAAGGACCGTGAGCAAACCCGCGAGGATCAACGCGGATTTTCGCGGCAGGCGAAGACACAAGGCTGGGAAGAGCAGGAATGCGACGAGCAGGCCGATATGCTGCCCGCTGATGGCGAGAACATGCTGCATTCCACTGCGGGTGAAATCCTGTTGAGTGATGATGGAAACATTGCGCGTGTCATTGAGCAGAGCCGCTTCAACCAAAGGCCGTGTGGAGCGGGGAATATATTCCTCCAGTTCCTTGCCCAAACCGGATCGAAGTTTTGTCAGCCATGATTTCCAAACGGATGGGTTTTTCAACAGATTCCAATGCGTTCCTTCCAATACGGCGCTCTGGCCTTGTCCGCGCAGGATGTATACCGCATCGCGTTGCCCGGGATTGGCCGGAGGCTCCGGCAATTTTTCCCGGGCCAGGAGTGCTATGGTGGTACCTAAAGGCGGCGCGGGATTTCCCCGGGGCAAGGTGGCGCGATACAAACCTTCCGGAGTTTGCAATACAAAGCTGTGCCCGTCATCTGCCGTGGGCGCAGGGAAACTTTCGACTTCGCCCATCCAAAATCGCAAATTTTGACTGGATGTGATTTTACGGTGAAAGGGAATTCCGTTTGATGTAAGAGCCGGATTCTGCAGTGCAAACATCAGGCATAGCAGTGGATAGGCGAGAAACATCAATGCCCGTGCGGAGTTTCGCTTTGGCAGACAGAGAAAGAAATGAATCAAGAATCCTGCGAACCCATACCACGGATTCAGATAGATTGAAAACGCGGCCCAGGAAACAGGTGCGATGAGCAGAATACCCCTGTTCAGATTTGCTTGTTCACGGAGTGTGGAGAAACTCATGACCCAATCGTAGCGGTCATGGGATTACGGAGGGGTGACCGGTGTCACACAGGCTGAAAATATTTTCCAGAATTTTTCAGAAATAAAAAAGAGCGGACTTGAAGGTCCGCTCTTTCCGCTTCAAGGTATGAAGGCTTTTTATTTCTTGGACTTGCCGCCGATGGCTTCCTTGGCTGCCTTGGCAACGCGGAATTTCACCACGCGCTTTGCAGGAATCTTGATGGCCTGGCCCGTTGCAGGATTGCGGCCCATGCGAGCCTTGCGGTTCACGAGGACGAGTTTTCCCAGTCCGGGAAGGGTGAAACCATTTTTGGCGTTCTTGTAAGCGAGCTTGGCTTGGGCTTCGAGGAAACCGCGAACCTGAACCTTGGTGAGCTCGGTGGCATTCGCGAGGTGTGTCACGATTTCGCTTTGGGTGAGGCTTTTTTCGGCCATGTAGGAGTCCTTTCTAAGTGTGTGGTGGGAGTTGATTCCCAGCCTTTCGGCCCCATTAATGTAAGTCAACATGCGATTTGCGGCGAGGAATTTTCCGCATTCCACAAGGGTTTCACCCCCATGAATACGGGGCGAGGGCACATTGGTGGAATAATTAATTTCCGAAAAACAATCACGCTCAAGGCGCAAGTTGCTGTTATTATTGGAGTTGGAGTCCGGTTTTTGGAATGCAAACAGGCCTGAAAATCCCCGCGGGCAATTGCCAATTTGTTCACAGGTCGGTATAATAAGGGTTCCCGGGGTGTTCGCGATCGAGTAAAAACGGATATTGTCCGGGGGAGAATAGCTTCATGTCGATTCGTGCGAATGTGCTGGGTGGCCTGCTGGCAGCCTGTTTAACCGGGTGCCTCGGTCTTCCCGACATGTCTCCGGATTCCGGGGCCGGAGTTGCGCCATCGCGCCGTCTTTACATAAATGATCCAGCCAAGAATGATTCCCTCGCCAGAGCCTTGTTCAATGGCGGAGCCGAATTTGTGTTGCAACCCGGCCAAAATTATTCCGTGCAGGTGAGACTTTCGAGGGCCGGGGACAGGCTTGCGGTTTATTCCAACGGCAACAACGGTTGGACTGCATGGAAAACACTCGACCCGGAATTGGTAAACGGCAGTGAGGTTTTCACGCTGTCTCCAGATGTCTCGATGACCAAAGCCTCATTGTTCTCCGCCGTCTTTCTCCCCGTGGATACCGGGGGGCTTTCGAAATTGAAAAGTGGCACGGCGCGTCCGTGGGTTCGGTTGTTGGATACAAGTGTGGCGGAGTCTCACACCCTGAAGGTTCATTTGTTTGTGGTGGGCAAGTTGAGAAATTTCCCCACGCTTTCTTCTAAGCAGGCTTTTGCGCAAAGATTTCTCGATTCCTTGAGGACGATCTTTGCGAAATACAGTATCACTTTGGAAAGCAGTTCCACTTATGAGATCGTGGGGGATACGACGATCCGATCGGGGATGGCCTTCGGTTCGACATTTGTGGCATTGCCCGGAACGCGCATTCCGGGAGCCGTGCACTTTTATTTGGTGGACAGTATTTCATCAACCGGGGGTGGAACGATTCTCGGTTATGCCCCCAGAGAGGCGCTGGATTTGTATCAGGACCCGGCGAGCCGCGTCATCTTGAATGCCACTGTTACGGATGCCGCGGCCCTAGCCGTTACGGCCACTCATGAGATGGGTCACTTTTTCGGTTTCCGCCATGTCATGGCCACGAATGTGGATTTTGCAAACGACAGGGACACTACCAATGCTGACGATGGATTTTCTTCCACTCCATTTTGTTCCGACATGATTCTTGCCTTGTCTAAAAAAAACGCGGCACTTTCCGCTCATGAAGTGGAAACGATTCAAAACGGGCGGCCCTATTGCCTGTACGTGGCGGCCACGTCCCCCAGCCAATGCCCCGTTACGTGTGACAGTGACCGCCAGAATCTGATGTGGGCCTATTACTGCCAGAACATTGTCCAACAAACCCTGACTTCGGAGCAGCAGATATTTGTGCGAAGGAACATGGCAATATTGGGCGCGAAATAGCCGGTTCAAATCCCTGTATTTTAATCCAATGCCAGCGGTTCCAATGAGCGAATCAGATCGTAAAAGATCCGGGAACGCTGCTGGGAGTCGGCTCCCTGATGGCCGTGATATTTGATGAAGGCACAATAGTTTTTCCAGTAGGCGTGGCACACGATGTGCTCCCTTTCATCCATGCCCAACCCGCGGGTGACATAGGTCAGAACCTGGCAGGGATTTTCCGACATCACCGTTTTCACCGGCTGAATCCCTTCTTCGCGCAAATACCGTTCGTGAATTTCTGCGACCTCATCCTCTTCGGTTTTTCCCGTGCGCCGGGCCGCAGCGATTTCAATGTCGCAACTTCCATCCGAAGCCGTGAGCCAGGTTCGATCGGTTGCATCCTTGACCACCCAGACGCCTTCATCGGGAATTTGAAAACAATACCATGCACAGGGGGAAACGTGCATCATGATACTTTTTCTCCGCGATCCAGATAATCCTGAAGGATATAGCAGGCTGCAACTCGATCGATTTCCGCCTTGGCCCGAATCCAGTCGCTCGGTTTCTTTTTTTTACCGCCGCGTTGCTTCAGCGAATCCGCCGCCATCGAACTGGTGAAGCTTTCGTCTTCAAGATGCACGGGCAAATTGAAACGGGTTTTTAATGCAGCCACAAAAGCGTCCACCGCTTCGGTTTTCCCGCCGGGTTTGATTTCTCCATCAGTCCGCAATGGATAGCCGACTACAATGGCGCGCACCTTTTCGCGGCGAATGATTTCATCCAGAGATTGCAGGTAATCGGGTTTTTTGCGTCTGTCGAGAGTGGTGAGACCCGAAGCAATTATCCGCTCGGGATCGGAAAGGGCCACGCCGATGCGGCGTTCCCCGAAATCCAATCCCAATACCGGTCCTTCAATCATGGAAGGAATTTAATTACCGGTGTTGTGATTATGCCGTGCGGCGACGCTGGGTTTCGTCGAGCTGAATTTTCCGTAGGCGCAGTTTCTTGGGGGTCAATTCCACGGCTTCGTCATCGTTGATGAACTCAAGGCATTCCTCAAGGGACATCTGACGATGAGGCGTCAGCACCGTGGCTTCATCAGCAGAAGTCGTGCGCATGTTAGTTAACTGCTTGGTCTTGCTCACGTTGATCGTCAAATCGTCGGAACGATTGTGCTCACCCACGATCATGCCGGGATAAACATCTTCTCCGGGACCGATGAACATCACACCGCGCTCTTCCAGTTTCCAAATCGCATAAGCCACGGCTGTGCCGCGCTCCTTGGCAAGCAATGCACCCGTGGGACGCTGTTCAATTTTTCCTTTGGACGGTTCAAAGCCCTTGAAGAGCTGCTGGAATACGGCGTATCCCTTGCTCAAGGAAAGCAGGCGGGTCCGCAAGCCGATCAATCCGCGAGCGGGAATGTCGAAAACAACGCGGGTCTGGTTTCCTTCCAGCGTCATGTCTTTCATTTCACCGCGGCGTTTGTTGATTTCGTCGATCACCATGCCCGCAAATTCCGGCGGTGCATGAATGGTGATGGTTTCCACCGGTTCCATTTCCACGCCGTCTTCTTCATGCGTGAGAACGCGAGGGCGGCCCACGGTAAATTCAAAACCTTCGCGACGCATCTTTTCGATGATCACGGAAAGATGCAGGACGCCACGTCCCGCCACGCGAAAAGCGCCGGGTTCATCGAGCCGGGAAACTTGCAGGGCCACGTCCGAAAGCGCCTCGCGATCCAGACGTTCGGCCAGATGGTTCGAGGTGAGAAAACGGCCGCCATCCAGTCCGCAGAAGGGAGAGTCATTCACCCAAAAACGCATGGCAATGGTGGGAGGATCGACCTTGATGCGAGGCAGTGTGACGGGATTTTCCGCTCCGGACAAAGTGTCGCCCAAGGTGAAATCGGAGATGCCGCATAGCGAAACGATTTGCCCTGCCACGGCTTCGGGAATTTCCTTCAGCTTGACGCCTTCCGGGTACAAAATTTTGGTGACGCGGACTTTCTTGGCGACACCGTGTTCGTTGACGTGCGTTACGGTCTGGTTGATCTGAAGTTTTCCCTGGCGCAAACGTCCCACCGCCATGCGGCCCAGAAATTCCTGATAGTCGAGACTGGTGATTTGAAGTATGGGATCGGGACCCGTGCCGACCTGAGGCGCCGGGATTTTATCGACGATGAGATCAAAAATCGGCACAAAATTGGAATCCGGATCTTCAAGTTTTCGACGGCTGGTGCCGCTGCGACCTGAAGCAAATACATAGGCAAAGTCAAGCTGTGCATCATTGGCGCCCAGATCCACAAACAGATCAAACACCTTGTCCAGCGCCAGCATGGGATCGCATCCCGCACGGTCGATTTTGTTAATCACCACGCTGATGGTAAGCCCGAGTTCCAGAGCCTTTTTGGTCACGAAACGGGTTTGGGCCATGGGACCTTCGAAAGCATCCACGATCAAAAGCGCGCCATCCACCGTACCCAATACGCGTTCCACCTGTCCGCCGAAATCTGCGTGACCCGGAGTGTCCACAATGTTGATCAGAAAATCCTTGTAAACCACGGATGCGTTTTTGGAAAAGATGGTAATGCCGCGTTCGCGTTCCTGATCATTGGAATCCATGACGCGCTCACTCACCACTTGATTTTCACGGAAAGCACCGCTTTGCTTGAGGAGCCCGTCCACCAAAGTGGTCTTGCCATGATCCACGTGGGCAATAATGGCGACGTTGCGAATCTTTGAGCTGTCCATGGAGAAAATCCTTGCCTGAGAAATCCGGCAGACTAATGCGCGGGAGGTGAAAAACGTGCGCAAGCGCCGGGAAGAGGGCCAATAGGAGCGAAAATAGGGCAAATTGTCAATGCATAAGATTGCTTGGTAAGGCCAAAATCGTTGTTTTTTATAAGAATATTTCAGATTCGCCTTGACTTCTATGTTTTGCCGCCTAAATTTCGGGCACGAGGGAAAATTTTTCAACGAGGGATCTCATGAATGGAATGAAATTATTTGGATTTGCGTCTTTACTGGCGATCTCCTCCTTTGTCGCGCTTAGCGTGGCTCAACCGGTTCCCGCACCCACAACCCCGGACAAGCTTTGTTCTGTGGATACATCTGCCGCCTTTCAGGCCGATACGGTGGTTGCTGCACCGGATTCGGACGGCTTCGTTTCCATTTTCGACGGACGCTCCTTCAAAGGATGGTGGCAGAATTGCCTGAGTTCCCACTCAAGCGACAAAACAAATGGTGCCATTTGGAAAGTGGATTCGACGCGCCAAGCGATTTATGCCATGTCACGTAGTGGTTCGGGGGGCTTGCTGTCCACCCATAAGAGATATGCGCACTATGAACTCATGTTTGAATGGTGGCCCCAGTATGGTAATGATGGCGGCGTCTTCAACCGTTATGCCATTACGTCCTCAAGCAACGTGGCTGCCAATCAAATGGTGCTCGACTACTTGGGTGCTTCCGGTGTTTTCAGTTACTACAGTGAAGCGGGTTTCCCGGGAGGCCGAAACGGCCGTCCGTGGAGCTATAGCTCGGCAACGGCCCTCACCATTCCCGGCTCCGGTGGTGGTGCGGGAAGCGGCGGCACTCCCGACATCAATGATTGGACGAAGCAGACCAGCCGCAAGAATTTGATTACAGGTTATGGTCCTGCGGATATTGGTTGCGCCGCCAGCGGATGCGTGCAGGCTGATTATTTGCGCCTTTGGAATGGCAGTGGCTGGATGCAGGTGCGTCAGATTTACTACGGTGGCCTGAGCACGACCCAGCCCACAAGCGTTACCTCAGCCGGAGATAAAATTCACGAGTTCACTTTCATGCGGAAACACTACCCCCTCAACGACACCAACCTTTCCCGCATGCAGCGCGTCGATAAGGACACGGCCAAATGGGTTACGGTTGTTCAGGATTCCATGGTGTTGACTGCATCTCAGGTGAACACCTATCAGAAAATCGCTCCTTTTGCGTTTCAAATTCATGGTGGTGCCCGCTACATATACGCCAATAATGGTGGTAAGGGTTCTTGGTACCGCGACATAAAGGTGCGGACCTTGGATTCACTCGGAAGACCTGCCACTCTCGTAGCTGTTGCCCTCAATCCTGCATCGAAGAAGGTTCAATACGACCTTCATGTTGTTTCCGGAGCCCTCGTAGGTTCCATGCCCTTCGATCACCTTGTAACCATTTCTGATCTCAAGGGACGCGTGCTGCAGGAATACACGGGTTTTGCCGGTGCGAATATCAGCCATGATCTCCCCGTATATTCCGGGGTAATGTTGGTGAAAATCGCAACCATGCGCGGCGTGCAAACCCTGCGTGTCAATCAGGCGACCCGGTAGTTCAAACCTAAAGCCGTCGGATTTCAGGAAATCCCCTGAAATCCGACGCATTTACCGAACGCATACGATGTTCATTTTCGGAGCACCTTCTTTGGGGTTTCAGTCTTAATGAGAACTTTCCTTCCATTAATGAGCGCAGGGGCATTGGCTGCTTCCATTTTTGCGGCCGATGGTGTTTCGTTTAAGCTTCATGGACAGGGCTGGACCCAAAGCGGGCGGCTCATGCATTCTTCCGATTCCGTATTGGCCGACGGTCAGATCTACAATGTGAGCGGAAATTCCATGCAAAGTTTGGGGGGACAGTTCACAATCGACGCCGATTTGGGGGAACACTGGAAAGGCTCCTTTGGAATTGGAGTGTATCAGGTTTCCCAATCCCTGGGGAGCATCGGCGCGCATGACATCAGCTACACCGAATGGTTTAACGTGTCAATGTGGCGGGCTTATGTCGCGCAGGCGAATCTGACCTATTCCCTTGGAAGCGCGGAACGTCCTTGGCTTAGTGTGACTGCGGGCAATTTTTCCTATGACTACAATCCGGATGTGAAGAACCTGGGGCTTTATCTCCTGCGGGGTCCTGTTTATCCCGGAGTGCTCATGTCCGGTTTTCAGGAGTTCGACACGGATACATCCAAAAGCACGCAGACCGGATTCAAGGTTCACAATGCTCTGGGAAACTTCACCCAGGATATCCTCTTCCTGAACGAGCGTGTTTTACCGCCTACGTTTGACTGGAGCCTTGCCTATGTGGCCAAGTATCGTGCGTTCGGGGCATTGGACATTGGCGGTGGCGTCAATTTTTACCGGTTAGTCCCTTATTCATCCGCCATCGAAACTCCGGGACATATCGTCGGCAATCCCGATGCGGCAAGAAGCTACGACGTCGTTGCGCCGGGCGACACGGTTTTCCTCACCCATCAAGGCATCAAGCTGATGGGAATGTTCAGTCTGGATCCCAAGCGCTGGTTTCCGTTCGAAAACATGGGCGCTGAAGACTTCAAGTTGTACGGCGAAGCGGCCATCATTGGCGTTAAGAATTACGGTAATTATTACAAGAAGATTGGCGAACGCATTCCGGTCATGGGCGGATTCAATATCCCCACTTTTGGAATTCTGGACATGCTTTCGCTCGAAATCGAGTGGTACGGCTCCCATTACAGAAACGATTTGGCCTACATTGGATATCCTGCCTCCATCGTGGCTCCCTGGCAGGATCCCAAGTTCCCCATCCCTTCTCCGGGACCCGTGAGACCGGGTGCATATGCGGATTCCACCGCGGATAACCTGAAATGGTCCCTGTTCCTGCGGAAGACGGTTGCAAAACACATTCAGTTTACCGCCCAAATCGCCAATGATCATTATCGACCCGGCCCCCTTCCCACGGCCTTTATCAACAGCGTGGGGGGGACTCAAGATGTGTTAACCCGGCCTAGTGACTGGTATTTCATGGGTCGTGTGGGCTTTTTCTTCTGATGCGGACTCGAAGGATGCGGTTAATGAACGTGCGTATGAATCTTCTCCTGCTGGCATTGCCCGCGTTGCTTTTTGCGCAGGCGCAGGAAATGAAACTGGAATATCATGGAGCCGGTTGGACGCAGTTTGGGAAGGTTGAAAACAGTTATACAAACACTCCCGACCTTGAGTCCGAAGACGATTACAACAACAACTGGATGCAAAACACCGGTGGCCAAATCAGCGTCACCGCCAAAATCGATTCCAATTGGGAAGGCGGTTTGGCATTGGGCGTGATAAGTGTTCATTTGGCCCGCGGTAACTTTGCAAAGGCCGGATATTGGTATCCCTTCTCGGTTCCTTACGTGGGAGAGGCGCGCATTACCTATTCGCATGCTCTCTTCAACACCGGGAAATTCCAGTTAACCATGGGTAATTTCGGTTATGGTTACAGCCCGGATGCAAAGAATCTGGGGCTTTACCTGATGAAGGGATATGTCTATCCCGGCGCGATTGAATCCGGTTTCGGGAGCGTATTCGGGGGAATGGCCCGGTATCAACAGGCTGGGTTCAGCAACGATGTGATTTTGAAATCGGAGGACGAGCGGCCTGTTTACGACTGGTCGCTGGCCGATGTGGTTTCCTATCAGATTCATCCAGGTTTGGAAATCGGAGCCGGCGTGAATTTTTACCGTCTTTTGTCCCAGAATTCTGATCTCACTTCACCGGGACCTGTGTGCGAAAGCACCTATGGCAAGGAAGACGGCAACAGTCTTTGCTCGATTGTGGACTATTCGGACACCACGGGGGGCAAGGCTCCGGACACGGTAACTGGTTCCCTTGCCGGAACCAAATTAATGGCCCGCCTGCATATTGATCCCAAGGCTTTATTCGGTTTTTCGGGGTTAGGGTCCTTGACATTGGGCAAACAGGATTTGATTCTGTATAGTGAAGCGGCCGTGTTGGGTCTCAACAATTACCGCATTGTTTATGACGATATTTTGCAGCGCATTCCCGTCATGGTGGGTTTCAATTTTCCCTCGTTTGGTTACCTCGACTACCTTTCCTTGGAAGTGGAGTATTACGCCTCCAAAAACTCCAGTGACAATGTCGCGGCAAATTTTGGAGGGGCTTGGGTCCCATCCCAGGTGGACCACAGCGTTTACAGTCGTGATGACTGGAAATGGTCCGCGAATGTGGCCAAGACTTTGTTTGGACACATGCAGTTTACGGCCCAGGTGGCCAATGATCATCTGCGTTTGGGCGGGTATCATGACCGGCCCAATGCGGGCAAAGAGGTCTTAAGGACTCCCAAGGATTGGTATTGGACATGCAAACTCGCTTACTTCTTCTAGGGATCCCGGGAAAGCGATCATGAAGTCATTCATATTTCTCAGCAGGCATGCGCTTGTTCATGCGGGAATCTGCGTGATTGCAGGGATGCTGGCCTGTTCCAACGCGCAGGAAAGCGATGGGATCACCTTTGGCGCCGCGGGTTGGATGCAATACAGTGTCATTGGGAAAAGTTCGGACAGCGTGGCGATCCCGGGGTTTTACAAGGGCGGATTGGACGGGAAAAGCGTTTTCTCGTCCGGCGCCCAGATATCCATGGTTGCCCAACCTTCCGAAAAGCTTCACGTCTCCGCAGGAGTGGGAATGGCGGCGGGCAATACCCTGTCCGGTGGTCTCCACGTAAGCAGCGGCTATGCTCCCTCCGGTGTGGACGCCTATGTTGCAAACGCCAACTTTACCTACCTGTTTCAAAACACGGCGAATTCCAAAGTTTCAGTGACAGGCGGGTTGTTTAACTACGACTATAATCCGGATGCCAAAAACCTCGGCCTGTATCTTCTGCGCGGTCCGGTGTATCCCGGAATCCTGATTTCCGGATTTGAAACCAAGCATGTCATGCCCGTGGCCAATATGCTGGGTCTTCAATTGCATCATCAAATGGGGGCGTTCCGGCAGGATTTGCTCCTTTCCAGTGACATGGAGTATTACCCGTTTTTCGATCTGTCGCCGGCGTATGTGGCCGGTTATCAGGTTCATCGAACCTTGCACATTGGCGCGGGGGTTAATTTCTATCACCTGCTTCCGGTGGACAGCAAACTCACTTCCGGCCAGAATCCGGATGGAGGCCGGTGGACTTATGCCGATCCGTTGGATACGGTGGGGGGCAAGAAGCCCGACACGACCAACCTTTCCTTCAATGGAACCAAGGTTATGGCCAACGCCTCTTTCGATCCCAAGCCCCTTTTCGGCGGAGCAGAGTGGCTGGGACCGGAGGATCTCAAGCTTTATGGGGAAGTGGCCCTGCTGGGTCTCGACAATGACAAGGCTCACAAGAAAATTTACGGGGATTATTTGCATCGCATGCCGGTGATGGTGGGGTTCAACCTGCCGACGCGAAAGACCCTCGACCATCTTTCCTTGGAAGTGGAATGGTATGCCTCTGCCAACGCGGACAACCTGGACAAGTATAACGTGATAGGGCATCCCATCAGTCCTTACCCCACAAATTGGGATTTGGATCCGAATACCGGGAACCGCTATCTTGCCAGACGGGCCATCCGTGACAACTGGAAGTGGTCGTTGCATGGTGCCAGGACAATTCAAAAGCACGTCCTGCTGAGTTTTCAAGTTGCCAATGATCATTACCGCCCCGGAATTTTTGACGGCTATGCAGATTCCAATCCGCCTCACCGGGATGCCGTTTTGGTGACACCCAAAGACTGGTACTTCACGACTAAGCTGGCCTATTTCTTTTAACCACATCTTCTTTGGTATTACCAAAACCCAGGTGAATTTTTCACCGGGATTTTTTGTTTTCAAACACATAGAATCGAGAGTCAGATGGGAATGGCAAAGGCCTTTTTTCCACTGATTTTAAAGAGTATTTCCAGCGGACCGGAGGTATATTTTTAGCCGAACCTTACGGTTGAATTTTCCCATGAGAGGGGCTGTTATGAATATCTGGAAAACTGTTGCATGTGGAGCTGTTGTTTTGGCCGGGACGGTGGGTGTTTTCGCCCAGCCCGAAGCCCCTTTGACGGGTACGAATGCGGCTTGCGCCACGGGTCCGAACTTGTCGGATACCTTGAATTTTTCTCCTGATGATTCCGGCTTCACCAAGATTTTTGACGGCAAAAGCCTCAAAGGCTGGTGGGAAAGCTGCCAGAGCGGTCACTCCAGCGGAGATCGCACTCTCGGAGGCATCTGGCTCGTGGATAGCGTCAATGGCCTGCTGTTCTCCACCCAAAAGGTTGCTGGTAACGCCGGCAGCATTATCATGACCAACAAATCCTACGGCAATTACGAACTGATTTTCGATCTCTGGCCATCCTTTGGAAATGACGGCGGCGTTTTCAATCGTACCACCGCGAATGGAACCTGTTACCAGACCACCGTGGACTATATCCAGGGGAGCAGTGTCGGGGGTGTTTATTTCGAGAACGGTTATACCGGCGGTTCCCGTAACGTGGATCCCTTCGTCTTTGGTGCGAACAAATCCACCATTACCATAGGCACCAATTCCAATGCCACCAACAGGTGGGATACGGTCACCAAGAAATTCGGAAACCCTACCGCTTACGGGTGCCCAACCACTGGTTGCGGTCCCGGAAGCTGGACGGCGGTATGGGACACGGGTGGTTGGAACCAGATGCGAGTCAAATTCTTTGGGACCGGAGCTTCGGCAACGAACAAGGTTCATAATTACGCTTGGATACGCCGGTTCGGCGCGGCCCAATGGGTGCCCACCGTCATGGACTCCGTCCAATACAATACTCCGGCGAGTTATCTGGGCATTCAAATACATGGCGGCTCGGGAAGCTGGTCAAACAGCAACGGCCATTGGTATCGCAATATCAAAATACGTCCCTTGACGGATCAGGGCGTTCCGATCATCCAGACCACATCCATCAAATCGGGTGCGCGAATGAGCCATGGCATCCATGTCGTTTTCGGAATGCTGACAGGCTCACTGAACACAGATTATCAAATCGTAGTCAGTGATTTGAGCGGACGTGTGTTGGAGAAGTTCTCCGGTCGCGCCGGATCTTTCCGGCATCCGCTGAACAGCCGTGGCATTTTGTTGCTGCAAATAAAGACTGCCAAGGACACGGAGCACCTCCGGGTGGCCCGGCTTTTTGAATAATCACACCTCTTGAAGAAAGCCCCCGTTTTTTACGGGACAAGGATCTTGAATTTTTTCATGAGCTCGTCTCTCCGTCTTTTGCTTGTCTCGGCCTTCTGTGTCTTGAGCGCCGGGGCGGAGGAGACTGTTTCCATCCAGATTCATGGTCAGGGGTGGACCGAGATGGGTCGCGTCATGCATGTGACGGACACGCTGGGTGGTGCGGGAACAGGCGTCAATCTCAACGGGAACTGGCTGCAAACCAGTGGTGCGCAGTTCACGGCCGTGGCGGGGATTGGTGAAAACTTCGAAGGGGCTTTTGGCTTCGGAGGGTATCAGGTTTACCATTCGCAGGGAAACGCGAAACAACAGCGCACCATGCGTTCCATCTTCCAGAATTTCATCACCGAAGCGAGAATGACGTGGTACCATGGTGACAGGAATGCCCCTGAGTTCAGCCTTACCTTTGGGAATTTCGCGTACAATTATAATCCTCAAGTGAAAAACCTAGGGCTTTACCTTCTGCGCGGCCCGGTGTATCCCGGTTATCTCTCTTCGGGATTCAAGGATTTCAAGACGGACACCACCAAGGGCAACATGCTGGGCGCCCGGTTTCACCATGCCGCGGGAAATTTTCAGCAGGATCTCCTCTTCGCCAATGAACGGGATCTGCCTCCCACCTTCGACTGGAGCGTTGCGTACATCGCCCGTTACAGGATGGGCGCTCTGGAAATTGGTGGCGGCCTCAACTTCTACCGGATTCTCCCGAATGATTCCAAACTGGAGACAGTGAAAAACATTGAAGCAACGGGCGATACGTTGCACCCTCAGGACACGGTGACCTATTCCAATCAAGGGACCAAGCTGATGGGCATGTTCAGCGTGGATTTCAAGCGTTGGATTTCCGCGACTGGGTTGGGAACCCATGATCTCAAGTTGTACGGCGAGGCGTCCGTGTTGGGAGTGAAGGATTACGGTTCCTATTACGATGACATTTGGCGGCGAATTCCGGTCATGTTGGGATTCAACATTCCCACCTTCGGCTTGCTCGACTACTTCTCACTGGAAGTGGAGTGGTATGGTTCCAAATACCGCAATAGCCTTGGCAAGATCGGCAATTTCAACAGCCTTTCCCAGCCCAACGTCGCCCCATCACCGGTGGAGCCGCTTCCGGGGGCTCCGTCTCCGGTTCCCTTGTCGTACGAAGACTATTACCACAACTACGCCTTCAACAACACCGGGACTCTGGATTCCGTGGGCCGGCTGGCGCTTCGTACAGGCGACACGCTGCAGGTCAGGGGAACTTCCTGGGATGTGGAAAACCTGGTGACGGACAACTGGAAGTGGTCCCTTTATCTGGAAAAAACACTGCACAACCATTTGAGTTTCTCGGCGCAGATCGCCAACGATCATTTCCGTCCACGGCCGGCGTCCACGGCCATCAATGAGCAGGGGGGAATGGCGGAGGCGTTTACAACTCCGAGGGACTGGTATTTCATGTTCCGGATAGGGTATTTCTTCTGATGCGCCGCGCTTCCGGATATTCTTCAAACATGCATCGCCTCATTGGCTGGCTGCTGGCGATTCTGCTGGCGGTTCCATTCCATGGCGCGGCAACAGAGAGCATTACCATACAATACCACGGCGCCGGCTGGATACAGTTCGGCCGCATTGAACACAGCACGGATACGGTGTCGGGTCCGGCCGAATACAATCTCAACAAGAATTGGATACAGAATACTGGAGGACAAATCACCGCCGTAGGCAAGGTATCGGAAAATTGGGAGGGTGGGCTCGGGCTCGGGGCGATTCAGGTGTCGAATCCGCGCGGTTCCTTGGTTGGGGCGCATACGTGGAGCAACACGTGGAATCCTTTTGTCACCGAGGCCCGTCTGACGTATTCCCAACCCATCGGGGCAAAGAACAAGCTTCAGCTAACCTTCGGTACTTTCCCCTATGTCTACAACGCGGATGTCAAGAATTTTGGCCTGTATCTCACACGCGGACAGGTTTATCCCGGCACGTTGTTCTCGGGTTTTGAAACCAAACATGTCCAGCCCACGGCGGCCACGCAGGTGGGAGGGCTTGCCCGCATTCAATTGGGGGGATTCCAAAACGACGTGCTTTTGAATTCCGAGACGGAAACCAAACCGTACTTCGATATTTCCGTGGCCGATATCGCCAGTTACCAGATAACCCCGTGGTTGCAAGTCGGAGGCGGCGTGAATTTTTACCGCCTTCTTCCGCAAAACCCTGATGTGACGTCGCCCGAGAAAAACTGCGCTGGTGAATGGAGTGAAAACAACCTGTCGGACGGCGACGAACAAGAGCACTGTTACATCCTTGACACGCTGGCCAACAGCACCGTGGATACAGTGACCGGCTCCATGTCCGGAACAAAGTTGATGGGCCGGTTTCGAATCGATTTCAGGACCTTGCTTGGATTGTCGGCCCCGTTCGGAAAGCAGGATTTGATTGTTTACGGCGAAGCCGCGATAGTGGGTCTGACGGATTATCCGAAATATTACGACGATGTATGGCAGCGGGCCCCGATCATGGTGGGAGTCAACCTTCCGGCTTTCGGCTATCTGGACAAGTTTTGCGTGGAGGTCGAATATTACGGTTCGAAAAATTATCCAGACTATGTGAAGGCGGAGACCAATGCCTCGTGGGTTCCCAGGGTGCCCGGTTCCGGAGTCAACAATAGCCGCAATGACTGGAAATGGTCCCTGTATGCCTCACGCGTGCTTATGGGACATTTGAGGCTTGCCGGCCAGGTCGCGAATGATCATCTGGTCATCCCGGCCCCGCCAGCGGCTTCGGATCCGGATTGGGCCGAAGCGCTGACCACGCCGAAGGATTGGTACTGGATGCTCAAACTGGCCTACTTCTTTTAAGGATCCGGAAGAAGAGACATGAAACCTTCCTTCTTTCACCGCACACGGTCTGTCGCGCGGCTCATGATGTTCGCTTTGGGAGCGTTCATGCCGGCAACAGCGCTGGACGTGCAAGACATCACCTTCAACGGGCTCGGATGGGTGCAATATGGATATGTGGTCCAGAGCACGGACACGGCCAAAAACAATTACAACGGAAATTCCGTGCAGACGACGGGTGCTCAGATATCCTTGCGTGCAAAAATCTCCGAGAAGTTCCAGGGAGCGGTCGGCCTGGGCGCGCTTGAAAATCATTTGCTGGCGGGTCAATCCGCGCGCGGCATTGTCCCCTTGACGGTGACGCCTTACATTGCTGAGGCCAATTTCACCTACTCCTTCTGGAATGAAGGCGCTTCCCTGCTGACATTAAGGGGGGGGCTTTTCCCCTATGACTACAATCCCGATGTCCGGAATCTGGGCCTCTACCTGCTGCGCGGTCCCGTGCATCCCGGCATTCTTCTCTCGGGTTTTGAGACCAAGGCTGTTCTGCCCATCGCCAATACCTTGGGATTTCAGTTGCATCACGAGATGGGGAATTTCCAGCAGGATTTCATCCTCAACAGTGAGACGGATCTGTATCCGTTCTACGACATATCCCCGGCATACGTTGCCAATTACAGGCCGATGCCTGCATTGCGGCTTGGAGCCGGGGTGAACCTTTATCGTTTCATTCCCATTGAATCAAAACTGACGTCCCCGGAATATTTTTCCCCGAACGGCCGCGATCAGGACCCCGGCGGCACACCTCCCTATCATCCCTATCGTCGCGCCTATACCTATGTCGATACGGTGGCTCATGACACCACATTCATTTCCTTTGCGGGGATTAAACTCATGGCGAACGCCTCTTTCGATCCTAAACCGCTGTTCGGGAATCCAAGGGTGCTTGGCGCAGAGGATTTAAAGATCTATGGCGAAGTGGCGTTGTTGGGACTGGAAAATGACAAGGCCTACAAGGACATTTATGGCGATTATCTGCATCGCATGCCGGTGATGATGGGCTTCAACATTCCCGCATTTCATTTTCTGGACAATCTTTCCCTGGAAATGGAATGGTATGGTGCGAAATTCCGGGATGACCTGTGGCGTTACCAGACCGGAAGAAGCTTTTACCCTTCACCCTTACCGGTGTCGAATTCGAGCTATGATCCGGTAAGCGTATTTGACCCGGAGAAAAATGTGAAGAGGGACAATTGGAAATGGTCCCTGTATGGTGCGAAGACGATTCAACGCCATTTTAAGATCAGCTTCCAATTGGCGAACGATCATTTCCGACCCGGAGGTGTTGTGGCTAGCCCCTCACAGGAATCGATCCTTTCCACTCCCACGGATTGGTACTGGATGACCAAAATCGCCTACTTCTTCTGACTGTGAAAATTCTCCATTAAAAAAGAAACCCCGCTGTTTTAAAGCGGGGCTTTTTATTTAACGGAAACAGAGCGGTTACTTGTGGTTTTTCTTTTTAGGTGCGGTCTTCTTTGGAGCGGCTTTCTTCACCGGTTTCTTCGCAACCTTTTTGACGGCTTTCGGCGCAGGCTTGGCCGGTTTTTTTACAGCAGCTTTCACCGGTTTTGCAGCGGGTTTGGGAGCCGGTTTTTGTGCCACGGGTTTTGAGACCTCTTTTTTCGTCACCGGTTTTACGGCAGGCGCGGGGGCGGGAGCCGGGGTCTCTTTACGGGGGGAGCTGTTCTCGATACTGCCGAAAAGGGAGAGCATAAAATCATCATCAGAGGCGTCATGTATCACGTGGTGCTCCTTTGTGGCTGAACTAAAAACGGATGGTATGGAGAATATAATCAGTCCGCAGTTTTGGGGAAGCTGGTTTTCAGCCTTTCAGCGATTTCCTATGTGGACTAGCTCGGCCTTGATGGAACCCACCGGAATTTTGCTTTCCATTTTGACCGGCAAATGCCTGGCATCCCGGGTCAGCCATATCCAGAGCTTTCCCTTGGCTTTGAAAAGGCCGTCATCTTTCAGGATGGGTTCCACCACGACGCAGGGGAAGGTTCCGGCGGGTACTTCCACGGTTTCCTCGCGCAGACAAAGCACCTGCAGCCGGTATTTTTTTTTGCCCGAGACAGCAGCCAATTCGAAACCCTTGCCCACGGTCAAGGGCTGGGTGCGGATGTAATAGAAGGCGGAGAGAATATCGTGGGTAAAGGGGTCGATGGAAAGGGTGGTGTCCTTGGTCTTAAGGAGATGCTTCTGCTGGTCGTATTCAGCAAAAAGGCGGGTGTGGTAGGAGCCTTCATTGAGAAATTTCTGGAATTTGAGGGGGTAAATCCCCTGAGCATTGATGAAGGACGTAACCGTATCCTGTACCGGATAGAAGGATTGAAAAAATCCGTTGCACCAAGCCTGGCTGCGTATTTGCCAAACCTTGGGATTGGAGGTGGGCAGGAGGTCCAGAGTGGCCTGTCCGGCATGAACCCAGCTGAAGCTCCAGCCTCCCCAGACGATGTCGAAAAGCAGCTCTTCGGGGGCTTTCAGGACGGTTTGTTTCATGTCCCGAAGGCATACCGTGTCTTGTGGAACCAGAGGAGGGGTAGCCATAGGAGCGTTTATTAAACAAATCAAAAACATAGCGACCCATGTAGGGGAAACCCGTCGGGTTGCCCCTACATGGGTACCTGACATCAGGTAATTCATCCCAAGGCTTTCAGGCCTCGTTGGCCTATGTCCTGCCGGTATTGCATCCCTTCGAAATGGATATGACCAACGCCTTCATAAGCGGCCTTGAGCGCAACTGCTAAAGTATCCGCTTCTCCAATCACGCCTAGTACACGTCCACCCGCAGTCACCAATGTCCCATCTTTGGATTTCGTACCCGCATGAGTCACATGAACACCTGCAACGGTTTCAGCTTCAGCCAATCCTGTAATCGAAAAACCGTTTTGATATTCTCCCGGATAGCCGCCCGAAGCCAACACGACAACGGCAGCGGAACGTTGTGGAGTTTCCAAGGGAGCTTTGGATAATCGCTCTGCGGCAGAAGCCATCAGCAATTCGATGAAGTTGCCTTCATACACCGGCAACACGACCTGTGTTTCCGGATCGCCGAGACGGCAGTTGAACTCAACCACCTTGGGACCTTGCGCCGTAACCATGATGCCCACATAAAGAACGCCGTGATAGGGGTAACCTTCGGCATGCATGCCTTCCAAAGTGGGTTCAATGGTTTCCTTGCAAACTCGCTCCAGCAATTCCGCCGTCATGAGCGGGGCGGGGGAGTAGGCTCCCATGCCGCCTGTGTTGGGTCCCATGTCTCCGTCGAAAATGCGTTTGTGATCCTGCGCGGTTGGCAGAAGCGCATAATTCTTCCCGTCGCAAACGGCGAATACGGATGCTTCTTCGCCTGCCATAAATTCTTCAATCACCACTTCGCTTCCGGCTTCACCGAAAATGGCATTCGGACCCAGCATGGATTCAATGGCTGTGCGGGCTTCGTCCAAAGTTTGGCAAACCACCGCGCCCTTTCCGGCGGCGAGTCCGCTGGCTTTGACCACCACAGGTGCACCGGTTTTATCGAGGAATGCAAGCGCCGGTTTTAATTCATGAAAAGTTTCGAATGCGGCGGTGGGGATTTTGTGACGGGCCATGAAGGCTTTGGAAAAGGCCTTGGAACCTTCCAACCGTGCCGCATCTTTGGTGGGACCAAAGATGAGCAAGCCTTCCGCACGAAACACGTCCACAATGCCTTTGACCAACGGGACTTCAGGGCCCACTACGGTCAAGTCCACGGCTTCTTTTTTGGCGAGTTGCAACAGGGCGGAAATATCATCTGCGGCGATGGGATGACAGATTCCCAATTCCGCCATGCCGGGGTTTCCGGGCGCAAACAACAAGGTGGGTTTTTGCGGGGATTGGGACAGCTTGATGCCGATGGCGTGCTCACGCCCGCCGCTGCCGAGAACCAGAATTTTCATGTGAAAAAATTAGTCCAACAACCACCGGATGCGAAGGATATCATGGAAGGTCACGAATAAAAACAGGGCCATGAATAGGCTGATTCCCACGCGATTGATGTTGCTTTGAGTTCTCAGGCTCAACGGCTTGCGTCTCACCGCTTCGATCAGCAGGAACAGCACGAGTCCGCCGTCTGTAATCGCAAGGGGAAGAAGATTGAGAATGCCCAGATTGGTGTTGAGCATGGCGACGAACTCCAGAAATTTCTGTAGGCTTTGCCGCATGCTGCTGGCGATCATTTGCACGATGCCGATGGGGCCGGAAAGCGCCTTGAGCCGAACATGACCCGTGAGAATGCCTCCGAAAGTGCGGAACACCAGAGTCGCATCGCCATAGGTTTTGGCAAGGCTGGTCTGTGCACTTTGCGACACGCTGCGCTTCACCAGTTGTGTCGGCACCACATTGGCCGGGTAAATGCCGATGAGATAGCGTTTGGAGTCCGCATCCAGCGAGGGAGTCAAAGCCAGTTGGAGATTCTCGGTTCCACGGCGAATGCCAAGCATCAGATTGCGCCCCTTGGATCCATTGATCATTTCCACCAAGGCCATGGAAGAGGGGATTTTAGTTCCGTCCACACTTTCGATCACGTCGCCGACTTTTAATCCGCTTTGTTCCGCAGGCATGTTCGGCATGAGCTTATTAATGGTGACTTCCCATTCGCCCAGCATTCCCGTCAAGGCGATTCCGAAGCGCGGGTCCATTTCCGGAGTCAAAGTGAGGTCGGTGTCCCGGCCGTTGCGGCGGATGTGAAGCGGACTCGGTGTTCCTCCTTCCATTGCGGCCACCTGCATGAAGTTTTCCCAATCCTTCGCAGGCTTTCCCTTGAAGGTCAACACTTCGTCGCCGGGTTGCACGCCGGCTTTTTCCGCCGCCGAACCTTTTTCGACATAGCCTACGACCATGGCATTCTTGGGTTCCTGCACGCCGGAGAGATACAGGCCGAAGAGAATGACGAAGGCGAAAATCAAATTGGCGGCAGGGCCCGCGATGGCGATGAAGATGCGCACAGGAATGGGTTTGACGCGGAACTCGTCAGTGTTGCCGTAGCCGCCTTCATCCGGATTTTCCCCGGCCATGGCGACATACCCGCCGAAGGGAATGACGGACAGGCAATATTCCGTGTCACCGCGCCGGAATTTGAGGAACTTTTTTCCAAAGCCGATGGAGAAAGTGTGAACCTTGACTCCGCTCCATTTGGCGGCGAGGAAATGGCCGAGTTCATGGATGAATACCATGAAGCTGAGGCCGAGCAGGCCAACGGGGATTTGAAACAGCAGGGACCAATAACCGGTAAGATGATTCATGATGGCACTAGTATATCAAGATTTAGCGGCGTCGCGTGCCCACGCATCCGCTGCGAGGGCTTCTTCAAAGGAATTCAACGGTCCAATCGAGGCTTTGCCCAGTACGCGTTCCAGAATTTTGGGAATATCCGTAAACGCAATTTTCTCATCCAGGAACATCGCCACGGCAACTTCGTTGGCCGCATTGAGAATCGCTGGAGCGGTATCCCCGCGACGACCGGCTTCGTAGGCCAATCGCAGACAGGGGAATTTGTCCGTGTCCGGTGCGAAGAATTCCAGCTTGCCGATTTCTGTGAGATCGAGACGTGCAATGTCCAGCAGCAACCGTTCGGGATACACCAGCGCATACTGGATGGGCAATTGCATGTCCGGGCTGCCGAGCTGCGCCATCAAGGAACCGTCACGGAATTGCACCATGGAATGCACGATGGATTTGGGATGGATGACGACACGAATGCTGTCGAAGCCGACACCGAAGAGATAATGCGCTTCGATGACTTCCAGTCCCTTGTTCATCAAGGTCGCCGAGTCGATGGTGATCTTTTCACCCATCACCCAGGTGGGATGTTTCAACGCGGCGGCCTTAGTGATGTTTTTGAATTCCTCTTTCGGAAAATCGCGGAACGGTCCGCCCGAAGCCGTGAGTTCGATGCATTCGATTTCTTCAGCAGGTCGTCCGGCAAGGCATTGGAAAATGGCGGAATGTTCCGAGTCGATGGGGATGATGGAACTTTCGGGATGTTGTTTCAGCGTCGTATTGATCAACGCACCGGCCATGACCATGGTTTCTTTGTTGGCCAGTCCCACGGTTTTTCCATGGCGAATCGCTTCCAACGTCGGGTTACATCCAATGGCACCGACGAGTCCGTTGAGGACATAGTCCACGTTGGAATCGGAAACGAGAGCGAGCAAACCTTCCATGCCGGAAAGGATTTTGCCTTTGTAAACCTTGGACAAAGCCTGTGCTGCATCGGCGTCATACACTGCAGCTACGGGTATGTGAAACTCTTCGAGAATCGGAAGAAGTTTTTCCCATTGCCGTCCCACGGCTGCAGCCACGATCTGAAATCGATCCGGGTGCTGGCGCACGACCTTGAGGGTCGATGATCCGATGGAGCCGGTGGCGCCGAGGAGGGCTATGCGTTTGGGGGACATTGTGGGGGAGAAGATAGCTAAGGGGATATTTCGTGCGGTTTCTTAGATGTAGTTATCCATTTCCTTTTGATAATATCTGAACAAATAGAATCTAAGCCTGGGAATACAGTGCTTTCTTGTATTCCACGCTTTCTTAATTCAGATAGGATTTTTTTTGAATAGGTTGCACAGATTGCTATCCCTTCGACTTCTCCACTGCCCTCTGGACGCTCTTTAAAACTATCCCAATCCCCTTCTGCAGTCAAAACAGATTCTTGGGCTCGTATTCGAGCATGAATATGAGAAGGATAGTAGAGCTCGATTTTTTCAATAGAAAATGGATCTGGATTCATGGTCGTGTCAATGGGAGAGGACAAATGATTATAAGCTATCACTTTACCATCACGGTCACCCATATTTTCATTTACGGCAAAGAATAAAGCGATTAAAGGATTGGTTGTCCAGTCTAATAATCTTGTGGGCATCCCATGATGTTGGGCCAGTGTTAGCCATTCCCAGTCGTTTTTAGGGGGAATTGGAAGGAAGGGCGTTGCGTGTTTTTTGAATTCATTCAGAATATTTCGTTCGAAGTTTGTGCGTTCCCCTTTAGTATAAAGGTTCTGATATGTTTCCCTTGATATGCTGCATGCCCCTTCCCAATGGGCATCTTTTTGGCCTCTAAAAAACCATTTTCCTTTTGGAAGTTTTTGAACAAAAGCAAGATATTCTCTTGTGCTTTTAATCAGACGGCTCTTTGTGGGGAAGAGTTTTTCCATCAAATTGCCTACTTGATAGATGCTCCCATTAACTTTGAAAGTGGTTTTGGACTCGTATGAAAACTCTTCAATCCCTAGAGGCTTAAAATGTGAAGGACTGATCCAATTGGGCCATGGGTAGTGCCAATCATCGTTTTCATCAGAATGCGGGATAGATTTTTTGAGATATTCTTCTTCAATTGTCTTTGGAATGGGCAACACGTATTCTGCTTCGATATCCCTGTAAGATAGGTCTAGCCCTTCAACATTAGCGTGGAATCTTTCAGCTTGCGCTTTTGATTTTGCGATAATGAACCAATCTTCTTCGTGGCAGCTATAACATCTTACCCAGTATAATTTCCACGTTGCCATATAGAAAACTTCATTTTCGGTTGGTTAGATGAGGCTTTAGTTTTGCCACATAATTATCCCAACCATGCAATCGGTACACAAAAATCGGCATATCAAAAATCGACTCGCTGTAATCACCCATCTTGATTTTCACCTCTCCGCACCAAAACCCTTCGATCCATGATCAAAAATGTTTTACCACGAATATCCTCTGAGATAATCAAAGGCCAGTTTGATTCCAAAGCCTTCAGCAACGCCCCGCCACTTGGCTGACTCAAAGAGACCACGATAATTCCGCAATGTTCCGGGTGAAACAATGGAAGAGTGTGGAAAAAATCTTTGTCTGTCGAAAGAATGGTGGCGTTTTCGGCTTGAGCGAAATCGAATAGAACTGCATCGGTGCTTCCCTCAAGCGGGGTTCCCCGGATGTCGAGTACTTCATGTCCCATTGATTCCAGAAAATTCCGGGCGGCTTTGGGAAAGTTTTCGTCGAGGAGGATTTTCATCCAAGCGCGGCGGATGGCAAAGTATCGAATTGCGCCAGTTGGCTGCCAAACTCTAGAGCGGAGCGGATATCGTCATCCGTAAGGTTGGGATAATGCCCGCGAATTTCTGGAAAAGATTCGCCTGCGGCAAGTGAGGCCAGCACATTGGAAACCAGCACGCGAGTGCCTTGAACCACAGGCTTGCCGTGGCAAATCGCAGGGTCGATTGTAATTCTTGAAAAAGTCATTGTATCACCTCTTCCAAATTATACTCTCTCTCGACTTTACCGTGTTGGAAACGGCCAATCTACAGAATTTGGTTGGATTTTGAGGGTGAGCCGAGCTAAGACAGCAACTTCAATCCCAACCATGCAATCGGCGCCACAAACGTCAATGCATCAAACCGATCCATAATCCCACCATGACCCGGAATCAATTGCGAAGTGTCCTTCGCCCCCGCGTAGCGTTTCACAACCGAAATAAACAAATCCCCAACGGCTGCAAGCAAGGCCAGAACGGCCCCGAAGATCAGTGCAGGGCCCATCGGGATCCCAAAGAACATCGGTCCTAAAATTCCTGCGGCCACCATGCCTGCAACCGTTCCACCAATCGTACCTGCCACTGTCTTTTTTGAACTGATGCTCGGTGCCAGTTTCCTGCGTCCCCACATCCGGCCTGCCGCATAGGCTCCAATGTCCTCCACCGCCACGCAGATGATGGTGAACGCCAGTGGAAGGATTCCGGCCCAGCCGAGTTCGGGACCCATCAATGCGAACAGCCGTGTGGCCCAAAGTCCCATGTAAGCGCAGATGAATCCGTTCATCAAAATCCACGGAGCCATGAGTTCGATGTCGAGATGGCGGAAACCCAACAGCACATAACCCACGAGTGAAAGAATGGAAACGATCCAAATCCAATATTCCGGCAAGGCCAAGCCCGGAAAATAGGTGAGGGAAAATCCGAATGCGGAGAGCGCAGAAAACCATGCCAGATGCGGCGACCCGAATTTGCGATCCACCAATCGGGAGAGTTCCCAGGAACCGATAATAATGATGAGAGCAATGGCGATCCACCGCGAATGGACATTCAATAGCAGTGCTGCGAATCCACCTAGGGTCAAAACGATGGCGGAGAGGGTGCGTACAGTCAGATTGGACATGATTTCTCCGTTAGCCTTCCAGCACCTTGCCAAAGCGGCGTTGGCGGCTGTGATACGCTTCGATGGCTTTGACCAGTTCTTCCTTGCCGAAGTCCGGCCATAAGGTCGGAGTCACGTACAATTCGGTGTAGGCGATCTGCCACAGCAGGAAATTCGAGATGCGCATGTCTCCACCGGTGCGAATCAGCAATTCCGGATCAGGAGTCTCGGGCAAATACATGTGCTTGGAAATAGAGGCTTCATCAATCGCCGCAGGATCCAGCTTGCCCTGTTGTACTTCGGAGGCGATGCGACGGCAGGCGTCGATGATTTCTTCGCGACCACCATAGGAGACGGCGAGGTTGAGAGTCAGGCCGGTGTTGTTCTTCGTTTTCTCCATGCCCCATTCCAATTCCTGCAATGTTCTGGGAGGAAGTTTGGAAAGATTTCCCAAGGCTTTGAGCCGCACGTTGTTTTTCATCAAGTCTTCGACCTCTTGATGAATCATTTCCACCAACAAGTCCATAAGCGCATTGACTTCCAGAATGGGCCGCGCCCAATTTTCAGAGGAGAACACATAAATGGTGAGATACTTGACGCCGAGTTCGCCGCAGGCTTCCACAATGCGCCGTGTTGCGCGCGTGCCCGCACGATGCCCCATGACGCGCGGCTGCAGACGCTTGCGCGCCCAACGACCGTTGCCATCCATGATGACGGCGATATGTTCTGGGGGGGGAGAAACAGCCATACCAAAGAAGGGGGGGTGGGGCTGAATGAAGCCTCAGACCGTGAGGATGTCTTTTTCCTTGTCGGCGAGAATCTGATCGATCACGGCGACATACTTGTCGGTGATCTGCTGGATTTTTTCCAGCTCGAGTTTCAATTCATCTTCCGAAGTCTTGTCGTCTTTGGCGGCTTTCTTGAGCTGCTCATTCTCATCGCGGCGAATGTTGCGCACTGCGACCTTGGCTTCTTCGCCCATCTTGTGTGCGGTCTTGGCCAGTTCTTTGCGGCGGTCGGCGGTGAGAATGGGAAGATTGATACGGACGTAGGTTCCATCGTTCATCGGTGTGAGACCGAGGTTGGCGGCCATGATGGCTTTCTCAATGGGTCCGAGCAGATTCTTTTCCCATGGTTTGATTGCCAAGGAACGGGGTTCGGGAACGGTGACCGCAGCGAGTTGGGGCAGGGGCGTCTTGGTTCCGTAATAGTCCACGAAAATATTGTCCAGCATGGCGGGCGAAGCAATGCCCGTGCGGACCTTGGTGAGATCCTTTTGCAAGGTATCCACCGATTTTTGCATGCGTTCGTTGAGTGATGCGACGTCGTACATGATTCAGTCTCCGCCGGTGACGAGGGTTCCGATGTTTTCGCCACTGGCGGCGCGCATCAGGTTTCCCGGAACATTCAAATTGAAAACCCGGATGGGCATGTCGTTTTCGCGGCACAGCGCAATGGCCGAAGTATCCATCACCTTGAGCTGGCGGTTGATGGTTTCGGTATAGGTCAGATGATCGAAGCGTACCGCATCGGAATGCTTGTTCGGGTCCTTGTCGTACACGCCGTCCACATTGGTGGCCTTCATCAGGATGTCGCAGCCAGTTTCGATGGCGCGAAGCGTGGCTGCGCTGTCGGTGGTGAAATAAGGATTTCCGGTTCCGGCGGCGAACAAGACAATGCGGCCTTTTTCCAGATGGCGGATGGCGCGGCGACGGATGAAGGTTTCCGAAACCTTGCTCATTTCCATGGCGCTCATGACACGCGTGTAGACGCCGTGCTTCTCCAGCGCGTCCTGCATGCAAAGACAGTTGATGACGGTGGCCAGCATGCCCATGTGATCGCCGGTGACGCGATCGACGCCCAATTCACTCAATGCTGCGCCGCGAATGATGTTCCCGCCGCCGATGACAATGCCGACCTGCACGCCGCTCTGGGCGACTTGCACGACTTCGGAGGCGAGACGGGTGAATGTGGCGGGATCGAGGCCGAAATCTTGTCCGCCCGCGAATGCCTCGCCGCTGAGCTTGAGGAGAATCCGCTTGTAACGCGGAGCGGACATTAGCTTATTGGCCCAGTTGAAGCCGGTGGAAGGCCGCGACCCGGAGATTTTTCACGCCAAGGGTTTTGGCGGTGGCTTCCAGCAACTTGTCGATGGAGGTTTTGTTGTCCTTCACGAAAATCTGCTGCAGGAGGCAATTCTCCTTGTAGAACTTGTTCAGTTTGCCGTCGACGATGCGTTCCAGCATGTCCCCGGTTTTGCCTTCCTTCATGGTGATTTCGCGTGCAATTTCACGTTCCTTGGCAATCAAATCAGCAGCCACGCCGCTGGGGTCAATTGCCACGGGCGAAGTGGCTGCAACCTGCATGGCCAAATCACGGGCAAGACTTGTGAGTGCGGCTTTGTCGGAAGCTTCGCCTTCAAAAGCAAGTTTGAGCAACACGCCGATTTTTCCACCCATGTGGGAATAAGTCTCGATCCATTCACCGGTTCCGGATTTCTCCACGACGAAGCGGCGAATGGCGATCAACTCTCCGATTTTGGCGATGGCTGCAGTGAGCAGTTCACCCAAAGTGGTGTTGTCGATGGAAAGCGCGGAAGTGGCTTCCACATTTGCAGGTGCTGAGGCCGCAATGGCGGTGACAGCCTTGGAGGCGAAGGTGTTGAAGTCGTCGGACATGGCCACGAAATCAGTTTCGCAGTTGATTTCCATCACTGCAACGCTGGGCAAGCCGGTCGCTGAGCTTGTCGAAGCGCCAAAGACGATTTTGCCTTCTTTGGTTTCTTTGCCCACGCGTTTGGCGGCAACGGCAGCGCCCTGCTTGCGCAGGAATTCAATGGCTTTTTCGAGGTCTCCGGAGGTCTCCGCCAATGCTTTTTTGCATTGCATGAGACCGAGTCCGGTTTTTTCACGGAGCTGTGATACAGCCTGTGCGCTGATTTCCACCACCATGATTAAGCTCCCTCTGCGGCAGCAGGAGCGGCAACCACGGGGGCTGCAACTTCAGCTTTCACCTCTTGAACGGGGGAATCCGTTGCATTGAGAATGGCATCGGAGATAACGCGGGTAATCAGGCCCACGGACTTGAGCGCATCGTCATTGCCCGGAATCGGATAGGTCGTTTGATCGGGATTGGAATTGGAATCCACAATGCCGATGACGGGAATGTGAAGACGGCTGGCCTCATGCACGGCGATGTGTTCATGTTCCGTGTCGGAGATGAACAACGCACCCGGCAGAGTCTTCATGTGGCGGATGCCGCTGAAGATGGCTTCGAGTTTGGCGCGCTCTTTATTGAGGGTGAGGATTTCCTTCTTGTTCAATTCCTTGAACAGTCCGTCAGCTTCCATCTTTTCGATTTCTTCCAGACGCTTGATGGATTTGCGCACGGTGGGGAAGTTGGTGAGCATTCCGCCCAACCAGCGTTCGGTCACGTAGAACATGCCGCAGCGAGTGGCTTCTTCCTTGATGCAATCCTTGATGGTCTTCTTGGTACCGACGAAGAGCACGGGGCGGCCTTGCTGGCGGACGCGGCGAACCGCATCCACGGCAGCTTTGAGGCAAGCCTGAGTCTTTTCCAAATTGAGAACGTAAATGCCGTTGCGCTCGGTAAGAATATACTGGCGCATTTTCGGATTCCAACGCTTGGTGAGATGTCCGAAATGCACTCCGGCATCGAGCATTTCTTTGATATCGGGGATTGACATGCTGTTTTGAGTCCTTTCCAAATCCTGGCTTAGCGCTTCGAGAACTGGAAGCTGCGACGAGCTCCGGCCTTGCCGTATTTTTTGCGTTCCACGGCGCGGGCGTCGCGGGTGAGAAGGCCGTGCTCACGGAGCATCGGTCGATAGTCTTCTTGAAAAGTCAGGAGTGCGCGGGCGATTCCGAGGCGGACCGCTCCGGCTTGTCCATTTACGCCGCCGCCATCGGCGGAGACGATGACGTCCCATTGTTTGTTTGCACCGAGCACAGTCAAGGGCTGCTCCACGATCATCTCGCGAATCTCGTTGCAGAAATATTCCTTGAAGGTGCGGTTGTTAATGGTGCGCTTGCCGGTGCCGGGCTTGAGGATCACGCGGGCAATGGCGGTTTTCCGGCGGCCGGTGGCGCGGTATTGAGGCTGGGGAATCGGTTGAGTAGCGATGATGGGCTCCTTGTAAATCTCTTAGACTTTGATCAGTTCGGGTTTCTGAGCCCCGTGTGGATGTTGATCGCCGTCATAGATGTGAAGTTTCTTGGCCATTTGACGGCCCAAAGTGTTGTGCGGGAGCATTCCCAAAATGGCATGCTTGACAGGAAAGCCTGGACGGCTCGCCTGAACCTGCGCCACGGTCAGATTGCGCCATCCACCCGCATATTGGGAGTGACTGAAATAGCGGATGTCTTCACGCTTGTTGCCCGTCAATGCGACCTTTTCAGCGTTGATCACAATGACGAAATCGCCGTGGTCATGAGCGGGGTCGTAAGTTTTTTTGTGCTTGCCAATCAGCAATTTGGCGGCAGTGCTGGACAGACGGCCGAGCACAGTCTCGCGGGCGTCAATAACCCACCATTTTTTTGGGAAGGTTTCGGGATTGATCGTCGGCGTTTTCATGAGTCCAAATCCTGGTAAAAAGGGAGGGCGAAATGTAGTAAGGCCCGGGGCTAAAATGCAAGGAAATCAGGGAAAAATAGGGGACGGGACGTTGGCGGGTTAACCGCCATGAACCGCATTCGCAAATTCGATGAAAAGGGCGGGATCCTTTTCTTTTTCGAACAAATTCCCAATCACAATGGCATCGGCTCCCGCCAAAACGCGTTCCCGGGCCTCTTTTGGGGTACGGATACCTCCGCCCACGATAAGTTTCAACGGTGTGGACGCCCGAACGACCTGCACCATCTGAGTGGGAACCGGGTTTTGCGCACCACTACCGGCTTCGAGATAAACCCAGCGCAATCCCAATAATTCAGCCGCCATGGCATGCGCTGCGGCAATGCCAGGCTTGTCGGAAGGCAGGGGACGGGTGTTGCTGATGAATTCCACCGCCGTGGTTTTTCCGGATTCCACCAATAAGTAGGCCGTGGGTAGTGCTTCGATTCCAAAACCTTTGACCAGTACCGCGCCTTTGACCTGTTCATCGATCAAATATTGGGGATTGCGACCGGAGAGCAAGGTGGTAAACAGAATGGCGTCAGGCCCAGGAACGACGTGGGAACAGCCGCCGGGGAAGAGGATAATCGGCAGGGAGGTTTCTTTTTTCAATTCCGCGGAAATTTTTGTGAAGTTGGCGTTGCCGACGAAAGAGCCACCGAGCAGAAGCGCATCTGCGCCATGTTTGGCGGCCTTCAAACCACATTCGACCACATGCTCAGTCGAACCTGAATCGGGATCGAGCAAAACGAAAAACAGCGCCATGCGGGTCTTAAGCCCTTCGACTAAACTGCTTTCAATCTTACCGATCATATCATCCACCCAGAATGCGTGACAAGATACTTGCCGCTTCGGCGAGCACCAATTCTTCCTTGTGAACAGCCTTGGAGCCTGCTTGGGCGCGATCCGGGCGGCCTCCACCCTTGGCTTCCGCAATCGGAGCCAGTTCCTTAATCAAGTCGCCGGCCTTCACCTTATTATGAACAGACTTGCCGGCCACGGCATAGATGGAAAGCGAATCTCCGCTTACCGCTGTGAAAACTCCGACACCATCCTGAAGCTGCACAGACAGCGCATCGATGAAAGCTTGTTGGGAATCCTTGTCCAAACCGGCATCGAGTTTGGAAACGACGTACGAAATTCCGCCTGCGGTTTTCGATTTCTCACGGACAATGACTTGCGCCTGTTGCGAAGCCTGTTGCTGACGCAGCTCAGACAATTCTTTTTCCGCCGCGCGCAGACGCTGAGCCAGTTCGGCAACTTTTTGCGGTTCATCTCCCGGTTTTGCCTTGAGCGCGGAACCGATTTCGGAGAGCAGTTCAAACCGTTTGTTCACCAATTCCAATGCGCCTTCGCCGGTCATTGCTTCAATGCGACGTACGCCCGCAGCGATGGAACTTTCAGAAGTGACTTTGAAGAATCCGATTTGACCCGTGGCGATGGCATGCGTGCCGCCGCACAATTCCAAACTGAAATCTCCCATGCGGATCACGCGGACGCGGTCGCCGTATTTCTCGCCGAACAATGCCATGGCTCCCATGTTCTTCGCTTCATCGATGCCATGTACCGAATGGGAGACAGAAAGGTTTTCCTGAATCTTGCGATTCACAATCAACTCAACAGTGCGCACTTCATCCGGTGTCACGGATTGGAAATGCGTGAAGTCAAAGCGCAGACCTTCCGGCCCCACGCGCGAACCCTGTTGCTGCACATGATCGCCGAGCACTTGTCGCAAGGCCGAATGCAGAAGATGCGTCGCGCTGTGATTGCGCATGGCCGCCGCGCGGGCTTCGCCATCCACGGTTCCTACCACTTTTTGCAGGCTCTCACGAGTCAGCAGGCCATGAACCAAAGCGCATTTATGCAGCACCATGTCGAATATTTTGACCGTGTCGAGGACACGCAAAGTCACGCCCTGTCCTTGAATCAAACCGATGTCACCGACTTGTCCGCCGGACTCGGCATAGAAAGGTGTTTTTGCGGAAACGAGAAGAACGGTGTCGCCTTCTTCGCGGTAGCGCAGGATGGGCATGCCGGATTCCAGTGTTTCATAACCCACGAATTCCGTATCCAACCCTTCGGAAAGAATGGTCCAGCCTTCGTCGCCCGCGATGGCGGCTTCGAATTTTGCGGCACCGCGCGCGCGTTCGCGCTGTTCTTCCATATGCTTTTGGTATCCGGCCTCGTCAATGCTCAAGCCCTGCTCTTCGGCGAGCAGGCGTGTGAGATCGGAAGGGAATCCGTACGTATCATATAGAGTGAAGACTTCGACGCCGTCGATGGCGGTGAGATTCTTTTCCTTGGTTTGCTTGGCGACTTTGGCAAAGCGATCGAGTCCCAGATCCAAAGTCTTGCCGAAGCGTTCCTCTTCAGAACGAATCACTTGAGCGATATAATCCTGACGGGCGCGAAGTTCGGGATAAGCACCGCCCATGTGCTGAGCAAGAACCGGCACGATGCGATAGAGGAACGGTTCCTTGCGTCCGAGATTGCGGGCAAAGCGGCTCGCGCGGCGCAAAATACGGCGTAATACATAGCCGCGGCCTTCGTTGCCAGGTGTAGCGCCGTCCGCGATGGCGAAGCTTAGCGCGCGAATGTGATCCGCGATGACGCGATGCGATGTGCCTTCGACGCCGTTGGAATATTCCGTGCCGGACAATTCCGCGATGCCGTTGATGATGGGGCCGAACACGTCGGTCTCATAATTGTTGCCGGAGCCTTGAATGATGCTGCACACGCGTTCGAAGCCCATGCCGGTGTCGACATTCTTGTGCTTCAGCGGTTTGAGTTCGCCGCCTGCGATGCGTTCGAATTGCATGAACACGAGATTCCAGATCTCGATGTAGCGGGCGTTCTGTCCGTTGACTCCGAGAATAGGATCGGCGAAGGTGGCATCGCGCGTGGCTTCATCGCCCATATCGAAATGAATTTCGGAGCAGGGACCGCAGGGACCGATTTCACCCATCTCCCAGAAATTTTCCTTGTCGCCGAAGCGTAGGACACGGGCCGGATCGATATCCGTTTCCGATTTCCAGATTTCAATCGCCTCGTCGTCTGTTTTATAAACGGTGACGAAGAGTCTGTCCTTGGGCAGCTTCCACGCTTCGGTAAGCAGTTCCCAGGCCCAGCTGATGGCTTCCTTCTTGTAATAGTCGCCGAAGGACCAGTTGCCGAGCATTTCAAACAGAGTGTGATGGTAGGTGTCGCGACCGACTTCGTCCAAATCGTTGTGCTTGCCGGAAACGCGGATGCATTTTTGCGAGTTGGCGACGCGCTTCCAGCCTTCGCGGTTTTCACCCAGCAAGGCGGACTTGAATTGGTTCATACCTGCGTTGGTGAACAGCAAAGTCGGATCGTCATGCGGGACGACCGGGGCCGAGGGAACGTAAACGTGTCCCTTGGACTTGAAAAAATCGATGAAGCCCTGGCGGATTTGATCCCCGGTAAGCGTGGGAATGCCGAAGCCCTTAAGTTCTGTAGAAGCGGAGGAAGAAGTAGGTTTTTGCATGATAGGACGCGAGAATTTAACTCTTTAACTTCTTTAACGTAAAAGCCGGAAATGAAGAAGGTCATTCAAAACGACAATTTTATCGGCCTTGCGCTGGCATTGGCCTCTTTTCTCGTTTATCTGAGCACGATGGCGCCTTCGCTATGCTTCATCGATAGCGGGGAATTGGCCACCGACATTTCCACACTCGGGATCGCGCATCCGACGGGTTATCCCTTGTTCACGCTCGTGGGCTGGGTGTTCATTCACTTGATTCCATTCGGCCGGGTCATTTGGAAACTCAATCTGTTCGCGGCAGTATGTTGCTCCGTTTCCGTGTTTGGATTCTATCGATTATTTCTGTTTCTACTTGCAGAAAAAACCCTAATCGGATTTGGCATTCGGCAGGAATCATCCGGTCGCAAGAAAGGGAAAGCCGTCGAGTCAAAACCTCTTGGCTCAACGGAAAGAATTGCGGCAGGGATTGCGGCATTGATTCTGGCGTTTTCCGAAACCTTCTGGTCACAAGCCGTTTCCATCGAAGTGTATCCATTGCATCTGGTTTTTCTTTCGCTGGTGATCCTGTTGTTTGTCCGTGCGATTCTGGAGTACTCCGAAAATCATGAAAAGAAAAAGTCCGGGACTTGGATTGTTTTCGCTTTGGCTTTGGGTTTGGCTTTTAGCAATCACATGACCACCATTCTATTAGCTCCGGCATTTCTTTATCTCTACTTCGCGACACACGGCTTCTCTCGCCCATCATGGTTCAAGATTTCGAAGGCCGCAATTCCATTTATCGCAGGGTTGTCCGTTTATCTCTATCTGCCATTGCGCGCAGCGCAGCATCCGTTGATGAACTGGGGAAATCCTGTCACCTTCGAAAGGTTTATGTGGCACATTTCCGGCAAACAATTCCGGTCATGGATGTTTTCGTCATGGGATTCGGCAGGCAAACAATTCGGATATTTTCTCTCCAGTTATCCCTCCGAGTTCGGATATGCTCCGTTGCTTTTTGCCTTACTCGGATTGACGGTTCTTTTCCGCCGCTCCAAAAAGCTGTTGATCTTTTCCCTGCTGCTTTTTTTCGGCTGCTTGTTCTATTCCATCAACTACGACATTCACGACATTGACTCGTATTTCCTGCTGGCCTATGTGGCGACGGCAATTTGGATCGCCTATGGAGTTCAATCGTTTCTTGGTTACATGCGCAATGGGGCAAAGAAATGGATTGGGTTGGCAGCCTGTGTCGCTCTAGTCCTTTTGCCGCTGGGCATTCATTATCGCAGCATCGATGAAAGCAAGGATTATGCAGTGGAGGATTACACTAAAAATCTGTTGGGATCTTTGGATTCCAATGCCGTGATTCTATCCTATCAATGGGACGCATTCGTGTCCGCAGCCTATTACTTGCAGCGCGTGGAAGGCTTTCGTTCCGATGTGGTAGTGATTGACAAGGAACTTTGCCGTCGCTCCTGGTATCCTGTTCAACTGGAACATCAATTTCCTTGGCTGATTCAGAATTCGCGTCCTGAAGTGAATGCTTTCCTGCAGGCGGTTGCGCCGTTTGAACACGATGAGCCCTTCAATCCAAACGTGATTGAAGCAAGTTTTGAGGGGATGATTCAAAGCTTTCTCATCAAAAGTTCTGAAACCCGTCCTGTTTATGCGACTTCGGATATTGGTCCGGAGTTCACTCCCGGATTTCGACGGCTCCCTTCCGGTTTGTCTTTCCGGCTTTCACGCGATACGGCTTTGATTCCCATTGCTCCTAGGGAATTTTTCATTCGTCCTTTTACCAAAACCAACTCGTATGCCGAAGGTGTGAAGGCAATGTACGCCGAGGGGTACGCAAATCAGGGGATTTATCAGTCGATGCTGGGGAACAAGGCCGAAGCGATTGTACAGTTGAAAAAAGCTTTGGAAGTGAAGCCGGATTTCCAGCCTGCGCAAGCTTGGTTACAACGGCTCAGCGGTTCCTGAGATAATCTGATATTTCACAGGAGTATCTTTCCACCCATGGCATCCTCCCTGCAAGACATTCTCCTCCGAGTCAAGGAGGCTGCGGATATTGTCCAAATCGTCGGGCAATATGTGCCGTTGAAGCGCGCGGGGTCCAAATATCTCGGCGTCTGCCCGTTCCACAACGACCGCCATCCCAGTATGAACGTCAATCCGCGCATGGGCATTTACAAATGCTTCGCCTGCGGCGCGGGGGGAGACGCCATCAAGTTCGTGCAGGAGTTCGAGCGTGTCGGATTCGTGGAAGCATTGCGGCTCGTCGCGGGCAAGGCGGGCATTGCCATTCCGGAGAATCTCAGTCTCGGCGACAAAGGCGATTCGGATAAAACTGCGATGGTGGTGCAGGCCAATCAAATCGCCCTGCAAATCTATGTTGAGTCGTTGGAGAAGTCGCAAGTCACATTGGATTATTTGCAGGAGCGCGGATTGAATCGCGAGACTGTGAAGCATTTTCAAATCGGTTATGCGCCCGAAAGTTCTGATTTGATTCTGCAACGCGCCGCTGCGAAAAAAGTTCCCAAGGAAGCATTCATCGAAGCAGGAATTTTGGGTGAAGCCGCCGGTGGCCGTGTCTTCGATCGCTTTGCCGGACGTTTGATGTTTCCCATCTTCAATCTTTCCAGCCGTGTCATCGGCTTCGGCGGGCGCATCCCGCCGGGTCGCGACGGAGCGAAATACATCAACACGCCCGAGTCGCCTTTGTATTCCAAAAGCCGTGTCCTGTACGGATTCAACTTTGCAAGGCAGTCCATCGATCAAAGCGGCGAAGCGGTGATTGTGGAAGGTTACATGGATCTCGTTTCACTCTGGCAGGCCGGGGTTCACAATGCAGTTGCCGTATGCGGAACCGCGTTGACGCGGGAACATGCGCAAATGCTGATGCGCTTCGCGAAAAAGGTTTATTTGTTCTTCGATGGTGATACGGCGGGGCGTCAGGCTGTGCGGCGCAGTTTGGAACCGTTACTCGCGCAGGGTGTGGAAGTGCGTGTGCCGGTATTGCCCGCTTCCGAAGATCCGGACAGCTTTGTCAAAAAGAATTCTCCCGATGCTTTGCCTGCCCTGCAAACCTTATTTGCTGCCGCAGAAGATTTGCCGTCCTTCCTGATTCGCGATCATGGAAAAAGTGTCGACTCGCTGAGTCCCGAGGAAAAAGATGTGTTGGTGAAAAGCGCAGCGGAAGTTTTACAACACAATCCTTCCGTCGAGGTGCGCGATGCGCATCTTCAAAGTTTGCGCAAAAGTTTGGGTTTGCGCCCTGCTCCAATAAATCGAACGCAACCTCGTGGAACAAATATTCCGACTGCAGCGCCGACAGCGCGGGTTCCCGGTCTTTTTGTTCCGGGCGCATCCTTGACGGTGAGAGCTGAAGCTGTACCTGAATGGCAGTTGCTTCAGCTACTGCTTTCCTATCCAGACATTGCAGTATCAAGAGCAGATGCAATGGATCATCTTGCTTGGTTTATGGATGAGCGTGTTCGGGAGCTTTTCGACATAACTTTAGGACTTTTAGCTGAGAAGAAAACATTGTCCCTTCGGGAGCTTCGAGAACTTGTTCCTGAGTCCTTACAGGAAGTGTTGGCATCTCTTGAAATTGCGGAAGGTGGAGATCCAGAACGTATACGTCGCCAATTAAAAGAATATGCGGAGGAAGTTGAATCACGTTATTTGCAGTTAGAACTGCAACGCCTCAAACAGACGATGGGCGGCTCTATTGAAACCGATAATAAGACCAAAGAAATTTATTTTGGACTTTACAAACGCCTTCAAGCATTCAATGCTCGAAAAGGACCTTTAGGGTTTAATCCCTAAAAATTTCTTGATGTGTTTCGCGAGGTTTTCGTCGACTTCAGTATGACGTGGAACCGGTTGCTTTTGACCGGTGGCTGGGTTCATGTAAATGTCGTGATTGCCGCCATGCCGATGTAATAAACAACCCTCTCGTTCGAGTTGCCGAATCAACTCGGTTCTTTTCACAAGGCAATTTCTTTTGTCTGATAAAGTTCGGGAACATCCTCCATCACCATCATGCGGTAGGCATCCTTGAGATTTTCCTCAAGTTCTTCCATCGTTTCGCCTTGAGTCATTATTTCAGGATGATCCATCAGTTTCCCCACCCAGAATTGGGGTCCCTTCCAATACAGCATGGTCATTTTCTGTTCCATGAAAACCTCCGAGTGAACGCAATGAAATTTACCTGAAAATTCATGGGAAAGGGAAGGGCCGAAAATTCGTTTTTAAGGTCAAAACAAGGGGAGGCCGAGTCCCGCGACTACTTATTAAGTTAAAAGTATGGCCTCCGCAGATTCTTCCATCATCCCTGAAATGCCCCTTCCCTCAGCGGGTTCGGATGAAGGTGTTTCGGGTCAAGAGCCGTTGAACCCGCCCGAGATTGAACGCAGCCTCGATCGCGCCAAGGAAAATCTGATCGATTACGTGCAGGAGCGGAATCCTGATTGCGATGAGGCACTGCTGCGCAAGGCCATTGATTTCACGATTCTCGCGCACAAGGATCAATTTCGGCATTCGGGAATGCCCTATGTCGAACATCCTTTTGAAGTCGCCAAATTGCTGGCCGATTTCAACATGGACACCGTGACCATCGTCGCCGGTCTTTTGCACGATGTCGCGGAAGACACCATTCACGGGTTGCCGGAAATTCGCCGCGAGTTCGGTGATGAAGTTGCATTCCTGGTCGAAGCGGTCACCAAAATTTCCGCGTTGCAAAGTCATTCGCGCGCCGAGCAACAGGCTGAGACGTTCCGCAAGATGCTGGTCAGCATGGCGAAGGATATTCGCGTCATCATGATCAAGTTTGCGGATCGATTGCACAATATGCGCACCTTGAGCTATCACGGCAAGGAGGACCGCCGCCGCGACATCGCTGCAGAAACGCTCGAGGTGTATGCGCCGCTGGCGCATCGCTTTGGTTTGGCCCAATTGAAATGGGAACTGGAAGATCTCGCCTTCAAACATTTGAATCCCGATGCCTACAAGAGTTTGGTGGGCAAGGTGGTGGAGAAACGCGAAGAGCGCGAGGATTATGTTCGCGGTGTGTTGGGACCGGCGAAAGATGCTTTGGCCAAGGCGGGGTTGGACGCAAAGGTGTTCGGCCGCCCCAAACATCTTTACAGCATTTGGATGAAAATGCAAACCCGCAACTGCCAGTTCGAAGACATCTACGATTTGCACGCGCTTCGCATCGTCGTGAAAACGTTGGGAGATTGTTATGGTGTGCTGGGTGTGATGCACTCGATATGGCCGCCTTTGCAATCGCGGTTCAAGGATTATATCGCCACTCCGAAATCGAATCTGTATCAGAGCTTGCATACGACGGTGATTGGGCCGGGTGGAAAGACTTTGGAAATTCAAATTCGCACCGAGGAAATGGATCGCGTGGCGGAGCACGGCATTGCGGCGCATTGGGGTTACAAGGAAGGCTCATCCTCGCGCGAGATCGGCAAGGAAAACATCTGGTTGAAGCAGTTGCTGGAATGGCAGCAGGATCTCACCGACTCTTCGGAGTTCATGGAATATTTCCGTCGCGATCTGGCTCCCAGTGAAATTTTCGTGTTCACTCCCAAAGGGGATTTGATCCAGCTTCCCAAGGGCGCCACGGTTTTGGATTTCGGATTTTCCCTCCACTCGCGGTTGGGTTTGCGCTGCGTGGGCGCGCGCGTGGACGGCAACATGGCTCCGTTGTATCGCACGTTGCAAACGGGCGAGCGGGTGGAAATTCTCAAGTCGGATTCGCAGCGTCCTTCCAAGGATTGGCTGTCCATCGTTGTTACCAGCAAGGCCAAGCACGCCATCCGTCGCTGGTTGCGCACGGAGGAAATGGCCCACAGCATTCAGCTCGGCCGCGAAATGTTGGAGCGTGAATTCCGGCAGGCTCATGTGCCTGCGGAGAAACAATCCGATTTGAAACCCTTCACGACCAAGTTCGGTGTGCAAACCTGGGAAACCTTGTGGGAAAAAATCGGGCATGGGGAAATCACCTTGGGCGCGGCCTCGGCGATTGTGCAGGAACTCAGTCCGTTGCGGAAAAAAACATCGGTGCTGGATCGCATCGGATTCCGGCGGACACCGAAGACAACCACTGAGGATTCGGTGTTGGTTTCCGGAATCGGCAACATGCTGATGCGTTTCGCCACCTGCTGCCATCCCGTTCCGGGTGACCGCATTGTGGGTTATGTCACCAAGGGTCGCGGGGTTTCCATCCACCGCGCCAACTGTCCCGAGGGACAGCGTCTCATGCAGGACAAGGATCGCGTAGTGCCGGTGCAATGGCGTACCGAGCGCGATCAGATGTTCAACGCCCATCTTGAAATCACCGCCAAGGATCGAACGGGCCTTTTAAGCGACCTGACCGGAGTGTTCTCCAAGTCGGGAATCAACGTGGAGCGCGCCAGCATCGTGACCTTGCGCGATCAGGTGCGCAATCGCTTTCGAGTGCAGGTGAAGGATTTGGATCAACTTGAAAACGCCATGGAGCGTTTGCGCAAAGTCGCGGGTGTGACCATGGTCAGCCGGAGACAGTCCGGAGGCGAAGTGTGAGCACGGATATTTTCATCCAGAACCGTCCCTTCTTTTCGCGTGTCCGTGCCGCGGCCTATGTCCGTGCCCGTGAACGCCTGCATCAGGTGATCGCGATGTTTCCATCCGATGGCCATCTGGATCGGGAATTTTTGCGGGCGGTGGAAGCTTTTGTGGTGGAACTCGAAGCTGCGCATGAATATGCCATGGATGCCGTGCGCGGCCTGAATCGTCTCCGTGTGCAACGTTTTCGGCATGATCGATCGAATGGCATTCTGGAAGAAGAACTCGTCCTGTTGCATTTTTTGGAAGAGCGGGTCACTCATGCCCGTTTTTTGCGCATACGGGTGGAGACCGACCTCAAAATCAGCCGTTATGGCGATCGTATTCGTCGTCTCAAAATCCAACGTTCCGAGGGAAGAGCGCCATTACAGGGCGTTTTGGACTCATTGGGTGGATTAATGGGCGAAGAAGTCGAGGATCTCCGTAACATTCTGGATATGACGGAACGCCGTTTTAAAGTGGGTGACCGCCTTATGGAAATCCTGGAGAATAAGATGCCTCTCCCCAGCTTGGAAAGCGACCCCGTCCTTAACTAACTTTCCGGCTCCTTTTTTCACGTTTTCACCTTTTTAAATCGGAATTCGGCCATGAGACCATTGGACAATCTGCGGAATATTGGAATTAGCGCCCATATCGATTCGGGTAAGACGACCCTGACGGAGCGCATTCTGTTCTATACCGGTATCATTCACCAGATTCACGAAGTCAAGGGCAAGGACGGCGTGGGCGCGACCATGGACTCCATGGATTTGGAGCGTGAACGCGGCATTACCATCCAGTCTGCTGCCACCCGTGTGCAGTGGAAAAAGTCGCCCTATTATCTCGATGCCGATGAAGCCAAGGGCATTGATATCAACATCATCGATACCCCGGGACACGTGGACTTTACCATCGAAGTGGAGCGTTCGCTCCGCGTGCTCGACGGTGCTGTTCTCGTTCTTTGCGGTGTGTCCGGTGTGCAGTCGCAGTCCATCACCGTGGATCGCCAAATGCGCCGCTACAGCGTTCCGCGCGTGGCGTTCATCAACAAGCTCGATCGTTCCGGCGCGAATCCTTTCCGCGTGACGCAGCAGTTGCGCGAGAAGCTTGCCCACAATGCCGTGATGATGCAGATTCCCATTGGTGTCGAAGACAAGCACGAAGGTCTGGTCGATTTGCTGACCATGAAAGCCTATCGCTTTGAAGGCCCGAATGGTGAAACCATCACCGAGATTCCCGTTCCCGAGGATTTGAAGGCCGTTGCCGCCGAGCGTCGCGAAATCATGCTTGACGCGCTCTCGCATTTCTCCGACGAACTCACCGAGTTGATTCTTGAGGAGAAGGAAATTCCGCTCAAGCTGCTCAAAGACGTGGTTCGCGAAGCGACCATCAAGATGGAATTGACTCCCGTGTTCATGGGCTCGGCCTTCAAGAACAAAGGTGTGCAATTGTTGCTGGACGGCGTGGCGGATTTTCTGCCCAGCCCCTACGACGTTCATAACTATGCTCTCGACATTGCCCACAACGAAGAGAAGGTCGAAATGGCCTCCGATTCCACCAAGCCTTTCGTGGGTTATGCGTTCAAGCTGGAAGAAGGCCGTTTCGGCCAGCTGACCTACCTCCGTATCTATCAGGGCAAGCTGGAAAAAGGCAAGCCGATTTACAACATGACCACGAAGAAGAAGCACAACGTAGGCCGCTTGGTTCGCATGCATGCCGGTGAAATGGGCGATATCACCAGCGCCGAAGCAGGTGACATTGTGGCCTTGTTCGGCATTGATTGCGCGACGGGAACCACCTTCACCGACGGTGAAGTGGAAGTGAACATGACCTCCATGCACGTCCCCAACGCCGTTATCGACTTGGTGATCGAAGCGAAGAATCGCGATCACCTTGCCAATCTTTCCAAGGCGCTCAACCGTTTTACAAAAGAAGATCCGACCTTCCGCGTCAAACTCGACGAGGAAAGCGGACAGACGATTATCTCCGGCATGGGCGAGTTGCATCTCGATGTGTACATCGAACGCATGCGTCGTGAATACGGTGTGGAACTCACGACGGGTCGCCCGCAGGTGGCCTATCGCGAAGCGATTTCGCAACGCGCCGAGTTCAACTACACCCACAAGAAGCAAACGGGTGGTTCGGGTCAATACGGTCGCGTGGCCGGATACATCGAGCCGATTCCCGAGGAGGAGAACAAGGATTACGAATTTGTCGACGACATCGTCGGTGGTTCGATTCCCCGCGAATTCATTCCTTCCTGTGACAAGGGTTTCCAGGGTTGTTTGCCCACCGGTGCGATGATCGGATTTCCGATTGTGCGCATTCGCTGCGTCATCAACGACGGTCAGCAACATCCGGTGGACTCCAGCGATATCGCCTTCCAATTGGCGGCGCGCGGCGGTTTCCGCGATGCGTATCCGAAAGCCAAGCCGATTATTCTGGAACCGATCATGAAACTTGAAGTCTCGGCTCCGACCGAATTCCAGGGCACGGTCATGGGTCAGATCAACCAGAAGCGCGGCATCATCACGGGAAGCACGGAAGAAGCCAACTTCACCATCATCCAGTCCGAAGTTCCGCTTTCGGAAATGTTCGGCTACGCGACGGATCTCCGTTCGGGTACGCAGGGCAAGGCTGAGTTCACGATGGAATTCCTGAAGTATTCTCCGGTGCCGAAGATGGTCAGCGAGGAATTGATCAAGAAGTACTCTGCGGCGAGCAAACGCGCAGAGTAGCCTCGATACGCCGTCTTGCGACGGCTACTCGGCTACCGTTCGTTGGTAAAATTGAAAGCCCCGGGAGACCGGGGCTTTTTTGTTTATGTAGCTGTAGAAAAAGAGAATGTTATACTGTGCTTATGAATCCCAAAGTCGTTGTCGTCGGTTTTTTCAGATTTCCTCCCGATAAGATGCCTGAAATTTTGCCTCAACTGGAAGAGCTTTTGAAGGCAACGCGCATGCACGATGGATGCATCGCTTATGATGCAGCGGAAGATCCTTTTGATCGAGGGGTCATCCGATTTTCCGAGGTGTGGCCGGATCATGAAAGCCTGGAACGGCATTTTAAGGCTCCGCATATCGAACCTTGGCGGGAAGCTGTGCGTCGGGGTGGTGTAATGGAGAGGCACTTCGTCGCCTACGATGTTTT
Organism: Fibrobacterota bacterium; assembly: GCA_947482115.1. Classification (GTDB taxonomy): domain Bacteria; phylum Fibrobacterota; class Fibrobacteria; order UBA11236; family UBA11236; genus UBA11236. The sequence goes on from CANKII010000002.1 coordinate 331,893, forward strand.
GCATGAGCGATCCATTTAGCAGGAGGTTGTGATGGACGCAAGTTTTTGGCGGCAACGGTGGGAAAACAATGAAATTGCTTTTCACCAAAGCGAAGCGAATCCGCTGCTGGCGAAGCATTTCAAAGAGCTTTCTTTGGCCAAAGGGAGCCGCATCTTTCTGCCATTATGCGGTAAAACTTTGGACATCGGCTGGTTGCTTTCCAATGGCTATCGTGTTGCCGGAGCAGAGTTGAGTGAAATAGCCGTTCAACAACTGTTCATGGATCTGGTGGTCGAACCCAAAATATCCGTAGTGGGTCATATGCATCACTACAGTGCGGAAAACATCGACATATTCGTCGGCGACATCTTTAATGTGACTGGTGAGATGCTTGGTCCAGTTGATGCAATCTATGACAGGGCCGCTTTGGTGGCACTACCCGAAGAAATGCGGAACCGGTATGCGCCGCATTTGATGGAGATCACTGGTAAAGCTCCGCAACTGCTCATCTGCTATGAGTATGATCAAAGCCTGACGGACGGCCCCCCATTTTCAATCAGTGATGCGGAAGTCAGGCGGCAGTATGACCGCGATTATGAGTTATCTCTGATTGAAAGTGCTGATGTTTCCGGTGGATTGCGGGGAAAATTTCCGGCGAAAGAGAAAGTTTGGCTGCTGCAGAGGAAGTAAAACATGCGGTGTAACGGTCATTGATTTGAGCGTTTAAAAGCCCTGGTAAACCGGGGCTTTTTATTTCCGTGAATCAAATGATTGAAGTCAATCCGCCACTTCGCAGCCAATCATTAATGTCTTTCCCCGGCGGGAGCGGAAGGCGATGGGCTTCGATGCCTTGCTCCGTCAATTGCGCAATGGTTTTAGCCGCTCCGGCTTCGCCTGCCGCATCGGCGTCAAACACCACATAAACCGACTTGTTCTTGAACATCGAAACCCATGCGGCTTTGAAATTCGCCGCACCCGGAATGCCAACCGCAGGGAACCCCGCTTCAATTAACGTCAATGTATCGATCACACCTTCGCACAAATAAATCGGACCGCGTTCACCGTTCAATAACCTCGCATTGTAAGGACAAGGGATGGGACCCGCCAGCGAAAGTTCCTTCGGTTGAATCACCGAATCCAAAGCGCGGGCCTGCAGATAAACCGGACCGTGGGAATCGAAGTAGGGAAGGATGAGCGGATGACGGTAGAATCGCAAATGCCCGTCAGCATTAAATAAGCCACTGTCCCGCAAATCCTTTATCGGGAACCGTGCCAGCAAATCATCGCTGATGCGTCCGTAATTCTCCACCACCCGCAGCCGCTGACCATCCCAGGTTTTTTTGAAAATGCGCCGGGCCTTCAGCCATGTCATCGCTTTCCCGTGAACTCCGCCGCATAATTCCAGAAAGGCACCGATGAGTTCGCGGCGTTTCTCATCACTCAGCGTTTCTTCAACAGGAGCCGATTCGGGTGTTTTCTTCGCGGGTGCAGTTTGGAATAATTCGACTTGAGATTGAGAAATAGAATGCGTGTGGGTTTGTGAGCGATGCCCTGAGCTTGTAGAAGGGTGGGGGGAATATCCACCGCGTTTTTCCAGAAAAGCCACGGCCTCCGCAAACCCAATGCCTTTCACCACCTGAATGAGATTGAGGACATCGCCTTTCACATCCGGGCAAACCCAGCATTTGAAAAGATTGCGATCCGGCCACAAAGTGACCGAGGCCGTGCGGTCGCCATGCGTATGCCGTTCGGGATGCGGGCAGCGAAAGCGATTGTGATTCACTTCCAGTCCCAAATCCCGTGCCACCTCCAGAATCGGGTGCCGGGCTTTCAATGCCTCAAGGTCGGTCATGGTTTATCTTTGCCATATGCCTTTGGTTATCCAGGAATCCATCCTATTAGCTCATTATACCTCCTTCCAGGTCGGAGGGCCAGCGCGGTATTTCTGCGAACCTGCAACCACCGGTCAATTCGGCGAAGCCTTGCGTTTTGCGCATCAGAATCATCTCCCGTATTTCGTCTTAGGCAAAGGCACCAATCTTGTTTTTTCCGATTCTGGTTATCCCGGTCTCGTGATTCACACGGGCGGCTTCGCCAAAATTTCCTGGAGCCGCGCGAAAGTTGTTGCGGAATGCGGAGCCTTGTTGATGAATGTGGTCGAGCAATCCGTGGAGCAGGGAATGGGCGGGATGCAAAACATGGCGGGAATTCCGGGAACCTTGGGCGGGGGAGTGTACATCAATGCCGGAGCTTTCGATCAGGAATTGAAGGATGTGGTGGTCGAAGTTTCCTCCATGCGCAAAGACGGAAAATTGATGAAGCGCAGCAACAAGGAATGCGCCTTTGCCTATCGCCGTTCCGTCTTTTGTGGAGCGGGTGAAATCGTGTTGGAAACTTCCATGACTTTGCTACCCGGTGGCGATCCTTCGGCATTGCGTAATGAGATGGAAGCGACTTTGAAAAAGCGCAGCGACAAGCAGCCGCTGCATCTTCCCAACGCGGGCAGCATGTTCAAACGTCCTCCGGGAAATTACGCCGGGGCGTTAATCGAAGCTGCGGGTCTCAAGGGATTCAGCATGGGCAATGCGGGAATCTCCGACAAGCATGCGAACTTTACGGTGAATCTGGGTGGCGCGACGGCGCAGGAGATTTGGGATTTGACCAGCGAAGTAATTCGCCGTGTTCGGGAACATAGTGGGATTACACTGGAACGTGAACCGATTTTTGCTGGTGAATTTTTGCCGTGGCCACGCCTGTAGGGGCGCACGGCAGTGCGCCCCTACAGGCGTGGCAATTCCCTAAACCCTTCTTCTTCGGTTGTAATCCCGTCTTTGCGGCGATCCAGTTTGGTCAATGACCAATTCCCATCCTTGCATTTGCATTGCATCACCAAACCTTTGAACGGCGGGGAATCCACGGCTCCGCCCCAATGGAAACGGCGGCCTTCCCAATCCGATTCCGGAACTCCGGATTCGTGCAAATGCTTTTCCACCAAGGCCGTGAAATCGGCGGGCTGGAAATGGGTGCATTTCCCATCGTCATTTGGAACTTGATTTTGCATTTCGATAAAATACATCTCCTACGGAGAGGCCGTGGAATGGCTATTTTCAGTCCTTATGATAGACGTTGAAGAGTCCTACATGAAGAGATACCTGATCGAAGCCTCCGTGGACACGGTTGCGGAAAAAGTCTCGGCGCATCTCGAAGAAACCATTCGATTATTGGCCCATCTTCCCGAAGACAAGGCTGACTTTGCCTATGCGAAGGGAAAGTGGACAGTGCGGCAGGTCGTGGGACACATTCTCGTCGCACACCGAATCTTTGTCACCCGGGCCATGTGCATTTCACGCGGTGAAACGAAATCCCTGCCGGGTTTTGACGAACCGGTTTATGCCGAGGGCTGGCCGCCGGAAAACATCGGCTTGAAGGAATTGGCCACGACCTATGCCTACGAAGCGCTGGCGACTTTGAACTGGGTCCGTTGGATGAGCGTGGAAGAATTGCAGCGCGTCGGCGAAGCCAATGGAATTCGGCTGCAGCCGCAACATATTTTCCGCGCCTTGATCGGCCATGAGCGGCATCATTTGAAAATGTTGTGTGAAACCTATGGAATCCCATTTCCTGAACACGGGAAACCCATGTGAAAATCATTTCCCTTAAATCACTGAAGCATCCTGAAATCGAATCGCTGCGTTCGCGCGAGCCGAGCCCATCCGCTGAAATCCAGAAAACGGTTTCGGATATTTTGAACCGCGTCCGCAAGGAAGGCCATGCGGCGGTATTGGATTATGCCCGCCGCTTTGATGGGCTGCAGGGAAACTTGCGCGTCACCGAATCGGAAATCACGCGTGAAGCGAAAAAGGCTTCGCCAACTGTGCGCAGTGCCATTCGCAAAGCCATTTCCAATGTGAAAAAATTCCATGTCAAACAAAAGGAATCATCCTGGAGTTTCAAGGGAACTCATGGCGAAACTCTCGGACAAATCATTCGTCCGCTGGATCGCGTGGGAGTTTATGTTCCCGGTGGTGCGGGAGTTTATCCCTCAACCTTGATTATGAACACGGTTCCGGCCCAAGTGGCGGGAGTTTCAGAGATCGCTGTCATCACACCCTGTGCTCACGGATTGAATCCGGCCGTAGCTTGTGCTGCGCAGGAATTGGGTGTCAACGAGATTTACAAAGTGGGCGGGGCGCAGGCTGTGGCCATGCTGGCTTTTGGCACCGACAAAGTTCGCCGCGTAGACAAGATTGTGGGACCAGGAAATGTTTATGCGGCTCTTGCGAAAAAAGAAGTGTTTGGCGTGGTTGATATCGATATGATCGCGGGGCCTTCGGAAGTGTTGGTTTTGTTCGATGAAAGCGCGGATCCGGATTGGGTGGCTGCGGATTTGTTGTCGCAGGCCGAACATGGCTCGGGCTACGAAGCCGTTATCGGGGTCACTACTTCCAAACAGGCTGCTGTTTGGGTTGCGGAATGTGTGAAAGCGCAGGTGGAAAATTCTCCAAAAAAAGCCTTGCTTGAGAAAGCATTGAGCCGATATGGTCGCATCTTCGTGGTTTCAGATTGGAAACTCGGCTGCGATGTGGCCAATGCGCTGGCGCCCGAGCATCTGGAAGTGATGACGGAGTTTCCGCGAAAGTTGCTGCCTTCGCTGCGCAATGCTGGAGCAATATTTCTCGGCCCGTATTCTTCCGAACCCGTCGGCGATTATTTCGCAGGTCCGAACCATGTGCTGCCGACGAACGGATCCGCGCGGTTCTTTTCTCCGTTGGGAGTCTATGACTTCTACAAACGCACGAGTCTCATCGAGTATAACGCAAAGGCTTTGCGGAAGGAAGGAAAATTGATTGCGGCGTTAGCGGATGCGGAGGGATTTATCCATCACGCGGCGGCGGTGCGGAAGCGGATGTAAGCTTACCGCCCCTGCGTTTTATTCTTTACCTGCTCTACCGGCTTCACGATATAAGTCCCAGCCGGAAGCGGCGAGCCGTTCTGCGGCATGTTCTTCCCATCTAGCGAATAAACCTGTCCTTCGATCTGTTGCGAGCCAGACATCACAGGAACCAGCCGGGCTTTGGCGGAATTGTTAGGCGAGAACGGGGCGATGTTCTTCGAAATTCCAGTGACACCTCCGGCTAACATCCCACGATAAATAACATGTGCCAGCGTATCGTGTCCCAATTCTCTCGGGTGGACACCATCCGGAACATAGGACGGCGTCACGTTATAAGTGTACGGTTGCCCCATCAACATCGGAGTATAAACATCAATCGTGGGGAACCCTCTTTCCGTGGCCACCTGTTGCACGGCGGGGATTACCGAGTCGCGAATGGTGAAACCGCTGATGCCGTTTCCGGCGGTGCCATTGTCAAAACCCCATCCCAAGGTGTTGGGCGATGTCACACTGGAATTGTTGAGCGCATACCATGCCGGCATGGGCTTGATTAAAAAGAATTGTGGCTTGGGTGAGATGTTGTTGGAGAATGTGTCGATCATGGCACGGGAGTCCGTCATGAATCTCGCGGTGTTCCATTGCGTCGAGCGCGAGTCATTGGTACCCAGCATGATGGTGATATAGTTGGGCTTAAAATTGAAGACGTCCTTGAATTGCGTCGTGGTCCAATAAGGGGAACGACCCGCCTTTTGCATGTATGCCCCGGAAAGCCCTTCATTGCGCACATAAAAATCCCTGCCCAGCAGCATGTTCAAGCGGACCGCATAGGCGGTTTGCAGCGGAGCCGTCAAAGTGGAGCCGGCAGTGATGCTGTTGCCCACGCAGGCAATGCGTGTCACTTGCGACATGAAGGAACGGTAAAGGATGGCGGAGAGCGAATCCGAACCCCTTGGGGTGAAATGAACGCCGTCTACATAGTAGGTCGTCGGACTTGAAGTTGCGATGGCACGCATGCGCGTATTGGCATCGAGGACTTTTAATCCTTTCGCTGCGGCAACCTGTTGGATCTTGGGAATGACGCCGTAGGTCATAATGGAGTCATTGATACCGAAGGTATTGGAAAAAATGGGTGGTGGTAACATGAGCCAGATACGGGGTGCGGGGGAGATGTTATTGGTAAGAGTGTCTACCAGCGCTGTCAGATCCGCGACGAATTCAGAATTGAAAGCCCAGTTTGCGGGCTTGGTGTCGTTCGTACCAAGTTCAATTGAAATGATATCGGGTTTGAATGCGAAGACGGAAGCGAGAATGTTTGTTCCCGATACGGTTCGGGTCCAGTAAGGCACATCGCCTTTTTTGAGCAAAGTGGAACTCGACACGCCGAAGTTTCGGATGGTGTCCTGATATCCCACCAAGCCGGATAAACGCGTCGTTCCGTTCACATAGGTCAGGTTAGCTTGGGGATATCCGGCGGTAAGACTGTTGCCAAGGCAGGCCCATTTAATGCGCTGCGGGACTTGTGCCTGCACTGCGAAAGCCGCGATAAGGCCGATGGAAAGGATTCGTTGGAGCATGGATTATTTCCCCGTGTTTGAATTATTCGGTATAGTCTTGTTGTCTGGTTTCATGATATAAGTTCCGGCGGGAAGCGGCGAGCCATTCTGTGGCATGGCTTTTCCGTCCAGGGAATAGATCTGTTCCTCGCCCCGCACTGAGGGAGATAGAACAGGAACTAAACGGGCTCTGGCATTGCCGGAGTTTTGCGCGCTCTGCTTCTGCGGGGTGATGCCGACCACCGTGGACAGGGTACGAAAGAAGATGTGCGCGAGTGTATCCTGTCCGGCTTTGTTGGGATGAACTCCGTCACCGCTCATGATGCTTGAGGGTTGGGTGGGGGAGTTGAATGCGGAGTTGTAGAGATCGATGGTTTGCAATCCTTTGGCCGAAGCGACCTGCAGAATGGCGGGAATCACGGAGTCGCGGATAATGTCCCCGCTGATGCCATTGGTCGTATCGCTCGTGGGATTTCCAAAAGCCCAATGTCCGTTTATACGCCAAGCTCCCACAGGACGGACCAGTAAAATCTGGGGCTTGGGGTTGATGTTGTTGCTGAAGGTGTCGATCATGGTCTTGTAGTCATTGATGTACCGCGCTGTGTTCCAGGATTTTGGACGCGAATCGTTGGTGCCCAGCATGATGGTGATGATGTGGGGTTTCAGATTGAAGACATTGGTGAGTTTCCCGCCACTCTGATTCCAATAGGACATGATGGCCGGGGTGATATTGCCGGGCTTTTGCATATAACATCCGGATCGCCCGTCGTTTTCCGCGTAGAAATTTCGTCCCAACAGCATGTTCAATTTGGTCGTGTAGGCGTCCACGGCAACAGCTCCGGAGACGCCGCTGTTGATGTATTCCGTAATGCTGTTGCCGACCACTGCAATGCGTGTGACTTTGGAGATGTAGGCGCGGAAGATGTAAGCTGCGATCGAGTCGTATCCGGGCGTGGTGGGGTGAATGCCATCGGTTCCGAACAGACTTGATCGACCAAGGAAGGGCGTATGTGTATCGATGGTATCGATCCCCTTTTCAATGGCCACCTGTCGGAGGCGCGGGATGACTCCGTAGCGAATGACGGATTCGCGGATATCTCCGGGCTGTGGATTGGTTTCGCTGTTGAAAGTCGGGGTGGGGTAGATCAGGAAAATTCTCGGATGAGAAGGCATGGCGGCCAAAGTATCGATCATGTCCCGCGTGTCCCGCAGGAAATTGGCGCTGTCCTTCCAGTTGATGGGCTTGGAATCGTTTGTGCCCAGATCAATGGACACGATGTCGGGTTGGAACGCGAAGACTTGCGCAAAACGGCCATACTTCCAGTAGGTGGAATCCCCGCTGCGAAGCATGGTTCTCCAACCCACTCCCGCGTTCAGCACTGTATCCATGATTAGACGGGTTCCCAACCTCACGGGGTAGGCATTGGTCGCCCCCGTCGTCCCTTGGGTGATGCTATTGCCGACACAAGCCCACTTAATCTTTGTGGATACTTGGGCTTGCAGGGCATATGCGGTGGCAAATACGCCGAATGCAAAAGTGAACGTACGCTGATTCATCAATTATTGGCTCCTGATTCGGGAGTATTTGCGAAAACTACAGGTGAAATTTATACCCGGAATCCCTTTGGGGATGGATGTTTTCTAAAATTGCCGTTCCTCGGGACTTAGCTCAGTCTGGTAGAGCATCTGCTTTGGGAGCAGAGGGTCGCATGTTCGAATCGTGTAGTCCCGACCATTTTTCATCGCATTCCATGGATTCTTCCGGGTTTTCCGGAAAAATCCTTAAATTTGAGCGTATTCCATACAGTTTCCAAATCCTGAGGCGATTCAATGCTGGGTTCACGGGAAGGGCTTCATCATGAATAAAACCGGTCTGTTGGTTCTCTTTGCGTTTGTGGGTCTGTCGCTCGGGGCCGAGAACTACGCACAGTGGAAGTATACGAGAAACATTACCATAAATACAACAGGTTCCGGCGCAAGCATCCCCTCCACCCAGGTACAGTTTCCGGTTCTGGTGCGTTTGAATTCGGGAAACTTTGATTTCTCCACGGCTTCCCGCAATGGCGAAGACGTCCGGTTTACAAAGTCCAATGGAGCCACGCGACTTTCGCATCATACCGCGCGCTGGGACAGTTCCGGTCAGGCTGCGGAAATATGGGTGCTGGCGGATTCCGTCAAAGGAAACTTCAATACAACCCTGCGCATGTTCTGGGGTAAGGCTGGAGCGGCCGACAGCGGTAGCGCTACCGCAGTGTTTTCCACCGCCAACCATTTTCAGGCCGTGTTTCACATGGACGAGGCGGCCAACGACACAATTCGCGACATTACGACGAATGGATTTCGCGGAGTCCCCACCAATGTTGGCGGAACGAATCCAACTGACACGGCGGGTGCGATAGGCAAGGCGAAGAATTGTCTGGGAAGTAATTCCAACGGCAATGGCGGGTCTTATCGCATCCTCACCTCGACAGGCGCGCACACTTATACCAACCATGCTTTGAATTTTCAGAATGACTCCTCCACGAGCGCCAACGGGCTTCCTTTTTATACGATATCGACCTGGGTGAATGTCAGTTCCATTCCGGATGGAACCATTAACCGCAAAGGCATTGTTGCCAAATCCGCAGGCTTGAACGGGAAGCAATATCATCTTCGGTTGATGGAACCCAACGAAGACACGCTCAATCCGGCCGTGCCGCTGAACAGGTTTGATTTCAACGACGGCCCTTCCGCCACTTATCAAAGTCACTCCGACAACTGGGATGTCGGAACCTGGAATCTGGTGACAGCAGTACGCAGCTTTGTACCGGGATTCTCCGTCGGCAGTTCCCGCATTTATGTGAACGGCAATCCTGTGCTATCCGGTACCAACCTTGTCCAGACCGTGCGTTCCGATTTCGATGTGTTCATCGGCAGCTTTTCAAATGACTCCGGATTTTTTAACGGCAAAATTGATGAAGTTGTTTTTGCCGACACGATTCGCGACTCCAACTGGGTTCGGCTGAGCTATCAAACTCAAAAGCCGAATCCAACAGCCATAGCAGCCTCTGCCGTTCAGGATCAGTTTCCCTCCCTGCTCACCTACGCCTCGAATCCCGCTACTTTTGCCGTCGGGATTCCGGCCTCCAATCCGGCTTCCGTACATGGCATTGCCACGCATTACTCGGTAAGCCCGGCCCTGCCGTCAGGCTTGGTGTTGGATACCGTGACAGGAGCGGTATCAGGGACGCCTACGGTCATTTCCTCCACTGCGAATTATACGGTCACCGCCACGAGTCCGGCAGGCAGCACCACTGCGACGTTGAACGTGCGCGTGCTGACGCCCCCCTCCAATCTGGTTTACACCCAGCAAACCTCGGTGTATGGCCTTAATCTGGCCATTGCCAACAATGTTCCTACGGTAGTCGGCGATGTAACCCGTTATTCGGTGAGTCCCGCCCTGCCCGTCGGTTTGATATTGGACACGGTCACTGGTGTGATTTCGGGTACTTCCATTGTGCCGTTGCCCGCTGCAAATTATACCGTGACTGCCAGCAACCCGGCTGCTTCAACCACTAAAACTCTCAATATCACCGTGCTGGCGCCACCTTCAAGCTTTGCCTATTCTACACCGGTGATTTACGGCGTGGGCGCTCCCATTGTGGTCAATACCCCCATGATCGACACCCCAACGTCCATTCACACCGTTTCCCGTTATTCGGCCACGCCAGCGTTGCCTGCAGGTTTGATTCTCGACACGATCACGGGTGTGATTTCCGGGACGCCAACTGTGGTGTCTTCATCCACCAACTATACTGTTACCGCCATGAATGTCGCCGGTTCGGCTTCGGCGATTGCGAACATTTCCACCATTCTGTTTCCTTCCAATCTGACTTACACGACACAACGACCCGAGTATCCGGACTCGGTGACCATTACGCCGAATAATCCCACGGTCACAGGTGTGATAGCTCACTATTCCATTTCACCCGCGCTACCTGTGGGCTTGACTTTGGATACGATTACCGGAATTATTTCGGGAACGCCCATAGTGCAGACGCCCACGATTGCATGTGTGGTCACTGCGGCCAATGCCGTGGGATTCACCGTGGATACTCTTCATATCACCGTAACAATTGCACCCCCAACCAACCTGTTTTACTCGCCCAACACCGCTGTCTATGGAACCGGAACTCCCATTGCAGTGAATACTCCCGTGGTGACGGGCACAGCCACTCATTATTTAGTGGCGCCCTCATTACCGGCTGGTTTGGTGATGGATCCTTTTTCAGGAGCTATTTCGGGAACACCCACGGTGGCAATACCCGCCACAAATTTCGTTGTGACTGCAAGCAATCTGGTCGGTTTCACACAGGACACATTGACCTTGGTGGTATTGGCGGCGCCAACCGGTTTCAGTTACGTATCGAATCCTGCGATTTACGGTGTGAATGTTCCGATTGTAAATGACAGTCCGACTTTGACCGGCGCGGTGACTGGATATTCCGTCAATCCGCCACTGCCTGCGGGATTAACATTGAATCCCTCCACGGGAGTGATTTCGGGAACTCCCATCTCCGTTCAATCGGCGGTGAATTACACCATCACGGCATTTAACGGCCCTGCATTTACCACGGTTACACTGAGCATAACCGTGTTGGCTCCTCCGGCGGGTCTGGTTTATTCCTCCAATCCCGCAACATACGGAGTCAATGTGGGGATTGCGAATAATGCTCCTGCTGTGACGGGTTCTGTCACTCACTATTCCGTGACACCCTCGCTTCCCTCGGGCTTGCAATTCGATTCGATTACTGGAGTGATTTCAGGAACTCCCTCTGCGGCGCAATCGGTGGCTTCGTATTTGGTAACCGCGAGTAACATTGCCGGATTGGACACGGAGACCGTTTTCATTACGGTTCTGGTGGCGCCGACCAATCCTGTTTATACCTCCACCCAATATTGGCTTGGATTGCCGGCTACTCCCAATATTCCCACGGTAACGGGTATTGTAAGCCACTATTCAATAAGTCCTGCGCTTCCCGCAGGTTTGATATTGGATTCTGTGTCGGGTGTGATTTTGGGAACTCCGACTTTTGCTTTTCCCGCTGCGAATTACACGGTGACGGCAAGCAATGTGGCGGGTGCCGCCACGGCCAATGTCAATATTCGTGTCTTCCCGCCTCCCTCAGCGCTTTCCTATTCCTTCAATCCTGCGATTTACGGTGTGAATGTGGCGATAGGGAACAATGTTCCCTCCGTGGCGGATACCGTGACACATTATTCCGTCAATCCCGTTTTACCCGCTGGTTTGACATTGGATTCTCTCACGGGTGTGATCACAGGCGCTCCGACCGCGGCTTCCTCTGCAGCCAACTATACGGTAACCGCTGCCAATCCGGCGGGAGCAGCCACCGTGGCCGTGAGCATACGCGTTTTGTCAGCGCCGACCGCTTTGTCGTATCCCGTTACTTCAGCCATCTATGGTGAGAATGTGGCGATTGCCAACGACAGTCCTACGGTGACAGGAACGGCGACCCACTATTCTGTAAGCCCCGTACTTCCAGCCGGTTTGAGTTTGGACAGCAGCACCGGTGTTCTTTCCGGAACTCCAAGTGTGGCCGCAGTCGCGGCGAATTACACGGTGACCGCATCCAACGTTGCAGGATTCATCACCACAATTCTGAATATCCGGATTTTATCCGTTCCGTCGGGACTTTCCTATTCCACCAATCCGGCGACTTATGGTTTGAACGTGGCGATTGCCATTGACAGCCCCAGCGTAACGGGTACGGTGAGTCGTTATTCCGTAAGCCCCGCCCTTCCTGCAGGCTTGAGTCTGGACAGCAATACCGGATGGATTTCAGGAACTCCGGTGGTTGCTTCGGCTGCGTCGAATTATACCGTCAGTGCTGCCAATGTTGCCGGCACTGCAACTGTGAATTTGAATATCCGCGTTTTGTCGGCACCCACAGGGCTTTCTTACTCCCCGAATCCGGCCACCTATGGTGTGAACGTGGCAATTGCAGGCAATACCCCGACCCTCACAGGCACTGCGACGCGCTATTCCGTCGCTCCTGCGCTTCCTTCAGGCCTCGCTCTGGATACGCTAACTGGAGTGATTTCCGGAACCCCCACCGCCGCCAAAGGAGGAGCCAATTACACGATCACAGCATCCAATATTGCAGGCTCTACTACCGCGACCCTGAATATCCGGGTGTTGACCGTACCCTCGAATCTCTCCTATATCGACGACCCCACCATCTATGTTTTGGGTATACCCATTTTATCAAATACAGCCTCGGTTACAGGATTCGTCAGTCGTTATTCCGTGATTCCGGCGTTCCCTCCCGGGTTGGTTTTGGATACGGTCACCGGGTCGATTTCGGGGACACCCACAGGCAGCCAGTCTTTTGCCACTTTTTACACTGTCACCGCCTCCAATGTGGCTGGATCGACACAAACTACGGTGAACATCACCATTGTCGGCGCCCCTTCCAATCTTTCCTATGCCGATGAGGCCCCCACTTATGGAAGGGGCCTGCTAATCTCTCCCCCCAACACTCCTTCTGTTCATGGCATTGTCACGGATTATTCAGTGACACCGGCCTTTCCGGCCGGAATAACCCTCGATGTGACGACCGGCTATATTCTTGGGACTCCGACGGTGCTTTCAACCTCGTCGGTTTACACGGTTACGGCGCGAAACCCGGGTGGCTCCTCGCAAACCACCCTCACTTTAGGGGTAATTCTTCCTCCATGAATATTCGCCAAAAAAAAATACCCGGTCGCTTACCCTTTCAAGTCGTCGGGATTTTCCTGATCATGACTGTTTCCGCCGAAGTTCGCTACAAGATGGTGTTTTTTGATACCGGAATCAAGGACGCTTACGAGGCTCTTTACGGAGCCATGCCGGATACGGTTCCAGTATTGAGACATCTGGATTCCCTGACCGAGGGAAATGTGTGCCATGAAAAATCCGAACGCCGTATTGTGGATTGTTACAGCAACAGTATGGATTACAAGAGTCTGCCGGAGCGGGAATGCTGCCTGATTCGCACCAAGGGCAAGGCTGTTTTGAAATTAACGGATTCCCTTTCGCAGATGCGCATTCAGTACGAAGGGCTCAACAATGCCCTGGCGAGCGGCAGAATCAACGAAAGCATCGTGATCCGGGAAAACACCTATACCAGTCTGATGTTTTTCAATAGTGCCGGCAGGTTCTGGAAGTATGAAGTTACCGGAAACCGGTATCGCGCCGACCGCATGGCGATGGTTCTTTCCGAAGCGGATTCCCTCCGGCATTTCATGCAGGCCAAATACGGGGCTCCCGTATGGAAAGCCCGAAGGGGCAATCTCGTTCCGGAACGCAGCGGAGACACCTATTTTGCCAACTGGGAATTCAAGGAATACATCATGTATCTCGTCATCAATGCGACGGATTCCCTTTATGCGGCACGCGAGGTGGTGATGAGCAGGCCTCTGGCAACGGCCTATGAGCGTGAGATGATGAAGCAGGGGAAGGACGTTCATCCCCTGATCGCCACCCCCAAATAAGACAGTCGCAGCGACGGCGTCAGCACAAACCGGAAATCCTTCGGAATCACTCGAGTCCATAGCATTTTCCAGAAAGCCATTCTTTTAAAATCGGGCCGCACTCCGGTCCATGCTGCGACTTTCATTCGGCTTTCATTGCAATAATTTTCCAGTTCTTTCGGTGTGATGAACAAGCGCAGCACATGCATGTCTTGAGGGGTATTTCGTACAAACCATTCCAACCCTTTGATGATAATTAGCCATGCCAGAAAATTCCGGTTGAAAGTGTGAAAAAAGAAAAGACCACCGGGCTTCAACACCCTTGAAGCTTCTGCAATCACAGCTCCCGGATTTTCAACGTGTTCGAGAAAGTCCATGGCGCAAACAACATCGAATGAAAAATCCTGAAAAGGGAGTCGCAACGCATCGCCCCGGTGGTATTGAGCCGAGGTTGTCCGTGTTCGTGCCGTGTGAAGACTGCTGAACGAATAATCTAATCCCTGTACCGAATGACCTAATTCCGCCATACGATTGGCAAGAAATCCGGCGCCGCAGCCGATATCCAAAATGCGCAATGGGGACGCCTTCGTCTGAGACTGAAGCTGCGATTCCACCCATGCCTGCTTGACGATTCCCTCGGCACGCAACAACGCCACAGGATCATCTTGTGCGTGGAGCCAGCGTTCACCCAGATCATCATAGAACGCGTTGTTTACCGGCCTCAGGTTTTTCGCCATGGCAGATTCCAATACAGAATTTGATAGACCATGAAGGCAGCGCAAAGGATCGTCTCAACTCTCAAAAGGAACATCCCTTCGTTGCCAAGCCACAAACTGTAAATGGCCCATAACAAAATGGGATGCAAAAGGAACAGCATCGAATGCAGCCATTGTTCGGCGGGTTTGCAAAGGGTTGTGTGAACCCATTCATCCTTGGTCACACAGAGGCAGGAGAGAATTGCCGAACAGAAATAAATTCCCATCCACGGTTGCCGCGCAGGCAGGACTAGAGTCATTCCAAGGCAGAGCAATACCGAAAACGTGTCGATAGGGTGTCCCCATCTTTCCCAACGGGGAAGTCCGCGTTGCCTATGAAAGATGAGTTCATCGTACACAAGTGCAAAACCTTGCGCGCCGAAAATTAAGATGGCAAGCGTTGTGTTCATACCCGTCGCATTAAGGAACCGTAAATCGTCAGGCCCGGACCGAAAGCAAGGCTCACGATTAAAGTATTTGAAGGAACTGTGGTGTCTTCCAGAATCCCCGCCCAAATATGCGGCAAGGTTGCGGAGGACATGTTGCCGCGCTCGAGCAACACCTTGCGCGATGCCTGCAGTTGTGAAGGTTCCAGATGCAGCCATTCACTGACTTTGTCCAGAATGCGCGGACCACCGGGATGCACAGCATACACGGCGTTGTTCAAATCCTCACGGGCCAATCCACATTCGGCTGCCAATGCGATGAGAAAAGATTCAAGAACGGCGGCGATCTTGTCGGGAACATGGCGCGACAACGTCATCCGCATGCCGAAGTCGCCCGGTATCCAGCCAATGTCCGGCAGGGAATCGGGGATGAGGCGTTCGAGAAATCCGAGTAGGATGAAGCCCGCCGTTTCGACGGATTCGACAAGCTCACCGCGAGCAAGCTCAACGAGCGGGCTTCGGGTCAAACTATATCGAACATATCCATCTGCAAAAAGGGATTGCACCACCAACTGTTCCGCGTCATGCCGTGTGGGATTCAAATGCAAGGTGCAGATTTCCGTGTGAACCAGATCGGCGCGGACATCCGGCGAATTTGAGGAAGCGAGATAACCCGCTGCAATGCGTATCGCCGGCAGCGAAGCATAACAGCCCATATGATACACATGGGTAATATGAGTTTGCTCGTTCCATTGTCGCTGCTCCACCAATTTCTGCGGGGCGGAGGGTGAAGCGTAACCCGTGCAAGTCACGTGCAGAATTTCATTCGGAGCTGCTTCGTCGGTAGTGTATAAACTCTTCACCGCATTGTCCGCCATTTCGGCGAAGACATCCATGCGCAAACCCAAGCCAGCACCTTCGGGTTTTTGATGAAGCGGAAAAAGTTTTTTGTTTTCAAATTCTTCATCCAGAAATTCGTCGATGTCACTACGTCGTCCACCTACCGCTTCCGGAGAAGGCCCGAACCGGCGGATGTATCGTTCGATTTGCCGTCGAAAAGCCGACTGGTCAAAATCCGGTTCGTCCTTCCGCAATGTCGCTTCAGCTTGGGCGTGCGCTGCCGCCAGCCATTGTACGTTCTGCTCATGGGTGCCGAGATTTTTCGGCAAGTGAATGCGGAAGTTGTGCAGGAAGAGCGGGGAAGAGGAACGCATGGTAGTGTGTTGGATATACAAAAAAGCCCCGTCCGTTTTCGGACAGGACTTTCAACATTTTTTCTTGAATATCGATTGCTGGCAGAGTCCGCCTAAGGCGGAAAGCCAGCAGTAGCTTGTTTAAGCCACAGTCTCTTCACAGAGCGAATGATCCTTCGCCGCCAACCGCGAGGTTGAGCCGGTGAGGAATTCATCCACATGTCTTGCGCATTCCCGGCCTTCGGAGATGGCCCACACCACCAGCGATTGGCCACGACGCATGTCACCTGCCGCGAAGATGCCTTCCGCCGTCGTCTGATAGCTGGCATCCGCTTTTACGTTGCCGCGCTCGTCGCACAACACACCCAGTCCTTCCAGCATCGCCTTGTGTTCGTGATGCAAGAAACCCATGGCCAGCAAAACAAGATCCGCAGGCATTTCAAATTCGCTGCCCGGGATTTCAGTGAACTTGGGACCGTTCCATTCCAGACGCACGGCCTTGATGGCGCGAACATTGCCCTTGTCGTCCTTGAGGAATTCCTTGGAAAGCACCGACCAGTCGCGAATGGCGCCTTCGGCCTGTGAACTCGAAGTGGAAAGCATGCGCGGACCGGGATGCGTCGGCCAGGGAGTTTCCGGTGTGCGTGATCCGGGAGGCTTGGGAAGCAATTCGATTTGAGTCAAGGATATTGCGCCATGACGAATGGATGTGCCCACGCAGTCGGAACCTGTGTCACCACCGCCGATGACCACCACATGCTTGGCCGTGGCCATGATGCTTTCGGCTTCAGGGATTTTATCGCCCGCCACACGCTTGTTGTTCTGGGTCAGAAACTGCATGGCTGGATACACACCGGTTGCATCACGTCCTGGAATAGGAAGATCGCGGGCCAAAGTGGAGCCACCAGTTAATACGATGGAATCAAATTCCTGCCGCAACTGAAACACGGGAACGTTTCCGCCCACGTTGGAGTTGGTCTTGAAGACCACGCCTTCGGCTTCCATCAATTTCACACGGCGTTCCACAACCTTTTTCGACAGCTTGAAATCAGGAATGCCGTAGCGGAGTAATCCGCCGATGCGGTCTGCGCGTTCAAATACCGTGACCGAATGTCCGGCTTTGTTGAGTTGATCTGCTGCTGCCAAACCTGCAGGTCCGGAACCGACCACTGCCACGGTTTTTCCCGTGCGGAAAAGAGGCGGTTCGGGTTTGATCCAGCCTTGGGAAAAAGCGTAGTCGACGATCGAGACTTCGATGTTCTTGATCGTCACCGGTGGCTTGTTGATTCCCAGCACGCATGCGGATTCACAAGGCGCAGGACAAATGCGGCCGGTGAACTCGGGGAAATTGTTCGTGGACATCAGCGACTTCAGAGCCGCCTGCCACTTTCCGTTGTACACGTGATCGTTGAAGTCGGGAATGATATTGCCCAGCGGACAGCCGGTATGGCAAAAGGGAATGCCGCAATCCATACAGCGCGCACCCTGTGTTTCCATGTCCTCTTTCGACAACTGAACCGTGAACTCCTCGTAGTTCTGCGTGCGCTTCTCCACGGGGAGATATTGCGGAGTCTTGCGTTCAAACTCCTTGAACCCTGTTGCCTTGCCCATCGTCCTATCCCTTCGCTTTCACTTCGGCCTGCATTTCAGCCAGGGCACGCTTGTAATCCTTTGGCATCACCTTGATGAACTTCGACAGGTTGGCCTTCCACGACGCGAGGATTTCCTTCGCAGTCTGGCTGCCGGTGTATTCCAGATGCCGTTCAATGCGTTCCTTCAAATCGATGGCCTCTTCGGCTTCCGTCACTTCGTCGAGATCCACCATTTCCGGGTTGATGCGCCCGGAATTTTTGCCGTCAGGATCGAAGATGTAGGCGATGCCGCCGCTCATGCCGGCTGCGAAATTGCGCCCGACCTCTCCGAGCACCACCACGCGACCACCAGTCATGTATTCACAGCCGTGATCGCCACACGATTCCACCACCACTTCGGCGCCGGAATTGCGCACGCCGAAACGCTCGCCCGCCTTGCCCTGAATGTAGGCCTCACCGCTGGTGGCTCCGTAAAAGGACACGTTGCCCACGATGACATTATCGCGCGCCACGAAACGGGATTCCCTCGGAGGGTACAGAATGGCTTTTGCTCCCGACAGGCCCTTGCAGAAATAATCGTTGGCTTCGCCCTCGAGTTCAAAGGTGATTCCCTTCGCGCCGAAAGCCAGAAAGCTTTGACCCGCCGATCCCTTGAACTTGATGCAGATCGTGTCATCCGGCAACGCCACGGCACCGTACCTGCGCGAAACGTTTGAGGACAGAATGGTTCCCACGGTGCGGTTCACATTGCGAATCGCAAATTCGGCCTTCACCGGCTTGCCGCTTTCCAACGCCGGCTTGGCAACCTTCATCAACTCCCAGTCCAGCGAAGTTTCGAGTCCATGATCCTGCTTTTCGCAGCAATGGGTTCCGATTTTTTTGTCCTGATCCATTCCGTGGAGCAAGGTGTCGAGATCGAGGTGTTTTGCCTTCCAATGCTTCACGTCCTTGCGCGGAGCGAGTTTGTCCACGCGACCGACCATTTCATTGATGGTGCGGAAACCGAGCTGGGCCATGTGCTCCCGCAAATCCTGCGCGAGGAATCGGAAGAAATTAACGACATGCTCCGCTTCGCCGGTGAATAGCTTGCGCAATTCGGGATCCTGTGTGGCGACGCCGACCGGGCAGGTGTTGAGATGGCACTTGCGCATCATGATGCAACCCATGGCGACGAGGCCGGCAGTGGCAACACCCCATTCCTCCGCTCCGAGAAGCGTGGCGATGGCGATGTCACGACCGGTGCGTAATTGTCCGTCCGTTTGCAGGACAACGCGCGAACGCAATCCGTTCTTCATCAAAACCTGATGCGCTTCGGAAAGGCCGAGTTCCCAAGGCAAACCCGCATGTTTGATCGATGTTTGCGGAGATGCGCCGGTGCCGCCGTCATGACCGGAGATGAGAATGACATCGCTATGCGCCTTGGCCACACCGGCGGCCACGGTTCCCACGCCGACTTCGGCCACCAGCTTTACGCTGATGCGCGCCTGATCGTTGCTGTTCTTCAAGTCGTAGATCAGCTGGGCCAAATCCTCGATGGAATAAATGTCGTGATGCGGGGGAGGGGAAATGAGTCCCACACCCGCCGTACTGTGACGCGTCTTGGCGATGAACTTGTCCACCTTCCAACCCGGAAGCTGTCCGCCTTCCCCGGGCTTCGCACCCTGTGCCATCTTGATTTGCAATTCATCAGCGTTGACGAGATAATGACTCGTGACTCCGAAGCGGCCCGAGGCCACCTGCTTGATGGAGGAACGCATGCTGTCGCCGTTGGGCAAAGGCTTGAAGCGCAGCGCGTCTTCACCGCCTTCACCGGTGTTGCTTTTGCCGCCAATACGATTCATGGCGATGGCGAGAGTCGTGTGGGCTTCCCAACTGATCGATCCGAAAGACATCGCGCCGCTGGCAAAGCGCTTGAGAATGGCTTCGATGGACTCGACTTCCTCAATAGGAACAGGTGTAATGTTTGCGAATTCGAGCAGGCCGCGAATGGTGAGCGGAGCGTCGCCCTGTTCGTCTATGAGCTTGGTGTATTCCTTGAACACCTTGTAATTCTTGGTCCGCGCTGCGTGCTGCAGTTTGTGAATCACGTCCGGCGTGAACATGTGGCGTTCGCCGCGCTGCCGCCAATGATATTGGCCGCCCACTTCGATGTCAGTCGGCTCTTCCTCATGCTCCGGATAGGCGAAGCGATGACGCAGAAGCGTCTCTTCTTCTAGTGTGTCAAGACCAATTCCGCCCACGCGCGATGCGGTGCCGGTAAAATATTCGTTGACGATTTCCGGGCCCAGTCCGACGGCCTCGAAGATTTGCGCTCCGATATAGGACTGCACGGTGGAGATGCCCATTTTGGAAATGACTTTGAGCAAGCCCTTGTTCACGGCCTTGATGAAATGGTATTGCGCCTTTTCAGGAGTCAGTCCATCCTTCAACATTTTCCGCTGGCGCATGTCTTCGATGCTCTCGAATGCCACGTAGGGATTGATGGCGCTCGCGCCATAACCGAGCAACAATGCGAATTGATGCACTTCACGAGCTTCACCGGTTTCCACGACGATGCCGCATTGTGAACGCAGGCCTTCTCGGATTAGATGATGATGCACAGCCGAAACGGCCAACAAGGAAGGAATGGCCGCGTGACCGGAATCCACCGGACGATCGGAAAGGATGATGACGTTGTAGCCTTCGCGAACCGCTTCACTGGCTTTTTCACGAATGCTTTTGAGCGCATTTTCAAGGCGCCCTTCGCCACCTGTTGCTTTGAACACGATGGGAATGGTGCGGGCCTGGAAATGTTTCCTGTCCACCCAGCGCAACCGTTCCAAATCGTCATTCGTGAGAATGGGATGAGGCAATTCAATAACGCGGCAATGCTCCGGTGTCTCCTCCAGAAGGTTTTCCTCACGGCCCACGAAAGTGGTCAGGGACATCACCATTTCCTCGCGATCCTTGTCGATGGGAGGATTGGTCACCTGCGCGAATAATTGATGGAAGTAATCGAAAAGGTTGCGGCTCTTGTCCGACAACACGGCCAATGCGGCATCGTTGCCCATGGAACCCAAAGCCTCCTCGCCGTTGTTCACCATCGGGGACATCAGGATTTTCAAATCCTCCAGTGTATACCCGAAAAATTTTTGGCGGCGGAGAACGGTCTCCGGAGGCGGCTGCTTGATCTCACGCGGCGGCGTCAGATGATCCAGATCGATTTTGTGCTGTTCCAGCCATTCGCCATAAGGTTGTTGCGAAGCCACGCGGTGTTTGATCTCATCGTCGGGAATGATGCGGCCCTCGGCCAGGCTCACGACGAACATGCGTCCGGGTTGCAAACGGCCCTTGAGCTTGATCTTCTCCGGCGGAAACTGAAGCACGCCGGCTTCCGAAGCCATCACCAGAATATCGTCGTCGGTCAATTGGTAACGCGAGGGACGCAAACCGTTGCGATCCAAGGTCGCACCGATGATATCACCGTCGGTGAAAGCCACGGATGCGGGACCGTCCCACGGTTCCATGATGGCGCCGTGATATTCATAGAAGGCGCGCTTCTCGGAGGACATGCTTGGATCTTTTTCCCACGCTTCCGGGATCAACATCATCATGACATGAGGCAAGGAGCGTCCGCCCATGACGAGCAATTCAATCACGTTGTCAAGCTTGGATGAGTCCGAACCGTTCTCGTCGATGATGGGCAACAGTTTTTTGATTTCGTCGTCGGTGAAGAATTCCGACTTCAACAGGGATTCGCGCGCGCGCATCCAGTTTTCATTGCCGCGCAAAGTATTGATTTCACCGTTGTGGGCAATGTAGCGGAACGGATGTGCCAGCGGCCATGTGGGGAAGGTGTTGGTCGAGAACCGGCTGTGAACCAAAGCCAAGGCGGACTCGTAGCTCTCGTCGAGCAAATCCGGGAAATAACCCAGAACCTGCGAAGAGATGAATAGACCCTTGTAAACAATGGTGCGGCAGGAGAGCGAACCTACATAGAAATACTCGCGGCCGGGCAATTCACTTTCACGGATGACGCGTTCGGCATACTTCCGAATCACATACAACTTGCGCTCAAAGACGGTAGCATCCGGCGCGTTGGTTCCGCGATGGATGAAGACCTGATAGTGGGCTGGTTCGGTGCTTTTGACCGATTCGCCCAATTCCTTATTGACGGTGGGGACGCGGCGCCAGCCCAAAACCTTTTGACCGCAATCTTCCACGCAACGGGTAAACAGCTTTTGGGATTCCTTGATGGAAGCTTCATCGCGCGGCAAAAACACCTGACCCACGCCGTACTCACCGGGTTGCGGAAGGGAAATACCCAAGGCCGAGCATTGCTTCAGGAAAAAAGCATGTGGGATTTGGGTTAAAATACCCGCACCATCTCCGGCGTTCTTTTCCGCTCCGGAAGCTCCACGATGCTCGAGGTTCTCCAACAGGGTAATGCCCTTGACCACGATGTCATGGGATTTCTTGCCCTTGATTTGCACCACGAAACCGACGCCACAGGCATCGTGTTCAAAACGGGGATCGTACAATCCCTCGCGTTGAGGTAAACCGGGTAGTCCATTCATTTCCATGACACAACCTCTCCCTATTTAAAGGGGGAAAAAGCAAAAAAGACAAGGCATCGCCAGATTCGATGTTTTTGGGGATCGGAAACTGCGGCCGGGAGATATTCTTTTCAGCCGGGAAAAATAAAAAGGATTTCCAGAATAACGACCCCGTCGGGGCATCCCTTGTGGGTGCCCACAAGAGGCACCCCAACGCATGGGTCGCCCCTACAACGTCGCTAAAAAACGGCGGAAATTGTCAGATCCGCCGAACCAAGGTTCTTCCGGTCCCATCAATAATTTTTGGAGATCGACTTGATAAACTTCCCAAGCGCCAAGTTCCACCTCATTTTCAAGCTGGCCTGCAGCCCATCCGGAATATCCGAGGAATAAACGGAGGTTTTTAGGGTTTCGGGAAAGAATTTCCTCCAAATCATTCCACGCTCCTCCCAAATGAATTTTGGGGGCGATTTCTGAAGAACCAGCCACGGCTTCCACATCCACTTGAAGGATTTGTAACTCCACCGGTTGCACGGGACCGCCGAGGTAAACTCGTCGGTTTTTGCCTGTGGTCGCCAAGCCTTTTGGGGGATGTTCAAATAATTCGCTTAAGGGCATGTGCGAAGGGCGGTTTAAAATCAATCCATATGCCCCGGTGGAACCGTATTGGCAGAGTAAAACTACGGTCGAATCAAAGTTGGGATCACCCAGGGAATCTTGGGCGACTAAAATGCTGCCTGGAGCCAATCGCTGTTTTTGGGCTTCAGGGTCAAAATCCAAGGGAATATCCTCGCCATTAGAGCTGTGCCAATAGTAGAATTCCGTTGTTTGAGTAATATCGGCAAAAAAGTGTACGAAATCGGGATAGTATTCTAAAATTACCCCGTAAAATTTACTTTTTCTCGGAAATGCTCACGGATGTCAATACCCCGCCGGATAGGGAACTTTGCAAGCATCCTGACGCCACTGAACCAGTTGGGATTTTAGAATGTTGACCGTTGCGGCGCTTTACCTCCTTTTCGGCCTCTACGCAGTGGCTTCCATCGGTTTATTCACGTACGGCATTAATTGCTACTGGCTCCTTTACATCTTTCTGCGCAACCGCCGCAAGGAAGTGATTTATGACCGCCGCCATCTGCGCCAATTTTACACCCAAAAGGGGATGGAAAGCCTTCCCTTGGTCACGACCCAACTCCCTGTTTTCAACGAAGCCAATGTCATCGAGCGTTTGATTCGTTCCGTCTGCGCCATGGAATATCCTGCGGGTCGCCACGAGATTCAAGTCTTGGATGATTCCACGGACGGCTCTGAGAAAATCGGCATGGCCTTGGTTGAAGAAATGCGCGCCCAAGGGCATGATATTGTTTTGATCCATCGCACGCATCGCCAAGATTACAAAGCCGGAGCCCTCAACGAGGGGATGGAAAAAGCGAAGGGGGAATATCTCGCCATCTTCGACGCCGATTTTGTTCCGCCCAAAGATTATTTGTTGCGCACGGTTCCCTTCCTTTGCATGGATGACGGCGTGGGACTTGTCCAAGCGCGCTGGGGTCATTTGAACTCGCAGGAATCGTCGCTGACATTGGCCCAGAGCATTGGTATCGATGGACATTTCGTCATTGAGCAGTCGGCCCGTTCGTGGGGTCGTCTGTTTATGAATTTCAACGGCACGGCAGGCGTGTGGCGCAAAACGGCCATTGAAACTTCCGGCGGTTGGGAAGGCGATACGCTTACTGAAGACATGGATCTTTCCTATCGCGCGCAGCTCAAGGGCTGGAAGATGAAGTTTGCATATGACGTTGTGGTTCCGGCTGAATTGCCTTCGGATATCAACGCCTTCAAGTCGCAGCAGTTCCGTTGGGCCAAGGGTTCGATTCAAACCGCCATCAAGTTGTTGCCTCAGGTCATGGCTTCGAAAGAAAGCTGGCGCGTTAAGTTGCAAAGTGTTCTTCACACGACTCACTACATGATTCATCCCTTGATGTTGATCACCGCCTTGCTGGCCATGCCGCTCCTTTACTGGTTTCCGTTCAAGGTGAGCACCAGCGCCTTTGCCGCCCTTTGTGTTTTGATTGTGACCTCTTCGCTCGCCCCTTCCATTCTCTATCTGGTTGCTCAGCGCATGTCCCGCAAGAATTGGAAGAGCCGTATTCTCTCCCTGCCGACCCTGATGGCATTGGGTGTGGGCGTGGCGTTCAACAATACACGCGCAGTGACTTCCGCCATCAGTGGCCAGAAGGGTACGTTCGTACGTACACCCAAGGCCGGAGACAAGGCCGTGTTCATGTATAAGTCCAAGTTTCCCTATACGGCAACCATTGAATTGCTACTCGCGGCCTATTGCTTCGTGGGCTTCTTTCATTATACGACGGCGCAAAAATATTTGGTCGGTCCGTTTCTCGGACTTTATGCGGTTGGATTCCTTGTCGTGGGGTGCATGTCCATGTTCCATCACGTGAGGAAGCAGATCCTTATGCGCTCTCTGGGCGCGGCTTGATTCGCTACTACCCACTCGAAATAAATCTTTGCGGTAAAACCGTCCTCATGGTTGGTGGCGGTTCCGTTGCTGCGCGCAAACTTCCTGAACTTCTGGCTTGTGAAGCCTCCGTTATTTTAGTCGCTCCGGCCTTGTCCCAAACCGTGCGGCGACTGTTGCCGGGGTTGGAATGGCGGGAAAGAAAATTTCAATCCGATGATGTGAACGGTTGCGCTTTGGTTTTTGCCTGCACGAATGATCCGGTTGCGAATGCAGAGATATCCAACGCATGTCACAGCGGTGGAATTCCCTGTAATCGCGCAGACGCAGCTGTGGAAGGCGATTTCATTGTTCCCGGTGTGATTCGCCGTGGTGCTGTGACGGTATCGGTTAGCACGAGTGGTCAGGCGCCTTCATTGACCCGCGATCTCAAACAAAAATTGGACGCATTTCTTGGGCCGGAATGGGCGGATATTGCCACCAAATTGGCCAATGTGCGTGGGGGCGCCCCGATTGATGGGGCCATCACCCATCCGGTATTATTGGTGGGTGCAGGGCCGGGTGATCGTTCGCTGTTAACATTGGCCGCAGCGGATGCGTTGAAGAACGCCGAGGTGGTAATCCACGATCGACTGGTCTCGCCGACCATCATGGATTTGATCCCGCAACACTGCCAGAAAATTTCCGCAGAGAAGCGCGGGCATTTCGAATCGCAGCGGCAGGAACACATCAATTCGGAAATCATTGACTTCGCCAAAGCGGGGAAGCGCGTGGTACGCCTTAAAGGCGGCGACCCGTTTGTATTTGGCAGGGGATTTGAAGAAGTATTGGCGCTCGAAGCCGCAGGGATTCCCTGGCGTGTGATTCCTGGAGTCAGCTCTGCGACAGCGGTTCCTGCTTTGGCCGGAATTCCCGTGACGCATCGCGGTGTGGCACGCTCTTTTGCAGTAGCATCCGGCATGGCCGGTAGCGCCACCAATCAGGACTTCCCGAAGGCCGACACGCTCGTGTTGCTTATGGCCCTGTATCGATTGGATGAAATCGTCCCTGCTTTGCTCCGCGCAGGTTATGCATCGGAAACGCCAGTGGCCGCCATTGAAAGTGGTGGTTTGCCGGAACAGCGCGTATGCCGCACAACTTTGGCTCATCTGCGCGCGGAAACCGCGCGATTGGGATTTGATTCGCCGACCTTGATTGTGGTGGGCGATGTGACCGCATTGTCGGCGTAGGGGCAGGATAACCCTGCCCCTACGCCGACCGCATAATGATTGAACCGTTCTACCTTTGATTCCCATGTCGAATAAAACCTTTTACGTCACCACGCCCATCTATTACGTCAATGACGTGCCGCATATTGGGCATGCCTATACCACCGTGTTGGCTGATGTGCTGTCGCGCTACCACAAGTTGCTGGGCGACGAAGTTTTCTTCCTGACTGGGACGGATGAACATGGTCAGAAGGTGCAGCAGGCTGCGGAGAAGCGCGGAGTTACACCACAGGCGCATTGTGATGAATATTCGGAACGGTTCAAATCCGCATGGAAGGATTTGAACATTGATTTCAACCATTTCATCCGCACCACCGACAAGGCGCATGTGGAGTATGTCCAGCGGAAGATGGAAGAACTTTGGAATAAAAAACTTCCTTCCGGTGAGAGTCTGATTTATGACAAGGAATATTCCGGCTGGTATTCCACATCGGAGGAACGGTTCTTCTCCGAAGACGAACTGGTGGATGGAAAAGATCCCATCAGTAATCGCGCTGTCGAATGGATTACGGAGAAGAATTATTTCTTCCGGATGTCGGCTTTCCAGGAAAAACTGATCCATTATATCGAAATCGAAAAACCCGATTTTATTCTGCCGGACTTTCGCAAGAATGAAGTTCTGGGATTTTTGAAGCAGCCCTTGCGGGATCTTTGCATCAGTCGTCCTAAATCGCGGTTGAATTGGGGCATCACGCTACCCGATCCCGATTACGTGGCCTATGTCTGGGTCGATGCCCTTCTCAATTATGCCTCGGCAGTGGACGGGAAAAAGTTTAAAACGATTGGCAACAATGTTTGGCCTGCCGACTTTCATCTGATTGGCAAAGACATTCTGACGACGCATGCCATTTATTGGACCACATTGCTGATGGCGTTGGAAATGCCGTTGCCGAAGCACATCCTTGCGCATGGCTGGTGGATGATCGATAATGCGAGGATGAGTAAAACAACGGGGAACGTCGTAAGTCCGTTGGCGATGAAGGATAAATATGGAGTCGATGCCTTCAGGTTCTTTTTGATTCGTGAAATGACAATGGGTTATGATGCGACCTTTAGCGATGCAATTTTCGTTACCAGATTGAATGCAAGCTTGGCAAATGATGTTGGCAACGGATTGAGTCGCGTGTTAAAGCTTGCTGAATTTTTAGAGTTCAAGCTTGATTATTCGCAAGATAATTTTAGTGAATACGTCCGATTCGGCAATAGTTCTGCGTCCGCGCAGCCTCAATTATTTGCGTATGAGTCCTTAATAAATACAAGTCGAGCTGTTATTCGAGAGCTTCCTGGCATGGTGGAAAAGGTGTTCTTGAGTTTCGCATTGGATAGCCATGTCGGGCTTTTTGGAGATTTAAACCGCTATCTCGAAGTTTCGGCTCCTTGGAAGCTTGCAAAAGGTGGTGAGGTAGAGAAACGACTGCTGAATAATATTTTGTGGCATTGCTCTGAAGCCATGCGTATTGGTTTCACTTTGCTGCATCCTGTTATGCCGAAGAAAATGGACGAGGCTTTGGCAGCACTTGGTTGGACTTTTGAAGAAAGTCAAAAACAACTAGTCTGGCGTGATTCAGGAAGCTTTTCCCTCAAATCCATTTCTCCGTTGTTTCCTCGAATCGACACCAAAACTATTCCAGTTGCAGATGCTCCTGGAAAAACGGAATCTACTGATCCTTTTTCTTCCGTCGAACTTCGCGCCGTGAAAATTTTATCTGTGGAAGATCATCCCAATGCTGAAGCGCTCTATGTTCTTCAAGTGGATGCAGGCGGTGAGACTCGCACGGTTTGTGCTGGATTGCGCAAGCATTTGACGAAAGAAGAGTTGATAGGGAAGATGGGCGTCTTGGTTGCCAATCTCAAACCGGCATCTCTGCGCGGCGTGATGAGTCAAGGCATGATGCTGGCTGCGGACAGCGAGGGTGGAAAATTATCCCTCGCAAATCCTGAATCCGCGCAACCCGGAGATGCGATTACCGCGGAAGGGTTGGAAAGCCATCCCAAGCCTCAAATCAATTTGAAAGATTTTGAAAAGTGCCCGTTGGCCGCAAAGGGTGGAAAAGTCCATTACAAGGGCAAAGAGCTGCGATCTCCGCATGGAGCCGTGCTGGCGCAGGCTCCCGATGGCGCTGTCGTAAAATGAGCCGTCTTGAGCCCTGAGCGTAGTCGAAGGGCGAAGGTCGTTTCGGCTCCGCTCAACGACCGGGCCAAGCCTGCTTTTCTATCTTTCACACCCTGTACAATGAATCCTTGAATCCATAAACGAGAATCCATGACCGATATGCCCGACAATACCGAACCCGCACCTTACAAGGGCGAAGCACAGGTCACCATCATCGAGCCGCAGCCTCCGCTGCCCGAGTTGACCATTGAAAGTTTTTCGCCTGCGTTGCAGGATGTGATTCGGAAAAACGGCTGGTCGGATTTGATGCTGGTTCAGAAGAAGGCGTCGCCGTATCTCCTGAACGCCATGGACATCATCGTCCAGTCCAAAACGGGATCGGGAAAAACCGGCGCGTTCATTTTACCGATGCTCGAGGTGATCGAGAAAAGCCACATGATGCCGCAGCTGCTCATCATGACTCCCACGCGGGAATTGGCGCTGCAGGTTTATCAGGAAGCCGTGCGTTTCGGCGAGCCGCTGGGCATTCGCGCCGTTGCCGTGTATGGCGGTGTCGCCTATCAGCCCCAGCTCGATGCATTTCGCAATGGCGTGCATATCGTGGTCGGAACACCGGGCCGTTTGCTCGATCATATTCTCAGCGGTAATCTCAAGCTGACTTCCGTGCGCGATCTCGTGCTCGACGAAGCCGATGAGTTGTTGTCCATGGGTTTCTACCCGGACATGAAGCGCATCCAGCAATTCATTCCCAAGGAACGTTGCACCTATCTGTTCTCGGCCACCATTCCGGTGAACGTGAAGCGCCTCGCACAGGAGTTCATGCGCAAGCCGAAGTTCATGAGCCTGTGTCCGACCGAGGTTTCCGTGTCAAGCATGGAGCACGTCTATTACGTGGTCGATCCGCATGACAAGGACAAGGCGCTGCTTCAGTTGATTGAATTCGAGAACCCCGAATCCGCCATCATCTTTTGCAATACTCGCCGCGACACGGGCTACATCTACGAATACCTTAAAGCCAAGGGGTTGCGCGTAGGCCAGATCTCGGGCGACGTACAGCAAAAAGATCGCCAGAAGGTGATGAAGGAACTCAAGACGGGGGCGATTCGCTTTCTCGTGGCTACGGATGTGGCTGCTCGCGGCATTGACATTAACGGACTGACGCACGTATTCATGTACGATCATCCAGACGATCCGGAAGTGTATGTGCATCGCGCCGGCCGCACGGCCCGTGCCGGAAACTCCGGTTTGGCAATTTCGTTGGTCGGTTTGGTGGAAGAGATGGCGCTGAAGAATACGGCGCGTCAATTCAGCATTCCCTTCGTCAAGAAAACATTGCGCAGCGACAAGGAACTCGAGGAAGTGATTCAGGAACGGACCACGGTTTATCTCGAGCAAGCCTATCGCAATTTCAAGCAGTTTGAAAAGACCGGTGCCAAGCGCATGATGCCGCTGATCGATTCGCTGATCAAGTCCGATGACGAGAAACTGGTGCTGGGTTCCATCCTTCACCAATTCTATTGGAAAACCTTCACGGGCAATGAGGGTGTGGCTCCGGCAGCGGAAACTCCAATTGAAGAAGAAACCCCCGAGACTCCCGCGACCTGAGTATTCCCATGTCCATCAAGATCAAATCCGATCGTGAAATCGCATTGATCCGCGACTCCTGTCGTTTGACGGCGGAGATTCTTGCACGCGCGGGCGAAATCGTGAAACCCGGAATCACTACAGACGATATCAACACCTTTGTGCATAACGCAACCATCAAGGCCGGAGCGATTCCTTCTCCGCTGAACTATCACGGTTTCCCCAAATCCGTTTGTACGTCGGTGAACAACGTGGTATGTCACGGCATTCCCGGCAGTCAGGTGTTGAAGGATGGCGACATCATCAACATCGATGTGACCTGTTTGCTACAGGGCTATCACGGCGACGCCTCGCGCACTTACTTCGTGGGTTCTCCGACACCGAAGGTTCGCAAGTTGGTGGACACCGCCGAGCGTTGTCTGGACGAAGGTATTTCCGTCGCCGTTCCCGGTGGCTACTTCGGGGAAATTGGAAACTGCATTCAGGATTTGGCGGACGAAGTGGGTTATGGTGTGGTGCGCGAGTTCTGCGGCCATGGCATCGGGCGCAATTTTCATGAAGACCCTATGGTGTTGCATTATCGCACCAAGAATCGCGGCGACCGGATTCAAGAGGGCATGGTTTTTACCATTGAGCCCATGATCAACGACGGCGGCACCGGGGTGTACGTGGCAAATGACGGTTGGACTGTGTTGACGAAGGACGGCTCGCTCTCGGCGCAGTTTGAGCATACGGTAGCGATGACCCGCCATGGGCCGGAAGTCTTAACGAGGCTGGATTAAGTTACGCCGGTCGCTGAGTCCGCTACGGTGGATCAATGCGCGGCGATTAGTCACATCGTTTGGGTATCATGTCTTCTGAACAAACTCTTCGCATCACTGAAATCTTTTACTCCCTCCAGGGCGAAGGGTTTCACGCCGGTACGCCCGCTGTGTTTATACGCGGCGCAGGATGTAATCTGGCCTGCACATTTTGCGACACGGATTTTTCGTTGAAAGAAAAATTGACTCCGGAAGAAATCATTGAGCGCATTGCGGAATATCCCGCCAAGTTTATTGTGCTAACCGGAGGAGACCCGACCATTCAACCCGCCGGGTTTCGGCGATTGATCGAACTTCTCCATGAACGCGGATATTATGTCACCATGGAAACCAACGGAACGTCCGAGGATTCGCTCGGCGTCGATTGGGTCACCGTCAGTCCCAAACTCAGTCAGGGTGGGGAATGGAAGCTGCGCAGTGGAAACGAACTCAAGCTGGTATACGAAGGACAGGACTTGGGCTTTTTTGAAAATTCCAATTTTGAACATTATTTCCTGCAACCCAAGGAAATCCGCACCGGCAGCTTCGGAAAGGGCGAACGCGATGTTGCGGCCACGCATTCGGAGTGGAAACGCACCATCGAAGCGCTGCTGGTCCGTCCCCGCTGGAAATTATCTTTCCAATTGCACAAGGAACTCGGCCTTCGTTGAGATATTAATTCGCTGATTGGATTGCTCTTGCCTGCACAGAAGAAAAAACTGAATCGAGCCTGTCTCGTCGTCTTTTCCGGCGGGCAGGATTCCACCACATGCCTGCACTGGGCGCTGAACACCTTCACCTCGGTTGAGGGTGTTTTCTTCGACTATGGCCAGCGGCACAAGTCCGAAGTGCTGGCCGCGCAGGCCATTGCATGGCGGGTGAAAATTCCACTGCGATTATTCCGTCTGGATTTTTTCCGCGAGTTGAAAGGAAATGCCCTCACCGATTCTTCCATCGCCATCAGTTCTGAAACGGGACCGATGGGCTTGCCCAATACATTTGTGCCGGGCCGCAATCTGGTTTTCTTGACTCACGCCGCTGCGTATGCTTACACCAAGGGTATTCACGACATTGTGACAGGCTTGTGTCAAACCGATTACAGCGGTTATCCCGATTGCCGGATTGATACGCTAAAGGCTTTGCAAAAGTCCCTGCATCTTGGTCTTGGCTGGCCGGAGAGGCACGGAGTTTTACGTTTGATCGCCCCGCTGATGTTCAAGACCAAGGCCGAGAGTGTGCGACTGGCGCAAAAATGGGGAGCGATGGATTCACTGGCCTTGAGCCACACCTGTTATGAAGGTTCGGTTCCGCCCTGTGGAAAATGTCCGGCCTGTCTTTTGCGGGCAAAAGGTTTTTCGGAAGCGGGAATGGCCGATCCCCTGCTGACCCGGTTAGGTTGATATCAGGAGACGAGATGGATATTCCGAATAAATATGATGTTTGCATTCTCGGTTGCGGTCCCGGCGGATTCGCAGCCGCAATGCGCGCTTTTGATTTTGGAAAGAACGTCTGCATCATTGAAGGCGGGAACATCGGCGGGGCCGGCATTGTCCACGGTGCGCTGACGAGTAAAACACTGTGGGAACTGGCGAAGGATTATGCGCTGGCATCCACCACGGATCGCGGTTATCGCGTGGCCGGGTTAATGGTGGATTATCAGGCGGTGCGCGACACGGTCATTCAAGCCGCGAAGGAAAAACAATACCAAATCCTCTCGCAAATCGAAACCTTCTCACCGCCACGCTGGAAGGGACCGGGTTCGATCACTTTGAAGCGGGGATTCGCCCGCTTCCAGGATTTGAACACGGTGAGCGTATCCATTCACGGCGGGACTGAAGAACTGGTGAAGGCGGACAACTTCGTCATTTCGACGGGATCCAAGCCGCGTGATTTTCCCGGCATCATCATTGATAATGAGCGCATCATCAACTCCGACGGCATTCTTTCCTTCCGTCAATTTCCCAAGCGGCTGCTCATTCTGGGCGCGGGCATCATCGGCTGTGAATACGCCAGCATCTTTTCCAACTTCGGGCAGACCAAGGTGCATTTGCTGGATCGCCAATCGCGCATCATCCCGTTTGAGGACGAGGATATCAGCCGTTTCGTCAGCCATAATCTGGAACAAAAAGGTGTGACCATTCACCACAACGCCATTCTCCGCGCCATTCACAAACGACCGGAGTTTCTCGAGGTCGTGGTGGATTACGAGGACGGCCGCAGCCAGGTGCTGGAAGTGGATGCCGCACTGGTTTCTGTGGGTCGTGTTCCCAACGTGGGACTTCTGGAACTGGATCGGATCGGTCTGGTTCCCAATTCCCGCGGTGCCATTGAAACGGATGCCGGTTGTCGAGCGCGATTCAACATTTACGCGGTGGGCGATGTGACCCAGCATACGGCGTTGTTTAACGTGGCGGAGATGGAAGGCCGTTATGTGGCCAAGTCCATGTTCGGGAAGAACAATTATCCGCTTCGCTATCACAACATGTCCACCATCATGTTTTTCAATCCCGAGGTCGCGGTGGTGGGACTCAATGAACAGCAATGTCAGGAGCAGAAAATTCCCTATCGCGTGGGATTCTATTCCAACGCGCTGGTGAACCGCGCCATCGCCATGCGCCGTACGGACGGCTTCGTAAAAATTCTGATCTCCCAGGACGGACAGAACCGCATCCTTGGAATGCGCGCGGCGGGTCCGCAGGCCTCCAGCACCATCATGGTCATCGCGCACTTGATGGATCAGGAAAAAGGACTGGAGGAAATCATGAAATCCATCCACCCGCATCCGTCGATCACGGAAGGCATTCAGGAATGTCTGCGCATGCTGCTGGGCAAGTCGATCTACAAGCCGATGGTGTTTCCGGATTACATGAGCATTAAGTCATGGCATCCTGAGATGGGTTATGCCAGCATGGCTGCCATGCCGGGGTGAGTTAAAAAGAAGATCGCTGTGGAGCCATGGGAGGGCCCACACAACAAGCAAGAACTACAGGGCCGATTACAAGAGGCAGAACGATGAATGTAATTACCAACCCTGTTGATAAAGAATTGAGCTCTTCATAGCTGATATGATCGATAGACTTCCATTGCAAAGAAAAATTTCGTACGGAGGAAGCGCTATCATTTTGTTCGAACAAAGCATCGGCAACATTGCTATTCTCGATCAGAAACAAATCCATTTGTTTTGAGCCAGTGGGCATTAAGCTGCTTTCTGTTCCTTTTTTCCACGATGTCCCAAGAATTTTTTCGAGGTTTGTGTCGTTAACTAATTGGAAAGGATTATGGAGTTGCCCTTCCAATCCGGTTTCTGTCCATCTAGGAGATTTCAGTATTCCCATTTTCCCCCCGCTCTTCAGAACAAAGGCCCAGTCTTCAAGAATCTGAATGGTGTCGCCCACTTGGGTCCGTATTTTTCTTGCCTTCAATTGTTCCAGTGGGATCATCCCCTTGCTGTAGCATCCGGTGAGGTGCAGGCAAAATGTGGCAAGCAGGAACCAGCTGATGAAAATGCGGGATGATCGAATCTGCTTGTTCATGTTCCTTTGACGAATGGTTTTTTGTTCTGGTAACCAGTCAATTCAAGATTTCGCCCATGTACATCCGCTCGTGGCATCCCGAGATGGGTTATGCCAGCATGGCCGCCATGCCGGGGTGAACTTAATGGGAGTAGATTAACTTGTAGGCGAAGCCCTCATACCCATAACCATAAATGGTGACCCCTTTCGATTGGGAATTCTGAAACCATTTATGCGAAGGAACAAACCAGGCTTCTGTCTCGTCTTGGCGAATGTAGATCTGATCTGTTGCGGTATCCGAAGGTAATGCGGTATTCCAAATGACGCATTCGACCACCCAAGGACCTGAATAATATGGTCCAAGGCCGGTAAAGGGGTCCTTGGAACTAAGGTTTCCCTGTTGGGTGAATCCGCCACTTTCATGAGGCCCTCCGTTGAGGCATCCGAATACGAATAATGTCGTAAATAGAATGGCTCCGATCAGGCAAAATTTCTCCTTCATGGTTCCCTCCTTCCCGATTTAAAACCTCGCCCATGCCATCATGCCGGGTTGCGGTGTTCCGTTTTCATCAATATTCCATGAAGGTGTCACCCCAAATTTTTGAAGGTTCCGTTCACCTGGATTGTTATATCGGTGGACGGCAAAATGGGTGTCAATCAAGCTGTAAAAAAATCCTCCGAAGAAGAGAAAAGATCCGGAAAGTCCGAGCGCATCGGAACCATTGAATTTGTGATGGCCACCGCTGGAAATAAAATGGCTGCCGTTGGCGACCATTAAGCTGAGCCCCAATCCTCGCGCTGCAATTCCCAGAAGCCCCTCCTTGTAAGAGCTGGCATAGATTTGCCCCGTTGAAGGTCCCACTACCACTCCGGACAAAGCCAAGGCGATTCCAATTGTTTGTATGGGTCTGGCGTCTGAATTCTTAGATATCGCCACTCCGATTAAGCCGGGTAAATAGGTTGAGCCGATGGCCAAACCATAAGCGATGGCTTCGTTCTTTGCCTTGTCAGGTAAAACCGGCGAAGGAATCGAGTCGGGTGAATAATATGAAGCGGCAAAAGTCGCAGAGCTGAGGAAGAGGAGGAAGAGTGATGTTCTGAGATTCATATCTGATTCTCCTTGTCAGATACGTAGCAATTTAAACTTTCATTTTACGCCGACCACCCGCCGATACCGTGTTCCAAACACCGTGTCCCAGAAGCGGCTTGAGATCCCAAAGTTGTATTCGGGAAATTGGTGGTGGACCAGATGATGGACTTTTACCTTCCGAATCCACGAATTCGTGGTTTTCCAGTGGTGATGACTGTGGTGGACAACGCCGTACCAGAGGGTACCCGCCTGCCAGCCTGCAAAGAGGGATGAGAGTATCGGGATGTGAACGACGGCGGTAAACATCCACCAGAGTCCGATTGCAATGGACGCGGTCAGAAACCAAGGGGTAGCGATCATGCTCAGAGGTTTCACGTGATGCACATTGTGAAGATCGCGGACGAAGCTGCTGAAGTAATGGTAAACCCACCGGTGGAGGATGTATTCCGACAGGGTGAAAATCACAAAACCCGCAATTCTGCCGAACACTACATGGCTAATGGGGGAGCGCCAAACGGTTGTTTCCCAGACCAGAAAAAAAATGACAAGGGAAATATCGGCGACGTAACTCAATTTGTAGTTCAATGCACTGCCGAAAAATTTCGCGGTGATCCATTTCCACAGGCTCATTAGTGTTCTTTCGGAATCAGTTTGAGTTTGCGGTCCTTGTCAATCACAACGATTCGTGTTCCTCCATCCTTGGACATTTCAATCCGCAGAATGTTTGCAATGGCAAGATCGTGCAGAACACCGCTTTTCTCATACACGATTCCGGAACCACGTATTTCCCGGATGGCACAGGATTTTTTTTCGGTACCGTCCTTTAAGAGAATCCGGACTGTTCCGAGATTTTCAAGTGCGACAAATTCATCGGGGGCAGGGGAGTTGATTTTTGGGATCGACAGGGTTTCCGCGGTATGTACGGTTGAATCTTTGTCTTGTGGTTTTCCGTCCGCTTCGATCTTTTTCAATTCTGGAGCTTCGGTGTGAATCGTCTGCGATCCCCCGTTAGGGAATTGATAGACCACATGGGCGCCCCCGATACCTCCCGTGATCAGACCGATGGCACCGCCATACAATGCCCCGAAAAAAAGGCCGGGAATGAAATTGCCGGAACCCGCACCTATCAGAGCTGCGATTCCACCCACCCATAACGCGCCGAATTGCATGCCTCGCATGGCGCCGAGACCGTGATCCGTTATGGTGATGTTTGAAATGCGATCCGCCGGAATTTTGGAATGAGCCCGAAGAGTCTTTAAATCAACCGTGTCACGTCTCACTCTCGTGATGTTTCCCGAATACACGGCTCCGTCCCGCATGAGGACTTCGGATTCCGTGGACTTCATGTCGTTTATGGCGGATTCATAAGCGACCGGATCGCGATCATCCAGTTGCCGGGTCACTGTTCCCGCGCAGTTTATCAGAAAGAGGGGAAGGAGATTGATTGCTGCGAGAGCCCTCCAGGATGGCATGTTGTTGTTCATGCCGCTTGGACGCAGGAGTGGAGGTTTAGGTAACCGTTAAAATCTCGCCCATGCCATCACACCGGGTTGTAGTTTGCCGGTTGGGGTGAAGGATAGGGCGGGAAAGGCGCCGAAGTGACGCGCCGAATTTTTTTTCGCTTTATCTTCCGGAAGAAAGGCATTATGAAACCCGCCATAGATGGCGTAGCCGATGCCACCTAACGCAATAATCGTCCCCGTAGGTTCCAATGGATGTTTTTCTTCCCCATATGCATTTCTGCCGGTTTGGATTCGGGCTACAGCCACACCGATTGCAGTTATCCCCATTCCCACAAGTATCGGGTGCCAGAGTCTTTGCTTTGGTTTTTGGGGATCGGAGTTTACGTGGGCTTCAGTTTTTTCTGTTGCCGTTGCAGCACTGACATCCGTGGGTGTGGTCGTTAAAGGGACATCCTTGCCAATCGAATCGTGGGACGCCCCAAAGTTCTGTGCGCCCGAGTCTTTCGAGAGCGTATCCGGTATCGTCGAGTTATAGATGCCACCTACCGTTGCATATAGAACCCCTCCGATCAAAAACGTGATTCCGGAGATACCCAGGATGTTGCCCTTGGTTCTGCTAGCATCCCTCTCTTGCTGGGTTTGGTTTGGATTCTCCCATGCACTATTCATACCCTCTCCTGCGGCTCCCATCATAAGAACAAGTCCAACGAGCGATATGGCCACCCCAATCGCCACAGGGTGGTTCAATTTTGTCTTTGGTTTGTGGGAAAGGGAATCGGTTGGATTTTCATGTTCCGCCTCGGTGTATTCCACAGTGCGTCCATCGTGTAAATATTTTATCGTCGTGCCATTGGGAGACGTGCGGCTGGAATCAACGATGAAGTTTTCGCTTTGCGCCCATAGGAGCGACGAAGCGAGGGAGAGGCTAAGGAGAAAACTGGAGACTTTCATGGTCGTTTCCCAATCTTAATGTTCGTGTTGGACGCGTGCCTTCGGAAAAGGGTAACCATTCAAACCGGATAAGCCTCTGACAACCTGACAGCAAAAAGTGGCCTGTTCGCAGCCGGAAAGGTGAATCACAGGAATATTAACCGATATATCCCGGTATTATATTTGCTATTCCATTTTGGTCAGGGGGTCTTCTGGTTCCCGACTTTTTTCAGACGATTTCGGAGCATTATGTCTACCTACAAGCACATTCAAGTCCCTTCACATGGCGAACACATTACCCTCGGCAGCGATGGCGCCATACAGGTTCCCGACGAACCGATCCTGCCTTTCATCGAAGGCGACGGCACCGGTCCCGACATTTGGAAGGCCGCGAGTTACGTCCTCGATGAAACCGTCCGCAAGGTCTATGGAGGCAAACGCAAAATTTCGTGGGTGGAAATCTACGCAGGTGAAAAATCGCTCAAGGTTTACGGTGAGAACCAATGGCTTCCCGAAGAAACACTCGAAGCCATCAAGGAATTCAAAATCGCCATCAAGGGACCGTTGACCACTCCGGTGGGTGGCGGCATCCGTTCCATCAACGTGGCTTTGCGTCAGGAACTTGATCTCTATGCCTGCGTGCGGCCTGTGCGCTGGTTCCAGGGCGTACCTGCGCCAGTGAAGGAACCTCACAAACTCGATGTGGTGATCTTCCGTGAAAATACCGAGGACGTTTACAGCGGCATCGAGTTCGATGCGAACACTTCCGAGGCCAATGAATTGATCGCCTTTCTGAAGCAAAAACTTCCCAAGAAATTTGTGCGCGAAGGCAGCGCGCTGGGCGTCAAGCCCGTCTCCGCATTTGGCTCCAAGCGGCTGGTGCGCCGTGCCATCCAATTTGCCATCGACAAAAACCTCCCGTCCGTGACATTGGTTCACAAGGGCAACATCATGAAGTTCACCGAGGGTGGATTCATGAAATGGGGTTATGAGGCCGCGAAGGAATTCGGGGACAAGGTTATTACCGAGGCAGAGGTCTACGAAAAGCACGGTGGCAAAACGCCTGCGGGCAAGGTGCTGATTCAGGATCGCATCGCCGATGCCATGTTCCAGCAATTGCTTCTGCGTCCCGACGAGTATTCCGTGCTTGCAACCTTGAATTTGAACGGAGATTATCTCTCCGATGCCTGCGCTGCGCAGGTGGGCGGTCTGGGCCTCGCTCCGGGAGCGAATATTGGCGATCGCGCAGCAGTGTTTGAAGCTACGCACGGAACGGCTCCCAAATACGCGGGATTGGATAAAATCAATCCGGGATCGGTTTTGCTTTCCGGCGTCATGATGCTGCAACATCTCGGTTGGGATGAAGCAGCCGATGCCATTTTCCGCGCGTTGAGCCAGACCATTTCGCATCGCAAGGTCACTTACGATCTCGCGCGCCAGATGGAAGGCTCCACGGAAGTCAAATGTTCCGAGTTCGGCCGCTTGATTGCGGAGGCCATTTAACCGCATCGATTGCGGAGGGAGACATCATGTCGGGCGGCGAAGACATTTTATTCAGTATTAC
This sequence comes from Fibrobacterota bacterium, assembly GCA_947482115.1. GTDB lineage: Bacteria > Fibrobacterota > Fibrobacteria > UBA11236 > UBA11236 > UBA11236. The sequence continues at coordinate 371,093 of CANKII010000002.1, forward strand.
CAAAGCGCAGTTGGATACCGGCATGCGCGGTTTTCCAGTAGGCACCTGTCCCATCAGCGACGTCGATCCCATGACCGGATTGAGCTACGGCGGTTATCCCATTGCGAAATTGGCTTTGCGCCAACCCGAAGAAGTCATTTACCTCCTCTTGAATAAGACGCTTCCCGACGCAGCGCAACTCGCCGCTTTTCGTCAGGAGCTGATCAAAAATTCCCGCTTGCATCCCGAGATTCTGGAGAGACTGCGCGAACTTCCGCGTCACGGTCATCCCATGAAATGGCTGATGTCCGCCATCATCCTGATGGGCATGTATTCCGGCACCGGGGATTATCGCAAGGATTGTTTGCAGGTGATTGCGCAATTGCCTGAAGCCGTTGCGGCCATCTTCCGCATCCGTTCCGGTTGGGGAGAACTGATTTCTTCCAAACCCGAACTGGGTTACATGGAAAACTTCACACACATGCTGAGCGCGCCGGGAGCCACTCCTGAGCTTGCTCATTTGCTGCGTGTGTTCAATATTCTCCACATGGATCACGGTGGGGGAAACCTTTCCACCTTTGTCGGCAAGGCCATTGCCTCGGGCCATGAAGACATGTATGGCTCACTCGCTGGAGCCATGGCGGGACTCGCAGGCCCTTTGCATGGCATGGCGAATCAGGAATGTCTGCGGTTTTTAAAAACAGTATCGAAAGACATCAAGGATCCTGCGGATGAAAAACACGTTGCGGAATACGTCGAGAATCTTTTAAACTCCGGCGGTGTGTTGTATGGTTTCGGTCATGCCGTATTGCGGGTGGAAGATCCCCGTGCCACGGTGCAATTTGATTTGGGCGAACAAATCGCCCCTTCCGATCCCCTGTTCCGTTTGGCGGTGACCTTGCGGAAGGTGGGCAGCGAAGCCCTTAAAAAACGCGACAAGGTCAGCGACCCCTATCCGAATGTGGACGCTGTCTCGGGCTGCCTGCTGAGCGCCTGCGGTCTTGTGGACGAGAACTATTATACGGTTCTTTTTGGGTTGGCTCGCTGCGTGGGCATCGCTTCCCAAATCGTTTGGGAACGCACGGAAGCGCGTGGCGGCAAGGGAATGCCCATTGTACGGCCTTCATATCTCTATACGGGTCCTGCAATCCAGTCCTAACCTTCATAACCCCAAGGGATATTGAGCGTTGTAACGTTCAAAAATCCCTTTAAATCCCCCGAAAATCCCCGGGTTCCGCTTTTTCACATTTATTTGGGTTTAGGGGTTGCAAATTTTTTTACAAACATTAGCTGCGGAAACCCAGGATTACTTCTACCTTATCCCGGACAATCCGCGTTAGAAATCCCATGTTGGGTTTTCTTTTGAGGATTAAAACCAGAAAGACAAGGAAGACACAATGAATTTATTCGTAGGAAATTTATCCTGGGACGTTACACAGGATGAATTGGAATCGGCGTTTGGCGCCTTTGGCCAGGTCGGCTCCGCCAAGATCATGATGGACCGTGAGACCGGCAAGCCCCGTGGCTTTGCCTTCGTGGAAATGGCCAATGACGGCGAGGCTCAAAAAGCCATCGCAAGTCTGAATGGCAAGGAATTCAAAGGCCGTGCGTTGAATGTCAACGAAGCTCGTCCCCGCGAAAACCGCCCGCGTCCTCAGAACAACCGCTGGTAAAAGCCCGTTTCGGGCTTTTTTATAGCAGGCTCCTCCCGCTCTTGTTTTCGATAAACTCGGAACCTTGAGCGGAATCCTCCCCCCTTTGAAATCCCCTTCCATTGAAGTCAAGGGTTCGTTACTGGGCGTTAGCCTCGTAATGTTCCTCAGCTTCTCCGGATTCTCCGCCGTTCAGTTTCACGCCTACCTTTTTGAGCGGATGGGTTTCTCACCCTTTCGAATTGGCGTGCTTCTCGGACTCGGATTTACTGCGGCCATTGTCGCCCCCATTTTGCAGGTCAGTGCCATGCATCGCTTGCAAGGCCCGCGTCGCGCCCTTTTTCTGACGCTGGCCGGAGCCGGATTGACTTTGGCTGTCTTGCCGCATATGCATGGTTCCCTTTTTATTGCGGTGACATTTTTTACGGTCATTTTTTTCGTCAGCGGAATCGATCCCCTTGTCACCGCTTGTGTTCTGGAAGTGACGAGATCCCGGGGCCGAAGCACTTATTTCATCATTCGCAGTTTCGGAACCCTCGGGTTTTTATTGGGCTGTCTTGTGAGTTATTTCCTGCCGCACCCCGAATTTTTATCCCGACTCTATCTGGGTTTCGGAATGGTTTTTTTGCTGGCACTGGTCGTGGGGCTTTGGGGACTGCGTCCCACCGATCCACGACAGGCGCCTGAAGACGGTTGGATAAGTTCCCATCCCCGTCATACGCCAACCTTTCGCCGTGCTTTGCGGCTGCTTTCCGCCCCGCGTTCACAAAGGTTGTTGTGGACTTTGGGAGTACTGAATTTTGCCAATGCGATGGCGATTCTGGTGCAGGGAAATTATCTGGTGTCCCGTTTTCCAGGCGGTCAAGGATCCATCAGTCTGGCATGGGTTGTATCCACCGGGGGTGAAATTCCGCTGATGCTTTTATGCGCGTGGCTGGTGCGGCATTACGGTTTGCGTGTGGTCATCGGCATGGGGCTTTTGGGCACCACCCTCAAACTGGTTTTAATTGGAATGGCTGAAACGCGGGGGATGTATTTCGCCGGGCTTTTATTTCACGGGTGTTTTTACTCCGGGGCGCTGGTGGGATTCAATCTGTATGTGGATCAAAATTTTCCCGTTGCCGATCGTCCGACACTCCAAACACTCGGTGCCCTGTTTTATCAGGGATTGCCCACTGCCTGCGGCGGGCTGGCCGCCGGCCTCTTGTGGCATTTTCTGGGGTTGCGCAGCGTGTATTGGACTTCAGCGGCAATAGGAATCGCAGTGGCCGTATATGCGCTCCTACTGTTGCCTCAATTGCCGGCCAAAGTATATTCTTCACCAACATGAAATCAGCCATGAAATGTTTTCCGTCCTTTCTTCTTGTCGCCTCAATCGCGTTTGCGGGCTCGCTTCCCAAAGCCTGGCTGGGCATTCAATTTGAAGATGCGACTTCGGAACAGGCATTGGTGCAATATTCTCCCGTGACTCCTGAAGGGCCGGTGCGTGTGGTGCGGGTGTTCAAGGGCGCTTCCGCCGATCAGGCAGGTCTCAAGGAGGGCGACTATCTGTTGTCCATCAACAAGGCGCTTTTGCATGGACGCAAAACTTTGCTGGATACGGTTCAAAGCAAGGGTGTGGGGGATGTGGTCGAGTTGAAAATCGGCCGTGCAGGAAAAACCTTTGCACAAAAGCTGGCGTTGTCCCCGCGTCCCGAGGACATGCGTTCACTGACGCAAACGTTGATCGGAAGTCCCGCCCCGGAATTGCGCGGTCCTTATTACCATGCCGCCGCCGGTTCGTTGTCCAAACTTAAAGGAAAGGTGGTGATGCTGGATTTTTGGGCCACATGGTGCGGGCCTTGTCGCATGACCATGCCCGGACTTCAAGCCGTGTACAAGCGATACAAGGACAAAGGTCTGGTGGTCATCGGGGTCAGTTCCGAGGACATCGGAACCTTGAAGGCCTTTCAATCGCAGTCGGGACTGGATTATTCCATGATGCAGGATCCCGGGCAATTGATGATGCGCGATTATGCCGCCTATGCCTTTCCCACTTTGGTCTTCATCGATCGCAAGGGAATCGTTCAACGAGTAGAGGTGGGTGCGCACCCTGAAGAGGATTTGGATCGCTGGGCGCGCGAACTGCTCTAATTTTATAAAAACCGGTTTAACGTTTTGCGGGTTCGAAGTAATCCGGGAAGCGTTCACGCAACGACACAAATCCCTCTTCCGCTACAATTAAATGATCGATGAGTGGAATCCCCAACAAACTTCCCGCATCCGCAAGGCGTCGCGTGGTGAGCAAATCATGGGTGGACGGTTCCAGGGATCCGCTGGGATGATTATGGGCGATGAAGATGCTCACAGCGCGATCTTCCAGCGCACAGGCGAACGTTTCGCGCGGATGAACCTGGCTTTGGTTGGCGAGCCCCACCGTGATTTCATGCGCCTTGATCACCTGATGCGCGCCGTCCAAAGTCAGCACCGAAAAGCATTCCTGACGCCGCCCGCGCAAATTTGCCAGCAACGGCAGGGCGTCCATCGGTTTGCGAATGCGCACCTTCCTGCGCCGGGTTAAAAAGCGGCTCGACAATTCCAGCGAGGCGAGTATTTGGCAGGCTTTGCCCGGACCGACTCCGCCGATATGACACAGGTCTTCCAGGGTAGGCATGTCCAAAAGCGAGGACAGATGCCCGGCTACTTCATGGGCCAGAGTCAGCACGTCCTTGCCTTGTTGCCCGCGTCCAAAAATCACCGCGAGCAATTCTTCATTGGAAAGGGATGCCGCACCGGATCGGGCGAGGCGTTCGCGGGGGCGCAATTCCGGATCCAGCTCGCGAAGCAGGAATGAAATGGGTCTGGTAATCGGCAGGCTGAAGTTTGTTGTTTCCATGCAGATAGAAATAGCCCCATCCCGGTCCAGCCGGGATGACGTACGTCACATCTGCGGGTGAATTTTTTTGCGGTTTCGGGGAAGCTGCAGGGTGATGTAGCTGTAAGCCTCCTCGACTGTATCGCAGATGCGGAACAGGCTGAGATCTTCCCGACTGATTAAACCCTCATCGGCGAGGTAATTGAAATCGATGACGCGACTCCAGAATTCCCGTCCATACAACACCACGACCATTTTTTTAGTGATGCGCTGGGTTTGCGCCAGAGTCAGAAGCTCCATCATTTCATCCAGTGTTCCAAATCCTCCCGGAAACATGATGACGGCCTTGGCCATGTATACGAACCAGAATTTGCGCATGAAGAAATAGCGGAACTCAAAGGAAAGTTTCGGATCAATGAAAGGGTTCGGGTCCTGTTCAAACGGCAACAGGATGTTAAGGCCGACAGAAGGGGCTTTACCTGCCTGCGCACCTTTGTTGGCGGCTTCCATGATGCCCGGGCCGCCGCCGGAGCAGATGGCGTATCCGTATTTGTGCTTTTGACTCCATTCGGCAACCTGCTTCGAGAGTTCACAGCATTCCTCGTAGTAGCGGGACATGCGCAAGTTACGCTCCGCATCCAGAACGGCTTTTGTCTTGGATGTTTTGGATTTGGCTCCGGACTTTTTCAGCGTCGCACTGAGATTGGCGGCAGCGAGTTTCTTGGGGAGAATGCGTGCCGAACCAAAGATGATGATGGTGTCGTTGATCTTGAACCGTTCAAAGCGATGCTCCGGTTCCAGAAACTCCGCGAGGATGCGCACGGCGCGTCCATCGCGGCCCAGCAGAAAATCGGAATTCAGAAAAGAGGCATGCAGGCGATCTTTTTTTTCGAAATCCATCGCGGATGGAGGCTGGGATGGTTTGGACTTAGGCATTTGCTTCAATCAACCGGTTGCGGTAGGTGTCATAATCCGGCACAAGACGATCGTATTCCTCGTCCATCAGTGGGGAGGAGATGAGGAAATCCGCCGAGGCGCGGTTACAGGCCATGGGAATGTTCCACACCACGGCCATGCGCAGCAGGGCCTTCACGTCGGGGTCATGCGGCACAGGTTCCAGCGGGTCCCAGAAGAAGATGAGAAAGTCAATGTCGCCTTCCACAATCTTGGAACCGATTTGCTGGTCGCCTCCCAGCGGGCCGCTTTGCAATTTCAGGATTTCAATGCCGAGTTCCTTTTCGAGAAGCCCGCCCGTGGTTCCTGTGGCGTAGATGATGTGATGCGCCAGCAAAGTCTTGTTGAACTTGGCCCACTCGATCAAGTCGCTTTTCTTGTTGTCATGCGCGACCAGGGCGATTTTCTTGTTCTTGCCCAGGGTCGTTTTCGTATAGGGAATTTTCATGATCCTCCTCCGTGGACTACAACCTACTATTCCGCCGTTTCAAAACCCGCTTCCACTTCATATCCGCCGTGTTTCCGGATGTTCAACACTCCGGAATCGAGAATCAAATACTGGCCTTTGATCCCCAAAAGAATCCCGGAAAGATCAGGTTGCTTCTCCGGGTTTAACGATACGACCTTGGATGGATATTGCACCACGGGATATTTGAAACGCACCGGTTCGGAGTTCTCCAGTTTTTCGCCGGGGAAATCTTTTTGCCACAAGGCATAAACCCTGTCGCGTTCCGCCTTTAAATCCACAGGCTTTTCCACACCACTCAGCATGTGCCGCCAGTTGGTGCGATCGGGCAAATGCTGGCTCAATGCAATTTCAATCAGGCCCGAGTCACGGCGATTGCGCACCGAGGCGATGGGAATGGCTTCCAGCGCCCCCTGATCCATCCAGCGCGTGAGCATTTGGTGCGAACGGGTAATGCCGACCTTGAGCCCCGAAGAGTTGGCGAGGTACACGGTGTGGGGGGCAAAGCAATGAGCCTCGCCCCATGCCGGTTCGCGGCAGGTTCCCAAATGATGATGGCAGGTATGCGGCCGCATGATGCACAGATCGGCTTGCGCCAGAGTCTGGCTGCATTTGAAACAAAAGCCCTGACTGTAGCTGGTTCGAGTCCTGTCTCCGCATTCCTGACAGAAGATTTTTCCCGTGAAACGCAAAGTAAGCCGCTTGCCCAAACCTTCATTGAGGTTCAGGGAATGCTCTCCCACCGGCAGGGCATACTGCACCGGATCGTCGGGCTTTGTGTCCATTTTCTGCAAGGTTCCTGTGAACACCCCTAACCCCCAACCCCTTCCCCCTCTTGAGGGGGAAGGGGAGTAAAAAAGAATTTTCTTCGCATCACGTCCTAGTCCATGATTTACTCCATGTGAAATATATTTGGTTCCATGCTCAAATTCTTCGGATACAAAAAATGTTCGACCTGCCGCAAAGCTGAAAAGTCCCTGGAGAAGTCCGGGAGTGACTACACCTTCGTGGATATCACCGAAGAACCGCCTTCAAAAGCGGAGCTCAAGCGCATTCACGCCCAGTCGGGACAGTCTTTGCGCAAACTGTTCAACACCAGTGGGGAACAGTATAAGGCTCTGGGACTGAAGGACAAGATCGATGATTTGAGCGAAGAGGAGATGTTCAACCTGCTGGCCGGGAACGGACGTTTAATCAAACGTCCGTTAGTGACCGATGGGAAGAAAAGCACCGTGGGTTTTGAGGAGAAGGTTTTCACCTTCTCCTGGAAATAGGTTTCAGGGAAGAACAACCTGAAACAACCCGCGGGAATCTTCGCTCGAAGAAATGAGTCCCTGCACATTCGGGTCGGTGCTGTTATCCGCAAATATTTTCCAGCTATAGATTCCGTTGGTTTTGAGTGGCGTCAACGCCGAACCGTCAAAATTATAGCGGATGCTGTCCGCAGAAGCCGGAATGGCCGTGTGCAGAATGACACCTGTCGTTGAATTGAATCCTCCCCAGACCCGGTTGCCTTTCGCGTCGAAGACCTCCACGATATATTCCTTGGTGGAGGAGTATTTTGCCCAATGAAAAGCGGGTGTCAAACTGTGGACTGCCACGGGGTAAACGGAATCGGCGGCATTGGTCGGACTCACCAGTGTAATGGCCCCCGTCACGTCGAAATCCAGGGTCTTGACAGTGTCCGAAGCCGTGAAGGAAATTCGCGGAAGCCCGAATTTTCGGATGGCATCGGGATCCATGACATATCCGTCATTGCGATAGGTTGCCCACGCGATGTAGCTTCCCGGTGGGATGCCCCGCAAGGTAAAGGTGTTGTTGCTGTCGTTTCTCACGCTCAGGCCGGGAATGGCTTCGCGTGTCAGGGGGTTCACCAAAGTGATGTCCACCGTGGAATTCGGCGAGGCGAGGAAGCGAAGCTTTCCCTTGAGGCTTTTTCCGGCATTCACCGACATATTCAACACCGTATTGAGAATCAAAGTGTCCGGATGGATTACAAATTGAACGGCTGCGGTGTCTTGAATGAGGCTGTCCCGGTACCCTTTTAGTGAATAGGTGCCAATCGGCAGGTTGAACAGTGCGAAATATCCATCGGGACCGGTGGTGGTTGAGAACGCGGTTGAATCCAATCTTTGTGCAACTATTAAAATCCCTCCGAGGTTGGAATACCCTGAGACGGTGACTTTTCCTGAAAGCGCACCGGTGTTTAAGGATGCGGTGTCTTTTTCGAGGTATACGTTCCGGACGTAAGTATGGTTGGCTTCCACATGGAAAGGAAGCGGTTTGCCGTTTTTAGGCGGTGAAGGAATGCGTCCTTGCGCGGCTGCCGTGAGGTAATAGTCCCCGGCAAGGATCTCAATAGAAAAATCGCCGGTTCCATTCGACAGTATGCGGCCGACGGGTGCATTGGTATTGGCATCGTAAAGAATGAGATTGGCACTCGAAAGGGATGTGCTGTCTTCGGCTTTCAAAACCTTTCCATCGATTTTCGCCGTGAGTACGGGACCGGGTTCCGTGCTTTTTGCGCAGCCTCCCAATCCTAAAATCAAGCTGAGAATTCCAAGTCCCCACAAAGATTGCTGTTTCATTGAATACCTCCGGAAAGAAACGGGTTTTGAACGAGTATCGATTCGTCCCTGTCGTTAGTCGGAAATATCATAATGACGCCTCGGCATGATTATGGGGTTTAACCCTACTCGGTAGGCGGCAAGGTACTCTTGAACTCAATACGAATTCATTTATTTAAGACGAGGAGAAGCGTTCTTGTGGGACTGCAATATGTGAGGACTTTTGTCCGGAGAGATCCCGGACACATCGGGGGGCTAACGTCCGTCGGGATTGACTTCGTTTAACCACGCCAGAATGCCGCCGCCCACATTGAAACCGTTTCCATAGCCCTGCTTTTTGAGAAACTCCAAAGCGGTTCTGGAGCGACGACCGGAGCGGCAGTAGATGTAAACCGGCTCATCCTGCGGGATTTCCTGCCAGCGAGACTGGAACTCACTCAAAGGGATCAGCATTCCCCCGATGTTGACTTCGTCGAATTCGGCCTGTTCCCGGACGTCGATCAGGACCGTATTCGGGTTTTTTTCGAGAATTTCACTCAATTCTTGCACTGAAATTTCGTCGTTCATGGCATTCCTCTTGGACGTTTCAGCCAAATAAATTAACTTCTGATGCCTTTAAAACTTGGTTATTTCGAGGAAACTACATGCCAGCTCCAGCAAAAGTAAAGATTTCACGGGCCTTGGGAATTGCCCTGACACCCAAAGCCGCTCGCATCATGGAGCGCCGTTCTTTCACGCCCGGTCAACACGGCCTGGCGCGCAAGAAGAGCCCGTCCACTTACAAGATGCAGTTGATGGAAAAACAACGCCTCAAGGCGATGTACAATCTTCCCGAAGGCCAGTTGCGCCATTACTACCAGCGCGCCACGCAAAGTCATGAATCCACCGGTACTGCCTTGCTCGCATTTCTGGAAATGCGAGCAGATGCCGCCATTTATCGCATGGGCTTTGCCCGCACCATTTACGCTGCGCGTCAATACATCGCTCATCGTCACTTTGCCATCAACGGTACTCGCATTCAGACTCCCAGCCACGCACTCAAAGTGGGCGATGTGATTTCGGTGATTGAGAAATCGAAGAACCATCCGCAAATGGTCGAGTCGCTCACGCACTCGGGCAGCGTGGTCGTTCCCGAATATTACGAGATCAACAAGGTGAAGATGGAAGGCCGTTTGATCGCCAAGCCTCTTCGCGACCAGATGCCGGTCAAGCTCGTCGAACAGCACATCGTCGAATACTACTCGAGATAATCCCTATCCTTCATGGAACAAAAAACCCCGGTATCCACCGGGGTTTTTTGTTTTCAGGCTTTTTCGGGGCCATTCGGGGAACGCACGGGTGTCCCATTTTTTGATTCTCGGTTAACTAATATTGAGGCAGACGCTTTTATTCGAAAGGACTAACCATGAAAAGAACACTTACCCCCCTAGCTTTGGCCGCCTGCGCAATCTTTGGAATGTATGCCTGTTTGGGTTTGGAAAAAAAGGACAAGGACTCGGGAGGAGGTTCGCTGACATGGGAGTTTGATTTGGACGTGCTCAATTCAGTCGGTGGAACTTCCGGCACCATAATTACGCGTCAGGTCCAGTATGAATGCGAGAATAAAAAAGCGGTGGCCGATACTGAAATTGACACGTCCTTCTATGCCGTGAACGGCGGGAGCCTGTATCTTTGGGATGATCCCAAGGCCTGTTACGCCCAACAATTGTCGGGTTCTTCCAGTACCATCTTGGGAACCTGGACCGCTAGTACGAATACGGATGAGGTTGTAATTCCGGCAGCCAACAAACCCCAAGCTTGCACGGGCGGGCCGGATTCGAGCGGCGAGGATCTCAGCGCGTTATTCGAGGATGGTACGGTTACGTATACGGTTTCCAGCTCGAAAATCCACGCAAAAGTTTCCGGTACGGTCTGCCTTGCCGATCAGATTTCCAATGAGTTCGCCGATTCCGGCAGCGGGTTTACGGTGGTATCGACAAGTTGTTCCAGCGTGGAACTGAAGAGCACTCAGAATCAAAAGACTCTGACGATTACATCCAGTTTTGCGAATAATGCCATGACAGTCTCTTACAAGTCCGGGGCAACCTGCACCATGTCCGGCGTTTTTCCCACACCGGGAGTCGTTCCGGATTGTTCCAAATCCCAGTTTGGCGATGCAGACTCGACATTCAGCGTTTGTCTCGCGACCCTGGATGTTTTCAAGCCGACCCTGGCCAAGGCCAGTGCCCATGAAAACTCAACCTTCCAGAAGCGGGTGGAGAAATCTCTGCGGCGTTTCGGCGTCCACCCCTAGGACGTACGCGTTTTTTTGATCTTTTAAAAACTCCGGTATCCACCGGGGTTTTTTGTTTTTAAGGCCGGATTGGAATCAGTTTTTTTTGGTCTTGCGATCGAAGCTCCCGAAAACCTGAATCTTGTAGCGCTTGATGGTGAAGCCTTCCTTGCGAGCCATTTCACCCAGCATTTTTTCAAGTTGGGGATTGGCCACTTCCTTGACTTCATCACCTGTCGAATCCACGAGATGGACATGAGGTTTGCTTCCCAAATCGATTTCATAATGAGTGTGTCCGTGTCCGAAATCGGACTCGGATAATATCCCCGCTTCGACGAAATGACTGAGGGCGCGGTACAAGGTGGCCCGTGAAGCCTTCAGCCCGGTACGCTGCATTTCATACAGGATTTCATCGGCGCTGAAATGACCTTTTTGTGAGAAAAGAAATTCAAGAAGGGCGGCCCGCTCCCGGGTCTGGAGCATCTTATGGCGTTTGAGAAATTCCGCATAGCGGGACTTGGCCGAAGCCAGCTGCACCTTGGTGTCCACAGGGGATAAGATAGGAAGGGTTTTATTGTCCGGGAGGAGGCAGGAATTCAAACAACAGCACTCCCGTGCATTTGCCCCGGCGGGTTTCGAGATATTCCTTGAAATCCTGCTCGACCACCATGCCCTTGAGCTGTCCCGCATGGCGCAGCATGGGTTTCCCGGATTCGGCATCCAGGAATCCCGTGTGGGTGACATCCAGTCCCTCGATTTTCGTGACAAAGGCAATGCCCAAAAGCCGCTTGCCCAAAGTCCAATGGCCGGCGAGTTCCAGAGCCCTGTCGTAAGGGAGATAGGAGAAATCCACCGCCGTGTCCGGAGTAGAGGGTGTGAGTCCTTTTGCGGAAAGAAGTTTTCCCTTGTACAGGATTTTATGGACTAGAGTGTCTCTGGGAACACGGAGGATGCGAAACCATTGGCGGTTGTTTCCCAGCCAGTCACCCACGAAGAAATGATTGCGCGTGGCATAGGTCAGCGTGTCGCTGTGATAGCGGATGGGAAGAATGGATGGAACCACATCCGAAGCCTGGCGTGATACTGCGAGACCGACGGAGGATTCGATGAAGGTGACGCAATCGAAGTGATTGAGATCGACGAGCGGAAGGGACTCAATATTGGCGTAGCGTCCTTCGCCGGTGGGGCCGAGGGAATAGGGAGTTCCTTCCAGCGCTTTGGAAAAGTAACGCAGGCGATCGATATACGTAGGGGGCGCATCGGGCCGTGAAAGCAGTTTGAACGCGGTAGCCGTGGCGGCTCTTTCCTTGCTGTACCATAACGTGGCGCGGGAGAACAAGGAATCCATCAGGTGGGAGGCGGTTTCTGAAGGGGCGCGAAAGCCGTTGATCCACATGGCGGCTGCGAGTGTGTCGCCGTCGTTGGCAAAAATGTATCCGCTCAATCCCTGCACTCCATTGATGGAACCGGTTTTGTAGCGGATGAGATCTTCATCGGAGAAGGAGCGCAACCGCTTTCCCGTGGCGCCGTCCAATCCCGGCATCGCGAGAGAAGCCACATAATCTTTTCCATAAGGATGTCGGGCCATATGCGCCAGCAACAGGGCCATGGATTGCGGCTTGATACGGTTGTCATGCGACAGTCCGCAGCCGTCGTGCAAATCGAAGTCGGCAGTGTCGAGTCCCATGCCGGACAGAAATTTCTTTTCCGCGCGCAGCCCTGCTTCGGCGCTGCCTTTGCCATAGACGCGTTTTCCCAAATGGCGCAGCAGATGTTCGGCATGCAGATTCTGGCTGCGCTGATTGGTTTCCTCCACCAGCGCCATCAATGGCGCGGTGGTGAACTTGAATGTTTTGAGAGGCTTCTCTTTGGAGGATTTAACAGCCTCTTTTACATACACAATGCCCTGTTGCTCCAAAACCTTCATCAAGGCAGTGCGGAAATACAACGCGGGATTTCTCACGGGGAGAATCCACATGCGGCTGGCTGCATCCGCTCCGACACGCCCCGTCAAGGTGATGGCGGTGACGCCCTCATGCTGGGAAACGCCGATGCGGTTGGCTCCACCCTTCACGGTACGCGCCTTGTTGAACACCTGCACATAACCCACGTCGGGTGTAATGGTGACAACCGGGGGAGCGCCGGGTTTTTCGCCGGGGCCGACGGAAAGGTTGAATGTGTTGTCGTTATACGAAAGCGCGGAAATTTCCGCCCCGTACCAAGTATTGTAATGGTGGCTTTCCCATGCGGTGGGACGTCTCGGCCCGGTGAAGAAGGTATCCGAAACGGTGATGTCGCCGCGAATCGTATCGATGCCCAGGCTCTGGATCGAATCGGCCCATGCCAGCAGCGGTGTCATGGCGTCGGGGAAAAACCGATCGGAGATGTTGGGATCGCCGCCGCCGACCACATTCAATGCGCCGCGCAAAGTTTTGCCGCGAAGGGCTCCCTGCACTTCCAAAGTCGTCGTCGGGTAATAGTTGACAGGAAAGGCATCCAGCGCCGCAGCGGTGACGATCAGCTTGAGACAGGATGCCGGGGTGAACCACTCGGTGTCATTCCACTGCGCTTCGAAGCGTTGATTGCGGATGGAGTAAATCGAGATGCCAACCTGTCCGCCGATATGCGTGGAGTCGACATAGTTCTGCAAGTCCTTGAGCAGCAGCGGTGAAGGCTCGGTGTGCCATTCTTTTGCAAAGGAGGGAAGAGTGAGGAAGAGGAGAAGGAAGGCGAAGAAAATCACCCCACCTTTTTGCTTCCTCCCCTTTTTGAGGGGAGGAAGTTTCACTTTAGTTTCCTTTGAGTTCACTTGACCCATGTGAAAGCCCCTCCTCTCCGAAAGGGGAGGGGCCAAAGGGTGGGGTGCTGCGTTGTTGCAATCACACTCCCGCCAACCTCTTGAAATCCTCAAAGTAGCCGGGATAGGTTTTGCGCACACAACCCGGATCGCGGATGATGGCTTCGACGCCACCGAGTGCAACGAGGGAAAAACACATGGCGATGCGGTGATCGTCATAGGTGTCGAACTCTGCGCGTTTGAAGATTTCGGGAGGATGAATGGTCAAATTTCCGGGGCCTTCTTCCACGCGCGCGCCGACCTTCCGCAATTCCGTGGCCATGGCGCGCAGGCGATCGGTTTCCTTCAAACGCCAGTTGTGCACATTGCGAATCGTAGTGGGGCCTTCGGCGAATAATGCTGCGACGGCCAATGTCATTCCGGTATCCGACATCAAATCCATGTCGACATCAATGCCTTGCAATTTTCCGTTGGCCGGGCCGATTACGGTGATTCCATCGGCGTAGTATTCCACGGTCGCGCCCATGCGTCGCAGTACTTCCGCGAAACCCACTTCGCCCTGCGGCGAATCCTTCGTCAATCCTAGCACAGTGACAGGGCCGCCCGTGATGGCGGCGGCGGCGAGGAAATACGAGGCGGAGGAGGCGTCGGGTTCGACGGAGAATGTTCCGGGACTTTGATATCCCTTCGGGTTCATGGTCCAAAAACGTTCAAGTCCATCGCGTTCGATCTTGGCTCCGAAATCGCGCATGACTTTCAAGGTGAGATCGACATACGGAGCGGAGACGAGTTTGCCTTCGATCTCGACCGTCGCAGGGCCGTGGCATAGCGGCAGCGCCATCACGAGTCCGGTGGTGAATTGGCTGGAGAGATCGCCGCGTATGCGGGTGTGTCCGCCTGCGAGGCCTTTGGCTTCGATGCGCAGGGGAGGAAAGCCCGGGTTGGCTTCGTAAACGATGCGGGTGTTTCCGGCGAGTGGAAGCAATGCATCCACCAAATCCGCGATGGGCCGTTCGCGCATGCGGGCGACACCATCGATGTGAAACACGCCGTCTCCTGCGGAGAGCAACGCTGTGAGAATTCGCGTGGCGGTTCCCGAGTTGCCGAGAAAGAGGGACGCTTCGCCACCGGGAGCTTGCAATCCACCGCCCTGTCCCTGGATGATTATGGTATCCCCTTCTATTGTCATCGGAATCTGCAGCTTCTCAAGCGCGATGCGCATGAGTGTGACATCTTCGCCGTCGGGAAGGTTCTCGAGGCGGGTTGTGCCGCGAGCCATGGCGGCTAGAGGCAAAGCACGGTTGGCGATGCTTTTGGAACCCGGTGGGCGGACTGCTCCGGTGAATCGTTTGATTGGGGGTAAAACGAGGGTTTCCATTTGGAGGAAAGTTACAAAACGGGGGGTTTTTAGGGTTTAAAAACCGGGCCCTAGTAGGTTCCAGCATTGTTCGGAAAAGTTATACTGGCATGAATATGATTCGCGTACCAACTGATTTTAATCAATTGTTATTTCGTCCTAGTGTAAGAGGTTACTGAGAAAGAAATTATGCACGAGAATTTTTCAACCGAAAATGGAGGGGAAACCAAATCTGAAAAGCGTGTGGCGTTTTGGACGGCTTTCGGAACTATAGCCCAAACTGTTTTGGGAACGCTAACTCTTTTGGGGTTGGGCGCTACAGTTTGTCTGCTGATTCAACAAAACAGGCTTATTAGAGGAAGTAACGACAAAACGGACGCTGCTTTGAGAAAAACTGATTCCGCTTTGGAATTGACTAGGATTCAAATTAAGAGTGATTCTATTTCCGGAATATCCGATTCTATCCATAAAGCTATTAGTGACACCGCCTCGAATAGAACTGCTAAAGCTGCTCAACAAAGTGTTCAGATTGCCGCTAACTCTTTCGCTATCACAGATAGACCATATATCGATACTAGACGGGTGCGCATTTTGATTGGTGATACCCCCTCTAATATGAAGATCGACCATATTATTGGGAATTACGGGAGGGCACCCGCCTATAAAATCAAGATAATTGGATGCCTATCCATTCTTCCTGAAAACGACACCATTTGGAAGCACTGGAAAGATTGCACTAGTATGATAGGGCGAGTTTCTTGTGTTATGCCACAGGATTCCTCTAGGTTTGAGGCCACAGTAAAATTCGGCTCCTTGCTCACTAGAGCCGATTTGCTTCGGTTTCATTCTGACCGGACTTACCCCTATTATTTCGGTAGGGTAACTTATTACGGTGAAGGCGAAAACAAAGAAAATGGCTTTAGATTTTGCCGTTATTATAGAGCAACGGATTCTCTTTGGGTAGACTGCGCTGGAGACACGCTGCAACAAACTTGGTAATGACTTTCTTTTCTGAATGCAACCCCTGTCAAGTAGTGAACAATCGCCATTCCATGAACGCGAAACTCCGGCATCTTACAGTTTTCATTCTTCTCTTATTCACCACAACTATTTCTTTCGCCGATGGCAAAGACGACAAGCCTCGTGATCTTAAAATCACTGTATACGATGTGCTTTCCAGACCCATCGTCTCCGTAAAAACCCCCGCCACAGGATTCCTGGACTATCAGGCAAACAATGCACAAACCCTTGGGTTTTCGGTTAAATACCAACGGTACGGCATCTCATTATCCCCCTCACTCTGGGGAACCTCCAACTACAAACCAATGCATCCCGACACAAAATTCTTCGATGCAAAAGGATTCTACTACGGAGAGAACTGGGGCGCGGATCTCTATTACCAGTATTTCCGCGGCTTCTTCGCGCCAGCGCGTGGCACCCAGACTTATGACAATCCCGGACTTAACCTGAGTTCCTTCACGCTGAATGTTTATCGGCCTCTTACCAAGGGATCGCAGATTTACAACATGACGGAAGGATTAAGCCATAATGGAATTCATTGGAACTTCTATTACCTGTTGGGCGGTTCCTATCACGACATGGAAACCGGCATTACGCTCCTGCCGGGATTGAGCGACTCCAGCCTGAAAAACATGATCGACTTGCGGCAAGCGAAGACATACGATGCGTTCGGTGCCCTCGGTGTTTCGTTAAATACCTACCTAGGCGGATTTTTTTTCGACCCCGGCCTTTTCCCCGGATGGGGCATGCAATACCGGTCGGTGAACACGAACATGGATCGATACGGAGGAACCATCAAACTGAGTTTGATATTCAACATCGGATATCAGGGGGATAGCTTCGAACTGGGAATAAAGGCCCAGGATGATGGGAATACGCTTGGGACCGGGACGAACAGCCGTATAGGATATCAGTCGATCATCCTAAAACTGTATCTGGAATTGTTTTTTTAACTCTTAATCCGTTCAACGAGGATTTCCATGAGCTCATTCCAAAACCCCGGCCTTACTGAAATCATCCTCCGCCTCACGATTGCGACTCTTGTTGGCTGTGTCATCGGCCTCAACCGCGACCTGCGCGGCAAGCCCGCTGGATTGCGCACACATTCCCTCGTCACCCTCGGTTCCGCATTGCTCGCGCTTGCGATTCTCCATGTATCCATCACCACTGGCGGCGTTCCGGGAGATGCGTTAAGCCGTGTCATTCAAGGCGTTGTCACCGGCATCGGATTCCTCGGCGCAGGCGTCATCATCCGCGATCCAGCGGGCCATGTGCGCGGGCTGACCACCGCCGCTACCATCTGGCTCTCCGCTTCCCTTGGCATTGTATGCGGTATCGGATACTGGCTCCCTGTGACGGTCGCCATGGTCCTGATCTTCATCGTGCTGCTGCTCGGAGGACCGATGGAATTGTTTGTGGAACGGTTCTTCGGAAGAACAGGCAATGACGGTTCGCCGAAATAGGGATTAACGCGCCTCGATCACTTTTCCATGATCCAGCCGGATGCGGCGGTAGGGAAGATCGCGGATCAGCGGTTCATCATGGGTCGCCATCAACACGGCCGTGCCGGCCGCATGGATGTTCTGGAAAATGCGCAGGATGTCCCGCGAAGTGTCGGGATCGAGGTTGCCTGTGGGCTCATCCGCCAATAACAGATAAGGCTCGTTGGCCATGGCCCTTGCGATGGCCACGCGCTGCTGCTCTCCGCCGGAAAGTTTTTGCGGCAACCGCTGCGCCTTGTCTGAAAGCCCGGTGAGCTCCAGCATCTCATGAACGCGGTTTCGCACCTTCGCCTCCGACGCATTGGCGACCCGCAATGCAAGCGCGATGTTTTCAAACACATTGCGATCCGGCAGCAGCTTGAAATCCTGAAACACGATGCCGAGATTGCGGCGCAGCCCCTGCACCCGTTTGGCCGTTGCGCCTTCGCGGGAATGGTAGGCGGGATCTTCGCCAAAGGCGATTTGGATTTCCCCCTCGTCCGGATGTTCATCCAGATAAAGCAGTTTCATCACCGTCGTTTTGCCCGCGCCGTTCGCGCCGGTCAACAAGACGAATTCGCTTTGCTCCAGACGAAAATTCACGCAGTCCAGCGCAATGTGTCCGCCGGAATAGATCTTGGTGACGTGATGAAAGTCGATCATGGCTTTTTCGTTTTTTGCAGGACGAAATGCAGCCGTTCGTTCTTGTCGCTGCCGGGCTTCAAGGTAAAATCCGCGAGGCAGGCCAGCACTGAAAATCCCGCGCTTTTGGCGAGACGGCGGATAGTGGCGGCGGGGTAAATGCGCTGCCGGTGGATTTCCTCATGTCGCGCATAGCGCCCGTCGGCTTCGAGGACGAAGAAAGTGAACATGTTGAGCTGCATGCGTGTCTGCGCATCGTATCGGCTGGCACGAATGCTGGAGCAGCCATCGAGTTCCTCGAAGTCGATGAAGTCCGAGAAATGCTCCCGCGAACAGGTCTCTGTGGTCACATCGAAAACAAACAGCCCACCGGGTCGCAACACACGGTGTGTTTCTTTCAACGCCTTTGAAACTTGGTCAGGTTTGATCAGATAATTCAGGCTGTCGTAAATCATGACGGCAAAATCGAAATCGCCCTTCAACGGCAAGTCGCGGGCATCGCAGGCAATGCGGGGAATTGAACCGCCCGCCCGTTGAAGCATTGCAGGGCTGAGATCGGTATAGACGCTGAAGGCCTTGGGAAACAGGGCGGGGGAGGCGAAGGGGCATGTGCCCGCAGCGATTTCCAGCACACGGGTGGGGGGTTTTAGTCCCCCGTGTCTGCGCCAAAGTGTTTGCAGATATTTTGCCCAATTCGTGTAATCCACGTGGGACATGACATGGTTGTAATAAGGAGCAAGCGCCTGATAAGGAACGGCGCCGATGGACTTTGCCGTTTTCAATTTCCTTATTAATTCCCGGAGGGTTGGGAGTTGTCCACCGGAATTCCCTCTTCCGAAGGCATGTCGTCGAGGCCCTTGAATTGCGCCATGCGGTTTTCAATCGCAATGTGCTCGCGCCACTTTTGCGTCAGACCGGCGAGCTTTTGATTGATCAGCATTTCCTTGGCGTACTGGCTGACGAGGGTGTAATCCTCTTCGAGGGACAGATGCCTTTCGGTAACCTTGCGCATCACGCGGAAAAGATGGTAGCTGTCGCCCATGAGAATGGCCGGAGTGACGCCGCCCTCGGGCAGGGCGTCCACGATCTCTTTGTAGGCGGTGTTCAGGGAGTCCTGTTGAAACCATCCCAGATCGCCGCCCAGTTCGCGGGTCTGGCGATCTTCTGAAATCGACTTGGCAGCGTTCTCAAAATCCTTGTCCGTTTTCAAAGTCTTTCCCAGCGAGTCCGTAAACGCCAGCGCGCGCGCGGTATCCCCGGTGGTGGGGACCACCTTGATCAGAATGTGGGAGGTCCGGATTTCGTTGTCCTTCTTTCCCGTGACGCGGATGATGTGGTATCCAAATCGGGTGCGGATAGGTCTTGGAGTGTAATCTCCGACCTCCAGCGCATAGGCAGCCCGTTCGTAATCCGCATCGAGCGTTCCCCGTTTTATATAACCCAGATCGCCACCTTCCTTGCCGGAATAGTCTTCGGAACGCGCCTTCGCCATTTCAGAAAAACTTTCTCCTTTGTCGAGCCGGGCGATGATGGCCTCCACTTCGGCGCGCGCGGCGGAATCGATTTGCCGGTTGGCCTTGATGCGCCATTGGATGTGCGAGAGCCGGATTCCGTCCCTTTGTATGGGAAGGCTGTCCTTGTATTTCGAGAAGAAATCCTGTACCTGCAATTGCGAAGGTTCGGGATCGCCCACGAATTTCATCTGCAATCGTTGGCGGTAAATCTGATCCCGGGTTTGATCCTTGATGCGGGCCTTGAACTGTCCCAGCGACATTCCTGTGGCCTGTTGGAGGGCGGTTTCCAACTGCTTTTCGCCGCCCTGCTGCTGCACCAACCGTTGATACCATTCATCAGCACGGGCATCCACATCCTTGTCGGTTACCTTGATGGTGGTGTCCTGCTTGGCCTTGGCAATGAGAACCTTCTCATCCACGAGGCGGTCGAGAATCTGTTTGCGCTGCTGGGCGACTGGCAACTGGGAAAAACCGGGCCGTTGGGCGAGCATGGCCTGCCGCAACTCCTCGAGATCGGAGAAGAGAATGGGCGTTCCATCCACGACGGCTACGACCCCTTCCAGCGAAGTTCGGGTTGCATGGACGGGGTGGGCGGTGATGGCCATCACACCGAGACAGCACAGGAATAGGTGTCGGAAAGGTCGATTAAGGAGCATGGAGAGAGTCGGCATGGGGGGTATTTTCTCCTGAAGGCGCTGTGTCGTCTCCGGTTTTTTCCGGGTTGTTTTCCTGACCCGGAATCTGATCCAGATTGACATTCACGGCCACGCCTTCACGGTATTGGCGGATCTTGGCTTCGCGCATCTTGTCCTTTTGATCCATGACGAGTTGCGCACTGATGGCTTCCTTGGTTTCACCGAAAGGAACGGGAGTTCCCGCATCGATTCGTTCCAAAAGCTTCACGAGATAGACACCGTCGGGACAGCTGAGAGGCGAAGATTGCCAGCCCGGTTTGGCTTCGTTTAAATCATGCAAAAGACAGGTGGGAATTTCAGAGGTTTTACGGAATGGAGGGGACGCGCTTTCGCCGCTGGAGTCCAGTGAATTTCCGGTGGCAATGGTGGCAAAATTGTCCCCGTGTATTTTCGATCGCAGTGCGAGTGCGTCCTTTAGCGAGTTCACACGTATGTGGAGATAGCGAAATTCAGGGGATTTCCGGCGGAATTCATCCTTGTGCATTTCATAGTAACGGGTCATGGCCCCTTCATCCGGTTCAAATTCCTGATTGGCGGTTTCACGTGCCAGGAATTCTTCAATCAGGCCTTTGTGAAGGAGACGATCCAGTTTGCGAGCCACTTTGGGATCCTGATCCAGTTTAGTTTTCAAAGCCTGCTGATAAACAACCTGGTCATCGATCCACCGTTGGATGAAATCGAGATATTGTTCCCTGGAGAGCACTTTTTCATATTCGGGAGGGAAGCTTTCGCGCACATCATCCAAAGTCAATTTGGTTTGATCCACCTGGGCAAGCACCACCGGTGGAGGATCTGATTTGCGACAGGAAACCAGAACGAGGAACATCGTTATCACGGCGAGTTTCAACGCACGCAATGTTACGGGCTTTGTAATACTGGAAGGCACGAGGGCAATATAGCTAACGGGTGGGAATCATTCTTCCGCAAAATTGTCCCTTTGTGGCTCCCAGGTTCGTCTTCAATAAACTGAAGTCATTTTTCGCCCCCTGCTAGTAGATTAGGAGATAGATGAAAACGTGTGTTCGTTCCTTTTTTTGTGTCGTAAGCCTGGTCCTTGCAGCCTACTCCCAACCCCTGCGCTGTAATTTGATCAACGCCACCACCGTAATTAACGGGGTTCCTGCCAAACAATGCCTGGATATTGATGTTTTAAAAGGGAAGACCCTTGTGATTCCCTCCAATGTCACCCGGCTGGACAATAGCGGATTCGGGCTTTGCGAGAAAAACGTCAGCATTGGGGGAAATGCGGACATTGTGTTTATCAACGACCAGAGTGGTAGTATGAACGCTACGACAGGGTGGATAAACACTGCAGTAAACCCGAGGGACACCGTCTATTACTTCGGAACTGCCGGTTGTACAGGGGGAAACGGCACAAACGGGAACATTACCGTTCCGGTGCTTGAAGCCGGCCCCAAATCCGTGTTGAACCGCAACTCTGGAACTGGGTGTACTGATTTTTCCGGCGATCCCCTGAATGCCCGAAACGTGGCTGTTCGATCTGCCATTGATTATATCGCCTCCGCCTCTCCCACTTCAACCGCAGGTTATCTGGGATTTGCCGGCACGGTTTTGGATTCTCGAAGACCTTTGCAATTAAACAGCGCAGCGAATGTCAACAGTGTCAAAAACAGTTTAATACTCCGGAGCGCAAGCTCGACAGATTATCGATACCCCCTTGATTCGGCGCGCAAATGGCTGAATGATGTGTCATTGAGAAAAAACTCAAAAGCCGGCATCATCTTTATTTCAGATGGCTCCAACAATGGCCCCGCTTATCTGGATCTTGTGAATGCCACTATGCCTCCCATTTACGGAATCTTTCTCGGAAAAAATCCGACGTCGGACACGGCCAATCTCAAGCAGCTTTCCACCCTGACGGGCGGAGCTTATTACCGCGTCCCCCCCAATCGGCCCGACAGTTTGATCAGTGTCGTAAAAACCATTCTCGACTTGCTCCTTCAAACTTACGACCCTGAAGTGGTGACGGTGACCAACAGCAGTCTCGTCCCGCCTCAAACCAGCCGTAGTGTGGCATTTAATTATCAGGGGAATCTCAGCTGGCAGTTGCAGCTGGACAGCGTGATCGCCTTGCTGCCAAATGCATCAAACTCCATCCGCGTCATTGCAACATTTCAAGATGCTATCGCAGAAGTGCGGAAGTCGGACACTTCCCAATTCATTTTAAGCACCACCGGTGTTCCGGCTCTGGGAACCACTCCCATCCCGGGATCCAATTTTGTTGCCCAATGTTATGCCTCCTCGCAACTACGTTGGCTCAATGCGGCAGGATTGCGCCCGGCTTTTTTCACGGAGATAGATACGGTCGTGCATTTGCGTCTTCGGGGTTCCGACAGCGCTTTGAATGTGGTCCAACCGCTGTTGTCCACACGTCGCAGTGGGGATGTGGAGGGTTCGAGTTTGCCCCGGATATCCGCGAATGCCGATTCGGCGCTCTATGATGGAGTCGTCAATATGCGTGTGGCCCCCGCAGCGGTTCCCAACTCAGGGTTTCTTCAACCCCTTTTTATTGATTCGGTAATTGCCACTTGGGTGAACCCGCGCGATGTGCGGGATTTTGCGAGGGACACGATCGCGGTGGCGCCCGGTAACAGGGCCGCACGCGCCTATTTTTCCACCAACAGCGCAGGCACGGATACCGTATCCTCCTTTCCGCCCACAGCAACCGAGGCTTGGATAGTGATCGTGGATAACCGGGCAAGTCCGGGAAGATCTTATGTGGTGAACGTTACCGATTCCGTAAGCGGTACGGATCATGAAACGTTCACGCTGACCGAGGTGACGCCGGGAATATTTTCGGCGCGTATTCCATTGGAGCCGGGTGTGAAGGTCAACAACAATGGACGGTTGCAATTTTCCCCGGCCGGCGATCAAATGCGCGCGATTTATCTGGATCCGGTGTACGGCGATTCCGCCGTGGCTTCCGCAGGCATTGGCGCATCGGTTCAGGAAGCGGGAACCTTGGTATTTACCGATGCAAATGGAATCGCGCTTCCCAACAACAGCATTTGGCCGCTGGATCGGGGCAGGGTTTATGTGCGTTATTCCGACGACAAATCGATTCCGCGCCTGGCGTCCAAGACTGTCCAAATTGCAACCCGCACACGGAGGTTGGGGCAAACTCTCGGGCAAGACGCCGAGTCTTTGGTTCTAACAGATTCCTCCTCTCTTACACAAACGCTGGAATCGTGGCGTGGAAACATGGGTGTGGTGGAATCATTGAATCCGATTACAAGCAATGGTGTGATTGAAGGTGCTTATCGCATTGAGGTGACGGCAACAGTCGCAGCGCATGACAATACTGGACAACCCACCGGTCAGAACCTGATCGCCAACCTGATCATCGCTCATCCGGATTCTGCAGTGTCTCTCACTTGGACGGACAGCGTAAGTGTCGTGGATTCCCTGGGCCCAAGCACCATCTTTTTCACCATTCGGGATCAGGATTTTGTCAGGAATGCGAATGATACTTTGCTTGCCACCGTCATTTGTCCGTCATCCGGTGACAGCGTGGCGGGATTGCGCCTTCCCCAGATTGCTCCGGGGGTTTATGCTTCGGAACCCCTGCTCCGTGACGGACTCGCGGCCAACAGGGCGGACAGGATCCTTTCCTGTCCCGCCGGCAGCAATGTGCTCCTCTCCTACACGGATGCGGTTTACGGCACCAATGCGCAATGGATACTTCCCGAAGTTCAAACGCCGGTGGCAACGCCTGCAGGAGAGACCTTCGTATCGCAGGATTCGATTTCGCTTTCAACGGCCACGGCCCTTGCCCAAATCAATTACACCCGCGATGGTTCGCTGTCGCGAGTGGACAAACCGGTGATTTATGCGGCACCCTTTCTATTGTACGCCACGACGACTCTAAGGGCCATCGCCTCCAGGCCGGGTTATCTCCGCAGCCGCGTGATGACTGAAAACTATATGAAGACCCCGTTCCCCTCGCAGATTTTCATTCTGGATGTGAATGGGAATCCCCTCCCAAATCGCACCGTCTTTGCCGCCCCGGGTGCAATGTCCCGGCTGCGAATCCTGGTCAATACATCCCAGGGTGGTTTGGGCGGAGTCAGCGCGGAAATCCGTTCGCGACGTTTGGCTGATGTGGAAAACAAGGCGCTGGATAGTTCAACGTTTGACGGGAAAACCCATGGTTATTTCGGCCGGGTCAATCTTCTTCCCGGTGCAGTGGCAGCTGCTTCCGGCAATGACACCCTTGAATCCATTCTTCCCGATACGTTGATCGCTGTTTGGATTAATCCGATGGATTCTACCGACATCGTTTCTGACACAGCTTTTGTCGCCCCTTCGTTCAAAGCGTCCTATGTGTATTTCTCAAACAGTCCCGGCGGATTGCGGGTTACCCAGTTTCCCGTGGGCACTACCACGGTTTATGTGGTGGATTCCACCACGACCTTTCCAGGCCGCACTTATCAAGTCACGGTTTCGGATTCGGTGGGGGGCGTGGACACGGAATCGTACGCCATGACTGAAATTCGCCCCGGGATCTTTTCTGCGACTGTACCCGTCCAGCCTAATGGTGTGAAAACCGTCAACAATGGAACACTACAGGTTTCGATTGCAGGGGATCAGCTGCAGGCCATGTTCATTCATCCGGTTTACGGGGACACTACCTTTGGTGTGGCGGGATACAGGCAGGCGCCGGAAGAAATACCCAGCTTGCGCTTTCTGGACACTCTTGGCCTACCGCTGGCGGCCGGCGATTTTTTCTCACCGGATAATCGCCGTGTCCGTGTGAGTTATACGGATGACTGGTCCTCCGCCATTGACAACCTCGTCCACCAAAAAACCCTTGCCTTTGTTCTGAAAGCTCTGCGCGGAACCCAGATTCTGGGTGTGGATTCGGAAACAGTGATCGTTACGTATGATAGCTTGAAAAAAGCCTGGGAAGGTACGTACCCGCTTCGGGATTCGTTGTTAAGATCCCATGACGGTATTCTCGAGTCCCAGTTCCGGGGCGAATTGACAGCTGGCGTCGTTTCCCATAAAAACACCGGTGTGGCGGATGGCGATACGGCGACGTCGCGACTCGTCATAGCCTATCCCGACCTCTTTGCCGATGTCGAAGTTTCACGGAATGGAGGGGGTCCGGTGGATCGCCTCACCGACAGTCTTTCCATTCAGCTGACCGATCAAATTTTCACCAAGGTTCCTGTTCCTCCCGCACAGGTTGCCGTGCAGTTGAAATGTCTGAACTCCGGGGATCAGGAGGATATCTGGCTCACAAGCGACGGACAGGGGAATTACACAACCCGTCCTGTTCCCAAGGAGGAATTCTCGGACACCGGAGCTCCTGCTTTGAATAATGGACGTCTATCCTGTCTGGAAAGCGATGTCGCAGAAGTGGATTACTCCGATCCGGTTTACGGTACCACCGCATCGGCCGGCGCCATTTGGAGTACACCGGGATTTATCAAATTGAAATTTGTTTCCGCCACCGACTCCATTACCGAGATCGCGTCCGTTTCCGATACGATCTCACGGTTCCTTGCCGTTGTGAAGGCTTTCAGCCCGAATCGCACTGTTCGCGACACTTTCTGGGTTCGCCTGACCACGGCTCAAGGGGAGGTGGATTCTTTTCCCGCCGTGGAAACCACGATTAACAGCGGCGTTTTCATCGCGTCCATCCCCTTTAAATTCACCTTCATTGCCCCCGTTACTGGCGATCGGGAAATCGAGGCGCAGTTGAATTTCACCTCGCCCACCACATCCGTGCCTGTCACGGGCGTTGTCCAATTCCGGCTCGACATGGATCAGGCCGTCATCACCTTGTTTTCGCAATTCAATCCCCCGAGACATGCTTATGCGAAGGATCGCAATGGAGACGGTCGTGCAGACTGGATTGGAATGTCCTTTGCCAAGAAGCTGACGCGTTTGCCGCCGGGCTTGGATTCTCTTTACTGGAATTCTGAAATTGAAGCGGATCGACGCAGCGCCGGATCCGGGTCCATTGGGATTTCCTCCGACAGCCTTGAATTTTCAGTGGATCTGCGAACCAATGCTTTTCCACCAACTTTGACGGGGCTGCCTAATCCTCTAAATGGAAAATCCCCCGTGGTGAAACTTCCCGTGGGTAAGGATTTTGGAGGCCTTTCAGTGCCTTTGGAAGATTCTGTGGGGCCGGTGCCTCTTTATGCTTTGCGCCGCGCTTCAAGCCTCGCTACGCGTTCATTGGGCGGGGGGGAGACTCGTGTGGAACCGGACACCTTGGTGGTGGCTGTTTCAGAATTTCTCCATCCGGCCTTTTGGCGCGGGGTGTTCCGTTTTCGCTCCGGGGTAAATTGTCTGGATTCATCGGCCATCCAGAATAGCCTTCCCATAATCACTCTGGGAGATGCTCGAAGCAGCGGAGACTCGATATTCACTTTATATCTGGACAACCAATCCGCAAATCCTCAACCCCAAATCGGGGACTGTATTTTTCTTGAAACAGATGGCAGGTTCACGGATACATCCGGCAACCTCCCCGGTGTCTTGGGTGTCCTCTTGAGTAACGGGGGTGGAGGCTCTCAACACGCTGTTCGCCAGATGATCGGTTACCCACCGGTCACCGGTTTGAATCAAAAAAGTCAGGCGTATGAACTGGCCAATAACAGCAATCCCGGAGGCTTGCCACGGGCGAAGGACAGCCTGGGGAAATCGGACGTTTGGTTTCCCCCGGTGGATTGGACCCAAGGTCAGGTTTACCCCCCGAATGGAGGCGGGGGTGCATTCGGATTAGAAGGGACCAAACCGGGTATCCCATTGCCTACGGGCTACGCAACAGTGGAAGTGCTCACTGCGGAACGTTATACGGCCAAAATCCTTATTTATGACCATTTCGGTAGTTTTGTGAAATCATGGAGCCAGCAGTTCGGATATCACGGAGAGCTTGCGAATCGGAATCGCGGGCTGGGCGGTTTTATCCGCTCCTATCTCGTTTGGGATGAAAAGGATTCCCGGCGGCAATGGGTGGGGTCAGGGGCCTATGTGTGGAAGGTGGCTTTCACATTTGACGGGGGCCGCCACGAAGTTCATTCGGTTCGGACGGGTCTGGTCCGCTGAAATAATCCCGATAAAAACGGGATAGATTTTTTGTCCCTAAAAACTCTTAATAATCGTCCTATCATATCGAACCCATATTTTGGGGTGAAATTGCACGTCTTCAAGGGATGTGCGGTGTTTCTTTTGGAGTGAAAATGAAAAAGATGGAAGGATCGATTTTGGAAAACCAGCTCGAGCAAGATTGGTCGGAAAAAATCCTCTCAAAGTTTAAGCGGCTGGATGTGGAAGTCACTCCGGAAGCTGTTTTAAAAATCCGGGAGCTCTGTGAAGTTGCCGAGTTTAACCTGAAGTATCATAACCCGGAAGGCATTTCCAAAGTGGAAGCCGACGGAGCGGTGGATGCCCTTGTGGTTACCGTTTTGGAGGATGCCGTTTCTTCGTCGGGTTCCAAGGGGAAAAAAATGGCTTCTGTTGTGGATGTGGAAACCCTTCTGAAAGCTTTGGAAAGTCTTTCCCCGCTTTTTCCGTTTTCCCTTTAGCAGAAACCTAAGGGTTTTCGCCACCCGCCATCATCCGTAAAACTTCCACAGCCTGTTCCGTGAGAGCAACAGTGTCGCCACGTCGTGGTGGGTTCAACTCAATGCGAAGTTGCAAGGGTGTTCCGTAGAGAAAACGTGAAGGTCTTTTGCATCGCGACAGGATTCCGGGCAATTCTTCGCGGTCTGGCAAATGCGCTTCGGAGAAGGTGAGTACGAGCGCGTTCTCACGGATCTCCGCCTTTTTAAATCCGAGTTTTTGACAACCGATTCGCGCATCTACGGTCATCAACAGCAGACGGACAGGCGGTGGTGCCGCCCCAAAGCGATCTTCCAGTTCGCGCAGCATTTCTTGTGTCGCAGCGAATTCGGCAAGGCGCGAGATCTTTTGATAGAGTGTGGTGCGTTGCAATGAATCTTCCACGTATTCTTCGGGTAAAAACGCATCCACCGGCAATTCAATTTCCGGATTGAGCGGCGGCAATACTTTCTGCCCCTGCATTTCCTTTACGGCGTCCTGAATCATGCGGCAGTAGGTTTCAAATCCCACCACCGCAATGTTGCCGCTTTGCTCGAGTCCCAACAAATTACCGGCCCCGCGGATTTCCAGATCGCGCATGGCGATTTGAAAACCACTTCCAAGGTCCGTGAATTTTTCCAGCGCATGAAGTTTGTTCCGCGCTTCATCCGAAAATTTATTCGCGTCAGGCGAGATGAGCAAACAATGCGCCTGTGCCGAGGAGCGGCCGACACGACCCCGTAATTGATACAACTGGCTGAGTCCAAACAAATCGGCGCGATGAACGATCAAAGTGTTGGCATTGGAAATGTCAATGCCCGATTCGATGATGGCGGTACAGGCGAGAATGTCGTATTCGCGATTCACGAAGGCGGCCATGACGCGTTCGAGCTGACCTTCCTCCATTTGTCCATGCGCGATTCCCACGCGGGCATGAGGCACCAGTTCCTGAACGCGATCCGCCATTTCGCCCATGTCGGAAACACGATTATGCACAAAGAAGGCTTGACCACCACGGCCCAATTCCGATTCGAGGGCTTCGCGCACAGTCGTCGGATCCCATGCGATAACGCGCGTTTCAATGGGCAACCGGTTGCGCGGTGGTGTGGCGATGATGGACAGATCTCGCGTGCCCAACAGGGACATGTGCAAGGTGCGCGGAATGGGTGTGGCGGAGAGAGCGAGCACATCCACATGGGCGCGCATTTCTTTGAGCCGTTCCTTTTGCTTCACGCCGAACTTTTGCTCCTCGTCCACAATGAGAAGGCCCAGATCCTTGAAGAGCACATCCTTGGACAAAAGACGATGTGTGCCCACTAAAATATCCACGGTTCCATTCTGAACGGCGGCCAAGGCCTCCTTCTGTTCCTTGGGTGAACGGAAGCGATGTAGCGCTGCAATGCGTACGGGCCAGTTGGCGAATCGCTCGGACAAGGTGTCGAAATGCTGGGAAGCCAGAATGGTGGTGGGGGCGAGGACGGCGACTTGCTTCTTGTCGCAAATGGCTTTGAAGGCTGCACGCATGGCCACTTCGGTTTTGCCGAAACCCACGTCACCGCATACGAGTCGATCCATGGGCTTCTTGGATTCCATGTCGCGCTTGACATCCGTGATGGCCTTGGTTTGATCCGGAGTCAGCACATATTCAAAGGCGGCTTCGAATTCCTTTTGCAATTCGGCATCGGGACTGAAGGCGAAGCCCTCCACCACTGAGCGTTTGGCGTAGAGTTCGATGAGATCCTTGACCAAGGTGACGATGGCCTTGCGGGTTTTTTCCTTGGCCGTTTCCCAAGACTTGCCGCCCAGTTTGGAAAGTACGGGAATGTGACCTTCCTCGCCGGAAAACTTTTCCAGTTTGGCGAGATCAGAAACCGGCAAGGTGAGCTTGTCGCTGCCATGATATTGCAACAGGATGCAATCCACATCGTTGCCGCCTGCACTGAGGCGACGGATGCCAACGTATTGGCCGATGCCGTAGGCTTCATGCACGACATAGTCGCCTCGGCGCAAGGTGTCGAAACTGGGAATGGCCACGCCGCCGCCGCGAGTTTTTCGCTTGCGGACATTACGGCTGAAGCGGTTGAAGATTTGATGATCGGTCAACAGGGCGATATTTTGCGATCGATCGATAAATCCACTGGCAAGATGCCCGACGCAGACACCGTCCACACCCAAGGTCTCGGTGAGTTTTCTCAACCGCTCGGCCTGTCCTTCGTTGGGACAGAGCAGCCACACTTCGAGGCCTGCCGCAGCGAGATCACGCAGCTGCGGTTCTATTTCCGCCAGTCCCGATCCGCCGCGTTGTTGTGGTACAATCTCAAAAGTCCGGCAGCCCTGACCTTCCCAACTCAAGCGACCTAGATTCAGAACGCGATGCGCGTCCAGTTTTTTGGAAAGATCGATGGCGGAGAGAAACAATTCTTCCGGCGTGTTGACGAAACGATCTTTTTCCCGCGCTGCTGCATAACCTTCCCGCGCCGCATCCCAATTCTTGTCCATCGTTTTGGAAAGCGTGTCGGCATCGCCGATAACAATCATCGGATCGGGTCCGAGAAAATCCAGCAGGGTATGATCCAGTTTTTTGAAAAAGGCTTTCTGCCAGTGGATTCCAGTGAGGTCGCGTTTGTTGACCAGACGGTTGTGTTCGGACTCCCATGTGTCTTCGCCTCCGAGTCGATCCGTATTGGCTTCCAGCCCTTTTTCCAAATCCTCTGCGGGATAACAACATTCATCCTGCGGGAATAGGGAAACGGAAGGGGCTTCGCGAAGTGAACGCTGCGAAAAAATATCGAACTCTTTAATCGATTCGATCTCGTCACCAAATAAAACAATGCGATAAGGGTTCTCTGCCAGATAGGGATAGATGTCCAGGATCTCGCCACGTATGCTGAAGTCACCCAAATCCTGCACAACGGATTCTTCGTGGAATCCCAATCCCAGTGCGGCCTCCCGGAACGTGGCTGGATTTAATGCATCACCAGCTTTGAATTCAACAATTTCCTGATGCAGGCTTTTGGGGCTCGTAAGTTTTTCCAGAAAAGCCGCCACGGTGACGATGAGAACGACTCTGCGTTTTCGATACAACGCTTCGAAACATTCCAAGCGCCTTTCGCGAACTTGTCCAAAAGGTTCGCGCCATTCATACGGTTTTAGATCCAAACCGGGAAAATGAAGAACCTGTTCCTCCGGCAGCCATGAAAGCAAATCCTCAGCCATGGCCTCGGCGTCTTTCACGTCGGCGGCGAGATAGAGCAACGAATTTTTCGATTTATGGAATTGTGAGGCGATTAAAGCGGATGCGGCGGAACCCGCCAGTCCCGCAACCTGAATGGGGTTGCCCGCTTTGGGATCGATTCCCGCGTAGTTGGGGAAGGCATGGCGTTCCAGCAGGCTGGAAAGGGGAAAAACCCGGGATGCGGACATGGGAATGGAAATGTAAATCGGGCCGGTCTATAGGGATGCGTTGATTTTGTAGGGGCATCCGGCCGGATGCCCCTACAAATGAATGGTTGAAATGGTGTTGTTATTTCGATTTGTGTGTGGGTTCAAACAGGTGTGAATATTGGCCATACCCTTCTTTTTCCAGATCCTCTTTGGGGATGAATCGCAGCGACGCGGAATTGATGCAGTAGCGCATGTGTGTGGGGCCTGGGCCATCCGGGAACACATGTCCCAGATGTGAATCCCCATGCTTGCTGCGCACTTCCGTGCGGACCATACCGTGCGTGGCATCGACTTTCTCAAGGACGTTTTCGGAATCCACCGGTCTGGTGAAACTCGGCCATCCCGTGCCGCTGTTGTATTTGTCCTTGGAGCTGAACAGTGGCTCCTTGGAAACGATGTCCACATAAAGGCCTTCGCGGTGATTGTCCCAATAGGCATTCTCAAAGGGACGTTCGGTTCCACCTTTGCGTGCGACTTCATATTGCAGCGGCGTCAGCCTTTTCTTCAACTCCGCATCGGAGAGCTCGGAAGGATCGCAATATTGCTGGCCCGCAGTTTGAGTGCGGATTTGTGAGCTGGCAGCCGTTGCTTTCTCCATGCCGTCATTCTCTGCAGTTACAGGAATTACCACGGGTTTTTCGCTGCGCCATGCTTTTTCCAAAAAGGCATCCCTGCCGGATCCTTTGCGGTACATGTGATATCGTTCCGAATGCCGGGTGCAATAATGCTGGTGATATTCCTCCGCCGCGTAGAAATTGGTGTACGCCCGGATCTGACTGACAATGGGACCGGGAAATTTTTTGCTGGCCGCCAGTTGTGATTTCGATTCCTCGGCAAGTTTTTTCTGCTCGGTATTGTGGTAAAAAATGGCCGAGTGATATTGCTCACCGCGATCGGCAAATTGTCCACCATCGTCGGTGGGATCTATTTCATGCCAGAACACATTCAGTAAGGTGGCATAGCTGACCTTGGTGGGATCATAGGTCACCTGAATAGCTTCGAGGTGGCCCGTGGTACCGGTGCAAACCTGTTCGTATGTGGGATTCGAAATGCGTCCACCCGCATAGCCGGAGACGACCTTCACCACTCCCGGGTAATTGTCAAAGGCGGATTCGGTACACCAGAAGCAGCCGCCGGCGAAAGTTGCGGTACCCAATTTGTCATTCATCGTTTGTTCCTTTCCAGAAGTTTCCTTGTGTCCAAGGGATATTTGTTCGACAGGTGCGGCTCCGATCCGGCTCAAGCCCAAACAGGAAAGCGCTAGAGCGGCGGCGGTGGTGAAGCGGCCTTTGAAGATTCGGGGAATTCGGGGCTTGTTCATGGTATTTTTCCTTTCGGTAAGCTACAAACCATGTCGCAAACCCTAAGTCGCCTTTGACAGCGATATGTTACAATGAGGGTTCATGAATTTTCTTGAAACATTTCCCCCGAAGCGGAGACTAAACGGGTGAGGGGAGAGGAAGGTTCGGATCCGTTTGCGGAGGTGAATGCGCCTGAGTTTCTGGCGCGTCTTGTGAAAGGCGGAGCGGAATCGCAGAAGGCTTTTGGCCAGCTGGTGCGGGTCACGCATGATAGATTTCTCGCCTTTGTGCGGCGCAGCCTGTCCTCGTCCGACGAATGTCAGGAAGTGGTTCAGGAAATGTATCTCGCGGTTCACAAGGGGCTTTCGAAATTCGAAGGGAAATCGAAATTGACCACGTGGATGTACAGTCTGGCGCATTACAAGATTTGCGACAAGCTCGCCGAGAAGGATCGCGCGCATCAGGAATTGACCGAATCCAACGAGGCCGTTCTCATCACCGGAGATTATTCGGACTCCTTCGATCCCGTCACACCTTGGGATGCTTCTGCGGATCATGTTTTGGCACGCTCTTCGGTGGAGTCGCTGATCGTGGAAGCCGTTAAGGCGCTGCCTCCGTTGGCGCGAGAGATTTACCAGCTTCGCGATGTGGATGGATTATCCGGAGAGGATGCCGCAGCCGTATTGGAAATGCCACCGGTAAACGTCCGGGTCCAATTGCATCGGGCCCGGAAATTCATTGTGAGATATGTACAGGAAAAAATGAAGGACAAGTCTGTTCAGAGGGGGGCATCCCGATCATGAAAGACCTGTTTTACGTGCTGTACTATCCCTGCGACCAGATTCGGGACTTCGCCTATGACTATCTGGAAGGCAAGCTCGGGCTCATGACCGGGCTGCGTTTCAGACAGCATCTTAAAGGCTGTCCGGAATGCCAGGATTATATCCGCCTGTATGAAATGGCCGCCGATCCCAAACAATTCGCCAATGAGAATCCGATCCCGCCGGAATTCATAGATCATACGTTGAAGTTTTTGCAGGAAAAGGGTATTGTGGGAGAAGAATGAAAAAACAGGTTTGTGCTTTTTTAGTCATCCTTTTTCTTTCTAACGGGTATTCTGGTATATTCAATCCAGGAAGTATTGAAGTTGGCGGCGGCGGTTCCTTCAGCAGCAACTTTATAGAACATAAACCAGTCCTCTACGCGTTTGCCATTGGTGGCGGAGTCAGTTACTTCCTGTCGCCACATTTGTTCATTGACCCAGAGTTGATCATTTCACGCATTGTGCAGGGCGACAATTCGACTTCGTCAAAGGCAATTTACGGGAACCTTGGATATGTATTTAATACGGATGAAGTTGTGATGCCTTTTTTGGCAACTGGTGTGGGGTATTGGACGGGCATCAATAAATACGCCAATGGATACAGAAGTACAGACGATGGCGTGATTTTCCCGACATTGAACCTCGGCACCAAAATAATGTTTGTACAGAATGTTTTTTTGAATCTTGCGGGCCAATATGCTGTTCGAAATTCGAATTCCACCGTAAATAATTTTACGGTTTCCTTCGGGATTTCCGGAAAAATCCACAAGTAAAAGTTTGAAAAAGCCTTCCAAAATCGATCCATCATGGTTCGTCTATCTGCTCCGCTGTAAAGACCATTCGCTCTATTGCGGAATCACCACCGATATCAAACGACGGGTTTCGGAGCACAATTCCGGAAAAGGGGCGAAGTATATCGTACCCGCCCGAAGACCGGCGAAGTGTGTGTGGAAGCAGAAGGCGGGGGAGAAGTCGGATGCGCTGAAACTGGAATATTGGATCAAGCGGCGTGGAACGGAAGCGAAAGAATCGATTGTCAAAAAAAAGACGAAGGTTGCCCTTCGTCCTTAAATCAACCTATAGGTGTAAGTGCCAGGACATTTTTTACGGCTTCACCATGATTTCGTTTTCAGCGAGAGTTCTGGATTTGCCATCTACGTCAAGAGTGAGGCGGGCCACATAAACTCCATGGATGGAAGTACCCTGTGAAGTCTGCCCATTCCACTCCAGCTCAGTGATTCCAGCGCCAACACTCTGTGACCACACCGTACGCCCCCAAATATCCATCACGGAAATTCGGGCGGCTGGAAGCCCGGTGGGAAGATGAAACTTCACGGAAGATCCTAAGGATTGGATCTCGAATGAGTGCATGGTGCTTTTCCCGGGAAGAATTCCAACTGTGGAGAGTACTTTTAACATCGCGGAATCACTTACCGCGGATCCGGCAGCATTGCTCACGCGGCACTTGAACGTGGATCCGCTATCGACAAATAATGGATTGGTTACTGTCAAGCTATCCGTT
Organism: Fibrobacterota bacterium; assembly: GCA_947482115.1. Classification (GTDB taxonomy): domain Bacteria; phylum Fibrobacterota; class Fibrobacteria; order UBA11236; family UBA11236; genus UBA11236. The sequence goes on from CANKII010000002.1 coordinate 406,011, forward strand.
GTGGCGCCGGAAAAAATTCCCGTACTGGTTAACGTGTCAAATACTGAATTTTTTCTTCGGATCCATTGGTAGGCTAATGCCGTACCAGTGGCTTTAACCCCAAATTTTGCAAAACCTGCACCCGGATTCAGATTCGAAGAGCCCGCAGGCGACTGGATAATTGCAGGCGCAATGATCATTGCCAGGGTTGCGGAACCGCTTACAGCTTGTCCCACGCCATTCCGGACTACGCATTTATAGGAACCGGTATCCGCATTGGAAACATTGGTGAGAGTCAACGAATCGGAGTTTGTTCCCACGGTGTCGGTATTGCGCCGCACCCATTTATAAACCAGGGTGGCGTTGCCTGATGCGACCACTCCAAATTTTACCGTGCTGCCCGCCAATACGGTTTTACTCACTGGGTTCGAGGCAATGAATGGAGCACCGGCAACCGGGGTGGCTGTAACGCCCAAAGCCACCGCAGTCGCTCCCGGTTTTTGGGTTTCATAACTCAGCTTGATCCAGTCGGGAGATCGGCTTGCGTTGGCAAATTCCATCTCGTCCAGAGAACCCGCAAAGGCGGAATCTGTCGCGCTTTCAAACGCCCTGCCGAAGAAAACGTAATTGCGCTGGACATTGGGGAGAGGGTTTGCGGCAGTGGCGATCACCGTACCGGTGCCATTCAAAACCCCGTTGTAATACTTGTAAAGCGTGTCCGATGTCGGGCCGCGGGACACAACGCACGTGATATGCATCCACGTGTTCAAGGTCAGGTTCATGCCCCCCGTGTTGCTTCCCTGATACGTATTGGTTCCCGCCGGACTGGTGCTGTACCGGAAATACATGTTGGCCGCCGGAGTCTGGGTACTGGGAATGGTCTGTATGGCACCCGCCGGATTTGCCGAACCGGGAGCGTTGGATTGCATGTGAAAATGCCTTTTGTTCTGGCCAAAACGGGTGTGGTTCGCCCAAAAGGAAACCGTGAACTTGCCATCGGGAAAGTTATAGGCATCCGTGGCCGTGCCGCTGTCGATTATCATGTAAGTGCCGTAGGTGTACGTGAGTCCGGCTTGACCACCCAAGAGCGTGTCCGCCGATCCGATCACGCCGCTTACAGCAGGGTTGTATCCGCTAGGATAGCCTCGGGGGATCGCCGTCAAACTGGCGTAGGCCGGGATCGCATTGGGACGCGGATCCTGCCCCGAAACATCCCCCATGTGCCAGACGCTCCGAAATCCATTGGCCGTATCGAATACCGATCCGCCATTGGAAAGGCTGGCCTGTGCGCTTTTGCCCCAATACATTCGAATCTTTGTGCTTGCATTCCCGGCGATGTTGGGTGCCAAAACCCAAATGGCAGCGGAGGAGCCGCTCCAATTATCGATTTGATAGGAGAGCACAGTATTCCCAGTGGAATCGGTGAAGCGAATATCCGCACCGTTAGACGACAAGGAGCCACTCAGGACATCTGCTCCTGCGGACACCGAGGCATCGCTTAAACGAATTAGTAATGGGAAATTAGTTACCAGTCCGGGGACGTTCGCCCCGCCACTGGTCGTATTGACAGTAATATCCCGGTAATAGGACCAGCTATCATAAGATCCGGCGAATGCGGCACCTATGATCAGAACGGGGATTAGGAAGGCTAATTTTTTCATGTTTCCCTGCGCTTTCTGTACTCGAAAAAACTCAAGAACAAATCAGACAAGGCACTGCTAAAAGCCGGCCTTGATTAATGCACATACACCCTTTTCAACGATGTGTGATGCGGCGATGTCATCTTGACGATGAAGATGCCGGAGTGTCCCAAGGAAACATTCTGGTTTGATACCGGGCCCATGCCCTGAATGTTTCTGACCGTCTTCCCATTCAACTCGGTGATCTTGACGGAGTAGGTTCCGGATTCCAGAATGCTGAAAGACAAGCCAGCCTTGCCGCCATTTACCACGTTGGAGATATTCCCTGAATGGATATTCTTGATGGCCGTTCCACCGCCAACGCCGTCAAGGTTTCTGATCTGGATGCGCCGGAATTGATCCACTTTTACCGTTTCATATTGAAGGGCAATAAGTCCAGGAGAAGTCGCCGCCACGTCATTTGCAGCAGTCAACTTGTAGGTGGAACAGAGGGTTCTTGTTCCGGAAAAGCCGTTTGGGTAGTATGACATTTGGACGGTGTCATTACGGATAAGGTACGACAAATCCATGAAATTGGTCGTGTTCAAATGGCAGGCCGCAACAGCAGTGGCATAAGTGCTGCTGCCGCTATAATACAGGTTCCCCGTATAGGTGGGACCCAAATCTATTTGAGGGCCGAAAACCCGGTATCCTTGACTGGCTCCGCCGCAAAGGGTTGCAATGGTGCCACTACCGCAATAGCCTCGCATATTGAAACCGGAATTACCGCTGGGGCTGGCGGCCATTCGATACTGAAAACGAAGTTCGACATTCTTTTGGGCGGGAGATGCCTGCCATTTCCAAACGAGATTAGTCCAACCCGGATCGCCCGTATGCGCCAAACCATCAGTTGCAATCATGGCAGAATCCGTACCGGGATACGTGACGCTCCAATTATTTGTGTGTGGCCAGAACGTACTAGTATCCAGAGTCTTCTTGTTCCACATGTCGTGGAACAAGGTGTCGTTTTTCCAAACCGAATCCGGTATCGCCGAAAAACCGGAAACGGCCATCAGTAAAAGTCCGGCTATTGCGCCGCTGAACAGTGTCGTCTTTTTCATGATTCATAACCCCTTTTCAAAAGTTCTCACCCAACATTCGTGTTTAAATGGCAACCTGCAGGCGCAGTACGTAATACCAGGAATCCTTCCCCGACATCATATCATTGTAAGACCTGCCCAAATGATTGGTCCATAACTGCATGACTTGCATATGATCCTTGGCCGCCTTGGCCGTGATGGAAAAGGCCTTGTTCAGCGATTTGGTGGCGGAAACAGACCATTTAAAATCATCCGTCTTCACGGCCTCCCGGATTGAAAGGCGCAGGTTGTCGTAAGGACCCGGTACCAAATAGGGTGTGGCCAAACCGGTTTTGGATTGGGGATTGGCCATGTCGTAATCCGAATTTAAGTAGGGATTTTTCCAGTACTCCCCTTCCACATTCAACAGGTCGAGCAATCCCCACGTAGGCAGATTCAATCCCACCATGACAGGCATTCTGTCCATCGGCTTTTCATAAAAAACAGGATAATTCTGGGCTCCCAACATTGCCCACTCACCGTAAAGCTTCATGTCAATGTTGTTCCCAAGAATCGGTTTGAAGTCAACAGAAAAACGGGCCATCAACATTTGTCCTTTTAATGAGTAGTGATTCACCCCGGATACGCCCGCAGGCAGGGTGGTGTCGGCATCAAGGGCGATGGCGACGGAATCACTGATGTCAGAAATGGGTGTCGACAAAACATGCACGACTCCCGCCGCATCCACGCTGTCCCTCTTGTATAAATCGGAAATCGTCGAATACTTTTTCCCGTTGTAGGTGAAGTAGGCGTTATAGTTGGCGCTGCTCCCCTTTTTATAAGTCGTTAAATCCGGTTGTATCGGGATCAAACGGAAAAGATTTACCCCCGCGCCCACTTCAAAGATCGGATTAATCCTGTAGCTAGTGACATAAGCCAGACTGAAGTCTCCGAGAGGAATGGTCGAGTTGGAACTGGTCAATAGGATGTCGTTTTTCCATTTACCTCCTGCCAGATTTTTGCTCAAAAGGCCTCCCAAAATCGTGGGCCGCGCCACATTAACGACATCAAACGGGGAGTTTAAAACCGTATTGGGGTAAGGGGTGGATCGAAAGAGGTACTCTCCCAAATTCTGGGCGTCCGGATTGTATTTATACGGCATTGCCCCGAATGTGGCCTTCAATGCGGGATCTTTCAAATCACCCCACGTATAAGAGCCCGCAGCCTGTACCATGGATACAGCAGGGTACAGATCATTTTCATAACCCGCCGGATGCGCGCCGGAATTGTGTGCAATTGAAAAAATGGTGGCTCCCAAACCAAAAACAAGGTCTATCCGTTCATCAACCGTGGCGCTGCCGAAAATCCACCCGATAGGCCTTACCATGAGGATGGGAGCATAATGAATCGATTGATTATTGGTCGGAGAATAAAGTTGATATTCCTCCAGGGCCACTCCAGCGTTCACCGGATGACGCACCACATCTGCAGAAGCAAGATGCGCTGCAAGAAGGGTCAAACTACAAACGATATTTCTAAACGATGTTTTCATTTAGATGGCCAATTGCACGCGAAGCACGTAGTACCAGGAATCCTTCCGCGACATCACATCTCCATAGGATTTTCCCGGAAAAGCGGCGAGCATGTACTGCATGAGTTGCAGGTGATCGTTGGCGGCTTTGGCGGTGAAGGAAAGTGATTTTGAGACCGACTTTGTGGCCGAAAAAGACCATTTTAAATCATCGTCCTTCACTGCAGCCGTAGTTGAAGACAGGCCGGCTTGCTGATAGGAGGTGGCGTCAAGATTCGGCCTTCCAATGCCGTCGTAAGCCATATGATAGGTTGAGTTCAGATACGGATTCTTCCAGTATTCCGCTTCCACATTCAATTTGTCGAGCCATCCGCCAGTGGGGACATCCAATCCCAGCATAACAGGCATTCGGTCTGCCAGTTTCGTGTAGTATTTGGGGTAATTCTTGATTCCTAGCAAGGATCCCTCTGCATACAACTTCATGTCAATGCTGTTCCCAAGAATCGGCTTGAAGTCAACGGAAAAACGGGCCATCAACATCTGTCCCTTCAGCGTGTAATAACCCGAGCTGTCCGGATAGGCATTCCCGGGGTCCCCTTTCCAGGTTGTCAGGGATGATTGAACGGGAATCAGGCGGTAAAGATTTACGCCCGCGCCGACTTCAAAGATCGGGTTAATCGTATAGCTGGTGACATAGGCCAGACTGAAGTCATATAACGGCGCGGTTGTGGCGCTGGTGAAGAGAAGATCATTTTTCCAATGACTCCCCGCAAAATTTTTGCTTACCACGATTCCCAAAATACTGGCCTGCGCGGAATTCACCAGGTCGAAAGGGGAATTCAACACGGTGTTGGGATAGGGAGTGGATCGGAAAAGATATTCTCCCAGATTTTTAGCATCCGGATTGTACTTGTAAGGCATTTGCCCGAACGTCACCTTCAGCATGGGAGCCTTCAGATCACCGAAGATATAGGAACCACTTGCTTGGACGAGGGCCACGGCGGGAAACAACTCACTTTGATAATTTCCGCCGGTTGGATATTTGGCGGAGTCATTGGGAAGGGAAAAGGTGGTGGCGCCGATGCCCATGACAAAAGTGATCCTCTCGTCAATGGTGGCGCTCTCAAAAATCCACCCTGTCGGCCTCACCATGATAAAGGGTGAGGCATAAGACTCAGGCTGCTGGGGGTTGTTCGGGTGAAAAAGCTGAAATTCTTCCAAGGCTATTCCCGCGTTTATCGGGTTTCGCACGACCTCGGCTGACAAGCTGGAAAACGATGACAATAGCCCCATCGCAAACAACGTCACAGGTTTAGTCATTACCCGCATTCTCACTCCTGTAATTGGAGGTCGACCCTGGTGGCCGACCCTCAGTGCATGTTCAACCCAACTTCAAATGTTCAAATTTTAATGCACAAACCGGACTTGCAAGATTCCGCTTCCAAGTGTGGCGGGAACGCGCAAATTGGTTTCGTTACCGCTATAGGACCAGATCTTGCTGCCCATCAAGTTGTACAGTTCCACCCCGGAATATCCCTTCGGAATCACCAGCATCGAACCTGCCATGGCGTTTGCCATCAATCCGATTCCGGGAGCACGGTGGGCGGTGTAGTTCGAGATGGATGTCGGAGTGGGCACAACCTGTGCCCGTGGCGTGGCCAGCGGAGTTAGTTGGGCATGGCTCAACATGAAAATGTCATGCCATTGGAATGCACCGGTGCTGCTGGATGACAACAGAATGGGGTACAGGTTGCCGTAGGAATCCTCGGCCCAAGTCGTGATGCCGTTGTGAGTGTGATCCCCGCTGAAAGTATAGCCAGGGGGGAAATTCCCTACTTTGACGGGAGCGACCCGATCGGTTTTAACTGCGAAGAAATTATTCCCGGTTCCACCGGTCACGCCGGCGATGTCGCTAATCAACATGTAACCGTAGTACGGGGAGGACACATCCCCGCGGATGACCGGGCTGATGTTTCCGACATTGGCGGTGGCAGTGGTGCCGGCGGAATTCGCAAGACCGTCTGTGGCGGCCGTGGCATGCCCCGTCCACCAAGCGGCATTTTGGAACCTGGCACAGTTGTAGACACTGTTATAGGCTGTCCCTTTTACGGTTCTCGTAAAGGGAGTCCTGAATATGCCAGTACCCGTACCTGTAATAATGGTATCGGCGGCGTTTGACGTGTAACCGCCCCCGGCGGAGGTGCTATCCAAGTTGGCACCGATATGGCAAGGTCCTTCAACACCGGAACTGTTGTTGCCCGCAGTTGAGCCATCACCGCCGTTGTTCCAGCCGTAATTTCTGCCCGGAAGAATATGGTTGATCTCCTCCCAACGGCTTTGTCCGGTTTCCGCACCATAAAGTTGGCTGGTCAGGTAATTGAAGGACAGTGAATAAGTGTTCCGGAAACCGAAGGCGAAAACTTCTTTTCTAACAGCAGGGTTGGTGACGTTGTACCACGGATTATCGGTCGGGACCGCATAGATTCCGCATGGCAGAGTTGTATTGGAGGGGGTACCGGCCACGCAATCCTTGCTGTTCGCATCGTTCCTGGAAACGTCGATGCGTAGAATCTTTCTACCCGTGATCGTGCTGTCCCAACTGGATAGGTTATAGGCGTCGGCGGTGATGTAGAGCATGCCATCGTTACCGAACACCATGTTGGCGGAACCATAACCCGTACCATGGAACAAACGGATAATTTCAGTATCCCGTGCAACGGTTTTAAAATCTGGCGACATGATGTATCGATCCACCACCGTAATCGCGGTGGGGTTGTTGGGGCCGTCGTTATTACCGTTCGTACCGGGGGTTCCGGCACGGTATTGTGCAGGATCGGGATACTTGTTGTAAATGACGTAAAAATACCGGTTGGTTTTAAAATTCGGATCGAATGCGCCACCCAAGGCTCCAAACTCCCAACCCTTCATCACCCAAGTGTTGAAATTGGCGACCTGAGTGCGAGTGTATTTCTTGACCGTACCATAAGACACGGTCGTGTCGGTTGCTACACCTTGCGCATTCGTGTCCGGATACAGTGTCCACATGTAGCCGAAATAACCGACTACAAGAAAGTGTTTGGGCTTTCCGGGGACCTCCCACATACCCACTAGAGGCAGTTGGTCTTTCCTAAAACTCAATCCCGCCCTGGTGGTGTCATAGATCGGTGTCGCGGTCATGCCGGTGGGCAGGGTTTGCGCTTTGGATACGGTGGTGGAAAACAAAATGCCCATCAAAACCAACGCGGATACTTTACAGATACGATTCATCATGTTGTACTTCCTTTGTTTAGTTTCAAACCGCTATTGCACAAATCGGGCGCGCAGAACTCCCGTTGCAATCCCGGAGGGGATTTGCAAATGTGATGCCGCCGCTGCTTTTTCAGACCAAACCATTTTGCCGCGCAAGTCATAAAGTTCCACTGCAGAAAATCCCTTGGGGATGTCGATGAAGCCGGAGCCCGTGGCGTTAAAGATCAAGCCGGATTTGTCGGTGACGGAACGGGAAATGTTCCATTGCGAAATGGGCGTGGTTCTCGCGGTTAACTGGGCATGGGACAGGCGATAAATTTCATGGTACAGTCTTTCGCCAGAGGGGAGAGGGTTTGTGGTGCCGCCTATGGAGCCCGCATAATGCCAGTCCACTTCCACGGAGTAAAGGTTTCCATAGGAGTCTTCGGCGATTTGAACAATTCCATTGTGGCCATCGGTATTTTCGGCCGCAGTATTAACAGAGGCAGGTGCCGAGCCCACTAATTGGGGCGCTGTCATGCCTTCCTTCAGGACATAAAAAGAGTCTGTTTGGACATCAGATATAAAGTGGTATCCATAAAAAGGTGAAGCCGGATCTCCTCGGAAGGCTGGACCGACGACTACGCAATGGAAGCGCAGCGAACCGCTGGTGTGAGACAATGACCATGCCGGGTTCGTTATGCTGTCACAAGTAAAACCCGGCCTTGCAGTTTGTGTACCGGCTTTATAGTTGGCTGGAACGTTTGTAGATGTGCTCGTGGGAATGCCGTTTGTGCCTCCCAAAGTAAATCCACCCGGGCAATTGCCTTCCACGCCGTGGGTATCGGTGAAGGGTTCTGAATTGCCACCGTCATCCCAACCGTAAATTTGCCCGGCCTGCACGAGATTGATCGATTCCCAATGATCTTCACCCACATCTCCAACCCACAATTTTCCGGTTTGGAAATCCACATTGAAGCTCCACGGATTCCGAAGCCCCATGGCCCAAATTTCCTTCTTGAGGTTGGGCTTGGTGCTGTTGTAATAGGGGTTGGTGGTGGGAATGGCGTACATCTTTCCCGGGTCCTGATGATCCACGTCGATGCGCAGCATCTTTCGGCCATAGGTCGTGTCCGACCACCCATGGTGTGAATAGAAAGATGTGCCGATATACAAATAGCCGTCCAGCCCGAAATTCATGCTTTGAACGCCGTATGTTGCGGGATGGTAAAACCTGAAAATGGTGGTGTCGCGCGTAGCGGTTTGATAATTGGCGTTCATGATCCAGCGTTCCACATTGACGTAGCCGTCACTGCGCACTGCATCGTTCACCGTGGTGTTATAGCCAAAATAAACCACGAAGAAATAATGGTTCTGCAAAAAGTTGGGGTGAAAGGCAATACCCCAAGCACCCATTTCGCTACGCAAGCCCTGCTTTGTTTTGGCTTGAAAATCGGCCAGAGTGCCCTTGGAATAGGTTTTAATCGCTCCGGGAGCATACGTCTTGGTGGTATCGGGGTAAAGCCTGTAGATAAGGCCGCGTTGATCCAGAACGACAAAATGCTGTAGTTTACCTGGGACTTCCCACATACCGACAGTTCGGGCGCCATCACGAACAAAGCTGACTTGATTGGTATCGTAAAAAGGAACCAAGGTAACACCGGTAGGTAAAGTCTGTGCACCCGCTTGAACCCGAAGAAGGATGAAAACAAAGAGAATCAAACCGGCAAAGGCTTTTCCAAAACGAAAGAGAAAGAGTCCGTTCACAATGTTTCTCCTGAGACAAAACCAACTGAAATGTATCGCCGTTAGCCAATTAGCGCAGCCAAATAGCAGATTTTTTCCTTTATGACGGGGAAAATATACCGGAAAACCGTCATTTCTAATGGCAATGTTTCTCACTCAAAGGGGATTTTGAGGGAATGAAAGGGGAGATGTGCCGGAACCATCAAAAGATGGTGAGCCAGGGGGGATTTGAACCCACGACCCACGCCTTAAAAGGGCGCTGCTCTACCAACTGAGCTACTGGCTCCCAAAAAATGGGAAGAAGGCAAAGATAAAACCCATTTGCGGATTAGCCAACCGTCATTGTCGGTGCTATTCGCTCTGGCCATGATTTCTCCCGTCTTGTACCTTGTTGCCGTGCCGTTCCGTTTCCCGCGTTTTACTCCGCCACACTTTGTGTTTTGCGCAATCCTTCTGGTTTCAGGGGGTGGATGTGATTTGGCGCAAGCCCAAGCGGGCATTGGGACCGAAGAATTTCCAGGGTTGCAAATCATTTCAGCGGCGAGGCCCGCCGGTGTTGCCGGAGCTTATACCGCATTGGCAGAGGGGGTTAGTTCCATTGGAATCAATCCCGCAGGGTTGGCGAATGAGGATGCCGGTCAATATTATTCCGGTTCACTGCGACTGCATCCCGATGCAGCAGATGGCGGGCAAGTGGCTTATAGTCGCCCGTTTCGCAAGAATGCCCGCATTGCGCTCAGCGCTGCTTATTTGAATTATGGGACCATACCCGGACGGGATGAAAGCAATCAGGCTATTGGAGATCTGAAGCCCTTTTCATTTTATCCGTCGCTCACTTATGCCCAATCTCTTGGAGATCGCATGACTTGGGGTGTCTCTGCCAAGGCGGCATTGGAAGATCCGGGGGCTTTCGATGGCGCGCATAAAGCACTTGGTGCCGGAGCGGATGCCGGAATTCAGTATCGCCCAGCCCGAAATTTGGGTCTTGGTGCTTCGGTGGTCAATTTAGGCCCCAAATTGCGCGGACATTCTGCTGATGAAGCGGCGGGCTCGGGTTGGTTGCCGGGGGCATTCCGGGGTGGAGCCTATTACCATCCCCACGGTCTTGAACGCATGTCGATTGCGTTGGACGCAGAAGTTCCTTTTCAGGAAACTCCCGCCGTGGCGCTGGGCTATGAGTATCGCTTCATCCCGGAGTGGGATATCCGCGCTGGAACGCGGTGGGACTACAACGATGTTCGCAATCTTTTGGGATGGCTGGGAGCCATACAATCTTCCGAGCTTTATGGTAGCGCTTTAAAAGCCGCAGCCGGAACCACCTTGCGTATGGGCCGCGCCGACGTGGATTATGCCGTGCAATGGTGGAATGATTTGGGATTTGTCCACGCTCTGACCGTGGCTTGGCGTGTGGATTAAAACGCTTTCGCTTTAATTGTCGAGGCGGTAACCCAAGCCCGGCAGGTTGACGATTTTCTTGCCAAGTTCCGGTCCCAGTTTACTCCGCAGCGAAGACACATGCACTTTCACCGTGTGCGAATCCACGGGCGCGGATTCGCCATAACCCCAGACGGTGTGATAAAGATGGGTAGTGTAAACCACTTGGCCGCGACGGCGAAGGAAAGTCACCAGCAAATCGAATTCCTTGCGGGTAAGGGCCACAGGTGCGCTGTTCACGAACACCTTGCGGGCGCGCAAATCCAAAATCAGACCTTCCATTTGCAAGTCGGCATCCGGCAAATCAGCGGGGGGGGAATAGCGACGCAAGCTGGCGCGAATGCGGGCGCGCAACAATTCTTCCGAGGCGGGTTGGACGATATAATCGTCTGCGCCCTGGGAGTATCCCTGCAATTCGGTTTCCTCATCCGCCAAACCGCGGGAGAGCAGAACCACGGGAATGGAACTCGTGTAAGGACTTGATTTTAATTCTGCGCAAAGGGTCAATGCGGAACCGTCATTACCCAGATTCAACAGAATGAGATAAGGCTGTCGCGCCTTGGTTTGGACCAGCAAATCTCCTGGGGCCACGATGGTTACCTGAAAACCGTTTGTTTCAATCAACGGACGAAGGATTTTTGCGAACGAAGGGTCCGGTTCCACCATAAGCACCAGTTTTTTGGTGGTTTGGGTCCGGAAGGCGGGGATGGGGTTTGATTCAGAAATCATGAGGCTGAAGATATAAAAACAGATTCAAATCTTCCTGAAATCCATTAAACCGGGGCGGATGTGTATTTTCAAAGGCAGTATTAACCTGTTTGAAGGAGAATCGTATGCCTGTCAAAAAAGCCCCGGATTTTTCCCTGCCCGATGAAACCGGTCATGTCTGGAAACTCAAGGACTTTCGCGGGAAAAAACTGGTGTTGTATTTCTACCCCAAGGACGCCACTCCGGGTTGCACGGTCGAGGCCTGCGACTTTCGGGACAACATGAACCGGGTGGTGAAGGCGGGCGCGGCGGTTGCGGGAGTCAGCGCGGATTCGGTGGAAAGCCATCGCAAGTTCAAGGAAAAACAGGAACTGAATTTTCCGCTGCTCAGCGATCCGGATAAAAAAATGCTGGAGGCCTATGGCGTGTGGCAGGAGAAAAGTCTGTATGGCCGCAAGTTTATGGGAATCGTCCGCACAACTTTGATCATCGACGAAAAGGGAAACATCGTGAAAGAGTTTCCGAAGGTGAAAGTTACGGGGCATGTGGATGATGTTCTTGCTGCGTTAAAGACCCTCACCCCATAAATGAAAAACGCCTTTGGCATACTCTTTGTGATACAGGCATTGTTCATCAATTCCCATGCACGTTTGCAAGGCGACTGTCACCAAAATTACCTGCTGCTCTTAGCTCACAGCCCCTTGTTGGTTAAAGGAAAAATTACTGAGGTGGAAGGTTTTCGGATGAAGCTGCAGGTTTTTGAAAATGTTTGGGGGAAGTTGACCCCGGGGAATATTGACGTGGATGTTTTTCCAAATCAGGATGATGTGCTTGAAAGTGAACGATCCGTTTTTGTTTTCGCGGAAAAGGTGAACGACACCCTGTATTCTTCCGGGTATAATGGATGTGGCGTCATCGAATCGAGGAATGACTCGGTAGCGTTGGGCATGTTTTATAACGTGAATCCCGACGTTGTTAGTGAATCTGATTTCTTGCTGGGGATGAAAAATATTCGCGAGGGCAAAGCATCCCGGTTGACGGGAGCCAGCCATTTCAGCGATACGCTGGCGAAGGTAAACGAGGATTTTTACAACATGGAAAACAATCTGGATTATCCCTGGTGGTTTTTCCTGGTGATGGCCTCGGTGACGACAGTACAAATGATGATGTTCCTCTGGCACTGATTCGAATCGGACGGGATTTTTCCATGCTTAATGCACTAAGTAAATCGGCCAGCCCCTATCTGCGCCAGCATCAAAACAATCCCGTCGATTGGGTTGAATGGGGTGACGAGACTTTTGTGAAGGCGAAAAACGAAAACAAGCTGGTGCTGGTCAGCGTTGGATACGCCGCCTGTCATTGGTGCCATGTCATGGCGCATGAATCTTTCGAGGACGAAGCCGTCGCCGAGGTGATGAACAAACACTTTATTTGCATCAAAGTGGACCGCGAAGAAAGACCCGATGTCGATCAGGTTTATCTCGAAGCTGTTCAACTGATGACAGGCCGCGGAGGCTGGCCGCTTAACTGTTTCATCCTGCCCGACGGGCAGCCTGTATTTGGCGGAACCTATTTCCGGCCCGACCAATGGAAGGATTTGCTGGAACGGTTGGCCGAAGTGTGGGAAAAAGATCCTGCAGCGGTTTCCAAACAAGCGGAACAAATCACGGCGCATTTAAAAAAGGATGAAACACGAAGTGGGGAAGGCTCACGCGCTCCTGTTTCATGGCCGGGTGTTTACGCAGCCTTCGCCTCGCGTTTTGATCGCAAGCTCGGCGGAAGAGGCTCAGCTCCAAAATTCCCCATGCCTTGTGAATGGCAATTCCTGTTGCGCTATGGCGTTTACAAACAGGATGAAAACGCCTTGAAGCAAGTACGGTTGACTTTGGATAAAATGGCTGCCGGGGGGATTTACGATCATCTCGGTGGAGGCTTTGCGCGCTACTCCACCGACGGCGAGTGGAAAGTTCCGCACTTCGAGAAGATGCTGTACGACAACGCCCAATTGCTCGAGTTGTATGCGGAAGCCGGACTTGCCATGAATAATCCGGCTTATACTGAAACGGCTTTAGGCATCGCGGAGTTTCTGGAAAGGGAATTATTGGCGCCCGGAGGGGGATATTGTTCGGCGCTGGATGCGGACAGTGAAGGCGAAGAAGGCCTGTATTACATCTGGACCCGCGTCGAGTTGGAAAAGATTCTCGGCGACCGGTTTAAATGGTTTGCGGATTTCTGCGGAGTCGATGGCGAAGGTTTGTGGGAGCATGGAAGAAACATTCTTCTCCGTCATCACTCACTTGAAGCTTTGGCGCAGCAACAAGGCTGGACATTGGACGAAGCAAAACATGAATGGGAAGCGGCCCGCAGGGATTTGCTTGCGGTTCGGGAAAAACGCGAACGCCCGATGTTGGATGATAAAGTGCTGACTTCATGGAACGGATTGTTACTGAAGGGTTTCGCAACGGCTTATCGATACACGGGTGAAGAGGTTTTGCGACAACGCGCGATTCGGCTGGCGGATTTTCTTTTGGGAAAAGCATTGCGACCCGATGGCGGGCTGTGGCATCGAGGATGGCAGGGAGAGTTCGCCATCGAAGGGTTTTTGGAAGACTATGCTTTTCTCACCGAAGGGTTGATCGAACTCTATCAATGCACTTTCGTAGAACGTTATTTGCATCGGGCACATTCTTTAATCGAATATGCTTTGATTCATTTTGGCGATGCCAATTCTCCACTTCTTTTCTTTACTGCAGACAATGCGCCCCAAGTGTTGGTTCGTAAAAAGGAAGTGATGGACAATGTCATTCCTTCTTCGAACGCCGCCTTTGCGCGAGTTCTCTTGTTTCTTGGGGATTATCATCTGGACTCCCATTATCGTGAACGTGCTGAAGCCATGCTGGCGGCTATTCGCGGGGAATTGCCGGTGTATGCATCGGCGTATGCCTGTTGGGCGCAAGTGTGTTTCATGGAGGATGTTCCCTCTGCAACTTTTGTCGTAGTGGGCCTGGGAGCGAAAGATTTTTTCAATGGAGTGGTCAGGAAGTATTCACCGCATTTGCGGCTGGCAGGGAGTAAAGGGGATTCGTCTTTACCGTTATTAAATGGGAAGCATCAACAGGGAAAGACTTTTGCTTTTCGTTGTGAGTCTGGCACCTGTGGTTTGCCGGTGGAGAATTGGAAAGACTTGTTATCTGCCGACCTTCGATGATTACGATTGCACACGGGTAAAATTGTCCGACAAAATAGAGTAGATTCTTACCTTGTAAGGTGTCGGCATAAGGCCGGTAGAATTAGCATCAAGTTCTTAACCGTTTTTCATCTCAAGGAGTTCCAGTGAATAGCGTATCCACTATGGATCAAAAATTGACCCGTATCGGTGTTTTTTATGACGGTAATTTTTTCCTGCATGTCAGCAACTATTACCTCTACCACCATGAGCGCAACTCCCGCATCAGCATCGACGGCCTGCACACCTTCATTAAAAACAAGGTGGCGGAATCCGAAGGTACGGATCCGCGTCACTGCACCATCGTGGACGCCCATTATTTCCGGGGTCGGCTGCCCTCGAAGATCGCGGAAGAGCGCAACCGCCTGCTGGGCGAGCGTGTGTTTGAGGACATTCTGCTTCGCCAGAACATCACCACCCATTATCTGCCGGTGACTTCGGCGGGGGAGAAGGGGATTGACGTCTGGCTGGCACTGGAAACCTATGAACTGGCTGTATACAAACAGTTCAATGTGGTGGTCCTGATTGCGGGCGACGGAGATTTTTTGCCCCTGGTCCGGAAACTCCACACGCTTGGGACTCGAGTCATGCTGTTGGCGTGGGATTTCAAATACGTGGGTGAGAACGGGGAGGATCGGGAAACTAAAACCGCTCAAGTCCTCTTGCATGAAGTCATTTATCCGGTGATGATGTCGAATGTCATTGATGAACCTGCGAATTCGGCAAATCCACTCATCCAGAACCTGTTCCTTCCCGCATCCACGCTTCCAAGGGCTCCGCGCCCGGCTCCCGTTGAAAGACTGCCTTCCGAGGATTCCGGGTCCTTATACGAGGGAACAGTCAAAAAGCTGAAGGAAGGCTACGGTTTCATTCAGGCCCCACAAATTGAGGGGGACATTTTCTTTTTTCAGGGAGATCTTTTGGATATTGATTTTTCAGATTTGCAGGAAGGGGATGAAGTGGAGTTCAAGATGGGCACGAACAGCAAGGGAATCACCGCCAAGGAAATCAAGTTCCGCGAATGAGTTCCACTTTGCAGGTGGGACGCATTCCCTTTCTGGTGTGCGCCCCCTATTTCCACGGTTCCCTGAAAGGTATTTCGGGTGTGCGCTTTGAGGACGGTTCCCCCCGGACTTTGAATGCCCTGCTGTCCTCAGGTGAAATTGATTGCGCGCCTTCCTCCAGCCTGGAATACGCTTTGCATTCGGATCGCTATGTGTTGCTTCCCGGTCTGTGCACTTCAGGGCGCGGGGAAGTCAAATCGGTGCTTTTGTTTTCCAAGGAACCCTGGGAAATGCTGGACGAACAATCCGTCGCCCTGTCGCCTCATTCCGCGACTTCGAACGTGCTGTTTCAGGTGTTGTCCCGGTTTCATTTTGGGGTGGAACCCGAATGCGTCGAGGCGGATGATGAGCAGTCCGGGCCTCCCATCGCCAAAGTGGCCATTGGGGATGAAGCTCTGCGCGAATCCCGTTCCGGTCGCTGGCTGCATCGCTACGATCTTGCCGAAGTGTGGCATTCCTGGCAGGGAACGCCGCTGCCTTTTGGCCTGTGGATGGTAAGGGCCGAAGCGTGGCAGTCCAAGCGGGAAGCCATCATCCAGTATTACGCGCATTTGCAAAAATCATTGGCCGCTTTTTTTGCCGACCCCGAAGCTGCGTTGAAAACATGGGGGGATACGTATCCTTTGCCATTGCCGATGGAGGATGCGCTGGCGTTCTTCCCCACGGCGGATTATGAACTCAAGTCCTCTCATGAAGCCGCGCTTCACGCGTTCTACGGGTATTGTCGCGAGATGGGTTTGTTGCGGGACAATCCCGGCTTGCGGTACATTGCCGCTTAAGCGTTCAGATCCGCAGAAAAATTCATGCATATCCGGATCCCCGACGCCGCCAATTTGAAGCATGGGGAAACGCGTGTGTTCACCTATCCGTCCAAGTATGGGGATCTGCAGGGCTTTGTGATCCGTTATGGGGAAGGTTTTCACGCCTACGAAAACAAATGCCGTCACTGGCCCATTCCCTTGGACTTTGGTGACGGGGATTTTTTCTACGCCAGATTCGACCGGATCGTGTGCAAAAGCCATGGAGCGGAATACAATCCCGAAACGGGTATTTGTGACGCCGGACCCTGCCGGGCCGAAGCGCTGACTCGTTTCCCGCTGGTTTTTGAAGGGGCGGATGCCATTGCAACCGTTCCGGATAAAATTCCCTATCATTGAAAACAAAACCGAAAACGCAAGATTGTAATTTACGGGCACGATAAAAATCCCAGACATCAGGAGAAAATTCCATGTTCAACCCAGCCTTCAGCAGCGCCGCCATGTTTGCCCGCAAAAACATCATGCCGGTTACCAATCCCGACAAGCCGGGGAATTCCATCCATCATCCTGCCGCCAAGGCCGCCCGCATATTCTGTGACTCGGCTACGCGATCCGATATCGAACCCTTGTTGCGCGCTGGTTTGATCAACGGCATTACCACCAATCCGACTTTGTTGAAAAAAGCAGGTGCAAAATCCTGGGCCAATGCCAAGGAAATCATGAAGGACTTGTGTGCATTGCTGCAACCGTATCCCGTGTCGTTGGAACTCACGGAATTGACCGAGGATAAAATGGTAGAGCAGGCGCAGGAATTGGCTGTGCTGGGTACGAACTCCGTGATCAAGGTTCCTGCAGGCGGTTATCCCGCTGTCGTTCCCGGTGGCGACCCGTTCACCGGTTTCAAAGTCGTGCGCAAGTTGTGGGAAAGCGGAGTACGCACCAATGTCACTCTCGTGTTTAACACCACACAGGCGTTCTGGGCTGCCAATGCGGGTGCGACCTACATCTCGCCTTTTCTGGGCCGTGTTCCGGACTACATCAACAAGAATGACAATCCGGCCAAAGCCGCCGGCAACAGTCTGTATTCCATTGGGGACAAGGGCTTTGTCGCCGGGGATTCCGTAGCCAACAGCGAATATGTGGCAGCGGGCGGTGAAATCAAGGATGCAGGTGCACGGTTGATTTTTGAGATTGCCACGGTGTTTGCGAATTATCAAATCACCACGGAAATTCTGGCGGCAAGCATTCGAAATCCGGTACAACTCACGGAATGTATGCTTGCCGGTGCGGATATACTGACGGTTCCGGCTCCGGTGTTGCAAACCGTTGCCAATCATCCTCTCAGCGACGAGGGAATGAGAGGCTTCCTTGAGGATTCGAAGGCGTTTAGTGGTTAGGCCTTCATCGCCAGCCAAGTCCATCCGGCCAGAAAACACAAGCCGCCGAGCGGAGTAATCGCTCCCAATGGTTTGATGCCTGATAATGCGAGGGCGTAAAGACTTCCGGAAAACAGAATGATTCCTGCGAGAAATAAAAATCCACCTGTTTTTACATCTGCACCAGAGGCTTTCGCATAAAACCCCAAGGCTAGAATCACCACGGCATGGATGAGATGATACAGCACGGCCGTATGCCATACCTGTAAGGCTTCGGGCGATAAACGGGTCTTTAAGGCATGAGCACCAAAGGCACCGAGCGCAACGGCGAGAAATCCAAGTACCGCACCAATGCGGATGAAGTTCACCTTACACTTTTCCGAGTTGGTTGGTGCGCACGAAGCCGCCCTTGCCATTGGCCAGTTTCACGGACAACCAATCTCCGCGCTGTTCCACGATTTCGAATCGCGAGCCTTCGTGAACTTTGGCGAGGACTTGATAATTCTCTCCGGGTCCGCTGAACATTTCAACTGCGGGTTGGAGCACAATTCCGTATTGCATGGTTTCCTGCTGGTGAATCTTGTAAATCAGGGAAGGGGAGAAAGCGGCCAAGGTCAGCGAAGCGACCACGGCGATTAATATGGAAAGCCAGCGCAGGAATGAAGTGAGGAACAGCGCGGCAGCGACTGCGGCAAATGCCAGAGCGAACAGGCCGAAAGCGATCCACAATCCGGCACGAACCGAGTAACTCGCATGCACATTCCACAATAACTTGGTCAGCAGGTTCGGTTCCGGTTCAGGGATCTTGTCCGCCACTTGCGACTGTGCGAACCGCAAATTGAACTGAATATCCTCATCCAGCGGATCCAGTTTGCGTGCCCGCTCATAATTCAGAATCGAAAGGCCCAGTTGATGCTGGCGGAAAAGGGCATTGCCATGGTTGTAATAAAGCCGTGCATTAGCCACGCCTAAATCCTCGGCCTTTTGGTAGTCAGAAGAGGCTTCCTCGAAGCTTCCTTTTTCATAGGCTTCGTTCCCTTTGCGGAACCAGTCGGTCGCCTGGGAAAGATCGGATGCGATGGCACCGGAAAAAGAAAGAAGAAGGAGGAGAGCTAAGCCCCTCACCCCCAACCCCTCTCCCATCTTAAAGGATAAGAGAGGGGAGAAGTATGTCCTACTCCCCTTCCCCTCAAGAGGGGAAGGGGTTGGGGGATGGGGTGTCATTTCAACTCCCTGTCCAACTGTTCCAACAGTTTTGCGCCGGCTTCGATATCCGCCTTTAATTCCACTTCCGAAGATTTGAGGCCGGCGAATTGTCCGAAGTCACAGCGCTGCATGAGCGATTCATAAGTCCCGGCGGTTTCGATCGAAGCTCCGTGTTGTAACAAGACTTCCCGTGCATCATCCAGTCTCATGCCGCGGAATTCCTGATTCAAAGCATCGCTTGCCAGTCCCATCAAGGCTTCGGAAAGTTCGCGATAGAAATCGACAGGCTTGTTTGAAGACAACGCCAGTTGCGCCTGCTTGAGTCGTTTGCGCATGCGGGACGCTGCCTGTGTTTTACGCAGGAAAGCCGCATCCGTTCCCAGACGATCCCGGCGGCGGCGCAAGACCAACGCGCCGGCGAATGCCAGCGGGGAGAGCAAAATCAAGCCTCCAAACCAGACATGATGGTAGGGTAGATCGCCTTCGTTTTCCAATCGCGAATTGTTCGTTTTGATGTGACGAATGTCGGAACCCAAGTCGGAGATTTCACGCTGGGTCAAGGCGCGGGTTTGTGGAACGGTTTCCTCTTTGCCCGGGCCGACCTGAAGGCTGATGTGGTTCGCTTCCACCTGTGAATAGGCGGCACGTCGGGGATCAAAATAGGGGAAGGCAATACCTTCAAGACTGTAAGCTCCCTGCCGCCGTGGAATCAAAGCG
The DNA here is from genome assembly GCA_947482115.1 of Fibrobacterota bacterium. Classification (GTDB taxonomy): domain Bacteria; phylum Fibrobacterota; class Fibrobacteria; order UBA11236; family UBA11236; genus UBA11236. Next base: position 425,682 of record CANKII010000002.1, read on the forward strand.
TACTTGAAAACCTTGGTGGTCCACTCCGTGTTGCCTTGCAAGGCACTGGAACTGGATTCTTCGGGATCGAATACTTCGAAGTCTTTCAATTCCGGCATGATGGGCTTGGTCATGGATTTGGGTTGTCCATTGCCGCGAATGGTGACCGTAAGCGTAACCGCATCTCCGGCGGCCACCGTGGTTTTATCCACCTTGGCGGAGATGGAATATTCACCCACTGAGCCGGTGAAGCCAGTAGGGGCTCCCGAAGGCAGCGGAAGGACTTCCATTTTCAACGGTTCGGCAAATGCCTTTTGCGTGATGACGTTGGCTCCGCCAAAAAACATGTCGAACATGTCCTGACCATTGCGGCCGTTGCGCTTGACCACCTGATATTCCACCGGAATGCCTTCCAGACTGGCCGTGCCCGGCAACAGGGGAAACAGGGCGATATGGATGTCAAACACCTTGGCCTGCTGGCCGTTGATGGTGACAACCGTCGGGGCGATGTTTTTTTCCAGGCGCTCGAAGAAGAATTTTTCACCGATCAGTTTCTGCATGTCCTGCGGCAAATTGATGGCCTGTACGCCGTCCTTGGGAAGAATGCGCAGGGTATAAAGAACCTGCTCGCCGATATAGGCTTTTCGTTTGTTGACCGTGGATTGTGTGGTGAGGCTGGAAACGGATTTGGTGATGTTGATTCGTGCGCTACCGAGTTCCTGCGTGAAATCCTTGAACACATAGCGAATGGGTCCGAGGACGTAAGCGCCGGGTTGCTGGGTGCTCAGGGAATAAACAAAGGTGGTGATGTAGGAGTTGTTGTGGCTGACCTGTCCGTTGATGATGGTGGTCTGGGAGTTGGAAGACATGGAAGTGTTTTTGGTGACCTGAAAATGCTCCAGCCCCTGTACCTGGGGCCACGGCAATTCCTCTTTCTTGTCATTCGCAACCTGAACCTGTAAGGTGAAGGTTTCGCCTGTCATCACGTCATTGGTGCTGAGACTGGCACCGGCGGACATGGCCCATCCGCATCCCGTTGCCAGGATGAAGACAAACAACCCGATGAATCCAAAAGCCTTCATTTCCCTTACCAGTCCTCTTGTCCCGATCCAGTGCCGCGTTTACGCGGAGCATCCTGCCGTTGTTGTTGGGTTTTCTTTTCCTCGTCCACGAAGGAATTTAACAACCGCTCCGCTTCCTCCTTGCTCATCTGGCCTGGCATGCGTTTCGCCTGGCCGCCTTTGCCGGAAAAATCCTTGGGGGGCTGGCCGTTTTTGTCCTCCGGTTTGGGTTGCGGCTGCTTGTTTTTATCCTGACCGGCACTGTCTTTCGGACTTTGATTCTTGTCCTGTTGATCTTTTTTCTGGGAGTCCTTGCCTTGGTTTTTTGAGTCCTTGTTTTGACCGTTCTGATCTTTTTGATCCTTCTGGTCTTTTGGGTTCTGTTTGGAATCCTTGTTCTTGTCGTTGTTTCCGCCGCCGCTTTGGTTTTGATCCTGGCGTTGCTGGTTTTTCATCTGCTTCAACAAGTCGTTCAGATTTTGAAGTTTGGGATCATCGGGATAATTCTGAAGGCCTTCCTCAACCTCCACGCCGGCTTCCTGCATCCGGTTGTCGATGTACTTATAAAAGGCCCCATGCAAATAATCTTCGGCGCTTTTGGCCAACGAAGAAGAAGCGAGAAGTAGGAGGCATAACAATGTCCTCACCCAACCCCCGTTCCCCATTCCCTCTCCATTCTTAAAGGAATGGAGAGGGAATGGGGCTGTGACCTGGGCAATAGATAATGGGGGATGGGTGAGGTGGTTCATATCACTCCCGTGCCTCCCTGTTGCGCGCGGGGATCCTGCTGTTGCGGAGGCGACGGCTTTTCGCCTTTCAGGATTTTGATGACGTCGTCAATGCGTTGCACATAACTCTTGTAAGATGCCGCAGTGGGATCCTCACTCAGGATGGCCTCCAATACGGATTTGGCTTCGGCATAGCGGTGTTGTTGTGCCAATTGCAAGGCACGGGCCAAAGCTTCTTTCGCCTTCGCATCCGGCTCGGGCGGTTTTTGATTGTTGGGCTGTTGCTTCTGTTGCTGTTCTTTCTTGTCCAGCAATTCCTTGATCCGGATTTGCGTCACTTCGACATTGCGTTTTGCATCCGCATTATTCGGATTGATTTCCAGTGACTTTTTGTAATGTGCCAAAGCTTCGCGATAATCCGAAATGCCTTCCTGCTGTCCGGCTTGCAATGCCGCCTCGCCTTTGCGGAAATAGGCATTGCCCATATTGTAATGGGCTTTGGAAACCAAAGCGCCGTCCTTGCTTTCCAAAGCCTTGGCATAAGAGGCAATGGCTTCGGGATATTGTTTCTTCCGGAGCTCGGCATTGCCACTGTTATAAGCGAGAATTTGGGACGCAGGTTGATCCTGCGCGGCCTCGGCATATTTCTTCAAAGCCTCGTCATAGTTTTCATTGTGATAGGCGCGGTTTCCCTGTTTGGCCGGAGAACTTTCCAATCCGAAAAATCGTAACAGCGCGTTTTGTCCCAGTGCAGGAACGGCAAAACTCAGGAGAGCCGCTATGCCCAATCGTATCCATGCTTTGGATTCACGGCGCATCATGTGAATCTCCCGGCCCATTCCCGTTTGCGACGGCGGCGATCCGAAATCAAGGTCTCGGCGATTAACAAAGCCAGTGCGATAGCCAGAGGCAGTTGATAGCGGTCTTCAAAGCGGGTGAATTTGTCCGCATCGGTTTCCCGTTTTTCCATGCCGTTGATCTCCTTGAGAACATCAAGCAATTCATAATGACCCGGTTCGGCGTGGTAAAACTTCCCGCCGGTGAGCTGTGCGATTTTTTTCAACAGCTCCGGATCCATGCGGGACGCCACAATGTTCCCATCCACATCCTTCTTGTAAGCAACCCGGCCATATTCATCCTTGATGGGAATGGGCACGCCAGAAGTCAAACCAATTCCCACCGTGTACACGATGACGCCTTCTTTGGCGGCTTCCGCAGCGGCGGCTTCCGCGCCGCCGCTGTGATCCTCGCCGTCGGTGAGCAACAGCAGCACGCGGTATTTTCGATCGGAAGGGTCAAAGGCTTTCATCGAGGTTTCGATGGCTCGTCCAATGTCCGTACCCGGTGTTTCGATCAGATTGGGATCGAGCACGTCGAGGAAAATGCGAAAAGCGCTGTAGTCCGAGGTGAGTGGGCATTGCAGAAATGCATCTCCGGCAAAGGCCACCAGTCCCACGCGATCTCCTCCGAGTTGATCCACGAAGCGCATGATTTCTTGCTTGCTCCGGGCAAGGCGGTTGGGTTTGATGTCTTCGGCGTACATGGAAAGCGACACATCCATGGCCACGACAATGTCGAGCCCGCGTCGCTTCATCAATTCCATTTTGGTGCCCCATTGTGGACGCGCGAGGCTGAGTACGACGAAGAACACAGCGAAAAGCAGCAGACTCATCTTGATGATTTGACGGATGATGGATGTGCCGGCCACCATGCGTTTCAGCATTTCTGTTTCAGCAAAGCGTTTCAACAGCGCCGACTTGCGCCAGAAAGCCCATGCGAAGAAAGCGCCCAAAACAGGAATCAGGAGCATCAACCAGAAAGCAGACAAGTTCCCGAATCTCATATCATGGCACCTTCCGGAATCGGGTTTGCGCCAGAATGGATTCAAGGATTAACAGGCCGAGAGCGATGTAAGCCAAGGTCATGAACAATTCGCGATAGCGGGAGTAACTGTTGGTTTTAATCTCGGACTTTTCCAGTTTGTCGATGGACTGGTAAATATCTTGCAAGGCTTGATTGTCCTGGGCGCGGTAACATTTGCCGCCGGTGAGATCCGCGATTTGCTGAAGCATGGGCATGTCCACATCACTGCGAATGGCCACGATGCGTTTTCCGAAGACCGGATCATCGACTTCGATGGGTTGATCGCCGTCCTTGCCTACCCCGATGGTGTACACCTTGATTCCCAGCGCTTGTGCCGCACGCGCAGCCGTGACCGGATCCACTTCACCAGAATTGTTCTGTCCATCGGTGAGCAGCACAATGACCTTGCTCTTGGCTGTGGAACCACGCAGACGGTTTACGCCATTCAATATCGCAGTTCCAATGGCCGTTCCATCTTCAACATGACCAAAATCCACGCGGCGCAAGAGTTGTGTCAAGACGCTATAATCCAAGGTCAGCGGACATTGCGTATAGCTATGACCCGCAAAGACCACTAAGCCGATACGATCATGCTTGCGGCCCATGATGAAACTTTCAATCACCTTCTTGGCTGAAATCATCCGGTTGGGTTTCAGGTCCATGGTCTTCATGGAACTGGACACATCGAGGATCAAGGTGATATCCACGCCCTGTGTACTCACTTCCTCCAACGTTTCGCCCTGTTGGGGTCGAGCCAATGCGACAACGATCAAGGCAATGGCGGCCAGTCTTAACACAATCAGGACATGGCGCAAACGGTATGCTGTGCTGGGCGGCATGCGCTTCACAACGGCGAGCGAAGGAAAACGAATGCTGGCACGGCGCTGCTGATGACGGCGCAAATAATCCAAAGCCAGCAGCGGGATAAGTGCCAGCAAGACAAAAGCCTGCGGATTTTGAAAATGAGGCCACGTCATTTTTGTGGCCCCCCTGATTTGCCCCCCTCCGGGGGGCTGGGGGGGGAGGAAGGCTTGGTCCGCTCTGCAAAATCTTCCATCTCGCGAATCCGCTTTTCCGCTTCATCGTTTGTGATGCCAACAGTCGCGTATTTCAGAGGATCGAGAGATTCGCAAAATTCCCGCAGCCAGTCCTGTTGTATTTGGGAAAGGGGAAGCGGTGTCGCCTTGCCTAGGAATTCCTCGGTGGTGGATTCCAAAGCTTCAATCCCATAACGGCGGCCCACATAATTGCGGAGAATTTCAGAAAGGGTGAAAGCGAATTCGCGCGATAGGTTTTGACTCGGAAGGTTGGCTTCACGAAGCAAATGCAATCGATGAAGCGCCTCTTCGTAAGGCGGTAATGGTGGCGGTTCCGCCGCAGCGAGAATTTTCTTCGCTTGTATTCCGCGCCAAACGAAGAAACCAATTAAAGCCAGTACAATGAATCCCAAACCGATGGCGCCCCATGGAGGCGGTTCGGGAAGGACTGCAACATCCGCGATGTCGGCAATGTCTTTTTCCGTTTCGGGCGAGGTGCGTTTGACCTTGATCTCGGTGGGCTGGGTGTAAAGAACCAGGGTATCCGTTGGCATGGACGATTGTCCACCCGAATAAAATTCAACGCGCTGCGGCGGCAGGGTATAGGTTCCCACCGTGAAGGTGGAAATGGTGAAGAGATAACTGACTGTGGATCGCCCGTCTTTGCTGGTGGTGGTTTGGGTGTGATAATCCTTGACCTCGAATGCGCCGAGATTGCCCAATACGGCGGGCAACTCCACATGGCCGGATGCGGGGCCGGTGACATCGATTTCGTATTGGACGCGATCTCCGATGGTGATTTCGGATCGATCCACCTTGGCTGTGACGTCCACGTTGGGCGCGGCGGTAGCGGACAACACGAATCCGATAATAATGGCCGCCACCGTACGGGCGATGCATGCCATGCCCGGCAGGGCGTCCGGCCGGACGCCCCTACGAACGCCCAACGTTTTTAACATCATCCTAAACACGGTTCTTCGCCCTCTTGCGGAAATAATCGATCAACGGTTGAATCGTATCCTCGTATTCCTTGCGAATCAAGATTTCCACGAAGTCTGTGTTCATACGGCGGAACAAGCGCCGAAGGTGCGTGCTTTCCTTTTGTACTTCTTTGCGAAAGGTTTCGCGAAACTCGGCATTACTCGTGTCGATGAGAACGACTTCACCGGTTTCCGCATCTTCCAATTCCAGAAAACCCACATCGGGCAAATCGCGCTCGCGCGGATCGGCCACCGTGATGGCGACTGTATCATGGCGTTGCCGCAACAACTTCATCGGCTGTTCAAAATTTCCTGTGGCGAAATCGGAAACGAGGAAGACAACGGCACGGCGTTTCAAAAGTTTGTTCACCTGTTCCAGTGCATTGGCGAGATCCGTTCCGCGTTCCTGCGGTTCGTGATACAGCAACTCGCGAATGACGCGCAGCACATGCTTCTTGCCTTTTTGCGGCGGGATGTATTTCTCCACCTTGGAAGTGAAAATGAGCAGGCCCACGCGGTCGTTGTTTTTGATGGCAGAGAAAGCGAGCAGCGCGCTCAGCGTTGCCATCACTTCGCCTTTCATTTCCTTCTGGCTTCCGAATTCTCCGGATGAGGATGCGTCCACCACCAGCAACACGGTGAGCTCACGCTCTTCCACATATTGTTTGACGAACGGGTGTCCCTGCCTTGCGGTCACGTTCCAGTCGATGGAACGGATGTCGTCGCCAGGAGTGTATTCGCGCACGGCGGAAAATTCCATCCCGCGGCCCTTGAAGGTCGAAGAATACGCACCGGACAATACCGAATTTACCACACTGCGCGTGCGGATCTCGATTTGACGGACCTTGCTAAGAATCTCAGAAGGAATCATGATCGATTGCAATTAAGGATTAGGGAACCTCGACGCTGTCGAACACGCGTTGCACCACATTTTCCGATTTGATTTCCTCGGCCTCGGCTTCGTAGGTAAGGATGATGCGATGACGCATCACATCCATGCCCACGGCCTTGACATCTTCTGGCGTCACATAGCCGCGGCCACGCAACAGGGCATGCGCCTTGGAGGCTTTTGCCAGACTGATGCTGGTACGAGGTGAAGCGCCGTATTCGATGAGGTTGGCCAAATCCTTGATGCCCGCGCCCGCCGGATCGCGAGTGGCTGCAACCAAGTTGACGATGTAATCCAGAATTTTGTCATCCATGTAAATGTCGTTCACCAGTTTGCGACAACGGAGCACTTCTTCTTCCGTGGTGATGTGCGTCGGAACATGCAATCCTTTGCCGGACACCAGATTCACGATGGCTTTTTCCTCTTCCTTGGTGGGATAATTCAACACCACTTTGAGCATGAAGCGATCCACCTGCGCTTCGGGCAGGGGATAGGTGCCTTCCTGTTCGAGAGGATTTTGCGTGGCCAGTACGAGAAACAATTTCGGCAAATCGTAAGTCGTGTCGCCGATGGTGACATGTTTTTCCTGCATCGCTTCGAGCAATGCGGATTGCACTTTCGATGGAGCACGGTTGATTTCGTCCGCCAGCACGATGTTGGCGAATACCGGTCCGCGCTTGACATTGAAATCGCCGCTCTTCGGATTGAACACCATGGTGCCGATCAAATCAGCGGGCAAAAGATCGGGTGTGAATTGTACGCGACTGAAATGACAGGAGATGGCCGAAGCCAGCGCTTTCACCGCCGTCGTTTTTGCAAGACCCGGCACGCCTTCGAGAAGAACGTGTCCGTCGGCCAACAGACCGATAAGCAGGCTTTCCAACATGTGCTTCTGGCCGACAACGGTATGCCCGACTTCGTCGAGAATTTTCCGGAAGAAGGCCCCTTCGTTTTTGACCCGTTCGGTCAAAGCCTGAATGTCCACTTGTGTTGTTGTCATTCGTTTTCCCCTTGAATATGAAGACAGTTTTTCAGGATGCGATAGGTGTCTTGAAGTTCATGCGGCTCTTTGCGTCCGCCGGCGTAGCGGGCATGATGAAAGAGTTCGCGCAACTTGTTCCAGCCTTCGGCTTCCTGCGGATTTGGATGGCGAATAAGATACTGATCCAGCAGCGTTTCGAACCGCTTGGAATCCGAAGATTTTGTTCCCAGATTGTAGCGGAGGAATTCCAGACAGACTTTTTCCGCATCGGCAATCCAGTTGCGGCTGTCCACGGTATTCCATCGGCCTTTTAAACTTTTGACTTCCGGCGAAAAATCCCGGTTGTTTTCCTTGTGCGACTGGAGCCGTTTGACTTGAAATGTTTTCCATCCTCTCCATCCACCCCAGCCCAACGCGGCGATGGCTGCCAGGAACAGAATCAGTTGAAACCAAAGCCGTTTCCAAAGGGGAACGTGCTCGGGGCCAATATTCAGGAAGGCGCCGGGAACGTACAATCCTTCTTCGCGGTTTGAGAAGCCGGTGAGATAGCGAAGTTTGAGCGGCGAGACTTTACCGCTTCCCTGCGTTCGTGCCAGCAACTTGTAAATGAATTCCGTGGCATTGCGGGCTTCGCCATTCTCCACCGTTTTACGATGGGTCGTGCTTTGATCCACGATTCGGAAGCCGGGAGTTTCCAGACTGTCGGGTGCAAGCACGACCACGGGGATGCGAGAGTCCTGCCACTCCACCAGCAACTGGTATTCGACGGTATCACCCACGCCGACATGTTCGGAAAGGAAGGAACCCTTGGCCGACAATTTCACAGCATCTTCGGGAGTCGCATTCATGGAGTCTTTGAGGACGGGCGTGGAATCGATTTGGGCGGCCGCAGAGAAAGCGCAAACGATGACAAGCGCTAGGGCCGGAATGGCGCGCCGGAAAGGAACGTCTTTCAAAGCCGGGTTCATGGGGCGGATTAAACTACCAAAAAATCTATCTTGAATCCATGTTCGTTCCGTCCCGTTCCTCGTTGCTCGAAACCCTTGTGGATCGCCTGGCGGATCTGCCCTCCATTGGCCGCAAGTCCGCCCAGCGGCTGGCCTATCATATCCTCGCCACGCCCATGGAAGATGTCGAGGCTTTGAGCCGCGTTTTGCTGGAAGCCCGGCGCGGGGTTCGGCCCTGTACCGAATGTGGCAACCATGCCGAAACGGAATTATGCGCCGTATGCTCCAACGCCCGCCGTGATAAGGCAGTAGTCTGCGTGGTGGAACGGCCGGCGGATATTACGGCCTTTGAAAGATTGGGAAGTTACCGGGGCGTTTATCATGTTCTCGGTGGAGTCCTGTCACCGCTGGACGGCATTGGCCCCGGAGAGATCAATCTGGCGAATCTTTTTTCCCGTTGCGACCGGGGGGTTACGGAAATTATTCTGGCCTTGGGCACGCATGCGGAAGGGGAAGCCACCTCTTCTTATATAGTCCAACGGTTGGCGGGGCGTACATTGCGGGTGACCCGTTTGGCGCGGGGACTTCCGGCGGGCAGCGATCTCGAATTTGTGGATGAGATTACCATGCAGCGGGCTCTCGAAGGTCGAGTCGATTTACGCCGCTGACTTCGACTCCGCTCAGTCAGCAACGAGATTCATGAAAATCATTTCTGCAGAAATGGTGACTTCGGCAGCGGATGCTTCCGGTTTCCCCGATGACAATCTTCCGCAAATTGCTTTGGCGGGTCGTTCCAATGCCGGCAAATCTTCGCTCATCAATGCACTGTGTCATTCCCGTGGAATGGCGCGATCGAGTCAGGCCCCGGGGAAGACCCGCTTGATCAATTTCTATCGGGTCAACGATGCTTTTTATTTGGTGGATCTTCCCGGCTTCGGTTATGCCAAGGTTGGACGCGACATGCGGGACTTGATGGAAATTGCGCTGCGCGCTTATTTCGATTCCGCGAAATCCTTGAAAGGTGTCTTGTATCTGGTCGATCCGCGTGTGCCGGACAGCCCGGTGGATCATGCCGCGCTGGAATGGATTCTGGAACGTGATCGACCGTTGATGGTGCTGGCTGCGCGTGCAGATCAACTCAAGAAAGCAGCGTTGGAAAAAGCCCTGGCCGAGATCGCGAAGAATCATCAGCTGCCCGAATCTCCTTTACCCGTCAGTTCTTTAAAGAAGACGGGATTGGATGAGGTCTGGGCTGAATTGATGCCATTGGTGGTTCAGTAAGTAATTGCTCTTCCATATTGGAGGAGGAAACCGTACGGTCCTCTATCTAAATATTGTTGCTGCGGCAGCTCCTAAGGGCGAATTTTGGCTGGGTACCTCGGAAGATGATTTTGTTTTATACAAAGCCGATGTGTGGATCCAGACATCCGACTCATCAAAAGACACTCCCAGCGTGCTTCCGGGCAAAAAAGTCGTGAGCGTGTTGTTTTTATAGTGAATTTGAAGATTGTATTGTCTGCCTGCGGAGGAGACCTGCATGAGGGTGTCTGAAAGTATCTGCAGAATGGTGCCTGTATAAGTAGCCGAATTAACACCATTCGTGATATGCTGAGTCATTTCCCCAGCCGCTGATATGGTCATTATGCCTGAAATGGCATAGCCCGGGGTCGTATCCGTAATGACCTGTCCGTTTGAATATTTTATTGTAAATCCGCCGAGGGTGTAACTTCCTACAAGCTGGCTGCCAGTTAAATCTGCGTGTCCTCCGCCGTCGACACTGGTGGAATTGTTACAAGCAAGGATGGACAGCGAAAGGATGATCGAAAGAAGGGCCAAAGTCGATTTCAAGTTGCCTCCGTTTGTTTTGTCACCCTCTAGACTTGCAAAGATATAGAATGGTAACCGTTCAATGCAATTTATTTCCCTTTATCCACACCCCATTTTACCGCGCCGCGACAGGCGATGAATAAAAAGACAAAGCAATAGAGTACAGCGGACTCGCCCTTGTTGATTGCCGGAAAGAAATTGGAACCCATCTGAAATTTCCAGTGGAATTGAAAATAGGCCACGGCCATCATACCGCTGCAAACGAAGGCAGCGCAACGGGTTTGAAAACCAACCAGAACTAAAAATCCGCCGATCAGTTCAATGATTCCACCAAACCAAATCTGGGACCCAAAAGTGGGATGGAATGCGGAAAGCAAACCGAAAATCTTTTGGATTCCATGAAATGAAAGCATTGCCCCGGAAATGATCCGCAGCAGGGCATAGGTGTAGTCCGAATATTTATCAAGCCACTTCATAATTTTCTCCCGACTGCATCTTCGCCAGCAACTCATCAAATCGACTCATGCTGGAATCATAACCGACCACGGCGAATCCCTTGGTCGCTTCGCATTCCTCAGTCGTCCTGAACAGCATCCGTTTGACGATTTTGGTTCTGCCGTTTTCTTCAATGAAATCCGTGGTCACATGAAACATCTGCGGGTTGGCGTCGTCGCCATGATGATAAACCATGCGCGAAGGCTTCACCACTTCGATGTATTCAATCCGGTTGGGATAATCGGTGCCGTCAGGCCCGTGCATAGTCAGTCGCCATATGCCACCGGGTTTCACATCCATTTCATGAATGGTATTGGTAAATCCCTGCGGGCCCCACCAAATTGCGACAATCTTGGGATCCGTCCAGGCTTTCCACACGAGATCGCGCGGTGCATCGAAGGTTCGGGTAAATACCATTTCCCGATCGGATGGATATTCAACAAGGGTTTTCATGATCTTTTCCTTCTAACCTTTATTTGCGTTTAACCAAACGGATGTGGGATACGGTTTCGGAAGGGACAAATTCGACACACTCATATTGCTTTGCGGTTTCGTCCCCGTTTTCAAAGAGACGTTCTCCGCCCCCCAAAAGTTTTGTCGTCATCACCAGGTGGAGTTCGTCAATAAGGCCTGCATTCAAGTATTGCCTTACCAAATTCGTGCCCCCTCCGATGCGCACGTCTTTTCCGTTTGCCACCGCGAACGCCTTCTTCAATGCGACTTCAATCCCTTCGGTGACAAATTCGAAGCTGGTGCCGCCTTCCATGGGAAAGGATTTTCTTGCATGATGCGTCAATACAAATACAGGGTGATGATAAGGAGGATTGGGACCCCACCAGCCTTTCCACTCTTCATCGCGCCAGGCCCCGCGAAGGGGACTGAACATATTGCGCCCCATGATGGTCGCCCCGATTCCGTCATCGGCGCGGGCTGCAAACCCGTCGTCTATCCCTGTGCTTCCGCCTTCACTTCCGAACATTATTTTAAAAGTTCGGGTGGCGAGAGCCCAATCCATGATGGGCATCCCTCCAACTCCAAAAGGGTTTTCGAGGCTTTGACCCGGTGCGGCGGTATAACCGTCCAATGACATGGTGTATCCACGAACGACGAGCTTTGGCATTTTTCTTCTCCTTCTTTCTTTCCCCCGCTTAGCGGGATTGTACTTCTTTCAGATATGTTTCGAGTTGCGCAAGGCTTCCACCCCAGCCTTGTTCCATTCCCGCGTGGGCCGCGTTGAAGGTCTGGATTTCCTCTTCGGTTGAATGATGTGGAGTCCACACGATCGTAATCGTCGTCTTTCCGTCCTTTTCGGTGAATGTGGCAGTGGACAACATATGCTTTGGCCAGGTCGGCGCAAACGGGTGGCTGGTGATGTTGCCCTCTGCATCGGCGAAGGATTGGATCTGAACCACCTTTTTCGGCGGTTCGATTTCAAGGTATTTGCAGAGGCCCCACATCTCGCCTCCGTCCGGGGTGATCATGCAATAGTGGGACATGCCGCCCGCGCGGAAATCCATTTTCGTGAACGACATTCCCCCTCCGCTGGGATTCATCCATCGTGCGACGTGTTCGGGTTCGGTCCATACTTTCCACACGAGATTGCGTGGCGCATCGAACACACGTGAGATGACGAAGTCTTTTGAGGGTTGCGAGGCGGTGGTGTTATCTGCGTTCATTTTTTCTTCTCCTTTTTTTGCAGTTCTTTCAAGTAATCATCCAGTCGATCGAAGCTGGCCTCCCAGAAACGGCGGTAATGTTCCACCCAGTCCGAAGCCTCCTTGAGCGGTCCTGCGTCCAGTTTGCAGGGTCTCCACTGTGCTTCACGGCCCCGTGTGATGAGTCCGGCGCGCTCGAGCACCTTGAGATGCTTTGAGATCGCCGGAAGGCTCATGTTGAACGGCGCCGCCAATTCCGTGACAGGCATTTCACCTCCGCTGAGCTTTTCCAGAATCGCCCTGCGCGTCGGATCCGCCAGTGCGGCAAATACTGGGCTGAGAGGATCGGAATGCGGAGCTTGTTTCACCATGTCTGCTTGCTCTCTTTCAGGCGCCCATCTTTTTGATCATGTCCACGAGTTGATCGAGGGCTTTTCCCCAGCCTTCATGAAATCCCATTTCCAAGTGCGTTTTGCAATCAGCTTCGTTTTCGTGGATGACCGTGGCCGTGTATTTGGTTCCTGTTCCGTGGGTTTCAAGCGCAATGATTGCGGTGAAAACAGGGACGCCGGGAAAGGGGCTTTTTGCCGGCCGGAAGCCCGGTGACAATGCGGAAGTCCACGTCAGTTTTTCATTGGGAATAACTTCGAGGTAACATCCGGTGTTCGGAAAATTCTGTCCTTCGGGGGACCGCATTACCGTGTGGAAAATTCCCCCGGGGCGAAGATCGATTTCACATTCCACCGTTTGCCACGGAGCGGGGGTGAACCACTTCTTGAGGTGCTCCGGTGTTGTCCATGCGGCCCAGACAAGCTCACGGGGAACGTCGATGATGCGTTCAAGGACAAGGTCCCGTTTTGAATCCGGGGGAGTGCTCATGGGGTGAATCATTGTTTTTCTCCTTCAGTTCCGGGTCGATATTGTATTTAACCTAATGGTAAAGTAAGGAGCCTGAAAAGGTTTGTCAAGGGAAAATTTGCACAAATAAAAAAACGGGCTTTTACACCCGTTTTTTCCGAACAGAAACCAATTTTCGTCGTTATTTACTCAATCGCATTTGCAATCCCGCCCATCCTCCGCCATTCACTACTTCGGAAAAACCCTTCGATTCAAGGAGTCTTTTCGCAGAAGCGCTGCGCATTCCGCTTGCGCAACAAGTGATGACCGGCTTATCCTTGGAAATTTTGGAAAGATGTCGATCAAGGATTTGCAGGGGAATATTCACGGAGCCTTTGATGTGGCCTCCTTCAAATTCTCCGGCCGTTCGCACATCAATGATTTGGGCATTGCGTTCGAGTAGTCCGGTGAAATCCGTCGGTGCTCCAAATCCCAACATTTGCTTTATGGAATCAAACATGGTTTATCCTCTCATGCCGCTTTTTGAAGCAGCTCAGTTACGTGGGTTGGTTTGTTGGTGAAAATCCGTTCTCCGTTGTAAATCACGTCCCAGGTCACCGGGATGATTTTTTTCAGCATATGGCTGATGCCGCAATATTTTTCCTGTGAGCGGGTTACGGCGTCAAGCGCAAGGGCTTTGTCTTCGGAGTTTCCCTGAAAGTCGTAGATGATGTGGACGGCCGTGTATTCGATGGGCGGTTGAGCGCTGATTTCACCAGAAACCTTCATGCTGAATCCATCCACGGGTTTTCCTGCCTTGCGCAGAATGGATACCACGTCCATTCCTGTGCAACCCGAAAGCGCGGTGAGGATGAAGGGTTTTGGAATCGGTCCTAGGTCGTCGCCACCCACCCGTTCCGGCGCATCCATGACCACGGTATGTCCGTCCACCAAGGCGTTGAATTGCATCTTGCCCATCCATTGGGTCTCTATCTCGTGCAGCATGATTCGCCCTCCTTTCCCTTGTTCTTGTTTGTCCGGATTCCGAACGGAAGGTAGAGGGGACAGAAGCGCACAAAGCTGGTCAGGAGCAGGATGCCAGCCAGCACCATCAGGACTGTACCCAAAGTTCCGGTGACGACTTTTGTGGAATACAGGATGGCAATGGTTATGACGGCAATCAACCGCAGAAGCTTGTCCGTTTTGCCGATGTTCGTGATCATTTCAGGTTCCTCCGTTGTGTTTAAACAGAAGATACCACGTGACCCGGGCCGGGTCAGTCACATAGGTTACAGTTCTCCGAGCAGCTTGATTTGATTGCGGTAGAGCAGCACTTTCCCGTCCCGCTCCAGTTTTTTCAGGAGGCGGGAAATCACCACGCGGGAAGTGGCAAGTTCGGTGGCAATTCGCTCGTGGGAGAGATTGATGAGCGAAGAGTCAATGGCTTCGGACTTGTCCTTAAGATAGGCAACGAGACGCTGATCGAGATTCTGAAAGGCAATGAGGTCGATTGTTCTCAATAACTCGTTGAAACGATTACGGATGGTTTTCATGACGAAATTTTTCCATGTGGGATATTTCACCAGCCATTCATCCATCGATTCCATCGGAACGGTGAGCATTTCCGCGTCCTCTTCCGCCACAGCGCGAATCTCGCTGGGAAGCCGTTCCATGCAGCAGGTAAAGGTCATGGCGCAACTCTCATCCGGATTGATGTAGTAGAGGAACAGTTCGCGGCCGTCGTTTTCCACCCGTGAAATCCGCAGTACGCCGGAAAGGAGGATGGGCATGACTTTCACCACTTCACCGCTTTGAAGAAAAGCGTCACCGGCCTTGATGTGCACGAGAGACGCCTTGTTCGCAAGCTCCTGGACGAGTTCGGGCTCAAACAGATCGTGAAAATGTTCCGGAATTTTCATGCTCCCGACTTTCGTTGTAGACCCAACCATCCGATTAGGAAGGAAATGGCGAGGAAAGCCGCGCCGGTTGCCAATGCCATGCGATAGCCGGAGAGTACCGCATCGGTTCCGTTCACGAGTCCGGCGAGTTTTAAATGCGCTGTGGTTCCGGCGGCGACGGCTACCATCACAGCCAAGCCAATAGCGCCACCGAGTTGTCCCGTGGTATTCAGAATACCGGAAACCAAACCGTGCTCATCAGGTTTAGCACCGGAAGTTGCGAGAATCATCAATGTCACGAAGGCGGGCATAACGCCGCAGGAAATCAGGAGCGTGGCGGGCAATACGTGAAACCAGTAGGTGTCGTGCGTCTGGATTAAGGCCAGCAAACCAAGACCGGTGGTGCCGAGGAGCGTTCCCGCCAATAATACCGCCTTTGGGCCAAAGCGATTGGCGAGTTTTCCGCCCCAAGGGCCGGCAATGCTGGCCATGATTCCATGCGGCAGGAATACGAGTCCGGTGTGAAGGGGGGCGTAACCGAGTATTTGCTGGAAGTACAGGGTGAGAATCAAATTCATGGCGACCATAGCCGCGCTTAAAAAGGTGATGATGAGATTGGAAACGGCGATGCCTGGCATCAGGAAGATGCGGAGGGGCATAAGGGGTTGTTCGGTGCGCATTTCTACCACGATGAATCCTGCGATCAACAGAAAGGATGTTCCAAATAATCTCCATGTGGCCCACGAAGTCCATCCTGCGGCGGAAGCTTGTACGAGTGCATAGACCAGCAGCATCAGTCCCGAGGTCACGAGTACGCTGCCGAGAATGTCGAGTTTGATTTTCTGTTTCGGCAGTGGAGCTTCTTTCACCAAGCGCAGGACCATGAAGAACAAGGCGATTCCCAGCGGAACATTCACGAACAAAATCCATCGCCATCCGAAGAAAGCTGTCAGAATTCCACCCATCACCACGCCGATGGAATATCCCGCTGCGGCCACGGTTCCCCAGATTCCCAAGGCGCGATTGCGCTGTGGGCCTTCATCGAAGGCACCCATGAGCAGAGCCAATGCCGCCGGTGTGAGTAGCGCGGCTCCCAATCCCTGCAGACAACGCATGGCGATCAACATGGTTGGAGTGGTGGAGAAACCACCGAGCAAGGAGGCGAAAGTGAACAAGGCGGTTCCGCCGAGGAAAATGTGTTTGCGTCCGAAAAGATCGGAAAGTTTTCCACCGAGCAAAAGAAATCCGCCGAAGACGATGCCGTAACCGGTGAACAACCATTGGATGGTTTCAGGTGTAAATCCGAGGGCTTTTTGGATGGACGGCACGGCGACGTTGACGATGGAGAAATCGAGGACGACCATGCAATCGGCACAGCAAAGCAAAGTGAGGATTAACTTCTGCCAGGAAGTGAAAGGGATATTTACAGCGGTTGTTCCGCTTTGGGAATCGGGTGTCATTTCAAAGCCTTGAGAAACTTGTTACAGGTTCAAAAGGGAAGGTAAATTTCAAACCGTGAAAATCCCACCAAGACTTATCCCGCTTATCGAAGACGGCATTATTGACGAAGTCATCGGACAGGTGAAAAGCGGCAAGGAGGCCGACGTTTTCGTCGTCCGCACCGGTGAGGAAGTCCGCTGTGCCAAGGTTTACAAGGAAGCCAACAACCGCAGTTTCCGCCAATCGGTTCAATATCAGGAGGGCCGCAAGGTCCAGAACAGCCGCAGCGCCCGCGCCATGGGCAAGCGCACGAACTACGGGCAGAAGGAAGCGGAAACTTCGTGGATTAGCACCGAGGTGGCGGTGTTGAATACATTGAGTCACGCGGGCCTTCGCGTTCCGCAGCCGTTTGGGTTCTTCGATGGCGTACTGATCATGGAACTGATTCTCGGCGAAGACGGTTTGCCTGCGCCACGATTAAATGACCTGAGTCTTTCCGCCGAAACCGCACTCGGCTACCATGAATTTCTGATTTCCCAAATCGTGCGCATGCTGTGCCTGGGAATCATTCACGGTGATTTGTCCGAGTTCAATGTGCTGGTTGATGCGGAAGGTCCCGTCATCATTGATTTGCCGCAGGCGGTTAATGCGGCGGGGAACAACAGCGCGAGCATGATGTTTGCCCGCGATGTGGACAATATGGCCCGTTACTTCGGCCGCTTTGCGCCCGAACTATTGGACTTGAAATACGCGAAAGAGATTTGGGCTTTATATGAGAAGAACAAACTCAATCCGCATGTGGTGCTGACCGGAAAATTTCAGGAACCCACTCGCGTGGCGGACGTGGCTGGCGTCATGGCAGTGGTTGGGGATGCGCGGAAGGAACACGAGTCCCGTTTGTTGAAGAAAGCGGAGGCTGCGAATGAATTGAAAAACGCGGGGAAGCGGGAGGCGTTTAAGGAAGAAAAGCCGGAGGATTTTGTTCGCGGTAAACAGGATTCGCGTCCATCGCACAGGCCTGTGGCTCCGCCGGACAAATCCCGGTCCGAACCCAATCCTTGGGGGCGTCGACCCCGTTAAAGCGGTTTGCGTCCAGTGATGACGCGAACCAGAATCACGACAACGGCGATGACGAGGAGGATGTGGATGAATCCGCCCATGGTGTAGGCCGAAACCAAACCGAGCAACCAGAGAAGAACCAGTACGACGGCGATGGTGTATAACATGTTGGGGTTGCTTTCTTTGAATCTTTGGTTTTTTGCCATCACCTTTGAAGTGCTGATTGCCGGGTAGAAAATCATTATCCCGAGTCGGGGATTAAATACGCAGATCACCTACCTCAAATTTATTTCTGTATAGCTTCAAAGCATTGGGAAATTTGTTGTGCCGGGTTAGTGGAGCAAGGTTAGCAAGAATTAGTAAAAGCTTATCCGCTTTGAACTCCATTAGAAGGGCGTTGTTGAAACGCTTCTTCAAATTTTTCTGGTTGCGGGTTGCCGTGTTCGAGCCAATTCATCGCAAAGACGTCAATTTGTGCCTTAGCATAATCCAACGCACTCGCACCTGTAAAGCCAGAACCAGGAAGCCCTGTTTCTTTTTGTACAACTAAAATGGTTAGCGGTGGCATGTTGTTTATGAGACAATAAGATTGAATAGGTTCAAGTAATTGACCAAGTCCTGATGTTGGTACACCGATTAGCTTGCTGACATGTCCATATGTCAAAGATTGGCGATTTGTGGCTGCCCATGCGAGGATGGCCCATATTTGACAGGCGCGTTCAGAGCGATTCATTAAAGCCCCCCCAAGGCAGGGTAAGTGAATTGGCTGATTATTTTAAAATGCCATGATAAAAGATCTTTTGCGTACTTACACAATAAGCAATGCTTATAGAATACGTAGTTTATCTCGCCCGAAGCATAGTCTAGGAGCATTTGATGGGCGTATCTTTGGTCCGAATGCTGTAATATCCCGTTGTATAAGTAACCAAAGTTTGATTGCGCTAGAATGAACTTTATTGCTTTGTTGTGTTCGCCTAAAAATTTTAAGAATAGGGCGGTAATATCTCGGTCACATTCGTCGAGTACCGTTAAGACCAAACCTTTTGTTTCGTCTCTATTTTTCATTAGCGAACAACAGTAAGCGTTAATTTTTGAATAGTGTATTGAGTCGCTTTGATTGCTTAATATCGAACGATACTCGTTCAAAAGGAGTCTAAGGGAATTGTGTTCCTTGAAATAATATTTTCCATCTTCAGCTTCTTGGATCGCGGTATTTTCGATCACTGGTAAATGATTATACCTGCTCACGAAACATATGGCCTGGGCCTTTTCTTCTTCTGTTAGAAGATCTCTGGCAACCATTGTTCTAATTTGAAAAGAAAATGATTTTGGCATTTTCGTTTCAATAATTTGGCCAACACCTTTTCCGATTTCATTAACTTCTCTCAATACGTCACTAAGTTTTGATTGAATTCTGGAAATTTCCAGCGGGTTCTCTTTTCTTTGTTCAAATCTTAGCTTCATATGAAAGGGGAACTTTCCCCCTACTTCTCACTCAGCGTCTTCAAATTCCCCAACCCCTCTTCAAAATCCTTCCCAATCAACTTGTCCATATTGCAAAAGATTCCCATGACTTTCATCATGTAAGGACTCGACCCGCTCATGGCCCATGTCACCATCGTCGCTTCACCCTCGGGCGCCAGCGTGAAATTGACGACGTTGTGTCCCGCAAAAGGTTTGATAAAGTCGAGTTTCATTGTCACCTTCGATGGCGTGACAGCTTCCGAGATCTCCATTGATCCTGCGCCAGCTTTCGAATTGCCGTCCCACGCAAGCACCGCGCCCACGCCACTGTCCGGCCCGCTAAAGGTTTTCTTCATCGCTGGATCCAGTTTTTCAAACGGCGACCACGAACCCCAAACATGCAGATTATTGAGGAGCAGGAAGATTTTCTCCGGCGGAGCCTTGATGCTGGCCGAACGTTGAACGACAAATGTGTTCGGCTTGGTCGCGGCAAAAATCAGGATTGCGGCGATCACGATGACGAGGGTGATGAGGATTTTCTTGAACATGGTGGCCTCCGGGGGGTAATTTTCAGCTTAAAGGTTAGACAATATTATCCCGGTCGTTTCGGCTACGCTCAACGACCAGACGCGAGCTATTCCGCTGGCTGAGCGGCTTGTGCTGAGCCTGTCGAAGTAAGCCGAAGCCAGCAACTTGCCAACCCCCTGCACAATTGGGATTTTCTCTGTCAGATGAAAGAAGCTGACCTGCGGTGTTTCAATCGAATTTTCCTGATTGCCGTCCTGTTTTCCGGCGCATTCCGGCTTTCATTCGCCCAATCCTCCGCTTGGACAGTGCGAACATCGGGAACAACAGCCGAAATGCATTCCGTGGCGTGGGGGGGATCCGGCGGCGGACAGTTCGTCGCCGTCGGCGCGGGCGGTACCATTCTCACTTCTCCCAACGGTGTGACTTGGACTTCGAGGGCAGTAGGCGCGGAAAATTATCTCAACGCAGTGGTGTGGACGGGAAGTCAGTGGGTTGCGGTCGGTGCGGATACTATAGGAGTGACAGGTGCGATTCTCACTTCAGTTGATGGATCTTCATGGATCTCGCGGAATTCCGGAACAACCGCTCCTTTGCTGTCAGTCACATGGGCCGTCAATCAGCTGGTTGTTGGAGGCAAACGCGGTGTTATTCTCACTTCACCGAACGGGGTAAACTGGACTTCGCGCACTTCAGGAACAATGGACGGGGTGAGTGCCTTGGTTTCAAACGGCTCCCAAATTGTTGCGGTCAGTGATGCCGGAGCCATCCTGACATCGCCGAATGGTGCGACGTGGACAACCAGTGTTGCGAGCACCATGAATTCCCTGTACTGTATTGCATGGACAGGTTCGGAATTTGTGACTGCGGGCGTGTCTTCGATGAAAACCTCCATGGACGGGATTATATGGACTTCACTGGCTTCGGGATCTTCCGATATTCGCGGGATCGCTTATACCGGGGCACAATTAGTTGCCGTGGGGTTTAATGGCGCCCTACAAAGCTCTGCGAACGTTGTGAACTGGACGACCCGCAATTCGGGAACGACAAACACCCTGTACTCGGTTGTTTCAAACGGAGCGCTCTTGGTGGTAGTGGGAAAAAACGGCACCATCCTGACTTCACCGCTTGATCCCGTGGCCAACTTTCGCCATTTACAAATCCGGAATAATTCCGCTCCTGGGTTGACCTTGTATCAATTCTTTACAGCTTACACCTTGAACGGGAGAAAACAGATTGTGTTGCCAACCCCCTTCAGAAAAGGGATTTTCTAGTCCTTGATGAAGTCACACGGGCAAACGGAGGATTGGCGGATGAGAACACGAAACACGATCCTCTTTTCATTGGCCGTATTAAGCTTTTGCATGGGTGCCAATCTCCAGCCGCAGGATTATCTCTTCATCGCCACGCATCGCAATCCCACCCAGGTTGTTTCCGACGACAAGGTGGCCTATGTGCTCACCGAGGGTGGAGTGCTGCTGTACGATTACCGCCGCCAGCAATGGTTGGACAATATCGCTCCCGGACTGGGTGTCAGTAACATCGCCTACAATCCAGACAGGAATCAATTGCTGATGGCTGCGCGAGGCGGGGCCATTCTGGAATATAACCCTGTGTTTCGCCGCGTCTCCGCCTCTTCTGCAACCTTCGCAGGCGTGCCGTCGGGAACTCCGCCTGCTGATTTAGTCGGGTTGCAATTGGGAAACGATTACACCTTTCAGACGGACACGCGCGGAAACACGGTTCGGGATCGCTACAACCGCCGCGTCGGCGTGAATACTGCCACCATCTTCGAATACGATCACCTGTGGATTTTGACGGCGGGTCACGGTTCGTTCCTCGGTTCCATGCGCCGCAGGGAAGCCGCTCCTGCGTGGTTTGGACTTTACGATTCTTCGGTCAGTGCCATTTATACCAACGGCAAGAATGTGTGGTTCGGTGCGCCCAATCCGGCAGGTGCCCTTGTGCGCGCGAAAACGGATCTCACCGATTGGCGTATGTACGCTGCGCAGCAGGGCTACGATTTTATTGATGGAACGATTTACGACATGCTTCAATGGCGGGATTATTTGTGGATCGCCACGGCCAAGGGCGTGGTTCGGCAGGATATGAATTCCGGGGAGTTCCGGTTGTTCCGGAGGATGCAGGGCTCCACTGATATTGCGGTGTACCGGTTGTATGTGCATCAAGATCAACTTTATGTGGCCACGGCGAATGGCGTGGCTGTGATCGACGCCCCTGAATCGCGCTTCCACAATTCGGAATTGCCGATCAACATCTCTCCCGTGGGACGCGATCTTTGCTCCAGCGGTCAGGATTTGTGGGCGGCCACCAGTCTCGGGCTGTTTGTCCTGCGCAAGGATGGTTGGAAATCCATCAAGGATGTGACCAAACAGGATGTGCCGGAAGCGTGGGCTGGGAATGTTCCCACGGTGGGATTCAAGGATTCTGTTTTATACTGGGCCAGTGCCAGTCGCGTATATCAAAAGGCCCGCGGACATCAGGCGCAAACCATGATCGAGGTGGCCAATGTATTCCGAATTTTATTTGAAGGCGATGTAATGTATGTGGGTTTTGACACCGGCGTTCGCGCCTTCAATTTGAAAAGCCATTTATGGGCCGACTTCCGTCTGGAAGACGGCATTCCCGGCAGAGCCGTGCAAACTTTTTTTGTGAAGGACGGGTTGCTGTGGATTGGCACCGACCTCGGTGTCATGCGGATCAAGGTCGGGCCGTATTTGCCTTAGGCCTTAGAACGCGAGGGCTCCGCCGAGCTCCATATTCCATCCGCTGCCGTCCACAAGTGCGGGGTCTATGCCTGGGACGCGATACTTGAGATCGGCATAGGCTGCAATCGGAATAATCGGCAGCTTGGCATGCGCGCCCAGTTGCAGGAAAAATCCTATGCCCTTTTCAAAATCTGCAGCCTTGATTGCATCTACAATGATTTTTGCGGCCTTGGAATTATCGTTGTCCGTATTGGGATCATAGCTCGGGTCACTATCCAAGGCCTTTTTCGCAAATGCCGGACTGAGGATAGGGGCGGCCACACCATAACTCAGGCCGCCGCCCGCATAAACCTTGATGAGTTTGATCAGAGGAGGGAATTTGAAAAAAGGATAAAGCACTGCCACATCGCCCAAAGCCCGGGCGAAAAAGGGCTTCCCCTCAACACCCGGCACTCCCAAATCAAAGGAAACGGGTTTTTCCAGTGTGGGGTTTGTTGAGCTTAAAGACACGTCGTAGTAACCGAACTGCAAATTGCCCGCAGCTTCAATATCCACAAGAGGTAAAAAGTCGATCCAGAATTTGGCTCCGAAACCTTGAATGCCGGAAAGCCCCCTTTCATCGAGCGACAGCGTATGTGTGACACCTTGGGCGATGACACCTTTTGACGCCTTCACCTCAAGACCCGGTACCAAGCCAAAGTGACCGCCAATGCCGAAGATGGCATGGGAATAGGTGGCGAATAGGCCCAGTACCAGTAGCGATTTAAGCGGTGTTTTCATAAGGCCTCCGGAGGGACAGGATAGGAAAATATAACCCCTCCTGTTTGCGTCCTCCCCTCTTGAGGGGAAGGGCCAAATGGGTGGGGTGACTGTTATACCAGCGCAATGACTGCAGCCATGCGCCCCGAAGCGGCGCCGTCACGACGATAGGAGAAAAACCTTTCCGCATCCGTCCGCGTGCAGGCTTCTACGGCGGTGATGTGATTTACAGAAACCCCGGCAGCTCCGGCTTGCGAACGATTACATCCCTGCAAATCGAAATAGAATCGATTCTCTTTCCGTTGAACATGAGGTTGGGGGAGAGTCTGTGCGATGTCTTCCGAAATTTCCAGCATCCAAGTCGATAGACACGGGCTCAAGGCGACAAAAGTGGATTTGGGAAGACAATGACCGGAATGAAAAAGTTTTTCCAATGTCCGTCCGAGAATATTGTCGCGACTGCCCCGCCAGCCGGCATGCACCGCCGCAATGCAATGGGTTTCCGGATCGGCAATCAAAACACCGAGGCAATCACCTAAAGTCACCGCCAGAATCCGGCCGCCGTCGCGGGTGTAAATGGAGTCGATGTTTTCGAGTGAAGCCTCCGGGGCCGCGAAGATTTCCTGAATCCCATATCCATGACAAAGTCGGGGAAGCGCAAGAGTTTTGTCTTCCAAGCCTTGCGATTGCAGCAGTAAATCCCAATTCCTTTGGACATTCTCGGGATTGTCACCCGAGGAAGGGCTCAGGTTAAGGGACGCGAAGCTACCCGTACTGATTCCACCCTGCCGGGTGGTGAAAAAAGCCCTGATTCCGGAGACTGGCTCCAAAACCGGAATAACCGTGGTGGGAATCGATATCATGTGTGGAAGGATAATTTCCGAAGCCTCTCCTTTACCCGGTTGCAGCCTTGAGTTAGCTTTGGAAGCCGTTTTTGAGGAAACCTCATGGAAAATCCAATCAAGACCCCGGGTCAATCGTCGCTTAAATCCTCCTCCCTGTGGGACTGGTTCATCGATGAAATTTATCCCCGCTATGAAAAGCAGTTGCTGGGGGGCCTTGTTGCCGTCGTTGTCGTCGTGCTCGGGTATTTCCTATGGAACTACAACCACAATAAGAGCGAGATCGCGGACAACAAGAAATTGGGCGCGGCTTACGTTTACATCGAAAAAGGCCAGCTTCCCGAGGCAGAAAAAGCCCTGACGATTTTCCTGGCCCAAGGCCCTTCGAAGTTGGCGGCGGACAAGGCCAATATGTTTTTGGGAAAGACTTATTACGAGCAGCAGAAATACGATCAGGCTTTCGATGCCTATAGCAAGGTGAGCAAGGGCAACAAGGCAACGCGTCTGATTTATCTGGGCGCATTGCATGGCAAAGCCGCCTGTCAGATGCAGAAGAAGGATTACGCTGCGGCCGTTCAAACCCTTGATGAATTCCTTTCCCTTGCCATGCTGCGCACCGGCAATCCCAAGGAAACGCTGGCTGGAAAAGAAGTGGTGGATATGAGCCCGTCCGTTCCCAATGCCCTGTGGAAACAGGCTCTTTGCTACCGTGAATTGGGCCAAGCCGACAAGGTCAAGGCTGCGGTTGAGAAATTGCAGAAGGTTTATCCCAATTCCCGTGAAGCGCAGGACGGCGCAAAATTATTGGCGATGGTGGAATAACACCTTCACCCTTAAACCCTCTCCCATCTTAAAGGATGAGAGAGGGAAAGGTCTTATGGTTTCTTCCTTCGATTTCTTTTTAGTTCTTCTTAATTCTTCTCCCCTTCTCCCATACTTTAAGATGGGAGAAGGGGTTGGGGGATGAGGGATGTTCCGCCTCGAAGCCCCCTATAAACCCGCCGGGGATCAACCCGCCGCCATTGAGCGCATCGTTCAGGATTTTCGCGAAGGTGCGAAATATGAAACCCTCCTGGGCGTGACCGGATCCGGCAAAACCTTCACCATGGCCAATGTGATCCAGCAATTGGACAAGCCCACGCTGGTGATTTCCCACAACAAAACACTCGCGGCCCAGCTCTATCAGGAGTTCAAGGCATTTTTCCCGCACAATGCCGTCGAATATTTCGTCAGCTACTACGACTATTACCAGCCCGAAGCTTACATGCCGGTGACGGACACTTACATCGAAAAGGACTCCGCCCGCAACGAGGAAATCGACAAGCTGCGTTTGCGCGCCACGGCATCGCTCATGTCCCGCAAGGATGTGGTCGTAGTGTCTTCCGTTTCTTGCATTTACGGATTGGGCGCACCTGCCGAATACAAGAAGATGATGGTGGAAGTCAAAGTGGGGCAGGGTGAGGGCCGCGAAGCCCTGATGCGCCGCCTCATCGAAGTGTATTATGCCCGCAACGATTTTGAATTCAAACGCGCGACCTTTCGCGCACGCGGTGATGTGGTGGAAGTACGTCCGGCTTATGATGACTTTGCGTATCGCATCGAATTTTTTGGCGATGAAGTGGAGCGCATTCGCCGCATCCATATTCTCACCGGAGAAGAAGAAGCTGAGTTTCAGGAAGTTCTCATTTATCCTGCGCGGCATTATGTGACCAGTGAAATGGGCATGGAACGGGTGTTGAAGGACATTCGTTTGGAACTGGACGAACAGGGCCGCAAGTTCACTGCTGAGGGGAAGCTGCTGGAAGCGCAGCGTTTGAACCAGCGCACCATGTTCGATCTGGAAATGTTGAAAGAAGTCGGATATTGTTCCGGCGTCGAGAATTACAGTCGCATCATTGAAAATCGTCCCATCGGCTCCCCGCCTTCCACTCTCATGGATTTCTTTGGGGACGATTATCTCCTCATCATCGATGAATCGCATGTGTCCATGCCGCAAATTCGCGCCATGTACAATGGCGATCGCGCCCGCAAGGAAAGTCTTGTGAATTACGGTTTTCGTTTGCCCTGCGCGCTGGACAATCGCCCTTTAAAGTTTGACGAGTTCGAAGCACGCATGCCGCCGTCGCTTTTCGTGTCTGCCACACCTGCGGATTATGAGCTGGAAAAGTGCGGGGGAGTGGTGGTGGAACAGGTGATTCGCCCCACCGGTCTGCTCGATCCGGAGGTGGAGGTTCGTCCCATCAAAGGGCAAATCGACGACATTCTGCATGAAATTCACAAACGGGTTCAGGTGCATGAGCGCGTACTCATCACGACTTTGACCAAGCGCAGTGCCGAGGATCTCACCGAGTTCCTCAAGAACGCCGGCCTCAAGGTGAGTTATATGCACTCCGATACCGACACCATGGCGCGAACGGAAATCATCCGCGAATTACGCGAGGGAATCATCGATGTATTGGTCGGCATCAATCTGTTGCGTGAGGGGTTGGATTTACCTGAAGTGTCCCTGATCGCGATTCTCGATGCGGACAAGGAAGGTTTCTTGCGCAGCAATCGCTCGCTTATCCAAACCATCGGTCGGGCGGCGCGCAATGTGCAGGGCAAGGTTTTACTTTACGCCGATCGTATCACGGACAGCATGCACTATGCCATGGAAGAGACC
Organism: Fibrobacterota bacterium; assembly: GCA_947482115.1. Classification (GTDB taxonomy): domain Bacteria; phylum Fibrobacterota; class Fibrobacteria; order UBA11236; family UBA11236; genus UBA11236. Next base: position 452,340 of record CANKII010000002.1, read on the forward strand.
CGGAAACGGCGGGAGAAGCAGGCGGCCCATAATCGGGAACACGGCATCACTCCCACCACCATTTTACGTGAAATTCACAGCCAATTGCAAATGGTATCGGAGGAAGAATCCGAGGATCTTCGGAGTCTGCTGGTGGCCGAACAGGTGCAGGAATATGGAGTTGAAAATCTGGAGGATTTGCGGCGGGATATGAATGCCGCAGCCGATGCTCTGGAATTTGAACGCGCCGCGCTGCTTCGGGACCGGATTAAAGAGATTGAAGGTGATGAAAAACACCAAAATAAAGGGAAAAACGCCGGAAAAGGGCCTTTAAAATCTTCCAAACGCGTCATTTCCCTTTGAATTTGGTTGTATTTTTATCCGCGCTTTGACATTCATAGTCAATTCGAAACCTTTTCCAGGAGAAATCACATGAACATTCTTTCCACCAAAAAAGTTTTAGCTGGTGCTTTGGTCGTCTTGGGCTTGTCCATGACGAGCACCCTCACAGGTTGTCTCACCGATGACAAAAAAGACACCGCTCCCGTTGATACGTCTCACCACACGGCTTGGGGTACCTCGATGACCGCGAATCTCGGTGCACAAGCCCATCCGACATTGGGCTCCGTTCTTGATTTGGATTCCGGCAAAGTATGGCTATCTGCTGTGGCAAATCAGAATCAGGCGAAAATCGACCTCGTTTACCTTTATTACAACAATGCGGCCCATTTGGACGGTGCTCGTGCCGCCCGGGATTCCGGCGCTAAATACACAATCAATCTTACGAACACCTATGATACGACCAAAGTAAAGGATATCATGATGGTGAAGGTGACTGCAAAACCCGCTGATCAGGAAGCTGGAAGAACCGCATATACCGCGGGTTCGCTGATCCGCTCCACTACCATTGCTGCCGGCGACAAGTTCGTCGTGAAGACGACCGAAGGCAAGTACACTTATGTCGAGATTACCGCTATTGCGGGAACGACGGCGGGTACTGCTGACGTGTCGTTTATAATGGGATCCCTCTAAAATCAATTCGACATTTGGAATTGAACGTCATCTCCTTTGGGGGATGGCGTTTTTTATTTCCCACCCACTGACTTGCTAATTTCTTCCCTCAAGTCGTTGAATTCGTGTTCAAGGAGATCCTGTGAAAATTGCCAAACGAATCATTCTGGTCGGAATCCTCCTCGTCGTCTTGCTATATGCGGGGCTGTATGTGGGAGTGAAGATCGCGCTGCCTCCCTCCAAGATTCGTGAAATTATTCACACCAGGGGGACGGAAGCCCTCGGCCGTTCCGTGGATGTGGGGGACATCAGTGTTCATATTTTCCCCACCCTCAAGCTTGCTATCAACGATATCGTCGTGGCAAATGCGCCGGGGTTCTCCAAGGAACCGCTGATCAAGCTGGGTGAAGTGGATTTTTCGCTGAGCCTGCTTTCCCTGCTGCACTTCTCGCCCGTGATCGACGAGATCAAATTGCTGTCTCCGGAAATTCTTTATGAAGTGAATGCTTCGGGTCACAGCAATCTGGAAGGCATTGGTAAGACGGACACATCAGCACCAAAGGCTCCGGAACCTTCTGCCGCCCCTTCCGCTTCCGAAGCAAAAGCGCCGGAACTTCCCGTGGCGCTGCTGCTGAAATCTTTTGTGATCATGGACGGAAAAGTCCGTTATCTGGACGCCTCATCCGGTCGTGAGATTTCAATGGGAAGCATCCAGCAAAAAGCATCTCTCGACCTCGATCTGCAACTTCAGGATGTATTGAGCAAGGGTCTCTTGGAGATCAATGAGATCAGCGTGAAGGATTCCGCCTCCGCTTTGCGCAAGGGCGGCATCCGCGTTTCCATCTCTCATGACATTCGTCTGGATCTTCCCGGCGAAAATCTGCGTCTGAATAAAATCGAGATGTCCTTCCAGGATATCCATGTGAGCATTGACGGTTCCGTCAGTCATTTTAAAACCAAACCCGTATTGGACTTGAACATCTCTGCGCCTTCCATCTCCCTCGCTTCGGTACTCAAGGAAGTTCCGGCCGCGTTGTCTCCCGATGTTCCCAAGCTCAAGGCGGAAGGAACGGCTTCCTTGCAGGCTCATATTCAGGGCGCGTTGGATACCGGTTCCATGCCGGAGGTCGATGCGACTTTCAAAATCAGCGGCGGTGCGGTGCATCACGCCGATCTTCCTCTTGGAGTCGAACATCTTGAAATGGATGCGGCATTGCACGGGGAATCTCTGAATCTCACAAAGCTGACTTTTGACATGGGTCAAAATCCGGTGCGAGTGGAAGTGCTGGTTTCACAGCTTCGCGACAAGATTCCCCAACTGGAAAAATTGTCCGTGGATGCGGTGTTGGATCTCGGCGGTTTGGCGGCGCTTGCACAGCGCATGGGAATGCTCGACAAGGACATTCACCTTGCCGGAATGGAAACGATCAAATTGCAGGCTTCCGGCCCCATGGATGCTGCGAATCCGCAGAAGCTTTCCGCGACGGGAACGGTGGACTTGAAAAACGTTTCGCTGTCCCTGCCTGAAAAACCGTCCATGACATTCACCGGACATGTGGACATCGCCAACGAGCGCATCCGGGAACAACTGGCCGCGAAGATCGGGAAATCCGACGTGACCGTGAACGGGGATGTGACGAATTATCTCCCGTTGGTTTTGCAAAAGAAGATTTCGGGTTTCCGAACTCGTGTCAAGTTGGATGTGCGCTCCGGAATTCTGGATCTCGACGAATTGCTGCCGAAGCCCTCTCCGGAAGATACCGTGGAGACCGCAGCAGTTACGCCGGTCATCACCGAATATCCGCCACCACCACCTGTGGACGGCGACATCACCGTGACTTTGGGAAGCACGCGTTTGATGGGATTGGAGATGACGCAATTCCAGATGCAAACTTCGCTGCGGCCCGGCGAAGTCAAGTCGGACTTGAAGGGGAATCTTTACAGCGGAGGATTTTCATCCTCCGTGCGCGCCGCCGTTCAAAATTCCAAGGACATGAATGTCTTTTTCAAAGCGAATGTCAATCATGTGGAGGCCAATGATTTCATTTCGCGCCTCAACGACCGCGTGCCGCTGAAAAGCCGGTTGTTCAAATCCATTGCCCGCCAAAGCGACAACCTCATCTACGGAAAACTCAACCTGAATGCCGATTTGACGACTCACGGCCTTCCGCATCAATTCGCGAACAATCTCAGCGGCACGGTGCTCGCCGCCCTCACCGACGGGAAGATCATGGAGTCCGGGCTTACGAAAAATCTTTCCAGTGCCCTTTCCAAAGTCAATTCCTCACTCGGATTCAAGGAGCTGGCGTTCAGCGAATTGAAAGCGGACCTGAAGGTGGAGAATGGGAATTTATGGGTGCGCGATTTCCATGTCCAAGCCTCGGCGTTGGGAGGAGCGCAGGCTTCCGGAAAAATCGGTTTCGACAATGCACTGGATCTGAATTTGACGCAAAGCCTGCCACCCGGCGTTTCCAAAATGGTGGGTGGGGCGACCGGTGCGTTGACCGGACAGCTGGCCAAACTGGCATCCGTGCCGCAACTTGCAAACGCCTCCCTCGTGCCCATGGATAAAAGTGGACATGCGTTATTGTATTACCTCGTGGGTGGAACTCTCACGCAGCCAACCTTTTCTCTCGATGCAGGGCGCATGGCCAAAGAGGGTACTGGAAATGCCAAATCCGCTTTGGAAGATGCATTGCGCCAGAAGCAAAACGAATTGAAGGCAAGAGCGGAGGCCGAGAAACAGAAACTTGAAGCGGAAGCCCGGGCGCGCATCGAAGCGGAGAAGAAAAAAGCCGTGGACAAGGCCAAAACCGAGGGCGCGAATCAAGTCAAGCAACAGGGAAAGAAACTGTTGAAGAACATTGGACTGTAATTCTGGTCGGCGGGGGCTTCGTGGCGGAAGAGGTGAGATTTGAACTCACGTTACAGTTACCCGTAAATCAGTTTTCGAGACTGACGCCTTAAACCGCTCGGCCACCCTTCCAGTAACCACGAAGGGGTGGAATTTTAGCAAAGATGCGCCTTTATTGTTCAGACTTTATTCACGGGGTTGCCTAGCGCGTGCATGAATGCTAAGCTCAAAGAGCCATTTAAACCGCGCTTATGGAATTAAAAAATCCCATCCCGGATTCACGGACCCAATGGACCGTCGAACCCACTGATTCCGCTTTGTTGGGGGCTGAAGTTCTGCGCCACGGGGTGCGTTTCGGGGTGTATTCCCGCCACGCCCGCCGGATTTTGATCGCCCTGTTTCGTGAAGGCGATGTCGATCCGGTTCAAGTGCTTCCCCTTCCATCCTGCCACGGACACGTGTTTCAAGGATTTATTCCCGGACTGAAACCCGGTTGGCTGTATGGATTCCATGCCGAGGGGCCTTTTGACCCGAAACAGGGTCAGCGTTTCAATCCGAAAAAGTTTTTGATCGACCCCTACGCCCGTGCCCTGCACGGAAAGTTCCTCAATCCCGAGGGGGTTCTCGCCGGGTACGCTCCCGATGTGGAGGACGCAGATCTTTTTCTCGATCATCGCCCCAGTCATCCCTTCATGCCGAAATGCGTGATTACGGAAAGTCGCTTTGACTGGCAGGATGTTCGTCCGCCGGAACTAACTCGTGATCGGCTGGTGATTTATGAAATGCATGTGCGGGGATTTACAGCGCATGAATCCTCCAAGGTTGCTTTTCCCGGAACCTTTCTGGGTGTGATCGAAAAAATTCCCCATCTCAAATCTTTGGGCATCAATGCAGTGGAATTACTGCCCGTGCATGCGAAACATTCCGAGGAATTGCTGACCCGCAGGGGATTGTCGAATTACTGGGGCTACAATACCGCCGCATTTTTCGCGCTTGATCCTGTTTTCGGAAGTGGAAAATATCCCGGTTGTGAAATCGACGAATTCAAACTCATGGTTCGCGAATTGCATCGCGCCGGCATCGAAGTTCTTCTCGATGTGGTTTATAATCACAGCGCCGAGGGTAACGAATTGGGGCCCACCTTGTCCTTGCGTGGACTGGACAATCGATCCTATTACTCATTGACAGGATCCGAAGAAGCCCCTTTCCGCCATTATCGCAATCATACCGGTTGCGGGAACACCCTCGACTTCGGGAATCCCGCCGTGGTGAAATTGACGCTGGATTCACTGCGGTATTTCGTCGAGGAGTTTCATGTGGACGGATTCCGGTTTGATCTCGCCACGGTGCTGGGGCGTGAGGGCGGTGGCGCTTTCGATCCTGCGGCTTCTTTTTTCACCGCTGCCGCGCAGGATCCCGCTTTGCGAAAAACCAAGCTCATCTCAGAGCCGTGGGATTTGGACACGTATGCGCTGGGCCGCTTTCCCGACGGCTGGATGGAGTGGAACGGCGCTTTCCGGGATGTGACGCGGCGCTGGGTTCGCGGTGATTCCCACGCGTTAGGTGAGTTGCGCGAGAGGCTCGAGGGTTCCCCGGATCTTTATGAACCGAGGGGTAGGGAGCCTTGGAGCACGGTGAACTTCGTGACCTGCCATGACGGATTCACTTTGCGCGATTTGGTCAGCTATGAACACAAGCATAATGAGGCCAATGGCGAAGATAATTGGGACGGCACCAATGAGAACCTCAGCTCCAATGGCGGGCATGAAGGTGAAGGCGCAACTGTTGAAGTGGAAGCTCTGCGCGATCGTCAGATTCGCAACGCCATTCTGCTGGCTGTACTGGCGCGAGGCACGCCGATGCTTTTGGGCGGGGATGAGTTTCGCAGAACGCAGGGCGGAAACAACAACGCTTATTGTCAGGACACCCCGGTTTCGTGGTATGACTGGAGCCACGTTGAGGCGCAATCGAAATTCGTTCGTTTTTTTCAGCAGGTGCTGGCGTGGAGAAATAAAATCGGAATTTCCAATACTTGGGAATCGGTTTCAAATCGAGGGTGGGGACGTTGCTGGCAGGGTTGGGATGCAGCGGGAAGACCGTGGCCGGAAGACAGTGTGCCCCACACACGACATGCTGCTTTTCTGTTGCGAGAGCCCACGGAGGGACCTTTTCAGAATCGTGTGGAGCCCGGTGAAAATTCACTGCAGGCTTATCTGTTGCTGAATTCGGAGGGAGAAGAGAAAGTCTTCAATCTTCCCGCCTTGCCACCTTCATGGCATTGGATTCGGGTCGTGGATACCGCTTTGGCGTCTCCGCAGGATATTGAACCGGCGGGAAAAGGTTTCTCCCTCCCGGTTGGAGACCGCTATCCGGTCGTTTCCCATTCTTCCGTACTATTGCTTTTATCTAAATTCTGAACGCTTTGAATATCACGTATACCACGGCCAAGAAAGCCCTGTATGCCTCCTAAACGGCAACTGAATCCTCTCCAGTGGCTGAAGATTTGGGTTTTGGGCCGCTCCCTAAACCCTGAAGATTCCAAAATCTTTCACAACCTGACCCTGATCGCCTTTTTTGCGTGGGTGGGGTTGGGAGCCGACGGGCTTTCCAGCTCGGCTTATGGTCCCGAAGAAGCTTTCCGGGCTTTGGGCGAACACAGCCGCCTCGGAATTTTCGTGGCTCTCGGTTCTGCGCTCACCGTGCTTGTCATTTCCGCCAGCTATTCCCATCTCATCGAATTGTTTCCGGCTGGTGGTGGCGGATATCTCGTGGCCAGCAAATTGTTGGGGCCGCGGTGGGGCATGGTTTCAGGTTGTGCCCTGTTGGTGGATTATGTCCTGACGATCACCATTTCCGTGGCATCGGGAGCGGATGCGATTTTCAGTTTTCTTCCCGCCCATTTGCTGCACTACAAATTGCTCTTCAATTTTCTGATGCTTTTCCTGCTGATCGTCATGAATTTGCGGGGTATCAAGGAATCCGTGGTTCCGCTGGTTCCCATTTTTCTGATCTTCGTCTTCACTCATGCCTTCGCCGTCATTTACGGCATCTCGGGACATTTGTGGGAATTTCCAGCCTTGGTTCGCGATACCGGACATGATTTCCATTCGACCTATCAACAACTCGGCCTGTTTGGAATCCTCGCGCTGTTGTTGCGTTCCTACTCCATGGGCGCCGGTACGTACACTGGAATTGAAGCGGTCAGCAATGGCATGCCGCTATTGCGCGAGCCAAGAGTGAGAACGGGAAAGCGCACCATGCTTTACATGGCCGCATCCCTTGCCTTCATGGTGTTAGGTCTCATGGCGTGTTATGTGTTTTACAGCCTGCAACCGGTTCCCGGGAAAACCCTCAACGCAGTGTTGTTTACCACGCTCACGGCATCCTGGTCTTCGGGCTCGGCCCATACTTTTGTCTGGGTCTCTCTTTTCACGGAAGCTGCCATTTTGTTTGTCGCCGCACAAGCGGGGTTTTTGGGCGGTCCGCGCGTGCTGGCCAACATGGCTCTGGATCGCTGGTTTCCCACCCGCTTCACTTTGTTGAGCGACCGGCTCGTGACGCAGAATGGCGTATTGATTATGGGAATCGCCGCGGCGATTCTTTTGCTGGTCACTCGGGCTTCCGTGGCCTTCCTCGTGGTGCTTTACTCGATTACGGTGTTCATCACCTTTGTGCTTTCACAGGCGGGGTTGGTCCGCTATTGGTGGGAAAACCGGCGGCAGGGGCATTGGAAGCGGCGACTCCTCACCAGTTTGACCGCGCTACTGCTCTGTTCTTTCATCCTCGTGATGATGACGATTTTCAAATTCTTTGAGGGCGGCTGGATCACTTTGATTATCCTCCTGCTCTTAATCGGTTTGGCATTGCTGGTGCGCAGTCATTACGACACGGTGGGCCGGCACTTGAAGCGCATGGACAATCTGGTGCAGGCCGCACGGCTTTCCGCCATCAACAGTTCCATCGGTAAAATCATGCACGCGGACGGTGCGGAAGGCGCTGAGGTCAAGGCTCCCGCGTACGATCCCAAGGCGAAGACGGCCGTGCTTTTTGTTTCCGGATTCGATGGACTCGGATTGCACACCTTGTTTTCCATCATCCGTCTTTTTGGTGGCATCTACAAGAACTTTGTCTTTGTGGAAATTGGCCTGATCGATGCGGGAAATTTCAAAGGTGAAGACGAGATTGAGAATTTGAAAAAACATGTGGACGTCGAACTCAATGAATATGTGGAGTTCATCCGCCGCCACGGTTATTACGGGGAAGGAATCTCGGCATTGAGTCATGACATGGTGGAAGGTAGCGCTGAATTGGCGCCGCAAATCATGACCCGCTTTCCCCAAGCGGCGTTTTTCATGGGCCAGCTGGTGTTTCCCGAGGAAAGTTTTGTCTCAAGATTGTTTTATAACAATGCCGTGTTCGCCGTGCAGCGACGGTTGTACCACTTGGGAATTCCGTTTTTGATTCTGCCGATCCGGGTCAAAGCCCGGGTTTAAAATTCAGGTCTTGGGGCTGCGCAGGAAGAAAAATCCAGTTAAGGCAAACATCGAGGCAAGTAACAGTATTTCGATTGCCAGGTTGGTGTTATGCGCGAAGGGCAGGTATGTGAAAGCCTGTTTTCCCACGAACAACAGCGGCGCCAGAAAGAAGAAAATTCCGTACAGCGCTTTGCGGCTTCCGCCATCTTCCTTGCGCAGGGTCGTGGCCCGGGAGCGTACCCACAGAAAACCGGCCAAAATACAGATTCCCAAAATCCAGCGATCCGTCATGCTGGCAAAGTTAGTTTTTAAGGCGGAACATCATGAAATGTCCTTATTGCCAGGTTGAAGAAGATAAGGTGGTCGACTCCCGCGGGAGTCGCAACGGCAAAGCCATTCGGCGGCGGCGCGAGTGTCTCGGTTGCGGTCGGCGCTATACCACCTATGAGTATGTGGAAATGGCTCCCTTCATCATCGTGAAAAGCGCGGGACAGCGTGAGCCGTATGAGCGGCAAAAAATTCTGGATGGATTGAAGATGGCCTGCACCAAGCGGCCTATTTCCGCCGAAGCCATTGAACAGATGGCGGACAACATCGAGAATCAGCTGCAAACCATGGCCGACGGGGAAATCAGTTCCAAGCAGATCGGCGAACTGGCCATGCGCCAGCTTTATCAGGTGGATGAAGTCGCCTACATCCGGTTCGCATCGGTGTATCGCAAATTCAAGGAAGTGAAAGAATTTTTGGCGGAGATAAAAGCCCTTCAGCAAACCTACGGCTGAAGGGCTCCCACGATTTTAAACCCGGCCGTGTCGCGCTCCCCGCAACAGCGAGGATATCTGTTTCGCGGAAAGTTCATCCGCCGACTTTTTCTTTTTCGGCGCGCATTCTTCGCACAACGGCACATATTCGTTGGACACCGAAACGGCACCCTCGGCGCGACCGGTTTCCGCGATGTGATATTTGAGGCAGGGGCGTTCTTTTTTGCAGCGGTAGCAAATCGTCATTACGGGCTGTTGTTCGCCCCGGACAATCTTATCCTTGACCTTGTCTTTTTTCGAGATCTCATAGGCCCGGCTTAAAGACAGGTTCTTGCGGAGAAAGCGGTCGTGATTGTCATCGTTGTCAGCTGCCATCATGGGCGTCCCACCTCTTTCATGCCCATTGTGAAGGGCGGATGGAGAAAATACTAAAGGTTGTCCCAGGGAAGGTTTTTCAACGCGGTATGAGACATAAAAACCCGTCCCATCGAGGTTAATTGCAGTGGAAGCAGGTGCAAAGCCCGTTTTTCGCCGGGTCCCTGCCGGTGTTTCTCCAGAAATTGATTGACGCTTGTGTTGAGATCCACAAAAAAAGTCCGTTCTCCGGACAGGGAAGAGAGACTCGCATTGTAAATCTTCGCTTGTTCCCGCTGAGATTCTTCCGGCAAGAAGGCTTCGCAGACCGAGGTAAAGGCGATTTGCGCCCGGGTTTTTTGCAGGATGAGTTGCAGCAGGGATTCCAGTGTTTCGCGCATGATTTTCGGATCAGCGGAATGAAGTAAATCGGCGAGTCCCAGTCCGAGATAAACCCAATCGGGAGCCTTTCCCACCACATGGAAGGGTGCGCCTTTAAAGCCGGCTTCGAGTGTCAGGGCTTTTTCCCCGGGATGAAAGGATTGAACGGCAGTTTCGGGGTGCTGCATAACGAGCAGATCGACGATGTCTTCGCCATATCCTTCAGGAGGGCATAACAGTCCGTCGCCATAAAAAACGAGGTTCTTCACACCATCTCCCCTGAAATCCGTCTGACAAGGCTTTTGGAGGTCAAAAAACGAAAAATGGGCCCACTCCGGCTTGAACGGAGGACCGGACGATTATGAGTCGTCTGCTCTAACCAACTGAGCTATGGGCCCTCGGGTGGCAAAGGTACTCTCGCCCCCCTTTCCTTTGCAATGAGAAGGGTTTTAGGCAAAAAGGTTCGGCAGATTCAGGGGGATGACATTATGTTTTTGACTCCATTGCGCCGGTTGCGGCGCATTTTAAAAGACGCGGCGAAGCCAATATCTGGCGGTAAGGAAATGACTATGAACAAGCCTATTCAATTTCTTGGAACCAGTTTAATCCTGTCCCTCGCATTGCTGGGTTGCAAATCGAAAATGGAATCCACCGGTGACGCCTATCTGAAGGCGGGCGATCCCGGCAATGCCATGGCTCAATATGAAAACGCCATGCAGCAGGGCGCGGTGTCGGCCGACTTCTATTCCAATTACACGGATGCTCATATCGCCCTTTTGCAAGTCGGTCTGGAGTCCGATCCTGCCGCTGAAACGCTCGATCCTCTGAAGGACAGCTTGCTCAGCCTTTTGAAACAGCATCCGGATGCGGCTAAAGAAGCCGCAGCATCGGCTGTGTTGCTGGAGATTGGAAGCAAACGCCTGGACATGGGCACCGAAGAGGGCGGCTTCCAGTTTCTCAATGCTGCGGCTGCTTTGCCTGGAAAATCTGCGGATATCGATGCCAAGGTGGATGCGGCCAAAAAGGCTTATCAAACCGGAAAGCTCAAAGAGATTTCAGACAAGCTGGATGAATCAGCCACCGATGGCACCGCTGGAATCGCGGCGGATTATGCGATGAACCAACTGGCCTTGGTGCTCGGCAGTGAAACTCCGGAAATGGCGGCCCTGTGGTCCAAGATCCGTGAAAAGAATCTGCCCACCTATCTCTTTTACGCAGCGCCCGGCCTGCTCGACAAAGCGGCGGATGCCCGCATCAACAAATACGGCATGATGATCGCCATCGTGAAATATGTCGCTCCACCGGCTCCGGTGTTGATTGGAATCAAGGTGTGGAACAACACTTCGGGTCCCATTGACATCGACGGTTCCAATTTCAAGTTGGTGGATCGTCAGGGCAATGCATACGAAGCCGGCACAAGATTACAGGCGCTCAAGAAAAAGGCGACGGTGGAATTGGGCAAGGAAAGTGAACAGGGTGGTTTGATTTTCAAATTGCCCAAGGATGCCCAGCCCGATTATCTGGAGTTGACCGTGGATGACGGCCGCACCAGCCGTAAATATCTGCCCTGATCACACATCGTGTTTGAGTTTTATTGGAAAGCGGCAGGATTGCCGCTTTCCCGCTTTAAGGGCGCAATTACCGATTCCATTCCATTCTCTGTCGTCGAAATCGCGTTGTGGTTGGGTATTGCCTCCACTTTGACATGGATTGTTTTGTGGCTGCGCCACAAGAATTCCTCAACGAAAATCCTGCGTAGATTTTTCTTTTTTCTCGGACCGGCTTCCCTGATCGCATTGGCATTGGGTCAGGGGGCTTTACCGATAAGTCTCTCACCTTCTTCGTGGCGTCCATCGCTAACCCAAAAATTTGGAACGGACAGTGTGTATGAAACGGAATTCAAACTGTGGGTGAAGGAACGCGAAACCCGGCTTCGCAATGAGTTCAATTGGGATGGTTATCAATCCCTTTCCGAACGCGAAGTTCTTGAAACGTGTGACCACAGTTTGGACACGGTGCTTATGGATTTGGGATTGCCACCGGGACGTCATGTGCGAAACATCAAAGCGATGGGGCCGCTGACCACGACGATGGGACTCATCTATGGCGGCCCTGCGTTTCACGATCCTGTTTTCAGCGAGTTGGCCATCATCCGCAGGGAAAAACTTCCCACGGGGCATCATTGGCGGTTGATCGCAGCCTGTCATGAAACAGCACATGCCAAAGGCTTTACCCGTGAGATGGATGCGGAGATTCTGACGCAACTGGCTTTGATGCGTTTGCCGGATCCCCGATTCCGGGTTTTGGCGGACATTCATTTTCTTGAAAAGTCAGGGCTCAAGATTCAATGGCCGGATACCTTGATCGCCGAGTCGCGGCAGGTGAGAGCAGAACGATTGGAGGTTCAGAAGCATCAGCCGGTGATTCACTTTTTGCAGCGCTGGGTTCTCAAGCTGCATTTGGAAAATTCCGGCAAGAAATACGGAGAGCGTGAACGGGAGGAAAAGTGGAATCCCCGCCAGCCTTACTTCGCCACGGTACATCGTCTTCAGTCTCAAATTCTTGGAAGCCAATAGTCATGGCTGCAAAACGCACTAAAGCCAAAACAGCCAAGCCTTCCACTCCGCCGCCGGTGCTTTATGATTTCGTCGTGGAAGAGGAATTGGATTTGCATGGCATGGCGGTGGACGAAGCCTTGGTGGCTGCGGGCCTGTTATTGGAAAGGCATCGCGGCAAGTCGGGAAGGATCTTGCGCATTGTCCACGGGCATTCCAATTCGGCACCGGTTTCGATCCGCAAAAGCCTGCATCGCAATCTGAACACGGTGTGGAAACGCCAGGTGAAACGCTATCGTCTGGATTTCCACAATCCGGGTGCGACTTTGGTGGAAATTGCCCTGTAATTCCTATCGTTATTGCCTTTATCCGCCAAATTTTGGAGAATACCGGTTCCTTATGACCTTCAAGACGAAAATCCTCTGCATCGGCGCAGGTTACGTGGGCGGCCCCACCATGACCATGATCGCCCGCAAATGCCCCACCTACAAAGTCACGGTTGTGGACATCAACAAGGCGCGCATCGACGCATGGAACAGCGACAACATTCCCATCTATGAACCGGGGCTCGATGAAGTGGTGAAGGCAGCGCGTGGAAAGAATCTGTTCTTTTCCACCGACGTCGATCAGGCGATTCGCGAAGCGGACATCATTTTCGTTTCGGTGAACACGCCGACCAAAACGTTTGGTGAAGGCGCGGGTCGCGCTCCCGATTTGCAGTACTGGGAAAAAACAGCGCGACAAATTCTCGCCAATTCTGATTCCTCGAAAATCATCGTGGAGAAATCCACCTTGCCTGTGCGCACCGCAGAGGCGATGGAACGCATTTTGAACGGTAATCCGAAGGGCATTGAATTCGAGGTGCTGTCGAATCCGGAATTCCTCGCCGAAGGCAGCGCCATTCAGGATTTGGAAAATCCGGATCGCGTGCTCGTCGGTTCGCGCGAAACGCCTTCCGGTCTTGCGGCGCGCAAGGCCCTTGTGGACATTTATGCGCATTGGGTTCCGAAGGAAAAAATCATCGAGTCCAATGTGTGGAGCGCAGAACTTTCCAAGTTGGCGGCCAACGCTTTTCTTGCCCAACGCATTTCCTCCATCAACAGCATTTCAGCGTTGTGTGAAAAGACCGAAGCGGATGTGGGCGAAGTCTCTTACGCCATCGGCATGGACAGCCGCATCGGCCCGAAATTCCTGAAGGCCAGCGTGGGCTTCGGCGGCTCCTGTTTTCAAAAGGATATTCTGAATCTGGTTTACATCTGCGAGTCATATGGATTGCACGAGGTTGCGGATTATTGGGAATCCGTGGTGCGCATGAATCAATGGCAGCAGAAACGGTTTGTGCAGAATATTCTGACGGGAATGTTCAGGACAGTTGCCGGAAAACGCATCGCACTCCTCGGCTTCGCCTTTAAGGCGGACACGGGGGACACCCGCGAATCCCCGGCCATCTCGGTGGCGCTGGGATTATTGGAGGAAAAGGCGCAGGTGGTCGTTTCCGATCCGAAGGCGCTGGAAAACGCGAAGAAGGATCTGGCGGGCGCGGAAGTGATTTATGAGGAGGATCCTTATAAAGCGGCGGACGGGGCGCATGCGATTGCCATTCTGACGGAGTGGAAGTTGTATAAGGAACTGGATTACGCGAAAATCTTTAAATCCATGAAACAACCGGCTTTCATTTTTGATGGACGGAATATTCTGGATCACAAGAAATTGTTTGAGATGGGTTTCAATGTTTTTGCGATTGGTAAAGCAGCCCTGAAACATTTTTAGATAGCGTAAAAAACGCAGAATCGGTTTAGGTTGTTATGGATGTTAGCGGTATTGCAGTTACGATTGCTAAATGGGCCGTTGGAAGGATTTCAACAAAGCTTGCGGTTAAGCTCTTTCCATTTAACAATGATGGCCTGATAATTAGAGATTTGCGAGGATCGCTTTTTCAAAAAGCTCAAAATGTCTTGGATTTGTCCTTTTATTTCGTGATCCAGAATTTTTCTGGATATGATGTTGAGATTCAATATGTTTGTCTTCGTGGCCGCAAAAATTCCGATCCCTTGTTTGTTTTGTCCGTGCCCGAACATTATGTTATAGCTGAAAAAGCTTACAAAGACTGCACGATTTCTGGAACAATTTTTCCGGGGCAATCTGACATCATTGTTAATAAAGTAAAGACCACTTATAATCCGAATGAGATTGGAGTAAGTCTTGAAGTGAATTTTAAATACGATAAAATTGTCAGAACAGTTTATGTGAGAAACGATATGTTTCCGATCCAAGCTAATTGGACGAGTTAAAAACCCCTGTTATGAATAAATCCCGTTTTACTTTTTCCAGTCGCTTCCGCAGCATTTCCTGCGCTCTCAACGGTATTCGAATCCTAATCTCCACCCAGCACAATGCATGGATTCACCTCTTTGCAACAGCGATCATCATCCCCGCCGGATTTTATTTTCATCTCGTCAGAACCGAATGGCTGTGGATTATTCTCGCGGTCACTTCCGTGTGGGCCGCAGAGGCGTTTAACACAGCCATCGAATATTTAACGGATCTCGCTTCGCCAGAGATTCATCCACTCGCAGGAAAGGCCAAGGATGTGGCTGCGGGTGCGGTGTTGATTACAGCGATGAGCGCGGCGGTGATTGGCCTGTTGATTCTCGGCCCGCATGTTTGCCTTCATTTCTGCCCTAAAACCGGACCTTGACGACCAATTAGTGTCATTGTAAATTGTCCACATAGAGGAGGACATTTGACATGACTCGGATCCTGACCAAACCAGCCGCCAAAAGGACTGCTGTTATTCGAAGCACCCTTCCGCATCCTTCCAAACTTGTCAGCCATATCCGCGAATTGACGGTGAGTTATGATTTCACTGAACGGGATTTGGCCGATATTTTGGATGTCACTCCCAGATCCATCACCCGTTGGAAAGCGCGTGATGAAAAACTGTCCAAACAAAAAATCGACCGAATCGACGTTTTGGAATCCATTCTCGATTTGGGGAAAAGAGTTTTGGGATCGGAGACAGAAGTAAAACATTGGCTTGGCAGTTCCGTGTTTTCCCTCGAAGGTCAAAAGCCGATGGAACTGATTAAAACAGAGTCGGGACGCCGAAGGGTGGAAAACGTCCTGCTTCAAATCGAAGGTGGAGTTTACTGAGCGTGCTTCTTTATCGAATCTCGCCCAAAGCCTACCTTCCTCAAGATCCAACCGGTGCCGCTGCTACTTCGGAAGGTCGTTGGCATTTGATGGGGCAGCGTGTTTTGTATTTCTCCTCGTCCTTGTCATTGTGCGTGTTGGAGCTGAAGGCCAACGCTATTTCCTTTGAGCGCATCCGAACCGCATACCATTATTGCACGATGAATGTGGATTCGATCAAGAATAGTGAATTCGTGGTGGATTCCTTTTATTCCAAGGATTGGACTCTTGATAAACGGGCGTCACAACAATATGGCGCGGATTGGTTCAGCCGGAAAAGTTCTTTGATTCTAAAGGTTAAGAGTGCCGTTCTGCCTGTCGAGTGGAATTATCTCGTCAATACAACACACCGGGATTTCACATCGCTTTCTTTTCCCAGCCCTCTTTCTATTCCATTGGATTCCCGATTAAACTGAACGCAGCCGTTCCAAAAAGAATTCCACGGCCGCAGTTCCGGCTTCGCCCAAGTTCCTCGTAAACTCATTCACGTACAAGTCGATATGCGACCGCATCACTTCGGATTCCATCGACTGCGAATGCTTCGCGCACAGTTCCAGCGCTTCGGATTCATGCGCCCAGGCCCAATCCAGACTGGCCCGAATTACCGCTTCGATTTCACCAGTCGTTGGCATATCCGATTGCTGTTGATATGCCAAAGCACCGAGTGGAATCGGAAATCCCGTTTTGCGTTCCCAATATTCTCCCAAATCCTGTACCAACTTTAATCCGTCCCGCGCATAGGTGAAGCGCATCTCGTGGATCACCACGCCTTGGGCATCCGGACGCGTGCAGAGTTCGCGATACAATTCATCAAATGGAAGGAACCGTTTGCGCTGTGAACCACCCGACCAAAAGTCGAAGAGAAAATTCGCCGTGGTTTGTTCTCCCGGAACCAAAGTCTCCACTTCGGGATTCCACGGATTTCCACCAGTCAGCAGCAGCGGGCCGCAACCGCGTCCTAATGCACCGCCGCAATTCAGCAATTTGTAGTTCGGGCAATTCAGCGCATTGGCATAGCTGATCTTCACCAAATCACACGAGTTGTTTTGCGCCAGACGATTCAAAGTCTGCACATCCTCGAAAACAAATTCCGGATTCCACGCCGTTTCGATTTGCCCGAGCAAAAGTCCGGAGAAGATGAATACATCATTGGGACAAGGGGAAATGCCGACTTTGAGTTTCACGAAAGAGGGTTCCCAAGTTTGTTGCGATGGATTTCCCAAAAGGTTTTGAGAGAAGACAATGCAATCTGAATGTTCTCTGGCCGCATATCCCTTTTTGCCGCGAGGTTGCTAATGGCCCGGATTTCACAAACCGGAATTTTTAATTCTCTTGCGGCCAATGCCACCGCCGCGCCTTCCATGCTTTCGAAATCCGTAGCGAAGATTTTTCGACGCAGCCAACCCGTGCCGTCCTTACCCGTGCAGCGATTCACCGTTGCACCACGACCTTGTTTCGCTCCCGTAATCCATTCCGGAATCCATAAGGGCAGGGGAGAGCGAAGCAATGGATCGGCGAAGGGGAATGCGGACAAGGGACGGAAACCTTCTTCGTCGGGCATTTCCATTCCCAAGTCCGCAAACACTTCGGAAGTTCCCACTACGACATCGCTAATTTCCAAATGACTTTCCGGATAGGCTCCGGCAATGCCGATATTCACAATCCATGCAGGTTTCAGGGATTGAATCCACGGAATAAGCCGCAGCATTGCGATGGGAATCCCCGCGCCAGTCACTGCTGCATAGCCTTCGGGAATACGCCAGAGTTTATCCGATTCGATTGGTTCCGCATTTTGCAATCCAAAGGTTTGCAGCTCTTGCAATGTGGCTGCACAGACAAGACCCGGTCCTGAAATGTTCATGACTTCTCCTTACGGATTTGCGATTCCAAAGCTGCGGCTTCTGCTGGATCAAACTCTGCGGGTAGGGGAGAGAGACAACTTGCGCTACCGAAGGCTAATGCGCGCTTCACGGAAGCCTCTGTATCGAGCCGGCGAATGATTCCATCTGTCAAAGCCGCGGTGACGGTGTCGCCTGCACCGATGGGATTGCGTATTCCGTTGAAAAGGGGGAGTGCATATTGTCCATCCGCAGCATTGGAATGCAACACACGTGCTCCGTTCGGGCCATCGGTGATTAAAACGGAAGATTGTGAATTCTCAGATGCAGGAAACTTCGCGAACTCTTCCGCGTTCAACTTGATCCACGAAATGCGTTTCAATAATTCTGGAGTCAATCCCATAACCGAGTCCCAAATTACAAGCGAAGCGGGAACAATGTTGAGGATGTCAGCGTAAAGAGATTCCGGAATTCCCGGAGGCAAAGTTCCGCAAATGACAACGGCGTCGTAAGTAGGATCGTTTTTGATTTGCAACAACAAATCTTGCGCAATGTTGGCCTCGGTTACGGAAAACGGTTCGATGATTTCCGTCGCGGGTCCGGTTTCGGAAAGCAAGGTGATACACTCCCGTGTTTCGCCTTGTGTCCACACATGAAGGCTGCGGATTTTCCAGGATTCACAATCAGCGAGACAGCGCTGGCCATTTTCGCCGGCGAGGATTTGCAATAACGAAACCTCGTGACCCAAACGAGCCAGCACTTTGGCGGCATTGATTCCCTTGCCGCTGGCCAGAGTCCACGATTCACGGGCGCGATTGACCGAGCCGAGCTGCAAGGAAGGCAGGGATAGCACCTTTTGCCATGCGGGATTCAGGCCTGCGACCAAAATTTTTGCCATAATTTTTCCTTATTTCTCCGTAAGGCAAAAGTTAGGATTTCAGTTTCGCCCATCTTGATTTACTATGTAGTTCCCATGGCGCAAAACAAACAATTACCCGATTTGGCTCTGGGCAAGCGCTGGCCTCATAACCTGTTGCAAATGTTTCCGGCGGGCTGGAAGCGGCGCTATCTGTTGCGGAAAAGCGGCGGAGATACGGCGAGTCCAGTGTTTAATCTCACGGAAAGCCTGAATACGGCGAAACGATTTCTCCTTATTTGGCCGGAACGCGCCGAGGATGTCTTGCTGGCTTTTCCCGCCATGCGGGTTTTGAGGGAAACTACCGGTACGGATTCCGTCTATGCCCATCTTTGCCGCGCCGATTTGACGCCGTTGATTGCCGACCTCTTTCCGGGTGAACAACTGCTTTCGTGGACGCGTGAGGATTTGGCCTGGCATGAACCGGCCGTGCAATCCGAGGCGGAATCGTTGCGGACTTTTTCGCCGGATATTTCCATCAACTTGATGCGCCCGAGTCCCACGGTGATCAAGGCTCTGGTGAAAGCTTCTGGGGCGCCTTTGAGAATGGCTGTGGATGACGGGGATGCTGCGTATGCGAATCTGCGCGTGAAGGCCGAACCGGACAGTTCGCTGGCCTCGCTTTATTTTCAGTTTCTGAACTCATGGCGTTATGCCGGATTGAATCCGCAGGAACATTGGCCACGGCTTCCATTCGATGCGGATGAACGACAGGATGCTGCGGAAGCATGGGCGGCTTCAGGTGCTTCGCCGGAACGGACTTGGTTGTACGTCTATAATCCTGAAGACACCGCCCATCCACTGGACGATGATCTTTATGTGTGGTTGTGGGAAAAAATTCAGACGCGGGAATCTTCCGAGGTTTTCATGGGGCTGGTGGTTTTGAATGCGCCGAACAATTTGGTGGCGCGGGATGGAAAGTGGCGGGATGTTCCGGTCGTGAAATCTTCGAGTCTTTCCAGTTTCTCCAGCATTGTGGACATGGCCCGTGGCGTTGCAGCCTTTCAAGGCCCGGGACTTCACATTGCCAGTCTGACCGACGTGCGTTGCCTCGCGTTTTTAAAACGCGAGGAGTCGGCCTATGACGTTTCGGATTTGAATAAAATGTTTACGGTGGAATGGATTTAACGTCGACATTGTAGGGGCAACCCGGCGGGTTGCCCCTACAATGTCGACATCACAAATATTTTTTCCACTTCGGATTCGCCTGCACCTGTTTCACCAAATCCTTCAGCCGTGCCGAATGGGTTTTGGGAACCACCAGCGTGACGCCACCGTGTTGAACCACCAGTAAATCCTTCACGCCGAAGGTGCAGACAATGCCTTCATCGGAGAAGCAGGTCGTCCCTTCGCTTTCCAGTTGCAAGGTTTCGCCAATGGCGCGATTGCCCTTGGCATCCGCCGCATGCAACCGATCCAGTGAACTCCATGCGCCGATGTCATCCCATTTGAATTCCGGGATCACCATGCGGATGCGCTCGGCTTTCTCCAAAATTCCGTAATCGATGGAGATGTCGGGAATCGAAGCGTAAATGCGTTTCAATTTGATTTTAAACGATGCCTTGCGCGGATCCAAATCTCCCGCAGCTTCAAAGGCTTTCGCCGTTTGCGGCATGTGCTTTTGGAACTGTTGCCAGAGATAATCCACGCGCCATGCGAACATGCCGCTGTTCCAGAAAAATTTTCCGGAGTCCACATACTGTTTGGCTTTTTCCGCAGAGGGTTTTTCATGAAACCCTGCCACTTCCAGAATTTTCAAATCCTTTTTGTCAGGTTTGATTCGCGAATCCCCTTTGGACTCGACGTATCCAAAACCCACATCCGATCGCGTCGGTTGAATTCCGAAGGTTACCAGACAATTCCCATCCGAGGCAACTTGAGCCGCCGCCTTCATGGCACGTGCAAATTCCTTGGGAGGTCGAATGGCATGATCCGCAGTGAGAACCAGCATCACGCCTTTGGGATCTTCCCGCATGATGAGTCGGGCTGCCAATGCGACTGCAGCAGCGGTGTTCCGTCCCTGAGGTTCCGCCAAAGTGAGCACTCGGCTCATGCCTTTGGTTTTTGCCTTCACGGGCTTTTCCAGATTTTTACTGACGACCAGCCGAACCGGAGCGGTTTTACTGAAGGAACGGATGTTCTTGAGCGTGTCTTCCAGCATGGATTGCTGGGTAACCAATGGCAATAATTGTTTGGGGTGCAGGGAATTGCTGTACGGCCAAAAACGCTCCCCTTTTCCCCCTGCCATGACAACGGCGTGAATCATTCCAAGTTCCCTTCGAAAGGCCAAAATTATACGATTTTCGCAGTTCTCTTTCCCGGGAAAGATTTTTTTTCTGTCATCGAATGATTCAAGGCGTGAAAAATCCCGGCTGAAGGTATTATCAAGAGCTATGGCATCGTTAACCCGGCATCTGACCCAAGATGCGCATGTCGATCTCCACATGCATTCGACCCTCTCAGATGGCGGGCTTCCCGTCAAGGAGTTGATCGATCATTGCATCAGCCAGGGGCTTTCGGCCATTGCCATCACCGATCATGACAACATTGATTCCTATGAAGAAGGTCGTGAATACGCTGAGGAAATGGGAATTGAGTACATCCCCGGTGTGGAGGTCAGTTCCTACTGGGAAGGGAACGATATTCACATTCTGGGCTATCTCTACGAGCCGACTCATTTGGGTTTGAACCGGACCTTAATTTCCCTGAAGCAGCGCCGCAGGGAACGCGCCACGGAAATCGTTAGGCGTCTTGCAGTGCATGGTGTCGAGATCAATTACGAGAAGTTGGAGAAGAAAACCCACGGTGGTAGCATTGGCCGTGCCCATATTGCCTCGGCTTTGGTGGAAGAGGAATACGTTTCCACTTTTCAGGACGCTTTTACCCGTTACTTGGGAAACAGCACCAAGGTAATGGAAGGGATTGAAAGCGAAAAGTTGACGCCGCAGCAGGCCATTCAACTGATTCTCGATGCCGGTGGAATCCCTGTCATGGCACATCCCTCCAAAACCAACCGCGATGACTTAATCCCGTCCCTGGTCGAATACGGTCTCAAGGGAATCGAAGTGTATTGTCATGGTCATGGTTCCTCCTGCTTCCGCAAGTACAAGGAGATTGCCAAAAAGAACGACCTTTTGTGCTGCGGAGGGGCGGACTTTCACGTGCCCCGCAAGGATACCCGATATGCACCAGGGAGCCTGCGCATCCCTTATGATGTGCTGGGAAAGCTCAAAAACGTCAAAGAAGGCGCTTGCGTTTAGATATTTGATTATTATTTGACAATCGGTTTGAATCTCTCTAGCTTTGGGGTTAAGATTCCAACCCACCTGAAGTTATGAAACCCAAGACCCATAAAATTTCCGCGCTTGAAACGCTATTTGCGCGGATTTTTCGCATTGTCGAGGGCAAGGAATATCTCGTCAACATCCATTGGGGAGCTCGTCGCAATTCCTTTTCCCGGCCATTGCACTTGTCCCTCATCCGTATTGTGATGGGAACGGCTGCCGTCGTCTTGCTGGGTTTGGCCTGCCTTTCGTTCGAGGTGGGGCGATGGGGCGTCACCGAGTTGCGCTACCGGTTTGCCCAAACATCCCATCACCGCTATGTGAACCGGCTTCAGGGTGTACAGACATCCTTCAGTTCCTTTGAGACAACATTGGATACCATCTTTCGGCAGGAACAAAAGATGCGTGCGCTATACGGAATCAATTATCTGGGTTCCGGATACGGTTCGTTTGGTGTGGGTGGTCGTACCCATCTTTCTGAAACGGATCTGGATCTTTCCAGCGGTTTATACCAAACGCTTTTCAAGGACATGCTGAAAAGTCACCAGTTGCGCGGTAAAATGGACTTCACTTTGAAAAACCTGCGTCAAATATCCGAGTTTGTAACCTATCGCAGTAATTTGTGGGATCACACTCCTTCAGTCGCTCCTGCCCGTGGCGAGTGGACCAGTCCTTTTGGTTATCGTGTCAATCCGGTTACGGGACAATACGTTCTGCATGCCGGTTTGGATATTGCCGGCAACCGTTGGACTCCCATTTACTCCCCTGCGGATGGCATTGTGAATACTGCGGAGCCCAGCGAAGATTATGGGAACATGATTATTCTCGATCATGGAAACGGTTTTCACACCAAATTTGCCCATCTTCAACGGATTTTGGTGGAAAAGGGCCAGTTGGTAAAACGTTACACCCTGCTCGGCTACATGGGAAGCACGGGTCGGGCTACGGGAGTCCATGTCCATTACGAGGTTGTCCGGGACGGCTCTCTTCAGAATCCGGAAAGGTTTATCCTTCCTCCGGGTTTAATGGTGGATTAACCAAAATCCCCGATTTTCCTGCAAGATTTTTTGCAGGAAAATCAAATTCCGTTCTGGTACGTTTTAAGCAGCGGCATACAAGGAATGACGATATATTTCCGTTGCCCTGTTTCCCGGTATCCGTCCGGGAGACTTTTTTGCTTTTTTGCAATGTTTTTTGGGATTCAACTTGAGTTTTCGAATTGAGAAAGTGAGGGGAATATGAAAAGAAAGACCATTCACATTCTGGTCGCCGCACTGTTGCTGATTGGAAGCAATGCATTGTTTGCCCAAGTCGCAAGACCCGCAGGCACATACGGCTGGTTTGGCAAAACGATCTCGGTCGATCGTTCCCGTCAGCTCTATGTCGGACTGAACGCAAGCATGTGGGTGTTTTATGATCTGCCCAATGCCATACTTTACCAAGCCTGGCAGGGTGGCGCCACGGGTGGAGCTTATGTGACTGGGGCTCCCCAGACCGTGACCCAGGAATACTGGTTCTGGAACGGTACCCCGCAATTCCCCCATGTCTATAGGACTTCCGGAACGAACTACTTCAAGGACAGCGTGAGTGAATACTTCGCCAGTTATACAAAACCGGCGGACATTACGACCCATTACACCAAGTGGCCCAAGCAGCCACTGAATGCCACTTGGGGCGGCCCCTACCGGTCGTGGTCGGTGTTGAACAACAGCGCGAATGTGGGTGCCAAGGTTCGTTTCCGTGGCTATACAGTTTCCACAACGAATATCTTTGCGTTGAAATTTGGTCTCATCCTTCCCGGTGGCGGAGAAATCAGCGTAACGGAATCCCCGGAATACTCCAACCAGCCTTCGGGAAACCATCTCGTTCGGACTTTTACTTTCTCGGGAATCCCCTCGGGCTATCAAGTTCGTCTGGAACACATGGGCGGCACCAACGCCGCCGCCTGGTCTGTAACTTCGGGATCGGCGACAATACAAAGCGGTGGCATGGTGCAAACCGCCGACGGCCAAACCATTTTGAACGGTTCTTTTTAAGGGGGATGTGATGAACTTCATCAAATACTTGATTCCGTTCGCACTGGTTTCATTGGGATTTGCCCAGACCCGCGCTGGAAGCGGTGCTCCAGTGGCCGGTGCGCATCCTTCCTATACGGTCACGGACATCCGGCCTACAACCGGAACCGCCAGCGCCGCTAGTGTGCCATGGCCCAATACCGGAGGGGCGTTGTCCTTTCCCATTGGCGGCATGGATTTCATGTCAGATGGTCGTTTGGTGGTCACCAGTTGGAGAGACCCTTATGAAGTCTTCATCGTGAGCAACGCGATTATCGGAAGCACTCCGAAATCCGCCACTGTGACCAAATTCGCCACCGGACTTTCGGAGGCCATTGGCGTCAAGGTGATCAACGATTCCATCTACATCCTCGAAAAAGATCAAGTCACCTTGCTGTTGGACAACAACAACGACGGCACGGCTGATGAATACCGGGCGATTGCTTACGATTGGACCAAGTCGGTGAACTCGAAGGAGTACGCCATGGGCTTGCCCTACGACGGAACTTATTTCTATGCCGCTTTTGGGGATCCGACCATCAGCAATGCCACCGCTGTTGATCCCGCTCCAGCGGGCCGGCAGAACGGTGTTCTCCGTTTTCGCAGAAGCGACGGGGTCACGGAACCCTTTGCCGCCGGATTGCGGGTGCCGGGTGGCATGAGCTATGCATTCGGTCAGGTATGGGTGACGGAAATTCAGGGAGGTTATCGCCCCTCCAGCGTGGTTTACAATCCCAAGTACGGGCGTTTCTACGGTCGTCCCATTAATCCTCCCGCCGTGTTTCAACCTCTTACGGTGCCGATTCCTGCTAAGGACAGCTTTCCCTATGACAGCCCGGATTTGTCGGCTGCGGCTGCGACGCCCTTCGTCTTGAACCTTCCTTTCAAGAACACCGGCGTTTCCGGGGCGGGGCCCATTGGATGGCAACGTTCGCCAGCCCAGCTTGTCGAAATCAAGTCGGGTCCTTTTGTGGGCCAGATGCTCGTGTCCGAATCGGATAACGGAGAAAGTGGATCGGGCGAAATGATCCGGGCTTTTGTGGAACAAACCCCTGACGGAGAGTATCAGGGTGCGGTCTTTCACTTCACCAGTAACAAGGTTTTTGGCGGTACTACCGCACCCAGCGGCTTTAGCAAGAATGCCTGCATGGCCTTGATTAACGGTCCCGATGGCAATGTTTATTGCGGGGCCAACGGGGCGACTTCCGCCGGCTGGAGTCGAAACACCAGCGTCGGTTTGGATCGGATTTCCCTGAGCGGAGCCGCAGTTCCTTTTGACATGCTGGCCGTGCGCAGCACCGGTCCGAATACTTTCGAATTCCAGTTCACCCAGCCGCTGGCCGCCAGCCTTGGCAACGATGTTTCAGCCAATCTGACCGTGCAAAAATGGTGGGATCGCATGTCCGATGAATATGGCTGCTGTCGCGTGGGTACCGCCAATCCCGCCTCCCGATCGATCAAGACGGTGGCCACGGTAAGCGGTGGTGTGGCAACAGTGCAAACGGATCGCACCAAGGTGACTGTAACTTATCCCGCGAGCACCCTCACCCCGCATTGGCAGTATTATTTCAAATGGAGCGACAACATCAAGAACGAATCGGCCCAGACGCTGTATGGGGCCGAGGTGTTTTACACGCTCAACGCATTTGGTCCTGCAACCCAGATCGTGTCCGTGGAAAAGAATCATTCTCCTCTTGCCCAGGGAACTGTCTTCCACATGTCCAGAACCTTGGCAGGTTTGGAAGTTCAAACCCTGTTCAACGATGGCAAGCCTTATAGGGCCAGTATCGTGGATTTGAGGGGCCGAAATATCGCCAGTCACAATGGCAAGGGTTCGGAAAGTTTCATGTTCGATCGCGGCTCGCTGCCGGTCGGGACTTACATCCTGAAGATCCAGCATGAAGGCAAAGTGTACTCCCGGCTTGGAATTCAGTAAGCCGGACTGTCTGAAATCAACAGGAGAGTGAAAGCGATGAAACGCAAAAGCGTAATATGCCTCGGAGCTTTTTGCCTCCTTGCCGGAATGCCATTGGCTCAACCGACATCCGCAACCCACGCCGATTCCGGCTGGGTTGCCTTGTTTAACGGAACGACCTTCGACGGCTTATACACCTACATCTCGGGCACGGGTAAAGCCAACCCCGCGAATCAGACCACTTATGTCATCCAGCCTGAGAGCTCGATGGTCAAGGTAAGCGGAACTCCCGCCGGATTTTTGGGAACCGTCCGGCAATTTTCGCATTACAAGGTGCGGGTGCAATGGCGATGGCCGGCAGGGACAACGGCGACCAACAACGCCGGTTTGCTGGTGCACATCGACAGTGTGGCGATGCTTACCTACACCAGCGGCAATCGTCCGCGTTCCATCGAAGTGAATATGCGCCGCGATACGCAGTACCCCTTCAGTCTGTGGTCGGGACAGAATTTCGGACCCTATATCACGACCAAGGTGACTGCGGTTCCGGCGACAAACACCGAGGGACAGTACAATCCCGCAGGCGTGGTCTGGACCAATGATCCGTGGATGAGCATGGGCCGGGTCATTTCTGGAAGCCTGCAAACCAATCCGGAGCTGCCGATCGGGCAATGGAACACGGGCGAAGCCGATTTGTACGGCGACAGCGGCACATTCATCATAAACGGACAGATTCGCACCAAGGGCTGGGATTTTCAGAATCGTGTGAATATCAACAACCCCACCCCCCGAGTCGCCTGCACCAAGGGCAGCATTGGATTGCAATCTGAAAGCGGCCAGATTTTCTACAGAAACTATGAGATCATGGAATTGGATTCCGTGACGAACGTGCCGGTTCACGCCACGCGCGGATGCACCAACCGGACCGCCACGAACTATAACTCCCACGCCGTGGTGGATAACGCCACCTGTGTTGGAGGAACCGCCGTGATGTTCAACTCCTATTCATCGCCGGATGTTGGCGCCCGTCTTTTTCTGAATGATCCGCAGGGTTCATGGGTCCAAATTCCCAGTGGATATTCCGGAGCCGAACTGTATAACCTGATGGGCCGTAAAGTCTGGTCTATCCGTGGCTCAAATATGCGGATGCAGGTTCCTGCCAGTGTGGAAACCGGAGTCCTTCGCGTTCGTTTGCTGCCTTAAGAAAATCCCGGTCGTTGAGTCCGCCTTAGGCGGATCGAAACGACCTTTTCATCCCCTCCGGGTCGTTTTTTATACTTTCGATTCGCGTGTCCTTACTTAAAAACAATCATGAAATCTGATCCGAAAGCCTTTTCACTCAGGCAGGTGATGCTGTGGGGATTTTTGATTCTCGGGTTGCAAACTCCCGGTTTCAGTGAGATGGAAAGGACCTATCTCACGTTGGCGGTCATCGACCTTGCCGGCACCCGGGAGGCGAATGTCAACGTTCAGGAAAGGCAAAGCCTGACGGATGTGATTCGGGGTGTGGCCCGCAAGCAGCTCTCCGTTGCCAAATGGATCGTCCTCACCCGTGAAAACATCAGGGAGCAGCTGGATTCCGGAATGGATGTTTCGAATTGCGAGGACAAATGCGTGGTCGAGGTCGCCCGGAAATTAAAGGTCGATTATATCGTTTCCGGCGCCATTACGCGTCTGGGTTCCGAGTTGCACGTGAACATGAATTATTACGACATCGACGACATTGAGATAGGGAATGTTAAAGGATCCGCATGGGCAAATGGAACCGATGCGGGGAGTTTGATCGCGCCTTTGGAAAAAGCCTCCGACAGCATGTTCATCAGTCTGGGAAAGCTTCATCCGCTTGAAGATACGGCGGCCATGAAAGCCCGTGCGAAGGCGAACAAGGAGTGGGACAGCCGCATTGACAATCAGACTTCTCCAAAATCTTTTGGTGTGGGCCTGCATTGGACTCCCGTCTTTGGTTTGGGAGTGAAAAAGGATGCGGGGAATTTCACCAGTCCCGACCTGATTTTCCGTTCCCTGAGTCTGGAACAAAAAGGTGTGTCCGGATTACAGGGCGTCGGCTTGAAGTTCTGGATGGGGGAACATCTCGAAGCCACGGTGGGCATGCAGTTCGGCTATTACGATGTCAATCTGGTGGCGGATACCACGCGCTATCCGCTGCATTTCAACCTGGGCCGTCCGCTGCTTGCAGCGAAGCCCTATTTTTCGCGCTATATGGCCGATGCGGCCTATCTGTATTCCTTCAATGTGGTGCACGTTCCGCCTGCTGTCAAATTTCATGCGGGGGGTGGATTGGCCCTCAGCTCGTCCACCAAGGTGATGACACCTGCCTTTGCGGAAAGCGTGGTTCAAACCGCGATCGACAACGGAACATTCAATCCCCAAACAGGCACGAACGCCGAGATGGTCCGGATAATCGATGATGCGTTCAAAAAAGAGAAAGCTGCAATCGGCGGGGGAGTCTTTGCGCAACTGGGCGCGAGATACAGGCCGCTCGCCATGCCCTTTGCAACCTATCTCGACATCAAGTACCACGTTCTCGTATTGAATCCCGATCCGATTTCCGGACCCGATTTCACTTTGGAATTGGGCGCGGCCTTTTTGTTCTGATATCTGTTCCGAAGTGCCGGCTTCCGGCTTTACCGCGTGAACATCATGGACAGGTGTTTGTCTTCCACCTGAATATCCAACACGTAGGTTCCTTGCGGCAGAATCACCTTGGAGATGTCCACGAAATTTCTCCCGGAGTTTCGGATGCCTTCGGATACGTTGGCCATCAGGCGTCCCCTGAAGTCCGTCACGGAAATTTTTATGCGCGCCTTGTGAAGCAAATCGAATCCGATTTCACCGTCACGACCGATTTCCAGATCGCGCAAGCCCCGCTTCGCTGTAGTATTCCGGATCAAGGTCGGTGCCCTTAAAATTCCACCGGTGCCGGAACCGGTTTCAAATCCCGCAGAATACGCGGTGTCCACGGTGGGAAAGCAAATGGAATAAAGATCCCTCTTGGAGCCGCTGGTTTGGGGAAGCCAGGTCAATCCGCCGTTCACGGTTTTGAGGATGACGCCATACCCGCCGGCCGCATAGCCCGTTTTGACATCGGTGAATCTCACGCTGTACAGGGTGGAATGGATCCCGCTGTTCAATGCCGTCCACGTATTTCCCGAATCCGAAGTTTTAAGAATGGTTCCACCGGTTCCCACGGCATAACCGATGTCGGCGGACGGAAAATGAATGGAGAACAGGGATTTCACTTTGGCCCCTGTCTTGAGAGTCCAGACGGTTCCTCCATTCTTCGTTTGGAGAATGGTTCCGCCTTCCCCCACGGCGAAACCCGTGCTGTCATTGTTAAAGAAAACAGATGTCAGATACTTTGAGGTGCCGCTGGTTTGAAGGCTCCAGCTCAAGCCGCCATCCTGACTTTTGATGATGGCGCCGCCGTATCCCACGGAATAGCCCACGTCGTGATTTGGAAAATGGATCGAATACAGCCAATGCGCGCTGTTGTCATTTCCCCATGCCGGAGTCCATGTAACTCCGCCGTTAATCGTTCTGTACACGCTTCCCTGTACACCTCCGCCTTTGCCCACGGCAAAACCGGTGTTGGCATCGGTAAAGTGGACACCATACAAGGTGTTTCTGCGGTCGGCGGTCTGGGGATTCCACGTGACGCCCGCGTCTGTTGTTTTGGAGATGGTGCCGCCGCTTCCCACTGCATAACCCGTATTCGCATTCGTGAAATACACGGATTGCATCGCGACTGGTGTGGTGGAGATTTCATTCCATGAAAGGGTGGGTACAATCACCGAGATGATTAGAACATTCGTGGTGGAACCCTGGCTGTTGCTGGCAGTGATGGTGTAATAGTTGCCTCCTTCACTGGACAGGGTCGGAACTCCGGAGATGATGCCCGTCAGGCTGTTGATGGAGAGCCCGGGTGGCAGGGAAGGGGAGACAGAATAATGGGTGACTGTGCCGGTGACAGTGGGCGAGTCATTCATGATGGTTTTGCCGACTGTAAACGTTGCGGGATTCTGGCTGTAGGAAAGTCCGCCCGGCGGAAGACTGTTCACGGTGATGTTCACGATCGCCGTCGTCGAACCTCCGCCATTGGTGGCGGTGACGGTGTAATTCGCAGCAGCAGTAAAGGTGGTGGTAACGCCGGAAATGACACCGGTGGAAGTGTTGAGGGAAAGTCCTGCGGGAAGCGTCGGGCTCACGGAGTAACTGGTGACGGTGCCCGTGACCGTCGGAACATTCGGCGTGATGGTGGTACCCAAGGTGTAAGTGACGGGAGTTGTATAGAGCAGGTTGGAAGGTGCGGCATTGTTCACCGTGATATTCACAATGGCTGTGGTGGAGCCTCCGCCATTGGTGGCGGTGACGGTGTAATTCGCAGCTCCAGCCAAAGCCGAGGGAACTCCGGAAATGACACCGGTGGAAGTGTTGAGAGAAAGTCCTGTGGGTAAGGTTGGACCCACAGAATAGCTGGCAACAGTTCCAGTGACCGTCGGCGTATTAGCGGTGATCGCCGAACCCAAGGTGTAAGTGACAGGCGTGGTATAAAGCAGACCGGAAGGCGCGGCATTATTCACGGTGATATTCACCGTGGCGGTGGTGAAGCCTCCAATGTTGGTGGCGGTCACAACGTAATTCGTTGCAGTGGCTAAAGCGGAAGGAACCCCGGAAATGACACCGGTGGAAATGTTGAGGGAAAGTCCTGCTGGCAATGCCGGACTGACGGAATAACTGGCAACGGTTCCCGTGACCGTGGGCGTGTTGGCGGTGATGGCCGTACCCAAAGTGTAGGTGACTGGCGTGGCATAGGTGAGGTTGGAAGGCGCGGCATTGTTCACCGTAATATTCACGGTGGCGATTGTCGAGCCGCTGCCATTGGTGGCCGTGATGATGTAATTCGCTGCGGCAGCCAAAGCCGTGGGAGCGCCGGATATCACACCCGTGGTGGCGCTGAGTGAGAGGCCCGCAGGCAAAGCCGGACTTACGGAATAACTGGTAACGGTTCCCGTGACCGTAGGCGTATTGGGATTGATGTCGGTACCCAAGGTGTACGTGACGGGAGTGGTATAAGCAAGGTTTGTGGGCGGTGCATTGTTCACGGTGATGTTCACGATGGCCGTTGTGGATCCTCCACCATTGGAGGCGGTGACGGTGTAATTCGCAGCCGCCACCAAAGCCGTGGGAGTTCCGGAAATCACACCGGTGGAAGTATTGAGGGTAAGACCCGCGGGCAAAGGCGGACTCACGGAATAACTGGCGACGGTTCCCGTAACGGTTGGCGTATTGGGATTGATGGCCGCGTTGAGAGTGTAGGTGACGGGAGTGACATACATGAGATTGGTGGGCGGTGCATTGTTCACGGTGATGTTCACCGTCGCTGTGATCGAACCGCCAAAGTTGGCCGCCGTGACGATGTAATTGGAAGCGGCGACGGCCACCGTCGGCGTGCCGGAAATAATGCCGCTGCTGGCATGGATCCCGAGACCTTTGGGCAACGCCGGGCTCACGGAGTAAGTGACATTGATTGTGCCTCCCCCCAAAGTCGGGACGTTGGGGTTGATGGGGGCGTTAATGGTGTAGATGACGGGCGTGTTGTAATAGAGGCTCGTGGGCGGTTGCATCACCGTAATGGTGAATGGGAGTGAAAGCGAGGTCATGCCCACGCTGTTGTGCGCGGTAATGGTTTCTGCATAGCTACCGGTCGTGGTGGGTCGTCCGGTGATAATCCCTGTCACGGTATCCATGGTGAGGCCCGGAGGCAATGGGGCGGACAGAGAGAAGCGGGTGACCACGCCGTTGTATTTGGGGACATTCGGGGGAATGAGGGAATCCTTGTAGTAAGCTCCGTTATGCGAATAAGTGAGGACGGATGGCGGGTTCAGTAAAGCAGGTCTGAATTTGACCAGGGAATCTGCTCGGGGTTGCTGGTTCTTGTAGCTCAACCGGATCCAGTCGGGGGATCGCGCCACCTTGGACAATTCCCCCTCGTCAAACTTCCCGCAAAAATATGCGTCCGTCGAAAAGGCGGGTCTTCCCAAATACCCGTTGCTGCGCAACGTGTCCTTGATGTTGTAAATAAAACTGCCACCCCCGATTTTATTGCCGTCCTTGTAAAGCGTGGCGGTGAGGTTGGCGAAGGTGACGCTGTATTGGTGCCACTCGTTCGGTATCAGTGCTCCACTAGCGGAGGCTCCCTGCAAGATGGTTCCCGTGGGTCCGCCGGCCTGCAACCAGTTGATATCCGTGCTGGTCAGCGACTGGTTGAATTTGATGTTGTCCTGCGGAAGATTGGATCCCGGCGCATTGAACACCTCGAAGAAAGATTCGTTGGGCTGTCCGGCGATGTTGGTGGGATACATCCACACCGAATAGGTGAAGCCGGTGGTGAAGGTTTTGTAGCCGCTGCCGATGTCGAAATACTGGTTGGTTCCATTGAGGGTGTCGGCCCAGCCGATGACGCCAGTCCGGCCCGCATTGGCAATGGTCAAATTCGCAGGTGTCGCGACATTGCCTCCAGCCACCGCGTTGGGTCTCGCCGTGCTTGCCGATATTCCGCTGGGCTCCACTCCCAGATGCCAGACGGAATGGAATCCATTGGCGGAGTCGAACACGGCGCGCGGGTTCGAGCTGTCTCCGGCGGCGCTCTTTCCCCAGTACATGCGAATGCTGCGTGCGGTCAGTCCGGTGTCATTTCCATACACCGTATCCGGCAAAACCCAAATCTCCGCCACCTGCTGGCCTTTGCTCCAACGCTCGATCTGGTAGGGAAGATGTATGGCTGCACTCGAGGCTCTGGAGAAACGGATGTCCCTGCCATTGCTGTCGGCCGTCTGCGAGAAATCGAAATTGGTGGACTTGAGACGGATGAGGATCGGAATCTTTGCGACGTTGGCGGTGACTCCGGCTGTTCTGCTGTCAAAACTGATGTTCTTGTAATACGACCATTGGCTGTAAGTGTCCGCAGCAGACGCTGCGGTGATCGCAGATATCAGAACGGCTAAAAAGACAGATTTTCTGTCCATTCCGTTTTCCCTCGCACCTATAAAGTTACAGCAGACTGCTCTTTTTAACGCATGAATCTGGCTGTAAAGTTAGCTACCAAACGGGGGGATTTTGGGCGGTTGGAGTGACGTGGGTCACTTCAAGCGCAACTTTATTCCGTCCTTTGGATGTAGGTTAACGAGGATTCCAAACCGGAGGTTCCCATGAAACAGGCTTCGCTCTTTGCAATGTGTGCGGTGTTCTTGTCGGGCTTTGTCGCGGATGTTCACGCGGCGCGGGGTATCGTGACCACAAAACCCGGGGGAGGAGGTGCGGCCAGCGGCAAGATTTTGAACCCGGCGGACTCCGGCGGCGATGCATCGACGCAGTCTTCTCCGGATGCGGCGGCGAAACCGGCGGAAGGGAAGAAAGGTCTCAATGCGGTGAACGTGAAGCTGGCGAGGGAGAAAGCGCCGAGTGATTCGGCTTTGGGTTCGGATCCGGTCGAAACGCAGGAGGGTAATGTCACTATCAAAGGGGTAAGGGTGAACATCAACCGGACGGCTCCAGGCGATTCGGATTCGGGAGTGAAAAGGGTTTTGCCGACGGTGAATAAGTAGGGAACGGGAGACGGATTATGAGAAAGATCTGTTTTTAAGGCTTTCTATCCCTGCGTTCCATTGTTTTCCCCATCCTCTCCCTGTCAGCTTCTTTAATGTCTTTGTTGGCGCTATTTTACAGGAGGTACACTTCGGCCACAGGTCATCCAAAAATTCTGACACAGGTTCGACGCCGCTGACGAGCAAGTGTATCCACAGTATTTTTAGGTTCCAAGAAAACTATCATGCGCGACTATTTTTATGAAAAATTTCCTTCGCAATTTTCCAGTATTGCCACTCAACGTCCGAACGGCACTGTCCGTGGACACATCCTGGCAGACCCGTCCGTAATCTTCTTTGGTGGGGCTGATTGGAAGAATGTTGCAAAGGATCTTAACGCGATACCCATGTCGGATCGATCTCGATTCGTCTTCGCTTTGTTTATGGTGGTCTTGACGGATCAAGCGTTATATGCGCACTTCCGCGACTCATATGATGCATGGCGAAGGAGAACAAACTTTCCCAAGTTTGGCTGGTCGGGCTTTGGTCCCCACAACGAAAATCCTTTCAAAATCCTCTGGGCCCCAGAGCGAGAGGGGTTAATCGACAGCAAGGAATTTCTTGGGGCGATCCCCGAATTCGTGAGGTTTTTTATGGATGAAACGACTTCTTGTTTTCGCCAATACCTTCCGGAAGTGGACCTGCTGGCATTCTTTAATGCGATCAAAATCGATAGTGGATACACCTTTCATGAGGGTGAGATCGTCTCTCGAGTTAAGGAGGAATTTGAACTCCTAACAAACGGCTGAATGGAGGGCTTCACTCTTTCGCTAGACAGCAATTGCTGGGATCGACTGGCGCAAGGCAGATACATCTCCCAGTAGGAAGCAAAGGAAATATTGCGGCGCGATCGATATCGGAGCGAAAATCAAGACTATATCTGATGATCGTCTGACAAATCTTCCTAAGGGCAAGTTCTTCCGCTTTTAATTTTCCTGAAGTATAAGCCCCGAATATGAACGCATATCTTTGCATTAAGCTGAGTGTTTTTTCTGTGGCCATCCGCAATTCGCGATAATCTTCTGACCAGTCTGAGGAATGAACAGGATGCCAAGCTATTTCGGAAATGTGTAAGTGCGGATGAGCTGTAGAAGGTGCCACTTGTTGTTCAACTTCCATGAAAGCCCCGCGATTGGGATGGACAAACTCTGAAAGAAAGGTGTATAAACTTCCAAAATCGACATGACTTAGTGGTTCGAAATTTCGTACAGCATCTTCGATAGATGCTAGTAGTTCACCAATTGAATCCTTTCGATCTCGAAAATCAGCTATGTCTGAAAAGCGAATGTCGGCTCTATCATAAGGCTTGAACTCTCCAGTTTCGATTAAATGGATCCAGTCCACGCCCGTTCTTTCTGCTCGTTCCCAAAGGGATTTTAATAAATATGGTGTTTTGTCAAACACTTCAGTTGGGTATCTGCCGGCACGGCATTCCTTTTCCAAGGATTTGAAAAGTTGCCCTCCCTGAGTAGAAACAACATTTGCCACCTTAGTGCATATCCCGCAAACCTCCAAGAGTAGTCGAGTATTGTAAGCGCGCCATCTAATTCGATCTCGTTCGCGAAATGAATTTAGAGCATCAACAATTGTTGTTGCAACTCTGTATCGCTGTCTACGAATTAATTCAGCGCTACCCGCAATGGCAAGCAAATCTCGTGTGAAATCCAAGAGGCGATCTCCGGTATGCTCAGATACCAAATGGCCTATTTTCAGAGCACGAGGTTCCGAATCAAGCCAGCCACAAGAATCTTTCATCAGCGTATGAAAGCTTGAGGGTTCGAACCGCAGGAGTGTAGCGACTTGATCAAAGGAGTATAGCGTATTTGAATTAGCATTTGTGCGTTGCATTACACCACCTCCAGTTCCTAGAGCTCTACCGCCACCAGATGCCCACCCTGAATCAACTCCTGAAACTTATCATCCAACATTCGCGCAATCCTCGGATCTTTTACCAATAATCCCGCTTCAATGTTCCGGCGTTGAGCCGCTTCGGTCAAATTTGCAGAGCTTTTAGCAACGCATCACGGGCGTCCAAGTAGTAGTGGATGGTAACCTTAGCTGCGAGATCGTCGGGCAGGTCGTTCAATTGCCTTCGACTGCTGATTGGCATGAGGATGCTAGCCGCACCTTTTTCAATGGCAGTTTCAACAACTGCCACCGGATTGAAGATAGTTTCAATGGAACCCCCAAGGTTCAAACCTCCCGTGACTGCAAGACCGCCTTTAATGCTTTTCTGAAGTAGTGAAGAACAAAGGGCGAGTAATACGCCAACGCCAACAGAAGCACCGCTCTTAGCACTGTCAAAGGCACGCAGTTGAACTGAAAATTCGTGTTGACGAGGTTCGCGATCCCCAACAAGCTCCTTTGCACGCGAATAGAGATTCTGTTCAGCGCAACGGACACTTTCCTTGAAGGGTGGTGAAGGCGGTTGGTTTAAAATCTTAACCCCGGCACCAGGCCCACCTGTAATATCCACCCGGTACAAACCCGTGTTTTCTTCACCGCCACCGGGCGCAATGACCCAGACCTGCCCGGGCGGAAGAGGATCGCTTCCAATGCTGTTTTCACTGAAGAGCTCGGGCGTGGTTACAAACTGTTCTATCCCGTCCACTCCCATTGAATAACTAAACTGAGTATTCCGAAACTCAGCGGAACCAATACGCTTCTGCTGTTCCTTTACCCGCCGGCGGCACTCCAAGGCAATTCGGAGCGCCCACTCCAGCACCTCGTCGGAAACGGGAATGTCGGGATTCGGTGAAACCAGCTTTATGAGACCACTAACAGTTTTTTGTATGCCGGTTGTATCACGACCGCTCAAGGCACCACCCAAATGAATGCGCCCCTGGAAAACATTTTGTCTACTCTGGCGTCGCAATTGATTCCAGCACTCGGAAAGAAAATCGCTGACAAGACCAAAATGATTGGTCAGCAGGTTGCCACTTACTTTTGGCAAATCCCAACCGGGCAGATAGGCATGGATACGATCCATGAAAGCGGTGTCGTCGCGCATCTCGGCAGGTAATGGGCCAAACAGATGACCAACCCGTTGCTGATGCTGTACGTCCACCTCGAAATTGCCAACCATGACCACGCCACCATCGGCGCGAATGCTCTCTTTACCCCGGCTAAATTCCCCGGACTCCATGTAGCCCTTCATGATGTTTACGCCATCCTTTTGGTCGAAAGAGACGCCGGAAATTTCATCGAAGCAGACCACGTCATACTGACAGACCAATCCACGCTGGCCGCTCGCATTATTGACAAACATGCGCGCTACAGTAGCCTTGCCACCTGAGATTAAGTGGGCATAAGGTGATACTTGCTGGAACAGGTGGCTTTTGCCCGTGCCACGCGGACCGAGTTCCACCATGTTGTAGTTGCGCTCCACAAACGGAACCATCCTCAATAGAACCATATCACGGGCACGGGGGGTGAGCTGTTCCGGTTCCATCCCAATGCTTCGAATAAGGAAGTCCTTCCACTCTTCAGTCGCAAAGGCTTCCCTTCCATGATAGAGCGCAGGAAGCACCTCGCGCTTGGATAACTGGATCTCCCGCATTGCATCAACTCCAAACGGGCGGCCATTCTTTTCTTGCGCAATGGTTGGGTCATAAGAAAGCTCGACCTCGGCATAGAATCCACCCGTAAGCATTCGTTCATTTCCGTGGACCATAGCTTCACTGATGCGTACATCTTTGAGTTGCAAACTTGGCAGAGTGGCTAAAAAAGAATCGGTACCGGCATCCAACCGGGCGGTGATAATATCAATAAGCTTTACATGGCCCTTTTCCTTGGCTCGGGCCTTGAACAGTTCATGTTCCCCGGCCCTGACAGTCTTTTCGCCTAGTTGGCGCTCCACAATCTTGAGGCCTTCTGCGATCTCCTCTTCATCCGCCGAAGCACAGTATCGGCCCAGCAGAAATTCCGCGACATAGGTGGGAACGGGGTACTGTCCTTTGAATTTGCGCACAAGATCTTTGCGCACCACATAGCCTTCAAAGGCTTTTGTGGCAATGGCATCGATTGGATCCAGTTCTAAGCTCATAATGTTATTGTCCCAATATGGTTGGCGTGGAAAGGATTACCTGCCCGGTCGAGTCTAAGAGTACAATTTCGGCCTTCATACCGATATTCGAATCCTCTTCGAGGAAAACTGTCACTTTGCCATCGGGTGTAATTTCACGAGCCTGTTTGTCCGTCAGGAGAGAAGTACTTTGGTCAGATAAACTGGTGCGGACATCCACCCTTATACCCGCAAATTTTCCACTTAGGGATACGCGGCATTTCGCACCGGTCCACTTCACTTCCACCAGCCTGATTGCGCCACCAGTATGTTGTGTTGTTTTCACGTGAATAATTGGAGTTACCATCTCCTGGAGGGATACACCACCGTGAGAATACTCCGTGGAAGCGCGAAAACTGCCCGCCCCTGGAGGGCTTGCCATCATAACATCCGGATTCCAATACCATTTGAATGCCAGCGCATCGGACTGGCCTTCAGGCTTCAACGCCGCGCAACGGCTCCAGCGGGTTTCAGTCAGAAACGCCTTCAGTTCGATCTTCGGCAGACCGCCGGGCATCAGCAGCCAACCGTGATCCGTCACCACAATCACTTCGGTCCATCCCCCTTTGAGGAGTGCAGTAATCCGGCTGATCAATTCGCGGATTTCTGTTTCTACACTGCGGGCCAGTTTCCATCCCTCGTTGTGACCGCGTTTGTCGAGCGTGCCTGCTTCCGTCCAGGCCGATCCTGTCGGATCCCCAACTTCTTCAGGTCCGAGAAACTGCCATCCACGCTCTATCAAGGTCGAGATAAATCGATCGTGTGTCAGCAATTGGTCCGTGGAAGACAGTCGCGTCTTGAACTCGTCGCCTGCTTCGCCACCTTTAAAGGCGTTGGCAATGGGTGAAGCGGCCGCCTTGGCTGTCGCAGTTACCGAGGGAATGGTTGACCACTCCCATTCTATTTTGGATTCGAACCCGTCCATCACCAATCTGTTTGCCAACTGTTGGGCAATGTCCATTCGCAACCCATCCGCAAACACAACCAGCCGTCCCGCACTCAATTCAACTGGCGTTGAACGTTTGGATACCGACTGCCCTTCTTCACGGATGAGTTGCTGGAGGTTGCGTGCGGTGCCGTCGAGCCAAGGCAGATAGATTGCCCTTACAATGCGCAGCACTTCCTTGGTTCCACTCGCGGCAAGAGTGTCAAGTGCGGCCGCGTCAGCCCGCCAGCCTGCGTCGAAATAAAATTCGGCAAATGCTTCCGAGTTCGGAGCACCGGGCACGACCTCGCACAATTTCGCGAGCTGCGCCAGGGGTTCAAGAACCATGGCCAAAGGACTCATACCCAGCTTCTGCCACGGGTAACTGCGCCGGACAGCGTGTTGATCTTCCAGCTCATTTACTCGACGAATTACCTCGTCCTGCGGGCGATCCACGAGCGACTCCAGTACCAGTTGCAATTTCCGTTCTTCCGACTCGTTGATGTTAGGCCAGACCTCGGCAGAATCAAAAATGTTTGGTGCCTTCGGTGAGGCCCGCTTCAGCCATTCCACGATGCCGGGATAATTCGTCGGTGATTCGGCAAAACGATTCCAGACGTTACTCCAAAGATTTTCACGTTCGGCAAGAAATTGAGTCGCTTTGAGTGCACCGTCTTTAATTGGGTCAAATCGAAAATCGGTCTTGCATTGCTGGCAGAAGGCATTCCATTCAGCCTCCGAACGTCGCTTTTTAAACACCTCTGGATCTCCAAGCCAGCGAAGCAAAAGCCCTGTCGCGTCCGGCGATACCAACCCGTTGAAATACTTTGAATCCAAACGCCGTCCCTGCAACTGGGACAGTGGTTCGGCCATGAGAGCTGGGAGCGCACCCGCCAGGGCATCCCGGGTTCCCTGATCGTTTGTTACTTCGAACCCGAGGCCACCGTGTTTGGAAACCAGTAGGGCGTAAGGGGTCCACTCCCTGCCGTTCACATGCAACCAGGTCACCCCTCGATATTGCAGTTCCACCAACGCAGAAAATTCCTGCGGGCAATCTTCCGCGTCCCGTAGTGTTTCCCGACTGACGCCGGGCAGATAAAAAATCGGAATGGTTCCTGCTGTCGGCGCTCCTTCTACAAGCCGCGCCTCTATGCACCGCAGCCATAACGCCGGACCCTTGCGTTTTTCCGGTATATAGCTTCCCAGCAGAAAAAGCTCAGGCAGCATGGGGTACAATTCCGGAATGATCGATTCCCATAAGCGCTCTGGATCCATCCACAGTACTGCACAGGGCGCCACTTGGTCACCGCGAGTGTAGGCTTGGGCAAGCGTTCGCAAAGTGGCTATAAGATGTTGGGCCAAGGTTTCAGACATTGGTCGCCGCCGGTTTCATTTTCGCGCCTTCTCCTTTTGCTCCAACGCGACATGCACGTCGTTCACCCGATCGCCTGTGAAGTCACCGCCATGCCAGAACCAAGGAAACTCTTTCTTGTCGCGCTGCGGTTCCTTCCCGCGATCCTTCTCCCATTTGATCTTCACGCGTTTGCGGAGAACGTTAGCGTTGGCGAAAGGACGAATGTTCATGCGTACACCATCATTGAGATCGGGATTCCAACCCATGGCTTGTTGTGAAATCGGTTTCCATCGGACAAAAATGTCGTACGGCTGCTCGCCTTCAAGAATAAGCTTGAGCGAGTTCTGTAATTGTTTCGCGGCTTGAAGACGCGCATCGCTTCCGGCTTCTCCCGCTTCCACGGCCGCCTGCTGGCGCCGAATCCAATCGCCGAGATAGGCGTAGGTGAGCTTTTCCAAATTGGCATGGGTGAGCTTGTGGTAATTCACGAGCGCGTTGAAACCATTTTTGTTGCCGTCCCAGATGTGCCAGATAAACGGGCGATGGTGGAATAACGCGCAATGCTGCTCAAAGAACCCATTGCGCAGCCACTCATCCAAGGTCAGCCCGGCATAATCCACCTCGGCCAGCAATTCCTCTTGTTTGGATACGTTCCAATCCTTTCCATAAGCCCGGGCCAACAGTTCGCGCAGACGCTCAGCAGCCGCCGCTTCGCCCTTGGTGGCGGAGAGGCATACGATGCCGTCCTCATCCTCCAACTTTTCCAAACCATCCGCGCCGATCGCCGGACAATCGGGAAAGCTTGAACCCGTTTGTCGCGGCCATCGATAACCCAGCAACCGCGCCACGGCCACCTGCAAAGGCTGATCCGAACCTTTGGGATGCCCATAAAACAACCATTGCGTCGGGTCACTTGAAAATGGTTTGGGCAAACCATCGGGATATTTCTCCGCCGCCACCTTCTGCCAATGCGCTAGGTCGAAGGGGACCTTGGCAACACTGTCTAGTGACGCGCAAATTTTCTGGTCCAACTTTCTAACCTCGGCGCAAAGTTCGCCACTCTCACAGAACGCCCGAATAGCAGCAGCACTCTCTGCATTCTTTGGAACGATTGAGCAAATTCCGTGGGTAAAAAGCGCACCTTGATATAGAGACGCACTCATGTCTCCCATCATCCCAACAGCGACACCGCACTTACCCCATACCTGATCACCCTTGATCCATTGAGTGACGATTTCTGTGCCCAGCCGCTCCTGAACAAACGCGATTAGTTCGCCTACCCCCCCCTCCCAAAACAGAATATGTTCCAAACCGGAGCAATAGTCGTCAGTTGTCACCCCGCCTTGTTGGATGGACCAGCCGGAGGATATTTTTGGGATTTCCCAATAGTTCCGGCCGAATCGTGGATAGTCTCCAGTGTGCAACCCCTCGCTGATGATCGCTGCCTCTTCCAGTGACGGGAAGTTACTTAGCGTATCAAGAACTAACTTGCTGTTCGGATTGCTCAGTTGCGCCTTCTGACTGCGACTGATTACCGGTGCAAGAGCAAATGCAGCGGCTTTCTTTTGTGGTGATTTCTCTGCGGTCAAGTCTAGTCCAGCGAACTGATGAATAGACAAGGGGGTTGAATGTGTGTGTACAAGCAACGCCACGTTTACGACCTCTCCACTTATAGTCTCGAATGCGCCAGTTCCTAACCTTGCCACAACATCCCAGCAGAATTCCTTGAACAGTTCCTCTCGGAGCTTTTTGTATGTTGTGAGAAACAGCCAATACTGCGTGGATACTAATGCAGTTGTGGAGTTCTTCCCGCAGAATGCTAGACACCGCTCTACGAAGCATGTTGCTAGGTCCGCCTTTGCCTTCGGGTGCATGTTGGCGCAATAATTCTTGAGA
This sequence comes from Fibrobacterota bacterium, assembly GCA_947482115.1. GTDB lineage: Bacteria > Fibrobacterota > Fibrobacteria > UBA11236 > UBA11236 > UBA11236. The sequence goes on from CANKII010000002.1 coordinate 493,811, forward strand.
TCATCCCCCTGATTTCCACGACCGAGGTAAGGCACGTTGGTGGCAACTAGAGTGAACTGTCCGGCGAGAATTTCTGCTGCTTTTGATATGCCATGCGCGGTTACGACTAATTCGTGAGCAACATCATTCTTCGTTTCCTGCGCTAACGCTTTTTCCAATAAAGGCTGAAGCTCGTGAAACCCAGCCACAAGAAAATCTCCTTCGCCAGCACGTGGATTGATTAGGCTGCCTAGCACAGGCGCGTTTTTAAACAACCCATAAAGTCGTTCCATGCCTCCCCGAAGCTTCTCATCATCGCCTGCAATCGCCAACCAATCGGCTTCACTCGTATTCGGCGCCAAACCCGAGCAGGCCAGGTTCATCGCGGGCAAAACGCAATGCCCCACGCGTCGCCACGCCGCCAGCGCCAAATTGAACGCTGCGATCTGTGTGCAGCGTGGGTCAAGCTCCAACCCGAACAGGTTGTCGCATATTACCGCCGCTACCGCCGCCCGCTCGTCAAGCCTTTCTTCCGTCATCCGCAGCGCGAAAAGCCGCTCGAACATCGCCACTACGAAATGCCCGCTGCCCATGCAGGGGTCGAGGCATTTAAGATCCTTTGCCAACTTCGGCCAACCATCGAACGTACCGGCGGCAGGTGTCCACTTACCCTCCCCGCCTTGAATGAAACGCAGATACTTCCACGGACAACCCGGCAGCGACACAGCCTCGCGGAGTTCGTCTTCACTTTGCGCCGTTTCGGCCAACCCGGTATTCGCGGTGAGAACCTTGCCCGCATGCCACGCGCCGAGCGTGTTATCGAGCAGAAAGTCCACCATATAATCCTCGGTGAACAACTGCGTCACCGCTGGCAATTCATCCGCGCCAATTTTGTTCCCGGCGGCATTGACCTCATCCTTTCGTTCCGCCTGCCAGAACTGATAGCACCAACCGAGACTGTCGCCGGCGGTGAACACTTCAACCGGCAATTCTTTGACAAGTTGGACGAGCTGATTTCGATCTTCGACGGGAAGCTCCACCGCGCCCGCTGGATCGTCAACACGGAAAATCTCTGGCAGTTCCACTCCGGCAAAACGCGCGGCGACACTCCAGGCATCCTTGAGTCCCAGCGAGGGGGCGAGTTCTTCGCAATCATCCAGCGATACGGACACACCATGGCCGGGAGAGATGAGGAGATTGTTTTCGAGAAGAAACCTGGAAAAGAGCAGCCGATGCCATTGATCGTAGGCTGTCTTCTCGACAAGATGTTTGATCTCGTAAGCACCGCGCTTGATTCGGCTCTCACCATCACCCAACTGCCTGGCTTGTGCCCGAAGTTTTCGTCGCAAGTCGCGCTGAACCTCATCCATGTGCCGGTAAGGATCCGGCTCCTGCACGGCGAGGGATTCCAGGGATTTGCGCGCGCCGGCCTCCGCGATCTTGCGGGCCTTCTTGATGGCATTTTCCAAATGGCGGCGGAGTTGCGGGGCGAGAGAACTCATAAAATCACTGGACCATCCTTGAGTTTTTCTTCAATCTGCTTGCGAGCACCTGCGAGCCACTGATCCAGTTCGGCACCATTGTGTATGGTTGCACCGGGCAGAGCCACCTTCTGCGCCTTGGGTTCCAATTGGCGCCCAGCCTCATCCAATGCACGGATGAACCGTTGGGGAACGGCGTCAAGCAGATTGCGCCGGTCGGCAAGGGTACTGGCGCGCAGAGCGGCTAAAATTTCCTCGTCCGTCCCGAAGGCCTCTATCGATCCCGGCTTGAGCTGGCAGGTTGTTGAGAGCGTGCCGAGTTGGCCCTCATTCAGGCGGTTCCACACCTGTGACGTCGCGAGTTTATCCTCTCCTGCCTTGAACGCGGCATCAAGATCGTTCTGCAACTTGCCAAGCGCAAGTCGCAAGGACGTGGTGAGCTGCCTGGTAAGTTCGGGAACGGGATCCGGATCCGCAAGAAGAGTGCGTCCATCCATAATGGCGGCGATAGATTTGGCGCAAACCTCCGCCTCCGGCAGGCCGGTTGCAAAGTTGTGAAAATCCTGCAGCCTGTCCCATGCGGGCAGGCGTTTTGCAATGCCTTCCACACTCTTCTTCCAAGCAGAAAGTTTGGCGCTGAGTTCGTCTTTCTTCTCATGAATTTTTAGCAGTTGGTCATTCCCGCTGAGCATTTGCAAGGCTCGTACGTCCTGGGCATCCTGCACCACTGGACGGGGAGCACTGCCGCCGGCTGATTCAGCCATTCCAAGAAGCTTTTGAAGAAATTGCGCTGCAGCTTCGGATTCCTTGCCGTTCTGAGTGGTGACACCTGACTTCTGAAAAAGTGCCTTGAGATCGAGCCGCTGTTGGACATTGAGGGGTGGTACGTCCACGTAAAAACTTGCCACACCCACCTGATTTTGAGGGAGACCGGATGCTTGCACGGCCAGTCCATTGAGAGTCGCACGCAGATTGCCGGCTACTAACATCACGTAAAGCGCCCCATCAATCGAGTCCTGAGGCCAACCGTAAGGCGCCGATTTGAATTGATCGCGAAGGTCTTTACCCTTCTTGCCCGCACCGATAAGTTCGAGAACCCGCCGACAAACGGGATGTTTGGTAACTTCACCAGCATAGTTCACCTGCGCGAGAGCGCCCACATCACCCGCTTGGGCACGAGACTTGACCTGCCCCCAATTGGCGTGATCGGCCTCGGAGAATTGAGGGAATAATCGCACCAACGCACTTTCTGCCGAATCCTGCACCTTATCAACAAGCTCAAGCCCGAGGGCTTCCTCCCCGCCACCGAGAAAGACTTTCGCTCCTCCGATAATTTTTCCGAGTAGATCACGAATGCGGTGCGAGGCCACTTCCAGGTGAGTCTCAATGGCCTTCTTCGCCTCGATCGCTTCCGGTGTGATGGCCGGGCCGTGAGCATCTAGCGTTTCCTGGGCGGCGAGGTGGGAGGCAATCGCCTGTTTCAAATCCTCGTGGTGAAGGCGGGGCAGATAGCCGAATAGCAGTGGGCTATTGACACCGGCTGCACGCGCATCATTCAAAACTGATTTTTCATCGTCACTCCAACCCTCCCTCACCCAAAGGGTGACCTCCTCACTGTTGCTGCCGGGCCGACTGGAGGAAAGTTCAAAGGCAAGTTTGCGGGGCTGCCCAGAGCTGCCCTGATGCAAGGATACCGGCCTGAGAGCCAGCTTGGTTCCGTCACGAAGCAGTTCCGCTCGTTTCGAATTGATCCGTTCCTCGTCCCTAAGAACGCCGACGCGACTGCGATAGAAATCTTGCGTCCAGCGGGCACCTTCCCGTGTTTGCAAACAAAATTCATTTTCAACGGCCATTATCTGACCGCCATCCACAAGTTGCTGGAGCATTTTGGGAACTTGCTGCTCCAATTTTGCACGGTCGTTCTTGAGGTCGCTCACCAGTAGATCCACAAGCGTTTCAGCAGTGGCACGTAGGCCATCGTCAGTGCCCGGCGTGCGGGCCAGCTTGCCTGTGAGGAAAATCAAGGCGCATAAGCTGGAACGGAGATTACCCTCCTTGGTGCCGTCACGCTGCTTGCGGATAATCTCATCATATTCGCGCTCCAGTTGGCCGGAATTAATAAGATCAGTGGAAATCTGATCATAGATGAAATCTGCCGGTACCACCGTGCCTACTTCAGCCGCCGCAGTTTGACGAGTCGCTTCAAACACGATCTGCAATTGCGAGCGCAATTGGGCCTTTGTGCCGGATTGGTCGGTATTGCGCAGCACCTTTTCCCAGAATCGCCTGCGGGTGGGCAGGAGCGGGTAGTCAGCAACGAAAAACTTGTCGTCGTCGCTGGTGGCGGCTAAACGAGTATTCTGGAGGTGTCGGGCCAATTCCCCCTGGCAAGCATTCAAACATTCCGTGATGCGTGACTCTTGCTCCGGCTTTTTAAGGAGGACGGTCTTCCGAATGACACTTTCGACATCTGTATCGGAAAGTTGAACGCGCACCATGAAGCGGGCTTGCAAGCGCTGCAAACTGGCTGTTGTGTTCAGCGCGGATTGGCCCGTGCCAACAATAAGGAGACGGTTTCCCATATCAGTACAACAGTGCTCGGCGATCTCCTGAATGTCCTGTGCTCTGCTAATTTTATCACCGATGAATTGCTGGATTTCATCCAGTACAAGCAACGTGCAGGGAAGCTGCCCGCCAAGCCCAAAAATTTGCTTCACTACATCCAGCGCATCCTCAATGGTCGGGGAGTTGTTGTCCTTGAATTGATCGCGAATAGATGCCTGGGCATTGGCGGCGGTGCCATATTTGGGCTCTGCACTTACCAGAGCCTCAGCGAGAGGAACGGATAGTTTCAAACTGAGTACTTCGCGGCCAAGTTCGCGTTTCTGCTGCTGAAGAGCAGACACAACCCTGGCCTCAAGACCCGATGAGCGCAACCAAAGAACAAATTTGGCCTGCGCCAGATTTTCGGGAAGGCCGGCGGCTCGCAACACCAGTTGTATGAATGCAAGACGGACATTGTCCATGGTCCCCGCACCGAGGGTACCTGCCGCAGCGCGCAAACCACCCATTTGCCTGCTGCGATTGCTCAATTCCGTGAGTAATTCAGATATGTCCACCGGAAGAGTCACGAGCGAACGTGCGGTGGCGCCATCAGCAAAGCGATAATCCTCCCAGAGATAGCGCAACACTTTGACGAGATGGGATTTACCACTGCCGAAAAATCCGCTTACCCAGACAGCCTTCTGCTCCTGGCGCCCCAATCCATCCAGATAGGCTTTTAGAATCCGCTCCAATCCACGGGCATATTCGCCATCACAGACAAAGTTCGTCAACTCGAAGCGAAGTGTCTGGATCTGCCGTTCGTCCTGGCCGATTTCGGAGACTTTTGAGACACCGTTATTCAGCAGCTCCAGAGTGGTGGGATCACGGAAATAAAGTTCGCGGTTGGTCATGGTTTGATGAAGCTCTCGGTTGAGGTGATGGGGACGGCCAGGTAATTGAAACCATCCCGGGCATCCATGAATCGATAGGTGCTTCCCGAATACTCTCCTGGGAACAGGATTAACAAACGACCTCGTACACTGTCCTCCACGCATTCAATCAAGGCTGAAACACGAATGAAATCGAATAGCGAAGCCAGCCCTGTGACTGCCACCACGGAGGTTTCATTCACATCCTCATGGGAACAACCTTGACGCACTCGGTCAATGACCCGTTTTTCGAGTTCGCTTTTGTCGCTGAAATGCTCGGGTTCAGCAAATATTCCCTCACGAAATTCGTGAGCCTCAATCCATTCTGGGAGCAATGGTGTGAGATCAACAGTAGACCATTCATGGCCGGCTTTATGAGTAAGTGCCTCAAACTCAGGAAGGCGCGCACGCACCCGTCGCTCCTCATCAGGAGGATAAACTGCCAACCAAACACGCTGTTTACCGGAGGTGTTTGCCGTCCAGGGCAACCGGACCTGACGGGAATAGTTTGAAATAAGTCTATCGATGGTGTTCATGATTGTAGCGGTTCAAATTTAGTTAGCAGCGGGAAACTCAATTCGACGATCTCTGCAACCGCGCGCAAGTTGAGAAGTCCGGCACGATGAGCTTCCATGCCCAATGATTTTGCGCGATCAGGTTTCAGATCAAGGAGAACACACCACGGATTGGCGAAAATCGCAGCACCATGGTACCCGGCGACCTCCCCCAGGAAAAAAGCCATAGTGACAGCTGCTACTGTAGGCCTGATCAATTGGCGGGTCTTTTTTGCGCGGCCAGTGAGATGTCCGGATTGGGTCCATGAAGATGCAGTGTGACGCGCGGTCTGATTGATGCTCAATTCCGAATACTGATTCGGAAATTCAACACCAAGTGCCCGCGCTAGGTCACCGGTTTCAACTCGATCGCCTACTGATGCGTTTAAGATGGGATTGCTCGTTGCACGAAACAGTGGGTCGCGTGCCCACGCAACCATTACCGCCAGCAAGGGCAAGCTGATGGCATCAATCTCATGAAGTTTTCGCAGGAGCCCAAAAATAGGCGTCGCTTCATCAAGTGCGTATAGTTCGCGGAGACGGCGAAGTGACTCCTTCCTGGTGCTGTCTGTTGCCTTGTCCAAAACATTCCGCTGAAGTACGGCCGCAATGTACTCACCCTTAGCTGAACCAATGGGTACCGCAGATAGCAAAGCATCAATTTCCGCCAACATCATGGTTCGGCTAATATGGGGACCCCCTGCGGAAAATTTCATTCCAAACTTCTCCAGAAGATGTGAAGTTTTTGGAAAGTCAATTTGTGTATGACTTGTATTTTGAAATGTCGCAGTCATAAAATTTTTGAGTGAGAAAATGAAAGAACGGCGAGTTCTCTTTTATTTGCGTCTCTATGGTTTTTCATGGAAAGAAAACCTAACACGGAACCCTCCCAAAATGGACATTTTCGGTTGCCGAATAGATGCGAAATGCAGATACCAACCGGAGTCTCGCAGGAAATTTTGAACCCACCCTTACGTCAAACGAACGCGCGGTTGCCCATTTCGAGGGATGGATATTTTGGGGTAATGTGAGCTGCTATCGCGACTATCCAATTGCAGAACCTTATCTGACCCCCGCACCCCTCTGAGGGTCACTTCCTTAAATCTTCGAGCATTTTCTTGTAAGCGTCGGCATCCATTTCACCTTTGGCATACCTTTTCTTGAGGATTTCTTCCGGGTGTTCACGAGAGAACGAAGAGCATCGCTTGCGACACAATAACATCCACACCAATGCAAAAATCAAAAGGAAAAAGAAAATCCTTCCTCCTCCAAATCCACATCCATGCCCGTAGGTGCACATCAATCCGTTCATTTGAACTCCTGGGAACTTCAGTTTGACTCTGTTAAAGGCGCATCGGTATCTGCTTCAATCAGCCCAAAATTGGAATGAGGGAAGCGAAGCAGAATGCCTCCCAAAAGGATGAAAGCACATCCAAAAACAAAGGCCCAGAAGCCTGAACCCAAATGAGCGGAGCTTAATTGCTTCGTTGTCACCAAAACCAGTTGGCTTGAATTGGCCATATAGATTGTGAAACCGAGAAACCATAATCCCAGCCAAATAAGTCCGTCTGCATGAGCTTTAAAACCCTTAAACCAATAAAGACCCAATACCAGAAATGCGGCAGGACTTCCAAGTAGGAACAAGGGCTCGATTTTCATCAATGTGTTGCCATTTATCATTCTAAAAGGGTCGGGTGTAAAATAGGGGATGAACCCGGCAATAACGAGGAGTACCGCACCCAATGCCACCACAACCATCGGTTCCCAATTAAGAGGTAATTCCCGCTGGGAAGGGCTGGAAGTGGGGGAGGTCTGTAAGTTCGACATGGCTTCGATCCTTTCGTCCAAATCCAGAGCATTCCGGGAGTATTAAGACTTAATCTAACCATGCAAAGGTTTTACGCCGTCGAGTAAAACCAACTTTTGCGAGTTATTCCTTCAGGGAAATCATAACGTACCTATGTACGTCATGATTTTTTTGAAAAGAAAGTCATCCTGCTTTTGACTTGTTTGACCCTAGGACATGCTGTCGGAACACAAAAGGGAATCCTGGATCCGATAGGAACGGTTCCTGCACGAATTACACACGGAATGCCTGCCAAGACCGTCCGGTGAATTGGGAACGTGTACGGGCTTTTCATTTTGAACTCAACGCCGAGAGGAGTACCCACCGAGTACCCACCAAGTGGGTACGGCGGTGTATTACGGTGTAGAATCGGAGAGGCGGTTAAACCATCAACCTTCTCTTTCCGAAGAAAAAGAAGAAAAAGTGGTGGGTACCGAGGGGATTGAACCCACGACCCGCTGATTAAGAGTCAGCTGCTCTACCAACTGAGCTAGGTACCCACAGGGGCCGATAAATATACTCCAAGCCCCTGAATTTTCAACGAGGATCACGGCCTTCCGCTTCACCTCGTCGATTGGGTTTTCAGTTCGATTTAAACGGCTTTTACTTCCGATTGAAATCCCTGTTTGCTATGCGAGCCATCGCAAAAAGGTTTGTTCGAGCTCAAGCCGCAACGGCACAAGTACACCGGCTTGCCTTCTGCGTTGGTGAATGCTGCGCCGGAGGCATCCAGCACTTTAAAATCACCTTCAATTTTGATCGGACCGTTCTTCGTAATGGTGGCTTGGGTTGACATCGCAATCTCCTTTTTTTGTTTAATTGTTACTGATAAGTATATGTTTCAACGACTATTATTTCAACAATTAATTCACCGACGTTGAAATGCCGTTTTTAATCAAAAAATGGGATTAGAAGTGAATTGAGGCCATCATAGACAGCGGGGTTGGGCCCGGACCAAGGGCATATCGATTCCTGGCGTCGAAATCGGAAAGCGATGCGTCCACCATCCCGTCCATCACTCCATAGACATAAAGCAGGGCGATTCCCCAGTAATATTGATTCCTGCGTTTGCGATACAGGGTGCGATCCACATCCAGTTTCTCGAAATCGGCGGATCGTTCGATCCGCGCCGTACCCACCGAGCGATTCAGCGATTCCACCACATTCTGCCGCGACCAGCCCGACACCGCGCTGGCTCCAATCGCCATCCACAGCATCCCGAATTTTCCATAACGTTCATTGTACAACTGCGCCCCTCCGGGGAAAGCCAGACCGTACCACATGGCACGTTGCACCGAACGTTTGCGGGGTTCGCTGTGATGGCTTTTCACGGCGATCTCGAAGGCGTCGGTGATTGCGTAAAAGTGCAGGCCCAATGCCCAGGCCAGTTCTGAATTGGCGAGGTCGGCCTGCTGGAGGCGGCGTGAGGCGTTGATCCGGGCGGCGGACGTCCAGTATTCAAAATCGGATTGGGCATCCGCCTGCTGGGCCGGATTATGCGTCATGCGGTCGAAGGCGGCGTCGGCGGAATCGAGCATGCTCCCGGTCTGGCGATCATAGCGGGGTAAATCGACGTAGTAGCTGTACAGGGAAAGACCGAAGAGAAGGGATTCCAGACCCAGCAAAAAACTGCCGCGCACGGGATGACCGCTGTAAAATTGTCCGCCGCCGGGAATCACGGCGGATAATCCCACCGTCAAGGGAATGGAAAGGGAATGCTTGGCGGCATCCCAATCGTGCAAAGGCAAACTGTCGATTTCAGAAATACCGGATTTGGGGCGGGCATCGGAAGTCGTGTCGGCAGTGACCGATAAAGACGGTGCGGCCCATGTGGCCGATGTGGCGAGAAAGAAGGCGCTGAATAAAAGACGGCGAAACATCCGCGTCGAAAGATACGATTCTTGCCCTATATTTCCTTCATATCATGCGCATTGGACTCATCAATATTGGCGACGAACTGCTTCTCGGCAAAGTGCTCAACACCAACGCCTTCGATTTGGCGCGCTGGATAGGCGAACTCGGACACGAACTTGCATTCACACTGGCCATCGGTGATGGCATTGAAACCATTGCCGCGACCTTGCGCGATTGCAGGGGAGAGGGGAAGGATGCGCTTCCCCGTTGTGATTCTTTGTTGATCACCGGAGGATTGGGACCGACTCAGGATGATGTGACGCGAGAAGCCGTGGCGGAGTTTTTGGGCGTGCCGTTGGAATACAGTGCGGATGCGGAAGTGTGGCTGGCGGAATGGTTGAGTGTGAAATCGCAAGTCATTACCGAAGGGCAGAAGCGGCAGCTTTATGTGCCGCAGGGATCTACGGCGTTGAAGAATCCTGTGGGTACCGCCTGTGGATTTCGTGTGGATGTGCAAGGTTTGAGTGTATTTGCCTTTCCCGGAGTGCCTTCGGAATTCCGCACGATGTTCGATTTGCATTGCCGTCCATCCTTGCTGCGGCGCGATGCGGTGTTGCTGCGCAAGCGTGTCCATACCTTTGGTTTTGCGGAAAGTCGTCAGCGCGAATTGTTTCGCGGTTTGAAATTTCCGGAAGGGTTTCGTTTCTCCTCTTTGCCTACCGAGTCCGGCGTGGCCTTGTCCCTGGAAGCGTTTGTGGAGAATGAAAAAATTCCCGAACAGGTGATTTTGCTTGCGGATGTCTGGGAGGATTTGCTTTCGAGACTTCCGCCGGAATACATTGTGGACCGCGAAGGATCGACCTTGCCGGAAACCGTGTTTCGTTTGCTGATGGAACGCCATGCCACGGTGTCCGTGGCGGAATCCTGCACGGCCGGTGCGCTGGGATATTTGATCACCGAGCTGCCGGGAAGTTCCGCGATCTTCAAACAGGGTTATCTCACTTACGCCGATGAATCCAAAAATTCCCTGCTTCACGTTTCGACGGAAACTTTAAAGCAGCATGGCGCGGTGTCTGAAGCCGTGGCGTTGGAAATGGCACAGGGTTGTCTGGCGGCGGCGGATTCGGATTATGCGGTTGCGATTACCGGAATTGCTGGACCGGATGGTGGAACTGCGGAGAAACCCGTGGGGCTGGTTTACATCGCCGTGGCCTCCCCAAAAGGCTCGGAAGTGAAGCGGTTTTTATTCCGGGGAGATCGTAAAATCAACCGCTGGTTGAGCGCCTATTCGGCTATGAATCTTCTCAGAATGTTTATTATCAATGACTTACAAAGATAAATAAGAAATGAAAATATATGTTCAAAAAAACACTTGCACAAGTGAGCAGTAATCGTTAGATTCTTTCTCACCACAACAAGGAGTGCCGCCATGAGCGCGAAGAAACAACAACCTCAAGTATCCGAAGAAACCTCCAACAAAAAACGCGCGGTGGATGCCGCCGTGGCCCAGATTGAAAAGGCTCACGGGAAAGGCTCCATCATGAGTCTGGGTTCCCGCGAAATTTTGGATATCCCGGTGGTCAACACCGGTTGCATCCAGCTCGACATGGCGCTCGGGATCGGAGGTTTGCCGCGCGGTCGCATCGTGGAAGTGTACGGACCGGAATCTTCGGGTAAAACCACCTTGGCATTGCACTCCGTAGCCGAGGCGCAAAAGATCGGAGGCATCGCCGCCTTCATCGATGCGGAACACGCTTTCGACGCACAATATGCCCGCCGCCTCGGTGTGGACATCGACAACCTTCTCGTCTCACAACCCGACACTGGTGAACAGGCTCTCGACATCGTAGAGACTCTCGTTCGCAGTGGCGCGGTGGATATCATCGTGGTGGACTCAGTTGCGGCCCTTGTGCCACAAGCTGAAATCAACGGCGAAATGGGCGACTCGCACATGGGCTTGCAGGCGCGCCTCATGTCACAGGCCTTGCGCAAACTCACCGGCATTGTCAGCCGTTCGCATTGCTGCCTCATTTTCATCAACCAGTTGCGCATGAAAATCGGTGTGATGTTCGGCAATCCGGAAACCACCACCGGTGGAAACGCCCTCAAGTTTTACGCCTCGGTGCGCCTCGACATTCGCAAAATCGCATCGCTCAAGGAAGGTGAGGAAGCCATTGGCAGCCGCA
>CANKII010000003.1 GCA_947482115.1 Fibrobacterota bacterium
CCCTGCAAGCCTATATTCCCACCTCCGTTTTTTGGGCTTTGAGCTCAAAAACAGCCTTTCTTGCTCAATGAAGTGGAGAATCGTCATCGGATGGACCCCAGGTTTTGGGTCTGTAGCTCAGTTGGTTAGAGCATCGCTCTGATAAGGCGGGGGTCGGAGGTTCAAGTCCTCCCAGGCCCACCATCCGATGACGGTTCTTTTTTTGGGGTTATAGCTCAGTTGGTAGAGCACCTGCTTTGCATGCAGGGGGTCAGGAGTTCGACTCTCCTTAACTCCACCATTTATTTTTCAGACTACTTCCGATTCTTCCAATAATACTGCAACAGGGCGTTGGTCGACGCATCGTGTTTGAGAGGAATGGATGCATCCTTCTCCCCTGCTTCCATTTCTCCGAGTAACGCCTTCGCCAGCTGCTTGCCCAATTCCACGCCCATTTGATCGTAGCTGTTCACATCCCAAATCACACCCTGCACGAAAATTTTGTGCTCATAAAGAGCCACTAGAGCGCCCAGTGTTTCCGGCGTCAACTTCGACATCACAATCGTATTCGTGGGCCGACTGCCTTCGAAAACTTTATACGGGGCCAGTGATTTGATTTCCGCCTCGGGCAATCCCTGCTGGCGCAACTCCGCCTCCGCTTCGGCAAGAGTCTTCCCCACCATCAACGCCTCGGTTTGCGCGAAGCAATTCGCCATGAGAATGCGATGATGATCGCCCATGGGATTCTGCGATTGCATCGGTGCGATGAAGTCGGAGGAAATGAGGCGCGTTCCCTGATGGATCAACTGATAAAAGGAATGCTGCCCGTTGGTTCCGGGTTCGCCCCAGATGATGGGTCCGGTGGGATAATCCACACGCTCGCCGGAGCGCGTCATGAACTTCCCGTTGGATTCCATGTCTGCCTGCTGCAAATACGCGGCCAGACGGTGGAGATATTGATCGTAAGGGAAAATGCCGTGAGTCTCTGCGCCAAAAAAATCGGTGTACCAAACTCCAAGCGAAGCAAGAATCATCGGAAGATTTTTTTCGGACGGGGCTTCGCGAAAATGCGTGTCCATGGCATAAGCGCCGCGCAGAAACGCGTGGAAATTCTCGAAACCGATGAACAGGGCAATGGGCAATCCAATCGCGCTCCAGCAGGAATAACGTCCGCCCACCCAATCCCAAAACTCAAAGGCATTGTCCGGATCGATTCCGAAAGCCTTGACCGCAGGGATGTTCGTAGAAAGGGCCGCGAAGTGTTTCGCCACGGCGGAAGCGTCGCCTCCCATTGCCTGCAACAACGCCTTACGGGCACTGTGCGCATTGGTCATGGTTTCCTGTGTGGTGAAAGTCTTTGACGCCACGAGAAACAAGGTTTGATCCAGTTCGACTTCACGCAGAATTTCAGCGAGATGCGTTCCGTCCACATTGGAAACGAAATACACGACAATGCGACGCTCGCCGGACGCATCATTGGCATAAGGCCGCAGGGCCTCGGTGATCATGACCGGACCAAGATCCGAACCGCCAATACCGATATTCACCACATGCCGGATCGGTTTTCCGGTGTGCCCCTTCCATGCACCCGATCGAACGCGATCGCAAAAGACTCGCATTTTTTCCAGCACGGCCCGCACTTTCGGCATGACATCTTCGCCATCCGCCAGAATCGGATCGGAACCCTGATACCGCAACGCCGTATGCAACACCGCGCGTTTCTCGGTGAAATTGATTTTGTCGCCCCGGAACATGGCGTCCCGCGCGGCTTCAACACCGGCTTGCGCCATCAAGGACCGCAACAGTCCAAGCGTTTGATCCTGTATCAGATTCTTGCTGTAATCCAGATGGAGGCCGCAGGCTTCGGCTTGATATCGATCCGCACGGGCGGAATCCTCGGTGAAAAGTTCGCGGAGCTTCCATTGCGAAGCGTCCGAATGATGTTTTTTAAGGGCGTTCCAAGCGGGACTGAGGGTTAAAGAGCTCACTTTTTTTCCTTCTTCTATCCGGTAAATTTACCCGGAAAAGATAGAAGGTTCTAGTTTCTCATTTTAACATGTCCACGAATTCACCCGTTCCCGGAAAAAAAATCGTCTTCATCCTCTTCGCGATGGCCATTGCCTTGTGCCTTACCGTATTCCTCTTTGGACTCCGGGAGAAACACCGGCGGCAGGCCGGATTACCCGAAGCCACCGCTACGGAGAATTTCCCGATAAGGGATCTTCTCGATTCCATGCCCAAGGATTGGACCCGAATTTCGCTGATTGAAGGACAGGGTTGGAGGATTTTTGTTCCCTGCGGTTCCCAATCGGGGACTTTGCGCGTCTTACCGGATTCCACCGGCCGGATGGAACTGCAATGTGAATTTTGCGATTCGCTGGATCAGGCCGATATTTACAAAGCGATGCGCTATGCCGGGGGCGATAAACTGGAAATGGATTTGGGCGGCTTGGGCACGGCCACTTCCGAACGTGTGAACGACGCCGTGGCGGATCGTTTCGCAGAAGCTCCGGTAAAAGGTCATGTATTGACCTGGCATTATTCCGCAAATGACAGTCTTGTTTTTGTTCCCACTTCGGATGCCGGAGAGTTTGAGATATTAAAGGCGGATGATGAAAGCCCGGAGGGCTGCAGCGGGGACCGCCCTTAGGCTATCGTCCTATCAAGTTTCCCAATGCCGCGACAGGAGCGTGGATTGCGCGCAACCGCGTGGGACCCAAGCTGAGTTGATAACAATTCTCCTGCGCCTGCAAATACTCCAATTCCGAATTCGAGAAGCCGCCTTCCGGCCCGATGAGTACATGCATAATCGACGGCGATGGAGTTGGAATCGTATCCTGACCGGGATGCGCCAAGGCCAGTGGAATGTTTCGATGGCGTTCCCGCCATGTACGCAAATCCTCCGGTGGATGAATACGCGTCAGCCAGGATTTTTTTGCCTGTTTCAATGCTGTGAGACTTTTTTGACGCAGCCGTTCCATCAAGCGATCAAAATTCTGTCCGTTGAACTCACTGCTGTGATCTGTTTGCAGCAAAAACACATCCCCCACGGCAAATTCACAAACAGCTTCAATCGGCTCTTCCACATCGCGACCTTTCAGCAACCCAATCGCGAGACTCAAACCCGGAGCTTCCGGTTCATTCAGGATGCATTCCAGAATATCGATACGGCCCGTATCCGAAACCAGTTTTGCGCGGAAGACCGAGCCTAACCCATTGGATACAATGATGTCCGTTCCCAGTCTCAAGCGCAGCGCACGCATAGCATGATGCGCTTCCTCCACAGGCAAGGGAAGTTCGCCCAGTTGTTCCACCGGAGCATAAAACCAGGTCTCGTCAAAAAGATTCTCCGCGGCCAAACTCAATCCCCACTTCCATAAACACGGGCCGGAATGCCCAAGGCTTCGATGCGAACCCGTATGGATTCGAGCAGAGGTTTATCCACGGCAACAATACTGGCATCCGATGGACGGCGGGCCAGCGTGTACAATTGCACTTCCAGAATGCGCGAACCGGCATCACGGATCCGGCGCAACCGCTGTAAATAGGCCTCCACTTCCTCCTTGTTCCAATCCCAGCCTTCACTGGCAAAGCGACAGAAGAAGGATTGAATCTTGAACGGGGAAGTTTTTCCCAACGAAATGAGATTTTCCTCGATGCGATCCAGCGAGATCCGGCTGATATTCACTCTTTGGAACCATGTTTCAGTACCTGCATCCAGCTTGGCCCACACTTCACCTCGCCCCTTAAGCAAGGCTTCGACGCCCGCCTGGACTTTGGGTCGATCCAACAAAGTGGCATTGGTGATCAACACCAGTTTAAAATCCAGTTGAGAGTGCGCCAGTTGCAATTCATGCAACAGGGCGCACACATCGGCAAACTCAGGAACGAGGGTCGGCTCACCGTCGCCGGACAACGCCACATCACACAGTTTTTTATCCGCATCGGGCAAAGCATCGAACAAGGGCAAACGACAAATCCCGTTTTCATCCACCGAACTCAACAGGGCCTCGACTTCTTCCCGAATGCGCGGCAAGTCGATTATTTGTTCCTTACCCGGTGGTGTGCGATCGACCTGGCAATAGGGACAATCGAAATTGCAAATTTTGTCGGGATTCAAATTCACACCGATGGAAACTCCGCCGGAACGCCGCGACAATACGGGATACGCATAAGTGAAGTTCGCGTATTCGCGCGGATGGAGCCGTTGTAGTTTTTCCTTGACCGAGGCCATGGACTTAAAGTAACAGTTCCAAACAGGCCTGTACGCCCGTTTCAACACCATTGAATAGCCCCATTTTCTTTTGAATTGCAATCCTGTCTTCGTCCGATATGTCTGAAGCATTCTGTAAAATGGGTGGCTGACGTTTAAAATTCTTTGCTGTCCCGACCCACTCCGGAAAAACTTCCTTGTCCAGCAACAGATTTGGCAGCGCCGTAAAACGATTCCGCAATTTTCTCCGACCCATCCACAAGGTCAAGGGATCTAGCACAGCCCAAACCGACGTCGGTATTCGATGGAGGAAAAGTTCGAGGGTCATTGTGCCGGGAAAGGAAATCGCACTGGCGGCACGTGAGAAAGCTTCTTCGGAATCGGCAAGTATTGCGGGGCCTCGATACAATCCGCCGGTGGCTGAGCGTAGCCGAAGCCCGGCGGACCACTCGGCCACCGCTACTTCGACATCCTTGACCAAATACTTGGGTGTCAAGATATCGATTCCGTTTTTCCAATCAGAAACCTGCTGGAGCCATAAGGGAAGATTACGGCGCAGAACTTCACGACGGCTACCGGGACAAAGCAAAAGACGATCTCCGAATGGTGGAGAACCGGATGGAGCTGAAAAGAAATGACCCTGACAAAGCCGAGTTGCCCAAGGCTCATAGAATTTCAATTCAAAGGGAAACAACACTTGCAGTGAAACTCCGTTTAAGCTTCTTCGCAAGCGATGAAGTCTCGGCCCGGGATTCCGGTAAGCCCACAATTGGGGAGGTGCGACATAGTGAACCCGTAATCCAAGGCGCTTCGCATAACGCACCAGACCCACATTCATTCCGGGATAATCCACCAGCAAAACCAAATCCGGTTGAAACTCCCGAAGCGCTTTCTTCAAACGAAGATAGGCTGAGGTCAAAAATACTCCGCGCCGAAACACATCCCCCACACCGCTCACTGCTAATTGCTGAATGGGGAGAAGGGATTTCAAACCCTGTGTTTCACTTAAGGGCCCGCCAAATCCGCTTGCTTCCAAATCCGGAAAATGCGCGCGCAAACCCTTGAGCAAAGCGGCGAGAATGCGATCGCCTGATGCCTCCCCCGCTCCTGCGAAGACTCTCATGACAATGTTTCGGGATCCAGTTCCAACAGGGAATCCACTACACGATGATCACGCGACGGTCCCTGAGCGGAGTCGAAGGGCCGAGCGTTGATGGCATCATGTGGACGAACCCACACCGTGGACCATCCGCGCAAACGGGCCTGCTCCAGATTGTCCAATCGATCGTCTGCGAAAATAATTTCGGTCAGGGACGGATGGCGTTCACGTACATAGGCTTCAACTTTGGTAAACGCTTCCACTTCGGGTTTTCCAATCCATTCCATGAATCCGATGTCAAAGATTCCCAGCAGGGTTCCGGGGTTTTCTCCGCCGGAATTTTCTGCCAGCAGATCATTGAATCCCATGGATGTCAGGCATCGATCGACCCAGTCCCGCCGGGCATTGGTAAACAGATAGGTCGGAACCTTTCCGCCGACCGCAATAAGCCATTCCCGCAAAAGCGGATTCGGAGGAGGCATCTGTTCATCTTCCAGGTCCTGGATGAAATCGCAATAACGTTCCCGATCCACTCCGTGCAAAATCTCCATCCCCTTCAATGTCGTTCCATACCGGGCGGATAAATCCTGTCGCAAGGCATCGGCTGCATCGAAGGAAAGATTCAGATGATTGCGGAGATATTGCGCAATTCGCGCATCCACGGCATCACCGGTGGGCAAGGTTGACGAATAAAGGGTGTGATCCAGATCGAGAAGGAGTATGGAAGGCATGGAAAGGGCAAAATGCAAAAATCTTCCCGGTCAGGTTACCGCTTTTATCCATCGGGCGTCAAAGGGGCTGAAATCAATAATCTCTTGAAAGGAGACTGTATGGAACCGATTCGACGCCCCTTAAACGGAATGTTTCTTTCACTCATGGTGTTCTTCGCGCTTGCATCCGCAACGTTCGCCCAGACAAAGTCCACCATTGCCGTGCTGAACATCGACAGCAAGGGCATGGTTCAGGATCCCGAGGCCATGGGTTACATGGTCCGGTTGGAACTGGAAAAAACCGGCGTCTATGCGGTCATGGATCGCTATGAAGTTGCCGAAATGCTTTCGACGAACAAGCAAAAAGCAGACAGTTGTTTCTCAACGAGCTGCCTTGTGGCTGCAGGGAAAAGACTCGGAGTTTCCAAAATGTTGAGCGGAAACGTGGAACGCTTCGGCGAAAAAATCGTCATCACATTGAGGCTGATCGACGTCGCTTCGGGAAGAATTGAAAAGAGCGAGGCCACCGAGTTCTTGAATCTCCCCGAAGTCCAAAGAATGATCTCCGTCTCCGTGGCCAAGATCGCCGGACTTCAACCCGATCCCACCACCGTTTCCCTGTTGATCGATTATGATACGCCGATAGAAAGTCCCAACACATCCTTCACCAACAACGGACCGAGAATGGGGTTTTCCTATACCATGGGCGATGCGGCAAAGAGATTGCAGGCCGGAAAAGATCAGCATGGCTTTGGAATGTATCCGGCAATCTTCCAGTTCGGATGGCAACAGGAGATCTCCTATATCAGCGCCGGTAATTTCCAGGCGCTCGTGGAATTCGTTCCCGCCATCGGCGGATTGGAAAGTGGGTTGCTGATCCCCTCCATGTCCGTCCTGCAAGGGTTCCGCGTTGGCAAAATGGGATTGGAATTTGCCCTCGGACCCACATTCCGGCTTGTACAATCGGCGGATGTATACAAAGCCGCCGATGGAACATGGCATCTGAAATCCGACGGGAATCCGAACAACCTGAAAGTCGAAACCCTGCCCGACACCCGCGGAGACTATAAATTTTCAACGAGCATGCTTTTAGTGGCCGGAATGACTTTCCGTTCGGGCTATCTCAACATGCCGGTGAACATCTATTACGCGCCGCGCAAGAATGCCGACGTTGTCGGCTTCTCTTTCGGCTTCAACGTCCACAAAAAGAAAAGCGTCGAGTAACGGAACATGTTCGTCATACCCGCCCTGATTCTGCTGTTCCTTCTGACCTCCGCATTTGCGCAGCAGAAGGACAGCCTTGAAACGACACCGGACACGGACAGTGTCGCGGCGGAAACGGCGAATACCGCAAAAGCAACCGTCGCTCCCGGAATTCAAATCTCCTCGGAACAGGGAAAAATCATCGGCATCGATCAACTCGGTCCGGCGAAAATTCACTTCAAGGACGGGACGATGAAAGTGGCCTGCACCGTCAAGGAGATACACAAGGACTGGATCGTGTATGAAAAGAACGGAGTCCTGCACGATCAAATGATCGACAAAATCTCCCGGGTGGAATTGTCCGAAAGAGCTACGCTGGAAATCATTTTCGACGAGAAGAACAAGCCCAAGATCATCGGGCGGGAAGAAAGAAGATAGGCGGATTGTTCCGCCGGAAAGAAGGAGTCCCTCATGTTCAACCTGAAAAAATCAACGTTCGCCTTTTTACTGTTCCACACCATTGCCATCCACGCTGGCGGCACGGACTCCCCCGTGGGACGATGGAAAACCTTTGACGATGAAACTGGAAAGGCCAAGTCCATCATCCGTGTCTATGAAGACAAAGGAGTTTTGTTGGGAAAGATCGATTCCCTGCTTCCATGGCCCGGAAAAAGTCCGGACCGAGTTTGTGAAGCCTGCACGGATGATCGCAAGGGCAAACCCATCCGTGGCATGATGGTGATGTGGGATTTACATGCGAAAGGATCGACCTGGGAGAATGGCCGCATTCTCGATCCGGCAAGTGGAAAAATCTACCGCTGCCGCATTGCGCTGGATCCCGGAGGAAAGTCACTCACCGTCCGCGGCTTCATCGGGATTTCACTTTTGGGAAGGTCGCAGAAATGGGAACGGGTGGAGTGACACCCCATCCCCCGCCTTGTCTCCATCGTGTTCGGCACAAGTCGGCGGACCCTTCCCCTCTTGAGGGGAAGGGAATGAAAGACGATTCATCTTCGACAACACTATGAAAGAGCAATCATACAGCCGAATTTCAGGGAGACATCGACGATTGAGTGAGGCCGACAAAGCTGTTATTTCACAATTGAGAAGAAACCCGACGATGGCTGAAAAGCATCTGTGGGAACTTATTCGCAAGGATCAAATTTTAAACATTCGATTTCGTCGACAACACAAAATTGGACCTTACATCGTCGATTTCTATTCCATCAAAATCCGTCTTGCGATTGAGGCCGACGGAGAAATACACACGCTCCAAACTGAGCAAGATGAAGAACGCACAAAATGGCTCAAGTCAATGGGTATTCGCGTCCTACGGTTTCCCAACGAAGAGATTCTCACTCGCCCCGAGATCGTTCGCAAGCAAATCGAACTTGCAGTTTCCGAACAGTTACACTGACTTTGTTTTCTCTTTTGCCGCTCCCCCTTCCCCTCAAGAGGGGAAGGGGTTTGGGGATAGGGTGACAGAGTTATGGGGTGTATATTTCGCCCATGCCTTTACTGGAAGCAGAGAACCTGCGCATCCACATCCGTTCCGAGGATGGACTCGCACGCGCCGTCGACGGCGTCAGCTTTTCCCTTGAACCCGGAGAGGCGCTTGCTTTGGTCGGAGAATCCGGTTGCGGAAAAAGTCTCACCGCACTCGGCATCATGGGACTGCTTCCTTCCGCAGCATTTTACGCCGGTGGAACCCTGAAATTTCAAGGCAATGATATTCTCGGACTTTCCGAAAACAACCGGAGAAAATTGCGCGGCCGGGAAATGGCCATGGTGTTTCAAGACCCCATGCAATTTTTGAACCCCGTACTGACTTGCGGAGAGCAAGTGGCCGAGTCCTTGCTCGTTCTCGAAAAAAAATCCAGCCGCGAAGCCCAACAACGTGTTCAGGAACTCTTCCGTGAAGTCGGATTGCCAGACCCCGAACGACAGGCGCGGCAATACCCCCATGAGCTTTCCGGAGGCATGCGCCAGCGAGTGCTGATCGCCATGGCCTTGACCTTGCGTCCCAAACTGCTGATTGCAGACGAGCCGACCACGGCTTTGGATGCCACCGTGCAGGCGCAAATTCTTCTGCTCCTTCGAAAACTGGCCCGTGAAAAAAACATGGCCCTGCTTATCATCACCCATGATTTGAACGCCGTATCCCAAGTCGCGGATCGCGTTGCGGTGATGTATGCCGGAAAAATCGTCGAAACTTTATCCGTTCAAAAACTTTTCACCCGTCCGCGCCATCCTTACGCGCGAGCTTTGCTCAACTCCATGCCCGCCCGCGTACCCGTGGATCAACCGTTGCGTGGCATTCCCGGCCAGGTACCCGATCCCAAACAGCCCCCGGCGGGATGCCGTTTTCATCCGCGTTGTTCCCGGATCCTTCCTCTGTGTTCTCAGAAAGAACCGGCCTTGATAGGCGGCGTGGCCTGCCACAATCCGTGGGAAGGATGACAATGGAAAACTCATCCTCCGCTCCTTTGCTCGAAGCAAAAGGCGTCAAGGTTCATTTTCAGGTTCGGTCCGGACTGTTCCAAAAAACACAAGGTGTCGTAAAGGCCGTGGACGGTGTGGATTTATCCGTGCAACCCGGAGAAACTCTGGCAGTGGTGGGAGAATCCGGTTCCGGAAAAAGCACATTGGGACGCGCCTTGCTTCGACTTGGCCCTGTCACCGAGGGGAGTCTTTCCTGGGAAGGCTCCGTGGACATTCTCGCATTGGACACCAAAGCGTTGCGAGCCTTCCGCCGTCATGCGCAAATGGTTTTTCAGGATCCCTATGCTTCCCTGAACCCCCGTCACAGCGCGGGATTTTTACTAGCCGAGCCTCTGCAAATTCACAATCTGGCTTCGGGCCACGAGCTACGCCAGCGAGTCGAACAGTTACTGGAATCCGTGGGACTTTCCCCGGCGGATGCTTCCAAATATCCCCATCAATTCTCCGGAGGCCAGAGACAACGTCTGGCCATTGCCCGCGCCCTGGCAGTGGAACCAAAATTGGTTGTCGCCGACGAACCCGTTTCAGCACTGGACATGTCGGTGCAAGCGCAAGTTTTGGGACTGCTGGAAGAACTTCGACAAAAACTTCGGCTGACGTACGTTTTTATTTCCCACGATCTCGGTGTCGTTCGCCGAATTTCCGACAAAGTTGCCGTGCTTTATTTGGGCCATGTCGTGGAAGAAGCCGACACCCGTTATTTATTTCAAAACCCTTTGCACCCCTACACCGAAGCCTTGATTCAAGCCTCCTCGGCAGGCGATCCCAATGGGAAAGCCCATGTCCCGCTGACCGGAGAAATACCCAGCCCCATGAAACCCCCTTCAGGCTGTCCTTTTCAGACGCGTTGCCCAAAAGTCAAGGACGTTTGCCGGCATGAATACCCTCCCTGGGTTTCCCGAGAAGGTGGGCGTGTGGCCTGCTGGTTGCACGCCTGACCGTTCCCTTTTTTTTGATTTCCGGCTTATTTTCAGCCACAATCATGGGCGGAATACCGAAACAGGGCTTATTTTAGACAGGTGTAGTGTTCTGATAAGCGGCTCAAAATCAAGGAGTTTGAATGATGCGGGTTGGAATGATGACGTGGATCTGCGTCATTGGCATGGGTATTGGCAGCCTGTATGCCCAGAGTTCGGAAACCAAACGATGCGACTTGCGGTTGAACAGCACACCGGATCCCGGTGCCAATTCTGCCTGTCTGGATTTAATTGATTCCGCTGCGGGCGGAAACGGGGCTTTTATTTCCACTGCAGGCAATGTCACCCGCATCGCACACGACAGCCTCAGGTTTTGCAAAAACGCCTTTCAAGTGACGACCAAAGGAGCGGCCGACATCGTCTTCATCATGGATAACACTGGCAGCATGCAATATGGCGATCCCCATTTTTGCAGCACCGCCGGCGATCCAACATTTTATCGGGATGACGTGATCAAACGCGGAATGGAAAGGGAGCGCGATACCGCATCTTCGGCAACTGCCGGATTCATTTCATTCAAAGGCCCCGATACGAGCGGCGTGCAAAAAACCCGCCTTCAGCCATTACTCAACATCAGTAAATCAACGGATCCCCAAGGCACAATCAACCTGGCAACACTTGAAAGCAAAATCATTGCGGATTCCGGAAGAAAAGTGGCGGACACTTGCAATCGCAATACTGGCATTAACACGGACTGGTATCCCTCCTTCAATATTGCCCTCGGCTGGTTTAATGACACCAGTCTTTCCAAGACCCACAATCAGGCCATTGTTCTCATCTCCGACGGTGCCGTAAGCGATTTCGCCAAAGTCGAGGCTTTAGCCATGGCTGGGAAAATCCCCCCCGTGTATGGCATTCACCTTGGCGATTCCCTCGACAATCAGGGTATTCCCAGCACTGCTTTTCTGAACTTGAAAGAGCTTTCCAGCATCACGAACGGAAAGTTTTTCCGCATCCCGCCCAAGGATACCATCAAGATGCGCGAAGCCATGGACACCATCATATTCCGGCTTGTCACCCGGGTCGTTCCCCCGCAGGCAATCCAAATCCAGAACAAGGTTACCGGTCAGATGAGCCGAGCCATACTCCCAATGGTGGCCGGTTCGGATGGGAATTTGAACGTGAATCTGGACAGCGCGCTGGCGCTCAAGCAGGATACGAACCAGTTTAATGTGATCATTACCTTGGGAGATGGTAGTCAACGTTTCCATTCTCTGCGTGTTCTGGCGAATGGCGCTCCCGCCACCCTCGATACGGGTCATTTGAAGTGTTACTCCCCTGCCACTCTTACCATGCTCGCCACCAGCGGTCAAACGGAAGTTTCCTTCCCTGCGGGGCCCTCGAAATATTCCCTGAAGTTGACGCGATCGCCTTCCGAGCAATCCACCGTCACGGTAAAAGCCAGTGCCCTTAAAGGACCCGTTTCAAGCGACGTGGAAACCATACCGCTTCCTCTTTCCGGGGTGTCGAGCAGTTCCGTCACGAATCAAAATGCCGTGTTGCAAAATCTGAATGGAAGTTCGACCAACCCGGTCTCAGGCAATGGAACTGTCGAAGCCGATATCGGAGAGAAAATTCTGTTCTCCTGGGTTCATCCCCGGGATCCCCGTGACACGGCGTCCGATTTGGTGGACGGGGTTCCGGGTGCGGGCACTCTCGATCGCCTCATCAGCGTCGCTCATGGCGTAAATTTCAGCAGCGCAGCCGTCGCCGTGCCGGTGGTCATTCGTGGAGCGGTTGGATACACCGTGATCAACAAGGATTCCACACAAATCCATCCCGATTCCACCGGTGCCTGCATCTATAACTGCACCGACGGCAACGCCACTTACGCGACATCCCTCTTTCCAGCTCCCGCAGCGCCCAGTTTCGTGCTGCGAACGGATGCACCCTTCAGCTTTTCCCTCTACATATTTGATAACCTGGGGAGATTCGTGAACAAGGCATCGGGTTCCATTGATGCCGCACAGTGGCAAACATTGAAACCGGATGCCACAGGCACCGTACCGGTGGTGTTAAGCCTTGTTCCGATTGGAAAGAACGGTCAACTCCTGGCTTCCGGAGTTTATGTCCTGAAAGCAACGGTCACATCGGTTTCCAATTCGGGCGGGGCAGCCGTAACCCGTAAATTCAAGCCCAAACAATTCGGATATCTAAGACCATAACGCCGGTTGTGTTGGGGCGACCCATGGGTCGCCCCTACACAACCGGCTTGCCAGTCAATCGCGCTTTCAACCGTTCCCACGCATAGTACAGCGTCGGAACCACGAAGAGCGTCAGCACGGTGTTGAAGAACAATCCCCAGAAAATCGCCCATGCCATCGGCTTCCACCACAGCGTGCTCTCGGATTTGGTGATGAATTCGAGGTGAACAAAATCAAAACCCTTGCCCGTAGCCATGGGAACCAGTCCAATCATGGCCGTCACCGCAGTGAGTAAAACAGGCCGCAAACGGGTGGCACCGCCTTCAATCACGGCTTCCCGCAGAGGCATTCCGGTTTTTCGCAAGTGATTGGTGAAGTCGATCAACACAATGCCGTTCTTGGCCACCACACCCGCAAGGGCGATGATGCCAATGCCAGTCATCAGAATGGAGAACTGCACCTGCATGAACATCAAACCCCAGAACACACCTCCGAGGGAAAGAAGAATGCTGATGAAGACGAGGAAAGGCTGGGCAATGGAATTGAACTGAGCCACCATGGTGAGAACAACCAAAGCAACGGCAATGAAGAACGCGCGGATCAAAAAGGCCTGGGACTCGTCCTGATCCTTGTTGCTGCTTCCGGTTTCCAGCGTGTAGCCGGGAGCCAACGCCATTCCCTTGACAGCCAATAACGCGGCGGCCTTCGGCTTCGACTCATCCTTGATTCCCGCAGCGAGTTCGGCCCACACCTGAATCGTGCGCTTTCCGTTCAGCCGGCGAATGCTGGCCAGACTGGATCTCTGAGTAACCCGTGCCACGGAGGTGAGGGGAATTTGTGTTCCTTCATGGGACACCACGATTTGATCGGTGCTGGAGAAAGCCTCGCGTGTAGAGGGATTCAGCCGCACCATCACATTATCCTCGTCCTTGCCCACGCGAAATTTTCCGGCCTCGTATCCCTGAATGGAACCTCGCACGGCCATGGCCACATCGCTGGTGCTGACTCCCAATCGCTGGGCCTGTTCCCGATCGACATCCACGGCCAGTTCGGGGCGCACGGGGTCATAATCCCAATTGATGTTGATCAATCCCGGTACCGTGGCCAGCCGCGCCTTGACGGTATCCGCAATTTCAGCGATCTGATCGAAATTGGCCCCTGAAATTTCAAAGGACACCGGATAACCCTGCGGGGGCCCGTCCTGTTGTTTTTTGATCGCAACCTTCCAGCCGGGAAGCACCTGCGGAATATTATCCTGCATCCATTGCATGGACTTCCAGGAATCCACCTTGCGCTTGTCATAATCGATGAAGCTTACATCGACATAACCGTAATGGGACGCTGGACGCCGATCGCCACCCCCTGCATCCACCTTGTTGAAGCCCACCACTGCGGAAAAATTCTCCACGTCGGCACTGTCCTTCGGCATTTGGAAAAGTCGTTGCTCCACGATTTTCAGCGCCGAATCGGTGGACGCCACATCGATTCCCAACGGTCCGGTCACTTCAGCCGCTACCACCGTGGGTTCAATGTTGGGGAAGAAGGACACGCCCGTGCCTAAAAACCCGTAGGCGACGATGCCGAGAACGACAAAGAGGAAGCAAAACAACAGCACATAAAATGGGTGATCCACCACACGCTTCAGGAAGGAGCGATACGTGTTGCGAAAGCGCTCAAACCATTCGCTGCCATGTTCGTCCATGCTTTTGTTGTTCTTCGTCATGAACAACGAGGCGAACACGGGGTTGAACACAAAGGCCACAAACAACGAACCGAGCAGCATCACCGACACGGTGATGGGCAGGTATTTCATGAACTGGCCCATGAAGCCGGGCATCAACACGATGGGCATAAATGCCGCGACCGTGGTCAACGTCGCCGTGGTCACGGGAACAGCCACTTCCTTGGTACCATCAATGGCCGCCGTGATGCGATCCTTGCCCATTTGCAAATGGCGGTAAATATTTTCCACCACCACAATACCGTCATCCACGAGCATGCCCAGCGCAATGACCGAGGAAAACAACACTACCATGTTGAGTGTAACTCCCGCCGAACTCAGAATGAGCGCGCCCATCATCATGCTGAAGGGAATGGCCGTGCCGATGAAAATACTGTTGCGAACTCCGAGGAAGAACGAAATCAACAGAATGACGAAGATGAGACCGAGCAGAATATGATCCTGCAATTCATTGACCAGACGGCGGATCTTCACGCTTTCGTCAAAGGTGTAGGACACTTCGGTACCGCGCGGCCAGTTGGGGCGGCTCTCCTCCACCACCTTTTTGGTTTCATCCACGAGCTTGATGATGTTGGCTCCGGTGCGCTTGGTCACCGAAATGGCGAGCGAGTTTTTTCCGTTCAACCGGAAAATGGTCGCACGATCCCGCACATATTGAAAGGACACACGGGCCACGTCGCGCATGCGCACGAGAGCACCACCCTGTGCGCGCACGATCAAATCGCCGAACTGATCCGGTGAGGTGACTTCGCCTGTGAGCTGGATGGAAAAGCGGTTGCCACCGGCCTGCAAAGTGCCGCCGGGAATGTTGCGATGCTGGGTTTGCACGGCCTTGACCAAGTCATTCAGAACGAGGCCGTATTGACGCAGCTTGTTCGGATCAGCGTCAATGGCGACTTCCTTTTCCTGCTTGCCGGTCAAACTGGCCTTCAACACGCCGGGAATATTGGTAATGCGCTCCTTCAAATCCTGTGATAGCGCCTCCAGCCTTTCATTCTCATAATCCGAGGAAAGGGAGATCACAAAAATGGGGATGTTGGAGAAGTTCAATTCCTGAACAACGGGTTCCTTGGCATCCTCCGGAAAGTCCGGCTTCGCCTCGTCCACTTTGTCTTTCACGCGGCGCAAGGCGGTTTCCACCTGCACATCGGGATTGAATTCCACCTGCACGCTGGAATAGCCTTCGCCGGAAGTCGAAGTCACCTTCTTGAGGCCGTCGAGTCCCTCAAGTTTGTCCTCGATCTTTTCGGTGATCAATTTTTCCATGTCTTCCGGAGAAGCACCGGCATAAACCACCGAAATGAAAATCAGGGGGATCTTGATTTCTGGAGCGGATTCCCGCGGCATCCTCATGTACGCGCCCAGACCGGCGATAATCAAGATGACAGCCAGCACCAAAACGGTGACGGGATTTTTAACAGCAAATTTTGTCATAGCACCCTCGAATCAATGCAATAAAGGCGTGAGGATTAAAATTCAACCCTGGTGGCTTCCGAAACCTGAAATCCACCCACGGTAATGACGCGATCTCCGGCGGAGATTCCGGAGAGAACCACCACGGAGTCTCCACGCGAAGGTCCAAGAACCACGGGCGACTTGTGGGCTAATCCATTCTGAACCAGCATCACAGCCGTACCTTCCTGAAGACGCAACACCGCTTGTGAAGCCAGCACCAGTGCCTTGTCATACCCCTTGCGAAGAATGCGGGCCCTGCCCACCATGCCGGGACGCAAATGGCCACCTGGATTGGAAAGCTGAATGCGTGCTGTGACGGTGCGATTACGCACTTCGACCGCACGATCCAGTCCGCGAATCGTTCCGCTGACCATTCCACCTTTGTCCTGCAACAGCTCAAACTCCGCCTTCTGTCCTTCGCGGTAATCGAAAGCTTCGCTTTCCGGAATGGAAACCACCGCTTCCAGACTGGAAAGATTCGCCACGCGTACTGTCGGAGTTCCCGGAGCTGCATTTTGGAAAGCATCCACGAAACGGCTCACCAGCACGCCGGCAAAAGGCGCTTCACAACGGCTGTCTTGATAGGCGCGCTGCGATTGCAAAACCGCCACGCGCGCATTTTGAAAGTCGAGCTGTGCCTTGTCCAGCATGGCTTTACCCACATATCCCTTGTCCACATTGTTCTTGGTACGATCGAGTTCACCTTGGGCGAGATCGAGCGCGGATTGGGCCTGCAAGGACAAGGCTTGGTAGCGATCGCTTTCGATATCGCACAAGGCCTGTCCCTTCGTGACGTTGCCACCCACCTCGGAGATCTTATTGACACGGCCGCCGCCGGCCATGGGAGCCATGAGCACAGCGTCATCCGCTCCGCGCAAATCGGCGGAGTAAGTTCCCCAGTCTTCAAACGCCCGCGGTT
Organism: Fibrobacterota bacterium; assembly: GCA_947482115.1. GTDB lineage: Bacteria > Fibrobacterota > Fibrobacteria > UBA11236 > UBA11236 > UBA11236. Next base: position 16,943 of record CANKII010000003.1, read on the forward strand.
CCACCACCGTGGTCACCACGTGAATGGCAGCCGTGGTATCCGCAGACACCTTGGTGACATCCTCTTCCTTTTGCTTGCATCCTGCAAGAAACAAGGAGCCCGCTGCGGTTAATCCCGCGATTAAAAGCCATTGTGATTTCATTTTGAACCCTCCTCAATCAATTCCATGCCCAATGCCACTCGTAACGCCGCCTTCGCCCGAACCTTTTGGTAGCGCGCACCCAAAACTCCGAGTTCTGCGTTGCGCATTCCCTCCTCCGCCGACAACAAGTCCGTAATCTGTCCCTTGCCGGAACGGAAATCCTCCGTCAGCATTTGCAGCGCATCCCCGGCGGCATCGCGCGCCTGACGCGCCGCTTCATAAGCCGTGTCCGCCGCATCCGCTTCACGCAATGAGCTTGCAATTTCAATGCGGGCGTAAGACCAAGCCTGACGCCCGGCAAGATCCAAAGTGCGCGCGTCGGAATCGTATTCCCGCGCCTTGGAACTTTGGCCAAAGCCATCGAAAATGTTCCATTGCAAACCCACGCCGATTTGCCAGTCGAGATTTTTATCCACGTCCGTCAGCTGGTTGTTGAGCTTGTACGCGAGAATCCCCAGCTTGCCCTGTGCGCCAAGGCTGGGAAGGTAGAGCATGCGATACTCGCGCGCAATTCCGGACAGGGCTTCCTTCTGTAATTGTATTCCGTTTAGATCCGGACGGCTCTCCAAAATCTTTTGGATACCGGACTCGGAAGTGTCCACTGCAGGCAGTGCGGACTCCGCAGCGGACGCGGTATCCAATTCCAACGCGCCTTGCACCGGTCGCCCCACCAAACGATTCAACGCCATTCGGGCCCCATCAGCATCGCTTTCCGCACGAATACGCTGAGGTTCCAAACCTTTCAAGGCCGAAGTGGCGAGAAGCACGGAACTGCGTTGACCCGCTCCCATCTTGAAATTGGATTGCATCAAGGCAACAGTCTCGCCCTGTCGTTTCAACGAAGCCTTGATCACTTCGGTGCGCGCACGCGCATTAACCGCTCCGTAAAAGGCATCCAACGTTTGCAATTCCAGTTGCTGCCGCGATCTCCGGTTCGACTCCGCCTGCGAATGCAAAGCCATATCGGCCACTTTATAGGCCTGACCCACGCGGCCAAAGGAATAAATGGCCTGATTGACCTGAACTCCGTAGCCATAACGGTTCATCACCGGATTAAAAACGGGCGCATTCTTCACACCGATGGCACTGGGATCAAAAGGCGAAGATCCGCGTCCCGCATTGGCATAAAGTTGGACAAAGGGCAAGGCACCGGACAAAGCGCCGCTCTTCTGCGCGTCCAGCTTACTTTCCTTTTCCTTCAACAACTGTGCTTCTTCGCTGCGTTGCAGAGCGGTGCGCATGGCTTCGCCCAGCGAAAGCGGCGCTTCCGCGCGGACTCCAACAGCCATTCCGGCAATGGCCGCAAAAGCGAGGTTACGGAGTTTCACTCGTGCTGAGCTACGTCGAAGCATGATATTCCTTCCGGGCTTTTTCGGTCAACAGCCCCTCAAACAAAACCTTGCACACCGACTCAAACACCCGTGAAGGGGCTATCTTGAGCCGTGCAAACGTGGATGGATTCAAAACATGCCGAACCACCTCGGCGTAGATCAATAAAAATATCTGGGTATCGACATCCTTGCGGAAATCCCCGCGCGTTTTCCCCTCGCGTAACAAGGCGGAAAAATCCTCGGTAATCAACCTTTGGCGTCCTGCTTCAATCCGCTGCCAAATTTCAGGCGCGCTGCGCTGCATGTCGTGCACCAGAGCGACACTCATTTCACTGTACATCGCCGCCACGTAATCCATCATGCGCCGCAACCGGACCACGGGGGCCGTGGAGGCATCCAGAAGAATGGCGCGAAGCTGGGCATTACAGGATTCGACGCTTTCTTGTGCCACGGCCTGCAACAAGGATTCCTTGCTCGGAAAATGCTGGTACAGGGTTTTCTTGCTGATACCCGTGGCAGCAGCGATTTCATCCATGGTCACGGCGTTGAAGCCGAGGCGCATGTATTGCTCCTTCGACACTTCCAGCAGGCGGCGGCGCAATCCCGCAGCGCGCACATCCACCGTCCGCGTATTCACAGGCACAACGCGCCGTGGGGCGGGTTTGCGGGGGGATGAAACCCGCATTTTGCGGGGAGCGGCCGTCAGGGTCATTGAAATACTTTGGAAACTTTCATGGTTTCTGGAGTTTCCAAAGTAAGATAGCCATTGACTCCATGTCAAGATGTCATCGAATCTTATTTTTCAAACGCATTCCCCTTAAAATCCCTCCAAATTTCCGTTTTTAACAGAAAGACAAAGGGTTGTCCCCTTGTGTTCATTTGTTGCAACAAGTATGATTCCAACATGTTACATGACATGCAAAGCGAGATTAAACAGGGCAAACCTTTCGTGCATCCGGAGGAGGAGCTTTTCCTCAGTCTCGTACGCACCACCGACATGCTCGGACGTATGGCCAGCGATCTTCTCAAGGAACACGGATTATCCACAGCGCAGTATAATGTGCTGCGTATTCTGCGCGGCGCGGGGCCCAAGGGGTTGTCCTGCGGAGAAATCAACACCCGAATGGTCACCCGCGATCCGGATGTGACGCGGCTTCTGGATCGACTCGAGTTTCGCAAATTGATTTCGCGTTCGCGGGATACCGGAGATCGCCGGGTTGTCTCCGTTTGCATCAGCCCGGAAGGCCTCGCATTGATTGAACCTCTCGACCAGCCGTTGGTGGAGATCCACAAAAAACAATTCGGGTTCATGTCTGTGGATGAAATTCGGGAAGTCTTGAAACAATTGGCCCGCGTTCGTGAATATTTGGAGTCTGCGGAATGATTCGGAAACTTCCCGCCCAAAAACGCGGTCACGTTAATCACGGGTGGCTGGACACCTGGCATACTTTCTCTTTTGCCGAATATTACGATCCTGCGAATATGAGCTTCCGCTCCTTGCGCGTAATGAATGACGACACCATTCACGCCGGTGAGGGATTCGGAACTCATGGTCATCGCGACATGGAAATCCTCACTTATGTTCTTTCCGGAAGTCTTGAACATCGCGACTCACTGGGTAATGGCGGAATCTTGAAACATCATCTGGTGCAGCACATGCGGGCCGGAACCGGCATCCGGCACAGCGAAGCCAACGCCAGCGAAACCGAAGCTTTGCATTTGTATCAGATCTGGATCACGCCAAATGAGAATGGTTTGAAACCGAATTATGTGGACAAAGTTTTCGATCCGGAAGAAGCGCAAGGCAAACTTCAATTGTTGGCCTCACCCGGCGGCCGCGACGGAAGTCTGGATATTGCGCAGGACGCCTTCTGGTATCGAACCTTTCTGAAACCCGGCGAATCCGTTTCACTTCCTTTGGCCAAAGACCGTCATGCATGGGTTCAGGTGGCTGGCGGGGAAATTTCACTGGGTCACGGTTTTAGCGAACCGAAAGACGGGATGGAATGCGCCGGAGAATGGACGCCGATGGCTGAAGGTGATGGCGCGGCGTTAAGTGAGGAAAGGGAAGTGAGATTGGTTGGGGAGAAAGCCGCGGAAGTGCTGGTGTTTGAGTTGGGGTAATAAACTGAATGAAGATTATTCTGTTAATCACCTTATCGTTAATTCTGGATTCCTGCCTCAACAATGGCGGAACGGAAAATCTGCCCCCGTTGTCCGGTTCGTACTCACGCCATGACAGCGCGGTTTCATACTGCTCCAAGACCGTCAACTCCGTACATTACGACACCACAGAAGCGATCGCCTTCGATCTGGATCTCACCTTCGCTGATTCGAACAAATTCTCCTTTAAACACTACTACAACGGCGTCAAATCCTGCGAAGGCAAGGGACACTACACAGGCCGGACAATCCCCTCCAATACCCCCATCGTAATCACCTACCGAACCATCTCTTTTGACGACGCCTCTTACGATTTAACCTTCACCTTCACACAATTTTCCTGCGCCAGTCCCGATACAACTGTTGATTTTGTAAGCGATTCGGCTTCACAAAGATTCATCGTCCGATATGCCCAAGGGGACTCACTGAAACTGGTTTCAGAAAGTTCGGGGTCCTATTCGGAGGTGCGCTGGGTAATTACCAGGCAATCCACAAGCCAGGTCAGGGAGCCTACATCTGCGCCACCGTTATGCCTGTAGCACACAGCCTGTTTACTTATTCGATGAGCAATAACCTGTAATTCACTACCGGCTGAATTTCAGGATGTTCGAACCCTCCCCCACCGCATAACCCAGCCGCTTACTCACAAACGCCACCGCCCGTAAATTTCGGTGTGTCCCGCTGGACTGCCGGTACCAATGCGCGCCGCCATCTTTCGTATGAACGATCGCGCCATTCGCCCCCACCGCCCAGCCTTCAACGGAGTCCGTGAAGGAAACGGAAAGCAGGGGTTGAATGGTTTGACTCGTTTGCAAAGCCCAATCGAATCCTCCGTTCACCGAATGGAGGATGGTGCCATGCGCTCCAACAGCCCAACCATTGCGGCGATCCGAAAAATAAACAGAGCGCAGGTCCTCCGCCGTATTGCTGTATTGGGGATACCAGGAAACGCCCCCTGTTTCGGTGTGAAGTATGGATCCAAGTTCTCCCACAGCCCATCCGAAATTGGTGTCCAGAAAAACCACCGCGTTCAGAGAATGTCCCGTAAGATTGGAAATGTCCTGGCAAACCCATTTCGAGCCATCAATCGTCCTGATCAAAAGCCCCACGTTTCCCACCGCCCAGCCCATCCTGCCGTCACTCAAAAAATCAACCGCGCTTACGGATGACGTACATCCGGTCGGTTGCCAATCCCAGCGTCTGCCGCCATCCACTGACTTGAACAAATACCCCGCGCGCGTGAACCAACCGGTAGTTGCATTCACCCATTTCAAGGAACCGGCCGGAGTATTGTCCCGCATCCACGAGTCTCCGCGAATGGAAAGTTGCAACGAATTTCCGTTCTCGGGATTCACCAGGTAATAACCGTACAACGAGTCGTAATTTGTCTTGGTCCAGTTTCGGGAATTACCCAACGCCCTGCAGGTTGCACTGTCCGTATTCCGGTTGATGCATGAAATCGACGTGTACTCCGTCCCCTCCGGCACCGCATAAAATTGTTGCACCGACCACCCGCTGTCATCCTTGTCAACACCCGCCGCAACAACCGGAGACGGTTTTTTACACCCACACAACACAACGGAAAAAATCATTAGTGCAAAACCGAGTCTCAAAAATTTTGTCAGCATGGAATCCATCCTTTTCACTTCACCACCGCTAAAACTGTTCCCGGATAATAAGCCGCCAGAATTTGCTCGTATGTTTGTCCCGCAGCCGCGCGGCCCAGCGCCCCCATTTGACACAGGCCCACGCCATGACCATAACCAAATCCATGCGCCACTACACGAGCGCCCTTCATCTCGACATCGAAGCGCGCGCTGCGCAGCATGGAATTTCCGACCGCCCCGTATTTGAGCGCCAGCCGAACCTTGTCCCCATGCAATTCAAAGGACCCTTTGTCCGTTCTCACCTGAAGCGTGTTGATGCGGCCGTCGGAAAATCGATCGCTGACCCGCAACCCGATGAGGCGATGAAATGCAGGGGCGGAAGTTACTCCGGCATCCGCAAGATTGCGGCGAATGATTCCGGCCAGATCTTCGGTGTTCCATTCCTGCGTCCATTCCAGATATTTCGATGCGCGACACCATGGCCGGCCTTTGGAATCGCGATCGGTTCGCGTAATGAGATAGGGAATCGAAGCGCCGCCCCACACCTCGCTCCGATTCGCCGTGGTTCCACCGCAAGTGCTGTGGTAATAGCAGAAGGCGAGACTATCGCCATACAGCACCACAAGGCCCGCGGTTTCACGAATGGCGCGGTCACTGGCGGCATATTCCACCGCGACTCCGCCATAAACCTGATCCTGAGTCGAACCGCGTATGTCAAAGAGTGAATTCTCCGGCGCGGCCACCATGGATTTGTAGGCGTAGGTGCGCGCCACGACGGCCTGTGCCTTCAACGCTTCCAGCGTATTCGGGCCTGTGAAACCCATTTCCAAAGGCACCACTCCGCGCAAGTAGTCCTCAAGGGAAACCACGTTGAGGCATTGAAAACCCGTGGCATCGGAATACAAGTCGAGACTCCCGCGATAGATTTTTCCATTCATGCCCAGCGGCGCATCCATATCTTCCGACATGAACCGGATAGAAGGCGCACCGATGGAAGCGTGGGAATTGTTCGATCCGGAGATTTGAAATATCCCGCGACTCAATTCAATCTTCAACAGCCCCTTGTCAAAATGTTGATCTGCCGCATCCCCATCGGACTTGCGCCAGATCAACCGCACTCCGGCGGGAACGGAAACGGTCCATTTTTTTGCATCCGCCTGAATCAGCACGCGCAAAAACCCCGTGCCTGCACGGGGCATGGAAAAAGTTCGCAGCGCCGGTTTCGCAGGTGGAAAGGGCTGTTCAGGCGTTTGTGAAGACGGAGGGGCGGAAATTTTCTCGGAGACGGTATCGCTTTCCTGAACTGGAGGCACATTGAGATAGAGCGAGTCGTTGTGCTCATACCTGTATTTCAGGGGAAAGGATTCCCAGGCATCGGGAAAAGGGGGGCGGGAGGAGGATGGATGTTTTTTTGCGGATCGCTGTGCGGCAAAGCCAGACGCCACGACACCGCACAATACGAACAGGAGCGCCTGTTTCACTTCGCCTGACGGGCCATTTTCTTCAGCTTGGCTTCGTTGAGGAGGCGGTCGGTGCTGGAAATTTTGTCCACGAACAGCACGCCCTCAAGATGATCGATCTCGTGCTGAATGCAGCGCGCCAGAATGCCGTCAATGCCCTTGAGTTCAAACGGTTTGCCGTCGCGATCCATGGCCCGCAATGTGATGATTTCAGGCCGGGTCACATCGGCCCAGACTCCCGGAACGGACAGACAACCTTCTTCCGCAACCGTTTCGCCTTTGGAGGAAAGGATCTCGGGATTAAAAAGCACCAGAGGCTGCTTCTCCTTCCCTTCCCCGCCGGAAACATCCACGACAATGAGTCGAACGGATTCGCCCACTTGCGGCGCGGCCAATCCAATGCCGTTGGATTCGTACATGGATTCCAGCATGTCTTCCGCCAGCCGCTTGAGCTCAGGGCTGACCACCGTGACCGGTTTGGCCCGCTTGCGTAGAGCCTGATTCCCGTAAACGAGAATGGGCCGATTGGAGACCGTCGCCTGCACCGTCTTTAATCCTTCTTCTCGACCACAACGGTGGAAATGGCGCTCTTGTCAAAATCAATGCGCGTACCGCTGAATTCGAGGGTGATGATATTGTCCTTGATGGCGTAGATTTCTCCGTACATTCCCGAAGTGGTCAGCACGCGATCCCCCCGCTTCAGCGAAGACATCATTTTGGCCAGAGCCTGCTGTTTTTTCCGCTGGGGCAGAAAAAAGAGGAAATACATGATCAGGATGGTCGCCAGTAAAAAAATCAAATCCGGTGTGCCAAATTTCATCGCAGAACTCCCTCGGGGTTTATTTCGATTTTAACGCGGTTTGCATTGTCTTTAAAAAGTAACAACCCCGTCCAACCGGGAGTCTTCTCAGGGGTTGAAGGGGGTAAACCGCCCGAAATTCACGATCCAATTCGCGATCCGATTCTACCTTGGATCGCCCTTGCACTTGTAGCTCAGTGGATAGAGCAGCGGTTTTCTAAACCGTTGGTCCCTGGTTCGATCCCAGGCAGGTGCACCAATTTATCACAATCCCAGTTTCCTGAAAATGGACTCGGGAATCAGCCTAATCACACCCATGATATACCGCCAATAGAACGGGGTATAAATCATTTCCCTGCGGCAGCGAATCGCCTTCACAATATCCCGCGCCACTTTGGCCGGAGAGGCAATCAACATGCTCTGCAATCCCTCGGTCATGGCGGTGCGCACATATCCCGGCTTCACCGTTTGAATCAAAACACCGTCGTGCTGGATGCGATTCGCCAGCCCTTCCAGATAAGCGCTGAGTCCCGCCTTGGATGCGGCGTAGGCGGTGATGCTACCACGTCCGCGATCTCCGGCCACCGAGGACAGGCAACTGATGAATCCGGATCTTTTCTCTTTGAAGTACTCTGCAAAAAGTCCCATCACCGCTGCCGGACCGGTGAGATTGCTGTTGAAGGTCAAAGTCGTTTTCGCGGGATCCGCGTCGCAATCCTTTTGCGGAATCAAAACTCCGGCGGCCATGAACAGCCCCTTGACATCATGGGTTGAAATCAGTTCCCGAAAGCGGAAGGCATGCCCTTCAAAATCAAGAACATCCCAGATGAACCACGGAACAGGTTTGCCTCCGCCAAGCACTTCGAGATCCCGCGCCAAAATTTTCAAGGCATCCGCAGATCGTCCCACCAGCAGCAGTTCATCACCCTGTGCCAGAAATTCCTCTGCAACCGCACGGGCAATACCGGACGTTGCGCCGAATATCACGATTCGTTCCATAGTTCCAATCTCTCCGCCATGCGCGAAGAACTTAACCTGTTTGGGTTGAAACGCCGGACGGTTTCCATCCATTCTTTAAATTCCGGGTACATGGCCCGAAACATGTCCGGCTTCAGGCGTGCATCCTTGGTCAAATAGACCCGTCCGCCAAATTTCAAAACCAGTTCATCCAGTCGATCCAGCGACTTCAATGTTTCCGGACCTCTGAAGGGAATATCCAAAGCGAGGGTGTATCCCTTTTTGCAAAAGAGCAGCAGGACTTCGTCATCCCCACATCGCTTGAGAACGGACAGAAAGGCCCCAAGCCGGTTTTCGCTGAGAAAATTCAAACAAGCCAGAATACCTTCTTCGGATTTGGGATCAGGAATGACGCATTGATATTGAAAGAATCCCGACTTCCCATAAAGCAGATTCCAATTCCCAATGCGATCCAACGGATAGAAGTAGGATTCGAAATTTTCACGGGTCCGTTTGCCATTTCCGCTCACCAGATAAAACGCCCGGTTGAACAGAGTCAGAAACTTTTCATTCAACAAAAAATCCGGCATGGCGAAGGGAATGGAAACAGAGAATTTGTGACTCACTTCTGTGGCCTCGATTTTTCTTTCCCCGGCATTCACCTGTGCGTGATTACCCAGCATCAAAATCCCGCGGCCCAACTTCCGGCCTTTGGCCAAAGTATCCAGCCATGCCACGGAATATTCATAATCGGGATCGTGTTTCGCGAAAAGGCCGAACATATCGTCAATATTCGCCGCCTTCACCCGCAGACATTCCACTTGTGCATTTTGAACGGGCTTGAGTTTCAGCTTTGCGCGCGTAATCGCACCGGTGAGGCCATAGCCCCCCATGGTGGAAAGGAATAATTCACGGTTTTGATCCAGCGAACAAACGAATGTTCCGGCGGGAGTCGCCACTTCCATTTCAATCACGAAATGTTCAATGGAGCCTGTTTTGTGATGATTTTTCCCGTGCACGTTGCTCGCCAACGCTCCGCCCAGACTCACAAACTTCGTTCCCGGAGTCACTGGAAGAAAGAAACCTTTGGGAATGCAAAAATTGAGAATACGCTCAAGAGTTACACCGGCTTCGGCTTCCAGAATTCCGGTAGTGGAGTCGAAGGAAATGAAGTGATCGAGATGGGAGGAATTCAACGCGACATGATGGAGGGCGGGCAAACCTGCATCTCCATAGCTGCGGCCCTGACCCCGCGGAAGATACGGCTCCCGCAAGGATTCATCCAGCGAATTCGGGCGGCGCGGCGTTTCCTCCCGCGCCTCAATTACGGGGCATCTTCCCCAACCGGAGAGTGATTTAATTATTCGGAACCCAGCGATACATCAGCGCTCCACGCTCCAATGCTGGAAGTTTGAAGGTGTCCCCGGCCTTGAGGGATTTGATCTCCCAAACCTTGTGGCCCGATAGATCGTAAAGTTCAAAGCGCGTCATTCCTTCGGGAACATTCACCGCAGCACCCGCACGCAAATTGACCCACCAGCCGCTGGGATTTGAAGCATAACGTGCACCCGGATTCAAGAAGGGAGTGACGCTTGTAGGCACTTCCAGTTTGGGTTCCGCAGGACGGCAGCTTCCGGTGTAGGAAATCCTTTCAATTCGAATTCCATTGGGCGAGGTGAAATTCGTGTTCCCGTATTCCACGATGTATAGTGCTCCATCCGGACCCGCCCTGAAATCAACCGGACCAAAGAAGGTGTGATTGGCAAAAATGCGCTGCGAGGCGGTAACCGCCGTTCCCAAACTATCCAAAGTTCTCACCATGATCTGATTGCCGTCGTGATCGGTGGTGAACCATTTGCGGTTGAAATGCGGTGGGAGCTTACCCGTGGATTGAAGATCTCCGTCATACCGGTAAATGGGACCGGTAATCGGACTGCTTCCGCCGGGCAGGAAAAATGCAGGTCGGGCGGGGGGTAAAGTGTCCAAACCTGTATTGAATACGGAGGAATTAATGGGGGTGGCCGCAATCTTACCACCTGAAAAAGCGGTGTTGTTTCCCACAAAGTAAGGCCATCCTTCAAATCCGGGAGTCTGTCTAAGGTTGACTTCTTCGCGCACGGCACCGGTCAGTACGTCAGGTCCGACATCCCCCCAAGCCACCCAACGACGCACGGGATCAAGCGCAAGACTGTAGGCATTCCGCGTTCCTTTGATATAAACCTCCGGCAGGACCTTGCTGGTATCCAGGTATTTGCTTTTCCCCGTCTGCTGGTAAAAATATTCCCCAAAGTTGCCGCTGGGGATACTGTAACCTTTCGCGGAATTGTCGGGATGAATACGAATAATGCCGCCGCGCAAACCGTGCGTGCTGGTGGCACCCCATTCGTCGCTCTGATATTTGTTGACCTGGCTCATGCCTTCGGGAGGATTGGAGGTATTGGAACCCGTTCGACCTGCGTTGTTTCCCAGGGTAATCCACAAATCGCCATAAGCGTCGAATTCCATGCCGCCGCCCGTATGACAGCACTCCTGCCTTTCGGCGGGAATATCCATCAGAACCTTTTCCGATGTCTGCAATATCGTGTCCCCTGTTACGGTATATCTGGAAATTCTGAAAATCTCATTCGTCGCCGGGGCCGGGGACCAATGGATGTAGACATAGTGATTGGTCTTAAAATTCGGATCCAGGGCAATTCCTGTCACTCCTTCTTCGATTTGGTTGCTGTTTTTGACTGTGAGATAATCCCCGGTCCAATTCGGAAGTTTCGTCAAAGTCTTGATGGTTTTTGTCGTCGCCGTATATCGTTTGATTTTCCCCAGTCTAATTTCGACCCAATAAAGATCCACGTTGCCTTGGGCATCCATGTCGAAGGCGATTTTATCGGGCTCGGCAAGCTTGGTGGAATCCGCCGCCGATTTCCTAATGACGAGGGTATCGTATTTGAAATCGGCATCGGTGACTGCGGAACAACCCGGATAGGTCCAGCTCGTTTGCGACCAGGATGAGGTGGCAAAGGCTCCCATCAGAACTACGAATAACATCAAAGTGTTTTTCATTCTACCGTTCATGGTCTTGCTCTCCCGATTATTTCAAACCCAAGAAATTCAAATTTTTAAAAAGAAACGCTATTGGCCAATCCAATTTACTTCCGAATGATTTTTCAGAAATGGCATTTCAAGAAGATTTTTTGAATAAAATTTAACTCGTGAAAAAACTCATTTTAACTCCGCTTGCCTGGCTTTATGCCGCCTCGGGGTTCCTGCATCGAAATATCTGGCTAAAACCGGCTTTACAGGATCGGCACCATCCTCTTCCCATGATTGTCGTGGGTTCTTTACGGGCAGGGGGAGCGGGCAAAACACCTGTCGTTCAAGCATTGGCAAAACATCTGTCCACCCGTGGTCTTAAGGTGGGAATCCTCTGTTATTGGTTGAATAAATACAATTCCGACAAATGGATGGAAGTCACATCCCGGTCAAATTGGCAGGACTGCTCCGATGAAGCGGTATTGCTGGCCCGCAACACCAACTGCCGCGTATTTGTCACGCGCAATCGCGAGCGCGCATGGGATGAACTGAATCGCCTCAATCAATTCGATCTTCTTTTATCCGATGATGGATTGATGGACTCGCGACTGAAAGGAGCCTTCCGCATGATTTTGAGAATGCCCGGTGAATCGCCGGGTATTTCTGATTTACTCCCTGCCGGACCCTATCATCTTACTGCCAAAATATTGGACGAAATGGATTGTGTGGTGGAAGGTCCTGCGCCCGGCGCGGAATGTGGTGAGTTTGGATTTCGAAGAGAATTGATCTTTCCGGAAGGATTCGATCCCCTGAAGTCGTGGTGGATCTTGTGCGGCTTGGGGAATCCTGACATGTTCCGCACGGATCTCATCCGGAGCGGAGTGCGGATCGCCGGGATGAGTCGGGGACCCAATCACGGCGTGCCGGATTTGAAACGCGCTTTCAGCGAGGCTGCGCGGGCATCTGCCGGCGGATTTCTTTGCACGGCCAAGGATGCCATTAAACTCGAAGTACATGCAGGGGAAATTGAATCCAAATTTGGTGTCATGGTTGTCGTTCAAGAGCACATTGAATTGGGAACCGGATTGATTCGCACCGTGGAGCGATACCTCCATCTGCCCCCATCTTCGTAGATTAAGCCCCGGCATGCCCTTCCCCACCTTTCACCGCATCTTCTCCATTCTGCTTGTTTTTACGGCGGCAACATTTGCCTATGTGGGGAAATGGCACAGTTTCACCAATAAGGAACGCGTCACATCCTTGATTGCACATCAAGGTGAGGTGTATGCCGGAACACAGGGCGGTATCCGCCGCATCGATCCCGGAAATTTTGCCGAAAAGGATTACGACAACCTCGACGGATTGCTCGATTGCTGGATCACCGGGTTGGCGGAAACCGGAGATGGGAATTTGTGGGCGGTTTCGAAAAGCGGTTACGTCTATATGCTTTCCGGTGGAGGCTGGGAGTCGGCCGGAAGAGGCTATGCCGCATCGCAATGGTTGATGAATGATCGTGCGGTCTTGGCCGTTGGGCATTATCTCCTTCTGGGCTCCCAATTGGGTTTGACCTTTTTCGACGTCAATAAAAAAGTTGCACAGGCTAACGTGACCCGTTTTGAAAATCTCACCGGTGTGTCGGTTTTGTCGCTGCTGCTGCGTGCGGACACCCTTTACGTCGGCACTTCACAAGGTGTTTACAAAGCCGGGATCGATCTCAAGGATCCGGTGGATCCGGATACGGCCTATGACAACCTGCTGGATTCGCACGCATGGCACTCTGTAAATCTGAGCGCCACGGACTCCACCGGGCTTTCACCCCGGCAATACAATTTCATGACCTTTATCGGCGATTCCCTAAAAACCTTCGGCCCGGGAATGATGCTGCAGTCCCCCATTCATGTCGAAGTATTTCAGGGACAACCCGCCCTGATTGGCAACCATGCGTTCAGCGCAGTATCCAACCAAACTGCGGCACTTTTATTCAACGGCAAGGTTTTTATTGGCGGGAATTCCGGAATATTCGTCTCATCCAATCCGACGGCCAATCTTCCGATTCTCTCCGCCCTTTCCAGACCCTCAAAATTTCCCCGCGACACTCTTGCCAATGTCACGGCCCTTCAAGGCAAACTATGGGGACAAGGTGGAAACGGGCTCTATCAACTCGATCCCAATACCGGGGATACCCTTTCGCTTTCCCAGGTGACACCTTATTCCATTGCAAATCCCAATCCATCCCTGATGGATCGCCATCTCAGAAATTTGAAGGTTGCTCCAAATGGAGATGTTTATGTCGGCTCCTGGGGAGGAGGACTGATCCGCTATCGGAATGCCACGACACCATTTGTCTGGAACAAAACCACCGATTCCTGCATGTTCGAAGTCGTCTCCAACTTCCCCGTGGTTTATGGTGTCAGCAATGTGCGCATGAATGATCTTTTTTTCACCATGTTCAAGAGTGAAGGCGGGGCGGACCATCAGCTTATGCATCTCAATACGGCTACGGGCAGGATTCATTGCATGGATCCATCCGCGCCAGGGGGATATCCTCATGCCGTCCGCATGTTTTCGGATTCCCTGTTTGGAGTGGGCAGTGATGCCGGAATTGCCCTTTATAAAATGAGAGAAGGCCCCGGTGGCACACCCATATTGAATTATCGTGGCCTTTGGACAACCGCTGGAGCTGCCAATGAAACTTGGAGTTTGACGGAAGATCGCCAGGGGCGTCCGTGGGCGCTCGTCGGAAACAATCTGGCCTATGTCGAACCGGACAGCGTCGACTCCCTCTACAAGATCAATAAACCCCGGTTGAAAACGGTCGATGGATTCGCGGGGACGGATTGTTTTTCACTCGAGAGCGACCCCGTTAACTCCTTTTGGGTGGGATGCGGCAACGGGTTGTTTCACATTGAGCCCGGTCCCACAGGAATTGCAAAACAAGAAAGGTTCGGACTGGACGACGGGCTGTTGAGCCTCTCCATCCGCGACATTGTCGTGGATCCCTCCAATGGCAAAGTGTGGATCGCCACGGATCGCGGTATTAGCATGCTGGAAAGTTCCTCGCAGCCGCAGGTGACCACGTTGCAAACTGTGCAAGTGTATCCGAACCCATTCCGTCCGCAGCATCGTTTCGTGATCTTCGACAATCTGCCCAAGGCCTCCACTGTGCGAATCCACAATGCCGCCGGCGCAGTGGTGCGCACCTTTCATCCCGGAAACCTGACCGGCAATCAAGCCCAATGGGACGGAACCAATGAAGACGGCAGGGCCGTTTCCGCCGGAGTCTATTTGTACAGCGTTACCGCAGGCTCCTCGGTGGAACGCGGCAAGATTATTGTGGCCCGATGATCCAATTGTTGCGCGGACTCACATCCCTGCTGCCCGATGGAACTCCTCTTCCGATTCTGCGCGGCCCGGCAAAAGGTTGTGTCTGGCTTGCAGGTGCGGCACCCGGCCCATCCAAGGGTCTTTCCGTTTTGTGGAATCATTCGGAACCGGATCAGTTGCACGCCGCACAGGAATTGGCACAAGGCAAAAACTGCTGTTTCGACATCGGAGCGCATGCCGGGTTGTATTCCCTGATTTTTGCGCGTCAGGCAAAAAGAGTGTGTGCCTTCGAACCATGGCCCAGAAATATCGCGTGGCTCTCCCGCACCCTTTCGTGGAACCGGATCGAGAACGCAACGGTATTGCCGTGGGCGGTCTCATTGGAAACCGGACTTCAGGCCTTTCAGGAAGGCACGCACAGTTCCATGGGTTTTCTGGAAACTTCCGGGACGCTTCCCGTGTTCGCCGTATCTTTGCGCGATTTTATCGCCCGCTATGGATTGCAGCCCGAATTGATGAAGATCGATGTGGAAGGCGCGGAAACCGATGTGCTTCAGGGTGGCATCGAATTTCTGCGGGAACGCAAGCCCGCACTATTGCTTTCAACGCATGGTCCCGAACGGCGGAAGGAATGCCTGAAGTTACTCCGGGGAATTGGGTACGAGAATATTCGCCCTCTGGGTTCCAACTCGCTGGACACCGCAGACGAATTCCGGGTTGAATTCCAATAATTTTATCCGGCAACGTAGGGGCGGGACAATCCCGCCCCTACGTTGCCGCCGCGTATAAATTTTCCAATGCAATAATTTCCCTGTTGACGTCGTGATCGGACTCGATCTTCGCCCGACCTGCCTTGCCCATCGCACTCCACAGGGACGCTTCCGCAACAGCCTGCTTGAGCACATAAGCCAGCGCATCCGCATCGCCCTGACGCGCAAGCCACGAGGTTTGACCCGGAATGGTGACATAAGGAATGTCATCATGCAAGGTGGACACGACGGGAAGGCCGCAGGCTTGCGCTTCCAGAATGACCGTAGGCGCACCGCCTTCGGCATCTCCATTCGCGGCGATATGCGAAGGTTGGAAAAGGAGGTCATGTTCCATCATGGCCGCGCGCATTTCCGACAGGGAACGATATCCGACAAAATGGATCCGATCCTGAATGCCCAAGGTTTCCGCCTGACTTTTTAAAACCGCCCGCAACGGACCATCGCCGATCACGGTGAGTTTCCAAGGAAAATCCAGCTTGGTGTAAGCCAACGCCTGCAATCCAACCGCCAGCCCTTTTTTCTGTACCAGTCTTCCAATAAACAACAAACGGACTTCGCGTTTGCCATCCCAATCCCTTTCGCGGAAAGGATATTCGGAAGGATCGATGGCGATGCGCTGAATGCGAATCTTTTCCTCCGGCGCACCCAGCTCCACCAAGCGTTGATGCATGGCCGGGCCTTCCACCAGCAGAAAACGCGCAGAGTTGAAAACACGGCGGTAACCGGATGACGCGCGTTTCAAAAAGGGCTTGCTGGAAACGTCGGCTCCGTAAAAATTCACCAGCAGCGGTTTTTCCAAAGCCGCGCAAAAATCCTGCGTGACTACGGCGCGAAATCCATTGTGCGCATGGCACACGGCAATGTCGCGACTGCGAAGTTTCTCCACTCCATCCGGATAACGCACTTGCGCATAGGTTCCCAGCAACCGGGCGCCCAAACGCGGCCACAAGGGACGTGAAGATGGAATGCGTAAAAATTCACCTGTGGGTAATGGAAATTGGTCGAGATTTTCCCATGCATCGGCCAAGATCAAAGGGGAGAAACGCTGTGACTTGCGCAGAAACTGCCAGATGAAGGTTTCGGTGCGGTGCAAATACGCATCCATCAGATGAAGGCAATGTGACATAAACGCCTACCCTCCGCCCATGAACTTCACAATTTCAACGCGATCGCCGTCCTGTAGAACGATGCGATCGTACTCCTGCTTGAGAGGAACGCGCAGGTTGTATTCCACCACTACCGTTTCCGGTTTGAGCTTGTGCCGTTCCAACAATGCGGAAATGGACAGGGATTCCCCGAATTCGGTGGAGACCCCGTTGAGCAAAAGTTTCATGATGCCATTAAAGTACGAAGCGAGATATTCACTTTAAACGATAAAGACCGAGAGCGGTGAGGCGCGGGAACTCCAGCGGCGGTGGAATGAGGGTTTCCACGGAATCCATCGACACCTGCAAACCCGCCTGATCGATCAACAGGTCATCCTCAGGATAGGTGTTCTGAATGACGTAATGGATGCCTTCTTCCCGAAGGTATCCCTGCAGCCGCTTTTCCCTCAAACGCCGGGCATATTCACGGGTGTTGACGAGGCCGTCGCCATTCACAACCTTGCGTTCCGAAAACCATCCCACCCAGCCCGAGGCGTCGATTTGATAAATAGGTTCATTGGTTGGAACCTTGAGTTTGACTTCTTCGACAAACTCCCGGGCCCATTGAATTTGCGGATCGCGGATGCGGCTGTCCACGACCCATTTGAACAGGAACAGCACGGATAGCAGGAAAATAGCAGCGCGGCCAGCCCATCCCCACCTGCTTTGAAAACGCGGACCGAAGCGCAGAAAATACCACACATGCACGTAAGCCGCCGGGACGAAATACCAGTAATTGATGACGTTGTTGGCGATCAAATGAAAGAGCACAAAAACCGCCGGAGCCGCCAGCACGGTCATATGACGGAGCCGTTCGGATTTTTCACGGAACAGGGCGGCGGCGGATGCCATCATCCAAAGCACGAAAAAGACGGCTATTGAAATGAGATTTGATCCGTAAAATCCGCTGAAGTTTTGTTTCAGACGTTCCAAGGTCGAGAGTCCTTCCATGCCTTTGAGCTGCATGGACACGGTGGTCCAGCCGCCGAAGAGAAAAAAGTGCGCGCCCAGTTGTAATCCTACGCCCGTTGCAATCCAAGCGCAATCCGTAAAGACGGATTTCCACCGTTGGGAACTTTTCTCACCCGAAGTGAAAAGGGACGCAAGGGACATGACTCCGAGAATTAAAGCGGCATCCAGACGCACCAAGGGAATCAACATCAACAACAAGGGTCGCCATCGCCAGCGGAGTTTACCCGTCAGGGAGGAGGCATCAGATAAATATTCCCTTTCACACAGGATCAGCAACAGCAGGGCAAGCAAGGTCGTTTCCATCAACACCTTAAACACAATCCCCAACGAGAAAAGCAACAGGACATCCAGCCAAGTTCGTCCGAACCACAACCCGATGGCCCAACAAATCATGAAGTAGAACCACAGCATTGCCCCGAGGTGGAACCACGGGTTCAAGGTGAACAAACCCGTCAGACCCGAGATTCCGCCCAACAACCACCCCCACACCAGATGATAACCGTCGGTGATGTGAATACCGTCAAAACTTGAAAGCCCCTGCGTGCCCAAATGCCAGGCAATTTTGACGTAGAAATAGGCGTCATCGGTCAATAAACCGCGCGGAAAGCGGGTCAGCTCATGTTGCAATGGAAATGCCAGCAACCCGGAAAGAAGGGCAACCCCGATCCACGCAAACCATGAGTTGGAAATCTTTGTTTTCATGGATTTTTTCCAGCCATTCGCTTCTTCTTTTGCTTTTCCACTAACATCATAAGTAATCTTTTCCCATGCCCGCAATCCTGCGCCTGATGCGCCCGACTCATTGGATTAAAAATCTTTTCGTTCTGGCGGGTATTTTCTTCGCCGGAGACTGGAAAACACCCCCGATGCTCCTGCATTCGCTGGGGGCCTTCGCCGCTTTTTGTCTGGCCGCCAGCGCAATCTATTGCATGAACGATGCCTGGGATGCCGCTGAGGATCGCAACCATCCCCACAAACGCCTGCGTCCCATCGCTGCGGGAATCTTATCCGCGCAGACGGGGTTCATCCTGTCGGTCATCCTGATCATTCTGTCAATGGCTCTCGGAGCATTCATGGATTTACGGCTCGTCGGAATGCTAGCCGCTTATCTGGTCATTAACCTCCTGTATTCGCGCGGCCTGAAGAATCAGGTGTTGCTCGATGTGTTTTGCATTGCCTCGGGGTTCATCCTCCGTTTGCTGGCCGGAACATGGGGCATTGGCATCGAACCTTCGCAATGGTTTCTGCTCTGCACATTGGCTCTGAGCCTCTTCCTTGGTTTCTCCAAACGCTACGCAGAACTGGTAGACAGCGAAAGACCGCTCGAGGCGAAACGCCGGGTCTTAAAAAATTATTCCCCGGAATTTCTGAGACTACTACTCGGCGTGACCTTGTCGGCAACGCTCATCACCTACGCACTTTATACCACCAGCCCCCGAACAGCCGAAATCCATCATACGGCCGGATTGATCTACACCCTACCCCTAGTCATGTGGGGACTTTTCAGATACCTCTATCTCGTCATGCGCGAGGGATTCGGGGAAAACACCCTGGCCGATGTGCTTCGAGACGGGCAAATGTTGCTGGTTTCGGCATTCTATCTGGCCGCCACCGGCTGCCTGCTTTTTTTCGGTTCTGCCGGTTGAGATAGCCGCAAGAAACTTGCACTTTTGAATTCCCGCGCCATTCCGCAAACGGGCGCGCAACCACCGAGACCAAGCAACATGGACAGCCGCTACTCCCCGCAAGATATTGAAGCCAAATGGTACGCCGTTTGGGAAGAAACCGGATCGTTCAAGCCGCAGGGCGAAGGCAAGCCGTTTACCATCGTCATTCCCCCGCCCAATGTCACCGGTGCCTTACACATGGGACATGCTCTCAATAACACCTTGCAGGATGTTTTAATCCGCTTCAAGCGCATGCAAGGCTATCGGACTTTGTGGCAGCCGGGAACCGATCATGCAGGCATTGCGACCCAAAGCGTGGTGGAACGCGGGTTGCAAAAGGAAGGCAAGAGCAAACACGATCTGGGCCGCGATAAATTCATCGAACATGTCTGGGCGTGGAAAAACGAATACGGAAATCGTATTGTCGAACAACTCAAACGCATGGGTTGTTCCTGCGACTGGTCACGTATGCGTTTCACCATGGACGACGGATTGTCCAAAGCCGTGCGCGAAGTATTTGTGCGATTGCATGAGGACGGGCTTATCTATCGCGGTGCGCGTTTGGTGAACTGGTGTCCGAAATTGCAAACGGCATTGGCCGACGAAGAAGTGGAGAACAAGGAAAGCAAGGGACATTTCTGGTCCATCCGTTATCCGTTGGAAGAAAATCCGAATGAAGGCATCGTAGTCGCCACCACTCGACCGGAAACATTGTTTGGCGACGTGGCCGTGGCTGTCAGCGCAGACGATGAACGCTACAAGCATTTGATCGGCAAAAATGTTTTGATCCCGATCATCAATCGCGCCATTCCCATTATCGCAGATGAACACGCCGATCCCACCAAGGGAACCGGTGCGGTGAAGATCACTCCGGCGCATGATTTCAACGATTTTGAGGTGGGCCAGCGCCATGGACTCAAGCCCATCGTGGCCATGAATCTCGACGCCACTTTGAATCACGAAGCCGGACCGTATGCCGGCATCGAACGTTTTGCCGCGCGTAAAAAACTGGTGGCAGAACTCGAATCGCTCGGTCTGCTCGTATCCATCGAGGATCGCGTTATCGCCATTCCCTATTGCTACCGCTCCGGCGACGTGGTCGAGCCTGCGCTTTTGAGTCAATGGTATGTGAAGATGAAACCTCTGGCCGAACCTGCGTTGGTTTGTGTGGAACGCGGAGAAACACGCTTCGTCCCCGAACGCTATGTGAAAACGTATCGCCAATGGCTGGAACCGTTTCGCGACTGGTGCATTTCACGTCAACTCTGGTGGGGCCATCAAATCCCGGTGTGGTATGTGCTTTCCGAAACCGGCGGCAAGGTGCTCGACTCGACGCCCCATGTGGCCGCACGTTCGGAAGAAGACGCTTTCAAACAAGCGCGCGCAAAGTTCGGTGACGCTTGCCAGCTCAAGCAGGAAGATGATGTGCTCGACACGTGGTTCTCCAGCGCATTATGGCCGTTCTCCACTTTGGGCTGGCCCGATCAAACTCCGGAGCTGAAAACCTTCTACCCCACCGATGTACTCGTCACCGCGCGCGACATCATTTATTTCTGGGTGGCGCGCATGATTTTCTCCGGGCTTAAATTCCTGGGAACGCCACCTTTCCACACCGTTTACATCCACGGCACCATTCTCGACGAGAAGGGCCAACGGATGAGCAAGTCCAAAGGCAACGGCATCGACCCGATTGAAATGATTGGACAGTTCGGCGCGGATGCGGTGCGCTTCGCCTTGCTGACGCTCACCACCGAAGGGCAGGACATCAAACTGTCGCCGGTGAAATTCGAGGGTGGACGCAACTTCGCCAACAAGCTGTGGAACGCAGTACGATTTGTGCATCCGCATCTTTCTTCGGCGGTCACTTCGGCTACGCTCAGTGACCGGGACAATGAGGTTTTGCTCACTGAGCGTAGCCGAAGTGAGCTGCACCTCTCTCTCGCCGATCGATGGATTCTCAAGCGTTGTGATGAAACGGTGAAGGCCGTGACAGAAGCGCTGGAGCCACCGAATCTGCGCTTCTCCGAAGCCGCGCATGCGCTGTACCGTTTCACGTGGGATGATTTCTGCTCGCGCTATCTGGAAATCCGCAAACGCGACATCACCGGCGACGAAGGCCCGGCCAAGCGCACAGCCGCCACGGTATTCGTCACCGTGCTGCGCGATCTCATCGCCATCCTACATCCCTTCATGCCGTATATCACTGAGGAAATTCGTTCGCATCTCGGCGACGAGAATCTGTTGATCACCAGCCAGTGGCCAAAGCCGCGCAAGGTGGATTTCTCCGAGGCCGAGCAGCGTTTGATGGATGGACTTTTGGAAGCGGTGGAAACCGTGCGCCACATTCGCGGCAATTACAGTTTGCCTCCGCAACAGGGGCTCAAGGTTCTGATTCATTTGGATGATGCGACCATGGCAAAAGCATGGCAACCGCATTTGCATATCATTCTCGGACTGGAAAAATTTGAAAGTCTTGAAGTGGGCGTGAACATCACCAAACCTTCCTTCGCCGCATCGGGAATGATCCCCGGTGGCAAGATGTATGTCCCGCTGGAAGGCATGCTCGATCCGGTGGCAGAGCGATTGCGTCTCGGCAAGGAACTGGAGAAAGCGAAGGGTTTTGTGGCGGCACAGGAGAAGAAACTCACGAATGAAAAGTTCGTGCAAAGCGCTCCGGCCGATGTGGTGGAAGGGGAACGCGAAAAACTGCGTTCGCAAATCGACAAGGTTGAGAAGCTTGAAGATGCCCTGAAGGATTTGGGTTAATGCCCTTTCAGAAAACTTCGCCGAAGCTGGCATACCGGAATAATTATCCGCATGCCGATCCGGGCATATTCGATTTGATCAAATGGCGGTTGACGCGCAAGGCTCCGGCCAAACCACAGGCATTTCCGCTCACGCCAAATAATCCCGCAAATCTCGCTGCGAATAGAGAACGTCCTTCATTGACGTGGGTGGGTCACTCCACTTTTTTGGTGCAGCTCGAAGGCAAAAATTTTCTCAGCGATCCCATCTTCAGCGAACGCGCATCGCCCTTTCCCGTGGGAGGCCCCAAGCGTGTCACGCCCGTGGGCATTGCGATGGACTCGCTGCCGCATATCGACTTCATTTTGGTTTCCCACAATCACTACGATCATCTCGACGCCCGTTCGCTGAAAGCCCTGCTGCTCCGCCAGCCCGACAATCCGCCCGTGATCGTGACACCCTCCAAGCTGGGCTCGTGGTTTTACCGCCGCAACTTTCCACGCGTGATGGAAATCGACTGGTGGGACAATGTGGAACTTTTTGGCTTGAAGATTCACGCGGTGCCGGTGCAGCATTGGAGCCAGCGCGTTCCGCTGGTGGTGAATCGCACCAGCTGGGCGGGCTTCATCATCGAGGGCAAAAACGGCCGCCTGCTTTTCCCCGGCGACACGGGATACTCCCCGGACTTCAAGGACATCCACGAGCGCATCGGACCGATGACGGTGTCGCTGCTGCCCATCGGTGCGTATCAGCCGCGATGGTTCATGCACTCGATGCATATCGGGCCGCAGGAGGCGGTGCAAATCCACAAGGATCTGCATTCGAAACTTTCGGTGGCGATGCATTGGGGGACTTTTGCGCTGACGGACGAGCCGTTCGGCGAACCGCCGGAGTTGTTGCGGGAAACGATGAAGGCGGAAGGTTTAACGGAGAATGATTTTTGGATTATGGGGCATGGGGAGACGAGGTGGTTGGATGAGGTGTGGAGGTAGCTCCGGCCTCGGTGTGCTTGGCCTCGATAAACCCGCCGCACTTCGACTCCGCTCAGTGACCGGCGGGCACTCAGCCAGTCCTACTTTGTTGTTCTCACGGGCCCTAACTTACTGATGCTCCTAATCTTCTCACTCCTGCCACCTTGATCAGCCTTTTTAGCTAGTGTATGAATTTGTTTGTCAATTTCAGCTATTCTCTTTTGTAATTCTTTCTTCTCTTTATAAAGTTTCTGAAAACTGGGGGTACTCATCTATTACTCCTTTTCGGTTTATGTCGTTTTAACCGCATTCTAAAAGTACAAACAACAGGGGAATCAAGAGAGAAACCTCTCCCGCCATTCCGTCTTCGGCACAATGCAACTCTCCGACTTTCCAAACCACCGATAGCGATTGCGCGCAATCCATCGATACACTGCGTCGCGAATAGGACGGGGAACCACAATAAACCCATACATCAACTTCCACGGCCACGGCAAAATTTTCATCGTCCGCAATACCGCTTTACTTTCCACACTCCCCTTCCCCGCCTCGATCAACACTACGCTTTCATTTGCCTGTAGCGGAACGCCTGACTCGATCAACAATCGTTTCCCCACTTCGGATTGCAGCGGTGCAAAGCGGAACCGGGCTTTCGAATCCCGTTGGATCACAAATGCCACAAACCCATTGCACAAATGACAGATGCCGTCGAAGAGGATGATGGGGTTTTCTTTACTCATTACTCATTCTCGCTCGTCTCGATACAAACGCCGGTCACTGAGCTTGTCGAAGTGTCGGCGGTCACTCGACGAGCGGTTCTTCGTAAATTGAACGAAGGAGCGATGGCCGAGTAGGCCTGAAAGGCCGTATCGAGGTCAAGCATAATCTACGGCAGAATCCCTTCCCATTCCTTCTTTCCGCATTCCCGCAACAACCACCGCAGCCGCTTTTCCCCATTCGGAATATGATCCGCAAAGGATGCGATACCTTTTTCGCGCGAAAGAAAACAATATGCGCCTAGCGCCTGCATCACACGCTGCAACCCGGCTTGCAGAAAAGCTTCACGGAAACCGGAGAAGTCGAGTGGGCTTAAAGATTTCACATGGAAGTAGCGGAGCAAGTCTTCTATCTCCGCATCTGACAACATCACATAGGGATCGAGCAACAACGAGGCAAGGTCGTAATAGATGGAACCCAACCGGCTGCCCTGATAATCAATGACATGCACCGCATCGTCATCCGCCACCATCAAATTCTGGGACTGAAAATCGCGATGCAAGATGGCTTTGGGATGGCGATCCACCGTGTCCGCAAGAAGAGCGAAAGTACGATTCAAATAAGCATCGAAAGTGGAATCCGGTTTCAGGCCGCGATGGCCTTCAAGATATTGCGCCCGGTAGTAGAATGTTTCCCACAATAAATGATGGCGATCAAAAATCCGCGAACGGATGTCCGGGCTTTCCTGATGCAATGCCTGACACCGTGTCTGAAGATCCACCAGCAAATCCAATGCTTTACGATAGCCGTCGAGACCCGCCGCTCGATCTGCAAGCAATACGTCGTATAACCGGTGATTCCCCAAATCCTCTAACGCCACCTGTTGCATGACATCATCGATGCAATACACCATGGGCACAGGAAAACGCAAGAGCCGGTAGAATTGCGTGATGCGCAGAAAACGACCAAAGTCCGCATCATGACTCGGAGACACGAGCAGGATGATGCTGCGTGAGCCAAACTTCAAGCGATAATAGGCACGCTGTGAGCCGGCAATTCCCGCCAAAGAGATCTCGCAATCCTTTTTGAATCCATACCGATCCAAAAATTCCGCGATGACGGGAGAAATTTGATCAAAAGTGAGAGACATGGTTTGCTTTTTCAGTCCGGAAGTTTCCGACGATCCCAATCCAAAGCCGCAAGCATATCGGCATGGAGGATGCCGTTCGAAAACAGAGCCGAATCCGTTTCGAGATTCCACGGTCCACCGCGCAAATCGGTGACCATGCCTCCGGCTTCTGCAACGAGCAAGGTTGTCACGGCCACATCCCAAGGTTTCAAGTACACCATCCAATAGGCATCCAAACGACCGGAGGCGATGAACGCGCCTTCCACAGCTGCGGAACCGAGGCATTTCACCCGCTGTACCGAAGCCACGGTGCGCATGCGCGCCCAAAAATTTTCGCTGTTCAACCGGTTGCGCTCCACATCATCCGCACTGACATTGAAATCTCCGTGCGACACGATGGCCTTGGCGAGATCATTTTCAACGCTGACGTGAATCCGTTCACCATTCAGAAAAGCGCCACTGCCCGCAATCACGGTATAAAGCTCGTTGAGCGCGGGAAGAAAGATCGCACCGCATAGCATTTTGCCCTTGTGCGCCAAACCGATGGACACGCCCCATAAAGGAATTTGGTGGGCATAGTTGATCGTGCCATCGATGGGATCGACATACCAGCGATAGTCGCTGCCCTTGTCCAGTACGCCTTCCTCTTCGGTGAGCAGGTTGTGATCCGGAAAGGCGGCTTCGAGACGGTCACGAATAAGACGGTCGCATTCAAAATCCGCTTCGGTGACGATGTCCTTTTTGCCCTTGAACTGCATGGGCCCCAGCGATTGCTGGCGGCGCAACGCAACTTCGCCTGCGGCGCGGGCGGCGTCGACGGCGGCTTGTAAAAACACTTCGGTGGATATGGGCATGGTGCAAATATACTTGCGCCGCTATCCATAACCCGGATTGTACTTTTCACGGAATGCCTCCCGCATTCAAATCTTCTTCCAGTGCTCCATTGCTGCGGGTCGAGAATCTGTCACTTGGTTTTAAAGCCAATGGCAAGGTGACACCCGTGACCGAGGGCGTGACGTTTGAAGTCAGGCCGGGTGAGGTGTTTGGACTGGTCGGCGAATCCGGCTGCGGAAAAACCGTCACCTGTCTGGGATTGCTCCGCTTACTCCCCAAAGTCGGCAGCGCTGTATTATCGGGACAGGCAATGTTCGAGGGAAAAGATTTGCTGCACATGTCCGATGAGGATTTGCGTTCGGTTCGCGGCGCGGAGATCGCCATGATCTTTCAAGAACCTTCGGCGGCCATGAATCCCCTGCTGCCCATTCGCAGCCAGCTATTGATGCCGTTTAAACACCATCCTTACAACGGCGACCCGGAAGTGCGCGTCACGAAATTGTTGCGTCGTGTCGGTTTTGCCGATCCCGAACTCGTGTTGAAATCCTATCCGCATGAACTTTCCGGCGGCATGTTGCAGCGCGTGATGATCGCCCATGCTTTGCTGTTGCATCCGAAATTATTGCTGGCCGACGAACCGACGACGGCTTTAGACGTCACCGTGCAGGCGCAAATTCTGGAGTTGCTGGCAGAGATGCAGCGAGAATCCGGCCTCAGTGTGGTATTGATTACGCACAATCTGAACCTCGTGGCGCAATACGCCAGCCGCGTGGCGGTGATGTATGCGGGACGGGTGGTGGAAGAAGCACCGGTGGCGGATTTTCTCGACAACGCGAAGCACCCCTATTCGCAGGGTTTACTGGAAGCACTGCCCCGACTGGATGAAGCCGCGCATGTCCCAAAACCGATTCCGGGTTCCGTGCCATCAGCGGATAAATATCCGAGCGGTTGCCGATTTCGCGATCGCTGTCCTTATGCCTTTGATCGCTGCACCGTTGTTCCACAGTGGACTGAAATCAGTCCGGGTCATCGCGTGGCCTGTCATCTGTTCCCTCACCCATCCCCCAGCCCCCTTCCCTCTCCATCGGTAGCGATGGAGAGGGAAGGGGGGAAGGGGGTTAGGTGAGGTTGTTATCCGCACGTAATCTGTCCACGCATTTTCCGATCCGTGGTGGATTCTGGCGCAAGGCTGTCAACTACGTTCGCGCGGTACATGAGGTCTCACTGGATGTTTATCCCGGTGAAGTCGTCGCGCTGGTCGGTGAATCCGGTTGCGGGAAAAGCACACTGGGTTTTTCATTGTTGGGCCTCACGCCGCCGACATCCGGCACTATCGAATTACTTGGAAACTCGATTGACATTCAAAAACCATCTTCTTGGAAATCCCATCGCAAGGATTTTCAAATCATCTTTCAGGACCCTTATACTTCTTTGAATCCGCGCCTCACCGTGTTCGAGTTACTTTCCGAGCCTTTAACGACTCATGGTCTTGTTCCCCGTTCCGGGTTGCGCGAGGCCGCAGCGGATCTATTGCGTCAGGTGGGTTTGTCTCCGGATATTCTGGATCGATTTCCCCATGCCTTCTCGGGTGGGCAACGCCAGCGGCTATGCATTGCGCGCGCGCTGGGACTGAAACCGAAATTACTGGTATGCGATGAAGTCGTGTCCGCATTGGATGTTTCGGTACAGGCGCAAATCGTGAATCTGCTGCTGGATCTCAAACGGGATCATGGGTTGTCTCTTCTATTCATCACACATGATTTGTCGCTGGTTCGCTCCATCGCGGATCGCGTACTGGTGATGTATCTCGGCAGCATTGTGGAAACCGCGACGGCGGCGGATCTCTTCCGCGCTCCGCATCATCCTTACACGCGGGCGCTGCTGGATTCCATTCCGACTTTGGATCCGGCCAAGAAACCGAAGCCGCTCGAAGGCGAACTTCCATCCTCATCGAATCCGCCACCCGGCTGCGTTTTCGCAACCCGCTGTCCACGGGCGTTCGACCGCTGTCGTGTGGAAGTTCCAAAATTGGTGGTGGATAAAACGAGAAGCGTGGCTTGTTTTGATCCAATGACAAAAATGTAGGGGCGCGATTTAATCACGCCCCTACATTTTTGTCATTCCCCAAACACAATCGTCCGATTCCCTGTAATCAATACTCGCCGTTCCAAATGCAACCGAACTGCCTGCGTCAATACACGCCGTTCCAGATCACGACCCTTGCGTACCATGTCCTCCGCCGCATCACGGTGCGAAACACGGCAGGTGTCCTGCGCAATAATGGGACCCTCGTCCAACACCGGAGTCACATAATGCGCCGTCGCACCAATCAGTTTGACCCCGCGCTCCTTCGCCTGATGATACGGTTTCGCCCCGGCAAATGCGGGCAAAAAAGAATGATGAATGTTGATTGCCCGGCCCGCATATTCCAGACAAAAATCAGAGGACAACACCTGCATGTATCTCGCCAGCACTACCAAATCAATATTCCCCCGCTTCAGCAATTCCCGTTGACGGCACTCAGCCTCAACCTTCCCTAATTCCTCAACGGAGATGTGATGAAACGGGATGTCAAAATGCCGGGCCACTTCTCCCACCGATTTGTGATTGGACAGGACGATCGCAATGTTTCCCGGTAATTCATCGAGGCTTTGATTCAACAAAAGATCGTACAGGCAATGCGGGGTCTTGCCTGCAAACACGGCCACACGGGGTTTACTCTCCACATCATGCAATTCGAAGGACATTGAAAAAGCCGCTGCCAAGTCCTCCAAGGCCTTTTGCGTTGCAGCAGGATCCAAACGGAATGCCGAACGATCAAAGGCGATGCGCATGAAAAATGTTCCCGTGTCCATGTCAGAATGCTGATCCGCGTCCAGAATATTGCCGCCCTGATCGCACAGGAAAGCCGACACCGCTGCGACAATACCGGTACGATCCGGACACTTGATCAGAAGGATCGAAGTCACAGGTATTTTTTCTCCAAATAATTCAGAAAATATTCCGGATTCAGATCTTCACCGGTTGCGCGATGCATTAAATCAGCTGCGGAGAATTCGCGGCCGAATCGATGAATTTTATTACGAAGCCATTCCCGCATCACGGAAAATTCTCCGGCGCGAATTTTCACATCCAGCGAACCCATCTCTCGTTCCATAGCCGCGCAGACCTGCGCCGCATACAAATTCCCCATGGTATAAGTCGGAAAGTATCCGTACAGTCCGCAGCTCCAATGCACGTCCTGAAGAAACCCCTCCGCAGCGGAAGTCGGGCGGATGCCCAGCAGTTTTTCCATGCCCGAATTCCACGCATCCGGAATACCGGCCACTTCCAACGCGCCGGAGAATAAGGCTTCCTCCAATTGAAAACGCAAAACGATATGCAAATTGTAAGTGACCTCGTCTGCTTCGACCCGAATCAACGAAGGCTTCACAAGATTGACTTGTGCCAACACATCCTCCACGGTCACCCCATCCAACGCCGCGCCAAAATATTCTTTCGCGATCGGCAGATAACGTTCCCAATAGGCACGCGAACGGCCCACACGATTTTCCCACAACCGCGATTGCGATTCATGCACAGAGAGTGAAACAGCTTCCGCCAGCGGAGTTCCCCAATCCTCATCGGGCAATCCCTGTTCATAAAGACCATGCCCGCCTTCATGCAAAGTGCTGAAAATTGCGGTCAGCCAATCCTCTTCGCGATACCGCGTAGTGAGACGCACATCGCCCGGACTTAACCCCTGTGTAAACGGATGTGCACTGGAATCCAAACGCCCCGCTTCCAAATCAAAACCCATGTCGTGCAGGAGTCTTTCATTAAATCGCCGTTGTACGTCAATGGGAATGCTTCCGCCCTGTTGCGATCTACTCGTGGTCGCCGAGCCTGCCGAGGCGTCCACAATGCGCCGAGCCAACGGAGTCAATCCATCGCGCAATTTTTCCAGAACCGGTTTAATCGTTGAGGCTTTGGACCCGGGTTCAAATTGATCGAGCAATGCATCGTAGGGACTTTCGACATAACCCAAGCACTCCGCCTCCCGGCGTTTGAGTTGCACCATCTTTTCCAGCCACGGCAAAAACTCGGAAGGTGCGTTGCGTTCCCGCGCCTTGGCCCACGCCTGTTGTGAAAGCGATCCAGTACGCGCCAAATCGGAAGCCAATGCTTCCGGAATTTTACGAGCCTTTTCCACGTCGCGTCGCAGTTCGCGCACCAGAGCTTTTTCCCGATCCGAAAGATCGGACTGCGATCCGGTTTCCCCGATCAAGGCCCACAATTTGTCCGAAGTGAGACGCTGATGTAAAACCGTGCTTAATGCGGCTTGGGATTCCGCTCGTGTGACACCACCCTTGGGAGGCATATGGGTTTCCTGATCCCAGCCGAGCAGGCCTTCAGCGGCACGCAAAGCTTGGAGTTCCCGGCTGGTTTGGCGTAAAGATTGTACAAGTGTCGGCATGGAAGGAAGATAACTTCACCTACGTCCTCACCCCTAGCCCCTCTCCGTCTCTTAAAAAGATGGAGAGGGGAAGGTCAATATTTTTTGCGTTTCTCCCCTCTCTATTCCTTTAAGAATGGAGAGGGGGCGGGGGTGAGGGTGTTTGTTAACTTTATCCGCCTTATGTACAAGTACATCATCATGGGCATTCAAGGCGTGGGCAAGGGCACCCAAGCCAAAATCCTTTGCGAAGCCTACGACTTCGTTCACATTTCCATCGGCGACCAGTTCCGCTGGCACATCTCCAATCACACGAAAATCGCGGCCAAGGTAAACCGCATCATTTCCACCGGACAGATGGTGGATGACGATCTGGTCGCCAAAGTGGTTGAAGAACGCCTTCGGTGGCATGACTGGAATTACGGGTTTGTACTGGACGGTTTCCCGCGCAGTTTTGCCCAGACGGAATTTCTGTTTGAGAATTACAACATCAACGGTGTTGTTCATCTCGATGCGCCGGATACCCTTGTCACTGAGCGCATGATGGGACGCCGTGTCTGTTCGCGTTGCGGCCTCGATTACAATCTCATCGAGCACCGCCCGAAAATCGACGGTATCTGTGATGTATGCGGCGGCACTTTGATGGTGCGCAGCGACGATCACGAGGAAGCGATCAAAAAACGCATCCACGATTATCATGTCAAAACCGAGCCCATGCTCCGGTTTTTTCAACGGCTCGGTGTGCTTTATACTGTCGATGCCACACAATCCATTTCCAAAGTGCATGAGGATATCCGAACAGCTCTTGGTCTTCCTGAAGAGCCGAGGAAACTGAACTCGCTCACCTTGCATTCCGAGCGTGAATTTTCCAAAGGACTTCCGTCATGAAGGGCATTGTTCTTGCGGGCGGAGCGGGTTCACGCCTCTACCCCCTTTCAAAAGTTGCCAGCAAGCAACTTCAGCCCGTGTACGACAAGCCCATGATCTATTACCCCCTGGCCACTTTAATGCTGGGAGGAATTCGCGACATCCTTTTGATTTCCACCCCGGAAGACACCCCCCGTTTCCAGGAATTACTCGGCGATGGTTCCCAATGGGGACTAAAACTCACTTATAAAGTTCAGCCGAAACCGGAAGGTTTGGCACAGGCTTTTATTCTCGGCGAGGAATTTTTGGCGGGTGATTCCGCCACCTTGGTGCTGGGCGACAACGTCTTTTACGGCACCATGAAGCTGGATGAAATCATCTCGTCGTTCAAAAGCGGCGCATTGGTATTCGGTTATCCGGTCAAGGATCCGGAACGCTATGGCGTGGTGGAGTTTGATGCCTCCGGCAACGTGGTTGGCATCGAGGAAAAGCCCATCAAACCCAAATCGCATTACGCAGTACCCGGCTTGTACATCTACGACGGTCGTGTGGCGGAATATGCAAAGACCCAGAAGCCCTCGCCGCGAGGCGAACTGGAAATCACCGATCTCAACAATCGGTATCTGAAGCAGGGTGAGCTTCGCGTTTCCCTGCTCGGTCGCGGCATTGCATGGCTGGATACGGGAACACATGCGTCCCTGCTGGAAGCCAGTTCATTCATTCATACCATTGAGACTCGGCAGGGTTTGAAGATTGCCTGCCTTGAGGAAATCGCCTACATACGCGGCTTCATTGATGCGACTCGATTGAAGGCCACTTTGGCGGCGATGCCGAAATCGCCGTATCGGGAATATCTTCAGGAACGATTCCCCGAAGCGGCTTAAAACACGATTTTAAATCCCAACGATCCGAGTTTATCCTCGTTGTCGACAATGTTGTTGTCGAAAAAGACGTAGGTGTAATAGAGTCCGGCGATGTTGTCCCTGCCCATCAACAGCAAGTTGGCCGTCACGCTCCATCTCCGTTCCATGACATTATTGGCCCGCCACCAAAGGTTCTGGTTAACGTCAGCATAACTTCCCCAATGCCCCCAGCGACCCAGATGATAGCGGAGCAGGCCAAATTCCTCATAGCGATAATCATTGTTCTGCGCCAGCCAAACCGATTGTTTGCCGTGCAGAAAAACTCCTGCGTTGACCTGATAATCCCACTTGTCCAGAATACGGGCCAGCGGAGCGCCGGGACGCTTTAGATCCCGATAGCGCTCCACAAGAAATTGGGGATACGCGCCCTTGCTGCCAAATCCGAATCGGAAACTATTCCACCAAATCGAGCCGCTCGAATCAATTTTTCCAATGGAATGAATGCATTCGTGTAGCAATAGCCCGCTGATGATCCACGAGTCAAACTCATAACGATAACCGGGTGTTAATGTATAGCGAATTCTGTTCAGGCGAAAGATCGTGGAATCCGGCCTTTCGATGAGTGTGCTGTTTGCGATCAACCAGGTGGAAGTCAAACCCTTCCACTTGAAAAAATCCACATAGGCGTAAAAATCCGACCGGTATCCCGGATCAAAGCCGTTGCGCGGGCCTCCGCCGTTTACATAAGGCGCGAAGCTGATTTGCCCGTTGGTGTTCATCAGAACTTCAAAGTCGTCGGCAAGCCAGTGCCAAACTGCATTTTCAGCCGTGGCCGAGTTTACTCCGAAAAGGAACAGGCAGACGAACAGGAGTCGCATGATGTAGGCCATGAGACAAAATATGCTTTGATTTAACGGAGAAGCAGGCTCACCCTCCTTCATCGTTTGAAGAAGTAAAAGTCCTCCTGGCATTTCTTGAAGCCTATCGAAAGCATTTTTCGCTTCCACCACGTTTTGGTTTCATAGGTACGTACCCCGGCATGTGGGCCACTCCGGCTTCCTCCGTAACCCTTGGCATCTACGAGAAGGCAGACCATGCCGGAACAGGCGCGGGTGACTTTTTTGAGGTACCCGTCCCGCCGTGTCGGAGACAGGTATTGTGCGACACACTCCACAATGATGTCATAGGATTCTGCCTTCAACGCCCGAATCTCCTTCGTTGCGTCGGCTTTTTTAATCCGGGCCCTTATTTTCCGGTCTTTGATCTGATCGAGGATGTAAGAGGAATTTTCAATTCCACGGGCTTTCAACCCATGCCGCAAAGCCCGCTTTAAAAGACGACCATCCGCAGCTCCAATGTCCAGAAAGGTTTTCGGATCTTCCCCGAAATGTTTTCGATAGGTTTCGAGGACTTCATCCACAGCGAAAGTGTAATCCCGCCAGCTTTTCGAATAATCCGTGTTTTGATAACCCGGAGTATGGGCTCCGTAGCGGCTAAAGTAATCCTTGCCCAATGGCTTCGGCATGGATTCAGGCCGAAGCCATGCTCAAGCCAGCTTCTTCAACGCCTCGGCCACGGAAACCGCAGCTTTTGCCTTCACATGCACGGTGAAGCGCTGGCGCGTATCCGGTTCACGCGTGAGGGTATAAGCACCTGCCCCGTAAACCTTGTTCAACAAGGCTTCCAGTTCCGGCTTGAGCGTCGCAAAGGTTGCATCTTTGTTTGGTGCAATGCCACGGTTGTTGACGAAGAACTTCACATCACCGACCAGAAACTTCGGCTTGTTCTTGAAAGTGCCATCCGCTTCCAACAATGCTGCGTGCTGCAAGGTCGATGTGAACGACTCGTTCAACTTCTCCGCATTCGATCCCTCGGCGGGCTGGCGGCGTTCATACAGCAAACCCAAACGGCGGCCAGTGCCGTCGAGTGAATAAGCGACATTGTGGCCGGAGAGAAAGATCACCGGGCCATCCTGCACATGACTGTAATCCGCGACGTCCACAAACACTTCAGGGCTGTCCGGAATCCACGTTCCGAGAGCCTTGAACCATTCATGCACATTCGGCGCACTGCCGTCCGCAAGATGAATTTTCCATTGGATATTCTGCAAATTCATTTTCAAAACCTTTCTAAACGGTCGCCGAGCTTGTCGAGGCGTCGGCCATGCTCATGCGTGCATAGCAGCTGTGGGCGGCTTCAACGAAGAGTTGCGCCTCATGCAGGAAAAGTGAAGTTTTGTCCTTGTCCAGCCCCTGACCGCGATGGGTGTGGGCCTGGAAATAGTATTGTGCGAATTTCGGGCCGGCGAAGGGATCGTTGAACACACCCGTGTCATGGAATTCCTTCGTGAAACGCTCCATCACAATGTCGGGATTGGAGGAGATGTCGATGTCATTCAGCTTGAGCAACGCCTGTGCAGCCAATACCATACCGTTATAAGCACGCGAACCCGCCGAGACGACATCACCGGATTCAAAACGCAATTGACCTTCGAATAATTCGCGATCCGCGGCCTTGAGGCCGAAGTCGGTCAGTGTGACCACTTCACCCGCGCATTCACCCATGCCCTTATCCTTCACCGAATACTCGCGCACATCACCCCAGTCCACGTAATAGGACTTGTCGGTTTCATACGGCGGGACTTCGATGATATCCTGCAGGCTTTGCATGATGGTGGCCTTGCCGGTGCGCTCCACCCATGCGTGGAAGTTTTCGTCCGGCCGGCGGTGTTGTGAATACATGCCGGTGATTTTTTCCACCACACCCGGCACGGCCTTGGATGCAATGCCACCCACGCCAATACCGTAAGTTCCACCGTTGTGCTGGAACTGTCCGCCCAGCACCATCTGGAAATGCGGAACCACGTATCCTGCCACGTTGCGCGAGATGCCGTAGAAGCCGATGTCGGCGATATGGTGATGCGAGCAGGAATTGAAGCATCCGGAAATTTTAATGCGAAGATTGCGCACGGCATCATCCATGTGTGTGGATTTCTCCGCAAGCTGCTTGCGCAATTCGCCGGCCAAACCGCGCGAGGAGGAAACACCGAGTTTGCAGGTGTCGGTTCCGGGACAGGCGGTGACGTCGAGAATGGATTCTGCGCCGGGCAAATGCAGGCCGATGGCTTTAAGGTCGGCATAGAAGGCGGGCAGGTCGTTCTGGCTTACCCAGCGCACCAACAAATTCTGTTCCACCACCGTGCGCACCGAGTCCTTGATGTACTTGCGACAGATGGCCGCGAGGTCACGCATTTGATTCGAAGTGATGTCGCCCAGCGGCAAGGTCACAATCACAGCCGCATATCCGGCCTGACTCTGCTGCTTGACGTTGGTCTTCACCCAGAAATCATATTCCGCATCACCGGTCGCGGCAATCGGCCAAACGCCATTGCCTGCGGGACGCGAAGGTTTTTCATCCAGACGATTCAAATCCTTAATGTACGCCGCCCACGTTGGATCGAACGGAAGCTTGGCGCGGGCTTCAAGAACCGTCTCGCGGAATTTTTCAAATCCCATGTCGGCCACCAAAAACTTGATGCGGGCGCGATGGCGTTTTTTCTTCTCGCCCAAACGGGCATACACGCGGCACACGGCCTGCGCAAGCGGGAGGATTTCATCTTCGGATACAAAGTCGCTGAACAAATGCGCGGAATAAGGCACGGCACCAAGGCCGCCACCCACGTAAAACTCAAAGCCGCGCTTGCCGTCTTTCATCTTCGCAATCAAACCGAGATCGTGAATGTTCACCAGACCGGAAGAACCTTCCTTGTCGCCGGAAAATGCGATCTTGAACTTGCGACCAAAATCCTGCGCATCGGGATGTCCCAACAGGAACTCAAACATGGCCTGTGCATAAGGCGTGACATCAAACACTTCAGTCGGCGAAACACCGGTCATGGGATCGGCGGAGACATTGCGCACCGCATTGCCGCAGGCTTCACGGGTCGTAATGCCCAATGCACCGAGACGGCGGTACATGGAGGGACAATTTTCAATGTGGATGTAATGCAACTGAATGGCTTGACGCGTGGTGATGTGGCAAATGCCATCGCTGTATTCCTCAGCCAAATCGGCGAACAAATCCATCTGATCGGCTGAAAGACCACCCCAAGGCAATTTGATGCGCTGCATACCGGGAGCATCCCAATACGTGTCCGGCCCTTTGAATGCCTCGGGAAACGGGATGTTGCGGACGGTTTTGCCATCGTAACGATGGCCATTGTCGTAGCGCTGACCGTAGGCTCCCATGCGCAAACGTGTTTCGGCGAACAGCTTGTGGTCGATCTTTCCCATTTTTTTCAGGGCGATGTCGGACTCAAATTCGTCGACATTCATTTTCCACAGCGGAGTAATTTTTCCGCTGAGGGCCTCTTTCCAGTATTTGGCCGCGTCACTGGTGTATAATTCTTGTTGGCTCATGACTTCCCCTCTTCGGGATTCTTCTCGGGTTTTTTATTCCTAGTAATTTTAAATGTTAATAGCTTATTGCCATTTCGACAACTGCGTAAATTCTGTTTTATTCGTTTAAAAAGCAGATATTTTTTTATTGTCTAAAAACATACTTTAATGGTATGGATTAAAGCAATTTCACTTACCAAGGGCTTTTCGTTTCAATTCCAAATAGTGCTGCGTGTAGGCCGCACGACCGAGAAATTCGCGATGATCATAGCCGAAGGCCCGGGAGCTGACGGCTAAAACCGGTGGAGCCTGTACTCGCTTGGCCAC
Source organism: Fibrobacterota bacterium (assembly GCA_947482115.1). Lineage (GTDB taxonomy): Bacteria > Fibrobacterota > Fibrobacteria > UBA11236 > UBA11236 > UBA11236. Next base: position 53,592 of record CANKII010000003.1, read on the forward strand.
ACCGATGCCGTTGTACAGATTCCACCAGCGCTCCAAATCCGTGATGAATGCCTGCGCAGTGGGAAAATATTTTTTCAAATCCAAATCAGTCGGCAATCCGAGATTCTTCGCCAACGAACCTTCGAGATACCATTCAAGTATTTCCTCGGGAGTGGCACGATTCCATCGTTGCACGAAGGCGAAGAAGAGGCGGTCGTGATAGGGATAGTTCAAAGGATCGCCTTTGCCTTGATCCACGGCTTGTTCCGCGCTGAGTTCAGCGGAGGGAATGACGTCAAAAATTCCCTGTGGGATTACCTCACGATGGTAGGCTTCAGCATTGAGATAATTTCCCAACGCATAAACGTCTTCCTTCCACAAATCCCCGATGATGGCAAGAAAGCCTGCAATGTCGCCGTACAAGGTGCCGTAACCCACGGTGAGTTCAGCCTTGTTGGTATTGCATGAAAACACGCCGCCGAAAGAAGCGGCAAGAGCGGCGAGAAGTCTTGCACCGCGATCGCGAGCCTGCACATTTTCAAAGGCCAGGCCTTCCAACGAGAGCTTCGCTTTTAATTTGCCGTCCAAGGAGGACGCTTCCAATCCATGAAGCTGGCGTTGACTGATGTCGAGACTTCCTTCGATCGGCAATTCGAGATAAAGACATCCGAGATTTTGCGCCAACATTCGCGCCAAATCCTTCGTCGTGGCGCTGTTAAAACGGCTGGGCATATTGACCAACAGCAAATCTTCTGGTTTTAAAAATTCTCCGTAAATCGCTGCGGCCACCGCACTGTCGATTCCACCTGAAATCCCCACCACCACTTTGCGACAATTGATGGACTCCAGAAATTTTTCCGCACCATAACGAACGGCGGAATGGATTTCGGCGATGGAAAATGGCGGAGGCGTTAAACGATTGCCGTTGGGCAACCACGAGGGCTGCCCCAACGGCAATACGGTAGCGGCAATCCTTGTGGTTGCCGCTACCGAACCGACTATTGCCACTTCAACAACCGAAATATCTTCGATGTACGCAGACATTTCGGTCAATACATTTCCATCACCAGCATACATCGTACTACGGCCATCAAAGGTGTAGATGGTCTTGGCGTTGTTCTGAATCCCAACGCAATTCACATACAACAATGGCGATCCAAGTAAACGCGCCTTGGCCCCAAATACGCGGTGGCGTTTATCGTTCTTGCCGCGCGTGAAAGGCGAAGAACTCAGGTTCAGTGTAAAGTCCGGATGCTTACCCGCCAAAACCTCCATGGGTTTCTGCGCATAGTCATCCTCCCACGCATCTTCGCACAACACCACGCCGACACGGAATTGTTTTTCACCGATTTTCCAAACCAACGGTTCTACGAAATCACTCCATGACCGGCCTTCATCCATTGCCAATTTGCGGGCATCGTAGAAATGGCGCGTATCTTCGAACTCGCGGTAATTGGGCAACAGTGTTTTGATACCGTAGGGACGTCCCAAGGAAGGGTGTTGTTGCGCATTGCCACCGGAAGCCGCGATCCACGCGTTGAATTTTCGCGGACGACCATCCTCGGCCTTCGCATTCCAATCCACTGCCACGGTTCCGAAAACAATGGCAGGACCGGAAACCGTTGCTTCAACAATGCGTTGATTCCAATATTCACAGTCGAGGAGAAAGGCCTGTCGCTCCCACAAATCACCCAACAAATAACCGGGAATGCACATCTCGGGAAAAACCAGCAGATCAGTTTTATCGCAATATTCGTTCATCCACCGCAACACAGTTTCCGCGTTACGGGCGGGCTCCCCGGGATGGACTCGCATCTGGCACAGGCCAACGCGCAACATGATCTTTAGTTCTTTCCCAGTTTGGTTTGCAAATTCAACCGGTGTTCGCGACGAATACCTGCCTCTTCAAAACGCCGCTTCTCTTCATTCGTTTCGGGAAGGATGGGCGATATCTCCACGGGTTTTCCATCGGCATCCAAAGCAACAAAGGTGAGATAGGCGGAACAGACATGCTCCTCCTCCATAATACCGAATGGCAAGGAGACGGCAATAACACCCACTTCCATGGATCGATTAAAAACCCGGTTCACCGAGGCCTTCACGGTGATAATGGCCCCTGCGCGCACCGGTTTGCGAAACACAAGACGGTCTATGGACAAGGTCACCACGGCGCGATGCGCATGCTTTAAGGCGCTGATGGCGGCGATTTTATCGATGATACTCACCAAGCGGCCGCCGAAGAGATGACCCATGGAATTAAGGTCCGATTGCAGGATGATCTCGGAGGATTCCACTTTGGAGCGGGACACGGTGGCCGGAGTCAAATTCATGGGGGAAAAGGTAGAACCACAAAGGATTTAGATTTTATCCGTGTATTGCTTCTCCCCCGGAATTTTGGGACTGGTCTTCACCGGCCTTTGTGTGGCTGCGCCTCTTCCGGATTCTGCGTTATTAAGTCATCCGCCTCATTCCCAATGGGGTTATGCGCTGACAGATGCCAAAACCGGAGAAGTGGTTTCAGAGAACGAAGGCCACCGGTTTCTGGTTCCCGCATCCGTGGTCAAACTGCTGACCACCGCCTTCGCCGTGGAGAAGCTCGGAGCCAAACGGAAATTTCCAACCGTACTGTACCAGACCGGAAAAATTGAAAACGGTGTGCTCCACGGAGATCTGTGGATTCGTGGCGGCGGGAATCCCGTATTCGGCAGTGATCGGGGAGACTCCTCACAACGTCCCGATGCCGCATTTGGATTGTTCGCACGAGCTTTGAAAAAGGCGGGCATTCGCGAAGTGGCCGGAAACGTTTATGGCGACGCCAGCCTGCTCGATCCGGAAGGCCCTCCGACAGGCGCCATGTGGGAGGATATCGGAAACTATTATGCCGCCGCACCCTCGGGATTGTGTTTTCATGACAATTCGTATTCCCTCTGGTTGAACTCCGGAATAGAACCGCCGATTTTGGTGCAAGGCACGGACCCGAAGCATGTCGGAATTTACAGCTTTCAAATCAATGCCGAGGATTCCGGACCGGAACGCGGCGACTCCTGTTACATCCTCGGGGCTTTCTGGAATACTCCACGCCTGATAACGGGGAAATGTCCCGTGGAAAAACAGCCGTTGAAAATTCGCGGCAGCCTTCCCGATCCGGCATGGACCTGCGCTCGCAACTTCGAGGATTATTTGAACGATCAGGGCATCGCAGTAAAAGGAAAAAACATCGGACGTTCCGAAGATCCCTTGCCGCCCAAAAGACCCATGCCCAAGGATACGGTGCGGCTCGCCGAGCATTCTTCACCAGACTTGCTGAATCTGATCAGTGTAGTGCACAACCGGAGCGACAACCTCTACGCCACCCAGATCCTGACTTTGGCGGCATTGGAAACAGGAGCTCCCGCCAATTCTGCAAGTGGAGTTCAGGCTTTGGAAAGCTGGCTCGGAACTCAAAAAATTCCGAACCTGCCTGCCGAGTTGCACTTGGTCGATGGCAATGGCCTCTCCATGCAGAACCGCATCACCACGGTGGCGCTGGCGCAATCGCTTTCCACCTTTACCACGGCACCGTGGTTTCCCGCATGGCGGGAAACCTTGATAGGTGGACAGGGTCATGCGTTCAAGTTCACTCCCTACGCCGAAGGCTTGCATGGAAAGCTCTGGGCCAAGACCGGCAGCATGACAGGCGTTTCGTCACTCGCAGGTTATATCAAAGCACGCTCCGGTCGCATTCTCGCCTTCGCTGTAATCGTCAATCATTTTGACGGACCCGTCGCCGAAGTTCGGGATTATTGGGGACCGCTGCTGCGTGCATGGCAGGAACGCTATTAAGCGGATCGACATGGAAGCGCCGCTTCCCATTCTCATTACCAATCCGCATTGCTCGGGAGAAATCCCGGAAGAAATTTTTGCCCGCATGTTGGAATGCGGAGAATCTGAAACGGATTTAAGAAAACGCATTTTCTCCGAGGGCGATCCTTTCACGGACCTTCTTTACGATCTTCCCGTCACCTCCATTTTACGCGCCCCGTATTCCCGCTTTGCAGTGGACTTGAATCGGGGGCGCGAGGAAGGGGGGCCGGATGGAGTAATCAAATCCGTCGATTTTCAGTTGCGTCCATTTTATGCATCGGATTATCGGATCAGTGCTGCGGATCGCGAACGACGTTTAATCGCTTACTACGATCCATGGCATCAGAGCATTGATGAAGTATTGAATCGAGGAGGCATCCGCTTTTTACTCGACGGACATTCCATGAGTGCGCAAGGCCCCATCATGGGACCGGATTTGGAGAAGCCACGTCCTGCATTGTGTCTGGGTAATTTGGGCGATGTGAATGGGGAACCTGTTGACGGGCAAATAGTTTCATTGAATCCTGACATTGCCCGTGCGGTGCGGGATTATGCCAACGAAATTGTCGGTAAGGCATTTCCCAATTGGGATCGCAGCAATCTGGTTTTGTTGAATCAACCCTTTGATGGCGGCTATGTCGTGGAACAGTACACCCGTCCTCCCTCCCCGCATCCTGTTCCCGGCCTGCTCTTTGAAATCAATCGCGCTTTGTATTTGAATGAGGATACGGTAGAACCAATTCCAGGTTCAATCGCTATCTGGCAGGGCATTATCCTCGAAATTGCACGATTTATTCTAACACAATTACCGTAGTCCCAAAAATCACCCCACCCGTTTGCACCCTCTCCTCTTGAGAGGAGGGTGTTTCACATGGGTCATAAAACCTTGAAAATCGAGTCCCCTTCCCCTCAAGAGGGGTAAGGGGCTGGGGTTGGGGGTGACCCCTTGACATCTTTAAGATTGAGATTTAGTCTTAATCTTAAACTAAACAAGGAATCCCCATGCTGAAGAACCCGTTCTCCCCCGCCCCGAAACATTTCGCCCTGATATTGCTACTCGGTACAGCCATCACCTCCGCTTGGGCTGATGTGCATCACTTTGGTTATGTCACCGAAACGGGAACGCTTCCCACCGGAACCACGGAGTTTGAAGTTTGGAACACCGCGCGTATCGGCCGGGACGCGTATTACTTCGGACTCGATCAGCGTTTGGAATTTGAAACCGGAATTACGGACCATCTGCAAGCTTCGGTGTATTTGAATTGGAATCGAACCACGGAAGCCGATACCACCGGAGCTTTGAGCACCACCAATGACTTTCAAGGTTTCTCCACGGAGTTGAAGTACAAGCTCTCTGATCCTTCGACCGACATTGTGGGCTTCGGGCTTTATGGTGAACTGGGCTTCAACACCGACGGCATGGAAATCGAAGGCAAAGCGCTCTTCGACAAGAATCTTGGTCCGTGGATTCTGGCGGGTAACCTCATCGCAGAAGGTGAAATTGAGAATCGCAGCATGGAATTCGAGGATATTGAATTACAGGCCGTGGCCGCCACAGCCTATGAGATCACACCGCATTTCACGGCTGGACTGGAACTTCGCAACCACAATGAAATCGAAAGACAATCCGATGACAGCTTTAAATGGATGAATTCTGCCTTGTACCTTGGCCCCTCGGTGGCATATACGACCAAGTCTATGACGGTTACCTTTACGGTGTTGTCACAACTGCCCGCTTTGAAAACCGAGGATGGAAAAACCTTTGAACTCCATGATCATGAAAAATTGGAAGCGCGCCTGCATCTCTCGCTTGATTTCTAAATCGCTCTTGAAAAACAAGGCGGGATTCTGTCTCGCTCTGTTCCTGTCCGCCTGTATGAACAATGCGCCCCCACCGACGGCAAGCCATTTGCAATACGCCGAGGCACACGGTTACAAGACCACGCTCGCCGATTTGCAGGAAGGCCGCGAATTGGTATTGCGCAAATGCGAAGGCTGTCATTCGCTGTACCGCTTCAAAAAGGGAAGCCCCGAGAAGTGGCCCGCCATCATGGACAGCATGAGCATTCAGGCCAAATTGACACCCCGGCAGGACACCCTCATTCGCACCTATCTTATTGTGGTGTCCGGCCACTTGCGGGATTCGCTCACGGCGGCCAAGGCAATGAAGGCTCAAAAAACTCCGTAGAGGTCCATCGTGCTTGCGCTTCGTTCCCGCCATCTCCATCTGGACCCCGACCACGCGGGACACTCGCATGAGCATCACCCGTACCATCATGCACAGGATAATTCAGCGAATAAATCGCACCGGCGGTTGATGGTTTGTTTCTGGATCACGGCGGCGTTCATGCTTGTCGAAGCAGGCACCGGTTTGTGGACAAATTCATTGGCATTGCTCTCCGATTCCTTTCACATGTTGTCCGATGCCGTAGCACTCGGCCTTGCCGCAGCGGCGGCGCGCATCAGCTTGCGCAAACCCACTTCGGAAAAAACCTTCGGCTTCAAACGCTTCGAGGTACTCGCGGCGTTTGCCAACGCTATTGTGTTGCTGTTGCTCAGTGCGGCACTGATCGTTAAGGCAGCGACGCGCCTATGGCATCCCGAATTCGTGATCGCGGGGCCGATGATGATGGTGGCAGCCATCGGGCTTTTACTGAATCTTGGGATTCTGTTCTGGATGCATCGAAGTGGTGATGAAAAAAATCTGAACGAGTCTGGCGTGATCTGGCATGTGTTCGGCGATGCGTTGGGTTCCGTCGCGGCATTGGTGGCAGGAGCGTGTCTCCTCTGGCGAGGATGGCTATGGGTCGATCCGGCTGCAAGTATTCTCATCGCAGGCATCATCGGCTTGGGCGCAACGCGTTTGCTACGACAAAGTTCGCACATCCTCGTCGAAGGCGTACCGACGGGACTGGATGTTGATGCGGTGCGAAAGTCCATACTGTCGGCGCCGCAAGTCGGTGAAGTCCACGACCTTCATCTGTGGACGTTGAATGGAAGAGATTTATTTCTGAGCGCGCATGTGGGAACGGTTCCAGGGGAAAAGTCGGAACAGGAAGTGGTGGCGTCTTTACGGAGTGAACTCGGAGAACGGTTCGGGGTCCATCATATCACGCTGCAGGCTGGGCAATGCGCGGCGGAGGATTGCGGAAACGACTGCGATCCGGTTTGATTGAACATCAGATCACCAGCGTGTGGAGTTGTCGCTTCGAAATCCGATTTCGATTGAGAATATCGCGATCATGAAGCTGAGGAAAAACTGTCCGATTTTTTTAAGCATGTCTTTCTCCTGTGGGTTTTTGCACCAAGGTCGTTAAGGCTTGTAAGGCCGGGGTACCGGGTCCAATTACGGTAGTGGATATGACGGTTCTATCGCGGGAAGATGGGACATTATGTGGATAATCTGTTTAAAACTGGGGATTCAACTAATGAAGGTTAGTCGAATTTGGAGCGGAATAGGCTAATTGATGGAGCGAAATCCATGTTACCACTGGCGGGGCAATGCGCGGCGGAAGATTGTGGGAACGACTGCGACGGATGAAAACCTCCGCCGCAGCCGCATGAATTTTACGGACTAACCTGCGTTGAATGCCGGTGCGAAGATTTCCTTCGCAAACTGTTCACCCGTTGTCGGCGTGGTGTTCTCCGCATCACGGATCACCACATTCCCGCCACCGTTGCGGAGGAACTGGCTCATGTCCACGAAGCTGCGCGCCATGCTGGCGCTGATGCCCATGCCCGTCATGGAGTTGAAGGCATCCTCATCCGGAAATTGTACCCATTTGAGATCGGCCTTGCCCACGGCCGCGCCGAGGATGGAAGTGAACTCCTGCGGAGTCATGTCCTTCGATCCGATCAACTCCTGCACTTCCTTGCCAGTGAAATCCAGAGCCAACAATCGTTTGGCCGCATAGTTGCCGATGTCGCGAGTGGCGGTGAAGCCCATCTTAATATCTGCACTGAGCGGCCCGCCGTTAATGCCCATTCCTTTGATCATGCCGATGCTGTTCAGAATATTCTCCATGAAATAACCGGGACGCAAATGCAGAACATGGGTGTCCGGTAATTTGTTGAGACGGCGCTCCTGATAAAACAATCCGGCCACGGGTCCGGTTCCGACGGGCGAATGCGCTCCGATACTGGAGAGATGCACGACATATTTCACTCCGGCTTTTTTGATGGCTTCCGTCTGCGCTTCACCGATTTTGTTTTGGTAAGCGAGAATGTCCGGCGTCTGCAGATTCGGCGGAATCAGGATATAAGCTGCGGTAACTCCAGTAAACGCCTGTGTCAGGAACTCGGCATCTTCCACATTTCCGACAACCGCTTCGGCTCCCTGTGCAACCAGACCTTTCAATTTCTCCGCATCGCGTCCGAGAACGCGAACTTTTTTCCCCGCCTTGAGCAGGGTTTCAGCAAAGATGCGGCCTGTGTGGCCGGTGGCTCCGGTGATTGCGTACATGATGACTCCTGTTGAATGAATTGAGGAAAAGGATCTACGAAGAAATTAGGTGTTGAAACAAGTATTGGGCTTTCATTTTTGTTTCAGGGGAAAGAAAGATGTGGAAAGCGATGCAAGATGAAACGGATAGGCTGGTTACGCGGTGCAGGATTGCGGGAACGACTGCGATCCGGTTTGAATCCAATTAAGTCAGTTTGAATGGATTGAGAATACGCAAACCTTCTTCAAGTTGATGACCATGATGCATGTCTTCGCTGTAAAAGATTTTGCAGCCATGCTCAATGGCCGTGGCGAGATGCAAGCAATCGAAATGGGAGTAGCGGTAGCGTTTGCCGAGACGCAAGGCTTCTCGCACGGTTTTCTCAGACAGGCGTAAAATCGGGAAGTTCTCGCTGATTTGATTGACGGCAGCAAGAACGTGGTCGTGGGGATATTTCTTCTTCAGCAGATAACCGCAAAACTCGTTAACCACTTGCAAGCTGACGCTGGCGTCGGATTCACTCACGGTTTTTTGGGCGAGGAATTGTTTTCCCGAATCTTCGCCGAACAAATAGATGAGAATGTTCGTGTCCAGAAAAACCTTATCGGGCATAGGCCTCGTCGCGGTTGAATCGGAGATCTTTTTTGGCGATCACGAGGGCGTCAAAACGCATGGGTTTTTTTGAAGTCGCCGGTTTACGGCGCGTCGTTTTGACTTTAGCCGATGCCCGGCTGCGGGAAACTTTGCTCACCGTGGATTTCTGTTTTTTGCCGTCCATGCTGACCTCCTGTCATCCATAATATAATCTACCCTGTTTTGGCCGCTGACGGGGCAATGTACGGCGGTGGATTGAGGGAACAACTGCAATCCGTATAGACCACATCTTTCAAACTCCATCCCCAAAAATCATCTTAAACCGAATCTATGTCTTCCAGTTTTATGAATTGCGAGAGAAATGGAGGACGATCATGAAAGCCAAAATTCACGTTTCTCTGACTAAGATATGCCATCGCATTTGCGTTTTTTGAGATTATATCCGACTTTGATGTAGCTCTGAAAAGAATCTTGACTTTATCAAAATGCTTTTTGGATTTCATTTTTTTAAAGAATCCTGAATTTATTTCATATGAAAAATAAACCGACGTTCTTGGATACCACCAATCCCGACCGAATCCTTTGCTGGCAGTATTGAGTAGAGTAGCGTTGAAAATAATGGCTTCAGCTAAAACGAATTCTTCGAATTTAAGAAACTGGCTAACCTTTTCTTTAAGAATATCTGCCGTGAGCGATATCCGATTAAGCTTTAGCCTGCTGTTCCTATCCTGATCCAAGACGACAATATAATGATTTAAAAATTCACAGTTCTCTGCTTCGGTGGTACCACCTCCAAATTTATTTTTTGGAAAGTAGGGGCCATAAATAAGGTCCGCGACTGTAACATATTTTTCGTGTCTTAATAAAATGGCAATAGAGCTAACGAACAAATCTTGGCCGAAAAATCTGAAGTTGTCGAACGTGTTATTCCGGTATGAGCGCCCCTCTTTTCTCGCATGAAAATACTCGCTCAAGTTTTCAAAAAAGTTGATGTAGGCATCATAATCAAAATTGGGCAAATAAATAACAACGCTTTCAAAAAGCTCTAAGAACTGCTCTTTTATTGGTTGAAGAGAATCGATGGAGTTTACAACAAGGTCGTCAAAAGGTTTTTCAGGAGTTTCATATTCAATGAGCAACGAGAACTCATCCAAACCTTCAATCAGATTTCCTAGGAATTGTTTCACTAAAGAGATTGAATGAGGTTTTTCCAATTTAGCCGCATGAACAGCTTGCTTTACGATCGCAGCGAATTTATTTCTGGTTGGTTCGTTTTCGAAAAGATACGCAGGAGGCGAACCTAGTTCTGGACGTTTTATTTCCGGTTTACCAAAGATTATTCTGAGCAACTTCTCGTAGCTCTCTTCATAAACATCATCGGACGAGAAATCCAAGTATATTCTCGTTTTAAAAAAGATTGGGGTTAGTGGATTCCGGTCATCATCAAATTCTCTGATGATCGGGATGAATTTTTTCTGATCTGTTTTAGAATACACCTCGCTCGAAATTATTTGGCTTTCCGTACCAACACCACCCTGACGCGCGTCCGACTTTTCTTTGTAGTTCTTATCGCACACAACCAGCACATATTTTATTTCCGAGTTTTGAACCATCTGTTCCATGAAAACATATTTGTCTTGCCCAGCCTCCAAATCCCATTTATCAAGTTTGACAATCACGCCGCTTGAAAAAAGTCTTTCGGCTAATTCGATTACCCAATTGTCCTTATCAACCGAAGACCATGCATAAGAAATAAATATGGCCGGACTATCAGTCTTATTTGGCATTGATGCCGCCTTGTGCCAATGCCACGTTTCGCAGCGCCAGCAAAAAAACCTGGGGATCGCCACCTTCCAAAGCAGCTTCGAGGTATGCAGCCGCTCGGGTTTCATCCCGTAATTCCTTTCGGAATTCTTCGTAATAGTCTTTGGTTTTGTTTGAAGCCATAGCGTCACAAATATAAGTGGCCGGACCCACTTGAAGTCCACAAACGAAGTGGCGATGGCCGAGTATTTGCCGGAGGCAAATGTATCGAGGCCAAGCAAATCAGCTCTCAAAACCCCTAATCCGCCCCTCCCCCATTTTCTAAACTATTACCCCCGCCCCATCAGGGCGCCAAACTCGGTCTAACCCAACTAACCCCGTCCCCGGAGCTCTCGCATGGCCCTCTTCGATTTTTTCAAACCCCAATGGAAACACAGCAACCCGGAACTCCGCGCTGCCGCGTTGCGCGCGCTGGAGGACGACCGCCAGGATGTTTTCCTTTTCGTGACCTTAGAGGATTCCGACGCGGCCCTGCGATTAATGGCATCCAAGCGGTTGAATCAGGAGACCGTGCTGCGACAGGCTTTGGACAAGAGCCTCGACAAAGGCGTTCAGGAATATGCGCGCAGGGCTTTGAATCTGTTGCTCACGGAAAAGATCAAGTCCGCCGAGAGTTCCGAATTGGCTTCAGCCAAAGCGTTGCTCAACGAATTGAAAGCCGACACCAAGGCGATTGAAGTCATTGCCACCGGTGCAAAGTTGCCGGAGTTGCGTCGCGAAGCCCTCGGCTTGTTGACGCATGCGAGTTCCTTGCTCACCATCGCCCTCGAAGAAGAAGTTACCGACATCGCCCTGTCCGCGCTCGCGCGGCTTTCCCGCGATACGCATTTACAATCCGTGGCCAAGAGCGCGAAGAGCAAGGAAGCGCGCGCCAACGCGAAGGCACGGCTCAAGGCCATTGAAGAGGCGAAGAAGCCGGATGCGATGGCGATTCACCGCGCCAAGTTGCAGCTCATCTTCGCCGTCGCAGAAAAAGCCGACGCCGGTTCCGCCGAATTGAATCCCGCTTTCGATTGGGATGGCGTGCGCGAACAGGTTGAACATGCCGAGGAAGCCTTGCAGAGTTTGATCGACATCGGCGTATCCGTCGACAACCGTGCGGCTTCGCTATTCGAGGATCGCGTCACTGCCTTTCGCAAACGCTATGTCCATCACAAGAGTTCGGAAATTGCACGCACCGAACGCGAATTGCACGAGGGAAAAAACAAAGAGATCAAGTTGGAGCTTTGCGGGCGCATGGAACTTCTTTTTGCGGATTCAAAAGAAGTCGATCCGGCTGAAGTGCACAGCCTGACGCAGCAATTCAATTCCGCCGGACCATGCCCCGAAGATGAAGTCTTGCGCAACCGTTTCCGTCTCGCCAAAGAGCGGGTCAACAAGGAGAAGTTGCAGAAGCAGTATGAAATCCAGGATGCCGAACGCCGCAAGGTTGAAGGCGAAATACGTCAGGCCGACGAGGCCGAGGATCAGAAACGCCGTGAGGCAATGCAACAGCGAGTCGAAAACTGGCGTAAGAATATTCCCGTCATGAAGGAATGGCTCGCCGAGTTGGGAACTTTGGCCGAGGGTTCGGATTTGAAACTCGCCGAGAAGCGTCTGCGCGAAGTTCAAAGCAAATGGAAAAACATGCTGGCCAATGCGCCAGACGATGAAGCCACGAGTTTGAATTTGGAATATTACCGCGCTGTCGATCATATGCGCGAAGTGCTGGACTGGCATCGCTGGTCGAATCAACAACGCAAGCAGGATATTTGCACCCAACTTGAAGCACTGGTGCAACAGGAGGATCGCAAGTCCATGGTGGCCCGCTTCCGCGAATTGCTGGCCGAATGGAAAACCATCGGGCAAGTTCCGTGGGACAGCACCGAGGCGATGTGGGATCGCTATCATCAGGCTTGCGACGCGCTCTACGAAAAGTGCAAGGAATACTTTGCCGAGCTCGATGAAGAGCGCGAAAGCAACGCCAAGGCCAAGGAAGATATTTGCAATAAGCTGGAAGCCGCGATGGCATCCGTCACCACAGGAGAAATCGACTGGCGCGATGTCACGGAAACTTTCCGGGAAGCCCAGTCCGCATGGAAGGCTCTTGGCCCTGCGCCGCGTGAGAAGAACAGCACTTTGTGGGATCGCTTCCGCGCTGTGTGTCAGGTTTTCTATGGCCGCAAGGATCAACAGTATCAGGAAAACCTGAAACAGAAGTTGGAACTCGCCACGTTGGTTGAAGGCCTCAAGGATTCCACACAATGGAAAAACACGGCCACGACAATCAAGGAAGCTCAAGAGAAGTGGAAATCGATCGGACCCGTTTCCCGCGATCAGGCCGAAGCCTTATGGCAACGGTTCCACGGTGCCAGCGAAACATTCTTTCAGGCCCGCAAAGCTTTCTTTGAAAAACTGGATCAGGATCGCCCGGCGAATCTGGAAAAGAAAACCGCGTTATGTGAATTGGTGGAAAAACTCGACACACTGGCCGATGACGAACAGCGATACCAGTGCATTGTGGATGTACAGGCGCAGTGGAAGGAAATCGGACCCGTGGTGCGCGAACAAGAAGATGCGATTTGGGAGCGTTTCCGCAAACCCATCGACGCGTATTTCCAGGAGCGCAAACAACACATGCAGGCCGAACGCGGACAGCGCGATGAGAACGGCAAGATCAAGGAAGACCTTTGCATTGAGGCCGAAGCGTTGAAGGATTCCACGGATTGGAAAGCCTCCATCGACAAGATCAAGGCTTTGCAGGCGCGGTGGAAAGCCACCGGTCCCACCTTCCGCGAGCTGGATCAAACCTTGTGGCGTCGTTTCCGCGGCGCATGTGACGGATTCTTTGATCGATTGAAGGAATACTCCTCGCAACGCGATCAGGAACGCGGCGGGAATCTCCGCAAGAAGGAAGACATCTGTTTCACCATCGAAATCCTCAGCGGTGCCGCTGTTGAAGGCGAAGATGTCGTCATCCGTGCAACGTGGATCGAAGGCCAGCGCGCCTTGGGTGCATCCATTCCCGTGCCGATGGAGGATTGGGACAAGGCCATGGATCGTGTTAAACATTTTCAGGGCGAATGGAAAAAGATTGGACCCGTGCCGCGTGAAAACAACGATGTGGTTTGGGATCGATTCCAACGCGCCTGCGACGTGTTCTTCGAGGAACGCCGCCGCGCCATGGGATTGTCCACCGATGATCCGCAGCACAATCTCGAAGGCAAACTGGCCTTGATTTCGGAAGCTGACGAACTGGCAATGAATCCCGGCCCACATAATCTGGAAACGGTGCGCAAGATGTTCCAGGAATGGAAACGCATCGGACCCGTGCCGCGCGCGCAATCCGATTATGTCTGGGAACGCTTTAGCTCCGCGTGTGACACGGCGGTGGGAAAAACGGCCTAGTCGTGACCCCCACCCTGTATCTCATTGACGTATCGGCACTCGCCTACCGATCGTTTTTCGCCTTCATCAAACATCCTTTGCGAAACTCAAAGGGTGAAGAGACATCGGCGATTTTCGGTTTCTCCCATCACATTCTGCGACTGATCGCCGAGCGTCATCCCACGCACATCGCCTTCGTCAAGGATCTCAAAGGCCCCACCAAACGCCACGAACAGTACGCAGAATACAAAGCACATCGCAAACCCATGCCGGATGGATTGGTAAGCCAGCTTCCCTACATCGATGAGTTCGTGGAAAAGTCCGGACTGCGCACGGTATCACTGCCGGGTTATGAAGCCGATGATGTGATGGCCACGCTCGCATTGCAGGCGCGCGCAAGGGGATTCATCACCTACATCGTGACCCGTGACAAGGACATGATGCAGTTGGTCGACGACCATATCTTCCTGTTCGATCTCGGCAAGCAGGATGAAAGCTCGTTGGTGGTCGGAGCAAAAGAGGTCAAGGAAAAAATGGGCGTGGGCCCGGAACATATCGTGGACTATCTCGCGCTGACCGGCGACGCTTCTGACAATGTTCCCGGTGTGGCACAAGTGGGTCCTAAAAGCGCGGCGGACTTGTTGCACACCTATGGCTCGCTGGAAAATCTCTACAAGAATGTCGGCAGTGTGGCGAAGAAAGGGCTGCGCGAAAACTTGATCAAGGATCAGGAAAACGCTTTTCTTTCCAAGGAGCTGGTGACGCTTCACACCCAACTCGAACTTCCACTCACTTTGGACGATTTGAAATACCCCGGCATTAACGCATCGGCTTTGCAGGATTTCTTGGAACGCTATGAACTCAAAAGTGTGATCAAGTTGATCCCGGCGGCAAATGAGAAATCGCACACTGTGTCCCCCCAAACCCCCGAAGGGGGCACCCCCTTTGGGGGTTTGGGGGAAAGCGAAGTCCCTACCGCGCCTAAAGAAACGGGCCAATACATTCTTGTCAATCAACTCGATCAACTGCATGCGCTGGTGAAAGAGCTGAAGCATTGCAAAGTGATTGCTGTGGATACGGAAACAACCGGGTTGGATACACGTGTTGCCAAGCTGGTCGGCATTTGTCTTTCCACCGAACCGCATACCGGATATTACCTAGCCGTGGGGCATGCCGAAGGGCCGAATCTCGATCTCACCGAAGTTCAGACTGCACTCAAACCCATTTTCGATGATCCACATCGAACCGTGGTGTTTCACAATGCCAAATACGATTTGCCCATCCTTGCACGACATGACCTTGCTCCGGCAGGGTTAGAGAAACACGGCAAATTGGTCGACACCATGATCGCCGCGCATCTTTGCAGCGGTGGCGAACGCGCCGTGTCACTGGATGATCTCGCTCTGAAACATTTCAATCATGCCATGATTCCCATCGAGTCTTTGATCGGAAAAGGAAAGGCACAAAAGAATTTTTCCGAAACGCCGCAAGCAGAGGCTGCCATTTACGGGGCCGAGGATGCTGATTTCACTTTGCAGCTCTGGCTGCATTATGAAAAGGAATTGCGCGAAAAGGAACTGGAAAAACTGTTCCATGAAATCGAAATGGCCCTGGTTCCCGTGCTGGTGGAAATGGAAAGCAAGGGCGTGGCCATTGACATTCCCGCTTTGAAAAATCTTTCCAAAGACCTGGATCAGGAAATCGAGCGACTGGAAAAGGAAATCTACGCGCTGGCCGGACACGAGTTCAATTTGAATTCCACGCAGCAACTGGCGCAGGTGTTGTTCGAAGAGTTGCATCTCAAGCCCGGGAAAAAAACCAAAAGTGGATTTTCCACCGATGCCGACGTGTTGCAAAAACTGGAAGACGAACACCCCATCATCCGCATGCTGTTGGATTATCGCGAGATGAACAAGCTGCGGGGAACTTACGTGGATACCTTGCCCGGTGCGGCAGATGAACATCACCGCATCCACACCAGTTATTCGCAGGTCATTGCAGCTACAGGCCGGCTTTCCAGCATCAATCCCAATTTGCAGAATATTCCCATCCGCACGGAATTGGGCCGCAAGATTCGTGGCTGCTTTGTCGCGCCACAAGGACGTGTATTGCTCTGCGCCGACTATTCGCAAATCGAATTGCGCATGCTGGCCCATCTCAGCGGCGACCCGGCATTGAAGGAAGCCTATCAAAAAGGCCTCGACATTCACGCCCGCACTGCGGCAGCATTATATGGTGTCGCCGAGGATGATGTCACTTCCGAAATGCGTCGCGCTTCCAAGGTCGTGAATTTCGGCGTGCTGTACGGTATGGGTGCACATCGTTTGGCCGGACAGTTGAAGATCCCTTATGCGGAAGCGAAGAAATTCATCGAGAACTATTTCTCCACCTATGCGCGGGTGGATTTGTTCATCAAGGAAACCGTGGAACAGGCACAGCGTCGCGGTTATGTCGAAACCCTCGCGGGACGCAGACGCTTTCTGCCCGACCTGCATTCCGACAGCCGCATGATGCGCGAAAATGCGGAGCGCATTGCCGCGAACACCCCTATTCAGGGCAGCGCGGCAGACTTGATCAAAGTGGCCATGATCAAAATCCATCACCGCTTGCAGAAAGAAAAACTCCCCTGCGACATGCTGTTGCAGGTGCATGACGAACTCGTCTTTGAAGTCGATCCCGCTCATATCGAGGAAGCCTCCGCGCTTGTTCGCCATGAAATGGAACATGCCATGGAACTGTCGGTGCCGCTCACTGTCGATGTAGGTTACGGAAAAAACTGGTTGCAAGCAAAGGGTGAGGAATGAACACCCTCACCCCAAGCCCCTCTCCCATCTTAAAGGATGGGAGAGGGGGGCATAATCTATGCTTCTCCCCTCTCCCATTACATGGGAGAGGGGTTGGGGGTGAGGGTTGAGACTTATCATCGGCGTTACCGGAAACACCGCCAGCGGCAAAAGTGAAGTCGCGCGGATTTTCCGGGAAAAAGGTTGCGCATTGGTCGATGCGGATAAAGTCGCCCACGAGCTGTACGCGAACAACGCTGGATTATTGCAGCAACTGGCTTCAGAATTCGGACAGGAAGTTCTTTTCCCCAATGGAGTTTTGAACCGCAAACGCCTCGGTTCAGAAGTATTCGGAAATCCGCAAGCCTTAGCCGCACTGGATCGCATCGTGCATCCGCATTTGCTCGTAGCCATTCGCGAGCGCGTGTTCTCGGCGCGGCGCGTCATGAACCGTGTCGTTCTGGATGCGGCCTTGATTGTGGAATGGGGCGTGCAGCGCGAACTGGATTGTCTGGTGTTGGTCACAGCTCCCGAACCTTTGCGGTTGCAACGACTGATGGAACGGGATCAATTGAGTCTGGAAGAAGCCCAGCGCCGCATGCGCAGTCAAATTCCGGAAGCAGAAAAACGCGCCTTCGCAAATTTTGAGATCGTGAACGACGCGGGCCGTGACGAATTGATCCAACAGGCCGATTCGGTGTGGGAATCCATCGAAGCCAAATTTTCCAAATGAACAAAAAGTTCTGGGTGTTGATTGCACTTGCAGTCCTCGGCATCATCGCCGGTGCTTCCATCGGTTTTTTTCAAAAGAGTGAGCCGAGAGACCCGCTGGACAAGCTGTTCCCCGAGGAAAAACTCAAGGATTACATGGACGGCACGCGAATCCTCATCGCCTCCAACCTGTCCTCCAAAACCATCAGCGGGGGCGACATCCTTCTGGCAGAAGCAATTACGCCCGGACCGGTGGAATCGAATCAGCTTCAACCCACCTGTCTTGGAGTGTTGAAAGGATTGTTGAAACAAAAACCCAACACGGATTGGATTTGCATTTTCATCGCCGAGGACAGTGCATTGGCTGCAACATCCAACTGGCTGGCTGTGGCGGAATACCATCGCGGTCAAGTTACCGTGCGAGGCGGGCTTCCCTCCACAGCGCAACTCGATTCCCTGCAGTCGATGGGCATTCCAGCACACCGACCGAACGCATCCGAAGCAGTTTTGGTGAATGAAATCTTCACAGCGAATTCAGGACTCAAATCCGATCGTTGGGAGCTTTCACAAACTTTGCGCGGAGCCTCCAACGCAAGCCTGAACCGCGAAAGTTTTTTCAAACTGGAACTCGACACACGATCTTTGGCGGATGTCGGCGCGAAACATGGAATGACCGGAGAACAAGTCCGCTCTTTAGTGTTGGGTGTGACCCGGTATTATTGGCTGCGAATGGGGCAAGAACTGCAAGTGCAATAGTCGGCTTAATACTTCGACTTGACCGAATCCAGATAGGCTTGATCTGCTTCCGACAGCAGTCCGTGATACGTTTGCGAGGAAAGTTCGGCGCGAACACCTGCGGTGTCCCCCACCGTCATCTTCGACCGCAAACGACTGACGGATTCCTTTTCCCGTTCTTCCATCGACTCCACCGAATCCAAACGGGCATAGATGATGCTGTCATGCGCTGTGGTGAGATATTGCGCGCTTTTCAGTTCATCATACAATTTGATAGCGTCGCGAAATTTCCCCGCCTGAAACAGCGAGTCCGCCTCGTCGAAGCGCTTCATCGAAGACCGTTTTTGCACCTGATAAAACAAGGTGAACCCGCCGACCAAAATGACGAGGCCGATTCCAACGGTCCAGTCCCAGAACGTCGAGGGTTTTTTGTCTTCTTTTTCCAGGAAACTCATGAAAATCCTTCCACCAATCCGCTTAACCGACCGGAAGTTTAGCTAAACGCCGGGCTCTCCAAAAGCGGCGTAGAAGCAAAATCCACGGAAAGGAGGCCATCAAGGCAAAGGCATGGGACAGCGCACGTGCGGCGGAAAATCCCCCACGCAAATGCATTTGCAAAGTGGGTTGTCGATCCTGAAACCGGAATTGAACGCGAAGGCGACGCCCCAATAAGGGTTGTATCGCATACCAATACCCGGCAAAACGCCCCAACTTTGCGGGATCGGGATATCCGACCGCGCAATCCAGTTCCAGATTCAGGAGGCCAAAAATCAGGCGAATAAAACGCAGTCCATATCCGAACAAGGCGCGTAACAGAACGGTATCTTTGAGCAAAATCCTGCCGATTCGCGATCCGAATTTTCGCTTGGAACGGGATTTGGAATCCGCCGGAGCTTTTGATGGAACAGATGTTTGCGTTTCTTCGGCGGAATCCGTTTCAGTCGCCTTGGCAGGAAAAGCCATACCCCGCATGAACCCGGGAATGCCAAACTCCAGCGCAGCGGACCATTTCGAACCGCCCTCCCAATCCAAACGGTACCGAACGCGAATCAGGAAAAGAAGACTAACGAGTGCGGCAAGAAAGAGAACTGTAATCCAAACCCATGCCGGCATGGGAACTCCGTAATCTCAGGTTCCGCCGGTTTTTTTCGCGGCAGCCTGACTCGATTTTTCCGATTTGGCTTTCACATTGTCGGCAGACTTGGAAGCGCCACTGCCCTTGGCTTTTTCTTCAAGTTTGGAAATCAAACCGTCCATGGTGCTCTTCTGCAAAATCTTTTTGAATTGATCGCCGTAGTTTCCGGCGGTGCTGAGATCATCGATCACCAAGTCCCATGCCTTCCAGGATCCCTGCTTCAACGACAACTTGTAAACCACGATGGACTCGGCGCCCTTGGAGAACACATGTGCCGTCACGGCGGCCTTGTCCGTACCCATGTCTGGCGCATCATAACGTGTGGAATCGCTGATATAGGCGTCCAGTTTTTTCACGGAGGAGTTCTCGACCATCTCGCGGAAGGCTTTCACGAAACGCGACTGTTGATCCGGTTTCATCTTGCCCCAAGTCGTGGGGCCCAAAGCGCGGCGGCCCAATTCCTCAAAGTCAAAAATGCCGTTGATGAGGGTTTTCACCCTGTCGGTCTTCTTGGAGGCTTCCTTGTCGCGCAAAAGCTTTTGCAACTCCGAATCCTTGCTGCGAATGACTTCCACCGGATTTTGCACGGCAGCCGCGGCCAACCCCATCCCCAAAATTCCCGCCACCCAAAAACCCGTGCTACGCATGAAACGACTCCTATTTACCGACTGAAACTCAAGCTATGAAAATAGTCCGGCAGAGTCCATCCCACTGCCTTGAAAAGCGCGGTGACGGCTAGGTTGTAGTCCAGCACGGACTGGTAATAATCGCGCTGGCCCGTCAGCGATTGTTTGAACGGCCCGATCAAATCCTTGCTGGTGGACGGATCCAAATCATATTTCATCGCTGCGCCCTTGAGCCAAGCCTTGGCGGCGCGCATGGATTTTTCGGCCTCGTCCACGTCTGCGCGGGCCTTCAGCATTTGCGCATAGGCGTCCTCCACCCGGAGCAAAAGACCACGTGCGGCATAGACCTCGGTGCGTTCCAGTTGCCGCAACTCCAGGCGTTCCTTGCGATATTCCTGATACCGCTGCCAGAAGTTGAGTTTCAATTTCATGCCCAGTCCGGCCACGGCGGTGAGCTCATTCAACGGATCGCGGGAAAAGGGGTTGTTTCCACCCGAGGATTGCCGATCCGAAGACCAAGCCTTGGTGTATTTGAAATCTCCAAACAGAAAAATATCGGGACCGATGTTGCCCTGCGCCACCTTGAGCAATTCCTGCCGCGCAGCGAGGCCGTTCTTCAGGCGCATGAGATCGGGGTGATCGCGCAGCGTGAATATTTTCAGCGAGTCGAGCGGAGGAATCGCTTCCGTTCGCAAAGTGATGACGGAATCCGCCAGCAGGATTTCAGCGCTGTCGCTCCAGGCCAGCGCAAAACGCAGGCCGAGTGCCGTGCGGGAAACACCCAAGCGGGCTTCGTTCAAACCCTGATCCAGCGAAAAGCGGCCCGACTTGAGTTGGAGCACGTCGGTTTGTGAAACGCCTTCGGCACCATCGTCGAGTTGATCGGAAAGTTTTTTCTGCGCCCGATCCAAATCCCGGTGTGCCGAGTCGAGTATGTCCCGCATAGTCACGGCAAAGAGACGCCGGTAAAAAAGCGTTTGGGCTTCCTCGGAAACGTTCAGTCGCTCTTTCCGGAATTCGGCGGAAGAGATGTCGATTCCCCGTTCCGACGCCCGTCGTCCTGCACGGAAGCGCGCCACATTCAACGGCTGGGCCACCTCGGTTTCAAAGCCAAAGAAAGGTCCCCAATGGGAAAAATCATATTCCTTGCGGTATTGAAAAACGGGAGAGCCTGTTGAACCTCCCACATGCAAAGACGTGGTATCCGCCACATCGCGAAGACTGGGAGCCGGACCCATTCCGGTACTCACCTCAAACTTGGGGAGGATGGCCCCCAATTCGACATCGCGAAGCTTCTCGCGAGCCTTGTCCACTTCCAATTCCTTGGCGAAAAGAATGGGGTTCCGGGCCAAAGCAAGGCTTTCCGCCATGGCGCAGTTCAAGGGAACCGTTACTTGCGAAATGGACGGTACTGCGACAGCAAGCAGTGGAATCAAGACCCGGAATAGCATGAGAATCATCAGAATTTAGTAACCCTTTGGGTGGGGTTTTACCTAATGGGGTTTCAACCCCGTACGACCTATATCTTATCTTCTAAAACAGACAGATGACTGGAACTTTATAGGATTTATCCCCAATGACCGAATCTGCCATCCCTCCAACTCCCGAAAAACGCCAACCCTCGGTCTCCGAGCAAGTTGGCGAGTCCGCCCTATCGATCTTTCAGGAGATAAAGGCCGTGGCTTTGCTGTTGTCGGAATCGATTTATTACTCCACCCTTGCGGTGCGGCGGCCCAAAACCCTGACGAGGGGAAGCACGGCCACGCAAATGATTCAACTGGGAAGCACCGCTCTTCCCATCGTTTTACTGCTGTCCACCTTGATCGGATTCACGCTGGCAATGCAGTCGGCGCAGCAATTGCAAAAATACGGGGCGATGATTTTCCTCGCCGATGGCATCGGCATGAGCATGGTGATGGAAATCGGTCCGATCCTGACAGCGGTGATTCTTGCAGGCCGTTCCGGGAGCGCCATCACGGCGGAGATCGCAACCATGGTAGTGCAGGAGGAAGTCATGGCGCTGCGTTCCATGGCCATCAATCCCATTCACTATCTCGTCCTCCCCCGCTTTTGGGCATTGAGCATCGCCCAACCGTTGCTCACGGTCGCCTCCTGTCTTGCTGGAATTGTCGCCGGACTCGTGGTGGGTGTTTTCTTTTACCAACTCTCCGTCACAGGATTTTTGACGGAGCTGCAGCAGGCGCTTCCAATGAGATACGTCTGGCAGGCTCTTCTCAAGTCTCTCACCTTTTCCTGGTTGATCGTGTTCATCTCCGTGACCAAAGGATTGAATGTTCGCGGAGGAGCGGATGCGGTGGGCCGCGCCACCACGGCCTGCGTGGTGAGCTGTATTTTTTCGATTATCCTGGCGGACGCCGTTTTCTCATTCATTTTTTATTGGTGAGAAGATGATGAACACCGAGTCTCCACTGCGAGTCAAAGGCTTGAAGGCCGGATATGGAACGCAAACCGTTCTACAAAATGTCGATCTGGAAGTTGCGAAAGGTGAAATCCGCATTGTGCTCGGCGGATCCGGTTGCGGCAAATCCACCCTGTTGAAAAACGTCGCGGGATTGGAAAAGCCGTGGAGCGGAACAATTGAAGTTTTGGGACAAAAGCTGGATTGGTCGGAGGGGTTGCCCACCGGAGATTTATTTGAAAACATGGGCATCTTGTTCCAAGGTGCGGCTTTGATCTCTTCGCTCACCGTCGGTGAAAATGTCTCCCTCCCCTTGCGCATCCGAAACCCGGACATCGATCCCGAAATGTTGCGCAAGAAAGTGGCGATGAAACTCGGTCAGGTTAAAATGGAAGGCACGGAAGACAAGCTTCCCGGAGAGCTTTCCGGAGGCATGCGCAAACGCGCCGGCCTTGCCCGCGCGCTTATAGCCGATCCGAAACTGCTGTTTTGTGACGAACCCTCCGCGGGTCTCGACCCCGTCACCTCCCGCGAATTGGACGATCTTTTGCTGGAATTGCGCCAGACGCTGGGAATCACCATGTTTGTGGTCACCCATGAATTAGATTCCATCCGTGCCTTGGCTGACAAAATCACCTTCCTTTCCGGAGGCCATGTGATTTTTGACGGAACTTTGGCCGATGCCGAATCCAATGGACCACAGGAAGTGCGCGATTTTCTCGCACGGCGATCTTCGAAGGGCAAAAAAGAGGGCTGATGGAAGCGACACGCGCCGAGAAAACCCGGCTGGGACTGTTCCTCATTCTCACAGGAATCGCATTGGTGATTTCGGTGATCTTCCTGCTCGGCGGCAAGCTGCTGATGCGAACCGACAGCTATTACACCCGCATGACGGAATCCGTCACGGGACTTGAAAGCGGATCCCCGGTGAAGCAGAACGGCGTGGACGTAGGACAAATCACCGGCATCACCACCGACAGTGGCGATGTGCAAAAATCCATTGTGCATTTTCAGGTCATGCGCGGTACCGCCATGAAAACCGACATGGTTGCAACACTCGGCAACTACGGCATTACCGGCCTCAAATATCTGGAGATCACTGGCGGAAGCTACAACTCGCCCAGCATCGATCCGGGAGGCGAAGTGCGATCCAGTCTCTCCATGCTGGGCCGGCTGGCCGTGCGCGCCGATTCCATCGCCAGCAAGGTGGATCAATTATTGGGCAATGTCATCGAAGTCACCAACGGGAAAAACCGGGAACATTTGAACCGTTTCATTGAATCCTCGGCATCATTGACCGTTGCCATGGATTCGCTGGCGCGTGACTTTCAAAGCGTGAAGCCCGGACCGCATCTGAAACACATTTTGGCGGATGCCGAAGCCGCCGCTTCGGATGCCCGCAAAAAAATGGCGCAAACCGATCTGGCGGGAACCGTGGAGCAATACAAACAGGCCGCGGCGCAAATCCAAAAGACGGCTCAAACCATGGATGTTACCATGCGCAATACGCAGGAGGATCTCTCCGTCATTCTGAACCATCTCAAGGAAACGATGAAGAACATGAACACCTTCAGCCGCGAGATCAAGGAAAACCCCGCCATTTTACTGCGCGGAGAGGATAAACAGGAGCGTCGTAAATGAGATTTTCTCTGCGCGCAGCCGGTTTGCTCCCGGCTCTTGTCATCACGATCACCCTGTCAGGGTGTTATTTCGGACAGAGCAGTGTTCCCACCCAGTATTACACTTTGGACTATGTTCCTTCCCCGCCACCGGAACGCCTGAAGCAGGGACCCTACTCCTTCACGGTGCGATTGCGCGAACCGACCATTGCTGAAGCCTACCGGCGCAGCCAAATCGTTTACCGGCAAAGCTCCTATCAAATGTTGTTCTACTCGTATCACCTCTGGGCCGTGGATCCGGATCGCATGATCGGCGATCTCCTGTTCAAGCATTTGAGCGCAACCCACCTGTTTGAAAATGTCACCCGCGTCCTGGAGTCCCATCCACCGGATTACCAAATCACCACGGATATTCAGGCCATCGAGGAGTTTGACGGAGCCGGTGCGTGGTACGCTCACCTCGCGGTGGAGTACCAGTTGATCGATCAGAAAAGCGGACTCGTTGTCTGGAAAAAACTCTACGACCTGCGCAAGGCCGTTTCCCAAAAAGAACCCGTTTACGTGGTGCGCGAACTTTCCGCCCTGCTCGAAACCATGAACAACGGGCTGACCCAGGAATTGGATGCGATGCTTAAAGCGGCCAAACCCCGTCCGCTAACAATCGATAGCGGAGCTTCCGCCCGGTAAAAGCGGTTCATGCGCTTTCCCACTTTTCTGTTTCTTTGCGCCGTTGCGCCCGCTTTTGCGAATTTACTGGAGGGTTTGCCGGGTGAGGAAATCACCATGTCTCCAGAAGCGATCAACGCCCTCCGAACCCCGTCGGCCATCGCATCCGATTCCAGTCACGGAGTCAACTGGCTAGCCCCCTCCATTGAAGAACAATTGGGCCGCGATGGTTCTCTTTCCACTCTCGGCAAGGGCGCGATCTTTGTTCCCACCTACAGTGAACCGAGGCGTGAACCCGATGTGGCGGTTTTCGATAGAAACGGAAAACTCGCAGGTACGGGACAAACCGGCCAGCGCATCCTGCTCGATTCCGGAGAATATGATGTGCGTTTTGGATCGGGCGTTTCAGGCCACCGTCTGCACACCCGGGTCAAGGTGGAGGAAGGACACACCACCGTGCTTCCGCCAAGCTGGGGTGGGCTTCTGGTGGAAACGCTCACTGATTCGGGCGGATACATCGACGGACAATACGATCTGATCCGCATCGAAAACTGGACGAGCTACGGACGCGGTAGCGGGTTCAAGGAAGAGCGCCTGCAAAACATCAAGGTCTGGATTCTGCCTCCGGGTCTTTATCGACTTTCCAAAACGGGCGAAGGATATAATTCGCTCCGCAATTACATCACGGTTCAAATCAATCCGGGCGAATTGCATTCGGTGGAGCTCATCTTCGATCAGGCTTCGGGCGGCAATCTCATCGCCGGTGGCACCAAATCGCTGAACACGCATACGCAAGTCGGACGACACTGGACTTTTGGATTGCGGGCAGGCGGCAATGTGGGCCTGACCCGGACAGTGGATCAGGCCAATTCACGGACACAAAGCATTCTGGTTTCCTCGGATCTGCGATCGCGGGCGCGCTATGATCAAACCCGTTACTTCGGCATTACGGAACTGTTCCTGCAAAACAGTTTTTTGAAGGATGAAAACAAACCGCTCAGTATCGCATCGGATTATGTGCAATTGCGATCCACGTGGGTGCGACGTCTCAATGCGTGGCTCGGTCCCTATGTGCGCGGCCAGGCTACCACCCATCTTTTCCCTTCCCACATCAACCTCGACACGGCTTACCGGCTGAGTTCCCATGATTCTGCAGGCGTTGTGAAAATCGATTCCACTTTGATCACCTCTGGATCTTTTCGAACGCAGCCGTCCATCTTTCCCCTGTCGCTGGCACAAGGTGTGGGTGTGAACGTGGAATGGTTTTCACTGTACACGTTGCAATTGTCCACCCAAGCCGGGTTCGCCGCGCGACAACAAATTTCGGCGGGAGACTATCTGGCGCGCACCCGAAATTCCTTTGAACGGGCCCAGTCCAGCTCCACTATTGGAGCGGAGGGGATTTTGACGGGAACCCTCCGGCTTTCAACCCAATTCACTTTGGACCTGCGCATGGAAGTCTTTTCGGAAAACGCCAGTCCGCAAGCCCTTCAACTCGAAAATCTCGAAGCGGATTTGCGTTTTTTCCTGACCCGCAATGTGGAGGTCGGCTATCTCTTTCAAATGAGCGAGACCCTCGACAAGGTGGTCAACCGTTTTCCCACCACGCACAATCTTTCCCTGCGCCTCAGCTTCAACTATTAGGCCCGTTTCAGGCCTTTCCTCGCGAATTTTCAAGGCTTTACGCAAAGCGGCGGCGGGGGAATTGGGGTATATTTCGAGAGACTTGACCCGGTTGTTTTTCCGCTGTTAAAGGGAATTTATCACCATGCTTTTTATGCTTGCCGTTTTGTGCGCTCCGCTCAGCCTTCTGGCCGCAACGCCCCTGACCACGGTTCATCCCAGTTGGACCAAGATCAACCTGCGGCCGGTGACGAGTTTTCGGCCCATGGTGGGAGGTATGGAATTTCTTTCCGATGGCCGCCTTGTGATCGGACACTGGGGCGGAACGCGGGACGCATGCTGTCCCTCCGGTAACTATGGCAATCGGCAATACACGGGAAAGATTTATGTCCTGAGTGGGGTGACAGGAGATAATCCCAGCGTCACAGTGGATTCCATTGCAAGCGGTCTCGAAGATATCATGGGTCTGACCGTGGTGCGGGATACGATTTATGTCTCCGGCGGAAACCAGATTTTACGGCTTGTCCGTTCGGGAAATACTGGACCCATTACACGAGTTGACACCGTGTTCATCCTTCCGGGAACACCCCAGACCAGCGGTGCCAATGCTGGCGATTCTTTGAAGCCCGTAAAGGGCCGCAGTGAGTGGCTGTACGGAATGTTGGCCCGCAACGACACGTTCTTTGTCAACCCGTCCGCCATGTACAACGCCAATAATCCCGGGCAGGTCAACCCCTATCGGGGTACTTTTCTCGCTGTAAACCCAGGTAATGGCAGCAGCAATAAACGGGGGGCTTTTCAAATTCGCGCCATGGGTTTACGACATCCCACCGGCCTGACCTTCGGACCCGAAGGAACAATCTGGACTTGCGAAACACAAGGCCATTATGAACCCACTGATAAATTGATCCAGTTGAAAGTCGGTGCTCATTACGGTTACAAGCACTATTACTCGGCCACCAGTACCACCAACCCTTCCCCCTTTTTGCCGCCCGAAAGTTGGGACGGTATGACCGAAAGTCCTGCGGCTGTTTTTATACCTCAGGAAGGTAGCGGAGGGAGTGGTACCATGAATGCCACCGGAGTTTTCGGTGATTCTCCAGGTCAACCGTTCTACCTCTCCAACGGCCCTTATGCCGGCCAATTTTTGATGGGTGATGTGAGTTGGGGCGGGGTACAGCGCTACTTCGTTGAGAAAGTGAATGGCGACTATCAGGGGGCCGGGTTCGTTTTCACAGGCGGTATTGAATCCGGAGCATACCGCATCGCGCAGGGTTCCGATGGCATGCTGTACTTTGGCATGATCGGAGCGTCGGGCGACTGGAGTTGGAATGGCCAGTATTATGGCCTTCAAAAATTGAAATACAATGGAACCCCTACCTTTGAGATGCTGGCTGTCCGCTCACGAGCTGCAGGCATGGAAATCGAATTCACCATGCCGGTGGATACGAACCTCGCTAAACTGGTTTCCAACTATACCGTACAGACTTATTACTACGCACCCGTTTGGGCTTACGGTGGAAGTAAAGCCAGTCCCGGTGCAGTAACCCTTCAGATTGGAACCATTCAGATCTCCCCCGATCGCAAGAGCGTTTATCTCCCCCTCACCGGTTTGGTGGCGCGAACAGGCATTCAGCATCGTATTGTGGAAATCACCTTGAACAGCAGCCTTCGGGCTGCAGGCGGCACCACCGCACCGTGGACGTCAAAAGCCTACTACACGCTCAACGCCATTTCCAACACGACACCATTCACTGCACCCGCACCCATCGACCGCGAAATCGTTCGCAAGGGTTTGTTGAATCAGTTGCATTGGAGAATTTCCGGCAACAACTTGATCCTGCAAACACCTTTCAAGGGAACCTATCAAGTCCGGGTTCGCGATCTGCGTGGGGCATTACTGGCCTCTGCCGCAGGTGCAGGGCCCCAGACTCACACCGTGGACATTCATGGAATACATGGATATGTGGCGGTGGAAGCCGTCGGTGAAGGCGTGAATCTACGCCGCACCTTGATGATACCTTGATTTAAAAACGTTCCTGAAAAGAGGACTGAAAAATGAAACGCTTCAATCTTAAAATCATAGCTGCCGCCATTCTCGGTTTGGCAGCCGTACCCACTTTCGCCGCCCTGACCTACTCCGGTTGCCCGGACATGCTGGGTTCCGATTTCACAATAACGTCCCTCAATTCCAATGCCACGGATACCACCATCAAGGAACCCGGAAAAATGGCCTTGATGACGAATGATCAGAACAACGTGGACGTGTATTTCATCCAGCGTTATGGAAAGGTGAGGAAATACGACGGGACCACCAAGGCAACTTCCACGGTGGCAAACTTCAACTTCGGCAGCGGCACCAACCAGGCCGACACCAATCAAATCTATACGAGCTCAAGCGAAGGGCTTCAAGGTATCGCGCTCGATCCCGCATTCAAAACAAACCATTGGGTATACCTCTACTTTGTCATGAAAACCACCTGGAAGGTTACGCGATACACCTTGACCGGCACGACGCTGGATCTAGCCACTGCGAAAACCATCATCCGGTTCACGCATACTTCTTTCGCCCAGCACGCAGGGTCGACACTCCGATTCGATGCGGATGGCAATCTGTGGATGACGGTGGCAGACAATGGCGGAAGCAACTGGCCCGATGATCGAACCGTGCTTTATCAGGCCGCCAACACCAACAAGTATTTCGGCAAGATTCTGCGCATCAAACCCCGCGCCATCCCGGACAATCAATCCCCGTTGACTCCGGGATTGGGCAGCACGTATGATGTTCCCGCCGGTAACCTGCGCCAGAAATTTTTCGACATCGGCGGTCCGACAGGACAGGACACGAACAAAATATTGCCCGAAGTTTATGTGATGGGATCGCGCAATCCCTATTCCATCGCGATTGATACGGTGCGAAAGGCCGTCGCTTGGGGGGACGTGGGTCCCGATACTTATGGGTCTGGATCGCCGGAAAATCAATGGACAGAGGAATTCAACTTCACCACCCAACCCGGAAATTTCGGCTGGCCTATGTGGGCCGGCAAACTCACCCCCATGCCCACCGCTGGCTGGGCTGGATTCACGGCGCCCTCCGGCGTCAGCGGAACCATGTCGGCCCCGATCAACACGCGCCCGGATAATACCGGTGTCACCAACCTTTCGCCGGCGCAACCCGCCATGATCAACTATGTCAAGAACTGCGCCATCACCGGCCCGGTGTATTATTACAAGGGAAGCGACACTTCCAAGGTCAAATTTCCCCCGCATTTGAACGGTGCATGGTTCATCGCCGATTTTAACAGCCCGTGGATTAATGCGGTGGAAATGAATGCTGCCGGCACGGCTGTATTGAGCATGAAAAAAATGTTTTCCGTCTCCACCGGCGGAAGCCCCACACTTTCCGTAGCCACCACGGGCAACTCGCTCAAACAAATTAACCCAACTTCTGGATCCGCCCTGATGAACACCTCCAATTCCATTACGGATCTGCAGATGGGAAGCGATGGAGCCATGTACGTCATGAATTATTCCGGGTATCGAACCTATGACGCCAAGGCAGGATTGCTCCGCATCACCTACAACGGTACTTGCCAGCCTGCCGTTGTGCCTTTGCTCAATGCCCATATTCGTGATGCACGAACTTTAATGGAGGTTCGCGGTTTGAATGTTTCCATTCTTGCAACGGGGATTCATTCGGTGGAAGTCCGAAGCCTTTCGGGCAAACTGATGGCAAGCCGCAAAGGATCCGGATTGGCTCGTTACACGTTCGATGAACTGAAGAACCCGGGTATTTATCTGGTGTATCTGAATTCCGACGAAGGAAGACGGGTTCAGAAAATCATTCGGCAATAATCTTCGCTTTTTCCCGTTCCGCCTGTTTGATTTCCTTGAGGCGCGCAAACTCCGGCGTAGCCTTGTAATAATCATCCAACGGAAAGCAACCCGATTTCAAACCGTTGCGTGGCGCCGTGGTGCAATCGGAAAAGGTGCGGCAGATTTTTTTGGTTTCGATGGTGCCATTTGCCAGCGAGTCGGCCACAATGCCTGGATAAGACAACATCATGCGGCCAAGACCGATGATATCGGTGTAATTATTGCGCACCAATGCCTGAGACACCTGCGGAATGAATTCCTGAAGATAGGTCAGGCCGGAACTGACCAGCGGCATTCGCGGCACGGCCTGTTTGAGCTGGCGAACCACCGAGACCTGACGCGCCACACCCACCACCGGATCTTCCGGCGGCTGATAACCGTCAGAAGGCGGATACAACGCAGGCCTTTGAATGTGTGGGTTGTAATAAGGGGATCCGCAGGAAACATTGACCACGGACACACCCCAATCCTTGAGCATGCCGAGATATTGAACTGGTTCGGTGAGATCCATTTCCAGCGGATTCTCCGGCTTCAACCCAAAACCATAACGATAGGGCAACAGATCGGAAAAATCCTCGGGCACCCCGTCCGGACCATCCACGCCTTTTTTGAAGGGTACTAGATCAAACACCGAAAGCCGCGCACCGAGGATTAGACTTGGAGCAGCCTGGCGAATGCCTTGAATGATTTCCCGCGCAAAACGCGAACGCTGTTCGAGAGAGTCCCCCCCGTAAGGACCGGAGCGTGTGAAGGCTGAAAGGAATTCATGGCCCAGATAGCCGTGGCATTGTTTCACGTCCACAAAACGCACGCCGCTTTTCTCCGCGAGAATCGCTGCAGCCACATAATCCTCGATCAACCGCTTGATGTCATCATCGCTCAAGATCGGCTGCTCTTTCGCAAGGTTGTACTTGCGATCCAGAATCGGATGCCGGTAAGCAAGACTGGGTTCCAATTTTGTTTTTTCATTGGGCCGCGAGAAACGTCCCGAATGCGTGAGCTGATATCCCCAAAGAAGATCCGAGACTGTTCCAAATCGTTTGGCATGGGTTTCCAGAATTTTGTCCGCCGCCTCGCGGATCAGCGGTGCATTTTCCCTGGACAAAATCAGCTGATTGGGGTTGGCCCGGCCATCGCGCCGCACGGCCATGGCTTCCAAGCCCCAAAGAAATTTGGCTCCGGATTCCCCGAACCGGGTCCAACGCCGGATCAAGTCCTCAGTCGGCTTCCCATCCTCAGTGGTGTCCCAACCTTCCATGGGATGCACGCAATACCGGTTTCCAACGGTAAAATCCCCAATTTGAATGGGGGTGGATACGGGAGATTCCGGCGCCTTTTGAATGGCATCTTCCACGGGAATATCCAACCCGAGAACTTCCATCCGCTCCCGAAAAGCAGCCGCAGTTTTGAGCGAGGTAAGCTTCTTGATTTCCATAATTTCCTGTTGTGGAAGTAGGATTTTGGCATATATTATAGCACATAAGCAAGTTTTTCGCCCTGAAAATTTATTTTCCAGTGTGACTGAACTTTGGGTTCTGAATTCCTAAAATCCATGGTCTTTGTTGTTTTTACACCCAGAATTTGGAGGATTGTCATGAGTTCTACTTCTTCCCAGGCCCCAAGTCGTCTCGAAGCAGCCAAATGGCTCGCACTCACTGCTGCCATTTTAGGCTGGATGTTTGATGGTCTGGAAATGGGAATCTTCCCCTTGGTAGGCAAACCCGCGCTCAAAGAAATGCTCGGCGGTGCGCCCATCGGCACCTGGTTTGGAATCATCATCGCGGTATTTCTCGTGGGTGCCGCTCTCGGAGGAGTCTTACTCGGCTGGCTGGGAGATCGCATCGGTCGCACTCGTGCCATGGTGTGGAGCGTACTGGCCTATTCTTTGTTTTCCGGTCTGGCAGCATTTGTGCAGGCTCCGTGGCAATTGGCGATCTTGCGCTTTCTCGCAGCCTTGGGCATGGGAGGACAATGGGCTCTAGGAGTAGCGCTCGTCATGGAAATCTGGCCGTCTAATTCCAGACCTTTGATGGCGGGCATTATCGGAGCTTCCGCGAATGTGGGTTTTCTCCTCATCGCCCTTCTTTCCCTTGGCCTCACGAGCGTCATCACAACCCTCACGCAAGTGTTCGGCGCAATATTGCCGGCGAATTGGGTTACGGCTTTGGTCCAGAACGGAAGCTGGCGTCTACTGATGATCCTCAGTGCGCTCCCGGCGCTCCTGACGTTTTTCATCCGCATGTTCGTGCCTGAATCTGAAATGTGGGAGCAAAGCAGCAAGAAACAAGTGGCGAAAGTCAGCATCGGCAACCTGTTCCAGAACGGTCTCGCCAAAAGCACGCTTCTCGGCGCGGCCTTGGGCGCGGTGGCCCTGCTGGGCACATGGGGATCGGTGCAATGGATTCCTGCATGGGCAGACAAGCTTTCCGGTAAAACACCCGGTGTGAGCGCGGTAGTGCAAATGTGTTCCGCGTGTGGAGCGATCGTCTTCAGCATCGGATTCGCGCTCATTGCTGAAAAGTTGAATCGTCGCATCGCCTATTTTGCCCTCGCTTTGATCTCCCTTGTCGCCTGTGCCATTCTTTTCCGCATCCCGATGGAATATGGCGCGGGCTTCCGGTTCTGGACCTTCCTTGTGGGTGGCATCACGGCCGGATTTTACGGATGGCTGCCGCTTTACCTGCCCGAGTTGTTTCCGACACGCATGCGCGCCATGGGTTCCGGTTTCACTTTCAACGCGGGCCGGCTCTTCGCCGCGGGAGGAACTTTGGTCAGCGGTCAGCTGCTGAATTATTTCCATGAGGACTTCGCGAAAATGTGCTCCGTCATCAGTCTGGTTTATCTCGTGGGGGTGATTCTGATCTGGTTCGCGCCCGAGACCAAAGGAAAACCTTTGCCGGAATAAAACTGGGATGAAATTGAAAATGAATCTCCTTGATTTGAAACACCGGGTGGACTTGTGACTTCCGAACGGAGTTATGACTTCACCATTTTGCGTTCACTGCGGAAAACACAGGGCTATACCATTGCCGATGTCGCCGGAAATTCCGGCATTTCGACGGCGGTCATCTCACGCATTGAACGCAATCAGGCCATGCCAGAACTGGAAACTTTGGCGCGTATGGCGCGGGTTTTCAGCATGTCCGCCACGGACTTGCTGGGTCTGGCTGAAGTTCGCACGGCGCAAATCACATCGGCCCAACATTATGTTTCCGGCGGATTTGAGTTTCAGAACATCAACTTCGCAAATCTCCAGATCTTTTACGGAACCGGCCCTGCAGGTTCCAAGGCCAGCCGCCCCGAAGTGCATCACAACGATATGGAAATTTGCTGGGTCATTTCCGGAAAAGTCGAACTGGTGGTCGGAACCGATCGTCATGTATTGAAGGAAGGCGAGGCGTTGCAGTTCGACGCCATGCTCAAACACGAATACCTTGCCGTGGAGGACTGCAAAATTCTGACTTTGCATCTCCACAAGGGAAAGAGGATGTAACGCCGTGCGCATACGCGATGATTTAAACCCCGCCCAACTGCAGTCAAAACTGGCCCGCATG
Source organism: Fibrobacterota bacterium (assembly GCA_947482115.1). GTDB lineage: Bacteria > Fibrobacterota > Fibrobacteria > UBA11236 > UBA11236 > UBA11236. The sequence goes on from CANKII010000003.1 coordinate 87,387, forward strand.
TGGGAACTCTCCGCCGCCAAAATTCTTTCCACGGAACAATCCTGCCCGCCCGGCTCCCCTTCGCCTGTGTTCACCATCAAGGGTCGTTATACGGCGCGCGGCTGGACGGAGTGGACACAGGGCTTCCAATACGGATCTTCAGCGTTGCAATTCGATGCCACGGGTGACAAATCCTTTTTGGAACTTTGTCGGGATCGCACTTTGAATGTCATGGCCCCACATCTCACCCATATTGGCGTGCATGATCACGGATTCAACAATGTCAGTACCTACGGAAACCTTTTACGCTTGGCCCGTGAAGGCCGCTATAACGCATCGGAATATGAAATTCACTTCTATGAGCTGGCGTTGAAATCCTCCGGCGCAGTGCAGGCCGCACGCTGGACCCGCACTCCCGAAGGCGGCTACATCTATTCCTTCAACGGGCCGCACTCCCTGTTCGTGGATACCATCCGCTCTTTGCGGGCATTGGCGATGGCACATAAACTCGGCCATGCACTGATGGGCGAAAAGGATGAAAAAATTTCCCTGCTGGGACGTTTGCTACAACACGCCAACGCCACGGCAAAGTATGCGGTGTATTACGGTGAAGGACGCGATTCGTATGACACGAAAAACCTGCGCGGTCGCACCGTACATGAAAGCATTTTCAATGTGAATGACGGCAGCTATCGCTGTCCGAGTTCGCAGCAGGGTTTTTCTCCGTTTACCACATGGACACGCGGTCTTGCGTGGGCCATGGTGGGATTTACAGAAGAACTGGAATTTCTCACCACACTTCCGGATTCCGAATTCCAACCTTTCGGCGGACGGGCTGCTGCATTGAAACCTTTATTGGATGGCGCTCGCGCCACCTGTGACTTCTGGCTGCAGCATACGCCGCTCGACGGCATTCCCTATTGGGATACGGGCGCACCGGATTTACACAACTTGGGCGACACGATTTCAAAGCCCGCAGATCCGTTCAATGCGCATGAACCCGTGGATAGTTCGGCAGCGGCCATTGCCTGTCAAGGTTTGATCCGCATGGGCAAATATCTGGAATCTTCAGATGCTGCAACTGCGAAAAAATATTTTCAGGCCGGACTTACTGTTTTGGATCGTTTGCTGGAAGAACCGTATTTGGGAACGGATGTGAAACATCAGGGTCTGTTGCTGCATTCGGTGTATCACCGTCCCAACGGCTGGGATCATATTCCCGAAGGACAATCCGTTCCTAACGGCGAAGCCTGCCAATGGGGCGATTATCATTTGCGCGAAGCCGCCTTGCTGGTACAGAGGATCGCAGAGAATAAGCCTTACCTCACCTTCTTTGGCCCGGTCGTTTCGACTACGCTCAACGACCGGAAAAATTGATGAGTAAAAGAATTGCATTGATTACAGGTGGAACTCGGGGCATTGGCCTCGGTGTGGCCGCAGCGTTGGGCAAGGAAGGTTTTGATTTGTGCGTGTGCGGCCTACGCACAGCGGAAGCGGCGGAAGAATCGCTGGCCAATTTGCGCGCCACGGGAGCCCAGGTGCTTTATGTACGTGCAGACATCGGCTCCAAAACGGATCGCCACAATCTGCTTCAAGCCGTGGAAGCGCATTACGGAGCCTTGCATGTGCTGGTGAACAATGCCGGTGTCGCACCCGAAGTGCGGGCGGATATTCTGGATGCCACGGAAGAAAGTTTTGAACGGCTGATGCGCATCAATCTGCAGGGGCCTTACTTCCTTACGCAGGCGGCAGCCAACTGGATGGTTCGCCAAAAGAAAAGCAATCCTGATTTTTCCGGCTGCGTAATTAATGTGACTTCCGTGTCTGCGGAAATGGTTTCAGTGAACCGCGGCGAATATTGTGTCAGCAAGGCGGGACTCGGAATGGCGACCAAGCTGTTTGCGGTGCGCTTAGGAGGATTTGGCATTCCGGTGTATGAAATTCAGCCCGGCATCATTGCCACGGACATGACGGCGGCCGTGACTGCGAAATACGATGCGATGATCGCCAATGGATTACTGGTCGAATCGCGCTGGGGAAAACCGGAGGATGTAGGCCGTGCAGCCGCCATGCTTGCGCGCGGAGATTTGCCCTATGCAACCGGAACTGTTCTGTATGTGGATGGCGGATTGACTTTGCCGCGATTGTAATCGAGCTTGAAAAGGATGAAGATGGAAAATGTGTTTGAAATAATCGGCAAGGCCGGACTGATGCCGGTACTCACTGTCGAACGCGTGGAAGATGCCGTACCGATTGCCGAAGCGTTGATGGCGGGCGGATTGCCCGTGGCCGAAGTGACCTTTCGCACCGAGGCTGCCGCCAAATCCATCGCCGCCATGGCCAAAGTGGCGGGACTTTTTCTCGGTGCTGGAACGGTTTTGAAGCCGGATCAAATCGATCAGGCCATTGATTTGGGTGCGCGTTTCGCCTTGGCTCCGGGATTCAATCCCAAGGTGGCTCAACGCGCATTGGATAGAAACTTTGCCTTCATTCCGGGAATCTGTACTCCGTCTGAAATCGGGCTGGCTTTGGAAATGGGTTTCTCGGTGCAGAAATTTTTTCCCGCCGAACCCGCAGGAGGCCCCAATTATCTGAAAGCCGTAGCTGCGCCTTTTCGCGGCGTGCGTTTCGTGCCCACCGGTTCCATTGGATTGGAACAACTTCCCTCTTATCTGGAATTGCCGATGGTGCTTTCCGTGGGAGGAAGCTGGATGGTTGCCCCGAAACTGATTCAGGATCGCAAGTTTGATGAAATCACAAAATTGACACGCGCCGCCGTGGACACGGTGGCCAAAGTACGGAGCAAATAATGGCCTTGAAAGTCAAATCCAAAGAGTCCTGCGAATTCGACATTGTTTCTCTCGGTGAAGTCATGCTGCGCCTGGATCCGGGTGACACCCGTATTCGCACCGCACGATCGTTTCAAGCCTGGGAAGGTGGCGGAGAATACAATGTGGCGCGCGGACTCCGAAAATGTTTCGGGTTGCGCGGTGCCGTCGTGACAGCCTTTGCGGACAATGATGTGGGTCGTCTGGTCGAAGATTTCATTCTGCAAGGCGGAGTGGACACCCGGTATATTCAATGGAAAAGTTACGATGGACTCGGACGCAGCGTGCGCAACGGACTCAACTTCACCGAACGCGGATTTGGCGTTCGCGGGGCCATGGGCGTTTCGGATCGGGGCCACACGGCGGCGTCCCAAATGAAACGCGGCGATGTGGACTGGGAAAAAGTCTTCGGTCAAAGCGGATCGCGCTGGTTGCACACCGGCGGTATTTACGCCGGTCTTTCCGAAACCACGGCGGATGTGATCGAGGAAGCCATGGAGGCGGCGAAGAAACACGGAACCATCATCTCCTACGATCTCAATTACCGTCCCAGCCTGTGGAAAAATTTCGGCGGCAAAAAACGCGCACAGGAAGTGAACCGCCGGCTCGCAAAATACGTGGACGTGATGATCGGCAACGAGGAGGATTTCACCGCTTCCCTGGGCTTTGAAGTCCCCGGCACGGATGAAAACATCTCCTCCATTGAAATCGAAAACTTCAAGAAGATGATCGGAGCGGTCACCAAGGATTTTCCCAACTTCAAGGTCATCGCAACGACATTGCGCACGGTCAAATCCGCGTCGATCAATGATTGGGCTGCCGTATGCTGGGCCGGCCCCTCGACGGATTCGACAGGCTCACCGCAGGCAGGCTCGGGAACCGGCACATTCTATGAGTCGACATTGCGAGAAAATCTGGAGATTTACGATCGCGTGGGCGGCGGAGATTCCTTTGCCTCCGGCCTTGTTTACGGGTTGATGGAGAAAGGCGATCCGGCGCTGGCGGTGGAATACGGGGCCGCGCACGGCGCATTGGCCATGACCACGCCCGGCGACACCTCCATGGCATCCCTCAGCGAAGTGGAGCATCTGGTCAAGGGTGGTTCGGCGCGGGTAGCGCGGTAACCCCCGCGCGTAAAATTCATTTCCAAACGAGAATTTGAGGTTCCTTTCTCGGGGTCGGAGAAGCCTCTTCATTCGGCACTCCCACGATCATGGGGGAATAGGCCGTGTATTCTTCTGCCACGCCAAGTTCTGATTTCGTCACGGGGGCATTCAGGACGGAAACAGCGGACCCAATCACACAGGTTCCCAATCCCATGGAACACGCGGCCAGCATCAAATTTTCAGCCGCGAGCCAGCAATCCGCCGCAACGAATCGTCCCGCAGATTTTGAGTAAATGACGATGAGATTTTCCGCGTTATAGAAGATGTTGAAATTCGGATCCGTGAATCTTTCCGCAAACTTGTCGTCGCTTTTAGCGTACGCCTGACGCACCTCTTCCGAAAGGGAAGCTTTCCAGCGATCGGAAAGCCGCTTTAAAATATCCGCATCCTGCACGACCCCAAATGCCCACGATTCTTCGTGAAGCGCCGTGGGAGCGCGCACTGCAGCTGTCAATAGTGCCTGGATGACTTTCTCATCCAATTTTCCAGACGCATAGGAACGCACAGATTTGCGCGTTTGAATGGCCGTCATCACATCCATTTTCACTCCCGAATCAGAAATCCAATTCCCAGGTCAAACCGTTTGAATTTAATCTTAGGCCTGCGGAATCGGATGTTTTCGTGGGGCCATTATTGATGACATTTTGACCTACGTAATCAGCGCCTTCTCAATCCGCCGATCCGGAACCAGCCACAGGGCCGCCACCAAAACATACAACGCACATGAAAACCATGAATTCCAAAATGCCATGGGAATCGCCGCCGCGTAAATCACCACGGATATTTTCCCCTTGAAATCGCTTCCCAGCGCCGCTGCCAAAGCAGAATCCGTTCCGTGAACGGCGAGAAGGACCCGGACCAATATGAAATAAGCCACCGAGGAAAAGAAAAGCACCACGCCATACAGGGCAACCGGCCAGGCGGTAAAGGGATTCTCCCCCATCCACGCGGTGACGAACGGAGTGAGCGAGAGCCAGAACAACAGATGCAGGTTCGCCCACAGCACGCCACCACTGACATGCTTGATGGCATGGATTAAATGATGATGATTGCTCCAATAGATGCCGAGGAAGACAAAGCTCAGGACATAACTCAGGAATACCGGCAGAAGCGGGCGCAACGCGGTCACATCCGCTCCGTGTGGCACCCTCAATTCCAACACCATGATGGTGATGATGATGGCGATGACGCCGTCGCTGAAGGCTTCCAATCTTCCCTTGGTCATTTTAACCCTGCAATCTGAACGCCTGCAACGCCGAGATCCATCCCAAAATCAAAACCAACAGGCGAATGTATTGCAGCGCAACCCAAAGCCGGGTTTTCTTCACGATGGCTTCCGAATCCAGACCTTCTCCCCGGCGCAACGACAGGACGTGCATATTGGGAGCGAAGTAGACCAGCGTGGAAACAATCACCGTCAGGGTTAAAATGGCCGATGTTAAAAGCCAGCATCTAAATGGATTCTCGCTTTTAAACGCGATGTAGAACATGACAAACATCAACAGTATAATGGGGGGAGTCACGAACTTAAAGAACCGACGCGGTGGATCCAGTGCATTACGGGGATCCGAATTCCAGTTCCGTACGGAATCCGGAGGCGAAGATGCCCACACGGAAACCAGCACCAGTCTCTCGAAAAGTGCACCTCCGGTGAGGATGCCAAGCATGATGACATAGACCCAAAGAAGAATATCCTGCATGATGGTCTCCCGTTTAAACGAAAAATAAACTCATTCCAGCCAGGCCAAATAATACTTGTCTTTTCCCGCCATTTAATCATCTTCCCTGTTCACTTCGACTCTTGGATTTCCGTTTTCGAGAAGGGTTACGGAAAAATCAATCGGGCGGCAGCAGACTTGGCAGTCTTCGATGTAGGATTGCTGTTCGACAGAACAGTCGATTTCAATTTTGATTGTTTCGCCGCAATAGGGGCAGCGGATTTTAACAGACTTAAGATCGTTCATAGATTCAGGAATTATTTTGAAGGCAAGGGCTCAAATGACTTTACCAAGCAAATCAGCGATTCGATACTCCACTTGCGTCACCTTCACTTGCCTAGTTTCGAGAAATTTCACCCCGTCTTCATTGAACAGTGCAATATTTTTTCCGCTTTCAGAAAGGGAGCTATGGTATCTCAGGCCATCATACCCATGCACCTTGAAATATTCTGCCAAATACTGTGTAGGAAGATACCCTGTAGTGTCTTCGGGATTAAATCTTGAGCTAAACATATTATCAAGTGCCATTTGAAAAAACGTTTTTGAGTCGGGAAAAGCACTAACAGATCTGGGAACTGCTTCGCCAGCGAAATCGATCAGCTTTAACTTTTCCTTTGATTCCACTTCTACGACAGTAATGTGAGAGCCAACCCAAGGGCGGATTTCGGAAACTGCTGTAACTTCATCTGTAGCACAATAAAGACAGGCAATACCCTCGGGGTTTAAGCGTCCACCGCTTCTCTTCCCCGGTGGAGGCGCACCCATTTCAGTCATGGATAAAGGGGTATTGGATGGGTTCACCCTTGACCGATATAGTTTCGTACCCTTAAGTAAAACATACGCCCTTCTTTTCATTGCGAATTCAAATATTCTTTCAGCAGCAAAAATGTTTTTTAGATGAAATCTATTTTCAGTTCTAATTTCATTACTGAATCTCAAAAGATCGGCTGCTAGGCCCAAATAAATTTTATTGTCACTGCTTTTTTTCATTTCATTCTCCGAATAATCTCGTCCAAAATAAATAAGACTGCGTCCGAAGACGCAGCCTTATATTCAACATCCAAAACGGATCAGGCCATCGCCAACTGCGTATACTGTGCAATCTGCCCGTGAATTTGCTCCACCGTCGGAATCGCATCGCCGGGATGCTTCTCCATCATGTGTCCCTTGATGGCATCTGCCGTCATCATCCCTTGTAATTTTTCAATCGCGTCTTCGCGCGAAGAGGCTTCCAGTTTCATCACATCACCGCAGGAACAGGTCATTGAATAATCTGACATGGTCGGACTCCTTTTAAAGTGGGATTCAAACCTTATAAATCCGGAATGAATGCTGGCAAGCGGCGGCGGGAAATCGAAAGGGGTGTATCCCATGAACGTCAGATATTGTGGAAATATTTCTGAAAATCGGGGGTTTCCAATTTATTTCGAAGGGGTAACAAGTGTGTCATTAAAAATCGAGTCAATATTTTAGCTTCTAAACCTCTTCTTCAAAGGAAACGGACATGATCACTTTCCAGGAATCCGCCATGATCTCCGCTCCCGTGGAAAAGGTTTTCGCTTACATCGCCGATCCGGATCAAATTCCGAACTGGCGGAAAGATGTCCCTGGAATCAGCCAGTTGAGTGGAGCCACAGGTGTCGGAACCACGTTCTGTGAAGAAGTGAATTTCATGGGAAAGAAACAGCTGCTGATGAAAGTCACCGAGTATTCCCCGAACAAAAAACTGGTGATCGAAGCGCAAAGCGGAATGCCCTTGCTTCCGACCCAATCCTTTTCATTTTCAAGTCAGGGGGACAACACCCAAATCGATTTGACCGTGACCATGAAGGTTTCGGGAATATTCCGGCTGATGCAACCCCTGCTGCCCAAACAGTTGAAAAAAATCTGGCGGGGTTATTTTAAAGCGTTGAATGAAAATCTGAAAACAAACTGACTCCAAACCGGGGCCATTCTCAGGCCTTGGCCAGCATCGCTCCCAAGTCCGCCTTGACACCCTTCGGCAGCACCGCCGCCGAGCCCCAACGATTCGGCTGCAAAACCTCGTTGGCGCATTTCAGAATATCGGCGCGGGTCACCGCTTCGATCTTTGCAATGATTTCTTCCAAAGTCTCATCGGGATTCTGCCCCAAAACTCGGCGGGCCAGTGCCGACATGCGGTTGCTGGTGGATTCAAGTCCCAATAAAATTCCGCCAATGATGTTTTTCTTCGCTGAGGCCAGTTCTTTAGCCGTCAAACCATTCTTGCGCAAAGCGGCCAACTCCTTGCCGATTTCACGCACGGCCTTTTCCAGATTCTTCGGCTCGGTCGCGAAGCCGATGTTGAACACGCCTTCCTTCGCCAAAAATTCCGGATTGGAAAAAATGCTGTACACCAGGCCATAAGTTTCGCGGAGATTCTGGAACAGCTTGGAACTCATGCCGTCGCCAAGGGCGCAATGCAACAACATCAAGGGAAAACGTTGCGGGGAGGTCGATGGATAACTGGATCCACCCAAAATTACACTGGCCTGTTGCACATCCTTGTTTTTGGTGATGTGTTTGGCACGGAATGTTGCCGGCGTTCGTGCAATAGCCATGCGCGACCGTGACAACCCGGTCCCTGAGCGTGCTCGCGGTGAGCTTGTCGAATCCGTCGAAGGGCCGTTCGCCCCTACAGCCCCGCAACGGATATTAAACCGTTTGCGAACCTGTTTTACAATGGCATCATGATCCACACGACCCACGGCCACAATCACCAGCGGCACACTCTTGCGTGCACGGTCGCGATGATCAACCAACATTTTGCGTGTCAATGCGCGGACGCTTTTCGCTGTGCCTGCAATAGGTTTTCCCAAGGCATGCGAACCGAAAGTGGCCTGTGAGAAAAGCTCGTACACCAATTCATCCGCCGAGTCATCCACACTGCGGATTTCCTCGATGATGACTTCCTTTTCCTTTTTCACATCCACGGGATCCAATCGCGAATCCAGCACCATGTCCAGCAGCACTTCCAGAGCGGATTTGATTTCCGTGTCCACAACCTTGCCGTAAAAGCAGGTTTGCTCCTTGGACGTATAGGCGTTCACCTGTCCGCCCGTAGCTTCAAAGCGCTGCACGATCTCCAGCGGATTCATGCCCTTCGTACCCTTGAACACCATGTGTTCGAAGAAATGGGAAAGACCGTTGGTCTCGGGAACCTCGTCGCGCGAACCGGTGTCGAGGTAAATCCCGATGCTGGCGGAACGCACATGCGACAGCGATTCGGTCGCCACCCACACGCCGTTTTCCAGGCTTTCGTAACGGGGAGTTGAGAGTTTCTTCATATAAATATCCCGTTGGCTTCGGCTACGCTCAGCCAACGGGTCTCTCAGTCGGTAAAGATATTACGCGTCTTGGAGCAATGCCTTGCGGCTCAACTTGATCTTGCCGGTGGGATCCACGCCGATGCACTTCACATCGAACTCGTCGCCCATGGCAACCACGTCCTCGACTTTTTCCACGCGCTGGGGAGCCAGCTCGGAGATGTGCACGAGGCCTTCCTTGCCCGGGAGAATTTCCACGAAGCAACCGAAGGTGGTGATACCCTTGACCTTGCCCTTGTAGACCTTGCCCACTTCGGCTTCGGCGAAGATTTCGTTCACCATCTTGAGGGCCAACAAAGCGTTGCCACGATGCGGGGCCGAAATGGTGACCATGCCCGTATCGTTGACGTCGATGTTCGCACCGGCGTTTTCCTGAATGCCGCGAATAACCTTGCCGCCCGGACCGATGAGCTCTTTAATCTTCTCGACGGGAATCTGTTTCTGGATGATGGCAGGAGCCAGCTTGGAAAGCTCGCGAGCCGCAGGCAACGCATCTTTCATCTTGCCGAGAATATGCAAGCGGCCTTCCTTGGCCTGATGCAAAGCGTTCTTCATCATTTCTGATGTGATGCCGCGCAGCTTGATGTCCATCTGAAAGGACGTGATGCCCTTCTCGGTACCACAAACCTTGAAGTCCATGTCGCCGAGATGATCTTCCGTGCCATTGATGTCGGAAAGGGTCACATAGCGGCTGCCATCGGCATCGGAGACCATGCCCATGGCAATGCCCGCCACCGGAGCCTTGATCTTCACACCGGCATCCATCAACGCGAGAGCGCCGCCGCACACCGAAGCCATGGATGAAGATCCATGCGACTCGAGAATGTCGGACACAATGCGAATGGTATAAGGAAAACTTTCGGAAGTCGGCAACACCGGCGCAAGCGCGCGCTCGGCCAAAAAGCCATGGCCGATTTCGCGACGGGCCACGGCACCCAGTCGTTTTGCTTCACCCACCGAAAAGCCCGGGAAGTTGTAATGCAGCATGTAATTCTTGAAGGTCTCACCCACCAAGGATTCCACGCGTTGTTCATCATGCTTGGTACCAAGCGTTACAACCACCAAACCCTGCGTTTCACCGCGCTGGAAAAGGGCGGAACCGTGGGCACGAGGCAACACCTGCGTGTCGATTTCAATGGGACGGATGTCCGTCGGGCCGCGACCGTCAATACGACGCTTCTCGGTCAAAACCATTTCGCGCATGTCGCGCCAGAGAACGTCTTCGAGATATTTTCCGATTTCTTTTTCACGATCCGGAAATTCCGCAGCCAACGCTTCGAGAACCTGGCCCTTGACTTTCTTCACCGCAGCGTAATAAGCCTTCTTCAAATAATCGATGTGGAACACCGTTTTCAACAGCGATTGTGATACGGCTTCCACGCGCTTGAAAAGCGCTTCATCGATGGGAGCCGGAACAAACACGTCCTTCTCCACCGTGAATTTGGAAATCAATTCGTTCTGGCCTTTGATGATTCCCTTGATGGCTTCATGTCCGGCCAGAATGGCGTTGACCATGAGGTCTTCAGAAATTTCAAAGCCCGAACCTTCCACCATGAGAATGGAGGTAGCGGAACCTGCGACCACCAGTTCAATGTCGGCGCCTTCGGCCTGTTCATACGTCGGGTTGATGATGAAGGTACCGTCCAGACTGCCCGCTACGCGAACGCCTGCAACCTGTTCTTCAAAGGGAATGTGGGAAAGGCCGAGGGCTGCGGATGCGCCGACAATGGCAATGGTTTCGGCATCATGTTTATCATCCGCCGAAATGACGCTGCAGATGATCTGCACTTCACGGGTATAACCTTCCGGGAACATCGGGCGCAAAGGGCGATCGATGGAACGGCAGGCCAGCACTTCGCGATCGCTGAGTTTGGCTTCGCGTTTGAAATAACCACCGGGGATTTTTCCAGCGGCGTAATACTTCTCGCGATATTCAACAGTCAGGGGGAAAAAATCAGCGGGCTTGTCTTCACCCGCGCAGACGGTGCAAAGCACCATGGTATCGCCGAGGCGGGCCAACACGGCACCACCGGCTTGTTTGGCCATGCGACCGGATTCAAGTGTGATGGTTCTTCCATCGGGAAGCGGAATGGTAACTGTTTGTTTGGACATGATAATTCTCCAAACCCGGCCGCGCGATTTTACGGCGGCACGGGCAATGTGATGGAAAGGCGGTCTTAACGACGCAGATCGAGTTGTTTAATCAAGGCGCGATAGCCCTCGATATCGGTGCGGGTCAGATAATTGAGCAGCCTGCGACGCTGCGCCACCAGAGTGGTGAGTCCGCGGCGTGAATGTTTGTCCTTTTTATGGATCTTCAGGTGCTCGGTGATTTCCGCGATGCGATGAGTCAATAAGGCGACTTGCGCGCGCGAATTTCCAGAATCTTTCTCGTTTTTGCCATACTCCTTCACGAGCTTGGCTGCGATCTCTAAAGTCATTGTTGCCATAAAACCACTTTCCGTCTTGTTTTTTCTCTTCGTTTTTTTCGTCTGTGAAGGAGCGGAAAGTTAATATCTCACCGCTTTCCGGGCAAGGAAATGCGGTCTATCTCCAAAAAACGCAATATTTTACCAGATCCAGCTACCCGTGGGGAGAAACATCCCCAAAGCAAACAATACCACGACAGCTGCCGCCCCAAGAACCATAACCCGGCCCACAAACTTGCTGTCATGATCCACTAAAGTGCTGTCTTCGAATTCATCCTTGTCATCCAGTAAAAGACCCTTGGTATCCATAACCGACCTCCTGAAAAAAGGTGTCCTGTTAATACCATTACTGTTTAATCCGGTTAAAACAAAGCCTTTTATTCGCCCTGTTTCTAATGAGATAACAAAGATGTGCTTTTCAGAGCTTTTTCGAGGGTAAATATACTGGGAACGAAAAAAGAGGTGTCGGCGCTCACCTTTTGACCATGGAGAAACAGGTCCGCCATTTCCCCCAAGGCCAACCTGAGACCCGGAACTGGGACTCGAAACCACAAAGGCCGATGAAGATTATGGGCCAGAACCCTGGAAAACTCCCGCTGAGTCATCGATTCCCCTGCCACCGCGTGTACAGGGCCGCGAAAGCGTTCGTCCTTGATGGCCTGAACAAGAAGTTCCACTGCATCGCCAATATGAATCCAACTCCAGTATTGTTTCCCGGTACCAAGCACGGCGCCGAGTCCGAAGCGGAAAGGCAAAGCCATTTTCGACAAAGCTCCGCCATGAGATCCCAACACCATTCCAAAACGCGGAAGGACAACCCTGATTCCCAACCTTTCAGCCTTCAACGCTTCGGCTTCCCATGCAGCCGCAAGTCGTCCCAAAAAATCCCCACCCGGAGGATCGCCGACATGAACTTCGCGATCTCCCCCATCTCCATAATAACCCATCCCGGATGCGCTGATTAAAACGGCGGGCTTATGCTTCATGCGCCCCAACGCTTCGACTAATAAACGGGTTGGCTCTACACGTGATTTCCAAAGCTGTTCCTTGCGACGCGAACTCCACGGCCAATGCGCCAGACTTTCGCCCGCCAGATGAATGACGGCGGAAACATCCTCGGGTAATTCAAGCGTTTGTTGTGAAGGACTCCAGGCCCAAATTTGAACTTCAGCAGGAAGACGCGCCTTCGCAGCAACGGGATTGCGAGTCAATACGTGAGCGCATAATCCTTCGCACAGCAATTTTTCAACGAGAGCTTTGCCAATGAATCCGGTCGCGCCGGTTACTAGAACGCTTTCCACGCAGCCACATCCGAAGAAATTTGACGCTTCAAGGATTCCAGAGAGTCGAAGGCCTTTTCAGGCCGGATATAATGAAGGATCTCAAAACCCAGTTCCAGCCCGTATAGATCCTCCTTCACATCCAGCAAATGCACTTCCACAGAAGGCTTTTTCTGGCCATCAAAAGTGGGGCGTAATCCGATGTTCCCTATCGCTGAAACAAAACGATCGTGCAGGAAAACACGGCCGCCATACACTCCAAAAGCGGGAAGCGCTTTGCGATCATCCATCAGTTTCAAGTTCGCAGTGGGAAATCCCAACTGTCGTCCACGTTCTTCGCCATGCATCACCTCTCCGCGCAGACAATAATTGCGGCCCAACATGCGGTTAGCCGATTCCGTGTGTCCGGCTTCAAGATGACGACGGATGGAGGATGAGGAAATGATTTCACCCGTTTCATCGATCACCGGCGCAATTTCACGAACCGGATCGGATTCTGTTTTGCCCAATTGAATGAATCGGGAACGCAATAAATCCACGTTGCCTAACGCGCCTTTTCCAAAGCGATGACCCGGCCCGAAAAAGAAAACTTCTCCGCACAATCGCTGGAGCAATACTTCGGAAATAAAGTCCTCCGCGCTCAAACCCGCTGTATCCGCATCAAAGGAAAGCGTGATTACTTCGACACCGCAATCGCGGATCAGCGATTCCTTCTCCAGATATGGCGTCAATAATGGGGCTTTTTTTTCGGGGGAGAGAAAATGCCGTGGATGCGGATCGAAGGTCAGGACGAGTGGCTTAAAATTGCGGCGACCCGCTTCTTCGCGGAGCCCCTGAAAAATACGGCGATGGCCGGCGTGAACGCCGTCAAAATTTCCCATCGCAATCGCCGCGGGAGTCGAAGTCAAAAGCGAGCGCCAATTTATTGGAGTCGCGGAAGACATTATGCGGGTTGCAGGACCTTGCGCGGATTCACATGACCCAGTGGAGTGACGGTTCCAATGGCCAGCAGTTTGCCTTCCTGCGAAAAAATTCCGCAGGTTGTGTCTTCCATTCCCGCCATGGCCGCAACTGCTTCGGAGCGCGGCATGGGAACATAGCCCGCAGCAGGAACCGGGTTTCCATGCAACAACGCCACAGCCCAGGAATCGGAACGCAGCTTGATGGACGGCATATGATCTACGGCATTTTCGACCGGCAGCAAATCCTTCGCACCTGTAATTGCATCCGGCGCCACACCGCTTTCCACTTTGAAAGGACCGACGGCCAAACGGCGAATGTTGTTTGCGGCCGCACCGCATCCAAGTTCAATCCCAATATCATGCGCAATGGTGCGAACGTAAGTACCCTTGGAGCAATCCATTTCAATCGTCGCGATGCCGGATTCAAATCCAAGCAATTCCAAACGATCAATGCGCACATTACGGGGACTCAAAGTCACGGTTTCACCAGCACGGACGCGATCACAGGCGCGCTTGCCCTGAATCTTAATCGCGGAATACACCGGCGGCATCTGGCTAATGGTGCCGCGAAATTTGGGAAGCACGGCTTCCAACTGTTCACGGGTGACATGACTCGCATCCTTCGTTTCCAAAGTCTGACCTTCAAGATCATAGGTATCGGTTGTGACTCCAAGTCGGACTTCAAAACGATACCGTTTGGGAAGACCTTCCAGAAATTCCAAGAGGCGCGTTCCCGATCCCACGCCTACGACGAGCAAACCGGAAGCAGCCGGATCCAATGTTCCTGCATGTCCGATTTTACGTCCACGAAAAATTCGCTTGACGGGGTATAACGCTTGAAAGGAAGACACACCCACGGGCTTGTCCAACAACAACAGCCCATCTCCTGTCACCCCCATCCCCTGACCCCTTCCCCCTCTTGAGGGGGAAGGGGAATTCTTCGGCGTCCCTTCCATCTTATTCTTCCTCTCCTCCCCTCAAGAGGGGAGGAGTCGGAGGTGGGGTGTTCTTCGCTTTTTCCTGATCGTGAATTTCCTTAAGCAACTCCGCAACGCGGAAACCATGCTCGAGATTTTTATCCTCGGCAAAAAGAACCTTGGGTACGGTGCGCGTATGCAATGCCTTGGCGAGATGGGAACGCATGCGATTTGCATGCGCGCTCAAAGCATCAAGTGTATTTCGCTTTTCAATGTCATCACCCATCACCGTGATAAACACCTTGGCGAAGCTGAGATCGGGAGTCACTTCAATGCGGGACAGGGTCCAGAATCCGAGACGCCCGTCGGAAATTTCGCGGCGGATGAACTCGGTGAGTTCTCGCTGGATGACGTGTCCGAGGCGGTCCGTTCTTCGAGTCATAGCGTTGGGGTGTCTCTCGTTGGCACCCACAAGGGGTGCCCCGACAAGGATCGTGATTTAGGTTAAGGCTGCCGTGAGTTTGCGCGCGACTTCGACTTTGCGGAAGAACGCCAGCACGTCGCCCTCTTGAATGTCCTTGAGACCTTCAAGTCCAATGCCGCATTCAAAGCCGGCCTTGACGGATTTCGCATCGTCCTTCTCGCGTTTGAGCGAAACGACCTTGGCTTCGCCCACTTCAATGCCATTGCGATACAGGCGGGCCTTGAGGTCGCGCTCCACCACACCGCTTTGAACCTTGCAACCGGCAATGATCCCAACTTTGGGAATGCGGAAGATCTTGAGAATCGCCGCTTCGCCCGCGACTTCCTCACGGAACTCGGGTTGTAGCATGCCTTCCATGGCGGCCTTGACTTCGTCCACCACTTCGTAAATGATGCGGTAGTTGTTGATCGTGACACCTTCCTGCTCGGCCAAGTCGCGAACGGACTCGGAAGGCAGCACGTGGAAGGCGATAATCAACGCATCGGAAGCGGCAGCGAGCTGAACATCGGCGTCCTTGACGGACCCCACGCCCTTGCTGATGACATTGACATGCACTTCCTTGGTGGAAAGTTTTTCAAGTGCAGCGGCGATGGCTTCCACCGAACCATCCACGTCACCCTTGATGATGACCTTGAGTTCGTGGAATTCACCGGACTTGATTTGATCGTAAAGTTGATCGAGGGTGATATGGCGCTTCTGCCGCAACTCGCGATCCTTCGCGGCCGCACGGCGGCGGCTCGCAATTTCACGCGCTTCGCGTTCATCCGCCACGACGGCGAAGGAGTCACCCGCTTGGGGAGTTCCTTCAATTCCCAAAACCTGCACCGGCGTCGAAGGCCCGGCTTCCTTGCGGGAATTTCCACGTTCATCCAGCAAGGTGCGAACCTTGCCGGCAAAAATTCCGGTGACAAACGGATCACCCACGCGCAAAGTTCCGTTTTGGATCAATACCGTGGCGACGGCACCCTTGCCTTTATCCAAACGCGATTCAATCACCGCGCCCATGGCAGGACGTTCGGGATTCGCTTTGAGTTCAAGAATTTCGCTTTCCAGCGCGAGAGTTTCGAGAAGTTTGTCCATGCCAAGCCCGGTCTTCGCAGACACTTCAAGACAGGGGGTTTTTCCGCCCCATTGCTCCACTTCAATGCCGTTCTCCGCCAACTGTGCGCGAATCTTGTCCGTGTTGGCCGCAGGCAAGTCCACCTTGTTGATGGCAACCACGATCTGGCAATTCGCGTTCTTCGCGAGTTGAATGGCTTCCTTGGTTTGCGGCATGACCATGCTGTCGGCCGCGACCACAATCAGCACCACGTCGGTGACATCGGCGCCGCGCGAACGCATGGCCGAGAAGGCTTCGTGACCGGGAGTATCGAGGAAACAAATGGGACCGTGAACCGTGTCCACCAAGTAGGCACCGATATGCTGCGTAATACCGCCTGCTTCACCGGCGATAACATTGGTCTTGCGAATATAATCGAGTATGGAGGTTTTACCGTGATCGACATGACCCATCACCGTGATGATCGGGGCGCGCCACTGGGTGTCGCCCTCCGCCAGATATTCTTCTCCGGCGGCATCCTGAACGTATTCGTCCATAAGATGCGCTTCATAACCGAATTCATCCGCAACCAGCGCGATCACTTCATGATCCAGACGTTGATTGATGGTCACCATGAGCCCCAGCTCCATGCACTTGGCAATGACCTGCGCGGGTAGCACATTCATCAAACCGGCAAGTTCACCGATGGTCACGAATTCCGAAACATTGAGCTGTCTCTTGGTTTCAGTTCCCGTTTCGTTTTCGTCTTCCTCTTTGCGGCCCTTGAATTTTCCCTTGCCGGGCGTGCGCGAGAGTGACGCAATCACCTTGGTGACGTTGTTGCGCGCTTCGAGTAATTCCTGTTCAATTTGTTCGCGGGTTTTACGGCGATGACCGCCGCCCTTGCGTGCCGTGGAAGCGCCGGCCCCGGTGCGAGCCTGTTCCTTCGCACGTTCCTTGTCTTTTTCCTTGTCGCGATCCGAACGCACTCCACCGACCACGCCGGCTTCCTGTGCGCGCAACGCATAAATATCCTTGGGAGGCTCAAATCCCGGACGCGCAGGACGCTGCGGTCCCAAACCTCCACCGCGATTGGGCCCGCTTGGGGGACCTCCAGGCGAAGGACGATAACCTCCACCGCCGCCGCCACCATAACCACCACCGGGACCACCCGGTCCACGATTTTGTCCGGGGCCGCCCGGTCCACGATTTTGACCCGGACCACCTGGGCCCGAACGACCAGGGCCGCCGGGTGTGTAAGATCCGCCACCATAACCGCCGGGACCACTGCGACCCGGTCCCGAAGGACCTCCAGGACGCGGACCACTTGGAGGCGCTCCGGGAGTACGATGCAATTGTCCGGAATATCCCTGGTCACGTTGCTCGCGACTAAGGTAACGCGATGCGTTTTCCGCTTTGGTTTTTGCAATGCGCGCAAGCAAAGCCGCATCCGGTTTTTCAACGGAAACTTTAAGTTCCGAATGAAGCTCTCGTGCCTTGGCTTGGGCTTCAGCGGGAGTGGCGATTGTCTTTGGTGCCGGAGGTTCCACTACAGCAACGGGAGCCACAGGGGCAACCTCGACAGGAACAACTGGAGCCACAAGCTTGATGATCTCGGGCTTCTCTTCAACTTTTGCTTCGGGAACCGGTTGCACAACCGCACGCTCTTCAACCACTACGGGTTTGGGAGCAGGCGTGGGCTCAACAGCTTTTACTACCGGAACTTCTTTGACTTCAACCGCCACAGGTTTTGGCGCGGGTGGCGGAGGAGGCGGAATGGCGGGGGCCTTTTTAAGCACCGCCTTCATGGGAATTTTTTTACCGGCCTTAACCAGCTCTTCCCGTTCTTTCCTGTCCCTTTCGGCCCGCAAAAACGGCTGTACCTTCTTCATGCCTTCCGCATCGATCATGCTGGAAGGGGACTTGGCTTCGACGCCGGCGTCCTTGAGAAGCCGCATGAAGAGATCGCTCGTGACCTCGTGTTCCTTGGCCACCGAAGAGATTCGTTTTTTAGCGGTATCCGTCATAATTCAGGCCCAATGTAGTATTCCCTTGGAATACTACTCCCCTTCGGGTTTCTTTTTCGAGAACAGCGATTCGAGTTCGGAGAATTTTCCGGAAGACGCGGCAGCGCCCGTGGTTTCAGCAGTCTGAGGAATGGCGCCTTCACGCGGTTTGAGCAGCGCATCGCGCTCTTCCACCGGCATGTTGTCGAATTCCGTCTGGCCGTAGATGTCGATTTCACGCCCCACCATTTTGCTGGCGAGGCGCACGTTTTGTCCGCCGCGGCCGATGGCCTGCGACAGATCCTCATCGGCCACAATCACCACCACGCGTCCGTCACCGATGTCGGTGATCTGACGGATGTTTGCCGGTGAAAGCGAACGGCGGATGTACACGTTGAGGTCTTCACTCCAGTGTATGATGTCGATACGCTCGTTGCTGAGTTCGCGCACGATGGCTTGTACACGGTTACCCTTCATACCCACACAAGCGCCGACGGGATCGATGCGTTCATCCTTGGTGCTCACTGCGATCTTCGCGCGGAAGCCGGGATCGCGGGCCACGCCCTTGATGATCACCACGCCGTCATTGATTTCAGGAACTTCCAGTTCAAACAAACGGGCGAGAAGTTCAGGATGCGTGCGCGACAACAAAACCTGCGGACCCTTGACGTTGGTGCTGACATTGGCGATGTAAGCGCGAATGGTATCGCCCTGCCGATAGCGTTCCTTGCGGATCTGTTCCTTGAGCGGAATGATGCCCTCGGTTTTTCCGAGGTTGATGAGAATATTGCCGCGATCTACCTGCTGCACGGTTCCGGAAACCAAAGTTCCCACGCGATGCTGGTAGTCCTCGAAGATTTTTTCACGTTCGGCATCGCGCACTTTTTGCAGCAGCATTTGCTTCGCAGCCTGAATGGCGGCGCGACCGAAGTTCTCGATCGGGATTTCCATTTCGAGGTAATCCCCTGCAACGGCATCCTCGTTATAGTCCTGCGCTTCGCTCACCAGCATGTACTTCTCGTCCAAAGCGGCGACTTCTTCAGCCGTCATTTCCGGAAGCACGTCGGGATAATCCTCCACGACGGTTACGCGCAAATAAACCTTGATCTCGCCCGCCTGTGCATCAATGTCCGCTTCGATGTTTTTCTGGATGTTCAGATATTTTCGCGCGGCATTCACCAAAGCCTGCTGCAGCGTGGATACCACGGTGCCGTTTTCCAAATTCTTCGTTTTGGCAATGAGGCTCAGGTTTTCAAGGATGTCGGTTTCCATGCGTTTCTCCTTCAGGGAATTTTGATTTCAAGTTTGGCCAAAGCCACCTGGTTCAAGGGGATGCTCAATTTCCGATCTTTGGTTTCCAATTGCGCCGCGGTTTCATCCACCGACACCAAAATGCCCTGATGCTGAAAACGTCCCTCCACGGGTTCACGACAGGTCACTTTCACTTCGCGGCTTACATTCCGCCGCCAGTCAGCCAAAGTTTTGAAAGGACGATCCAAACCCGGAGACGATACTTCCAGTGTGTAAACCTCTCCGCTCAACACATCGTCCGCATCCAACAAGGTGGACAGCTCGCGGCTGACCTTTGCGCAATCGTCAATACTGACACCGGTGGATTTCCCGATATACAGGCGCACAATGCGACTGCGACCTGCGCGAAACAATTCGGTATCGACCAGTTCCAAGCCGTGAGTCTCGGCAATGCCCCGCGCCAAAGCGGAAATTTTGTCCAGAATGTCCATCTGTTTCTTCCTAAAATCTTCCCGAAAGCCCCTAAAAAACAAAAACCCCTTTCGGGGTCGCCGAATGGGGGCTGATCCCGGCAAGCCATTTCTAAAGAATGACCTGCCGGTGTCCTTGAATGCCAGCCATCCAAAAACACCTTTTACGGGGGGATATAATAGTAGTTTTGACCTGTAATAACAAGCCTGAAAAACCATCGAAATTGCATGGAAAAGCCGATATGATGCTGATTTTAAAATGGATTGTGCTGGTCTTGATCGGTGGGGCGGGCATGGGCTTCAGCCTCCGCCATCTGGGAAGAAACTGGAAAGACTATCGGGATAAACCAAAGGGTTCCGTCAAAACTTGGGATCTGGCTTTCAATTATGGACTGAGTTTTCTCTGGTTCGCCTACCTCTTTGTTTTTTTCGCCGGCATTATCGTCAACAATTTGATCTTGAAATAGCAGACAGCGCGCACTCGTCGTGCGCGCTCTTTGTCCCTACGAGCGCGCTTTCTTCAGAATTGCCACTTGGTTGTCGACGTTATACCTGAGAACTTTTAAGACCGCCTCCTTAAAGAGTTCAGGATCCGCCACGATTTCCCAGTGATCCTCGGTGGGCTTGCGGATTTCCTTCACCCACGATTGGTCCGCCGGAAAGCCGACAGGTTTGTTGATATCCAAACCGCCCACCTTCATTTTCTGGGAGGAAAAGCTCGCGCCGACGCCGGTCAGCCAGATGAAGGGATCAATATTCAGCTTCGCAGTCTTGGTGCTGGTGCCTTGAGAAACCCCGGAATTCTTGGACCAGAAAGCGAAGACCACGGATGCGCTCCAGCTGGTCGTACCCGAGTTCAATTCCATCGCCGCATACAGGTTTCCCGCGTCCCAAGAGTCTGTAAGCGGACGATTGCCCGCTGAAAAAGTCTTGGTTTTGAGGGTCATGGCCTTGAGGCCAGTCGACTTTTCGACGCCGAACTCCTCCGGCGGGTTTTTGAACTTCGTTTTCGCAAAGGCCTTGCTCGCCTCCACCTGCGCGAAGGGGATGACCGTGAATATCTCTCCCAGTTTTTGCTGCACGTAGGCCTCATAAGAATCGGTGATGGCTTGGAAGACGGCATTGTCCACACCAACGAGATCCACCAAACCCTCCACGGAGACGTCCTTGTCGCCCGCAGTATAGAGGCACTGGGTGGAGAAGGTGATCGTGGTTAGCCGCACGAAGATGGAGCTTTCCTTGTTGAGCGCATTGGGCTTGACGTCTCGATAAAGATCCTCGGGTTCTTTGACCGTGGCGAGATCGATAATGCCATCGGCTCGTACCGGAACAGCAAGTAACAATGAAGCGATGGAAAAAAGCAAAGACAGGGGAAGCCGCATAGAATCTCCTTGATGGGGTTGGCGATGATTACCAAATAATAAACTAACCGTCACAGCTCGCTTTAAAAATTCTCCTCAATTTCGTGTAACGCCTTGTTATAGCCGAATTAGACTGCTTTTTCCGCTGTCTTCACTTCATTCCACAAAGCATCCATCGCTTCGAGATTCATTTGTTGCAACGGTGAATTTCTTTGCTCCGCCAGTTTTTCCATCGCCTTGAAGCGTGAAATGAATTTGGCGTTGGTTTGTGCCAAAGCGCGTTCTGGATCGACATTCAAAAAACGCCCCAGGTTCACCACCGAAAACAACACGTCGCCCAACTCCTCTGCCGCCTCTTCCGAATTGCCTTTGGCAACTTCGACTTCAAACTCACGCAGCTCTTCATTAATCTTCGCCAGCGGGCCTTTCCAATCGGGCCAATCAAAACCGGTTTTAGCCGCCCGTTTTTGAATCTTCAATGCCTTCAGTAAAGCGGGTAAATGCTTTGGCATTTCTCCCAAAGCTCCATGTTCAACAGCCGCTGCGGTTCCCTTTTCCTTTTTCTTGATCTCATCCCATTGAACCAGCACCTCGCCGGATTTTTCAAGACGCTGTTCTCCAAACACATGCGGATGACGACGCACCAGCTTTTCGCAAAGTTCCTGAATCACTCCGTCCAAATCGAAGCTCTGAGTCTCGCGGGCCATTTGGGCGTGGAAGACAACTTGAAGCAACAGGTCTCCCAATTCCTCGCGCATATTCGGCGTGTCTTTGCGTTCCACCGCATCCACAAATTCATAAGCCTCTTCAATGAGGCAGCTCAGAATGGACTCGTGGGTTTGTTCCTTGTCCCAAGGACAACCGTCCGGGGCGCGGAGTCGGGCCATGATATCGAGGAGGTCGGCAAAGGAATATTTCGAATTTGGGTTCATAATGGCCTAAATCTGCATTTTTTAGAAAAGATTGGACTTGAATAGTATTCAAATGTGCAGTAAACTTTTGCGATGAACCCAGTTTTCCCTCATCTCGACGAAGAAGAAAAATTCCTGTACGGCTGTCTGGCCATCCAGCATCGACTCGGTTACGCAGGGTTTACCCAGTTGCTGGAAGTGCTGAGATCGCCACGGGCGGTTTATGAAACCTCGCCCGAGGAATTAAAAGTCATTTACCCGCGTTTGCTCCCGGAAAGTGCCGAGTCGATCCGACGCGGACCGAATCGTGCATCCTGGGAAAAAATTCTGGATCGTTGCCGCAAAATCAACGCCCGCATTGTGGCTCCCGGTTTACTGGAATATCCAGAACCTCTGCTTTCCTTAAATGCTCCGCCGCCTCTGTTATTCATGCAAGGCTCGTGGACAAAACTCGATGCACGCGCAGTGGCGATTGTCGGCACGCGCCATCCCACTGATTATGGCCGCAAGGCCGCATTCACTTTGGCGCAGGATCTCGCCCGGACAAATGTCACCATTGTTTCCGGTTTAGCAGTTGGCATTGACGCTGAGGCGCATTCCGGAGCTTTAGATACAGGTCGAACTCTCGCCGTGATCGGTTGTGGCCTTGACATTCCTTATCCACCTGAAAACCAATTATTGCGGGAACGCATTGTCGAGGGTGGAGCCGTGTTTTCAGAATTTCCACCGGGCGCGCAACCCAAACGCGATCACTTCCCCCGACGCAACCGAATTCTCAGCGCACTTGCAAAAACCACCGTGGTAATCGAAGCGGGACGTCGCAGCGGTGCACTATTAACTGCGGGACACGCCCGTTCTCAAGGGAAACCCATATTCGCAATGCCGGGTTCCGTTTTCAGTCCGATGTCTTCGGGAACCCATGCCTTGCTGAAACGCGATGCCCTTTTGGCCACGTCGGTGGAGGATGTTTTATCCGTGGTGGATGGCGGTTGTAGGGGCGTGTCGCGACACGCCCCTACAACCGCCCCGACAATAACCCCAACCATTCCCGCCCCAAATGAACCCGTATTGGATCTTTGGCGAAACGACGACACCTGTGGATTGGATCGTCTGGCGGAACGGGCGCGAGAAACCAATTTGTGGCCTGCAGGAAAAGCCCTGGCTGCATTGATGGAATCCCTGCTACTGCTGGAAATCCGCGGGCTCGTGCAACGGCTTCCCGGACCTGTGTTTCGAAAAACAGTTCCACGCGGAATGTTGGCCACACGATAAGTTCAGCTGCGATTACCTTTCCCCGACATATGGCCAAGCCGAAAAAACGTCTCCCCATGAAATGGATCCTGTCGGCAGTGGCCGTAGTGGTGCTTTTATTCGCGTATCATCTCATCACCGGGCCCAGCGGTTTGTTCAATCAGGCCAAGCTCAAGCGTCAACTCCAGGAAAACCAACACAATATCGACAGCCTCACCGCGCTCACGCAGCAGATGCAAGCCGAAAAGCAAAGGCTTCTGACGGATTCCTCGTATCTGGAAAAATTGGCCCGCCAGGAATTGGGGATGTCCAAACCGAAGGAAAAGATTTACAAGTTTGTTTCTTCAGGCGATTCAGGCACTCAGCCGCATTGAATCGAAATCAGGTCGGGTTTGCGGCAGCCATTCGCCGCCACAATACAAATCCCAACCCCACCAATATCATGGCCGTACAAAGAGCCTGACCCATCGAGAACTTGCCGAAAAATAAAAGACCGAGTTGCACGTCGGGTTCACGAAAGAACTCGATGAAGAGCCGGAAGATTCCATAACCGATCAAGTATAGTCCCGTGAAAGAGCCTTTGGGGAAACGCAGTTTGCGCAAGGACCACAGGACTAGAAAGAGTACGACGCCTTCGAAAAAAGCTTCGTAAAGCTGCGACGGATGACGAAGACCGCTTCCCGGCGCATCCGGAAAATGCATGCCGATGGACGAATCCGTGGCGCGTCCCCACAACTCCCCATTGATGAAATTGGCGAGGCGGCCGAAGGTGTAACCCAGCGGCGCGGCGGGAAAAAAGAGATCGCAAAGATTCCAGAAGTCCGCTTTGTATTTACGGCAAAACCACGCGCCCCCCAGAATGGCTCCGGTGAGCCCGCCATGATAAGACATGCCGGAAATGCCGCTGAAATGAAATCCATCGGGACCGGATCGGAATGGGATGATGATTTCAAAAGGATGGACGGCGTAATAAGGGAAGTTGTAGAAAAGGACATAACCGAGGCGGCCGCCCACGAGCACACCGAGGAAGCCGTAGGTCAACAGGTTTTTGAGAAACTCCTCGTCGTACCGGGAAAAACGCTCTTCGGTGCGGGTGCGATGGCGTACGAGGAAATAAGTGATGGCGAAGGCCACCAGATACATGAGGCCGTACCATTGCAGGCGAAACGACCCGATATGCAGAATAACCGGGTCCATATGCAGGGGAAGAGTTTGCCAGAATGATTTAAAATCCATGTTTGAACTCCGGTTTTCGAGTCAAGGTAGAAACGGTGGCGGGGGACCGAAAGTAGATTTAGCCGCATGCAATCTTTTCGCGATCAGGTCGTACAACAGTTCCGGGGAGTTCAAGACCGCATTTGCGGTTTTCTCGACTCCGAAAATGGTTCAAAATTCCGCGAGGATAATTGGGAATACGACAAGGGCGATGGAGGCGGTCGCACCCGGGTTTATGAAGGCGGTAACCTGCTGGAAAAAGGCGGCGTCAATTTCTCCGGCATTTGGGGTTCCTCCCTGCCACCTTCCGCCGCTGCCAATTTCCGTGTTCCCGATGGCACTCCGTTCTTCGCCACCGGAGTAAGTCTGGTTTTGCATCCGCACAATCCCCATGTTCCCACCATTCATCTGAACATCCGTTACTTCGAAGCCGGGGATGTGTATTGGTTCGGCGGTGGAATTGATTTGACGCCGTACTACCCAGAAGAGACCATGGTCGTAGAATTCCATCGCACCTTGAAAAAATTTTGCGAAGGACGCGGGCGGAATTACCGGACTTACAAGCAAACTTGCGATGAATACTTCTTCAACAAACATCGCAACGAAGCACGCGGCGTGGGCGGATTATTCTTCGATCATTTGCGCGGCCCCAAGGAGGAAGAACTGGCTTTTGTCGAAGAGTTGGGTTTGTTGTTTCCCGACCTCTACTGTCCCTTCGTTCCTCTGCGCGACAAAGCTTTCACTCAAACACAACGAGAATTTCAATTGCACCGACGCTCCCGTTATGCCGAATTCAATCTGGTCTATGATCGCGGCACCTTGTTCGGGTTGCAATCCGGCGGGCGTGCCGAGTCCATCTTGATGTCGCTGCCACCGCTGTGTTCGTGGATATACGAATTCAAACCGCAGCCCGGCAGCGCTGAAGAAAAGCTCACGGAATATTTTCTGAAACCCAGGGATTGGGTGTGAAGCTGAATTCGGATTGGCGTAATGTCCCGAAGGTGAAGGCTTGGGAACAGAGTCTGCGTGATGAAGGTTGTTCACTCGAATCTTTGACTCCATTAAACATTCTGAACAAGCGCGACGGAGAGCTGCTCTTTGCGCTGGTAGAAGCCAAAGGCAAGGACCCCGAAGGAAAACCGCTGTTGCCTTATGCGTTGTTGCGCGGCTCGGCTTGCGTGGTAGTTCCCGTCTGTCGCAATCTCAGCACGGGAGAAAAACGTTTCCTCATGATTCGCCAGCGTCGCATCGGCAACGGAAGTTTAAGCCTGGAATTTCCAGCGGGAATGTTGGACGGAGATTTGCACAATCCCATCGAAACTGCCGTGCGGGAATTGGAAGAGGAAACTGGCGTCAAAGTGGAGGCTTCGAAGTTGATGCCTCTATGGAATCGCGCGCTGCACAGCTCTCCCGGTCTCTCGGATGAAAGCATTTATTTCTACTCCGTTGAAATCGACTTGGAAGCTGGTGCATGGAGTGCATTGGAAGGCGGAGAAGCCGGACATGAGCATGAAGGCGAGTACATCACCACAACGCTCAAGACTTTTTCCGAAGCTTCGGCCGAACTCACCAGTATTCAACCCTTGATGGGCTTTCTGCTTTATCATCGCATGCACGGGGAATTGCAGTGAAGCCGTCCCCTGTTTCCGCGCAGCGTTTAAATCGCTTCACCGAATCGGTGATTCGAGAACAGACGCGGCTGGCGATGGAATACAACGCGGTCAATCTGGCGCAAGGCTTTCCGGATTTCCCCTGCCCGCCCGAGTTGAAAACTTTGGCGCAGGACGCGGTAGAGGAAAATCACAACCAGTATTCCATCACTTGGGGTTTACCGGGATTGCGCAAGGCCATCGCAGCGAAAGCAAAACGGTACAACGGCATCATTGCGAATCCCGACACCGAAGTGACCGTGACCTGTGGTTCGACGGAAGCGATGATTTGCGCCTTTCTCGCTTTGGTTGATCCGGGACGCGAAGTGATTTTGTTCCAACCGTTTTACGAGAACTATCATCCTGACAGTTATCTCTCCGGAGCCAAACCCGTTTATGTGGCCTTGCGTGCGCCGGATTGGTCTTTCGATGAAACCGAATTGCGCCGTGCTTTCGGCCCCAAAACGGCGGCCATCGTGATCACCACGCCGCATAATCCCACGGGCAAGGTTTTTTCACAAAAAGAACTGGGATTGATTTCGAAGCTTTGCCAAAAATGGAATGTCCGCATTTTTTCGGATGAGATCTACGAGCATATTCTTTATGATGGCGTGAAACATGTCAGTCCGGCGTCCATTCCGGGACTGGAGGATCGCACGGTTACCATCAACAGCGCATCGAAGACTTATGGAGTCACGGGCTGGCGCGTGGGTTGGGCCATTGCAGCGAAACCCTTGACCGAAGCGATGCGCAAGGTCCACGACTTTCTCACGGTATGCGCGGCGACACCGTTACAGGTCGCGACACAAGGTGCATTGGGATTGCCTGCCTCCTATTACCGGCATTTGTCAAAGGACTATCAGGTCCGCAGGGATTATTTAATCGATGGATTAGAATCCGTGGGGTTTCATTGCTTCAATCCCAAGGGCGCTTACTATGTAATGGCAGACGCGGAAAATTTTCTCAGGGGAAAACAGAAAAACGATACCGCCTTGGCCCTTCATCTGGTTTCCAAAATCGGCGTGGCGGTTGTACCGGGATCCTCGTTTTATCACACAGGAAGCAAATCAGCGCGCAAGGATCTGCTGCGGTTTTGTTTCTGCAAGAAGGAAGAGACGTTGAAGGAGGCGGTGGAGAGGCTGAAAAAACTTCGCTAGCCGATCTTACTGATTTTAATCCTTCTCTCCGTCTCCCCCACCACTTCCAATTCCACAACATGAGTAAAACGCTGCCGATCTTCTGGCAACCGCTCCGGCCATTCGATCAAACAAACACCTTCCCCGTTCAAATAATGGCCCAAGCCAATCTCTTCCCAGTCCGCCCCGGGAGCGAGACGGTAAAGATCCATGTGATAAACGGGAATACGACCCGGATATTCATGCACCAACGCATAGGTGGGTGAATTCACAAGTCCGGAATAACCCAGTGCCTTGACCACACCGCGGCAGAACAATGTCTTGCCCGCGCCCAGCGGCCCTTTGAACGCGACCACATCACCGGGCTTCAACGTGGCCCCAAACACCTCGGCCTGCGCCAGCGTTTCGGTTTCGGAATGCGAAATGAATTCTGTCATTTTATTTCTGATAGACAAACACACGCCGGTTGCTGAGCCTGTCGAAGCACCGGCATGTCGCCTATTTCGGAATCAACGTGGCCAGCGGAACGATCATTTCTTCCATCGAAAGACCGCCGCTCACCATCTGGTCCTTGAACTGGGTCACGAAATACTGAAACTTGTTAGGATACACGAAATAAAATTTCTCCTTGGCGATGGCATAAGCCAACTCCCCCGCTTCGCCGGGCAACCCAAACTGCGGCGGTGATTCCACAAACAGGGCCTGCCGCTCGTCACAGGAAATGTTGGGTCCGATTTTCACGCGCGGATGCGGGGACTTCTCCTCCTGACAAAACACTTCGGCGGGGGCTTCGACGCGTACCGTACCGTGATCGCTGGTCAGCACCACCGTGCGTTTGCCTTCCGCAAGCACGCGGAACGCCTCCATCATACCGGAATCCTGAAACCATTCTCCGGTGCGTACGCGCATTTCCTTCTCCGCTGGAACCGAATCGAGAGGATTATCACGCTGGCCAATATCCAGCATGTCCGTAAACTCCACCACGACCACGACGAGCCGGGAATCTTCAAGCGCGGCCAGTTCCGAATTCAATCGCCCTGCATCTTCGCGGTTCTTCACATGGATGAACTTGGGATCCTCCAAATCGATTCCCTGCTTCCGCAGTTGAATTTTCAGAAGCTCGCGTTCATAAGGCGCGGAGTCCGCCTCACCACCCAAACGCTGCCAGAGTTGGGGCTGCTCCAGATTCACATCGCGCGGCATGCGGCCGGAAAATAAGGCCGTGCGACAGAACAGTTTTTCCGAAGGAAGCAAGGCCCACGCGGTGCTGTTCTCCACGCGGAACAACGGCTCCACCATCTTTTGAATATGCAGCCATTGGCCCAAACGCATTCCAGCCATCACCACCAAAACACATTTTCCATGCTTCTGAAGCAGCGGCAGCACCTTGCGCTTGACCGTCTGATGGTGAAGGTCGGGATTGTCCGCTTTTCTTCCCACCCATCCGACGTAATTATCCTCGACGTAGGCGATGAAGCGCTTGGACAACTCGGCCTTGTTCCCGCGATGCATCTCCTCAATGTTGGGAGTGGAAAGGAATTGCAGTTCCACATCCCACTTGCACAATTGAAAATAAACCTTGGCCCATTTGGAAGGCGTGGGATTCGCCAGCAGGTTGGATTTGATTTCCGAAATGTCGCGGATATAAGCGGATGTCGCCTGATTGCCCGGCACCGCGCGAGTGCGCAGGGCTTCCGCAGATACGGCAAGTGCTTGCACGGGATTAACGGGCTTGGTCAGGCAGCCGTCGAAAACCCGACCCCATGCCGCTTCCACCAAACGACCTTCTTCACTTTTAGTCACCAGCACCACGGGAACGCGGGTATTGTGCGCGCGGATCTCATGCAGAATGGCCGACATGCCTTCCTTGCCTGAAATCTGTTCGTCCAGAATCACGAGATCAAAACTCTTTTGCCGGAAAAGGACGAGGCCTTCCTCCGTGCTTTCGGCTTTTTCCACGCGATAGCCGTGATCCTGCAGGAACAGAATATGCGCCCGCAGAAAATCGATTTCGGTGTCGATCCAAAGGATGCGTTTTCCCGCATCTTCGCGAAGAGTCACGCGACTTCCTCAAGGCCGCCGAGCCACGGACGCAATGCAACGGGAATGCGCACGGTGCCGCGTTCGGTGTAATGATTTTCGAGAAACGCCACCAGAACACGCGGCGTGGCCAAACCGGAACCGTTCAGCGTGTGCAACAATTGTGATTTGCCGCCAGACTTCATGCGGATGTTGGCACGTCGCGCCTGAAAATCCTCGAAGTTGGAACAAGAGGAAACCTCCAGCCATTTCTTTTCGGCGGGCGCCCACACTTCGAGGTCATAACATTTCGTGGCGCCGAAGCCGAGATCTCCTGCACACAATTCCAGCACGCGGTAAGGCAACTCAAGCATGCGGAGGAGTTCCTCGGCATGACTGCGCAATTCCTCCAGCGCTTCATAGGATTTTTCCGGGAAGGTGAACTTCACCATTTCCACCTTGTCGAACTGGTGCAGGCGGAGGAAGCCGCGTGTATCCGCGCCCCACGAACCCGCTTCGCGGCGGAAGCAGGCCGTATAGGCACAATACGAAATGGGCAGCGCCGACCCGTCGATCGTTTCGTCGCGATGCATGTTGGTGACGGGAACCTCGGCGGTGGGAACGAGGAAAAGATCGTCCGCGCCGCAGTGATACATGTCCTCTTCAAACTTGGGAAGCTGGCCTGTGCCGGTCATGGAAGTGCGGGAAACGAGATGTGGCGGCTGAATTTCCGTGAATCCGAATTTCTGCACGTGCGTGTCAAGGAAAAAATTGATCAGGGCTCTTTCCAGACGCGCGCCCGCGCCCGTGTAAATGGGAAAGCCGCGGCCTGAAAGTTTGGCTCCGCGTTCGAAATCAAACAGACGAAGCTTCTGGCCTATTTCCATGTGATCGGGAAACACTTTCGCTTCGTCCGGCAAAGTCCCCCATGTCGCGACCACCTTGTTGTCGGCGGGCGTACGGCCGTCGGGAACCGAGACATGCGGAAGATTGGGGCACAGCAAAGCCAGTGCGCTCCATTTTTCCTCAACGACGTTGAACTTTTCCTGCACTTCCTTGATTCGATCCCCAAGGGAGCGGGTTTTCTCGATCTCGGCGGAGGCATCGCCCCCCGAGCGTTTGAGTTTGGCAATGGCCTCGGTGGCAGTGTTTCGCTCGGCTTTCAGCCCGTCCAATTCCGTTCCGAGGGTTCGTTTTTCCTGATCCAAACGCAAAAGGGTTTCCAGATCAAAAGGCGAACCACGGCGGCGCAAACCTGCGCGGGCTGTTTCGGGATCGTCGCGGTATAATTTGGGGTCCAACATTTTCTGCCTCTCCTCAACCTTCTCTTGGGGGAACAAATCTAAAACCCGGCGGCGGGGTTTTGCGGAACGGGGTTTCTAGTTTGTTAAACACCCATGAAGCACCCGCCCTTTCCCGCCCGTAAAGGCGTTCTTTTTTCTTTTTTCCTTCCCGTTCTGATCGCCGTTTTGGCCGGGACGGTTCACGCCCAGACCTATGATTTTGTCGGACTGGTGCAGGACGGGCAGCGCGGTGAGGCCATCGGAAATGCGGAACTTACCACGCCGGAGGGGAAAAGACTCGGCGTCAGCCAGAGCACCGGCCGTTTCGAGGTGCAGGTCAACAATCGCCGCGCCCATGTGATTTTTAAAAAACAGGGCTACAAGGATCTGGATATCGATTTGGGGGAACTGCCCAACCTCATCGATGTGGAGATCTCCATGGAGTCCAATGTACAGGAACTCGCCGAGGTGACCACTTTCACCAAGCGGCCCAATCACGATCCCAATCAGGCGCAAAGCATTGACGAACTCGAATCCCTTCAGGGCATGCGCATCGACTTGAACGATCATCTTCGCCAGCTCCACGGTGTGGCGGGCATGAATGAATACACCAACGACATTTCCGTGAACGGTTCCCGCACCCAGGACGTGACGCATTATCTCGGACACAGCCACATTCCCAGTCTCCGCCATCTCGATTTCGGATTTCCCGGCAACCAGAGCCTGTTGAATCCCCGCCTGCTCAAATCCGTTACGCTGTCGGACAACATGGCCAAAGGTCCGGTGAATCAAGGCAATGCTTCGGCTCTCGTCTATGATTTGAAGGATGGAGATCCGGAGGCCATTCACGGCGATCTGCTGATCGGTTCGGTGGATGACGAACTCAACATGAACGGGTACTGGGGCGGCCGCACCTTGCTTTTGAGCTTACGCAGACTGGATGACAATGCGCTCGGAAATCTGGGATCGAAATTTTTCACCTCGCCCAAGGATGCCAAAGTGAAAAGCAATGGCAATCCCTGCGATACCTGCGCCCACCTCAACGCTCCCTTGACATTCACCAGCGGGGATCTTTTCTTCAGCACTTTCAAAAGGGACAGCACCGGGGCCTTCTCGCGACACAGCCTCATCGTTCTTAGCGACGACTTTTTCATTCAGCAGGATGTCGGCACATCCACAACTTCCGCCATTGCCCGCGATATTGTGGACGGGCATCAGGGCGCATGGCTTTATTCCTACGAATCGGTAAGCCCCTCTTCTTCCGGGGATTGGGAATGGGGATTCTCCACCTTGATTCGTGATTACGAGGATGCCTTCGCCGATACTTTGCCGCAGGCCCTCAATAACGATCTGTCTGTTCCCGCCTGGTATCGGGCCGGTAACGGAAATAATGATGTGACCTATCGGTTGGGTGACAACAGCCAGAAGGACTGGCAGTCCATTTGGTCGGGTCAATGGTCGCCTTCAGCCAAAACATTTGGGGCGCAAACCAGCTACGCTCTGGAACTGGAATACCATCACCAACACCGGATTTTTCCCGATCAACCCACCACCTCGAATCTGGATCGCAATCTCTCCCGCGATCTGGGTTTGACGAACATGCTGTACCGCCTGCGCTGGAATCTTCCGAAGAAGCGGGGACTTGACGCATCACTCGGAATGGCCCTGGGGTATCAAGGGCAAAGCGACGGTTTGAGTTCCCCCTTCTCGGCGGATCAAGCCGGGCTATTGACTCCTCTTCCCCTCGCCTCACTGCGCTACACAAATCCCCTCGGAGAGGATCACAAGGTTTTTTCTGAAATTGCAGTCCGGCAAACCACGGACTTCAAACCTGTCGGGTACGACACTCTTCGGGCCAAATCCACACCCAGCGCCGAAGCATTGATCGGCGGGGACGGTGCCATTGGAAACCCGATGCGCTATGCGTGGAGCGGTTATACGCGTGTCTATCTGAATCCGAACCTGCCCACACCCGATGTGTTCTGGAATTACGCCGAACAGCGTTCCTCCGATTACGCCCGTGTGAGCGGAATCAATGCCAGCTTCAACTGGCTTCCGAGCCATCATGTGGGAATCGGAATCAACGGTTCCTCGATTCAGGGCACTTATCACATGAAGGATGGCCTGGGCAGTCTTCCATGGGAATCCAACCGCACCGCCGACGTGGTCACGAATTTGCGCCTTCTCCCCCGTGACGATTCCCTGCTCAGTTTCATCTTCACCTACACGGTGAGCAATGGCAGGCCGCTTTATGAATATCGCGGACTCTGGGACACCACCGGTGCGGATCACGTCTCCAAGCAGCGCTCCGTGTACCAAAGCTCCACCTTCCCGGAAGTGTCGCGCAAAAGACTGGACATGCGCATCAACATCGATTTGAAAAGTTCCTGGCGTCCCCTGGAATCCATGCGCTTCTTTTTCGAAATGGACAATATCGGATCGGCTTATGAAGGCACTTTGGGCAACTGGCTCGGAGGAGACAATAAGCGGCAGCGCGGTTGGTCCCGTCCCGCCGCAGGCAACGGGGATCTCCAACCGGTTGTGACGAAGGGGCTTGGCTTTTTCATCATGTTCGGTTTGGAAGGCCATCTCAAGATTTAAAGCGGTTTCTACCTTGACCGCCATCGATGCATTGGCTTAAAGCCCTGACCGCCGGCGTGCTTGCGGCCTTACTCCTGTCCGCGCAAAACTCCTCCGCGCAGAATCTCACCCGGTTGCCTCCGCCGTCGGTTCCAAAAGACACCTCGGCCCTCGCAGACAGCTCCAAGCACGCCGCTGGAAACGACACCGCAGATGACACCGTGTCTTATTCCGCCGTGCGCATCCGTTTTCGCGGCGATCATTTCTCGCTCTCAGATCGGGCCCTGCTCAAATATCAAGGTTCCACCCTCATCGCCGACTCCATCGCCTATTACTCCGGAGACGACATCGTGGATGCGACCGGAGCTCCGCTAATTACCGATGCGATCAATCCGCCCATTCTGGGTTACCGGATGCGGTACAATCTCAAAAACAAGGTCGGCACCATCTATTACGGATCCTCCAAACGCGGAACGCAAAGTTTCAACGGAACGGAAATCCGGCGGCAGCCGGAAGGCGACGTGTACATCGCACGCGGGGAGCTTTCCACCTGCGCGCTTCCCGATCCCCATTACTATTTCTACGCCCGCCGCATGATTGTGGAGCCGGAGTCCAAGGTGCTTTCGGGTCCCATCGTGATGAACATCGCCGAGGTGCCCGTGGCCATACTTCCCATGATGGTGATGCCGCTCGGCAAGGGACGGCGGTCGGGTTTGTTGCAACCCAAACTGGGCGGCGATCAATCGCAGGGATTTTATCTCAACAATCTCGGCTATTACTGGGCCATCAACGATTACAGCGATTTGCTCATGTCCGGAGATTTGATCGAAGGATCGAAGGGCACTTTTGACAACACCAATCTGAACACCACCTATCAGTGGAACAAGCGCTACTGGTGGAGCGGCGTGCTCACCAACAAGGTTTATGTTTCGGAATTCGATCCCAGCCGTGCCGGAGGCTATCTCGATTTTCGCAACGATCTCAACCTGACTCCCGACGGACGCCAAACCCTGAAGGGCAGCGGCCGCATCCAGTCCGATCCCACCATCGTGACGCGCAACGCGCTGACGCAGGAAGAAGCATTGGAGCAGACTGCCAACGCCAATCTCGGATACCGCCGGCAATTCGACTGGAATCAGGCCACGCTCAATGCCGATGTGACGCAGACCTATAACCTGACCCAGAACTATGTGGATCGCAGCCTGCCCAATGTCACTTTTCATGCCGGTGGCCCGTTGATTCCCGCACCCGAGGATGAAACCCCCGGAGTGGAAGATCCCTGGTATCGCAAATGGAACTGGGACTACAACGATTTGTTCAACGTGGATCAGGTGAGCCGTCCCACCTTGAACAGCGCCAAGGGAGACACCAATGTTTACGTGGGTTATTCCGATCACCTTTCCCTGTCCGGGAAATACAGCGCGGGTTACATCAACCTCACACCCTCGGTGAACTTGGCGCAACTTTGGTCCATAGATGAACGCACGGGCGACACGGCAAAGCCCTACCGGACCCGTTGGGATCCTTCCCACGGCAAGACGGGAGAATATTTTGCGGGATGGAGCACAGGCCTCACCGCAGACACGCGTTTTTACGGCATCACACAAGCCGGGGATCATCCGTGGTTGGGTCGCATAGCGGCGGTGCGCCATACCGTCTCTCCCTCGGTGAGTGCAACCTATGCCCCCAAGTTGGATTCCAACACGCATTATTACGCCAATCCAAAAATCGGTGGCACCGCGTTTCAAGAGGAACAGCGCACGATGACGTTAGGGCTTGGAAACGACGTCGATTTCAAGCTGGCCGATCCTGGCGCGCCCAAAAAGAAGCCGGAATCTTACAAGTTGTTTCATTCGAACAGTTCCGTGTCCTACAACTTTGCCAATCACACGCGACCGTGGTCCGAGATCAATTCCAACCTGAGCCTGTATCTGACGCGCAACATTTCATTCGACCTGAATACCGTGCACGATCTGTACGACGATTTCGCCCCCACGGCCCAAAAGAACGAATTAATTTCACCCGTGCTCCAGAGCTGGCGGTTCGGATGGCGCAAGGGATTGGAAGTCGGCGGCGGTTTCAGCACCGGCCTGCGCACCCATGACGTTTTCGGGTCCACCGATCGCTTCGATCAATCTCCGTGGTCCGTTTCGTTGAACTACGGTTTTGATTTCAACGCCAATCGCGTGGGCACTTCCAGCGGCTCCCCCACCGAACGTTTTCTCGGAACCTCCGAGATTTACCAGATCACCAAAACGCATCAGGCCTCGGGAAGTTTGAAGATCAACCCCACGGCCGGATGGAAAATGTCCTATGACACCCAGTTCGATTTCACGCAGGGCCGTTTTTCCAGTCATGTTTTCGGTTTTGAACGCACCTTGCATTGCTGGAAGATGGATTTTCACTGGACACCGGTGGGTGTGGCGCAAGGCTGGAACTTCATCATCTACGTCATCGATCTTCCCGACGTGAAACTGCAAAGCAGCGATACGCACGGGTTGCGGAGAAATCAATAATGTCCCTCACCCATCCCCTCGTATTAGCCAGCGAGTCGCCACGGCGGGAGCAGATTCTGCGCATGTTGGGATTCAACTTTACCATTGCACCTTCCGGGGTGGATGAAACCATACCCGCAAATCTTGCTCCCGATCAAGTCCCCGAAGTTTTGGCCCAAGCCAAGGCGCTTCATGTCAGTCAGCAAAAAAAGGATGCCTTGATTCTGGGAGCGGACACCTTGGTGGTGCTGGACGACCGCATTCTGGGAAAACCTTCAACCCCGGAGGAAGCGCTGGAGATGCTCCGTTTTCTCGGCGGGAAAACCCACAAGGTTTACACGGGAGTCGCTCTGGCTTTGGGAGGCAAAATCATCGACTCGGGAGTGGCCTGCAGCGAGGTGACCTTTGTCCAGCACAGCGAAAACGATTTGAAAGCCTATGTCCAAACCGGCGAGCCGATGGACAAGGCCGGAGCCTATGCCATTCAGGGCCGGGGAGCCTTTCTGGTGGAGGGAATCCGGGGCTGTTTTTTCAATGTCATGGGTCTTCCGGTGCAACTTACCTTGCGTTTGCTTGAGGTTTACCGGGCTTAAATTCGAGTAGATTTGACCCTGAGGAATTCAAAATCATGGCTGAAGGAATGGAAAACCCGGAAAGCATCGCATCCCAAGGGTCGCCCAAAAAGGCGGGAGCTTTGCTGCGCGAAGCGCGCCTCGCCGCAGGCGTGGATGCGGTGAAACTTTGCGCTTCGTTGCGCATCTCCACGGCGGCGCTTGACGCACTGGAAGCCTGCCAATACGACCGGCTTCCCGGTGATCCGTATGTGCGTGCCTTGATTGGATCGGTGGCGCGATCGATTGGAACGGATCCGCAAAAAATCATGCGCGCCTACAACAATGAAATGGGCGCCGCTTTCGCCGAACCTTCGGTGGCTCCGTACAAGGATGTTTCCGAAGTGCAGGGACTTGCGCATCGGAAACTTTTCTTCGCCCTGCTCGCCGTGCTTTTGCTCGGTTTGCTTTTCATTCTCGGCAAGGTCAATTCCTCCTCCGAAAAGAAAGCCGCCGCCGCAGAGCCCGCTCACACGGATACGGTAGCAGTGGCGATTCCTCCGCCCTCGGATAGCGTACCTGAAAGCAGCGCCCTTCGCCCCGATTCCCTGAAGACGGATTCCGGCAAGGTCGCCACAAAAGATACGGTTGCTGCAAATGCAAAACCGGTCGTCAAAGACACGGTCGCACCCGCCGCTGTCAAAAATGAAAAAACCTTCAGCCGGGTTACCATCAAATGCATTGCGGACAGCACCCGTTTCCGTGTTTTCCGGATGCACAAAGCCACGGCCTCGCAAACAATCTTCTCGGGCCAGCAAATGGAATTCATGCATAACGACACCATCACCGTGGTGCTTTACAGCAAGCGCAATGCGGAAATCTCCTACGGCGACACGACCGTGACTCCCAAAGAACGCCGCTTCAAGGTTTACGGAAAAACCATCATCTATTTCTAATGGACGGACTCATGCGCACAGCCTCCATCTCCCGACAAACCAAGGAAACCCGCATTGAATTGACGTTGGATCTGGATCGTCCTTCCGACGGGCCGATTCAAACCGGCTCGGGTTTTCTGGATCACATGCTGGACCTGCTCCGCAAGCACGGAGGCTTCGGCCTGAGCGTGGTGTGTCAGGGCGACATCCACATCGACATGCATCACAGCGCGGAGGACATCGCCATTTGTCTGGGTCAGGCGTTGCATGAAGCTTTGGGTGGCAAAGAAGGCATTGAGCGCTACGGATTCTATTACGTGACCATGGACGAAGCCCTGGCCCGCTGCTGTCTGGATCTCTCCGGTCGCATGTCGTTTGTGTGGAACGCGGCGGTGCCTGCGGCGAGCATCGGCAATCTGGACATGGAATTGATCCCGCATTTCTTCCGCAGCGTGGCGGAGAATGCGAAGATGAATTTGCATTTGGATCTGTTGCGCGGGACGAACAGTCACCACTGCGTGGAGGCTTTGTTCAAGGCATTCGCGCGGGCTTTGTCGATGGCCGTGTCGCCGTCGCGGAGGGTCGGCGGCGTGCCGTCGACGAAGGGGATGTTGTAATAATGGCTCACTTTATTAAAAAGTGAGGGACAATAGGAAGAAACATGAACAACCTACTCATACTACCGGGTGGTGGTAACCCTGACACTCCTATTTATTCGCGCGTTTATTCAGTCATCTCCCGTGAAGCCAAGATGCGCGGCTACGATCAAGTATTCACTCACATTCGTTGGCCGGGCCATACTACCGCTGACAAATACGAGATCTCTCCATCGCTAACTCTACCTGCTGCCGTCAATGCCACAAAGGATTGTATTGCTGCATTACCGCCGGCCCCATTTGTAATTTTAGCCCGCTCCTTTGGATGTGTTGTTGCTTTGAAACTAATACAACAAGCAAATCCCATTGACAGGTGCCCTTCCAAAATAATCTTATGGGGTCCTATACCCTATTGGATGATCTGGGAAACATGCGTAAGGGACTTTGATGCAACTCGAGACAAATCAAAAACCAAGGGACTTAAAATTGATCATAGCTATTACGCTACGACAGAACCCGTAGAGTCACTTATCCAAAAGATAGAGATACCAACAATCATTGCTGCTGGAGAGGATGATCCTTATTGTAAACCGGCATATCTTGATTATCTTCGATCAATAGCAAAGAACAATCCTCATATTGAAATTAAAGAAAAAGTGCGAGGTGCACCACATGAAGTGACTGACGAAAATGGAGCCGATGTGGTACGTAATTATACGCAAACTTTATTTGACTAAAGCTCCATGAAGAAGCTTTGGGCGATTTCAACCAAAAAACTGTTTTCTTTAGGCCCTTTTACAAAAAATCCCATTATTGGGCTTTACTGTTAAATTCTTTCCCAGCCATACTTTAGATCAAATAATATTCGATAACGGCCGTTACTGGAATTAATTTCTGATAAGTTCGAAGGAGAAGCCAATGCTTGCACAAATCATCATCATTTGCGTGTTGGCCTCGCTACCGATCGTAGCGTTTATCGGAAAACGAGGGCCACTGAAGGCAAGCCAATCTGTTGATTACTTCACGCTCGGCAACCGCAAGTTCAAATCTTTTCAAATTGCTGCTGGCATCAGTATGGCCTTCGTTGGAGGTGCCGCTACTCTAAACATGGCTTCTTTGGGGTATCAATATGGGTGGTCAGTAGCGGTCGACCCCTTAGCTGTCTTTGTTGCCCTAGTCATCGCTGTGGCTCTCGCCAAAAAAGTTCGCAATGGAAAAGGAATAACTATAACGGATGCTCTCTCAAGCTCCTCTCCTACCTTGAGAGCTTTGCTCGGGATGACATCCCTAATTGTTTATCAACTTCTCACTGCCGCACAATTTGTAGCTGTCGGCAAACTGCTTGCGCCTTACTTTCCCAACATTCCAGTTGTTGTTATAATAGTGATACCTG
The DNA here is from genome assembly GCA_947482115.1 of Fibrobacterota bacterium. Classification (GTDB taxonomy): domain Bacteria; phylum Fibrobacterota; class Fibrobacteria; order UBA11236; family UBA11236; genus UBA11236. The sequence continues at coordinate 126,635 of CANKII010000003.1, forward strand.
CACTTGTTGTATTTCTGTATACCTATCTTCGCGGGTTCAATGCAGTTACTAGTACGGATGTTCTACAGCTAATCATTATGTTAGTTCTGTATGCGATTCCTTGCATCTGGATCTTCTCAACAAAATCCTCCACCTCAACTGTCTCACCTATAACGGAAGCTCCAATTGCTCCGTTTAGTTTGCTTATCTATCTCGCGCTTCCTCTCTTGTTCGTTCCCGTTTCACACGACACGAACATTCGCGTAAAGGCCGCAGCATCCTTATTCCATGCCCGTTCCGGACTAATAATTGGTGGCCTCCAATATGTGTTATTTCTCGCTGTTTCGATTGGAGTAGGCGTGTTCATGCGTCATACCGGACAAGCAGTTGATGTGTCTGAAAAAGTCCTTCCGCTTTTCTTCCAGACTCAGCTTGGCAGATTCAGCATACTCGGAACAGTTTCAGTACTTGCTGCAATAGTATCCACACTCGATTCATTCGCATTCGACACAATCGTATCAGCAAGTAATGATGTGTTAGGTCCTGCAAGGGCAAAAGGTTTTCTTTCGGATAGGAAGACCCTCGCAATCGCCACTTTTGCCATCTTAAGTGCCGCTTTACTGATTGCCTTGGCGTTCCAACAGATATTGGGTCTGATTCTTGCTGCTTTGTTGCTCTACGTTTCAATATTTATTCCCGTAGCTATTGGGCGATTGATCCGCGTCTCCGACTCACAACTCGTTTTAACAACATCAGTTACTGGTGTCATCATAGTCGGTTGTAAAATAGCGGCCTATACCCCACCGTTGGAGCCAATTGCTTTTTTAGCGTTTCACCTGATCCTGATATTGACGATAAGGGCAGTGCGAAAATGAAAATCTTCGTCGGAAGTTCAACAAAGAAAAAACCTGTTGCTGAAAAAATAGCATCTGCACTAGAGGCAGCTGATTTTCAGGTATTCCGTTGGTGGAACGTATTCCAAGGGGGTGACTACACTCTTGATCGCCTCATACAACTGAGTGATGCATGTGACGGCTCGGTTTTTATTTTTGGCGCTGACGATATAAATATAAAAATAAATGAACAAGGTGAAAAAAAAGTTGTCGAAACACAAGATAATGTCTTACTTGAATACGGTCTGTTCGTAGGGAAAACGAGTACTAAAAAAACTCTATTTGTTCGAGAAAAAGATGTGAAAATCCCGAGTGACTTAAATGGCATTACATATATCAATCAGAAAAACTATATTCCTAAAATCGTCCAAGCATTGAAAGATGCTCTCGGAAATGCCCCACCTTCACAACTTGCGAGCCGAGTCGTAATTCACGCAAGCCGAAACCTGCTTGATAAAGTTAGGAAAGAAACACCTGTTCCTTTGAATTGGTATTCTCGGTCACTTTATATTGGATCTAGAGGAGCAAACGCATGGGCAGCGGTTGAAGAAGACCAGAATTATTCTGGACGTCAGGATTTTGATGCCGTTCGAGCTCTTATCGAAAAACTTGTGAAGGATGCCGAACTAAAACCGACCGATTGCATTGTTTCATTCGGGCCGGGACTCGGTCTTCTCGATAAAGAGGTCCTGCCCATATTGAGTGGCGGCGGAATGGTTGAATATATTGCCGTTGATATCAACGACTACTTGGCCGTTCATGCAGCTGACTTTCTCGATCGAGCTTCAAAACAGACCCAAGCGCCATTCTGTATCGTCGCCGATTTTGAAAATGATATGAGTGTCATCACGGATATAGTCCATGAACGTACAGGCCCCGGTCGGGTTTTTATGATGCTGGGAGGCACGTTTGGAAATCTTGAAAGAGGCGAAGATGGCTTTTTGAACGGCCTACATGCTTGCATGCATCCTGATGATGTAGCGATTCTTGATGTTTTCACATATGTGGATAACTACACTGTACAACGGGACAGCTATCACAATCTCAACGGAATCGCTGATAGTATTAAACATTTTTTGGCAGTTGGTGTAGAGCGTCGCTTTCGCACACCTATCGAAGAGGTTATGAAATCTATCACGAGTCATGTTAAATTCGAAACTAAGCGTACAAGCCAGATCGAAAATACTCGGGAATTTTCTTTTCGCTGTATGAGGGGGGGGCTCCCATTGATTTATGTCAGGCGCTATGATTTCGAGTCGTTTAAGAAGCATCTAGAAGACCGTCGCTTCGATGTAATCGGGTCAGGTACTGTTGGCGATTCAAACAGGCTAGTACGCCGGTCCGTATTTTTTCTAAAGAAACGTCAGAGCTCTAAAAAGAAGAAGCCTTAGCGAACAAATGATTCGCTCCCCTACCTAAACCATGCTTGATCTTTTCCTCCTCATCCTCATCCTCTTCCTCTATTCCGTCTATCAGATCAATCAGCGGGTGCAGGCGAACAAAACGACGAATCGGCTGTGCGAAGACCAACAACGCGGACCAAAACCCGGCCATCGCGAAGCAACATCATCCGTCATCCGGAACGACGAACAACATTACGCCCGTGTATTGGGTCTTCACGGCCCCACAACCCCGGACGACATCAAAAAGAAATACCGTGAACTGGTCGCGCAATATCATCCGGACAAGGTCAGCCATCTCGGGGAAAAACTTCAAACGGTGGCTGAAGAAGAGATGAAAAATCTCAACGAAGCCTATGGTTTCTTCAAAAAGAAGTACACTATCACCTGACACCACCGGAGGCCCAAAATGAGCGACCACAGTTCCGACAAGGCTTTTGCGGGATCCATCCCCGCGCTTTACCAAACCCATCTCGTTCCAATGATCTTCCAACCCTATGCCGACGATCTCGCCGCACGACTGGCTGCGAGATTAAAACCCGGAGCCCAGATACTTGAGATTGCCGCAGGCACTGGCGTCGTCACTCGCGCGATGGCGTCCGCGCTGCCCAGCACCATCTCCATCGTCGCAACCGATCTCAATCAGGACATGCTGAATCAAGCCTCCACACACGGCACCAGTCGTCCCGTTGTCTGGCGTCAGGCGGATGCGATGGCGCTTCCGTTTGACGCTGGAACATTCGATGCAGTCGTCTGCCAGTTCGGAGTCATGTTCTTCCCCGATAAAGCCGCCGCGTATGCGGAAGTCCGCCGCGTACTCAAGCCGGGTGGTGTTTTCATGTTCAACGTATGGGACCGCACCGAAGACAATGACTTCGCGGATATCGCCACAAAGACTGTGGAAAAAGTTTTCCCTGAAAATCCTCCCGGTTTTCTGAAACGTACGCCGTATGCCTATTTCGATCCGGCCAAGATTAAATTGGATTTGTCGAACGGTGGATTCACCGCAGTGCCGGAGATCATAACGCTGACGGCTCGCGGACGCGCGGAATCTGCCCAAAGCGCCGCCGTGGGTTATTGTCAGGCGACGCCAATGCGCAAGGAAATCGAGGATCGAAAAACACCTTCGCTCGAGGAAGTGACGGGCATCATGGCGGAAGCGGTTGTGCAACGGTTCGGACACGGTTCCGTGGACAGCAAGATCCAGGCGGTAGTGGTCATCGTCGAAGTTTGAGACGAAACCCATGAATCCTTTGCGACGGACTCCGCTTGTTGTCCCGATTCTTATCGCATCCGTCTTTTTCCTGATCCCAGTCCTTTTCTCCCTGGCTCTCCGATCCCAATCCACGCTCTTTGAACTGCCTCTCACCGAGGACGGTTATTATCTGCTGTCCGTCTCCCGCAATATCGCGATGGGCCACGGCATCACCATTGACGGACATCAATGGACGAATGGATTTCAACCGCTTTTCGCTTTTCTTCTCGTGCCCATTTACGCTGTCCTTTCGGGAGATCGATATGCCAGCCTGCATGGAGTCCTTGCCCTTCACGTCTTAATTCACATAGCCACGGCCTTTGTCCTCGGATCCATCGTCAAAACGGCCCTGCGTTCCCGTGGTAATGAGCAAGGTGTGCTTGGTTATTGGTTGACCGTATTCTTGTGGCTTGCAAGCCGGTATGTATTGACCAACAGCTATAACGGACTCGAAACAGGTTGCGTTCTGTTTTTTTACGCGATAGTCTGGAGGCTATACCAGCTCAACTGGCTCGACGGATGGAAACTCTTCGTGTTCGGAGTTATGCTCGGACTGCTCGTCTTGGCACGAATTGACGCCGCCATTTTTGTGGCGATTCTTTCCATCTCCGAATTGTTCCGGCAAAACACTTCTCCACCCTTGAAGCTGAAACGGGCCGCGGCCATGGCATCCCTTTCGTTTGCCGTTTCATCGCCGTGGTGGTTCTACAACCTTCTGTCCTTTGGTTCCCTGATGCCTTCGAGCGGAACGGCACAATCCGCACATTTCTCACTCTTCCGTGTTGTGCCCATGGCGCAAAGCCTGCTTCAGGTTTGGACTCCATACTTGCAATTGCGATGGATTGAGGGCGTACCGCAAATGCTGGTGCAGGGATGCCTAGTGTTAATCCTTGTGCTGTTGTTCAGAAAAAACGCGTTTGCAGAAATGGAACACAGTGCGACATTACGGATGGGAGGCATTCTGCTTTTATCCACATTTGTCCTCACCCTTTATTATCTGTTCTTTTTCGGAGCCGCGCATTTTTACGGTCGTTATCTATCCCCCTATATGCTGTTGGCTATTCCACTGGCGGTCGTTGCACTGGCCGGTCAGCGTTTTCATTCCCGCTGGTATTACGCCATAATCGTACCTGTGGGGATTTTCGGATTGGTCTCAATCATCGGCTGGGATTTTCAGGTTTGGGTTCGAAAAAGTCCGTTTCCGGATCAAGTACAACTTGTTCAGACCAACGTACCCGTTTCGGAAGAAGTCAGTGCGGGTCAATCCGGCACACTGGGATACTTTCGCGATCACGTGGTCAACCTGGACGGCAAAGTCAATGTGGAAGCTTTGCATTATCTGAACAATTCACTGGAATATCTCAGGCGTCGTGACATCCACTGGTATTGCGACTGGGAAAGCGGGTATCTCGGACTCCATCCCGTGGAAAACGGCTGGACCGTGGTCGCGACACGCGGCCGCTTCTTGCTCTATCACCACAACAGCTATTAGCCCGCCATCACCTCGCGATACAACGCCTCGTATTGCGCCACTGCCACTTCCGGTGGGAAGACGGTTTCGGCGCGCTTGCGCCCGGCTAGCCCCATGCGTTTACGCAGCTCAGCGGAGCGACCCAACTCGACCGCGTATTTCCCCATGCTTTCCACATCGCCCACGGGAGCAAGGAATCCGGTTTCACCGTGAACCACGACTTCGGGAACGCCGCCCGAATCGGATGCGATTACCGGCATCTCACAGGCCATCGCTTCCAACGGAGCCAGTCCGAAGCTTTCCACTTCGGACGGAAATAGAAACACATCACCGCAACCCATGAGGCTAGGCACATCGTGCTGATTACCGAGAAAGCGGACGCGATCCGCCACACCCAGTTGTTCCGCCAAATCACGCGCGGAACGGAGTGTCGGACCTTCGCCGATCATCACCAGCACGGCATCGACGGAATTTGCAGCGCGGGCAAAAACGTGAACCACATCCTCGACTCGTTTGATGGGCCTGAAGTTGGAAAGATGCATGTACACCACCTGACCCTCGGTTGCAAAGGCGGAGCGGTGGCAGTGTCCATCCAGATGTTTGAACAGGGACATGTCCGCAAAATTGTAGATGCGCCGGATTTTCTTTTCAGGATGAAAGACTTCCTCCGTCTTACGCTTGAGATAATCCGAAACAGCGGTCACAGCCGTGCTTTGCTCGATGCCGAAGCGGGTCAATTCAAAAAAACTTTTCTCCTGCCCCACCAAAGTGATATCGGTTCCATGCAAGGTGGTGACAATCGGAAGGCGTTTGGGCAACAGCATCTGTGCTGCGAGATAAGCGCTGATGGCATGGGGAATGGCGTAATGAACATGCAGGACATCCAGCGATTCGGAAACGGCGACCTCGCGCATCTTCGCGGCCAGCGCCATGTTCATGGGCGCATGGTCGAACACAGGATAGGCATTCGCCTCCACCGTATGGAAACGGATGTTCTCATGGAATTCACCGCGAAGCCGATATGGCACACCGAGCGTAATGAAATGAACCGAGTGCCCGCGCAACGCCAGAAACTTTCCCAATTCTGAAGCGAGAACGCCACTGCCGCCCAAGGTCGGATGGCAGGTAATACCGATTCTCATTTTCGACTCCCTGAGGCCGGGAATCGTTCTCCGCCCAACATGGTTGGATCGCCGACTTCCGCAATCTCATCGCACCAAAACGCCTCTGCGTGTCGCCGCTTGATGCGCAAACCCCAGAAGCGAGCGCGAATTTCCAGCGCCTCCATAAACGAAGCTCCGGCCAAATCCGTGCGGCCTTTGAACAAACGCGACTTGGGATTGTGAAACTGGCTTTCATAACAATGCAGCAGGCGCATCTTGCTTTCCCAGCAAGGCGTGATGTCGACGCAAAAGGAGGGCGTCACCGAGGTATTGCCCACGGCATAAAAAATGCGTTTGGGCCGCCACGGCTCCCCTTTGCAATCCAGCTTGCTCAGGCCGGCGCGAAAAGAGGCTTCTTTTACAATCAAAGCCGTTTGCTCGTGATCCGGATGTTCCTCGGAAAAATGATGTGTGAATAAAATCCGCGGACGGTATTTGCGAATGATTTCAATCAGCTTCCATTGCGCTTCCAATGTATTCTGAACTTTGCCATCCGGTTCACCGAGCTGTTCGCGGGGTGTTTTCAAAGCCTTCGCGGCAGCGGCAGCTTCACGCACGCGTATCGCGGATGTGCCGCGCGTACCCATGCCGCCATCGGTCATATCTACGAGTACACCCTTGCGGCCCAGGGCGTTCAAACGCAGCAAGGTTCCGCCCGCAAAAATTTCAATGTCATCGGGATGCGCCCCAATGGCCATGTAATCCACACCCGCTTCTGACTTGCTACCCATTGGCCCCTCCTACTTTCCCTTGTCCCCGTAAACTACAACCGAAGTCGATGCCCCGCCATCGCGAAGCAATTCGGTCAAAGCCTCAAAATCCTTTTCACCCAGCACATTTCGCAACGACAATAGATTGAGATGCCGATCCTGCGATCCATTTCCCAGCCATCTCAACAACGGCAAAAAGGACGCGTAAACTTCGGTGGACTCTTTGACGAACACGGCTTGTCTCGCCGCTTCGCGATAGCGACCGAAAGCCCGTTCCAACCGTCTCACACCCGCATCCAGTCCACCTGAAGTGGAACCAGGCAATTCCTTTTCTTGATAGTGTTTCAACTCGGCGGCAAAACTTTGAAAGGCGCCGTCCGGAAATTGTTTCGCCGCCGGATGTTTCTCCCACGCTTTTTCCACCAGCAAGGCGCGCAATCGCGAAGGGCCGAATTGCAACAAATCTTCTGCGGTCAGCCCCAACGCCGAAAGCTGCTTCCAATCCGTTTGCGAACACGCCAGCATTTGACGACGCGGCGCGAGCAGGGGAAAGGACTTTCCAAAGGCGGAAAAGGTATCGGAGAGTTGCGCGAAATAACGCAGCTCCGCCGGACCGAGCACATGACCCAGCACGGGGAACATTTCTTCCACAACAAGAGGGCGCGTCAAGGCGCTGTGCAACAAATGATGCTTTTCCAGCTCCGGCAACAAATCGTGTCCTTCGGCGCCTTGCAAATAAACCTTGCCGCCAGAATCGGGAAAAAACAATCGAGTCCTCTGCCCTTCTTCCAAAGAAAAGACAGGCACGGTTCCGGGACGGAGCGGAACTTGCGGTGGCAACGACAAAACCTGTGAAAGCCGGCGCGAACCCACACCCACTGTTTCATGAAACATGGGAGCTTCGCGAACGATGCGGCACAACAAAGGCTGGGCCAGTGCATCCGCTGAAAAGCCATCGACGAACAACATTCCTTGCGGACCCAAAAAAGTTTGCGCGAGATGCAGGAAGCCTTCGGTAATACTGTGGCCGGGTTGGTAACAGGCTTCAATCTGTTTCGCCACTTCCCCGCCCCAAGCCTTGCGCACAAGTTGAACGAGTTCCTTCACGCCGTCTTCCGGCAACAAGCGCAGACTCATGGGAATGGATGCGGCCGGATCGGAAAATTCGATGGAGAATTTTCGCGTCGAAGCATCCGGCTCCAGCCATTCCACCGTATTGCATTCCGCCAAATCGGAATCATCCCCTGCCACCCAGAAAATCGGAATGACAGGACGACCCAATCGCTCGGCCCAAGTCCGCGCCCAGGCGGCGCAAGTCATGGCCTTGTAAAACCACAATGCGGGTCCGCCCAATAAACCGGGCTGTTGTCCGGTCACAATGAAAAGTGAATCCGGTTGGGAAACCGCGTCGAGATTTTTCTGTTGCATCGGATGCAAGGGCGCAAAACTGTTTTGTGTTTTTAACCAATCACAAAGTTCTTTCCGGTTTCCCGACCACGATGAGAGGACTTGAATCCTTTTTTTTACGGCCTCAGCCGAAGATAAAGATCCCGCCGGATAAAGCGGGGAACCTTCCGGATGTTCAGACAAATACCGCGAAGCGGCATCGCGCAGGGGAAGATCTTTGAGAAGCTGAATCGACATCAGTTGCGCCGCATCAAAAGCCCCATGCGGGGCGATGTATCAGGTGAAAAATCGGCGCCGTGTTCGTCTCCGAACAATCGAAGCAAGGTAAGATTCAAATCCTGCAGAACCGGTTTCAAGTCGGAAAGGGAATACAGCCGTACGCGTTCCTCATACACCTCTCCGCTGTCCCCGCAACGAATGCGCTTCACCACCTGATCGCCTTCAAGGAAGCGTTCCACGTCGATGGTTTCGTCGCCCACTTTGTGCGTGTCATGGGCAACAAGGCTTTGCACGACCCATTGTCGGTTGGGCAAATCGAGAAACAGCCAACCGCCGGGCTTGACCACGCGGCGGAATTCACGCAAAGCGGATACGTCTTCATCCTGGGTGGCAAAATACCCAAATGAGGTAAAGAAGCTGGCCAGAAGGTCGAAGGTCGCCTGGGGAAAAGGCAGCTGACGCATGTCCGCCCGTGCCACGGAAAGTCCGGTTGCATGCGCATCGCGAAGCAGAAAAGGACTGAGGTCGATGCCGTGGGATTTTTGAAAACCGTTTTCCCGCAAGCTTTGCAAATGGCGGCCCGAACCGCATCCGACATCCAGAATGTTCCAGGAAGGTGAAGGAGAACAAGCCGACATCAGGGCTTTCACCTGATCGCGGGCCTGTTCTTCGTTGCGATGCGGATAGAGGGCTTTGTATTGCCCTCCGAACCAGCGTTCAAACCATTCTTGTTTCATCAGGCCCAATCACGGCAGGATGAGAGTGACCCGCACAGGGCGGGTTTCCCCATCGAATTAAGCCGCTGCGGCGACTTGCTGCAAAGCGGCTTGGAATTCCTCGTTCTGAACGGGCAGGGAACAATGGGTGGTAAAAGCCTTGGCGCGGCGCAATTTGAGCGACGGTGCCTTGCGGCTTTTGCTGAACAACAACAACGGCTTTTGGTTCAAAACTTCGAGGCATTCAAAATACCGGAACAGGGCGGCGCAACGCTGCCAGCTTTCATGATCGGCAAGAATGCCGTCAAAACCACCGGCCTTGGTCTTCGCAACCATGTCGGCAATTCCGCGCGACTCGGCCTGATGGGCACCGGAGGACAAAAGGTCTTCCATTTGTTTACGTATAGTGGCGTTTTCGGAAAAAACCAGAAGTTTCATGCCATAATCCTTTTCGGTTTAGTCCTGTTTTTTCAGGGCTTAAAAATGAGGTGGTGCAAATCTAACAAGGCTGGCGAAAGCGTCAAAAATTCAGCCTCTTTTGAACCGCTTTGATGGATTCTGAGGTGATTTCGGCCAGAGCGCCAATCACCTCCGGGGGTGAGTTCAAAGGGGGCAGCCAATACAGGGTGTTTCCCAAATTGCGCAGCAAGGCTCCGCGACTCGCCGCTTCCTGATAAACCTGAAATCCAACGCGCTGATCGCGCAGGGTTTCAGGTAAGCGTAAATCGGCAGCGACCACCCCACCGAGGAAACGTGGATTCTCCAAAACTCCGGTGGAGGCCATCACCTGCTTCCAGGCTTTGGACATGTTCTGCGACAACTGACTTACTGTTCCGGCGAACCCGGGTTCCGAATAAATGCTCAGAGCTTCCAAAGCAACGGCTGCTCCGAGTGCATTCCCGGAATAGGTATTGGAATGGAGAAAATCGCGGCCTTTGCCGTAATCGGAATAAAACAGATCGTGAATACTTTGGTCGATCAACACAGCGGAAAAAGGAAGCCAGCCTCCCGTCAACGCTTTGGAAAGACAAAGCAAATCCGGTGCGACAACGGCATGACGCATGGCCAGTATTTCTCCGGTGCGCCAGAATCCGGTGAGGATTTCATCGGCGATGAGATAGACTCCGTGTTCGCGTGTCCATGCTCGCAACCGCCGCAGCAAGTCCGGACTGTAAACCCGCATTCCACCCGCGCCCTGTAAAACCGGTTCCACGATCAATGCTGCGCCGGTTTCCGCATAAGGCTTCAGTTGCGCTTCAATCACTGGCCATGCGGAACTGCAATCTTTCCACAACGGATCTTCGGAGGAAGACACATACGGGAGGCCGCGCAAGATGACAGGTTCGGGTAAAACAGAAGCGTAAGGTTCGCGGTAGATTCCGAGATCGCTGACCGCCAAAGCCAATCCGCTTTCTCCATGATATCCATTTTCCAAAGAGATGAACTTCGTCCGCTGCGCTTGTCCTTTGGCACCCTGAGCGTGCAAAGCCAGCTTGAGCGCGATCTCAACGGCGGTGGAACCATCGCCGCCGTAAAACACCTTACTGAGCGGAGGGCAAAGTCCGGATAACTTTTCGGAAAGTTCGACCAGAGTTTCATTACTCGTATTCGCTGAAATCACATGCTCAAACTTCGATGCTTGTTTGATCAAAGCTTCGCGCAGGCGCGGATGTCCATGCCCCAGCGACTTGCACCACCAGCTCGACACAGCATCGATAATCTTCCGGCCGTCTTTGAGAATGAGATGAGAACCTTCAGCTCCGACAACTTCGAGCGGTGGAAATTGCTCGTAGTCCTTCATCTGGGAACATGGATGCCAGATGTGACGCAGGTCGCGGGAGATGAGGTCGTTTTTCATTTGTTTTTCATTCTTTACATATCCTCAACGCATACTTCTGAATCTGGTTATATCTCCGATCATCATAGCTAGATGCTCTCCAAGACATCTGATTTTTGGTTCCTTTATAATTAACCAATACGCTTATACCGGTTCCATCAAAGAACAATAGATTAGTATGACGAATAGATTTCATCGATCCCAAGTTTAAATTCTTAAATAAATTCAAAAGCCCTAATGCGCTACTATCCTTGGAGATGTTTCTAATAATTAAACTGGTCTTGTGCGTTTCCGCCCAAACTTGCGAATCACGATACACCAAATTGACTTGCCAATCTTGGTTTTTCAAACAGCTGATCAAACAATTTCTGTTAAAAGATGGTTCTACCAAAACATTGACTGAAGAATCCGACCCGTCCGAATTATAAACTCCAAGCGACTTAAATGAATTTTCAACATCGCTATAATCACTTCCCGTATCCAAATAATATTCGTCCTTAGTTTCTATAGGGTTGTATCTTCCCAAACCATCCCCTTCACCTATAAGTCGCCCCTCTTCTGTGAAACAATACTCGGCATACTTTGTTAACGTGGAATAGATATAACACGAGTCTAACCCGATATATTTGCTTTTGATATCTGGTTCCCCCAATTTCTCGATCAACTGTGAAGGCACTCTTCGTGATGGATCGAGATGCAGATACTCATACTTTTGGAAATTTGGCCTATACCTCAGGTTAAAGCCCCGATTAATGTCACATGACGTCAGGAGAAAAAAAAGAAGCAGAATTATTTTTTTCATTTCTTGTATTGCTTGTCTCTTCAGTCTAGCTTATCCAACAAAAACCTAACCACAAGAAGGCTTCATGGAACCTCGAATCAGCTTAATCACCCTCGGCGTCACGGATCTCAAAACCTCCCGTAAGTTCTACGAAAAAGGACTCGGGTTTCCTGTGCGACCCGAAAGCCAGGGCGATGTGGTGTTCTTCGGACTCAACTCCATCTGGCTCGGATTGTACCCGCGCGACCTGCTCGCCGAAGATGCCCAGGTTCCCAAAAAAGGATCGGGGTTTCAGGGCATCACGCTCTCTCATAATGTGAAAACGAAGAAGCAGGTTGATGCGTTGCTGGCCAAGGCGAAGAAAGCCGGGGCGAAAATCACCAAGCCAGCACAGGAGGTTTTCTGGGGCGGATACTCCGGATATTTCGCCGACCCCGACGGTCATTTGTGGGAGATCGCCTACAACCCGCATTTCTGGATTGGATGACCTTTTTTTCGAGAAAAAATCTCAGGATTTCCCCTTGTGACTCCACTCACAGTTTTTGCCTTCGATAACATCGAATCCTCGAAATTACTACTTAAACCCCATTTTTATTCCCCAAACTATTCACAATGGTGTTGATAGCCTTTTCCATAACCATTGGATTTTCTTGAGGTTACAGACCTATTCCCAAGAGGTTTCTACCGTCTCAAATCGCATCGTTTTTCCTGTTAAGATACTGCATCGATCACACTGCGGGCTTTGAGCGTCGCTTCACGCCATTCCGCCTCCGGATCGGAGTCTGCCAACACGGCACCCCCGCAGCCGATTCGCCACGAACTGCCACGATTCTCCAGCGTTCGAATCACCATGGACAAGGTGAACGCACCGCCATGCGTGAAATAACCCAGCGCACCGGAGAAAACCCCGCGCGGTGCCCGCTCCAGCGAAGCCAGTAACTCCATCGTCCGTTCTTTCGGCGCCCCTGTCATGGAGCCACCAGGAAAGCACGACCCGATTGCCTCCAAAGGATGCCGTGACTCGTCCAATCTTCCCTGTACTTCGGAGACCAGTTGAAGCACGGCCGGATGCGCTTCCACTTCCATGAAAGACGAAACTTCCACACTGCAAAGTGCGCAAACACGACTGAAATCATGCCGCGTTAAATCCACAATCATCAAATTTTCGGCCCGGTCCTTGGGATTATTTGCAAGCTCTTCCTGCAACGCGTCATCTTCTTCAATCGTCTGGCCGCGAGGCCGCGTGCCTTTGATGGGACGGCTGCGCAAAACACTTTCATGCGAAAGCTCCAGAAACAATTCCGGGGATGCGGAGAGAATTTTCAAATCGGGAAAAGAAAGATAGACCGCATAAGGCGAAGGATTGTGTTTGCGTAAGGACAGGAAAACCGCAAAAGGATCGGCATCAGAATCCGTGGAAAAGACATGTGTCAAACAGGCTTCATACGTGTCGCCCGATGCAATGAATTCTTGGAGCGCACGAACGGCAAGCGTATATTCCCCCTGCGGCAACAGGGGCTTCCACTCGGAGAAGGGTGGCAGGGAATTTTCAGCAATGGAAACACTTTCCTCTTCCCCCCACGTTTCTACGATCGCTTGCAACCATGAAGGCGGCCCGCCTTTTTCCCACGCAGCAAAGACCCGCCGTTCGGAATGATCAAAAACGAGATAGCCTTCCGGCACCATCCATTTACCACCAGATTCATAGGCGAAATAACCAACAGGGCCACCACAATAGCCGGGCCACGGAGCCTGTTTGGAAACATTCAGATCCAAAGAGTCGTACCATATTTGGAATGCTTCCGAATTACCATACCATTCAAACACCGAATCCGCAAGGCCCATATACGTGGCAGACCAACCTGCATTCGATCCCGGATGCGATCCGTCCAGCCAAAAAGAAAGAGGGGCAGTGGAAAAATGTTTTGCGAAGACCGACTCCGGTTCTTTCCAGAAAAGTTCCCGGAAGTGAACATCTTCTCCGCTTTTCCCAACATGTGATTCCGTGGATGAAATGGTTGGATTCACACACTCGGGTTCCGCGATTTCCAGAAAGTTGGCGAGCAGCGCTTTTCCGTATTCCGTGCCAATGGACTCGGGATGAAACTGCACACCGAACCAGGGCCGATCGGTGAACTGCAATCCCATCACCTGTTCGTCTTCCTCCGACCATGCGGTGACTTGAACGTTTTCGGGCAATGATGCCGCATCCACCACCAGCGAATGATAGCGCACCGCTTGAAAATTCTGCGGCAGCCCGGAAAACACACCTTCGTCGTTGTGCCGAATGGAACCGGGACGTCCATGCAATGCACCCTTCAGAGGGATGACCTTCCCGCCCGCAAAATGTGCCAACCCCTGATGCCCCAAACAAACGCCGAGGATGGGAAGCTTCGGATACAACTCCAGTAAATCACGGCAAATGCCGAAGTCACGTGGATTGGCAGGATGACCCGGCCCCGGCGAAAGCACAGCGGCATCGAATTGCAGGACCTTCAACTCTTCCCGGGTCAATGCATCATTGCCCTGAAACAAAGGCTGAACACCAGTCAATTCCCACAGGTATTGGAACAGAATGGCGCTGAAGGAATCGTGATTGTCGATTAAAAGGACTTGCATGGTGAATGCGGAAAATAAAAAGGCCGAACGCGATGCGTCCGGCCTTTTGGAAAATGAAAAAAAGAATTATTTCGACAACGGCAGAATCGACAATTTACGACCACTGAGGTCGAATGCCTTTCCAGCGACATTGAACAATGCGGAACCGTTGTTCATACCTGCCGGGCGCAACACACCGGATTTTCCGGTTGCAACCTGCCAGATTCCCGTTACACCGGAAATCGCTTCCTGTATGCCATCGGCGGCCGGCTTGGTCGCGTACTCGCCGTTAGTCGCCGTGTTGGTGAACAACAACGCTACGGAATTGGCCCCCCTCCACGACTGGGCGTCATTCACTCCCCAGGTAATGAAAGTTTTACAACGTGGATGACTCAGGCACAGGGTCATCAGAGCCTTATAGTTCGCCTTTTGGGTGTTCAAATTAGCGGTCGTGTTTGAAGTGGTGATATCCAGTTCCGTGATGGAGATGTTCAAACCGAGGGCCTCGATCCGGCTCATGTTGGCGCCAATGGAAGCCGTGTCAAAACCATTCAGGCTGAAATGGGATTGCAACCCCACTCCATTGATGGGAATACCGCGACTTTTCAGTCCCGAAACCAGATTATAAACGCCGGTGGATTTCGTGGCCGTGGAGCCGGTCATTCCTTCCGCACCATAATCATTGTAAACAAGGAGGGCATTGGGATCAGCTCTGTGCGCGTAAACGAAAGCGGAATCAATGAAATCCGCGCCAATGCGTTGAAACCAGAAAGAGGTACGCAAAGATGTACCTCCGTCGGCTACAGCCTCGTTCACCACGTCCCACTCGTAGATCTTCCCCTTGTAATGACCGGCCAGTGAATCGATATGATTCTTCATTACTTTGAGCAACGTATCGCGGTTAGTGATGCTGCTGACCCAGCCCGGGATCTGGCTGTGCCACACGAAATTATGGCCGCGCAGGGACAGCGCGTTTTTATACGCCAGGTTCGCGATACCATCTGCGTTGGTGAACGTGAACTTGTTGCGCGTACCCTCGGTGGCATCCCATTTCATATAGTTTTCGCATACAATGGTGTTGAATTGGTGCACCACGGTGGTGTCATAGGTGGCGTCCCGAGTGCCGTTTTTTACCGCCGCCCCCAAATGAATGCCCCTGGAATCGGCCAACTGACGCAAAGTTTGAGCCCCGGCCATTCCGAGACAGGCGAAAAGGACCAGATTGATGGGAAGTTTCATAGTTGCTCCATTATTGTTTGTGTTGAGACGTAATAGATTTCCGAATCACGAAATTCGGATTGTAAGGAAACACAGAAAGATTCCGGCCGCGAAGATCAAAGCCCCGACTGTGCGCATCCAAAGGAATCAATCTAAGACCATTGGCTCGAAGGCCGCGCAAGTTCGTAGTGGCGAGCAAGGCTTCCTGCACCCCTAAATAAGTGCCTTTGCGCGTGAATGTGGCGGGCGATCCAGAGGATGTATTGTCGAATAGCAATGCAACTCCATAGCCGCTGAAACTGCCTGGAACCCAGGATTGGGCATCATTCACACCCCAAGTGAAGAAACTCTTGCAGGCAGGTTGGGCAAGGCAGATGCTCATTAAGGTCTTGTAGCCGTCGCGCTGAAGGGCAAGAAGAGCCGCGTCCGGCGCAGGGCTGGTCTGGATACGAACATCCACTTCGGTCAGTGAAATGCGAAGACCCAGCGCCGCCAAACGCTGAAAGTTTGTCACCAACTCGGAAGGAACCCAGGCGCCGTTGGAACCGCTTGTGCTCGGGCCGACATAGAAATGACATTGCAAGCCAATGACATCCACCAATCCCTTGCTCTTGAGACCCGACACGATGTTATAAACCATGTTGGATTTTTTCCCCATGCCTTCACAATCGTAATCGTTATAGACCAGCAGCACGGTGGAATCCGCACGGCGGGCGTAGGCGAAAGCCGAATCGATGTAGTCGTAATTGTGATTGGCGGCGTCGGTGAGCAACGCCCATTTGCTGTTCTGATCGGCGGCGAAGGCACCCGTGCCGGGGCGCATGCCGACACTGTCCCGGGCCACGGCCTCGTTCACGATGTCCCATTCGTTGATTTTGCCCTTGAAATGGGTCATGACGGCGTTGATGTATTTCTTCATCATCCGGAAGGTCGAGTCGCGGGAGGGGGTGTAGCTCGTGCTGGAAAACCAGGACGGCATCTGCTTGTGCCAGAGAAAATTGTGGCCGCGCACGAACATGCCGCGCGCCACCCCGAAATTGACAATGGCATCAGCACCCGTGTAGCTGAAGCTGTTTTCGCCGGTCATGATGCTTCCGAACTTCATGGCGTTTTCACAGACGATGCCATTGAACTCGCGGTTCAATGTCGTGTCATAAACAGCGGGACTCCCCGGGAAAGTGACCGCCGCTCCTATGTGAATCCCACGTGCATCGGCAAGAGTTTTCAAAGTTTGGGCGCTCGTCTGTGCAACGACAACCAGTCCGAGTGAAATGAGAAGGTGTTTCATGAATAAGGAAAGTAACGCATTTGGCCATACCACGCAGCAGGAAAAGATCCAAAAACCTGTTATCTTAGCAGACCAGTGAAATCTTGTACAATTTGGGCATTATTGGGGTTGATGAGTACCACCACTCTTTCTGTTCTGGCGGAAGAATCCCCCCTCCATCTTTCCCTGCCTTATGAGACCAGCTTGCTTGCCATGGGACTTGCCGGCCAAATTCTTGGCCAGTACAGCCTCAATGAAATGACCCCGGTCCGTTCAAGTGATTTGAATAAGTCGGATCTGGCCCCGTGGGATCGTTTTGCAGCCGGTCGTTACAACAAGACCGCTTCCTCCGCCAGCGATGTACTGGTGCTCGCCGTGGGCGGCTCCATGTTTTGTGTGGATGCATGGGAAAAAACCCGTTCGCAAATTACATGGACTCCGGTGTTGCAAGACGGAATCATTCTCGGAGAAGCCATGACGTGGGCCGCAGCTTTGAGCCTCAATGTGAGAGCCATGCGTTTGCATCCGCGGCCCTTTGTTTACGACTCCACGAATGGTTCTACAAGGAGCGATCGCGAAGCGCCGGAAGCGGCAGGCAGTTTTTTTTCCGGGCACGCCTCGGCAGCATTTGTGGGCGCAGCTTATCTTGCCACGGTCTATCCCCTGCGGCATCCTGAATTTCAACATCCCGGTTTGTTATGGGCCGGCAGTTTAACGGCAGCTTCCACAGTTGCAATTTTACGCGTGGCGGCGGGGAAACATTTTCCATCCGACGTGGTTGCTGGAGCCGGAGTGGGAGCCTTGCTCGGCTGGGGATTTGCAAAAATGCACGAGTCCCACAATGCGGACTCAAAGAACTCGTGGTTCTTTAATGCGTGGCCGTCACTGGAAGGCGACGGCTTTGCGATTCAGGCCGTCAAACCTTTGGCTGCCTTGTAAATATTCTCGAACAAGCGCGGCAGCTTTTCGGTGGGTGTGGCGGAAAAAGCCACGCGCAAAATGCCGCCGAAGTTCACCGTCCCGGTGGAATACTCCGCCAACAAATTTTTCCGCAAGACCTCGGTATCCACTTTCACAGGCTTGATGCACATGAAATAACCCGAGTTGAATGGCAACGCCGTAAAAGCCTCGCTGTATTCCGGATGTGACGCAAGGATTTCCTTCACCGCCTCATAACGTTTCTTCAAAAGATCAAAGGCACGCTTCTTCTCCGCTGCATAACCGGGTGAAGACCAGGCCGCAAGTAACAGCGATTGCGCAGGATGCGAACTATTCGAAATGTTGCCGCGAATGGCTCCGCCGGTTTTGGCCTCCAATGCCTCATACAACCCTGGCGTTCCACCTTGAATTCCATAGGTCATGAAGCCGACGCGGAAACCCCAGACATAATCCTCCTTGGTGGCACCGTCGATTTTCACCGCCAACAAATTCGGATGGGCATCGCACAGCGGCGCAAAGATGGATTCTTCGTACACACCTTTTTCAAACACCAATCCGAAATAAGCGTCGTCGAGAATCGCGACAACTTTGTCTCCCGCTTCAGCAGCCTGCGTCAACACCGAAACAATGGCCGCAGCCTCATCCACAAGCGGCGTATAACCGGAAGGGTTGTTGGGAAAATTCAAACACACAATCTTTTTCCCGCCACGCGGCCCTTGATTCAATTTGGCGCGCAGGCCTTCGACGTTAAACTTTCCGTCAGCAGTGAAGGTGGGAAAGGTTTCCAGTTCCGCGCCATAGGCGAGATTGAAAATCAGGTCATAATTTTCCCAGTACAAATCGGGAAGAATGATTTTATCTCCCGCATCGCAAAACAAATACGCGGCCATGGACAGCCCATGCGTCAGCGCCGAGCAGACTACGGGTTGGCTGAACGTTTTGGATTTCAGTCCCGGACTTTTCTGGACGATCATTTCCTTCCACAGTTTGCGAAGATCGGGTCGACCCGGACTGGGCGCATAAGTGAAGGCGTTGGCTTTCGGCAATTTGATGGCTTCGGACAAACTCGGCAGACAAAGCGGACTTCCGTCTTCCTCAAGAGCGATGCCGATGGTGGCGTTGATCTCCTTGCCATTCGCCTCGGCGGATTGCGAAAGCACTCCGAGCTTGGGAAAATAAATGGCCTTGCCGCGTTGGGACAGCATCTCCAGCACCTGGGGATGCGAAGGCGTGATGAGATCGTTGAGTTGTTTTGCCTGGGGATCGAGAGACATGATAAAACTCCGTGCCTTGGTACCGTATTGCCTTGGAAGGGGGGAAATGTAGTCAGCATCCCCTTACAGGTGCGCCCTTTCCTAATATCTTAACCCCAAATGTCCCCCGGAAAATATTTGTTGCTGGCATTGGCCGGAATCCTCGCCGGAGCGCTGAATTCCCTCGCTGGCGGAGGCGGTTTTGTCACGCTTCCGACCTTGATGTTCACCGGGTCCACTCCGATTCTGGCGAACACCACCGGTACCGTGGCCGTTTGGCCCGGAATCCTTTCCTCCCTGTTCGCCTATCGCCGTCATTTGATCGGACGCTCTTACCCGCTGGTTTCATACACAACCCTCGCTGTTATCGGCAGTACTCTTGGAGCCTGTCTATTGTTGATGACGAGTAACCGGTTTTTTCTCGCCGTGCTTCCCTATCTCCTGTTGATGGCCACCTTGCTGTTCGCATTTGGAGGTCGGGTGACGGCATGGGCCTTGAGTCACAAATCCGAAAGCGGAGAAGAATTTCCGGCTGTCATCTCGTATTCATTGCTCTTCCTCATCGCGGTGTATGGCGGGTATTTCGGTGGCGGCATGGGAATCATGACACTGGCTTTGCTCGCGGTCATGGGCATGAAAAATGTCCATGAAATGAATGCGCTGAAATCCCTGTTGACCATGATGATCAACGGCGTGGCCGTGGTGGTCTTTCTGGCGACCGGAAAAATGGATTGGATACCCGGCCTCGTCATGATGGGAGGCGCGGTGGTGGGCGGCTATTCGACGGGACGATTCTCGCAATACGTTCCGCAGATCTGGCTGCGTCGCTTCATCATTGCCATTGCCTCCGGGATGACTCTGTATTATTTCCTGCATTCGCGCGGTTAGTCTTTCGAAGCGTAATCACAAGGGTTTTCGAGAGCCGGTCATGCCAACCTCTCGGCTTTCCATCGCTCATTAAAAAAGAAAAAGCCTCGAAGGGAATGAAGCGGCAAAGGGTTCTCAGGATGGCACGCCACAAAGTCAAATCACGGCCGTCATCATTGATGGCCTGTGTGGACGTGACCCACTTGCCAAGAGTTTTTCCAGAAATCCATTCCTGCGGGATGTAGTAGGCCAGCATCATCCCGAAGCTAAGCCCATAGGCTCCCCATCCCTGCAGGAATTTTTCAAAACCCAGTGAGTTCAAAACAGAGCCCACAATCGCGGCAAAGCCGTAAAAAAAAGCCGTGTCCAAAATCAGGTTTACCAGCCGCTGACTGATGGAGGCCAGCTCCACCTCTTCCCAGCCTTCCCGATTTTCCACTTCCTTTTCTTCCACCCGATCCAAGTCGGGATTGGAGCTGATGCTCATTTTTTCTCCTCCACACTTTTTACGGTATTCGGTTTTCCTTCTTCGCCCGCATAAAACGCCACGATTTTTAACGGCTCCGTTCCCGAATTTTTTCCGTTGTGCAGGACGTTCATGGATTCCACGAAAGCCTGCCCCGCTTCGAACCGCAAAACCGTTCCGCCTTCAATCTCCAAAGTCAGCTTGCCCGAAAGGATGTATCCGAAAGCCGGAACGGTATGCTTGTGCCATCCTGTTTCCTTGCCGGGGGGGATTTCTACTTTCAACGCCGTCACTTCGGGCTTGTCGGTTTTCAGATATTGAACCGGCTGTTCTGCCACGGTCTTCCTGGTTTTCAGGAGTTCCGTGCTTTTGATATCCGCCTCATATCCGTGGTCGCTTCCCAGTGCAAACCCGGATACAATCGACACCACGGCGCAGAATTTCAAAATCACTTTTTTCATACGAATCTCCCGGGTTCCTGAAGGAAAGATACTTGGGCATTATATTTAAGTTCGACCCATGTATTCACGAATAATCTTATCCCTTTGCTGCGCCATTTCCGCCTTCGCTGCGGAATCTTCCGGCGTTCGTCATTTTTCTCCGCCCACGGGAGCGGACAGCCTGCTGGAAGCCAATCCCATTACATTGCCCGTTGTGAAACCCGCCGACCTGCAGACGGCGCTAAGTCCCGTTCCCCAACCGGCTGGCAAGGATACAGTCGCTTCGACTGCCTCCACCACCGTATTTCAAATCCAGGTCGATGCGCTTTCCGATCTGGATGCCGCGCAGGCGCGCAAGGCTGTTGTGGAACAGGCCGTGGGGGATAAAGTCGACGTGATTTTCGATCCGCCTTATTACAAACTGCGCATCGGAAGTTTTGCCACGCGACAGGAAGCCGAGGACAGATTACTGGATTTGGCGGAGAAGAACGTGCAGGGTTTCGTCGTCCGGCAATAAAATCAAACGGAGATTCCTAAACCGGAATCTCTAAGTCGAGATCTCCCCGCGAAACACTTCCACTGCCGGCCCCGTCATCAATACGGAACCTTCACCGGAATATTCCAGCAGCAAATCTCCGCCGGTCAAATGAATGGTCAGCTTGTCCCCTGTGAGACCAAGCTTGCGGCCAATTACCGACACAGCTG
Source organism: Fibrobacterota bacterium (assembly GCA_947482115.1). Lineage (GTDB taxonomy): Bacteria > Fibrobacterota > Fibrobacteria > UBA11236 > UBA11236 > UBA11236. The sequence goes on from CANKII010000003.1 coordinate 148,219, forward strand.
CGGCACCTGTGCCGCAGGCCCATGTTTCTCCGGAACCCCGCTCCCAAGTGCGTTGAATCACCTCGGATGCCGAAAGAACCTGCACAAATTCCACATTGACCCGATGCGGAAACCACGCATGATGTTCAAGCTTCGGGCCGATTTCCTCCACGGGAAAGCTCGCGACATCGTCCACGAAGATGACGCAATGGGGATTACCCATGGACACTGCGCTGAACTCCAACTTGCGTCCGGAAATTTCAATCGTCTTTCGCAAGACCTGCGGTTCGTCAAACGTGGTGGGAATATCTCGTCCGTTGAAAACGGGAACGCCCATGTCCAGTTGCACCGTTTCAGCATGACCTGCGGCATCGCGACCGGTGATGGTTGCCCCGCGCAAACCCGCGCCAGTCAAAAATTGAAACGAATTCTTGCCGGGGGCATAAGTGTCATGCACATACTTGGCCACGCAGCGCAAACCGTTCCCGCACATTTCGGACTTGGAACCGTCGGCATTGTACATCTCCATCTCGGCATCCACACCGGGAGAAGGCTTGATGAGAATCAAGCCGTCGGCACCGATGCCGAAACGGCGGTGGGAAATGGTTTGGGACAAGGCCACGGGATCCGCCACCTTTTCGCGAAAGGCATCCACGTATACGTAGTCGTTTCCCGTTCCCTGCATTTTAATGAATCGCATGATATCCCCAAAATAAAAATGCGCGGGCGTTACCACGCCAAAACGGTATTGTCCAACACCACACTGACCAGTTTGTCCACTGCCCGCTGGCGCGCCGTGGTTTCGGTTTCCCCGTTGTCCGGGGCGTAAGCCCCATAACCCGGCACATGTTCGTCGCGATACAAAGTGTCGCCCTTGATCTTGTCCACGAACAGTACCTTCATCAAAATATCCACCCGGAAGGTTGTGACTTTGTCTCCCGAGGTGCTTTGCGGCGACTGGGAGTATTGCGTCAGGACACCAAAGAGTTCGACATCCGCTCCTTCATTCACCTGTTGAAGATTGCTGCGCTGCCGGAAACCGTCCTGCAAACCCCGGGTGATTTGATCGGCCAGGGACGGTTCGAGGGTTTGATTTTCGACGGGATGAATGACCAGCTTGTGCAAATGCGATGGAAGCGTGGTGCCGGAAAAGCTGTAGCACCCCGCCAGCCCTGCGACGGAAATAAGGGACACGAGTCCCACAACACTGAAAACAAGGAAGCGGCGCATGGAATTCAAAATAACCAGATCCTTCGAATCGGATTGCCCAAGCTATTAACCCAGCGTTTCCCGCGTAAAAGTCTGCAACGCCTGCAAATCCCCGGCAGTTTGGGGTTCACAATCGAGTGAACGCGCCGCAAAAGCACCGAGTCCTTCAGCCGAAGCCCTTGCATCCAAAAGCCAGACAACTTTGAGTCCCGGCTTTTTGCGCAGAAGTGCAAACTCCCGCTTGAGACGCAAGGTCGCCATGGGATGCCATAATTCGTGGCGGGCGTTTTTCCCTTCGTTGCGCAAATGCTCTCCCTGCATTTCCAGCAAAGGTTCGCGGGAGGAGGGCAAGGGCATGCGCGCAATGATGGTCAGCGCCGGAACCTGTCCTCCGCTATCGCGCAAATCTTCCACTCCTTCCGTCGCCAGAACCCACCCGCCTTGTGTGGAGGCGTAGAGCTTATACAGCGCGTCTTTTCCTCCGTCCACATGCTGGGCCCAAAGGGAAACATCGGGAGGCAACAAACTACGGAGAGCTTGATACGCCACTTTCAAAGCGCCGGGAGTCGGGAAGAAAACAAAAACACCTTTTTCAGAGAACGGCTTCGCAGCTTCGAACAAATATTTCGCGAACTCGGCGGCGGATTCCACCGATGCAGTTGCGGGAAAAGAGGGTGCCATTAAAAAACGGGGCGGACTCGGATCGACTGTGCGACGCACCCGGACAGTCCATTCGGATTCCACATTCCACATGCCCAGCGAAAGCAGAAAAAAATCTGCCTGCGACGGACCTGCAAGCATCATGGCCGGAGAGATAAACAACCCTCCATCGAACAAAGTGCGAAGGTTCCCTCCCAAATCGGCATCCAACTCCACGGGCATGGAACGCAAGGCGGCTTTGTGTGGATTGGAAAAATCCTCCAGCCAGTAAACATCTTCCGCATCCCGCGCTTCGCAAAGCCTTTCAAAATCGAGCCGGAAGGATCGCAAACGGGAAAGGATGCGGTTGATTTCAGGACCCGAATCCCTGTATAAATCCTCCTGCTCCTTGAACGAAGTGAGCAACGGCTCGGGATTGGCGCCAAAAGCCAGCGCGAAAGATTCCGCATAACGCATCCGCGTTTCACCGGGAGAGCGCCGCTTGACAGCCTGCTTTCCGGCTTTCTGGAAGAAGCGCTGTAATTTCTTTTCCAGTTCAAACCAGGAGCTTGTGTCCTCTTCGCCAGGCGGCCGCAACATTTGCAAAATCGCACGCAGTCGAAACAAGGTGACATCACGGCCAAAGAGTTTGCGTGCAGTTTCAGGAAGGCGGTGCGCCGAGGCCACAATCACCGTATCGCAAGCGGGCAGCAACGCCCCTTCCACTTTCAAATGAGCACACAGCGCGGCATGCGTCACCAACACGATATTCGCAGTCGCGGCCAAAGTCCGGGCTTCCTGCGCTCCCGGGTCCTCGTCGTAAGCATCGCAACAAACTCGCGACCAGAAAAGTCGTGCGCGTTCGGGAGAAAATCCCCTGCAGTCGGCTATGAAACTGGAAAGCATTTGATCGGCCCATACTGCGAGCGGCAATGCAAAAGCTCTTTCCTCAAGCGGCAGCCGCTCCGATGGATTTTGCAGCAACTCGCGCAAACGGCGGCGACAGAGATAATTTCCCGGTTCGCCCAAAGTGGCAAGGCGTAGCTTTGCGTGATCGGTGTGCATTGTCGGCCACAATTTTTTGCGCACCACATCCCGCGCACCGGCATCGGAAACACACAGCAATACTCGCAATCCTTTTGACGCCGTTTTAAGAGCTGTACCTAATACGAAACGAAGCTCATCCTCTTGCGGAGCCGTTTCCCAGACGAGCCATTGCCGATCCATCAAGGCCTGCGCGGCGTCTGTAATGGAAACATCCTCGTGGAAAATTTCTGCCGGCGTTTCTGCGATTGCAGAATTCTCCAAGGGAACAGGCGCCGCTTCAATCGTTCCACAAAACACGCGGCTCCAGCCGGGCAAATCACTCGCGACTCCGGCAATGGTATTCCACGTATCCGACGAAACAGAAGTGTGAAGAAAACGCTGCGCAGCGAGAAACACCAATCCGGCGCGCCGTGCATCGGGCAAAGCGCGGTGTTCCGCATCCCGCAGGATTCCCAGCCGTTCCGAAAGCGAATCCAGACGATGACTTTCCCAAGTGGGCCAGGCAGTGCGCGCCAAAAGCAAAGAGTCGAGCCAAGGCCCCGATGTGTGCGGAAGCCCTTCGCGTTCCAGCGTGTTTCTCAGAAATGTCGAATCGAATTCAGCGTTGTGCGCCACCAGAGGCAACTCTCCCGCAAAATCCAGAAACGCTTTCAAACTTTCTGCGGAAGGAGGAGCCTTGCGAAGTTCCTCTTCGCGTAAACCGGTGAGAAGACTCGAAACAGCCGTCAGGGATTTTGTCGGTGGAAGAAAGGCTTCAAACCGCGCCACCTCTTCCCCGTTTTCGAAACGGACGCCCGCGACTTCAATGATGCACTCGGTTGAAAAATCCAGGCCCGTGGTTTCAATGTCCACGGCGACAAAAGTGTCCAGTAATTTCGCGGAGGGCAGCGGAGCGCCTTTGACCTTCAGGCTTCTTCGCCGGATTCATCCGACGAAAGCACTTCGATGAGATGGAAAAATTCCCGCAGGGCGGGACTCATCACCACGCGCTTGGGACCTGCCGGCAAAAAGGGCTTGAGGCCGCGCAACAAAAACAGCGGCACATCGGCGCTACCCTCCAGATGCAGGGCGTCGAGCATGGCTTCATAATAGGGGCGGTAAAAGAAAATGGGCGAACCTTCCTCGTCCTGTTCATCCAGCAGCAATTGCAACCACGTGGCGATTTCGGTGCGCTCGATTTCATCGCAGCGGATCTCCACCTCTTCCTCGGCTGCCAGCATGTCCGCGCCGGGAAGCGAGATATCCTCGAGCACACGCTGGGCCTTGCCCGCATCCGCACCGGCCACCGACAACGTGTAACGCTCGGAAGGCTCGATGCCGAGCTTCACTGCGCATTCAATTCCGTGACGGGCGAGATATTTTTCGAGGCGCTCCAAAGTGGCCCGCTCCAGGCTCGATGCAATCGGAACGAATGGGCCACTCATGATGGGGTAAAGTTAGCACATCGCGCAGCAACAAACTTTTTTAGCGCGGAGATTCCGGCAGCCGACCCGTGACATCGGCCACCGGACCGGGCGCGACCTCCAGCGAATCCAACAGGGTCGCATAAGGCTCCTGTGGAATCCAGGGGCGAATCGAACCCGGGTTCCAGATGCCGTCCCCGTTTCGATCCTCGAAGGCCGCAAGACGATAGCGACCCGTGGCCAGAGGGCTAAGAAACACGGGTTCGGAAACACCCGGTGGAAGAATCCGTTCGCTGGCTGATGACGGCGTTTGAAGCAGGAAAGTCCAGCCCTTCCATCCTGCGGGAACGGTGAAACGCAAACCTCCGAGCCGGAGGGAATCCAAAGCTTTGGCGGACAGCATCGTCCGAACGAGTGTATCCGAAGAGTCTTTGCCGGCAAGCTCTGCATGCGGCGGCAATTGAAGACGCAAACCTTGTCCGGGACGGAGCGATTGTGGAAGCCGAATGGAGAGCCGCACCGAATCCAGGTGCTGCAGTTCCACTTTGACAGGCAAGGTATCCACCCGCACCATCAACTTGTCTTTCAGAATATTCCAGCGATCTTCGGTCAAAATGCGGCTGCTGCGCAAGTGATATTCCGATGCCGGTGCCGGATCTCCCGCGAGCGGAGCGATTAAACCCACGGCATTTGGAGGCGCAAGAAAACTGAAAGTCCACACCGTCGTGTCCGGAGCCGGGAAGCCCGTCACAAATTTCCGTCCGGCATTTTGCAATCCCGTATCCAAAGCTGCGAGGTGAAGTGTCTGCCTTGAAGCGCGCGGTGACAGATGAATTTCAGATGACCCCACGGCCATACGTTCAAAACCAAAATCCGGCGCGAGATTTCCGTTCAAATCTTCAAAGGCAAACAGGGCGTAGTCGCCTTGTGCCACGGAATCCAGCGCAAAGGCACCCGTTGAATCGACCGTCACCACGACTGCAGGAAGTTCACGCGCAGGAGACGGCAGCGAATCGGGTTTGAATCCCGCCACTTCTGCAACGAGGCGCGGCTGCACCGAGCCGTTGTCACGGGCGCTCACCCGGTACAGAGCCGCCAACACGGTTCCTTTCCGATCAAAAAGTTCCGCCTTCCCGGACACCGATCCCGAGTCAAAACTTTCACCGGTTGTAAAGGCATAGGAAAAGGGGCGGCCAAGTGAAATACCGTGCAAATCCTTGAGGGTACCGAGAACCGTGAGGCGATAGGTGGTATTGGCGCTCAATCCACCCGACGACCCCTTGGGAAGATGAATCAATAATCGATCGCCATCCACTTCGACTTTGATTTTTCCCGGCATGGGTGGAGAAAGGACCACGCTTCCCCGGCCCGCACCGCGATCGATCCACTCGGAGAATTTCAGGGTTAAGACGGACTGGCGCGGCACATTCAAAGCTCCGGGAGCGGGAAAAACCGCCGAGACATAAGGAGGTTGGGCATCAACGGGACCGCCGGGAGGAGGCTCCACGTGGGCACAGCGCAAGAAGAGGCCTGCGATCAGAATCGCGGCGAAGATCCTGACCGCTCCACCGGGAGCGAGCCGGATCAATCGATCAATTTGCCGAGGCGTGTCCACCGGATCTTGGCGGGAATGGTAAGCCAACTCAGGGGATTCGAGAAGGTGAAGGAGTTGTCTTCGTTTTGAAAGGAGAAATAGATGATATAGGCCTTGGCCTTCACATTGTTGCGCGAAAGCAGGCCCCAATAGCGGCTGTCGGAGGAGTTGTCGCGATTATCCCCCATCATGAAATAACAGGGCTTTTGTACTGTGTATTTGGAAGAAACCTTGCCGTCGATCACCAGCGAAGGACGCAAGCGGTAATGTCCGCCGACGGCAATGCCCTGATCGCGCACGTTCTGGGCGATCAAGTCCAGATAATTCCCCATATAGTATTCGTTTTGTTCTTCACGTCTTCCACCCTGATTCCGGTATTGCGGTGGGATCAAATCCGCCATATGAATGAATCCAGTCCGGGCCAAATCCTGAATGCGGCGGAAGGGAACGTTTTCGGCATGCCAGTATTCGACGGTGCCGGAAGTGCGGCGGCTTAACGGAACCCCCAGATAATACAATGCAGCTTGATGATTGGAATTGCTGGCATCGCCGTTGATATAGGGCAGGATGTAATCATCGTCCATCACGGAGTCGCGCCAGAGATCCAGCCGCATTTCCACCTTGCTGTTCGGATTTTCCTGAATGGCCAGGGAGCGAATCCACGCCGCATGCGTCAAGCTCAGAGTATCGATATCTACAGTTTCGCCCGGAACAGGAAGCCGGAATTTCAGACTGTCGCGAATGGCATCGTAGCCGCGATCCTCACGGTATTTGCCTTTGCGGGGAAGGACATATTCCTTGTCATCAATAAATACGGTTTTGTCCGAAACCACCAACGTTTGCCCACTCTGGGCCACACATCGCTTGATGAAATCCTTGGGCGCATACCACACCAGATTGTTCTCACCGGATCCCGGGCTTTTGTCCCAGTACAGATTGCCGAAAAGAAAAAGATTCGCAATGAACTTGTAGCGTTCCGGTTTACCCTCGGGATAATCCGGGTCCCCGGGATAGTGAAAAATGAAGACATCACCGGGCTTGGGTTGGCTCAAAGCCGGCAATCGCTCATGCGTAAATGGAATGGGCGATCCATAAACAAATTTCAATCCCAACAGGAAATCCCCGATCTGCAGGGAATCTTCCATGGAAGCGGAGGGGATCTTGAAGGCCTGAATGACAAATTGGATGAAAACAAGGGCCAAACCGATGGGAATAAGAAACTCGCGGGTGAAAGTTCGCCAGGCGCGGCCAAATTTCCCCGAAGTCTGTTTTTGTTCAGCCACGAACCGTTCTCCCCTGTTTTCTGCGGAAAAGCTGAAGATACTAAACAGTGCGGGGAACTTATTAGATTAGCCAACCATGGATTACACATTCCTCGAACGTCTTAAATCCAAAGTCATTTCCGGCGCCCAAACTTCCGCCGCCCGCATCGAAGAAGCGGCGCGAACGGGAAGATTGCATCTGGACTTGATGGCCGAGCGGCGCAAACTGATCCGGGCCTACACCGAGCTGGGCAAGGAAGCTCATACCTCCCTGCAGGAGGATTCCATCGCGGTTTTCGCCAGACGCCCCGGAGTTTCCGAACTCCAATCCGAGATCGAACGTCACAAGCTGGAAATTGTCTCACTCGAAGCCAAACTGGCGCAAAACAAAAAAACCGCCCGCTGAGCCCTAGGCCGGGGAATCGCCGCGCCCATGGACCATAAAATCCACATTCACTTCTTCCCCCGCGACGCTTCCCGCGTTCGCTCCATCATATTTTCAAGGGCGCTGGGCCTCGCTTTGATTTTTACCGCGCTCCCGCTTTGTCTGATCGGATTCTGGCTGGTGCTTTCCGGAACCCTTCATGAAAATCCGGCCCGGAAAATGGAGCGTCAGAAACTGGAACGGGAAAACCGCGCGCTGCGGGAAAGAACATCACAACTCCAGCTTGAGGCCGAAGCCCTGCAACGGAATCTGGACAGTCTGGAATCCGCCCGCATTCACGCCCTGATGGCCACGGGATTGGCGACTCAGGAGACTCCGCGCATGGAATCCCACCGCCGGTTCCAGTTTTTTCATTCGATGACGGGGAACAAACACACCCCTGTGGAAAATCTTGCCCGGGATTTGAAACAGGCGCGTGAAGCCTCCCTGTTCTTCGACTCCTCCCTGTTCGTTCTCTCGCGAAGACGCGACTTGGCCCAGCATTTTCCCACCGCTTTTCCGGTCGGTTTCGGAGGCTTGGTGATTCGTCCCTTTGGAGTCAGCGCAGATCCCTTTACGGGAAAACGGAGCATGCATGCGGGTGTCGATTTCAGCCAGCGGCCAGGCGCTCCAGTATACGCAGTTGGAAGCGGTCGTGTTGTGGAGTCCGGACAGAGCCCCCTTTGGGGCAACTATGTCCGCATTGAACACTCCGCCCGGGTCGAAACCTTCTATGCGCATTTGCATGAAATCCGCGTGAGAAATGGCGAGGAAGTAACGCGCGGGCAGAACATAGGTTCCATCGGACAAACCGGATCGGCAAGCGGACCACATCTCCATTTTGAAATGCAGTTCCAAGGAGAACGCGTGGATCCGCTCCGCTTTCTGCTGCCACCGGAAAATAAAACGGGCGAAAGCCCCATACTCTAGATCGGATTGATCTCATGGATTCCCTTTTCACTTCCCTGGCCGCATCGTCCCGCGAATTTCGCCGTAGCATCCACCAAAAACCTGAATTGAGCGGCGGCGAATTTTCCACCCGCGAGGCCCTTGTTGCGGAATTAAAAACCCTCGGTTTCAAACCGCAAACTTTTGAGGGTCATGCCGGAATCGTTGCCCTGTGGCCCGGAGAAAATTCCACTGCGGGATGCCTTGCTCTTCGCGCCGACATGGACGCCCTGCCTTTGCAGGAGGAATCCGGCATTCCATGGGCTTCACAAACGCCCAACGTGATGCACGCCTGCGGACACGATGGACACATGGCCATTTTGCTGGGAGTCGCCGGCTGGTTGAGTCAAAAAGGAAAGCGTTTCCCTAAGTCAGTGAAATTGATTTTTCAACCCGCTGAAGAGACCGGAACCGGCGCTCCGCAAATGATCGAAAACGGTGTTTTGGAAAATCCCAAAGTGGAAGCAATCTTCGGGCTCCATGGCTGGCCGGAACTTCCCGCAGGAACTGTCGCCGTACCGGAGAAAGCAGTGATGGCCGCCGTGGATAATTTCTCGCTGCAACTTCATGGACGCGGCGGTCATGGTGCCATGCCCCATCTCACCCTCGATCCCATCGTCGCTGCGGCGGCGATCATCACCTCCGCGCAAACTCTCGTGAGTCGCCGTGCTCCTCCGCTGGAATCCGCGGTGCTCACCTTCGGCAGTATTGCCGCAGGCCATGCACAGAACATCATTCCGGAAACCTGTTTGTTGCGCGGAACATTGCGCTCCTTCGATCCTGTTTTACGCGCTTCGTTGAAGGAAGGATTTGAATCCCTCGTAAAGCACACCGCCACGGCCATGGGTGTTCGATCCGAACTGGAATGGCTGGAAGCCTGCCCCGCCACCTTGAATGATCCCGCGATGGCAATGCTGGCTCGAAACGCGGCCACCGATGCATTGGGAATCGCGTCCATCCGCGACCGGGTTCCGAGCATGGGCGGTGAAGACTTCGCTTATTTTCTGGAACAAGTGCCGGGCGCTTATTTCTGGCTGGGTCTCGGAATGGAACGCGGAGGATTGCATAATCCGCGTTTTGACTTCAACGATGAGGCTTTGGCGGCGGGAATTGCGGTGTTTGCGGGGATTATCGAGCGTTATTCGCAGGTTTAGGCTGACTTCAAGGCCTGACTTTCGTATCTTATCAAACCGCCCCAAGGAAATTCTCCATGCAGCTGCCGAAATACAAAAAAAAGAAGCGCATCAAGCTCAAGGTTTGTCAGGAACCGGGTTGCGGCCGTGAATTTTGGGGCCATCCCATCGCCAAATATTGCGAGCTGCATCGCGACATCAAGCAGCGCGCCAAGCACAAAAAAGAGTTTGAGAGCGTCGATGTCAAGAATATGGTGTTCAAGCACAACTACACCGAAGTGTTGGATCTCGATTTTCTCTGCTGCCTCGAGGGTTGCGATCAGAAATACGTGGTGAAAGTGTTCCCGAAGCAGTTCGTCTATCCGCGCTATTGCGTGGAACATCGCAACGATTTCCGCCGCTCGAATTTTGTACGGATGCACAAACGACTGCATCCCGCCGCCGCATAACGCGGCGTCTTATTCCCGGATATTTTCAAAAAAATCATTGCCCTTGTCGTCGATGACGATAAAGGCCGGGAAATTTTTGACTCCGATGCAACGCACCGCTTCCATTCTACATGGGAGAGGGGAAGCCCTAGTCCTTTACGAATAGGGGGCGGGGTTTTTATCCTAGAAACAGCCCGAGGCATCTTGTGACCGCACATCCAACCCCTCGCCCCTCATAATTCTCCACGCAACAAGTCAGGGCATAGGAAAATCGAAGCCTGTTTTCAAAACCGGCAACTGCAAGACCGTGCTGGCGAATGTGGCTTATGAATGCTATTTCTGATTCATGCGGCGAAATGATCCCGCATGACGTAGGTTATGCGAAACTCGGCGTATCGTCGAACGCCCGTCCCCCAAGAGGGATTTAGAATCACAGGAGGCCAAAATGAAACTCTCACTTTCTATCTCAGCCGCCGCGCTCTTGTTTTTCGGGCTTGCCATAATGGATGCGCAAGGCGTTGTCAAGACCAAGACAAAATCGAACCAGTCCAACGATCGGACTGTTTCGCCGAAAGACGATGATTGCGGCAATGTATCGGACAGCGCCCCCTGCGCCAAGAACGGCACGACCATCTCCGGCGCGACCGGTACGACCCTCACGGGCTCCAGTTCCACCTCCGCTTCCGGCGACGGATGCTGTCCGGGCCGTTGCTGTCCTCCGGACGCGGCGCAGGATCACGCCATAAACACCAAGGGCACCGGGAGTAGCGGAATCGTGGAAGAGCTTCCCACGGCGCCTGGGTCGACTGAAATCGAGTTGCCCAAGGGCTCCAACGATGCCGGAATTCTTGATGCGCGCGAGACGGGAACAGGCATGCCCTCCGGAAAGATGAAAGGCGATTTTTCTCGCGGCCACCAGCCGGACAGGAAGCGGGCAGCTCGTGAAACCGGTTCCGGAATGGCTGCTGATGGTACGTTTGGGGCGAATGGAAACGAGGGCAGTGGCGGCCCATTGGGAGTCATCAATTGTCCATGCTCATGCCAATGTCCTGATCGAATCACGGTTTCGAATGGAGTCCGACATTGTCCAACCGAGTGTTTAATTGGCATTAAGGACGGAACCAGTACCAATAAGGGGCTGTAAAAAAAGGAAGCATGGGAAAATCGAAGCTTGTTTTGAAAACCGGCGTATGCGGCGACCACCGGATCGTTGTGAAGTAAAAGCTGAGAGCTACTCCCTTATCTTCTCAAAAAAATCATCGCCCTTGTCGTCAATGACGATGAAGGCCGGGAAATTTTTGACTTCGATGCGGCGTACGGCTTCCATTCCCAATTCCTCAAAGTCCACCACTTCCACCTTGAGAATATTCTCGCTGGCAAGAATCGCTGCGGGGCCTCCAATGGAACCGAGATAGAAGCCGCCGTATTTGCGACAGGCATCGCGAACCACCGGCGAACGATTGCCCTTGGCCAGCATGATTTGTGAACCACCCTGTGCCATGAAAGATTCCACATAGGAATCCATGCGGCCTGCCGTAGTGGGTCCAAAACTTCCGGAGGCCATGCCCGTGGGAGTTTTCGCCGGACCCGCATAATAAATTGGATGATTCTTGAAATACTCCGGCATGGGTTTGCCTTCTTCCAGCATTTTCTGAATACGGGCATGAGCCACATCGCGTGCCACAATGAGCGAACCGTTCAAGGAAAGCCGGGTCTTGATCGGATGTTTCGACAATTCTTTCAGAATCTCGGGCATAGGCCGGTTCAGATCGATCGATACGGCCGGAGCCATTTCCAACGATTCACTTGCAGGCACAAAATGATCCGGTCGAGTTTCCAATTGTTCCAGGAAAATGCCATCGCGGGTGATCTTGGCCTTGATGTTTCGATCGGCGCTGCAACTTACGCCCATTCCGATGGGACATGACGCCGCATGGCGCGGCAAACGGATCACACGGACGTCATGCACAAAATATTTGCCGCCGAACTGCGCCCCAATGCGGCTCTCCCACGCCATGCGCTGAATGCGACCTTCCCATTCCAAGTCCCGGAAAGCGCGGCCTTCCGCATTGCCTGAAGTCGGCAGTCCGTCCAGATATCCGGCCGATGCGAGTTTCACCGTTTTGAGCGTGGCTTCGGCGGATGTGCCGCCAATGACAACGGCAAGATGATACGGAGGACAGGCCGATGTTCCCAAGGTGAACAGCTTTTCATTCAGGAATTGCGCCAATGCTTTTTCATTCAACCGGGCCTTGGTTTCCTGATAGAGAAAGCTTTTGTTGGCCGATCCCCCGCCTTTGGCGAGAAACAAAAACTTGTACTCGTTTCCGGCTGACGCGAGGATATCGATTTGGGCGGGGAGATTATTGCCCGTGTTTTTCTCCTCAAACATGGAAAGTGGAGCGAGTTGCGAGTAACGCAAATTTTCTTCCAGGTAACTTCGGGAAATCCCCTCTGCCAGCGCGGCTTCATCATTGAAACCCGTCCATACCGATTGACCTTTTTTGGCGAACACCGTGGCGGTACCCGTATCCTGGCACGACGGCAATTGCCCTTGTGCGGCAACCACGGCATTGCGTAACTCCGTCATGGCGACAAAGCGATCGTTGTCCGACGCTTCCGGATCTTCAAGGATGCCGCGCAATTTTGCGAGATGTCCGGGACGAAAAAGAAAGTTCACATCACGCAAAGCCTCCTGCGCCAGACGGGTCAAACCTTCGGGTTCTACGACAAGCAGTTCGCGACCGCCGACATTTTCCACGCGGACAAAATCACGGGTTAAAAGACGGTACGGAGTCGGGTCTTCACCGAGTTCGAAAAGTTCCTGGAAGTGAAAATCGGGCATATCCCGTAAATTTAGGTTACCAATATGGAACTTGGGACGTCTTAGGGGTGCCCTTTAAAGCAGGCATCTTGTTACAATGTAGGCCGCTTCCGTGAAAAGGCTGAAAAGAGGATGACATGCGTTCCATAAAAATTGTCCTGATGATTTTATCCCTTGCGGCTTTCGCCTCGGCGGAAAAGCTTTTGCTGCTTCCCATGGCGGGTGATGCGGACAAGGCGGCGGACATCTCCACCGTCAACCAGCTTTATCGCGATGTGGTCGAGGCGCAATTCAAGGGAACTTTACTGTCCCCTCCGGCCGGAGTCAGCTGCAACGATCGGGAATGCGCCCTCAAGGTCGCGCGGGAAGCCCGCGCGGATGGCGTGATCTATTCCACTTTGAACCGGCTTGGATCCAAATGGATTTTCAGCTCCACCATTATGGGTGTGGATGGAAACAATGTCTTCAACCAGCGTCTGACGGCGCTGTCCATCGAGGACTTTGAAGCCGTCACCAAACGCATGGCAGATGCCCTGTTGAACCGCAAGGAAACCGAACAGGTCGCATCGCTGGACAACATCACGGAAAAGGAAAACACCCAGGAACCCGAACGCCGGAGAAGTCTTTCCGCCAGCGGCGTCGCTCTCGGATATCTCTGGCCCACCAACGACAGCCTGCAAAACCAATATTCCCAAGTCATCCGTGTGGCTTGGCTCAACGACTGGGAATTGCGCAACAACTTCGTTTTGGGCGCCGAACTGATTTGGGGAGTGGGCGCGTCCATCGGCGGGGATCTCAATCTGAATTATGTCTTCAGCCGCACCGACATTTCCCCCTTTGTCGGCGGAGGTGTCGGATTGCATTTCTACGGCTACGATAACGCCGCCGACCGCCGCTCCGGTCCGACCCTGAACATGCAGGGCGGAATGTTCCTGTTCCGCACATACGATGTGCACGTGCGTTTGCGCGGCCAGTATCAGGTGACCTTCAACAGCGACATGGATCAGGGATTCATTCTCGACGCCGGATTCACCTTCGGGAAAATGCATCTCTAGGACCATGCGTCCATTCCTTCTTGCGATCGCATTTGCAGGAATCCTCTCATGGATTCCTGCCGGAGCGGGAAGCCTGCTCATCCTTTCCATCACCGGGGATTCCACCGAAACGGATTCCTTGAAAACCGTGAACAGTTTGTACCGGGATGCCATCCAGGCCCAATATCCCGGCCGCATCCTGTTCGCGGCGGACAGCATTCTCTGCGAAGATCGGGTATGCGCACTCAAGGCCCTGTCTGATGCGGGAACCGATCAAGTCATTCACTCCCAATTGCGGCGTCTGGGGACGAAATGGATTTTCAGTTCCACTTTACTCTCTGCAAACGGAGACGAGCCCTTCCACCAAAGCCTTACCGCGCTCTCCATCGAAGACATGGATGCGGTCACGCGCCGGATGGCCGGAGCCTTGCTTGGTCGCAAAAACACCGAACAGGTCGCATCGTTGGACAACATCACACAGAAGGAAAACACCCAAGACCCGGAACGCAGGCGCAGCTATTTCAGCAGCGGCGGCTCCCTTGGATATCTCTGGCCAGTGGGGAAAAGTTTCGGTTACAGGGTGCCTTCCGACACGGTTGGAATATACCGGTTAAAAACCAATTCCCCGCTTGTCCATTTCACCTGGTTAAACACGTGGGAGCTGAAAAAAGAACTGCTGCTGGTGGGGGAACTGGCCGTGGAACCGGTGGAGGAAATGCCCGTCATCGGCGGGGATCTCACCCTGGATTATCTTCTCGATCGCGGAGATTTTTCCCCTTTCTTCGGCGGGGGCATCGGGCTTCACTATGTCACACCCGATGCGGACCACAGTCCTCACAAGCGCAATTCCGGACCCACTTTAAATTTGGACGCGGGGTTGATGTTGTTCCGCACTTATGATGTTCGCGTTTTGGTCCGGACGAGGTATCGCCTGATTTTGAACACCGACATCGACAACGGATTTCTGGCGGATGTGGCGGTGACCTATAAAATGAAAGCGGTTAAGGAACAGGCGGATGAAGACGTCAATCAGGAACTGAAGATCGCAGGCTACTCGGCTCTTGGTCTGCTCGCGCTTGTATTGCTCGTGGCTCTTGCGAACTGACTCGAACATCACTCCAGATAAGTGTAGCCGTACAATCCTGAACGATAGATGTCGAGAAATTCCTTCCCTTCAGGAAAGGTGATCCGCCCGTCTTTCACCGAAGCGGAAACCCAGCTTTCCATGTCGCGCACCAGTTTCTTCGCCGAGAACTGAACATAGTCCAGCACGTCGGCCACGGATTCCCCGTCGATGATTTGCTCAATACGGTAGCCATCGCCGTCCGGAACCACGTGCACGGCGTTGGTGTCTCCGAAAAGATTGTGCAAGTCGCCGAGGATTTCCTGATAGGCTCCAACAAGGAAAACACCGAGATAATAGGATTCGCCATGCTTCAAGGAATGAAGCGGCAGGCTGCGGGTTAACTCTCCGGAACGGATGAAGCGATCGATTTGCCCGTCCGAGTCGCAGGTGATGTCCTGAAGCGTTGCTTGCGCGGTGGGTTCCTCGTCCAAACGTTGCAATGGCATGATGGGGAAAATTTGATCGATGGCCCATGCATCGGGCAGCGACTGAAACAGCGAGAAGTTGCAGAAATATTTTTCCGCAAGTAATTTCCCTAGGCTTTGCAATTCGAAGGGCGGATTTTTCATTTCCGCGGCAATGCGATGCACCTTGGTTGCCACCGACCAGAAAAGACGCTCCGCCATGGCACGCGTTTTGAGATCGACAAGCCCGAAATTAAACCGATCCAGCACGTCCTCGCGGATTTGCAGGGCGTCATGCCAGGCTTCCAGCATGGAATTGTTGGAGAGATTGCGCAAAATGCCGTGCAACTCTCGCACAAATTCGTGTTCGTTTTCCCCCATGGGATAGTCTGTTTCATTCCAGAATGGCTGGCCCGCTGTTTCCAACACATTGAACACAAGAACGGAGTGATGTGCCGTGAGCGCACGACCCGATTCCGCCACGACATTCGGGTGCGGCAACCCGGCTTCGTTCGCTGCGCTGGCCAGGGAATAAACTACGTCGTTGGCGTATTCCTGAATGGTGTAATTCACGCTGTTGGCATTGGCACTGCGCGTGCCGTCATAATCCACGCCGAGACCGCCGCCCACATCCACATATTCCACGCCCAATCCGAGGCGTTGCAGGTGAACATAAAATTGCGATGCTTCGCGAAGACTCGCTTTGATCTTGCGGATGTTGGTGATTTGACTGCCCAAATGGAAATGAATGAGCTTGATGCAACCCGCAAGGCCTTCCTGTTTCGCATAATTGACGGCTTCGAGTAATTCGGCGGAGTTGAGACCGAACTTACTCTGATCACCACCGCTTTCTTCCCATTTACCGCTGCCGGAACTGGCCAGCTTGATGCGAACACCGATGTTGGGTTGAATGTTCAAACGCTGCGACACGTTCTTGATCAGTTTCAACTCGTTCAACTTTTCTACGACCACGAAAATGCGCTTGCCCATTTTCTGCGCCAGCAATGCCAGTTCGATGAATTCCTCGTCCTTGTAGCCGTTACAAATGATCAACGCTTCGGGATTGTCCATGATGGCGAGTACGGCGTGCAATTCCGGTTTGGATCCGGCCTCAAGACCGATGTTGAATTTCTTACCGTGACGCACCATTTCTTCCAACACAGGCCGCTGCTGGTTCACCTTGATGGGATACACGTTGAATGTCTTGCCCTTGAAGCCGAACTCGGTGGTGGCGCGATCAAAGCATTGGGAAATCTGCTCGATGCGATTATCGAGAATGTCGGGAAAGCGGAGCAGGACAGGCGCCGTGATGTCGCGCAAGGCCAACTCGTCCATCACATCCCTGAGATCAATGGCCGGGCCGCGCTCTTTCAACGGCGAAGTTGTGGCATGGCCCTGTTCGTTGATGCCGAAGTATCCAATGCCCCAGCCGCCAACATTGTACAGCTCGCGGGAATCCTCGCAACGCCATTTCCGCATGTTCATTTTTTTACCCTCAAAGAGGCGTGAAATTTAAGCAAATAATGAGCCCGTAGGGGCGTGATTCAATCGCGCCCCTACGGGCCACCCAACAAAGAACGCCCTGCAACATATCCGACATAAGCCAGGGCGATTCCACCCACCATGCTGATGGCAATGTTGAGGAAAAATTCGAACGATTGCCCATTCCGCAACAACTGAACATTCTCAAAGCTGAAGGAGGAAAAGGTGGTGAAGCCACCCAAAAATCCGGTTAGGATCCAAGGCCGCAAAGACGGCCACCCGCGCTCAGCAGCAGCAGCGCAAAATCCGATCAACAGGGAACCCAGCAGATTCACCACCAAGGTACCCCAGGGGAAACCAATTCCGAACCAGGTTCGACAGACGACTTGTGTTGCAAAACGGGCCACCGAACCCAATGCGCCACCCAAGGCCACCGCAATGAAATCCATGCATTAAAATGTAATTGCACCGCCGGTAGGGGCGCGATTCAATCGCGCCCCTACCGGCGTAATATTGTTGCGTATATTCTAGGCCCATGAAATTCCTGTTGATGTTATGTCTGGCCTTTGTCGGCGGGTTGATTCTCAACCTGATGCCCTGCGTTCTGCCGGTGTTGTCGTTGAAGATTTTCGATTTTGTGCAGCGTGCGGGTCGAAAACGCGGACATGTCTTCCTCCACGGTCTTTCCTTCACTGCGGGAACTTTGATGTCATTCTGGGCCCTTGCGGGTTTGCTGTTGATTCTCAGAAGTAGCGGAAAAGGACTCGGCTGGGGTTATCAGCTTCAATCGCCATCCTTCGTCATCATTCTCTGCGCCCTGTTTTTCTTCTTCAGCCTGCACCTCTTCGGCGTTTTTGAAATGGGATATCTCTTCACTCGCATCCGAACTAAACAGGATAATACGGGATTCGGAGGTTCCTTTCTCGCCGGAGTCACCGCAACTTTGGTGGCCACACCTTGTACCGGACCTTTCATGGGCACCGCGCTCGCTTATGCTTTCACACAACCTCCATTCATGTCCCTGCTTGTTTTTACCGCGCTCGCTTTAGGTGTTTCCTTTCCTTATTTAGTCCTCTCCGGCTTCCCCCAATTGCTTCGCTTCCTTCCCAAGCCGGGACCGTGGATGGAACATCTGAAACAATTCATGGGCTTTCCTCTGCTGGCCACCGTGGTTTGGCTCGCGTGGGTGTTTGGAAAACAAACCGGCATAGACTCCATGACCATGTTGCTCTGGCTTCTGCTCGCGGCCGGACTGAGCGCGTGGATACTCGGCAAATGGATGGCATTACAGCATCCGGGGCATATCCGTCTCACAGCCGCGCTCATTGCCATGATTGTTTTCGTGCCGACATTGGTATGGGTACTGCGCGGCGTTCAGAACACGCCCATCCCGATGCCGGGTGTGTCGCAAAAAAAATCGGTGAGCGAAATCGCGTGGGAACCTTTTTCGAGGGGAAAACTGGCGGACTTGTTAAGCGCGGGAAAACCCGTGTTCATTGACTTCACGGCGGACTGGTGCATCAGCTGCAAGGTGAATGAAAAAGTCGCGCTGAGCCGTCCCGAAGTGGCGCAGCACTTTGCAACCAAGGGCGTCACCGCCTTGAAAGCCGACTGGACGAACGGCGATTCGGTCATAGCCAATGTGCTTGGAGAATTTGGGCGCAGCAGCATTCCGGTTTATGTGCTTTACTCGGGACACGGTTCCGAGTTTAAAATTCTTCCGCAAGTTCTGACGCCTTCCGCTGTGACGGACGCGATTGACTCGTTGCGCTGACTTTCTGATTTGAACGGGGTGTTTTCATGAGCCTGCAAGATCACATCATTTATCTCATCCTGAGCGGCATCACCTTCGTGGGCGTTTACCAGTTTTATTTCCTCACGCAACGCCATCATGTTTCAAACACCCGCATATTTCATTCCGAACTCGATGAGAAAGTCCCCTTCTGGCCGTCATGGGTCTGGATTTACAGTTTCCTGTATTATCCCGCAATTCTCTACCTGAATGTGATCACCCTGAATGCACGGCACTTCGCGATGATGGTGTTCAGTTTCGTGGCGCTTCTGGTGCTGCAAATGTTCTTCTTCTATTTCTTTCCCGTGGCCACACCGGATCATTGGAGATCGAGAAACAAGGGGAGTACGGCTTCGGAACGTTTTCTGCAGTACGTTCAGAAATTCGACGGCCCGACGAATTGTTTTCCCAGCATGCACGTTTCGGTGGCGACGCTGACAGCGTTGCATGCGTCTGGTTCGTTGGGTCCGTGGGCATTTGCCTTTCCGGTTTTGATTGCGCTGTCGTGCATGTTTACGAAACAGCATTATATGATCAACCTTCCATTTGGTGCAGTATTGGGATGGTTGGCGTTTCGAATTTATTTGCTGGTGATGTAAGATTCAACACTGGATAAGAATTTTCCCGCAGACTGAGCCGAGCGATGCGCTGAGTTTGTCGAAGTGTCGAAGCCAGCGGATTAAAGCTCCGTAAAGACCGCATCCTCCACATCCGAATCCTCCGATATTCCTGTGCCATGTCCGCAGTTTGCTCATTGAATAGAAAACCCCCGCCGTGGAAATCCACCTTCAGCTTGCCCCGCACAATGACGCGGCTATTTGATCTGTCAAATTGAGCAGGGTTTTTGCCAAGTTGTCGTACAAAACCGTTCGATCTCATAGAAAGTCCGTGATGCCCCAAAGCTCCAACATTTTCGAGAACACCTGGCAAGTACCCTGCACTGCGGTACACTAAAATTCTTGCCCTGTAAAAAAATGCCTCCGTGAGGCAAGCTCTCATAATGAAACTTACCGCGGAGTGAAGGTGTGATATAAAGGGGGATCGTCTTCCGTTTTGTGTCATTCAAGTTTGAAAACCCCTACAATTCAATCGGATCGCGACTTTTCTCCGTCGCAAAGAGCTGTGATTGAACACTCCTGTTTACCATGAAACAAATTGCCATGCAAGTGATTGTGACAAAAAGAAATGGAAAGAAAGAAAGTTGTGTCCCACATCACCATCCAGCTATCGTCATATGTACCTGACAGAAAATCAATAACTCAAGAACAATGATTTTCTCCGTTAACGATTAGTGTTAGTTACCAGTGAACTAATCACCTGATCGGTCACACCAACATTCCCCAAGGAACGTTGTCACCCTTAATTGCCTCTCTCTAGCGCCTAGGGAGTTGTATGGAGGTCTATTGTGTTCTGTATTAACGCCTACTCCGGCGTGTTGAAAATTATCGCCCTTTCCCAGGGTTTAAGGGCGAAATCACCGGAGACCAGCTTCCCTGTGAAGCTAACAATCGTTCAATGCAGTCAGGCAATCTCATCCGGAATCCACACAATGAGGCCTCATTTTCCACTAATAGAAGATCGTTTTTTAAGAGGAGAATCTTTATGAAAAATTTCTTCCCTTCCGCCGTTTTGTTTTGTGCAGCTACTGCATTTTCCGCAGCGCCGACAATTTCATACTCCCCGAGCACGGTGGTGGACACCGTCGGAAAAGCCGCGGCGCATACTCCGACCACTTCGGGAAGCATCACCAGTTGTTCGGTGACTTCGGGAACACTGCCCGCCGGTTTGAGCATCAACAACACGACATGCGTCATTTCGGGAACCCCGACGACAGCCAAAGTTTCTACGGCTTACACGATTACCGCCTCGAACAGCACGGGATCCGCCATTGCAAGCTTGAACTTGACCGTTCTGCTCGCCAAACCAACCGTGTCCTTTTCCCCAAGTACGTTGGTGGACACCATCGGTAAAGCCGCAACGCACACACCGACGATCACCGGCACCATTACGAACTGCTCCATAAGTGTTGGCATACTCCCTTTGGGCCTGAGCATTAACACCACCACTTGCGCCATCACGGGCACTCCGCTTGCCACACTCATCCCCACTGGCTTTACGATCACCGCCACAAACAGTACGGGATCCGGATCTGCAGCACTGAACCTGAGCGTCCTCATCGCAAAGCCCACCGTATCCTTCTCGCCGAGCACGGTTGTAGATACTCTTGGCAAAGCGGTGACACATACCCCCACAACCACCGGAACCCTTGTCAATTGTGCCATCGCTCCCGCATTGCCTTTGGGACTGAGCATCAACATTTTGACTTGCGCCATTTCCGGAACTCCCACCACAACTCAAACTTCCACCGCTTATACGATCACGGCCACCAACCTGACGGGATCCGGAACCGCCACCTTGAATTTGAGCGTTCTGATCGCCAAACCGACCGTGTCCTTTTCTCCCTCGACCGTGGTGGATACTGTCAGCAAATCAGCCACACACTCTGCGGCGACTACAGGGACCATTACCACTTGCACGGTTTCGCCAACATTACCCTCAGGCTTGAACATCAACAGTTCGACTTGTGCCATCTCAGGCACGCCAACAGCGTCTCATTCCGCCACGACTTATACGGTTACGGCATCGAACAGCACCGGCTCCGGGACGGGTACTTTGAACCTGACGATTCTCATCGCCAAACCCACGGTGGTTTTTTCCCCCAGCACGGTGATAGACACCATGGGTGTGGTAACCAGCAACAGTCCTGTAACCACCGGAACCATTTCCAGCTGCGGCATTACTCCGGGGTTATCCCAGGGATTGAGTATCAGCAATTCGACATGCATCATTTCCGGAACTCCGACGAAGACCCGCACTTCAACCGTTTACACCATTACCGCCACCAACAGCACCGGATCCGCAACCGTCACCCTGAACTTGACCGTTCAGCAACCCACTGCGCCGGTGGTGAATTTCAATCCGGGTACACTCGTGGATACAATCGGCAAGACCGCAACCCATACTCCAACCACCACGGGAACCATCACCACTTGTGTGGCGAGTCCGACATTGCCGGTGCCATTGGCCATTAGCAACAGCACTTGTGTCATTTCCGGAACTCCAGCCGCGACTCAAGCTTCAACCGCCTACACCATTACCGCCACCAACAGCACCGGATCCGGAACGGCGACGGTCAATCTGAGCATCCTCATCGCCAAACCCACCGTGGCTTTTTCCCCCAGCACGGTTGCGGATACGATTGGACAGGCGGTGACGCACACTCCAACCACCACGGGAACCCTTTCCAGTTGCTCCATCTCTCCAACATTGCCGCCGGGATTGAACATCGACGGTTTGACCTGCGTTATTTCCGGATCCCCAACCACGGCACAGGCCTCCACGGTTTACACCATTACCGCCACAAACAGCACCGGATCGAACACCGCAACCTTGAATCTGAGTGCTCTGATTTCCAAACCCACCCTGTCCTTTTCACCAGGTTCCGTGGTGGACACTGTTGACGTCGCGGCAATGCATGTTCCCGCCACCACCGGAACCATCTCCAGTTGCACGGCGAGTCCATCCCTGCCGGTCTCCCTGTCCATCAACAACTCCACCTGTGTTATTTCCGGCACACCCACCGCACCACAGGCGCTCACAGCCTACACCATTACAGCGGCAAACAGCACGGGTTCCGCCACGGCCATTGTGAATTTGAGTGTGCAGTCAATACCCACACCCATAGTCACATTCAATCCGGGCACTTTGGTGGACACCATGGGAAAAGCGGTTGCACATACTCCAACAACCACCGGCATCATTAAAAACTGCACTGCGACTCCGTCGCTGCCCTCTCCCATGGTCATAAACACGGCCACTTGCGTCATTTCCGGAACTCCAGCCGCAACGCAATCCTCAACCGCCTATACCATTACGGCATCGAATAGCATGGGATCAGGAACGGCGACGGTGAACCTGAGCATCTTGATCGCCAAACCTACCGTGGCTTTCTCTCCAGCCACAGTCTCGGATACCATTGGAGCTGCGGCGGTCCATACTCCAACGACCACGGGAACGATCACCAGTTGCACCATCACTCCTGCATTGTCGTCAGGATTGAGCATCAATAATTCGACTTGCGCTATTTCAGGCACTCCGACCACGGCCCGTGCTTCCACGGCTTACACGATCACGGCCGCCAACAGCACAGGATCTGGAACCGCCACGCTGAATCTGAGCGTACTCATCCCCAAACCCACCTTATCCTTCTCACCAGGTACTGCAACAGATTCTGTTGACATTGCCGCGACTCATTCACCCGCCACCACCGGCACCATCACCAGCTGTAGTGCCAGCCCGGCACTACCGGCTTCCCTGTCCCTCAACAATTCCACCTGCGTTATTTCCGGAACACCCACAGCACCACAATCACTCACTGCCTATGTTATCACAGCGGCAAATAGCACAGGTTCCGTCACGGCCGCTTTGAACTTGACTGTACTCACGATTGCAACACCCGTGGTGACATTCAATCCCGGAACGCTGGTGGATACGGTAGGAAAAATGGCGACGCACACCCCGACCATCAGCGGGATTATCACGAGTTGTACCGCGAATCCGTCTCTGCCTTCCCCTCTGGTCATAAATAACACGACTTGCGTTATTTTCGGAACGCCAACTGCAACACAAGCGCCGACAACTTACACCATCACGGCGACGAACAGCATGGGATCCGGAACTGCAGCTTTGAATCTCGGAATACTCATTGCAAAGCCCACGCTCGCATTCTCTCCCAACACGGTCGCCGATACCATCGGAGTGGCGGCAACCCACATTCCGACCACAACTGGGACAATCACAAATTGCACCATCTCTCCCACGTTGCCATCGGGTTACAGTCTCAACGCTACCCAGTGTTCCGTGTCCGGCAACCCATCCATTGCTCAAACCTCAACCGCTTATATCATTACCGCGTCGAACAGCACGGGATCCGCAACCGCCACGCTGAACCTCAGCGTGCTCATCCCCAAACCCGCCCTGTCCTTTTCACCCAATTCGGTGCTCGACAGCATTGATATCGCAGTAATACATGCTCCGACAACCACCGGCCTCATCACAAATTGCATTGCGAGCCCGTCATTACCGTCCGGTTTATCCGTCAATAACACGACCTGCATTATTTCCGGATCCCCAACTTCCGCTCAACTTTCAACAGCCTATGCCATCACCGCGTCAAACAGCACAGGATCCGCAACAGCCATCCTGAATCTTGGAGTGATGTCCACAGGAGCACCCTTAGTGGCATTCAACCCCGGCGCATGGGTGGATACCGTCGGAAAAACAGTGACGCATGTTCCTTCCACTCTCGGAACCATCACAAGTTGCACCACGAACCCTGTCTTGCCTTCTTCCCTGTCCATCGATAACAATACCTGCGTCATTACTGGAACTCCAACTGCTGCGCAGGCCTCCACGGCTTATGCCGTTACCGCTTCCAACAGCACGGGTTCGGGAACCGCAACATTGAATCTCAGCGTCCTTATCGCAAAGCCCACCGTATCCTTCTCTCCGGGAATGTCAGCGGATACCATCGGCACCATGGCAAGTCATAGTCCCACAACCACGGGAGTCATCACCCATTGCGGCGTTTCTCCCGCCTTGCCATCCGGTTATTCCTTCGACACCGCAACCTGTGTCATCGCAGGAACTCCAACCACATCGCAGGAATCCACTACCTATGCGATCACGGCCACCAACAGCACGGGATCCGCAACCGCCACGTTGAACCTCAGCGTGCTTATCCCCAAACCCATGCTGAACTTCTTTCCTGCCTCTGTCTTCGACACCATGGACATTCCAGCGGTTCATGTTCCGACTATCACAGGTATCATCACAAGCTGCACTGCAAGCCCTTCATTACCGCCCTCATTATCCATTGACAATTCCACTTGTATTGTTTCCGGCGCGCCTACCGCCGCTCAACCCTCAACAACTTATGTCATCACCGCTTCAAACAGCACCGGATTTGCAACCGCAATTCTGAACCTCGCTGTGATGTCCACACCTGTGCCCGTGGTTGCTTTCAACCCCGGCACACTCATGGATACCGTTGGCAAAACAGTGACCCATACTCCCACCACCAGCGGCACCATCACAAGTTGCACCGCCAACCCACCGCTTCCTCCGTCCCTTTCCATCAACGGCAATAGCTGCATGATTTCCGGAACACCCGCAACGGCACAAGCATCGATCGCCTATACCATCACCGCAGCCAACAGCGCGGGATCCGGGACTGCAACACTGAATCTTGGCGTGCTCCTCGCCAAACCCACTTTGTCCTTCTCTCCGGGAACGGTTTCTGACACAGTCGGTGTGGCGGCTACTCACACTGCAACAATCACGGGAACCATTGGCGATTGCGTTGTCTCTCCGTCGCTGCCTTCAGGATTTTCGATGGACAACAACACCTGCGAAATGACCGGGATTCCATCCGCGGCACAAACATCCACATCTTATGCCATCATGGCATCCAATAGCACGGGGTCCGCAACCGCCACGCTGAATCTCAGCGTACTTCTCGCCAAACCCACTCTATCCTTCTCTCCCGGTGTCATGGTGGATACCATTGACCAGGCCATCAGTCACACACCTGTGACAACAGGGAGCATCGCAAGTTGCACCGTCACTCCGATTTTGCCATCGGGATACAACATCAACCATTCCACTTGCGAGATCACAGGAACTCCGGTTATTGAGCAATCTCTCACGGGCTATACGATTACCGCATCGAACAGCACCGGATCGGGTGTTGCCACATTGAGTCTGGGCGTGCATTCCATTCCCACCCCCGTGGTGACGTT
This sequence comes from Fibrobacterota bacterium, assembly GCA_947482115.1. GTDB lineage: Bacteria > Fibrobacterota > Fibrobacteria > UBA11236 > UBA11236 > UBA11236. The sequence continues at coordinate 173,807 of CANKII010000003.1, forward strand.
TGCGTCCGGAGGATGGACGGATACCGTTGGTGTTTCCGTGATACATGCTCCCCTGGTGTCAGGAAGCATCACATCCTGCGCCGCTTCACCCGCTTTACCTGCAGGCCTTGTCCTCGGCAATACAACCTGCGCCATTTCTGGAATACCGGCGGCGCCCTCACCTTCAACCTTGTACGCCATCACGGCCAGCAATGGCAGCGGTTCCGGAACAACCACGTTGAACTTGAACATTCTCCTCGCCAAACCGACGGTAACTTTCTCACCCAATTCCCTGTTGGATACGGCGGGAAAGCCGGCAACACACATGCCGTTGATCACCAGTTTGATCTCCGGCTGCGTCATTTCCCCGTCCCTTCCAACGGGCTTTGTCATCAGCAGCACGACCTGCGCCATTTCCGGCACTCCCACTGTGGCACCTTCATCCAAGACCTACAAGGTTACCGCCACAAACAGCACCGGTTCGGACACCGCCACATTCAACCTGAGCGTCCTGATCGCCAAACCCACCGTGTCCTTCTCGCCCAATTCCGTTGTGGATACGGCGGGAAAAGCCGCAACCCATATTCCATCCACAACAGGTGTGATTACGTCATGCACAATTTCGCCAACGCTTCCCGTTTTGTTCAGCTTTAATGATACGACTTGCGCCATTTCCGGCACTCCCATCGTCACCTCTCCGACGACAGTGTACACCGTTACGGCCTCAAACAGCACGGGATCAGGATCCACCACCTTGAACTTGAGTGTGCTTTCAACCTCAACAATTCCGCTGGTCACATTCGGATCCGGCAGCGTGATGGATACCATGGGAATATTCGCGACTCACACCCCAACCCTTTCGGGCGGAACGCCCACAATTTGCACCGCCTCCCCGGCGCTGCCGGAAGGCATCTCCATCGGCAATGCGACTTGCATCATTACTGGAGTACCGACCGCGCCTTCTTCTTCCACGGTGTATACCATTACCGCTCTCAACGGAAACGGATCGGGGACTACCACACTGAATTTGGCCGTGTTGATCGCCAAACCCACGGTGTCCTTCTCGCCCAATTTGGTGAACGATACGGTGGGACAGCCGACAAACCACATTCCAACAACTTCCAGTTCAATTGCGAACTGCACGATTTCTCCCGCACTACCAGCCGGATATGTCATCGACAACACAACGTGTGCCATCTCCGGAACCCCCACCACAGACCAGGCTGCCAAGACCTATACCATTATGGCGTCAAACAGCACCGGAACGGGAACCGCCACTTTGAACATCAGCGTGCGGGTATCCAAACCCACGGTGTCCTTCTCGCCCAATTCATTCGTGGATACGATCGGCAAAGCGGTCGTTCACACTGCAACAACAACCAGTTCCATTACAAGTTGCTTGAGCTCCCCCGCGCTTCCAACCGGCCTTGTCCTGAATAATACGACCTGCGCCATTTCAGGGACGCCCATCATTACCTCCCCCACAACAACCTATGCCATTACAGCGGCGAATGGTACGGGGTCGGGAACCGCCACCTTGAGCTTGAGCATTCTTTCAACCGGCGCTACGCCATTGATGACGTACGGCTCCACTCCCTTGGTGGATACCATCGGCACTTCCTTGCTTCATGCTCCCACTCTTTCAGGCGGCGCTCCCAATACCTGCACCGCTTCCCCCGCCTTGCCCGCAGGACTTGTCCTCAGCAATACAACATGCATCATCACGGGGACGCCGCTTGCCGTTTCCCTTTCAACACCGTACACCATCACCGCCACCAATAGCAGCGGTTCAGGAACCGCCGCCTTGAATTTGGCCGTGCTCATCGCCAAACCCTCGATATCATTCTCGCCCAATTTGGTGAATGATACGGTGGGACTTTTGGTTAATCACACTCCAATCATCACGGGTCCCATTGCGAGTTGCGCCATCTCTCCGGCATTACCACTGGGTTATGTGATCGACAGCTCAACCTGCGTGATTTCCGGAACACCTACCCTTGTGACTTCTGCAACGACATATACGATTACCGCATCTAACAGCACTGGCATCGGTATGACCACTTTGAAAGTTGCGTCCATCGCTCCCATCATCACCTACCCTGTCACTACGGCAAGTTATCTGGTCGGCGCGATGATATCTGACAACACGCCCCTCAGCGTGGGAGGCCCAAACACCCAATTCTCGATCTCTCCAAACTTGACCGCAAACACCGGTCTGATATTCGATACTTTGACCGGAATGATTTCGGGAACACCAACTGTGCAATCCCTTTCAAAAAATTATACGGTCGCGATTTCCGGAGAATGGGGGACCACTGCAATCACATTGAAAATCGCGTCTTTCAAGATTCCCTCCAGCCTGTCCTATTCGGATGATCCCACCACTTACGTGCTGGGCATCCCCATCACTCCGAACAGTCCTTCCGTATCGGGAATGATCACACATTATTCGGTGAACCCTCCGCTGCCACAGGGTTTGATTCTCGACAGTCTGTCGGGCGTGATCTCGGGTATTCCAACGGGGGCGCAGCATTTTTCGGCCGACTATGTCGTGACAGCCTCAAACCCGATGGGTTCCGTCTCCGGAACAGTGAATATCGGAATCGTTGGCCCCCCCTCGAATCTTTCCTATCAGGACGATGCCCCGACTTATGGGGTGGGTATGCCCATCTTCCCCTTCAACCCACCAGCGGTTCGCGGCATCGTCACCTATTACTCGGTAAGTCCGGCGTTTCCGTTGGGGATTATCCTCGACGCCAGCACGGGCTATATAATGGGCACACCTCTGAAAGTCTCTCCGGCTGCCGAGTATACCATCACTGCCCAAAATCCGGGCGGCTACACACAAACCACAATCACACTCGGGGTCACCCCCGTTCCCAATCCTTAATTCGGAGGTGCAATATGAAAAACAGGATGTTTAAAATCAGTTTGTCATTCATTCCGACTCTGTTCGCGCTGGGCTTTGGGCAGGAAAATTATGCCCAATGGGCCAGGTATCAAACCATTAAAGTGAACACCACAAGCTCAGGAGCGAACATTGCCGTCACGCAATTGAACTTCCCGGTTCTCGTGCGCCTGAATGCGGGGAATTTCGATTTCTCAAAATCCGCTTCGGGCGGTGCGGATATCCGCTTCACCAAGCTTGACGGTAGAACACGACTCAAGCATCAAATCGAACGCTGGGATGCAACAAGCCAGGTGGCCGAGATCTGGGTTCTCACGGACACGGTAACAGGCAATGGCAGCTCAAACTTCCGGCTTTATTCCGGAAAGGGTGGCGCGCCGGATAGTTCCAGTGGTTCGGCTGTATTTACGACGCGAAACGGTTTCCAGGGCGTTTTCCATCTTGGTGAAGCAACAGATGACACGGCCCGGGACGCGACATCCAACAGCCTCAAGGGCATTCCAAGGAATGTCGGGGGAAAGAATCCAATCGATGTGCCGGGATTGATCGGCAGAGCCAAAAACTTTCTGGGCAACAACTCCGACAACCACGGGGGATCCTATCGCCTTGTTGGCTCCAATGGCGGGGATACTTATCTGGGTCCTCTCAATTTCCAGAACGATTCCGCCACGTTAAACGGTGTTCCCCAATACACTCTTTCAGCCTGGATATACACCAACGAAATTCCCAGCGGTGTCAACAACCGCAAAGCCATCATCGCAAAGTCCAGGGGAATCAGCGGATCCCAATACCATCTCCGACTGCTGGAAGCCATTGCCAATCAAACGGATCAAAATCTCGATACGAATCGCGTGGATTTTTCGGATGGGCCTACGGCCATTTACAAAATCGGCACCAAGGGGGTGACCACGGGATTCTGGTTCCATGTCGTTGCCATACGCAGCGGCCCGGTCGGCTCTCCCACCAATTTGCAAGTGTACATCAACGGTGAAAGTTTTTTCTCCGCAAGTAACAGCATTACGCCGTCCACCCGTTCCGATTACAACGTCTACATCGGAAGCTTCTCGAACGATTCCGGTTTCTTCAATGGAAAAATCGATGAGGCCACGTTTTCGAATGTTGCGCGCGATCCGGACTGGATCAAACTCAGCTACGAAACGCAAAAGCCCGGTTCAGGTTGCGTCCGGGTGGATTCAGCCATTACCCAAGCCCCATCGCCTTCCAATCTGATCTATTCAACAAACCCGGCCATCTATACAGTTGGGAAGCCCATCCCATTAAACACTCCGTCATTAACTGGGGTCGTTTCATCCCTTGTCAATACTCTGGTAGGGACCATTGCCACCTATTCCGTAAGTCCTTCCCTGCCGGCGGGTTTGATTTTGAATACCGCAACGGGTGTTCTCTCCGGAACTCCGATCACTCAAATTGCGGCCAATTACACAATTACGGCAACCAATGCGGCTGGCTCGATTTCAACGCTTCTCTATGTCGCTGTCATTGCCCCTCCCGCAATCGTCTCCCAACCGGCCAGCCAAGTGGCACCCTTGGGGGCCACCGTTCAATTTGGAATCCGTGCGGGTGACGGCACACAATCGTCCCTTGTATACAAGTGGATTAAAAATCACACGGATACGCTTCCAGGAGCGATCACGGATACCCTTACACTCACAAATGTTCAACGCGCGGACAGTGGTGCAACTTACCAATGCCTGGCTCAAAACATGGCAGGCGCAACCTTGAGCCAACCCGCCACGCTTTTGGTAAACGCCTCCACCGGAATTTTGAATGCTTCCTTTCTCCATCCTTTCGGCGCCGGTGGATTTTCACTCCGATTTCCAGCCGGATGGAATACTGCAGAAGCCCGCATTTCCGTGGAAGATGTGTGGGGCCGTACCCGGCTGGAAAAATCCTTCTCCGTGTTGAACGGATTCTGCGATGTTTCCGGCCCTTTTGCTGTCATCCCCCCCGGAGTCTATTTCGTCAATATGCACCTGCTGGATGCTCATCTAAATCGTCTGGCAACCCTAAGACAAAAATTCACCCTGGCCCATTGACAAAGGGTTCACTCCTTGACTCCCCTTGAAACATTTCTCAAACAAGGATCGAGGTCATGAGCAGCACAACTGACGAATCCAACGAGGAATACGGTTTTGGGTTTCATGATTTGGATTCGGATGGATTCCGCCATTCCGACGGCATTCAAGAGCCCGAATTCCCGGTGATGAAAATTGTGGACAATAGGCAGGGGTTCTTGATCATCCTTGAAGTTCCGGATTGTGATGAGGATGATCTTGAAGTTCTTTTTATAAAAGAATGCCTTCGGATTTCCGGATGGCGCGGTAAAAAGTCCTTTGGTACTTATCCTCAATCGCAATTTCCCCACGGCAAAAAATGGGAACGGTTCAGAAGGACTTTTCGCTTCTTCGTGCCGGTGGAAATGGATCAGTTGCAAACCCAGTTTGAATTCGGAATTTTGGTGGTATGGATCCCCAAGCCCATTGTCGGCCGGCCGGAAATCATCGAAACCGATTTTTAGGGGGAGAATGAATTTTAGAGGGTAAAAAACCGTCCCTCTCCGACTTCGTCAATCCCAACGCCCAAGTCATAAAAGACTTAGTAATCGTTCCAGTTCGTTCAGACCCTGAATTCGGAACCGATGACCCAAACCCAACTGATTAAAAACGTCGGAAAGCAGATTGCCAATTACGGCCTCGGCGATCTACTGAACAAGGCGATCGCCTTCCTGATGATGGGAGTGTCCATTTTATGTCACACTCTTATTACCCCATCGCCTATGCCTATGGGAAACTGGGGATCATGACCCTGCTTGCCCTCGGTCTTTATCTCGTGGCCGTCCGCATCAATCTTAATATTACCCTTGGCATACAATTTTTGTCCTGTTCAGATACCTGCGGAATATCCGAGAGCAGGTCGGAGGCCTCATAGCACGCCTCGCCACCATTCGATTTCCAGGTGGTGAACTCTCTGCCCCGCAATTACCAGGAACACCGCCAACAAATCCTGTCAACCTGCCTGATATTCCTCCTGGAGACGAACCAGCTTTGCCTCCTGCGGTTGCCAATACTGTTGAGATCCAAGAAAGATTCAACGCTGAACGTGCTCGCGCATACTTGTGGGAGTACCGCTACCTGAATTTATTTATAGTGCCACGCTCACAACACGTACTTGAATGGTTTGCTTCACTCGGAGCGCGAACAACCTATTCCATGTACGATAGCTTCTGGACAACAGCCATTCCAGATCCAAGTCAGCGTAGCACGATTATTTCCGTTTTCGAAGCACACTTTCTCGTCCAGCGGCAAAACGAACTTCTGGAAATTACACCTAAGGGGCGAGAACATTTAGAATGGCGGCCCAAAATATGACTTCTATTAAAGCTCCGTAAACACGGCGTCCTCCACATCCGAATCCTCCGAGGATCCCGCGTTCATATCCGCAGTTTGATCATTGAACAGAAAATCCCCGTCGCGGAAATCCACCTTCAAATGCTGACCTGCCTTGAGCTTGCCCGAAACAATGGCACGGCTCAACGGATTCTCCAACCGCGACTGGATGAAGCGATTGATGGGCCTCGCACCAAACTGCGGATCATGGCTCAACTCCGCGATGGCGCGCGCGGCCTTGGGCGTGATCTCCGCGCTGATGCCGCGTTCGCGCAAACGCTTTTGCAAATCGGAGAATCGCAACACCGCCACCTTCACCAGCTCTTCGATGGACAAAGGTTGGAAGGTGATGATCTCATCGATGCGGTTGATGAATTCGATGCGGAAGAATTTCCGGATCTCCGGCATGACCTCCTCCACGGTCACGGCCTGCTTCGCATTGGCAAACAAATTTGATCCGATGTTGGAAGTCATGACAATAATGGTGTTCTTGAAGCTCACCACACGGCCCTGGCTGTCCGACAATCTTCCATCGTCCAGGACCTGCAACAGAATATTGAACACGTCGGGATGAGCCTTCTCGACTTCATCGAGCAACAACACCGAATACGGCTTGCGACGCACGGCTTCGGTGAGCTGCCCGCCTTCTTCGTAGCCCACATATCCCGGCGGCGCGCCGATGAGCTTGCTCACGGAATGTTTCTCCATGTATTCACTCATATCGATGCGCACCACGGCATCTTCGTCATCGAATAGCAATTCAGCCACGGCCTTGGTGAGTTCGGTTTTGCCCACGCCCGTGGGGCCGAGGAACAGGAAGCTGCCGATGGGACGACTCTCGCGACCCAGACCCGAGCGATTACGGAGAATCGCATCGCTCACGGCGCGGATGGCAGCCTTCTGCCCGATGACACGTTTGGCGAGATGTTCGGGAAGCGTCAGCAATTTGTCCTTTTCCTCCTCCTTCAAACGGGTCATGGGAATTCCCGTCCATCTTAAAACCACTTCGGCGATTTCATCCTCGGTGACTTCCTCATGGAATTCCGACTCGCCCACACGGCTTTGCGCGGCGCGTTGTTCCGCTTCCAGCAATCGCTTCTCGGCATCACGCAAAGTCTTGTACTTCAACTCGGCGGCCTTGTTCAAGTCGTACCGGCTTTCCGCCTGTTCAATTTGCTTGTGGATGGCGTCGATTTCCGTCCGGGCTTTGCGCACGTCCTGAATGAACCGCGCACGGGCATCCCATTGCTTTTTCATCGCATCCACTTGTCCGCTTAAATCCGCAATTTCTTTTTGCAGGGACTTCAGCCGCTCACGGCTTTTTTCATCCTTCTCGGACTTCAGCGCTTTCTCTTCGATTTGATACTGCATGAGTTTGCGGGAAATGGAATCCAGTTCCTCCGGCATGGTGTCGAGCTGTGTTTTCACCATGGCTGCCGCTTCATCCATCAAGTCGATGGCCTTGTCCGGCAAAAAACGATCCGCGATATAACGGGAGGAAAGTTTCACCGCCGCGACAATGGCATTGTCCTGAATGCGCACACCATGATGGCTGTCAAAACGCTCCTTGATGCCGCGTAAAATGGAAATACTTTCCTCTGCGCTAGGTTCATTTACCGGCACAGGTTGGAAGCGACGTTCCAGCGCGGGATCCTTTTCAATGTGTTGTTTGTATTCATCCAGCGTCGTGGCTCCGATGCAATGCAATTCACCGCGAGCCAGTTTGGGCTTGAGCAGATTGCCGGCATCCATGGCGCCATCCGCCTTGCCCGCGCCCACAATGGTGTGCAATTCATCGATGAACAACAAGGTGTTGCCCTGATCGTTTTCCAATTCTTTGAGCACGGCCTTGAGGCGCTCCTCGAACTCGCCGCGATATTTTGCGCCTGCGATCAGGCTGCCGAGATCGAGGCTGTAAATCTTTTTGTCCTTGAGGGATTCCGGGACGTCGCCGCGTACAATGCGCTGGGCCAGCCCTTCCACGATGGCGGTTTTGCCCACACCGGGCTCCCCCACCAACACGGGATTGTTCTTGGTCTTGCGGGAAAGAATGCGGATGACGCGGCGGATTTCCTCCTCGCGTCCAATCACCGGATCAAGTTTTCCCTCGCGCGCTTTCGCGACCAAATCCTGTCCGTATTTTTCCAACACCTTGTATTCATTCTCTGCATTTTCCGAATGTGCGCCGGGCGTTTCCCCGTCCCCTGATTTTCGATTTCGCATGATGGCTCCCTTCAACAATTTCAAATTCAATCCGTGTTTTTTCACAATGCTTTTCAGCTCGAACATTTCCGATCGATCCACGATCGAAAGCAGAAGATGTTCGAGGGTGATGAAGGTGTCCCCCATTTCCTTGGCGATGGCTCCGGCGCCGCGCAAAACCTTGTGCAGATCGGGAGATACCTGGTCGTCCTTCTTGTCCCCTTGGACACGGGGCAGGTTTCCCACGGCTTTTTCGAGATCCTCGGAGAAGGCGATGGGGTTCACGCCGCAATCGCGCAGGGAAGGATCGAGCAAATCAAATGCCTGTCGCAAAACCCCGCAAGCCAGATGCAGCGAGGTCAATTCAGAATCCCGGTTCTTGTCCCTGATCTCGTGGGCTTTTTGCAAAGCCTCTTGGGCAAGATGGGTTAGTTCATTCATGTTGAGTCAAAGAGCAAACACAATGCCGAACAGGGGAAAAAGAACAACTGGTCTTTTTGAGACCCATTATCATTAAACCGGAGAAATATCGCTGTCCTTGTTTTGCCATGAAACAGCCTTTGAAACACAAACTCCAATATTGAGACAAAAGCAAACGCCGCTTTGGATTATCTCCTGACCACCTCGACCGCACAGGGTGCACGCTCGGCAAGGGCCGCAGAGACACTTCCCAAGAAAAAACGCTGGACGGCATGAAGACCACGGCTTCCGACAAAGAGACTGCTGGCCTTGAAGCGTTTGACTTCACGGATGATTTCCTCGCGGGGATCGCCATCGCGCAATGCCGCAGTGACTTTGAGACCCCTTTCCGCCAGAATGGATTCGGCCTGTTCCGCAATGCGTTGTGGAAAATTCTGAATCAGCGACAGCCGGTAATCGAGCACCACAACCACGCGGAATTCGGCGCCATTCACCCAAACCCGGTTGGCCACGCCCTTTAGCATCGCCTCCGCATCCTTCGAACCATCGACGGCAAGCAGTATTCGCGGCGCGAGATCACGACCAGAGGACAGGCGGGCAATGCGAACATTGCAGACAGCATGAGTCAAGACCTTGTGCGACACGCTTCCGAGTAAAAATCCGCCTAATGCCGTGTGGCCTTGGGAGCCCATGACAATAAGCCCCGGTTTCCATTTTTCTGCAACATGGAGAATTCCTTGAGCGGGAGAATCCATCGCCGTGGCGGTTGAGATGTCCCACTCCGGAAAAATCTTGCGAAGATGAGCCGCGCCTTCCACAGCCAAAGCCTTGACTTCCTTCAAGGTGTTCCGTGCTTGTCCGAGGGTCATGGCGTAGGCTCCGGCGAACATCACATCAGTGGCAACGGAAAGACTTTCAATCGGCGGCACCCAGGGATCCGATACACTGATGACCTTTGCCTTGATTTTGAACCCGAGCCCCGCATGTCGAAGATCTTCCATTGCCGCTTTGGCGCACGAGGAACCGTCGTAAGCGATGAGAATTTTGGTGGGAATGCGAGTCATGGTAAAGCCCTCCTGACATGGATCATTATACTAGGTCTCTTCATTTGAAATGAATTGCAATACCCATGCCTTTATGTGATAACCTAAACCCGGCCCGAATTGACGTATCGGGAAATCGAGAGTGGCGAACACACAAATCGAAGCTGCCATTTTGGTAAACTTTCGTGCCATCGAGGCAAGAAAATCCGGTTTCAAAAAGTCAGGTCCGGCAAAAGGCCTTCTATAACCTCCCTATAATACTGGTACACGTCTTGCTCATATTATCCATTGAATAATGAACCGGGAGCGATCATGATGTTCTCAACGACAGAGACATCCTCAGAAAAAGCAGGATTGGGACTGTTCGGCAGTGTTTATGCCCTGTCGATTGGAGGAGAATTGGGCCCCAAGGACGGCACGGATTGGGCACGATTCAGGATTGGGATGGGAATCGAAGACGATGCCCCCGCAAAAAGATGGGACTTGCAGGTGGGCTTGCTGTCCAAGGAAAGCATTGAAAGGATGCAACTGGAGGGAAGAAAGATCTGCCCCGGATTCTGTGGAGATAATGTCTGCACCGAGTCTCTGGACTTTGACACTATTGAGGTCGGCCACCTGATCGAAATCGGAAAGGCGACCTTATTGGTCACCCAAAAAGGAAAAAAGTGCGTCCGGGAATGCGCCACCGAAGAGCAATGTTGTCTGGCGAATGAATGGACCTATGCGAGAGTCATCAAAGGCGGGCAGGTCTGCGTGAGGGATGAAATCCGGGTGTTACGGCCAGGAATTGACCTGGTTCCCAAATTCAGTCAGGCCGCGTTGAAAAAATGACTGCAGAAGCGTGGTTTTAAAACCCGCTTCTGCCCGCGATATATTCCCCGAGCGCGGGGCATGTTCCCAAAACCAGAAGAAGAATAGCCAGAACCAATGTCCAGATTTGAGCGGCCCGACTTAACTGGATGGGTGCAAAGACTGTCGCAGGCTTGGAGATGTAGGCTTCCTTGAGCAATCTCATGTAGTAGTAGAAGGAAATCACGGCATTCATCGCCGCAATCAGAACCAGCACATAGTGTCCACTTTGCGCAGCAGTGGAAAAAAGCAGGAACTTCCCAAGAAAACCGGCCAGGGGCGGGATGCCCACCAAGGAAAACATGCACAGAACCAGCAAGGCTGCAAGGCCGGGGCTTTCCGAAGACAACCCTTGCAACGAATGGATCTCTTCCGGCCGGTTTTTTCCGATCAGGGAAATCACAAAGTAAAACGCAAAACTGGTCGCACCATAGGCGATCAAATTGTATTGCAAGGCTGACCGTGCACCCTCCGCGGTTCCCGTAAATGCCAGCAACATGTAACCCACTTGCGCAATGGAAGAGTAGGCCACGAAGCGACGCAAATTGCTTTGCCGCATGGCTCCGAGATTTCCGACGACCATGGAAAGCACTCCCGCGAGGGAAAAGGCTCCCGTCATGCCGGATCTTAACGGATCCAACGGGCCTAGAAAAAGCAAGGTCATAGCTGCAACGGCTGCAGCCTTGGAACCCACGGAAAGAAAGGCCATGACCGGCATAGGCGATCCCTCGTAAACATCCGGTGCCCACATATGCAACGGAGCCATGGACAGTTTGAATCCGATACCGCCCAGAAGAAGCAATGCACCTATATGAAGAAACGGTTGCCCCGGATTCGCATGAGCCGCCAGCCCGATGGACTCAAAGCTCAGGCCTCCAGCCGCCCCGAACAGGAAGGAAATTCCGAAGAGCGACAGCGTGGATGAAAATGCTCCCATGAGAACATACTTGGAAGCACCTTCCACCGATTGCGAATCATGCGGTTGAAAGGCGGAAAGGGCATACAGCGGCAATGAAGCCAGTTCCAGCCCGAGATAAAAAGTGAGCGCATCTCCGGCAGAGATCAAAGCGAACATTCCCAGCGTGGAGAAAAGGATCAGGCTGTAGAAAGCACCGGGCCGGGTCAAAGTACCTCGTGCGCTCCCACTGCTTCGGAAATATGAGGATGAAATCAACACTGTGGCCAAGGCTGCGAGAACAAAGATCTGTTTCCACAACACTACGGACGGGGTGATGCGGTAACTCGCAAAGGCAACACCTTCCAGAGGCAGTGTCAGGGTCGAAAACAGTGAAAGCAGAATCAGGATTGCGATCAATCCTCCAGTGGCGATGCGGAAAGACGCCCGCGCCACATGCTTCCGAAGGAAAACCTCCCCTGTCAGAATGGCTAATGCCAGCGCCAGGAGTGCCAGATCGGGAAGAAAGTAAAGGAGGGACATCGTATTACCGGTTCAGATTGTTCAGGATGGGTTGAATGGCATGATCCAACAAAGTGGAAATCGGGCCCGGATAAAGCCCAAGCACGAGGATGCAGGAAAGCAGCATCACAAGTGGAACTTTTTCCGCAAAGGTGGCATCCCCGAGCTGATGCGATCCTTCCAAGGCCGGGCCGTGCAAAACTGCATTGACGCCGCGCAGGATGTAAACGGCGGTGATGATGATGGAAAGAACGGCGAGACCCGCGCCGACTTTGGCGAGCGACGAAGAACCGAACGCACCCATGAAAATGTTCAGCTCCGCCGCAAAGCCCGCCATGCCGGGAAGACCCAGCGCTGCAAATCCCGCAAGCACGAAACATACGGAAAGAAACGGCATCGATGCCATCAAACCGGACATTTGCGGAATCAACCGCGTATGCGTCCGGGTATAGATCATTCCAATAATGCAGAATACCGCCGGCGCAATGAATCCGTGCGCCAACATTTGCATCACGGCACCGCGCAACCCGATCGAGTTCAACGCCGCGAGACCGAGGAAGACCAATCCGCAATGTGAAACGGAGGAATAGGCATTCATGTATTTCAAATCTTTTTGCTTGATGGCAACGAACGCGCCCCAAATCACTCCGGCAACCGCCAGCACCAGAAACACGTTCATCCACGGGCGGCATCCCTCGGGGAGGAGGTACATCGCAATGCGCAAGCAGCCGTAACTGCCGAGCTTCATGTGCACACCCGCAAGGAACATGGAGATGGCCGTGGGTGCGGAGGAATGTCCGTCAGGCGACCAGATGTGAAAGGGGAAAATGTTTCCCAGAATTCCGAAGCCGAGGAAGAGCGCAGGAAAAGCCCAGAGCTGAAAACTTCGATCGAAATGGATTTGCGAAAGTTCCAGCATGTCAAAGCTGTGAATGCCGGAAGAGAAGAAGAGTCCGAAAATTCCCACCAGAATCAATGCTGATCCGCCCATCAGCATCAGGTTCAACTTCATGGCGGCGTATTCCTTCCTTCCGCTGCCAAACATGACGATCAGCAGGTAGGTGGGAATCAGCGTCAATTCATTGAACACAAAAAAGGTGAACAGATCGAAGGAAATGAAACTTCCGAAAACACCCGCAGCGAGAATTTGGAGGAGAATGAAAAACTCCTTCGTTCTTTCCCGTATCTGCCAACTGGCCAGCGTTCCACAAAAGACGATTACCCCGGCGAGAAACATCAAGGACAGGGAGATGGCATCCACTCCAATGTGGTAGCGGATATTGAGAAGCGGGAACCACGCATGATTGGCGGAAAAGGCAAGCACCGTTTGAGTGCCACCGGTCTGAACAGGCGGATGCATGATGAACAGGATGGAAAGCAACACGATCAGGGCGAGATTGATTCCATTGGCGGTCAAGGTGAACCAGCGAATCAGCCCGGACCGATCCTTGGGAAAGAGCATCATCACCGCAGCAGAAGCCAGAGGCAGCACCCACGTCAACGTCAGCATACAACTCGTAATGGAATCATGGAAGCACATCAGTGAACCATCCTTCCAATCCAATACAAGGCATATAAACCCAACAGCGCCACGCTCAGATAAACCTGGACCTGTCCGTTTTGAAATTTGCAAAGCCTGATGGCGAGCCGCCGGAACACCCCGCTCGTCTCATCGAAGGCGCCGTTGATGATTTTTCTTTCCGTCCAATTGGCCGGAGTGGCGACAAATCGGGCCGCGACTTTGCGCACCAGAAATCCGTAAAACTCGTCCACATAAAATTTGTTGCGAAGAACGCGATACCAGCCCGGCTCCTGTCCTTCAGAAAATCCCGCGCTCCATTTTTTTCTCCCGTAGAAATACCACCCTGCACCAATGGCGCTCATGATCAAAATGCTGGTAACAGGAACCAGCCACGAAAACGATCCGCTTTCATGAGATTCGGAAATCCCTGCCGCAGAGGCACCAGCCGTATAGGGAAGAATATGCGCAAGAAAAAAATCCTTCCCGAGCCAGCCAATCAATGCGCTGGGCACGGCCAGAATCAGCACCGGCAAGACCATCAGGATGCCTTCATGGGCATCATGCCCGTGTTCCGAAGCGTGTGAACGTTTAGTTCCATGGAAGATCAGAATGAAATAACGGGACATGTAAAAGGCGGTCAGCACACTCGTCAGCAATCCTGCGGCAAGGGCGATGTAATGCCCGCCTTTCAAAGCGGATTGAAGAATCTCCTCCTTGGAGAAAAATCCGGAAAACGGCCAGATGCCGGCGATGGCGAGACAGGCGATCAAAGTCGCGGCATAAGTCCAGGACAGGGACTTGCGCATCCCGCCTGCGTCGCGAATGTCATTGCTGTGAATGGCATGAATGACGATGCCCGCAGAGAGGAACAGCAGGCTTTTGAAAAAGGCGTGTGTGAAGACGTGAAACATCGAAGCTGTGTAAGCCAAAGTCTGAACGGCTCCGCCTTCACTTGAACCGCCCAACCCAAGCGAGAGCATCATCAAACCCAATTGCGACAGGGTTGAGAAGGCGAGAATGCGCTTCAAATCCGTTTGCGTGCAGGCAATGAGCGCGGCGAACAACGCCGTGAAGGCACCGGTAAATTCCACCACACGCAAGGTTCCTTCTGCCGCTGCGAAAAGCGGAAAGAGGCGCGCCGTGAGATAAATTCCCGCAACCACCATGGTGGCGGAATGGATGAGCGAGGAAACAGGAGTCGGACCTTCCATCGCATCCGGCAGCCACACATGCAGGGGGAACATCGCCGATTTTCCCCAAGCGCCCAAATAAATCAGCACGGTGGAAACGGAGAGCAGATTAAACGCGAACATGCCCGTTCCCACCGAACGATTTAAAATCACGGCGGCAGCCGGATCATTCACATGCAGGAAATCGAAGCCTCCGGACTGAGTTCCGACGACGAGCATACCCATCAAAAAAAACGCATCTGCGAAGCGGGTCACGATGAAGGCTTTTTTGCTCGCCGCCACGGCGGAGGGTTTGGTGTACCAGAAACCGATCAAGAGATAGGATGCCGCGCCGACCAGTTCCCAGAAGAAAAAGGTTTGGATCAAATTGGTGGAGACCACCAGCCCCAGCATGCTGAAGCTGAAGAAGCTGAGAAGCGGGAAAAAGCGACCCGCACTCTTGTCCCCTTTCATGTATCCGATGGAATAGAAATGAACGAGGAATGAAATAAAGGAGATGACGACAACCATCATGACGGAAATGGGATCGAGGTAGAAGCCGATATGGGCCGCCAAACCGGGACCAAAAGTCATCCACGAATGTTCCCATGCCACAGACGTTGCGGAGGGATATAATTCCGGGTGCAACAGAATTTGGGTTCGATAACCCAGCGCAAGAATCACGGCCAAAACAAAAGTGAGGCCCATCAGGAAAGTGGCTGTACAAGCCGAAGCGATCCAATTCTTTCTTCCCAGCCATAAGCCAGTCAGAAGAAAAGACAGCAGCGGAAGAATCAAAACGCCGTAGGAAGCCAATGTCGTCATGCTATCCATGCAGGCTGTCCAATTCCCGAAGGTCCAGACTTTTTCTCTGTCGGTAAAGCGCGATCACGATGGCCAATGCCAGCGCCATTTCGGCGGCAGTAACCGCCACGGCGAATAAGACAAAGAGACTTCCAGCCTGCGAGTCCATATGCCAAGCGGTCCCTGAGCCTGTCGAAGGGCCGCCGAAACGGGAGAAGCCTACAAAATTGATCAAGGCCGCATTGACCATCAATTCCAAGGACAACAGCGCGGCGATGATGTTTCTTCGCGTCAACAGGCCAAAGGCGCCGATGGCGAACAATGCCACTGAAAGAACTAGACAGCCCATGAGATTCATGATTTCGCTCCGGACTTCGCGCTCTGTTTCGCGATCGCAATGGCTCCCACCATGGCGGCGAGCAGCAGCACCGAAATCAATTCGAAGGGAATCAGAAATCCATCCGGGCCCGGATTCAAAAGCCGGAATCCGAGGGATTTCAACGAAGCGATGTTCGGTTCAATCACCTGTTCCGCGCCCAAAGGCCCGTAGAATTGCCACGCCAGTCCGAGCAAAACCGCCAATGAAAACATCGACGCGGTCACGGCGATGAAGGTTCTTCGCTGACCGGGATCCGGCATTTTCCCTCCCAATTCGGAAGTCAGGAACACGGCGTACAAAACAAAAATCAGAATGCCGCCGACATAGACCATCAACTGCGCCAGCGCCACCATCTCCGCGCGCAACGAAATGAAAAGCACGGCTGTGCAAAGAATCACGCCGAGAAATGCCAGCACGGAACGGAAAAGGTTCTTCGAAAGAACAGTCAGACCGGCAAGGATCAGCAGCATGGCTCCAAGGCAGTAGAAGCAGATGTCAGCCACTGAGATCATCGTCCTTCCTTTTTGTTCAGGATGAGATCGAGTTCCTCGCGCGTATATCCGGCCATTTCAAATCCGTGTCCCATGCGAATGGCGTCAAACGGACAGGCCTCGATGCACAGGTTGCACAGGGTACAGGAAGACAGACGGTACACGAACTGGCCGAGCACGCGCTTGCTCGCGATGTTTTTGGTGGTGAGAATGGAAATGCTTCCGTTGGGACAGGCTTTCTCGCACAACGTGCAGGCCGTGCAGTTATGGTCGTTGTTTTCATCATGCGGCATCACCACTTGTCCGCGAAACCGCTCCGGAAAAGTCAGCGTTTCCCGGTTTTCGGGATATTCGCGCGTCACCACTCTTTTCGGATGAACGATGTAATTCAGCGTCACACCGAGTCCCTTGAGCAAGGCGGAAACGCTTCCGGCGAACCGGTTCAGCGAAATCATGGGATGACCCACTTGAAAAGAACCAGCGTCGCGGCCAGCAAAAGATTGGCGAGTGATGCCGGAAGCAGAAATTTCCATTCCAGCGACAGAAGATGATCGATTCTCAACCGTGGGAAAGTCCATCGCGTCCACATGTAAAGGAAAATCAGAAAATAGGCCTTCGCGGCAAACCAGATGAATCCCGGAATGAAGGCAAGAAGTTGATCCACCGGATGCCAGCCGATTTGAGGCGCGAGGAACCCGCCAAGGAACAGTGTGGCTCCCAATCCGGCGGCGGCGAACATGTTCACGAATTCGGCGAGAAAAAACATGGAGAAGGAAATTCCGGTATATTCGGTGTGGAATCCGCCGGTCAATTCCTGCTCCGCTTCGGAAAGATCAAGAGGACCGCGATTCAACTCGGCGGTGGACGATACGATAAACAACAGGAAGGCGACCAATCCCGCCACGGGAAGTTTGAAAATCCACCAATCCAAAATCGTGCCTTGCTGGGAAAGTACGATGTTACGCAACGATGCAGTTCCACTCGCCATCACGATCAACAGCATGCACAGCACCATGGAAAGTTCATAGGAAAAGAGTTGCGCGCCAGCGCGCATGGAGCCGAGCAGGGAGTATTTGTTGTTGGAACCCCAGCCTCCAATCAATACGCCCAGTATCCCCATGCCGGACACGGCGGTGACATAAACGATTCCCGCATCCGGATCGAGCACCTGCAAATTGTGATCGAAGGGTATGACGATTAAAACCAGAAAGGAACCGGTGATGGGCAGCAGCGGCGCCAGAAAATACGCCAATTGATCCACGGTACGCGGCCGGATGTTTTCCTTCATCAAAAGCTTGATGGCATCCGCGACGGGTTGCAGAAGTCCGAACGGACCCACGCGCGTGGGACCCAGCCGTGCCTGAAAGCGGGCGCAAACCTTGCGCTCCAGCCACACCAGAAAAATCGCGGTCACCACTACAAGCATTGCAATGGCGATCACGGCGATCAATCCGTTGGCAATGGCTGCAAACGGCGAAGGAAGCTGTTGCCGGATCCAGTCTCCCAGCGGATGCGTAATGGAAAGCGGGGTCATCGGTCGATGTCCGGGACGATGATGTCCAGCGTGGAGAGAATGGTGACCAGGTCCGCGATTTTCCCGCCTGCGGACATTTCGTTGATGGCGGAGAGGTTGGAGAAATTCGGTGAACGACTTTTGATGCGATAGGGTTTCATGGCGTTTTCCGAAACCATATAGGTGCAGAACAAGCCTCGCGCCGTTTCCACACTGGCGAAATAACTTCCGGCCGGAACCTTGTAATTCGGCTTCTCTTTGGAACGGTAAGGATCCGGCGGGAAATGCGCCGAGGCCTGTTCCAAGATGCGTATCGATTGGCGCATTTCTTCCATGCGCACCCAGTAGCGGTCGTAACAATCCCCGTTTTTCCCCAGGGGAACGTCGAATTCGAAACGATCATAAACCGAATAGGGACTGTGTTTGCGCACGTCCAGATCGACGCCGGAAGCCCGGGCAACCGGTCCGGAACAGCCATAACTGATCGCCCGTTCCTTGGGAAGAATTCCGACTCCGCGCGTTCTTTCAATGATGATGGGATTCTTCGTAAGCAGGGCATCAAATTCATCCAGTGCGAATTTCAAATCCTGAATAATTTCCTTCACACGGGGAAGGAATGTTTCCGGTACATCGGAATTGGAGCCTCCAGGCCGGAAAAAATTCATGGTCAAACGCGCGCCGCAAAGCTCTTCGAACAGCGCGGTGATTTTTTCGCGCTCCTTGAACCCGTAAAGAAAGGTGCTGACCGCGCCCAAGTCCATGCCGAAAGAACCCCACCACAGCAAATGGGATTGGATGCGCTGCAGTTCGGAAACCATCACGCGGATGTACTCTCCCCTTTCGGGGACGCCAATGCCCATGGCCTTTTCAATCGCCATGCACACGCAAAGGTTGTTGATGTGGCTGCTGAGATAATCCATCCGATCGGTAAGGTGGATGTATTGCACAAAGCTTTCGTTTTCGCCCATCTTCTCAATAGCACGGTGGATGAATCCCAGATGCGGAACAACCTCGACAACTTTTTCGCCGTCCAGTTTTACCACCAGCTTGAGCACACCGTGCGTGCTGGGATGCTGCGGCCCCATGTTCAGAAAATATTCCTGCGATCCATCCTCGCCGGTATCGTGCAATGCGAATCCCGGAGGAAGAGTGGAAAGGAGTTTTGAGTCTGCCTTAATCATGGTTGATGAGCCTGTCGAATCATGGTTCCTCAATACGGCCTGACCACAACGCGGCTGGGATCCACAAAATCCTTGCGCAAGGGATGACCGGGAAAATCGTCTTCGAGAAACATGCGGCGCAAATCTGGATGACCTTTGAACTGGATTCCAAAAAAATCGTATGTCTCGCGCTCATGCCAGTTTGCACCGGCATAAAGATCCGAAAGTGATTCTATTTCGGGATGCTCATCATGCGGCAGGGAGCACCGGACAAAAATTTTGTGCCCCTTGTCTATCGAAAGCAAATGCACGATGACGTCGAAATGATCCTTCCAGTCCACTGCCGTCAATTCAATCAGGTAATTCATCCGCAGCCGTTCATCCGATTGCAGAAAACGGATGAGTGGCAGGTAATCTTCGCGGCTCACCACCACATCGAGTACGTACTGATTGCCCAATTCCGCGATTTTTTCCCTAGTGACTTCGGGAACACTGTATACACCTAAAGCGGGAAATTTTTCCAGCAGGATATTGAAAAGCTCCACCTGCGGAAGTCCCCGTTCGGGTCTTGGCGTGGGTGCGACTTCTTCGAATTTGGGACCGACCACACGTTTGATCACATATCCCTTGTAATCCGGATTCTCCACCTTGAAGCGCTCCTGCGCTTCCTTCATCTCTTCCTGTTTTTTCTTTTCCTTTTCCTCCCAATCTGCCGCGCATTTCGTCATCAGATCGGAGATGGGTTCGCGATAAATGGGTTTGTGAGTCAGGGAGTTGCGCCACGCACCCTTGCGAATCAACTCCTGCAATTTCATAACTCCGTAAAGCAGCGCTTCGGGACGCGGGGGGCAGCCTGGCACATAAACATCCACGGGGATCAATCGATCCGCCCCTTTAATCACCGAATAGCTGTCATAATAAAACGGCCCGCCGGAAATCGTGCAGGCACCCATGGCGATGACGTATTTCGGCCCCGGCATTTGTTCGTAAAGGGTGATCAGCCGCGATCCCATTTTTTCCACAATAGTGCCGGCGAGAATGATGAGATCGGCCTGACGCGGGGAGGCTCTCGCCACTTCCAGACCGAACCGCGCCCAGTCATTGTCGGACGATGCGGTTGCCATCATTTCAATGGCGCAGCAGGATGTTCCAAACACAAGCGGCCACAGGGAATTCGCACGCGCCCAACCGACGACCCAATCCACCGGATTCATCATAGTGTTCGGAAGCACGGGAATGGGGGATTTTGGCGGTTCAGGAATCATTCCCACTCCAGAACTTTTTTGCGCCAGGCATAGACAAGCGCAAAAACAAGAACACCGATGAAGAAAAACAGTTCCGCCCAGATGGCAATCCGGGAAATGCTCAGGCCTCCGGGTTCGCCAATGGAACGAAGCACGCCCAGCGTGGGGAAAAAGAAAACCGCTTCCACATCGAACACCAGAAACACCAGCGCAAAGAGGTAGTATCCGATTTTGAATTGGATGCGCGCCGAACCGATGGGCTTTTCCCCGGATTCATAAGCTTCCAGTTTTTGTCCTTGGTTCGGAAAACGGGGGGCCACGATGCGGGAAAATATCATGGCCGCACCGGCGAACATCAGGCCCACCAGAGCGAAGACTCCTACAAGGATGTATTCAGGCACAGGACGAAAATCCTTTAAATAATTTTGCGTTGATTCTGCGGAATATCACTGGTCCATTTAGTGAGCAAATGGTGTGCCGCATTCGGATCTCTTTCGAATAACCGTTCTGTCGTGAATTGAGCCAATTACACCCGTTCTGCCTTGTCAATTTAGCAACCGACGGACATCGTGTCGCAACATGCTGACGGGTTTTTCATCTGTCAGGCTGGCAATTCTTTTCCGACGGATTTTTAACCGGGACTTCAAGACGGGGTATATGTTCTGTATACATCGGAAATCCCATTCATCAGAACCTCTCTCAAATCCCGATGTTTGTGAAGTGAGAGGGAAAGGAGAAAAATGCAAGTCCATGTCCCAGAGATCGACTGCCCGGTCCGAAAGGTTCGCATCTCCTCAATGGTATGCCATACCTGCAATAACCATATTGACGTGCTCTTTAAAAGCGAATGTCCTCCGGAATTGCAATGCTCCATGCGGCAATGGGAGGGAATGTGGACCAATGGAAAAATGCCCTACGAGCGCTATCCGCTGAATTGAAAAATCCCGCAGGAACCGTATTGAGGCCGGTGCTTTTCACCCGAAAGGCATCGGCCTTACCATGAAGAAATCATTCCGCAGCGATCTCACGTAATTGGCCCGTTCGAAGGCCTCCGGATGTTCGGCATTCCGGTAATTCATGCTCCCCTTCATCTGTTCGATGGATTCATATTCATGAACTTCCATCCAGGCGTTTAAATCAACAATCAGTTTTTGGATGTAAGGAAGGCCTTGTTTGTACAGCACGGAACAAAGCATCGCGGCGTCGGCGCCCACCATGGTGCATTTGAGTACGTCGACCGCCGAGTGGATGCCGCTGCTCGCCGCCAAACTCATCGAAACGCGCCCCGATAAAAGGCCTATCCAAAGCAGGGACAGACGAATGGCCGTGGGTCCGCTGAGAATGACGCTTGGAACCACTTCGAGGGTTTCCAGATTGACATCCGGCTGGTAAAAACGATTGAAGAGCACCAAACCATCCGCTCCACTTCCCCACAACTTTTTCGCCATGTTTCCCGGTGAACTGAAGAAAGGCGAGATTTTCACCGACACGGGTATTTTCACGGAATCTTTGACACCACGGACAATATTGAGATACTGGGCTTCCACTTCCGCTCCCGATACGTCCGGATTCGACGGGAGTTCATAGATGTTCAATTCAATGGCATCGGCGCCGGCATCCTGCATCAGCTTGGCATACGAAACCCATCCTCCATGGCTGTGTCCGTTGAGGCTGGCAATCACGGGAACCTGCAGGGATTTCTTGGCCTTCCGGATATGCTCGAGATATTCATCGGGGCCGAATTTAAACTCCACGGGTTCCGGAAAAAACTTTTGCGCCTCGGGAAAACTGTCGGTCCCCACTGAAGCATAGTGGTAATGCTCATACACATCATGAGTCAATTGCTCTTCGAAAAGGCTGGGAAGAACCACGGCCGCAATGCCGTTGTCTTCCATGGCCTTGAGATTGTCGAGATTCTGCGTCAGCGGTGAAGCCGAAGCGATGAGGGGATTTTTCAAGGTCATGCCGAGATAGTTGGTTTGCAAGCTCATGATATGCCTCCTTCTGACACTGTCGACCAGGGTGTGGCCAAACGTTCATAAGCCTTCCAGCGTTCCAGGGACTCCTTTTCCGCTTCGTGGAGCAGGCGTTGAGCGGCTTCCGGCTGGCTTTTGGTGAGCATCTTGAACCGGTTTTGCTTTTCATAAAACTCGGCCAAGGGTTTGCTCGGCTTGGCGGAATCCAGTTGAAGCGGATTCGCGCCTTCCAGCGCCAATGCGGGGTTGTACCGGAAAAGCATCCAGTGGCCGCTGGCCACCATGTCGCGATGCTCCCTCATCGCTGATCGCATGTCGATGCCATGCGCGATGCAATGACTGTAGGCCAGAATGATGGAGGGACCGGGATGTTTCTCCGCTTCCAAAAAAGCCTTGACCGTTTGTTCATCCCTTGCACCCATGGCCACCTGCGCCACATACACATTGCCATAGGACATGGCGATGCGCGCGAGATCTTTTTTCCCCATGGCTTTTCCACCCATGGCAAACTTCGCCACCGCCGCCTTGGGTGTGGATTTCGATGCCTGTCCTCCGGTGTTGGAATACACTTCCGTGTCCAACACGAGAATGTTCACGTTTTTTCCGGAAGCAAGGACATGATCGAGTCCGCCGAAACCAATATCATAGGCCCAGCCATCTCCACCCATAATCCACACGCTTTTTTTGACCAGATAATCCGCCAGTGACATCAGCCGCGATGAATCGATGCCCGGAATAGATTTCAGCTTCCCCTTCAGAACTTCGACACGGATCCGTTGCTCGGCAATGCCCATTTCATCCGATTGTTCTGAGTTCACAATCGCGTCAATCAGTTCGTCTCCGATTTGTCCCGAAAGGCGTTTCAGCATTTCGACTGCCAGCTCGGTTTGCTTGTCGATCGATAATCGCATTCCCAATCCGAATTCCGCATTGTCCTCAAAGAGGGAATTTGACCATGCAGGACCGCGTCCTTCCGCATTTTGAGTCCATGGCGTGGTGGGCAGATTCCCGCCATAGATGGAGGAACAACCCGTGGCATTGGCCACTACCATGCGATCCCCGAACAACTGCGAGGCCAGTTTGACGTAAGGCGTTTCACCGCAACCCGAACAGGCCCCGGAGAATTCGAAATAGGGTTCATAGAGTTGCGACGTGCGAACATTGGTGGGCGCTGTCGTGGTGCGATCCAGAATCGGAAGGTTTTCAAAATACTCCCAATATTCCTTTTCCTGCTGTCGAAGCGGAGCCTGTTCCTGCATGTTGATGGCGCGCAAACGCGTCTCGCTTTTATTGCGGGCGGGACAGATGTCCACGCAGATGCCGCAGCCGGTGCAATCTTCCGGAGCGACCTGTATGATGAACTTCTTGCCCTTGAATTCCTTGGGCTTGGCGTCAATGACGCGGAACCCATCCGGCGCACCTTGCAGAGCCTCTTCGTCCACCATCTTTCCGCGAATGGAGGCGTGAGGACACACCAAAACACACTTCATGCACTGGGTACAGGAAACCGGATCCCAAATGGGAATCTCCGTGGCGATGTTCCGCTTTTCCCATTTCGCCGTTCCGGTCGGGAACGTTCCGTCCACCGGAAAAGCACTGACCGGAAGCAGGTCTCCCCTGCCCTCCAACATCGGGGCGATCACATCGCGAACGAATGCGGGAGCCTTCGCCGATACGGTGGCGGGCGTCTTGGCGCCGTTTAATGTCGCCTTGGAAACGTCCACTTCAAAGAGAAAGTCCAGGGTCCTGTCGACGGCGGCAAAATTCTGCTCGACGATTTGCTCGCCTTTTTTTCCGTAAGCCTTGCGGATGCTCTTCTTGATGAGATCGATCGCTTCGCTGCGTTCCAACACTCCTGAAATGGCGAAGAAGCATGTTTGCATGATGGTGTTGATGCGCCCGCCCATGCCCGTTTCCTTCGCAACCCGAATCGCGTCGATGGCGAACACACGAATTTTTCTTTCCAGAATGCGCTCCTGCACCCGTTCGGGAAGCCTGTCCCAAACCTCCCTTGCATCATAAGGGCTGTTGAGAAGAAACGTGCCGCCGGACAGCATGGGCGCAAGCATGTCATATTTCTCAAGGAACGGCCATTGATGGCAAGCCACGAAATTCGCCGTTTGCACCAGATAACTGGAGCGAATGGGATCGGGACCGAATCGCAAATGCGACACCGTCATGGCTCCGGATTTCTTGGAGTCGTAGACGAAATACCCTTGGGCGTAATTGTCGGTTTCTTCCCCGATGATTTTGATGGAACTCTTGTTCGCGCTCACCGTTCCATCCGCGCCCAATCCGTAAAACAAAGCGCGGACCTGATTTTTCGGTTCCGTGGTGAAACCAGGATTCCAGTCGAGGCTGCTGTGAGTCACGTCGTCGACAATGCCGACGGTGAAATGATTGCGCGGCTTCTCTTTGGACAGTTCATCAAACACGGCCTTGACCATGGCGGGAGTAAATTCCTTGGAACTCAAGCCGTACCGGCCTCCAATCACTTTTTGAAGGTTGGCGGATTTGTGTTCGGATTCAAACAAAGCCGTTAAAACATCCTGATACAGCGGTTCGCCGAGAGCGCCGGGTTCCTTGGAGCGATCGAGCACGGCCAGCGATTTGGCGCTAGCGGGAATGGCCTTCAAAAAATGGGAGGCGGAAAAGGGACGGAACAACCGGACATTGATCAAGCCCACCTTTTCACCTTGGGCCGCGAGAGTGTCGACGGTTTCAGCAACCGTGCTGGCTCCTGATCCCATCATGATGATAATGCGTTCGGCATCCGGAGCGCCATAATAATCGAACAGGTTGTATTCGCGTCCGGTCAAAGCCTTGAAGGCCGCCATGGTTTCTTCCACATGATCCGGGCAGGCGTTGTAGAAGGGGTTGCATGCCTCGCGCGCCTGAAAATAAGCGTCCGGGTTTTGCGCCGTCCCGCGTAATACGGGATGATCGGGAGAGAGGCCGCGTGCGCGATGCGCATCAATGAGCTTTTCGTCGAGCATGGCGCGAATGACATCGTCATCAATGGGGAAAATCTTGGCGACTTCATGCGAAGTCCGGAAGCCATCGAAGAAATGAACAAAGGGAATGCGCGACTTCAATGTGGCGGAATGGGCTATCAGGGCCATGTCCATGGCTTCTTGAACACCGGAAGCCGCCAGCATGGCCCAGCCCGTGGATCGCGCGGACATGATGTCGGCATGGTCCCCGAATATGGAAAGCGCATGCGCGGCGAGGGAACGCGCGGCCACGTGAAAAACCACCGGCGTCAATTCCCCGGCGATCTTGTACATGTTGGGAATCATCAACAGCAGGCCTTGCGAAGCCGTGAAGGTGGTGGAAAGTGCGCCGGTTTGCAAGGCCCCGTGAACAGCTCCGGCTGCGCCGCCTTCACTTTGCATTTCCTGAACGAGAGGCACGGTACCCCAAAGATTTTTTTTCTCCTGGGAAGCCCATTCATCGGCCCACTCCCCCATGGTCGACGAGGGGGTAATCGGATAAATCGCAATGACTTCGCTGGCTTTGTAAGCAATACGGGCGGCGGCTTCGTTACCGTCGATGGTTTCCTGACGCGCCGTCATACATGTTCTCCCGGGTGCAAAATTGCGGAACACCTTGGGAACCGCAATAATCGTACCCATTCGCGAAAAGCGAATGACCCGACAAAGATGGCGGTTTCAGGCGTTAATGAGGAATAAAAGTCATGGGGCGCGCCATTATTGCAAAAAAGACTGTCAAGATTGCAGGTATTTAAACACCTCTAATCCAAAGAATCGCGTTCGTTGGAAGTCTTTTGCAGAAAAAAATAGTGGTAGAGGGCAAAGATGATCAAAGCCACAACAATATGTCCGGCAATGATGGGCCCGCCATAATGGATTAACGGATCCGGGGAACTCATCGTAATGAAAAGAAAAGCCAGCGCGGAAAGCATCATTAAAAACATCATCAAATAAAACTGGAGCATGCGGCCGGGTTTGACAGGCAAACCATTCAGCACCAATGGCGTGGTGGAATCCGTGTCAATGGAAAAAACAGAATCGTCCTGGTGTCCCTCGAGCTGGACGCATTTCAAGGCTTCTCCGCCGAATATAACGGTTGTCCCGTCCTTCTTGATGCAGCGGTGGAATTCAAACCGTCCCTGGTTGACAACCAGCTTGCAATTCAGAAAGCTGCAGTGAATGAACCGGCACCCCTCAACTTGCACCTCGCAATCGTGAAATTCCTTGTCTGTAATGTTGGTGAGCGTCATGGGTTTTGTTTCAAGGCGGTCAACTCCTACATGTTTTGTCGGGATTTTTTCAGTGAGGCCAGCGTCGTTTTCCGCGCCCACACGACAAAGTTATTGTTGAGACTGCTCCAGGAATCATGCATGGGACAGGGATGATTCGAGTCACATCCACCCCGGCCAAAAACGCAGCGTTTGTCCTCCGTATCGTAGCCGGCCACCTTGAGCACGTCCAGATAAGATATCCTCGATGCCGCCTTCCCCAGCTTGAAACCGCCGCCATGCCCCTTGGAACTGATCACGAAATCCGCATCCACCAGACGGCGCATGATCTTGTTGAGATAGTGAACGGGAATCTCCGTTTCAGCGGCGAGATCTCTGGCGTTTACGGGAAGCTTGTCCCCCTTCATGGCCAATGCTGTCATGGCGCGCAGCGCATATTCAGCAGTATGGGTCAGGGTGAGGTTTAACAAGGGTTCCTTTCAGATCGAAATCCAATTACAGAATCTTCATCTGATTTTCAATGGATAATGATATCCATAACTCGCACGGGAATATCGAATAACCTTTGGCCAAACTGTCACAAGGATTTTTGAAAAATCAAGGACATATTGTCAAATTGACTGCAATCGTTTTCATGGGGGATATTTGAATAATTGCAGAACCGGCTTAATAGACATAAACATCCATTGTTTGCGAACCTGGCCCATGTGGCTTGCTTGTTGCTAAGTACTAAGTAGAGTATGAGAATTATAAACCCGAAAGGAAATCCATGAAAATATCCGTCCTGTTTGGAATTTTAATCGCCGCATTTTCGGTCCATAGTCAGGGTACCACTTCTCAAGAAGCCTTGTCGGGAACCGAAGAGGCCGCGCTGACTTCCGCACCCCAAGTGCCGCCGCCGATCCAAAGAAACCACCCCACCAAGGTGGTGGTGCATCTGGAAGTCAAGGAAGTGGTGAAGACCCTCTCCAGCGGGGTGCAATACATGTTCTGGACTTTTGGAGGCGATGTGCCCGGAAAATTCATCCGTGTGCGCGAAGGTGACGAGGTGGAATTTCACCTTAGTAATGCTCCTGAAAACCTGATGCCGCACAACATAGATCTGCATGCGGTTTCGGGTCCGGGTGGCGGAGCCGCCTCATCGTTCACCGCACCCGGTCATACCTCACAATTTTCCTTCAAGGCCCTGAATCCCGGCCTGTTCGTATACCATTGCGCCACCGCGCCGGTGGGAATGCACATCGCCAATGGCATGTATGGTTTGATTCTCGTGGAACCCAAAGAGGGAATGGCGAAAGTCGATCACGAATATTATGTGATGCAGGGCGAGTTCTACACGGAAGGGAAATACGGGGATGAGGGACTGCAACCTTTCTCGATGGAAAAAGCCATCGCGGAAAAACCCGACTATGTGGTGTTCAACGGTTCAGTCGGTTCTCTAACGGATGACCGGGCGTTGACCGCAAAGGCGGGCGAAACCATTCGTCTTTTTCTCGGCAACGGCGGTCCCAATCTGATATCCTCCTTCCATGTGATCGGTGAAATTTTCGACAAGGTGCAAACCGAGGGCGGATCCATCGCGCAGGAAAATGTTCAAACCACTTTGATTCCCTCGGGCGGATCATCCACCGTTCAATTCAAGGTCGATGTGCCGGGCACCTATATCCTCGTGGATCATTCCATTTTCAGAACGTTCAATAAGGGATCCCTCGGCATGCTCAAGGTCACGGGCGAGGAGAACAAGGAAATTTATTCCGGCAAACAGTCCGACGAGATATACCACCCCGAAGGCGGGGCCATCCAGTCCGTGGAGCCGCCGAAGAAGGCGGCGGCCCCCAAGGTCAAGCTGACCACGCAGCAAATGATGGAAAAGGGACAGAGAACTTTTTCCCAAATCTGTGCGGCCTGCCATCAACCCCAGGCCCAGGGCTTGGTCGGAGCCTTTCCCCCGCTGGCCAAGTCGGATTTCCTCATGGCGGATAAAAACCGTTCCATTCTCATCGTGAAGAACGGATTGCAAAAGGAAATCACGGTCAACGGAGTCAAGTACAATGGCGTGATGCCCAAATTGAATCTGGACAATGTCACCATCGCCAGCGTTCTCACCTATGTGCGCAACAGCTTTGGCAACAAGGGCGAACCCGTGACCGTGGATGAAGTGGAAGATGTCCTCGCACATGGGAAGTAGCGGAAAAAATATTCTGCTCACCGGCATGCTGGTTCTTGGTTCCGCCTTCGCCAGCGCAAAGCCCATGGTTTTGATTCCGGGAGGCGATTACACGCCTCCCTTTCCCGCATCCGGCGACAGCTCCAGAACCAGCACAAAAATCCGCATCCCCGCCTTTCGCCTTGATGCAACTCCAGTGACCATTGTTGAGTATCTGGCATTCCTACAACAGCATTCCGAATGGAGAAAATCCAAAGTGAAACGGATTTTCGCCGACTCCACCTATCTCATTTCCTGGAAGGAAGACTTGAAGCCGTCGTCGAAAAACTTTTCCAGCCCCGTCACACAGGTTTCTTGGTACGCGGCCAAGGCCTATTGCGAGGTGGAGGGGAAACGCCTTCCCGGCACGCGGGAATGGGAGCGAATCGCGCAAACCATTCCAGGGGGTCAGGATTCTGCGGGTTATAACGCACAGATTTTGGAATGGTATGGCCGTCCGAGCTCAAAAGATTCATCCGACGGCAAAGGCTCGACCAACGCCTATGGCGTTCACGACTTGTTTGGAAAAATCTGGGAATGGACATCCGACTTTAATCGCGAGGGACCGGAGGGAATGATTTCCGGGGATCGCAACAACGCTTTCTTTTGCGGCGGTGCGGCGGGTTCGGCGAAACCCTCCGGCGTGGACTATGCCACCTATATGCGTTTTGCATTTCGTTCCAGCTTGAAACCTGAATACTCCACGGCATCCCTGGGATTCCGTTGCGCCACGGAGGCCTCTGATGAAAAGTGAACCGGAAAAAAAATTCGCAAATAAGTTCCGCGCCTGTTTTGGAATCCTGCTGGCGACCGGATTCCTGTCCGCTCATGCCGCACCGCAAACGTTTCCGGATTCATCCCTGTATCAATTGCGTTCCACCTGGATTACGGATGCAGGGCAAAAATTGCGGCTCGCAGATTTACAGGGCAAGCCACGGCTTTTTACCATGTTTTTCGGCAGCTGTCAAACCGCGTGTCCCATGGTGCTGGCCCGGTTAAAATTGCTGGAGTCCAAACTGCCTTCGGATTGGGAACAACGCGCGGGATTTGTGCTCGTGACCATGGATCCTGGTCGCGATGATTCCGGAGGTCTGGCTGCATACCGGAAGCAAACCGATTTGCGCACCGACCGCTACACGCTTCTCCGCGGCAACCCGGAGGATACCCGTGAACTGGCCATGCTGCTGGGAATCGCCTACGGGCCTTCCAAAAAGAATGGCGGCATCGAGCACACCGTTGCAATGATTCTACTGGATCGCAAAGGCCGGATCATCCGCCGTGACGAAAGTTTGGAAGACGAAGAAGGACAGCTCAAGGCGTTGCAATCCGCCATCACCGACGCCGGACATTAAAGGAACTCGTGAACACTTTCTCCTCTCAAAATCACAAATGGGATCCCTTTCTCGCGGAACCCTATCGGCTGCTCTTTCCCCTCGGGATCTTTTTTGCCGCAATCGGCGTTGGGATCTGGATTCCCTATTACCTGTGGCCCCAATCGTTTCCTTATCCGGGTCTGGAACATGCCGCCATTCAAATTCAAGGTTTCTTGTATTGTTTCATTCTGGGATTTTTATGCACCATGCTTCCCAAAGTTCTTGGGATTAAACATCTGGGTGTTTTTCAATTGAGCCTCTTTGTTCTGGGACTTGCAGGATTCGCCATAACCGCGTTCCTTCAAAGTCCGATCATCAGTCAGGCTTTGCATCTTCTGCTCATCCTGAATTTCCTCGCCTTTGTTTTCATGGGCTTGCGCAAAACAAAGATCCACCCGCCCGCCACCTTTGTGTTTATTGCTCTTGCCATGACAGCGGATTTGATCGGAACGGTTGTGCGGGTGTTGATCCTTTCGGGAATCATGTATCCACTGGCTTTGAAAATGGGAACCCTGTTGCAATATCAGGCGTTTCCCCTGCTGCTCATTCTCGGTGTGGGCGGCTTTTTGATGCCGAAGTTGTTTGGAAATGGAATCCTCGATCCGAAAGCATTGCAATCACAGGCAGGGGCTTCCATCGGAGTACTTCTTCCCTTGGGCCTGCTCTTTGTTTTGAGTTATTCGCTGGAGTTGCAGGAAAGTCATCCCATTCTTTCACGAATAGGATACGGCATTCGCGCCTTGATATGGGCATGGTTTCTCTTTAGCCGTCTCGGACTCCACCGCATTCCAGCAGGGTTGCCCGCTTATCTCGCCGGAGCGAGAATGGCTTTGTACTCCATTGGGGCCGGTTTGCTTTTGCCGGTTTTCTTCCCCATCTACACCGTTGCTTGGGAACATCTGATCTTCATCACCGGCTTCCTCTGGGTGACGATCTCGGTGGCAACGCGCGTTGTGTTTGCCCATGGGGGACGGCTGGATCTGTTGGGGAAAAACCGCAAACAAACTTTGGGATATGGATGGTTGCTGGTTCTGGCCGCGCTGACGCGCGTATGCACGGGTATTTGGACGCAGGGGTATGTGTTCCATCTGGTGCTGGCTTCGGGTTTCGCCCTGATTGCGCTTGTCCTCTGGGCGAGAATCAATCTGCCTTTGGTATCGCGCTTTCCGAACGGTGCGAGACCGTAACGCGACAACTCAATCTTCCACCTTGCACAGACATTTTGTCAGGCAAAAGCATTCCTGAATAACCCCCCCCCATCCTGTCATTTTGACGATAAAGAGGTGACGAAAGATCATTTTCCATGTTCTTCCATCGCCAATCTATGGATATACATGTCTATTAAGCCCAAATTCGCCGGGCCTGACTTTGGCGTATTTGTTGCTCTGTCTGTTATGTACGAATCGAAAGGAATAAGATGCGCGAGATGAATTTTCCGGAAGTGATTGCAAAATTGACTTGGGGCCTCCCGGCCATAATGGCCTTGGGAATTCTGTTGGCAGGCTGTGACAAAAAAGAAGCGAAGGAAGAATCCGGGGAACACCAAACCGCGCAGGTTTCCGGTCCTTCCAAGGGAGTGGGGCCCATCCAATCCGTCCAAATCAGCGCAACGCTGGATCCCGTCCTTGTAAAGAAGGGCGAAAAACTTTTTTCCGGCACCTGTTCGGCATGCCACAAGCTCGATATCCGGTATGTCGGCCCCGCCCTGAATGGCGTCACGCATCGCCGCTCTCCCGAATGGATTATGAACATGATTCTCAATCCCACGGGAATGACCCAACAGGACGACACGGCCAGGGCATTACTCGCAACATACATGACGCAAATGTCCGTGGTGGTAACTCAGGAAGATGCCCGCGCCGTGCTGGAATTCTTCCGAAATAACGATGCGTCCTTGAAAGAGAAAAAATGATCGCTGGAAGCTTGAATACACAAACACACCAAAAGGAGAACACGATGATACACAACAAGTATTCGTGGGCCGTTGGGTTGGCGCTGCTGACCGGCTTGCTCGGATGCCAGAAACAGCAGATGGATGACGCCGCACAGAAGGTTTATGTTGCACCGGGCAAGTACGATGAATTGTACGGATTTTTCTCCGGGGGCTTCAGCGGCCAGATTGCGGTGTACGGCATTCCTTCCGGTCGTTTGCTCAAGGTGATTCCCGTGTTCTCGCAAAATCCGGAGAACGGCTACGGTTATTCCGAGGAAACCAAGCCGCTGCTCAATACCAGCTTCGGTTTCATCCCCTGGGATGATGCCCATCACGTGCAGATTTCCCAGACGAACGGCGAAGTGGACGGACGCTATGTGTTCATCAATGGGAACAACACGCCGCGCATTGCGCGCATCGATCTTAAAACCTTTGAAACCGTGGAGACCATTGAGATTCCCAACAGCTCGGGAAACCACAGTTCCCCCTTCGTGACCGAAAATACCGAATATCTGGTGGCGGGAACGCGCTTCTCGGTTCCGATTCCACAGGCCAGCGTGGCCATCAAGGAATACGAAAAAAAATTCAAGGCCGCGCAGAGCTTTGTGTCCGTGGATAAAACAACAGGGCGCATGGCCGTGGCTTTTCAGATTCTGCTGCCGGGTTTTGATTATGACAAGGCGCATTGCGGCAAGGGCCCTTCCAAGGATTGGGCTTTCATGTCTTCCTACAACACCGAACAAGCCCACAGCCTGCTTGAGGTGAACGCTTCGCAAAAGGACAAGGACTTCATCGTCGCCATCAACTGGAAGAAGGCGGAGGAGTATGCGGCCGCCGGCAAGGCGCATGAAGTGGATGGTGTTCACTACAACAATTATCTCGACGAAAAAACACAGACGGCTTCCAGCGAAGTGCGCAAGAAGGTGAAAATGCTCATCCCTAGCGAATGTCCGGGAATGGTGTACTACCTGCCGACACCCAAATCCCCTCACGGAGTGGATGTCGATCCCACCGGAGAATATATCGTTGCGGGCGGCAAACTCGCCTCGGTGATTCCCGTGCACAGTTTCACCAAGATGATGAAGGCCATTGAGAACAAGGCCTTTGACGGCGAAGTCGAGGGAATTCCCATTCTCAAATATGATCAGGTGATAGCGGGTGAAGTGCAAAAGCCGGGCCTGGGCCCCCTTCATACGGAATTCGACGGCAAGGGATACGCCTACACGTCTTTCTTCATCAGCTCTGAAATCGTGAAGTGGAAGCTGGGAACATGGGAAATCGTGGATCGCATTCCGGTTTATTATTCGATAGGCCATTTGATGGTTCCCATGGGTGACACCAAGAAGCCCTACGGCAAGTATGTGATTGCATTGAACAAGATCACCAAGGATCGCTATCTGCCTACGGGCCCCGAGCTCGCCCAGTCCGCGCAACTCATCGACATCAGCGGTCCCAAGATGAAAATGCTGTTGGACTTTCCCACCATCGGCGAGCCGCATTACGCCCAGGCCATGCCGGCGGAAAAAATCATGGCGCAGAGCGTGAAGATTTACAAGCTTGCGGATAATCAAAACCCTTACGCAGTTAAAAGCGAGAAGGACACCAAGATCGTTCGTAATGGAAAGCGTTTGGACGTTTACCTGACCACCATCCGAAGTCACCTTGTACCCGACAACATCGAAGGCGTAGAGTTGGGAGACACGGTGTATTTTCATGTCACCAATCTGGAACAGGACTGGGACACACCGCACGGATTCGCGATTATCGGCAACAACAATGCCGAATTGCTCGTCATGCCGGGACAGACGCGCACGCTCAAATGGGTGGTGAATCGCATTGGCATCATGCCCATGTACTGCAGCGATTTCTGCTCGGCCTTGCATCAGGAAATGCAGGGGTACGTTCGCGTATCCGCACCGGCTGAAAAGGTGCCTCTCACTTACGGCACGAATACCCCTTAAGAAACCGAACTGCGAAACAGAAAGGCCAAGCCATGTTTCTCATTTCATCCCAAGGCAGCGTTGCTGGCAAGGATGTCCGGAGCGCACGGCGCACGGCATCCCTGCTGCTTCTAGGCGCGGCGGGTTTGCTCGCCGCATCCCTTCTCTTTCCCATGTGGCATATCAGGCTGGGCGCTCCACAATACCCGGAGGGGCTGGGCATGTACATCTGGCCCAACGGCATTCAGGGCCAGAGTCCCAATGATTTGGACATCATCAACGAATTGAATCATTACATCGGAATGAAAAAAATCATGCCGGATCAAATCCCCGAACTCCGTTTGATTCCGAAGTTGATGTGGCTCTTCACCGGATTAACCCTGTTGATTGCCCTCTGGCCTCGCCGTTGGCTGGTGGCGGGTTTGCTGGCCGCTTTTAGTGGCGCAGGGATGCTCGGGATTTGGGATTTTTGGAGTTGGGAATACGACTATGGGCATCACCTGGATCCGCATGCCGCGATCATTATTCCGGGCATGAGCTATCAACCTCCGTTGATTGGCACGGCGCATCTGCTCAACTTCACCTCATACTCGTGGCCGGCTTTGGGAGCCTGGCTGATGTTTGGAAGCGGTGCATTGATGGCTGCGTCCGTTTGGATCCTGTGGTTCCGCCGTGTAGGGGCGAGGCATGCCTCGCCCCTACACGGCGGAATTGCCCTTTCCTTGATTTCCGCCTTGGGTTTGACAGCTTGTAATCCAGGTCACGTGCCGTTGGAATACGGCAGCGATGCCTGCCATTTCTGTAAAATGACCCTGGTGCAAACGAGTTTCGGCGCGGAGAGGATCACGGCCAAGGGCAAGGTGTACAAGTTCGATTCCATGGAATGCCTGCTGGGAAGTTTGAAAACCGAAAACGCGACAGGAGATCACTTTTACGCCATCGACTTCAATCATCCGGGCAATCTGATCCCGGTTGAAAACCTGACTTATCTGAGAAGTGCAAACTTGAAAAGTCCCATGGGTGCCGGTCTTTCAGCCTTTGCTAGCACAGATTCGGCCAGGACTTATCAAGCGCGATTCGGCGGGGATCTGGTGACTTTTGATGAATTGCGAAAATCGTAAACGGCCCTTCGGTCTTTGCGTTTTCATAGCGCTTCCATTCCTTTTAACGATCAATACGGGATGGGGCAAACCGCCGTTAAAACATTCAAGCGTTCTCGAAGTGGGTTCCGCACAAGCTCTTAAAACCTTGCGGGAAGCCCTCGCTGTTGCGGATTCCGGAGATGTGCTGCGCGTTCATCCCGGAACCTATCCCGAAACGGGTCTGGTCGTTTCAAAACCGTTGACATTGCGCGGCATCGGAAAACCCGTCCTGGATGCGCACGGCCTTGGCGCCTTGCTTGTCATCACGGCGAATGACGTTCACGTCACCGGATTCGTCTTTAAAAACGTGGGCATAAGTTATGTTCGCGATCAAGCCGCGCTGGGATTTGTCAATGCCCGCGACGTTCGCATCGACTCCAACCGCTTCGACCACAACTTTTTTTCCATTTACGGTGCCCGTTCCAGCGGTGCGTTCATCGAAAACAATGACATCACCGGACTGTATGGGCATGAAGTCGCGAACGGCAACGGCATCCATCTCTGGCAATGCGACAGCATGACTGTGCGCGGAAACCATGTTCGCGGGCATCGCGACGGAATTTATCTCGAGTTCACCGGGAATTCCGATGTGACGAACAACCTCGCCGAGGGGAACATCCGCTATGGACTGCATTTCATGTTCAGCAACGGCAGTCGTTACGCGGCAAACGTGTTTCGCAACAACGGTTCGGGCGTGGCCGTGATGTACTCCAACAAAATCCGCATGGAGGACAACCGTTTCGAACGCAATTGGGGCAGCGCCGCTTACGGCCTGCTTTGCAAAGGCATCGAAGACAGCGAGGTGCGCCGGAACGTCTTTGAGGAAAACACCGTCGGAATTTTTCAGGAGGGTTTGTCGCGCGTTCATTTCGAGGGAAACGCCTTCATCCGCAATGGCTGGGCCATCAGGATACTGGCCGACTGTGACGATAATCTTTATGAAGGAAACCGTTTCGCCGGCAATACCTTCGATGTGTCCTATAACTCCTCCATGCACAACTCCAACGTCTTTCGCGGCAATTCGTGGGACAAATACCGGGGTTATGATCTCAACCACGACGGCCGGGGGGACATTCCCTACCGGCCGGTGGAACTGCAATCCTCTTTGATGGACCATTATCCTGAAGCCCTCGCGCTGATGCGCAGTCATTTTCTAACCCTGCTGAACCTGCTGGAAAAACAATTTCCGGTGCTTGCGCCAAAAAGTTTGGAGGATGACTCCCCCCTGTTTCCTCCCAAGGCTGGCTCATGACTCTTCCCATCCGAATCGATGGCCTGTGCAAATCCTATGGGCGCAAATCCGTTCTTCAAGGACTGGATCTCCGCTGCGAACCCGGCACGGTGACCGCCGTGTTGGGCTCAAATGGCAGCGGAAAGTCGACGCTCATCCGATGCGTGCTGGGTTTGAATGTTCCCGAAACCGGAACCATCAAAGTGTTCGGGGAAAGCGTTTCGGCAAGTCCCGCCTATCGTCGCCATATCGGCTACATGCCACAACATCCGAGCTTTCCGGAAAACCTCACCGTTCACGAAATCTTGCAACTGGTGTCGCGAACACGGAACGTGGCTCCCGATTTCAATCACTGTGCCTCGTTGCAGGTGGAAGCTTATCTGGGTCAGCGTTGGAAAACACTTTCCGGTGGCATGAAGCAGCGCGTCAACGCCTTTCTGGCCATGGCTTTCAATCCTTCCATTCTGATTCTGGACGAACCCACGGCCAGTCTGGATCCGGCTTCGCGCATCAAATTCATGGAACTCGTGAAGGCGGAAAAACAGCGGGGCAAGACATTGTTGTTCAGCACTCATTTGCTTGAAGACATTCGCGAAGTCGCGGATTACCTCGTGTTCCTTCGCAATGGAAAGGCACACCGCGTCTCCATGCAGAGAATGATGGAGAGTCCAAATTCCTTGAATCCCCATGCGTTTGAACAGGCGGTTGCGGTCTGTCTCGAAGAACCTGCTCCGAGAGGCGCATGAAGATGGGCCAGATATTCCGCTATTGTTTCTGGGATTTGTTGCGCAGCCGTTTCATCCTCGCCTATTTCGGATTTTTTCTGGCCGGGTCGATGGGCATATTCCGCTTTAGTCCCAGCGCTTCGGCAGCCTTCGGCGCCCTGCTCAGTGCGGTGATTTTGCTGGCGCCCCTGTGTTGTCAGATTTACGGCACCTTGTATTTCTACCAGTCGCGCGGCTTTCACGAACTGATGTTTGCGCAGCCCATCGGACGCATTCCCTTGTGTCTCGGGCAATTCCTTGCGTTGAGCGCGGCATTAGGTCTGGCTTTCCTGATGGCAGTCGGCATTCCCATGGCCGCTTATGGATTTTCAGCGGGCGGTGATGTGCGTTTGTTGATGGTGTTTGTGGGTGGCGGACTTCTTCTCCATTTCATCT
Source organism: Fibrobacterota bacterium (assembly GCA_947482115.1). Lineage (GTDB taxonomy): Bacteria > Fibrobacterota > Fibrobacteria > UBA11236 > UBA11236 > UBA11236. The sequence continues at coordinate 211,497 of CANKII010000003.1, forward strand.
TCCTTGCGCTGGCATTTCTGGTGGCGGTATCGGTGGAGGATCGACTGCGCGGTTTTTCCACCAGCCTCGTGATCTGGCTGACGCTGGTGTTCGGGTATGATGCGCTTGTGATGGCGCTGGTGATGAAGTTCTCGGATTATCCGCTGGAGACACCGGTCCTTGCCGCCATGCTTTTAAACCCGGTGGATCTGGAGCGCGTGCTGGTGTTGATGCATCTGGATTCCGCCGCGCTTTTGGGATACACGGGCGCCTCCTTTCAAAAATTCTTCGGCACGGTGTTGGGAACATGGGTGTCGCTGGGAGCCTTGTTGATGTGGATTATCGCACCGTTACTTTTGTTCCTGCGCAAATTGACCCGCAAAGATTGGTGACCGGTAAAACCTAAACCAAAAACCCCTGACGGCTTCCCCGCCGTTGGAATTCTTTCTTCATCGCATTGAGCACACCCGCCTTGTCCCGGCACCACTGAGGTGCAACCAGCATTTCCGGCGGCGCATCGGCTGTGAAACGCTGCACGCCCACGGAAGCCGGAACCCGTTCCAAAAAATCCACCAGACCCTCGATGTATTCCCCACATTCCAAAGGATTGTACTCTCCGCGCGCATGCTGCGAAGCCAGCACCGTTCCCTTCACCACATGGAGCGGATGAATTTTAACGGAATGATAGGACCATTGGTTTAGAGACGATGCAGTGTGTCGATAATGCCCGGAGGATTCACCGGGAAGTCCGAGAATCACGTGAACACAAAGATCAAACCCGCGACCCGAGCAGAGATCCATGGCCCGCGCGAAATCGTCGAAGGTGTGCAAACGATTGACCCGATGCAACGTTTCATCGAACGAGGATTGCAACCCCAATTCCAACGTCAGGAAAAACTTTTTCCCCAACTCTTCCAACAGATCCACCACCTCGGCATTGATGCAGTCAGGACGGGTGGAAATGGAAATCCCCACAACTTCCGGATGCGACATCGCCTGCAAGTACAGATCCCGCAGGCGTGGAATGGATGCGTAGGTTCCTGAAAACGTCTGGAAGTAGGCGATGAAACGTTCGGTCCGGCATTTTACCTTGAAATAAGATATGCCCTGATCCAATTGATTTAAAATGGGAACGCTCCGGCTTCCCGCCACCGGGGAAAAACTGCGGTTATCGCAATACGTGCAGCCACCACGACCCTTGCTGCCATCCAGATTGGGACAAGTGAACCCGCCGTTCAGCGCAACCTTGCGAACACGGATTCCCGCAAACCCCCTGTCTCTCAATATTTGAGCATAGGGAGTATAGACGTTCACAAAACCATCACACCTTTGCGTTCATTCGCAGCACCATGATGAAACAGGATGCTCCGAAAAAAATGACGGATGCGGCCGGCCAGAATATCAAGCCTGCATTTTGGAAGATTTCATTTATCATCATCAACTCCTTTTTTAATATCCACGCCGGTACGAGGTTTTTTTCTGAACCCAGAAAAGGACAGCGATCAGAAACACCACCTCCGAGATGACATACGCCATGAGGGAATTCGCCACGCCGGAAGTGAAACCGTAAGAGTGTAATCCCACGCCCAGCAAATTGATGCCGAACCAGGCCATCATCACCACGATGATTCCCAATACCGAACCCGCCGCCATTCCAAGAGGCCCAATCATTTTCCCCAGCTTGGCATGGAAAAGAAGGCTTCCCCACAGAACGATGATCAGTGCGCCATTTTCCTTCGGATCCCAACCCCAAAATCTTCCCCAGCTTTGATCGGCCCAGACGCCGCCCAGAACGGTGCCAATGAAGGAGAACAACAATCCGAAAGCCATCACGCCATAAATCATTTTTGCCAGCGAATCCAGCTTTTCCACGTCATGGCGGTTGATCATCGCCTGAAGCAGATAAATGTGTCCGATGACTCCTGCCACGCAAAATCCGGAATAACCGAGGCTGATGGTGATCACATGCGTCGTCAGCCAGAAATTGGAGTTTAGCACCGCGACCAGAACACCGATGGTGTCTCCGTCGGTGTTGTAGCGCGAGGAAAGCAGCAGAACTGCAAGCGCCGTGATGGAGCCTCCCAAAATTCCCATGCCTTTTTTGGTGAACCATTCCAAAGTCAATCCCAACATGGCGCCCATCCAGGCCACGAAGACGAAAGTCTCGAACAAATTGGTGATGGGAGGCCTGCCGGTGATGGACATTCTCAGGCCGATGCCAGCCGCATGCAACAAGGCCCCGGAACCCAATAACAAAACGCCGAGGGGATACAGCCATCTTCGCATGAACAAAAGCCCCAGCAATGAGGCCATCATCGCAAGGCCGTATAAAAGCTCGGCGCGATAAAAGGCGTCCAGCCCGTTGTAAATCAATTCCAGTTTTATTTTCCCGGGGCTGTAAACATGCCCGCCTTTTTCCCGGACATACGCATTGAATTGAACAGCGGCATTGTTGAATGCCTCCGGATTTTTTTCCCGGTAAGCTGTGGCCATGTCCACAAGTTTCTGCACCGCCTTTTTTGAATCCGCATCCAGATTCGCCGAAGGAATTCTGTTCCACGGGCTCAGCCACATCTCCCCTTCCCGATTCCCGGGAGGCAAAATATGAATGGGATAATTTTGATAATTCTCGCTCCAGCTTTGGAAGTTTTGCACCACGTGAAAAGCGGCGGCCTCCAACGCCGTCCAGTCACTTGTGTTTTTGTTCATGGCCGGCGCGGCAATGGCCATGAGAGCCGACATTTTCCCCCGGATGTCCCAATAGCTGTATGGCTTGGATTGTACCGGCAGCCCGATGCCGGCGCTCAGCGCGGAATCGGTGATTCGGAAATCGGAATTGGGAGTGCAAAAGAGAAAACTGTTCATCACCCCCACATACTGGCTCATGTTGCTCGCAAGGCGGACAAGTTCGGTCTCCACCGGTGTACGGCTCTTCTCATCGATTTTCATGGCCGCTTCCGACAATTCCGAAAGCTTGCTGAGCACGGGTCCCAAATCCGTGAAGCTGTAGTGATTCGTTTTATCGGGTTCAATTCCCAAACCGTAGGCCACATCGACATTGTTAATTCGGAATATCCTGTCGTCCATGCTGGCTTTGGGATCGAACACGATCCCCGCAAGCCATTCAATGGCCGACTTTTCCTTGTAAGTGCTTTTCGAGCTGATTTGCAAAAGGAGCGAACGGGCGTAGGTATCCAGCGGTTTGACCCTTCCGCCGTCCATGACGGCCATCGCCTTGAATTCGCGAAAGTCGAAATGATTCGAAGGGGAGGAAATTCCCAAACCGGTGGAGAGCGCCAGCGTGGTGATGAGCGTTTTCAAAAACATTTAATCCGCCTTCCGGTTTGCGCGGTTCATGTGTCCAAAAAGCATGATGAGGAAGTGAATCAGCATTCCTGCAAAAATCATGGCGCTTGAGATGTAAGGCAACAACCGCCCCTTGTTTTCAACTACTGCGAAAACGGAGGATCTGTTTCCCTCCGCGTCCTGGGAATAGGAGGCCTGGTAAAAGACGAAATCCTTGTAATGCAGCGGATGATTCATGTAAATGAGCACGTTGCGCGTCATCCCGTCTCCAGTGACCTCGACATTGCTTTGATAATTCCGGGCGACTCCCGTTCCCGGATAATCCTCCTTTTTCATTTCCAGCAAACGGATGGAAAAAGGCAGCGGATGACGCTCCTTCCGTAGTATGATGGACACGGTTTTTCCCTGCACCCAAAACGTATTCGGATTATCCTGCCCGCCGAACAAAACCATTTCCCGCATATCCTGCCCGGGAATTTTTAAGCGCAGAATGACGCCGGGGAAATCGTCCTCGGGATCCTGAAGAGTTTTTAGTGGCGTCAAGGTTGTGATGCCTTCCGCATTGGAGAAGCGTGAAGGATCGGGATCTCCTCGTTCTGCGTGGGAGTTGCGGTAATATTTTTCCACCACCACACTGAATCCCATCTCACTAAAATCCAGATCTTTCCCCCTTTTGTCCGGTGAAATCGCCGTGGAAGAAATCCTTTTCTCGATTCCATCCTGTACATCGACCCACGCAGCCAATTCCCAATGTCGTCGATCAAGTGAAACATTGGCGATCTCGTTTTTTTGCAGGGGCAAATAGGATTCCACCCCGTATTGATGCACCACAAAGGAACCCCCGAGGAGAACCAGCAATCCTGCGTGCGAGAGAACATTTCCAATGTTGCGGAGTTGGTAGGAAACACGCAGCGCCATGGAGGCCGCGAGGTTGACGAAGAAGACGCACAGAACCAGTTGCGCGCCGGGAAACGGAATGAAACCCAGAATCCAAAAGTACCATGAATAGAAGAAACGGTTCTGCGCGGCATACAGGCCATAGGTCGCCTGGTAAACCGTTCCCCAACCGGTGAGGATTAGAAGCAGTGCAAGACAGATCACCGCTATCTTCAACGAGGCCAGTGGAATCAGCCGGATGAGAAACCGGCTCTTAAGAGTGCGTGTGGCCATGGGTTCAGTTTCCTGAGGAATTCACGCTGAGCGACTGGCAGAAACGGGAAAAATCCTTTACGGCCTTTGCGAGGTTTGATTTTTTTCCGGTGAGTTTGACGAAGTAGGAATAGTCTCCCGGTGTAGTGACTCCCACCAGCATGCTGATACCCGCGTCATCTTTGACCAGGGAGCCGAAGTCAATCAGAACCAGTTCAAAGTTTCCGCGCGTTTTGATTTTTTGCTGACTCGAAATGAATTTCCCAATGCTTTCCGGGGGCAGGGTGATGTTCAATTGCCCAAGCCATCTTGTCACATTCGCCTCCAGACCTCCTGCGGCACCGGGAAGGGAAACGATTCCGCACTCATCCGCACCTTGGGCCTCCGAGGTCTTTATGACGGCCATGCGCATTCCCGATCCGGGAAAATCATGCCATCCCTCGGGAAGCTGCCATTGCAATTTTGCCGCGCTACCGGACGAAGCGGGAGGCATTTGCGCATCCATATTCGTGTTCGGATTAATTTTAATCGCTTGGGCCTGTACGGGCGAATCAAAACCCTTTACCTCGGAATAGGTCTTTTTTTCTTCCTTGCTCCGACAATTGCCAAGAAGTAAAAGGCCGCCAGCGGCGCAAATCAAGCCAAATATTCCGATCCTAGGTGCTTTCACAGGTATCTCCCGGTTTGTGGATGTTCTGTAGTCAGGAATGCAAATGTCGAGCCAAAGAACAAAAACCTTTTTTATACCATATTCAGCAGAAGTGTTTAAAAAACGCCTGTTTGTATGCCAAAATGTCATGGAATATTGTCGTTATGGCAGAAACGGCGGCTTTTATGGCCGCCATTTTGGATTAAAAAACCCCGGCAGTTTTGAGCTACCGGGGTTCTTCGTTCTACCAACCAAGGCCGTTCCCTTCCTCAACCCCCGGGAGAAAGCGGGGATTGAGTTAGGCGGTCGTCAATGGGTTTGCAGCCAGGTGATGGAGGCCTGCAACAACTTCCGGGCGTATTCATCGTTGTGGGAGCCAAACGTGAGTTCCTTGTTGATGTACCCGTAGTTGTATGCCGCGCCCAGCTCGCCATAGGTCCATTTGCGACCGATTCTGTTTTTCAAATCGGTATCCTTGGTCCGGGTGATGTTGTTGGCGTATTTGAGGACGCCGGTCGTGGAATCGGTTCTGTTGTACGCCGCGATGTTGGTGTAAAGTACAGTCGAATCCGCCGGGATGTTCGAGTACAGTTTGCCGAGGAAATCGTGACTGGGGAGAATGGTATACGAAACCACGCCTGACGTACTCGTGGTTTTCTTGGCCATTTTTCTGGTGACCATCAGATCACCCAGTTGATTTAGCAACGTTTTGATGTTCGCTTGAGTGAGAGCAAGCGTATCCGCCAATTTCATGGTGTGGCAGGCGGCGCAAGCAGGGTCATCTTCGTTCACTACTAGAGAGTGGCCGCCGGTGTGGGTGGTGGCATCCCAGGCGTTCATGTGGCAGTCGGTGCAATTATCCTTGGCGTGGTGACGCGGAGCGGTGGTGATGGGTGTACCGAAATCATACCCGTTAATCCCGTATCGCAAATTCGACTGATTCCCGTCATGGACATCGAAGCTCCGGCCAAGCAAATACGCCACCGAATCCGTAGGCTTCTTGAGATTCCCCTTGGCGGTCGTGGCGGTGTCTCCCGGCGTGATGGCCGTGCCCAACGGGAAGTAGGCCATTTGGGTGTATGCAGTGGTCTTTATGCCTCCCACCGTATCGGTATATTCAAAGGAGGTGGCGCCCCGGATTTGGTGACAGGTGACGCACAGGTTGTTCACCTTGGACGATACCGAGTCTTTCACTTGGGCGAAGTCATAGGTGTTCTTGGACTTCCAGCCATTTAAATCGAACAGGTTGAGGTAGTTCAGCACCACGGGGTTGGGTTGCCGAAGGATTTTACTGACGGTGTCGCCGGTGAAGTCGAATGAGGTCATCTTATGGCAGGTTTGACATTGAATCTTGAGGGCATCCGGGATCTCATGCGCGGGCCAAGGCTGACCGTTTTGAACAATTTCCACAAAGCCGTCGTTGGTATGGCAGCGCGCGCAATACTTGTTTCCCTGGCCGCGGGCTGCAGTGGTTCCAAGAGAATGCTTGGAATAATTATACTGCGTCGTCTTCAAGTTCCAGTTCGAGTCGGTATGGCATGTCAGACACGACGTATTGGCATCCATGCCGTCATGGCCGTTTGTGCCGGGAGGCCCTGCGAGGCCGTCCTTTGCGTTACATCCGATCAGGCTCACAATCGCGTAAGCCATGACCACCATTAACACCAGTTGCTTTTTCATTTTTTCTCTCCTTGGTTGGTGAATTTCCGCATCATCTAGTACCTGCCGTAGTCGATGGTGTTTTTTATTGGATCTTGAAGTTGATGGTGTCATTAAAATGCTTCCGGAAATTGTGGATGGTCTTCCCGAAATCCAGGGTGACATCTAAGTGACAGTTATTGCAGGACACGCCGACTTTGTGATTTGCGGTGTTATGGCAAGCCATGCACGTTAGTGTATCGGTCAACTTCGGGGACGGCTTCCAAACCACGTTTTGCAGGTTTTTGCGGCCTCCGCCATGGCAAACAATGTTGCTACAACTCGTTCCATCGAAGGACATCACCGGCGCCGACGGCAGATAATGCGCGGTATCCGATGCGTTGTAATGCTTCACCAGCAGGGAATCATTGAAAAAGACATCCGCAACGCCTCCCTTGCGGTGATTGGGATCATTATTCCAGCGGAATTGCGGATCCAGATCTCGATGACAATCCGCGCATTGAATCCCTTCGTTTAAAAGCCGGGTTTGTTGATAACGCGTGTCATATTTGTTTGTGGCGCTATCGCTGAATTTGACTGCCAGATTAACCCGGATCCTGAACGTGCTATCGCCGACACCGGAGGCGGTGTCGACCTTATAGTTGGCGGCCGCCGACATATCCTTGAACGGGAAATTCGCCATGGCGAGGTTGCTGAGATGGAGCCGATGCACCGCCATTTGGTTCAAGGGGGTGGTGTGACAAAGGTCGCAGGACACCTCGGCATTATTGGGAACATTATCATTCATCTTACTGCAGCCGACCAGAAGCAGGAGGGCGGTCGTCAATGGATATGTGAACGTCTTCAGCATGGTTAACACCTTTTCAGCGACCCTTACCCTCGTGGCAATCGGCGCAGAATTGATTGAGCGGCGCATGGCAAACGGAGCAGTCCAGTTTCTTGAATTTCACGTCGACGCCATGATTGAAGCGGTAGTTCAGGCCATGAACCTTCCGGGCATCGCTCCCCATGTGACACTCCGCACAGGTGGTGACGGTACCTGATTCATGACACATGGAGCAGTCTTGATCCTTCACGTTGGATTCGATTCCATGGGCCTCGCTACGCAACCAGGCGGTGCTCAAGTGGTTGAGGGGCTTGTCCAGCTTGGTGTGGCAAGTCAGGCAGGCAACTTCGGCCTTCTGCAAATGACATTCCATGCAGGTTTTCATGGTGAAGGCGTTTTTCATGGGCGCCACCGCGTGGCCTGTATCCGCGAGCAGGCCGTGGCAGGCGGCGCATTCCACCTTGGCGCTGACGTGGGCCTTATGGTTGAATTTCAAATCCGGGCCTTCCATGCGCCGGATCCGAAAGCTGGAGTCGACCAACACGATCGGTTTCGGAGTCGTGAACTCGGAGTCATCGCTATGGCATTTCTCACAGGACTTGAGTGTGAGTCCGACGCGAGCCTTGTCCAAGGTGGTCGAATTCATGGTTTTGTTATGGCAATCAGTGCATTCCAGTTCTTCCGTTTTCACGTGCTGGTAATGGGAGAACCGATGGGTCTGACCCGCGAAAGCGAATCCCAACATCAGTAACGGCAGGATTACTTTACTCATTTGGGGAATCCTTTGGAAAAGGCTTCCTTGATGCCGACGAAAAAGCGGTTGTCGCTGTCATACAGGCGGTTATGCAGGTATTCGTACGATGCCGTGACTTCGAACCCGTGACGCAGCATGACAGTGGGCTGCACGGTGAAGTCCATGGCCTTCAAGCCCGTCTTCTGCGGATCCAAATCGTATTGGGTGTAGCCGCTCGATGCATCCATGCGGAAATGCCGGCCGAAGTTGTTCCCATAACCGATGCGGAGATCCAGCGCATTGGGAACGCTGGAAAATTCCCGGCCGATGCGGGCAAAGAAGCCGTACAGGTTTGCCTGGAGGTTGATGCTTTCTCCCAAGGTATCGTCGTACATCAACATCCCGCCGTCCACGTTGGCGCTGATCTGGTCGTTCAGGGAGAGAAAGTACCCCGCAAACAAAAACTGGTGTTTCTTGTTGACGAAGTAGTCGTATATCCGGGTGGAGTCGACTTTCGTCTCCTCCATGCCCGCCCGAAGTTGGAATTCGTCGTGTTTCCGGATTCCCACCAAAGCAGCGATCTGGGCGTGTGCGAAATAATTGGAATCAAACCGGAACACAGAATTGGCCGAGAGTGTGACACGATCACCCACCCGTCCTCGGATGTTTCCGCCCACGCTTCCGTCGTCGGTCTTTCCGTTCACCAAGCCGTCGACTTGAGCCTGCAATGCCGAAATGGGCGTGTAGGTGATCTTGCCGCCGATGAGAGTCCGATCGCTGCTGAAATCGACCATGTTGCTTTGATAGACACTCGGTACCCCGTACCCTCCGAACAGCTCGGCCTGCATCACTCCATACTGAACCTTCGCATCACCCCCATCGTAATACAGTGAGCGCTCAATCATGGGCATGAAGTCGCGTCCGGCCGTGACATTGAGCCGTCCAGGCATCGGACTGTAATTGACATTTGCCAAGGCAAGACGGTTGGAATTCTTGTAGGTATTGGGGCGCTTGTCGTAAAAGTCGGAATAACCGTAAGCCACATGCAGGCCCACCCCGTTCTTCAGGACTGCGAGGTTGACCCGCTCCATCTGATAGAAGTCGCCATCATGGTTCACGTCTTTTGCGTCCAAGACATAGCCACCCAAGGATACCGTGCTGTTGATGTAGTCAGCTCGAGCACCACTGGCTGCGATTGCGAGGATACCCAATGATTTGAGTAGGTTCATAGGTTCCTAAGTGAGCAAGTGATGTGCCAACCCGATTCCGGGAAAAACCGGATTGAACGGATTTTTAAGATTTAAACCAATTTTGTGCACACCTGTTTGACTTATATTGATTTTATGATTTTGAATTGTTGGGGGATTTCCTGAATCCACTCCTCGAATTTGAACGGGGTTTTGCAAAAAAGTCACGCATGAGAGCTCGCATTTCCCTCTCTTACCCGTTTTGGTAAGAGCAGCAAGACAAAAATGACGCAATCGATTTGGCAGAATGGCAGAGATTGATAATAGGCCCGAAATTAAGCGATTTGAGTCTGCAATTCTGTCATACGATTTCTGCATTTTGATTCAATACGGTGAACAAGGAGACGTAAGACTTTTTGTGTTTGGAGACAAATGGGCTGGTTTATTTTTTTGACACCGGCACGATCTCATAAACGATCGCCGAAATAAAGGATGTCATCACACCCGTTATGAAAATAACCGGACTAAAGGGAACAATCGGATCCAGATAAGCCTTGGTGCCAATACGAGCGGAAAGCAAAAATCCTATCACAGCCACCGAAACACCGATCAACAGGGTCAAGCCAAACGCTGTTAGCCGGCGCATGTGGCTAAAGCGGCTTTCCTTCAAATCCACACCCAGTGGACCGTCATCATGCCCTCCGGATTTCAACGGCACGATGGGAAATATTTTCACAAAGACGAGATACGCCATGCTTCCACCGGCAACAAGACCGAGTACCACGGAAATTTCCACCCAGGTGGGAACATAACTGCCGTGACGATATGGCAACAACGTGCCATGCGTTTGTGAAGGCACCACGATGATGAAGCGTTTGAAAACGGCAGCGATGTTAACAAGAACGCCGGCCAAAACATGCAGGCCGAGAATCGTTTTCCCCTTGATGTACTGAATAAAAAGGATCAAAAAGGCCATGGCGAGACAGGCCACGGTTGTCCAGAAAAGTCCGGCAAATGCGCCGCGAGTCACCTGATGTGCGACTTCCAATTCCGCTTCCGGCGCCGCATAATGCGCCGTCAGCTCTTCGACGATCATGAAGTACATGTAGATCACGGTCAGAATCATCATGAGGATGCCGAGCCACTTGAAGGATTTGTGGGTGATCTCCTCCTGCAAGTGCAAAAGTTTCCGCACCGCGTAGGCGATGATGATGATGAAGCCCGTTCCCGAGATGGCGGCCATGATCACAAAGCCGGGAGCCTGCAATGCACTATACCATCCCGGCCGGCTGGATTGAATCCCGAAGATGAAGCCCAATGTGGAATGTGCGGTGATGAGCAGCGGCAGAATGAAGATGGAGAGCCAGAAACTGGAATTGGAATGACGGTTGTAATCATCGGGAGTGCCTTTGAATCCGAAGGCCCAGAGTTTGTAGAAAAGGCGGAGCAGTTTTGAATTTGTTCTGGCAGCCAGAGTCGCGGCATCCGCGCGGCCGGACAGATAGAAGTAAACCACGCTGGCAAAGAGGTAACCTGAAATAACCAGGGTAAACGTGCCGAAAAATGGGGACATGACGCGCGCATAACGCGGCAGATTCATCAATCCTTGCAATGGCCGTCCCAAATCCGCGAGAATGCAACACGCTCCGAGTGAAAGTGCGATGATGGTCAGCAATTCCGCCATCCGTGCCAACGGTTTGAGATAGCTGATGCCGAAAAGACGGATGAGCGCGGAAATGGAAATACCCGCAAAGCTGACACCGATAAAAAAGACCACGAAGACGATGTAAAGCCCCCATACCGCTCCGCCGACACCGATCGTTCTCATGCCGGTGACGGTTTCACCTATCACCACCTGACGCGAATAACCGAAAACCCCGAAAGCAAAAACCGCAAAGAGACACAACATGGTGAAAATCCACGCCGGTCCGATTTTTCCAATGCCGCGAAATTCCTGATTCGCGTTTTCTTCCTTAGTGATCAACACGGCTAGGATTCCTTCCTGTCCAATCCAATGGGTTTTTCCTTGGCCAGATAAAACACCTTGGGTTTTGTCCCAACATGTTCCAAAAGCCTGTTGGCGCGCGGGCTGTCCGAGAGACGGGAAACCAGACTGTCTTCGTCATTCAAATCGCCGAAAATGATGGCTTCCGCCGGACAGGATTGGGCACAGGCCGGGAGCAATCGCACATCATCATCGGTGATTTCACGATCCTCGGCGCGGACCTTTTCCTTGAGATCCCGGATGCGATGCACGCAGAACGTGCACTTCTCCACCACGCCTCCGGGGCGCGTGGCCACATCGGGATTGAGAGCCTGCTTGTAAGTTTCGGGCCATTCGGGTTCCGCCCAGTTGAAGTAACGGCGGGAATAGGGACAGGCATTTTCGCAATAGCGGCAGCCGATGCAACGATCCCAGATTTGATCGACAATGCCTTCTTCCGTTTGAAAGGTGGCGTTGACCGGACAAACCTTGACGCAAGGTGGATTTTCACAATGCATGCAAGGCAATGGCGTCAATTGACCTTCGCCCTCCTGCCGCAACGGCAGCAGGGTCATCCAGTTGATTTCCGTTCCGTCTTTTTTCGGATCATCACCGGTGAAGGGGACGTTGTTTTCGACATGGCAGGCAACCACGCAGGAGCCGCAGCCGGAGCACAAGTCCAGATCGATGGCCATGCCCCACTTGCGTTTTTTCCCGTCCCCCACTTTTTCCCATTCCCCTTGCGGGGCTTTTTTCTTTTCCGATCCAAATGCGGATCCAATCCAGCCTGTGACGGCCGCGGCCCCCAGAAGTTTGAGAAATGATTTTCTCCCCAAACCTTCGGCGGGTTCGGAGATTTCCAGCATTTTATTTTCGGTGGAATCGGCGGGTTTCATGTTCATGCCCTTGTGATGCGAACGCGTGTGCTAAAGCGGGGGGAAAGCCCGCTCAAAGGATCGATATTCGCGGGAATCAGTCTCTTGGGATTCGCGCCTTTCCCCTTTGCAAATCTTCCCAACTGGGTGTGTCCGCTTCCCAGCGCCATCAGCGCCATGCTGGGCGACACGGTCACCGTGGGCAGGACGGATGCTTTTATTTTCCCAATCGGAGACTCGACCCAAACTTCGTCGCCCCGCTCAAGACCGAGCTTTTCCGCAGTGGATGGATGAACCTCCACCCACGAACGCCAGCTTTCCACGGCGCGGAGACCCTTTTGCAACCCTGCCAGTTCCCTCAGATAGGGAATGTTTGCTCCACTGCCGATGGCATAGGTGATATTCTTGTACGGCCTTAGCAGCAAGGGGAATTCCGCCTCCGTTCCGGTGAACGTGGGCTCCTCGGAATGAGGCAGACAAACGGATTGCATCCCGGGTTTGCCAATGTCGCGCAGGTATTCGTCCGGAGACTTTTTTTTGCCCTGTGCAATTTTCCGGATTTTGCTCTCGGCCATTTGCGAATAGAATTCGAATTTTTTGGAGGGTGTTTTAAACGCTTCCGCAAAATTTTCCCCGGGCGCGGATTCATCATTCCAGGCGCCCAGCTTGTTGAGTTTCTTGAGAAACGCTTCAGGATCGTCGGCGGCAATCGACCCGTTCCTGGCGTTGTAAAGACCGAGCATTCGTTCTTCCATCGCCTCCTTGAAATTCTTCCAGGGAAAACTTTCCCCGACGGAAGCCCCCAAGGCCTGGGCGATCTCGATCACGACGTCGCCCGTATTCTTGGATTTGTAAAGCGGTTCCACGACCGGTCTGCGAATGCCCATGGAAGAATTCGGACCCATGGCGGGAGGAGTCGCATCTTCCCAGCGCTCGAGATAGGTGTGATCGGGAAGAATCAAATCGGCGGAAAAGGTGCTTTCATCCATGAACGGAGAAAAACTCACAATGAAAGGGATCTTATCGAAAGCCTTTTTAAACTGCTCAGGATCATTTTTGGTGTAAAGTGGATTGGAGTAATAGATTAGAAGCGCTTCAGTGGAATACGGATTTCCCGAAAGCACGCTTTCGGGAAATGCATCAACCACCGAGTTGGCCAGGGGATATTTTTCCAAACCTCTACCGTCCAGCGCGGGCTGTTGCAAACCGTGTTGGGCGATCGTATCGGGTTTTATTTGCGCCCAGTCCAGAACCGGCGCGCTTTTGTGACTGAAGAGTCCGCCCGGCCGTCCAATATTTCCCAGCAGCGCATTCAAAGCCAGGGCACAGCGTGCAATTTCCAATCCATTGGAAGTTGCGGCGGAACGGGCGTCCACCACCACCAGCGCAGGTTTTGAACCGGCCAACTCCCACGTCAAACGGTAGATGTCCTTTTCGGGAATGCCGGTGATTTCTGAAACCTTGTCCGAGGGATACTTTTCGAGCACGGACAAAAATTTGTCGAATCCATGGGTGTAGGAATTGATGAAATCCATGTCATGCAAGTTGGCTTTCACCAATTGATTGGCAATGCCCAACGCGAGAACATCGTAGGTTCCCACCTTGATGGGAATCCATTCATCGGATTCCTTGGCCGTCAGCGAATGATTCGCTTCGACCTGCACGATTTTCGTGCGGCGCGTTTGATTTTCGCGTCGGGAAATACCCTGTGACCGCGCAAAATGAATTCCGTTGCAGGTCGATTCAAAAATTCCCGCGCCCAAACTCAGGATATAAGCACTATTTGCGGCATCATATCCCGGCAACTCGGATGATCCCATCATCAATTCCATTGCTTCAAAGAGCGTTCCATCATTGGTCGAAAGTGAGTCGAAGAAGTTCGGAGTGCCGTAGGATTTACAGAATCTCTCCAGCAAATCCCTCATGAAGCCGCGTTCACGTCCGCAAATCACGCTCAGTTTGTGCGACTCGGAATTATTCCGCAACGCTCCCAATTTGGCCGCGACTTCGGAATACGCCTCTTCCCAACTGATTTCCTTCCACTTTCCCGATCCCCTTTCACCGTCCCGTTTCAGAGGCGACTGGATGCGATCCGGATCGTAAAGCGTGAAAAGACCGGTTTGTCCCTTGGGACCCAGTTTTCCGCCCACTAAAAGTGAATTGGGATTTCCGTTGATCTTGACTGCGCGCCCCTCCACCACGCGAACCATGATGCCGCAATTGATGGGGCATTGACCGCAGGAGGATGCAATGGTTTTTTCCTCGCCGGCATACCACTTGTCGGATCCGGGAACAGGAATCTTGTCCTGTGAAATCGAATAAGGATCCTGCCGCTTGAAACAGGCCGTTAAAGCTCCGGCGGCAGCCAGCGCACCGGACGTTTTGAAAAAATTTCTGCGCGAGAGAGCTTTCGTGTCCATGGGATCCGGTTTCCCTTTTATTTGTGACATGTGGCGCAATCCTGTTTGACATTCTTTTCCTTGTGACATTCCATGCACTTGGACATGGTCAGATATCCGATGTCGGATTTCGTCACAGGTTTGGAAACCTTGCGCATGTCCTGATGGCAATCCCAGCACTTCATTTCCGCGAAGCCGACATGCGCCCGGTGTGAGAAGTAAACGTGCCCGGGCAGCTTGTTGACCGTGACCCACTGTATCTCCCTGCCCTCCTCCTCGTATTCCCGAACCTTGGGCTCGTCCGGATTTTTACCCTGCGGCTGGGAATGACAATCTGCACAATCCTTCATTTTGGGAAGACTGGCATGCACGCCCTTGGCCGCAAAGCGGTGGCAGTCCGTGCATTCCAGTTCTTCGGCCTTGATATGCGCCTGATGATCGAAAGCGAGCGGCTGCTTGACTTCCGCCCTTCCGGTCACAACGCTTGCGATTCTATCGCGCGTAGATTCGATTCCCTTGTTACACGCCTGATAGGTGAGGATGAAGCCCGCCACCATCAGGCATGAGACAACCAGTTTCTTGAAGGAGACGAAGCGCATGATTTTAACCCTATTCGTCGGACGATGCTTTTTCCTTCTTACCGCCGCCGTCTTTTTTCTTGGGTGCGTCGAACTTCAAGGTGGTCAGCCATTCGGACATCGTCTTGAGTTCCTCGGGCGATCCCTTGAACTTTTTCTTGTGTTTGCGCCCTTCGACCTTCTCTTCCTTCATCAACCACTTGCTGAACCAGGCCGCATCGTGATCCTTGTCCTTGCCCGCATCGGACAGATCGGGGGGATCCACTTTTTTGCCGCCTTCAGACGCCTCTTCGTCCTCCTCGCCCTTGTCGGATTTGGCCTTGGCGATCTTCAAAGCATCAATGGCATGGCATTGTGTGCATTTGTTGTCGAGAAAAAGTTTCTGCCCGGCAGGAGCAGCTTCTGCAGCAACGGTTTTTGAAAAAGACAGGCACACAAAAAGCGCGCCGACAGTAAACAAAATCGATAGACTTCTCCACATGACGATTTTCCCTTTCGTTGTTGGATCCGCTTGATGCGAAACCTTGTGCAGGAGAGGGGAGCAAATATCGATCCATGCAGTTTTGATGATAAAAACGCGATATTTTCAAGGATCTGTGGAAGTATTTGAGGCTTTCAAAGTGGATATGCGCAAAATGACCGAAGCGATGGCAATTTGACAATCGATTCAAAAATCCAATTTTCAGGAATCATTTGTCCATCCGACAAAAGGTTCTCATGCCTGCCTTGTGCCTAATAATGATTTCGCTAATTCCGATCTTAAATGCTGCCGTTTTGACACGAAATCTGCCAGGAAGTCCGGTTTAGGCAGGCATCCATTCTCATTGCATTCAAAAATTCAGCCATTTGACTCAAAATCTTGCCGGCATAATTTGGTCTGATTCTTGCAGACTTAATTCTCAACATGCTGTTTTCCAGTACTTCATCGCTTTGGGAATTGATCCAGCAGCGACCCGCCGTGGTGGAGTTTCTCGAGGCATCGGGCAAACCCGTCTGGAATCAACTGGATTTGTCGGTGGATGCCTTTTGCCGTCAGGCGGGCGTTAAAACCGGATCCTGGCTGCGCGAAGCGGAATCGATTCCCATTCCAAAACCGGATTCCATCTGGTCGCGGGAACCCTTGTACCGAATTGTGGATTATCTCGTCGCAGAGCATCGCGACTTTCGGAACAAGGATTTGACCAGGATCGATTTTCTGCTCGATACCTACAGCGCGCCCATTTATCCCGACGTTTACCAGTTAAAACTGGCCTACCAATCCTTCAAGTCTTTCGAGGAAGGGCTTCTAGAACATATGAGCGAAGAGGAGGCACGGACTTTCCCGCATATCCTCCGTTTGGAAGCCTGCGAGAGAAACGCAACGCTTCTTCCGTTGACGCACCGGCTTTCGGTAAAGACCTTCGCCATGAGCCAGGGGCATTTGGCGGAATCCCTTCTGGAAAAAATGATTGCGGAGATTATGGAAAACATCCGCAAACATCGCGATCAGGAACGCGATGCGGTAACCACTGAAAAACTTTTCAGGGTACTGGAGAAGTTTCAACAGCGCCTGACCCGGCATGCCCGGATCGAAAACGAGATTCTTTTCCCGCGTGCGATGGAAATTGAAAAACGCCTTTTAAAACGTCAAAATGTATCCGTGTGACGCATGGATGAAGGATGAACATGTCACGAAATAAAGAAACGCCGCAGGAAATGCTTTTAAAGTACGACGGATCCGTTCCGCGTTATACATCCTATCCACCTGCAAACTTCTTCACCCGGGATCCCGCAGATGTGGATTACGAAGGAATGTTGCTTTCCTCCAATCAAACCGGCCCACGGAACATGTCCCTTTATTTTCACATCCCCTTTTGTCCCGGCCGTTGCCTCTTCTGCGGATGCCACACCGAGATAGGCCGTCCCGGCGCCTTAATCAAAGATTATCTGGAAACGATTCACGAGGAATTTCATCTCCTCCTGCCTTATCTGGATCGCTCGAGACCGGTGACCCAAATTCACTTTGGGGGAGGAACACCCAATTCCGTTCCGCCCTTCCTTTTGGAAAAGCTTCTTCGAACGATCGCTTCAGAATTGGAGATATCCCCCACTGCGGAAATCGCCATGGAATGCGACCCGTCTTTGATTCTCCTTCCCAAACTGGAAGAGTATCGGCGCATGGGATTCAACCGGCTCTCTTTCGGCATTCAGGATGTGAACCTGCGTGTTCTGCAATCCGTCAAACGCGAACCTTCGCGTATGCCCGAGAAGGAGCTTGTCCAAGCCTGTCATGCACTCGGTTTCAAAGGTGTCAATCTGGATCTCATTTATGGACTCCCTTTTCAAACTCCTGAATCCTTCAAGGAAACCCTGAACACCATCATCGAGGCAAATCCGGATCGCATCTCGCTTTTCCCCTACGCCCATGTACCCTGGGTGAAAGATCATCAGGCCGCCCTTCAGGCGTTTCCCATGCCGGACGCCACAACGCGGCTTCAAATCGCGATGGAATCGCGCGAGACGCTTCTTCGAGCGGGATATGTGGCCATTGGCATGGATCATTTCGCCCGGCCGGATGATGATTTGGCCATCGCCCAACGTGAAGGGACGTTGCACAGGAATTTTCAGGGTTATTGTCCCTCTTTTAAAACCGGACAGGTTTATGCGATGGGGGCCTCAGGCATTTCCCAATTGCACCAAGGTTATTTTCAAAATGAAAAGGACCTTTCAACATACCGTACCCAGGTAAAGGCGGGCCGTCTCCCCATTCGGACCGCCTACCGCATGACACCCCGCGATCTTGTGGTAAGAGAGATCATCAATGCCTTGCTCTGTCAGGGTCAAGTGGATTTAAACCAAGCCCTTTCCGATCCGGAACTGGATGCGGAATGGAAGACATCACTGGCCATGAACGGCCTTGAAAAACTGGCGTCCTTCATCGAGGATGGACTGGTTCTTGAGGACAACGGAGTGATCACGATACCTCCGGAAGGTATTCTTTTATCGCGTATGATTGCGGCGGCCTTCGACCCCAATCTTAAACAGGAAACCCTGCAGCCGCTTTACTCCAAGGCCCTTTAATTTCATGAAATCTGAAAACGGAACAGCTTTGCCGGAATGGCAGGGTTTGGAACATTCTGACAATCGCTTACCTTTACCCGTAGTACTCCAAAATCTGGAAGCGCGGAAGACCATGTTACAGGATGCTTTTACCCAGGCGGATTACGCGATCAACATCACCGACCCTGCTGGTCGGCTGTTGCGGGTGAACCATGCCTATCTCAAGCTGTACAAATACGACTCCGAGGATGAAGTTCTGGGGCAAACCCAGAAAATCATCCGATCGCCGTTGACACCCGACAGCCTGTACAAAGACATGTGGCAAACCATCTCCACAGGTCACAGCTGGCGCGGGGATTTGATCAACAGGGCGCGCGATGGCAGCGATGTTCACATCCACCTCACCATTTCACCCATACGCCGTGAAAATGAAATCGTGGGCTACATGGGTTTCTCGCTGGATCGGGCCCAGCAAGTCATGCTCGAACGGCAGCTTTTGCACGCAAACAAGTTAATGGTACTGGGAACACTGGGCGCAGGCCTCGCGCATGAGCTGAACAATCCTCTTGCCAGCATTCTGCTCGATGCGGAATATCTGAAGGAAATTCTTTCCCATCCCGTAAATCCCACTGATCAAAAACCCGCCCTCGAAGCGGCGGAATCGGTGATTCAAGGTGTGGAGCGCATGCGCCGCGTGCTGAAGCATCTCCTGCAGTATTCCAAAAAGGACCTGCCTACGGAAGCCACCAGCATTTCAATAAAGGAGTTGGCAGAAGATTCCTTCCTGTTCCTCGAACGCCAACTGGTAAACAGGGGCATTCAACTCGATCTGCAAATACCCGAGGATCTTTGGGTCAAGGGCATTCGCACACAGTTGGAATCGATTCTGCACAACCTCATCACCAACACCCGTGACGCTTTTGCAAACCGGGAAGAGGAGGGGAAGTACATTCTCATTTCAGGCAAGCGAAATGAACGCGGTCTGGTGGAAATTCTGTTTGAAGACAATGCCGGGGGAATCTCTCCGGAGAACATGGAAAAGATTTTTGACCCGTTCTTCACCACGAAAGACGGGCAGATGGGAACAGGACTGGGTCTTTCCATTTCCCGAAAAATCGTGGCCGATCATGGCGGAACCATTCAGTGCGAATCCAAAAACAGCCGCACCCGCTTTACCATTCTTTTGCCGGGTTCCAACCGGCCCGATTTTCGTTAAGTCAGCTGGGAAACACCGGGCTCTTTTGCGTGAATTTCATCCAGCTTGCGGTAGATGGTGCGCAGGCTGATTCCCAATTCCTCGGCGGTTTTGGCCTTGTCCTCGTGGTTGCGTTTCAACGCGCCTTGAATCACCCTCAATTCGATTTCCTCCAGCGTCATGCCGCGCGTGACGCTCAAAGGTTCCGACGAATCGGAACCGCCGCTGCCCAATTCCCCGGGAAGATCGTCCACCGTGATTTGATGCCCGAGGCACAGGATGACGGCGCGTTCGATGGCGTTTTCCAGTTCACGCACATTGCCCGGCCACGCATAGTGTTCCATGAGACGCAGCGCATCGGGGCTCACGGAAAGATTGTCGCGCTTGTTTTTCTTGCAATACTTGCCGATGAAAAAGGAAATCAGTCCGGGCAAATCCTCGGGACGCTGGCGCAACGGCGGGATCAACAGGGGAATGACATTGAGGCGATAGAACAGGTCCTCGCGGAATTGTCCCGCTTCCACCATTTTGCGCAGCTGCTTGTTGGTGGCGGCAAGAATGCGCACATCCACTTTTTGCGCAGTCCCTCCAACCGGACTCACTTCGCCCTCCTGCAACACGCGCAGAAGCTTGGACTGCACGCCCAGAGGCAGTTCACCTATTTCATCCAGAAAAATCGTGCCGCCATTCGCCTCCTGGAATTTCCCCTTCTTGTCCTGATAGGCTCCGGTGAAAGCGCCCTTCTTATATCCGAACAATTCGGCTTCCATGAGATTCTCGGGAATGGCCGCACAATTCACGGTCAGAAAAGGCTGCGCTGCGCGCGGGGAATGCGACATGATATAGGTGGCCAGCAATTCCTTCCCAGTCCCCGACTCCCCCAGAATGAGAACGGTCGCCTCGCTGTTGGCCGCCTGAACGGCGCGGCTGAGCAATTCCTTGAAGACGCGGTTCTTGCCCGCGTCGATCACCGATCCCTGGCTCTTGCGCAGTTTTTCCTTCAGGAGGAAATTTTCCTCGAGCAGGGAAACCTTTTCAAAGGCGCGGTTCACCACGGCGGTGATTTCCTGTTTGTTGAAAGGTTTGGGAATGAAATCGTACGCACCCTTCTTCATGGCCGATACGGCCTCGTCAATGGAACCGTGACCCGTAATCAGAATGACCTGAATGTGGGGGTTGAATTCCTTGATGCGTTGCAACAGGGTGAGACCGTCCATCCCCGGCATCTTGAGGTCGGTGATGACCACCGGCGGGACAGTGGCCTTGATCATCTCCAAACCCTTGACGGGATCGGTACTTGTAAGGAGTTCGTATCCCGCACCGTGAAGCGCACGCGCAAGGGAGTCCAGAATGCTTTGTTCGTCGTCAATGATGAGCAGATTTTTTTTCATGTCTTCTTGATTCAGCAAAACTTGGGCCTCTTTTCTTTTCTCGTTTTTGCCTTTTTTGGCAACATTTTCTCCTATAAAAATACAGGAATATGCCAAAAATTACATCGTTTTGACTTTTTGACAAAACAAGGGCATCGAAACCCTAACCTTCCCTAGAGAAGCTTTGGAACTACAGTATGCCGCCTATGCCTGTTTCCGGCACGGCTATTGCGGCTTAATTTAGTGAGTGAGGCTCATTTTATAATCCATGAAAAACCAGGAAGGCCGCATGGCTTACACGATCCATTTCTCGGAAATCGGAATGAAAATGCTCCCCGAAGTGGGTGGCAAAAACGCCTCGCTCGGGGAAATGTTCAACTGTTTAGGCCGTGATGGTGTTGCGGTTCCCGATGGCTTTGCAGTCAAAGTCAGGGCCTACCACCACTTTCTGGAACAAAATCGTTTGAAGGACCCCCTGTCCTCTGTGTTGAAGAGTCTGGACTTGTCGGCTTTCACCAATTTGAATGAAGTGGGACATCAAGCCCGTGAATTGATTCGCAATGCCTCCTGGCCCGAAAATGTGAGACAGGAAATTCTACTAGCGCATGCAAGTTTGTTGAAGCGATGTTCCACCGGAATTACGGTAGCTGTGCGCAGCAGCGCCACTGCCGAGGATTTGCCAGGCGCGAGCTTCGCAGGGCAAATGGAAACGTATTTGAACATTGCGGGCGAAGAAGCCTTGCTCGATGCCTGTCACCGTTGTTTTGCATCCCTGTTCACCGATCGCGCCATCAAATATCGCGTGGACAATGGCTTTGATCACATGCAGGTAGGTGTGTCCGTCGGCGTTCAGCGCATGGTGCGCAGCGATCTCGCCTCCTCGGGCGTCGGTTTTACTTTGGAGCCGGAGACGGGAAATCCGAATGTCATCGTGCTCACCGGAGCCTTTGGTCTCGGAGAAAACGTGGTGCAGGGGACGGTGACACCGGATCAGTTCATCCTATTCAAAGGCGGGCGCACGGGAAAACCCGCCTTGATTAAGGGTGAGTTGGGTGCCAAGGAAAAAACCATGATTTACGCGCCCGCAGGATCGGATCCTGGTGTCACAACTTTGAATATTGAAACGGATCCCGGGAAAAGCCGTACCTTTACCTTATCTGAAAAAGAAGTTTTAAAACTGGCAAAATGGTGTTTGCGCATTGAAGAACACTATGGCCGACCCATGGACATTGAATGGGCCAAGGATGGAATCACCGGGGAAATTTTCATTGTACAGGCGCGACCGGAGACTGCACATTCCGGCGAACGGGGAAAGGCTGCGCATCGTACCTATCAACTTCAACAGCGTGGAAAGATCCTGGCCGAGGGTATCGCCGTGGGCAATGGTATCGCCACAGGGATCGCCCGTCGTTTGAAATCCCCTGTAGAATCCCATTTGCTTCGACAAGGCGAAGTGCTGGTTACCAGCATCACCAACCCGGACTGGGATCCAATTATGAAAAAAGCTGCGGCCATCGTGACCGACAAAGGCGGCCGCACCAGTCATGCCTCCATTGTGGCCCGCGAGTTGGGATTGGTCGCGCTGGTGGGTACGGGAAATGCCACCGAGTCCATACGCAACGGGCAGGAAGTCACAATCTCCTGTGCGGAAGGGGAAACCGGTTATGCCTACGAAGGCCGACTGCCGTTCACCATTTCTGAAACCGATCCAAAAGATTTGCGCAGGCCGCGCACCAAGGCCATGATCATTCTCGGCGATCCGGATCGCGCCTTCCAATCTGCGGAACTCCCCTGTGAAGGCATCGGCCTGATGCGATTGGAATTTGTCATCAACAATGCCATTCGCATTCATCCGGTGGCACTGGCAAAATGGGATGAGTTCAAGGACGGGCCTGCAAAGGAGGAAATCCGGAAACTTACTGAAAATTATCCGGACAAGTCTTCTTATTTCGTGGACAAACTGGCCTCTGCGGTGGCCACTGCTGCTGCGGCTTTTTATCCCCGCGAGGTCATTGTCCGCATGAGTGATTTCAAGTCGAATGAGTATGCCACTTTACTAGGTGGAAGCCAGTTCGAACCTCATGAGGAAAATCCCATGCTGGGGTTCCGCGGCGCTTCACGCTATTACCATCCCTTATACCGTGACGGCTTCCGCCTCGAATGCCAGGCCATGCTCAAGGTTCGCAATGAGATGGGACTGACGAATGTGAAGCTCATGATCCCATTCTGCCGCACGGTGGAGGAAGCCGCGAAGGTGGAAGCGGAAATGGCCGCCAATGGTTTGCGTCGCGGAGAAAATGAACTCGAGTTATATGTCATGGTGGAAATTCCCAGCAACGTCTTGCTGATGACGGAATTCGCCAAACATTTCGACGGATTTTCCATCGGCTCCAACGATTTGACCCAGCTCACCTTGGGAATCGATCGGGATTCCGCACTGATAAGTCCGCTTTTCAGCGAAAGCAATCCCGCCGTAAAGGAGCTGATCTCGCGCGCCATTCACACCTCGAAACAGTGCGGACGCAAAATCGGATTGTGCGGACAAGCCCCGAGCGATGATCCGGAGTTTGCAAAATTCCTGGTGGAACATGGCATCGACAGCATCTCGTTCAATCCCGACGCCCTTTTCAAGGGAATGGCGAACATGGTGGCGGCGGAAAACGACGCATGAATTTGGAACCGCTGCTTCAGCCCCGATCCATTGCAGTGATCGGCGCCTCAGAGAAAGAGAACAGCGTCGGCAGGGCGCTGTTCTCCAATATTCTCAATGGCGGTTTTACGGGACACGCTTATCCGGTGAACACCAAAGCGACAACCATTCTTGGAGTCAAGGCTTATCCGGCATTGAAGGATATTGAAGAGCCGGTGGATTTGGCGATCATCGCCGTCCCCGCTGTGGCCGTGCCGACTGTGTTGGAGGATTGCGGAAAGAAGGGGATTCACCAAGCCGTAATTATTTCGGCAGGCTACAGGGAAAGCGGTCCTGAAGGGAAAATCCGGGAGAACATCCTGATCCAACTGGCTGACAAGCACAAAATTTCCTTGATCGGTCCCAATTGTCTCGGCTTGATCAACACCCATGCCGGAGTCCGTTTGAATGCGACCTTTGCAAAACGAATTCCCAAACCGGGCAACATCTCCTTTCTTTCACAAAGTGGAGCATTGGGAGTTTACGCCCTGGAGTTCGCGTCTGCAAACGATATCGGAATGGCCCGCTTTGTTTCGCTGGGAAACAAGGCCGTTCTCAATGAGAATCACATTCTGGAAAATTTCGGAAGCGATCCGGATACAAAAGTGATCCTCGCCTATCTGGAAGATCTGAAAGCACCCGGCATCTTTTTGGAACGGGCGGCAAACATTGCATCACAACCCGATCCCAAACCCATCGTGCTAATCAAAGCGGGAACAAGCCGCAGCGGACAACGTGCAGCAGTTTCACACACCGGCGCACTCGCGGAAAAAACAGAATTCCTCGGCGACCTCTGCGAACAATATGGCGTTCTCCGGGTATCCACTTTGGAAGAAATGTTCGACATCGCGTTATGCCTCGCTCATCAACCCCTTCCTTCCGGTCCAAGACTGGCGATTCTCACCAATGCGGGCGGCCCGTCCATTCTTGCCGCTGATGAAGCAGAAAAACTCGGACTTATCCTTCCAGAACTTTCCGCAACATTGCGTGAAAAACTTGCCGCACTTCTCCCTCCCTCCGCTGGGTTAAAAAATCCGGTTGATGTTTTGGGGGACGCCGATCCCGAACGGTATGGCAAAGCGCTGAAAGCATTGCTCGATTCGGGAGAAGTGGATTCGATCATTACAATATGCACTCCGCAAATGATGACTCGCATGGAAGACATTGCGCAAGTATTGGCAGATCATTCCCCGCAAGCGCAAAAGAAAGGAATTCCGCTACTGGCCGCTTTCGCCCATTTCGGAACAAATTCCACTGTCGAAAACATTTTTAAGGATGCGGGAATTCCCGATTATGGTTTCGCCGAAAATGCCGTGCGCGCACTCTCCGCAGCCGCACATCATGCGCTATGGCGATTACGATCCCGTGAAACAGCATTGACTTCAGACCTGAATCGTGAAGCGGTTCGGGAAATTTTGAATAAAGCCCAGGAAACAAAAAAACACGCGTTGAATGAAACCGAATGTCAGGCGGTTTTGAAAGCCTTTGGACTTCCCGTGGTGAACAGCATAATCATTCATGCCCGCGAGGATCTCGCTCAAACAGCCTCAATGAAATTTCCGATGGTATTGAAGATCCTATCCCCCGACATACTCCACAAATTCGATGCCGGAGGAGTGATTTCCGGAATCCGCAACATGGAAGACTTGGAAGCGTCCTATGATCGGCTTCTGATGGACGTGCATAAAGCCAAACCGGATGCACGGATTGAGGGTGTGTTGATTCAAGAAATGGTGACTGATGGTTTGGAAGCCATCATGGGAGCCATCCGCGATCCTCATTTTGGCCCTTTAATTCTTTTCGGCTTGGGCGGGACTTATGTCGAGGCGATTCACGATGTCAAATTCCGGAGAGCGCCTTTGAAACCCGTTGACGCGGAAGAAATGATTCAAGGCCTCCGCGCTTCGGCATTGTTGGGACCGTTTCGTAATCGTCCTGCGCGGGATATTGCAGCATTGAAGGATTGCCTGCTGGGATTGTCCCAACTCATGATCGATTTCCCGGAAATAGCCGAGATCGATCTGAACCCCGTATTCGCATTGGAGCACGGCGCAAAAATCGCCGATGTTCGAATTCTTTTGGAGGCCGCATGAACATCATTGAAATACACGGGTTAACCAAGGATTACGCCTTGGGAGAAACGACTGTGCATGCCTTGCGCGGCATTGACTTGACCATTGCCAAAGGCGATCTCGTCTGTATCATGGGCCCTTCCGGTTGTGGCAAAACCACCTTGCTCAATGTCATTGGAGGAATTGATTCCGCCACAACGGGAAGCGTGAGAATTGGAGGCCAGGAACTGACCACCTTGCCGGATCGTGAAATTACGGATCTTCGACTTCACCGCCTCGGCTTCATCTTTCAAACCTTCAATCTCATTCCTGTTTTAACGGCCACAGAGAACGTGGAATTCCCGCTGCTGCTCCAAAAGGAGCATTCCAAAAGTGAAATTCGGGCACGGGCGGAAAAACTGCTCGAAGAAGTGGGATTGTCGGAATACCGGCACCATCGCCCTTCGGAACTTTCCGGCGGCCAACGGCAACGGATCGCCATCGCCCGCGCATTGGTCACCAATCCCGACATTGTCTTGGCGGATGAACCCACAGCCAATCTCGACTCGGTCACCGGCGCGTCCATTCTGGAAATCATGCAGACGATGAACCAGCGACAACAAACCACTTTTTTGTTTTCCACCCATGACAAAAATGTTCTGAAGTACGCCAGAACCGTCGTTCACATCAAGGACGGACTCATTGACGGGGAATAAAGCGTGGGCCTGATTTTCAAAATCGCGTGGCGCAATTTGTGGCGCCACAAAAACCACAGCCTGGTCATCGGCACCATCCTTTGTCTGGGGGCCTTGATCATGACCGTGGGCAACGGCGTGGTGGAAGGCATGGATCGGGGTTTGCAAAAAACCATCGTACACGGGTTCACAGGCGATCTCGTATTGGTTTCGGAAAAATACGAGAGCGACAATGTCTTTCTGGAGATGATGGGAAAGACCGTTCCTCCCATTGACAATTTCAAGGCCATTCGCGCATCCCTTGAAAAAAGCTCCCTGGTGGATCAAATCCTGCCCATGGGAAAAAACATGGCCATGGTGTTGAATGAAGACGGCGGCATGCCCACCTTCCTTTATTTACTCGGCGTGGATTTCGAGAGATACCACCGGATGTTTCCGGATAACGTAAACGTCATCGAAGGGCGGTTTCCAAAACCCGGCAGGCCATGGTTGATGCTACCGACCGGAGCACGCAAGGAAATCAACGACATGACCAATGTCTGGTTCATTCCCGAAGACGCGTCCCTGGACACATCCCATCTGGAAGCCGAAGCGAAAAAACATCCCGGCGATCTCAGCGTCAAATCCAATCTGGTGTTGATGGGTTTCAATGAGGACAACAGTTCCACCGACATTCGTTTGAATGTGGCCGGGGTGTTCAAATACAGGGCGTTGAACACCATCTTCCATCCCTTCGCGCTGATGGACATCGAATCCTACCGCCAGACTTTGGGTTATTTCATGGCTTCTGAAAAAAAGCCGGGGAATGTTTCCGCCAGGGACAGCGCCTTGTTTGCGGAAGACGGGAATCTGGACAATCTTTTTTCGGGCGACTCGCTGATCGTGGGAAATAAACCGGCATCCGAGGCCAAGGTCGATTGGATCCCGAAGGAGGCCTCACAACGCTCAAACATCGACATGGATGACGGCGCCTACAATCTCGTCCTTGTT
This sequence comes from Fibrobacterota bacterium, assembly GCA_947482115.1. GTDB lineage: Bacteria > Fibrobacterota > Fibrobacteria > UBA11236 > UBA11236 > UBA11236. The sequence continues at coordinate 238,850 of CANKII010000003.1, forward strand.
TTATTGCATTCCGGAGTCAATGCGGAAAAGACAAAGGGTGCGCTCAACAAAATTTTTCGCGATGAAAACCTCGGCATTCGCGCCGTGGACTGGAAACAGGCTTTGGGGCCGGTGGGAAGCATGACCACTTTGATTAAAAGCGCCCTGTTCATCTTCGTCAGCATTTTGTTTCTCGTCGCCGTCATCATTATCGTCAATACCTTGAGCATGGCGGCCCTTGAGCGAACCCCGGAGATCGGAATGATGCGGGCCATCGGCGCGCGCAAGGGATTCATCGGCCTGATGTTCCTCGCCGAAACGGCGGCGCTCTCGCTGGCCTTCGGAGGATTGGGCATCGTTCTTGGCGCTGTTGTCGTGGAACTTCTCTCCCTGCTGAAGCTTGCCTCGGAAAATGACATGCTGCAACTGTTTTTCGGAGGCGACACCTTTCGCCCCGTGCTGACGACCGGGGACATCGGCCTCGCCTTTTTGCAACTGGGCTTTGTCACGGCGGCCGCAGTCATCTATCCGCTCATTCTGGCGCGCAGCATAACCCCGCTGGACGCGGTTTACAAGGAATGACGGCCATGGGCATTCTGCTTCGCATCAGTCTTCGCAATCTTCTGCGCCAGAAACGGCGCAACCTCTTGCTGGGCGCGGCCATTGCCATCGGAATGGCCATTCTGGTGATGGCCAACGCCTTTTCCCACGGCATATCCGACGTGCTGTTCAACCGCATTTTGAAATACGTCTCCGGAAACATCAGTGTGAGTTTCACGCAAAACGGGAACCGGATGAACCAATTGTTTCGCGATGGAGATCGCATGAAAGAACTCATTCGAAAAACCGTTCCGGAAATATCCTCCGTGAACGAGGCCATTGGAATCTTCTCTCGAGTCATTGGAAACGCCCGCACCGACAATGCCATTTTGGTGGGTATGGATTTGAAGTCGGAAACGGATCCCAAACGGCTGGCGGACTTGAAGGAAAACTTTCGTTTGATCGAGGGCAGCTACGACAATCTCGCGCGAAAGGATTTGGAGAATCCCGTCCTGCTCTCCGATGAAAAGGCGAAGAGCCTGAACACGCATATGCTCGATGTGTTGCGGGTGCGCTTTCAGGATGTGAATGGGCAAAACCAGGCGGCGCGTGTGACCGTGGCGGGCATCTTCAAACCGGCCAATGTCTTCATGAACACGCCCGTGTTTCTGGACATCGGAAATTTGAAACAGCTTGCCGGATATGGTCCGAACGATATCGGCCAGTTGTACATCATGATCCCGAACCCCAAGAAGAACGCCATCCCCGGCGCCAACGCCTTGCATGTCGCACTCAAACCCCCGCTGGCTTCAGCCTTTGGTCATCTGGAATTCAAGGGGCGTTCCGCCACGGCCACGGCTTTGGGGTTTCGAGTGGATTCTGCGTCACTCGCTGGATTGATGAAGCTTCTTCCCGGATTTTTCGCCGATTATCGATTGATGTCGAATGATGTTCTCGTGGGAAAGGCGCTAGCGGATTCACTGGGACTTCATGCCGGGGATCGATGTTCGCTTTCTTACCCCCCCAAGTCGGGCGGAGAAAACGTCACGGCAACGTTTACAGTGACCAAAGTTCTCCCTGCTTCTACAAATTTCCCGCCCAATGTGATTTGGGTGAACGACAGGGCTTTTTACACCTTCTACTACGATCATTGGCCATCGCCACCGCAAAGTGAAAACGGCGCCTTCCTCCCGGACTCCACCTCTTCCCTGCATCCGTTTCTGTGCCGGGAATGGATCCTGATGAACCGCTCCCACACGACGGAGGAAATGCAGCGCGATCTGAAGCTGCTGCCCCAGTTGAAATCCCATGCGGTTGCCGTGGGCGTTCCCACCATGTACGAAAGTGCCAGCATGATCATCAATCTGGAATATGCCCTGAACCTCATCACCTTGGGCGCGGTGCTCATCCTGTTTTTCATCATTCAGGTGGGCGTGGTCAACACCTTGCGCATGACCATCCGCGAACGCACGCGGGAAATCGGCACCATGCGGGCCATGGGCATGCAAAAGAACCATGTCCGAAACATGTTCCTGCTGGAATCCTTTTTCCTGACTTTGTTCTCCTGCTTCGTTGGAATCCTTCTGGCTTTCGCGGGCATGTGGCTGCTTTCCAAAATCCAGATTCATTCCGAGGGCAACCACTGGGACATGCTGCTGGTCAACGGACATTTGCATTTCAAACCCAGCGTGCTGGGAACGGCATTGTTCATGCCCTTGATTCTCGCCATCGCAGCCATCACGGCCTGGTTTCCCTCGCGTACGGCGGCCAACCTTCCACCTTCAGAAGCATTGGGGCATTTCGGATGAAAACAAAGAACACCTCATCCCCCGGCCCCTTCTCCATTCTTAAAGGAATGGAGAAGGGGAGAAAATTATTTCTTCTTCTTTTCACCACCGCGGCGATCGCTGCAGGCGTTCCCTCCGGCAACGACATCCTGACCCAAATCGAACACAACACCCATATGACCACGGACATTACGGCCACCGTCTCGCTGACACAACAAAAAACAGGGCAGGGAATCAAAAATATTGATATGCTGTTCTACCGCCGCGACACGGACAATTCCTTCCTCATCATCATGACGGCTCCGGAGTCCGAAAAGGGGAACGGCTATTTGCGCGTGGAGGATAATTTCTGGATGTATCGGCGTAATACGCGCAGCTTCCAGCACATCAACCGCGATGAAAACATCGCGGGCACGGATGCGCATGGGGATGATTTCGAAGATCGCAAGCTCACGGATCTTTACTCCACCGTCCGTGATTCCTCGGGAACGGAAAAGATTACGGAGGACATGCTGGGCAAGGTTCCCGTGTACCGGTTGGAGGCTATCGCCAAAGTGCATGACGTGGATTACCCCCGAAAAATCTACTGGGTGCGCCGGGATAACTTTCTCACTCTCAAGGAGCAGTCTTTCACCCTTTCGGGAACGCTGATGCAAACGGCTTATTTCCTGAAGTACACGCCCATCGAAGGACGGTTTGTGCCGGTGGAGCAAATCTTCCTCGATGAATTCGAAAAGGGCAACAAGACAAAGTTGAACATCTCCGGCATTTCCACCCATGCCATCTCCAGGGATGTTTTCACCAAGGCCTATCTGGAAAACCTGAGCAAATAGTTCATCATGATCTTCGCGCTCCTGTTCCCTTTGGCTTTGTCCGCTTCATCCGGAATCGATGTGAATGAGCAATCGATGTTCAGCGATACCACCCAAATCACCGACAGCACATCCATGGTGCAGAACGCGGTGGCGAGAGAAAGCGGCGAAGACAAAAAATCCCTGGGTTTTTCCGGAAACGTACTGAGTGTCATGCAATCGGGAGTCACTCGCTCTTACATGCAGAAGCCGGACGTAAGACAATCCTCCTTTGGCGGTTCCGTCGTCGGTGACATGAATCTCGATGCACGTTTGCAGCGGGGATTCAAAGCCTTCGCGGATTTGGAATGGTCTTACAATACGAATGCCGCTGCAACATCGCAATCCGGAGGATTGGATTCCGGAACAAGCTGGCGCATGCCGGAGCTGTTTGTGGATGCGAACATCAACCATAAAGTTTATTTCCGGGCCGGCAAACAGGTGTTGCAATGGGGGCGCTGCTATTTCTTCAATCCCACCGATCTGGTCAACATCGATCACAAAACCTTTTTCCAGCGCATCGGCAGCCGCGAGGGTGTTTATGGCGCCAAAATACATGTCCCTTTTGGAACGACATGGAACCTTTACGGATTTCTCGACGCCCACGATGCGCAAAGACCGGACAGTCTGGCCGCAGCAGCCAAGATCGAATGGCTGCTCGGCGGGACCGAAATGTCAGCCATGATTTGGGACAAGGGGCATCGCGATCCGGTATATGGCGCGGATGTTTCCACCCGTATTCTCGGATTGGATATCAATGGTGAAGCCGCACTCTATCAAACCTTCGAATCCAAAACACTCGCTTTCCAAGGTGGCATGCCGCGTATCGAGACAAACCAGAAAGATTGGGAACCGCGCGTGGCTTTGGGGTTGGGGAAATCCTTCAACGTCTCCGGAATCCAGGATCGTCTGAATACGGTGGCCGAGTTCTATTACAATCGCCCCGGTGTTGCAGGAAAACACATGGGACTCGCTGACTTAATTGCCGTCGCGCCTGCGGGTGGAGCATCCACGAATGCACTCGCGGCTTTGATGTCCTCAGGATTTTACGAACCCAATTCTTATTCGCAGCACTACGCAGCGTTCTTCGCCACCTTCAACCGTTTCATCCGCTCCGACATCACCTTGACCTTCAACACCATTGGAAACCTCGACCAGCAATGTGCAATACTGTCCTCCGGTTTTATGTATCAGGACATCAACGATTTCAATCTCGGTTTTTTCGTGTATGGGTTTGCTGGCCCACAGGATGCGGAATATACGCTGAGCCGGCAGGCTATACAGATCCAGTTGACGGCGCAGGTCGTGTTTTGATTTCAAGGGGAATATTATGGCATGCCGGATAAAACCTTACCTGGAAATATCTCCATGACACATCTGCAAAGCGCATCGAAGCTGCCCGATCAGGAAATTTTGCTGGACGCCATGATGGACGGCGGAAAGCACGGAGTCATTGTAACGGATCAAAACAAGCGAATCACTTTTTTTAACAGAGCGGCGGAAAGAATATACGGATACGATGCCGTCCATTTCGTGGGAAGCCACATAGAGACCTTCATCAACGAAGCATTTATGCCGTCGGAAATGGAGGCGGAAGCGCAGCGCCTCAGCAACGAGTTCACCAAGCCGGTGTGCATCGATACCATGTTTCGCGAAGCCGTTCGACAGTTCGGGACGTATGAAAAAAAATGGACGGTGGTACGCCGGAGCGGGGAGAAAGTGCCCGTAATGGTTGCTCTCACGGCTTTACGGAACAAGGAAGGGGAAATTTACGGCCTTCTGAATATCTCACAGGATCTTTCCGAACTTCAGGCTTTGGAACACCAGATACGTGAACATTCCATGCTGCTCCATGCCATCATGGGCGGCGGTGAACACGGCATTGTGGTCGTCGGCAGGAATGGAATCATCACGTCCTTCAACCAGGCTGCGGAGCGTATTTTAGGCCATAAGGCCGCGCGTTTCCTTGAAAAAAGCGTCGGCGAAATGGTCAGAGAAATCCACGTTCCTTCCGAATTGGAAGAGGAAGCCAAACGCTTAAGCCTGGAGTTCAAGCGGCCTGTGAGCGTGGAAGAAATATTTTATCTCCCTTTTGAAAAACGGAATACCCATGAAAATCAGTGGACGGTCTTCCGCGGGGACGGCGCGTCCATACCGATATCCCTGACGCTGACGGCCCTGAGAAACGAAGAGGGAAAACTGTGCGGTAACCTGGCAATCTTTCAGGATATTTCCGAGCGCAGGAAAATGGAAAGGATTAAGAACGAGTTTATTTCCACAGTGAGCCATGAATTGCGCACGCCCCTGACCTCCATTCGCGCCGTATTGGGGCTGTTAGTCAACGGGGACATCGCTTCTGAGAAAAGAACGGAACTGCTTTCCGTCGCACAAAGAAACAGCGAACGGCTGGCGCTGCTTGTCAACGACATCCTGCATCTCGACAAAATTGATTCCGCGAATTTATCCCTGCACATCGTTCCAGTCAGTGTCACTGAGATCATTCAACATGCCATCGAGATGAACAACGCTTACGGCGAAAAGTACCGTATCAGTTTCGTCCGGAAGAGGATTTCCGCCGGCACCCGCGTGATGGCGGATCCGGACCGCCTGATGCAGGTGTTGGCGAATCTTCTCTCCAACGCCGCAAAGTTCTCTCCGGCGGGTTCCGAGGTCTGGTTGAGCGCGGAGTGTGAAAACAACCGGGTCCGTTTCATGGTACGGGATTTCGGTCCCGGCATTGCAAAGAATTTCCAGGAGAAAATTTTCGAGAAGTTTGCGCAAGCGGACGCCTCGGACACCCGCGAAGGCTCCGGCACGGGACTCGGACTGAACATTGCCAAAAAGCTGGTCGAGGCAATGGGAGGCTCTTTGGGTTTTGAAACGAAGGAGGGCTCGGGCAGCACTTTCTTTTTTGATTTGATGAAATCCGTTCTGCCTGTGCATTCACATATCTGAGGCAAGTCGGTGATATTGTAAGGACATGTCTCCTTGTAAAACCATGTCAGGCTTTCCTTTTATCCAATCCTTCGCAGATTTTCCCTGTGGAAACATCGTAGACTGGATGCAGAGGAACAGCCCATGAAAACTTTCGCCGGCAAAAAAGTCAAACCGAATTTCCTGTCCAACATCTACAGGTGGGTGGACAATGATTGTGATCCACAGGCGGTATTCGGCCCGGACGACCGCAAAGCCAGTTGGAAGCGGTTAATCCCCTTCTGGATCATTCATCTCATGTGCCTGGCGGTATTCTGGGTGGGCTTCAGTCGCGTCGCCTTCGGGGTCGCACTCGGGCTGTATCTCATCCGCATGTTCGCCATCACCGGCTGGTATCACCGCTATTTTTCCCACCGAACCTTCAAAACCAGCCGCGCGGTGCAATTTCTCTTCGCCTTCATCGGCAACTCGGCAACGCAGCGGGGTGCACTGCATTGGGCCGCTCATCATCGCAACCATCACCGGTTTTCCGACCAGCCACAAGATCCTCATTCGCCGCGACAACAGGGTTTTTGGAAAAGCCACATGCTTTGGTTCTCCACCCGTGAAAATTCCACTTCCAAGTCCCATTTGTTGAAGGACTTCATCCGTTTTCCAGAGTTGATGTTTCTCGATCGCTTTGACTTTGTTGCGCCGTTCGCTTTGGGGCTTTGCACCTTGGTTTTGGGGATTGTCCTCCATCACCTGTTGCCATCGTGGCACACGAACGGAATGCAAATGCTCACATGGGGATTTTTCATCTCCACCGTGGCCCTGTATCACGGAACGTTTTCCATCAATTCCCTTGGGCATATTCTGGGACGCAGACGGTTCAATACGGAGGATGACAGCAAAAACAGCATGCTGCTTGCGATGGTAACGCTGGGCGAAGGCTGGCACAACAACCATCATCATTACCCGAACACGGTGCGACAGGGATTCCGCTGGTGGGAAATAGACGTCTCTTACTACCTCCTGTGGATGATGTCCAAGATGGGTTTGGTGTGGAACTTGAAACCGGTTCCCAAACATGTTTGGGCCGTTTCGAAAAATCAAAAGAACCCGGCAACACTTGTTTCGATTCTGTCGGAAGTCGAGGAATTACAGCCTCTCCCTGCGGCGGCTTAAAATTACCTCTGCCCGCCTTTTCTCACCGCCAAAGAACCCGCCTTTCCCTTTGGAAACCCTGTTTGACTGTGATGAGCCTTGTGCTTGGTCTTGTTGATCTCCTCTTTTTTCAACCGCTCTTTCCTTTCGATTTCCTTTTCAGGATTGCCGGGTTTCTCCTTTTTCCCAGGCTCCTTCTTCGCAAGATCCCTCTCGATATTTTTAAAGGGGCTGTGCCGTTTCATTGGTTTGTCCTTTTCAAAAAATTTGTCTTACTGAATCACGGTTCCTGGCAAGGTGCCGTTGACGATCACCTTGCCGACTTTTCCAATGGTGGCAGAGAGATGGCCAGTCCCCGTTGTGGGGCCAACCCAATTCAATGTCATTGCAACCGTGGAATCATTCCCCGCGCCGACATTAATTGTCTGCATGCCACTGAACAGAGGATTCACCACATTCCACGTATACATCGGACCATAGGCGAGCAACTGTATCGAATGACTCCCCACCGTCACATAGTCGTAGGACAAAACGGCCGATGCCGAGGGGGTGAAATAGGGGCCGGGGTTCGCCGTGGAATCCACCTTGGTCACACCATCCACCTTGAGCACCAGACGGTTCAGGTGCAACACTTGTTTTGAGGTGCCCGGTACCGGGGAACTGATACTGTCGGGAAGGGTCAGGAAACGGGCGTTATACATGGTGAAACGCGACGAAAGACCCAATGTGATCACGGTGGTATCCGCGGCGTAGAGCACCGGGGTCGTGGCGGAGTCCTGGTGAATCACGCTGTCCTGCAAATCCCGCGTGACCGCCACCAGTTTCCAGCTACGCAGGGGTTTGAGCGCGTATTCCTTAGTCACGGTCTGCGCTGAAGTCGCCGTCACGTTCAAGGATGGCGTGGTGGTTGAAGTGACCGTATCCCGGAGGGTGTCCCCGGCACTGGAGGTAAACACCAGGATCAATTTGGACAGGGAGATGGTGCTGGTTTTGGCCAGTACTCCCACGGGATCCATTCCCACGCGGATGCGAAGGGAAGTCTTACTGGGCGGACCGCCCGGTTCAACACAGTTCGAATGCCCGGCGCATCCGACAAGCAGGTTGTATCCGACAAATCCGGCAATCAAGAGAAAGACGATGGCACCAATAGTCTTGTGTTTTCGGGTAATCATGACTTGCTCCTTTTCTGAATAACCATTAAGGAGCAAGAACCGAGCCCTTCCTGAAAGATGGAACCAATCGAATCAGAAGCCATAAATATCCATCCGGAAACTTTTTATGGTGAAATTCATGTCTTATTGACACCTGATTTGGCACAATCCTTGCCTCTCAGGGTGAAAGCTGAACCAATATTAAAGATTCGGGGGTGGCCTGGTTATTGCGGCATCACAGTTATAAAAAGCAGCAAGGATGTTGATGTTTAAAGGAGACGTTCAATGAAACCTGTATTTTTTGGATCAGTTCTTCTTTTTCTTGCCGTTCAAATCTGGGCTGATCAATGGACGGCGCAAACTAGCGGCACCACTAACAATTTGTACTCGGTATCTTTCCCGGGAGGATCGGACACGGGCTATGTGACCGGGGCGGGCGGTACGATGCTGAGAACCGTCAACGGAGGAGCCACTTGGACGCCTCTTGTCAGTGGCACGACCCAGCCCTTATATTCGGTGTCCAGCCCGGCGAATAAACCGAATGACACCATTTATGCGGCCGGCGGGAATGGTGTCATTCTGAAGACGGTGAATCGCGGCACAAACTGGACGGCTCAAACCAGCGGCACGACGCAAACTTTCCGTTTCATTGTTTTCTACGGTCCTTATGGAACAGCCGGCGGCGGGAGTGGGAGTGGGAGTGGCGTCGGCTCGAATACCAGCAATGGTGGCGCAACGTGGCAAACTTCTACTGCCGGCACCACCTTGTATTCCATGGCAATATCAAATACGACCGCCGGGAATGTGCTATTGGCACACAGCATGGGAATCTCCAAAAGCACGGACGGTCTAACCTTTACCTCTCCACTCACAACCACTTATCCATTGTACAGCCTTCAATGGGTTGGCTCATTGGCATTTGCCGTGGGAGACCTTGGGCTCATGTACAAGAGTACCAACAACGGTGATAATTGGTCGAGCGTGACCAGTGGAGTGACGCAATCCTTGAATTCGACAACCCTCTTCGATTCATCAGGCGCGTTTGCCTCAACGGGATACATCGCTGGAGCAGGAGGGACCCTTTTGAAGACCACGAACACCGGCGCGACGTGGATCTCCCAAACCGGCATTACAACGCAAACGTTGAACGCGATCGTCATTCCGCATTACAGCAAAAATTTTGTCTACGCTGTGGGTAACGGCGGTCTCATTTTAAAAGGCACCGTGGGCGCAACCCCCGTTTTAAAAGCAGAAAGATCTCCCGGACCGCAAATGGGAATCACTCTCGGAGGAAAGTTGTGGTATAATTTGCCTGCGGCGTCGAATGTGGAAGCCATGTTGGTTGACCCGCAAGGCAGATTGGCATGGAAAGCCGCCGCGACACAACAATCCGCCGGTTATCACGAAATGCATTTCCCCAACAGGCTCTTTTCCCGTATGAGCTTTTTGGAATTCCGCGCAGGCGGATTCCACAGGGTGGTGAAATTAGGACGATAAATGGAGTTCTCCCGCTTTGCCAATAAGTTAAACGATGTCAGGCAAATTGCCGATTTACAGCATAATGAACACGGCGAAGTATTCAACAAACAGATGCCGAAAAGTCACCCTGCACGTCATGAGGTTCACTAAAAAAAGAATTCGGGGTGCATATGTTTTTTACAAGTCCAATGACTGGCAATTCTTGCGTGAGTGCGATGTGATGGATCATTTTGACATCAACAGAAGATACGTTCAGTAACAATCTTGCCAAAATAAAATCAACGGGAGCGGCATATTTATTGCGTTTAAAAGAAGTTTGCTTTCATTGAGGAGGATGCCAAGATGGATGAACTCAACGGCCCGGCCCAGGCGGAGTGTCTTTCCATCTGCGCAGGATGCGGAGGGACATCGGAGGCCTTGAGTCTTGAATTGCCTTCCTTGAGAACTTATGAGAACAGGAAGGGTTTCTTCATCATGGTGGACATGCCGGAATTCGATGAGGATGCAACGGACATCCAGAGTCATTTTCATGGTGCATCCTCGGACAATTTCAGGGTAGAGTTCTCCCTGTGCAGCAGCAACGGCGTTGAATTCAAAGATTCCGTCGTCTTTCCCACGCCAATCCAGACCGACGACATTCAAATACGCTTCGATGAAGGGTATCTGCTGATCTGGCTTCCGAAAGTGGAGAATGTAATGATGGAAATGGAAATGATGGGGATGTAGAACAAAGGGTACCCAGGTTTCGTGATGCATACTCAAAGGAACGGCAAATGCAAAAATATCTTTGGATGATTCTGGTCATTGCGTTCATATTTTTTACCGTCGCCGCATTTTTATTTGTTCGGCATGCCGACTTGTCTCAGTACGAAGGGCTTGTCCAGCCCCGCGTCACTCGCATGGATTCCCAATGGATGATTGTGACTAAGGCTCACGGCAACCCCAATGTGGCCGCAAAACATGCCTTCCAGATTCTGTTCAAAACTTATTACCGGTACGCGGATAAAAAAGAAAGGGGGGCATCAAAGGCTCCAAGGGCCAGATGGCCTTTGACAAATCTTCAGGACACTGACATGAACACCTGGGAGGGTGAATATGGCATTCCCGTTTCAGACGGGTTTCCCACCCCCTCCAATGCGGAGGTGAAACTTGAAAAATGGGAATACGGGATGGTCGCTGAAATTCTTCACAAGGGTTCCTACGAAACCGAACCCGCCACGGTTCAGAAATTGACCCGGTACATTGAAGACCACCAGTATCAGATCATTGGCGATCATGAGGAAGAATACCTCAAGGGGCCGGGAATGTTCTTCAAGGGGAATCCGGACCACTATCTGACCCTCATCAGATATCGGGTCATCACGGGCGGCGTGGAAGGAGCGCTTTCACAATCCGTTACCCCGGGAAAATAAACTCTCACGGAAAAGGAGTCGGGTATGCGCAAGGAGATTAAGTACAGAAACGACAGGCTGGAGGAATTCGACCCCGAGGAGGACAGGGTTGATCCCTTTCTCATTTTCGGCTTTCTATTGATCCTGCTTGGCGGGGGTGCCATCTGGACATTCCACCTTTTGCGTCTTTGGAGATGGTGATGGGAACTCCCGCATCGAACGTATCTGGCGGGAAACGCCATGCCGTCCAAACCTTGCTTCGTTTTATTCTCGTAGTGATGGCATTGTCCGCCTGCAGTGGAGTAAACGACAATGCCTCCCCTGTTGAACGAAAAACAATCGAGGCAACAAGCGACACTATTCATGCGGCAGCGGGAGGAACCATAAATCTTCCAAGCGGCAGTGGCATAGTGATTCCTCCCGGAGCCCTCACATCCGACCAGGTAATCAGTCTTTCCCTCACCTCATCATTACCCGCGCAGCCCCCCGGTGGAATCGTAGTTGGAACCGGATCCGTCCTGACCCTTTCATTCAAGCAAACCGGAGGAACACTGGATAAATCCACATCCCGTTCGTCAGGTCAACGGGATTCATCGTCCATTCAACTCATATTGAATTCCGTCGGTGTCAAGGGTGTGGTGCCATTCGCCGATGTGGTGGATCTGACGGGAGGCGACAATTTCGTGGGCCTTGCAAATTGCAATACGGACAACAGTGCCACCACCTGTTCGGTATCCCCCTCTGCGCTTCAAAACGCCAAGGAATTCAACCTGAGCAATGGCATTGTGAAACCACGGCCGGCAGCCGGAGTTCCGCCACCACCCATTCCGGGCGCCAAGATCTGGAATACGTCCAGTTCCAGTTTTGTGGATGGGACATCCGGATTGGATCCGAATAAAAAGACCCTGGTTCTGGTTCACGGTATGCTGAGCTCGGTGGAAGGCGCATTTGGAGAATTATGCATATGCCCAGATGGAAAAAATGCGCTGGATAAAATCATGAAAGCCGGGGGTTATGAACAAGTCGTCGGGTTTGATTATAACTGGACCCAAAGTCTCGGGCAAAGTGGCAAGGAACTCGCCGCCTTTCTGAATCAACTCAAGGTGTCGGGAATAACCAGCGTTGACATTGAGGCCCACAGCGAAGGTGTGCCCGTCTCCCTGTCTGCAGCCGCCCAAACCGGCATGGAAATCGGAAACATGTCCCTGTTGGGCGGACCGATTATGGGAACACCCGCAGCATCCACCGGTGCAGTGGGGCAGATTTTCACTCCCACGGATCCCGTTTACGATGCGTTGATGACCACCTACCTGAATTACCGGAGCCAGGATGTCGGGGAAGCGGTGCTGTCCATTCCAATGCTTCAGGGCAGCGGAAACGTGACGCTTCAAGATTTAAAGAACGGCGCTTTTGCCAGCGAGCTTCAACCAGGCAGCGACTCCCTGAAAAAGATTCGCGACGCTGTGATTTCAAAAATGGCGCAACCCGGATCGAACCTTTACAAGACAAAATTGATTCTGGCCGGGGGCAGCGACTATTCCAAATCCACAGGCACAAGCGTGTTGGGCGGAATACTCAAAAGTACCGGTAATTTTTCCAACGAGTTTTTTGACGGGATTGTGGGTGTCGCCAGCGCTTATGGTGTGGGAGCCGGGTTTGACAACAGCAAGGTCACGAAACTGGGGCCGTATCCCGTGGGTCATACCCAGCTCGAATGCGATTCTAACGTCATCAAGGATGTTGGAAAACAAGTGAATGACTCGCCATCCACGGGATCCATCTGCTCCTATTCTTACTCCGCATGGTCGTCATGTCAACCGAACAGCATCCAGACAAGATCACTCCTGTCAAGCAGTCCGCCGGGGTGCAGTGGATCTCCCGTGCTCTCCCAAGCCTGTGGTGCCTCCACAGTGGCAATTTCCACGGCAGGTTGTATAAAACAGTCCGCATCCACCTGGCAAATCACTGCCTCCGGCTCAACGAGTGGACCGGTGGGATCCAAACTGATGGTGACAGATGCACAGGCTCCAACAGGTTCGGGAACGACGAGTTGTCCGTCATGGGCTTCATGCACAAGAGATATCGGAAATCCTGCGAATACATTATGGTCCTATAGTGTGGTCGCAACCTGCCCCGGCTGCGAAGGAGGCCCCTACCAAATCACGGCGACTGTAGTGGCCCCGGCAAGCCAGGGTGGTGGATCCAGCATGGACACAAAAAGCGGTTCTTGTCCCCTGTAAGAACCATCCGACATCGTCCTGCAGATCCACACGGTTAATATGGCGTTCCCTGCGGTTGAAAGACTTAGTTATCGTTCTGGTTCGCATATACCACGAATCCGGAACCCATGGCCCAAACGCAGCTGATCAAAAACGTAGGGAAACAGTTCGCCATTTACGGTCTCGGCGATCTGCTGAACAAGGCGATTGCCTTCCTCCTGCTTCCGGTTTACACGCATTACCTGCACCCCCAGCAATACGGCGTTCTCGAAATGCTGGAGTTGACCATGTATCTGGTCAGCATGTTCCTTACCCTAGGCATTCCTTCCGCCATCATCCGCTTTTATTACAAACAGGGCGATGAGGGACACCGGCAAAAGGTGGTCAGTTCGGGCCTCGTGGCCGCTTTGCTCGTTTCCCTGCTGGCCCTGATTCCCCTGCTTCCCTTTTCGCCGTTCATTTCCGAATGGACGTTGAAGTCCCCAGAGTTCGCGCATTTCTTCCGCCTGATTTTCATCGCCATGTCTTTCAATCTCATCGGCGATGTGGCCATGACTTACTTCCGCATCCAGGAAATGCCGGTATGGTTCGTTTCGTTTTCCACAGCGCGGTTGTTTCTCAGTCTTACCGGCAACATTCTGTTTCTGGTGTATTTGAAAAAAGGGGTGGAAGGCGTGCTGTGGAGCGGCCTGATCGCTTCCACCCTGGTCAACGGCGTGCTCCTCGCATATCTGGTCCGCAAGGTGGGATTGAAGTTTTCGTGGGAAACCTTCCGCCCCATGCTGGCTTACGGAGCGCCGCTGGTGGGCAGCGGCATCGGAATGTACCTGATCAATTTCGGCGACCGCTTCGCGCTGCAAAGGCTCATGACGCTCGGAGATGTGGGCATCTATTCCCTCGCCTATAAATTCGGCATGCTGCCGAACGTGCTGCTGCTGATGCCGTTTCAAATGCTGTGGGGTCCCAAGCAGTTTCAAATCGCGCACGAGCCCGACGCCCCGGATATTTTTTCGCGCGTCTTCAACTACTTCTGGTTCCTGCAAATGATTCTGGGCCTCGGATTATGCGTGCTCATCGGCGACATCATCCGGCTCATCGCTGACCCCGAGTACGCAAGCGCGGCGGTATATGTACCGCTGCTGATTCTCTCCTACATCTGCTACGGAGCCTATTCATTCCTGCAATTCGGAGTGATGTACGCGAAGAAAACGGGCTTCCTCGCCGCAAATACTTTGATAATGGCCTTCCTCAACGTGGCGCTGAACTTTCTGCTCATTCCTCACATGGGAATTTTAGGCGCGTGCCTCGCCACGTTCATCTCCATTTTCCTGATGATGGGAGTGGTGCATTTCATGTCGCACTCCCATTACCCCATCCCCTATGGCTTTGGAAAGCTGGCGATCATGACTTTGATCGCCGCGGCTCTTTATCTGCTCGCCGGACGCATCCACCCCGCAAATCCTGCAATCTCCATCGCGGTGAAAATACTGATCACCCTTTCCTATCCCCTGTTTCTGATTTTCTTCCGCGTCACCCGCGCGGAGGAATTGAATTTCCTGCGCGACTATCGGGACCGGTTCTTCAAGGGATTTTTGTCCCGCAGAAGGGGACGGTGAATGCACAGCCGGGAAATGGAACACCTGCACCAACATGGCTGGCTCCGGGTCAGCGATGTCGTGTCGCAGGAAACGCTCGCGGAAATGCTGGCGGCGGCAAAGCGGCTGGAAGTGCAATTTCCGCTGGGCTTCACCCACAACGACAATTATTCAGACCGCACCATCGTGCCCCGAACCGCGCCTCCGAAACCCACGGAATTCGCCACCAATCATATTTACCCGAATGTCGGATTCCTGGAACCCGTGCTTCTGGCGCCGCTTGCAAATCCGGCCATTCACGAGTTCATCGAAAGCGTGGTGGGCAGGGATTATTATCTCTCGAACACATGGATGCAATGCGTCCCCACCGGCACGGGAAGAATGTGGTTTCACAAGGATCCTCGCGGCAGCGTGAGTTTCACTTTTCTTCTGGATTCCATCGGTCCCCGATCGGGAAGCACCTGCGTGGTGCCGGGTACACAGCTTAACACTCCGCCTGCCGATTTCTGTCTGAACGACATCAACCAAGCGCACCCGGATGAAGTTGAGCTTCGCGGCGAACCCGGAGACATCGTCTTTTTCGCCCCGGAGGCATGGCATGGACGCGCAGTCAATGCAAGTGGACAAACCACGCGCCGCCTGTTCTTCAATTTCTACAGCCGGAGCAGCAAGGCTTCCACTTCCTGGGCAAAAGGAGTTTCTGAAGAACAAGTGGAAAAAGTCAAAGCCACTTTGCCTGAAAAGACGCACCGAATGTTTGAGCTGGATCCCGTGTTGACAGCGCGGCTGCAAACGGATGCTTTTACTTCCGGAGAACTTCGCGTCGGCGCCAAATCCCATGATCGTGTCTTGGCGGACATCACTCATGCGTTACGAACCTATGGAAAATCCAGCGGTCACCCGAAGCATCCCGGCTATCTGCTTCCCTACACCACCCGGCTCACCGAGCATCAGAACTTCAGCATCATCCAATATTTACGGCAGATAAGACCCGTTGCCACGCTCAAGACCTGGTTCCGTCCGTTGAGCAAAAAGCTTCCTCAATTCCAGAACCGTCAACGGTATAAGACTTAATCCCAACATCAGGGCGCAGGATTTGAAATCCCATGCGTTGACGCGCAGAATCTTTTCGAGGATCGAAACCTCGTGAACCGCCACCTGCAAGACGAGGCTTCCCACCACCATCAATAGCAGCGGAATCAACGTCCGCCATTTGGAAAACCAGAACGGGCGATCCTCGTTGTGATAGGCCAACGCGCGGAAAATTTCCGAAAGCACCAGCGTGTCGAAGGCGTCGCTGCGTGCGGAGGCCACATCCCCCGTGCGCAGGCCGATGGCAAAAGCGATGAGGGACACTGCAGCCGTGAGGCATCCTGTTCCAACAATCCCAAGAATGAAGGATCTATTCGCAAGCGCCTGTTTCGAATTACGAGGCCTGCGTTTCATCAGCGAGGCATCCGCAGGATCCGCAGCCAGCACGAGGGCGGGCAGGCCGTCGGTCACCAGATTGATCCACAGCAATTGCACCGCCAGCAACGGCACGGGCCAGCCCCACAACAAGGGAAGCATCATCACCAGAATTTCCCCGGCATTGCCCCCGAGCAAATATTGAATGGACTTGCGGATGTTGGAATAGATGCCACGACCTTCTTCCACCGCCGCTACGATGGAGGAAAAATTATCGTCCGCCAAAACCACGTCCGCCGCCTGTTTGGTCACCTCGGTGCCACTACGTCCCATGGCAATGCCGATGTCCGATCCTTTCAACGCAGGCGCGTCGTTTACGCCGTCGCCCGTCATGGCGACGATGGCTCCGTGTCCGCGCCATGCCTTCACAATGCGCAGCTTGTGCGCGGCGGTGACGCGCGCAAACACGGTGGTTCGTTCAATGCGATCCTGCAACGCGGAATCGTCCATCGCATCCAGTTCGACTCCGGAAACCACTTCTTCCGCCGTCCGGGTCAATCCCAACTCGCGCGCGATGGCAAAGGCCGTACGCGGATGATCCCCGGTGATCATCACCACGCGGATTCCCGCATCGCGACATTGCGCCGCCGCCGCCGCCGCTTCGGGACGGGGCGGGTCCTGCATTCCCGCCAAGCCCGCAAAGACCAGATCGCGTTCCGCTTCCGCACGTTCCGGAATTGCGGCACCGGCATCGAAGTCCCCATAATCCTTATAGGCTGAACCGATCACGCGCAAAGCCTGTTCCGCCATCGCGGCATTGGCATCGAGAATGTGTTTCCGATTTTCATCCGCAAGCGAACGTACTCCTTCGGTGGAGAGCTCCTGTGAACAAAGGCCCAACAATACATCGGGTGCACCATTGACCAGTAAACGAAGACGGCCGCCGGGAAGTTTGTGAAACACCCCGTGGCGTTTCGTATCCGAGTCAAAGGGAAACTCGAGAATCATTTCTGATTCAACGGAAAGTTGCGGAGCCACCTTGCGCGCCGAAGCCAGCAAGGCTCCCTCCGTCGGGTCTCCCGTGACATGCCAGACACCCTCTTCTTTGTGAAGACCTGCATTGTTGCAGCCCATGTGAATCGAAGCGAGGATTTGCAGACGTTCCCTTTGCTCGGCGCTGGGAACATGATTCTGATGCAACACCTCCCCTTCGGGTTCCAGGCCCGCACCGGTCAGCCTGAAGGTTTCTCCCGCCACGTACAACTCGCGCACGGTCATTTCACCGCGCGTCAACGTTCCGGTTTTATCGGTGCAAATCACCTGCGTAGAACCCAGCGTTTCCGCCGAGGGCAGTCGTCGAATCAGGGCGTGTCTTCGCGCCATGCGCTTCACGCCCAATGCCAGCGCAATGGTGACCACGGCTGGCAATCCCTCCGGAACGGCGGCCACCGCGAGACTCACGGAAACGAGAAACATGGGAATGGGACTTTGCCCGCGCAACACACCAAGAACAAAAACAACCACGACCAGCGCGAGACAAGCCCACAAAATCCATTTGCCGAATGCCGCCAGTTGCTTTTGCAACGGAGTGGCTTCATCCGGTTCCGTCTCCAGCATATGGGCAATGCGGCCGATCTCGGTGTTCATCCCGGTTTCCGTCACCACGGCACGACCTGTTCCCGAGGCGATTGCAGTTCCCATGAACACGAGATTGATTCGATCACCCAGCGGAGCGGCTTCAGGCAGGATTTTTCCAAAATCTTTTTTGGAAGCGGAGGATTCTCCGGTAAGCACGGCCTCCTGCGCTTTGAGATCGGATGTTTGAATCAAACGCGCATCGGCTGCAACGAGATCACCCGCTTCAAGTAACAGAATGTCGCCGCTCACAGCTTCGATGGCGGGAATCAAAGCATCCTGTCCGTTGCGCAATACACGGGCCATGGGCGCGGTCATTTTTTTTAACGCAGCGATGGCTTGTTCCGCATTGTATTCCTGCGCGAAGCCGATGATCGCATTCAGGATGACAATGGTGCTGATGGCGATGGTGTCCACCCATTCACCGAGAAAACCCGAAACCAAAGCTGCGATCAACAGCAATCCAACCAGAGGACTTTTGAATTGCTCCAGCAACAAAGCCCATGGATTAATGGATTTGGCATCCTTCAAAGCGTTGGGGCCGTCTTTCGTCAACCTTGCTTGCGCAATCCCGGCATCCAATCCGCTTCGGGGATCGACTTGAAGTTGCTCGAGAACTTTTTGAACGTCGAGAGAGTGCCAGACGGTATTCATGGTCGCTTTCAAATGTGGGTGTCAGTTCCAAACAATGTTATTCAAATAAATCCAAACTATCTGGTGGTAAAACGCCCCATTGTCATGTGTGATGCGTATTTATAGGATATGGGAGATCCCGTCCTCTCCAACATGAAAGTTTTTGCAAAAATGTCAGACAAAAAAGGATTCTTCAGCCGCATGACATGGGCTTACGTGCGGCTGTCCCACGCCAAACCATGGCTGCCCCTGATTTTAATCGGTTTGACAGCATGGGGTGGAATACGCGTCGCCGAAAACCTGTACATCGATACGGATTTGCGCGTGCTTCTCCCCAAGGGAACCCCTTCCAAAATGGCGATTGAGGAGGCGGAGCGCCGCAAGGGCTCCACCGACTTCTTCACCGTCGCGCTGGAAGCGCCTTCCATCGAAGCCGTAGCGCGTTTTCAAAAAGCCGTTGCCGAGTCCATTCAAACGTGGCCCGAAGCGACGTGGGTGCAATACGATCAGGATCGCTCCTTCTTCGAGCATCAGGCGCTGATGTATCTGCCGGCCTCCGAGTTGAGGGATTTACGGGATCGCGTACAGGGAATGATCGGTTCCAAATTTGCGGCGGCGAATCCGTTGATCGAATCGATGGAGGACGAGGCGGAAAAACCCGGTCTGAAAGGATGGCCCAATCCCGAATCCCTGCGGAAACAGGGTTTGCCAGAAGACATTGTTTTGGCGCTGTTGAAAAAAGTGGAAACTCATCCGGAAAAACCAGAAACGATCACCATCAAAGACGCGAACGCGGCGCCTCCACGACCGGATTCCCTGCAAACCCGGTTGATGGGGTGGCATGCGGAAAAAGGCGTCTGGGTGGGCGTGGTGCTTGTCCAGTTGAACCAGCCCTCCACAAACGCGACGTTTGCCAAAACCATGTACGAAAGGGGAACAGCCTTAATCGAACACATGGGTCCCGAAAATTTCGGACCGGGACTGGTGGCCAAGGTTGCGGGGACCTACCGCAATTTCAACGAGATCAACGAGGTGAGCGGTGACATTGTTTTGTCCAGCGGCATATCGCTGTTCCTCATGATCATTCTGCTGTGGTTCTTCGTGCGCAAACCCGTGAATCTGCTGCTCATCAATATTCCCCTCTTCGTCGCCATGTCGTGGGCCATGGGCACCACTTATTTCGTCTTTCACCGTCTGACATTGCTGACCGCCTTCATACTCGCTTTGATGCTGGGACTCGGCATTGAATACGCGGTGCATCTCTATTCGCGCTGGGCAGAGGAAAACCGCAAGGGACTCGGCCCAATGGATGCCATGGGAAATGCCATGATCGGTTCGGGTCGCGCACTGGTTTCCGGGGCGGCCACCAATATCTTCGCCATGTTGAGTTTGCAGATGTGCCACTTCAAGGGGTTCCAGGAATTTGGCATCGTGGTGTGCATCGGAATCGTCTTCGCTTTGATCGCGAACTGGATCGTGATGCCTCCCCTCTTTTTCCTCGTCATGCGCGGATCGGATTTTCTGAACGGCCGTTTCGGATCGGTTCCAATCGTGAAACCCCTTCTGCGATGGCTGCTTCCCTCGGCCGGGGATGTGCCGGGCGGGGTTCTGCTTCCCACTTTGCCCCTATCCCGCAAGGTTCTCATCGGCATGGGAATCGGCTCGGCGCTTTTCACCGCCGCCATCTCCCTCGGTCCGCGCGTGGAATTCGAAAATGATTTCAGAAATCTGCGCGGCAAAAGCACAGGAGCGGGAATCAGTTACGGAAGGGCCGTGGGCGCGGGGCGAAACACCGCGCCCGCCATCATTCTGGGAAGCAGCGAAGAGCAAATGCGCTCCGTGCATGATTCGCTGGCGACACGATACGGAAACCCCGCGGACAGCATGCTGAAAAGTTTTGTCACCCTGCAAAGCTTCGTGCCTCCGGCGCAGGAACAGGCGGAGCGGCTCAAGGTGCTGGAGGAAATCCGCAATCTGCTCGGCGTACACGCCTTGGATCATGCGGACTCCGCAACCAAGGCCGATCTGGAAGTTTTGAAAAAACATCTCAACGTCAAACCGTTCGGCTTTGGCGATCTTCCCGCATGGTCCCGGCGCTTTCTCACTGAATCGGACGGGAGCCACGGCAAACTCGGTTACATCTACGCCGACATGCGGGAGAGCGACGCGGAGGAAAGCGCAAAATTCAAGGACCGCTTCCAGAAACTGCCCTCCTCCGAAGGCCCGGTCCTCGTGGCCAGCAGCGGATTCATCTATGCGGATGTGGTGCGCATGGTCAAATCGGACATTCCCATTCTCATCATCGCCACGTTGCTGCTGCTCATCCTGATCACATCGCTGGACATGCGCAGCTGGCGGGGAGTATCGATCGCCGTGGGATTCGTGGTGCTGTCCACGTGGTGGACCTATCAAATCATGGGCCTGCTCGGCCTGAAAGTCGGGGTGTTCAATCTCGTGGTACTGCCCACCGTTCTATCGGTGTCGGTCGATTCCGTAATTCATCTCTATCATCGCCGATTGGAACTCGGCGCAGGGAAGATGTCGGAGTTGTATCAGAACACCGGGTCAGCCGTATTGACGGGAACACTCAACAATCTTTTTGGATTTGTGGGGCTTTGTTTCGTGAGTCACAAAGGGATGCAAAGCATCGGGTTTCTGGCGACGTTGGGCATTGCGTCCGGATTGATTGTCATGTTCACTGCGCTACCGCCTGCGCTGGAATTTTTGTGCCCGAAGGAAGCAAGAGCAGAGTAATTATTTCGTTTTTAAGTGTTCGGATTTTACGAACGATTTATAACCGGACAATTCCAGCAAACGATCTACTCCCACGGGTTCCACTTTCAACAACGGGACAACCGCATAACGTTTTGCGTGGCGGGTCACCACGGTGTTGATCTCACGAAGTTCATTTTGCGCCCGCTGTGCCAACAAGGGCGAGTGGGGATCGGCAGCCGCCAAACTGTTATTGATTACCCAGGCCCACGGTTCGATGCCCGCCCTGCGCAGGTCTGCCTGCAAGTTCGCGGCTTCGAGAACAGGCGTGGTTTCGGCCAAAGTCACGAGCAGTACCTTGGTTTGTTTCGGGTCCTGTAATTGCATCATGGGAGTCGTATAATGCATGCCTGTTTTTCCCATTTGACGCGCGACTTCCCGATGATAGGCTCCTGTCGCATCAAGTAGCAGCAATGTATGACCGGTGGGTGCCGTGTCCATCACCACGAATTTTTTCCCAGCCTCGCGTATGATGTGCGAGAAGGCCTGGAATACGGCTATTTCCTCGGTGCAAGGTGATCGCAAATCTTCCTCAAGCAGCGCCAGTCCCTGGGCGTCAAGATGAGCGCCTTTGGTAGTCAGCACATGCTGGCGGTATCTTTCAGTTTCAACATGAGGATCGATCCGGCTCACTGTAAGATTCTCCAATGAATATACCAGAGTTTCACTAAGATGCGCTGCGGGGTCGGAAGTGGTGAGGTGTACGGGCAAACCGCGATGCGCGAGTTCCACGGCCACCGCGGCTGCCAATGTGGTTTTGCCTACACCGCCCTTACCCATCAACATCACGAGACCATGGCCGTCTGCGGCAATGTCATCGACTAATGTGGAAAGATTGGGTGTATCCAGAGTAATTGCTTTGTCATCGCTTACAGACATCTGCGAAATCGAATCGTTCAGCAAGTGGCGCAAAGCATCAAGACCCACCAGATTGAAAGGCTTAAGGCTTACATGATCGCACGGTAGAACATTGAGAACATCAGGCATGGCCGCAAGAGCCGCCTGCTCCCGATCCCAAATTGCGATGGCAAGCTTGTCTTGAGCCGCTTCACTTTTTGGTAGCACACCATTGATGACCAGATACTGTTGTGAAAGCCCGATGGCCGCGAGTTCTTCATGAGTGCGCGCGACTTCACGTAGAGCGGATGGTTGGGCGCGAGCGACGAGAATTAAGCGAGTTCGCATGGGATCGGCTAGTGCTTCGACCGCCTCCTTGTATTGCGAACGCTGCTTTTCCAGTCCCCCCAACGGGCCGAGGCACGAGGCATCCCCTTTACCGGCTTCGAGGAAGCCGCTCCATGCGCCTGGCAATTGCAACAGGCGAATGGTATGGCCTGTCGGTGCAGTGTCAAAAATGATGTGGTCGTAGTCAGCGGTCAGGGCCGAATTGATCAACAGGGCGGTAAATTCGTCGAAGGCCGCTATCTCAGTTGTGCAAGCCCCGGAAAGTTGCTCCTCAATTCCTTTAACCACTGTTTCCGGCAGGACACCGCGCACGGGACCCACAATGCGGTCGCGGTAGGCTTGTGCCGCCGCCTGCGGATCAATTTCCAAAGCAGACAAATGAGGAACATTGGGCATCCCGGTAATTTGATTACCAATACTAATCCCGAATACCTGACCCACATTTGAAGCCGGATCGGTACTCACAAGTAATACATGCCATCCAGCTTCGGCAAGTTGAATGGCGGTAGCGCAGGCTATTGAAGTCTTCCCTACTCCGCCCTTGCCGGTGAAGAAAAGAAAACGGGGCGGTTGCTCGAGAAACTTCATAAAGAAGTCAGCGAACCTAACAACAGCTGCTGCCGGAGCAGCAACCGCTTGCAGCCACAGGTTTAGAAACAGCGGATTCCAATGTGGTATCCGCCCATCTGGCAAGCTCTGTGCGATTTGGATAGCGACCCGCCAAGGCTACTTCGCCATCCACCAGAACCAGCGGTAAGGCCTCCTCGCCGGAGCGCAACAGGAAAGTTTTGACCGTCGGGTTGTCTGCAAAGGCCATCGGTTGCTGGGCCAGATTGAAACGTTCGATCTGTGCTCCATGTTGCTTGGCCCAATCCGCATCCGCTGAGAAATTAACCAGGGCCTGATCGACATCGACACCGCAAACGCCAGTGTTACAGCAAATCCCCGGGTCATACACTTGAATGGTTTTCATTTGTTTCTCCTTTTTACAGTGACTTCAACAGTTCGGCAACTTTGGATTCAATAAAGTCGCGAACTTTTCTGAACTCTTCCGACTCCATGTGTTTGGGGTCGGGAATTTGCCAGTCCTCTCGGCGTTTAGTCCGAACGAAAGGACAAGCGTCTCCGCATCCCATAGTAACCACAGCGTCATACTCTACGTCTGGAATGTCGTCGAGGGATTTCGAATCGTGCGCTGAAAGGTCGTAGCCGAGTTCCTTCATGGCTGCAATGGCTTTGGGGTTTACAATTCCCGAAGGTTTTGAACCGGCGCTGAAGGCCTCGATTTCATTTCCGCCCAATAACTTTGCAAAGGCCTGAGACATCTGACTCCGATTGGAGTTTTCGATGCAAACAAAAAGAACTTTTTTAACCAGCTTATCCATTCCATCTCCTAACAGCAATTCTTTTCATGCTGCTTTTCCAAATCCGTTAATATTCCACCAAACGTGCCAAACACGTCTTTGAGGGCTTTCCAGTTAATGCAATAGCAGGATTTAGGGCCTTTTACCTCACCCATGATGATGCCAGCGTCCTTTAGATCCTGAAGATGTTTCGAGACGGTGGACTGCGCCAAGGGCAGGATTTCCACAATCTCGCCACAGATACAAGACCCCTTTTTTGCCAATGTTCTCAAAATGGCTATCCGCGCGGGATGTGCCATTGCTTTGGCAAAGTCAGCGACCTTTTGGTCTTTCGCACTAAACTCGGTTTTCTTGCTGAAAGCCATAGGATTAATATCGTATATATACGATTAAATGTCAACATCTAATCTACACGATATAGAGTGGAACCAATAATTCACCGTTTCGGAATCGTCGTCCACGCCGTCGCGCACAGGGACAAACTTGCCAGCGGCATGAGAATCGCAGCGACCAAAGGCGAAACAAGACCCGCCATAGCCAGTGATACCGCTCCGGCATTATACACCGCTGATACCACGTAACAATTCCGCAAACTCAACCGCGCACCATGACCGATGCGTAACAAGCTTGCAATGGATTCCGGATTTGCCGACGTCATAAAGGCATCCGCTTCCTCCGCCATCGGACCCGCAGCACCCTGCACAGCCAATGCCACCGAAGCTTCACCGAACAACAAGCTGTCGTTGAATCCATCTCCTACCGCCAAGGCAGGGCCATGCTTCTCTTGAAATATTTTGGCTTGCGCCTGTTTGTCTTCGGGAGACAATCCACCTCGATAATCCGTAAAACCGCATTGCAAGGCGAAGTTGCGGACGCGATCGGGATGGTCTCCGGAGAGAAGCAAAACCGGAATGTTTTTTTTCTTCAGTTCACCCACCAGTGATTGAACGCCCGGTTTCAGTTCTTCACTCAACCAGATGCAGGCCGAGAGCTTCCCATTTACAAACAGGCATGCCTGTGGAACCGAACCCTCCGATGGAATTTCAGAAGCCTTGGGAACCGTCAATCGCAGATCGTGAAAATCCTCGGCGCCGCTCCCGGAAATCTCCCATGCGCCGAAACGGCACAGAGCCAATCGCAAAGAGGAATTCCCCTCATGCCATATTCCCTGAATCCCAAAGTGCGGGATTTCGGAAAACCCGGAAACCTCTCCCGTCCCGCCGCCCAGACTGTCGTGAATCGCGGTGGAAACCGGATGACAGCTCATGCGCGTCAACCGTTCCACTGCAGCCATGGTTCGTGCACGGGCCTCATCACCCAAATCCATCGACAGCCATTCCCATCGTGCCACCTTCCGCCGCGTAAACGTCAACGTACCGGTCTTGTCGAAGATGACACTGCGTATGCCCGACAAACGTTCCAATGTTTCCTGATCGCGAAAATGAAATCCCAAACGGTGGGCACGAAGCAATCCGATTCCCCGGCTGATGGGAACCGCCAACGCAAGGGCGCAGGAACAGGAAACGATGAACACCGATGCGGAAGTTTCCAACGCATGTCCCCAACCGGATCCGCGATGCAAAACAAATGCGACGACCGCTGCGACGATTACCGCGATGGTGAACGCCAATGCCACATGTTCCCGGCGCTGATTGCGTTGATGTTTGCGACCCGCCATCGATTCCAATGCCTGACGCAGGGAAGCCGCCCGGGTTTTCCGGTGTGGATTCACCACACGCAACCGCAATGCATTTCCAAGAACACGATATCCTGCAAACAGAAAATCACCGGCCTGAAAAGGACGTGGTCGATCTTCTCCGGTCAAAAATGCGGTATCTACCTGACCGAACTCGGTTACAACCTCACCATCCACAGGCAAATAAGCACTGGCATCAATCTCAACGACTTCCCCTTCGCGAACCTCCTCCAGCGGAATCCAAATTGTTTTTCTGTTTCGCAGGACTTTCACCGAACCCGGACTCAAGGATTCATGCCAGCGGCTGCGCAGCATTAATCCGCCCTCAAAACGCCGCACGGCATAACGTCCCAACAACAGAAAAAACACCAGGCCGGAAAGCGTGTCGGAATAGTTGGAACTTCCACCGCTCAAGACGGAACCGAGTGACACGGAAAAGGCAATCGCGATCCCAAGGGTCACGGTTACATCAATGGTGAAGGCCCGCGATCGCAAAGCCCGCCATGCGCCCTGATAGAACGGAAAGGCGGCGTAAAACACGGCGGGCAAGGCGCTCGCGAAACTCCAATTCCCCAACACACGACGCCATTCCACAGACATTCCATTCGCGAAACCGAAATAAGGTCCGACTGAAAACGCCATGGCATTGAGAAAGCACGCGGCGGCCACCGCGATTCGCATCCACGCTCCGCGATCCAACGCCGGGCGCGTTTCGGATGCCGACTTGGGTTTGAAGGCATAACCATAGCTGCCGATGTTTTCCAACACATCCGGCAAGGCGACGCGGGTCACATCATAGCGCACGTGCATTTCGCCGTGAATGAAATCCACATCGTAATCCAGAACACCGCTGGTATCCCCCAATACGCGTTCCATCAACCAGCCGCAGGCGGCGCA
This sequence comes from Fibrobacterota bacterium, assembly GCA_947482115.1. Classification (GTDB taxonomy): domain Bacteria; phylum Fibrobacterota; class Fibrobacteria; order UBA11236; family UBA11236; genus UBA11236. Next base: position 265,511 of record CANKII010000003.1, read on the forward strand.
TTGCATGTCCGAACATTGCAGGGTCAGACTGTGACTGTTTCCCTGCCACGCGCCGATGCGCCGCAAGGCTTCGGGATTCCGGAATCCTTCGAGATAAACTTGATAGTCGCGGGAAAGTCCTGCGCGCGGTGGCCGGGCTTTTCCCAAATCCATCAACTCGTAATAACGACCGCCATCGCTACCGGAAAGCAGGTGATACACGACACGGCAACCTTCGCAGCAGAATTTCGCACCGTCTTCACCGGATAATCCTGCGCCCAACAGATCGGCATTGCAATGGGAACAACCCTTGGTAGGGGCGATCCCCCATTGGAGGAATGGGGGATCGCCCCTACGGGGGGCTGTATCGACACCAACGATCATCATCCACCCGCGAAATAGCTGAACGATCTTTCCATCACGGAATGTTCCTTGTCCGCAAACACCACCTGACATTCCCATTTCCCCTTCCGCAAAGGGGATGCGGATGCGCGCCAAAGCGGAACCCCGCCCAAGGAGGATGAAAATTCGGGAAGCAGTACCAATTCCCGATCCGCCGCAGGATCATCCGCCCGTTGCAGGACAAGTTTCACCCGCAGAGACTTCAAATGATTCAAAGTGATGGAATCCAGAACCACATCCACACCCTGTAACACAAGCGTGTCCGTCTTTTCCGTCAAGGCCAGATTCAAATGCAGCGAGTCAAAACCCGCCTCCCTTCCCCGCTGTTCATCGAGATGAACCCCCGCCTCGTAATAATCCTTGCGCACCATGCTGGGCATGTTGTGATTCGCCACGTATACCAGGCCCAGACAGCAGGTGATGATGAAAAAAGCCGTCGCTCCAAGGGCAAAAATCCAAAAAGGAATTTTCATTCTAGTTGTGCTTTCCGGTTCCGAAAGGTCCCACCAGAACGACTTTAAACTCGCGTGTCACGGCACCATCCCGAATGTCCAGTTTCAAATCCCGCTTTCCGAATTGAAATTCGTTCCTGTGGGACACGACATTGAGCTCCAGGGTTTGCAATTGTCCCGCCCCGACGGCGAAACGGCGACTCTCCCAATTGTGATGCCCTTGAAACGGTTCGGCAAAGCTCAGGGCGAATTCCCGGCGGTGCAAGTCCTTGTTGCGTACATGCAAGGTGAAGGTGTTCAGCACCGAGTCTTCACCGATGTTGGTGTAGGGATTGAAACCGCGCCGCACCACGTCCACCGCCACATCAGGCCGCGTGAAAACCAGAAATGCGGAGATGCCTGCCAACACCGTGGCCAACACGGCATAAACGATCAAACGCTTGCGAATTTTCGTGACCAACCGGCCTTCCAGATTCGACAGGGAGGTATAGCTGATGAGGCCCGCCGGTTTTTTCCACGCCGTCATGATCGAATCGCACGCATCGATGCAGCGGGTGCAGGCAAGGCATTCCAATTGCTGGCCCTTGCGGATGTCAATGCCGGTGGGGCACACCAGAACACATTGGCGGCAATCCACGCAGTCGCCGAGGCCTTCGCGGCTTCCCATCAAGCCCTTGCCGCGCGTCTCTCCGCGTTTGCTGTCATAACCCACGATCAGACTGTGTTCGTCCAGCAACACGCTTTGGAATCGCGCGTAGGGGCAAATCAGCACGCAGGCCTGTTCCTTGAAATAGGAGAACACCCAGTAGAACAGGAGTGTGAACGCCAGAACAAATCCGAATCCTGCAGGATTGGCCGCAGGGGATTGCCTCACGACCCACAGCACATTGTCCCGGCCCCAGAAATAAGCCAGTGCCGTATTGCCAATCAGAAAGGCCACCGAGAGAAACAAAACATGCTTGGCAATCTTCCGCCAGACGATGTCAAAAGAAAATCCCGCCGCGTCACGCGCCTGCCGCTTCCACGCCCGCCCTTCAATCCAGCGTTCAATGGGAGAAAAAACAAATTGCAGAAACACGGTCTGCGGACAGGCCCAACCGCACCACGCCCTGCCAAACTTCGCGGTGAATAAAAAAACCGCGACGATAAAAGCCAGAAAACCCGGCAGGAATAATTTGATGTCCTGCGGATAATAGGAGTGCCCCATCAGCAGCAGTCGAAATTGAAACACGTCCACCTGAATCAGCGGTGTTTCACCCCATTGAATCCATGGAATCCCCAGATAAACCAGCAGCAGAATCCATGCGACGGCGTTGCGATGGCGGGTTTTTTTCCCACTGGTTTCGCGCGGATAAATCCAGACGCGCCTGCCGCCTTCTCCGATGGTCGGCTGCGTTTCATTTTCACCCAACCCGAGGTTGAGGGGGGGGATTTTCGGACCTTCCACGCCTTGAATCACTCCGTCTCCTCAACACCCTGCGGAGCCTTCGGATTCGTCACCGGCTTGCCTTTCAAGCTCAGCACATACGCCGCGACCCAATGAATTTTTTCCGGACCGAGCACGGGGCCCCATGAGGGCATTCCCTTGGCGACCCATCCGCCCGTAATCGAAAGCACAATGTCCTCGGACTTGCCGCCATGCAGCCAGAATTTGTCCGTCAAATTGGGACCCACGATTCCCTGCGCCTGCTCCCCGTGACATGCGACGCAATTGGCCTTGAAAATCGCCTCGCCCTTGGAAATGTTTCCCGGAGTCCGGAGAAACGATTCCAGCGCTTCATGATCCTTGGGCTCTTCAAAGGGAAGTTTCGCATTCTCCACGGCCCGCATTTGTTCCGCCAGCACGGCGCCCGACCACGCCAGATTCTGGCTGACGGGGGTCGCATGCACGAGTCCGTAGCTTTTACCGGTGTAATAGCCCATGTAGAGAAACGCAAACGCAATGGAGATGTAGAACATCACCATGAACCATTGCGGCAGCGGGTTGTCGTATTCCTTGATCCCGTCGTAGTCCTGGCCGTGTTCCAGAATTTCATTTGTCTCTTGCATGTTTCCCCTCTTCCAATGCCATTGAACTCAAACTACGATACAACTCGCCGGAACCGGAGCGAAAGACCCACAGCACCATGGCGATGCAGGATGTCCCGAAAATCACCAGCGACAGCGTGGGCCAGAAGGCCAGCCCGGCATTTTCCATGACCGTGCGCATCATTGTGAAACTCCTTTTTTGATGTCGGTTCCCATGCGTTGCAAATAGGCGATCAATGCGATGACGTCCTTGTCCGCCATCCCCATCACGCCATCCTGTTCAAGATTCTGCGAAATGGATTGCGCCTGTGCTTCCGCCAGACCAAGGGCATTGTGCTCCTCGTCATCCGTGTACGGCACGCCAAGTGTGCGCATGACGTGAATCTTCCGGGTCAAGGTGCTGAGGTCCAGCTTGTCCTCGAGCAAAAAATGAAAACGCGGCATGACGGAGCCCGGCGATGTCACGCGCGGATCGTCGAGATGGCGGATGTGCCAGAGATTGCTGTACTTTCCTCCGATGCGTTGCAAATCCGGGCCGGTGCGTTTCGACCCCCATTGGAACGGATGATCGTAAACGAATTCCCCGGGTTTGGAATATTCACCGTAACGCTCCACCTCGTCGCGGAAGGGGCGAATCATCTGCGAATGACAGAGATAGCACCCTTCGCGGATGTAAATGTCGCGGCCCGTCAATTCGAGCGGTGTATACGGTTTCACCGATGCGATGGTTGGGATGTTGCTTTTAATCAGGAAGGTGGGAACCATCTCCGCCGTGCCGCCGATCAAAATCACCAACAAAGTCAGGAGAGCCAGCACCATGGGTTTGCGCTCCAACACCGCATGCCAGTGCGTGGGGGGGTGCAGGTTCACCGTGGCCTCGGGAACAACGACCTCTTCATCCGCAAAACTTCCGGCCCTTGCCGTTTTGATCACATTGATGATGAGCAGGATCATTCCCGTCAGAAAAAGCGATCCGCCCAAGGCGCGGCCCCAATAGAACGGGATCAGCTTGGTGACGGTCTCCACGAAGTTAGGGTACGCCAGCAAGCCGTCCGGTGTGAACTGCTTCCACATCAAACCCTGCGTGATGCCTGCGGCCCACAGGGAAACGATGTAAAAGAGAATGCCGATCAGCGCCAGCCAGAAATGGGCGTTGGCCAAGGACTTGCTGTACAACTCGGTACGCCAGAGTCGCGGCACGAGCCAGTACACCATCCCGAAAATCAAAAGTCCGACCCAACCCAACGCGCCGTTGTGCACATGACCCACGGTCCAGTCCGTGTAATGCGACAACGCGTTCACGCTCTTGATGGCCATGAGCGGACCTTCAAAGGTGGACATGCCGTAAAAGGTGACTGCGGCCGCAAAGAATTTCAGAACCGGATCGGTGCGCAGTTTGTCCCACGCTCCGCGCAAGGTCAGCAAGCCGTTGATCATGCCACCCCATGAAGGGGCCAGCAACATCACCGAGAAAACCATGCCCAGCGATTGCGCCCAGTCGGGAAGCGCGGTGTAATGCAAATGGTGCGGCCCGGCCCAGATGTAGAGAAAGACCAGCGCCCAGAAATGCATGATGGACAGGCGATAAGAATACACCGGACGTCCCGCCGCCTTGGGCAGGAAGTAATACATCATGCCGAGAAACGGCGTGGTGAGAAAAAATCCCACGGCGTTATGCCCGTACCACCATTGCACCAGCGCATCCTGCACACCGGCGTAAATCGGATAACTCTTCGTCAGCGACACGGGAATTTCCAGCGAGTTGACGACGTGCAGGATGGTGATGGTGACGATGGTTCCCATGTAAAACCACAGGGCCACATAGAGATGCTTCTCGCGCCTTTTGAACAAGGTACCGAAGAAATTGAAGGCGAACACCAGCCAGATCAGGGCCACCATGATATCCAGCGGCCATTCCAGTTCCGCGTATTCCTTGCCCGCCGTGATGCCGAAGAGAAAACTCGTGCCACCCAGTGCGATGATGAGCTGCCAGCCCCAGAAATGAATGCGCGACAGCAAATCGCTGAAAAGGCGCGCCTTGCACAACCGCTGCGTGGAGTAATAAACGCCGCAGAAAATGGCGTTGCCCGCAAAGGCAAAGATCACCGCGTTGGTGTGCAACGGACGCAGGCGCCCGAAGGTGATGTATTTCAATCCGAAATTGAAATGCCAGTCCGCCAGTTGCAGCGCCAGCGTCAATCCCGCCAGCATTCCCGCCGCGCCCCAAAATAGCGAGGCGATGAGGAACATCTTTACGATGGTGTCGTCATACCGGATTTTATTCATGCCTGTGTTCTCCCTTGCTCAATCAATTTTTCTGTATTTACCGTCTTCGTCTCATCGAACAGAATGCGCCATTGCGGGCTTTCCAGATCATCGAACTGCCCCTTGCGTATGGCCGCAAGGCAAACCAAAACGAAACTCCCCGCCAAAACAATGGAAACGGGTATGAGCACATACAGGACGGCCATCAGTGTTTCACTCCCGGCAACGTGCCGATATAATGCGCCAGACTCCAGCGTTCCTCTTCGGACAACGAAGCCGAGAAGGGCGGCATGGCCGTTCCCGGACTCCCCTCTGAAACGGTTTTGAAAATATCCTCCGGCGTACGGCTTCGCGTCCACTTGGCGTTTGCATCCGTGAAATCGCGGGGTGGTGGAACCAGTGCAACGGCCGCGGGGCCTTTGCCATCGGCGTGTTCGCCGTGACAGGCGGTGCAATTTGTTTGAAACAACGTCTGACCTTTCGCGATGTTTTCCGGAGTGGCGACCAGCATGTCCGCATTGCTCTTCACGGCCACTTTGGATTCCGCTTTGACGCCATAGGCCTTGTCCGCCAAGCGTTGTCCATCCAGATTTCCCCACAGCACGCAAACCGGGGTTCCAATTCCGATGATGAGGGCGAGGATGAGATATTCCGCTGTTCGCTGGTTTTTTATGGAATCCATGCAACTTCTCCTTCAGGATATTTCGTGGCGAACTTCAATGGCATACATAGGGATTTGCAAAAAACAGGCCATGGGTTCTCCACGCCGCGAGAACGAGTAAACCCACCCCCAAAACAAGGTGATAGGCGCCGCGCCGGGCGGGAAACCATTTGCGCGGCCACGCTAAAAACAAAGGCAACGTTCCCGCACCCAACACCAGCATTCCCAAACTTCCCATCGATGCGTTGGCGGTTCCCGCCGACCAAACGAGTCCGGCCTGTGTTGTCACACAAGGAAGAAATCCCGCCATGATACCCAACGGCAGAAAAAACAACGCGCGATTTTTGGAATCCACACCGGCTGTTAAAGGGCGCAACCGGTTGAATATCCAGCTGCTGTAACGCGCCTCCCACGAGGCAGGCCATAGCGGAACGCCCAATAATTTCAGGGCCATCAGCACATACAGCGAAATCCAAATCCAACCCGCGCCGCGAAAACGGAAAGCGTGTCCGATGGCCCCGACAATGGCCCCCAGAGATCCGTAAGTGATCACGCGGCCGAGATGGTACAATGCCAGACCGGTTTTGGTTCCGCTGCGAGCGAGAAAAAGATGAATGGGTCCGCACATGGCGGCACAATGGGTGAAGCCGCTGAGCAATCCGATCGCGACGGGAAATGCGAAGATTCCGAGGAATCCAAACGCATTCAGGTCGAGGTTGTTTGTCGAAAAGTCATGCATTACGGGGCAAATACTACCCCGCGATCCCACGTGGGTTCAATGAATTTTTACTGCCAAATTGCGCAGATTTTGTGTCAAGATGGCGTGAAAAAGCCCGCCCCCTTCGACTACGCTCAACGACCGGACTCTACCGTTCCGCTGATTGAGCGCTTGCCCTGAGCTTGTCGAATGGGTAGTCGAAATCAGCGGTCATCTTCTCCGCCTTGCGCTCCATCACCTTCCGCGCCTTGCGAACATCCACCGCGCAGACCTTGTACTCCGGGCATTTCGCCTCGCTGTCCGATACGCTGGAGGTCAGAATGTTCATCATCACTTCCGGGAAGTGAAAGGTGGAGCTCAACACACCGGGCTTGACTTCGTCCGTCACCCGTGCGCGCAAGTCCAGTTTGCCGCGCGCCGAACTGACACAGGCCAAATCTCCGTCCGCAATTCCCTTTTCCAAAGCATCGGCGGGATTGATGAGCAAGACATCCTCGGTCAGAATTTCCACATTGTGCGTGCGGCGTGTCATTGCACCGCAGTTATAATGTTCCAACTCGCGGTTGGTGGTGAGAATGAACGGAAATTGTTTTCCGTTGTCCACAATTTCCGTGGACTCCTTGAAACTCTTGTAGTTGATGCGGCCCCTGCCGATCTTGAATGTTTCGGTATGCAGGATTTCCGTGCCCTTGCCGTCTTCCTCCACCGGCCATTGCTTTCCATTCGTTCCCAGCTCATCCCATTTCACACCTTTGAAGAACGGCACGATGCGGGAGATTTCTTCCAACAAGGTTTTGGGATCGTAAGGGGCCTGCTTGTATCCCATGCGGTTCATCATGTCCACGATAACCTGACCGTCGGATCGCGATTGCCCGATCGGTTCCACGAGTTGATTCACGCGCTGGATGCGCCGTTCTCCGTTGGTGAAGGTGCCGCTCTTCTCGAAGAAGGACGCGGCGGGCAACACCACGGTGGCAAGCTTGGCGGTTTCCGTCATGAACAATTCGCTCACCACCAGCAAATCAAGATTGCTCAGCGCCGCCACGACATGATTGGTGTTGGGATCGGTTTGCGCCATGTCTTCGCCGATCACCCACATGGCTTTGAACTTGTTCTGCAAAGAGGCTTCGTACATCTCGGGAATCTTCATCCCGATTTCCTTGGAAAGTTTCGCACCGTAAAACGCTTCGTACATCGCATGATTCTTATCATCATTGACCGCAAAATATCCCGCGCCCTGATACGGCTGCGTGCCCATGTCGGCCATGCCCTGCACATTGTTCTGGCCGCGCAACGGATTGACACCCACACCACGACGGCCGATGTTCCCCGTGAGCATGGCGAGGTCGGCGATGAGCATGACGGTAAAAGTTCCCTGCGAATGCTCGGTGACTCCCAGACCGTGAAAGGCCATCGCAGCCTTGGCATTGGCATAGGTCATGGCCGCTGCGCGCACCTCTTCGCGGTTCACGCCGGTGAGTCGTTCCATTTCGTCCAGATCCAACTGCAATATTTCTTTTTTGAAAGATTCAAAGCCTTCGGTGCGGGCTTCGATGAATTTGGAGTCCACTTTGCCTTCGCTGACGATGTAATACATCATCATGTTCAACAAGGCCACATTGGTTCCCGGACGCAATTGCAAATGGTGCTTGGCGTATTTCGCCAGTTCGATCTTGCGGGGATCGATCACGATCAGGGGAACACCTTTCAGAACCCGTTGTTTGATCTTGGCTCCGGTCACCGGATGCCCGGCGGTGGGATTCGCCCCGATGACCATGATGCAATCGGTGTATTTCAAATCTTTTATGGAATTGGTCGCCGCACCGGTGCCGAAGGCACGCTGCATTCCAATCGCCGTGGGTGAATGGCAGACTCGCGCGCAGCCGTCGATGTTATTGGTTCCGATCACCGCACGGATGAATTTTTGCATGAGGTAATTTTCCTCATTCGTCCCGCGCGAACAGGCCAGACCGCCGATGGCATCCGGTCCATATTGTTTTTTAATCGCCGTGAATTTCTCGGCGATAAAGTCATAGGCCTCGTCCCAGCTCGCTTCTTCAAACTTTCCGTTCCGCTTGATGAGCGGAGTGCGCAGGCGTTCGGGATGATTGTAAAACTCGAACGCGAAGCGGCCCTTCAAACAGGTGTGGCCTTGATTGGCAGCCGCGTCATAGGGCGCGAGAATGGATTTGATTTCACCCTTCACGGTGGACACTTCGAGATTACAACCCACGCCGCAATAGGTACACACCGTGCGCGTAACCTTGTCCGCCACCGTCATCTTCGATGCATAAATGTCGGAGATGGCTCCGGTGGGACAGGCCTGTGAACACGCTCCGCAGGACACACAGGGCGATTCGTCGAACGTCGTGTTCATGCCCATGATGATGCGATGATCGAATCCCCGGCCTTCCATGCTCAACACCATTTCGCCCTGCACTTCGTCGCAGGCGCGCACGCAGCGGTAGCAATTGATGCAGGTCGATAAATCCGCGCGCATGTAGGGATGCGACACATCGCGTTCGCGGTCGCCGTGATTTTTCCCCCCGGGATAGCGGATGTCTTGCGGAGTGATGCCGACTTCGTTGGCCACATTCTGCAATTCGTTCCTGCCGCTTTTGTTTTCGTACAACCGTTCGACGGGATAATCCGTCAACACCAGCTCAACAATGTTCTTGCGCAAACGCAGAACGCGCTCGGTGTCGGTGTAGATGTAATGCCCGGCGGAAACCGGGGTGTGACAGGAGGCCAAGGTTTTCGCAGGACCGTTTTCCTTCAACGCCACATCCACCGTGCAAACGCGGCAGGAACCGAAGGGCTTGAGATTGGGTGCATCGCACAGTGTGGGCGCATTCTTTCCATACCGGCGGATGAAGGACAGGATGCTCTCGTCCTTTTCGAACTCATGCGGTTCGTTGTTGATGTAGGCGATGTTGCTCATGCAAAATACCCCTTCAATTCCGGTTCAAAATATTTCATGGCGTTCTTGACTCCCAGCGGAAGCCCGCCGCCGAGGGCGCACAAAGAACCCAGTTCCAACGTCTCCAGTAAATCCGCCATCAACTGTTTGTCGATCTTGTAATCCTCATGCTGCGCCTTCGCCAGCATTTCCTGACCGCGCGTGGAACCGATGCTGCAGGGAAAACATTTTCCGCAGGATTCCGCCGCAGTAAATTCAAACAGATGTTCGAGATAAGCGATGAGCGGATAGGATTCAGGAACCGAAACGATGCCCGCATGACCGAGCAGGAATCCGTTTTGTGAAAACGATTCATAGTCCAAAGTCAAATCCGGAATTTTATCCACGGGTACCAGACCGCCCAAGGGGCCTCCCACATGCACAGCTTTCACTGGCTCGCGAAATCCCTGTGCGTGTTCATAAATGACTTCAGAAAACGGCGTACCCATCTCAATCTCGTATAAGCCGGGCCGCTTGAAAAAACTGTCGAGGCAAACCAGTTTGCTGCCGCTGGATTTCGCCGTGCCCAATTTGGCGAACGCCTCCCCCCCGTCTTTCATGATGGCATACAAACACGCGGAGGTTTCCACATTGTTCACCACGGTTGGCTTGTTGAACAAACCCATTTGTGTGGGATAAGGCGGACGCACACGCACTTCAGGGCGCTGCCCTTCGATGGAAGACAACAGCGCGGTTTCTTCCCCGCAGATATACGCTCCGGCGCCTTCGATCACTTTGAAACGAAAATTGAAGCCGGTATCTTTAATGTTCTCGCCCAACCAGCCTTTTTGTTCCAGCTCCGCAATGGCAGCGCGGATGACGGCGATCGATTCCGGATATTCTCCGCGAATGTACAGCACGCCGCGCGTCGCGCCGACGACATAAGCAGCCGTCATCATTCCAAACAACAACAAATGCGGTTGCTTTTCCATGAGATAGCGATCCGAGTAAGCGCCGGGATCCCCTTCATCCGCATTACACACCACGAATTTTTGATCCGATTCCGTGCGCATGCAGGATTCCAGTTTCATCCCCATCGGAAAACCCGCGCCACCACGGCCGCGCACATTCGACTTTTTGATTTCCGCCAGGACCTCTTCCCGATCTTTTTTCAGAACTTGAAGAAGGATCGGATAAACCTCCTCCACACTTTTCATTTTTCCGGTGAGCAGGGGTTCCTTTAAATTCGTCCCTACGAAATAATTATCCGCATTCGGAACCGCATCGCCATGAATGACATTCGCAATTTCAGATTCGGATTTCGCAGAATAATTCTTTCCACGAAACTGAAAGGAACCGTTTTCATGACAACGACCCAAACAACAGATGTTTCCAATTTGCTGCTCGGAAAAATCCTTGCGCAAATTCGCCTTGAGTCCCTCTTGAGTTCCCGCCAGCATGCACGCGCTGCCATTGCAAATCCGGACTTTGACATCCTTGTTCTCTTTGCGGGTGAAATCGTAAAACGAAGCCGTGCCGTAAACATTGGCGTCGCCAAACAAAAACTCTTTGGCCAGCCTGTGCATTTCCGCTTCATCGGGAGTGCCGGAGACTTTGGACCTTTGCACCACTTCTTCGAAAAGGGATTTTTCCGTTCCTTTTCTGCCTGCGAGATAACTCAGATTTTCTGACATATTTTTAAACCTTTATTTCTTCGAGCGCGATAAGGCGTTCCGGATGAGAGTATGCTGTCGCACGTTCCCCACGACAAAATCCAAGCAAGGTAATGTCTTCCGTGCGGCAAAATTCCACGGCCATGGAAGACGGGGCCGAAACTGCAGCGAGAATTGCGAGACCTGCGCGGCGTGCCTTGGCCGCGATTTCATAGGACACGCGACCACTGACACACAGTAGAATTGCTTTCCCCAAATCATTTTTCAACCACAAATCCCCGATGGCTTTGTCTACGGCATTGTGACGTCCCACGTCTTCGCCGAAAGCAAGTAACTCACCATTCGCGGAAAAGATCGCTGCCGCATGACTGCCACCTGTCTTTCCGAAAAGATTCTGGTGCGTACTCATGGCTTTGAAGCAGGCGGGCAACAGATCCCTTTGAAACAGTGTGGGCGGACGGCCATCCGTCCCAACAATTTCCACACAATCCGGCGGAGCATCCCATTCCGATTTCCCACACATGCCGCAGGAGGATGTGGATGCGAGGGAACGGTTGACGATTTTTTTGTCCGCTTGGGAAACGCTTGTCAGTTCTGCCGACCAAACCGTCATTCCATCCTTATTGGATTCTTCGCGAAGGGAAACAATGTCAACCGGTGTTTCCACCAATCCCTCGGAGAATAAAATCCCCGGAACCAGATGCACATCCGCACCGGGAGTGCGCATGGTGATGGTGAACGGTTTTCCGTTCACCACAATCTGCAGCGCGCCTTCTTCCACCACCGATTCTCGGGTGGTGGAAAAGTGATTCCCTTCAAAGCGCTGGGCCTCAAAAAATTTGGAGGACATGGGGTAAGAATTTAGAAGGAAAAAGCCTTGAATAATTGTGGAAAAATCGCCAGTAGCGCCCTAATTTGAAGTTTAAACGCTTATATGGGCCCTAACCTGTTACTAACCCTTCTAGGTCGCCGAGTCTATCGGTTTTGCAACAAAGAAAAGTGTAGGTGTCTGATATCAACGGTATCGGATTGATTCCATTCAAATTAGCCCAATACCCTATCTACTGAATCACATCTATCAACAGTTCGCGATACTACGATGCTTTGTTTTTACCCTGTTTTTACTCTAATAGGAGTAGATTATTTGCGTTGGTTTCAAAGGTCCCTCCCCGGTGATAAGAGCCCTCGGGCTCTCTCGCAAGGGTAGCCGGGGGGGTCAATTCCAATTAATAATAAAGCCTTGTTCCAGTTCTAAAGACATCAAATTCACTCCTAATAGCTGACTTGATCAGGTCATAGCTCCTCATATCTCCATTGGTCCATTTTCTATAAATAGCCCAATTGCAATAATCGGCTATCTGCAGCCCAAAACAAGATTTTGATGCATGATGATGAACCTGATAATCACCAAGCCTCGGTACAGCGTGTGATAGATATTGCTTAACTCCCTTTTCTATAGCGTCTCTTTTCCGTTTGACAGGAACATCATCGATAATGACAACCACCTTTTCGGGTGCTTGATGATCTGGATTAAGGATGTATTTCAAGAGTGTAAACAGCATTTTTGGATAAAGGGATTCAACAGGCTGAAGAGCCGGCCCTGTTTTGCGTTTCTCCACAATAATGGAATGGATTTTGATTCGATCCAACTTGGAAGCAATGCGTCCAAAAACCCGATCACGTATAGACTGGAGATCCTCTGTAGCATGAAAATATTCTTGCCCTCGGCCTTCTTCATACAAGTCATATTTCAAGCTTGCCAAGTCTTCATGTATAGAGAACGGACGATTTTTCACTACTGCCGTGATCGTTAGATATTTTGTGCCACCAACACTAAAATCGAAGTTTCCTCCTTCGTCAAGGAAGATGTAAAGAGGTGACGGTTGTAAGGATGACATATTAATTCGTTGGCTCAGTTTATAATCAAAATCAAATAAGCTCTAGGCAAAGATGACGTTTTCAAAAATCAAACTAGCCCACTAAATCGCCGCCTTGGAAGATCCAAGACGGCGATGCTCAAATTTCTACCAGAATCAGGAACAACCGCTCGTCGTCCCGCAATCTTCGCAGACGACACAGGTGCCGTTGCGACGCACGCGCATGGATCCACAGGAGGCGCAATTGTCTCCGGTGTATCCGGCACGGCGGGAGAGATCCGACGCCTCACTGCGCGTCATAGCGCCGCGAGTCGACAATCCCGAAGTCGCCAACGTGGTGTCCACAACCGGCGCGGGAGCCGGTTCATGACTTTCCACCGCCTGCGTATTCCCGGAACTGGAATGGATGCTGGGAGCTTCCAATGGTTTCACAGCCGGTTTGATGTGCACGAAGTCGGTTTGTCCCAGATATTGCAACCCGAGAACGCGGAAGATGACATCCAGAAGGGATGTGCAATTTTTGATGTTCTCATGGCCTTCCACCGGCCCTGCGGGTTCAAAGCGCGTGAAGGTGAACGTGTCCACCAGTTCTTCCAGAGGAATGCCATATTGCAGGGCCTTGGAAGTCAGCACCGCGAAGCAGTTCAGGATGCCGCGATAACCCGCGCCCTCCTTGTACATGTCGATGAAAATTTCACCGAGCGTGCCATCCGGATATTCTCCGGTTCGCAGGAACAACTTGTGTCCGCCGATCGTCACCTCTTGGACAAATCCTTCCCGACGTGCAGGCAAGCGGCGGCGCGTCGGATGGGCTTGTTGGGTGGTGGAAACAACCGTGGGTCGCGGAGAATGCACTGGCGCAGCCACTGCTGCGGGCGCCGCAACGGACTGTGATTTGTTGCGTGTTTTCTTGACGTTGAGCGGCTGCGACAATTTGCTTCCGTCGCGATAAATCGAGATGGCCTTGAGCAAACCCTTGTGTCCTTCGCGGTAAATGCCGAGAATGTCGGACACACCGGCTTCATGCGGAAGATTCACCGTCTTGGAGATGGCACCGGAGATGAACGGTTGCGCCGTGGACATGATGCGCAAATGGCCCATGGGCGAAATCATGCGCACACCCTTGCCGCACTTGCTGGCACAATCGAACACCGCATAATGTTCGGTCTTCAGGAAAGGCGCGCCTTCCACGGTTTGCGCACCGCAAATGGCGCGATCCGCTTCTTCAATTTGTTCAAAGGCAAATCCGATGGCTTCCAGAACATCGAAACCATCACCGTCCATCGCTTCAGGACTCAGGCCAAGGCTTGTAAGGAAATCACGACCGACAAGGCGCGAATGGAAGGCGTCTTCCAACGACAGCGAAAGCGGCAAAGCCTTTTCGATTTTGCGGAGAATCTCTTCCGTGAAACCGCGCTCGGACAATGTCGCACGATTCACATGCGGGGAGTTTTCCAGGCTTCCGGTTCCAAGGCAATAGCGTTCAATGGCTTCCATCTCGACCGGCGAATAGCCCAAGTGACGCAAGGCCACAGGCAGGGAACGGTTGGTGATCTTGAAATAACCACCGCCCGCCAGTTTCTTGAACTTCACCATGGCGAAATCCGGCTCGATGCCGGTGGTGTCGCAATCCATGATGAGACCGATGGTTCCCGTGGGAGCCAATACCGTCACCTGTGCATTGCGATAACCGTGTTTGGTGCCGAAGAGCAAAGCCTTTTCCCAGGCATCACGCGCGGCTTTCACCATAGACTCGGGAGTGAATTCGCCGGTGAGACCGCGGGGAATTACGGACAGCCCTTCATATTCGGACACCGCAGCGGCGCGCGCAGCGCGTTCATGATTGCGAATGACGCGCAACATGGAATCGCGATTGGCGGCATAGCGCGGAAACGCGCCCAAAGCTCCGGCCATTTCGGCTGAAGCCGCATAGGATTCTCCGCCAAGAATGGCCGTGATGGCCGCAGTCCAATCCGCAGCAGCAGCGGAATCGTAGGGAATGCCAACGCGCATCAGGAAAGCACCGAGGTTGGCGTATCCAAGTCCGAGTGTGCGATAGTCATAGGACTTGCGCGCAATTTCCGGCGAAGGAAATTGAGCCATGCCCACCGAGATGTCGAGTACCACCGTCCACAAACGGGTGGCGTGGGTGAACGCATCGGTGTCCAAAGAACCATCTTCTTTCTGGAACGAAACCAGATTCAACGAAGCAAGGTTACACGCGGTGTCGTCCAAAAACATATACTCGGAGCAGGGATTGGAAGCGCGAATGCGTCCGTCCGCCGGGCAGGTATGCCATTCATTGATGAGATCGTCGTATTGCACGCCGGGATCGGCGCAATCCCACGCAGCGCGCGCGACGCTGTCCCACAACTTGCGGGCCTTCACCGTCTTGCGCACCGAACCGTCCACACGACCAAGCAATTGCCAATCCGCATCGGCATCGACTGCATCTAAAAAGGCGTTGGGTACGCGCACGGAATTGTTGGAGTTCTGACCACTGACTGTGGTATAAGCTTCGCCTTCAAAATGCGAGTCGTACACTTCGCGTTCACCGACGGTGATTCCCTGCGCCATCAAGGAACGGGCGCGTTCCCACAAGGCATCGGGTACAAAGCCTGCGCCGGGAACATTGGGAACCCCCTCCGGAGTCCGATTCAAAGCCTGTTCGCTCGAACGCAGCAAAGCGGAACCGGCCAGCAATGCGCCGACCTTTTCCTCTTCGCGGCTCTTCCACGAAATAAACTCTTCGATTTCAGGATGATCGAGATCCAGGCAAACCATTTTCGCGGCGCGGCGTGTGGTACCGCCCGACTTGATCGCACCGGCGGCGCGATCAAACACTTTGAGGAAGGACATGAGGCCGGAGGATTGTCCGCCGCCGCCCAGCGATTCGCCCGCAGCGCGCACGGCGCTGAAGTTGGTGCCCGTGCCGGAACCGTATTTGAAAATGCGGCCTTCGCGTTGCAACAGGGAGAAGATGCCGCCATCACCCAGAAGATCATCTTTCACCGATTGGATGAAGCAAGCATGCGGCTGTGGACGGGTGTACGCATCCGTGGAATGTTTGATTTCATTGTCGGCGGGATCGACGTAATAATGTCCCTGCGCCGATCCGGTGATGCCGTATTTCCAGTTCAAGCCCGTGTTGAACCATTGCGGCGAATTGGGCGCCGCCATTTGATGCAGGAGCATGTAGGCCAGTTCATCGTAGAACGCCTGGCTCTCGGCGGCCGTGTCGAAATAGCCGAGTTGCTCACCCCAGTGACGCCAGCAACCGACAAGGCGATCGACAACCTGGCGGATGCTGTTCTCTCCACCCGTGGCGCTCTTACCCGAGGCATCCTTGGAAACAGGAACGTCGCGACGACGCAAATATTTTTGCGCAAGGATGTCGGTGGCGGTTTGCGACCACGACTCCGGCACTTCCACTTCAATCACAGAAGATCCGGTGCCATCCAATGCGCGCACTTGTGATTTTCGCCACGAGTACTGAATTGTGTCGTAAGGATTCCGCTCATCCTGTGTGAACAGCCGCTCAAAGCGCATGTGAAAGTTCTCCTGATCCGGTACTATGTGAAAATGTGAAAGGTTTTTACCCGGGTTTTGAGGCAAGGGTGAGAGTTGAATCTAGCTTCTGCCGTTATTTCAGGGTTTAAAAAAACAAGCAATTTTTAAACCGGTTTTCCGCCTGAGATAAGTCCTTGCTGAAGACCAAAATACGAAGATCAACCGGTCCCTTTTTTAGAAAAATCCCCCTGTAAAAGCACTCCCAAGTCGATCGGGTTAAAGCCTTGCCTTTTAAGGAAGAAAAGCCTCTCGATCGCATTGCGAAAACGAAATCCAAATATATTTTTATGCTCTTCCAATCCATCCGTTTTCCCGTTAACTAAAATGGACAGAAAGAGGACAAAAGGGGACAAGTCGTGAATAGATGGTTGAAAAGAATTGGATTGGTATTGATAACGCTGGTGGGACTTGTCCTTCTCGCTGCAGGAGGAGCCGCACTCTATGCTTTGGTTGGGTACAAGAAAACTTGGGATGTACCCCTGCCTTCCACCCGCGCCGTCAAGGATTCCGCCGTCATCGCCCGCGGTCGTTATATCGTCTATGGTCCGGGACGTTGCTCGGACTGCCATACACCGGCTTCCGGACGGCCGCTTTTATTTCGCGGTGAAGAGGCGCCTTTAACCGGATGGTTCGCGGAAAAAACTTACCTGGGTGAATGGAGCGCGCCCAACCTGACTCCGGATTCGGCCACAGGCCTTGGTGCGGTTAGCGACGGCCAGTTGGCTCGCATGATACGACATGGAGTCAACCGGGAAAATCGGGTTGCCCTGCCGTTCATGGAAACCTATGCAGACCTGACCGAAAACGATTTGATTGCGGTCATGTCCTTTCTGCGCTCGTTGCCTCCGACACCGGGTTTGCCACCGAGCCACCACATTAACTTGCTGGGGAAAATCACGCTCGCTTACTTTCTTAAGCCCTATGCTCCCACGGCTCCCCCTCAGGAAAGTTTGATCGCCGAGCCCACGGTTCGCTACGGAGAATATATTGCCAAAACAGTGGCCGGATGCGAAGCCTGCCACACCGCGCGCAGCCTCAAAACCGGAGAATATCTGGGGCCGTTCTTTTCAGGCGGGCTTTCCTTTCATTCCAAGGCGCATCCGGGTTATGTCTATGTAAGCCCCAATCTCACTCCCGACTCTGCAACAGGCGGCATCACAACCTGGAGTGAGGATGATTTCATCCGCCGTTTCCGCCAGGGACTTCTGATTCAAGATTCCCCCATGGCCTGGGGGGGGTTCATGCGCATGACCGATATCGATCTTCGTGCGCTCTATCTGTATCTGCGCAGCCTCGCACCCGTTCATCGGGACAACGGCCCCACGATGCAATCGGTAAATGGACAGGCGGCGGGGTAGACTATGAAAATCGCCCGCACCCGCACTCCTCTGGCCACACCGCTCAAAGCCCTCATTTCCGCGCACGGAAACGTTGCCATCCCGGAATATCCGGATCGCATTGAGGAAGTTTCACGCAAAGGCTGGGGCACAACTTTCTGGGGCAAGGATTCCACCACCAACTGGTTTCATCTGCCCTTCACAGTACCCACGGTTTTGGATGATGCCAAGCCGAAACTCACGAAGGTATTCCTTTTTTTTCACAACACTTCGCGTTCGCCGATCATTTCCGTGCATCTCTATGACGGCCCGAAATTATTGCGCGCGTTTGACGATCTCTCACTCTTTGGGGATCACGGCGGAGTAACCACCCAGGCCAACACCTTCCACCTGAAAAAGCCGGTGGAACTTGCCTTTGGGCTGGGGATTTCGGTGAATGTGAGCTTTCCCTTTGATGCCGGGGTAAAGCCGCCGCGTTGGATTCTGTTTACTTCTGCGATGGCGGAATTTCGTTCATAGTACGACCAGCGGCACTCCAGCTTTTGTTGCGCCACGGAAGAAGCACCCCGTTCTTCCAATAAGCCTTCACTGCCGGGCGATGAGCCTTCTCCACACGTCCCAAAGAAACGGTTGGAAACGCAATCGTCCCCTGAGTGGAAACCAATGTGGGCCAGCCTTGAGCATCCCAATATAGCGGGCGAATCATCAAGCGTGTCGCTCCGCTGTTTTGAGAATCGTACGCATGGTTGACGAGGAAGGTCGTGTCATGATCGACAAGGATGTCGTTGTGACCGGTTCCATGCCAGCGGGAATCCCCTTCGGACACCAAGGTTCCCGCATTCGCGGTATTCCATGTGGTTACAGCACCCGTCACATAGGAAGGATGCGTGGGATTTCCCGCCTTGTCTAAATAAGGCCCTGTCACGGCGGAGGCACGCGCCACCATGACCTTGTAAGTACTACTGGAACTGTTGCAGCAGCGGTCATAAGAAAACCAGAGATAATACCAAGGCCCGTGCTTGGAAATCATAGGACCTTCGATGGAGCGGTAATAACCCGAACCATCCACGGCCTGGGGATAATAGCGATGCGCGATGGTGATGTACTTAGCGCCCGCGGCGGGTTTGCCGGTTGTAGGGTCGAGTCGTATCAACTGGATGCCGCTTCCAAAAGATCCCCATGACAGCCACGGAGTTCCATCGCCGTCCACAAAAACATGCGGGTCAATGGCGTTGAATGCGCTGGTATCGTTGGTGTTAACGCTGGTGGTGGTGGCGACATAACAATCCGTCCGGCTCGTGGAAGTGCACACTACCATTCCTTGATCCACCCATGCATACCCGGGATCCGTCTGATTCAAAGTCGTATTGGTTCGCAAACCGATGGCAGAAATCCGGGTTCCGAAACCTGAAATCGCATAGTAAAGCCAATATTTTCCAGCAGCATAATGAATGGCCGGAGCCCATTGGCTGGCGGGATTGGAGGACACATAAGTTGCATGCCAAGAAGGGAGCGTGGAAATCGCTGACGCGGGATTTCCATTCGACCAAACAATTCGATCCGTCGATGTCTTGATGGAAACACCGTTACCGGTGTGAAAGATGTAATAGGTATTTCCCTGTTTGATAATCGAGGGATCGGGTGTACTCGTCGATCCTGTCAGAGGATTGACGTAAGTGGTCTGGGAAGAACAGACAGACGCAAGAATTAAAAACAGGAATGCATAAAATCGACGCATGTTTCTCCCGTTTTGGACGGCGGGTAGGGGCGGGATAACCCCGCCCCTACCCGCCGTTTTGTTTATGTTCCCGTTTCACCCCGCGCCATGATGACCTTACCCGTGCGCACCAGTTCCACAATGCCGTATTTATCCAGCATGGTTTCCAGCGCGTCCAGCTTCTCGGTTCCACCCGTGGCTTGGATCAAGATAGTAGACTCGGAAAGATCCACGGCTTGGCCCTTGAAATGCTCGGCGATTTGCAAAACCTCGGTGCGGCGATCGGGGGAACAGCGCACTTTGATCAGCGCGAGTTCCTTTTCCACCACGGTTTCGCCCGTGTGATCCTTGGCATGGATCACGTCGATCAGCTTGTTCAGCTGACGGATGATTTGCTCCAGCGTCTTGATCTCGCCGGATGCCACGATGTTCATGCGGGCAAACTTGCCGTTATGCGTGGGCGACACAACGAGGCTATCGATGTTGTAGCCGCGGCGTGAAAACACCATGGCGATGCGAATGAGCACACCGGGTTTGTTGTTTACCAGCAGGCTGATGCTGTGTTGATTCAGCCGGGCTGCAGCGTGAGCCTTACCCTCCGCGACGGTTGCTTTTGCAGTTCCATTGATCATGATTTCATTCCCCTGCGGCGGTTCAAGTGCTTCCCACCGGTTTTTCCATCTTATGCTTGGGCGGTTCCAACACCATTTCCTCGTAGCTCGCGCCTGCGGGAATCATGGGGAACACATTGTCTTCCTTCTCCACTTCGGCGTCGATCAGGCAAGGGCCTTCATTGTAGGCCAATGCTTTTTCCAGCACACGGCCCGCATCGGCATTGCGCTTGATGTGAAATGCCTTGATCCCGTAGGCTTCCGCCAGTTTGACGAAGTCCGGGTTGCCCTCGAGATCCACACCGGACAGGCGGTTGTCGAAGAACAAGTTCTGCCATTGCCGAACCATGCCGAGATAATGGTTATTCAGGATGAGAATTTTGATGGGCAGCTTGTTCACAGCGGCTGTCGCCAGCTCCGCCTGCGTCATTTGAAAACCACCATCCCCCACAACCGCCACCACAAGCGCATCCGGACGGGCGAATTGCGCACCAATGGCCGAAGGCATTCCGAAACCCATGGTGCCTGCGCCACCGGAAGATATCCAGTGAAAACGTTGATCGGTTTTATAGAACTGCGCGGCCCACATTTGATGCTGGCCCACATCCGTGGTCACAATGGCCTTACCCTTGGTCAGACGGAATAATTCATCGAGCACGTATTGTGCCTTGAGTCCGCCATGCATGCGATAATGCAGCGGGAACCGCTTCTTCAGTTTCTTCAAATGCGTGACCCAAGCCGTTGTGTCGCCCTTGCGGGTCAATGGCAATAACTCTTCGAGCACCAAACGCGCGTCGCCCACGATGGAGCAATGCGGCTTGACCATCTTGCCCATTTCCGCAGGATCGATGTCCACATGAATCTTCACGGCGTTGGTGCAAAAGACCGCGAGCTTTCCGGTGATGCGATCATCCCAGCGCGAGCCCACGGACATGATGAGATCGCATTCGGCCACGGCCATGTTGGCATAAGCGGTGCCGTGCATGCCGAGCATGCCGAGACTCAACTCATGCGTTTCCGGAAATGCGCCCTTGCCGAGCAAGGTATTCACCACGGGGATTTGCAATTTTTCTACGAGAGCCTTCAACGGTTTGCAGGCGTCGGAAATCACAGCGCCATGACCGATGAGCAAAAGCGGTTTCTTCGCCTGTTGCAGCAACTCGGCGCATTGCGCAATCGCCGCAGAATCTCCGGGACCCGGAACGGAGTAACCAGGCAAGTCGATCTCGACGTTATAGTTCGGTTCGAACATCGCGCCGGAAACATCCTTGGGAATGTCGATCAACACCGGACCGGGGCGTCCGCTTTCGGCGATGTAAAACGCCTCCTTGACGATACGGGGAATATCGTTGGGATTGCGAACCAGATAGGAATGCTTCACAGCAGCATAAGTCAAACCGACCACGTCAGCTTCCTGAAATGCATCCATTCCCAACATGCTTTGAATGGTCTGACCCGTGATCACAATCATGGGCACCGAGTCCATCATAGCTGTCACCAAACCTGTGATGGTGTTCGTGGCTCCCGGCCCGGAAGTCACCAAGGCCACTCCAGCCCGGCCTGTGGCGCGGGCAAAGCCATCGGCCATGTGGGTAGCGCCCTGTTCGTGACGTGTCAGGATGAATTTGATGGGAGAATCGACCAAAGCATCAAAAATTGGGATGGCCGCCCCACCGGGATGGCCAAACATGTATTCAACACCCTGTTGTTGAATACAGTGAATCAAAGCTTCGGCGCCAGTACAAGTTTTTTTTGGCATTTTTAACGTCCCTTGAACTAAAGTTCAAAAACTACGGGTATAAAATTAAACAAATTTTAATAAATACTCAAGTAGTTGACTTTAATTGGATAAAAAATGAAAATTTTACCCTATAAAAATCATGTATTTCTTAAAAATCACTCTTAAAACTTGATTTTTTGTTTAAAAAATTGACTTCATCACATTAATCCAACAAAAATTTCGTTTTTTTTGGGTACAATGAGATAGACTCGATTTTAAAAATCCATTTTTCGGGCCTTTACGGGACCCTTTCCCGCTATCTAAATTTGGCCATGGCCAGAATACTACCGGATACCTCCCGCACTTTTGCCGAATACCTCCTCCTTCCCGGTTTGACCGGAAAGGACCATACCCCCCGAAATACCTCGCTAGCTGTGCCCGTTGCCGCGTACAATCGTGGAGAACAAAGCCGTTTCCAATTAAACATCCCCTTGGTGTCCGCCAGCATGCAGTCGGTTTCAGGTTCCGACTTAGCCATCGCTTTGGCAAGGCAAGGTGGGCTTGCCTTCGTGTATTGTTCCCAATCGATTGAAAGTCAGGCGACGATGATCGCCAAAGCCAAATCTCACAAGGCGGGATTTGTGCGCAGCGATTCCAATGTCAAACCGACAGCCACTTTGCGCGAACTGCTCGCCGTGCAACGCCGCACGGGACATTCCACTGCAGCGATTACGGATGACGGAACCAACACCGGAAAATTTCTCGGCATCATCACGGAAAAAGATTTCTGGGAATTCGAAGACAACCTCGACACTTTGGTTTCGGGTTACATGACGCCGGTGGAAAGAGTGATTCACGGTCGCGTGGGCATCACTTTGACTGAAGCCAACCGTCAGCTGCACAAGCACAAAAAAGAATGTCTGCCCATTCTCGAAGCCGACGGAAGCCTAAACTCGCTCGTCTTCAAAAAAGATTATGTGGACCATATCAATAATCCTCGTGAATTGTTGGATGCGGACAAACGCCTCGCTGTCGGCGCGGGCATTAATACGCACGACTACATGGAACGTGTGCCCGCCTTGGTGGAAGCCGGTGCGGATGTGCTGGCATTTGATTCTTCGGACGGTTACTCCGAATTCCAGAAAGACGCCGCTTTGTGGATTCGCAAGCGCTACGGAAATAATGTCGTGGTGGGCGGTGGTAACGTGGTATCGGCGGATGGATTTCGCTATCTGGCTGAAGAAGCGCAGGTGGACTTCGTCAAAGTCGGAATCGGTGGCGGATCGATTTGCATCACGCGCGAACAAAAAGGCATTGGCCGGGGACAAGCTTCCGCATTGATGGATGTGTCACGTGAACGCGATGCGTTCTTCCAGAAGACTGGCAAGTACATCCCGATTTGCTCAGACGGCGGTTTGGCCAATGACACGCAAATCATCATCGCGCTTGCGATGGGTGCGGACTTCGTGATGATGGGCCGCTACTTCGCCATGACCAGCGAAAGCCCCACACCGAAAGTTTCGATTAAAGGCCGTATTTACAAACCCTATTGGGGCGAAGGCTCCAATCGCGCGCGCAACTGGCAGCGCTATTCCGACGAAGGCACGGTGGATCGCCTCAAGTTCGAAGAGGGTGTAGACGGCTATGTACCGGTAGTCGGTTCAGTCCCCGAAGTGTTGAGTGTGACCTTGGCCAAACTCCGCGCGACCATGTGCAACATGGGTTCCTTGAATTTAAGGGAGTTCAGTGAGAAGGCCGTGCTCACCTTGGTGTCGGAGCAAAGCATCATTGAGGGTGGAACTTCGAATATCGTTCAGCCGGATTACAACGTCACCGACGACAAGTAAATCCGCCGCCAAATCCAATCAAGTCTTTATGGACTTGTTGTCCTCTTCAGTTTTGGTGGCCCGTGAATAGCCTTGATCCTGCCGGGCATGATTTACGGCGTTTTTCTGCATGTAAGTCTCAAACACATCCGAAGCGGACATGCCGGAGGTCAACGCCAGTGAAATCCAGAAATGCAACTGGTCGATAATCTCAACACGAATGTTCTGCATGTTGAGATGATCTTTCGACCACCACTTCCACAACAACTCCTCGCGCAACTCGCGCGATTCGTCGTCCAATGCCGTGAGGTATTTACCAAGCCACTCATTCACAACTGTGTTCGGACCAATGGCCTCGCCTGAGCGCGCCTCCTTTAAAAGCGTTGCCATAGTGAGTGTTTTTCCGTCGCGATCCCGCAAGTCTTTTTTAACGAAGATGCGGTCGTTGAGTTCGGTTTGCAGGGCGAAAAGTTGGTCGAGTTTGTCTTGTGTGCTCATGGAGGGAAAGGTAGTTCACCTCACTCTACGTTTTTTATTTGGTAAAAATCAACTTAAATCCTGCGATCATCAGAACTGTACCCAGCAATAATTGGATGATATAGACCGGAAATTTACGACTACCAAAATAGGACCCGAGTGTCCCCCCGCCCACAGCCGCAACCGCGATGACTCCGGCAATGGAGGGGATGGAACGGCCGCTGCTGAGATACCCGGTTAAGCCGGAAATGGAATTCACGAGGATGAACAGGGCTGAAACCGCCGCCGCATTTTTGGTCTTCGCCCAACGGCAAAACAACAGCAATGGTGTCAGGAAAATTCCTCCGCCCGTTCCGGTAAGGCCGGACAGAAATCCGATGCCGGCACCGACCCCCAAGGCAACCGGCTTGGCCGGAGGATTAGCATCGGCAGGATCACCCTGACGAAAAAACAATCGCACTGCGGAAAACCACAATACAACGCCAACAAGAACTCGGAACAAATGCGCTGGCAAATGCAAATATCCCCCCAGATAAGCCATGGGAACGGACAGCAATGCAAATGGCCAGAACAATCGCCAAGAAAAATATCCGGCGCGCCAGAACTGGAACGAACCGATTACAGCAACGAGAATATTGAGAACCAATGCTGTAGGTTTAATGGCGGCGGTTGCAACCCCGAACAAGGTCATAGTGGCGATGTATCCCGAAGCTCCTGCGTGGCCGACCGAGGAATACAGAAAAGCGACAATCGCGACGACTAGAATCAGAAGGGCAAAGTGAGTTGTGTCCATGATTGAAAAGTAAATCCATCGTTGGCCGAGTGTTTGCCGGCACTTCGATCCGCCTAAGGCGGACTCAGTAACCGGCAAATGTATCGAGGCCAGTCTAATTTACAGCAACGATACCGGATCGCGATCGATGCGCAACCGGACCTGATTCGGATATTTCGGACGGAACCGTTCCACCGCCTGTTCTGCCAGCCATTGCAATTGATTGGCGTAATCACCTTTGACCAGTACATGCAGCCGGAATTCATTGCGGATTTTTTTCAAGGCTGCATAGGCGGGTCCCAGAATATCCGCATGCGCCTGCGGCGCAAGCTCATTCAGGATAACGCAGAAGCTTTCCATGCTTTCCACCACTTGATGTTCATTGCGCCCCAGCATTTCACAAAGCAACAAACGGCGGAAAGGCGGATAGCCGAGTGATTGGCGCTTCGCGATCTCGGCATTGAAGAAGCTCTCATAATCATGAGTCAATGCGCAACGCAGAAGCGAACTGTCCGGACGAAATGTTTGCAAATAAACACGGCCAATTCCATCATGTCGTCCGGCGCGTCCCGCCACTTGTGTGATCAGCTGAAAGGCGCGTTCTTCGGCGCGGAAGTCCGCCAACTCCAAACCCGCATCGGCATCCAGCACTCCCACCACGTTTACCTTGGGAAAATCATGCCCTTTGGCAACCATTTGCGTTCCCAGAAGAATGCGGGTCTCCCCCGTCTTGAACTCTTCCAGAATTCGTTCGACTTCACCCACACGCGCGGCACTGTCACGATCCAGACGCGAGATGCCGATGTTGGGGAATATTTGGCGAAGAGTCTCTTCCACTTTTTCCACACCACGACCTGCATCGAGAAATTCCCGTTCGCCGCAATGGACACAGGGCGAATCCACCGGCGCAGTGTAACCGCAATAATGGCACAACAAATTTCGAGTCGAACGATGCGACACCAAGGCCACCGCGCAATGAGGACACATGTGTGCTTCCCCGCATACACGGCAGACGCGACGCGGCGCATAACCCCGGCGGTTCAAAAACAGAATGGCCTGCTCTCCCTTGTCCAACGCATTCTGTACAGCATCGCGCAAGGGAATGGACAATTGCTGATAGCCCTGTAATTCCAGTTGTTCCTTCATGTCCACGATTTGAATATCAGGCATGGGCGCGGCGGTGGCGCGTTCCTTCAACAAGAGAAGCACATGTCTGCCGGACAGTGCGGCCTGATAAGATTCCAAGGAAGGCGTGGCACTGCCAAGCACCACGGGGCATCCCGATTGTTTGCCTCGGAACAAGGCCAGATCGCGGGCATGATAGCGCGGCGCAGGATCGTTCTGCTTGTAACTGCCATCGTGCTCTTCATCCACGATGATGAGTCCGAGATTTTCCAGCGGGACCAAGGAGGCCGATCGCGCGCCCACCACAATATCCGCTTCACCCGCGAAAATCTTTTTCCACAAGTCACGCCGTTCTGGATCGGAAAGGCCGCTGTGAAATGCCGGAACCTTTCGGCCCAGAAAATTTTCAAAGCGGGAAATGGTTTGCGGCGTGAGAGCAATTTCAGGAAGCAACACCAACACACGCTTTCCTGCTGCAAGAACCCGTTCCGCGAGATAGAGATACACCAGCGTTTTTCCGCTGCCGGTGACGCCGTGCAAAAGAAAGGTTTTGGATTGGAAGGGATGGATGGATTCAGCAATCGTGTCGATGGCGTGGGTTTGTGATGATGTCGGTATCAGGCTGTGCTGTGCATCCGCCATCGGGGCGGACGGCTGTCCGCCCGTACCGGATTTCGGCCGTTTTTTAATCGTTCGTTTGGGTGGGTGAAACAAAAATTTTGTGGCGGCCTTCGGCAAACAAGCCTGCAACACCAATGGCAGCGGCGTGAGATAATAGCGGCTGATCCATTGCAACAGTTCAATCCATTCGGCGGGAACGCGCGCGGCATCCGGTGCGACACGAATAATGGACTTGGTTTCAAATGCCAGTTTCGGAGTTCCAGTTTCCACCACCATGCCTGGCACGGTGCGGGTCTTCAAGGGAACTTCGACCAGCACACCCGGTTGCAATTCCGCAATCGGAATCTCCGCAGCCCCATACCAATAGGCCTGCGGCATGCCCCCGCCGATGAGAACAAGGGCTTTCAAGTCGTTTTGGGCTGAATTTGCGGTTTCCACGAGAGCCTATATAATTAATCAGCAGGCCCCTTTCCCAAAGCCGGCTGCGAAAAGTATCCGTGGACATTAGCTTTACAACGCATCGCAACCAAACAAGAGGAGTGCGCACATGAAACGCAGTTTGTTTCTGGCAATTGTCGCCTTAATCTCCGCCATCTTTGGAATCGGACTTTTGCTCAAGCCGTTCGAATTGATGGCCATGTATCAGGTCAACGTCTACATGGGCGGCATGTTCATGGCCCGACTGCTCGGTTCCGCTCTAATCGCATTGGCAGTGATTTTCTGGATGGGCCGGAAGGTTACCGATTCCACCGCCGCGAACGCCGTTCTTTGGGGCGGACTTATTTATCAACTCCTCGCCACTGTCCTGTCGTTCAGAGTCATGCAGATGGGCTGGATGAATTCACGGGGTTGGTCGGTGGTTGTACTGGACGGTCTCATCACTGTCGGTTTTGCGAATTTCCTTTTCAGGAAGAACCCGGCGTAGCGAATTTACTCGAGGTCGATTTTCTGCCCGAACTCCGGCACCATCGCGTCAAAACCCAGTTCATCCACAATGCGGCGGCGCAATGCATCCGCTGCTTCGGGTTCGCCGTGCGTCACAAAGACGCGCTTCGGTTTCGCGGAAAGCTTTCTCAACCAGTCGATCATTGCGGGCGCATCGGCATGCGCCGAGGCATTTTCCATTTGCGCCACCTCGCATTTAATCTCCACATACTCGCCATGCATTTTGATCGACTTGTTCCCGGCCACCAAATCAGCCCCGCGCGTACCCGCAGCCTGAAAGCCCGTGAACAGAATCATGTTGCGCGGATCGCCCGCGCAAGACTGAATATGCCCCAGCACACGCCCTCCCGTGGCCATGCCCGAAGCGCTGAGAATGATGCAAGGACCCGGGCGGATCATCAACCGCTCGGATTCCTCGCGATCGTCCACGAAATGCGCCCCTGCAAAGACCCTTTCACAAGATTGTTTGTCGAGGCAATGTTCGTTGGAATAACGCGCGTATAATTCACTCACCTTGGACGCCATGGGACTGTCCACAAACACCGGCATGTCGGGAATGCGTTTCGATTTGCGCAATTCGTTCAGACAATGGAGAATAAATTGCGCGCGGCCAACGGCAAAGGCGGGAATGATCAGTTTGCCGCCGCGCAAATGCACGGCAAGAATGTGTTTCTGCAGTTGGGCCATTGGATCCACGGGCGGATGCACGCGGTTTCCGTAGGTGGATTCCACCACCAAATAATCCGAAGCCGGAGGAGGATCAGGATTCGGCAGCAGCGGATCATTCATCCGTCCGAGATCGCCGGAAAAGGTGATGCGTTGTTTGCCGGAGGATATTGTAGCCGTGGAAGCCCCAAGTATGTGACCCGCACGGTGCAACTCTGCCTGAAAACCTCCGGGGATTTTCGTTTGGCGGTTCCATTCCAAAGGCGAAAAACGTCGGTAGCATCGCTCCACATCCTTCACGGTGTATAACGGCTGCGGCTTCTTGTGTTTGGAATAACCGTGCTTTCGCGCGTGATAAGCTTCCTCTTCCATCAACTTCGCCGAATCGGGAAGCATGATTTTCAAAAGATCGAGCGTGGGCGCAGTGCCGAAAACCGGGCCCTTGAACCCCTCACGCAACAAGCGCGGCAGATAGCCGGTGTGATCCAGATGTGCGTGGGTCAGCAACACCGCATCGAGTTTTTCCACCGGCACGGGGAATGGCGCCCAGTTGCGAAGGCGGAGATTTTTCAGGCCCTGGAAGAGACCACAATCGATTAATAGGCGGCCCCTGCCGCCTTCCAGCATGTATCGTGAACCGGTGACGGTGCCCGTGGCTCCAAGAAAGGTGATGCGCATGAAACAATTCTAACACTGGAGTTCGTCTTCGTGTTGCTGTCATACTGACAACAAAAGATTTCCGCCATTCGTCCGAAGGATAACGCCCAAATCGATCCTACCCTTGTAAATTGAACGCATACTCGCATGAAAGTTGGCATGATCCGCAAAAATTCCCTCCTCCCTGTTATGCTGATTTTTGCGGGCCTCCATATGGGGCATGCCGCAGACACCGATCCGGCATCCAAGGTCGCTGCGGTGCCCCTGGATTCGGCAATCACGACCACGGATTCTGTCGCTCGTGTGCAACCCCTTCCGCTTTTACCTGAACATCTGGGACCGATGGAATCGTTGATGTGGTCCCAACATGGATTCATGCGCAGTGTTTTCGATTTTCCGCTTACGGAAGACGGTCGGGAAAAGGAAATGCATCTGCGGCGCACCATGCTGACGGCGCATCAAATCGGCGGTTTCACAACCTTGGCGGCCATGCTCGCCACCGTGGTGGTGGGCCAGATGATTTACAACGATTATCCGAACCGTACCAGCAACAACATGCGCAACCTCAAGTCCACGCTGGCGTCAACGACCATATTTCTGTATTTTGGCACTGCTTCACTGTCCGTTTTCACGCCACCGCCGATGGTCCGGCACAAGGAATGGAGCACGATCTCCACGCACAAATTGCTGGGCACCGTTCATTTCACAGGTATGATCCTTACTCCCCTGCTGGCTTCTTATATCGGCGGGGATGAACGGCCCGGAAGCAGTATTTCGAGGAACGCCGAAACCCTGCATATGATTTCCGGTTATACAACGACTGCGGCCTTCGCCGCGGCGATGTTGGTGGTCACCTTTTAACTTGTTGGGAAATGGAACCATGTGGCACGTTCATATTTCGTCTTTGTTTCTGACCCTCACACTGATTGTATCGCCACGGATCGCTTTCAGCAAAACCTATGAGTCCATCAAAGGTGAGTCCAGCCTGGCCTATCATCTGCATCATCCTCTCCACGAAATCGAAGGGGCCAGCAGGGATTTTGTCTGCACGGTGGATTTGAACAGCGACACCACCCATTCCAAAATTCACGTCAAAGCTTCGGTGGTATCCTTCACGACCGGCAATTCCAACCGCGACTCCCACGCCCTGGAAATCCTCGGCGCCTTCCGATATCCGTTTGTAGAATTCACCAGCGACTCGGTGCGGCATGAAGACAAAGGCTATCGTGTTTTCGGGAACCTGACTTTTCACGGTGTGACTCGACCATTGGATTTCGTGGTGACACCGGAGTATTTGAAGGGCAAGGTTCGCATTAAGGGGAACTTTGTGGTTCTGCTCAGCGACTACAAACTGGAACGCCCGTCACTGTTGTTCGTTTCCACGGCGAACGATCTGCATATTGATTTGGATGTGATGGCGGTGGGCCCATAGCAGGGCGGGATTTTACAAGGGGTTTGCATGGGTTTTTACGAATGGTCTTTGATATTCAACGTCCTGTCACAACCCCTGGTTCCCTCCGAACTTCCCTCCCGTGTTACTCATTATTATCTGGGTCATCAGCCTGACACCCTCCTGGAAAATATCACGACATACAAGTATTTGAACGACAGTCTGATTGAAATCGTGTCGGATGCTTTTGACATCAGTACGCGGGCCGAAACAAAATCAACAACCTATTGGGGATTGAACCGAAACAATCAGCTCGATTTTATTTCCGCCGGCAAGACCAAAACCCCCATTATCACCGAATCCATATTCCAGTATAACGGAAACACGCTCGTGCGAATTCTGGGTTATACCAACGGATTAATTTCGGACAGCGTAAACTATTCCTATCAAAACGGCATCTTGATACAGACAACGCTTTATAACAAAGCCGTCCTTCGACATACATTCACCTACTCGTATACTAACGGGCTTCCTTCAAGAATGAACGAGGACTACGGCACTTTGAAGTACAGGGATACCGTCATTTACTCAAACGGGAAGGCCGTGGAAAAAGATCGAACCGTAACAGCCGGAAGCAGTTCGAACTCGATTGGAAAATACAGCTATGCCAACAACCGATTGATTAAGTTCGAAGACTATGATGTAACCGAATTGATCGGGTTGGATCTGTTTGAATACGGCGTCACA
The DNA here is from genome assembly GCA_947482115.1 of Fibrobacterota bacterium. Classification (GTDB taxonomy): domain Bacteria; phylum Fibrobacterota; class Fibrobacteria; order UBA11236; family UBA11236; genus UBA11236. The sequence continues at coordinate 296,646 of CANKII010000003.1, forward strand.
GCCATCATATCGACGAATGGAACTTTCAAAAAAACAGGGGGTGGAATTTGGAAACAAAAAGAGGTTGACGGTTTGGGCCGCGTCCATCAAGACGGAAACCGTAAATTGAATTTACCTATACGGCGTTAAAAAAGGGCGTGTACTTCCCAAACTCGTAATTCATCGTTCTGCGCTTCGGCGTAAATCCCGCCTCCTGAATGAAACGTTCCGCAGCCCGCAAGGTTTTCAAACCTGAAGACTTCAACACATTTTCCTCAATCACAATGCTGCTGATGTCATTCGCCCCCGCAGTAAGGCCCAGTTCCGCCAGTTCTTTCCCCATCACCATGATCGACACTTCGATGTTGGGAATGTTGTCGAGAAACAACCGGGACACGGCAAGCAGGCGAAGGTATTCCCTGCCTGTCACATGGCGGATGGGAAACCGTTTGGTTTGAGCCTGAAACACCCATGGGATGAAGGAAAAAAATCCGCCGGTTTTGTCCTGTTGATCGCGCAGCAGGCGCAGATGTTCGACAATGTCCTCGGGAGTCTCCACCGAACCGAACACGATGTTGCTGGAACCCGGCAATCCAGCCAGATGACATTCCCCCATCACCGCGCACCACTCTTCGCCTGAAAGTTTTTTCGGCGACAGCACATCACGCATGCGCTCCGTGAGAATTTCCGCACCTGCTCCGGGAATCGAACCGACACCGGTGTTCTTCAGGATTCGCAATAACTCGGGCAGGGGCGTCCGAATATTCTCTGCGAGGCGTTTCAACTCAATGGGCGACAGGGCGCGAATCGCCACCTTGTATTTGTCGCGCAGCATGATGAACGCATCGAGATAGTAGGACAGCGGTAGCTTCGGATTCACGCCGCCTTGAAAAAAGATTTGATCGGCGCCCAAGGCCAGTGCTTCCTCGGTTTTGGCTGCGATTTGATCCAAAGTCAGCGTATAGCCGCGATCGCTGTCAATCTCGTCCTTGAAGCTGCAGAAAGTGCAGTCGACATCGCAGAAGTTGGTGTAGTTGATGACGCGATAGGCTGTGTAACTCACCACGGAGGGATCGTGTAATTGATTGCGCCGCGCATGTCCCGCCGCTGCGATGGAAGTCCAGTCGTCATCCTGCAAAAGCGTCAACGCATCTTCCGGCGAAATTCTTTGGCCCGACAAGGCGTGTTCGATGATGGCTTTCGTTTTCATGAAATTTTCATGTGTGTGAATGAACACTTTCACCGGGACCACAGGCAGTACAGCCCAAACTCCATTCGGAATGACCGTCCGCAAAAATCTCGCGCTTCCAAATCGGCGCTTCGTGCTTGATGCGATCGATGATGCGGCGCGAGGCGCGATAGGCTTCGTCGCGATGCGACGCACTGACGGCAATGATGACCGTGGGCTCGCGCAATTCCACGCGGCCGATGCGATGTTGCAAAACCGCCTTGAGAAAGGGAATTTCTCTTTGCGTCTCTTCAAGAATGGCCGCAACCATTTTATCCGCCATGGAAAGCTTGACCTCGTATTCCAGCGCCACAACTCCGGTGTGTCCCTCGCTGTGATTGCGCACCACGCCTTCGAATATCAGCAATGCACCGGCCGCATCGTCTTCCACCGCAAGGCGAAGTATTTCGCGATCCAGTCTGGCTTCCGTGAAACAGGATTTCACCTAGCCTCCACTCACCGGGGAAATCACGTCAACGGATGTCAATTCGTGAATCACGGTTCCCCTGGGCAGATAGGCGTCATCCACCGCGATGCGGGAAGCCAAAATCAGTTTCTCCTGCGCAGGGTGAAGAACGGTCAAATGATGAAGAATTCCGTCCTCGGTGGCGGGCAGCTCCAATTCGGTTTCCTCGAGGGAAAGCCTCAGGTTCTCGCGCAATTGGGCGTAATAGCGGACTTCAACTCTGACTAACTTTGACACCGTGGAAAAGGTAGCCCAAATCCCCCTTTTATTCGCCGCCAATCTCGAAGGGTTGCTGGCCAATGAAGCCACCCGTACCCAGGTGGAGCGGGAAATTCTCCCCGCCTGTCTGGCGCAACAGCGCTGGTATCGATCCAAAACCCGGAAAATAGCCCTGACGCACATTGAAACGTGGACGCGGTTTCCCTTGGAAGCGGGAAACCGTTCTTTTTTCATCGTGGTCAAGGCGGTATTCGAAAACGGAGAGTCGGAATCCTACACCTTGCCCCTCGCCACCGTTTCGGAGGAGGATTCCTCGATCGCACCCGGAGCGGCATTATGTCGTCTGCGCGGTCAGGAGGGAAAACAAATTCTGGTGGATGCCATGGGCATTCCCAATTTTCGCGCAGCCTTGTTGAAGGCACTGTTGAATGGCATCCACATTCCGCTGGGAAACGGAGCCTTAAAAGCCCGGCCTTTTTCCGCCGAACACCAAATCCTCATTTTGAACCGGGAAAACAATTCGGAGCTCGTGGAAGGCGAACAAAGCAACACTTCCATGCTTTTTTCGTCGGGTCATTTTCTCAAACTCTATCGCCGGTTGGAAGAGGGCATTCATCCTGAACCGGAAATGCTCCGTTTCCTCGAACAACAACACTATCCCCATGTGCCACCCTTCCGATCCATCTTGGAATGGGAAAAACCCGGTCAGTCCATTGTCACTTTAGCCATCGCCCAAAAGCGAATCGAAGGACAGGAAAACGGGTGGGATTACATCCTGAACCGGCTCACGCCATTGCTGCAAGCCGCGCAGGATTTTAGCGTCAAAAACATTCCCCTGCCCGATGACATTGCCGGTTGGATTCGCCTGCTGGGACGCCGCACAGCCGGTTTGCATCTCGCTCTCAGTTCGGGACATGATGAAACTTTTTCCCCGAAACCCCTGCTTGCCGACGATCTGTCCGTAGCCCGAGCCTCCACTTCGCAACTATTGAATGGTTCCATCGCTGCGTTGAAGAATCGCGATCCTGAAGATGTGAAATCGCTTTGCTCTGCGTTGTCGAAACTGGAAGAACTGGAAACAAAACTTACCGGTGTCGAAGAAAATCTGGGAAGCAAGATCCGCATACACGGGGACCTTCATTTGGGCCAGATCCTGAAAGGAACCGGAGACATCTGGTTCATGGATTTTGAAGGCGAACCGGGCCGGCCGCTTTCGGAAAAACGTCGCAAACATTCTCCACTCCGAGACGTGGCGGGAATACTGCGCTCCTTTCACTATGCGACCCACACTGCCGTGCGTTCCTGTACCGCGTCCCCGTTGCAAAAAGATCTCATGGCCAGCACGCCGCTTGCTTTGGGTGGTTTGTTTCTCGAAGCTTATTTCGAAATTCTCGGCGGATCGGAGTTGCTGCCGCAGGAAACGGACATTCGCGATGCCCTGTTGAATTTCTTCGTGCTCGAAAAAGCCGTCTACGAACTCCATTATGAATTGAACAACCGTCCGGATTGGGTTGAAATCCCCCTGCAAGACTTGATCACACTGAGTCGTGCCTCTTGAAATGACCCCTCGACAAGCTCGGGGTCCGAAAAACCCTCATGCGGTTATTGCTTGCGTGTTGAACCCATGAAATTGAACAAGTCCACATTTTCCTTAATAGTGTCCACGCTTTTGTTGATGGGATGCGCCCGGAAGGAAACCGTGGAAACCTACGGCGACGGACAGCGCAAACTTGTGCGCGAATATTCCTGGTATGGCCCTCAGGACTCCCTGCATTTGCGCAAGGAAATCGCCTACTACTTCAACGGCAGGATCGAATCCGAAACGCATTTTCTGAAAGGACGGGTGCACGGCCAGTTCAAAGCCTACTGGCAAAACGGACAGTTGAAGGCTAAGGGCGGTTATGCCGACAACCGTCCCGAGGGCAAGTGGGAGTATTACTTCAACGCCTTCACGCATGCGGCGGACGGGCAATATCAAAACGGGCTTCGCGAAGGCCGCTGGACGGAATACTGGGAGAACGGCGAATTACGGCGGCGCGGAAAATACCACCGGGGAAAAGAAGTCAAGGAATGGGTGAGTTGGAATTCCGCTGGTGTGGAAGTGCTGCGCAACTCGTGTTTCGAGTCCAATCGCAAGGGGCGCTTCAAAAGCGATTACGATAATGGGTCACTCAAAGAGGAATACAAATGCCGATACGGAAAACGCATCGGGGCTTACGTGGAAAATTATCCCGAGGGAACACCGAAAACGCGCGGCTTTTATGACACCTCCGGCGTTCAGGATTCTTTGTGGCAATGGTTTCATTCCGATAATCGCCCGGCCGCACGGAAATTTTTTCGTCATGGATTGTGGAACGACAGCGTGCTGACATGGGACAGCACGGGATATGCGAGTGAAAAGGGACTCTTTCATCTCGGTACCGGAACGCTGACGCGCTACGATTCCAAGGGCCATGTTTTACAAATCAAGTCCTTCCGGTACGGAATCCCGGTGACATTGAAATACCTGCATGCCAATGGAAAATCATCCGTGGAAGGTGCATATCAGGACGGAAAAAAATCCGGGCTTTGGAAAATCTGGGATGCGCAGGGCCGGTTAAAGGAATCGCAGGAATATCTCGGCGGGGAGTTTCACGGAGAACGGTTGTTTTTTGATTCCACTGGCGCCGTGATCCGATCCCAGAAATATTTTCATGGCATTCCAACCGTCGGAACGTTTCCGAAGTTGCAGCAGAAGAGGTAATATTGGATCATGTGCGGACGATATACCCTGACATCCACAGCCGAGGAGATTTGGGCTCTCATTGACCAAACCGTTCCTGAAGCCATCAAGCCTCCGAAAAACATGATCGAGGCCGACTTCGCAACCAAGCGCTGGCAGATTGCGCCCAACGACTGGGTCCGGGCCATTTTCCCCGCCGGATACACCATGGCTCATTGGTGGCTGCTTCCTTCATGGACGCTGTTCGGCGATTTCAAATGGCGCAAGACTGGCAAGGGTGAAAAGTCATTCACTTGGTCTCCCGGCAAACGTTATTCCCATTTCAACTGCCGGCAGGACACGCTCACCGATCCCGCGCAGAATTACTGGTTCAAACTGTTGGGCACGCAGAGATGTTTAATTCCCGCGAACGGCTTCATGGAGTGGTCCGACGACGCAATGTTAAAGCCCGGAGAAAAGAAACGCTCCGCCCTCTTTTATCTCAAGGAACACAAGCCCTTTTTCTTCGCCGGTGTATTCGACATTGCCATCGATGATCAAGGCCAGTTTTTTCCTTCGGTCAATATCATCACCACCGGACCGAACGAACTTTTAACCGCCCTGCCCCATCGACGCATGCCCGCCATCCTTCGCCGCGAAGATGTAGGGCGTTGGATGGATCCCAAGCTGGGCAACTCCGATGCGTCCAAACTGATACAGCCGACCCCGCAAGAAGAAATGAGTTTTCATTTCCTGGGGCCGCTCATCAACAAGGCCTCCAACGACACGCCTGAAGCGCTGGAAGCCGTTCAATAACAGTTTCAGATTACAGCGCCATGCAGCAAGCACCCGTTCCGCATTCATAGGTGTTGGTGGAGCATCGGGCGCATTTGACGGAATCCACCCACGCCTCGCGATCACAGGTCTGCAAAATATTATTGTTGCATCGGCTCGTTCCCTCATAACAAGGGGACACATAGGTTCCACAGCCATAGGCCAACAGTGCTGCCGCCAGTGAAATACCGGTGAAAATGCGGAGGATTACCGACGGGCGTTTCATATTTACCTTTCCTTTCCCTTCAATATAAACCGTTCAAACTTTGGATTTAAGCCCGTCTTTTTGCGTTCTTAGCTCAACTGGATAGAGCATCGGCCTTCGAAGCCGAGGGTTGGGGGTTCGAATCCCTCAGGACGCACCACTTACCGCTTCCGGTCAGCGTGTATATTATCCCCATCATGCATGCATCGAAGGAGCCTTTCATGCGATTATACCTTGTCCTTGCCTTGACGTCTCTTTGCCTTTTTTCCGGCATCGCCAAGGCCGAAAACTTGAACCTCAATGAAACGCCCGAGACCACATCGGTTTACCTGACCCCTTACGCCATTGGTCCGGGGGTCGGTGCCCTGTTCGCCATTAACAAGGAACTCAAAACTCAAAGCAACGCCTTCATGAAACTCTCCATTGACCAGAGCTGGCGTTTTCAGGAACACTGGGATTTGGGCCTCGATCTGGACTACTGGCTGCCGGGGAGCAATTTCGGCGGCTTGCTAAACATGAACTACGTCTTCGGTGAAAACGGATTCCGTCCGTTCATCGGGCTGGGCGGCGGAATGCAGTATGTCGATGGCTACAATAAATTCGGACAGGGTTTTGGCGTGGCGGGCGCAGCCTTTTTGGGCATGTATATCGACGTTTCGGACAACATGCACCTGCGTGTTCGCATCCCGGTTGAAATGGTGGGCGATAGCAAGATGGACAAGGTCGGAGGACTCGATGTCGCTGCGCTTTTCTCCCTGCCGCCTTACAGCACCAAGGTCAGGAAGTTGAAGTATTAAACGCTCTGGCTTCGACTACGCTCATCTCGATACGCCCTACGGGCTACTCGATGAGCGTTTCTTCGTACTGAACAAAACAAACACAGAAGCGATGACCGAGTAGCCCGTAGGGCATATCGAGGTCAAGCACGGCGACCCTACTTCTTTTCCCCGCAGAGCACAGGCTTTTGTTGCTGAAGCCAGACCTTGGCACGGTCCCGCACATCCTTCGTCGCATCCTCGGCTTTTGTGAAAAAATACTGGCGGTGGCTCTGCCCCGCAAAAGTTGAGCCTTCGGAGGGATCCGAAGTGAATAACTGGGAGTGGCGAAGCTTCTTCTCCACTTCCTTGATGATCGGCTTTTGACCCTGAACGGAACGCGTGGTGATGATCAGCAATTCCTTCTCAACGGTGAGATAATTGATTTCCAGTTTGGCGGTATAGGCTTTGGCCCATTCGTCACGGCCCGTTTCCCCGTTGACTTGCTTCAAATAAACCGGTTCGGAACTCATCTGAGGGGCGACCTCGTCGGGGTTGGGCAGGGACAGAATGCAATCCTTGATCAACTCGCGACGGACTTCGGAGCCACCGTCTGCGGATGATTGCGCGGCAATGACAGTCACATTCTTCGTAAGCACCTTGGATTCCTTGTCATCCGCACGGGATTGAAGTTGCAAAGGTGCGAGAATCACCCCCGTGATCAGGGCGAGAGATGCGTATTTGGGGCTTGCGAACATGGCGTGTCCTCCTGACGTTGCAAATTACAAAGCCCGCATTCCAAAAAGTTGGGCTTCATGCGCCTCAATAAGTACAATATTGGACATTCAGGAGGCCCCCATGACAAGCTTTTCCACCCGTATTTCCAGCCTTGCAATCGCCGCGGCCCTTTTTTCCGGCTGCGGCACCAAGGTCACCCGCGTTTCCCATGACAGCACCATCGACTTGTCGGGTGCATGGAATGACACCGACGCCCGGCTGGTTTCCGAGGAAATGGTCAAGGATTGCCTCGCATCGACATGGCTGCAAGCCTATGGCGCCCAGAAAAAATCTCCGCGCGTGGTCGTGGGAGAAGTTCGCAACAAGAGCCATGAGCATATCAGCACCGAAACCTTCATCAATGACATCGAACGCTATTTGGTAAACTCCGGCAAGGTGGATTTCGTGGCCAACAAGGCCGAACGGAATGAACTGCGGGATGAAAAGGCCGATCAAGCTGGAAATTCCTCCGTGCAAACACGTCAGGCTGCGGGCGAGGAAAGCGGCGCGGAGTACATGATACTGGGCTCCATCAACTCCATCGTGGATCAGGAGGGCAGCAAGGCGGTCGTGTTCTACCAAATCAATCTGGAGCTCATCCAGCTCGAAACCCACAAGAAGGTCTGGATCGGTGACAAGAAGATCAAGAAATTCGTGGAGAACAGCTCCACCAAGTTTTGAGCTAACCTCCGACACTCCCCATGCGCCGACGGGCTTTATTCCTCAGCGCGCCGCTCCTCTGGGGTTGCGCCAATAACAGCCTCGTCCGCTTCGAGACCCTTGAGAAACAGGCCGCGTCGCAGGATTTTACCGCCGCCGCCCGTTACATCCAGAAAGAACACGATCTGTACGGCAGTCACAGCGAATTGCTCTACAACATGGATCTGGGCGTCGTTTACCACTATGCGGGACGATACGACAGCAGCATCGTCTTCCTGCAAAGGGCTGTTAAGATCAAGGACGCCCTGTATGCGCACTCGGTGACAAACGAAGCGGCGTCCTTGCTGGTCAATGACAATATCCGTCCCTATCGCGGCAAGAATTATGAAATCACATGGTTGCATCTGTTCCTGGCCTTTGATTATCTCGCACTCAATCGTTTTGATGACGCCCGTGTCGAAGTGCGCCAGGCGGAAATTCTCCTGAAGGAAACGCGGCGCAAGGCCGGGTCCGATGCCAGTGCCTATCGCGATGACGGTTTATTCCGCACCACCGCCGCGTTGATTTACGAAGCGCTCGGTGAAAAGGACGATGCGTTGATTTCCCTGTATCAGGCCGTGAAGGTTTATCGCGAAGTCAAACAACCCGTGCCTCAAGCGCTCGCCCGCTATGCTTATACCACGCTCACCGCCAACGGTCGTGAGGATGATGCGAAGGATTTGAATCTTTCAGCGATCGCACCGACACCGGATGAGCCGTCTTTTGGCGGAAGCGAAATCGTGGTGGTGGGAGAAATGGGCCGCTCACCCACGCTCGGTGAAACCCAGTTTTGGGGAACATGGGTGCGCGATGGAGTACTGGTCTATCACTATCGCGATGCGGATGGGAAGGAAGTCACCGATGCCTTGCCCGCACCGGGTTTGCCGCAGTCGGAATATGAGAAAGGCCGGGGGCAAAGAACCCGATCGGGCACGACGTTGCATGTGAAATGGGCCATGCCTGCCTTGCAGGAGGTTTCGTCCCAATCCACCACCTTGCGCGTGGCACAGGGTTCACGCGTTTACTCGGGGGAATCCTTTGCAGACACACGCGATCTTTTGCGGCAGGATTTGAAGGAGAATCACACCTCCGTGCTGACCCGCACCGTGATACGCGTGGTTCTTCGTACCCTCACGGCGCAGCAAACCAAAAATGCGCTCAACACGGATAATCCTTTGATCAATCTTTTAACTAACATCGGCACAGATGCACTGGCAGATCAACTCGAACAAGCCGATACACGGGATTGTTTCCTGCTGCCGCGCACATTGCAACTCGTTCGCATTCCCGTTAAACCCGGACATTATTCATTGGAGTTGGGGGCTGAAAACGGGAATGGAAAAACCCTGCGGACTGAAACGCGGGAAATCGATGTGAGGGCTGGAGAGAAGAAATTTGTGTTCTTTACTTCGTTGAAGTAATCGCGGTTACTTCTCGCGATCACGCCCCTTGATTTCCGGCAGCAGGGCCACAATGCGACCAAGAATCAGCAACTGGAATAAAAACCCCGTGAATCCCTGTATGATCGTCGCGAGCTTTGCGGGCCCGCCGGGATGGATGTCACCAAAGCCGATGGTCAGTTGCGTCACTGCGCTGAAATAATACGGATCAAAAAATCCCGCCGCATCGTGCAAGAAACCAAGGTAATGGAAATGAGTGTAAACAACGCCGAAGCACAGCATGAGTTCCAGATAATTCCAAACCGCAAGGATCAGGGTGCGGGGAACCGATTCAGCGTATTGATCGCGCCAGGTCAGGCGAATGCGATCGAAGATGCTGGTATTGACCGTGATTTGGAAAATGTCGAGGATCCGGATTCCAAGCAGGCCCAGCAACAGAATTTTCCAGCGGGAATCCGCCACGAAGGGATACAGGACGGCAATGGACACCTCCAAGAGGAACCAGAAAAAGATGTAAAACTCGATGGAGCGATCCCGCCGCCGGGAGGCGGCCCTTCTTTCCTCCGGATCTTCATAGCGATGCTGGATGTCGATGAGCGAAGCGGTGAACAAACGCTCCGGGGAATACAGGTGGAGGAGATAAAAAATCCTCTCGTAAAAAAAGGAAAAGGGGCTCACCTCCCGCAGATGTCTGAGCCTGCGGCTTAGATGATGTTTCACATCGAACTTGTTTTTGTTTTCTGAAACTTCGCCGGACAAGGTTGCCCCCTGTCCAAACTATAAGCACGCTGCATGGAATAAGCCGCATGCCATGGAAAGAATATTATGCCAATTTGCGCGTTTAAATCCCCATCACCCGCTGCACAAACCAATACAACGCCACAATGCTGATGAGAGCGCTGATCGGCACTACCACCCGTTTGAAATACCATGGCTTGTTCCACATCCAGCGGGTCAGAATGAATGCGGCTGCGACCACGGTAAGCTGACCGAGTTCAACCCCGATGTTGAAACTCGCCAGCACGGACCAGAATTTTCCCGGTGGCAATCCCAAACCACGCAGTGCGCTGGCAAACCCCATCCCGTGTACCAAACCGAAGGCGAAGACGATCATCCAACGCGAGGCTTTTACCTTGCGGAAGAAAATGTTTTCAAGTCCCACCACCGCAATGGACAGGGCGATGAGCGACTGGACAATGCCGGAAGGCAAGGTGAAAATGCCCGCCATGGCAAGACCGAGAGTAATGGAGTGTGCGATGGTAAACGCCGTGATTTGCCACAACAAGGGCCGCATGAAAGTCGAGAAAAAGAAAAGCCCCAGCGCAAAAAGAATGTGATCCAACCCTTCGGGAAGGATATGGGTATAGCCGAGTATGATGAAACGCTTGACCAGATTTTCCTGCTGCGCCGCCTTCACATCCGGCGGAGCTTCGGCACGTTGCATCATCGCCGCAAGGGAATCCTGCGAAACGGGAAGACGCAGCGTCCTATCCAGACCGAGCCATTTGCGAACCAGCAGGGAATCCCGCCAGTACAACGAGATTTCTGAAATGGGTTGCACTCCCAGTTCGGCAAAAAGCTGAACGTTGATCCCGAGATTTTTTCGCGCCTGTGGAAGTTTGCCTCCCAAGGTGATGGCATGAGTGGTGGACCAATAGGCGATTCGATCGGTTGTGAAATCGTCTTCGGGACCTTTTCCCTTCAGCTTCCAGCGGACAACTTTGAGATTTTCCAGTGGACGCCCGTCCATCTGCAAATTCAAATGCGAGAGTAAATAGGTCGTGACCCGTTCCTGATAGATCAGGACTTCGTCCTTGAGCACGGTATCCAGCCCGAAGGTGGTGTTAAAGTGAACCACATTGACAATGTCATCGTGATTGGCGTCCACCGTAACCGTGATGGAATCCGAATCGATCAAGCGGATCGCGATTTTCGATGTTCCATTGGGATGGGCCTGAACAAGGCCTGCCAGCAATAATGGAAGTGCGATGAGGCTGCGAAGCATTCGATTCATAAGGGACAGTAAGGTACTATTTCCGTCGCGGCGATTTAAACGATTCCAGCGCTTTTACCACTTTGCCGATTTCAGCTTCCTTCAGTCCGGGATGAAGTGGAAGCGCCACGCAGGATCGGGCCAGCTCATCTGCCACCGGGTAGCGACCTTTGGCAAAGGTTCGGAAGGGCTTCAAGGAAGGCAACGTCGCAGGGTAATAGACTTGATTCCCGATTCCTTCTGCTTCCAGAAAACGCAGGAAGTCCGGCCGTTGTTTTGCACGCACCACGAAGGCATGCCATGCCGATTGAGATGAATGATCGCCAACAGGTGTTAAGGGAATCACGGACGGTTTGTTTTCCAGAGCCTTGAGATAACGCAAGGCTATTTCTTCACGGCGCTTGTTCTCCGGAAGCAAGGACTTCAATTTGAGTCTCAGAAACAAAGCTTGCATGGCATCCATGCGGGCGTTATACCCGATCTCCTCCGGAAAGAACCGCTTCTGTTGTCCATGATCCCGCAAACGGCGTAGTCGATCAGCGAAAGATTTTCGCTTTACCAGAATGGCACCACCGTCCCCCAATCCACCGAGATTCTTGGTGGGATAAAATGAAAAGCAACCGAAGTCTCCAATCGATCCCAACGCATGGCCGTGATAAGAGCCTCCATGAGCCTGAGCCGCATCCTCGATGAGTGCGATGCGTCGCTTCCGCGCAATATCCTTTAAGGCGTCCATCTGCGCGGGATGCCCGAAAAGATGGACGGCAATGATGGCCTTGGTACGACGGGTGATCTTACGCGCTACATCGTCCGGGTCGAGGCAGCCGTCCTGCAAACGAACATCGGCAAAAACCGGTTTGGCTCCCTGATATACAACCCCCCATCCTGTGCCGGGAAAAGTGAAGGCGGGAAGGATGACTTCGTCACCAGTCCCCACGCCTGCGGCAATCAGGGAAAGATGCAGCGCAGTCGTTCCGCTCGACACGGCAACACAATGAGGTGAGCCCGTACTTTGGGCGAATTCCCGCTCAAAAGATTCCAGCCACGGACCGCCCACAAAGGCGCTTTTCTGGTAAAGAATCCGGAGTTTCCGGAAAAAAGAGCGTTCATGACGCTGATTGGTTGCATAGAGATCGAGGAAGGGAATGCGCATGGGGAAAAGATAGGGTTTTGCTACCTTGCCCCGCTTGCTCAAGGGTTTATAAAACGGATTTAAATCATGCCAAATCGTGTCATTGTAGGCGCCCAATGGGGTGACGAAGGTAAAGCCAAGGTAGTGGACTATCTCACCGAGGATGCGGATTATGTGATCCGTTTCCAGGGCGGTGCCAATGCCGGTCACACCGTGGAAGTGGGCGACCAAAAGTTCGTCTTTCATCTCCTGCCTTCAGGGCTGATGCATCCGGGAAAAGCCTGCGTCATCGGCAATGGCGTGGTTCTCGATCCGGCCCAACTCCTGCATGAAATTGAAGAGGTACGGGTCAAGGGTATTGACGCACGTGGACGGCTCTGGCTTTCCGAAGCCGCACAAGTCGTATTACCCACGCATAAACTTCTGGATCAACTCAAGGAACGCGCCGCCGGGAAAGACGCCATCGGTACCACAGGCCGCGGAATCGGCCCGGCTTATTACGACAAGGTGAACCGCTGCGGCATTCGCGTGGGCGACTTGCTGGAAGACGACGAACTGCGTGAAAAACTGGAGCGCATTCTTTCCGTCCACAATGAAATCATTGTCCGCCAGTATAAAGGTGAACCGGTTTCTCTCGATGCCGTGTTCGTGGAATACCGCGGGTTAGGCGAACAATTGCGGCCCTATATCGCGGATTGCGTGGCACTTCTAGGAACCGCCGTTAAACAAGGCAAGGGACTGCTATTTGAAGGCGCACAAGGCACCATACTCGATGTGGATCACGGTACCTACCCGTTCGTCACATCCTCCAACACCGTGGCAGGTGCGGCTTGTACCGGCTCCGGTGTGGGGCCCACGGCAATCCAGCAGTCCATCGGCGTGGTTAAGGCTTATACTACCCGCGTCGGCAACGGCCCCTTCCCTACTGAAATCTCCGGAGTCCTCGGCTCGGAACTGAGACGCATCGGCAACGAATATGGAGCAACTACAGGACGTGAACGCCGTTGCGGCTGGTTCGACGCGGTAGTAGTGCGGCGCGCAGCCATGGTGAATGGTCTCACGCATTTGGCGGTTACCAAACTCGATGTGCTGGACACGTTCAAGGAACTTGAAGTCTGCGTGGCTTATGAGCTGGACGGCAAACGCATTGAACATTTCCCGGCATCGCTTGCCCGCTTGGAACGGATGAAACCGATTTATGAAACCCTGCCCGGATGGCAGCAGGACACCACCGAAGCCCGGCGTTTTGAGGATCTTCCCGAAAACGCCCGCAAATATCTCCATCGTTTGTCAGAGTTGGTGGATGTTCCCATTGGGCTTCTTTCGCTGGGACCCAAGCGACATCAAACCATAAGAATGGGACTGTAAAACAAAAACCCTTCCGCCTGAGGCGGAAGGGTTTTTAAATCCCAAAAATTCCGGTCCGCTTAAAACAGCATTGCCGTTTCGGTATAAACACCCTTGGCCGTCGTCACTTTGATGAGATGCATTCCGCCCTTGTGGACAGGAATATTCCATTGCATGGGGGCCGTACCGGAAGTATGGGCGGTTAAGGTTCCCTTGGTATCATAAACTTCAAGGGACACTTTGCCGGAACCGCCCACCCGGACGCCGTTCCCAACGAAAGCCAAAGACACTGCGTCGCGAGCATCGCGTTCGCTTACACCCTTAATGCCTGTAGTTCCAGCACAGGCGGTGGCATCATGTTTAACGAGATAGGACTTGTAGTTGGCATCCGTCGTAGTCATGCAACCTTCCAGGTTCAGCAAATCAACCTTGCGAAAACGCGTTGGAGCCGACTCGGATTGCAGAGAGATGTAAAAGTCTTTGATGGGGGTGTTGTTTACGATTGGAACAGTATTTCCGCTCACGGATCCTGCATATTGCACAGGCCTGTAATAAGTAAAGGCCAGCTGGCCTTCAACATAATGTCGTATAATGGAGTCGCTCATCACGAGCGCGGAAACGGTGATCCAGTTCGGGGTGAGACCCTTGGAACGATCTAGCGTGTTAGCGCTGGTACAATGGTTGGTGTTGACGGAACCGCCGGTGGCTGTGGTATAGAAGGCCGTACCCGGAGTACACAGGTTGGCCGTGCTGTTGTTGTCCGCATCCACGTTGCCGGGACCAAGCAACTGGTTTTCGAGGCTGATAGGATAATCTTGGTTTACTCCCATCGTGGCAATCGACTGCCCCATCATGATACCGTTGTTTTGCAAGGCCCAAGACGGGGCACCTGACGGCTGGCTTGCATAGAATTGATGCTCGGCGCGCACAAGAAAATATTTGAATGAACGGGCTTTGTATCCGATGTGGCCCCAAGGATTACCTGTCCAGTTGGCGTAGGTCGTGGTGTTCACATCCATTACAGTATCGGAACCGACCACGGCCCAACGATACGTATTCCTCGGATCCACATTCAGCTGCTGACCCGCAATGTGAATATCCCAGTTGGTGCGAAGACTGGTATCCGCCTTGTTGAACAGGTGAATCCAGGCGGAATCATTGGGACCCGCCTGAACAGTATTATGGCCCATCAAAACAGCGCCGCAAAGGATTAAACAACCCGACAGAAAACTCTTGAACATGGATCTCTCCCTTTTGAATATTAAAGCCAATAAGCTGGTAGAAAACTAAGGCCAAACTGTGAATTTTGCCGCAGGAAAATGAGGGATTTCAGCTAGTTATCCCCGAAATTCCCTTTAAATTCACCTTCAGCGCGTTTGCCGTGCGATCAAGTCCAAATCGGCCTTCATCATAATTTCAGCCAACTCTTCAAATTTCACCTTGGGCGTCCAGCCCAATTTTTGTTTGGCCTTGGTCGGATCGCCAATCAGGAGTTCCACTTCCGCAGGGCGGTAGAATTTCGGATCGACCTCAACAACAACCTTGCCTGTCTTGCGATCACGGCCTTTTTCGTTCTCGTGGGCACCTTCCCATTCAATGTCAAATCCGGCAATGGCGCTGGCCTTTTCCACAAATTCACGCACCGTGTGAGTTTCACCCGTGGCGGCCACATAGTCATCGGCTTCAGGCTGCTGGAGCATGATCCACATCATTTCCACAAAATCCTTGGCATAACCCCAATCCCGCTTGGCATCCATGTTCCCCAATCGAAGCGAAGACTCCAAACCGGCCTTGATTTTGGCCAAGGACAGGGTGATTTTACGGGTCACAAAATTTTCACCACGGCGGGGAGATTCGTGATTGAATAAAACGCCGTTGCTGGCATGCATGTTGTAAGCTTCGCGGTAATTCTTGGTAATCCAGAAACCGTAAAGCTTCGCCACACCGTAGGGTGAACGCGGATAAAACGGCGTGGTTTCCCGTTGCGGAACTTCGACCACCTTGCCATACAACTCGGAAGTCGAGGCCTGATAAAAACGCGAGTCCAGCTTGTTGCTGCGGATACCTTCCAAGAGGCGCAACACACCGGTAGCATCCACATCGGCGGTGGACTCGGGCGAGTCGAAGGAAACCTTCACATGGCTCTGTGCGGCCAGATTGTAAATCTCGTCGGGACGAGTCAATGCAATGATGCGATTCAGGCTGCTGCTATCGGCCATGTCGCCGTAATGAAGCTCGTAAATCTTCCCGGCCTTGCGGGCGTGATCACGGGCGTCCTCAATGCGAGTCCGGTTGAACAGGGATGTACGGCGGATAATGCCGTGGACATCATAGCCCTTCTCAATGAGAAGTTCTGCGAGGTAAGAGCCGTCCTGACCCGTGATACCGGTGATTAATGCGATTTTCTTGGGCATGCCTGAATTCCCGTAATAAAGGTCCTTTAAACTAGAAAAGTTACCTTTGCCCTCCATGAAAACACCTCTTGAAATTCGCTTGGGAATCGTTGGTTTGGGCACGGTTGGACAGGGAGTGGTCGAACTTTTGGAAAAACATCGCGGCTTCTTCTCCCGCGATTTAGGATTCGACTTCCGCATTGCAGCGGCCTGTGCCAAGGAAGAATCGGCCCTCGCCTTGGTAAAAGATAAAGGGTGTTTGAAAACCGGCGATCCGCTGGCCGTGGCAAACCATCCTGATGTGGATGTGTTCATCGAATTGGCTGGCGGCGAGGATGGCCCCAAACCGTGGCATGAAGCTGCGCTGAAGTCCGGCAAGCACGTCATCACCGCTAACAAGGCGCTGTTGGCCAAACATGGCGTGGAGCTTTTCCCGCTGGCCTCCAAACAAAGTTGCTTTCTGCTTTTTGAAGCCGCAGTGGGCGGCGGCATTCCCATCATCAAATCTTTGCAGGAAAGCCTGGTCGCGAACGACATCGAAGGACTGGCCTGCATCATCAATGGCACTTGCAATTACATCCTCACGCAAATGGCACGGAACAAGGTTTCCTTCGCCGATGCTTTGGCCGAAGCGCAACGACTCGGTTATGCCGAGGCCAATCCGAGTTTCGACATCGACGGCATGGATTCCCTGCATAAGGTTTCCTTGCTAGCCTCGCTAGCTTACGGGCGTTATGTGGATTATCGCAAGCTGTCCGTCGAAGGCGTTCGCAATATCAGTGCGCTTGACATGCAAATGGCAGCAGAACTGGGCTATGAAGTCAAGCTGCTCGGTGTGGTCTCCGAAACCAATGGCAAAATTCTGGCGGCAGTTTATCCGGCATTGTTGGAACGCGGACATCAGCTGGCTTCGGTGCAGGGAGTTTTGAACGCAGTGTATCTCAAGACTTCGGCTGCGGGTCCGCAATTGTTCACGGGTGCCGGCGCGGGAAGATATCCGACCGCCAGCGCGGTGATTTCGGATCTGGTGACTTTGTCGCGGCAAATGGCCACGGGTCATCCCATTCCGTTGAACATGGATTTCTTCTCTGCGGACAATGCTGCGGAATTGCTGTCCATCGACGAATTGGAAACTGAATTTTATCTGCGCTTGACGACGGTGGACAAACCCGGCGTGTTGAGCAAGGTTACGGGGATTTTGGGCGAAGCCGGTATTTCCATCCGCGCCTTGAGCCAGAAACCGGAACACGATCCGGCGAACGTTCCGGTGATTATTCTGACGCATGCGGTGAAGAACGCGAAAGTCGCACACGCCCTGCGCCAAATCGATGCACTGGATGTGGTCAGTGCACCAACACGGGTGATAAGGTTTTATAAGTAGTCGTAAATTCTTCTTTGGATCTTGGATTCCTTTTGGGGAGGGTGGATTATGAAGAACTTTGCATTGGGATTGATGGTTCTAGGCTTTGTTTTCGTAGGCTGCCTTAACACGGTTTACAACGATCTTCCGGCAATAATCCAGATGCAACCTTCTGATGCTTTAATCACCGAAGGTGATACGGCAAGGATTATGGTTTCAGCAACCGGATCGAAACTCGCTTTTCAATGGATTAAAAACGATTCGGATACACTCTTGGGCGACACTTTGCCAATTTTGACCCTGCCAAACGTCGGATTTTCCGATGACAGGGCCAGCTACAAATGTCGAATCAGAAATGGCCGAGCGATAATTATCAGCGGTTCTGCCAGATTGCATGTGACCTTACTGTCCATTCCTTCATCAGTAAGAATGATCAAGTCGGCCACGCTCACGATTCCCGCCATCACGGATACCAGCGCGGCTTCTCATCTTCCCGGGATGGCTTTCTCAGGATATCTCGGAGACAGTCAGACGGTTTATTTCAATGCCCAAAGAGACACGATGTGGTTTATTTATCAAAACTACAACGATCAGCTTAAGCTCGATCAACTCATGTCAGCCGGAGACTTTCACATCGGCACAGATTCACTTGGAGTTCACGAAATCACAGGAGCAGTTACGGCATACTATGACGACGCTTTCAGTCCCACTGAGAAGACGAAGTATTCGTTGGGTAACAAAATTCCGCTGAAGAGTCGGCTACCAAAAGGCGCCTACAGGGTCTATGTCCAAGTTGCGATTTCCTGTTTCTGTTTTCCAAATCCTCCGCCTCAATATTTTTACGCGGAGTTTAACGTCGGAACACCCTAAACTGGAAAATTACTCCGGCAGTTGCAGCACCCAGCGATAGGCCTGCATCACATCCTTCTTGAACACATCCGCCGTGCCCCAGAGATAAATCTGGAACTGCCGGAACAGGACTTCGCCTTCCAGCTCCACCAGCTTGTCGCGATGACGTTCGAAGTTCAACGCCCATTGCTTGGCCGTCAGGTAATAGCTCCAGCGATCATCCCAGATACCGCGCAACTGGAACGGCGTTTTCGAAAGCTCGGTCATGTAATCGTGCAGGCAAAGCGGAGAACAGTTGTTCGGATAAATGTACCGGTAGATGAAGCTGTGGAACTTGTACTTCTCGCGGCAGGCGCTGGCGTCGAGATACATCTTGCCGCCCGGTTTCAGCAGACGCTGATAGGTCGCGAGTGATTTTCCATAATCCGGCAAGTGCTCGGTGACACCCAAATTCACCAGCGCATCGTACTTGAAACCCGGTTCGTACTCGTACAAATGGCAGTTCACGACCTTGGTGGGAATTTTTTCCCGGGCGATCATATCGTTCAAATACTTTTCGCTTTCCTTTGATATGGTCAGCGAAGTAACGTGAATACCCTTTTTCCCGGCATATTCATTGAAGGCGCCCCAGCCGCCGCCAATGTCCAAAACGCGGTCGCCGGGTTTCACATTGATTTGCTCCAGGGCGAAATCGAGCTTCCGGGTGACGGCGTCTTCCAGCGACTCATTGTCGTTCAAGTACACGCCCTGCGAATAGCAACGGTGGCGGGTGTCCATGAAGGTCAGATAAAACTCATGGGAATGGTCATAATGGGCGGCAATACCCGAACGATCCATTTTGGCTTGGCCGAAGACCAGCGGCTTAAGCAGGCTCCAAAAATATTGAAGCGGATGATTGTCCGAGGTCATGTCGCGGAAGGAGAAAAAACGCTCCATATCGCCGCGGAAGTCGAGATGATCGAGCATGTAAGCTTCGAAAATGGTCGTTGCGTCGAGCGAAGCGAGGGCTGAAACAGCCGTTTTGTCCCGAACAGTTACGCTAAAGGCGGGCTCCCCTTCCCCGAAATAGTGCCATTCACAATCCTGCCAGCGCATTTGCAGGGGAACACCCTTGCCGGTCGCGTAATATTCCTGGCATGTTTTACGGAGAATGCTGATCAAACGTTTAAAACCGGGATCCTCTTGCGTCGTGGATCGTACCGGAATTTTATGGGCGGGGGCGGATGCCACGGCTGTTTCTGCTTCTTGCATGTGACCTGCCTAAAAAGAAAGTTCGGGTTAAAAAATATATCGGAAACCCAAAATGAGGGCTAATTACCGGATAGTTTGGGGTTTTGGCGATGCCTGTCGGCGTCCCGCTTCGTTTTCTTGTCCAGATTTCGCTCAAGGGCTGCAGTGAGATCCACTCCGGTTTGATTGGCCAGACACACCAACACAAACAAAATGTCCGCCATCTCGTCCCCAAGGTCACGGCCCTCGTCGGATTTCTTGAAACTTTGATCTCCGTGAGTTCTGGCCATCAAGCGGGCCAGCTCCCCCACTTCCTCCATGAGCACGGCAAGATTGGTCAATTCGGAGAAGTAGCGAACCCCGTAGGTTTTGATCCAATCGTCAATACGGCGCTGTGCTTCTTCCAAGGTCATGCCTCCAAACTAATTTTTTAGTTTCGGCATTCCACGATGTCCCCCAACCGCATTCTCGTTGTAACCCAGGATTTTCCACCAGAAACGGGGGGAGTGCAGAGCTATTTGTTTGAATTAGCCCGGCATTTTCATTCGCGAGGACAGGACGTTACCGTGGTCTGCCCCGGATCGGCAAATACCCCTTCTCCCCTGCCACCTGATGTAAAGGTCATCCGGGTGAACATCCCTACTTCGTGGTTGTTCCTGCCGCTTATGTTCCGGCTGCCCCGAATCTTGAGGGAAGGCGGATTCTCCCATGTGGTCTATGCGCAATGGCAGGGAGTTCTCTCCGAGATTTTGCTGCCGCGCAGCGCCAAAAAACATCAAAGCCTGTGTCTTGTTTGCGGCCGGGAACTGCTGACCAGTGTTTTAATTCCCTTCCATGGCATCCTGAGTCGTTGGACTTTCCGGCGGGTGAACATCGCTGTTCCTATCAGCCGCGCAGTAGAGGCCCTGTTGCGTGAACGCATTCCTGCCACGGGACGCATCGTTCAAGTGCATCCCGGCGTAGACCCCAACCGGTTTCATCCCGTGGATGCCCATTCGTTGAGAGCCCGCTATGGACTCGATGATGGGCCTGTGGTGATGTGCATTGCCCGCATGGTTCATCGCAAGGGAATGGATCTTTTGATAAAGGCGTTCTCCGATGTCTTGAAGCAGGCTCCCACAACCTGGTTGGTTTTGGGAGGCGATGGTCCGGAAGCCGCCGCCTTGCGCAATCTGGCATTGGAACTTGGCATTGCCGATCGCGTCCGCTTTGTGGGAAGAATTTCCGATTCGGAACTGGCCTTGCATTATTCCCTTGCATCGGTTTTTGCGTTGCCGACAAGACAGAGCAAAAAGGATGTTGAAGGGTTTGGAATCGTTTATCTCGAGGCCGGGGGTTGCGAAGTTCCGGTGATCGGAACGCGCACCGGAGGCGTCATGGACGCCGTGGAAGAGAATGTCACGGGTCTGCTGATACCGCAAGAAGACATCGAAGCACTGACAGCCGCTTTAACACGGCTACTGAAAAACCCCGAAGAGGCCCGTCAAATGGGCCGCAGTGCACGTCAAAGAATTTTAAGGGAGCTTACCTGGAAACATACCGGAGATGCATTTCTGGAACTGATGAACGGCGCCTAGTCTAATCTTTCCTCAAAAAAAAGCAGGCTTGATCTCCAAGCTTGCGGCGATTCATCAACATCGCCTTGGCCTCGAATATTTTGATTTGCATCCAGGAAAACACGGAAGCCTTCCGATCCACCGCATAAGAATTGGGCGCAAACAAGGGGATGCCGCGAAGATACTGTTCGCTCCCCCAGAACTGGAAATCCGTGGAATCAAAGAGCACTTCCTGAATCGAAAACCCCGTGTTGCGCGCCAGAAGATCCATGCTGGCCAGCGAATGAAGATAAAAGTGGCGCGGCGCATCCAATGAGACCCAATGGGTGGAATATTTTTTCCATGCAAAGGAAGAGACGAGGGGGATGCGAATCAGGAGGAATTTTCCGGGAACCAGCAATTGATGAATTTTTTTCAGGGTGGCCGTGGGATTAGACATGTGTTCAAAGGAATGATTCATCATGATCAAATCAAACTCTCCCGTCATCTCCTCCACATCTTTTTTAAAAATCCGGATGCCGTTGGAATAGGCGATGTCTTTCTCGATAAAGGGATCGATGCCCGTAAGCGAGGAAAATCCGGCTCTTGCGAACTCATGCAAAATACGGCCCTGTCCACAACCTACATCCAGCACTCGCTCGGAAGTTCCGATGTGAACCCGCTTCAACCAAGCATTCATATTCAGTCGGTTTTCCCGTGAAGGCTTTGCCGGATCTCCTCCAAGGGAATAGTATCCCCCGGAGTAATGTCTGGAAATGTCTTCGGGGATGCTGGCAATTTGAAGGCATTCACACCGAGCACATTGGAAATACGGAAAGACTTCACCCGTGCCGAACATTCGCTCTTGGGCGAGATATTCCCGGCTCCCGCTTTCATTTCCACAAATCCTGCAAACAGGCATATCTTCTCCAACGGGTAGCGGAACGTCGTCTGTCCCGAACGCAAAATTTACTACGTCAGGGATGCCTGTGCCGTCTTTCGCACCCATGGTTGTGGAATAAATGACCGACAAACCCGCAAATCCCAGTCCGTCTTCCGGTGAATCGCATCACCAGTTCATCAATCGCGCACTAAGCTTCACGTTTCTGGAAAATCTTTTCAAACCCATTTCACCCCTGATGGAACTGGTTTGCGCGGCCCTTTTCGTGGGAGGGCCATGGGGCCGGTACAAGTTTTACGAATCATTGGTCTTCCTCTTCTTCCGTATCAGTCTGATGGGAATGGACAAGGGCGTCATCTGGTATTATTCCCAGGTTGAGGAAGCCGTCTATTTGAAATCCATTTTCCGCAGTCTGACCTGGTGCTTTCTCGCTTTCATGATTTTAGGGGCCTTGACCTTCGGCAGTTATTACGGAATCATTCCCTTTTCAGGATGGGTCCTTGGAAAGAATTCGGACTCCTTCCATGTGGCTGGAAGCGAACTCCTGCAGTATTTGCTGGTGGTTCCCATGATGCTCATTATCGAACTCTGTCTTCAGGCCAATGTGAACAAATACAACCTCAAGTATCGCATCCTCGTTCCCGGAATTCTGGTGCCGTTGGTGACATATGGATTGGCGGTTGGGGGACATTTTGCCGCACCGGGACTTTTCAGCCTGTCGCTTTGCCTGTTGGCAGGAAACACCGCCGGAGCGGCACTGGCGTTCTGGGGATTTGTCCGGACACACCGCCCCTCTTGGCAGGACGTTTCGCTGGGGAAACCACCTTCGTGGAAAATGATCCAATATTCCTTTCCACTTGCCAGCGCAAACATTTTCGCCGCACTGGCAGTAAGGGCGGATATTTTCATGCTCGCGGGTCTCGCAGGGGTGCGGAGTGTTGAGATTTTCGCGGTGGTGACCATGATTGGAAAATCCCTGACGTCCATCCGTCAGTCCTTCGAAAATATTTTGCTCTCCGCCTTTTCGTCCTCAAAGTCCAGTCATTTGACATTAAAGTTGAAGCACTATTTCAATTATTCGGTCTGGCTGGTCATGGGCGTGCAGGGCGCGTTGTTGTTACTGATGATCTTTTTTGGAACCGAAGCCTTGGGTCTGATCAACAGCCAATACGCGACAGGGTACTGGACTCTCATCATCACGGCGTTCTTCATTTACGTCAACACTGCAACGGAATTCTCGGCCTTACTGTTGCTGGGATTGGGCCGCACCTATGTCATGCCCGTCAATCATGTGATATTCTTTGTCGGAAATATTCTGTTGAATTTCCTGTTCATCCCACGTTGGGACTCCCTTGGGGCAGCCCTCGCCTTGGGATTGACTAATCTGGCATCAGGATTCATTTACTTCTCGTTCTTAACCTACTTCAACCGCAGTACGCCGTTTTTGTGGAGTTATTGGAGACCCATTTTGATCAACACCGGCTGTCTTGTCGCTTTCACAACGCTGGGATTTTACCTGCATGTTGGGTTCCTGATGCGGGTGTTCGTATTCGCCTTATCGTTGGCAGGAGCCTTTTTCTGGCAACGCCGTCATTACCGGCAGTTTAACAACTGGATCAAAGATGTCGGAAATGCGCCTGCATGAGAAATCAGATGCGCTCTCCAAGTCTTCCCCTTAGAAAATCAACCGCTCCCTGAAACAGGGAGCCCGCCATGCGAAATTTTCCGGTGAAAAGTTTCAAGGCTGCCCGGTGAACAAGCACGTACCATAGCGAAAAAGGCAGCATCCACGGCATGTACTTCCATACGAAATGGAGGATGTTGCGGGCGAAATAATATTCCTTCTCCGCGCTGCTGGACCCTTTGCCGCCCTTGTGATAAACCACCGATTCCATGGCAACGCCAAACCGGATGCCCGCAGCCTTGACCCCATAACAAAAATCCACATCCTCGAAATAAAGGAAGTATTCGTCAGGAAGCAGGCTGCTGCTAAAGCATTGTCGTGAAGCCAGCATGGCGGTGCCCGTGATGTAATCCATATTGTTCAATTGGGCTTCGTCCTTGATCTCGGTGTTGCGACCTCGGAACGGATTGAATCTTCCGGCCAATCCCTGGATCGTTCCGGGCTGGTTGTATTCGTCGATTCTTGCCCCGCAAAGGCCCCAACTGTTTTTTTGAGCCTGTTCAACCAAGTGAGTCAGGCTATCCTTGTGAACCGCAGTGTCGTTGTTCAGAATCCAGAGGTATTCGAAATCGCCCTTTTTGAGACACGCGCGTATTCCCAGATTGTAGCCACCATAACAACCCCAATCCGTTTCAGATTTGATGAGGGTTAAAAACGGGACAGAGTCCCCTCCCGAATCCTCCCCCAAAAGCGCGCCCTGTTCATCCACAAACACATGGGAAATCCTCGATCGATTTTTTTTCACGGAATTAAACACCGGAGAGGATTGTGGCGTTTGCGATTCCAGTTCTCCCCTCGTCCATGCCTGAATTTTTTCAAGGGACTGGTCGTGGGAGCCATTATCAATCACCACGACCTCAAAATTGGGGTAAGAGCAGGAATAAACGGACTCTAAACATTCCAAAGTGTCCTGCCAGCCCTTGTAATTCAAAATGAGCACATAAACTTTGGGGTGGCCTGAACTCATGATGGTATAGTAGGCTAAGGTGAAGGCGTTTTCAAGAGGCATCCCCGACTGCTGCATGCAACAACCATTGGATTGGATCCCTCCTTAGCGAACTCAGATTTGATAGTTTAACGCAGGATGTCATCCCCTCGCGGCTTTCAACGCCTCCTTGATTGGGAGCATTCCCTCGTGCATCGCCTGCACGGCGTCAAGCTTCACACAGCCATTGACCGTATTCTGGTCACCTTTGTGCGCATTGGCGATGGATGGGGCTGGGTCGGTGTGGCGGGATTGCTGTTCATTCTGCTTCCATGGATGCAATTCAAAGCCGTCCTGGAGCAGGTTTTTCTCGCCGTGGCCATCAGCCTTCCCGTGTATTGGGGACTCAAGTTTTCCCTGAGGCGACAACGTCCCTTCCATTTTATGGAGGGGATTTCTTCGCGAGTGCCTGCCCTCGACAAATACAGCTTTCCCTCAGGCCACACCATGAACAATCTGGCCGTTGCCATGACTCTCGCCCTGAACTTTCCGCATCTCTGGCCGCTGGCATTGGCCATCCCCCTGTCCCTCGGTCTCCTGAGAATTCTTTACGGAGTGCACTTTCTGACGGATATCCTGGCTGGCGCCTTGCTGGGAGCCATGAGCGCGCTGAGTGCGCATTGGCTTTTCCCCCGTATATTTTCATGAAATGGCTGCTGATTTTAGGGTTTGGATTTATTCCCGCCTTGGGGGCAAAGAGCATCCGTGTTGTGGAAGATTCCACAGCCAAATCCGATATGGACAGTACGGCCCGCGACAGCACTTCGGCCGGCGCCCGGATTTATGAGTACATCGCCTACCCGACTTTGCAATTGGTCACTTGGCCGGTGGAGAAACTGCTCGTCCCGGTGGTGCGCACGCTTACCTACCCCATGCAAGAACCGATGCGCTATTTCCTCAATGAAAACGTCATCGATCGAACGCGCAATCTGGTCGGCTTTGGAAAAAATGATCGGATTCTGATTTATCCCACTTTGAGTCTCGCTCCGGGAACGGGATCACGCATTGGACTCACCTTGCGCAACCAGGCGTTGTTTGGAAACGAGCAGGAAAGACTTGTGGCCAACTTCATCTATTACGTAAATGGCGACTACAAGGCCAGAAGTTATGTCACCGCCAAAAAAATCCTCGAAACACACCTCACTGGAAAAGTGTCCGTGGGTCTTGTGCGCATGAAAAACAGCAGTTCAAATCAGCCCGGCACCAACAGTTTTTTCTATTACGCCGACACTTCCGAAACATACCAGTTCCAGTTGACCCATCCCTTGTTGCTCGGTTTTAGCGTGTTGGGGGATTTCTCCATGCGTCTCAACCGGTTGAGTCCCTTGGTCAGCCCACCACCCTGCGCCTCTTGTACGAACATTCCGACGGGCGACTTTTTCAAAAATGCTTCGGGTGCACCGGATGCCACCTATCGCGGAATTGGCCAGTCCTTTCTGGATCGATCCTGGGCGGTGGGATTGGGCCGTGATACGCGAAACAATGAGAACATCACCTTGACGGGAAGCCGCCTGGATGTGGGATGGCGCTATCACAACGTCGAAGGCAACCACGATTATGGGGAATGGGGTGGGCAGTATACCAAGTACTTCAAGCTGGGCCGCGAACGCTATGAAATCACCGCTGCGGAAGAAAAGCGGCGGGGAAACATGAGCATGGAAAAATTCATCCAAAAGCTGGAGTATGAAAAACTCCGCAACGAAATATTTTCGCGCAAGGTAGTTGCCTTGCATGTCTTCACCGCACAAAGTTACGAGGTCCCTGGCAATAGCATGCCGATCAACGGCCTGCAGGCATTGGGAAATGATTCCCCTCTTCGCGGTTATGCGGGAGCCCGTTTCAGGGACTATACCGTGGCATCCGTGAGCGCCGAGTATCGTTTTCCGGTTCTAAGACTAATGGATGGAACCTTGTTTGATGAATACGGAGTACGGGGACGCTCTTGGGATAAGATCGATTATTTGAACTACAAGAATTCGTGGGGATTCGGCATCCGCGTGCGGCGGCCGGATCTGTACTTGTTCCGAATGGATGTGGGGATTCACGGTCTTTCGGGAGCCGTCTTCAACATGTCCGTGGATGCACCGTTCTAGCAATAAAAAAGCCCCGTCTTTCGACGAGGCTTGAAAACAATTCCAGTTAAGCTGTGAATTATCCGCTCAACGCCTGCAAATAACCGTCATACTTCTCGCGGAGAACTTCCTTGTTCTTGTTCCGGCGAATGCGGCGCAAAGCTTGGTCGCGGAGTTGGCGTACGCGCTCATGCGAGATGTTCAGAGTCTCACCGACTTCACGCAGCGTTTGCGGCGCTTCGTGATTGATGCCAAACAAACCTTTGATGACTTGCGCTTCGCGTTCCGGCAATTCGGAAAGCAAATCTTTTGCGAGATGTTCGACGGCTTGAATCTCGGCTTCCGATTCCGGATTCACGGCGCGTTCATCGGCCAAAACCTCCTGATAGGTGGTCTTGGTATCGGTCTTCAACGGAGCGTCAAAGCTGATGCCCGCTTCACCGATTTGAATCAGCTCGCGAATGTCGTCGGAAAGTTCCTTGCCCTTGGATTTTTCCTTGAGCGCCTTGCGCACGCGCAAATGCTGGTTGGCCGGCAAGCGGATCAACGAACCCTGCTCGTTTATGGCGCGGGTGATATAAGCCTTGATCCACCACACGGCGTAGGAAATGAATTTCAAACCGCGGGAATGATCGAAGCTTTCAATGGCGCGAATAAGGCCCATGGCTCCTTCACTCACCAAATCCGGCAGCGGAATCGGGCATCCACGGTATTGCAAAGCCACCTTGAGCACGAAACGCATGTTGGCCGAAACCAGCTTTTCGCGGGCGGCGCGATTCCCCTGGCGGCACAGCTTGAACAGCATGTGCTCATCCTTACGGTCAATGGGACTCGTCTTGCGGATGTCCTCAAGGTACCGTTTAAGGGTTTCGTCTGTGGTATCAAAAGTCATTAAGGTTTCCTGATCCCGGGTGGCTCAATCTTGTTTAAAGCAAGAAATATGCCGCTCGTTTATCGTAGGGAGAACAGCAGAAAAGTCAAGCCAATATAGCCGATAATGAAATTTTTATCCACTGAAAAGCGAATTATCTTCAGCCAAGAATCGCTTCAAAATTCCACTGCATGAAATAGTATTTTTTCGATTTCTTACGCTTTTTAGACCAAATCTGCTGTAAACATCCGGAAAAAGCATCACACCTTCCGCATTGGCCCCAATTCAATGAATAATGCGGCAAACTCATCCGGAGAAATATCCTCAGCACGGCTATCTGGTCGAATACCGCGCCCTTCCAAGGCCTTAACAACCTTGTCCTTCGGGTATAAAGACTCAAGGCTGTTCGCAAGCTGTTTGCGTTTTTGAGAGAAGGCCAAGTCCACAAAAGGGCTAAAAAGCGGATCCACGCAAGCTGGAGCATTTCGTGGAGTAAGCCGAACAGTTGCCGACCAAACCTTGGGCTTGGGACGAAATGCCTCCGGTGAGACTTTACGCAAGAGCTCTGCATTTGCCCGATTCTGCACCATGACGCTGAAAAAACTGAAGTCGCGGGAATGCGGCTGGGCGCAAATGCGCTTGGCCACTTCGTATTGCAACATGATTTGTACAGAAAGACAACGGTCCAGATGTGGCAGTAGTTGGAACAAAATGGGAGCCGCTCGGTTATAAGGAAGATTTCCAACAATGAGCGGTTTCATGCCGGGTTCAGGTGCATGCTTTTCAAGGATCTCGTTCCAATCTACCCGCGTGGCATCCGCAGGAATGACTTCCAGTGGACCCCAGTTGGTATGTGCCTGAAGATGCTCCACCCATTTGGGGTCGATCTCAATCGCGGTGATTTTGCGGCAGCGCGGCGCAAGACGGCGCGTTAAAGCGCCCTGTCCCGGCCCAATTTCAATAATCCAATCGGTGGGGCTGGAAGGCACATCGTCGCAAATGTCGCGAATGACGCCTTCGTCGATCAGAAAGTTCTGGCCGAACTTCCAGCGCGTTTTGCGATCGTCCGTGCGGGTTTCGTTTTTGTGTTTTTTCTGCGGAGGCCGTTTCATGGGATGGGGAAAGGTAACCTCGCGTTGGGGATCCGGTTTTTACAGGGAACTTAAATTCAGGCCCTGAAACCGATCCTTTAACTTTCCGGCAATCACAGGCTCCAGTTTTTCACTCCATTTACGCTCGATCTCGCCGGCTTCCTGAACAATGCGCGGGGCCACTTTGGCGTAACGCTGCCCCCCATCGGAAGCGTTGTAATTCATGACGAATTTGAGATCGTCGTCGGTCAGGTATTTATCGACCACGGCATACAGCTGCGGGTAGAGCCCCTCATTTCCATTCAGATTGTCCTGATAAACAGTGGAGATGGCATTTCGAATTTCGGTCAACAGGGAATCGGAAACAGAATCCGGATTGTCGTTCCGGATTCGCTGTGCCTTGACCGCAACCACTTTACCGATGAATCCATCCATCTTGGCTTTGACATGCATGGCCTCCATGGCTTTTTCGATCAACGCCTTTTTTTGTTTGGGAATATCCCCGCAATACGCAATCGAAAAACCACCGACCAGCAAACCGAAAAGTAGGGATTTGATTTTCACAACTTTTATCGTTTTCGCGAAATCTTCGCAACCACAAATTCCGCGCCTGCGTTTTTAAATCCCGCCGCCAGAATCAACCGCGAAGGCAACGAGCCGGGGAAGCAAATCAATTCTTCGATGACAATGTTTTCGCGCGCGCACAGTTCCTGAAAGTCGTTCAAACTGAAAAGGTGAATGTTGGGCGTGTCATGCCAGGAATGTGGCAATGCTTTTGTAATCGGCATCGCACCCGTGAATGTCAGCGAGAGGCGATTGCCGATGTGACCGAAGTTGGGAAATGCCACCACGGCCTTGCGCGCCACGCGCAGCACCTCACGCAACACGAGCCGCGGACGTTTCACTTCCTGCAAGGTGCGGTTCAACACGGCATAGTCGAAAACCTGATCGCCGAAGAGCGACAGGCCATGATCCACATCGCCTTGCACCACCGGCACATTTTTGCGCAGACAATCCACGACATGGCTCAAATCGAAATCGATGCCGACGCCGGTCACCTTGCTTTGATGAAACATGCGATCGATAAACGCACCATCGCCGCATCCGACATCGAGTATATGGCTGCCCGGTTTGATGAATCCTGCCAGCGCATCCAAATCGCGGGTGGAATCAAGCACTGATTTTTCTGAAGGATGCAAAGTGGCCGCAGCCTTGGCGGAATAGGTGGGTTTTTCCAGAAAACCCTGAAGGACGCGGGAAAGATGTTCCACTTCCAAAAGAAAAGCATCGTGTCCATACGGTGAATCCAACTCCGCGACGGAGGCGACCTTCTTGAGATTCAACAATACTTTCGCCAATTCATGCGTTTGCTCGGTTGGGAACAGCCAATCCGAAGACAAACCCACCAAAAGAAATTCGGCTTGCGAATCGCGGAAAGCATTTTCCAGTGAACCGTAGCGCGATGCCAAATCGAAAGTATCCATGGCATAGGTGATGTGGAGATACGAATTGGCATCGAAGCGCTGCACAAACTGCTCGCCCTGATGATTCAGGTAGCTCTCCACTTCGAAACCGGTTTCAAAATGCTCACGATCCGTATTCGGCCGCTGGTTGCGACCGAATTTCTGGCGCATCGAAATTGCCGACAGATAAGTGAGATGGCCGATCATGCGGGCATAGGCCAGACCTTTTTCAGGCGGAGAGCCATTCACGTAATAATCGCCTTCGCGATAATCCGGATCGTTGACAATGGCCTTGCGCCCAATGATCTCAAAGCCCAGTGCCTGCGCAGAAAGACTGGCCGCCGCTGCGATGCACATGCATTTGCGGACCTTGTCCGGATAACTCACACTCCATTGCAATGCCTGCATGCCGCCCATGCTGCCGCCCACAACAGCTTCGAGCACATCAATTCCCAAATGCTCCACTAACAAACGTTGGACATGAACCATGTCTTCCACGGTGATCTTGAGGAATGAAGAGCCGTAAGGTTTCCCCGTATCCGGATTGATGGACGCGGGGCCGGTAGTTCCCTTGCACCCACCGAGCATGTTCTGCGCGATCACAAAATAGCGGTTGGTATCGATGGCCTTGCTCGGCCCGATCATCTCATCCCACCAGCCGGGTTTTTTGTCCTCTTCCGAATTCCATCCGGCCGCATGCGCGTCGGTGGTCAACGGGGAGCAAATCAGAATCGCATTGCTTTTGTCGTGGTTCAACGTGCCATAGGTTTCATATGCCACTTCGAGTTGCTTCAATTTTCCGCCCAATACCAGATCAAATCCCTGCGGCGGGGACGTGTGAAAGGTTTGGGTTTTCACCCAGAGCTTGGCCGGCTGCGAAGAAGATGTCATAGTGTACATGGCAATTTAGATTTCATTTCATGCCTGAACTGCCGGAAGTCGAAACCATACGCCGGGGCCTGAAACCCATTGTGGGCCGCCGCATTCAATCCGCAGAATTCGGATTGCCGCGCCTGATTCTGGGCGCGAAGGCTGCAGAATTGACCCGCCGCCTGCAAGGCCAACTCATCAAGGCCGTATTGCGCCGGGGAAAATATCTGATTCTGGAACTGGACAAGGATTCCCTCGTGTTTCATCTGGGCATGACGGGGCAACTCACCTTTGCTCCGGCACATGCGAAGGAGGATACCCGTTTCCTGCGCACGGTGACGGGTTTGCAAAAAGCCGTGGGCGTTCATCCGGTGGATGCGCACACGCATGCGATTCTGCATCTGGACAACGGCGGACGAATGCAATTCCGTGATCCGCGCACCTTCGGAAAAATTCTTTTCATCGCAGGAGAAGATTGGAAAAGCCATCCGCGTTTGAGCAAGCTCGGGGACGAGCCGCTGGATTTGAAAATCGAATCCTTTCTCGCAAAAAATTATCCGTCGGATTCCAAACGATCGATCAAAGCATTGTTGCTCGATCAAAGTTTTCTTGCGGGCGTAGGAAATATTTACGCGGACGAAGCGCTGTTCTTATCCGGCATCCATCCTAAAAAACTTGTCTCTTCTGTGAAACCGGCGGAAAGGACTTGTCTTCTCGAAGCGGTGAAAACAGTTTTGCGCGACGGCATTCGCAATCAGGGCACAACGTTTTCGGATTATCGCAAGCCCGATGGTTCAAGCGGCAAAAATTTTGAGCGGTTGAAAGTGTATGGACGCGGCGGACAGCCCTGTCGTGATTGTAAAACAGTATTAATCAAAACCGTCATCGCACAACGTGGCACGGTGTTTTGCCCGGAATGTCAACCCCTGTCTGCAGGAAAAAAACGTGCCATTTCAAAAACGGTGGACAAAGTTCATTGAGCTTCGCATAATTAAAGTATGGAAACGGGAAATGTGGAGAATGCCATTCTGGCGAAGCTCGAACAGCCTGAATCGCCGCTGATGCAGCGCGTGACGCGCAACAATCAAATCCTGCTGCACAATTATCAGGCCGAAGTCATCAAGCATTGTCAATGTGTGCTGGAAGGTTGTGAGCGCACATTTGGAATCGTGCTGATCCCGAATCAAATCCTGTACCCGAAGTTTTGCGGAGAGCATCGCAGCGAGTTTCGCAGGGAGTTTCATTTGCAACAGCACCCGGCCCTTCGACAAGCTCAGGGACCGGGCGTTGTGGAAAAACTCAGGACGCAGGAAAAAGAGTTCTCCGCCACAGCGTTGTGATTGAACTCCCTCACCCCACCCTAACCCTCCCCTCTTGAGGGGAGGGAAGGTCTGATAAGTTTGAACAAGAAAAACCTTTGTTTTGAATTTTTTGTTGCTCCTCTTCCCCTCAAGAGGGGAAGAGGTTGGGAGATGGGGTGAAACTCCTTCTCTCTTTCGGCGTGCGATGGATTCAAAGCCTTCGTCCGCGCTTCGTCGATTCCCCTGCATTGCCGCCGTCCGGAATTCTGGTGCTGTGGCATGAGCATATGCTGCTGTGCCTTCCCGCATTTGCACATCGGAACATGCGCGTGTTGATTTCGCAAAGTCGCGATGGAGAATGGGGAGCCGTGGCGGCGCAGCGTTTGGGTTATTCGGTGGTGCGGGGTTCCAGCAGTCGCGGCGGAGTCGATGCCTTGCGGAAACTGGCGGGGGATCTTTCCACGAATGGCGGATGGGTGGCGTTGGTGGTGGACGGCCCGCGCGGTCCGAGACGTTTGTCGAAACCGGGTGCGGTGTGGTTGAGTCAACGGACGGGATTGCCGGTCGTTGCGGTTACGGCGAAATCTTCGATGGCGGTGAGACTCAAGAGTTGGGATCGGTGTGTGGTGCCGGTGCCGTTCGCGAAGGTATTTTTACAAACATCGGAACCGTTCTTTCCGCAACAGACTCGCGACGTGGACGGGGTGCTGGGAATTCTTTAAGCAAGGAACTGCAATGCAAAAAGCAAAAGATTTGAAACCGAAGGACCGCGAGGAACTGCTCAAAGTATTGAAATCCCGTTTCGAGAAAAACATGAATCGCCATAAAGGGCTTGATTGGGCCAAGGTGCAGGCGAGGCTCGAAGCGAAGGCGGAAAAACTCGTGTCTCTTCACGGAATGGAAAACACCGGTGGTGAACCGGATGTGGTGGGTCATGATAAAAAGTCAGGCGAGTACGTTTTTTATGACTGCTCTGCGGAAAGTCCCGCAGGCCGCAGAAGTTTCTGTTACGACCGTGAGGCGTTGGACTCCCGGAAGGAAAACAAACCGAAAGACTGTGCGATGGACATGGCGGCTGCGATGGGCGTTGAACTTTTGACGGAAGAGGAATATCGGGGTTTGCAGCAACTTGGAAAGTTTGATTTAAAAACATCGAGTTGGGTGAAAACACCGGCGACGGTTAGAAAACTCGGTGGCGCCCTTTTTTGTGATCGGCGGTATGACACGGTCTTTCTGTATCACAATGGTGCGGAGTCTTACTATGCGGCGAGGGCGTTTCGTGGTTCGCTAAGGGTTTAAACCAAATTCATTCGGCAAGTCACCATATGACTTCTATTGACTATTCAAAATTTTCGACGTTGGATCTTCTGGATGCAATGAGGAATATTGATAAGGAAAATTATCCGGAAAATTACAAGAACCTTGTAGCCGAATTCAACAACCGTCCGGATAAAGACATAGAGTCAAAAATGGAAGCTGCTGAAGAAGCAACAATCAAAAAGAATTATTTGGAATGGTATTCATTGAAACATTGGACAATGTGGGTTCCCGCGATAAGTTATGTCGCTTGGATTCTACTTGGGATCTACAGAGGAAGCGTTTTTGTTCCCGGCCATCGTTATGGCGGCGCTTACCTTACGAGAAAAAACGGACTTTTATTTCTGTTAGGGCTTGCAATAGTGTTTGGCGCAGGATTATTTCGAAGATTCACATTGAATAAGTTGGCATTTTATAGAAAGTATTACCTACTCATTCTTTGGTCTGGACTACTCCTGGTATTTTATTCAATTATGACTGGAAAGATGGTTCCATAACTAATGCTCCCCCAGCAAAACCGTAACGGGGGCTTGTAAGAATCCGATCCGTTCAATAGTATTGTCGCCCTGCCGTGAAACAACCTGAAGCGCCTGACCGCCGCGCGGAGACCACCACATGACCGAAGCCATTTACCGTGAATCGCACCTGCGCAGCATTCTCAAGGCCATCTCCTGGCGCGTGATCGCGTCTCTCACGACTTTCACCATTGCCGACGTCGTCACGGGCAAAATCCAGGTGGCCGCCACAATCGCTGGCACGGAGGCTTTCGCGAAAATTTTCATCTATTACCTCCATGAAAGAGGTTGGCAAATGGTTCCCCACGGAGCCATCCGGAAATTGTTTCGACTCAAAACCAGCGGCGAAACGGCCTGAGCCGCAGGATGACGCTGCATTTTTGGGAAATATCAGAATCAAAAGAAAAATTCCGGGCGTGAAAAATGGCCGCGATATACCTTTACTTCTGAGGTACACCATGAAAAGACAAACAACAATCGCCAGCCTTCTTCTGCTCGGATCGATCTCCGTTTTCGCAGGCCCCGTCACAACCACACCGTGGAACGGACACCCCGGCGCCGTGAGCTACACCTATGACGATGCCCGCGTCAGCCAGCTCCCCAACCTGCTCCCCCAGCTGGATTCGCTCAAGATCAAGGCCACCTTCGAAATCGCCGCGGCTGTCGGCAATTTCACTTCGCGCGTGAGCGACTGGATCCAGGTCTCCAAGAATGGCCACGAGCTTGCGAACCATACCCGCAATCACATAAACATCACCGACGCCAATTCCGCCGCCACAGTCAAGGATTTCGCGGACTATTTGCGCGCCCTGGATACCACCGTCCAATCAGTGACTTTCGCCTACCCGAACTGCAGCATTCCCGGCACGACCGGAAAAAATGGCGTGAGCGCGGAAAATTTCATCGGCCGGGGATGCGGCCAGACCACCTATGCGTGGGGCACCCAGCCCACGGACTGGATGAACATCCAGGGGCTGATCCTGTCGCCCACCAATACCAACACCTCGGTCACCCTGCAGGCCACCGCAAAGACCAGCAACGCCTGGTTCATCACCATCGTACACGACGTGGCCAACCCCACGCCCGACCAGTACAGCGTCACGCCCGCCAACAACCTGGTGATGCTCAACGCGGGCATCAGCAACGGCCTGTGGATCGACACCTACCTGAACGTTGGGGCCTATTACCGCGCGCACTTCACCATGGACACGGCGACTGCGAAAGCCGTCTCCGGCGGTTGGAATCTGGCATGGGTTTCACCCCATTCGAAAATGCCCAAGAAAGTGAACTTGCGGGTGAAGTTCGCAGCAGCAACGTTTGGAACCAGCTTCACGGTTCAGCAAAACGGCGTCACCATCCCGGTGGAAACCGATGGATCGTACATCATCGATTTCATGAAGCTCTCCATGAAAGTGCTGCAGGGCACATCGGGAATCAAGTCGCGCGTAATCCTCCCGTCGAAACTCGATGCGCGGATAACGTCAAACGGAATCATGTTCGACGGAGTCTTTGGCGAAGTCGAAGCCACTGTGGTGGATGTGCGCGGCAACCGGGTGTTTCATGGCAGAGTGTCGAATCGCATGGTGTCACTCCGAAAAGAGCAGATGCGCGGCATCCTTTTCCTGACCCTGTCGGATCGCGCTTCCAGAACCTCGGTCCACGCCAGAGTCACCGCAA
Organism: Fibrobacterota bacterium; assembly: GCA_947482115.1. Classification (GTDB taxonomy): domain Bacteria; phylum Fibrobacterota; class Fibrobacteria; order UBA11236; family UBA11236; genus UBA11236. The sequence goes on from CANKII010000003.1 coordinate 332,495, forward strand.
TACGCTGAAGGCCTGACCTCTTTTTGTGAAAGCTGTTCCTAAGCAGGATATCCCGGCGGGCCGGTTTTCATCCTGGCTTCAACTCACAAAGAAAGCGCAGACCGTAAAGGGGGGAGCGGATGTTCCCTGTGGCACCTGCACAGCCTGTTGCCGTTCCTCTTATTTCATCCACATCAGGCCCGACGAAACTCAAACGCTGGCATCGATACCGAAGAAATTGTTGTTCCCCGCTCCCGGCTTGCCGAAGGGCAATGTGTTGATGGGATATGACGAACAGGGTCAATGCCCCATGTTCAAAGACAACAAATGTTCGATCTATGAGGACCGCCCGCAAACCTGCCGAACCTATGACTGCCGGATTTTCCCTGCGACTGGAATTTCGGTTGGTAAGGATAAGCCGCTTATTTCCAAACAGGAGAAACGCTGGAAGTTTGATTTGAAAACGGATCGTGAACGCAAACAACTGGCAGCGGTGCAGGCGGCCGCGAAGTTTCTGCAGAAGAACGCGAAGCATTTCCCGGAAGGATTTGTTCCCGCCAATACAACCCAGCAAGCCGTTCTTGCAATCAAGGTGCATGAGGTTTTTCTGGATTCAGGCAAGGCGAAATCAAATCGCGAAATGGTGGAGAATGTGATTCACGCCCTCACCCCATAGTCCATTATCTGTGAATCTGCCCCTCTCCCATCTTAAAGGATGAGAGAGGGGAATAAGACGTTTTGGTTTAGCTTAGGTTTGTTTCTCCCTTCTCCTATGCTTTAACATGGGAGAAGGGTTGGGGATGAGGGTGCAGTTTTTACTTTTCCTCCATCTGATTCGGAGAATTTCTTGTGCTGCCCTTCGTTACTTTGATTGCCTTTGACATCGAAACCACCGGCCTTGATGCAGCCAAGGATGATATTCTGGAACTAGCCGGGGTAAAGTTCACTTTCGAACGGATCAACGGGAAATTGACGACGAAAGAAATCGGGCGATATCAAAGCCTTGCGAAACCGACCATGATGATTCCCGACGAAGTCACCCGCATTCACAACATCACCAATCAAATGGTGGAGGATGCGCCGAGTCTGCCATCCGTATTGCAGGGATTTTTTCGCTTCTGCGGTTTAAGTCCCATTCTCGTTGCGCATAACGCTTCATTCGACGCCTCCTTTATTGCCAAAGGCATTCGCAAACACGGACAGGTGATGCCGCAGCATCCCGTCATTGACAGCTTGAAACTCATCCGGAAAATTCTGCCGGAGTATGCGTCGCATAAACTCGGTGAGGTGGCGCGCAAGCTCGGCGATCAAACCGGACTGGCGTTGAAGCGCGAGGAATTACACCGCGCGACTTACGATTGTGTGGTACTCAAGGAAGTGCTGGGAGCCTGTTTGCCGAAACGCTATCAGGACAAGGATTTGGCAATGGATCAGGCTGTGAAGTCGTTTGAAAGCATTCACGGCCCGGCATTGCGCTTCTCTCAATTTCCATAACGAAACCACGGAGCCGCTGCGAGTCCCAACGTTTCGCGACAAACCGTATGCGAAGCAACTTCGACCGGTGTGCCATAAAACCATGCGCCACCGGGAAGCAATACCAGCAAACGATCTGCAGAGTGAAAAGCCAAATCCAGATCATGGCAGGAAAACAGAATCGCTTTGTTCTCTTCTGATGCGAGACGACGCAACAAGGCGATCTCGTAAAGGCGTGAAGGTGCGTCCAGATGCGAAAGCGGTTCGTCGAGAAGCAATATCGGGGTTTCCTGCGCCAATGCACGCGCCAATCCGAGTTTTTGCCTTTCACCGTCACTAAGTTGGCTCATGGACAAGGATGCGAGACTTGGCGTTCCCGTGATTTCCAAAGCCCGTTGAATCAAATCCCGATCTGCGTCAGAAAGGCTTCCATGCCATGGTGTATGCGGCCAACGACCAAGCGCCACGAATTCTTCACCGCTTAACACGCCGTCACCCTGTCGCGACGATAGCGTCAGTGCCAAAAGATGCGCACGACGACGCGCTGAAATTTCACCCACGCTTTCACCATTAAAAGATACGCGGCCCGATTCGGGAGTTCGAATCCCCGCCAATGCTTTGAGCAAAGTGGTTTTGCCGGAACCATTACGACCCAGCAACGCTACCAATTCTCCTGAGTGCAAGGAGAAATTCAAATCCTCGCATAAAATCCGTGAAGCCTTCCCTACCGAAAGGCACAATCCCTGTGTCGACAGAATGGGCGACTTCATGAATCGCTCCGTCTTTGGTACCGCAACAAAAGCAATAATGCCAGTGGCGCACCCAATGCCGAAACCACCACGTTCACTGGTAACACACGACCGGGAATCAGGATTTGTGACAAGGCATCGCACACCAGCAAACCCATTGCGCCCAATAATGCCGAACCCGGAATCAAGGCGCGCGGATCGGTTCTTCCCAAAACCCATCGCGCCACATGTGGCATTCCCAATCCAATGAAAGCGATGGGACCGCAAAAAGCCGTCACGGCTGCAGCGAGAATGCTGGCGCAGGCCGCCGTTCCCATGCGCGTCAATTTCACACGCGATCCCAAGGTGCGCGCTTCATCTTCACCCAGCATCAATGCCGTCAGGGATTTGGTGCCGAATGAGGCGGCGATCAAACCCAACACACAAACCGGAGTGAGCCAAGCCAACTGCCCCCATGTCACGCCACCCATACTGCCCAAAGTCCAGTTCACAAAGGATTGCAACGCTTCGGCTCCGCTGAAAGCTTGCATGGCCGCGATCAAAGCTCCGAGTCCGCTGGAGAGCAATAAGCCCGCAAGCAACAACGCCGCCGGACTTCGCAACAGCGGAGCCAACGCGACCAGCAACACCATCACAGCCAACGCGCCGAGCATTGCCGCACCCAACAATCCCGCTTGCGCCAGAAAGGATGGTCCCTGCCATCCGAGCAAAAGAAAACACGCGACACCAACTCCCGCACCTGCGCTAAGTCCCAGTTCATATGGACCGGCGAGTGGATTGCGAAACAAGGTTTGCATTTGAAACCCGCTCACCGCCAACACGGAACCGGCCAGCAAAGCCGCCAGCACACGCGGCAAACGAATTTCCCAAATGATTTCCTGGGCCGCCAAAGTCGAACCCGGTCCCGCCTTCAAGGCTGCAACGACTTCGGAGATTCCGAACGAAGAGGAACCGCTCAACAAATCCAATACAAATGCCAGCGCAAGAAGAGCGAATAAAAGAATGGCGACCCGACGAAATTTCATTTGGAATTGTTCTTCGGTAAACGTCGATAATAATTTCCGGAACGGGAATCCAAAGTTCCATCCGCAATGTGCGTCAGATCGGAAAGCAGCAAATCGGGCCGGATCGCGCCTGTCTCCCAATACGCGTTTCCACCTTCCGCACAATGATGGGCATCGTTCTGATAAACATGTTCTTCGCGAAACGCCCGAAATTTGACGGAGCGCGATTCCATCGATTCCAAACCGGCGAGTGAACGCGCTTCACCCGCATTGAGCCACAAATCCGCTTCACGTCCTTTATCCAAAACGCCTTCCAGTCCCAGAGTCAATGCGCCCGTGTGTCTGTCGTCTTCCCAGAGATAGTGAATGCCCGCATCGCGCAACAACTGCGCCACATAACTTCCCCCACCGGAAACGAACCATTGACCGCGCCAGCCCAATCCCACAATTGCAGTGGGCCGTCGTTTTCGCATCTTCATTCCGGCTTTCAAGGAGTCATAACCATGTCGCACCACCTCAAAGAGTGAATCCGCCATGCGTTCCCTGCCGAACAGAATTCCGTAAAGACGCACCCACTCGGCACGGCCCAGCGGATTATTTTCCAGCCACTCCGGCGTGGCCAATGCGGGAATGTGCAAAGCGTTCGCCTTTGGATTCAAAGAGGAAACGCCGCCCGGCGGGTACGAATAAAGAATGACATCGGGATGCAAGGCAACCACGCGTTCCCAATCCGTTTGCGCATCGGAACCCACTTCCGCCCACGCGTGGCGTTTACCCATTGCTCGTAATGCGGAGTCGCAAATGAAGCTCGCCTGATCAACACCCACAATGTGATCGCGCAAATTCAGCACTTCGAGATACCCCTCATGCACCGAGGTCATGCAAATCACCCGGTGCAGCGGGATGGAAAGAACTTTCACACGGCGATCAATTTTGGAAGGACAACGGCCTGCGGGACACAAGGCATAGGTTGTCGTATCCTTGTTCACAAAAATCCGCAGACGGACAAACCCCTCCGCGGAATCCAGCGAGAAGCTCCGGGCATAACGCAAGGGCGTGGCAAAGGATGCAACTCCGAAGAGCTGCATCCCAAGTGCCATGCAAAATAACCGCCTCATTTCGATGTTTCCATTTTTTCCAAAAGTAGGTCTTAGTACGCCACCTTTTTCACCTTGGTCGTGTAGCCATAATCAGTGCTGTAGGCAACATAACCCGAATGATCTCCCGCAGGGACAAAATCAAAAATATCCGCCGACAGGCTTTGCGCGGTGACCACATTTCCCGTATGAATGCGTTGTGCCAGATCGATTTTCTCCACGCCGCCCGACTGATCGTAATTCGCGATTCCGGTGATATACCATGTGCTGCCAACAACATGCGCCGAAAGGGCATTTTTAAAGTGCAGGGGGATCGTGGACGTAATCTGTTTTGTCGTCGCATTTATGACCACGACCAAACCGGTATCCACAGCGGAATACTTGTAGTTCAACCGTTGAAGGGCGACGAAAACATAACCGTTAAAGGACGTAACCCAAGCCATGCGAGGAGCCGGAGCCGCAGTATCGACAGGATGATGCGACACATACTGCGAAAGATCGATGGAATCACGTGTTCCGCCGCCCAGTTGCGTGGGATCGAGGATTAACATGTATTTCGAATCATAGCGGCTGACAAAAGCCTTGCCGTTGGATATCGCGATGTCATAAGGATTGCTTCCAGCCTGCACGTTGAATGTAACGTTCAGGTTCGGCGCATGACCCGTAAATCCCGTAAGTACGCCCGTGGTACGATCGAACAGAAAAACCTTGCCTGTGGCTGTGTCTGTAAAATTATCCGAGCCAAAGGAGATCACACTTTTCTGAATGGATTTGTTCGTGAGATCCACCGAGCTGACGGCTCCCTGAACATAATTCGTTTCCGTAATGATGAGGTGATTGTCCTGGGTAAAGGCCATGCTTGAGGGCGGCAACTGCTCGGAATAGTATGCGGTTATTTTGCCCGTGCCCGTATCAATGACCGCGACACCGGGATTGGTTGAGGATCGGTTCGCAACGAAAATCTCGCCGCCACGGACCAGCATTTGGGAGACATCTTGGAGACTGTCCTTCGACACACCCACCCAATGGGACACCGTAAGAGTCACGGATGCCGTCAGAATCGTGTCGCTTTTTGCGGTCACCGTATAGGTGGTGGTGGCGAGTTCGGCGACGGGTGTTCCTGAAATGATTCCGGTGGACGTATCCAGCGACAAACCGGAAGGAAGCGCGGGACTGATGGAATAATGATGCACCCCACCGGTGGTGAAATGCGGCGTATCGCTTGCGATGGCAACATTAGGTGCGTAAAATGCACCGGGAGTGGAATAGGAAAATCCCGACGGGGACGGTTCCTTGTTGCTGTCTTTGACGTCATTGAGAATGTCGCAGGCTACGAACAGGCTTGCGCCGAGAAGGCAGCCGGCGAGGCCTATAAAGGTTGATGTTTTCATGTTTTTTCCTTGGGTTTGGTTTGTTGTTTACAGATTGATGGAAAGTGTGATGGAATAATTGCGTCCGCTGCGGATGCTATAGGCGAAATCCCGGTATTGGTTGTTAAGAAGATTGCGGGCGTCAAAACCCAGAGAACTTCGACCCTGTCGCGCATCCAAATGAAAGCCCCAATCCTCCTGAGAAGATCGACGCGTGTCCGCAAGGTTGATGTCTCCGGAATAATAAGGACCCTGAAAATCAAGCATCGGTCCGGTGGTGATTGCAACGGCATGAAATTTGGACTTCCAGAACATTTCCACATGTCCCTCAACCGGACTTTGATACGCAGGCCAATACCCCGCAGCTGGACCGCCCAAAATGCGAAGACTTTGCAAGGTGAGCGATGTGCGCGACTCGAAATGGGAAAACCCGATCCGATTTTCGGCTTCAACACCTACAGCCCGATAAGCAGGTCCGTTTCCATATTGGAGAAAGGGACTGGCTCCGTAGGCCTGCAAATGGATCGGATCTTCGTAGCGATGCCAGTATGCCGTGGTTTGAAATTGAAAGACGTTTTTCCGGAAGTCATGCGACAGACTCAAGGTCCGGGTTTTTTGCGGATCCAATTTCAAGTTGGGACGGATTCCATTGTTGTCTCCCAATAATTCCTCCGAGGAAGGCGCCTGTTCTTCATAACGGCCCAACGCTTCAAAGGTCCCGATAGGTGTACGCCATTGGATTCCACCGCGCAAACTCAACGGCATCAACATCCGTGATGTGGCCGCGATGGAATCCGGATTCGGAAAATCACTTATCCGGCTGGCATCGAATTGAACCCATGAACCGCGAACGTCTTCGGTCAACGCCAAGTCTCTCGTGATTTTTTCGCGCAAGGCCGTCCCCAATTGAACTTCCTTACGAGTGGCGGAAGGTGAAACGAAAGGCCGATTATAGGGCGTGGCCGTGGGCTCCACATTTTCATGGCTCACGCGTGTGTCCGCGCCTAAAACCAGTTTTTGCATTAACGGAATCGATGCTCGCAGATCCGCTTCCAACGCGGTGGCAGCACGCGCTGCTTCATAGGATGCATAACCCAAAGACTGGCCGGGGTCACGATAAGAGTCGTTGAAATGATGCGCTTGCACTCCAGCTCCCACTTCAGCATGACCCGGATACGCTTCGATGCGGTAAGCACCCATCCATTCATTATGCCGCGTGTATGCTTGCGCATTGAAAACTGTGTTGGGAATGCCGGGATATTCCTTGAGGTAATCCAGCCACAATACCGACAGGGTTTGATTGAAGGAAAAATTGTCCTTGCGCAGCGAAGCACGCGCGCCACGACTCCAATAGGCATTGTTGTTCATGCGCTGCCACGCATCATCTGCGTTGTAATACACCGTTCCATTATCGGTAAAAAACGGATAATCGTTTTGGGCTGTTTGGCCTTCGGCTCCCACCGTCCATTTCCATACCTTTCCACCATGCACCGTCGCCGCACCTTCGACCGTGGAGAAACTGGCGGCGCGACTGCGAAGTTCCGCATGACTCGAATCGGAAGATTGCGTGGACAAATCGATGCGCGCCAGTGAACCCGGATCTCCCGCTCCAAACGCATCAAAACCGGAACGCGCTTCGACACCGGAGAACCACAACAAAGGCCATTTTGCGAGATCAGGATTTTGACCTTCCTGATTCAACCGCATTCCATCGAGATAAATGTCCACGGCGGAAGCGTCCGAACCGCGGAAACTCAATTCGGAATAACCGCCCAACCCGCCTTCTTCGCGCACGTGAAATCCGGGAAGCGTTTTAATTGCATCTTCCAAGGACGCAAAACGCTGCAACTCACTTTCATCCAAACGATGAGTATTGGCAGGACCGGATTCCACACGCTGGCCCTTGGCACTGCTTTGTGGCAGATCCACGGTATCGCGATCGGTGGCTTGAACAGGTGAAAATATTCCACAAAACAGCAGCGCTACCATGCAAAATGTCACGCAAAACGACATGCGCCCTTTCCCCGTGTGTCTTGGACACGGGAGGAGTGATGCCTTCGAATGCGGGGGAGTTTGGAAAGTACGGGGAAAAGACACCCGTAGCCATCCACCCTCGCGCCCGAAGAGCAGTTGATAACCTACAGGTGAGTCTTCTGGCTTGCGGTTTGAGGCGTGTGCCCCGAATCTCTCCGGCCTTCCCATCCTTGCGGACAGTGGCCTGTTCACCTTGCACCGAACGGTGGAGAAATCCTTAACCGCTTACAGCGACGAGCTCGCTCCCGATTCTAACGGGATTCCTCGTTATGTCCGCACCATGGCGGACTTCCTATAAGCGGACAGGAAGATAATTAATGGCAGGATGCAAACGACAACGGATTATTCCTCCGCCCGCAAGGCGCGCAAATCGGTTTTACCCTTGTAAAAAACCTTGAAAGCGATGTTTTCACCAATCGCGAGTGTTTTCACGGCATCGAGAAGTTGCTTGGGTTGCTTCACTTCCTGAAAAGAAACATCGGCCTTGCGTTTGTAATCGGTGATGACCATGCCCTCCAGCATTCCGTTTTCTGCTGCGGGGGATCCGTCCATCACTTCGACCAGCACCACCCCGGAAACTTCTTTCGAGATTTGATACTTGGCACGCGCATCCGTGTCCACGGCAACAAAACGAAGACCCAGTTTGCGGGAGCTAAAACCACCCGAACCATCATCCCCCTCGGATGCCGCAGGGGTTGAATCATTCTCATCTTCGCCATCGCCCGGCTTCGCTCCGACTTTCACATCCAAAACCATTTTCTTTCCATCACGCCAGATGTCAAAGGCGTATTTATTGCCGGGTTTTAGATCCGCCACATGATTGCGCAAGTCCGCTGCATCCTGAACCGTGGCACCGTCGACCTTGAGGATAATGTCCCCGCTTTTAAGTGCGCTCTTGGATGCCGGAGAATTGGGAGCGATGTCGCGGACAAGGCATCCCTGCGGACTTGGAAGCCCCAAGGCCCCCGCCAGATTTTCATCCACATTGTCAATGCCGATGCCGAGAAAACCGCGCGTCACCTTGCCTTCATAAATCAAATCCTCCGCCACCTTGACCGCCATGTTGACGGGAATGGCGAAGCTCACACCCATGAAGCCGCCATTGCGGGTGTAGATGCTGGAGTTGATGCCAACAACTTCTCCGCGCAAATTGACCAGCGGCCCTCCGGAATTTCCGGGATTGACCGCGGCGTCGGTTTGAATAAAATCCTGATATGAGTCTCCACCGAATTGATCGCGACGGCCCTTTGCCGAGACAATGCCGGTGGTCACCGTATTTTGCAATGCAAACGGATTTCCTATCGCGAGAACCCACTCCCCTATTTGCAACTTGCGCGAGTCTCCGAAATCCACCGGTTTCAGATCTTCCAAGGGCGCGTCGATTTGGATTACGGCCACATCCACTTTTTTGTCCACGCCCACAACTTTTGCGACATAGGTTTTGTTGTTGCCGAGTGCAACCTTCACAATGTCTGCGCCTTCCACGACGTGTGCGTTGGTGAAGATGTATCCCTCTTTCGCCACGATAAATCCGGAACCGCCTCCGAGGGGAATATTGCGCTTGGGGGAATTGTCTTCGGGCGCATTCGGTTGTTGCGGCATCCCAAAAAATTCAAAGAGCGGATTTTGCTGTAGTTGCTGTTGCTGGCTCCATTTCTTTTCCGTGGTAATGGACACGACACTGGGTGTCACCGCCTCTACCACCTTGCCGAACAGGCGGTTCAACTCATCCACTTTTCCGCCATCAGTTTGAGCACCCGCTCCTTTACCCAATTCAATGCTTCCACGCTTGGGCCGGGCAGACTCCTTTGAATCCTTCGAAAAACCCGTCAAAGGCAGTATGGCGCTGAATACACAAACAGTTAAAAACGGTTTCCATCGAATGTTTTGCATGGAGGTATCCTTTCAGCTTTTGGCGATATTTTACAAAGCTCCTGCCTTTTCACGCCACTTTCTCCAAAGGCGGGCCGGGGGAATTAGCTAGTTTTGCCTCCTCTTTACGCTCTTTTACAAGGAAAAAATCATGGCAGCGCAAGCGGATATCGGACTGATCGGACTGGCGGTAATGGGTGAAAATCTCGTGCTCAACATGGAAAGCCGCGGTTACACGGTGGCCGTTTACAATCGCACCACCTCCAAGGTGGATGAACTGGTGCAGGGACGCGGCAAGGGCAAGAAATTGGTGGGCACTCATTCCATCGCCGAATTCACCGCCTCGTTAAAGCGTCCGCGCAAGCTCATGTGCATGGTCAAGGCCGGCCCGGCCGTGGATGATTTGATCGAACAGCTGCTTCCCCATCTCGAACCCGGCGACATCATCATTGACGGTGGCAACAGCTTTTTTCCCGACACCATTCGCCGCACAAAATATCTCGAGTCCAAAGGTTTCCTTTTCCTCGGTGTGGGCGTATCCGGCGGCGAAGAAGGCGCGCTGAAAGGTCCGTCCATCATGCCCGGTGGTTCAGTGAAAGCCTGGCCGGATTTGAAGCCCATCTTCCAGGCCATCGCTGCGAAGGTCGGCCCGAACAACGATATTCCCTGCTGCGACTGGGTCGGAAACGACGGCGCCGGTCACTATGTGAAAATGGTGCACAACGGAATTGAATATGGCGACATGCAACTCATCTGTGAAGCCTACTCCATGATGAAGCATTTGCTCGGCATGACTCCGCCCGAAATGAGCGAAGTGTTCGCGCGCTGGAACAAGGGTCCGCTGGATTCCTATCTCATCGAAATCACCCGCGACATTCTCGGCAAAAAAGATCCGGAAACCGGCAAGTGGCTGGTCGATGTCATTCTCGACAAGGCCGGACAAAAAGGCACGGGCAAATGGACTTCACAGAACGCATTGGATCTCGGAATTCCGATTCCAGTGATGATGGAAGCCGTGGTGGCGCGCAGCCTTTCTGCATTGAAGGACGAACGAGTCGCCGCCAGCAAACAAATTTCCGCGCCCGCATTACGCACACAGGCGGATAAGGAAAAATTCCTACAGGCGATTCACGATGCGTTGTATGCTTCCAAGATCATGTCCTATGCACAGGGTTTCCAATTGCTTCGTTCCGCCGCGGGCGAATACAAATGGGATCTCAACTATGGATCGGTTGCGTTGTTGTGGCGCGGCGGTTGCATCATTCGCGCACGATTCCTCGAGGAAATCAAAAAGGCCTTTGATCAGGAACCCGGACTCAAGAATCTGATTCTTGCGCCTTACTTTCAGAATGTGTTAAAGGGCGGAGAGAGCAACTGGCGTTGGGCCATTTCCGAAGCCGTGCTTTCCGGAATTCCGATTCCGGCATTCACCTCGGCACTCTCCTACTTCGACGGTTATCGCAGTGCGGATCTTCCCGCCAATCTGTTGCAGGCACAACGCGATTATTTCGGAGCGCACACTTATGAACGCACCGATAAACCCGGTTCGTTTCATACGGAATGGCTGGATGGATGATTAGATAATTGTAGGGGCAACCGGCCGGTTGCCCCTACAATTATCTACGGTGTGAATCGCACCTGCAACAAACCCGAACGTAATTCGTTGGGCATTGTCACAGTGGCTTCAGAAGCCGCCCGCTTTGCAGACCAGATCTGCTTGCCCTTCAAATCAAAGGCCGCGAGGTTCTGCATTCCCGCAGGCCAAGTCACGCGGCCGTCCCCAATGCCGGAATACAGCAGTGTCTGTCCGGGATTTTCTTTGGCTCTCCGATCCGCAACGGACAACACCGTTCCCGGACGGCATGTACCCGTGTATTCAATGCGGGAGATTCGGGTCGTCGCCGTGGAATTGAAATTCGATGCGTCATAATGGGTAACATAAAGTGCGCCTTCGGGTCCCATTTGCATGGATACAATGCCGTATCCACCGGTGGCTTTGATGGTCGTGGCATAACCGGGAAAATCATCCACGGCCGTAACGGCAGTTCCCGTGCCGTTCAAAGTCGCCACCTTGACCCAATTTTTGACGGACTCGGTAATAATCCACTTGCCATTAAAGTGGGGCGGGAATTTTTTCGTGGATGCCAGGGCCGTGTCATAATGGTAAATGGGGCCGGTCGTGGCAGCCGTGCCGCTACCGGTGCCTAAGTTAAACACCGTATTTTCCGCGGCATTCTTGGACTCCGGAAGAATGCAGGCTTGGGCGGGTGGAAGGTGCGTGATGCCCGTGTTATTGGGTGAATTGTTAAACACCGTATCGGGACTCTGCGGAGGCAAGGTGTAACTGCTGGTCCCATTCCACATGTTGTAACCTTTGTTATCCCCTATGAAATAAGGGAATCCCGAAAACCCGGGCCGGGTCAAAAGATTGAATTCATCCCTTCCCGCAGGACCGCGGGTCGTACTGGAAGAGGAGGCGTCGGGACCGACTTCCCCCAGCATCACCCAACCCGTGGGCTTGTCCACGGAAAGGCTGTACGGATTGCGATGTCCAAAGGAATACAGTTCCGGCAGGATTTTATTCGTGTCCTGACCGGCAACCCAGGCACCACCTATTTCGAACAGTCTCTGCCGTAAATTTCCGGCGGGAATCCTGTAACCCTTCGCGGAACTGTCGGGATGAATGCGAATCACCTTGCCGCGCCAATCCATGGTGTTGGCGGTACGGGCCGCATTATCCTGTGTGGCCTGATCCTTCGGATCCCCACTGGAATTCGCCTGCAACGCGGAATTCATGGGGCCAAAGCCGTCGCTATTCTCGGCATTATTGCCCGTCGACATGTAAAGGTTGCCCTGCGCATCCCAATCCATGCCGCCGCCCTGATGGCAGCAAATGCCCGGAGTCCACGCCATTTTCAAAAGTTTCTTTTCGCTGGACATGTCGATGGAATCCAATGTTGGCATGGTAAATCGCGACATCAGCATGGTGTCCACCTGCTTGTTGCTGACCGAAGTTCGGGGCATGTAATACACATAAGCCCAATGGTTCGCGTTATAATTCGGATCAAGCGTGAAGAAGCGGAGCCCCAATTCCCTGTTTCCGGTTTGGCCGGTTGCAACACCCGTGCCCACATTAAACGTCGCAACCGTTTTCAGAGTGTTGCCGTTCGGATTGAACACGCGAACCCTTCCCGTTGCCGTGCTGCTATTGGGCTGGCCGGTCGCATTGGTTCGTTCCGTGTAATAAACCCGGCCATCGGTATGCACCCACAAGCTGACTGGCTCCACAAGATTGGCGTCAGTAACCAGAGAGGTAGGCGTGGTCGTTCCGCGGGAAACCAGCACCACTTCCTTGAAATCGGCGGTCACCATGTCCGGGCAACCCGGATAAGTAAGGGCTGCGAATGAAGGTCGCAGAGATCCCACAGTTGCCATAAGGGCAACAATTCCAACACCACGAATTATCGAATAGTTTCTTCCAAACATTGAAAACGCTCCTTTACCCGTTCGCCTGCCGATGAACATTATTTTGAGATTCTTAATTTAGGTCGACAGCTAGTTTTACGTTGGCGGTTTTCAGGAAAATAGGGTGACAAATGTTTCGTTTTCTACATCTGCCCCTACCAGACGATCTGCATCTGTCGGATGATTTTTTGTTGAACATTTTCTTGAAAAATTTCAGCCAACGCATTTTTTCACTGCTTTTGCTGATTTTGGCAGTGGGCGTTTCTCATGCAGCTGATCCAAACTGTCCGGCATATGAGGGTTTCTTCATCTCGGGGATCCAATTCCAAGGTTTAAATCAAACGCGTAGCAGCGTTGTGAAAAATGCCATTGAGAACCGGCAAGGAGGTTCATTCTCCTGTAAAGCCTGGGAAACGGAACGCAACCGGCTCAAGGATTTGGACATCTTCGCGGATGTGACATTGGTGGCACAAGCCAAACAAGATTCCGTTTCACTCCTTTATCGTTTTCGCGAATTACCCCCTTATCTTCCCCTGGCTTCCGTGAATAAAACCGATCAGGATGGTTTGAGCATCGGACCTTCCATAGCCGCATTGAATTTTCTCGGCACGGGTAAACGCATAAACGTCATGGCACGGTTTGGAGGAACTACGGAATATCAAGCCGAAGTTTCCGGAAGACAATTATTCGGTCATTCAGCCGAGTTTAGCATGGCGTGGATTCACGGAGACAGTTATAACTCTTTCGATTCCACTCATGAAAACTCCCATCGCATCAAAGCCGAAGGATTTTGGCCTTTAGTGGGAGCCCGTCAGTTCGGAATAGTTGGGCTGGCGGAATATTTCCGGATCCAATCCACCCGGGACAGCCTCACCCTCCGCAACAACAACGTAGACGTGGTTCCAAGATTGGGGGTGGGTTTTCGCTGGGATACCCGGGATCGATCCCTGTTGCCCCGCCGGGGGTTTTTCGCCGAAACGCGTTTCACTGAAAACGGTGGGTACTTGGGAGGACCGGCTGATTTTTGGGAAGAGATGACCGACTTGCGGGTTTATCTCCCTATTACGAAACGGAATGGTTTCACTGGAAACGTGCTTTATCAATATCGCGATGGCGTCGTGAACCAAAATTTGGGGCGTTACGATTTGTTTCATACGGGTGGAGCCAACACATTGCGAGGCTACTCCGACAACTCATTTAACGGTCAAAACGAATGTCTGTTGAATGCGGAATACCGATTCGATGCCGTGGAGGAACGGATTCAGAAACTGGGTCCATGGAGTTTGAACTATGGCGTTCAACTTGTCTCCGGGTGGGACGCTGCCAGCTTATGGGACGGAAATTCATCGAAGCCGGAGGTTTTTCATCATGGCTTTTATGCGGGTATTCATCTCTTGATTCCCGGAATGGAACGCATCCGGTTGGAAGTTGGGTCCAGAACCACAAAGGTCGACTTGCGCGTCCACTTTGGCCTTTTTGAAAAAACAACGGTGCAACGCTTTAGAACACGGTGATCTTCCACACTTTAAGACCTCCATCTTGTTCGATTTCCTTTATTTTTCGATTTTTTGGCCTATTGGTTTGATTTCGTCCCCACATCTAGGTAGTTTTACAGGGCGTTTTAAATTGTCCTAGCCGTTTTTACCGGAGGCCGGTTTCATGAAGGTTTTGTTTCTCAATCCCCCCTATTTCGCGATGTTTTCGCGGGAGTCACGCAGCCCTAGCGTGACCAAGTCCAGTACCCTGTACTGGCCTATGTTCATGTGCTATGCAGCCGGCTGCGTCGAGGAGGATGGGAACGAAATTTTGGTGCTGGATTCCCCGGCTATGGATCTGGACTTGGAAGCCACTTTGGCAAAAATCAAGGCTTTCCAGCCGGAATTTGCAGTGTTAAACACTTCAACTCCTTCCATTAATAATGATATGCGCGTTGGCAAAGCCATCAAGGAAGCCATCGGTTGCCCTGTCGCCATGATGGGTACCCATGCCACGGCGGAACCCATTGAAATTTTGGAACGTGAATCCACCATTGACTATGTCATCGTCGGTGAAGCTGATTACACCGCCCGTGAGTTGGTGCGCCATGTGCGCGGCGACGGTCCGGATCACCCCTCCAAGGTTTTGGGCATTGCCTACCGCGCTGGAGAAGCGCTCACTAAAAATACGGATCGACCCAAAATCGAAGACATCAACACTCTTCCGTGGGTAAGCAAGGTGTATCGCAAGCATCTTTTCTCCTGCTACAAGCGTTATTTCTACGGTGCGAACATCAACCCCCTTATTGTGATTCTTTCCGGTCGCGGCTGTCCCTTTCGCTGCACCTATTGCGTCATTCCGCAAACCCTCACCGGGCACACCTATCGCAAGCGCGACGTGGCCGATGTGGTGGATGAAATGGCCTACATCAAAGCCTCCTTCCCGGATCTCGGTGAAATCTTTTTCGAAGACGACACGTTCACGGCGCATCCGAGCCGGACCGTGGAATTGTGCGAAGAAGTCATTCGTCGCGGCCTCAAGGTCACCTGGTCTGCCAATGCCCGCGCCGATGTGAAAGCCGACGTGCTGGCCGTCATGAAAAGGGCCGGTTGTCGCGAACTGTGCGTGGGCTTTGAGTCCTGCTCTACCGACGTGCTCAAGAATGTGAAAAAGGGCCTTGCTGACGGCATGGCTCAACGTTTCATGGAAGGGGCCAACAAGGCCGGCATTCTCATTCATGGCTGCTTCATGGTGGGTAATTTGGGTGACACTCCCGAAACATTGGAAGCCACCCTGCAATTCGCAAAGATGTTGAATCCAAACACCGCTCAGTTTTACCCCATCATGGCGTATCCCGGTACCACAGCTTACGACGAAGCCAAGGAGCGTGGAGAACTGGCGTCGGATGATTACGATCTCTGGCTGGACAAAGATGGTCAGCACAATACCACGGTCATCCGCAAGGGACTCACTTCGCAGCAATTGGTGAACTTCTGCGACAAGGCGCGCCGCGAATTCTATTTGCGTCCGAAGTACATCTGGACACAAGCCATCATGGCTTTGACCAATGGCCGTGAGCGCTATCGAGTGATTCGTGGTGCCAGCACGTTGTTCAAGCATCTCTTCCGCAAGCATGGCGCATTGCAGGAATCCAGCGGTTACAGCCGTCCCAAGGAGCCTTCGGCCAAGGATATCGCACTGGAAGCCGCCAAGCATAGCGTTACCGCCGACGTGTGATTCCCCTGCGCTTTGCCGTTCTGGCTTCGGGAGGTGGTTCCAACCTTCAGGCGCTTCTGGATCGCATTCGCAGCGGAGACCTTCCCGCCGAACACGTTTTCACAGTATCCAATAACAGTCAAGCCAAAGCTTTGGAACGAACCCGCAATGCGGGAGCATTGGCTTTTCATATCAGCAGTAAAACGGAAGGCTCCGAAGAAGGCGTTGTTTCCAAACTTCTGGAATTAATCGACCATCATCCCGTCGATTTGCTGGTGTTGGCCGGATACATGAAAAAAGTGCCTCCCGCCGTTTTGCACCGGTTGAAAAATCGTGTGGTGAACGTCCACCCCGCCTTGCTGCCTTCCTTCGGAGGCGCCGGATTTTACGGCGAAAGAGTGCACGAAGCCGTTGTTCAGAGCCGTTGCGAATTCACCGGAGTCACCATTCACATGGTCAATGAGAATTACGATGATGGACAAATCATCTTGCAACGCAAAGTTCGCGTTCCTGCAGGAGCCGATGCGAAAACCGTTGGACAACTGGTGCTGGAAAAAGAACACGACAGCTATTGGCGAGTGCTGAAGGCCTTTGCGGATGGAGATGTCGTTTCCACAGATAGTGACAACCCCGCCGAAGCCGTGCGCATCAATCCGGAATGGTTGCAAAGAATGAGTGAACTGGATTAGTTCTGTGGGAAAGAAAACAGATGTTGCTCCTGTCCTTTGGGAACACGATCGAATTTTAATTCCCTCCGCCGGATATCTATGCGGCATTGACGAAGTGGGACGAGGCCCTTTGGCCGGAGGAGTTGTAGCCGCCTGCGTGATTCTCGATCTTTCAGCGGCACCTATCTCCGGCATCAATGATTCCAAAAAATTGAACCCTGAACTCCGTGAATCTTTGTACCCGAAAATCCTCGCGAACGCAGTGGCCTATGGCGTGGGCGAAGCCAGCCCCAAGGAAATCGATCAGATCAATATCTTAAATGCCACATTCCTCGCCATGCGCAGGGCTTTGGAATCCATGGCCATCCAACCTGTACTTCTGTTGGTGGATGGAAACCAGAAAATCCCCTCCATGAATTTATCGCAACGAACCTTGGTTGGAGGAGACGGGCTCTCCGCCTCCATTGCTGCCGCTTCCATTGTGGCCAAGGTCACACGGGATCGCTCGATGGAAGAGTGGGGCAAACAATTCCCTGAATACGGCTTTGCGCGCCATAAAGGCTACGGAACCGCTGATCACTGCAGGGCGTTGACGGAGCACGGACTAAGCTCAATCCACCGCCGGTCGTTTTGTTCGTCCTTCGTATCCCATACATCTCCGTTGCATTAAAACTCCAGCTATTATAATTCTGCTATATGAAGTACGGGATTTTCTCCGACATCCACGGCAATCTGGAAGCCCTGCTTCAAGTCGCTGAATCCATGAATCGCTATGGTGTGGAACGCAGGGTTTGTCTGGGCGACATCGTGGGTTACGGTCCCTTTCCCAATGAATGCGTGGAATGGGTGGCCGAGAAAAGCGACATCGTCATATTGGGAAACCATGACAGTGTGGCCGTGGGCCGCGAAAGTTCCGAAGAGTGGAATAATTACAATGCCCAGCGCGCCATCGAATGGACACGCAATGTGTTAAAGCCCTCCACGATCGCTTTCCTGGAAAAGCTTCTCCTCACCACCTCGGAAGCGCCGTTATTCTTCACCCATGCCAGTCCATGGTCCCCTGCCGGTTGGAAATACGTCTCCAGTCTGGATGACGCTGTCGATGCCTTCTCTTTTTTCACCGAGACCATCGGATTCATCGGACATACGCATTGGCCGATGATTGCCATCATGCAGGATGAACAATCGTTCCGGATTTCCGAAACCCTCTTTTACACCGTGCAGCCCGGCCAGCGCCTGCTCGTAAATGATGGCAGCGTGGGACAACCCCGCGATCGCAATCCCCTCGCGACCTGGTGCCTGTGCGATACGGAAAAAATGACGGTGGAAATCGTGCGTGTGGCCTATGACATCGGCAAAACCCAAGATGCCATGCGCAAACTGGGTCTTGCCGAATTTCTCATCAACCGATTGTCGGAAGGCCGGTGAGCCGGCTCCGCACTCTGGCGAAGGAGTCCGTGGCCTACGGAGTGTCCTCGCTCTTCAGCCGCTTCCTGAACTTTCTTCTCGTTCCCTTTTACACCCATGTGTTGTCGCCGTCGGAATTCGGTGTCAGCAATATTGTTTTCGCGCTTATCGCTTTTCTGAATGTTCTCTATCAGGCTGGTTTTGACTCGGCTTATTTGCGTCTCGCCCATGATGCCGAAGAAACGGATCGAAAGCGTTTGTTCAGCACTGCTTTGTGGTCGCAAGCCGGACTGACCGTGCTGTTCAGCATTCCGTTTCTGCTGGCATCTTCGTGGTTGGGAGAGGTTTTCAAAATTCCAGGTGCGAATCGCAATCTGTTTCCGCTGGCAGCGATCATTCTTGCATTGGATACCTTGTCCGTTGTACCCATGGCGCACTTGCGCTACCGCCACCAAGCTTTGCGTTTCGCCTCCATCCGATTGGGTAATGTTATTGTGAATATCGGAGGCAATGTTCTGTTTGTGCTGGTATTGCATCAGGGATTGCGGGGCATTTTCATGGCGAATATTTTTGCCAGCTTCTTCACTTTGATTCTACTGCTGCCAATTTTTCTAGAAAATCTGCGAATGCTTTGTGATGGAGAAAAGTTCCGCGCGTTGTTGCGCTTCGGACTCCCCTTCATGCCCGCAGGACTTTACGGCATTGTCAATGAAATGTCGGGGCGGTTGTTCCTCGGCCGTTTGAGCGCAGCGGATCTCGCTCACCTCTATCCCGGAAAAGGCTGGGATGTGCTGCATCTCACCGGTCTTTTTTCTGCGGCCTGGAAACTCGGTGTGTTCGGTTTGTTGCTGGTACAAATGTACCGGCTTGCATGGCAACCATTTTTCCTGCAACATCAACGCGATGCGGATGCACCGGCCCTGTTCGGTCGCGTACTGCGTCTGTTGTTGTTGTTCATAGGCACATGCGGTCTTACACTCATGTTATTTCTGGACAAACTCGTCTCTTTTTCGATCCACGGAAAAACCTTGATTGCGCAACCTTTTTGGGATGGACTTGCCATTGTTCCCGGTGTGCTGCTGGCTTATGCCTGTCAGGCTTGGTTTGTGCATTTTACCCTCGGCGTTTACATCGCCAAAAAAACCCGGGCATTGGTGTGGATTAATGGAATCGGCGCTGTCATCACGGTAGCCCTGAATCTTTTATTGGTTCCCTACTTTGGACTTTGGGGCGCGGTGTGGGCTGCCGTGGTCTGTTATGCGGTGATGGCATGGCTTATGACCCAGAAAAGCCAGACTCTCTTCCCCATCGATTTGGCATGGCGGCGCATGTTTCCGGTCCTTGCCTGGCTGGTGTTGTGCTTTACCGCGGGATTTTGGATTCAAATGCATCCCAATGCGGGAATGATCGAGCGGATGGTTTTGTTGATTGTGGGATTGTGCCTGCCGTTTGTGCTTGGGGGAGTTTCACCACAAGAGGGCAGGACGTTACGGGCGATTTTCAAAGGACGTTCAGGTCCATAAAAACTTCTAATCTTTTTCTCCAAACCGGAGAGTCCCGGTTCCCCTCTGAAAGGAAGATTTCATGAAGCTCTTCTTTAAAATCCTCGGCTCCCTGTTACTTCTCATTGTTCTCATTGTCGGCAGCTTTCTCGCCAAAGTGCAAATCACTGGAATCCCTTCCTACAAAACACAAAAAGTCGATTTAAAAGTTGAAGTGACGCCGGAACGGGTGGCGCGCGGCAAGGCCATCTCCAGCATGTTGTGCAGACAATGCCATCTGGATCAGGCAACCGGAAAACTGACCGGACACCGGCTTGAGGATTTGCCAAATGATTTTGGAACGGCATACTCCCGCAACATCACCAACGATCCCGAACATGGAATTGGATCATGGACGGACGGTGAGATTGCGTACTTGTTGCGCACGGGCATCAAGCGCAATGGTCATTATGCGCCGCCATGGATGGTCAAGCTTCCCCGCATTGCGGATGAAGACATTTATTCCATCATTGCTTATTTGCGGTCGGATGATTCCGCAGTGCAAGCCTCATCCATTCCCAGCCGTGAATCGGAGCCGTCTTTCCTCGCCAAATTCCTTTGCCATGTGGCTTTCAAACCTTTCGCCTATCCCGATCATGAAATCAAGGTGCCGGATATTCACGACAAGGTCGCTTATGGAAAATATGTGGTACAGGATGGAATCGGGTGTTTCGCCTGCCATTCCGCCAGCTTCAAAACCATGGATGAAAATCATCCCGAGAAATCACAGGGATATCTCGGCGGAGGCAATGGCATGCCGGGGATGGATGGAAAGATTATTTACACTGCCAACCTCACTCCGGATCCAACAGGCATTGGTAATTGGAACGAGGATGATTTT
This sequence comes from Fibrobacterota bacterium, assembly GCA_947482115.1. GTDB lineage: Bacteria > Fibrobacterota > Fibrobacteria > UBA11236 > UBA11236 > UBA11236. The sequence continues at coordinate 353,187 of CANKII010000003.1, forward strand.
GTGAAATCGATACGCGAAGGCATTCGTCCCGATGGAAGGCCCTTGCGTTATCCCATGTCCCGTCTTCCGGAATTGGGTGATGATGAAGCGCGGGCGATTTATGCGTACCTCAAAACCGTTCCACCGATTCACAATGATGTGGAGCGCAACTTTCCGGATTTAAGTGGAGCGGCACTGTCGGATGGCAAGGAGATCTATCACAAGTATGGTTGCATTGCCTGTCATGGTGAAACCGGTGTGGGATTGGGAGACTTGACGCGATCCAAAATCGATTTCCCCACCGACTCTTCGCTCATGGCATGGATAAAAAATCCACCCTCATTTAAACCGATGACGAAGATGCCCCCATTCAATGGAATCATTCAGGATGCGGAATATGTGCCGCTGATGGCATACGTGCGTCAGCTCTCTGACGCACGGAAATAAAATAGGTAGGGATACCCCTACCTTTTCAGAAATCACATCTAGTTCGTTATTTCAGGACGGGAACCAACGCCGCATTTTTCTCTCCCGGACGTTGGGTCACATAAACACCGTTGCGCAACGCACCACCCTGAACTTTGCGGCCCTGCAAATTGTGCAAATCCAGATTCGAAAGATCGCCTACGGAAATGGGTGCGAATGCCTTTCCGGTACGGTGAGGAGAGATGGAAGCAGGCGTAGGTAATCCTGTAGATACGAGATCCGGACTGGAAAGAATATCCACCGTTCCCGTGTTGCTCGTTCCCGATCCCAACGCATACAAATTACCCTTGAGATCCTGCCCAAAAGCACTAAGACCGGTCTTGGCCACCGTTGTGCCGGCAGGGGTGGGATGCAAGGTGATGCGCTCCGCAATGCGTCCGTTAATGACGCGCACTACCCAAACCTGACCAGTGCCATTGTCCCCATAAAAGTATAAGCCATAATAAATCGATGCCGGCTTTCCACGATAAACAAAACCCCCAACGACAGCATTACCCACTGTATCCGGGGTCGTTCCATGAGGATATGCTGCAATGGGTAAAGTGTATTTTGGATCCGTCACCGTGCAAGTCACACTGGGTTGGCATGCGAATCCTTCCATATTCCGCCAGCCGAGATTGGCTCCTTTGGTCACGGTGTCGATTTCCTCGCGGGTATTGTTACCCACTTCCCCCGCCCAGAGATTGGCGTTGAGCGGATCAAAATTCCAACGCCAAGGATTCCGGACTCCGATGGCGTATATCTCCGGCAAGTACGCGGCGTTACTGACAAATGGGTTGTCCGAGGGTATGGCATAGGGCTTCGAACCTGTGGTGCCATTGACATCAATTCGGAGAAACTTGCCCAGAATGGTGTCCGTCTTTTGCGCACGACCGAGTGGCAGTGCCGTGGAAGTCGGATCTCCCTGGGGATTACCGCCATCCCCCAAGCCGATATACAAATAACCATCGACAGGCCCAAAATGAATGTCACCCCCGTTGTGATTGGAGGCGGACTTGGGAATGTTGAGGATTAAACGGGGTGCAACGCCAGCATCCTTGATTAAGGTCGAATCCGTCTGGCGCTCTTCAATGACATTCAAGCCACAGTTTGTGGCATCGCAACCAGTACCAGTCTTGCTGTAAAAGACGTAATACTTTCTGTTGGTCAAAAAGTTTGGATGAAAAGCCAGGCCCAGAAAACCCATTTCATTTTGATTGGAAACCACGGTCTGCTTGAGAAGAGTGTCCTTGATCCAGCTTCCGTTGTTGCGTCGCGCGATGATGGCATTGCCGCGCTGTTGTTCCAGAATCACATAGGTGCTGTCCTTGCCCGGCACTTGGGCAAAAAAAACGGGGCGGGCGAAAGTCACTCCGGTCGTTCCGTTCATAAATGCATTCACGAAGGAAATGGTATTGGGAATCACCGCCATGGAAGTGGAGAATCCAAGCATGACACACATTCCAGCCAAACGGCTATTCCAAATTCTGCTCCCCATATCCCCTCCAGAACTATGATTTTTCTTCACCTATGCAAAAAAGATATAAACCAGCGAAACTTAGGAAAACGCGTTGGAATCCGCTCAAATTGCAGGATGTGTAAAGTGACCGTTCTTGGATGGCCCGATTCGAAAAGGTCTTAAGCCTGCTTCAAACCTTCCAGCATGACATCGGGTAATTTGGCCTGAAACCCTTCAACCAAACTGACGCTGGTGGCTGTCGCGACTACCAACTCATTACGCATGTGAAGCATCATGCCGCCAAACTTTTGTTCCAAGGGCGGGTACAGTTTGTCAATGCCACCCAAGGTCGAACTGACCAGCATCCACGCAGGGTTTGAAATCATCGTCTTGAAAAACGCATCGTCATTGATTTTATCCGGGCCAATCGATTTGATCTTTTCCAATTCTTCCATCATCAACGGGGTCATTTTATCGACGACGCTTTGTACACCTGCTTTGCCAGCCAGATCCTTGAGTTTTCCGAACACGATTACATCCCTGGTTAAAGTGAATTTGAACTGTTACCGGGCCAAACGTATCAAAGAGTCAAAGAAAACGCGCGGGAATCCGCTCAAATTGCAGGATGTGTTCCAGACTTTGCCGTTCCCGAATCACTTCATCCGAACCATTGGAGATCAAAACTTCCTTGGCCAGTTTGCGCGTGTTGTAATTGCTGGACATGGCCGCGCCATAGGCTCCCGTGTCATGCAGGACCAAATAATCGCCGACCTGGGCCTCCGGCAGAAGCCTTGTCACCACCACTCCACCTTCTTCCTGTGTGAACACATCGCCGGACTCGCATAAGGGACCGGCGACCACCACTTCCTGTGAATTCGAAATTTCACGGCCATCGGCGGGACAAATGGAAATGTCGTGATAAGAGCCGTACATCGCCGGGCGAACCAAGGTATCGAAACCGGCATCGACCAGATAAAACAGATTGTCTCCGGTTTTTTTGATGGAACGAATCTGCGTCACCAATGCGCTGGATTCGGCCACCAAATAACGGCCCGGTTCCACTTCAAGACGAACCGCATGACCCAAATCCTTTTCGATTTGCTTGCGCGCCTTGTCCCACAAATGAAAATACGCGCCCACATCAATGCGGGGTTCTTCCTTGTGATACGGAATCGGAAGACCACCGCCCGCGCTGATCACGTCGATTTGCGGACCGCCACGACGCGCGGCGCTGACCATTGCATCGCACACTTCTGAGAGATGCTCGAAATCCGTTCCCGAACCGATATGCATGTGAAGGCCGTGAATCTTCACCCCGGCTTCGCGGCCCAATCGCAGGCACTCTTCGAGTTGCGCATGCCAGATGCCATGCTTCGACCACTCGCCGCCGGTATTCGTCTTACGGGAATGACCGTGACCAAAACCGGGATTCAAACGCAAGGTCACCAAGGCGCCGGGACAAAACTTTCCGAGTTGCGTAATCATGTCCGGCGAACCCACGTTCACAGGAATGCGATGCGTGCGAATTATTTCCACCGCATCGGCGTCAAACAAGTCTGCGGTGAACAAAATTCCGGGCGGCTCGCCTTCGGGTTTGAATCCGGCTTTCATGGCACGGAAAACTTCGCCCGCCGAAACGGCATCCACCACCACGCCGAGTTTTTTCATCAACGCCAGAATGGCGAGATTGGAGCAGGCTTTTTGCGCATAACGGATGGCGTCGAATTGTTGTAATTCGGAGACGCGTTTTTCGATGATTTCCTGATCGTACAGGAAAACAGGGGTTCCGTGCTTTGCGGCCAGCTCGGTGATGGATAATCCGGCGAACCGGGTGAATACGTTTTTCACAGGGGCGTTTTTCATAAAACCTTAAATCGTGGTGTGGAAAGCAAAGTTACTATTGCGACTCACCATGTCCGATATCCAGAAAGAAGAATTGCTGCCGGTGCTTGCGGCGCGGGAGCGCATCGAAGCCGCCATCGCCGCTTCCGGGTCGCTGATTCTTTCCGCCCCGCCGGGTACGGGAAAATCCACGCAAGTTCCGCGCTTTTTAATCGACCCCAAACTCAATCAACCGGGTCAGGTGCTGGTGTTGCAGCCGCGCCGCATTGCGGCCCGAGCTTTGGCGGCGCGCATGGCCGACGAAATCGGTGAGCCCTTGGGAAAAACCGTGGGTTATCAAGTCCGTTTTGAAAACGTGTCCGGACCGGAAACGCGATTGCTGTTTCAAACCTATGGCACTTTCCGCCAGCGGATTTTACGTGATCCCGATTTAAGCGGTGTTCAGGCCGTGGTACTCGATGAATTTCATGAGCGGGCATGGGAAGCGGATCTCGCTTTATTGTGGTGCCGGGAATTGCGCCGCCAACGTCGACCCGATTTACGGCTGGTCGTCATGTCCGCCACATTGGATGCCGATGGACTTGCGACATATTTGCCGGATGCCGCACAGGTTTCCGTGGAAGGCCGAGCCTTCCCTGTCGAGATCCGTCATCAACCCGCGCGGCAAAATGAATTCCTGCCGCAGCAGGTTTTGCGCGCATTGAAATCTTTGGGACATGCGGGATGGTCCGGCTCCGCGTTGGTGTTTCTTCCCGGGGCGGGAGAAATTCGGCAAGCCATGGATCAACTTGGCGCTTATTGCCGCAAAGCCGGATTTCGACTTTGTGAATTGCACGGCTCATTGCCGCTCAATGCGCAACAGGATGCCATTCGCGCACCGTTGCGCGGCCCCTCTATTCTGCTCACCACCAATGTGGCGGAAACGTCACTCACCGTACCCGGCGTAACTGCCGTCATTGACGCGGGATTGCATCGTGTGGCCTCTTACGATCCCGAACGCGATCTCAACACCTTGTATTTGCAAAGCGTTTCCATGGCCAATGCGATTCAACGCGCAGGTCGCGCAGGCCGTGTCGCACCGGGCGTGTGCGTCCGGCTCTGGGATTCGGATCGCGAAAAGCACATGGCGAAAAATTTGGAACCGGAAGTAAAGCGGGTGGAGCTTTCCGAAGCCGCATTGGCATTGCATTCGTTGGGCCAAACTGTAGGGGCGGCATTGAATCCCGCCCCTACAGTTTGGCCCACACCACCCGATCCATCCCTTTGGAAACGCGCCGAGGAAAAGCTGGAACGCGTCGCAGCGTTGCATCACGGAAAAATCACATCGCTGGGAAAATCCCTCTTACACTGGCCCGCACCCCCCACGCTTGCGCGTGTGCTGCATGATGCCGCGCAATCCGCTGATTCTGCCTTGCAGAAACAAGCCGCTGCGATGGCCGCATGTTTGTCTGCGGGTAAATCCTCCGGTGCGGGAAAAGGCATTTCCGATCTGTTCATCCTGGCGGAAAATTTGGTAGAGGATGAAAAAAAATCGGACCGCGAATTGGTGGGGGCCTATCGGCAATTTTTGGGGAATATGAAAATCCCCCCCCCTCCCCGCGGCCACCATGCTGTACCCCCCGATGGGGGGAACACCGGTTCTTTCTTACGTCAGAAAGCCACGCAACTATTTCTGCCGGTGTATATCGACCGATTGGCTGCGCGGTCGGAGGGTGGACAATCGTTTGTGGTGGCGGATGGCCGACGCGGTGTCGCCACAGCATCTTCCGAAACAAAACTGTTGCTGGCATTGGAGATTCACGAGTCCGGCGGCAAGGATCGCATGCGGCAAACAACCTTGCCGCTGTTCCTGCCGGTGGAACCTGCTTGGGTGGAAAGCGCGTTTCCCGGAGAATGTGTTTGGGAAGCGGCGGAGGAATTCGACGCGAAAAAAGGCAAGGTGATTCACGAAGATCGCCTGTCCTTTCGTGGACTTGTACTGGATCGCCGTGAGAAGACTGCGGCGAAAAATTCCGACGCGGGAGATTTACTCGTCGAACAAATCCTGCGCGGGGAAATTCAACTGCCTTTGGATGAGGAAGCGCAGCAATGGGTGTATCGCATCCAACTGGCACATCGCATCGCCCCTGAAAGCGGAATCCCGGCGTTGGATGAAGACGATTGGAAACTCATCTATCACGATATTTGCGAGGGCAAGAAAAGCGTGAAACAACTTGAGGATGTTTCCATCTCCGCGGCCTTGCGGGATTATCTCGGCTATGCCATGACTTCGTTTCTGGAACGTGAAGTGCCGACCAAGGTAAAGCTTCCCGGCAAGCGCGATGGCAAAATCACTTATTTCGAAAAAAGTCCGCCGGAGCTTTCCGGAAGACTCGGTGATTTCATCGGCATGGAAGGCCGGTTTAAGATTTTGATGAAACGCGTGGACGTGACCTTCGACATTCTGGCGCCAAATTACCGGACAGTGCAGAAGACCTCGGACCTGACATCGTTCTGGCAGAATTCATATCCGGAAGTGAAGAAGGAATTGAAGCGGAAATATCCCCGCCATCCGTGGCCATAAGGAAGATTTTAAGCCTCGGCCTTGATGCCATAACGTGAGAGCTTGTTGTGGAGTCCCTGGCGGGACAATCCCAGCAATCGTGCGGCCTTTGAGATGTTGTTCCCAGATTCTTCCAACGCCTTTTGAATCCAGTCGCGCTCCAGTTGCGCGACTGCGTCCTCCAGATTGTTTCCTGAAACAAAGGAGGTGGAAATCATCGAAGTCGAGTTTCGTTGCATACGCTCCGGCCAGTGTTCGGGAAGCAAACGATTTTCTTCTGTCATCACGAGCGCGTGCTCGATGGCGTTTTCCAGCTCGCGTACATTACCCGGAAAGGAATAAGCAACCGCAACAGTGAGAGCTTCCAATGAAACTTCGGGCGTGGGCAGGGACAGCTTCTTCGCCTTGATCGCGAGGAAATGCCGCAGCAGTACAGGGATGTCCTCCCGGCGTTCCCGCAGGGGCGGAATGTGAACAGGCACCACACTCAAGCGGTAGAACAAATCCTCGCGGAAAGTTTTTTCCGCCACCATGGCTTCCAGATCGCGGTGCGTAGCCGCAATCACGCGCACGTCCACCCTGCGTTCAGAACGGGCTCCCACGGGAGTGACAACTCCTTCCTGCAAAAAGCGCAGCAGCCGCGCTTGCATGGACAAGGACATATCCCCTACCTCGTCTAGGAAAAGCGTTCCACCCTGCGCGGCCTCAAGAATGCCTGTGCGATTCTCAGTGGCATGCGTGAATGCGCCCTTGATATGGCCGAACAATTCGCTTTCCAGAATGGAATCGGGAAGCGCGGCGCAGTTCTGGGCCACGAAGGGTTTGTCACGCCTCGGACCGTTGAAATGAAGGGCGCGGGCGCAAAGCTCCTTGCCTGTGCCGCTTTCCCCAAGCAACAGCACTGTCGTTTGAGTGGTCAGCAACGATTGGAGTTTTCGTTTCAATTCTTGTAGAGAAGGCGAAACTCCCGCAAGTGTTTTGAACGCCTCATATTCCCGGAAGACATCCGCCTTAAGATCGAGATTCTCCCGCTCCAGCATTTGATTGCGGCCACGCAGTTCAGACTCGAGCCTTTTGTTCTCCCGGATGAGCCGGAACATTTCAACGCCCTGCCGCACCACGGCTTCGAGTTGCGCGGGTTCCCACGGTTTGGGAAGGAAATGATGGATGCCTCCTTCGTTGATCGCCGTGACAAGGGAATCGAAATCGCTGTATCCCGTGAGGAGAATGCGGGAGGTATCCGGAGATTGTTGTCTCACCCAGGCTAGAAACTCGGCTCCGGATTCCCCGGGCATGCGTTGATCCGAAATGACACAGGCAAGATCTGAATGCTCAAACAAGGAATGCGCTGCCACGGCATTGGGGGCCGTCAGGCATTCATATTCTCCTTCTAGGGCTCTGGCCAGACTCGACAGAATAGCGGGCTCGTCGTCGACGAGAAGAATCAGGGGGCGGGACATGGAGTGGAAGCTATAAAGTTGCCGGAAAACAGAAAACCCCGCAGAGACTGCGGGGTTTTCTTACACCAGCTAAACAGGGGTACAATTAAAGCATGACCCGTTGCGTATAGGTCTTTTTACCAGACTTGACCTGAACCAGGTACAGATTGGAAGCCTTCAAGTGGGAGAAGGAATACTGTCCTTCACCATGGCCTGATTGCTGGGCCACCTTTTGGCCTGAAAGGGTGAACACTTCGACGGAGTATTTCACTGCCTCGTTGCCCAAGCTGGAAACGGCGACCATGAGTTCGCCATTAAGCTTATGAGCATTCAAAATACTGTTACGAGCTGCGGCATTCATATTGATGCTCGTGGACCCGGCCTGTCCGGCAGCAGCCCATTTGATGGCCTCAAGAATAAAAGTCTTCGTGGGGCCTGCCTGAGCGGAATCGCTTCCATTGGGGGCGGCATTGGTGGATTTTCCGTCATAAGCACCGACATCATGACCGCGTGCACTAAAGATGAATCGGCCCGCATGGCAACTGTCGGCGGGGCAAAGCTTGGGAAACTTGTAAGCCCAAGCTTCCGGGTGATCCGGTCCCATTTTCACGGCAGTAGGAACGTCGTAGGTGTTTTCATCAATAGTGTATAAAATGTCCGGCGCGCGAGGAAATCCGCCCCAAACCGTGGAAGCCGAAGCGAGACGGGGATTCGTACGGAAGGAATACCATTCATCCGGATAGGTGAATTGGTCATTCGTCGAGTTTTGTTTTGTCAGGGCATAAGTAATACCAGCCTTGATGGCGGCATACTCCGCGGCATTGGCGCGTACCGTGGTTTCGTTGTTCACCTTGACGGTATCCCAACGCACCTTGGCATTTCTGCCGCCGGCGGAATTCCACGGAGAGTGGTCCGTAAACTTGGTTCCTGCCAGAATACTGTCGGTTATGAAAGGCCACAAGTCGGCATGATCCAAAAATCCATGCCATCCCAAAGTCCCGCCGCCTTTTCTCACCCAAGTTTGATAGGCAAGCCTTTGGGTCGCATTGGTAATGACGTTACCTGCCGAGGTATTGTTATTCCAAATGATGACGTTATAGGTTGCCAAAGTGTCGGTAGTAAACTTAGCCGCAGATGCTGCGGCACTTGTGGGCGCAACGACCGTCCACCCCTGCTGGGGGCCCAAAACAGTCCGAAGATAATTGGACAACCAGTTGATGGCTGAGGTATGTGCAAACGCACCGCTCTGGTCGATGCACAAAATTCTTAACGGAGCCGCACTAACGGTTCCCAACGCAAGGGAAAAAATCCCCGCCGCGAGAAGTGATTTTATTTTACCATGAAACATTGTTTCCCCCTTGTGTTTAGTCATTGAAATATATCCCGTTTGTTCTCTTCATGCTTTCGGTTTTTTTAGTGCCGTTACCTTATAAAAGGCAAGTAACTAAAAAAATCTTCTGGTTTTGAACTTTTTAGCCGCTTCCGTTATCGTTATATCCCAAACTCAAGCCTAAATAGGTAATACCACTGGCTGGGCCGGGAAGTGATTGTTTCGTTCGAAAAGAAATAAAGCTGGGGGTCGATTCCCCGCAGGTAATCGCTGGCAACCTGGGCATAAATGGATATGCCCTTCAAGAGTTGCTTTTTGGCGTAAAACGACCATTTATTTCCTTGGGCCTTGGTGGCTTTGGATGCACTGTCCGGATTATACCCTCCGGGCTGCTCTAGTCCCGCCCCCCAAATGGGCTCCCCGTCAATAACAGACCCGATATGATTTTGGAAATTCCAGCTTCGATGTTCGTATTCAAAAGCGATGACGTCGAAGAAATTCAGGGTTGGAAGATTGACGCCCACCATGACGGGAATGCGCTTTGTAATGTCGTCGTAATAGAACGGGTAATCCTTTACGCCCAAAATTGCGGCTTCTCCATAGAGCTTAAGTCCTTCATTTCCGATCCACGGATTGTTCAGTAAGGATCCCAAATTTACGGAGGCGCGGCCCATGACTTTTATGCCCTTGGAAGTCCAGTGCTTATTCGCCGGATTGTTATCCTCAAGAAACGCAGAGTCTCCACGATAGGCCACACTTCTGCTTTGCAAATCATGTGGAAAGACGGGAATTAAGTGGGCGAATTCAGCACCCGCACCCACCTCAACCAATGGGATGGGTTTGTACGCCACTAAAATACTGGGACTTAAATCATGTTGGGGTTCAATATCCCTCTCCATGAAAAGATTGACGTCTGCATGCAACGTGTTGGAAAGAAAATTACCGCGAATATGCAAACCGGAAGCCATGTACAAAGCGCTATTGATGGTGCTCCAGCCGCCGGTCACTTCATAACCGGGATAAGTTCCGGAACGCATCAGATATTCGCCCAAATTTTTAGCATCGGGATTGTATTTGAACGGGAAAAATCCGAACTGCACAACCCACGAAGGCGCCTGTAAATCGCCGAATTTGTAAATGCCCTGCGCCTGACCGACGCCGGGACCGAATTTAATCACGCGAGTCGAGGCAGAGGCAAGTTCCGGATACCCGTAAAAGAACAACCCCCCTACACCCACTTTGATGTCAAGCCGATCATTGATGGTGGTAGTCTGGTTGAGGTATACCGCCGTATGCTGGAGTAATTTCATCTGTCCGTCAGGATCATTGCCTTTTTCATCAACCGCACCATCCACGACCTGACCCACATCGATGTAACTCCCGATTTCCAAGGGGGAGCGTTCCACCTTGGGCTCGGCCCAAGCCCCAAGATGCGCGGCGCAAATCAGCCCCGCGCATAAAATCGCACTTTTTTGTTTCTGTTTCATAAGTTCCCTGCCTTGGATTAAATCCATTATATCCCCATTTCCAAGCGGAGGAGGTAATACCAATCCTCGGGTCTTACAGTAAGGGGTTCCCTGTTTGGAACAAGCGCGCCATCGGATGTGAATTTATACGGGCGATTATGATCGCTGGCAATTTGCGTATAAACTTTGAGCCCGGGAATTATCTCGCGCTTTGCATACACCGACCATTTTATTCCCTGATACCGATACCAAGGCACTTTCGACAATGCATTCTTATCGTAAGCCGTTACGGATTGTGTTGAGTTTGTTCCATAATTGCTCAAATCGGGAAGAGGCAGGATTCTGTCCACATAGGATTGAGCAATGCTGTTCACAAAGTCAGCTTTACGGTACTCCACTTCCAAAGCGAGGATGTCCAGCAATCTAAAAGTTGGGAAATTGAACCCTACCATGACCGGAATGCGATGCCAACGATCCGAGTAGTAGAACGGATAATCTTTCCATCCCAAAACGGCAGCTTCGGCATAAAGCTTCAAATCTTCGGAGCCGAGATATTCGGATTTCAACAAGGTTTGAAAATTTACGGAGGCACGAGCCATTAATTTGGTGGCTTCAAAGGTATATCTCGAATAAACCGAATCATTGGGATCGGTTACAACGGTATCCCCGTGATAGCGATTGAAGGGAAAGCCGCCCGACCCCGGGCTTGGGGAAGTTTTGCTCGGTTGGATTGGAATCAAATGAGCGAACGCCACGCCTCCACCCAACTCAACGGCTGGATGCGGCTTGTAACTGAACAAATATGCCGGCGTGAAATCCCCGGTGGGTTCATAAGCTCTTTCCATGCTCACCAATAGATTATGGGTGACAGGCCCGGTGTGCAACTCGAAATCAACACCTTGAATCAACATATTGGCACTGTTGACAATGCTCCATCCACCCGTGATGAGAACATTCGGGTAAGCCCCGGAACGAAGGAGATACTCCCCAAGGTTTTTGGCGTCGGGATTGTATTTATAGGGAATCAATCCGAACCGCAAACGTCCCCAAGGATGTTCCAATTCTCCCAGTTTAAGAATGCCCTGAGCTTGACCCACACCCGGACCAAACTTCAACGACCGTTGATAAGACTGGCTGATGGGTTCGGGAAAGGAATTAAAAAACAGCCCTCCAATGGTGACAACCAGGCGCAAACGGTCATCTACAGTGACCCCTTGTGTAAAAGCAACTCCGGTTCTTTGTAGCCACAATCCTTGGGCTTCTTTAAAAAAACTTTCCTGAACTCGTCCAATGTCAAAATTGACGCCGGTCTGCAAAGGTTCCCGCACAACATCGGCATGGCCCAATGACATAAACCCGGAAAAAGACACGGCAAGGGCCAAATACCGCAGTGAGCGATGATACTTGGATATTGCTGCAATAGGCATGAAATTCCCTGCTCTTAAATCAAAAGCCACGTAATTTTTGGTCGTACCAGTGAAAGGGAATGTATCGCCTACTAGGAATTTTTGCACGACATTTTAGAGATAAAGTTTTGATTTGACGCAAACTTTAGTTGGACCTTTAGAATTCAACCGAAAATATGGATTTTTTGGTACATACAAGTCAAAAATCTACGAAAGCCGGAAAGATCGTGAACAAAATTCTGGAACCCACGGGATCAACTCTGACGCAGGGCGGACATCTTTTCGATCGACTTGCGGATCAAATGGAAGCGGAAGTCGGCAGTGATGCCTACAAGGCCGGGGATCGGCTGCCGAGTGAGCGCACGCTGGCTTTGAGATTCAAGGTGAGTCGCGCCGTGATTCGGGAATCCATCCGCATTTTGTGTGAACGGGGACTGCTGGAAGCAAAGCCCAAAAGCGGAGTTTATGTCAAAGGTCGGGACGACAAGGGCACCACCGTTCAAATAGGCCGGTTGCTCAAACGCCAAGACCATGCTTTCGACGAACTGGGTGAGGTTCGCTTCACCCTCGAAGTGGACATTGCCGGAATGGCGGCCGAACGCGCCACTCCCGAGGATATTGCGGCGCTGGAGAAAACCATCGCAAACATGGAAGCCAATCCGAAAGATGCGGTGGCTTTCACGCAGAACGATTTGCTTTTCCACATTACTTTGGCTAGGGCCACGCACAATCGTCTCTACTTGGCGTTAATGGAGCCCATTCAGGATTTACTCATGGATTATCGATTGCATTCGTATCGTCATCAACCGGACAGCACCATCCACGCCGCTTTGCATCATCATCGGTTGATTTTGAACACGGTCAAGGCGCACGATGCCGAGGGGGCACGTCAGGCCATGCGTGAGCACCTCTCCGAGGCGCAGAATATTTTGGCGCGAACGGGCTAATGCCCTTCGTGTTACTTTGCCAATAACGCAGCCAACTCCGGCATCAAACCATCGGGTTTGGCCTTTAATCCAAATTCGAGTGTTGCAGTGACCGCGTCGGCCAGGGCATGCGCTGCCTGGGCTTGAGTTGCCATTTCTCCATAATACCCCAAGTCCTTGCGGGCATTGGCAATGGAAAAGCGCAAACCCGAAACATCGCCGGCCAATAGGAAGGGCTTAATGCGCTCCAACGCGATGCCGCCGCCGCCGCCTTTGGAGAGAACATCGACAAAGACTTCCGGTGAAACGCCGCTGCGCGCCGAACAGGCCGCCGCCTCGGCCAAAAGGGCGACCATTCCCATGGAGACATAATTGTGCAACAGCTTCATGCTATGGCCTGCGCTCACCGCTCCTGCATGCAGAATATTTTCGGCAAAACATTTCAGAACCGGCAGCACTTCTTCAAGCAGCGCCGCATCGCCCCCCACCAATAAATTCAACCGGCCTTCGGCGGCTTCCTTGGGGGTGCGCGTCATGGGCGCATCGAGCCAACGGCCTTTGGCCGCCACCACTTTTTGCGCGACACTTTTGGTGGATTCCGGCAAGGAGGTGGAACAATCGACCAAAACGGTTCCGGGCTTGAGACCTTCCAGCAATCCTCCGGGACCGGTGATGACGGCTTCGACCTGGGGTGAACCCGTTAGCACCGTGATGATCAACTCCGAATTGGCCGCCAAAGCGGGCAAAGTGGAATACGTTTTCGCGCCACCCGACAAAAGTGCGTCCAATGGTTGATTCCCGGGATGTTCGAATAGTCCCAACGAATGCCCATGCTTTTGCAAGTTCGTCGCAATACCGTGCCCCATCAGGCCAATACCCACCATGCCAATCTTCATCGCCGGTTCTCCCCGCAAATTGTTTTCATGTTTTTTCCTTAGCAGGATTAACGGGAGTGTCCGGTGCGGAACATGACGGTTTGAATGGAGGTCATTTCCTCGATGGCAAAACGTAACCCCTCGCGGCCCATTCCGCTTTGGCGGTTGCCGCCATAGGGAATCATGTCGGGGCGCAAATGCGGACAATCATTGATGACCACGCCACCGAAGTTCAATCCATGAATGGCTTGGAACACGCGCTCGATGTCGCGGGTAAAGACGGCTGCTTGCAAACCGTATTGAGTGTCATCGGCTTGACGCAATGCTTCGTCAAAGGTGTCGCATTTGATCAAGGAACATGCGGGTCCGAACACTTCCTGTGAAATCACCTTCATGGTCGGTTTGGTGTTTTCCAAAACGGCGGGTTGAAGAAGATTGGCGGTGCGTTGTCCGCCGGTCAGCAAGGTTGCACCTTCGGCCACGGCTTCCTTGATCCACGACTCGACGCGAATGGCATCCTTCTCCAGAATGAGCGGGCCGACATCGGTTTCAGGATCCAGAGGATCGCCGACTTTTAATTTGGCGACTTCTTCCAAAAGCAATTTTTTGAATTGATCGTAAACGGGAGCTTCGACATAGATGCGCTGTGTCGAAATGCAAACCTGACCGGAGCAGTAATTCGCGCCGATGGCGGTCTTGGCGGCGGCGGCTTTCAAGTCCGCATCTGCCGCGATGATGACGGGAGAACTGTTGCCCAATTCCAACGTCACTTTTTTCATTCCAGCATTGGCCAGAATATGCAAGCCGACTTCAAGGCTGCCGGTGAAAGTGATCTTGGCAACATCAGGGTGTTTGACGATCAAATCACCCAATATCGATCCTTTTCCGTGAACCAGATTGATGACACCCGGCGGCAGTCCGGCTTCTTCAAGCAAAGCCACAATCCACGCACCTGTAAGCGATGTCGCCTCGGCGGGCTTGAGCACGATGGTGTTTCCCGCCGCAAGAGCCGGGGCGATTTTGTGAGCCGCAAGGTTCAAGGGAAAATTGAAAGGCGTAATGGCTCCGACCACTCCGAGGGGTTTCCGATGCCAGAAACCAAAAAGACCTTCACCGGATTTCACCGCATCCAAAGGAATGGTTTCACCGTGAATTTGTGCGGCTTCCTCAGCGGCAAGGCGGAAGGTGTCCACAGCCCGATCGACTTCGAAGCCGGCGTACTTGACCGCCTTGCCCACTTCACGCGCCACGCACTTGGCGATCTCGGCGCGATTTTGCGCGAGCAGCTCGGAAGTTTTGCGGAGAATATCCGCCCGTTTGTGAATGGGCATTTTGGACATGATCGGAAAGGCGGCTTTCGCAGCGGCGACTGCCTTCAGCACTTCTTCAGGCCCCGCGCCGGAAAGTTCATGGGCAATTTCGCCGGTGAACTTGTTGTAGACGGTGACCTTGTTGGGACCGTCAACCCACTGTCCGCCGATGAAAAGTTGAGTGGGAGGAAATGAAGCTCTAGCGATCATAAGATGCTCCTGACAAAAAACCTTGAAAAATCTGGTAAGACCAGGGGGTTTAATTCTAACTTGTACAACCGGAATTTTCAACCGCTAATCTGGTTCACGACAGGCAGTTCGGCAGGCCTAAAGCCGACTTCATGTCAAGTGTGTTCAGGTTGACTGGGTTGGAATTTCCGCCTAGTTTGGTACGGCCAAAAATAGAACCCCCCTGTTGGGAGTTCAGAGAGGAAACCTTGAGCAAAAAAATCCTTATTATCACAGGCGATGGCGGCGAGACCTACGAGACGCTTTTCGCGAAGCACCGTTTCCTGGAAGCCGGCTACGAGCCCGTCATCGCGGCGCCTTCCAAGAAGCGCCTCCATCTCGTGATCCACGACTTCGAACCCGGCTGGGACACCTATAAGGAGCGTCCGGGTTATGAAGTTGTCGCTGACATGACTTTCGACAAAGTCAAGACCAAGGACTATATCGCAGTGCTGGTGATTGGCGGCCGCGCCCCCGAGTATCTGCGCAACAACAAAAAGTGCATGGATATCATCAAGGAGATGTACAAGGCCGGCAAGTGGCATTTCTCCATCTGCCACGGCCTGCAGCTCTCCGCAGCAGCGGGAATCACCAAGGGGAAGAAGGTGACCTGCTATGAGAACATCCGTCACGAGGTGGATGCCGATGGTGCATTCTATCAGAAGCAAGAGGCCGTTCGCGACGGGCTGATCGTTTCCGGACAGACTTGGAACTCGCACCCCGAGTTTTATCAGCTTGTGTTCCAGTGCCTTACTGAAAAGAAGAAGAAATAATTCTTTTCCATGGCTTACCGGTTTTCCACGCGTAGCGGAAGTTCGCTGTACGTTGAAGACACAGGTTCTGGTCCTCCCGTCCTTGCCCTTCATGGGATAGGCGGGGGGACCTATTTTTTTTCCGGCTTCGCGAAACGCCTCGCTTCCCGCTACCGAATCATCTCCGTGGATCTTCCCGGAACGGGCAACAGCAATTCCGCCATTCAACCTTTCACGCTTGAAAGCATTATTGCCGATCTCGGTGATTTGGTGGCGGATAAAATCGGTGAACCCGTGGTTGTGCTTGGCCACTCCTTTGGAACAATGGTGGGTCTGAAAGCTTGGGAAACATGGCCGCAATGGTTTCGCGCCATGATCTTCGTGTGTGGTTTGCCCAAGGTTCGGCCCAATGTTCACGAACGTCTTTCCCTTCGCGCTGCGGATATTCCCGTCAACGGGATTTTGGGTTGGGGCCCGAAAATGTCACCCGGAGTTTTTGCGGCAGATTGGATGAAGCGTGAACCGGAAATGGTGGGAATCTTTGAACGGTTGTTTGAAGCGCAGGAACCGACGTCTTATGTCCGCTCCATCGAAGTGTTGCTGGGATCCGATGTTCGCCCCATTGTGCCCACATTGAAAATTCCCTGCATGGCCGTGATCGGATCAGAAGACTCCTACGCACCACCGGAATCGGTGAAGGAATTCATCAGCCATATTCCGGGCGGATGCCGCGAAGAAATTTTACAGGGCTCCGGACACAGTCCATTTTTTGAAACCCCGGAAACTTTTGCGAAGGTCGTGACCTCTTTTCTCGATTCGCTTCCTGCTCATCTCGATACGTCCGCCTGATGCGGATTACTCGATGAGCGGTTCTTCGTTAAAAGATCTGTGATTTTTTACAGCGATTTACGTCGCCAGGTCATCCAATGCGGAAAACCCGTCAAAGTTTGATCCTCCGGCACCCATTGCTGGAAGGAGTCCGGTGCAATTGCGCGCAAACGAACCACATATTCCGCATTCGTGTCCAGAGAAAGAGGCTGCCAGTCTGTGACACCCGATGAGTCATAGTTGCGCCCAAGTCCGAACTTGACGATGAGAAGCGATCCTGACTGAAACCAGTGATCGCTTTTGAAATCCCAGAGAGGTTTGCCGTCCTCCATGCGTCCATCACTGTAGGCCCCGTTATGCGCCAGATTCAGATAGGCAACCCCTGTATGGATTACGGTATCGCCGGCAAACTTATGGGTTTCCGTGCACTCATAATGGCCTTCGCTTAACAACGGTGTTTCGAGCCGTTGGTATCGCACCCACCGGATGACGTCGAAATAAAATCCGGAGTCGCGGGACAATTCCAAACGCTCGAAGCTGTCGTCGGAAATCCGCCGCAAATAAGAGGTGTCGGTGGGAATGGAATCCCAATAGTCGAACACATAGCTGTAGTGGGCATTTCTCCGCGATGCCGAACTCGCGATCAACAGGTTGTCCCGGGATTCCCAATCTCCCTTGGTGATCACCCACGGCGTGGAATCTCCCATTTCAAAAAAATGAAATCCACCGCCGGGTTCAATGACAATCTCGGATTCATGACCTTGAGATCGTCCCGCAGCGCCGTAGTCGCTGTAATAGGCGCCGGGCTTCAGTTGATTCGACTGGGAACTTCCATCGCCTCCAAAGATGCAACCGGAAAGGAAGGCGGTTGTCACCATTGCCGAGGCAATGAGCAAGGGGCTGAGTTTCATAAGCAGATAAGAGTAAGTAGAGGGTGCCGGTGGCGGGGCATTTAAGTGTAACAGTGAATAAGGGGAGGGACTCAAACGCGGCTCGAATAAGTGGTTTACCCGCCCGAATCAATCCAGTCTATAGGCAACGCGAGTGACCGTCACATTCAGCTGCGGTGTGCGTACCTCGACGTAATAAACTCCCCGGTTCAAGTTCCGAATCTCCACCTGTCTGCCTTCGCCACCAGAAACTGTTTTGGAACTCAATTGTTTTCCAACGGCATTCGTCACCAGAACTCCATATGTTCCTCTTTCAGGAGCAGGAATGAACATGCCCTCCGGAGTGACCATGATGCCTGGAAAGGCCTTGCCCCTTACCAGCTTGTAAACCGAGACACTGTTTTTCAAGGTTTTACAGGGCAATGGATCATCGAAGCCGGGAATAATCATCGCCACCGTGGCCTCGGAGTTGAATTCGACATAATTGGAATCCATGCAGCCCGTAAAATCACGGGCGAGATAACGGATCAAGTTCCAATTGATTTTCTCCTCCACACTGTCGTTTACCGTCACACCGCCTACATGCCGGGTTCGTGTATAAACATCGTAGCCCGCATTATTGTAGGCAGTCAGTCCGTTACCGACATGGCGGCTCCAAACTTCAACCCGATCACCCATTTTCTGGTTCACCCCAGTGTAATAGGGAGCCGTTTCATCCAACGCCATCAGGCAAACAACAGGACCAAATGCGACGCCATCGAAAGTTTGAGAGCCTTGCTGGCGCACGTAACCGCGGTAATAAAACCAGTCGCTCCCCACGCTGTCCCATACATTGGGATTTGGACCTCCCACCACGCCGTTATTGCTCGGCAAGCCTTTAAATATCCCCTGAAATTCAGGATTGGCTTTACCGTGATTTATGGCCGCTGCTGGAGTTCCGGCTAATGCATGTGGAGGAATTGCGCCGACTTTTGTTGAATCCACATAAATCCTGGCATACTTTGGATAGGTATCCTTACCCAAATACTGTCTGACCAAAACCCTGGCCAGCCAGCGACAATTGGGATCGGTCAGATTTTCCAAACCGGATGTCGGGCAGGGAATATATGCGGTCTCATGTAATTGCAGCAGTCCTTTTCCCGAGTCTTCCACAAACGTTCTGGTGGCTGCAAGAGATGTGGCATTTTGAAGTACATCGCCGTCGCCATCGCTGAAAATGGAAACATCAACGCCCGACAAAGTGGCGGGGGTGATGTAATCGGATTTTCCACCTACGTCCAATTGAAAGCCATACTTGTTGGCCAATCTCGTCATGGAATTCAGCAGGGGGGTCTTCGAATAACCTCCAAGGGCGTAGTTGTATAAAAGCACATGGCGGACATGGTGACGGGGATTTGTTTGGTAAGGGTTGGATGGGTTTCGGGCCACCATTTGCTGGGCCATGGTGTAATGCATTGCGCCCATGCCCAAAATTAAAGCTACGGGGACAATGAACATCCTTGTATTCCCATTTGCCTTTGTAGATGACTTCATAGACATCCTAAAATACCACCCGCTGGCTGTAAGTTTTGCCGTGCGACTTCACCTGAATCACATACACCGCCGCACGTTTGAGATTCGAGAAGGAATATTCTTTCTCACCTTCTCCAATTTGCCGAATAAGTTTGTGTCCTGCCAGATCGAACACTTCGACGACGTGCTTCTTCATTCCATAAACCGAAACTTGCAAAGCTCCATTCTGATTCCGTGAGTTCAACGATCCATTGTGCGATTCATTCCCGACAGCCCGAATGGCAACCGAAGACTGTGTCAATCCCGCAGCCCAGCGAATGGATTGCCAAGCCCAAGTTCTTGTGAGCCCTGCCGCTCCGGTGTCGATGCCGTTCGGGGCGGCTCCCGAACCTGTTCCGGTGAAAGCGGCTGAATCGTGTCCCCGTGCATTGTAAATGAAACGTCCCCGTTGTCCTGTCGAATCAGGTGGCAAAGTGTAAGCCCAAGCAATGGGATGATTTGGACCCATGACCCCTCCGGGGGGCACATCATAAGTGTTCTCGTCTATTGTCAGCAATACATCCACTTGACTGCGGGGATTCCCGTGAAAAGACATCCATTCATCCGGCCAAGTCCAATGGGTCTTTGGAAAGCCAGCGAGGAGATCATTATATTCGGGCTTTTGCGAGCGAACCATTCCGTTGGTCGGCATGGTGTCTATTTGAACTTGGGCGTTCCGGCCTGCCACTGAACCCCATGCGGACCATGCGGTGAATTGGGTGAAGAAAACGCTATCTGTTAAAAATGGCCATAGATCCTTGTGATCCATCACTCCCATCCACGCCACAAGTCCGCCGCCATGTTTCAACCACCGCTGAAAAGCCGTCCGTTGCGCAATGCCCGGGATAACTCCGCCAATGGATGAGTTATTGTTGAAAACAATAACTTGATATTTGCTTAGGCTGTCGTCATTCATCATGGCTCCTGTTGCCATGATGCTCGCGGGCACTGTAAGAGTAAAACCCTTTTCCGAGGCAAAATCCCGTAAAATGGCCGTCAAGGCATTTACAGCATTTGTGCGGGTGAGTCCGCCAGTTCCGACTTGGTTTATGCAGAGAACTTTTAATGGAACGGCACTGGGCGACCCTAAGGCAAACGCAAAAAATGCAGCGTAGCAAAACAACCGGTTTATGTTTACGCGCCTGTCTTTCATTAAAACACCACCCGACTTACATACGTCTTTTCATCTGCTCTGACCCGAACCATGTAAATGGCATTGCGTTTCAATTCCGGAAAAGAATATTCCCTGTCTCCCGTACCGGACTGGTGTCCCAGATTGTGACCGGAAAGATCGAACACTTCAACATCCGCTTTTCCCGCAACGTAAGTGATGGATATCTGCAGGATCCCATTCAGACTATGGGCGTTTAAAACTCCGTTGTCTTTCGCAATCACGGAATGGATGGAAGCGCCAGGTTGGGTGAATCCCGCCGCCCAGCGGATGGATTCCAGGACCCAATTTTTTGTCCCACAGGCGGCGCAGGAATCATACGGAGACGAATTGGATCCTTTTCCGGCGAACGAACCGGAATCGTGTCCGCGACCGAAGAAAATGAAACGACCCTTCTTTCCTCCGGAATCCGGCGGAAAAGTATAAGCCCATGCGACAGGATGATCCGAACCCATTTTCCCCGCTAGAGGAACGTCATACGTGTTCTCATCAATGGTGAGCAGAATGTCCACCACGCGTGGATAGCCTCCCCATACCGTGGACGGGCTGGCGAGCCGTGGGTTTATGCGGTAGGAATACCATTCATCCGGGTAAGTGAACTGGCCTTTTGGAAAACCGGCTTTCAACGCCGCGTACTCCGGTTTTTCAGAACGCGGAGTGGATTCCCCGTTGGTCAATAACGTATCCCACTGAACTTTGGCGGCTCTTCCCCCCGTTGAATTCCAGGTCGAATGATCTGTGTATTTGGTTCCCGAGAAAACACTGTCCGTCATGAACGGCCACAAGTCGGCATGATCCATCACCGCGTTCCATCCCACCGCTGCACCGCCATGCCGGAGCCATTTTTGAAAGGCGAGTCTTTGATTGGCATCGACGATCACGTTGCCAATGGATGTGTTTTGATTGAAGACAATGACCTGATAAGTGCCCAGGCTGTCGTCCTGAAATCTGGATTGGGTGAGTGCTGCAGTGGCGGGGGCCACCGTTTCCCAGCCTTGTTCCGGCCCCACAACCGTTGTCAAATACTTCGACAACCAGTTTACGGGACCCGAACTGAGGATTGCCCCGGATTGATTGATGATCAGGACTTTAAATGGGGCCGCATGAGCGGCTCCCAATGCAGACACAAAAAGTCCGGCACACAGAAACAACCCTTTGTTATTGAAACACATCGCCCGATCTTTTACAACACAATCCGACTCGAATAGGTTTGACCGCCTGAACGGACTCGAACCCAATAGATTCCGGATCGTTTGAGGTTGGAGAAAGAATACTCCCTGTTTCCCTCCCCCGATTGTCGGGCCACTCTTTGCCCGGAGAGAGTGAATAACTCAAGAACATGACTCCCCGGGTTTATGAATGCGATTTTCAGGATTCCATTCTCCACTCGCGTACTCAAGAACCCCTCATTGGAAAATTTTCCCTCCGCTTGAATGACCGTGGTGGATTGAGTCAACCCTGCTGCCCAGCGGATGGATTGCAGAATCCAGTTTTTTGTCGGTCCTGTTGACGGTGTATCGATTCCACCGGGAGCCGCACCCGCACTCTTTCCATCAAAGGCGCCCACATCATGTCCGCGACCAAAGAAAATGAAACGGCCTTTCTTTCCTCCAATATCAGGAGGAAGAGTGTAAGCCCAGGCGACAGGATGATCGACGCCCATTCTCACCGCGGTGGGAACATCATAAGTGCTCTCATCAATGGTGAGCAGCACATCCACGGCGCGGGGATAACCACCCCACACGTTGGATGCTGTGGCGAGCCGGGGATTTGTGCGGTAGGAATACCATGCATCCGGAAGAATGACAGGTCCCGCCTGAAAAGGGATTTTCAATGCTGCATATTCTGGCTTATTGGCACGCACCGTGGCCTCACCATTGGTGTGGATGGTGTCCCACTGCACTTTGGCTGTTTTTCCAGCGGTTGAATTCCAAGGGGAACGATCCGTGAATTTGGTGCTTGAGAATACGCTATCCGTCATGAACGGCCATAAATCAGCGTGATCCAGCAACCCATTCCACCCTACCGCTCCTCCGCCATGCCGGAGCCATTTTTGAAAAGCCAGTCTTTGATTGGCATCGGTGATCACATTGCCAATGGACGTGTTTTGGTTAAAGACGATAACCTGATAGGTGCTCAGGCTGTCATCCCGGAATCTCGATTGGGTTAAAGCTGTTGTGCTGGGCGCAACCATTTCCCAACCTTGCTCGGGACCCACGACGGTCAAGAGGTAGTTGGACAACCAGTTTATAGGTGCAGTGCGGAGGAATGCCCCGCTTTGATTGATGATCAGAACTTTCAAGGGAACGGCATTTGCAGTCCCCAGTATGAATATTAGAAAGCCAAAACACAGAAGCTTCTTATTCCGTAACATCACGACCTCCCCACGAAAATGCCATCACGTTTATAAGATACCGCAGCCGACCCGCTTTGCGTGGTGAGGTGCGGAAAAAACCGCTCCTGATTTTAAAGCGGTTACCAACAGTTACCATCCGTCCGCGATATTTCCAGAAACCCTTTTTTACGCTTAAACCGGCAGTCGCAGCGTAAATTCCGCGCCTTTCCCCGTTTCGCTGCGAGCCTCCAAGGTTCCACCGTGGGCGCGGATGATGTCATAACTGATATGCAATCCGAGACCCAAACCCTGTCCCACAGGTTTGGTCGTGAAAAAGGGTTCAAAAAGATGTTTCAGATTTTCAGATGAAATGCCCGGACCCGAATCGGAAATGCTGGCGCAGATAAAACCGTTTTCCCGCCAAGTGCGGAGTTGCAATTTACCCTGTTCTCCCATCGCCTGTCCGGCATTGACGAGGATATTCAGAAACACCTGTTGGATTTGCGCAGCATCGCATGTCAGGCTCAAAGCCTCCGCATACACCTTTTCGATCCCGATGTTTTTGCTGAAGGTGGTTTGCGCCAGCATCAGGCTTTTATCCAGCAACGCGTTCAAGTCACTCACGGACTTTTCCAGCACTGCATTTTTTGGGTTCATTCCGGCACGGGAAATTCCACGCAAATTCTGCACGATGTCCCGCACACGTTTGGAACCTTCCTGACTTTCTTCCAAGGCCGCGCGTGCTTTGCGAAGCAAAGCTTCGCGCTCTTCCAGCGCAATCGTTTCCGAGGCGAGAGCGCCAAGATAGCCGTGGATTTGATGGAGATTGGCGTAGATGAAGCCTATGGGATTGTTGAGTTCATGCGCAATCCCCGCAACGAGCTGCCCCAGCGCCGCCAGCTTTTCCCCCTGAACAAGTTGCTGTTGCGCGCGCTTTACTTCCTCAATCAACCGTTCGAGTTCACGGTTCTTGACTTCCAATTCCACGAGGTACTTTCGGCGCGCGATGGTTTGCGCCATGCGACGAAGCAGCCAGCGGAGGATGAAAACAAAGACTGCGAAAATCAGAAAGGCGATTAACAGGGAGCGAACGCGCGCCGGATCGTGTTCCAGCAGGCGAAACTCATAAATCCCCCGAGTGTAAACCCCCGCCACAAATCCGCCTTCCCACACTTCGAGATCCATGTACCCCGGCTTCACTCTCCTTGTGACTACGCGTCCGTTTGGAAAGGCTACACGGACGCGCAACTCCGCGCTTCCTGCAGGCAGGGCGAACAAAACCGGACCGGAATAACTGCTGAAATAACCCTCTCCCCCGTGCACTTCCCGCTGCGAAAGCATCCGCCACGAAGATCCTTCGGCCCGCCAAAGGGACACATTAGCCCCGACGGCTTTGCGGTTGGAGAACAACCCTTTCGGAAAAACCCTGAGATAGGAAGAACGGGATCCGCCGCCTTCAAACAAAACACAGGCGCTGTCGCGCGATGCGATCAACAATTCCAAGCCCGGTGACGGCGTTAAATCAGCAACCATCCCGGCGGTACTGTAATCCGCACGGGTATCGGCAATTCCCCCCTGTGGCAATGGGCGTTCTTCAAAACCTTTTCCGGTATTTTCGAAATAATGATTTGCTCCGCGCGCGGTGAGAAACAAATCGACATCCCCGTCGCCATCGAGATCCGCCAGCGTTGCGCCATAGGCATCCATGGAATCGGGAAGCCCCCAAAGTCTGCCGACGTCCTCGAACTTTGGAAAGGGCTTCGCAGGTTTCCACTCCTTGGGCGAAGCCGCTGTGATGATGGGATTGGACAGGTTTTCAAACAGGTAATTGCGATCACCGCGACAAGCGAAGAACAGATCCATGTCTCCGTCATTGTCCAAATCCGCGGACACTGCCGTGTTGCATTGCGTACCGACGAGAGGCATCACCGGCAAAGCGACGGAACGAAAATGAAACGGGGAGTTCTGTTCGTACAATCGGATGGGATGTTTCCAGCCCGCCACGGCCAAATCCAAATTACCGTCACCGTTGAGATCGGTGAAGAAGGCGGTTTGTGATCCGCTGTCCGTTTCCAATCCGGCATCCTCGAGGGACACGGGAAGAAATCGAATGCCGTGATCGTTGCGGTACAAACGCATGGGACCGTGTTCGTTGGTGATCAACAAATCGAGATACCCGTCGCGATCCAAATCGGCGAAAGCCCCCGTATTGGCATCGGCATTGCGCAGAATACCGGTCTGCTTGGTGACATCCACAAAGGTTCCATCGCTCCGGTTGTGCAACAACTCCAGCGCATCGCCCCATCCGGAAATCAGCAAATCGACGGCCCCGTCGTTGTCATAATCCGCCGCCGTGGCTCCAAGTTCGAGATTACGAATGCCCTGTGGCATCAGATTCCCGCCTGTTCCTGAGGCGATGGATCGGTCGCGGAAAGTTCCGTCGCCCTGATTGATCAACATCCGGTTCAAGGTGCGGAAACCCACGATGTAAATGTCCGGAAGCCCGTCACCGTCAAAGTCGGCGATCGCCACACCATAGGCATCGCGGACGTCCGGCAAAGATTGCGCAGAAGCCGTTGACATCAGCGCGCAGAGAAAAAGGAGGTTGAGGAACAGCTTGAACATATCGAAAAACTTAACCGTTTAAATTCAGGTATATCGGAGCGATAAAAAAGTCGAGATTTTTTGAATAATAAGGCTGTCCATTCCTTTTAATCTCAATGCGTACACGGGGATTTGTTTCGGTGGAATAAATCGCCAATAAAACCTGATCGCGGACAAGAATCCTAAATGTGGTTTTGAAGGGAATACGGATGTGTTGCTTCAGTCTGTCAAGATTAGCTATCGCCGAGTAATCCGAAATATATCCGCTGGCAAACGCATGAGAGGACCAACGGATACCATCACACTCTCCCGTGATTTCCACTGAAAAAACAGACTCAACAACCTCAATCTTTTTGCCGTCTTTATCAATTACGGTGCGCGTATATCCACACCCGAGGAGAAAAGGCGAGAGCAAACACCCTGTCAAGACTAGGTGTCTCACCATCGAAACCTCAGCGATCCCGTGACCTGCTGCCCCGTTTCGGTAATGGTGAGATCCGCCGGGCCATTCGCCTGTGAAGGCTGCACATAACTCTTCTTGCTGTACTGATACCCCACATCCAATCCCAGATGTTTTGAAACCGGGAATCCCAATCCGAGATTCAGGCTTCTCGGCCGCTGAATCCATGCCGGCCCCATGAGGTTCGGAGACTCCGTTTGCCACGACAGACCGGCCCGTACGACAGGTCCTCGCCGCATCAGGTATTGCTCGATGCCGAAAGCGAAAATGTGCTGGTTGGAATAACCGGGTTCATTCTGGTAAAAATCGCTTCCGGTTTCCGCATAGGAATAGCTGTTCCAAAAAAGTCCGTGCCAGTCCAGTGATAATTGTGTCCATCCCATTTGATACGCCAAACCCAACCGCATTTGAAAAGGATTCTTAATGGAGTACTCCGTTTCAATCGGAGCTTTCCCCAGTTCCTGATAGGTGTCATGCAATTCCAGCCGCTCCGTCACCACGGCGGAACCACCCAAAGTCAGGGACTTCGAAACCTGAAGAAGAAAAGAAGGTTCGAGATTGAATCCTCCGTATTCCTCAAGATATCGCACCGTGGTTCCGTCCTGGATTTGCAATTGCTCCTGTCCGTTCAAAACGGTGAACGCAATCCCCACGCTGGCGATGGAGGAGGGCGCATAGGCAAAAGCCAGCCGGTAATGATCCATTCCCCCGAAGTCCTCGTAGTTGTAGGATTTTCCCCTCGCATAATATTGCAGGGGATCGTTGAACGAAGTCGGCGAGTAATAGCCCATGCCGAATGCCCAGCCTTCGCCCTGCGTCAACACTGCGGAAACATCATTGACCTGAATGTTTTCCAATGTTCTGCGGCCTGCGACGCCTCCCGCAGGAGAAGCGTCGTTGGTGCGCAGGCTGTAATTGACGTTGAGTCCCAGCTCTGAACTTCGCAGTTGTGTCATTCCGGCAGGGTTGTAATACAGGGCGGAGTAATCATCCGCGATGGCGGTGAAGGCACCGCCCATGGACATGGCACGGGTTCCGACTCCCATGGTCTCGCCGCGCGAAACCAGTTCAGCATTGGCCGCCGCGGCAATCAAGAGAAGCGATGGAATAAGTTTCGTTTTCATTTGTTTCTCCTTTATTCTCAACGTTGAACACCGCGTTCGCGGGATGGCCGCGAAGATTCTTCGAACGTGCTGAATGAGGAAACAGATTCGTCATCATGTCCCCCGAATATTGCTCCAATTACCTCGAACACTCTGAACACGCCTCCAACGGCACAAAGGACACCGGCGACCGCACCGGATGGCTTTTCTTCGTGCAGGGATCCGAAGCGTGCCATGTTCTTCCGGAGACTTTCCGTCTCAATGGAATCCATGTTGGTGTCGATCGAACCGCGGACAAGGCAAGCATCGTCATTCAGACGGGTCGCATTCTGAATTCGCAAACGACAAGCCACGCTGATGTCTGGCATCATTTTGATGTTAGTGGCACTGGATTGCGCATGCACTGCCATGGCAAAAAAAAGTACGCCCGGATAAATGACCAAGGTTTTCATCTCTGTACTCAGCGCTGTGTACCGCGTTCACGTGACGGACGGGAGGAAGACTCCCCGGACGAAGAACTTCCAAACAGGCTTGAGTGATGCTCGGAACGATCTGCGGATGTTTGTCCTCCATCACAACTTTCATCATCGGAAGTATGAAAAATCGAGTCGAATATGCCGTTGACAAAAGATGTGAGCAGCGAGTCCCAAAAGCCCGGCTCGTCATCCTCGGGGGTGACGTAGGAAGCAATGGGTTCCGTCTCACGGAGAAAAGATTCCGCGGGTGTTGACGGGTTTTCCGGCAACGGCAGGTTGGTGGTTATCACGCCCGTGCTGTCCACGAAAACGGTGTCGTAAACGACTTTTGAAGAACCCATCTGGAGCGTGTCGCCCGAAAAATAAACCAAACCCGTGTCCGCCCCTTGAAGAGAGTCAGACACGCTGATCTCTTCCCGAAGAGTCTGCGCCTCTGCTGCAGCAATGCAAAGAAGCGCGGTCAGAAGAAGTTTCATCGTTGCGCTCCGCGTTCACGCGATGGCCGGGCGGAAGGGGTGTTGAACAGGTTGTGCGGATGCTGTTCCGACGGACGCTGCTCGTGACGCACCTCAGGCCGGGCGGAGTGGGAATCCCGGTCACCGTGAAACGCGGCTTCTTCATGTCGATGATGAGAAACCTCCGCATGGCGTCCGAAACGGTGATGTTCATGGATAATCCGGATTTCGCGTTCTTCACGGGGGCGAACAATGACCACCCGGGAGTAGGCAGGCCTTTCATAAACCACTTCGCGCACCACATGGTCACAGGGCCCGGGCTCCACAACCTTGCGAACCACGACTTCCTTTTCGCGGGAGCAGGATTCGTCCTCCCGATTCACCACGATTTGCCTTTGCCCGTCGTCCCGGTCGCAATTTTCATCATCCTCATGCCCGGAGCGGTAAATGGTTCTCTCAACCGTCACCTGACCGTGGGGAAATCCAACCGTGACCTCGGCCTTTACCTTGGTTACCCCACCCGCCCATGTCGAATGAGCCGCTGCGAAAAGAGCTGCGATACTCAGGCCGGTTAAGAAGGTGTTTCCGATGCGTTTCCGGGGTACAGATCCGGGATCGGATTGGGGTTTGAATGGATAACTCATACTATCCTCCTGGTTTCCGGGAAATATTCCCGTAAGGAGACTAGAACAAGTTCCGGGCCAACTTTTTGAGTTGAAAATTTGGCGAAATATTGGGTTGGAGTTGTCAAAACCTGTCCACTCTCTGGACGACTGCACACGTTCAGGACAGATTGGCGTTCTAAATCATTGTGAATTCTGAACGTTCAACGTTTCAAATTTTCTAAATTCGGTGCTTCCCGCAAGCGTGGTTCTTAGAAAAGGGACTATTGACCGTGTTGAGTGAATTTCTGCCGTTGATTGTGTACGTAGGCATCGCCTTGTTCATAGGCGTCGCCGCCATCGCCCTCTCGACCTTACTCGGTCCAAAACGCACCTATACCAAGGCTAAATACGACCCTTATGAGTGTGGCGTCGACCAAATCGACAATCCCCACCGGCCCTTTGCCATCAAATTTTACGTCTTCGCCCTTCTCTTCATCCTCTTTGACATCGAAACCATCTTTCTGCTGCCTTTTGCCGTCGGATTTCGCAAACTGCTCGGCGGCGGTGCTCTGATTACGGTGTTGATGTTTCTCGCGATTTTGGGTCTGGGACTCGTTTACATCATTCGCACGGGAGCTCTCGAATGGGAATAAGCGACAGCCTGAACGACGTTGTCACGACCAAGCTTTCCTTCGCCATCAACTGGGGTCGTGCGAATTCGGTGTGGCCCATGCCCTTCGGTGTGGCCTGCTGCGCCATTGAAATGATGGCCGCCTTCATGCCCAAATACGATGCCTCGCGTTTCGGCTCCGAGGTGCTCAAGTTTTCTCCGCGCCAATCCGACCTGCTGATCGTTTCCGGTCGCATTTCCTTGAAGATGATGCCGGTGTTGCAGCGCATCTGGGAACAAATGCCAGAACCGAAATGGTGCATCTCGATGGGCGCCTGCGCCAGCAGTGGCGGAGTGTTCGACACCTACGCCTTGATTCAAGGCATCGATCAATTCATTCCGGTGGACGCTTATATGCCCGGGTGTCCTCCGCGGCCCGAAGCGTTTGTGGATGCACTGATGGCCATTCAGGAAAAAGCGCGTCACGGCAAAGCTTCATCTGATAATTTTGTGAGCGAAGATGCGAGCAAAGATCCTTCCCTGTCGCCCGCCTTCCGTTCTCCGGATGCGTATTACAAATGCTGATTTATCAGAAAGAAAATCGCCTTTCTGTCGCAGCCAAAGTCGAGGGATTTCTCGGCGAAAAGCTGCTGACCAAGGAAGAAAAGACGGATTATTTCCAGTTCTCGGTCAAAGCTGCGGATGCCAAAACGTTGATTCGCTTTTTGAAGGAAGATTCGGAACTGGGCTTCACGTATTTCATTGATATGTGCGGCGCGGATTATCTGAAATATCCGGTTGCGATGCCGGAGCGTTTCGCCGTCATCACCACGTTGATTTCGCCGAAGCTCGGTGTGCGCGTTCAGGTTCGGGCCTTTGTTTCCGACGCCGAACCGCGCATCGCGACTTTGTCTGATGTGTTCGAAGGTGCGAACTGGACGGAACGCGAAGCGTGGGATTTATATGGCATCGAATTTTTGGGCCACCCGAATTTGAAGCGCGTGCTTTTGCCTGAAGATTACGAAGGCTATCCGCTGCGCAAGGATTATCCGCAACGCGGACGCGGCGAGCGCAGCAGCTTCCCGGTCTATCATGCCGTTCCCGGCACGGGTCCGAAGGACTGACATGTATTCCTACGAGAACGAAGTCGTTGAACAAACCGAAAACACGGTACACTTGAATGTGGGGCCTTCGCATCCCGCGATGCACGGAACTTTGCGCGTCAAGATGGAAGTGCGCGGTGAACGCGTCATCAAGGCCGAACAGGAAATCGGTTATCTGCATACGGGTTTCGAAAAACTCGGCGAATATCGCAGCTACAACCAGTTCATCACGCTTACGGATCGACTCAATTATTTCTCGCCGTTGAACAACAACATCGGCTTCGCCGTTGCCGTGGAAGAATTGCTCGGCCTTGTGCCGCCGCGCCGTTGTCAGGTGATTCGCACTTTACTCGCGGAACTTTCGCGTCTCGCGGATCATTCCCTGTGCGTGGGCGCTTTGGCCATGGACTTGGGAGCGTTCACTTCCATCCTGTGGACTTTTGTCGAACGCGAAAAACTCTATGACGTGTTTGAGGCTGTGACCGGAACGCGATTGACCACGAGCTATACTCGCGTCGGAGGAATCGCTTTCGATTTACCCGAAGGTTTCGAGTCGCGTGTCATCGCCATTCTCGACAGCATGGAAAGCACGGTGGAAAAGTTGCGCGGCAGCTTTTACAAGAACCGTATTTTCCTCGACCGCACCGAGGGAACGGGTATTATCACCAAGGAAGATATCGAGTCTTTTGGTATCACGGGCCCGATGGCACGTGCCTCGGGCGTGGCCTATGACCTTCGCAAATACCGGCCTTATTTGATTTATGATGAGTTGGAATTCAAAGTGCCGACGTACACCGAAGGCGACAGTCTGGCGCGTTACAAAGTGCGTCTGGATGAAATGGACGAGAGCATCAAGATCATTCGACAGGCTTTGAAATTACTGGAGCCGGGGCCCATCAATGCGCTGGATCAAAAACACGCACTGCCGGACAAGCTGTCCACTTATCGCGACATGGAGTCAATGATCCATCATTTCAAAATGATCATGCCGGGTTCGGAACACGGATTGCATACGCCGGTGACCGATTTGTATTCCTCCACGGAAGCGCCGAACGGCGAACTAGGCTTTCACATTGTCTCTGATGGGACTTCGAATCCATGGCGCATCCGAATTCGCGGTTGCTCCATGCTCAACTATCCCATTTTTGGAAGGTTGATGGAAGGCTCCATGCTTTCCGATCTCGTCGCCATTCTGGCATCGTTCAATATTATCGCCGGAGAATTAGACCGGTGACCCTTCGACAAGCTCAGGGTCCGGCAAGGACCTTATCGACTGAATATCTGCAGCGCTTCCACGACATGGTGGACGACTATCCCAACAAGCGTTCCATGTTGATGATGACGCTTCGACTCATTGAAGAAGAGTTCGGTTGCATCGACGATGCAGGCATGGAAATCGCCGCCGATCTCTGTGGCGTTTCCACGGCGCATGTGCAAGGCATGGTGACTTTTTACACCCACTTCAAACGCCCCGCGCATGGCAAACACCGTTTCATGGTATGTGCCACGCTGATGTGCGCGCTGGATGGAAACACTTCGCAGGCCCTGAAGCAAATCGAGTCCAAACTGGGAATCACACCGGGACAAAGCACGGCGGACGGATTGTTCTCTTGCGAAAAAGTCGAATGTCTCGCCGATTGCGACAAGCCGCCGGTGGTGCAAAAAGACTTCGAGCATTTTTGCTCCATGAAGGGCAAAACGCTGGACGATTATATCGACTCGCTGCTCAAGCGCGAAAACAAAAGCGTTGCGGATTATCAGGGCAAGGCCGGAATCGAAATGGATTTGCGCGTGTCCGTGCTGCCGTCGCATTACAACTTCGCAGGCGAAACCGAAGTGGGTGCGCGGCACTTTGAAAACAAGGACCCGTACTTTCAGCCCGGCGAAGCGCCGCGAACGACGACGGTTCCGCCGCCGCTGAAAACACCTCTCACCGCACCGGTTGTGGATGGAATGAATTTGAACGGAGCGGATCATGTCTGAATCCCCCCTAAACTCCCCCAACGGGGCAATGGTTCCGTTTACACCCGTCATTCTTAAACACATCCACGAAGCAGGATCGCATACGCTCGATCATTATGTGGCTCGTGGCGGATACGAAACTGCGCGCACCAATGTTGGAAAAACCGAACCGGGTTCACTCGTCAAACTCGTCGAAGAGTCCGGCCTGCGCGGTCGCGGCGGCGCAGGATTTCCCACCGGAAAAAAATGGAGCTTCCTCGCCAAAGGCACGGGCAAACCGGCCTATCTCACGGTGAACGGCGACGAGAGCGAACCCGGCACTTTCAAGGATCGCCACATCGTGGAAAAAGATCCGCATCAATTGTTGGAAGGCGTCATCCTCACCTGCTGGGCCATTCAAAGCCATCACGCCTTCATCTACTTGCGCGGCGAATTTATTCTGGGTTATGAACGCCTCGAAGCCGCGGTCCGCGAAGCCAAGGCCAGGGGTTTCATCGGCAAGAAAATTTTCGACACCGACTTCGATTTGAAAGTTGTGGTCATGCGCGGTGCGGGTGCTTACATCTGCGGTGAGGAAACCGGAATGCTTTCGTCCATCGAGGGTGGTCGCGGTTATCCCAAAATCAAACCTCCGTTTCCGGCGGTGTCGGGCGTGTTCCAATGCCCCACCATCGTGAACAACGTGGAAACCATCGCCTGCGTGTCGCACATCGTGAAGAACGGCGCGGCGTGGCACAAGCAATGGGGCACGGAGAAAAGTCCGGGCTTCAAAATTTTCTGCCTTTCCGGCGCGGTGAAAAAACCCGGTGTGTATGAAGTGCCGCTCGGCATCACCATGAAAGAGTTCATCGAAGTGTATGGCGGTGGAATGATCGAAGGCCGTACGCTCAAGGCCGTCATTCCCGGCGGATTATCCGCGCCATTATTGACTCCGGAGATGGTCGAAAAATGCACGCTGGATTATGAAAGTCTGGCGGGTCTCGGTTCCATGCTCGGTTCAGGCGGCATCACGGTGTTGCATGATCAGGTCGATTTGATGTCGGCGATTTACAACACCATGCGCTTCTATCATCATGAATCCTGCGGACAATGCACTCCCTGCCGCGAAGGCACGGGCTGGCTCGAAAAACTTGCGCACAAATTCCACGAGGGTCATGCGCACGAAGGCGATGTGGATTTGCTCGGCGATGTCGCCAGGAACATGCGTGGCCGCACCATTTGCGTGCTGGCCGATGCCGCCGCCATGCCGATGCAAAGTTATCTGCAACTTTTCCGCGGCGAATTTGAAAAGCGCGTGCACGAACCCGCCTACACGGAACGCAAGCGCACTGCGCGCGACGAAATCACGCCCGCTGCCAAACGGGATACCGTCACACAGGGTGGGCCCGATGTGCTCAGCGTCGGAATGGGAATGGATCGAATTTGATGAAACAGGTAAATCTGAAGATTGACGGCAAGGATGTCACCGTTCCCGCTGACTGGACGGTGATTAAAGCCTGTCATCAAAACGACGTCGACGTGCCGCATTATTGCTATCACCCCGATCTCAGCATCGCCGGGAATTGCCGCATTTGCATGGTGGGCGTCAAGGGCATGCCGCGTCCGGTGGTGGCCTGTGCACAGCCGGTGGCTGAAGGCATGGAAGTTTCGACGACGGGCAAGGATGTGGAGGAAGCGCGCAAGGGCGTGATGGAATTCCTGCTCATCAACCATCCGCTCGACTGCCCGGAATGCGATCAAAGCGGCGAATGCAAGTTGCAAGATTACAGCTATGATCACGGACGCGATCACGGTCGCTTTCACGAAGAGAAGGTGCGCAAGTCGAAAGCGACCATGGGCCCGCATGTCAAGTACTGGGGTTCGCGTTGCATCGTCTGCACGCGCTGTGTGCGCTTCACCGAGGAAGTTTCTGGTGGCGGAGAATTGGGCGTTATCTATCGCGGAGACCGCAGCGAAATCGCGTTGTTCCCCGGCAAAAATCTCGACAATCCGTTGTCGATGAACAATGTGGATATTTGTCCGGTTGGCGCTTTGGTCTCCTCGGATTTCCTTTTTCAATCACGTGTCTGGCATTTGCATTCCAATCCTTCGGTTTGCGCAGACTGTTCCGTGGGCTGCAATTCGCGCGTGGATTTGGATGCGAAGAATCAAATCAAGCGCATTGTGCCGCGCCAGAACGACGCAGTAAACAAATCGTGGATGTGTGATCATGGTCGCTTGTCCTTTGACTATGTGCATGAGAACCGTTTGCAAAAACCCAAGGTGCACGGAAAAGACGCGACGTGGAAAGAAGCGCGCCGCGCGGCTTTGGATTTGCTTTCGGCCCCCGGTTCCGTCGCTTTGATTTCGGCGTGGAATACCAACGAAGCCATGCAATCCATCAAAAATTTTCTTTCCAGTGAAAATCCATCGACTCGAATTTTCGGTTATGGAAACACAGTCGAAGCGGATTTGGTTTTCCCGGGTTTCACCATCAGCGGGGACAAGAACCCGAATTGTGCGGGCATGAAACAGGTTTTGGGAATCGGCGATGCGAATGCTTCCCTCAAAGCGTTGGCGGCGGAGAAAGATTCCATTGGCTGCCTGTTGCTCGTGAACAACATTCCCAATTTCCAAATCACCGCCGAATTAAAATCGATCCTTGACCGTAGCCAGAATGTGGTGCTGCTCGATTTCGCCACCGGTGATTTGTTGCGTTATGGCAATGTGGCTGTGGCATTGCCCACGCTGACTACGTTTGAAAAATCCGGTTCGTTTGTGAATCGCACCGGATTGACACAAACCTTTGATGCGGTGATGGAACCGGTCACCTATGGAATGCCGGAAACGGAAATTGTTGCGGCGTTGCGCGGTGACAGGGTAGCGGTAGGAAATCAAAGATGATTTCGATGGTTCTAACGCTGTTGCGAAACCCATTGGTGTTGGCGGTGATCAAAATGTTCGTCGCCATCGGCGTCGTGATGTCCGCCGTGCCCATGTTAGTGTGGTTGGAACGCAAGCTTTCCGCGCGTTTTCAACGCCGCATCGGTCCCAATCGCGTGGGTCCGATGGGATTATTGCAATCCATCGCCGACGCCATCAAGTTGATGTGGAAGGAAGATTTCTTTCCCCGCAACACAGATCGTTTGATTTTTCTCGCCGCGCCCATCATGGCGTTTTTGCCCGGCATCATTTCCTTCAGCCTCATTCCCGTCGGTCAGGCTGAAGGTGCTGAATGGTTGGGACCCAATGGCGTAATGGCCGTGTCCTATCTCGAAATGGGATTGCTGGTGATGATGGCCGTGTCTTCACTGGCCTCTTACGGTCTCGCTTTCGGTGGCTGGGCTTCCAACAGCCAGTATCCGTTGTTGGGTGGCATTCGTTCCTCGGCGCAGTTGATCAGTTATGAAATCGTCATGGGAATGGCGGTGATTGCGCTGGCCATGAAATCGGGAACGCTCAACCTTTCCGAGATCGCAACGCAACAGCAAGGCTGGTATCTGCCGCATTGGAATCTGTTTTTGCAGCCGCTGACCTTTTTGCTTTTCCTCATCGCGGCTTTCGCTGAAACCAACCGTGCGCCATTTGATTTGCCTGAAGCGGAACAGGAATTGGTCGGTGGTTATCACACCGAATATACCGGCATGCGCTATGCCTGGTTCATGCTCGGTGAGTATGCCGGATTGTGGACCATGTGCTCCGTCATCGCGACCTTGTTTTTGGGTGGCTGGACTTTGCCCGCTGCGTGGATGGGTTGGGTGGGACATTTCCCGTGGTTCGTGGCTGCACTGATCAGTTTCGGAATCTTTATCGCCAAAGTGGTGGCGCTGGTTTTTTTCTTCATGTGGGTACGGTGGACTTTGCCGCGTTTCCGCTGGGATCAGTTGATGAAGCTCGGCTGGACCATTTTGATTCCGCTGGCTCTCGCCAATATTTTGATTACCGCGTTATTGATGGAATACGGGGGACTGTATGTCCGTTGACATGAAAAAAATGGATGTCCATCCGCCCCGACCGGAAATGCGGCCCAGTCGCCTGTCGTGGATTACGCGCATTTATATCCCGATGATCCTCAAGGGAATGTTGATTTCCCTGCGCGAGTTCATGCGCAAACCGGTAACCATTCAATATCCGGAACAGAAGCCCAAGGTGAGTGAACGCTTCCGCGGCGAACATCGCCTCACGAAGGATGCTGAAGGTCATATGAAATGCGTGGCCTGCTACATGTGCGCCACGGCTTGTCCGGCGCATTGCATCAACATCGAAGCGCAGGCCGCTCCGCCGGAATGGGACGGGCGCGACAAGATTCCCAGCGTCTTTGAAATAGACATGCTCAAATGCATCTACTGCGGCTATTGCGTGGAAGCCTGTCCCAAGGAAGCCATCGAAATGACGAATAAGGTTCCGAAAGTTTATCAAACCCGGCAGGAATTCATCTACGGTTTGAACAAATTGCTCAACAACTAAATTTGACCACCGGAAATTAACTGGAAACGACGTGCCACCACTTTTGATCGACATCCTCTTCGCCGCCGCCGCCATTGGCGTGCTCGTGCTGTCGCTCGCCGTGGTTTTGGTCAAGAACCCGGTGCGCGCCACCTTGCTGCTCATTGCTTCCTTTCTGCCTGTTGCGCTGCTCTACATCATGATGCAGGCTCCTTTTGTCGGCATCCTGCAAATCCTCGTGTACGGCGGTGCCATCATGATGCTGTTTACTTTCGTCATCATGATGATCAATCCGGCTCCCAAGGGCGGAGAAATTCCCGGTGAAGCCGCAAAACCTTTCGGCCCGGTGCGGATGATTCCATGGTTGCTGCTTTTGATTGCCGCAGGTTTTACCATCATTCTTCCGGTTTATCGCGCTGCCAAAACACTCGCTCCGGTTGCCGTGAGTAAACCCGGATTTGGAAGTTTGGCGTCACTCGCTGATTTGCTGTTCAAGGATCCGATGAACAACCCGTTCACGGTTTCCTTTGAACTGATCAGCTTTTTGATTCTCGTGGGTATTATCGCCGCGTTGAATTTCAGCCGTCGCCGTGGTGCGACAGGGAAATCCGATGCCGTTGTTTAATCTCGCCAATTGCCTCGCGCTGGCCTTACTGCTCCTGCTCATCGGTGCCTTCGGTGTATTCCGCCGTCGCAGCCTCATCCTGATTTTGCTTTCCGTTGAGGTGATGTTGAACGGTGTCAATCTCGCTTTGGTGGCTTTCAACTATTTCCGCTGGGGCGACTCGGAATCCGGTCATTACCTGTACATGCTGTCCATCGGCGTTGCTGGGGTGGAAGCCGCCGTAGGCCTTTCCATGGTGCTGGTGTTGTTCCGCAATTATCGCGACATCACCCGTGAGCGTATTTCCCATCTGGGTGAAACGGAAGAAGCATGAGTCCGCTTGCGCTTCTGGGCTTGCCAGCCATTCCCGCCGCTTCGGCGTTGCTCCTTGCGATCTTCGGTGCATCGTTGCCCTATGCCGTCATCGGCGGAATCGCCACCTTGGCTGCAGGCCTTTCATTTGCCATTGCTCTGGGACTTTTGTCTTTGGGTTTGCTCGGCACCGGTTCCTCATTCGTAATGGATCTCGGGCCGTGGTTGTCCACGAATGCGTTTCAAGCCGGACTTAAACTGCGCGTGGATTCTGTCGGCTTGTGCATGGTTTTGCTGGTCACCTTCTTCGGCTTTCTTATCACCGCATATTCGGTTGGCTACATGCGCCACGATCGCGAACAGAGCCGCTTCTTCGCCAGCCTCAATTTGTTCGTGGCCTCCATGCTCACTTTAGTGTTGTCCGATAATCTTGCCTTGATCTTTCTCGGTTGGGAAGGAGTGGGTCTTTGTTCCTATCTCCTCATCGGACATTACTGGGATGAAGCCGGTGTGCCGCTGGCCGCCTTCCGCGCCTTCTTCGTCAACCGCATCGGCGATTTGCTTTTCATACTCGGCGTGTTCACCGTATTCACCACTTTTGGAACACTTTCGCTTTCCGATCTCAGCGCGCAGGGTTCATCCATCATCGTCGGCCATGAGAAAGCCGCTTTTGCCGCCGCCTTGTTTTTGCTCGGCGGAGCGTTCGCTAAATCCGCGCAGGCTCCGCTGCATGTGTGGCTGGCGGATGCCATGGCTGGCCCCACGCCTGTCAGTGCGCTCATCCACGCCGCCACCATGGTCACTGCGGGAATTTATTTGATCATGCGCCTCGACTGGTTGTATGGTGTGATTCCAGAGGCGCGATTTATCATCGGAGTTTGTGCTTTAATCACGCTTGTGATTGGCGCGTTCATGGCTTTGACGCAAACTGACATCAAAAAAATTCTCGCCTACTCCACGTTGTCCAATCTTGCATTGATGTTCCTTGGATTGGCCGCAGGTTCGTCCAGTGCAGCCATGCAACATCTTTTCGGCCACGCCTTCTTCAAGGCGCTGTTGTTCCTTGCGGCGGGCAGCGTCATTCTGGCGGCGCATCATGAACAGGACGTCCGCAAGCTTCAGGGTGTGCTCAAAACATTGCCTATCACGCGCATTGCCTTTTGGGTCGGTTGCATTGGCGGTGCGGGACTGATTCCATTTTTCTCCGCTGGTTTCTTCACCAAGGAAGCTGTGTTGGATTCCATTCGCGAATCGCATCTGGAAGGATTCGGATTACACATCCCCGGCGGCGTTCTTTACACCGTTGTATTAATTGTGGAATCTCTGTCGGCCTTGTATATGTTCCGATTGCTCGGATATCTTTCGAGCGACAATCCGCATGAACATCATGATCATGGACATCATGCGCCGAAAGAAACCAGTCCCATCATTCGTTTGGTATTGGCGATTCTCGCAGTGGCCGCTCCGGCCTTTGCATTCTTTAGCAGTAAGCCGCGCCTTGTGTATTGGATTACTGGCGGACGCTGGGAACCGGAAACATTTCACTGGGCCGGCGCATTGCCCAGCCTTGTGGCCAGCATTATTCTGGCGGTAGGCTGCTTTGCGGTCTTTTCCAGCTCCACCCGCCGCGCATCCATGTCGGGATTGTTGACTCGATTGACTTTGGGTGACAAAGGACCGTTTGCCCGCAAATTTTATTTCGACGACTTGTACGCCTTTATCATTGTATCGCCTCTGAAAATCATTTCGTGGATCATGCGTCTGTTGTTTGAGAATATTTTCATAGGTATTCTTCATGCCTGCGGCTGGATTGCCGGAGGATTCTCTTTACTTCTGCGCCGTCTGCAAAGCGGTCAGGCGCATCGTTATGCCGGTTTCATTCTTTTGGCCGTGGTAATCGCGGCCCTCTTCCTGCTGCGGAGTTGATGCGATGATCCCCAGCGATTTCCTGTCCATTGCCCTGCTGCTGCCTTTGGTGGCTGTGTTGTTCTTCGCCTTTATTCCGGTGAAAACAAAATCCCTCGCTTCATACGCCATTGGGTTTTCGTGGCTTTATGCTTTGGTTGCAACCATTCCCGCCATTCTCGCATTCCTTTGGGGTGGGCTGGATCTACAGGGTGCGACTTTGCGTTTGGGCGTTTCGGGATTCGGAATGACACCGCATTTCTTTCTGGATGGACGCAATGCGCCCTTCCTTTTGCTGCTCGGGCTTTGCCTCCCCATCGTGTTCACTTTGCTGCGTGACCGGGAAGAGCGTTACTCCAAGTCCTATTATATCGCAGCCTTTGCCATGGTGTTCAGCCTTGCCGGAGTGTTCACTTCGGATTCCCTGCTGCTCTTTTATTTCTTCTGGGAAGCCGCACTGATCGCTGTTTATTTCTGGATTGGATTGTACGGCCGCACGGGTTTTCACATCCGTTCGGTGTATCCCGCGTTGTTGCGTTTCGTCTTGTTCACCCTGACGGGCAGCTTGCCCATGCTGGTGGCGATTGCAGCTGTGTGTGCCAAAAATTATTGCGACCCCGGCATTCGTGGATTGGGTGAAGTCGTTTCGCAATTCTCACCTTATGCGCGCCTGTGGTTGTTCGCCGGCTTCCTGATCGGTTTCGCCGTGAAACTGCCTTTGTTCGGATTCCACGGCTGGTTGCGCGACACCTATAATGCTGCGCCGCCCGCCTGTCGTGCTTTGCTTTCGGGTGTGATGTCAAAGATGGGTGCGTTCGGATTGATTCTCGTTCTCGTTCCCGCCTTCTCGGATGAACTGCGTTACTTCGCCACGCCGTTGGAAATTCTGGCCGTCATCGGTGTGGTGTACGGAGCCTTACTCGCCTTGGTACAGGAACGTCTGCTCGATGTTCTAGTCTACGGTTCCCTGTCTCATTTGTCTTTGTTGGCCCTCGGAGTTTTTGCGTCGGTGAAAGCGGGAGAAGCTTCGTCCACCGGATTGTCCGGGGCCATTCTGTTGGCATTCAATCACGGGCTCATCATGGTCATGCTGCTGGCGCTGGATGCGCGCGTTTTGAAAAACGGAAACAGTCCGGACACGCGAAACCTGTCCAACATTCGGGGCCATCAACGCCGACTCGCAGCCTTTATGTTGCTGTCCGCTTTTGCCAGCGCCAGTCTTCCGGGTCTCAGCAACTTTGTCGGTGAAATTCTGATCTATTTCACGGCCTTCAAAGTTTCACCGTGGCTGACGTTCTTTGCTGGCCTCGGCGCGTTGATCGGTGCCGCTGCTTTGATTCGAACCTTTCACGCCATTTACTTCGGTCCTGCTTCTGCAGATAAACCGGCAACAGGTCTCGCCGAGGATTTAAGCATGGGCGATTCCGTATTGTCTCTCAGTGTCGGTGCATTGTGGCTGGTATTGGGCCTCTACCCTATGCTGTTACTTCATCCTGTGGAGAAGGCTTTGCTGTTTCTGAATTCAACGGGTTGGATGGGCTGATCTACATGAACGCTTATCTCCTCACGCAATTACCCTTGATCGTCGGATTCGGTT
This sequence comes from Fibrobacterota bacterium, assembly GCA_947482115.1. GTDB lineage: Bacteria > Fibrobacterota > Fibrobacteria > UBA11236 > UBA11236 > UBA11236. Next base: position 394,202 of record CANKII010000003.1, read on the forward strand.
TGTTGATGATCGTCGCTTCGATTTGGCCGCGCGGCCAGGAACGCATTTCCCATGTCATCGTTGTGGCCTCGTTGGTATTGTGCGCCATCTTCACCGCCTTATGGCTTGTACCCGGCGACCAATTCTTCGGCGGAGCCATTCATATTACCATCATCGGCAAAGCGCTGGCCTATGCCGGAATTGGATTGGCGTTGATCGCCGTCATCCTCGCTGAAGATTATCTAGCCAAGGTGCGCATTCACGGCACGGATTTCCGTATGTTGATTTTGGCAATGGCCATGGGGCTCTTTCATTTGCCGCTGGCCGGAGATCTTGCCACCTTGTTCATCGCCTTCGAACTGGTTTCCATTCCGTCCTATGTGCTCGCCGGATTCAATCACGGTGATCCGCGGGCCAATGAAGCGGGGATGAAATATCTGGTGCTGGGCGCATTTGCCAGCAGCTTGTTCCTCCTCGGTTTAGCCTTCCTCTACGGGGCAACAGGGGAAATTCACCTCGCATCCATTCAGCATAAAGTAGCGTTGCTGGTGGTTCAGGGCTCTACCGCGGATCTGATAATGGTCAAAGCCGCGCTGGTTTTCCTGATGGGTTCCCTGCTGTTTAAAACCGGCGTTGCTCCGTTGCATTTCTGGCTGGCGGATGTTTATGAGGGCGCCAACATGGCTTCACTGGCTTTTCTTTCGGTACCGGTGAAAGTGGCATCCTTTGGTTTACTGGGTCTCATGCTCTGGGGTCCGTTTGCCTTCCTGAGTCCCACGTGGAAACCGGTTCTGCTTGCAGCGGTGGTGTGCTGCGCGGTCTTTGGAAATTTTCAGGCCATTGCGCAAACACGACTCAAACGCTTGCTCGCCTATTCGGCTGTGGCCAATGCGGGGTTTATTCTGCTGGCTCTTTTGCTCAACTCGGCATGGGCCTTTCTGTTTTATCTGGTGGTTTACGGACTCACGTCGCTGGGTTTGCTGGCGGCGTTCATGGCGCTGGGAACCGACGTTGCGGATGTGGACAAGCTGGAAGACTTGCGTGGAGTGGGAAAGAAACATCCGTGGCTGGCGTCGGGTTTGACCTTGATGCTGTTCAGTCTTGCAGGCATTCCACTTACGGCGGGTTTCGCTGCCAAGTTTGCCGTGATCTCTGAAGCCTTCAAACCGAATTTAATGTTGCCGCACGGATTTTATGCGGTGTTGATTACATCCGTGGTGTTGGGACTGATATCCTTTTTCTTTTACTTCAAACTGGTGCGGTCGATTTGGTTGAGCCCGGAAGAGGAATCTTCGGAAGAAGTTCCCCGTCAACTCGGATGGAACGCCATCTTTGTGTTGTCGTTGTGTGCGGTGGCGATTGTGGGTTTGGGGCTGCTGATGCGGTTGCCCGGAACGCCGTTGCGTTAGGCCGAAAAAATCCCCGCCCTCGCCCGCTGTTCCAAAAACAAATCCACCAACACCAGCGAAGCCATTGCTTCCACCAAAACCACAGCCCGTGGAAGAACACACGGATCGTGTCGGCCTTTGGCCTTCAAGACGGCTTCGTGGCCTTCATGATCCACAGTGCGCTGCGGCTTTGAGATCGTTGCCGTGGGTTTGAACGCCACGCGGCACAGGATGGGTTCGCCGTTGGTGATGCCGCCCTGTACGCCACCGGAGCGGTTGGTCTCCGTGCCGATATGCCCGGATTTATTGATGAAAACGTCATTGTGTTCGCTGCCTCGCAGACGTGTTCCCGCGAAGCCGCTGCCGATTTCAAAACCCTTGGTGGCGGGAAGCGACAGGAATGCCCGGGCCAGTTCTGCTTCAACGCGGTGGAAAACGGGTTCACCGATTCCGGGTGGAGGATTTTTCACCACGAGCTGCACCACGCCACCCAAACTGTCCTGATCCTTACGAGCTGCTTCGATAGCCGCGACCATGCGCGCTGAAGCTTCAGGATCGGGACAACGCGCCAAGGATTCTTCGACTTGAGCGAGAGTCACCGATAGCGGATCGATGGAGCAATCCTCCATTCCGACTTGCGAGACATAAGCCAGCACTTCAGTTCCACAAACCTGATTCAAAATCTTGCGTGCAATGGCACCCGCTGCAACGCGGCCAATGGTTTCGCGCGCCGAGGCGCGCCCGCCACCGCGATGATCGCGGAATCCGTATTTCAAATCATAGGTGTAATCCGCATGCGATGGCCGGTACAATTCGGTCATGTCCGAATAATCATGCGAACGCTGATCGGTGTTATCCACCATCATGGCGATCGGAGAACCGGTGGTGCGGCCTTCGAAGATGCCGGAGACAATGCGCACGGCGTCGGCTTCCTGACGTGGTGTGGTCAGCTTGCTTTGGCCGGGTCGGCGGCGATCCAAATCGATCTGAATCTCAGCCTCAGAGATGGAAAGACCGCTTGGACAACCGTCTACAACCACACCCACGGAAGGGCCATGACTTTCGCCAAAAGTGGCCAACTTGAATAGATTACCGAATATGCTCGACATGGACTCAAATATATTGTTTTCAGGCTCGAAAACCCGATAATCTCATGGGTCTCATCCTCTCCAAAGTCCTTCCGGCTTTGCTTTTCCCCATTGGTCTTGTGTGTCTTCTGTGTCTGGTGACAGGTATTTTAGCCTTGCTCCGCAAGGCTAAAAGTGCAGCCATCCTTGCTTTTTCTGCGGCTGGGATTCTGTATTTATCCGCCTCCCCCGTCGTCTGCCATATTCTTCTTCGCGGGCTCGAAGGGCAATATGCCGAACTCGAGTCTTATCCCAAGGCATCGGCCATTGTGTTGTTGGGCGGCGCCATGATCCCTCCCGAACCGCCCCGACTGCATCCCGCAACGAATTCCAGCGGTGACAGGGTTTTGCAAGCCACCCGACTCTGGCGAAGGGGGATTGCTCCCAAATTGGTGGTGACCGGAGGCGCGGTTCCCTTTATCACCGGATATGGCGGCGATGAAGCTTCCTTGTATGCGAGCCTGCTTACGGAATTGTTAGGCGTTCCCGACAGCTCGATTGTCAGGGTATCGGAAAGCCGAAACACTTATGAAGACGCTGTTGAAACCGCACAACTCTTTCAAAGCTGCGGATGGAAGAAAGACATTCTGCTTGTCACCAGCGCGGTACATATGCCTCGTGCAGTCCGGCTTTTTCGCAAACAGGGTTTTACCGTTTATCCGGTTCCGGCGGATTTCAGATCCGGCACGGCATTTCCAGGAAGATGGTTCGCGTTATTGCCGGCTGAATGGGCGTTGGGGGAAACCGCCAACGCCTTGCATGAATATGTGGGGCTGGCAGCTTATGCCGTTATGGGTCGGTTGTAAGTCAATCCCAATTTTTGTTGGTTCGCTGTTTCTTTTTTTCCGAATGATGCGTCTTGGCAATCAGGTTTTTCCGTTTGGCGGATTTGGGTGTCTTGGTGGCTTTGCGCGGAACAACCACGATATTCAATATCGAAACCTTCTCCCGTATTTTCTCCAGACAACGTTGGCGGTTCTGCCATTGGCTCCGCGATTCCTGGCTCATCACCACAATGCCAGTGGGACGATGCAGCAAGCGCACCGCGCTGTCGGTTTTGTTGATGTGCTGACCACCCTTGCCCGAAGCCCGGAATGCTTCGAAGTCGCATTGGGCGAACAAATCATCGTCGTTTTCGGGCAGGTTGATCTTGGCCATGACGGTGAAAAAATGCTTTATTCGTTTTAACATCCCGCACTGAGCAAACATGATTCGACAGGCTCATCAACCATGGAATTTGACTGGTTCATCACCGACATCGACGGCACCTTGCTCGATAACGAGAACAACCTTCCCGCCATCAACCGGGAGGCATTGTTGCATTGCCGGAATATTGGAGTACCGGTGGTGCTCGCAACGGGACGCCGTTGGACCACGCTGGAAAGACTTCTCGATCGTCTTCCCTTGAACGGCCTCGCCGATTATGCCATCCTGAACAATGGCATGGTGGTGAAGGAACTCAAGACCCGAACCGTATTGTACCGCGAAGATTTTCCGTTGGAATCTACTTTGGAAGTCGTAAAAGCACTTGCCCCCTTGAATCTCGATCCGATCGCCCTAACTTACCGTCCCAATGGCGGCCCCGATGTATTTCATCGCCGGCTTAGTTTGATGAACGGGGATTTTGTCGCCAAGAACATGGAGTACAGTCAATTGTTGGAAGATTACAACGAGCTTCATGACAAATCCCTCGTGGAACTCATTCTTCTTGGACCCGAGTCCGCACTGGCGGAGGCGCAAAAAACTTTGCAGGATTTACCTCTGGAAACGGCCCTCATTCGAAACACATTCTACGCAGGGTACATGCTCGAAATCACGCCGCTTCACATCTCAAAGTTATCTGGAGCGAGGTACCTTGCCGGCGTGGTGGGATCTTCGCTGGAAAGAGCGGTGGGCATCGGAGATTCCGCCAATGACCTACCCCTGCTGCGAGCCGTCGGAAAATCCTTCGCCGTAAACACCGCTCCAGCCGAAGTGCGGGAATCCGTTCACGAAGTCGTAAGCTCGGGTCAGAATGGCGGAGTGGCTGAAGCCATCTTCAGGCATTTCCCCTGCGATTAAAAAAGAAAACCCCTCCGCTAAAGGCGGAAGGGTTTTCAAACTGCCAGATTCTTTTCAAGAATTAAAAATTAAAGTCCACACCGAAGCGGTGGTAGTTCAACTTGCGCTGACCGGGATAGTTCCCCGTCTCCTCCGCTGTGTAGAGGTAATAGGCATAAAGGAAATATCCGGCGCGCGCGCCAAAGGTGGGATAGCCATCGTTCAAACCCGTGGCAAGGGAGATCACGTCGCGATTGTGGATTTGAGAATTGACGGCGAGTCCACCCTTCCATTGCTTGAACCATGGATCATCAGGGAGCAGGCATTGCCAGTCGAGATTGACAAGCACATTAAAATGCAAAGCTTCGATGCCCGGAGTGGGGCCAAAGTCCTTGGCATATGAGCCTCCCAGATTCAACTGGGGCACAAAAAATCCACCGTTGAAAACTGTGGGCAGATCCAGCACCGATGCAGCCACGGTGAACCCGTAAGGCAGCGGGCGACTCACGCCGAGGTTGACACCGAATCCATACTGGTCGTCGGCAAATTTGGAGGCCACAGTAATCTTGTCGATTCCCCCGATCAAGGCGTTGGAGGATTTCTTTCCCCATGTGTCCTTGATCTGGTAATACTCGTCATCATTGAGACCGTAGAGTTTTTCATCGGCGCGCTGACGATACAGGAACTTGTAAGCGATACCAACACGCCAGTTATCGGGCAGGACGTAACCCCGACCCGCGGAGATTTGCATATCTGAAAATATGCTGGCGCCGATGACGGGGGTGAGCGTGGCCTTGCTGAAGGTCATGGAGTAATGGGCATCCCGAACCACCGAAAAGGCGTACTCTTCAAAATATCCCTGTAACATGTAGTTGCTGGAATAAGGAGCCCATTCGTTTTCAAGCACGGGATCGATGTGAGCCAAGGCGGAATCAAGGTTGTTGAGATAGGCGCTGTTCTTGTTCGCCCAATCGGCATAGTCAAGCAACACTCCGTTAAATCCCATTTCAGCGACGGCTTCGACGCCATAGCTCTTTTTGGGTCCTGCCAAACCGGCCGGATTAAAATAGAGGGCCGAAGGTCCAGTAATCGAAGCGGTGCCGGATCGGCCCATGGCGTCCACCATCATACCCCGATATTGAGGTCCGCCACCGCCCGCAAGAGCGGAGGCAAACAACAGGGTGGTAAAAGCCGCGGCCAGGCAAAGCGGTTTCATATTGGTCCTCATTGGTGATCCCCGCAATCTTCGTCAACCCAACCGTCGCCGTCGTTGTCGATCTTGTCGCCGCATGTTTCTTCGTCCACACCGAAGGTACCGCCCGTCCATTCTGAATTCAGGAGTTTTTTACCCGCTTCTTTCGGATAGCCGGCCACTGGCGAGTTCCAAATGCTTTGGAACTGGCATGCCAAATCCCGTTCTTCAGTTGTGGGCTTAAACTTGGCTCGAAATGCCGGATCCAATCTTTGCGGGTTGTCAAATGCGTTTTTGCAATCCGTATTGGCGCTGGATTCACCGCTAAATGGCTGGTAATAATAAGCCAGTGAATCCACTCGATTGGTACCCGGCCCAAAAGTCGTAACGCTCCAATGGGCCAGATACAGGCGATGCTCCAAGGTGCCGATACAGAATTCCCGCTTTAACGAATCCGTGGCATTGGTGGGATGGGCAAGGGTGTCCATGTCAATGCAACCGTTGCCGTTGGCATCCCGCCATTGCATCGGGGGAATGACGGTGTTTATCATGGACAGCTTGATGGGTGAATCGTTGTCGTCATCGTAACCGCGCTGGTTGCGCGCATCTTCGTCGGTGATTCCATCGTTGTCATTGTCGAAATTGTCGAGCAATTCTTCGTCCACTCCAGCCGTGCCGGAGACCCAATCGCTGGCAGCCGGAGGAGTCACAGTCGGCTTGAGAACCGAACTGGTGGTTGCGCAGGTTTTTCGGAGCGCGGCGATTGTATCCGCCGGCAAAGGAATGTTGATCAATCCGCCAAGAAAAACAGCGCTGTCCACAAGCACGTTGCAACGCTTTTGCATCAAGTGAATGCGGCCGCTTTGCGAGGCATCCACAACGGTATCCAGATTGGGATGAAGTTTTATCAGCTCCCCATAGGATAAATAGAGGTTGGGGAATGCATGACGATGAAACGGGTTGCCGATGTCTCCGGGATGACCAAAGTGATAGCCCGCGGAATCCATGTATTTCGCGTAACCATCCAAAGTGGGGTCGCCATAATTAAAACGAATATGGTGATTCCGGTCATAGTCATGCCAGAGCATGGGGGACGGAGAACCGACATCTTGGCGATCGAAATCATCATCGGCCAAATCGTTGTATTGCATGTATCCGACAAAATTGGCGAGGTCGCGAACACGGGTCACCGTGCTGGCGATATTCTTGGCAAGGGAGTCTTGATTATGGCTCTTCAAGCTGCTTCTCACCGAGTCCAGATTGAACGCCGCGCTTGTGAGGGGTTCCTGCATGGAATAGACATAGGAGTTGATGTCGTTGGGATTATCCGATTTGTCTTTTGCCGTGGAACCGAAACTCTTGGTGTCCAGGCTGTCGAAGGAAAGTTTTGAAGAGATGGATATCAAATCGTTCAATCTGGAAACTTCGCTGGAATCCCCCTTCGGACAAAGGCTGGCCTTAAGCGATGCATCGGTTATGCCGGATCCACAGACGGAATCGATTCGACCGTTTCCATCCATGTCCACGGCAGCCAAAAGACCCTGCACGGCGCTGAGAATTCCCAAATCCAGACGGGCCACGCTGGATGAAATTCTACCGTCGGATGCGGTGTCCACCTTGGTTGCCGTATCCTCATCCGGCGTCAGATATTGGGAGTGCTGAATGTCCAACCACAGGGTGTCGCGACCGCGCAAAATGTGCCCCAGATCCTGCACGGCTATGAACACCGGGTGGTAAATGCTGTCCACACTTTTCACAGTGGACTTGATGCTGGTCGCGGTCGAGTCGTGAATGAATGGCAATCCGGTATTGTTGTCGGATTTTTTGAACTCGTCGTTGATGCGGGTGTAGTCCACATGGTAAAGCGCCACGATTGCCTGGGAGTGAAAGAGGTAGGCCTCGGATCCTTGCGGAAATCTTTTCATGGCCCGCTCGTAATAACTGATGGCGGTATCGTAATGAGCCGTGGCGGTTGCGAAGTACGTCTTAGCCTTGGTGGAATCAGCCGTAGTCCCCATCTTCAGGGCCTGCTTCGCGCTGTTGTCCGAAACACCTCCGGCACTCAGGGCATTGTTGCCCTTGATCAAAAGTTCGCGGTAGTCCTGGTCATTGGCGTGTTTAGAACCCAAAGGCTCCAAAAGATTGCAGCCAATCAAAGCGCCAACGACAGCCAAGCCTCCGGCCGCCCAAAATAGTCCGTTTTTTTTCACTGTGCCTCCAGCCATTTAAGCTCGTTAAAGTAACCCAGACAAGCTGATTTTGGTGAGGAAAATTTAGATAACATGGAAAATTTCCAATATTTATCCCAAATCCCGGATGTAATCTTCCTCATATTTGCGGTAAGCCAGAACAAATTTTTGATAACTGTGATGCGCCTCGAGGTCAGGATTCAAGGTAAAGGGTGTTCGCAGGTGCGGGCGAGCCAAGATCTCGAATGAAACTTCACCGTCCTTCTTAACGACGACGTGCTGCGCCCGGATAGCGGCTCCCAGAGCTGCGGAATTAGAGGTTTCCTGCCGCATGACAGGCACTCCAAAGACGTTCGCCATGATTTGAAGGATTTCACGGTTATTGGAAGCCCCGCCTGTGGCTTGAATGCGGGACGGTTTTTCCCCCATCCATGCTGAGTGGAGGAACATACTGGCCATCTGAGCCTCAATAACCGCGCGTACTTCCGCTTCAACATCTTGATCAGAAAATCCATAGCGCTGGACTCCGGGTTTGCCGATCCGGGGAATGATTTCAGTATCAAAATAAGGAAGCATTACGCGGCCTTGATTGCCGGGCGGAGTGCGGCCTAACAGGTTTGAAAAAGATTCCCAAGTCAAGCCATGTTTGGTGCGAACCGCTTCCCGAGCCAAACTGCCATTTTTATAGACGGAAATGGCCATATAGGCACCTGTCGGGCTGCCGAAGACATGGGAAGCTCCGCCGGGGTCGGTATGAACTGAGCTCATATACGTGAACAAAGTGTCGCTAGTGCCAAGAGACACGCCTATCACCCCGCTGGACACCAATCCCAGTCCCACGAGGCTTGCGGGATTATCCCCGGTGCCGGGCAAAATTTTACAAGAGGGCGAGAAACCAAAACGGGCGGTGAAATAAGCCGAAATACCCGCTGCAATGGAGTCGGATTCCTGAACGGGTAAAAGTTTTGTGGCCAAATCTGGTGCGGTGGCATTCAATGCTTCGAGGCTCCAAGCGCGCGTGGAAATGTTCATCAGATTCATGCCGGCACCATCGCCCGGATCGATGGAGATAATTTTTCCGGCCAACAGAGAGGGGATGAAACTGGAAACCAAGCAAATGTGGGCCGTCTCCGCGTAGTTCTTGGGTTCGGTTTTGAAGAACCTTCGGATTTGGGGGCCGGTGAAACGTTCAAAGCAGCGGGAGCCCGTAAGAGCGCATACCGCATCATCGCCACCTAGGGAGGCTGCTATCTCCCGGCATTCTTCGGAAGTGGTTGCGTCCATCCAAATCGGGGAGGTTTTTCGAGAATAGACATTCTCCAATTGCTCCGCCAAACCCTGAGTGAAATCCAATGAAGCGAGTTTTTTTTCTGCGGAAGCATTCAAATAAACCGAGCCGTGCTGCTGACCCGATACGCCAATGGCTTCGATGTTTTGAAGGGGAATACCTTCTTTTTTCAGGGCGTCCAGAATGTCCTCAAGAGCGCGAACCCAAAGCTGAGGCGGCGTATGAGCCACACCGGAGCCTGCAGGCAAGACCCCGTTACGGGTGCCAAACTCGGGATAGGTGGTGTCAAAATGGATGCTTTTTTCGACGAGAATCCGGGTTGAAGCCGGTTCTCCGTCCTGTTCGAGGACGATGGCTGTGAAACTTTGCGTGGAACAGTCCAGACCGAGGTAATAGTGTTTCATAGTGCGGACAAGGGTAGCAAAATCACGCATTGCGTTTTGGCACCCGAGTTTATATTTAACCCACCGGCTTTTTGTTCATTTGTTCGGAGACGGTCGTTCGTTTCGCCTCATCCCGAAAAAATCTTCGCGGAATTTCCCAAACGGGATGCCCCGGAGAAGCCGGAATTTTAAACAAGGACATGTGCATGAACATTTACGTCAGCAATATTGCCTACAACGCCACGGATGAACTGCTTCAGGAAGCCTTCGGCGCCTTCGGTGAAGTCCAGTCCGCCCGCATCATCAAAGATCGCATGACAGGACGATCGCGCGGCTTCGGTTTTGTAGAAATGCCCAACGATGAACAGGGTCGGGCGGCATTGGAGGGCGTCAATGGCGTCGACATGCTCGGCCGTCGCATCAACGCGCGTGAAGCCAAACCGCGTGAAGAAGGTTCCAACACCCCCCGTCAGCCGGGACAACAGGGACAGGGCGGCGGCTTTCGTCCCCGCGAACCCCGTCCGCAACCTCAAGTAATCAATCGCGGCGTTTACTAGGCCGACTTGAATACTTCCGCGTTGAAACAGCATCCTTTTTTCATCAGTTGTCCCCGCAATCTTGAGCCGCTCCTTCTCGCTGAATTGCGGGAGTTGGGTATTGAAGGCGGTAATGCCGAGTACCTCGGCGTCACGGTTCCCTTAAGTCAGGAAGACGTTTATCGCGTTGTCTACGGTTCGCGTCTGGCTTCGCGTGTATTGCGTCCTCTCGGTTCCTTTGAATGCTACAGCTCCGAGGAGCTTTATTCCAACGCCTATGCTTTCAATTGGAGCCAGCTGATTCAATTCGGCCAGACCTTCAAGATCACGGCCACCGTTTCGGATTCCGGCATCACCCACAGCCATTACGCAGCTTTGAAGCTCAAGGACGCGATTGTGGATTCGCTGAGGGATCAATACGGCGAGCGGCCCAATGTGGATCGCGACGATCCGGACATTCGCATCGATTTGTTTTTGAGGCGCGATCAAGCCACCATCAGCCTGTATTATTCCAACGGCGTGTTACATCGCAGGGGATATCGCAAGCAGGCAGTGGAGGCTCCGATCAAGGAAAATCTTGCCGCAGCGTTGTTGAGATTTTCCGGTTGGGATAAAAAGCAAAAGCTGTATGATTTTTTCTGCGGCAGCGGTACGCTTTTGCTGGAAGCCGCCATGATGGCGACAAATACTCCGGCGGGATTTTTCCGCGATGTACAAGGATTTGAAACCCTTCCTGATTTTGACGCCGAGGTGTGGGAAAAGGTGAAATCCGAAATGGATTCACAAATCGTTCCGCTTCCGCAGGATTTGATTTTTGGCAGTGACATCGACGCAAAGTCCATTGCGGCTTTTCGCACCAATCTGCTGGAAACACCCTTTGCGGACTCGATTCATTTGGAACGATCCGATTTCAACCAGCTGAAAGGCCCGTTTGAAGATGCGGTTGTCGTGACCAATCCGCCCTATGGCGTGCGCTTGGAGCAGGGCGAGGACGCCATTTTGCACAAACTCTACGAAAGCTTTGGCCGTTTCCTGAAAACCCAGTGCCCCGGCGGCAAAGCCTGCATGGTCATCCCTGATGAAGGTCTGGAAAAAGAAATCTGGTTTAAACCCGCCAAACGCCTGTTTTTCGACAATGGCGGCCTCGAGGTTCACGCCAGCCTTTATACCATCCGAAAAGACGGCTGAACGAAATATGTTTCCCGCTTGTTACGATGGGAATTTTACGAGTTAAATACAACGAGCGGGCTTATTATTTATCCAGTGAAATTTTTGTTTGAATCATTCCGGAGAGGATCGACATTATGAAAACCATTATCCGTGCAATTTGTTTTATGGGGGCCACCTCTGTTTTCGCAGTGGACATCACTTTCTTTTCCATCTCCGATACGCATTACGGTCAAACCGGTGCTCCAAGTTCGGGCACTGGCATCACGCAAAAGGATACCAGCCGCGCTCGCATGCCCGGATTGCTGAATGCTCTTCCGGGAACAGCCTATCCTACCGCTGCGGGTGGTGGCACGGTGGCAGAACCGCGTGCCGTGCTTGTCGTTGGTGATCTCATTGAAATGATCGACACAACTCTCTGGAACCGCTACACCGCAGATTATGGCGTCACGGGTGACAAGAAACTTCGTTTCCCGACGCTTGAGGCGCTTGGCAATCACGATTTTTACACAACGGGCACCATCAAGGATACGCTGTTCCTCGTGAACCGCATGATTCAACGCAATGCCCTTCGCAAGTTGGGCCTCACCCGCTTGGACTCGACGGAATACCATTACTCTTGGGATTGGGACGGGGTTCATTTCATCAATTTGAACCTGTATGCCGGAAGCACCGAACTCGGGTATAGCGGTTACCGGCCCATGAATGCACTGGCCTTCCTCCAACAGGATTTGGCTGCCAACGTGGGCAACAGCGGGCGTCCGGTTTTCATCATGGAACATTACCCTGTGAACGACAATACCTACTTCCCTGCGGCTCTCCGCACTCCGTTTTACAATGCCATTGTGAACTACAATGTCATCGGTATCCTTCACGGCCATTCCCATGCCCAGGCCATTTATACGTGGAACAACGGCACGGGAACCAAGAGCTTTGACATTTACGACGATGGTAGCGTCATGGATGGCGACATGATGGTGTTTCACATCACCGACGGAAGAATGGTCGCTACACATCGCAGCTTCGTGGGCACCACCACTTCGAACGGCACGCAACAATGGAGCACCTTAATCAAGGACAAGACCATCAGCATGGGCACAGCCACGTCAGTAACCCGTCCCGACGGAAGTCGTGCCGGTTTATTTGTCGTGGCGGGCATGAGCCAGCGCATGCCGGCTTCCGCGCGTCAGATCGACATCGTGGATTTGCGCGGGCATATTGTACGCCGGTTGCCGGTTGCAAACCAGCGCGTCGATTGGGATCGCCGCGATGCGCAAGGTCGCTGGATTTCTGCGGGAGTTTATTTCCTCAAGGTTGCGGGTCAGACCAGGGCGTTTGGAAAACTGGCCCTGCGTTAACCTTTACTGACGTGCAAGGGCTGCAGCGAGGAAATTCAAATCCTCCTCGGCCTCGTCAAACAAAAGATCCATATCCTCTCCCGGCATTCCCACACCCGCGGTGGAGGACAATGTCCACGATCCTTTGAAATCAAATTGACGTGCAAGAGATACGATATTGCCGCAGGTTTCTTCGGCATCCCGAATCGCCTGATGTTCGCCTTGCAGCAAAATCCGTATGTCGAGATTTACAAGCGAGTCCCCCGCCTCGCGGAATAAACCCTCCGCATCATCCGCATTGATTGCGAAAGGATTCAAGGCGCAACCGAATCGGGATCCAATCTGTTCACGACGGCGGGTGATTTCACCGGGCTTCGCCTGACGATCTTCAAAGAAGCTCACAAGCTGAACATTTCGCGGCAAATCACGCGCCCATCCCGCCAGTGCGGACAGTTTTTCATCAACACCCTCTCCAGCTTCGGGAACGGAAATCTTGAGGCCTTGAGGTGCGAAGTAATCTGCCGCTTCGATGAGTGTATCGCGATGGCGATGGCTTTTATCGCTGGCGTCGGCGGGAAATTGTGCGTAGAGAAAGGACACAGGAATATCGGCTTCCATCGATTTTTCCCGGATGGATTCCCATTCTGAACGCGAAGAGAACAAAAGATGAGGAAACCAAATCTCCATGCCCCGAAAACCCGCCTCCGCAATGGGTTCCACCCAATCGGAAACGAGCAAAGACGGTCCCTTGCCATTCCAACGGTTTTTCTCCAGCAGGAAGGTGGACAAATAAACAGGTGTGCTATTCATGGCCATACGCGAAAGGCCTTGCTTAACGAAGCGATGAAAGCAGCAATTCTAATTAATTCGGCAATTTCACTCGAGATCCCTGCTTTACCCCATCACCCTTTTAACATATTTAATTAGTATGGTTTAAAAACAGAAACGGCATCATATCATTAAAAAATGGATTTTTTCGATTTTATGGGCCTACTTTATACTGACTAAGTTAATATGTATTATAGGGATATCACTGGAAGCCTTATGGAACAAGACCATCTCGATCAACTGGAAAATCAAAGCGTCTACATCCTGAGGGAGGCATACGCCAACTTCAAGAATCTGGCCATGCTTTGGTCCATCGGCAAGGACAGCACCGTCCTTTTATGGCTCGCGCGCAAGGCATTCTTCGGGCATATGCCCATCACCTTGGTTCATATCGACACGAGTTTTAAAATCCCCGCCATGATCACGTACCGCGATCAACTGGCACGTGACTGGGGTTTGAATATGGTTTACGGCCAAAATGAGGAAGTGTTGCGCAAGGGTGAAACCTTTCCGGCCGGAAAACTGACGCGTCTGCAATGCTGCAAGGCTTTAAAGACGGATGCACTGCGCAATACACTCTCCGGAGAATGGCCGCGATACCGGATGAATCATCAAACCGGCAAGTATGAAGTGGACACGAATCGCGAACCTTACACGGGTGTAATCGTGGGCGCGCGCGCTGACGAGGAAGGATCGCGTTCCAAGGAGCGCTATTTCTCGCCGCGCGACAAGAACAGCGAATGGGATGTGGGCGATCAACCGCCGGAGTTGTGGAATCAATTCAAAACGGATTTCGCTCCGGGAACCCATGTGCGCATCCATCCTCTTCTGGATTGGACGGAGCTGAACATTTGGGAATACATCCAGCGCGAGAACATTCCCATCATCGATCTGTATTTCAACAAGGGCGACGGCAAACGCTATCGTTCGCTGGGTTGCTACCCCTGTACTTCACCCGTGGAATCGGATTCGCGTAACGTGGCCGAGATCGTGGAAGAGTTGAAGACCGGAAAGTTCACCAACATTGCGGAACGCTCCGGTCGTGCTCAAGACAAAGAAGACGGCGGTTTGGAAACCCTTCGACGTGACGGGTACATGTGATGGCCACTTCGACAGATTCGACAGGCTCACTGCAGGCAGGCTCAGTGACCGATATCAAGGACAAAGCCCGTATGGACATTGTCATCGTGGGTCATGTGGATCATGGCAAAAGCACGGTGATTGGACGTTTACTGGCCGATACCGGATCGCTGCCCGATGGCAAACTGGAATCGGTGCGTGCGTTTTGCGAAAAAAACTCGCGGCCTTTTGAATATGCCTTTCTGCTCGACGCCCTCAAGGATGAGCAGGCGCAGGGCATCACCATCGACACCGCGCGTACGTTTTTCAAATCAGAGAAGCGCGATTACGTCATCATCGATGCACCGGGTCATATCGAGTTTTTGAAGAACATGGTGACCGGCGCTGCCCGCGCCGAAGCCGCCGTGCTTGTGATCGATGCCAAGGAAGGCATTCAGGAGAACAGCAAACGCCACGGCTATTTACTTTCGATGCTCGGCATCCGCCAAATCGTGGTGGCCGTGAACAAGATGGATTTGGTCGATTATTCGCGACAGGCTTTTGAGGACATTCGCGATGAATACATGGCGTTCCTCGCACGCATTGGCGCAACGCCGCGTTTCTTCGTTCCCCTTGCCGCCTTTCCCGGCGAAAACATGGTGAAGGCTTCGGAGAAAATGCCCTGGTACAAGGGACCCGATTTGCTTTCCGCTGTAGATGCTTTTGAAAAGTCGCCGTCGAAAAATCACCAGCCTTTCCGCATGCCGGTGGAGGACATTTACAAGTTTACGGCGCACGGCGACGATCGCCGCATCGTAGCTGGTCGCGTGGAATCCGGAACCTTGCATGTCGGTGATGAAGTGGTGTTTTTGCCTTCTGGAAAACACAGCAAAGTTCAAAGCATTGAAGGATTCAACGCTCCGACGAAGACTGAAGTTCATGCCGGATGGTCCACAGGCGTGACGCTTTCGACGCAGGTGTATTTGGGTCGCGGTGAATTAATGGCTCGTGTCGGCGAAGTTCAGCCCGAGGTTTCCAATCGCATCCGGGTCAATATTTTCTGGATGGGGAAATCGGCCCTGCGCATGGGCCGGGATTATTTCCTGAAGCTGGGCACGACCAAGGTTGCGGTGCGTTTGCATCACATCAATTATTTGATCGACGCCTCGGAAAACGGACGCGAACACGATCCGGATCGCGTGGAGCGACACGATGTGGCGGATTGCATTCTGCAATTGCGCAAGCCCATCGCCTTTGACGCCATCTCCTCACTGGAAGGCACCGGTCGCTTTGTCATTGTGGATCAATATGAAATCGCCGGCGGCGGCATCATTCGCGAGGCTTTGGCCGCAGATGCGGATACAACTGCGGGTGTGGTTCAAGCGCACAAAAATCTGTTGCACAGCACCGAATCGACAGGATCGGTTACGGTTTTGGTCGCACAAGGTACTGCTGCGGAAGAAGCGATTGAACGGATCCAAAAACAGTTGAGGCAGAAAATCGCCGTATTAAGTTTACCCGCTACATCCGATGAAGCAGGTTCGGCAGTGCAACGCCAGCAGCAGGAACGCGAAGACCTGCTCAAGAAGTTGGGCGAGGCCGCGTATTATCTGGCGGCCTACGGTGCTCCCGTGCTGATTCAGCTGGATGAGTTGGATGACATGGAAAAGCAATTGTTGGGTTCGCTGATTTCACCCATTTCCATGGATTGGAAAATCCTGTGAGCGGTTCCGAATCCGAAAACCGCAACCTCACCGTGCATGAAGTCAGTGTACGGCACGAGGATCGCGTCCGGATTTCCGGACAGAGCGGCGCGGTTTTATGGTTCACTGGACTTTCCGGCAGCGGAAAATCCACCGTAGCAAATGCCGTGGAACAAAAGCTTAACCAACTTGGACGTTTGACTTATTTGCTGGATGGCGACAACGTGCGCAACGGCCTGTGCGCGGATTTGAGTTTCTCGGATGCGGATCGTCATGAGAACATCCGCCGTGTGGCGCATGTGGCCAAACTTTTTTGGGATGCAAATCTCATCACCTTGGTTTCCTTCATTTCACCCTTCCGCGCCGAGCGCCAGGTTGCACGTGATTTGATCGGAAACGATTTCATTGAAATTTTTGTGGATGCTTCACTGGAGACCTGTGAGCAAAGGGATCCCAAAGGCTTGTACAAGAAAGCCCGCCAAGGCCTTATTCCGGAATTCACGGGAATCTCATCACCTTATGAGGCACCGGAAAATCCGGAGGTTGCGTTGAAGACGGGAGAGGAAAGTCTTGAGGTTTGTGTAGAGAAGGTTTTAGCATATCTGCGGAGCAAAGGATATATCAGGTCGCCGTCCGCATCCTAATCCTGTTTCTTATCGTCCCGACAGTGTCATCTTCCGTGTCGCAGAAAATTCACCGACTCGGATCGAATAGAGATAAACGCCTCCGGGCAGATTTCCCCGTTTGAATTCCACCGTGTGCTCGCCCGGAGAAAATGTTTTCCCCGCCAGCTCCGCCACTTCCCGCCCTTGCAGGGAACGCACCTTCAGCGACACAAAACCCTCGCGTGGGATTGTGAATCGAATCGCCATGCTCCCGTTCAAGCCGTTCACGGTTTCTCCGAGCGCGTAATCCGCCGCCGGGAGAAGAACCTGCCTAATGGCCGTTGCGCCTTCGATGAACAGATTCGTGTCCACATAATTCCCCATCAACGTGTACCCCGCGATGTTGGGGTGCAGCCCGTCGTTGTAATAGACCGTCTGCATTCTCGTGGTGTCGCCGGGCGGAGCGTTTCTCAGAAGTTTGTCGAAATCGACGACGGCATCGTACTTGCCGGTGCTGAGGGCTGTGCCACGGATCCATGCGTTGATCCGACTGCGGCAAGCTTCGCTGTTGGCGCTGTAATAGCTGTTTCCACCAAAAGGCGTGAGGGTTGCGCCATAGACCTTGATGCCTCGGGCGTGCGCGGAATCGGCAATCGTAGTATAGGCGGCGATCACATTGTTGGAAGTGGTCATGGAACAACCGGTGTTTCCGATGTCGTTCACGGCCAATAGAATCATGATCCACTTCACACCCGAATGATCGAAGAGATCCCGCTTGTAGCGTTGGAGGCCAGGAGTACTGACACCGCCGCTCACCAAGTTGCCAGCCCCGATCCCGGAGTTGAGCACGCCGACGTGGCTCGTGCGCGCGTGGGCCAGAAGGTTCGTCGTGAGCGCATCCGTCCAACGGGTAAACGACTCGTTGGCAACGCCCAAACCGTCGGTGATGGAATTGCCGAGGATCGCGACGGCCGCCGCCGACTGCTGCGGTGCCAACACTTCCATGCTGCTGATGACCCAGCTGCCTTGGCCGCTCGCTCCCTGCTGGGTAGGTGTGGATCCGGAGAAGTTCACGTCGCGAAGATGGTTGCCAGCGAGAATGCGGGGTGTGGTCCGCGATCCGCGATGCACAGTGATGCCGGGATAGGTCCCGGGCGCGGGTGCGCCCGCACCGAAGTAGATGGTGATCTCCACCTTCAGGCCAGGCGTCAAGGGAAACGCAATGGGGTCGGACCACACGTAGGCGCTGGCCGCCATGGTGATCGAATCCTTGCCGCTAAACTTGAAGGTTCTGAGCGTGGTCGTGTCGATGATCCCGCCACCGGTCGATACGGCGATATTCGCTCCGTTGATCTTGACAGCGGTGTTGGTGTATTCGTTGGTGAAGCGCATGCGCAGCGTGTCGCCCCCGATGGAGACGCGCAACACTTGGCGCAGGGAATTATTGGCCAAGGCCATTCCCGGATTGAAGTTGCTTTGGGAGCTGACCAAGGGCTCCGGGGAAGTGGCCCACGTCGCCACCCACTTGGTCTGGGCGAAGAGATGGCCCACGCTCAGGGTCAGGCACAACGCCAGCACCACCTGTTTTATCATGGTCTCGCGCATGGATTGCATTTTATCCTCGTTGGGGCTGAAGCGAAATCCTTACCCGATATATAGCACACCGGAAACGGGTCGTGGCCTATTTGGGATAAAACGGGCATGTTGAGGGTGCTTTTCGCGATAAAATCCCCGGCATTTTTCCCGGTTTCGATGGATATTTATATCGACTTGACTCAGGGGTTCCAGCATGTTTTTTAACACACGTTTTCACGGTCTTTTTTTAGGGCTCGGCGCGCTCGCGTTGGGCGGGCTTCTCTCAAGCGCGCACGCGCAGGCTTTTCCGTCGACGGCGAATCCGAAAATTGTCACGACCACGGTCCCGAATACCACTTACCCCACCATGGGTGTGGCGTTTCTCTCGGACGGTCGGATGCTTCTTTTAGGTACGGCAATCAACACAAGCCCGGGCAACGGAGCGTTGGGACAAGGCTACGTGGAACCCGCCGATGGGAACAATGCGTTATATATCGTCAGCGGACTTAGCCGAACCGGCAGTCTTTCAGGCGCCACCATCACAAAGATCCTGGATTCGATGACGGGTCCGCCACCGGGCGTAGTTGTAGTCAACGATACAGTGTATGTGGCGGACCGCGACGGTTTCTACCGGGTGAATAGTCTCGCTCCTGCCAAAACCGCACGATCACAAAATGCCACCCGCATCATCAGCACCCCCACCCTCGACTCCACCTTCACATGGAACCGCGGACCGACCGGACATCAGTGGATATTCACGCCTGTGTACTACAACGGACGGTTCTATTCCCAATACAGCGGGTCCATCATTCCGGGAGGCACTTCGAACGCTCCGCCGACCAGCACTTTCTCGGGTGGACTGCTTTCATGGGCGAAAGACTCGATCATCCCCTTAAACGCCAAGGCGAATAGCGGATTCAGAAAGGAATCCGGGGGCCTGCGCTCACCCAACGGCTTTGCCTCAAATGGTGAATATATGCTGGGCACCGACAACCAGGGCAGTTTCAACCCCGGCAATCCCATTCGACTCTTCAAACCCGGTCAGCCACTGGTGACTTATGGCACGCGGCAATCCACCCCCACCAACGCGGGTGGCGCAACCGGCATCACCAATCTTTTGCGGAACTGGGCCGAGGATCTACCCTACCAACCGCCTTTGATCTGGGTGCCTTACGGCCCTCCGAATAATTCCCTCAGCCAGCCACTCTACTTGACCTTCGGTCCCTACAAGGGCGATTGGATCGTGGGCGACGTGACGGACGCAGGCATGGGGCGCGTGCACGTGGACAACGTGGATAATTCAGGCAACTATCAGGCCTCTTATCACTTTTTTACGGGTACCAGCATCAATTCGACCGGAGCCACAGAAACCAAGGCCATCAACCGTCTGGCCATATCTCCGGATTCCGCCATCTACGTCGGCACCTTGCTCCATCCCGGGAATTGGCCCAGTGGCAACGCGGGTCCCATGTTCCGCATGACCTTCAAGGACACTGCCACTTTTGAAATTCTGGCCATGCGATCACGCAAGAGTGCTGCGGGTACCACGAACGGCGTGGAGCTTTTCTTCTCCCAGCCCGTTAATCCAACTACCGTTACGACGTCGAGTTTCACGCTCCAGCAGCTCAACTATATGCTGGGCGCAAACTATGGCTGCAACAGTACTCTGTGCACCACGAAAACACCTCAAGTAGCGAGTGTTGCTTTCTCGAATGACAACCGCAAGGTGTTCGTTGCGATTTCCACCCCGGATACAAGCATCGGTGCAGCGCATATCGGCACGCTCGGTGTTGGCAACAACCCTACCGGAGTCTGGGGCGGTGCAGGCAGACAGGATCGCACTTTGAGCGTCACGGTCAACACCAGCGTGAAGTCGGCAACGGGCGCTTCACTCCTGTATAATATCGCGTGGATGGGCTGGTTTTATCAATCCCAGACAACTTTCGATCCGGCCAATGTGGATCAGGTGCCCTCCCCCATTGCTTTCAGAGGCATCAAGCCGGAAGCCATGCGGCTGGCGTCAGCCGTCACTGTCAGTTCGCTGGCGGGTCTGATGAACGTACGCATCGACATTCCGGGCCGGACCAAGGTGTCCCTTTACAAATTGAACGGCTCGCTCCTTGAGGAAAAGACGGGTTCCGGTTCGTTCGATTTCGATGTTCGCGCGTTCGGAGGCGGTTTGCATCTCCTGCGGATTCAACAGGGAGAAACCGTATACTCCCGCCCCGTCCTGTTCTGACAGCAAACCCCTAGAGCAATCCAATAAAAAGCCCCGGGCCGTATGGCCCGGGGCTTTTGCCGTCCGATTATTTAATCTCGACGGTCTTGGGTTTCGCTTCCTCAGCCTTCGGGATGCGGAGTTGTAAAACTCCATCTTTGTGCGTGGCCTCGATGGCGTCGCTCTTCACATTGCGCGGAAGGTCGAAGGCGCGGGAGAAGTTCCCGGATCTCGATTCCGTGTAATGGTAGCGGCCTTCCTCTTTTTGCGTGGCGACTTCCTTGTGACCGCTCAGAATCAACCGGCTTTCCTTGACTTCAACAGTCAGGTTTTCCCGGGCGACTCCCGGAAGTTCGGCTCGTACCAAATAGGCGTCGGATGTTTCGACAACGTCCACCTTGGGTCTGAAGTTGACGCGTTCGCTGGATGCCGTTCGTTCGAACTCGTCGAAAAATCGGTCGACCCAGGCGGCGGGGTAATTGGGACGTGTGCAGGTAGCGTACATGATGATTCCTCCTTAATGGAATTTGTGTGGTGATGGATGAGAACGCAAGGCGTGTGCCAACCACCTGCTGTTATGAAAAGGCTTTGAGAGACCAGAAATTCGGGGTATTCCAGAAGACAATTTTCACCCTGAAACAGTGGGTCGAACGCTTTGTCCGACTTTGATACATTCCCATCCATGGGATTTGAAATCAATGACAATACTATGCGGCGGTTGTTTGAAATCTGGAGCCTGCCGTTGCCGCATCAGGAACTGGTGCTATTTGCTTTGCGCGGCAGCCGCATTTTGGGGAAACCCAAAGGCTGGTCTGCGTCGTTAAAATTGGAATTGGCCCCGCTGGATTATCAGCATTTGCGTTGCACGATCGGAATCTGGAATCAGAAAACAGGCAAGGTGTTTGCCGCGCCGGGTTCCACCGTTCCGCATCGCGACAATGTTCTCAAGGCTGCATCGCGCAAGGGAAAAATGAAGGGGCGTGGAACCAATCAAATCGAACCGGGATTTTACACCGACCTGCACAAGGGTGAACATTTGCAGGGCAAACTTATGGGTCATGCGGCTTTGCGGCAAACTGCATATCGTTTCTATCGCCGCACTTATCATGCGCCGCCTTACACCAAAAAAGATCCCTTGTA
This sequence comes from Fibrobacterota bacterium, assembly GCA_947482115.1. Lineage (GTDB taxonomy): Bacteria > Fibrobacterota > Fibrobacteria > UBA11236 > UBA11236 > UBA11236. The sequence continues at coordinate 415,956 of CANKII010000003.1, forward strand.
CTTCAGTAATCCTTACGACAACCTGCATTGCGCCTGGAATCTGAACGGAGTCGCTGAAGGGTTTCGCAGTTCGGGCTGCATGGTAGTGGCGGGAATGCCGCATTGCCCGCGCCTCCCGGATTCGGGGCCGAATCAGGGAGCGTGGAAAACCTTTCACGACTTGGTGTATGCCGGATCGCAAAAGAATTTTCCGCTTCTGCTTCTTCCGGCGGCCCAAGTTCAAAAGACTTTGACGTCAAAAAAGCCAACACCAAATCTCTGCTATAGGTCACAGGGAAAGTTGGTGGAGGATTTGCAGAGAAGTTTAAAGCAAAAGAAATTTTATTCTGGTTCGATTAACGGGAAACTTGACGCTGCTACTTACCGGGCCTGGAATCGCTCGGGAGAGAATCCACACATCTCTTAAATGCGTACCCGCGTTCCTTGTAATTCGCGAAGAGGCCGAACGAAGCGCAGGCCGGTGAGAGAAGAATGGAACCGGAAGAGATTTCCGATCGCAAAAACTCCAACGCCTCTTCCAGTGAATTGCAAATGCGATACTTCGATTGATTGAACGCTCCGGCGACACGGAGTTCGGTTTCCAGTCGATGTGCTGTGTGTCCGATGAGAGCAATCGCACTTAGATGGGACTCGGACGCCAGACCCTGCGCCAACTCCGTGAAGTCCGCGAATTTTTCGGATCCTCCGAGAATCAATCCGAGTGGTTTTCCACGCAACGCCCGCACAGCAGCCAAGGCCGCTTCGGGTCGCGTGGCATAGGAATCGTTGTAATAGGAAATACCGTCCACATTGCGCACAAATTCAAGGCGATGTTCCAAGGGAGCGAAATCTTTGGCGGCGTTGCAAACATTCTCCGCTGAAACGCCCAATTCCAAAGCAACTGTTGCAGCGGACGCCAGATTTTCCAAATTGAATGCGCCGAGCAACTGCGTTTCGTCGAGATGCAGTTGGAACCCGCGCTCCGGCCATTCGATTCCCTGTTCCGACAGGCGCATGTCTCCCGTTTGGCCGAAGGAAATTTTGCGGCCTTGGCCCAAGGATCCAATCCATGCCGAACCTTCGGTGTCCGCGAAGTACACGCATAAGTCTTTTGGCCCTTGATGTCTCGCGAGATTGGCTTTGTGATCCCAATACTCAGCTTGTGAAGCATGCCAGTCCAGATGTTCGGAGGTGGTTCGGAGAATCACAGCAACTCCCGGACTTTGATTCAACGTGGAAAGCTGAAAACTGCTCAGCTCCAGCAACAGCCACTCATCCGGTTTCAAATCTTCAACAACATCCAGCGGGGGAAGTCCGATATTCCCGGCGAGCCGGTGGGAAACTCCGCCGCGTATTAACATGGCAGAAAGCAAAGAACAGCAAGTCCCCTTCCCCAGCGTTCCCGTCACACCGATAATGCGTCGACGATCCAAAGACTCCAAGGCAATCTCCACCTGGGAAGTGAGCGCTCCCCCCTGTTTTTTGAATGCCTCGATTTCAGAAACAAGGGGGCGCAAACCGGGAGATCGGATGGCCGTATGTATTCCCTGCAAACCTTGGAGATAGTCTTCGCCAAACCGACCGTGGATATCGGCAGGCAGCGGTTCGCTCGGAACAACGCGATCCAAGACGGTAATTTCGCGATAACCCCGGTTTTGGAGGTACCGTAAGGTGCTTTTACCCTCCAATCCGTATCCCAAAACCGCAATAGGTTCCCTTAATTTGGGGCGCATGCCCTTCCCTTCTTGGAGTCTAAAACCCCTAATCTTATATTCCGCAAGCTATTTCGGCAGGGAAGATGCACATCCGTGACCTCTGAATCGCTCTTACTCACCCTCCTCTACGCCATTACGGCGCTGGCTTTCATCGGCGCGCTCAATGCCCATGGCAAATTGCGGATGGGAATTTCCACGGTACTCGCGCTCTTTTGTCTCGGTGCGGCGGTTTTCCACAGCTTTCGATACGTGGCCCACAAAGAAGCCATGATGGACATGCTCACCACGCCTGCCGGAACATCGGACGTTTCCCAGCCCGCACCCGCGACTGTGATGGAAACACCCAAACCTGTCGAAAAGGACAATGCTCCATCTGCCGCTCCCCAGACCATGCTCACCACACCGGAACTGATTGCCGCAGTGAATGCCGCACAGCATTTGAGAAGCGAACTCGCCGAGTTGGATCCTTCGCATGTCAGCCAGATGAGCGATGCGGAATATTTGCGCATGCAGAATCATGTGCAGGGTTATAAGGCCGAAGGTCAAGGTCTTTTGGATCGGGCCAGCAGTCCGACCATCAAACAGGTTGAAGGCGGCGAGGAATTAAATGCCATCGCTGGAAACCTTGCAGCCGCCACACGCGATCTCGAGGGCTTTTTCAAATCTGAAAATGGGGCGCAGGAAAAAGCGCACTCGTCGAATTTCCATAAAAATGTGCAGGTCGCCGCTGTTGCATTGGACAAACTTAAAGCCCGTTTGGGCGGAACAATAACCGCCGCTCCGTAAGGACGGCACAAGGAGTGTTGAAATGTCCCTGGTTCCCGAGAATTTACAGTACACCAAAGATCATGAATGGGCTCTTGTTGAAGGTGGTGTTGCCACCATTGGCATCACGGATCATGCCCAGCGCGAATTGGGCGATATCGTGTTTGTGGAACTTCCCAAAGTCGGCGCTCAATTAAAAGCCGGCGAAAGCTTCGGCACCATCGAAGCCGTGAAAACCGTGGCCGAACTCTACGCTCCCGTTGCGGGTGTGGTCGCTGCCGTCAATGCCGATCTGGCCAGTGACGCAGGCGTGGTCAATCAGGATCCGTACGGTAAAGGCTGGATCATCAAGGTGACGGCGGATAAATCCCCGCAAACCGAATTGATGAGCGCGGCGGATTACAACAAATTGATTTGATCTGAATTGTAGGGGCGTGATGGATCGCCGGTCGTTTCGACAGGCTCAACGACCGGGCTACGTGGTCAATGAGAATTGAACTTTAATCGGTCGCTGAGCTTGTCGAAGCGCCGATCCATCCACGACACTTCGTTGAACCACACCTGCACATAAATCCATTCGAAATGATTTTCTCCGTGGCGAGATAATCGATGGTGATTTCTTCGCCGGTAGAAATGCTGTGCGCAGCAGTTAACCAACGGCCGGTGAAAAAGGCATTCGGTGCGCACGAGTGATTTAAAAATCTCAGCGGCCCTGTCGATTCCACAATCACTCCCTCCAGTGTCAGAGAATGTTGTGTCGGATGATCGACAACTGTTCCTTCAAAGGAGCCAATGTTTTCACCTCTTGAAATCGGATGCGCGGCAAAAACACCCTGTCCTTTTTCCTGCGTTTTTTCTCCCGCCTGTATTTTAGTCGCGCTGATCTTTTCCAGCAACTCCGCAGTTCTTTGCTCCACATCTTCCGCTAAACTGATCTCGGTAACCATGGAAACGGTTTTCACGCCGCGCTGAAAGAGTTCGGCCAAATGATGTTGCTTGATTCCACCCATGGTTGTCCACGGATGAGAATTCAAGGAGGCTAATCGCAACACTTCATTGAGACCCAGATCGTGCAAATGATCCTTGGTTCCCGTGGGGAACATGGGACCGATGTTGATGTAAGTGACCGGCAAGGTTTGTGCGGCCTGCACTTCCTTTTCATCATGCGTGGAAATTCCAAGGATGGCCTCGGGTCCCAGAAAATGCCGGGCTTCCGCAGGATTCATATCCTCCTGACCCAAATGAACGCCGTCGGCTCCGATTTTTTTTGCGATGGCCACACGATCATTAATCAGCAAAGTGGCTCCGTGTTTTCGACAGAGTTCCAATGCGGCAATGGCTTCCGCCTCAAACTCTGTGTCGGACAAAACCTTGTCCCGGAATTGAATCAGTTTGGCGCCACCCAGCAATGCAGCCGCAATGACCTCCAGCTTGGGTCTTCCTGCGTTCAGGTTGTGGTCGGTGACGAAGTAAAGCGGATACTTACCGGGCAGAAATTGCATGATGGAAAAATAGCCTCGCTTGCTGACTAGCGGCTTGTGCTGAGCCTGTCGAAGCAAGCCGAAGTCAGCGGGCTATTTCCCTGGCTCTTTCCAAAGCCCCTTCGAAATTCGGAAACAGATTTTCCTCGCCGATTTTTTCTGCCAGTCCACTTTGATACATGACAATGGTAGGCTGGGTGTGAATTCCGGAAAGGATGAGGACGATGCCCTGCCGTTTGCAATTGCGATGGACCTGCTCCAGTGCGTACATGCCTGTCGAGTCGAGTGAGAGAAGATTGCGAAGGCGGAGGATCAGGGCTTTGGGACGGCTTGTAACCCGTCCAATGGCCTCTTCGAATTTTTGCGCCGCACCGAAGAACAGGGGGCCGTTGATCTCGTAAATCTCCACGCCTGCAGGTGCGATGCGGCGATCCAGAAAGGAGTCGTCTCCATCTTCGCCCTCTTCCCGCAAATCGCCGGTCACCGAAGTCACATTGACGGCCTCCGCCATTTGCTTCATGAACAACAGCATGGCCAGAATCATGCCCACTTCGATCGCCAAAGTGAGATCCACAATGACGGTGAGTCCAAAAGTGGTGAGCAGGACGAGCACATCCGGACGCGGACCGCGCAGCAGATTTTTGAATGTGCGCCACTCACTCATGTTGTAGGCCACCACCAATAGAATGGCCGCGAGACAGGACAGGGGAATGAGGGCGGCATAGCGTCCGAAGGCGAGCATGATGAACAACAAGGTGAGAGCATGCACCATGCCGGCAACCGGTGTGCGCCCGCCGTTCTTGACATTGGTGGCGGTGCGGGCAATGGCACCCGTGGCGGGAATGCCGCCGAACACCGAAGAGGCGATGTTGGCCACACCCTGCGCCACCAACTCCATGTTGGAGCGATGTCGCGTGCCAATCATGCCGTCCGCCACCGTCGCGGAGAGCAGCGATTCAATGGCTGCGAGCAAGGCAATGGCCGAGGCAGGATGAACCAGCCCGCGCAAGGTTTCCCAATGCAGTTGCGGGAAATGAGGCATTGGCAATGTGTGAGGAATGGATCCAAAACGGGTGGCAATCGTTTCCACGGGGAAGTGAAAAATTTGTGCGAGAACCGTACACAGCAACAAGGCGATCAAGGAACCCGGAACTCTTCGTGAAACTCTTGGCCATTGGGTGATGATGAGTACGGATAAAATGCCGAGTCCCAAGGCGTAAGGATTCACCGTTTTTACGTGCTGTCCGAAAGCGGACCATTTGGCGAAAAACTCTGCGGGAACGGATTCCATTTTCAGTCCGAAAAAATCGCGCACCTGTGAAGAGGCGATGATGACGGCGATGCCGCTGGTGAATCCCACCGTGAGTGGGTGCGGGATGAATTTGATCAGCGATCCGAAGCGGGCCAGTCCCATGATGATGAGAATGATTCCCGCCATGAGCGTTGCGAGAATGAGTCCGTCGATGCCGTATTTTTCCACGATGCCATACACAATGACCACGAAGGCGCCCGTGGGCCCGCCAATTTGGACCCGGCTTCCACCCAGGGCGGAAATGATAAATCCCGCCACCACGGCGGTGATCAATCCTTTTTCTGGGGATACACCCGAAGCGATGGCAAAAGCGATGGCGAGAGGCAGGGCGACAATACCTACCACGAGGCCTGCGACGAGGTCACCCGTAAAATCCTGAAAGCGGTAACCCTTGAGCGTGGTCAGCAGTTTCGGTTTTAATGCATCGCGGGAAACAGACATTGCACCTGCCAATTTAACAAGCGAGCGAAGGCTACTACATTTCATTTCTCAAGAGGCATGAAAGGTATCTGGAACATGGCATCGAAAAACGGAAACGACAAAAAGTCAAAAAGCAAAAGCGGAAAACTCAAGGTTGTTCTGGCCTACTCCGGCGGACTCGACACTTCGGTGATTATTCCGTGGCTGGTGGAGAATTACGATGCCGACGTCATCGCTTTCGCGGCGGATATTGGTCAGGGTGCGGTGGAAGTCGATCCGCTGAAGAAAAAAGCTTTGGCTACCGGCGCCTCCAAGTGCTATGTGCTTGACTTGCGCAAGGAATTCCTGGAAGAATATGTGTGGCCTACGCTCAAGGCTGGAGCGAAATACGAAGGGCAATATTTGCTTGGCACGTCCATGGCGCGCCCGCTGATCGCGAAGCATCAGGTCTTGATCGCGGAACGGGAAGGTGCCACGGCGGTGTCGCATGGGGCAACCGGCAAGGGCAATGATCAGGTTCGCTTCGAACTGACCTACATGGCCATGAACCCACGACTGCAAATCATCGCTCCGTGGAAGGACCCGAAGTGGACCTTGCACTCGCGTGAGGATGCCATCGAGTATGCGAAGGTGCGCAAGATTCCGCTAACGGTGAGCAAGAAAAAGATCTACAGCGAGGACGGAAATCTCTGGCATCTCTCGCATGAAGGCGGCATTCTCGAGCATCCGGAAAAGGAGCACTCGTATGATATGCTCAAACTCACCACGGTACCCGAAAAAGCTCCGAACAAGGCTGAGTATGTGACCATTGATTTCGAAAAAGGAATTCCCGTCGGGATTAACGGGAAGAAAAAAGACGCGGTGTCTTTGCTCGAAGCTTTGAACATCATCGGCGGCAAACACGGTTGCGGTTTGGTGGACATGGTGGAGAATCGTTTGGTAGGGATGAAGTCGCGCGGCGTGTACGAAACTCCCGGTGGCTTCCTGTTGTACCGCGCTCATGAATTTCTCGAACAACTGGTGCTGGATCGCGATACGCTGGGCTACAAACAAATCGTGGCGCAGAAGTATGCACAGATGGTGTACGACGGATTGTGGTTCACGCCGCTGCGTCAGGCGCTGGATTCCTTCGTGGACAAAACGCAGGAAGTGGTCACGGGTTCGGTGAAGTTGAAATTGTACAAGGGCAATGCGACCTTGGCTGGAATGGAAAGTGCCTTCTCGTTGTACGATCCCGGCCTCGGCGGCTTCAGCGATGTGGAGACTTACAATCAGCAGGATGCGAAGGGTTTCATCCGCTGCCTCGGGCTGCCGATGCAAACACGCGCCTTGCTTCTGGGGAAGAAAAACCCCGTGAGAATTTAAGGAAAGTTCATGGGCATCGGCGTCATTCTTCCAGCCGGGGGACAGGGCACCCGCTTCGGGGGCCCGCTGCCCAAACAATTTCTGGAAGTGCGCGACGGTCATCCGTTGCTCCGTTATCCGCTGGACACCTTTCACAGTTTTTCGGAAGTCGAGTCCATTGTTTTGGTTTTGCCGGAAGAATGGATGATTGTAGGGGAACAACTGCTGGATGATTTTCCCAAATTGAAACTCGTCGTCGGTGGACCGGATCGCTGGATCTCGGTGCGCAACGGTTTTGACGCACTGCCAGCTTCGGTGGATCGCGTTTTGATCCACGATGCTGCGCGCCCCTTCACACCGAAAAGTGTGATCCGCAATTGCATTCAGGCCATGCAGGATGGCAATGCTGTCATTGCCGCGCTCCCTACTTCGGACACGGTGAAAGAAGTGGGCGGCAACAAGGTGTCGCATACTTTGGATCGCAGCCGGTTGGTGATGGTCCAAACCCCGCAGGGTTTTCCCCGCACCATGTTGAAGTCGATGTATGATCAAGGGGTTCCTTCCGATTCCAAACCCACCGATGAAGCGCAGATTGCGGAAGCGGCGGGATTTCATGTGGGATGGGTGAAGGGCAGTTTTCTCAGCCGGAAGATCACGGAACCTGAGGATTGGGAATGGGCGGAGTGGATTGTACAGCGTCTGGATTCTGGGGAGATCACACTCAATGATTAAAACAGGAATCGGTCAGGACAGCCATCGCATTCAGGAACCGTCACAGGGAAAGCCCTTCATGCTGGGCGGCGTGAAATTTGAAGAATCATTTTCGCTGGAAGGCAACAGCGACTCGGATGTAATTCTGCATGCCATCACCAATGCCATTTCGGGAATCACGGGCAAACCCATTCTCGGTCCGATTGCAGATGAGTTGTGTAAATCGGGCATTGTGGACAGCACGGCGTATTTGCGTTTGGCCATCCCCGATCTTTTCGCCATGGGGTATCATCTCACCCATGTTTCCATCTCATTGGAATGTTTGAAACCGAAAATTCTTCCCAAGCTTCCCCTGCTGCGAACACATCTGGCGGTGTTGCTGGGGCTCACGGTTTCCGACATCGGAATCACCGCAACTTCGGGTGAAGGCCTGACGGATTTTGGAAAAGGCTTGGGGATTCAGGCGCTGGCCGTGGTGACGGCACAGAAGACCGCCCAGGCTATTTAATCTTCTTGCAACGATAGCGGTTTTTCACCCGCTCACTCAAATACGATCCTTTGGAATCTGCCTGCATCAAGGATGCATGCATGAGCGGCGAGAGATTGAAATAATGGAAAACGCTGTTGTCGTTGAATTCCACTTCCAGCGTCCGTGTTTCAGCTTCGTAGCCTACGGAACGGATGTTGCTGGATTTAACCGGGACGCGTTCCATGGCTGCTAACTTGCATAAATTTCGTGAAAGATCAAACGTTTTTGATTCTTAATTTCGCCACGGCTTCGATATGACTGGTTTGCGGATAAAAATCGAACAGGCGCAGGTCTTCCAATGCATACGGCCCCGCCAGCAAGTCCTTTAAATCCCGTGCCAAAGTGACAGGATTACAGGACACATAGATCAGCTTCGGCGTCTCCTGTTTTTTCAACCAGGCGCGTACCTTCACATCCAGTCCTTCGCGGGGCGGATCGACTACGATGGCGTCGGGTTGTTCCCATAACAGCGAGGCATCGCTTTGCTCCACCAATTGCTCCACCTGTCCGACGACAAACGATGCAGCATCTGTTGCGAGATTGCGTCGGGCAAAATTCAAAGCTTCGCGGTTGGACTCGACGCAAATAACATGGCGGAAATGGGATTTCAGAAACGATCCGAAGAGTCCAACGCCGGAATACAAATCCATCACGGTGTCGCCGTTCAAACCGTGAATGACATAAGGAACCAGCCGTTCCACCATTTCGAGATTGCTTTGAAAGAATCCGTTCACCGGAAATACGAATTCCCGATCTTGGATTTTAACCTTGATCTCCGCATGCGGTTGTTCGTCTTCGCGCCACAATCCCTGCGTGCCATCGGGTTTTTTGCAGGCGAAGGCGTGAAAGCGTTCGGGGGCGTGCGGTGCCGTGCGTTTCTCAAACAGCGGCGCAAATCTCGGGTTTGCCACCGGGCAATTTTTCACCGGAACCAGCACGTGTCCGTGGCGTTCCAGAAATCCAACTTCACCTGCATGATTGGTATGTAGTTGCAGACGGTTGCGGTAACCAAGCGGCGAACCGGTTTCAATTTTTAATTCCGGCCAGGTGATTCCGCCGATGCGCCGCAAAGCGTCGTGTACGATTTCGACTTTCAACCGCGCCTGCGCTTTGGAATCGATATGTAACCAATCGCAACCGCCGCATATCCCGGCCAGCGAGCACGGAGGCGCGACTCGATCGGGGGAAGGCTGGAGTATTTCGCTGAGTTCCGCTTTCGCGAAATCCTTCTTTTCTTCCACCAATTCCACAAGCACTTCTTCGCCGGGCAGCACGCCGCCGATGAACACCACGCGGCCTTCGTGCCGGGCGATTCCCTGGCCACCCGCGACGAGCTTTTCGATTTTTAGGGTCAACGGCACACTGTGGAAACTAATATTGTTAGCCGAACAAGGAAGCCCCATTATGATACCAGCCAAAGAAGCACTCGAACGCCTGCAGGACGGCAACCGCCGCTTTATTTCCAGCATCAAAAGCGGAACGGCCACCGAACGGCGGTTTGAATTAACGCAGGTGCAAAAACCCATGGCCATCATCCTCGGCTGCTCGGACGCTCGCGTGCCCGCCGAAATCGTGTTCGATCAGGGCATGGGCGATCTGTTCGTCATTCGCGTGGCGGGCAACATCGTGGCGCCGTCGCAGGTGGGCAGCGTCGAGTTCGCGGCGGCGCGGTTCGACACCCGGCTGGTGGTTGTGCTGGGGCATTCGCAATGCGGGGCGATTCAGGCGACGATTGAGGAACTGCAACAGCCGTCGAACCAGTCGCTCAATCTGAAGTCGATTGTGGATCGCGTACGGCCGTCGGTTGAGCCTTTGTTCAAGACGGAACTGCGGCATGATCTGAAGGCGCTGACGCGGCAGGCGGAACGGGCGAACGTGAGCGCGTCGGTGAATCATCTGCGGCACGGGTCGGAGGTTTTGGAACGGTTGATTCAGAAGAATGGTTTGCGGGTGGTTGGGGCGGAGTATTCGTTGGAGACGGGGATGGTGGAGTTTTTTGACGGGGTGGAGTAGGCCTGATTTTATATGCTGAAATTGAAGGGACTATAAGTGAAATACTCGAAAATTGAAACTATAAACATGAAAACTCATTCAGAGTTTAATGAAAAATGGGTGCAAGAAAGAATTGCGGAAGACCCTTCAATTTTAGGATTGGGAGACTTAATACTAAAAGACAAAGAACGCATGCAACCAAAAGCTGGCCGCTTAGACTTACTACTTCAGGAGTTAGACGGAAATCATAGGTACGAAGTTGAAATCCAATTAGGCGCAACCGATGAATCACATATCATACGAACGTTAGAGTATTGGGACATTGAAAAAAAGCGATACCCTCAATACGAACATACGGCGGTGATTATTGCGGAAGACATAACTTCAAGATTTCTTAATGTGGTTCAATTATTCAATGGATCGGTTCCAATTGTCGCAATACAAATGTCTTGTCTAAAAATTGAGGGTAACGTGGGGTTAAGTTTCATAAAGGTTATAGATGAAATAAATCGCGGATTGGTTGAAGAAGATGAGGAAGTTCGTGAATCAGCAGACAGAGCGTATTGGGAAGAAAAGGGAGCATCAAAAACTGTTGCTCTAGCAGATCAGATGCTCGAATTAATAAAGAAATACGATTCTGGATTGGAGCTGAAATACAACAAATTTTATATCGGATTAGCCAAGAATGGCAGTCCAAATAATTTCGTCACTTTCAGGCCGGCAAAAACATTTATAAAAATGGAACCAAGACTTCCGCAGTCAAATGAATTTCAGGAAAAAATTGAAGCTGCAGGGCTGGACGTAATGGAATATGATAAACGCTGGGGTAGGTACAGAATTAGACTCACCCAGGACGGGTTAAATAAAAGCAAAACGATCGTGAATGAAATAATGGAGACGGCATTTAAATACAACGAGAAATAATTGCATCGGCAATCGTCATCGGTCGTTTCGGCTCCGCTCAACGACCGACAGCGAGTGTTCCGCTGACTGAGCGGAGCCGAAGCCAGCGAAAGCGAGTTGAAACCGACAATATTTCACCGCTTGCCCCACCTGCACCGCAGAAGTAAATTCTCTCCATGAGCAAAACTGAAATCCTCACCGAACTGCCCAAGCTTACCCCCGGCGAATTGATTGAGATTCAAGCCAAGCTGGATGAATTGGTCGGCGAGGTTTGGAGCGATAGCGGAGAACTCACCGATGCCGACAAAGCAAAATTGAACGATGCATTGATTGAGTATCAAAAAAATCCTGAAGCCGGCAGTTCCTGGGAGGAAGTCGAAGCTCGCATTCGCGCCAAATTGAATTCATGACCCGCCGCCTCATCATCCGCGACAGCGCTGAAGAGGAAATCACCGAAGCAGTGCTTTGGTATCAAAATCAATCGACCGGTTTGGGCGCAGAATTTCTTGCCGAAGTCAACTCAACCATCCAGAGCGTGGTGGAGAATCCCCAAGCTTTTCGAAGATTGCGTCGTCGTCCTGAAGTGCGGCGAGCTTTAACAGTGAGATTTCCTTACCGAATTTTCTTTATTCTCCGACCCGATGCCATCGTGATATTTTGCGTCTTGCATGGTGCGCGCCATGAACGTGAATGGAAAAGAAATGTTTAAGCTGGAGTCTGCAATTTTTATCACGCCGGATTAAACGGAGAGAGGGTAAATTAGCGCCAGTCCGCTATTCCTTACTTCCCGCTTTGCGCATTATCATCCTGAAAATAATCCATAAGGCTTGAGATGTTGTCGTGCGCAGCCGTCGTGGTAATGATGCCGCGCCGGGGACGATCCAGATCGAGAATCACATAAATGGTCATGATGGTCATCAGGGAATAAGTGCACAGAATGATGTAATCGATTTTTCCTGACTTGCTGGAATATCCGACGATGAAACTACCGGCAAGGCAAAGAGCAAACAAAAGCCACAGGATGGATTCCGGAACGTGTTTCCTTCTTGCTTCTTCGCGTGTGCTCACGGCGTCGATCATGCCATTGACCGCCGGGATCATCTGCATCGATCGGGTTGGCTCACCGGGTTGTTGGGACAGGACGGCGGCGCGCTGCCATATCCGTGTCGAAGCGCCATTTGCTTCCTTCAAAGCGGAAAGAATTTTTCCTTCATCGGCACCCGCATCATAGTATACAATTCGCGATGCGATGTAGTTTTTAAAATCGTTCTTAAACGCAAGTTGGATGGAATCAGGGTACAATGCGGAGCGAAGCAGGGCGGTTCCAATGTCGTTGCTTTCCTGAACGACTAGATCTCTCCGCGTATCGTAATGCGATGCCGACTGGTTGAACGTGAACGCAAGCAGCAGAGAAAGTAAGCCAAGCAAGGCTCCTTCAAGTGGACCCATTCCGTCGGAAGTGTAAGAAGGATCCTTCTTTTTCCTGCCGCTCATCGTCCGAAGTCCGAACAGATAGGACAGGATGATTCCAACGAAGAGAATGATGACGATCAATGGAGCGGAGGTGTTATACAGCATGCTGACGGGGGAATGTAAAACTAAAAGAAGCCATTCACGGTCACTGATGTCGCGAATATCTTCGCTTCAATCCTTTATCACCCCGGATTAAACGGCGAATAATTCAAAAACAACCAATCCAGCTTCACCGCATTCCCAACCTCAACCACCCGATCCACCTTAAACTCCACAACCCGTTCCGCCCCGGAGAATGATTCCTTCTCCTCATCCTCCCACAAAACTTCCGCCTTTCCTGTAAGCTGCAACGTCGCCCCGGTTTCAAAATCCAGAAACAACAACCCTGCATTCGGATTCACCGACAGATTCCCCAAAGTCTGGAACATGTTGTTCCCCTTGTAATCCGGCCAGCGCAGCACATTCCCATTCACAACCTGTACAAACCCCGGATTGCCGCCGCGATGCGACGCGTCCACACCGCGTTCAGAATGATTCGATGCGATGAAGAAAGTATCAGCCCCGGCGATCCAGCGTTGTTGACGCGCGTTTAACGAAGAATCGTTTTCCGCATTCTGAGAAGAAGCGGCTGCGGAGGACTTGGGCTTCCACGCCCGCGCCTGAATGTATTTCGGACAATTGAAAAACACCTCTTCGGCATGCAACACAATCATCCCGTCTTTCACTTCCGCTTTGCCATTCAACCGCATGCGCCGCCGCGTCATGGGTTCCAGCACCAACACACCGATGTGAGAATCCGCCGCAAGATTGGCATGGAGCGGATCTTCAGGCAGAGGATGGGCGTTGATGACGAGTGTCTTTTCATCCAAGGCTTGGATGAACCCCGGCTGACCGGCAAGCACGGAGGCCCACACCTGTTCGTGAGCATCGAGCGATCCAATGATGGCCATGGGCTGGCTGCGGAGAAATCCTTCCGCTTGGAGCGGAATCACGGAATCAATGGAACGGCCGACGCGATTCGCCAAATCCTGCACACCGGCGCGTTTTTGCACTGCGATTTCACCAGCGTGAAAGACAGGTTTCATGGATCAATAGCTATTAAAAACCCGGTCGCTTCGCGTTGCTGCATCGTATCTTATCCCTACAGCAAACGGAGAATAAGGAGCCACCATGTTGATCAAAAAAATCCAAAAGAAAAGCGCCGACCCGTTTGTCTACCTCCACGGCACCAAAATCACCGACTACGAAAAAATCCCAACGGTCGGTCAAAAGATCATGGACGGCATCAACCGTCTTGTCCGAACACAAAAGATCGAACCTACCGGTCCCGCGATATGGTCCTACACCCCAGCAGGAAAGGGGAAACTGAAATTGCGCGCCGGAGTTCCTGTGAAAAAGGGAACGCGGGGCAAGACTCCGTTCTCCGCGAAGTCGGAACCGGAATGGACCTGCCTCTCGGCGGAGTACAAAGGGCCGATGACGCAAATCATCAACGCATGGTTTGAACTCTTTGAGGCTGCGGAGAAAAAAGGGATTGAACTGCGAGATGACCGCAGGGAAATCTACCGCAAATGGGTGGGAGTGGATTCCAAGGAGAATGTCACCGAGTTGCAGATTCGTTTGAAATAACAGATCGCTATGCCGGATTAAACGGAGAGTAATTCAAAAACAACTATTGTTTGATGGGAGGGGAAAATGAAAAACACCAACCCAACATATTTTTCAAAAACAGTTCCAACTACCGCACTGCTTCAAATCTTTCTCCTCCTGATTTCCCTCCTCATCGAAAGCTGTGCCTCCGCCAAGATCCTCACCCAAGCAGCCCTCGCTGATTGCAATACCAGCACCGTCTATCTCGGCGCGTGGTGGAATCACGTCCCCGATACGGTATCCATCCAATTGGATCCGATGGGAGGCTATCAATTCGCGTACTGGGTTGACGATGCCGGAAATGTCTGCCACGGAGATCCGGGTAAAAACGGCCAGCTTGGACCCGCCGTCCTGAAAGCCTACAGGCCGCAGGCGTTTGCACTGGCGGACAAGGGTACGATTCTCAGTGCGGATCGACTCAAAGAGCTGCAGGAAATTCCCGTTCCCTTGGATCCTTATGCTGGATCGGGTTTTCATTTCGTGCAGCTTTACAACAACCTTTGGCGGATGAGGAGCGATGGCCAAACATTTCGATCCACCGTGACAGGACCCCTTTCCATTCCGAACGTGATTGAGGTTGGCAGCCGGGCCTGTGTGGCCCCTGTTTCCCTTTTGGCATCCGGATTCGGAGCTGTCATTTTGCCTTCATCGAACAAGGATGCGGTGAGGCAGGATCCCAATCATTGCAAGGTTCGGACGATGCCGGTGGACATCAACATGAGTGAGGCCGCCCGGAAAAAATACAACGCAATGGCTCTGCCGCATGGCGGCGAAATTTACAACGTCCCGTAGCGTGGTATCTTATACCCGCCACAAAAAAGGAAACCCTGATGAAAAAATGGAAATGCCCGGACTGCGGAGCCATCAAATCGGATTTTGAAATGACGGAGATTTATACGGTCGTTTCGACGGTTCGACAAGCTCACCGCAGGCAGGCTCAACGACCGGTGTGAATGTTCCGCTTAGTTAAATTCCCATCATGAATACAACCGCTCCCTTGCGCGTACTCGTCACCGGTGCCACGGGATACATCGGCGGCCGTCTCGTTCCGCGCCTGCTGGCGAAAGGTCATCATGTGCGATGCGTTGCGCGCAACCCCAGCCGACTTGAAGGATATCCGTGGCCGGGAGTGGAAATCGTGCAGGGGGACCTGGAAAATTTCGAAGATGTCGCACGAGCCTTGCGGGACATCGACGTCGCCTATTACCTAGTGCATTCCATGGCAGCCGGTGAGGCCTTCCACGAACGCGATCGGCAGATGGCGCTGGACTTCGGAAAGGCGGCGGCGAACGTGGGCGTCCGGCGTATCATTTATCTTGGCGGATTGGGCGACACGGAAAAAGTGCGCAGCAGGCATCTGGTTTCACGGCAGGAGGTGGGCCGCTGCCTTTCCGCCGGCGGCGTTCCCGTGATCGAATTTCGCGCCGCCGTGATCGTGGGATCGGGCAGCGCCAGCTTTGAAATGATCCGCCATATCGTCGAACGGCTTCCGATCATGATTGCGCCGCTGTGGGTGAACACGCGCTGTCAGCCCATCGGTATCCGGTGGGTGATGGAATATCTGGTCGAAGCCCTCGATCATCCCGCGGCCGAGGGCATCTATGAAATCGGCGGCGAAGACATTTTAAGTTACCGTCAAATGATGCTGCGCTACGCCCGCATCCGGGGACTCCGACGGTTCATCCTTCCTGTTCCCGTTCCGAGGCCTCACCTCAGCAGCCGCGTGGTGGATTTGCTGACGCCCATTCCCTACAGCATCGCCCAGCCCCTGGTTGAAAGCCTCCAAACTGAGGTGGTGGTGCGCAGTGACAGGGCGAAAAACACCTTCAAGGTCAGGCCTCCGGGTTACGATGAAGCCGTGCGGCTCGCATTGATGCGCATGGCCGAGGACAGCGTCGAAACCATCTGGGCGTCGAGCCTTTCCAGTCTGAAACAGGATCAGCCGGAAGCGGATACGCTCGGCTCGCACGAGGGCATGTTGATGGATCGACGGAGACGGCGTATGGGTGCATCGCCTTCGCGCGTGTTCGAAGCGATCTGCGCCTTGGGCGGCGAGGAGGGCTGGCCTGCGGGCAACGCCCTCTGGCAATTGCGCGGCGTCATGGACCGCATGGTCGGAGGAGTGGGCATGCGCCGGGGACGTCGCCATCCCCGCGAATTGCGGGTTGGAGATCCCGTGGACTTCTGGCGCGTGGAAGCGATGGAATCCCCGCGTCTGCTGCGGCTTCGCGCTGAAATGAAACTGCCGGGCAGGGCATGGCTGCAGTTTGAGGTGCTTCCCGATCCTGTGGGATCCCGGGTCGAGCAGACCGCCTTCTTCGAGCCTCACGGCAATTTCGGATATCTGTACTGGTACACCGTGCTTCCCCTTCACCGTTTTGTATTTCCGGGGCTCATCAATGCCTTGAAGAAGCAGGCCGAAACCCCGGGAGATTGAAGCCCTGGTCATTCCGCATCCTGTCGCATATCTTGTATGTTCGATACAGGAGGAAGCATGAACGTTGTCGATCCGTCATCCGTCACCATGAAAAATCTGGAATCCGCTTTCGCGGGCGAATCCATGGCCCACATGAAATATCTCCGCTTCGCCAAAATAGCCCGGGCCAACGGCCATGAAGAGGTCGCCAGGGTGTTCGAAGAAACGGCCGCGCAGGAAATCAAACACGCACTGGCCCATGCCGAATTACTTTACCCCGCCGAACTGGTGAACACCGCAAGGGCTTTGGAACTCGCCATCGAGGGCGAAACTTATGAGTACACGGAAATGTATCCTGGCTTCCATCGCGATGCCGAGAAGGAAGGCAATCTTGCTGCGAAGCGGGAGCTTGAAGCGCAGATGCAGGAATCGAAGGAGCATGCGGAACTGTTTCGCAATACATTGGCAACGGCAGCAAAACGTTTCGCCGCGTTGACGCGCATTGAAGAGAAACACGCCAACCACTATCGTCAAACTTTAAATACGGTCAGGACTTGAGGAGAAAATCATGAAGAAATGGAAATGCGTTGTGTGCGGGTTCACCTATGACGAAGCCGCCGGTTTGCCGGATGAAGGCATCGCTCCCGGCACCCGCTGGCAGGATATTCCCGAAGACTGGAATTGTCCGGACTGCGGAGCCGTTAAATCGGATTTTGAGATGACGGAGATTTAAAAGCGGAACCGGACGCCAACCGGACACTTTGTATAATTCTCCCTGATGACTCCTCCGGATAAATCGCAAAACGTTCCCGGCAGCCGCCGGAGTTTTATCGCGGTCCTCCCTGCCCTGTTTCTCGCCGGTTGTGATTGGACAACAGGCAAAAGAACCAAGTCGGCGCTCAAGGGTTTCCAACAATTCAACGACTGGGTGCAGCAAAAGGTTTTCGACCCCGGAAAACTCGCGACGGAATATGCCGACGAGCAGCTCACACCCGAAGAGGATTTCCGCGTAAACGGATACGACACCGACGAACCCGACATGGACATTCCCAATTGGGTGTTAATGGTGGACGGTTTGGTGCGTTCTCCCGGGGATTATTCGATGGAACAAATCTCCACCTTGCCGAAGTATGTGAAGAACCTCCGTCATTGCTGTGTCGAAGGTTGGAGCATGGTTCCCAAATGGGGCGGCGTGTTGATGAAGGATTTTCTCGCCATGGTGGGAGCCGATCCGAATGCGAAGTACGTCTCCGTCGAATGCGGCGACGATTATTACACGGCCTGGGACATGGCGAGCACCCTACATTCCCAAACCTTGCTGGCCTACGAAGCCTATGGCAAACCGCTCGGACTGGAGCATGGCGCTCCGCTGCGCGTGGTCATGCCCGTGAAACTGGGATACAAGAGCGCGAAGTGGATTACCCGGCTCACGGTCACCAATGAAAAGCCGGGGGGTTATTGGGAAGACCGGGGCTATGACTGGTTCGCGGGGTTGTGACGGATGCGCACACCCAAGGTTCGCCAGCATCCCCTGATTATTCGCATCACCCACTGGGTCAATTTCATCGCCCTCGGAATCATGGTGATGAGCGGACTGCAGATTTACAACGCCTCCCCTGTTATACCGATCGATTTTGATTTTCCAAAATCCGTCACCCTGGGCGGATGGCTTCAAGGTGGACGGCAATGGCATTTTCTCGGCATGTGGCTCTTTGCCATCAACGGCGTGGTGTGGGTCGTGTATAACATTCTCAGCAAGCACGGCCGGATGACCACGATCTTTTCGAAGAAAGATTTCGGCGGTCTGCTACCGATGATCCAGTATTATCTGCGCATTCGCAAAAAGCATCCGCCCGTGCGGAAATACAATGCCTTGCAAAAGGCGGCTTACACCTCGGTTCCATTTATTGCCCTCGGCGCAGTGCTAACCGGTGTTTCCATTTATTGGCCCGTGCAATTCGGCTGGGTTACCCGGCTCTTTGGAAATTACGACACCGCGCGCTTGTGGCACTTCCTCTTCATGTCTGCGCTGGTGTTGTTTGTCGCCGGGCATCTTTTCATGGTGGCGATTTCGGGATGGAACAATTTCACATCCATCATCACCGGATATAAAAGGGTCGAAGAGGTTTAGTCGCCGCTTTACGTATTACTTCCGCGCCACTTCCAACAAACTGAAAATCTTTTTTCGAAACTCACCGTTCTCCCCTTCCAACCGGGGATCATTGTCCAACAAATCCACCGCTGCAATCAAAACGGTTTCTGCTTCCTTCCGTTGTTCCAGGGAAAGCAGGGCTTCGGCGTATTTGATTTTCCAGTCCACACTCGCGGGCCACAACGTTTTTTCCGCTTGCGCGGCCAGCGCCAAACGCTCCCGCAGGCATGCGGGAGTTCCCACCTGACCGTAGGCGTCGAAAAGCGTCTGCAGTATTCCCGGTGAACCCGGATACACCCGACGACCTTGATCCAGTAATTCCTGCGGCGGCTTCCAGCTTCCCCGATAGGCATGCAATAACTCGACATAAATGTTTTCATCCGGATGTTGATCCCAACCCAAACGATAGGCGGCGATGGCGGCGGCAGTATCGTGAGTGGACAGGGCAATCTTCGCCAGAAATCCGGCTTGTTCCACAATATTGGTTCCTTCAAGAATGTTTTGCCGCATCAAGGCTTTCGCCTCATCGAGATGGCCTTGAAGATACCGGTACATGGCCTTGAGCCGCATCCCCTGACCGCGCCACAAGGGATGCGTGAGCAGGTATTCAATGTCCCCCGCCATGGTGGGCGCGGTATCGCCATGTTGCAAAAGAATCAAAGTCCGCTGCCAGCGCCGCTTGAATTTCTGCGGATTCTCCCGGACTTCCTCGTTGTACTTCTCCAACAATGCAGGATTAATGGGTGCGGACAAAATGACATTCAGGGAATCCGGTGAATTCTCGTTCGAAATCGAGTCGTTCTGGGCAAAACAGGTTTTCCCCAAAAGCGAAAAGAACATCATGGCGATTAAAAACTTTTTCATGTTTTTTCCCGGTGATTCCCGAAACACAGTAGCAATTGCCTGTTGCCGGGGCATTGCAACCTCTCCGAATCGCTTTCTTTTGTTTTATTTGCAGGGATGAAGAACTCCGCTCCCTGGCGTTTTATTTTCCTGATCGGGATCGTCAGCCTTTTCGCAGACATCACCTATGAAGGCGGTCGCGGTTTGGCCGGGCCGTTCCTGTTCTCACTGGGCGCATCGGCCACGGCGGTGGGCTTCATTTCCGGTTTGGGTGAAATGATTGGATATGGACTGCGCCTGCTGTTTGGAATGTGGAGTCAGCGCACGGGCCGCTATTGGGGATTCACCTTGACGGGATTCGCCATCAATCTGGCAGCCGTTCCCCTACTGGCTCTGGCGGGAACCTGGCCGGTGGCATCCGCGCTGTTGGTTTGCGAACGTTTTGGAAAAGCCATTCGCGCACCCTCCAAGGACACTTTGCTCTCGCATGCGACCAGTGCGGTGGGACACGGCAAGGGATTTGGATTTCATCAGGCCATGGATCAACTGGGCGCGATGCTCGGCCCGTTAATTGGCGCTTATGCGTTGTTGATTTGGGGTGGTTATCGCGGCGCCTTTGCATTGCTGGCGATTCCCGCTGCATTGGCAATGATTATTCTGTTCTTTGCGAGCCGCGTGTTTCCCAATCCCGCGCGTTTTGAATCGGACACGGACTCCGCACCGTTGGTGGATGGAAAACTGCCCCGCGCCTATTGGATTTATTTGATCGGAGCCGGGTTGCTCGCTTTTGGATTTGCCGATTTTTCCCTCATCGCTTTTCACCTCATCAAAAACGGAATCCTCACGCAGGTTCAGGCTCCGCTGGGTTATTCCCTTGCGATGGGAGTCGGTGCGGTGACCGCGTTCTCGTTCGGATTATTGTTCGACCGTGTGGGGCTCAAACTTCTTCCACTCGCATCGGTGTTGGCGGCGGTGGCAACGCCCTTGGCATTTTCAAACAGCCTGCATGTTTGCATCGCAGGCATCGTGCTCTGGGCCGCCACTTTGGGCGCACAGGATTCTTCGCTCAAGGCGGGCATTGCAAAACTGGTTCCGAAGACGAGACGGGCCGGAGCCTATGGAATCTTCCACGCTGTCTTTGGCGTGGCATGGTTCCTGGGAAGCGCGGCGATGGGCTGGTTGTACGATCACAATCTGCACGGAGTCAT
Source organism: Fibrobacterota bacterium (assembly GCA_947482115.1). Lineage (GTDB taxonomy): Bacteria > Fibrobacterota > Fibrobacteria > UBA11236 > UBA11236 > UBA11236. Next base: position 436,849 of record CANKII010000003.1, read on the forward strand.
TGTACTCGCAATCGCTGCGCAAATTCTCTCAGCAATCGCTTTTATTGTAGCGGGCTCTTCGGAGAAGAGCGCCGCAATAGCCTGATAAGCCTAATAACCTGAGTTTTATTTCCGAAGCGATTTACGGAATGGAGATTTTACCGAACTTCGCGCCGTACCGGAAATAATACGCTCCCGTGGGAAGCCGCTTCGAGGAAGGCTCCCACATTCCCTTCGGAGTCTCCTGCGAAATCAAATCACCCGACAGGGAATAGATGCGGAAAGGCGCGGTGTTATTCGCCGGGAAAAGGAAGCGGCGGCCCATTTGCGAAAACTTCTGCGCATCCTGCTTCAAAGCCGGACGACCGGCTGAAGTCACCGTACCGCGGGTTTTCACAATCTGGAATTGATCGCGCACCGTACCGGAACTGTCGATGAATTTGGAAGTGGCCACGGTGTCTTCAATGGTCAATACGGAAGAGCCGTACACCGAATACTGAACGTACATCATGGGATGAAGCGTTCCCGCATCCAGTTTCGCGCTGCTGCCGGAAACCAGATACACCGCACCCTGATGGGGGCCTTTCATGGAAGCCTTGCGATAAGGTCCCGTCGTGGTGGGATTCCCGGACTTGTTGTCCAATACCACCCGGGCCTTTTTGGAATTGTTGTCGGTGGAGTTGCCGTAAGCACTGTCGATCAAATAGGAGCGCTCATAATCATGGCTGTGACCCGTGTACACGATGTCCACACCGTATTGTTCCAGCAAAGGCACAAAGTTCGTGCGCATGTCCATCATTTGTCCCTCGGTGTCGGAATTATGACCGCTAAAGGAATACGGGGGATGATGCCAGATTGCGACGATCCAGTCCTGCTGCGTGGCCTGCAAATCCTGTTGCAGCCAGAGGTATTGTGCGCCGGTTTTCGTACGCGAGCTGACCTGGGAGTCGAGCATGATGAAATGGATGTTGCCGTAATTGAAGGAGTAATACAATTCGGAACCGGAAGCCACGCCGCCAATTTCTCCTGCAGTTGGGAAGTTAAAAGCGGCCAGATAGGATGCCCCGGTCGTTGAAGCCACGGCCTCATGATTTCCGATGGCCGACCAGATAAAATTGGTGGCAAAAACATCAGGATATTTGGTGAATAAGTTGGTGGTGAATTCCGCGTCGGTTCCGGATTCGTAAGCGACATCTCCGTTCATGATCACTCCGTCCAGTGGAGCCCCTTGATTGATTCTGAGAAACGCGTTCTTGACATTTGTCTGGGGAGTTCCCGAAGAACCCGGATCTCCCAAAATCCAGAAGGTGGATTTTTTCTTCGCTCCGACCAAGGGTGCGGTGACGAAAGTCTGCCTGACAGAGCCCGTCAATTTGGTGGCACCGTTGTAAACCTCATAGAAGTATTTGGTGGTGGGTTGAAGCTTGGTGGAATCCAGCGTCATGCACGCATCCACATTGCTCGCACTGGCAGCGCTGGTATTGGCAAGATTGGTGGAATCCGTCCCAAACTTCACGGTCAACGCCGCAGCTGCGCTGATCCGCCAGCATACCGTGGCCTTGTTATAGGATCCCTTTTGCAAAAAGGGCATGCGCACGAAAGTTTGGGACTGGGCTTCTAATCCCATTCCCGCGAAAAAAGTTGCGGCTAAAAGCCAGGAATGAATTCGACGCATGATTGCCTCCGGAGGTTTATACCCCCCGGAAAGTGCAATCCTGATGTTTCCGCTTTATTGCGAAACCATCTTCGTCTTGTTTCGGAACCCCTCTGGCGGACTAGAACTTGAACTGGGCCCGGAAGGAAAAGACGTTGTCGCTCAAATCGCTCCGATAATGCCCCAGGGGATTTGAGGGAAGCACTTCGGGGATATTCGCACCATACACGTACAAAGCGTCTTCGTTTTCCGGATTGACCTTTTCATTGGTCACCCGGTCATAATACACGGTGAAACGCAAGTGCTCGTCCCAGTAATAATTCAGGCCGAGACCCAAAGTGGAAAATTTCAAATCCGCCATGGATTGAAGGTGGTTCAAAGGTTCGTTCTCCGTCTGGTAATAGCGAAAGATGTCGGATCCCTTTGCGTCAGTGTTCGGATCAAAGACGTCGTATCTCGCCACCGCTTGAAACATGCTTCCGATGTTTTGCACCAACATCACATACCAACCCACCATGTTTCTCTCCAGCAAATCCCCTGGATATGCCGAAGCATAAAAGGGGGCGTTGCTGGTCAAAGTTCCCGGCAGGGTACCCCAGTCGTATTCTCCGCGCAACGATAATCCTCCAATGACGGGGATGTCGCAATAAAACTGCGCGTCCACACCGAAAACTTTGCGATCGAAAAGCCTGCCCAGATTTCCAGTCGTCATCACCATGGCCGTGGTTCGCACTGAGTCCATCACCGTGTCCCTCAAGTCGTTTGCCGGGCCTGTTTTCCGGTTGCGGGGAACGGCTGCAATGGAATCTCCCATGTGAAAAGCGATGTCACTGCGGGACGGAACTTTGCCAAGATAGGCGGAAAAACCTCCGTCAAATTCCATGTTCATCGAATAAATGGGTATGCGAAAACCGCCGCGTCCGATGAAATCCACCTTATTGTCCACCTCGTTGAAGTTCGGGGTGTTCCCTCCCATGCCGGTAAAAAATCCGCCTTTGAAGTTCAGGTATTGCAAAAATCCCATGTTCTCGGTGGGGTTGGCTTCGAGCTTGACACCCAAATCCTTTTCACCCGGAAAAATGGTTTGCACCATGCGTGTGCGTTCGGGAGTTTCAAGGCTTGCAGAGGAATAGGGAACTTCAAAACCAAAGGGGCGATCCATGATCCCCAAAGTCGCGCTGAAGGTTTTCAACCAGGGTTCCAGAAGGGTGACGTTGGCATCCTTAATTCCAACCCCGTTGGGGAGCACATCGATTTCCAGAACGTATTTGCTGGTGCCGGCATCATAAGTCGTTTTGATGCGTGCACGCCGGATCATAAAACGCTGCTTAGATGCCAAAGTATCCAGAAACCGGGCTGAGTCCGCAACCGAACCCGTGCTGTGCCAGTTCAGAACGTTGAACGGGAAATTGCCACCAGCCATGCTGGGAACACCGGCGCTATCCGCCAATTGCCATTGGGCCTGAACATAACCCGAAACCTTGATTTTACTGAGCTTGTCCACCGTGCTTTTGGTTTCCAGATAACTTTCATTCAAACCATCCACCTGGCCTTTTAAGTTGGTGAATGCTTCAGCGGAAACCTGACCTGAGGAATCCTCCTGCGCAAAAACAAGGTTCCCGGTGAACTGAAACAAGATTGCGATCATTAAAAAATTTCTCATGACATCTCCCGATGCCGTCGAAAGTATCATAATCGTGAAATGATCGAACGTTTGTCATTCGTTGAAACGAAATCGAAACATCCGTGAGGATTGGAAATCGTTTATTTGCGCGAGGCTTCGAGCAAAGTGAAAATCTGTTTGCGGATCACTTCGCCATCCTCGACCTTCAACCGGGCATCCCCATCCAGCAAATCCAACGCCGCCATTAAAACCGGTTCCGCATCATGGGCCCGTTTTAGGGAGAGCAGAACCTGTGCATGTCTTATTTTCCAGTCCACGCTGAACGGCCACAACGAACTGTCGGCGCGACCGGATATTTCCAGGGCTGTCTTCAAACTGGCGGGATCCCCTGCGGCAAAATACACCTCAAAAATGGACTGAACGGCACCCGGAGATCGCGGGTAAAAATTCAGGCCTTGTCGCAACAATTCTTCAGGTGGTTTCCCCCGGCCCTGATGCAAATTCAATAAATCGATATAATCCGTTTCATCGCTGTCATGCTCCCATGCGGCGCGATAAGCGGTGATGGCAGCCGCAGTATCTTTCTTCGACAACTCGATATCCGCCAGCAGCCGCGCCTGTTCCTGCAAATAAATGTTGTCGCGAATGTTTTGTTGAATGAGAGGTGCGGCCTCATCAAAGCGTCCCTGAAGATGAAGGCGGATGGCTTTGAGGCGGACCCCTTCATTGCGCCATTGGGGATGGGAAAGGAGCGTGTCGATGTCTTCGACGCTGGCTTGACTGGTGTCTTGGTGCTCCAGTATGAGATACGCCCGCTCAGCCCGTTTCAAATAATTTTGGGGATTTCCCTGAATGTCCTGATTATACCTCTCCAGCATCACCGAATAGGCACCATGCGACCAGACGGCTCCCGCCGTCAGGCTGCACCACAAGGGAAGTTGGAGATAAAAAAATCGCTGGAGCGGAAGTCTCACGGAATAGAAAGTTTACCAAACCTGCCGCCATAACGGAAGTAGTAGGCTCCCGACGGAAGAAGTTTTGGCGAAGGCTCCCACGTTCCATGCGGAATTTCATGCGACATCAAGTTTCCACCCAGTGAATAGATGCGGAAAGGCGTGGTGTTGTTCGTCGGGAAAACAAAACGCCGGCCCATTTGTGAGAATTTCTGCGCGTCCTGCTTCAGGACCGGACGTCCCGTAATGCCGGTTGTTCCCCGAGTCTTCACGATTTGAAATTGATCGCGGACGGTACCCGTGCTGTCGATAAATTTGGAAGTCAACACGGTATCTTCAACCGTCAGAATGCCGGAACCGGGAACGTTTACGAATTGCGAATACACCATCGGGTGAAGGGTTCCCGCGTCCAGCTTGGCGCTGCTGCCAACGAGGGCATAAACCGTTCCGGAATGCGTGCCATGCATGGCGGTCTTGCGGTAAGGACCCGTCGTGGTCGGGTTGCCCGATTTGTTGTCCATGATCACACGAGCGGCCTTGGCCTGATTGTCCGTGGAAAGTCCGTAGGCACTGTCCAAAAGATAGGTGCGTTCGTAATCATGGCTATGTCCGCAATAGACCGCATCCACGGCATATTGTTCCAGCAAGGGCAGGAAGTTTGTGCGCATATCAATTAACTGTTGCTCGGTGTCGGAATTGTGTCCGCTCTTGGAATACGGCGGATGATGCCAGACCGCCACAATCCAATCCTGACGCGTGGCCTGCAAATCCTGCTGCAACCACAGGTATTGGGCGCCGGTTTTTGTCCGTGAGCTGACCTGGGAATCCAGAATGATGAAGTGGATGTTGGCATAATCATAGGAGTAATACAATTCGGAACCGGAAGCCACGCCGCCGATTTCCCCCGCCGTTGGGAAGTTAAAGGCTGCCAGATAGGATGCCCCCGTGGTCGAAGCCACCGCTTCATGATTTCCGATACAGGACCATGTAAAGGCGGTGGCAAATGCATCGGCGAAGGGAGTAAATAGATTGCTGGTGAATTCAGCATCCGTGCCGGATTCATAGGCGACATCCCCGTTCATGATCACCCCGTCCAATGGAGCACCATTGTTGAGCCGGTAGAACCCATCTCTGACATTCCTCTGCTGGGTTCCCGCCGATCCCGGATCTCCCAAAATCCAGAACGTGGATTTTTTCTTCGCCCCAACGACCGGCGCGGTAATGAAGTACTGCTTGGCCGAACCCGCCAATTTGGTTGCACCGTTGTAAACGTCATAGAAATACTTGGTGTTGGGTTGCAGCTTGGTGGAGTCCAGCGTCACACAGGCATCCACATTATTTGCGCTGGCTGCACTCGTATTGGCAAGATTGGTGGAGTCCGTTCCGAATTTGACCGTCAATGCCGTGGCTGCGCTCACCCGCCAGCAGACCGTGGCCTTGTTGTAAGCGCCTTTTTGCAGGAAGGGCTTGCGGGTAAAAGTTTGAGCCTGCGCCTGGAACGTCAGACAGAAGGCGGCCAGAAATATCGAACGAATGAAAAAGCGATGCATAATTCCCCCATGATTCAATCCTGTCGCCTTATCGGTCGTAACAGGAATGAAATATATAGGAAATAAGAACGAAACAAAAATGAAATAAGCCTTGCCCCAATTTAGCGGCAAGGCTGCTAAAAACACTGATTTTAGGGGAATTGCTTACCGGTCCGACTCTGGAAGATTTTTAACCAGCGGATCCACAGTATCACTGCGAACCTTTGCGAGCATCATGGCAATGGTAAAGCCCGACGAGCAAATCAGATGAAACCCCTTCTTGTCCAGCTTCAATTCCTTCGCGACTTTCTAAACCGCATGAACCATCGACGAAAGCAACTCACCATCCCGTGCCTTGCGATGCAGAATCGATCTCACATGATCCTTGGGAATTACCACCACGTGAATCTTTGATTTCGGCCTGGGATGGTGAAATGCGAGAACGCGCTTGGCCATGATCATCTCCGCAATTCTGTGAAGTAAGTGGTGCACCGTTATAGATTCTTTTAGAATTCACTTGACAGAACATGGAGAATACGGGAGAGTGCTTTTTGAAGAAGTCGGGACGGATTGGGGCCTTTCCCCAAAAAACTGACCCGCTATCAAAAATTTCCCTCGAAGCTCCGGATTTGTGTAATAATTTCTACGCGGAATATTTTTCAGAAATCCCATTTTCCGCTCAATTATCAAAGATATGGAAAGTGTCTGTAATATTCGATTTGGGACCGGTATAATTTAGAGTAATGTATGAGTAGAATGAAGGCGGCTCGACCATGGCTCCTGACATTTATCAATACGACGATTTTCGCGCCTTCCTCAAGGCGACCTTTGATGAAAAGGTCCGTGTTGAAAAAAAATATTCCCAGCGACAATTCGCCCGCGAGGCCGGTTTCTCCAATCCGGGGTATTTCAACGACGTTCTGAAGGGATTCAAACCCCTTAGCGAAAGGGCACTGGAACAAATGGCGCGGGTTTTCGGGCTCAAACCCAGTGAAACTGAATATTTGAAGCTCCTGACGGACTATGGCCAGGCCAAAACAGAGGATCAAAAAAGAAACACGTACAAGAAAATGCAGTCGCGCCGAAACCGCAGTCGTTTTTTCCGGCTGAATCCCGCCCAGGGCAGGTACTATCAGGATTACCGCTACGGCCTTGTGCGCGGTGCGATTGAAGTTTTGGACTTTCGGGGAAATTACGAGGAGCTGGCAGAATTTCTGCAGCCGCCAATACCCGTCGTGGCCGTCAAAAATCTCATCCGTGACTTGTTCGAATGGGGTCTTGTCACCCAAGACAGGGACGGACTCTACCGCACCACCGGCGCCATCGTGGAACCCGCCCCCAACATGATGGGATTGAGCCGCACCCTGAACGCGACCTGGCTGCAGCTCAGCGCCGAGGCCCTGCACCAGGTGCCGCCGAACAAACGCCATGTTTCCACGCTCATCGCTAATATCAGCGAAAGCCTCCATGCCGAACTGCTGGAAATGATCGAACATTTTCGCGAGGAGGTTTTCCGAAAAATTGAAAAGGATCAGGGGCCGCAACGCATCCAGCAACTGACCCTGGCATATGTCCCACGGTCCCTGGTTCGGGAAAAAAGAAAGCCATGAGATTCTTCATCCATAACGCCCGCTGGGCTTTCGCCGCGCTGGTCCTTCTCTGCGGTTGCAGTCGCGCGCCCGATCGTGTCGCCGGCGGAGACGACTATCCCAACGGCGTGAAGCCGCTGGCGAAGCATGCCGCGCAGGAACGGAGCGACAGTTCGCAGTGGAATCCTTATCAAGAAGCGCCGACCCACCCTGCGGGCCTTTACGATAGCACCGCCGTGCCGGATTCCGTTCCGCAAGCACAGGCGCCGACAGCTTCGGACACCTTTACCGTTTCCATCGATTCGTTCTCGGGCCACATCTTGCAGGTGCACATCCGGCATACCGACTCGCTGCGTTCCGTAGACAGCATCGTCTATCAACCGGGTCTGGGCGGTTCGCTCATTATTCGCGTTGCGAGTTTCACCCATAATTTCACCACCGGTTTGGAGAATCGCTATGACTACGAGGACGGCGACGGCGACGGATTCCTCTCCATCCGATCCCAAGCGCTGAACATCGCGATGATCCACCTCGTCACCGTCCTTCCTTCCGGAACCCGCGTGGAAAAGGATGTGCGCCTCGAGGCCGGCGCCGATCTCAACTTCAACCTTCACGGGGACAACCGCCTGCTGGCCTTGGAAACCCGCACGATTTCCGGATCCGATACGCTTTCACGGATGGTTTTTCAGGATGTAGACGGTGATGGTGCGCTGTTCAATCCCCTGCGCGATTCAAATCAGGTGGACGTGATGCAAAAAACTCGCGATCCCGTTTCCGCTTCGCAAACGACGCTGTCTTACCGGATCATGGCCTTCCCGGATTTTATCCGCAACTATCCCGTACGTTATCATCGGGTATTGACGAATCCCGGTGGTACCGAAGAAGTCTCGGCTTTGGGCGGCGATTCCCTGCCGGATTTTTCCGCCGGAGATTCCGGATATGCGGTGGTACTCCTGACACCTCCAACGACGGATACGCTGTCCCAGTCACACAGCGTTTATCGTGTGCTGTTGGCAAATACCGCAGGCCGCTTTCAGGACAACCGGCTTCTTTCCGTGGATCGGATCAAAACTTTCCGCCTGGGAGAGGAGTCCGGCCTGCATTTCCATTTGGAGCCATCCACGCCCGTACCCCCGGGTGGCTTTGCCCGTACCGGCGCTTTGACAACGCGGTTGGATTTCAAAAACGGAGAATGGATTCAATTGCAGGGAGAGGCCGCCACCGCAGAAATCTTCGGAGTCATTACGAATTCCCAGGGACGACATGGGAGCGTTCATATTGATTTTACAGGTCAGGTAAAGTCGGCCTCAGGTTTCTGAGACAGCGCGTTATTCCCTGAAAAAAGCGTCCGTTAGTGTAATAAGAAAAAATGGAACCGTTGGAATAGTTGAATTCAAGCAAGACATTTTTCCCATTAAATCAGCTATTTAATCCTAAAAACCGTAATAAGCATGCACTAAAAACATTTCTGGGCGCCCTCACCTCTATACATTCCTTCTTGTCACCCGCTTCAAGGATTCAACCTTCCACGCGGTCCATTAAAAACCGGAGGACAAGATGAAAACATTATCGAAATTTGGACTCTGCGCCGCGATTACGGCTCTTCTGTTTGCCTGCAATACCAGCACTCCGACCACACCAAACAACGAATCCAGCCAAACTGTGGCGGGACGTTTCCAAGGGGATGCTTCCCTGGCAAAATCCGCTTCGAGCGTTCAGGGCGCCGTCGTGATCGCTTATGCGATCTCAAGCGATGGAAGTTACGGACAGGAAGTGGCACGCGACACCACTGATGCACAAGGAAATTTTAAAATCACCACCGACAGGCTGGGCTTGCAAAACTGGGTTCTCATCACCACCCAGGGCGGCATGCAATGGATGACGCGTTATGCGGATACGCTGGCCGAAAAGGATCAGGACACAGCGCGCCCCATGAACTTTGAAAGCACATTGCAAACGCAAGTTTATTTGAACCTCCAGAAAACCGACGCGGGCCGCAAGGTAAGCCCGGCTGAAATGACGACGGCGATTGACGTCAATGCGGCGGCCTCGAGCAAATCGCTATATGAGAATGGAGATTCTTCTTCCCGTAGCAGCATCATATCCCACTTCAGCGCCGTCATTACGGCCCAGTGCCAGGCACGTTCCGCTTACATGGAGCATGCCAGCGTCCAGTACTTATCGGACACGACTTACGCCTCCCTGCAAATGCACCATGCAGAAGCCGGCCTGACTGCCGCTCTGTATGCCGCCAATGGAGACAGCGCCCAGACACGACTGGCGGAAAGCGCCTATTTGCAGGCCCTGATCTCGGCTAATTCCAGATCGGACTCCGGTTCAATGTCGTACGCGCGTTCGAACGAAGCGGCCTATCATGCCACCGTCATGGTCTCGGCGCAATTCACCGATTCCACGAAGAACACGATGCGCCGGCGTTCGCTTCACATTATGGCCGCGGCCTCGGATACTGCCATGCATCGCGAATTTCTCCGGGCAAACGCCTCGCAAATCCAATTGCAGGCAGTGGCGACGGCAAGCGCGAATTTCGAAAAGTGGGCCGACACTTCGCGATCCGACGCCTCGCGCGATTCAGCCGCTTCCCGGTTTCGCGCGGAGATTCGATCCGTTTTCCAAAGCCAGGGGACCTCTTCGGACAGTTCCTTCATCGCCCTGCTGAATCTTTCCGTGGCGGGGTCGCTGTCAACCTCCCTGAGTTCCACGTCCGCCCTGCTGCAGACGGCGCTCGCGGCGGATGTGACCGCAAGCAATTCCGCGGCAATCGGACAGCATCTACAAACCTACAATGCCCAAGCGGTCACCCAGATCGCGGCCCAATGGCAGGGCAACAGCCACAACACGGGCAACACAGATCGCAATTCCGCCATGGCCCAGATCATGGCCTTTCTCTCGGTCAGGAACAATCACGGTTAAGGGGGAGAGCTTCGGTGGAAAGACCACCGGATATCTCGGGAACTGGCGGATGCACTCCGCCAGTTTTTTATTGAAAATCTTTTTCGCGGAGTTTAAAGGGGGACGAATGGACATTGACATCATGAACAGCAAATTCAACGGCTATATAGCCTCCTTGAAAAAGACGATCGAGGTGGCACACGGATGCAAGCCCTGGCATTCAAAGACCGTCTTCGTTTTCGAGGTGTCCGGGGGAAAAAACGTGTTCAAAGGCGATGTGGAAATATTCAGTCTTGTCGGCCATCCCGAAGCCAAAAAGTGCTACGCATGGAGTTACGAATGCGAAATGGGTGTGACCCGGTTTGCAACGATGCTGCAGCTTCCGCCTGTCCGGTCTGCAAAGGATGCCGTCAGGATTTTCACGATTTCACGCGCTTAGCTTTTTTGAAAAGTGCACCGGGCGAGATTCGAACTCACGACCTCTGCCTTCGGAGGGCAGCGCTCTATCCAGCTGAGCTACCGGTGCAAAAAGAGGATGACCAAAGGTAGAATTTCGGGGATTTTGCGGAGACTCTAAACAGACAAATCCCGCATGGATTC
>CANKII010000004.1 GCA_947482115.1 Fibrobacterota bacterium
GTCGTGCTGAACGTAAGGCCCGTCGGAAGGGTCGGGGATATCGTGAAACGCGTAGATGTACCCATCACCGACGGAGAGTCCGCTGTAATCGCTGCGTTCTGGTTGAAGTTCGCCGTCGTTACGGGATACGTCAATGCGAACACAGGGGCTGTTGTGGCCTTCTGCGTTTTGAAGCTGAGCTTCACAAAGTCCGCGCTACGGGCAACATTTGAAACTTCCACCTCGTCCAAGGCACCCGTTAAATATCGGGTTGCGGTGGAAGTGGGATCTCGTCCCAAAGTAAATGGGAAAGTCTGGTTCAGCGCAATATTGGCTTCGGTAGTCGCAGTAAAAGTGGCCAACACGCCATCGACATACAAGGCTGCTCCCGCATCCCCCGTCGTGCTGCGAACACCCACCACATGTTTCCACACTCCGACATTTCCCGCGCCGATTGCCAAAGATGTACCGCCCGGACGCGTTCCATTGTTATGGACAAATTCCCATACGGAACCACTATTTCGCTTGGCCAGTTGGTAATACGGGTCACCCTTGGTCGCGATCATTCCGGAAGTGGTGTTGTTATAAACGCGCACCCACGTCGAGATCGTATAAGGACCCGCCTCGCTGAAGCTCAGAACATTACCCGCCCCGGCTGTGGTCACGGAACCAGGAGCAGAACCGTCCATGACGAAGTACGCACCTGAAGTACCACCGCTCATGCGCAAACTCTTTCCTTTACCTATCATGCCAGCAGTATCCACAGGCAAGCTGTTGCCCGTGAACGTACCCGTATTGCCCGGTGTTCCGTGAAATTTACGGACAGTCGCATCATGCGCCGTATCCCCAGTTGTCTCACCCAAATGCCACACTCCCTGAAAACCCTTGGCCGTGTCGAATACAGCCGAACTGCTTGAATGATTTACGGCATCGCTTTTGCCCCAGTACATCTTGATAGTTGTCGCTCCGCCAGCGGTAACCGTGTCGGCCTGAACCCAAATAGCCGCCCCCGTATCTCCAGTCGCGAAACTCCAACGCTCCACTTCATAAGGAAGGTGCGTGCCACTCACATTGGCGAAGCGAATATCATTGCCAGTCGAAAGAGCCTGTTGGAAAACCGCCAGGTGTTTGGACGTCAAACGCACCAACACGGGAAACTTCCCCTGTCCTGTCGCAACACCCGCCGCGGAAACGGTTGTATTCAATGTCAAATCAGCAGTATAGGCCCATTGCGAATAATCATCTCCTGGTGCCACGGTGATGTTGATGGTATCCATCAAGGAGCCTGTCGCATTCGCGGTTGTGATGATGTAATTGGTGGCTAAAGCGGTCGCGGCAGCCGTTCCTGAAATCACGCCTGTCGAAGAATTAAGACTTAACCCCGAGGGCAAGGAAGGACTCACCGAAAAAGTCAAACCTTCTCCCGTAAAGGTCGGAGTAATGCTCACTGCATCCCCTATTTGATAGGATGCCGATGCCGCATAGTTCAGCGCTGTCGGAGCTGCAGGATTCACAGTAAGAGTGACTGTTTCCGTATCCGAACCCACGAGGTTGGTTGCTGTGACGATATAATTCGTCGTGGCAATAACGGCCGTGGGAGTACCCGAGAAAATACCCGTGGTCTTGCTGAACGCTATGCCGGTGGGAAGCTTTTTGATTGACGTGGTATCGATCGAATAGCTCGTCACCGTATCGGTTACGGTCGGCGAGTCGTTCACAATTGTCGTTCCTTTGACGAACACCGCCGGGTTGGTCGCGTAGTGCAAATTGTTCGGGACTGCAGCGATGTGAATGTTTACCACGGTTGAAGTAGAACCAAAAGCGTTGGTAAAAGTGACGGTGTCCGGTTGCGTGGATTGCGCCGTGGTGGGGGTCCCCGAAATCACACCCGTGCTGCTGTTAATGGAAAGCCCCGCGGGCAGCGGAGGAGACACACTGAAGATGCGCACTGTGGTGTCTCCGGTAATCACCGTTGGCGTTGAACTTGTTCCCGGGACATTCGCACCGAACAACAAAGTACTGGGGGAATACGCCAGGTTACTCGGAGGCCCTGCGTTTGCATTCACTGTGACATTCAACGTTGTCGTCGTGGACCACGCGCTGTCTCCATAAGCTGTCACGGTGTAAATCCGCGGAGGAAACTCCGCGGAGGGAGCACCGGTAATTGCACCCGTCGTCGTGCTGAAATTGAGACCAGCGGGGAGCGCCGAGTCAATGGCAAAACGCGTTGCATTTCCCACCACCGTCGGAGAATCCGTGGGAATGGGAATCAGACTCGTATACGCAGGAGACGACACTGGATAGTTCAGATTGAACAACGGCGTCACACCTGGTTTTTGGTTCACATATTCCAGCTTAATCCAATTGGCACTACGGGGCGTGCTCTGGACGCGAACTTCATCGATCAAACCGTTGAACGGTTCGGCGACGGAAGCAGGAGGATAAGCAGTAGATGTGTTCCGGGCTCCTATTATCAGTTCATAAGGACTGCAGTCTGTCGCGCGGGTGCCACCAGTGCGATTCGCAATGAAAGCTCCGTCCATATAAAGACTGTCAACACCAGCCGCGGTGTAAGTCCCATGAACCAAATGCCAAGCGCCTATGGAAGGATCTGCCGTTGTTTTGGGACTTGCAATGTTCGCATTTTGATTGAAAACCAAACCGGGATTCGTGCCTTGAAAAGCGTATTTAATGGTTGAACTGCCTCGGCAGATGAGTTTGGGTACGGCCGTGCCCCAACTATTGGCATTGAACCACATCGACACTGTGAAAGCGGGAAGCAGTGAATCCAGCTTGCCGGCCTTGGCGTTGTTGGTGTTCGCGCCTCCGTCATCCCTACCGCTTTTATCAATTGCGATGTAACTCGAAGTTGTGCCGGTAAAGGAACGCCCCGTCCCGATTTGACTTGCCGCACTTGTCGTGCCGGTATTGACCCCGGTAAAAGCATTACTGGTGGCGTCGTTGATATTCCCGGAAGGTTCATTCATATGCCACACTGCCCTGAAATTGTTGGCCGTGTCATACACCGTCGTGGGACGGGAATCGTCCGTGGCGGAACCGTTTCCCCAATACATGCGCACATTGGTGGTGCTATTACCCGCCACGGTGTCGGCCAGAACCCAAATCGCTGCAGAGGTATCCCCCGGCGCAAAGCTCCAACGCTCCATTTGATACGCAAGGTGGCTACCGCCTGCGTTAGTGAAACGGATGTCCGCACCTGTGGATTGCGCTTGGTTGAACACCACCGCATGTTTACCCGTCAGACGAACAAGAACGGGAACACTGCCCACGCCTGTCGAGACGTTGGCGCCCGCAGTCGTCGTATTCAAGGTCATGTCGCTGTGATAAGTCCACGCCGAATAGTCTTCGCCCGCGGTCACCGTGATGTTCACCGTATCCATGCTGGAGCCGGAACTATTGGTCGCGGTGAATACGTAGTCCGCCGCGCCTTGAGCTGAAGTGGGAGCGCCCGTAATCACACCCGTCGCGGAGTTCAGGCTCAATCCGGAAGGCAGGGATGGGGAAACGGTGATGACCGGAGTTTCGCCTCCGCTAACTATGACAGGAGCCAGTTTCGAAATGATATCACTGGCACGATAGGATACCGAGGTCGGGGCATACGCCACAGTCGGCGCGGCGGGAAGAACCGTGATATTCACCGTAGCGGTAGTGGACCATGCACTGTCGCTCAACGCCGTGATGGTGTAATCCGTGGCAGAGGATGCCGTACCACTAGGCGTACCGGTGATAGCACCGGTTGAGCTGCTCAATGTCAAGCCTGCGGGCAAAGTCGGAGACACGGAATAACGAGTCGCATTACCCGTGACAGATGGACTGTTGGCCGTGATGGGTGAACCGAATGTGTAAGATGCGTTAGGATTTGAGTAAGAAAGATCAAACACAGGAGTGACGCCCGTTTTCTGGTTCTTATAGGTCAATCGGATCCAGTCGGAAGAACGAACCACATTGGAAATTTCGGGTTCGTCGAAGGTACCCCTGAAATAAGGATCCGCTCCGTAGTTGGATTTTCCTATCCAAACGTTCGTACGGAGGATATTATCGATGGCGGCTGTTTGGTTCGCCGCCGTGAAAAACGTGGCGCCATTCTGATAAAGGTTCACCGTGGGGGTGGTTCCCGTTCCCACCGTGACCACAATATGCTGCCAGACCGGAGCCGTACTACTGGCGGTAAAGGTGGCGCTCGATGTTTTAGTGCCTGCAGAGGTCCCGGTGGCAAGATGTTGATACCGGATTGTATTTGTGGCACCGGTGACATTGGTATTCATGAACAATTGAATATTGTTCACACCCTCCGAACTGTTTGCCAGTTCCATCAGATAAGAATTAGCCGCAGTAGGAGCACCAGCTTTTATCCAAAGTGAATAGGTTAGACCCGTGCTAAAGTTACTGTATCCGGCGTAGCTATTGTTTCCATTTGTAGTGGTGCTAGCACCATTGCCGATGTTCAAATAATCGCTGGTGGCCGCAGGGGCTCCCCTTGTTCCGCCCGCCCGGAGCGTATCCGCCTTGCCAATGACTCCATTGGGGATGACATAAGAACCGCCACCGAAAGTTCCCGCATCGTTGGATGGTGTTGCCATCGGGGCTCCAGCCACTGCATTGGGACGTGGAGCAATACCCGAGGTGTCTCCCAAATGCCATACACCGACATAGCCGCTGCTGAACACCGCTGCGCCATTGGATCGGCTGGTGGCAGAACCGTTGCCCCAGTACATTTTGATGGTCGTCGTATTGCTGGCGGCCACATTGTCCGCCGCCACCCAAATGGCCGCAGAAGTGTCTCCGGGAACAAAACTCCAGCGTTCAATTTGATAGGGCAAATGTGTTCCGCTTCCGTTCGTAAAACGGATGTCCGCGCCATTGGACTGGGCTTGATTGAAAACAGTCGCATGCTTGCCGGTCAGGCGAACCAGAACCGGGAAGTTCGTCTGCGCCGTGGTCACGCCTGCCGCCAACGTGGACGTATTCAGCGTCATGCTCTTGTTGTAAGTCCAACCCGAATAATCTTCCGAGCCGAGCACCGTGATCACCATGGTGGAATCCGTAGCCGAACCCGATGGATTCGATGCCGTGATGGAAACGTTATAGGAGGCTGCGCCTCCCGAAACAGTTCCCGTGATGGTTCCATCGGCGTTGAGCGTTAAGCCCGCAGGCAGCGAACCCGCAGTCACCGCATAGGTGACCGGAAGAAAAGGTGTGGTGCCCGATGGTGAGGGTGAGTTGGTGGCAATTGCCTGCCCATCCTCATAAATCGGGGCATTGGCTGAATAGGTAAGCCCAGTCGGCGCGTTGGGCACGGAGATGAACAGGGAGTCCACGAGGTTAAACACCGTGATCCCGTTCTTGGCGGTGAAGGTGTATTTGGTTGACGTTTGCGCCGTGGTCGGAGTTCCCGACACCACACCCGTAAGGGAATCCAACGTCAGACCCGCAGGAAGAGCGGGACTCACGAAGAACTTCACCGGGGTGAACGGATCCGTGCCCGTCACCGTGGCATTATCCGCCGTCATCGCCACGTTCTTGCCCAACGTAAGCGTGTGCGTATCGTACGTGAAAGTGGCAATGGGATTCAGCACGGTGATGCTGAGAGGAATTGATGTACTGCCTGCGGTATTCGTGACGTAAACGTTGTACGTCGCAGTCGCTGTACCCGTTGTCGGGGTGCCGGAAATGATGCCGGTGGTTCCGTCAATGCTCAATCCCGCAGGAAGAGGATCGGAGGTGTAAGTCGCTACAAGTCCGCCCTTGTTCACCGATGGAGTCACCGTGGTACTCGATAGGCTCGCACCGAAGGTGTAGGTGGTGTTCGAGTAAACGAGATTAAACGGCGCAACACCGTTCACCGTGATGTTGAGCAGCATCGAATCCGCACCGAAACTATTGGTGGCATTAATTTGATAATTCGCAGCAGCCGTTGCCACAGTGGGCGTTCCGGAAATGGTACCGGTAGTCGCATTCAAGGTCAAACCGGTTGGCAATGCAGGTGATACCGTCCAGTTGAATGAGAAACCCGCAGCCAAGGTTGCAGTATTCGCAGTAATGGCCGTTCCACCATCATAAGAGGCTGGATTGCTGGAATAGGTAATGCCTGAGGGAGGATTAGTATTGCCGTTTTGTGTCACTCCCAACGTTAGAGCGGTTGCGCCGGGTTTTTGGGTCTGATAGCTGAGCTTGACCCAATTCGAATCTCGCGATGCATTTGCAAATTCCAATTCATCCATGGACCCAGCAAAGGCGGAGTCCGTGGTGCTTTCGAATGCCCGACCGATGAATGCATAATTACGCGACACAGACGGTAAAGGGCTTGCAGCCGCGGCAATGATCGTACCCGCGCTGTTTAGAACTCCGTTGTAATACTTGTAAAGAGTGTCCGACACCGGGCCTCGAGATACGACACAAGTGATGTGAATCCAAGTATTCAAGCTCAGGTTGCTACCACCGGTATTGCTTCCCACATAGGTATTGGTGCCTGCTGGGCTCGTGCTATAACGGAAATACATCACAGACGCTGTGGTGGACGTGTTGCTTGGAATGGTTTGAAGCGCACCGGCTGGATTCGCTGCGCCAGGAGTGCTGGATTGAAGATGGAAGTGCCTTTTGTTCTGACCAAAGCGCGTATGATTAGCCCAAAAGGAAACAGTAAACTTCCCATTCGGAAAATCATACGCATTAGTGGCCGTACCACTGTCGATCATCATGTAGGTGCCGTTTCCACCTGTCAGGGTAACCGTGCCACCCAAAAGAGTATCGGCCGATCCAATGACACCATTTTTTACGGGATTATAACTGACCGGATAATTGCGAGGTTTTGCCGTGAGCGTGGAATAAAGCGTGGAGTTGGGGCGTGGATTGAGCCCCGATGTATCGCCCATGTGCCAGACACTTCTAAATCCATTCGCAGTATCGAACACGATGGGACCATTCGACTCCGACGTGGCCAAAGCTTTTCCCCACCACATACGAAACTTGGTATTGCTGTTTCCCACCACGCTGGGAACCAACACCCAGATCTCCGCAGCGGAAGCAGTCCAACGCTCGATTTGATAGGAAAGCGCGGTGTTTCCAGTGGAATCGGAAAAACGCAAATCCGCACCACCCGCAAGAGCCGCCGAAAGCACATTGCTCCCGTGGGCTGAATCGGCATTGGTCAAGCGAACCAGAACGGGAAAATTGGCCACACTTCCAATAACGTTGGCACCACCACTGGTGGTATTGATGGTAACGTCCCGGTAATTGGACCAGGTATCGTAGGGACCCGCGAATGCTGAAACAGACAATGCCAAAACAGCCAGAAGTCCGATTTTTTTACCGAGATTCATCTTCATGTTTCCAGTCCTCCTTAGACCCTAAATCCTGTTGCCCGTGAAACGCCACGGACAAAACAAGCCACTACTCACACACAAACAGGGGGAGGAAAAGTCCAACCCCTCTCTGAGAACATTTTTAAAAGACACAAATCGCAAAAAAGGAAAACTTTCCAGACTGAGCATCCGGATTTCAGGAATATATCTCCGGATGAATGCGGGATGTTATCCTTTCCATCTTCCAGTCCTGTTTATAGCACAAATTGCGGAAAATTATTTCCAACCCTTTGGTTTTATGGAAATTACGCCAAATAGGGCAAAAAACTAACTGCCCTTACCAATGATGATCACGATGTCATCATTCACGCATGTTTTAAATGAGAGTTACCACAGTGATTTAAAGGAATTTGTTCCGAATCAACCGAAATAATTCTTCGGCAAACCGGCCCAAATCCGGGTCCCGAGCTCCCATGCTGATGACGAAGTCTCCAGACTGGGTCTCCCCTGCCACCGCTTCCAAAACTTCCACCTTGGTCGGCAGAAAACGACCGATGGATTTTTGCGTATTGAGGTAGGCGATCAAATCCGCCGAAGAAATACTTTTGTCCGCCGTGCCGCCGACGTAATAAATCTCGGGAAAGAAAACCCGATCGTTCACATCCAGCACTTCGGCAATCGAGTCCATGATATCCCGTCCCACCAATTTCATCGGCGCAAATCCATGCGGATGAAAGATCGCGAGCACGCGGCGGTTTTCCCCGTGCAGCTTTCCCTTCGCGGTTTCCAATGCGGCCTTTACTTTCGCGGGATTATGGGCAAAATCATCGACCACGGTAATCCCGCGAACTTCGCCAACTCGAATGAAGCGGCGTTCTACGCCCTTGAATTGTCGCAAACCCTTCGCGCAAGCCGCGAAGGAAATTCCCAGGAGTTTCCCTAACGCAATGGCAGCCAGCGCATTTTCAACGTTGTAGCGACCGGGAACATTCAATTCAAAATCAACACCGCCCAGACTAAACCGGGAATTCCATTCCTCCAAAACCAAATTCCCAAGTCGTAGCCCGTCGACGGATTCGCGATCAAACAACATGTCGCCTTCATGCTTGAAAACCATGCAACGCGGTTCCCCGGAGTTGATCACGGCGCGTTTGCTTTGGGAACGAAAGGTTTGGAACAAGGGCATGAGCGCTTCGATTTCCTGATGATCCTTGTCGATGTTCAACAGGACTCCCACTTCAGGCCGGTAGCGCGTCAAACTGCCGTCGGATTCATCCGCTTCAATCACCAGCCATTCCCCGGAACCTGCAGCGGCATTACCCAACAGTCCACGCGATTCCAGCGAAATCAGATTGGCACCGGTGATCAGCGAAGGCGCGAGTCCTCCAGCTTCCAGCACATGATACATCATGCCGGCGACGGTGGATTTTCCGGAAGTTCCGGCTACGGCAACCGTTTTCTTCCCGGAACAAATGCGGGCCAGCAATTCGGATCGATGCAGAAGCGGAATCCCCAAATCGCGGGCGCGGCGGATTTCAGGATTGTCAGATTCAATGGCCGTGGAAACAATCAGCGCAGTATGCGTTGCATCCAAACCACTGCCGTCCTGCGGAAGAATTTGGATTCCGTGTCGTTCAAAATAGGCGCGTTTTTCCTGTTCCGTTCCGCGATCAAAAACACGGTCGGAACCGGAAACGGCATGTCCGGCAAAACGCAGATATTGGGCCAGTGCGCTCATGCCGCCGCCCGCGAGGCCGGAGAAATGACAATAATTCAGGGAGGGTTCGGACACGATTCATCCACTTTCATTAGGACACGAAACTAGGAATTCGTATATATCTCCCACAGCATGAAACTCCCGTTCTTTTCATCCATCCTTCTGACAGTTCTTTTGGGATTTACGATTCCTTACGCGCAAACATCTTCAGATTCCGCGACATGGCGCGATGCGAAACGCGTATTGGACGGACTCGCAAAACAGCACCGCGCTTCGAAAAATTTTTCCCTCAAGTTTGAGACCCGCGCCACGGGTTCCGACGGCGGGCTTATGCCGTCCAGCAAGGGAACTCTTTTAGTCGCCGACTCGGGGCGATTCCGGCTTGAGTCCGCCACAGGCGTGGTGGTTTGCAATGGCTCCACTTTGTGGCAGTATTTCCCCGCCAACAAGCAGGTGATTGTAAAGCAGGCTTCGGAAGCGGGAGAAGCAGGAGGAATTCTGCTGCGTTTTCTGCAGGCCAAACCTTTGCGCGCGGGGCGGGAGCGTGGGAGTTCCCTGCGCATTCTTCTCGATCCCTCCAGCGTGGGACAAAGCCTCGACAGCCTCATACTCACAATCGATACGGATAAACCCGCCGTCCGCAGCGTGGAGACGCAAGACCCAGCCGGAAATCGCCTGACTTATCTCGTAAAATCACTTCGCTATGATACACACCCAAACAACAAGACTTTTACGTTTCAAGCTCCTGCGGGAGTTGAAACCGTGGACATGCGGTAATTTGTAAATTGAAACACTGACCCCTGAGCTTGCCTGTGGTGAGCTTGTCGAATCCATCGAAGGGTCGCGAAAGATTCAAAAATGGCCAACGAATATTCATTTGACATCGTATGCGAAGCGGACGTTGAGGAATTGCGCAATGCCGTGCAACACACCCAGAAGGAAATCGCCAACCGTTTCGATTTCAAGAACGGCAAGTCCTCCATCGAGTATACCAAGGAGGCGATCACCTTGATCTCGGATGACGAATACAAACTGAGCCAGTTGCGCGATGTGTTTGAAAACAAATTGATCAAGCGCGGACTGGAAATCAAAATGGTTTCCTATTCCGAACCCGAGGCGGGCGGGAAGCTGACCATGCGGCAAACCGCGAGCCTTCAGGACGGCATCGCCCAGGAAGACGCCAAAAAAATCGTCAAGCTGATCAAGGATTTGAAAATCAAGGTTCAGACTTCGATTCAGGGCGAGAAATTGCGCATCACCGGCAAGGACAAGGATGATTTGCAGGTCTGCATGCAGGCCATACGTTCCGCCAATTTCGATTTCTCCTGCCAGTTCACCAATTACCGGTAATTCATTCGTGACTCTTTTTGCACGCTTCATGCCTGCAGCCGCAGTTGCAGCCGTTCTTTATTCCGGAGCGTTCGGACAATCCACCACGGCTTCCGATCCATTGGTGTCCAAAAGCATTCCGAAAATCTTTGCGGTGGCCGATCAGTTCTTCGCCTTTGACGAATTCGGAAAATCCTTCAGCCGTCTCGATCTTTTTTCCGTGCCGCCCCGTATTAAAAATGGAACATGGCCGTGGCCCGGCAGCGCAGCGGACGGCGTAACATGGAAAAATTCCCTGTTGTTGCGATCCGACTCCACTGCCGATTCCGCTCGCGTGTCTCGCATCGCCAGCCTGCTCTACGACGGTACCTTCAAAAGCAACAGCGGTAAACTCCGGAATGACAGTCTAATTCTGCCGCTGGGCGATGCCGGTTCGGTGGCCCGCGGGTCAGGATTGACTGCAATGGCAGTCTGGCACGATACGCTCATTTTAGGATTCGGAAAACTCGGACTGACTTATGCGCACCTCGCGCCCGATACCGGAGACGCGCTTTTCAGGAACGACTCCATCGCCTTTTCATCCATCCCTTCCAGCGGGAATCTCACCGCAAACCTTATCACCCCATGCGTTTGGAATCAAAAATGTCGTGCGGACACGATTCATATTCCGGTTGGCGGACTGGATTCCATCCTCGCCTTGACCGTGGATTCTTCGGCTTCCGACAGCATCTGGTTGCTGGTGGCCACGAAATCCGGTTTGCGACGCGGGTTACTGGGTGGAACAAACTTTCCGCGTGTCGCGGGAATTTCGGATTCGGATATCGTGCAAAATTTTCTGTCTTCGCCGGATCACACCTTGCTCTGGGCCTTTACGGACACGCACTTCTTTTTCAGTCATGACCATGGCCGCAGCTTCAAGATTCCCGACACCATCTCCGGAATCACAACCACGCCCTCCCTGCTCAAGGGATACGCTCCTCCGGGACCGCAGGCCGTTGCGTGGGGCGATACCACCTTCGTGAACTTCAACCTCCCCGATCGGCCGGGCTTGGTTTTGTTCAAGAAGGACTCCCTGCAAAAAGTCAATCCCGGCGCCGGAGAAATTTCCGATGTCCTGCTGGATGCTGCAGACAGCCTGAATATCACCCATACCGAAGGCTCTCTCACCCGGCTTGCCATCGCCCGTTTAAACACGGGTGAAGCCGTTCTTGCCGTCGGCTCCACAGTCAAGGGCATTTTCTATAAGCGACTGGACGGCGCAGGCACAACCTTCGCGAATTTGAATCTCCTCCGCAAAGTGAAAGGGTCCCTGAACGAAATCATCACCTTCCCCACTTTGTTCGGCAGTGAAATGGCGGATGGGGTTCCCAAGCCCGTGCATCTGGGATACCGCCTCGCCAAGGACGGCAAAGTAACCATTACAGTGTTCAACTATGCCATGGAAAAAGTGCGCACCGTGGTACGCGATGCTCCGCGCAGAGGCGGCATAGCGCGCAGTGAAAACCCGGCGGAAGACAAATGGGATGGCACCGATGCCAGCGGACGCTACGTCTCCGTAGGTGTCTATTACATCTTGGTGGAAAGCGACAAAGGGGAACGCGGTTTCGGCAAGGCAATTTCGGTGTGGGGTCGCAAATGAAGTTCACACCCCATCCCCCAACCCCTTCCCCTCTTGAGGGGAAGGGGAGTAAGACACCATCCTTACTCTTCTTCCCTCTTTTCTCGTTCTTTTTTTTCCTTACATCTTCTTTTGCCACTGACAGTGAAATTCTGGCCGGGCATGAAGGCTGGCTGGATCGTATGGGCGCCGGAGTTGTGGAATTGGGGCGCGGCAATACGGGAACTGCTTTTCTGGAAGCAACACCTGCAGCGTATTGGAATCCTGCCCTGCTGCCCTTTCAACGCAAACCCCAAGTCGCAATGGGAGCTGAAATACGCAGTCTGGATCGCAACGGAAGTTATCTCTCCTTTCAGGAGCGCCTCACGGGAAATCTGGGAGTCGGACTCGGCATATTGAACCGTGGAGACTTCAACGTTCCCGCCTACGACGGCAACGAGAATTACATCGGCACGGCAAGGCCGCAGGCTTTCGCTTCGTATCTCGGTGTGGGTTTGCGCACTTCCAGAAACAACGCCTTCGGTGCCACGGTATTATGGTATGCGGGAAATCTGGATCTGGGCGGGGGTTACGGCGATCTGAATTTTGTGGGCGGATTGAATCTCGGCTGGTACCATCGTTTTCCCGATTCCATCAGCGCAGCCGTGGTCATTCGCAACCTCGGCATCAATGAACATCTTTCGGCGGAATTCGAACAAACGGTTTTCAGCGATCAAACCCAATCCGGATTTCAAAGCACCCAGACGGATTTTTTTCCGAAAACCATCATCGTGGCGGGAGAATGGCGAAAGAGTCTGTTTCATTTTCCCTGGATTTTTGCGGGTGAAGTTCTGGACTATCAGTTGAAAAATCAAATCTTCGCCTCCAATCCCGCCTCCCACACACAGGCGGTTCGGGTGGGAGTGGATTGTGAACTGGCGACGCGTACGCATTTGCGAACCGGTGTGGATCGCGGAGATATCACCTTTGGTCTCGGCTATACCTTTCTGTGGAACCGTCGCCCCATTCAATTCGATTACGCCCTGCTCCTTGAGCGCGGCTGGATGACTTTCAATCCGTACGCCATTGGATTAAAGACTGTATTCTAAAGAACTTCATCCCGTACCCTGCACTTTCATACATTATCCCGCGATGCGCTTCCGCCTTTTAACCGCCGTTTTGACCATCCTGATCGGAATTGCGCCAGCTTTCGCCCTGACCCTCGATGGACAGGAAGGTGATGCCAGTTTTGGATTTCTGAAATTTTCGCTTTCCCCGCGATCCATTGCGCTCGGCGGTGCGGGCATGGCCTTGGTGGATGGCGTAGCCGACGTGGACCTCAATCCAGCAGCGGCAGCCCGCGACTCGGGGGGCATCGCATTGGGACAAGGGTACCTTCCTTTCGGATCCAAGGCTAATTACGTCTCATGGAATATTCCGTGGAAGGATCAACGCATCACCGTGCAGGCTCGTTATTTGGGTGAGGAGAACATTCCCGGCTGGAGTGATTTGCCTTTCCGTTCCACGGCGGCCTACGGTGCCCATACTCTCAAGTTGCAGGCCGGCACGGCGGGAAATGTGCTGGGTTTTGCATATGGCGTGAGCGCAGCTTACGCCCAAAACAATATCGCCGATGTCACCTACGAAACAGGACTTTTAAACGCGGGACTGTGGCATGAACTTCCGGCCGGTTTCTCCACAGGGTTCTCCGTGTTAAATGCCGACTTCTGGACCACGAATGGACGGGACGGAAGCAAGATCATTCCACCCACGGCGGTTCAGGCGGGTCTGGCTTATACGCGCAACATTCCGGGTCACACCCGTTTATCCCTCGCAGTGGATGCCCGCAAGCGCAACGATGAAAAACTTGCCATTCCGGTGGGAGTGGAAGCCTGCTGGCAGAATCTTTTGTCGGTTCGCGCGGGATATCCGTTTCAGGAACCCGAAGCATCCCCCGCTTTTGGATTGGGCCTGCACTGGTCGCGTTATGGTTTTGATTACGAGTATCAGGGAAATGCAGAGCTTTCCGGCGCGCATTTCTGGGCGTTGGAAGTCAGTTACTAGACCCGCGCTTCGACTCGTCGTATTTCCTGTTCAGCACCGATTCCTGCACCCATATCTGGCGGCCGTCACAAACGATGGCGAGCTTGATGGTGCAACGCTGCTGGTTCCACACGGCATATTCAAACGCCATCCCCTTTTCATCCGGCAGGGCAATATTGGTTTTCTTGCTTATCGGTTTCCCGTATTTGGCTTCCATGAATTGATCCAGCTCTTCCAAATCGCCGCGCACCCCGTCGTCTCCAATGCCTCGAAATAGGGCGTAAATGATGTAGCCCTTGAATAATTCACCCGGCGTAAAATAAAGCGTGGCCAGGTATTTTTTTTCACGGATGATGATGTCTTCCGACATTTCCAGATTCGCGCGCGCGGCGTCGTAATTCTTGTACATCCCCCTTTTTTCATTCAGGGATATGTTCAGGGAATCGATCACGGTTCCGAGTGTTCGAATCAAACAGCATTCATAGGTGGTGCGTTCATAGTGGTGAATCCCGCGGGCCCAGCAATCCTTGACCGTCGTGTCGCGATTGTTGACGCAGGGAGTGGTGGCGATCATGGATCGAATCACAGCTCCCTGACTCGCGGTATCCGGAAGTTTTCCGAACAAATCTTCGAACGCCTCCGTCAAGGTTGCGCCAAAGCTGATCATCTTGTAGCGGATTTCAAAGGAATGGCCTTGCGCGGCGAATAGCAGGATGAAAAAAAGAAGGGCTTTTTTCATTTTCCGACTCCGAACTTTTTAAAAGGCAAAACGACGATGATGTTCAAATGTAGCATGTCCCGCCTCGTCACCTTCCCACAACTCCCATCCACAAAGCCAGCATTCCACGCAGCATCATCCATTTCAAATATCGCTGGCATCGAGCGTAATCCGGGCCGCCGAATCCGTGTTTCATAATTGATTAAGGCTGAATCTTCACCGTTTTGTGAAACCCGTCCGCCTTAAAATCCAGCAGATAAGCATTCGCTTGTGTTTCTTTGGGCAACAATTGCGAATAATCTCCTGCCGATCGGACTTCATCCAATAATGTTTTCACCACAGCGCCTTTGGAGTCGTACAGGCGGATGATCACATGCGCTTGCGTGAGAAGATTGAAGCGCAGGGTTTGATTGTTTTCGAGATTCAAACGCTGAACATCAAAGTTGTTTGAAGAAGATAAGATGGGAACTCCGGAGCGAGTCCATACCCACGCGGCCCCTGCGCCGGAGTTGTCAACGGGTCCCCCCACCAAGGTGGTATTGCCGTCAGCAGAAAGGGAGACGGACGCGCCTTGGCGTACTCCGTTATCGCCATTAACTGCCCCGGTTCCGACCAGCTTGCTCCCTTGCTGTGTCCACACTCCCCCGGAGCGAGTCCACGCCCACACAGCCCCTGCCTGGGAGTTGTCAGCCCAACCCCCCACAACGGCGGTATTGCCGTCCGCTGAAAGCGAGACGGATCCGCCCTGTAGTGCCATCCCAACGGGCGTAGCCCCAGTTCCCACCAGCTTGCCCCCTTGCTGTGTCCACACTCCCCCGGAGCGAGTAAAGACCCACACAGCCCCTGCGAAGGTGTTGTCCTCGTACCCCCCCAACACAGCGGTATTGCCGTCCGCAGAGAGGGAAACGGAATAGCCTTGTTGTGCCCCCCCAACTGCCCCAGTTCCCACCAGCTTGCTCCCTTGCTGTGTCCACACTCCCCCGGAGCGAGTAAAGACCCACACAGCCCCTACGTTGTAGTTGTCATAGGCCCCCCCCACCACGGCGGTATTGCCATCCGCAGAAAGCGAGACGGAATGGCCTTGTCCTACCCCCCCCGATATAGCCCCAGTTCCCACCAGCTTGTTCCCTTGCTGTGTCCACGCTCCCCCGGAGCGAGTAAAGATCCACACGGCTCCTGCGCCAGAGTTATCACCGTCCCCCCCCAACACGACGGTATTGCCATCCGCAGAAAGCGAGACGGACCTGCCTTGGTATGCCGTCCCCCCAACGGCCCCATTTCCCACCAGCTTGTTCCCTTGTTGTGTCCACACTCCCCCGGAGCGAGTAAAGACCCACACAGCCCCTACGTTGTAGTTGTCATAGGCCCCCCCCACCACGGCGGTATTGCCATCCGCAGAAAGCGAGACGGAATGGCCTTGTCCTATCCCCCCCGATATAGCCCCAGTTCCCACCAGCTTGTTTCCTTGCTGTGTCCACACTCCCCCGGTGCGAGTATAGACCCACACTGCTCCTGCGACAGAGTTGTCACCGTAACCCCCCACCACGGCGGTATTGCCGTTCGAAGAAAGGGAGACGGACGCGCCTTGGTTTGCCGTCCCTACGGCCCCTGTTCCCACCAGCCTGCTTCCTTGCTGCGTAAATTGTGCATGGATCCACACGGGAATGATGAAATAAAACAGAACCGTGAGAACCAGATTTACTTTCGATAAGGATTTCATGAAAACCATCCTTTGTAGAACCTGCGGAAAAGGATAAGCTAAACGGTGGAAGTCATTTCCAAACGCTGTTTACTTCCCCATCACTCCCACCCATAACGCGATCATCCCGCCCAACATTATCCATTTCAAATAACGCTGGCATTTCCCATAATTCGCACCGGATTTCGCCAGTTCCACCAGCAACACAATTAAAAAAGGTCCGGCGAGAACCAGCGACAAGATCGCATAATGCCAGTCATATCCAAAATAAATTAGAGGCATTGGAAGCATGGCCAGCAGCAGCACGACCAGCGTGAAGACCAGTTTTCGTGTAGCAGAAATTCCAAAGACCAATGGCAAGGTTCGAAGTTTTGCCGCACGATCACCCTCAACATCCTCAATATCCTTCACGACCTCTCGCGCGAAAGTCGCCAGAAATGCAAAGACAAACGCCGGAAGCGTGAAACGAATTGCGGATGGAAATTCAGGGAAGTAAATCGCAAGCGCACACAGTAAAGCCACCGTCAGATTTCCAATCAGCGGAAGTCCTTTGAGTTTGCGGTTGTAGACCAATAACAATACAGCCATAAACAGTGCCAATGCGCCATGCCAAGGCGATGCGCACCATGCAGCTACAACAGCTAATGTGTAGAGTAAAAATGCAACGATGCGAACTTGAGAACTCTTCAACAATCCCGCAGCCAAAGGGCGACCCGGACGATTGACTCGATCTGTTTTGAGATCGCAAAGGTCATTATCCGCGTTTCCGGCAAAAGTCAGCAATGCCATGGAAACACAACCCCACACTGCCAAAATCGCATGCGGCCGCACAGCGCCCATGCTGATCCATCCCAGCCACACACCCAAACCCGCAATAACGGCGTTTAAAGGGCGAAACAGCCGGAACCATGCGGCGATAGTGCGATTCATGATGTGGAATGGTAACTACCTTTTCGCCCCCATGATTGAAGCCCGAAACGTATCCCTCGCCTTTGGCGATCGCGAATTATTGCAGTCCGTCTCCTTCCAGTTGCCGGATCGGGGACGGCTGTGTCTGGCCGGGGCCAACGGCACGGGCAAATCGACCTTGTTCAGCATTCTCATGGGCGAACTCAAGCCAGACTCCGGGCAGATCATCCGTTCCGGTGGATTGCGCATGGGAATGCTCCGGCAACATGCCGAGTTCCAACAGGATGCCACAGGCTATTCCGCCGCCTTGCAGGCCTTCTCCCCAGTGCTCGAAAAGGCCAAAGAACTCGACGCCTTGCACGAGATGATGGGACAGCGCGAACCCACGGAAGACGAATTGCATCGCATGGATGTATTGCAGGATGCCGTGGTGCGTGAAGGTTTTTACACCGCCGAATCCGAGACGCGATCCGTGTTGCATGGATTGGGTTTCTCCCGCGAAAAGCAGGACGTTCCCCTTGCCACACTTTCCGGCGGATGGAACATGCGCGTGTTGCTGGCGCAATTGCTGCTCGGCAAACCCGATTGTCTTTTACTCGACGAACCCACCAACCATTTGGACCTCGAATCCATCGTGTGGCTGGAAGGGTATCTCCGCAATTATCCCGGATCGCTGCTGCTCATCTGCCACGATCGCCGCTTCGTCGATCATGTTTGCGAAGGCATTCTCGACTTGCGCAACAGTAAACTCGAAGCCTATCCCCTGCCCTATGAAAAGTATGAGGAAGAGCGGGCCCTGCGCGTCGCGCAAGCGCAACGCGCCAATGCCAAGGCCCAGGATGAAATCGACCGCCTGAGCAAATTCATCGACCGCTTCAAGGCAAAGGCCAGCAAGGCCTCGCTCGCGCGCAGCGCGATGAAAAAACTGGATCGCATCGAACTTACGGAGGTGGAACAGGACGGCCCGTCGCTGCGCTTGCGATTTCCCACCATTGATTATGCGGGAGCATTTGCCTTCATCGGCGAAGGTCTGAGTAAAAGCTACGGCGACAAAAATATTTTCAGAGACGGTGCGTTCAATATCAAGCCGGGCGACAAGGTTGCCTTGGTCGGGCCCAATGGCGCAGGCAAAACCACGCTCATGCGATTGATGACGGGTGAACTGACCTATGAAGCCGGAGAGTTGAAACAGGGCAACAGCATTCGCTCCGGTTATTATGCGCAATATGTCGAACTCACCGAAGCCGACAAAGAAACTCCCATACTCGACATCATCAAGGAAGCTTTTCCCAAGGCTCCGGAAGGACAGGTGCGCGCCGCGCTCGGCGCCATGATGTTCTCCGGTGACGATGCCTTCAAACCCTTCGGCGTCCTTTCCGGTGGTGAACGCGCCCGCGTCCGTCTGGCGCGTCTGCTGCTTTCGCCCAGCAATGCCTTGCTGCTCGACGAACCGACCAACCATTTGGATATGCGCTCCAAAGATTTACTGCTCGAGGCGCTGGTCGAATATCCCGGCACGGTAATTTTCGTTTCGCATGATCGCGACTTTTGTGAAACACTGGCCACGCATGTGTTGCGTGTGGACGACGGCCGCATCGTCGAGTATCCCGGTGATTACGCCTACTATCTCCACAAGCTGGAGCAGGACATTGAGCGCGAAGAGAAACAGGCAGCCAACGATGCCCGCAAGGGAACCTCCGGAAAAAACGCAAAATCTTCGTCCGCCCCCCAAGCCCCCGAAGGGGGCAAGGGAGCTGGCCGGAAAGAAGTGGAAAAGGCAAAGCGTCAGCGGGAAAAGCGTGAATCGGAGGTGGGCTCCCGCATCGAGTCCATCGAGAAGCGCAACATGACCATCGACGCGGATTTGTGCAAAGAAGAAATCTTCAGCGACTCCAATGCGTTGCGACAATTGAGCGGAGAGCGGGCCGCGAACAATGAGGAACTGGAAGCCTTGTACGAAGAGCTGATGAAGCTCGAGGCGGAGGTGGCGTGAACGTGCCGGATCTCCGCCATGGAATTTTGGTGGAGGTTCAGCGCCGCAGCGCTTCGGTTGTCGACGATGTCACCGGAGCGGAATTTCATTGTGCTTACAGTCCGGAAATCGATTTAAAGAACTTCTCTAATTTTGCTGTCGGTGATCGCGTGGAATTTTTTCCCGGGGACACTTCGCAGGAAGCTTTAATAACCAACGTCCTTCCCCGTACTTCCAAAATTTCGCGTCCCGGTCCCAGCGAACGTTTCGCACGTGAATTGATTCTGGCAGCTAATGTGGATTTGCTGGTGGCCGTCACCGCTTCGGCACGACCGGATTTCAACCCCCGCCAACTCGATCGGTATCTGGCTCTCGCAGAAAACTTCGGAGTCGAAGCGTTGATCTGTGTGAATAAATCGGATTTGCAACCCGGACTTCCTGAAGCTGTTTTGTATCTGGAAACATTGGGCTATTCTGCGGTGACTTGCTCCGCATTGACAGGATTTGGAATTGAAGATTTGCGGGACAAACTTCGCGGCCGCATCGCCGTTCTTTCCGGTCCTTCCGGTGCAGGAAAAAGTTCGCTGATTCACGCGTTAATTCCCGAAGCAGGAGCCGTGACGGGTGATGTGCGACGCGATGGCAAGGGACGGCATACGACCACATCGAGTCGGCTCTATGTCACGCCGGATAATGTGCGCCTCATCGACACACCGGGATTACGCGAACTCGGATTGTGGAATACGAAACCCGGCGAAGTGTCCGGCCTGTGGCGCGACTTCAAGCCTTATTTGGGGAAATGCAAGTTTACGGATTGTCTGCACCGTTCCGAACCTGATTGTGCCGTGCTGGCCGCAGTAGAATCCGGAGCAATTCCGGATTGGAGATTGCAGTCCTACTATCGCGTGTTGGATACGTTGGGAGAGATTGTGGACTAGACTTTTTCAGGTCTCACGTTTTTTCGAGTCCATCCATTCCGCGGCGCAATAAAGTTCTTTTGTGGTGGAGAAAAAAATCCCTCAACGCAATTTTGATCTCCTCGAAATCTTTCTGATCCTGCATCCAGTTTAACGCGGCGGGTTCTCCTTCACGATGGAGCATACGATAGAAGGATTCAAGGAATCGCATATCTTCCGATTCCCCCCCCCTTCTTCGTAATCCAACGAGGTTTAGCCCCCCCCAGCGCAGCGGCTCTCCAAGTGCTCGGCAAAAAGGCGGCACATCCTGATCCACCCGCAAACCGCCGCCGATGAAAGCCCCCGCACCGATGCTGGCGAATTGATGCACACCGGTCATACCCGACACCACAGCACCTTCACCGATGCGCACATGCCCGCCGAGTTGAATCGCATTGGCCAATACCACTCGATCTGCAATCTCGCAATCATGCGCCACATGGGTGTAGGCCATGATCAAACAATCGCGGCCCAAGGTTGTAACTCCGTTAGGAGTTGAGGCACGATTCACCGTGGCATATTCGCGAATACGGGTTCCAGCTCCGATCACCGCCCGAGTCGGTTCACCGGAATATTTTTGATCCTGCGGCGCATTTCCAATCACCACTCCGTCATCAAGAACAACACCATCACCGAGCTCTGTTCCTGAATAAAGATGACAGAAGGGGCCGAGATGCACACCACTCGCAACCGACACGCCCGCGTCGATGATGCAATAAGGGCCGGCAATCACATCCAAGGCCAATTTGGCTTCAGGATGGACGATCGCAGTGGAATGAATATGCGGCATGAAATTTACCGGACGAAAATAAACCGTCCGTATTAGACCAAAGTCGCCTTGATAATCGCTTCACAAACCTTCTCGCCGTTTACCTCGGCATAAGTCGCAAACGTCGAGAAGCCCCGGCGGAATTGGGTCAAATCGACATGCAAATGGAGCACATCACCGGGACGCACCGGTTTGCGAAAGCGCACTTCCTCGATGGCTGCAAAAGCGGGACGCTTTCCCGCTGCTTCCTCGGGAAAGGAAATCGCCATCAGAATGCAACAGGCCTGCGCAAGAGCTTCCAATTGAATCACACCGGGCATCACCGGATCGCCAGGGAAATGTCCGATGAAAAAATCATCACCGAAGGAAACGTTTTTCACTGCTTCGATGCGTTTTCCTTTTTCCAATGCGGGAACCGAATCCACGAATAAAAACGGCGGACGATGCGGGATGGTCCGCAATATGGCGGCGTGGTCCAGCGAAATTATTTCAGGGTTGTTCGAGTCGCTCATGCAGCAATTGCTCCAGTAGGAGGTGATTCAAGGCGTGACCGCCGTTGCGGATGTCCAAACGCAGCCGTGGCAGCGCGAGTCCCAACAAGGCGAGGTCACCCATTAGATCTAATATCTTGTGCCGCACCGGTTCCTGTTCCATGCGAAAAGCCTTGGGATGCAACAAGGGAAAGCTTCGGCCTTCAAATTCCGGGCGATTCCGGCAGGCCACTTCAAATTCTTCCCGAGACTCGGCCAGTAAAAGTCCGGAGTCTCCATCGGCACCGGCCAACAAATCTGCCACAGCCTGCGCAGCCAGCCATTCCTTGTAAAGAATGAACGTTCGCGCTGGAAGAATATGGTCCACAATATCGGATGGTTTTTCCACCGCCACTCGTTCCTGTAACGGGGGCTTGTCCCAGGTGTAATCCACCGAAAAAGAATTTGCGGGACATGCGCGAAGACTTCCTTCCGGCCCCTCATATTGCCAATTCAACCTTGAGGAATATTCACTCCATTGCGGAGCTTTGGCAGCTTCAGCAAAAATCCGGCTCAATGCATTGTAAAAAGGCAATGAGCTTCCATCCAATCCCGGTGGCTCGGAGGAGTCACAAACAATATCGAGCGGTGCATCGGCAAAGAAAAGGCAGGCGGCCAGCAAATGTTCCGGCGTGCGAATCTTCTGTCCTTCCGGTCCTTCAATTATGGTGGAGCGACGCGCAAGAAGTTGCAGTGAACCCAAATCTTCGGGGGCAAGCGGCTCCGTCCATCCAGGCCAAAAAAAACGAATCCCACCATCGTCATTACGCTTTCGGAAACGAACTGAACCGGGAAGCCCGGTATGAACCCCTTTTCCTTGAAGAACGATTTCGGAATCCGACACGATATTTACAGCAGGCTCATCAATACGGTGAAGTCCTGATCGCCCAAACCACGACGCACGGCTTCGTCGTATTGTTCCTTGACTTTGCGAAGCTGCGGCAGATTGAGCGCATCCGCACTTTCCAATGCCAAGCGTAAATCCTTGTTCATGTGCTTGATCGAAAATTGCGGGCTGTAGTCAGCGTTCCGCAACTTGGGTTCCTTGATGTCGGACAAAGCCGTATGCGCCGTGTTGATTTTCAACGCCGCGAAAAAGGAATCGTCCGTCACGCCTTCGGCACGGGCAAAGTTCAAACTCTCCTGCAACCCTTCCATCAACATGGCGATATTCATGTTCATGGCCAGTTTGATCGACGATGCGCTGCCAATGGGTCCAATATGCAACATGGTTCCGAGGCGCGCCAGAACAGGCCGGATTTGTTCGAGCAAAGCGGGATCGCCACCGGTGTAAAACACATTCTTGCGGGCGGCGGCAGCGGGTTTGCTTCCAGTGAAAGGCGCTTCCAAAAATTTGGCTCCCGCCTTTTCCACCTGTTGTGCAAACTTTTTGGTCCACATCGCTGAGATGGTGCTGCTCTGCGCCAATATCTGTCCCTTGTGCAACGCAGGCAGGATTTGATTCAACACCGCTTCGACGGCGGGAGGATCGGCTACAACGAGAATGATCAACTCCGCACCTTCCATGGCTTTCACAGGATTGGCAACGAACCCCGGCACATTCTTGACCGTGCGGTTCCATGAGGCAAGCAGCAGGCCGTCTTCATGCAGGTTTCTGGCCCATGCTTCGCCGATGATTCCGAGTCCCAAAACGGTTGTTTTCATTTGCTTTCCTTTTCCGTGTTTCTCAAAAATACTTGCTGCTTCCGCCATTCATCGATGGCATTCACTTAACCCTTGTGCGCCCTGAATACAGAGCCACTTTCACGTGCTTGGCAAACAACTGAAAATCCTGATCCGTTGTGAAAACCGCCGCCCGTGCCCGCGAGGCCGCCGCGCAGATCAGAAAATCCGTATTGGATCCTTGGACCCCAACAGAACGGCATTTGTTGTAAAAGTCTGCCGCAGCTTCATAATCCTCCGCGATCAACGAAAAATCCGGAAACGCCCGCAGGTAATTTCGCAAACGGAGGAACTGATTCACATCCCGAATGCCTGAAAGAATCTCCTGTCTCACGGCACCCAGCAACAGAACCTGACCGTCCCGGATTAGCTCCAGGAGATGAACCGCATTCGATGACGATTCCTGTGTGCGCGAACGGCGAAACGCCTCGGACCACACACAAGTGTCCACCAAAACCTTCACTTGCGTTTTCTCTGCGCTTTGTAGTCATGGCGCGGATCGTAATCGATCTCTCCAAACATTTCAGCGACTTTCATCTGCTCATGCCGCTGAACGTATTCCACCAGGGCCTCGGTCACAGCCGCCTTCTTGGTGTCGTGTCCACCGGCCTTTTGCGCTGCCACGATTAATTTGTCATCCAGGGCGAGGTTGGTAGCCATAGGGAACCTCCTTTTTCATAATTCTACACATTGGGCTACACATTAGCAAGGGGCTGGAAAACCCAAGCGTAGCCGGTTGCCTGCGTCTTCTCGGAAGGTTCAAACGGTTTCTCTGTTCCTCAATAAAATCTGTTGCTTACGCCATTCATCGATAGGCATCGCCGGAAATCCGGCCACGACTGCGCCGTCGGCTAAATCCTTCGTCACCCCGGATTTTGCGGCTACACTCACGTTATTCCCAATTCTCAAATGCCCGGAGATGGAAGCTGCGCCGCCCATGCGCAAACCATCCCCCACTTGGGTCGAACCTGCGATACCGGATTGGGAGGCGAATAAACAATTCCGCCCTAAGCGGACATTGTGCGCGATTTGCACATGACTGTCAAGCTTGCAGCCATCCCCTATTTCAGTGGGATGCAACACGCCCGCTGCAATCACCGTATTCGCACCAACGAAACAATGATTTCCAATGCGAACACCGGCCAGATGCGGCATGGCTTTCAACTTTCCATCCACCTCCACAAAACCGAATCCCGCGCAACCGATCACCGCGCCGGATTGAACAACGCAATCCCGACCGATGATGCAATGTTCCTGAATCACAGCACGAGGTTCGATACGAGTACCGCGACCGATGAAAGTGCCGGGTCCCACATAAGCTCCCGCGCCTACAACGATATCGCCTTCCAACGTTCCTTCCACGACGGCATTCGGACCGATGACATTGTTTCCACCGGAAGTAAACGGAGCTTCGTATTCAATGCGCGAGGCCAGCACTTCAATTAAAGCTGCGAGAGCCAATCGGGCATTGGTTACTTGAACAACAAGTATGGATTCCGATAATCCGTTGATGCCTTTCTCCGCCAATACCAGCATGGCTTGCAGCTCATTCCTGGTTTCAAGCCGGACATGACTGTCCATCAGGATCAGCGAGTGAGAGCCGCAGCGTTCAGGATCGTCAATGGATTCAAAGCGGGAGGAAAGAGCAAGAGTCCCCGAATAGGGACTCTTTAAGAAAGGACCGCAGGCTTCCAACGCCTCCGAAAGCGCGAAGCCGTCCCGGAACCGCATGAAACTATTTCGCGGGAGTCGCGGCGGGAGTGCCGGAAGGATTTTCCTTGTTGAGCAAGTCCAGAACCTTCTGCGTCAAATCATTGTCCTTTTTCCAATAGACCACGGCTCCGGCGGCGCGGTCGAAGACCATGTCATAGCCTTCCTGATTGGCCACGTCCTGAATGGTCTTTTTGATCTTCTGGATGATCGGATCGGAAATTTCCTGGTTCTTGTGGAAGAGCTCTCCTTCCTTGCCGTAAATCTTCTGGACGAACTGTTCGTACTCGCTTTTCTTCTTGAGGAAATCCGCCTCGAGTTCCTTCTTCTTCTCGTCGGACAGCAGAAGCGACTGCTTCTCCAGCTTATCCTTCATGTCCATCAATTCCTTCTGCTTGGCGGAGGCGTCCTGCTCCCACTTCGCCACCTGCTTGTCGTATTCCTTTTGCGCCTTGGTGGTCTCGGAATACTTGTCGAAGATCATCTTCGAATCGACATGCGCGATTTTAAGATCGGCACCGGCGAAAACCATCGCGGCGGCCATCAATATCATCATTCCTGTTTTCATCATGCGCTCCTTTTTGCCTTGCGAAAATCTAATCCGTATTCTTCAGCCGGAACGGGCCTAGAACCCCTGTTCGATGGTGAACTGGATGGCCGGGCTGTGTCCGATGGCCTTGTAACGGTGTCCACCGTAATCCTCAAGATCATCCAAAGGCCAGCCGAAGTCAAAGCCCATGCCGAACGGGGCCACAAGGGGAACCACCACGCGGAAGCCGAAGCCCACATCGCGGCGCAGGTCGGAAAAGTCGATTTCAGACCATGGACTTGGCGCCTGATCCTTGGGAATGGCGTTGTAATATCCGTAACCTGCGTTGGAATTGTATTTCAACATTTTTCCAAAGACGTTTCCGGCGTCGAAAAATCCGAGAACGTAGAAGGTGTTTTCCACCACTGGATAGGTGAGTTCGGTGGTGTAGGAGAAGAAGCTGCGGCCCACGCGACCACCACCCACCGTACCTGCCTCATAGCCGCGCAGTTTACCTTGATAGCCCAGCAATCCGCCCATTTGATAAAGGGCATAGCTTTGAATGTTATCGCCGAGAATGATTCCGAATTCGGATTCCACGCCAAGAACCAGCTTGTAGAAGGTCGGGAACCACCAGTTGATCTTGGTATCCCATTGCGAATAGTTGAAGTCACCGCCCAATCCGCCACCGACCTTGGTATAGGTGAGCTGGTATTTCGAACCGTCCGACGGGAAGAACGGCAGGTTCTTGTCGTCGCGAACGAGACTCAGGTAAACGGAAGATTCCAGTCCTGAGGCCACGATTAAATACTGGCGGTTGCGACCCTGACCATTGTCGTTCAGCGAGAAGTTATAGCCGCCGCGCAAGGTGAAATAATCATCCGGCCATGTCAGACGGCGGCCCAGATTCAAATGGAAACCGTAGCTCTTGTATTCATTCGCAATGATTCCGGTTTGAGGCCGTTGATCGGTATAAGACACACTGCCGCCCACCGACGTCGGCGTATCCATGAACCACGGTTCGGTGAAACCGAGCGACCCGGCGGTTTTGTAAGGTCCGAGTTCGGCGCTCACATCGGCGCGCTGTCCGTTGCCCATAAAGTTGGGGATTTGAACGCCCGTGGTGAACACGAAACCATCGCGACCGCTGTAGGCTGCGCCTGCGGAGAAGGTTCCGGTGCCGGCCTCTTTCTCGGAAATCTTGAAGACCAGATTGACATCGGAAGGATCCCCGCCATCGGGGCGTTCGATATCCGGCTCCACGTTGTCGAA
Source organism: Fibrobacterota bacterium (assembly GCA_947482115.1). GTDB lineage: Bacteria > Fibrobacterota > Fibrobacteria > UBA11236 > UBA11236 > UBA11236. The sequence goes on from CANKII010000004.1 coordinate 26,735, forward strand.
GAAGGACAGCTGCATGATGTCGCGCTGCGAGCGCATCAACAGGGATTGCCGGTAAATGTCACCCGGGAAGAGTTTGATTTCACGGCGGATAACCTTGTCCTTGGTCTTGGTGTTGCCGCGAACGTCCACCAGATTGATGTGGGCAAGGCTGTTTTCCTTGATGTTGAAGGTCACCTCAACCAAGGTGTCATGGTACTGGAAACGATCGTTGAGTTCCACAAACAAGTAACCCTCTTCGCGGTACAGCGAGGTGATTTGGAACTTCATCATTTCGTATTTCCGCTTGTTGAACACCTCTCCGCTGTCGAAGAGAATCTGGGCCTTCAAGGCCTCGTCCTTCACGATGTTGTTGTGGATGAAATGGGCCTTGAGGAAGCGGTAACGTTTCCCCTCCTGCACCTTGATGCGAATGTCGAGATGTTTCTTGTCCGCATTGTACATGACGGAATCGGATGCCACCGATGCGTCGAGATAACCCAGTTCGCGATAATAATCCAGCAGGGAATCGAGGCCGAGACGGTAGTCGTCCTCCTTGTAGTCCCCGGAACGCCACCAGCGATCTTCCTTGACCTTGAAATGTTGGCGCAATTCCTTGTCCTGCACATGCGCGTTTCCGTCAAATGTGATGTAACGTACAAGCACCTTTTTACCTTCATCGATCTGGAAGGTGATGATTTTCCGGGCGGTTTCCTTTTCGTCGCTTTCCTCGACCTTCACCTCTGCCAGCAAATAACCCTTGTCCTGATAGATGTTCAGGATTTTCTGGCGCGCAGCTTCCACCGCTCCGGCCGAATAGACCTGACCGTCCACCAAATCAACTTTTCCCTTGAAGTCATCCTTGTCCAGTTTCTTCAGACCCTTGTATTCCACCTTGGCGAGAGTCGGCAGTTCGGCCACGATAAAATACAGAACCACTCCATCCACGGAGTCGGATGCTTCCTGTTCCACGCGAATGTCGGAGAAAAGGCTCAATTTGTTCAAGGCAGTCACTGATCCCTGAATTTTGTTTCGCAACACGGGAAGAATATATCCCTCACCCTTGACCACCAGAATGGTTTTCAGAATCAGGAATTTGTCGACGGTTTTATTTCCCTCGACGCGAATGTCCGCGATTTTGATCTCTTTGGAGGGGCTTTGGAGAAAACCCTGGGCCCGAACCGGAACCGCGAAGAAGCCCAACCCCGAAAGGGAGCAAAGAATGCAAATGCGAAAAAAAGTCCCGAGGCTCTGCAAGCAGTTCAATCCTTAAAAAAACGCCTCGAATCCGAGGCGCGCTGGTACCGGTAAGACGGAAAAAAGCTGAACTAATATAGGAAACCGCGCCTCTTTAGGCGCGAAATCACCCCACCCTTTAAATGAAAACCACGTCCCCCTTCCCCTCAAAAAGGGGAAGGGGGTTGGGGGTTAGGGTGTTGTTGCCGCGACTTCGCTCTCCGGCTCCTTCTTGGCATCCTTGGCCGAGGAGGTGAAGCTCAAGGCATCTCCCTTTTTGGAGATTTTCAACAGGGAATTATCCGTGATCTTTCCCCGCAGAATTTCATCCGCCAAGGGATCTTCCAGCAACTTCTGGATGGCACGGCGCAAAGGCCGCGCTCCCAGTTGCGAGTCGAAACCCTTCTCGATGATGAACTCACGAACGGAGTCGGAGATCTGCATCTTGACTTCGCGCGATGCCAGGCGGGTTTCCACCTCGGCGATGAGCAGATCCACAATGCGACCCATGTCCTTGCGTTCGAGCGGACGGAAGACCACGATGTCATCCAGACGGTTGATGAATTCCGGATTGAAGGTCTTCTTGACCTCATCGCGAACCATGCGTTCAATGCGTTCAAACTCCGTCTCGGAATCGGCATGGCCAAAGCCCAGACCCACACCCTTCTTGATGTCCTTTGCGCCCAGATTGCTGGTCATGATGATGATGGTGTTCTTGAAATTCACCTTGCGACCATAGCTGTCCGTAAGCTGCCCGTCATCGAGGATTTGCAACAGGATGTTAAACACATCCGGATGAGCCTTTTCGATTTCGTCGAGCAGGATCACGGCATAAGGCTTCTTGCGAACCTTCTCGGTAAGCTGGCCGCCTTCTTCATATCCCACATATCCCGGAGGCGCACCGACGAGACGCGACACCGCGAACTTCTCCATGTACTCCGACATGTCGATGCGAATCATGGCATCGTCGGACTCGAACAGGAAATTGGCCAAAGCTTTCACCAGCTCCGTTTTGCCCACACCAGTGGGGCCGAGGAACATGAAGCTGCCCATGGGACGCTTGGTCGAATGCACACCCGAACGCGAACGGCGGATGGCTTTGGCGATCACTTCGATGGCCTTTTCCTGACCCACCACACGCTGGGTAAGCTCTTTTTCCATATTCAACAGGCGTTCCGTTTCCGGACCTGCCATCTTGGTCAAGGGTACTCCGGTCATTTTCGCCACAACTTCGCGAATGGACTCTTCGTCCACAATCAGCAATTCCTCACGCTTTTGATCGCGCCATTTCTTGCGCATCTCATCAAGTTCGGACTTGAGCCTTTCCTGGGAGTCGCGCAGGCTGGCGGCGGTTTCATAATCCTGATTCTCAACCGAGGATTCTTTTTCCTTCACCACGGCTTCGAGTTCCTGTTCCTTGGTCCGCAATTCGGGCGGAATGGAAAGGCTGGCCAGACGCACGCGGGCTCCGGCTTCGTCGATCACGTCGATGGCTTTGTCCGGCATGAAGCGATCGTTGAGATAGCGATCGGAAAGCTGGACGGCGGCGGAAAGCGCAGCATCGGTATAGGTCACCTTGTGATGCACCTCGTACTTGGGACGTAATCCCTTGATGATTTGCAGGGTTTCAGCCATGTTGGGCGGATCGACCAGAATGGTCTGGAAGCGGCGCTCCAAGGCTCCGTCTTTCTCAATGTACTTGCGGTATTCGTCCAAAGTCGTGGCGCCGATGCACTGGAACTCTCCGCGCGACAGCGACGGCTTGAAGATGTTGCTGGCGTCCAGAGAACCCTCGGAACCACCCGCGCCCACGATGGTGTGCAACTCGTCGATGAAGATGATGACATTCTCGTTTTTCTGCAATTCGGTCATCAACGACTTGAGACGCTCTTCGAACTGGCCGCGATATTTGGTCCCCGCCACAATGCTGCCCATGTCGAGCGTCACCACGCGTTTGTTCTCCAGCACTTCGGGAATGTTGCGCTCCACGATTTTCTGCGCAAGCCCTTCCACGATGGCGGTTTTACCCACCCCCGGTTCACCGATGAGCACGGGATTGTTTTTCTTGCGACGGCTCAGAATCTGGATGACGCGCTCGATTTCCTGCGAACGTCCAATGATGGGATCGAGTTGACCCTGACGTGCGAGCTCGGTGAGGTCACGACCAAAATGATCGAGGAAAGGTGTTTTCGATTTTTTGCGGGATGCGGTAAAGTCGGAATTGGAATTGGAATTGGATTCTCCGCCTCGCAAGACGCGTTCGATCTCTTCCTTGACGCGATCGTATTCCACGCCGATGTTGGCCAAGGCCGTGGCCGCAGCGCTTTCATGGTCTTTCATCAAGGCGAGGAGCAAATGCTCGGTGCCGATGTATTTGTGGCTCATGGCGCGCGCTTCCTGCGCGGCGATTTCCAGAACTTTTTTGGCGCGAGGCGTGAACGGGATCATCTGCCCAATGGTCATCATCCCACCGGAGGAGGAAATGGATTTCTCGATGTTGCGGGCCAAATCGTCCAGGTCAATGCTCAGGTTCTTAAGCACCGCCACGGCCACGCCGTCGCCTTCACGGATGAGGCCGAGCAACAGGTGCTCGGTACCCACATAGTCATTGCCCAATCTCACCGACTCCTCGCGGGCGAGCTGCATGACCTTTTTAACCCTGTCTGTAAACATTCCGTTCATGTGTCTTTCCTCGTGATGGAGAGCGCGGACTCTCCATGAATTTGAACATTAATGAAATTAGGATATTCGACCGCTTCCGCAAAACTTGTGGCGAAACTGCGTTCTAAAACGGGTCGGTGCTCCACATTGAAGCGCTTGGAAGTACTTGCCTGTGAAAGGGTTGAGCGGTGATTCGGAGTTTTTCCAGCTTCGCCAAAAGCGATGCGGGGAAATGCCCGAGATAAACTCCCACACGGGTGAAAGAGCTGAATTCCAAAAATTGGGCGTAATCCAGCGGCTTTTCCTGTTGCAGCAACTGAAAAGATTGGAAGATGCGATCTTCGAGCCGGTGTTTGTCTTTCTCCAGCCATTTTTCCAAAGCCTCGGTTTCAGTGACGAGAACGGACTTGACCTGTTCCGAAATTCGCTGATACCAGACTTCCTCAGGAAATTTCATGCCACCGCGAGAGAGGACCCGGAAAAAGCCCGCCTCGGCCGCACCGGGATCCCGTAACGCAAGAGGTTGCAACTCCAAACCCAGCGCATTCATGGCCTGTTGCGCAGACTGAATACGGCGTGAAGCCACCAAGGCCGGAAGATGAACAGCCCATTCCAACTGCAAACCCGATCCCGCAAAGGTGGGATTGGAAGTCAGAAATCCATAGCCGGAGGAATGACAGAAAGGTCCGTTGATTTCCATCAGTCCGGGCGTTACGGGAATATCCACCGTTTCGGGAAAACCGGGTCTCACCTTGATCTGGGTCCAATGTTCCACTTCCCCAACCAAAGCATGTTCGGCTGGATCGGAACTCAGGAACAACAATTTGAAATCGCGCTTTCCCGGAAACGTAATGGGACGCTCCGGCAACCATTGGCGTTCGCGAAAAAATCCAATGGCTTCGGGACTTTGATTCGCCAACACTAAGGGTTTGGAAAAACCGGTTGTACCCGCAAAGGTACGTGCCTGTGTCACCACTTCGGAACACATTTCCGGCGGACAGGAAACCCAAAAAGGAAAACCGGTGAAGTTGCGGCGGCGGATCGAACGGGTAAAAAGCACACGCGCCTGAAGACTGGAAGCTTCAGGAACATCGGCCGAAACCCAAGCGGGCAGCAGCGATGCCCATTCCAACAGATTCATGGTTTCGCTTTCAATGCTTTAATCCGGCGATGCAATCCGGCGGCTTCTTCATAGCGCTCATTGCGCAACGCATCGGAAAGCGTTTCTTCCAACCCCGCCAAATCCTCCAACGCTTCCGTATTGCTTTGGGCATTCGGAGACATCTCGCTTATGGACGGCATGACATGCTGATACAGATTGGGATGCATTTGTATGAGATCCGCCCACAGGGTTTCGCCAAAGCAGGAATAGCATTGCGGACAACCCAGCAAACCTCGCGTGACAAATTCTGCATAAGTAAAACCGCATTGGGTGCAAACCTGCATCTCAGTATGGATCACGCTGCGATCTCCGCATCCACAGCCGGATGCAAGGCACCGTCGCGCATCACGAGTCGGCGCGTGGCTTTGCGGGCCAGCGCAACATCATGTGTCACGACCAACACTGCAACTCCGAGGTCGCGATTCAAATCGGCGAGGACATTGTGCAAATGATCGGAGTTGTGCGCATCGAGATTCCCGGAGGGTTCATCGCATAACAACGCCTTGGGTTCATTCACCAGCGCACGCGCCACCGCCGCGCGCTGGCGTTCACCACCGCTGAGCTGAGAAGGAAGATGTTCCAATCGTTGTTCAAGTCCCACCTGCGTCAACAACATTCGTGCGCGTTCGATTCCCTCCTTGCGGAGGTTGCCGTTGATGCGCAGTGGCAGCATGGCGTTTTCCAACACGGTGAGATCGGGAAGCAAATGATGGAACTGGAATACGAATCCGATGTCCTGATTGCGAATGGCGGATAGGCGTGCGTCGGACAACGAACTTACCGCTTCGCCGCGAAAGAGAACCGTTCCCTCCGAAGGCCGTTCCAGAAATCCGAGAATGTGCAACAGGGTACTCTTCCCCACACCGGACGCACCGGTGATGGAAACAAAATCTCCGGGCATGAGATCGAAATCCAGATTCCGAAACAACTCAATGCGGTTGCCCGTGTCCTCAAAAGCTTTGGCCACGCCACGCAAGCTAAGCATCAAAGCACCCCTTCCCCGACCCTTCCCCTTTTTGAGGGGAAGGGAGAACACATTAAGGGTTCTTTGTTAAAGACCCATGTGAAACTTCCTCCCCTCAAAAAGGGGAGGAAGCAAATGGTGGGGTGGTTACTCATGTCGTATTGCCTCCACCGGATCTTGGCGTGCGGCTTTGAAGGCGGGCAATAGCGTTGCGATGCCGCACAGGAAATTGGTGACGAAGAGAACTTCGACCACATCCATCCAATGAAGATCCACCGGAAGCACAGTGACGAAATACACGTCGCCTGGAAGCTGAATCAATCCGAAATGTTTCTGCAACCAATAACTCAACAACCCTAATGCTGTTCCCACAAGTGAACCGGTGAGACCGATCAGCATTCCTTCGAAAACGAAAATTCGCAAAATTGCGCGGCGTGTCGCGCCCATGGCGCGCAAAATTCCGATCTCGCGAGTCTTGTCGTTCACCGCCATCACCAGAGAAGAAATAATGTTGAAGGCCGCGATGAGGATGATGATGCCCAGCGCCAGCGACACCAGCACCTTTTCATAATTCATCCACTTGATGAGCGTGTAATTCTTCGCCTGCCAATCGACTGCACGATACGGAAAACCCAGATGCTCTTCCAACGCATCGGCGATACGCGGGCTTTGGTATGGGTCCGTGACACGGGCCTGAATTCCCGTGACCTGATTGGGAAGGTCGAACAGCTTTTGCGCGGCAGCAATGGAAATATATGCCATCGACTCGTCGTATTGATACATGCCCGATTCAAAAATCCCTGCGACGATGAAAGGTTGCACGCGCGGCGCGAAGGTTCCGGACATCAAAGTGGCTTTGGAAAAATCCGCGAGGAACACCTTGTCGCCGACAAAAGCAGCGAGGCGATCCGCGAGGGCATAGCCCATCAGAATGGATGGATACGATCGACCCGTGGTACTGTCCATCATCGAATCCAGATTATATACTCCGCGTTTCACTGTTTCCGGAATTCCGATCACGCCACGCGACAACGCAGGATCGATTCCGTACACCAGAATGCCGTCCTGATTTTTCTGATGGGCGATGACCGTTTTCGCCATCACAAACGGCGCGGCGCTGACCACACCCGGTTCGCGTAAAACCATTTGCCGCAAAGAATCATATCCCTCGAAGGGTGTGAACTGATGCCGCGTGATTTCGATATGGGCGTCCTTACCCATAAGCTGCCGCTTGACCTCGCCCTCGAATCCGTTGATGGCGGAGAGCACGAAAATCAGCAGCCACGAACCAAGCATGACGCCGAGGGCGGAAAACAGGGCGATCACGCCGGAGGTGACGCTGCGGCGTTGGGCCCAGAAGTACTTGCGGGCGAGGAACCATTCGAAGGAAGTCATGCGGAAGATAAACCTAAATGGCAAAGCCTTTGCTCACAAGCCCACTCTAATTGAGCCAAGCAGTCATTTTAAGCAAAGGGCTATCAAAAACACTCAAATTGAAATGACGCAACTATGCCTTCAATCACTGATAATTCTCTATTATTGAAGAAAACTCGAGGGACCTACTATGAAGATTTTGGAATATCAATTCAAGGAAGGGACTGAAGCTGGTTGGGAATTCGATAAAATTCAAGCTTCAGATATCAATGTTTTAGTCGGGCAAACGGCGACAGGAAAAACTCGATTTCTAAATACCATTTTCAACGCTGGCCTTGTAGCTGCAAGAGACACGAAATTAACCAGTGTTGGAACTTGGGATATCAAATTTAATCATAATGATGCAGACTACTTCTGGCACGTTCAATCTGAAAAAACATCTCCTACTGAGGTTAGCATTGTAAACGAAGTTTTAAAAAAAACAGACGGAGATAAAGAAGAAGAGCTGATTAAAAGAGACTTGGCAGGATTTTATTTTAAGGGTAGCCCGATACCCAAACTTTCACAAAACCATTCTGCGATACAACTTTTAAAAGAAGAAGAAACAATAAAACCGATTTTTGAGGGTTTCGGAAGAATTGCGAAAAGGTATTTCTCCGGGGACGACCTCAAGAAACAAGCTAGAGATGAAATCATCGACACCAAAACTAAGGAGCTTCTAGACAAGGCGAAGAACAAAAAAACTCTTTTGTTTCGGTTTGCGATCGGCAACAAGCTTAACCTACTACAAGAATACTATCCGGAAAATTTTAAAAGGGTTTGCGACGCCTTCAAAAACGTTTTCCCGTTTGTTGAAAGTTGCGCAATAACAACCAAAGATCGTACTGCGGAAACTTTAAATGTTATGGCAGATTTAAAGATTAAGATATTCGCAGTTAAAGAAAAAGGTGGAAAGGAATGGATATCATACGATCAGTTATCGTCCGGCATGCAAAAGGTGATCCTATTCCTAGCTGATATTGAAACGCTGCCAGCTGGATCGATTTACCTAATTGACGAATACGAAAACTCTCTCGGCGTCAATGCTATTGATTTTTTGCCTGATTACATAGCAACGGTCAACTATGACATTCAGTTCTTTATTACGAGCCACCACCCATACATCATCAATAATTTTGAGCCGAAAGATTGGTTTATTTTTCACAGAAAAGGGAAAAAGGTTAGCATCAAATATGGTGCCGAGAACGCTAAGAAATTCAGCAAATCAAAACAAGAAGCGTTTACGCAACTCCTCAACGATCCGTTTTATGCTGAAGGTATTGAATGAGATGGTATGTGGTCGTAGAGGGACTGAAAACTGAGAAGGCGATATACGACTCCTGGATAAAGCATTTGAACCCAGCAATGCAGAATTGCGGCACCTATAATGCAGTCCAGGATAACTCATATTTCATTGTGGCCGGTTATGGTTATCCAAATTATTTGCAGGTAATAAAATCAGCTATTGATGATATCAATGCCAACAAAGATATTGACGAACTTGTTATTGGTGTCGATTCAGAAAATATGGAACATGCCGAAAAAAATAAAGAGATCCAAGATGTGGTTGACGCAAACCCTTGTCATGCTACGGTGCACATTATTGTGCAACATTTCTGCATTGAAACTTGGCTACTAGGGAACAAGAAAGTAATTCCAAGATCGCCTCAGAATAAAAAGCTAAAGGAATACAAAAAGCTTTGGGATGTCGTCCAAAAAGATCCAGAAGGCCTCCCACCTAACGTAAGTGAGGGGTTAAACAGAGCTCAATTTGCCTTAAAATATTTAAGAACTGCTTTAGTAGAAAAAGGACAATCCTACTCGAAAAATTCACCGGGGATTTCTCTGGATTTGACCTACCTAGATCAGCTTAAAAGAAGAGTTTCCGAAACAACCCACATTCCAAGTTTTAAGAAATTCCTTGACGTTTTTGAAGCCAAAAATTCTCCGGCCATCTCAAACTAATCAATGAAACCTTTCTTCCAACTCGTCCGCATCCCCACCGTCTTCAGCGCCTTCAGCAACGTCTACGCAGGTTACTGGATCGGCGGCGGAGTCGCGTCTCCGAAATCCCTGATCCTCGGCCTTATCGCCGGAGGACTGTACCTCATGGCCGGAATGGCGTTGAACGACATCGCCGATTACAAGGTGGACAAGGAAGAAAGACCTGATCGTCCATTACCGTCCGGCGCAATTTCTTTATCAACGGCCTGGATGGTGACACTCGGAATGTTTGCGCTCGCATTGATATGCCAGTGGTTTGCAAACCCCGTTGCCGCAGTCCTCGGCGTATGCCTTGTCCTAGCCATATTCTGCTACAACTTCGTGTTCAAGGGAACCTTTCTCGGCCCATTGACCATGGCAAAATGTCGGGCGTTGAATTTGCTCTGCGGCATCGCATTATGCGCCGACGGGCTCAGCGATTTCTTCTTTCTCCCCTTCCACACCTATTGGGCCATCCTGTCGCTTTGGGCCTACATCATCCTCGTCACCTATTTGGCTCGCGACGAAGTCAAGGGAAACTCGTCGATGCGTGTGCGGATTTTCTTCGTTGGCATCGCAGTATGGGCCGGATTATGGATCGGCTTCGCCGCCTTCCATTACTCCTACCTGTCCTATGTCCTGCTTGCCGTGCTGCTCTTCCATCTTTACATGCTCTCCGCTCCGATTCGGAACCTTCGCGCAAATCCCGCCGTGCCTTCCGCAACCGGAAGAACCATTGGCGCATTGCTGCGCACATTGCCGATGACGGATGTCATCGGTATGTTGGGAGCGGGAGTGTTTTGGCCTTGGGCTTTGGCCGGACTGGCATGGATGCTGCCCGGGCGATTTCTCGCCAAACGATTTTACAGCACCTAAGCCGTCAAAACCGATTCTTCAAATCAAGACTAAAGTGCCGGACACGGCAGCGTGGTGATTTGACTGACAATCTGGCTGACGATTTTCGGTCCGGATACATCCCCGTTCAAATAGCTCTTCCGGAAGGAATGCCCCTGATTGTCCTTCACGTTCAAGAGGAACAAAGCTCCGTTGGTCGTATTGGCGGATCGATGCTGAAGGATGGATTGGATCACCAAGTCTGTGGTCAGCGTGGTATAAGGCCCGTTCCCCGCCGTATAGCTTGACGGTGTGCCCACAGACACGATTCCAAGACTCGTGGACGCCAGCTGTTCGTACGCCCGGTTGGCGTAAAAGTTTCCTTGGGAATGCGCCACCAACACCACCTTTTTTCCCGCCGCGAGATCCGCAGCATACTTTTGCACATGCGTTTGTAAATCCGGATCCTTCACATAACTGGAAACCGTGGAGCCGACTTCAAGGGATTGCAGCGCCGTTTGGAACAGGGCAGGTGAACTGGAGGGATTGGACAGCCATTGATAATACGGAATGGATTTGTCGTTCAAAGTCTGGCTGAGCACCTGAACGATTTGACGGGTGTCGCTTTCATTCGCGTTATAGGAATAGGAAAAATTGACGGTGACGCCGGTAGGCAGCGACGGTCGCACCTTGTGCTCCAACGCCAGCGTTTGCGCTCGGGCCGAACTCAGGGAGGTGTTCATCCCGTTGACGAAATACACGGAAACGACGGGAGTTTGCGGACAGGCAGCCATGCCCTGTTGTACAAGAAGGAACACCGCGCATGTGATGATGAAGTTTTTCATGCTTCAATCTCCGCAGTTGTTGGATGTGCTTTTCGCAGCGGAGAAGGCCTCTCCACTCAAAAGCGCGTTTGTTTGCGCATAGGCCGTCGCCCGGGACCCGGTGTTGATCACCTGTCCTTCAATTTCTTCGACGCGATCCACAATCTTGTTCGAGTCCGCTGCAAAGATGCAATCGACTGCATCGTTCATTTTTTGCGCTGCGGACGATGCGAGGGTTTTGCTTGCATTGGAGGAAAGCATATCCTGATAACTTTTGGCCAGCTTGACGAGCACTTTCTGCGTGGGCGCATCGGCATAGTCGGTGTAGATATGTCGCTGCACATCATCCCGCAGGCCGTCACCGTCCGTATCGATTCCCTGCAATGTCGTTTTTCCGGCGTCCCCCGGATCGGGTGGAAGATTCGAAGGGGCGGTGTTGGATTGCGGAGCCTGCGCCATGCAGCCGCACAGAGCGAGGGCGGAAAGGCAGGGCAACAGGCGTATTCGAAAAAAATTCATGCTCTCACTCCGGAAGAGTATTATCGCAAAATTAGACGCATCAAGAATCGGGTTGGTAACCGGCTCAAAACCGGAAATTTCGTGATTTTAGGAAACGAACTAAGATTTCGGCTGACTTTTTCCCAAATAACCGACCACATGGCGGATGCTTTTCCATACCGTATTCTCCAATGCGGTTTGATAGAAAAACAGAAATACGGATGAAGATGCCTTGGTTTTAAAAGAGCTCACCGGCGATTTTCCATCCACATTCCAGATATCGACATCATAAGAGATAGTGCAATTGGTGGAACTGCCACCGCCTGTCATCGCCATGGAACCACCGGGACCTGATGGCGCCAGAACACCGGTGGTATAAGTTGTGGAGCTGCCGATCAGAATGTTCCCGACATGAATCACATATTTCGCATTCAACGATTGAAACAAACTGTCGACTTTCACTGCCGTGTCCAGGCTGGCGCTGTCAAGCATCGCGGATAACCGGGTCGAACCCGCACTGACGGAAATTCCGGAAGCGTTCAGGGAATCCGCAAGCATTTGGGAAAGGCGGCTTGAAAGCGAAGCTCCGCTTCCATAAGCGTTCGCAAAGGATTTCCGAAATCCCAAGACTTGCGCTTTGTCTGAGACAACCAGAATCGATTTTGCGGCTTTGAATTCATCCAGGGAAAATCCCGGACGCGAAAAATTGGGGGTGATATAACTGCCGGCACAAGAGCAAAGGAGTTGAAGCCCAACTACGGCGAAAAGGCCTTTGACCAGAATTCCGGCGTTCATTTTAAACATGTACGACTCTCCGAACAGGAGCCGACAAGTTATTCAAAAAACGGTCTGGAAAATCAGCGGATGACGACCCGGGAAGCAACGGCATTTACCGTACTGGTGCTCGTGCGCCCCAGTGTCACGGAGACACCGGAAGAATCCGCAGCTGAGCCATCGGATTTTGCGGAGGTCTTCAAAGTAGTGGAGCTCGAAGTTGTGGATTCCTGTGAAGGACCGGACACTTCCATGCAGCCTGTCAGGAACACCAAGGTCAGAACGACCCCAAAACAGGCCATGAACTTTCCGAATTTTGTGTTCCCGATCACTGTCAGCCCCCGAGTCAGTGATTAGACGTCTTCAAATGTCGCAGTAAGACATTGATACAGACTATTTTACACGGATTTGATGGGGTTTTTTTCAAAAAACAGGGGCTATCTCATTTTAAGCCCAAAAAAAGCAAAGGCCGGAAATACTTCCGGCCCCGTCATTTCATGGACGAACGGTTTCTAGTTGCTGGAGATCACGGCTCCGGTCTTGGAATAGACGACCGTTTTGGTAACCCCCTCAGGGCCGTTGTAGGTCGCCTGATACCCCGTAGTCGAGAAAGTCCCCGTCAAAGTGGCGCTCTTGCCGTTGGCAAAGGTCACGCTGGCCGAGAATGTTCCGGAAGCAGGTTGCTGCCCATGCAAAACCGGCGCATCAGGGGTGAAGGTGAATTCTCCATCGCGCTCGAAGACACGGCGTTTGTGGCTCACTACATGCAGCGAATAGAAACGATCATCCAGGGAACTTTTGAGATCCGCTCCCGGATTGAAGGCGATGTCCACGATCAAGGAGCTCAATGTGTCCGTTGAAATCGCTGAAGAAGTCTGGATGAAAAGATGCATGGTGTCATTCGCCGTGATCTCGCCGGTGCCCAGGCGATTCTTGAAATACACCGAATCGGTGCGGCTGGCCCATGTGCGGCTCCAATTGGCCTGATAGACGACATTGTCTGCGCCCGTGCTGAAATTATTGTCCGCACCCGGCCCCACCACAATCGTGCCCGTCTTCACCAATTTTTTCAGGAGAACAATGTCGGTGTGTGTGAACACCACTTTGACGCGATTACTCCTGCCGGTCACAACGTTTAGGAGCGTATCCCCGTCTGCATCGGAAAATTCAATGCGGTCCGATGCGCCGGTGGGTACACTATTGAGTTGCCAGACGACCGTCTGGGAAAATCGCATGATATTTTCATTGTTCTGGATGTTGTCCTTATAGAAGGCATCGTATTTCACGACGGCCGTGTCATAGGTGATTTGCGCGCCAAAAATTCCCGGGATGGTCACGGCAACCGTCACATAACCCGCATCCTTGGTGGTGGAATCCACCGTTACCGTATTCCCTGCGGTAGCCATGACCTTTCCGAGCGCGGAGGCTTTGGCCAAAACAACCGTCATGCTTGTGGTAGGAGTTGAAGAGGGAAGCGAATCTACGGGTGAACTCACTTCTGCCGCCCAGTTCGACATGAAGGATTCCCCGCCGCTTAAGCTGGTTCCCATGGTGGCCGGATCGACTGTTCCGGTGATTTTGTCGCTGCTGGTGATGCACGCGTTCAGGGTAAAGAGCGTAAAAACTGCCGCTAAAGCTGAAAGAAAATGTGCGTGTTTCATAAGAACTCCTTCGTTACACATTGAGTCTTGTAACCTGCCTTATAATCTACCGCATTTGAAGAATTGAAGCTATGGGGGAAACACCCTATGGAATGCAAAAAACGAATCTTAAGGTCGCTAAACTTCTTTCGTCTTCGCTTTCCGTTGAATTTCTGCAATTTTGAACAAGGCCTCCAGCGGAGTCAGCGCGTTGGCATCCAACTTCATGATCGAATCAAACAACTCACGATGTATTGGATTTTCCACTGTGACAGGGCCGCTCGGAGCAGAGAAGAGATCCGCCTGCAAACCGGAAGTGGATTGCGAGCCCATGCGCTTTCCTTTTCCTGAAGGATGAACCACTTCTCCGCGTTCCAACTCCTTGAGAATTTCCCACGCACGACCGATGACGCGATCTGGAACTCCTGCCATCTTCGCCACTTGAATACCGTAACTCGAATCACAACCGCCTTCGATCACCTTGCGTAAAAAGATCACCTCGCCGCCCGCCTCACGCACGGTCACCTGCACATTGCGTAAACGCGGAAGTTTTTCCGCCAGTCGAGTCAGTTCATGGTAATGCGTGGCGAACAAGGTGCGCGCCGCAATCGCAGAATCTTCATGCAACGCTTCCACTACAGCCCACGCCAGTGAGAGTCCGTCATAGGTGCTGGTGCCGCGTCCGATTTCATCCAGCAACACCAGACTGCGCGGCGTGGCATGACGCAAGATCGCCGCGGTTTCGATCATCTCCACCATGAACGTGCTCTGCCCCTTGGCAAGACGATCCGCCGCGCCCACACGGGTGAAAATACGATCCACCAATCCGATGCGGGCAAAGTCGGCGGGAACGAAGGAACCGATTTGAGCCAGCAACGCTATCAATCCGATTTGACGGAGATAGGTGGACTTGCCCGCCATGTTGGGGCCGGTCACCAATAAAATTTGCCGATCTCGAATGTCGAGTTCCACATCATTGGCGATGAATACACCCTCTCCTGCCAAGGCTTCGACGACGGGATGACGTCCGCCGAGAATGCGCAAACTTTGATCTTCCGCAATTTCCGGACGGCGGAAGCGTAGCTCGACGGCAATCGAAGCCAGACATTGAATCACATCGAGCGCACCCAAAGCCTGCGCCGCAGCGAGAAGACTCGGCGCATCCTGCGCCACTTCATCGCGGATTTGGCAGAAGAGTTTGTATTCCAGCGAATTGATTTCACCCTCAGCACCGAGAATGCGCGTTTCCCATTCCTTCATTTCCGGCGTGATATAACGCTCCGCGCCGGAAAGGCTTTGTTTGCGCAGATAATGCACGGGAACTTTTTCTTCGTGTAACTTGGTGACTTCGAGGTAATAGCCGAACACCTTGTTGTAACCCACCTTGAGACTCGGAATGCCCGTGGCGTCGCGCTCGCGCGCCTGCAAATTATTCAGCCATTCGCGTCCGTCACTGATGTTGGCATTCAGCGTATCCAGTTCGGGAAAAACACCGGAGCGGATCATGCCGCCTTCGCGTACCGTGAGCGGCGGACGTTCCGTGAACTTGTCCGTCAATTGCGAACCCTTGTCACCGAGCCCGTCCAGTGGTTTTCGGTATTCCGCGAACAACGGAGACTTCAAACCCTGCAGTACTTCGGCCAACTTTCCGGACTCGATCAGCGAATGTCCTAGACCCACGAGATCGCGTGCATGTACGCGGCCCGCGCCGCATTTGGCGGTGATGCGTTCCACATCGTTGATACCCTGCAAGTGCTGGCGCAAGGCGCGAAGGATTTCCGGATGCTCGGTCAATTCCTGTACGGCATCGAGGCGTGCCTGGATCGTGACCGTATCGAGCAAGGGATGCGTCAGCCAATGTTTAAGCGAACGCCCGCCCATGGCGGTGACGGTGCGATCCATCAGATGAAACAAAGTGCCCGATTCATCATCCCCGTGAATCGGTTTGATGAGTTCCAGATTGCGCACCGTGGCTGCATCCAAAGTCATGTACTTGTCGAAGCGCGTGGCGGTGAGTTTGACCAAATGCGTGAGTTCGGATTTCTTACTGTCCTTCACATAGGCCAGCGCGGCAGCCGCAGCGCGCAAGGCCAGTGGCAAATGCGCACAATCAAACGCCTCAAGCGAGTGCACCTTGAACTGCCGCTGTAGCGAAGCGATGCCTTCATCGAGATGGAAATAACCTTTGGGCAAAGAGGTGAAAGGAAGATGCTCCCTGTCACGGAATTGCTCCAACTCATGCGGAAGTTCGGAAGCTTCCGGGTACACCAGCTCCTGCGCATTCAACCGATAGATTTCGCCGGCGACTTCTTCGAGTCCACCCTCTGCCACCACGAAATGCCCGGTGCTCAAATCGAGATACGAAAGTCCATACTTTCCATCTTTCGCATCGCCGGGATACACCGAGGCGAGATAATTATTGGACTTGGCTTCGAGATAATTTTCCGACAATGCCGTACCGCGCGTGACCACCTCGGTGACGTCGCGCTTCACCAATCCCTTCGCAAACTCCGGGTCTTCGGTTTGCTCGCATACGGCAACCTTGAGTCCCGCCGAAATCAATTTCGGCATGTAGCGATCCAAGGAGTGATGCGGGAAACCGGCCAGCGGAGTAGCGTCTTTTCCGCCATGATTCCTCGCCGTGAGTGTGATTCCGAGAATGCGGGAAGCCGTAATCGCATCCTCATTGAAGGTCTCGTAAAAATCGCCCATGCGATACAACAACAGGGTTTCGGGATACCGGGATTTAATCTCCGAATATTGTTTCATCATGGGCGTCAAAGACATGGGTGCAAAATTACTTTGCAAGCGGGTATTTTATGGTGAATCAGAAGGGTTGAATCATGGGTTATCGCGGAAAATCCGAATATGAAGAGCGGGACAAGCTGTTTGAACGCAGCATGCAGGACAAGGCCGTGGATCGGAATCAGGTGAAAAAAGGACTGGATGACCTGTTCAAGTCCAAAGCTCCGGCCGCAAACCCCTGTCTCCAAGGCCATGCGTGGATTCGCGATTGGGACGGGAAAAACAAATGTGCGCGCTGTAAAACGCTGAAACCGGTATAACGCCGCGCTTCGACGGATTCGACAAGCTCACCGCAAGCAGGCTCAGCGACCGGCGTGTCGTATCCAAACTTCGTCAAGGAATTGTTAATTTTTCCGCTCAGTTAAGAAACTTTGGGATGCGGAGAATATCATGTCTATCGGTAAAATCATCGGAATTTTGATCGTTTATGCAATCGGTGCGGCGGCCTGCTGTGCTTGGGCCATTTCGCTCAACGTGACTCCCCTGCTCGGCTTTTTGTTGTGGACTTCGTTCTTCGGCTTTTCCAATGCAGTCACATGGGCATTGTATTGGTCGCGCGAACATTGGATGTCGTAAAACACATCTTACCGAGATCTAAAACTCGATGAGTTGAACGCCGCTTTCGATGATGCCCTTGGAAATGGCATAGCGGGTGAGCCCTGCGGTGTCATGGATGTTGAGTTTGGTCATCAGATTTTGGCGGTGTTTTTCGACGGTCTTGATGCTGATGCCGAGATCCGATGCCACTTGCTTGTTGGCCCTGCCCTCGGCAATCAATTGAAGAATTTCCATTTCACGGGAACTCAGGAGGATCGCTTTTTTCTTGAGGGTTTGCGGGGAATGCGCATCCCGTTTTTCATCCTTGTTATGCCAGGAGTTGGCGGTGTTGAAAAATCCCTCCCGATTTTGGTTTTGCCGGATCAGTTTGGATAAGGCCGCCAGCGAGGACTGTTTGATCAGATAGCCGGCCACTTTAATCCGGCTGGCCTCTTCGATGTAAGCATCGTCGTTGTGCGCGGAAAGAAGAATCACCCGTGTGGCGGGAAGATCTTTCAGAATTTGCCGCGCGGCTTCCAGTCCGTTCATTTTCGGCATCATGATGTCCATGACAACCACCGCGGGCCTGAATTCCCGGGTCAACTCCACAGCCCGGCGGCCATCCTCGGCTTCACCAATCACCTTGATGTCGCCCTCGATTTCCAGCAACGCCTTGAGTCCCTGCCGGACAACCATGTGATCATCCGCCAATACGACGGAAATGGAATCGGACGAGGTATGCGATGCATGAAAAGGTTTTGTATCCAAGCTCATGCTTAGGATAATCTGAAAATTAAGGTGACTTGCACATGGGGTTTAACCCTACAAGCTCATGGGGTAAAACCCTACCTAAAATTCGATGAGCTGAACGCCGCTTTCGATGATGCCTTTGGAAATGGCGTAGCGGGTGATCCCGGCGGTATCGTGGAGATTGAGTTTTAACATGAGATTCTGGCGGTGTTTCTCAACGGTCTTGATGCTGATATCGAGATCCGAAGCGACCTGCTTATTGGATCGCCCCTCGGCGATCAGTTGCAACAATTCCATCTCGCGGGAACTCAGGGCGGTAATTTTTTTCCTGGCCTTTTTCGCGATTTCGGGATCGAAGTTCTCTTCTTTGACATGCCATGTATTGGCGGGCATGAAAAGTCCTTCACGCTGTTGTTTGTGCCGAATCAGTTTGGACAAGGCTTCCAGCGAGGACTGTTTAATCAAATAACCCGCCACTTTAATCCGGGCGGCCTCTTCGATATAGGCGTCGTCGTTGTGTGCGGAAAGGAGAATAATCCTTGTGGCGGGAAGCTCCTTCAGGATTTGCCGGGCGGCTTCCAGTCCGTTCATTTTCGGCATCATGATATCCATGACCACCACCATGGGTTTAAATTCCCGGGTCAATTCCACGGCTCGCCGTCCATCCTCCGCTTCGCCAATCACCTTGATGTCGCCTTCAATTTCCAGCAACGCCTTGAGTCCCTGTCGAACGACCATGTGATCATCCGCCAATACCACGGAAATCACCTCCGGTGTCAAGACGGCCGGTGTTTTTTTCACGTTCACTTTACTCAAGTTCACTTCGCGGATCCTTCAAGGGGAATCTGTACGTGAATGGTGGTGCCTGTTCCAATGACGGAATCAATTTGAAAAGTGCCGCCAAACATCTCCGCTCTCTCCCGCATGATGATGAGTCCCAGCCGTGGGTATCGTTTGCGGCGCAATAAATGGTCCGCCGTTTGAAATCCTGCACCATTGTCCTTGATTTCCAAAGTGATGGCGCCGGGAATCTTTTGAAGAGTCACATGTGCCTGGGTGGCCTTGGCATGTTTGACAACATTGGTGAGGGCGGATTGCACCAAACGGTAGACAGCGGTTTCTTTGGGGTTGCTCAAATGGCTTTCGCCCGGGAAAACCTTGAACTGGATGAGCAGGCCGGATTGTTTCGTCAAAGTTTTCATATAGGCGTGCAAGGCGGGAACAAGCCCCAAGTGATCCAAAAGTGTGGGTCGCAGCTTGCGTGCGAAGTGATGCACGATGTCCACGGACTTTTCCACCAATTTCCGGACGTGCTCAACCTTTTTCTTGAAGACTTCGCGATTGTACGTGGACTCTTTGGTCAGCACCGTCAATTGGATGTTGATGCCGGCAAGAGTTTGACTGATATCATCGTGTAATTCGCGGCTGATCAGTTTTCGTTCATCCTCTTGCGCGGCCAAAAGCCCGCGGATGACATGCCGGTGCTGCCGTTCCATGAAACGGGCATCCTTCAGCAAATTCTCATAGCGCCGCCTGCATTCCGCAAGGGACTCCTTTGGATTCGATGTGGGCGCGACTTTTTTCATCATATCACAACGTACCACAGAAGAACGGTAATTGACGGCAATTTCCGAAGATAAGGGTGATTTCCGTATGGGGTATAACCCTACCTTTTACCCCTTCGGAAGAGTCCGATGTTGGAAGCAGCGGTCTTATCCGATGTATTTCTCCGGAGGCTTTTCGCGAACGATCATGGGTTCGCCAGACCCATTTTGCGTTTGGCATAATTATCCGCGTGTTTTCCCTTGACCGCCTTACTGAAGTCGTATTCGTTCCGCATTTCGGTTTTGGCTTTAACCTTCTTCATTTGACTCTTTCTTTCCAAAATTCTGGAAGTCTTTGATCGTGTGCAATAGCCGCCACCAAAATAAAGTTACCACGGATGAAGTAGACGATGTAATAGGGAAAAACCGGACAATTTGCACGGCGATAACCACCGGATCGTTCCCGCCACAAAGTGGGCATTGATACAACGTGATTCAACATGGCCGCGACTTCATTTCGGAAGCGAAGTCCGAGTCCTATTTTTCTGGACTCGTAATATTCAACTGCCTCGAAGATATCCTGGCGCGCCTCGGGTAAAAACGCGAGGTTCATTGACCGAAGCGCTTGTCCAGTTCCTCAAACACCCGGATGGCGGGAATGGATTTGGTTTCTCCGGCATCGTACCGGCGCATGCGCTCCCGCACTTCCATGTCCCAAGCGGCTTCCGCTTCGGCGCTGGCGGCAGGTTCAAGGCTGGATAGAATTCGGGATGCAAGCGCGAGTCTTTGATCCTCGGGGAGTTGCATGGCTTCGGATGCGACGGTGTCGAGATTGATCATGGTGAGAATTTACTTCTATGTGAAATGTGGGGCAAGTTATGCGAAATGACAGCTCTTTCGCTGGCTTCGACTCCGCTCAGCCAGCGGAAAACTGTTCCCGGTCGTTGAGCGTAGTCGAAACGACCGCTTTATGACATCATTGCCAAAGGTTGATTTGGGAACGTAAGTTCTTGACACGTTTTGGCAGGATACGATTGGATGAAATACCCATTTTTCAAATCCGCTATGGCATTTGGTTTATTGTTCTTCGCATTATCAAATAATGTTTCTGCTCAATCAACTTGGACTACGAGAATCTCTGGAACGACAATCAACTTGTATTCCGTTGTATGGACAGGCGGCCAGCTCGTGGCGGTGGGAAACTCTGGAGCGGTTCTCACCTCCCCGGACGGGATCTCGTGGACGACGCGTACATCTGGAACGACAGGCTACTTGAATTCTGTAACGTGGACAGGCAATCAACTCGTGGCAGTGGGTGATTCTGGAACTGTTCTTACTTCCCCAAATGGTTTTTCGTGGACTATGCGCACATTGGGAACGAGAAGCTACTTGTATTCCGTAGCGTGGACCGGTAGCCAACTTGTGGCGGTGGGTTATACTGGAGCTGTTCACACCTCCCCGGATGGCATCGTGTGGACGACACGCATATCATCGGGGACGATAGGCACTTGGAATTCTGTAACATGGGCAGGCAATCAACTTGTGGCGGTGGGTGATTCTGGAGCCGTTCTCACTTCCCCTAATGGTATCTCTTGGACGCCGCGCACCTCTGGAACGAAATTGAACTTGTGGTCCGTTGCGTGGACGGGTAGCCAACTCGTGGCGGTGGGAATCAGTGGCATCATTATCACATCCCCAGACGGGATATCGTGGACCCAGCGTTATGTATCCGGAAACTCCCCCTCATTGTTTTCCGTTGTATGGACGGGGAATCAACTCGTGGCGGTGGGACCTAGTGGCAACGTTGTCGCGTCCCCAGACGGTATCTCTTGGACGACGCGCACGTCTGGAACGACAAACTTCTTGCGATCCGTTGTGTGGACAGGCAGCCAATTCATAGCTGTGGGTTACTTGGGTACCGTTCTTACATCGCCTCAAGTTGGTACGGCCATTCACTCGTTTGAAAAACAATTCTCCAAAACATCTTCATCCAAATTTTTCTACAACGGAACTTTGAAAAACATGCTTGGACAAACAATCGAAGAAATTCCTGTTCCCAAAATCCACCAAAACAAATAAGGCCGGGGAATTCATTTTTTCCTCACCAGCCACCTCGAATAAACCTCCGTAAATTCCGCCCCAATGAAAAGGATCTGCGCCGAGTAGTAGATCCACACCAGCACGATCGCAAAAGACCCCGCCGCGCCATACAACGATGCAATCGAACTATGCCGCAGATACAACCCGATGAAATAACGACCCACCGAAAAAAGCAGCGAAGCGCCCAGCGCTCCGAACCACACGTCCTTCCACCGCACTTTGGCATCCGGCAGGATCTTGTAAATGGCCGCGAAGAAAAGCGTGGTGATTCCGAAGGCGAATACCCGGTTTCCCCAGCTCAATAAAATCAGATATCCCGGAACCACATCGGATAGAAACCTTCCCATCGCCGCCAACACCACGCTGAGAATCAACAGGATCAACAGGAATAGTCCGATGGCCAGAATCAACGCAAAGGAAAGCAGCCGCTTGTGGAAAAAATACCGGACTCCGCTTCCGTTGGACTTCACTCCCCAGATGGTATTCAAGTCCTCCTGCAGTTCCACAAAGGTTCCCGTCGCGCCAATGAGCAATGTTCCCACGCCGATCAAAGTGGCAATGAGACTGGAAGAGGGCTGACTCGCCAGTTCAATGAGGCGTCCGATATATTCCGTGCCCACCGGCCCGATGATGTTCTGCAACTGGTCCAGCACTTCCGCGCTGGCTGCGCTGTTTCCAAAAAATATTCCCGCCACCGCGATGGCGATGATGAGCAACGGAGCCAGCGAAAAGATCGTGTAATAAGCCAGCGCTGCGGACAGACGTGAGGCGTTGTCCTCGCTCCATTTCGAGGAGGTTTCGCGGAGCAACAGCAGCAAGGAGAAGAATTTTCGTTTCCAGGATTTTTTACGCTTCATGGGAATTGTTCGCATCCTTTTTCAAGATTCAAAACGCCTGCGCCAAATCGATCAACCATGCATCCGGCCAGTTGCTTCCACCCGGCCGACCCCATGCCAAATCCAGCCGCAGATTGAAAATGCCCAGCAGCGGATAGCGCAAGCCTCCACCATAGGCGATGCCCCTTCCGTAACCGGTGGTGAAAAAGGAGCGGGTGAACGAGAATTGTTCCCCTCCCAGAATGTTCCAGACCTTTCCGTAGTCCACGAAGGGAACGACTCCCAGCGGTTTCAGATATTTGGTGAAACCGCGCGTATCAATGATGGAGAAATCAAAAGGAGAAAGACGCAATTCGGCGGAGAATAAAAAGTAAGCGGGTTCGAGCGCCTCCTGTTCCAGCGGACACGAGCCGATGGTGGGCGGCGGAGCATCGGGGCACAGTTGTGCGAAAGAGTAACTGCGAATGCTGCGTGTCCCACCCAGAAAAAACCGGTTCGCATTTGCCCCGCCCGGAGCGAAGAAGCGTCCGCCATCCAACCGGAAGGCCACCTTGAACTGATTCCACGGCGGGAGGTAGTAGTAATAAGCGGACTTTGCTTCCAGCCAATTGGCGCGATCATGAAACACATCCAAGCCATCGACCGGGCCGCCGTTTCCCCACGTCAGGGCATAACGCGTTCCGCGACTCGGATTGAGATCCTGATCCACAAACGAAAAAAAAGCCGTGTTCACAAAATTGAAGGAGCCCGCCTTCTCCCGCACCAACGCTCCACTACTTGTATCCACCACGAGTTGACTCAAATAATCCAATTCCACGCTGCTGACTCCGCGCAGCCAGTATGTAAAAGCACGCGAAAGACTTGCCGTGTTGGAGGTGTGATAATCGCCCGCGAAAATCGGATAGCCCGGCAGCTTGTCCTGAAACCATTCCACCAGCATGTTGTCGTCGAAGCGCAGCAACATTCCCCACAGCAAGGGAGAGCCGAACCCGGCCGAAAAACTTTGCTTGTTTTGTGCAAATACGCTTCCCAGTCGAACCTCCTTCATGCTTCCCGCAATATTGGAATGCATCACCGTTGCGGAAACACCGAAGCCGTACTGGGTTTCATAGAACAGCGATGTGTTCAGGTGGCCCGGAACCTTTTCCTCCACGTCCAGTATCATGGCGTTGCCGGACGCGGCGCTGTCCTCCAGCCTCACAGAATTGTAAAGTCCGGTGGACTGCAGCTTTTCGATCACCTTGTCGTTTTGATCGATGCGCACGGTATCGCCCTGATGATAGGGAATCAGGGACCGCAGCAGCGCTTCCTGGGAGAGCCCCTCCAAAGAATCTGCGGGTGGCGCGCGGCGGATATTCAACAACAACGTGTCGAAAACAACGGCATGGCCGCGCTTGACACGGTAATTCACATCCACGGCATAAAGGGAATCTTTCAGGATGGTTTCCGGAGTCACACTGGCGCGGACAAAGCCGGAGTTTCCAAAAAAGCGGGTGATCAGCCTTTGATCAAGGGAAAGATCTTCTTCGACATAGGGCTTGTCTTCCTGTGCATGCAATTTTTCCATGGAAGAATTTACCGCATTCAAATTCGTATCCGAATTCTCTTCGATCACCAATCTGATTTTTCCGAAGCGGTATCGCTTTCCCTCCGAAACATGCAACTGGACCTGCCAGGATTTTTTGGCGTCTTTCACGGCAATGACTTGGAATGCCAACTTGATCTGGAGAAATCCTGACTGGCGGTAAAAGGTTTCAACGGAATAGGAGGCGTCCTCAGCCCAGGCCTTGACCGAATTTTCTGAAAGTTTCTCCGGCATGTCGGGAAGATTTTCCAACAACTCTCGCGAATGGAAGGAGGAGTCTCCATCGATTTTCACAGCCAAATTATCAGCCCAAACCCGTCCGAAAAAAACGATCAGAACCAGGGGTAGCCAGAGGTAAAGAATTCTTTTTTCGCGACAGGGCAGCAGGAAGTTCATTAGCGGTTCCCCCTGTTTTTATCGGGAGAGGATTTCGCGGACTTGTTCCACCAGAATCCCCAGAAATCGTAGCCGTAATTAATGCCTATGGCTTTTTGCACAGGATCTTCCAGCGCGACGGTGCGTTGCACGGGAAGCGTATGCACCGAGGCCGCGACGGTGACATGGTCTTTAAGCCGGAACTTCCAATCCGGATCGTTTACGTAATTCTCAAAAGGCGGTCGCCACTCAATGGCAAACAAGTTTTCCCACGGGCTGGAAAGATCCTGCGATTCGGTGTGATAACCGGATTTGATTTTAAGCCGCAGGCGGAGGAACTCCTTGCTGGTCACCTGCAAGCTGAGTGCTTGTGTGAGGGTATCGTTTCCTGTTCCTGGATTTTTTCCGGCCAACGAACCCAGCCCGGTGATTTCGGTTGCCGCGATCCACGAGTTGGAATGACGTCCCACAAAACCGGAAATGCTGTGATTCAAAGTGGGCTCCAGCAGCGAAAGCCCTTTTTGTCCGTAGCCCGAACTTCCGCCATTGGAGAAGGAGGGATCATAGCATCCGCGTTGCATGGAATAAAGGATTGCGGCCACGTTCGCACCCGCGCCATAAGCGCCGCCGCAATCGCTGTCGTAGGAAAACTGCAACTGGCTCAAGGGTCCGTTCAGGCGGGTAATGACGGAACAGGAATCGCGTGCCGCAGAAGAGGCGGAATTGTTGTCGCAATGCGCGGCGAGGTTCTTGCGCGCATCGAGCTGCGCTTCGCCTTCTTCCAAAGGCGCGTTCAACCATTTCACCTCCAGTTGCCGGATTTGATAGGCTTCGTTCTCAATTCCCAATTCCCCTTTAAGGGAATTCATCCGGCCCTGCACCAGAGTGTACGGGTAAACGCCGCGCATGTTGAAATCACCCACCCAGGTCAGCCGCAGAATGTCCGAATCGATGCGGTTGTCGTCCCCGAGGGTGTGAAGCCTCACGCTCAGTTGAATGGGGTGGACGCGCCCGCTTTTTTTCTTGTTGTGCTGGTTCTGAAAAAGTTCCGTAATGGCCGACAAAGTTTTCAGCCGGTAGCGAAGCATTGAGTGACTCAACGATCCGGAAAACTCCAAAGAGGGAACGCCCCGGTTGCCGGTGCGAAGCAAAGATGCCGGAGGCAAAGCATAGGCAAAACTTACGTCCCTCAAATCACCTTCAGCATGCAAGGGAGGGTCGACATACAAGACGGTGCCTTGAGAAAATCCTCCGTTAACGCGCGTTCCGCCGGAGTCCATGCGAACTTCAGCGCGCAAATTTTTGAGATCCACCTTGCGATTGTCCGTCCATTGCACGGCGAGTTCACTGCCGGTCAATTGGGCATGAAGCACCTTGTTTTTCAATCCATATTCCATTGTGCCCTGCAGACCCAATCCGTTTTGATCCTTCAAAATCAGATCGGGGATGTTCAACATCCCGTGGTTCAATGTTGGTGTCAGGGAAAAATGCTGGCGTGTTACAGGCGGGATGAGATAATCTCCCTCAAAGGTTCGCGTTGTCAGCGTTGCTCCGGTCATCGCATTTCGGGAAGGAACCCCGAAATCCACATCCACATGCAAGGTTTGCAGTAGTCCGGAATTTTCCGGGAGGCTTGCGCCGCCCTGAATTTGCAGACGACCGCGAAAGCCATTGAAGCGCGAAGTCACCGCATCGATTTGAAGATGCAATGAATCCGCGGCCACGGCATCGATGTGGATTTGCTGGCTGTCTTCCAGCGCGTGAGTCAATGCGATACGCAGGGAATCCCTCAACAACGGAGTGCTTTCCGATTGCGTCACACCGAGAACGATTAGTTTGTCGCCATTGCCGTCGAGTTGCAATCGCTTCAAAGTCACATCACCGATTTCTTCGCGTGGCGCAAGGCCGGTGAAGGCCAGCGATCCTTGAAAACCCCCGGAATCCGCATAGATGAGATTTCCCTGCATTCCTCCGCTCTTGAGAAACGGTTCGGGTCGGAAGATGGATTCGGCCCACGCCAAATCGAATTCCGGAGTTTCCAACGACACCTGTTTATAATCCGGCAGTCGCAGTTTGTTGAGTTCGTAGAACTGTCGGCCGTTCAGGTTCAGTCGCGAGCGGATGATGATCGAGGACTCCCGGGAATGGAGCATCAGATTTTCCAAATCCAGGGATCGTGCATTCCAGCGGGCTTGGGTTTCAATGACAAATTGCTGCTTTTGGAATTCCGCCATCGCCGTCGCGTTCCATGCGCCGTTTCGTCGTTTCCAATTCCATTCGAAACTCCCGTCCACGACCGGCTTTTGGACGGGGATTTTTTCCAGCCCCGCATAAGGCAATTCTCCCGCGTGAAAATGATTCGCAGTGACCTGCATTGAATCCCGCACTTGAAAAAATTGTATGCCGCCGTAACGCGGATTCTCCAGGGTGAAATTCACGACCGGAAAAACCTTCGCGGTTTCCACCGTGCCGAAAAGCGACCACGTATCCTCCTGAGTGTAGAGTTGCGCGGATTTCAATTCATAACCGTGCGGGGAGTAAATATGCTGTGATGTCAGTGAGTCCAGCTTTGCGCCGTAAGCGGAAAGATGTTGAACGCGGAGGGAGACAGTCACGGTTTTTCCCGATACGATTCCAGCCGCGTCCAATGCCGCAAAAGAAACATTGGTGTCCACAAAAGCCAGCACCCATCGTTCCGAGGGTGTGACATGAACGGAAAAATTTCCGTTCCAGTTTCCGCGCACCTGCTGCGCCTGTGCCTGCACGATCGAGTGATCCTCCGTAATCACGCGCATGGAAAGGCCCTGTCCATTCCAATCGGCATGTTCCACATGCGCTCCTGTGACCAACATTTTCCTTCCGGCGCGAACACGAAATTTTTCCGCGTAACCCCGGGTGGATGCAGTGAACCGCTGCCACAAGGGAAGCAAAGAATCACTTTCCGCGAGCTGAAGTTTCCGGACATCTCCATTCAAGGCCAACACTTCTCCGGAGCGGCCCTGACTTTTTATTTGCCATTGGCCTACATGGTTGATTCCATCAACGCGAACTTCCATTTTTTGTGAACTCAAAGCCAAAGGCAGGGAACTGGAAAATCCATCCACCTGACTTTGCAATAATGCGTGTCCTTCAACGGAGTCTCCACGCGTGAGATGAATATCCAAATGAACATCGTGGGCGAAGGGAAGATTTTTTTGCTTCAGTCCAAAAGCGGAGGCATAGGGATTGGAATTCTCGACTTGCGCTTGCAAGGAGACGCGCCCACGCCAAAGATCTTTTTGAGCAAGGCGTGAAATCAAATGAATCTGATCCTTTTCCCGGAGGACATTCAAGTTCAAATCCACCGAATCTGCTTTCGACCAATTCATGCTGGCGGAAATGGAAGGGCTTAAGTTGTTGGCAAAAGGAGATGTCACTTTTCCGATATCCAAATGGATTTGCGATCCATCCGGATTGTGCGCCTCAATATTCCAGACCGAAACCAGGATGCCGGAATCATTTTCCAATTGGACTGCCCGAATATTCAGCGCGGCTTTGACCGGTATTTTGAAAATCGGAAACGCGAAAGAAGAATCCGGGAGGTTTCGGCGGGGATGGGTTGCGTCCCGGGCGGCGCTAAAGTGAACAAAGGCCGTATCCACCCGCACTTGCGCAAAAGCTGGAAGTCCGGCATGAATTTCGGTGTTACCCAAACGGGCTTGTAAAACGGGCGAGCGATACCACGCCGAATCAAGGTGGAATTTCAAATCCCATTTCAGTGCCCCACCGTAAATGCGCAGGGTTCCGTCCACCAGATGAATTTCCTGGCGAAGAACATGATGTTCCAGCCAGAATTTTCCACCGACCATCGACAGGACAAACAAAAGTGCGATCGCCAGCACTGTCCATCCAAAAAATCGGAGGATTTTAAGGGGCATGCTTTGCTCCCCGGTTCTTCACGGAAGAAGCCTGCGCATAAATTCTCTCACCTAATGAATTACAAAGCGGAGGATAGAAACAAAAACGCCCGGGGAAGGTCCGGGTGGGGTTAAGACCCCATTGCCTTGATGTGAACCCGGAATGAGATTGGATTGCAACGAACTTCAACAAAGGACAAATTCAATGATCACCAGAAACATTCAAAATCGATTCCTGATTCTTCCCTTCGTGGCTTTCGCACTGCTTCCACAAAGCATCAAAGCCATCCCCGTATCCCCCGCAACCGTGAATCTGCGAACAGCGAGCGATTATGTGATTCTGGCGAAAACCGGAATCTCAACCACGGGCACCACAGCCATCACGGGAAACATTGGCGTGAGTCCGTCCACCGCAACTGCGATCACCGGCTTTTCCATCATGGCCCCTCCGACCACCTATGCGACCTCCGCCAAAGTGACCGGGAAAATTTATGCCGCGGACTATAACACCCCAACTCCCGCGAATCTGACCACAGCCGTTCTGGACATGATGACGGCCTATACCGATGCCGCCGGACGTGCGCCGGATTCCATCGAATTGGGCGCGGGAAACATTGGCGGAAGAACATTTGTTCGCGGTGTGTACAAGTGGGGGGGCAATGTTTTGGCCGCCTCAAACTTCACCCTCACCGGCAGCACGACCGACACCTGGATTTTCGAGATCGCGGGAAACCTCAATTTGAGTTCCGGTGTCCGGATCACCTTGGCGGGAGGCGCATTGCCCCGGAATATTTTCTGGCAGGTGGCCGGATCCGCAAACCTTGGAACCACCGCGCATTTTGAGGGAGTGGTGCTTTCCAAAACTTCAATCGTCTTGCAAACCGGCGCGACCGCGAATGCAAGAATGCTGGCGCAAACCGCGGTCACGCTGGATGCGAACAACCTTGTGGAACCCGGCAGTACAGTGCCGATTCTCATGTCTTCATTCTCATTGAAGCCTGCCGCGAGATTTTTCCTCGTGGATGTTTCTGGACGCACCTTACGGTCGAATCCTGTTTACTTGAAGACTATTTCAACCTCAACATCAATCAAAGGACCCGTCCAATGAACATCAAAGGCATTTCCCATCGATCCCTGCTTCTCTCGCTTTCACTCTTATCCCTGCTTCCGCTTGGCGTGAAGTCGCAGAACTTGTCACCGCCGACGGTGAATCTTGGAAGGGCTGGCGATTTTGTGATTCTGGCAAAAACCGGAATCTCAACCACCGGCACCACGGCCATCACCGGAAACATTGGCGTGAGTCCGGCGGCCGCAAGTTTTATCACCGGATTTGGCCTGCTTGCTCCTCCCACTACCTATACGACTTCTGCCATCGTAACTGGTGAAGTCTTTGCTGCGGATTATGATCCCCCGACACCGTCCAATTTGACGACGTCCGTACTCAATATGCAAACGGCCTACACCGACGCCGCCGGTCGTGCTCCCAATGTGACCGAACTCGGCGCGGGAGACATTGGCGGAATGACACTCGCGCCTGCGGTTTACAAATGGGGCAGCAATCTTTTAATCCCGACAAATGTCACACTCTCGGGCAGCGCGACCGATATCTGGATTTTTCAAATCGCGGGAAATCTCACACAGAGTTCCGGTGTCAGCATTAATCTGGCCGGCGGCGCATTGGCCAAAAATATTTTCTGGCAGGTGGCCGGGGCGGCAAGCCTTGGAACAACGGCACACTTTGAAGGAACCCTTCTGTCCCAAACCTCGATTGTGCTGATGACTGGCGCGACTGCGAATGGAAAACTCCTGGCACAAACTGCGGTGACACTTGATGCCAATGCCGTTGTCGATGCGGCTCCGGCTACTGTTGGAATCAGCGGCACGGTGACATCGGGAACAGCGCCTTTGGCGGGTGTTCAAGTCATGCTCATTTCGAATATGGTTCATGTGGATTCCATCCTCACGGATACTGCGGGGCATTACAGTTTTGCCCGTGCGACGGTGGGTACGGGCGTCAAGCAAGTACGCGCCAGTAAGGCTGGTTACATCACAATCAATACTTCAGTCATTGTAACGGGAATTCCCGCCACGGTGAATTTCAATCTTGCCGCAGGCGGCGGAAATTTGGCGGGCAAGGTCCTCAAGGCTTCCGACAGCACAGCCGTTACAGGTGCCAAACTGGTATTACGCCGCGGAACGACCTTGGTGGACAGCCTTCTCACGGATTCGGCCGGAAATTATGCCTTTAATGGATTGATTGCCGCCAATAATTACACGATTACCACCACGGCATCCACTTTTTTCCCGTCTACCAGCAATTTGGCGGTCACCACAAACGCGACTGCCACGTTCAACATCTACTTGTCCTTAACCCTTCCTGCAACAATCACAGGAACGGTGCGGAGCACGGTCACAACCAATCCCATTGCCAATGCGCTGGTGGTGTTGCGACGGGGTTCCGCGGTCGCAGTCATTTTGGATAGTGTCCGCACCAATGGTTCCGGAGTTTACACCTTCACCAATGTGGCTCCCGGAACTCCCAATGCATGGATCACTGCAAGCGCCACGGGTTTCATTGCCGCCACCAACAATAGTCTGGTCGTCGGGAATGGTGCCACAGTGACGTCCAACTTCTCATTGACATCGCCAGGAATCATCAAGGGTACTTTGACCAATGTGGTTCAGGGTGTTCCTTTGGGGATGAATAACGTCTTGATGGTACTGCGCGCAACATCGCTGACCACCGCCATTATCGACAGCACGCGTTCCAATGCACAGGGGAATTACAGCTTCAGCAATGTGATCCCGGGGAAATATTTTGTCACGGCGTTATCGACCATTGGAACTCAAAACAGCGACAGCATCCGGGTTAATTCGGGTGCGACAGTGACCTTCAATTTTACTTTCAATCAAACGGCGATTTATTCCGTGCTTTCAAGTTCACATCCCATTCACTTCCTCCAATCCGGTGATCGTTTGATTCTGGATTTGGGAATGTCCAAGGTTTCCCGGACGGTGACAGCTTTCAATTTGCATGGCTCCATCCAACATCAGGTTTCCGTGCCGGCCGGTGTGTCGCAGGTCATTCTTCCTGCCATCTACGCTCCCTCCAACGGATACTTTTTTCAAGTTCATTAATACACCAAAGAAAAAGAGGACACCAAAATGAAAAATCTTTACACGCGCATCGCGCTATTGGCCACCTTGATGACAGGAGCATTCACATTAAGCCTTTCCATCGTGGGATGTGTGAACAGTGATAGCCCTGACATTTCCCAACCCACTAATCCAGGTCAGGGCACGGGCTCAAACGGTTTGGGAAAGGGTCCATCATCGGTGAGTCTTGGGGCTTCGGCGGGTTATGTGATTCTGGCGAAAACCGGAATCTCCACCACCGGGACCACGGCTGTAACCGGGAATCTTGGTTTGAGTCCGGCCGCTGCCAGTTTTATCACCGGATTTTCCCTCTTGAATCCTCCGACCACTTATTCAACTTCCGCCAGGGTCACCGGGCAGGTGTTTGCATCGGATTACACTTCGCCCACTCCCACGAATCTGACCACGGCCGTGCTCAACATGATGACGGCGTACACAGATGCAGCGGGTCGTGCTGCAGATTACACCGAACTGGGCGCTGGTAACATCGGCGGCAGGACTCTAGCTCCAGCCGTCTATAAATGGGGTACCAGCCTTTTAATCACCACCAATGTCACTCTTACGGGCGGCCCAAACGATGTTTGGATTTTCCAAATTGCGGGGAATCTCACCCAGAGCTCTGGCATCCAGGTTATTCTCGCGGGTGGCGCACAGGCCAAAAATATTTTCTGGCAGGTGGCCGGTGCGGCGAATTATGGTACGACATCACACTTTGAAGGAATCGTACTATCACAAACATCCATTGTCCTGAAAACGGGCGCAACCATGAATGGAAGGCTGCTGGCGCAATCCGCCGTTACTTTGGATGCAAACACGGTCGTGGAAAATTAAGGTCAGCTTTAAAAATGAATTCACACGAAGAGAAGGGTATTATGAAAAATTTGATTTTGAGTTTGGCGTGCATGGGAGTGTTGGTGGGGATTTCCTCAGCGGCCAAGGGCGGAAATTTCGGACTGGGAATCATTCTGGGAGATCCCTCAGGAATTTCAGCGAAGATTGCCACGAGTCCGATCAATTCGGTCAACCTGGTTCTGGGATATAACCAGTACCGTGATTACGGATGGCGCAATAACAAAAATTGCTGCTACGACGGGGGACAGCTCTATGTAGGCGGCGATTACGTCTGGTACAATTACAATTTGATTCACGTATCCAAGGGTAAGCTGCCGCTTTATTACGGCCCGGGACTCAATGCCACCATTTCCAACTATTCCAGCTTTGGCGTGCGGTTTGTGCTCGGACTGGAATACCAGTTCGCCGATGCACCGTTCGACTTGTTTCTGGAGATCGGACCCGGAATCAATGTGTTGCCCAATACTTGGGCAAATGGTTCCGGTGGGTTGGGCGCCCGATTCTTTTTCTAATACAGCGACGTGGACGGAGTTGAGAGCATGGACAACAACATGACCTGCTAATTCTGATCCCGAAGCGCAACAACGGCGGTCCTAACGGACCGCTGTTGTTGTATTTGATTACAGTTTCGAAATCATCTCCCGCAATTGTTCCTTTGTTTTTCCAAGTTTCTTTTCCAGACGTCCGAAAAGCTCTTCTTCTTTTCCCTTCGCGAATTCCAGATCTTGATCCGTGAGAATCGCGAACTGCTGCCGCAGTTTTCCTTTGAGTTCATGCCAGTTTCCGGCGACGTCAAGGTCGTTCATAATCGGTTCCTTTGGGTGTTGAGACATTTCAAGAGGGTGAATGATTTGAAAAATGTGAATCTCTGTTCATGGGGTCTAACCCTACCTATTGCTGACTTCGACTCCGCTCAGTCAGCAAAAAACGAGGTGTTCGCTGGTTGAGCGGCTTGCACTGAGCCTGTCGAAGTGAGCCGAAACCAGCACGGTAGGGAAAGACCCCATAGCCATGAAATCTTCGGCGGAACATATTTGATACCGGAATAAAAAGTTGATGTTGTTTCAACTTTAACAAAGGACAAATCCAATGAGTGCCAAACAAATGTTCAATCGGTTTATGATACTCTCCCTTCCATTTTTATCCCTGCTTCCGCTGAACGTCAAGGCGCAGGATACTCTGAATTCGCAACCGGAACCCGCCAAGTATGGCGGCACCGCCTTGTCACAAGTGATGGAACCGACCACAACGCCTTATGGCACCGGAGGCATGTCGAATGTCATTTCCGCCGAGCCTTTGGGCTCGGGTCGTTTGGGAATGCAGTTGCGCGGAAATTTTTATTCACAGGGTAAAACAGTAGCCGGTACCGTGCCCATCAATACCCAGGTGACAACACTTACGTTCGGAGCCGCGTTGGGAATCAATCCCTACCTCGACGGTTTCGTCGGTCTGGGCGCTTATAATCTCCATGGCGGAAACGGCCCTTCTGGATCCGGAGCGGGTACCGCCGTTTTGGGCGCACAAGCCAGCCTTCCACTTCCCGAAAATGTTCCCGTCCATTTGGCCTTGCAGGTTGCAAGTCTGTTTGGAATCGCGGGCAAGCAAATCGACACCACCCACAGACTCTCCGGTGAATCCGGTGCCTATGGGTATAACTATCTGGAAACCCGGAAATCCACCGATATCATGGCGAGGTTTGCGCAATCCTTTATTTTTGCAGGTGAGAACATGGGAATCAAGCTTCACTTTAACGAAGGCCTCATTTCTTCGTTTGAGTCAGGCAAGAATCTTCTGTTAGTCACCGGAGCCGGATTGCAATTCATCGTCACGCCGCCGTTGGTGCTGGGAATTGAAATCAACGACCGGACTTTTGTGTCCAAGATTCTGGCGAGCGATCCCATGTGGATCACTCCATCCGTGGTTTTTCGCACCCCGGCCCATTTGAATGTTGAAGCAGGTGCGGACATTTCCATATCCGCCGACCGCGCGGATGGAAATCGTACTCTGGAACCTTGGAGAGGATTTTTGGGCCTGACTTTTTCCTATGACACACAGGCGGATCGAAGGAAAGCTGAAGCCGAAGCGGCCCGCAAGGAAGCCATGGAAAAAGCGCGTCTTGCAAACATGGCCAAGGACGCCATCGCCACCAGGGACAGCCTTGCCGCAGCAAATGCCGCCGACAAAGCAAACATCGCCAACCAGAATGCAGACGACAAGGCGAAACAGCAGGCCATTGCGGATTCCCTCGCAGAAAAAGCACGTCAGGATGCAGCCGCCCTTGCCGCAAGTCAATCCAATCTCGATGCGACTCAACGCGCTTTGCAGGAAGAACGTGCGAAGCGTTCCGATGCTGAAAAACAACTGCTGAGCACAGGTAATTTGCTTATGGACGCCGTGTATTTCAAAACCGGAAAAACGGACATCTCCATCAATTCTTATCCCTACCTCAACATCATCGCCAAGATGTTAGTCAAGTATCCGAAACTCCAGATTGAAGTGGCCGGACATACGGACAATGTTGGAGGTCAGGCTTCCAATCAGAGCTTGAGCCAAGGTCGTGCAGAAGGCGTGATGCGCTACATGCAACAGAAGGAACCGGCCTTGCAGGGAATGCTGACCGCCAAGGGTTACGCCTTTAGCCAGCCCAAGGCAAGCAATTCAACGGAGGAAGGACGCAAGTTCAACCGCCGCACGGAACTGCAAGTCACGAACAAGGATGCTTTGAAGGAATACAATCCTTAAAGGATTGAAACGTAAGACCAACGCGACAATCCCTCATTCCGCTCCGGTGAACACCGGGGCGGAATTTTTTTATTCCAATGCGGTGACGCGCAATTGAATGCGTTTCGATCCTCGGAATACATTCCATTCGGGATAAAACGCCAATCGCGAAATGTGGGTTTTTTCCTCCAGCCAATCTGCCAGATGTCCCAGATTAAAGGCGATGGCTTCAAAAACCTGATCGCCACTGCGCACGGCAAATTTGAGATGCTTCTCCCCCACCTTGCGCGGCTCGCCGCTTAACTCCACATTCTCGGCATAGAACAACGGCGCCACATTGCTGGGACCAAACGGTTCGAAACGGCGCAGCCACAATAATCCGTCCGCATCGAGCTCTTCCAGATTCAGCCGCACGGTCGGGGCAACTTCCGGTGCCTGTGGCCCGTTCACAAATGCGATGGCCGCGCGTGCCGCCATGGCTTCCCGGAAAGCGGGGATGTTTCCCTCGCGAATGGTGAAGCCGCAGGCGAATTCATGGCCGCCGAATTTTTCGAACAACTCGGCGCAGGAGGATAATGCCTGCGTGAGATGAAAGCCCTTGATGGTGCGGCCGCTGCCTTTCGCAAAACCTTCAGCATCGATGGCCAACACAAACGAAGGGCGGCGGAAGCGATCCACGAGCCGCGCGGCCACAATGCCGATCACGCCTTCATGCCAATCTTTGGATGCAAGAACCAAAGATCCGGATTCATTCAAACCGGGTTCATTTTCCACGCGCTCAATGGCTTCAATCGTCATGGCCTGATCCAGTTTGCGGCGTTTGATGTTCTGTACTTCCATCTTGTCCACGTATTCATGCGCCTGTGTTTCATTCTCCGAGAGAAACAATCGCAAACTGATTTCCGGACTGCCCATGCGACCCATGGCATTTAACATGGGTGTGACCTTGAATAGAATTTCCGTGCTGGTCAGCGCGGCAGAATCCACACCCGTGCGTTTGAGCAAGGTGCGCAAACCCTGATTCGTGGAGGATGCCATGCGACGCAAGCCTGCGCGCAGCAAAGCGCGATTCTCGCCAACGACAGGAACACTGTCGGCCAAACTTCCCATGGCCACCAAATCAAGGTACGGCGTGGGATCGGGACCGTTCAATGCAACCGTCAACGCTTCGAGCAGACGATATGCCACGCCGCAACCCGACAAGCCCTTGTTGGTGTAAGAGCAACCGGGTTGATTGGGATTCAGAATCACTTCG
The DNA here is from genome assembly GCA_947482115.1 of Fibrobacterota bacterium. Classification (GTDB taxonomy): domain Bacteria; phylum Fibrobacterota; class Fibrobacteria; order UBA11236; family UBA11236; genus UBA11236. The sequence goes on from CANKII010000004.1 coordinate 63,112, forward strand.
GCATTCGGCAACACCGGCGGAGCCTGGTGATGATCGGTGACGATCACTTTCAAGCCCAATGAACGGGCATATTCCACTTCTTCCACCGCTGACATTCCCGTGTCCACGGAGATGACCCATTGCGCACCCTGCGCTTTCACCTTGTCAAGACTGGGACGGGACATGCCGTAACCCCCGTCGAAACGGTTGGGCAGAATCCAGATGGCGTCGAATCCCAAACCCTTCAAACCCAGATACAACACCGCCGTTCCGGTCACGCCGTCCACGTCGTAATCGCCATGCACGCACACCCGCTCACCGCGTTCGCGCGCTTCAGTGAGCAATGCAACTGCGCGATCGAGATTCAGAAAAAGATTTTCGGCTTCGGGTGCCGGCTCGGGAAGAAAGAAGGCGCGCGCCGCATCCTTATCCTGAATGCCGCGCAACAGCAGCAGATCGGCGACGAAGAGCGGGCCGTTAATTTCCTTCGCCAATTGTCGCCGCAACGATTCTTCTCCGGCAGAGGATGGTGGGATAATGCGCGGTAAACCTTCAAGAACGGAATTCATCGATGAACCTTTGCGTCGTATTCCAGAAACAAACCGAGCAAGGCGATTTGCGGTTTGGAATAACCTTTGATGGCTTGAAAAGCCGTTTGTAAATACGTTGCGAACGCCGGAAGATCGGCGATATGCTCCAGTGGAGTGAGATAATTTGAAAGCGAGGCATCCCATCCTTCGTTTTTCAAAGCCTGTGAAAGATTGGAATGCGCGGCTTTCAGGGATTGATACAATCGAATGCAGCGCAACAGAAAATGCAGCAGGCGCGTCGACTCTTCCAGGTCCTCCACGGCCGATCCCTGTCCGGTGTAGTCCGCAAAGACGCGCCAATCCGAAGCGGTGATGGCCGCCAGAAATTTCGCGGATTCCTCAAGCAAGTCTTCGCCGCCATTGTTCAACAAATCGAGATACACTCCCGGTGATCCTTCCGCGAAGGGAAGCAACCGTACGGAAAGGGGAATTCCAATGCGACTCGATAATGTGGCCGCAGTTTCTCGAAACTCAGCGGAAGACAACGGAGTCAATCCAAGATGCAGACAGCGGGAAAGCAAGGTTGGAAGCAAAGCCGCGCGATTGTCACTGGCAATCAGGAAATAAACATTGGCTGCCGGTTCTTCCAAAGTCTTGAGCAACTTATTGGCGGCGGCGGGAACCAAATCTTCCAGATACGGAATCAACACGATGCGAACCTTGCTGCGATCTCCGGCATAACCCAATCGCCCCAACAGTTCGCTGGTTTGCGCGACATGCACTTTGGCTTTTTCTTCCACACCAAATGCGTAGGGTTCTTCATGCCATACTTTGATGAGACCCGAAAGCTCTTCGATTTGCGCGGAGTTCAAATCACTTTCTTCGTCATCCGAATCTTTCGCTTTTTCCTTCTTCACCAGCGGGATTAAATAATGAACCGATTCCAGTGAAGCGCTTTCAAAGGCCTTGCAGGGAAAACATTTGCCACAGGCGCGTTCGGTTTTGGATTCGCAAGCGAGGATTTGGGCGAGATCCAACAGCAAAGCATGTTGTCCAAGACCCGGTTCGCCGTGGACTAATAAAGCGTGAGGAAAACGGCCTTGCGTCAAAGTCTGACGGAGGCTTTCCCTGGCTTCGTTCTGGCCAAATGTTCTTGGGAACTTGAATTCCATGGATGCAAAATTACGAACGAATTACGGACGACAGGTGATCGGGATCAACGTCCGGCACCTTTCAACCACTTTTCCGGGTCCAACGTTTCCGTGCCTTTGCGAACCTCGAAATAAACACGACCGGGATCGGGCGCTTCTGAGGCGATTTCCTGACAGGTTCGAACCTTGTCACCCGTGGCCACGCGGATATTGTCCAGATTGGCATAGATGGTGAAATAACCCGAACCATTGTCAAGAATGATTCCCTGCCCGTAACCCGGAATGCGCGTGATCAACGCCACCTCTCCGGACACCGCCGCCCGCACAGGCGTTGCAGCCGGAGCTTCGAGTTCAATGCCGAGATTGCGCGTGGAAGTGCCGAGTAGGGCGTGATATTGGAGCCCATAGCGCGACACCACCGGTCCCTCCACAGGAGAACAATAGCGCCGGCCGATTTCCAACTGGGGGGCTTTCCTTTTGGGATTGCGAGCCAGATCGGCCTGGCGTCTTTTCTCAAGAGCGGTAATGATGTCGTTCAATTGCTTCGCGTTCTGCTGAAGTTTGCGCAAAGCCGACGCCTTTACGGATTCACTCTGCTGCAAAGTCACAAGGGTTTGTTCCTGATCGGCTTTGGCGCGGGCGAACCGATCCATTTCCTGATGTTTGCGGCGTTGAAACTCGTCGAGTTCCTGCCGTTTGGCCAGCAGCTCCTTGAGATTCTCCTGCTTGCGATCCATGTCTTCCCGGGTTTCCCCCACCAAACGATGATCATAACGCACCATGCGTTTCACCCAATAGGCCCGCGTGAAAAGATTTCCGTTTCCGGTGGGCGGCGCGTCCAGCAGCAACTTTTCAGGGCGACCCATCATATAAAGAAGGCGCACACGACGGGCCATGACGGAGGAGCGTGTGTCGAGACTTCCTTGAATGCTCCGCAAGTCCTCCTGGGTGGAATTGACCGATGCCACCAATTGCTGTTCCATGCTTTCCAGTTTGCGCAGGTATTCATCGGTCAAGGCGATGCTGCTGGAAAGGCGTTCCAACTCCTCGAGTGTGGCGGATTTCTTGGCTTTTAAAAGCAGCAAATCCTTTTGTCCCGCTTCCACCTGATTGCGCAAATCATCCAGCTCTCTGCGCTGCCGGGAAATTTCCCGGTCGTAATCCCGGGACAAAGCCGGCGCAGCGGCGAGAAGCAAGAGGATGGCCAGCAGGGCCTTCACGCTGGAAAACCCCGGAAGAAAGCGCGCACCGTACGCCAGCTGGAGAGAAGCGCGATGATAGCGCCACCGCCCACCAGAATTACAGCAAGGGTGAAGAAGGAAATTTGTGTCGAAAGCGCGGGAAAGAGAAAGCGACCCAATTGCAGAAGTCCTGCCAGCGCAATAGTGCCCAATAAACTTCCACCCAATCCGAGCAACACGCCTTCCAATACAAAAGGCATGAGAATGAAAGACTCGGAAGCGCCGCAATACTTCATGTTCTCAACCAAAGCACGACGTGCGTACAAGCTGACCTTGATGGCATTGTGCACCACCAATGCCAATGCACCGCCCATGAAGCCGAGTAACAAAAGCGAACCGACTTGAACCGGAAGACGCCAGCGATCGAGCCATTGTAAATAGGAGGCTTCGCTGGAAACCTCCTCCACCTCCGCAAAACCGCTGATGACGGATTTCAACTGTGTAACCCGCGCAGCGGACAAAGGTTTTTCGGAAGGATACAGGGCGAAGGAATGCGGCAACGGATTGACTTCCAGATATTGCAGCATCTCATCGCCAAAGTCGTGGCGGAATTCCCCGAGTGCATCATCCTTGCTGATGAAAACCACCGAGTCGAACGCTTCCAGCTTCTCCAGTTTGTGTCGAAGACTTGCAAGTCCGGCGTTGTCCTCAAACTCGGGTCGAGTGAAAGCGCGCAAAGGCGGTTCCGTTCCCAATCCCATTTTATTGAGCGAGAACACCAAGGTCAAACCCAGCAGCAGAAACGACATGACGGCACTGCACACGCCGATGGTGATGACCGAGGTCAGGGAGAGAAAGCGATCCGCGCGCAATCCGCGAAACGCCTCGCGCCACAGAAAACTGAATTGATTTGCCATGGGGTAAAAATGCATCTTTGCCTCCATGATTGTTCTGGGAATTGAAACCTCCTGCGACGAAACCGGCTGCGGTCTGGTGGACGGGGATTACCGCGTGCTGGGCCAAAGCCTGTACAGCCAGGTGGAGACCCATGCCCGCTTCGGCGGCGTCGTGCCCGAAGTTGCGGCCCGTGCCCATCTGGAAAAAATCGGCCCGGTGGTTCGCGCCGCCATGGACGAAGCGGGTCTCGACTTCGCAGCCGCGGATGTCATCGCCTACACGCGCGGCCCCGGTTTGCTCGGCCCCTTGCTGGTCGGCTCCTCGTTCGCGCAGGGACTGGCCCGCACCTTGAACAAACCCGCCATGGGTTTGAACCATCTCGAAGGCCATCTCGCCTCGGCGTATTTAACCGATCCGAAACTGGAACCCCCTTTTCTGGCATTGCTCGTTTCCGGTGGTCACACCGAATTAGTCCATGTTGGCGAAGGATTGAAATTCACACTCTTGGGTCAAACGCGGGATGATGCGGCGGGAGAGGCGTTTGATAAATGCGGAAAAATTTTGGGTCTCGGATATCCTGCGGGACCGGAAGTTGCCCAATTGGCTGCATCAGGACGTAGAGATTTTTTGCATCTCCCCCGCGCTTTAATGGATCATGGCAATCTGGAATTTTCATTCAGCGGATTGAAGACGGCGACGACACGAGAGATTGGAAAACTGGGTGACAGCATTGGTGCACGAATCAACGATGTTTGTGCGAGTCTGGAAACCGCGATTGTGGATGTGCTCGTGTCCAAAACATTATGGGCTCTGGAAGCCTGCGGAGAAAATCAATTGATCGTGGCCGGTGGCGTGGCGGCGAATTCCTATCTGCGGCAACGCATGACGGAACTTTGCCAGCGCGAAGGCATCAAACTCACCTTGCCGGATCGAAAATTCTGCGGAGATAATGGCGTGATGATGGCGGCGGCTGCGCAGAAGCGGTTGCAGATTGGGAAATGGCCGGTGGCGGGAAGTGCAAGCTCCGGATTGAGTTGGGAGTAAAGCCCCCTTGCCCCCGAAGGGGGAAGGTCTATAGCGTAATCACACTTGTTGTCTGTTCTTCGCTGTAAGGACCCCGTTCTCAGACCTGCCCCCGCCTGCGCGGGGGAAAGGGGGTGCCGAAGAATTGATCCCGATCACATGCGTGGCCTTCCTTATCAAATATTCTTTGCGCATGACCTTTTTCTCACACATTCGCAAACGTCTCATTCCCACCAAACTCAAATTCGCAACCTGGAGGATGCGGGATGATCCCACTTGGGCGGAGAAAATGCTTTGGGAGGAGCTTCGGCTAAAACGGTTGGAGGGTTTCCGATTCCGACAGCAGCATGTGATCAGTAATTTTATCGCGGACTTTTATTGCCATCAGGCAAAACTGGTGATTGAAGTGGATGGCAGCAGTCATGATAACAGGAAGGTACAGGATTTTCATCGCGATCAATTCATGATGGGTTTGGGACTGACCGTTTTGCGGGTTACCAACGAGGAGGTACTGAACAGTATGGAAACGGTGAAGGAAAAGATCCGGGTTTTACTTTCTCCCTTGCCCCCGAAGGGGGAAAGTCTATAGGGCAATCACAGCCATGCACCGGGGTTACGCTCCCTTTGGCTCCCTCCCTGTAAGGCTCAATTCTCTCACCGGTGCCCCTCCTGCAGGGAAACGCAAACGTTTGCTGCCTTGTTGTAAGGACCCAATTCTCAGACCTTCCCCCTTCGGGGGCAAGGGGGAAAACAACAAGTACCTCAGTCCTCCCTCTTCAACTCCAACCTATATCTAAAATACCTCATCCCCAATCTCGGTGGAATCTCGCATTCTCGAACGAATCCTAACCTTTCGTAAAGCCTCTGCGCCGAAACCATCCTCTCGCTTGTGAAAAGCCCCATAACCCCAGCTGGTCGCTGAGCCTGTCGAAGCGCAACCGCAGCCCTCCGCAGACATTCCTTCGTCAACAATTCCCCCAAACCCTTGCCCCGGTGATCCGGCGCCACGGCCAGCAGCAGAATCGATGCCCATTCGGTCGGGATGGGATCGACGGATTTGCCGGCCAGGCAATAGGCAACGGACGCGGCAATCGCACCGTCGATCTTCACGACCATGAAAGTGGCGCGATCCGTGAGCCGTTCCGGTTTGGAAAGATTGGACGACATCATCTCCCATGCCTCCGGCGTGAGATATTCCGAGAACTCGCGATACGCGACCACCTTCAACTCACCAATGGCAGGAAGATCCGCCGCGCTGGCATTTTCAAGGATGAAGGATTTCATCTGTTTTCCTCTTCAAAGCCGGCAGAACTTCCGATTTAAACCACTCGTTTTTCGCCTGCCAAATATTGTTTCTCGGTGAAGGATGCGGCAGGGGGAAATATTTCGGAAAATAAGTTTTGAAATTCCGAACCGTTTCCGTTAAGGACTCTTTCATACGGTCGCCCAGATAATAATCCTGCGCATACTGCCCGATCAACAGAATCAATTTCACATGCGGCATCCGGTTCAATAATTGCTCGTGCCACAAAGGCGCGCATTCCGGACGCGGCGGCAAATCGCCGGACTTGCCCGTTCCGGGAAAACAAAATCCCATCGGCATCAAGGCAAACAGACCCGTATCATAAAAGGCCTCTTTCTCAACACCCAGCCAGGTTCGCAAATTATCGCCGCTCTTGTCGTTCCAGGGAATGCCGGTGTTATGAACGATTCGACCCGGCGCCTGTCCAATCACAATGATCCGGCTTTGTGGACTTGCGGCCACAACGGGGTTCGGACCCAAGGCAAGATGTTTTTTACACTCCTTGCAATTTCTGATCTGTTCCAGCAGTTTCTTCATGGCAGATTCATTTCTTCAACATCCGGATATCCGCCTTTAACCGTTCCATCTCCGCAGGTAAAGCGCCGTTGTACACACCGCGTATGTGACGATTGCCATCGACCAGAAAAACTTTTTCCGTGTGCAGAAAGTCCCCGTCCGCATCCGGCACAGACGCCGCTTCATCCGCGAAATAGGACTGCCGCGCAATCGCGTAAATGGCATCCTTCGATCCGGTCACAAAATGCCACTTGCCGGAAAGGGCATGATGTTCCTCCGCATAACGCTTCAACACCGGGACGGAATCATGATCCGGGGTCACGGAATGGGAAATCAATTGAACGCTCGAATCCTCCTTGAAAGCATCCTGCACCACCAGCAGATTTTTCACCATCAACTTGCAAATTCCCGGACAGGAGGCGAAGAAGAAATTGGCCACATAAATTGTTCCCGCAAATGTTTTTTCAGAAACCGTGTCCCCGTCTTGATTCACAAAGGAAAACGGAGCGATGCGATGCAGGGAACGAGCCAAATCGGCATTGGCCCACACCGGTGTGAAATCTGCGGAGACATAATAAGGAAGCTGGCCATTGTGTTTGCAACCTGTGAAAGTGAGGCAGGTAAATCCCAACAGGAAAACCCCATAGACTTTAACGCGGTACACGGAATACCCCTTCCCCATCTTTTATCGAATAACACAGACGCGCGTTGACAACGCCGTACCGTTTGCCGTCCCGCACTTCGTAATTCGCGTACAGCGTTCCGTTCTCGCGCCAGGCCCGTTGCAAGCCGACCTCAACCCCGTTCGCATAATGCATGAGCAAGGATGGGTTTCCGTCCGGATACCATTCCTTCACATCACCGTCATAGGCTCCCTGATTAAAATGATATTCGAATTTCCGCGCACCATTTTCCCACCAGCCTTCATGCACGCCATCTTTCACACCATGGACATAAGTCCTTCGCCATTGCAATGCGCCGGAGGGGTAATGGACGATGTCCACGGCAAGAATTTCCTTGTCCGTACTTTTCTCACAAGCCAGTGAAAAGGCAAGGCCGGAGGCAAAAAGAAAATGCGGGAAAAAGTTGCGGAGTTTCATGGGAGGGCTATTGCGTCACCGTTCCTGGCGTTCCGTAATATTGTCCACCATTGATGTACGGCGCGGTGGCGGTGATGTGATAGTGGTAGATGCCGTTGGGATATTCCGCAGTCACCTTGAAATGCCCGTGATAAACGTCCAGCGCACCATCTAACACCAACGCGCCGTCCTCCATCGGACCATAGACGGGAAACCCATCCAGCAAAAATCCAATCAAGGTGGATTTGCCGTATTTTGCAGTCAAATATTTCGGCTCGACGTGATAATGATATTGACCTGATTGCTGGGGATGACCGTTGTATTGATCGAAGGAGTAAATCTCGTTGGTCAAAGGCTGGTTCGGACCGGCAAACTGATTGTAAAGAGGAACGCCGTTCAGCGCGACGCCAATGGGGCCGAGCGCTGTATTGGTGTGAGTCGTTGCCACAGCAGGATTCATCGGAATTCTGAAAGTGAGACTTTGTGTTTGAATACTGTTCGGATTCTTGGCGAACCCCGAAAGCGTGTCCGCTTCATAGCGCGAATCGGTGGTGCCGAAGTACGGACTTTTGTGACTGGGAATTCCGTTCGATTGAATGACCACGTTATTCCCGCTTTTTAAAAGCGCAACCGTACTGTCAAAAAGCTGGTAGCCAAGGGAAAGGCTGTCCCGGATCCCCGGAGGTGTAATCACCGTGCTGGTGGTCGAACTGGTATTGCAGCCGTTCAAACAAAAAAACAAAAGAACCGCCAAAGAGACCGGTGACACCATTGCGTTGCGCATGACAACTCCCTTGATGGGTTGAATTTAGTTCTTCGGAATAATGGAGGATCGAAAACCCATCTTCCATAACAATGACTGACGCGCATAGCGCATCAGAGAACCTCCGGCAAAGGCCCGAAGCACCGCAATAAAATCGCGAACAGGGAATTGCCGCGATTGCGAAACACAATAAAACGACTGCCAGGAATCCGGATGAAACTTGGCTTTGAACGCTTCAAGGCCCCCGAAGGAATACCATGGCGATCCCAAATGTCGCGCGACTGCAGCGAGTAGGGTGAACCAAAGTGGCGACTTCAAATGCGGAGATTGGGAATGCGCGGACAGGGGTGCCAAATCCAAAGTGGCACGCTCCAATCCCCTTTGCATTCCGTCCTGAAAGGCCGCGGCCACCAGAAGTTCGGCGGTCCCATTGGGCGCATGTGGGATGCGCACCACCGCGTCAATTCGCAATATGTCGCGATGCAAAGAATGCGAGGAAACCAGAAATCCGCACACGCGATCCTTTGTTTCAGCCACAAAAATTCCGTGACTTGGCCACGGGTCCAATAGAAAAGGAGTGGTTGCAAATCCCATCGGAGGCAATCCCTTGTGGCGCAACCAGTCGGACAAACATTTTTGCAGGGAACTCATATCTGAGGGAGGCAAAGCCACATGCCGCACCGTCACGCCATGTCTCATGGCGCGGCGCATTTGGGAGCGAATCTCACGCGGCATTTGATGGAGATGTTCCCAGTTGCGCAGATTAAAAACAGGGATATCTCCGAGATGCAACACACCGCGATGATTCGAAGCATTCAACTCCAGAATATCCGCCTGCGGGAGCCCGAAGTAAATCACGCGGCGGTTTTTACGGCGACAATCTTCTTCAAATTCGGCAAAGGTTTCCTTCAGCGCATCCTGCGGGCATTGCGGTTCCCCGGCTGCGAGGCGGTATCCCGGCGCATCGGCAAAGGCCAGACAGGCGGATCTTCGGGAGGAAGTCCAGACATCGAGTCCCAGATGGGCTTCGATGCGGAACATGAGTTAGCGGGAAATGGTGGAGTCTAACAGCGATTCCAAACGACCGGCAGAGCGGAGCAGATCGAGCCGCGCACGCATGGCTTCAAACGCCGTATTCTCGCTGCGCGTGAACGCATCGAGATATTGTTCCTGCGCATGGCGTGCATCGACATAGGAAAGCGAACCGGATTTCCAGCGGCCAAAAGTCAACCCGAGATTTTCCTGCGCATAACCCAATCCCTGACTTTCCAAGGCGAAAGCGGAATCCGCCGCCGTGAAAACCGCGTGGTTCTGCATCACTTCCGCCTGGGCGGCTGAAAGAACATCGCGCTGCCGGAGTTCGGCGGAGGTGACGGCGATATGGGCCCGATTGTAGGCATGCCAGGGGAATTCTCCCGTAAACAGATTGAAATTCAATTGCAGACCCACACTGGGACCCAAGGTACGGCTTTGCAATACCACATTGGCGGGACTGTTGGTGAGGGAGTAATTGTATCCCGCTAACGCATCGAGTTTGGGCAGCCAGCCTGTGGCCTTTTGTTTTGCCACCACTTCAGACAGCGCGAGATTGGTTTCCGCAATGCGCAATTCGGGGCGATGATCCGGCAAACCCAGAATCAATGCATCCAAGTCCATCGGAGCTTTTGCAAGACCCACGCTATCCACATCCTCCGACACAGCCTTGCTACGGCCCAGAATTTGTCCCAGTAAAATACGCGCGGCCTGCAGCGATGATTTTTGTCGCAACAACGCGGCTTGATCGGCATTCAAATCCACCTGCGCCGAAAGCCAGTCGGATTTGGAAGCTGCGCCCACCGCAAGACTGCGTTTTAAAATCGAAACCCTTTCGTATGAAATATTCGCCAGCGTATCCAGTGCGGCATGGAGTCGAATCTGGCGCACGAGATCGGCATAAGCCAGCACCGTGTTGCGCAACAGACTTTCGCGCGATTGTCCTTCATACGCTTTTGCCTGATCGACTTGCAAATGCAGACGGCGCTGGGCCAGCGGTCCGGAAAAACCTTGGAACAATGTCCAGTTCATGTTCACACCTGCCGTGCGGGAGGTGGATTGCGCTCCTTTGAGATCGGTAACCGAAGTACCGGTCGCCGTGGCCCGTTCCTGATGACTGTCCAGCCAACTGCGGTTGATTCCACCCGAAGCGGTGACCGTGGGCAAATAGCCCGCAATGGCCGTGTCCAAAGTTTTTTCCGCAAAGCGGGTGTCGTTTCGCGAAGCCTGATATCCCGGATTGTTTTCCAACGCTTCGCGCATGGCTTGCGACAAAGTCAATTCGGCCGCACCCGCAGATGCCACGGCGACACATCCGAGAAGCCACGCCTTAAACATGGATCGTCTCTTTTTCTTTTTTGCCATGGAACAGAAGGATCATGTTGGGAATGATGAACAACGTAAGCACCATGCCGAAGATCAATCCACCCACCACGGCAATACCCATCGGCCTGCGGCTTTCTGCACCGGTGCCGGCAGCCAGCGCAATGGGGAGCATGCCCAATGCGGCGGTCAAGGTGGTCATCAGAATGGGGCGTAAACGCGCCGAGGCTGCTTCAATCACAGCCTGTTCCAGAGGCAAACCCTTCTCGCGCTTTTGACGTGTGAACTCCACAATCAGAATGCCGTTCTTGGTCACCAATCCCACCAGCATGATGAGCCCGATTTGACTGAAGATGTTGATGGTCTGATTGAAAACCAGCAAAGCGATCAAGGCACCCAAAAGCGACAGCGGAACCGTGATGAGAATGATGACGGGATCGCGGAAACTTTCGAACTGCGCCGCCAGCACGAGGTAGATGAGAATCAGGGCGAGGGCGAATATGAAGAAGGCGCTGGAGGAACTTTCGGCAAAGTCGCGTGCCGGACCTGCAAGCTCGGTCGTGAAAGAGGAGTTCAGTGTTTTGGCGGCAATGCGACGCATGGCGGCAATGCCATCGCCCATGGAAACACCCGGTGCGAGACTGGCTGAAACCGTGGCCGACACCCAGCGGTTGTAATGGAACAGTTGCGGCGGCGAAGCCTGTTCATGGTACTGAATCAAATTTCCGAGGGGAATGATTTGCCCGTTCTGACTGCGCACCTGCAACACATTCATGTCGCTGGGCGCACCGCGATATTGATCCGGCACTTGCGCCAACACCTGAAACTGCCGGTTGTCCTTGAGATAATATCCGAGTCGCGTTTCCCCCAACCCAAGTTGCAGAGCCTGCGCCACACTGAAATAAGAAACACCCAAGGTGCGCAGACGATCGCGATCCACCGTCACCTGTAATTCAGGCCGTGTGAATTTCAAATCCTCGTTCACCGCGGCAAAGTCCTTGTCCTCGCGCGCCAAGGCGAGGAAATGCGGAAGCGCGGAAGCCAGACTGTCGAAGTTCGGCGCTTGAATCACGAATTGCAACGGCAATGCCGCGCGTGTTCCGCCGGTTTGAATGGTTTCATCCTGCGTCACCAGAATCCGGGCATCCGTCAGAGTGCGGACCGCTCCACCCATCTTGACGACCATTTCCTGCTGGCTGCGTTTGCGGGTTTCGGAATCTTTGAGCAACACACGCGCAAAGCCGGAATTCACCGTGCTGCCAAAACCCACCACCGTCAAAACACCAGTCGCCTCGGGAACCTGCGTCCGCGTCAATTCGCCGACGCGATCCATGAAATGATCCATGACACCGAAAGTCGCGCCCTCGGGTGCGCTCACGATGATGCTGAATTGGCTGCGATCCTGAACGGGAGGCTTGTCCCATTTCAACCCCCAGATAAAGAGGTACGCGCAACCCGCCAACGCCACAGCAACCAGCGAAGTGGCGAGGACGCGGCGATGGAGAAAACCACGCAAGCCGCTGGCATAGGCCCCGTAAAATTTCTGGAAGGCCGGTTCGGTGCGTTCGTAAAAAGCAGAATGCTTGCGGCGCAGAAGCCGTGTGGAAAGCATGGGAGTCAAAGTCAGGGAGACGATTGCGGAGAGGATCACCGATCCCGCCACGGCAAGACCGAATTCGCGAAAGAGCTTTCCCATGAAACCCTGAACGAAGAACAGCGGCAGGAATACCACAGCGAGAACAGCAGTGGTAGACACTACAGCGAGGAAAATTTCCTCAAGTCCCGCGTACCCCGCCTTCCGGGGCTCTTCGCCTTCCTCAATTTTACGGTAGATGTTTTCCAGCACCACGATGGCATCATCCACCACCAAACCAATGGCGAGAACCAGGCCCAGCAAGGTGAGTACGTTGATGGTAAACCCGGCCGAGTAAATCAGGAATAGCGAACCGATCAAGGACACCGGAATGGCGAAGGCGGGAATCAATGCCGAGCGCACATCGCGCAGGAAAAAGAACAGCACGCCCATCACCAGCAAAAAGGCAATGCCTAGTGTCGCACCCACTTCCTTCAGCGAGCGGCGGACAAATACGGTGCCGTCAAACCCGATGCCGATCTGAATGTCCGGGGGCAGATCCTTCTGAATCTGGGCATAGCGCTTGTAAAATTCATTGCCGATGGCGATGCTATTGGCACCGGGTTGGGCAATCAGACCGAGTCCGATCATCGGTTTGCCGTTCATCTTGAGAATGGTGCGCTCATTCTCGGCGCCCAGATGTGCCTGACCCACATCCCTGAGCCGGACCAAACCATTCGAAGAACGAATCACAAGGTTGTTGAATTCTTCGGCGGAACGCATGCGTCCCGATGCCGTCACGGTAATTTCGACGGTCTTTCCATCCAGAAGTCCCGAGGGTAATTCCACATTCTCCGCGTTCAACGCAGCCTGAACATCCGCCAGAGTGACATTGTGCGCCGTGAGCTGAATCGGATCCAGATAGAGGCGCATGGCGTATTTCTTCTCGCCCCAGATGCGCACTTCCGCCACACCGGGAATGGTTTGCAGACGTTCGGACAGAGTCGTGCCCATGCGGGAAATGTCGAGGATATCACGCGTATCGCTTTGCACGGTCATGAGGAGAATGGGAAAGGAATTGGCATCCGCCTTGGCCACCACGGGCGGATCCGTGCTGGCGGGAAGACTGCGTACAATGCGCGAAACGCGATCGCGCACATCGTTAGCCGCTGCTTCGAGATCCGTGGCCAAAGTAAATTCCACCGTGATGACACTGCTGCCCTGACGGCTCACCGAAGTAATGGTCCGGATGCCGTCCACGCCGTTTACCGATTGCTCGAGAGGTTCGGTGATCTGGGAAGCGATCACCTCGGCGCTGGCACCGGCATAGTTGGTGGTGACCGTGATGGAGGGAGGATCGACGGCCGGAAATTCACGAATGCCGAGCTGGGGCATGGCGATGAATCCCAGCACGGTGAGGAACAGGGAGATCACCACGGTCAAAACCGGGCGATCAATGCTGATATGCGACAGGCGCATCAATTAATTCGCAAGGATCGGGTTGACGGCCGCACCGGGCTTGAGCTGCATCAGGCCGGAGACCATAATGGTATCGCCGGCGGATAACCCCTGTTTGACTTCCACAGCTTCGGGAGTCCGGGTTCCGGGCTGAAAGACTTGCAATTCGGCTTTGCCTTCGCGCATGCGCCAGACTTGCGTCCCCCGTGCGCTTTCCACAACGGCGTGGGCGGGAACCCATAACGCTGCGGTTTCCTGCAACGGCAACACCACGCTGGCAAAAGCACCCGGACGAAGCCCGCCCTTGGGAGGAGCGCAACGCGCGCGCATTTTCAACAGTCGGGTATCCGGATCCACACCGGGTTCAATTGCAAAAATGGATGCGCTCAAAGTATCTGCTCGACCCGCAACGGTAAAATTTACCGACATTCCGGTATGAACACCTGCCATCTGATTTTCAGGTATGGAAAATTCAATCCGGTAGGAATGCAAATCCTGCAAGGTGGTCACTTTGGTTCCGGGCTGAAGCACCATGCCCAATTCCACTTTGCGCAGCCCCGCTTCTCCGGCAAACGGCGCCTTGATTTCACATTTGTCCAATTGGGCTTTAAACAAAGCCGCATCTCCCTTAGCGGATTCCAATTGGGCGTGAATTTGGTCGTATTGCTGTGCGCTGACGGCACCGGCATCCGTCTGTTCCTTGGCGCGTTTTTCCTGCGCTTCGGCGAGTTGAAGCTGGGCCGAAGCTTTTTCAAACTGGGCGCGCAATTCGGAATCATTCAATTTCACCAAAACCTGCCCGGCGGAAACATGCCCCCCTTCGGGAAAACCGATGTGAACCACCTTGCCGGAAATCTCCGCTTGGACATCCACTTGTTGTTCGGCCAGAACGGTACCTGTCGTGGCAATTCCGGAAGTAATCGTGGACGCATGAAGAATGATGGCGGCAAGTTTTGCAGGAGGCACTCCACTAGGACGGACGCTCGCGGCATCTTTTTTGCCACAGGCAGTCAAACTCAAAAAGGAGACAATTCCAACCAGAACGCTTAGCGTTCGCAATGAATAATGAAGCATGCTTTGAACCGCTCTTTCTGACGGGGCTGTAAGTTACAAAACCGTTGTGACAACGAACATCAAGGTTACACGATGTTACAGCGATGGAATGCTACCATTATCCGCCGTGGAAAACCTTTTTGATACTCCCCCCGCGCGACCCGAATTAACCGAAGAATCGCTCCGAAAACTGCTCAATCCCTCCCAATTGGAGGCTGTTTTGCATGCGCCCGGTCCACAACTCGTCCTCTCCGGTGCAGGAAGCGGCAAAACACGCGTACTCACCTACAAGATTGCGTGGTTGATTCGCGAGCATGGATTTCGCCCACATGAAATTCTGGCGGTGACTTTCACCAACAAGGCCGCGCGGGAAATGCGTGAACGTGTCGCCGTTCTATTGGGTTACGATGCTTCGTTGCGATGGATGGGAACTTTCCACTCCATTTGCGCCCGTCTGCTGCGCTTTCACGCCGACCGGCTTGGATACACCTCCCACTTTACCATCTACGATGTGGATGATCAAAAACGCCATGTGAAAAAATTGATTCAGGCCGAAGGGCTTGAGAACGACATGCGCTTCTCGGTGGACAGCATCCGTCGCTTCATCGGCCAATCCAAGAATCAGAATATTGGGCCAGAAGAAGCCGCACGACGCGCACTCGATCCTTATGCGCAACGCATGGCAAAGCTTTACCACCGCTATCAGGAGGATTTGCGTAATCAGGACGCGATGGATTTCGACGATCTGATTTTCCTTTCCATCCGTCTGTTGCAAACCTTTCCCGAAGTCCGCCAGGTTTTTTCGTCCTCCTTCCGCTACGTCCTCATCGACGAATATCAGGACACGAACAAGGCGCAATACCAGCTCATCCAATTGTTGATGGGACCACACCGCAATCTCGTCACCGTCGGCGACGACGATCAAAGCATTTACGGTTGGCGCGGCGCAGATGTCGGTATCATCCTCAACTTCAAAGAGGATTTTCCGGAAGCCAAGGTCACCAAGCTCGAACAGAACTATCGCTCCACCGCCAATATTCTCGGTGTGGCCGGTTCGGTGATTCGCAACAACCGCAGCCGTCTGGAAAAAACGCTCTGGACCGACAATCCTCCGGGCGACAAAGTCACCTTGATGGAACTCGACGATGAAATGATGGAAGCCGCATGGGTGGCGCGCCGCATTCAAAGCGATGATCGTTTTCGTCCCGGACAGACGGCGGTATTCTATCGCACCAACGCCCAGTCCCGCGTCATGGAAGATGAGTTCCGGCGGCGGCAAATTCCTTATTTGATCGTCGGCGGCATTCGTTTTTACGAGCGCAAGGAAGTGAAAGATATTCTCGCCTATTTGCGTTTGCTGGCCAACCCCCGCGATGATGTGGCTTTTCTCCGAGTCATCAATGTGCCTCGCCGTGGACTCGGTGACAAATCGCTCGAGCAATTGCAGGAATTGGCAAGAACGCAAAGCCTTCCCCTGTCCGAGTCTCTCCCTTTTGCCGCAGAAGCAGGAATTGGTTCGGGAGCAGTGAAAAAAATGCTGGAGTTCCATGAACTCCTTGTCGGCTTGCGCGCCAGTTCACAGCCTTTGCCGGAATTAATCGCCGAAGTCATCACCCGTTCCGGTTATAAAGCCGCGTTGGAAAATGAGGACACCGAAGAGGCGATGGATCGTTTGGCCAACGTGGAGGAATTGGTTTCCGCTGCGCAGGATTTTCTGGATCGACAGGACGACCCCTCGACAGGCTCGGGGACCAACGAAAACGATTTTGTCGAAACAACCACGGTCCCTGAGCCTGTCGAAGGGCCCGAATCATCCCCGTTGGAATTATTCCTTCAGGAAATTTCTCTAGTCTCCGATGCCGACTCGCTGAAAGCCAATCAGGAAGCAGTGACTTTGATGACCGTACACAGTGCCAAGGGACTGGAATTTCCCCGCGTGTTCGTCACCGGATTGGAAGACGGACTTTTCCCGTTGATTCGCGAAGACGATGAGAGTGCGGAAGAAGAGCGCCGGTTGTTTTACGTGGCCGTTACCCGGGCACGGGAAGATCTTTCCCTCACCTATGCCCGTCGCCGTCGCCGATACGGTGGTTATGAAGATGCGATGGGTTCGCGCTTTCTGTTGGAAATTGACAAACAGCATCTGGAATTGTCGGGGCGTTCCGTAGGGGCAAACAGCCATTCGCCCCTACGGCGTCCCGACCAACGGTTCCAGCGCAGTGCGACTCCCGCCAGAACTTTTGAAAAAGCCGATCCGATGCCGCGTTATGAAGACATGAGTCAGGATGACAATGGCGTTTTTCGGGCCGGGCAGCGCGTGCGACATGCCAAATTTGGCAATGGACAGGTGGTTCGAATCGACGGCTCCGGCGACTCGGCGCATATCGACGTCATCTTCAGCGATCGCATTCGCCGGACCCTGATTCTCCGGTTTGCTAAACTCGAAGTCCTCGATTAGTTTTGAAGAAAGGGCATTTAATTTATGCGTGTTGAAAAAGAAGAAATCCTCAAACTGGCCAAGCTCGCCCGACTCGAGTTCACGGAAGAAGAAATAGCCAACATGGGCGATTCGCTGGGTCAGCTGGTGGAATATCTCGACATGCTCAAGCAATTGAAGCTGGACGATATGGAACCTATGACCGCCGTGGACTCCGCACCGCGTCCTTTGCGACCCGATGTGCAGGGAAAAATGCTTTCCAAGGAACAGGCTCTTCGCAACGCACCCGAGATCAATCTCGAACATTTTTCCATTCCCAAAGTCATCGGCGGCTGACGGATGCTGGATGCTGATGTGACTTGCGTGGTTCCGGCCCGCCTTGGCTCGACCCGTTTTCCCAGAAAACTTTTGCAACCGTTATTCGGCAAGCCAATCATCGTCCATACGCTGGAACGCGCCGCCGAAGCGGAATGCTTCGCAGACATTGTGTGCTTTACGGATTCGGAAGAAATTGGATCCGTTGTCGCAGATCACGGCTTCCGTTATGTGTTAACAGGTGAAGCAGCGAACGGAACGGATCGCATCGGCCACAACGTGGATTCCATTCAAACCGATCTGGTGGTGAATCTTCAGGGCGATGAACCTGCCTTTCCGATTGAAGGATTGGTGCGCATTTGTGTGGCATTACGCCGTCATCCCCAATGGGTTCACACTTTGGTGCATTCGGAATCGCCTACAGATGCGGATATGATGAATCTGAATCGGGTCAAAGCGGTGATGGATTCAGAAAATTTTGTTTTGAATTTCCAGAGACACGGACGGTTTGTAGGGGCGAAAAATATTTCGCCCCTACAAACCGTTGCCATCCATTTGGGCGTGTATGGGTATTCCAAAAATTTCCTGCGGCGATATGCTGCATCGCCGGTGTCCGCGCGCGAAATCGAATTGTCCCATGAATTATTGCGCGATCTCAATCTCGCACCCGTTCGCGCCCATGCCGCACCCTGCGGCGCACCCGTGGATGTGCCTGCGGATTTGGAAATGGCGTGTGAACGCTTGAAAACTTTGGCACTGCAAGGAGCCCTGTCATGAAAAATCGGAAAACCGGCTGCAAATATATCGTGGTCACTGGCGGCGTTTTGTCCGGCTTGGGCAAGGGAATCGCTGCCGCCTCCATTGGCAATCTTCTTTCAGGTCGTTTGAAACTGGTGTCGGTAAAATGCGACGGTTATTTGAACACCGATCCCGGCACCATGAATCCCATCGAGCATGGCGAAGTGTTTGTGTTGGACGATGGCGGCGAAGTGGACATGGATTTCGGCCATTACGAACGCTTCATGAACACCACCACCAAGTTCCACTGGAATCTCACCATGGGCAAAGTGTTCAAGAACATTCTCGAGAAGGAACGCCGCGGCGATTATCTCGGCAAAACGGTGCAGTTCATTCCGCATGTCACCGACAGCATCAAAGCCTGGTTTTTCGACATCGCGAAAACCGAGGAAGCCGATGTCATGCTCATTGAAGTGGGCGGCACGGTGGGTGATTTGGAAAACCAGTTTTATCTCGAAGCCATCCGCCAGCTCAAGCGCGACGTCGGCAGCGACAACATCATCTATGTGCATTTGACCTATGTGCCCGTTCCCGAAGGCGTGAACGAACAGAAAAGCAAGCCCACGCAAATGTCCGTACGGTTATTGAACGAAAAAGGCATCGACCCGGATATCGTAATCGGTCGCTGCCCGGAAATGCTGACGCCTTCCATCAAGGAAAAAATCGCGTCTTATTGCAACATTCCCGCCAGAAATGTCATCTCGGGGCCGGATGTGAAATCCGTCTATGAAATCCCGCTGATTTATGAACGCGAGGGGTTGCCGGAATTGTTGCATTCGGCGCTCGGCATTTATTCCCCGCCGGATTTGCGGCAATGGGAAGGCTGGGTTCAGAACATCAAAAAAAATCTGGTGAATCCCGCCCGCACGGTAAGCATAGCCCTGTGCGGCAAATACACGGCGTTGGAAGATTCCTATGCGTCTGTGGTCGAGTCTCTCGTGCATGCCGGAGCACATTTGGATGTGCGCGTCGATTTAAAATGGGTGGACACCTCCAAAGTCGAAACCGTGGAAGATGCCGCTGCGGCGTTGGCGGGTGTGGATGGAATCATCGTCCCGGGTGGATTTGGCAAGCGCGGAATCGAAGGCAAGATTCGTGTGATTCAATACGCCCGTGAGAACGGAGTTCCCTATCTCGGCATTTGCTACGGCATGCAACTGGCCGTGGTGGAATTCGCGCGCAACGTGTGCGGGCTGAAGAATGCCAACACCAGCGAAGTGCGCGATGAAGGCGTGGTGGTGGATCATCCGGTAATCGATATTCTGCCGGGACAGATCAACGTGTCGCAAAAAGGCGGCACCATGCGTCTGGGTGGCCATGATGTGGAGATCAAGGAAGGCAGCCGTGCCTATTCCATCTATGGAAACAAGACGATGATCCGCGAACGCTTCCGCCATCGCTATGAAGTGAATCCGGAATACATTGAAAGACTCGAAGCTCAAGGTCTGGTCTTCTCAGGGAAACATCCGGAAGAAAACATCATGCAGGTGATGGAACTTCCGAATCACAAATATTTCATGGGCTGCCAGTTCCATCCGGAATTGACCAGCAATCTGCGCAAACCCTCGCCGCTGTTTTATCATCTGGTCAAAGCGGCGTTGAAGGAATAGGCCGAAAATCCTGCTTGCCTCGGTACACCTGCCCTTGGCGGGCACTCGGCCAGCGAAAATCCGCATCCACGTGACCTACGTCACCCCTACCCCAAAATCCACGCCTTAAATTCTGGGCATGAGATTTCCACGATTCACTTTTCCCGTTCTCACCAAGGCCGAAAAGACTGCGGCTGCGGTTTTGATCCTCGTGCTTTCCAGCGGAGCCGCATTGCGGGCTTGGGAAGGATCCGGCGTCAAGCTGGGACCCGTTAATGATTGGGAAACATTAAGGGCATTGGTGATTCAGGCAAGAAACACTGCAGGTAGCGACACGGTATTCCCCTGTTTCGAACCACCCCCCGGTTTTTCGGAAGAGCATTGGCTACAACGGGCACAGGACTCCACCGAAGCAAAACCTCATCCTTCCAATCATTCCCGATCCAAAAAAATGCCGCCAGCTAATCCAATCGATTTGAATGTCGCAAACCTTGAAGCTTTACAAAGTCTTCCCGGAGTGGGAACCTCGACCGCCAAAGCCATCTTGAACCAGCGCAACCAAAACGGGAAATTCAAGACAGTGGAGGATTTGCTTGAAGTGAAAGGAATTGGCCCCAAAAAATTCGAGGCTTTACGCAAATTCATACGGGTAGGCAAGGTCAAAACCCCCGTCCAACCGGATCCCCAAAAGTCTCCGGAATCTTGACATCCAAATTGTATACTTCGGGGATGGTGGAAGAAACGCGCAGCGTCGTCGCGGTGGAATTAAACCCCGTCTCACTCAAACTCGTCGAATATTTGCCCTCTGAAAACCGTGTTTTGGCGGTGGCCATGGAAACTCTCGAACCCGAGCGTTGGGGGAACAGCTTTTATCTCGAAGAACGGCTGAAGGCTTTCGTGTCGCGATATCGGCGCATGGAAACTTCCGATTTGGTAAGCTCCGTTCCCGGACTCAACGCAATTGTCCGCATCGTGGAAATCCCGGCCGGCGAGGAGAATATCCTGGACGCGATTCAATGGGACATGGAACAATATCTGGCGCGTCCGCTTGATCAATATGCCATGGACTATCGTCCTTTGCAATCCGGTGGCGGATTGACTTATCTCGTAGCCGCTTATCGGCGATCCGAAGTGGCACGAATTCAAAATCTTTTCGAATCATCCATCGGTATTCGATTGGCCGCACTAAGTGTGGATGCTGAAGCGCTGCCAAATCACGTGGATCCCCTGAATGCTTTTAAAGACGTTGCAGTAAACCCAGACATAGACATGCGTGACCTGTCTGTTCAATGCGCAGGAACTTTGGAACTGGCTCTGCAATATGCGGAAGGTTCCGGCATCAATCTTCTCAAGCCACGGCAAGCTCATCTTCCGAAAAATGAACCGTTGGAATTCACGGAAGAACGCGAAGAATTTTCCGAATGGCTGGAAGAAGCCCCGAAAAGCAATCGCACATGGGTCGTTATTTTATCGATGCTTGTCCTTGTTGGCGCGGGTGTTTACTTCGCCGTACGGCATCGTGGCCGGCCCCAGGAAAAAATGGACATCCTGCGAGGACCCCAGCCCGTTGCATCGTCCCCAATCTCCGCGCCTACAGCCACTCCTGCAGCAGCTCCAGAACCTGTCGCCACCAAAACAGATACACCATCCATGCCGGATACCTCGTTTGGGGCAAGGGCGGAACGCATTTTCCCCGGCTATTCCAAACTGAGTCCGTCGAAACTCATTGCCTTTCAACAATCTTCCGGAGCTCAACTGCTGCACGACCTACTTGCTGCCGCACCTGAAGGCGTGGGTTTCTCGCGCATCGCCTTCACCCCGCCGGGGGAGTTTTATATACACGGCGTGGCCACTACTGCAGCGGACATGCAACATTTTCAAAAGGGGTTTAACACCCTGCCCGGACTGGAGCTTCAGGAAAACAAAATCCAGTCGGTGGGAGCCGATCAACATGAATTCGTTTTTTCGGGACGGGTTGCCTATTCCGGAATGGAAATCGATTCTTCGAAGAATCGGGTCCTTGCTGCGAATCAATCTGACGCTTCGCTGCAACGTTTTTTAAAGACGGCGAAAGCACAAAACATTGACATGGACCCGCCTCAATTGCGGGATTCCTCAAACGTGGACGGAGTAAGGCACCGGGTCTATCATACGGAGGCCCGTTGTGATTACGTCAAACTGCAGGCCTTATTGGAGGCCTTGAGGAAAGCGCGATCCAATGTGGGCTTTCAGCAACTGGCTTTGGAAGCTCGCGGTGAGGAAAGCATGACGGCCAGTCTCGATTTGATTCTTTACTGCAAGTGAGCCTCTCCCTCACCGGTGGCCGGTTCAAAGGCGCTGTTTTGCGCACACCCTCCGGCCAAAACCTCACGCGTCCCACTTCGGGCAAAGTGCGGCAGGCATTGTTCAACATTCTCATGGATCGAATCGAGGGTGCTGATTTTCTCGATTTGTACGCCGGTTCCGGCTCGGTGGGTCTGGAAGCCCTAAGCCGCGGCTGCAAGCAGGTTACCCTGGTCGAACACCATCCCGCCGCTTTCAAAGTTCTGGCTGGCAACTGTCAGCTTCTCCTCACGCGCGGAGCGGATGCGAAGTCCCTGGAATCGATTCGAGAGGATGCGTTGAAATTCGCCGGACGGATGTTCAAACAAGAACGGCGGTTTGATATTGTATTCGCCGATCCACCGTTCTCGCAGGATTTTTCGGGATTGTGGGAACAAATGCTACCCCTATTAACCAACGACGGCATTGGCATAGTGCAATTTCCCACCCGAAATCCCCCGGATTTCACGGGAAAAGCCGACCGGGTCTATGCTTACGGAGAATCCTCCCTGGCGGTCTTCAACACCGGGCATTGTTAGCTTAATAAGCGAAAATTTTCCTGCTCATTTTGCATAAGGAAAGAGAGACTAGTGGCTCGAGCTTTATATCCCGGAACCTTCGACCCCATCACCAACGGGCATCTTGATATCATCCATCGGGCCTCGCAGCTTTTCGAAGCCGTGGATGTTGTCATTGCAGTGAATGTGCGCAAAGCCTCCCTGTTTTCCGTGGAGGAGCGCGTCGAGATGGCGCGGGAGTGCACACGCAACCTGCCCAATGTGGAGGTTCTATCGCATGCCGGGCTGATGGTGGATTGTCTGCGCAAGCGCAATGCGCAGGTATTGCTGCGCGGCCTTCGCGCTGTCAGTGATTTTGAATATGAATTCCAGATGGCGTTGATGAACAAGAAACTTGATGCGCGTTGCGAGACGATGTATCTGATGCCATCCGAAAAATACACCTACCTCGCCTCCAGTCTCGTCCGGGAACTGGCCGCATTGGGCGGTGATATTTCCGAATTTGTTCCGTCCGGAGTGGAAGTGCGATTGCGCGACCGGTTGAAGGAAACGGGGAACGGATGAATTTCGGTTACCGGGAACAGACGTTACCCCAGTCCATTCGCATCCTGTTGATCCTCAACGTCGCCATTTTTTTCATCGACTACATCACGCACGGAGCGTATCTGTTTCCGTGGATGGCGCTCGATCCCCAACTCGTGACTCACGGACATTATCAATACTGGCGGATTTTCACCTACATGTTCGTGCATGATCACGGCAGTTTCATGCACATCCTGTTCAACATGCTGACTTTGTGGATGTTCGGCACTCCGGTTGCGCAGCAAATGGGCGACAAGCGATTTTGGAGATTTTACATCCTTGCCGGAGTCTTTGCCGGATTCTGCTCTCTGCTGTTTTACGCCGTCACGCGAAACGATGCCATCGTCATCGGCGCCTCCGGAGCCATCTTCGCCGTGATGTTTGCTTTTGCCCGCTTCTTTCCTACGAGTCAAATCCTGCTGTTCTTTTTCTTCCCCGTGTCCGCCAAATACGCCGTGCTCATTATCGGAGCCATTGAACTCATGCTCATCACCAGCAACGACCACATCGCCCATATCGCGCATTTGGGCGGAGCACTCTTTGCATGGTTGTATCTGCGTTGGGACAACGGAGGCGACGGCCTTTTTGATGGATGGAAGCAATGGCAAACACGCCGCCGCTGGGAAAAAGCCCGGCGCGAAACTGAAAAAATGGAAGCTGTGATGGAGGACATCGATCCCATTCTTGAAAAAATCGCCCGGCACGGCATTCAATCCCTGTCGCGCGACGAAAAAGAAAAACTGGATCGGGTCAGCGAGCTCAAACGCAAACAGCGCAGCACCAATATCGTGTCGTTTGAGGATTACCGATCCAGAAGGTGAGCCCTTTCGCGAGGTTGCTCTCTTGAAGGAGCCTACTCCTTCCGCCCCAATATCTTCCCAAATACCACGCTCGACAGAATCATCAACAGAATAAACACCGCGACGATGCAGGGTCCCGCCGACCAGTCCAGGCGCAACGAGGCTTCAAGCCCCAACACACAACCCATCCGCATTCACAACAGGATTTGTGGAACCGGAATCACCGGTTTGATACGCGATTTCTGAACTTGGATAAATATCGTCCAGGGCATGCCACGCGGCGGTCATTCCCAACAGCAAATACAGCAATGCCAGCGGTGCACGAAGCTTGTGACTTGCGTCCCGCATATGCCATATGACTGAGAATAGATTTACCAAGAAGACGGAATATACAAGATTCTTCGCCTTCCCCCTTTCGTCCGGAAAGGCGGAGGCAATGGGGAAAGCGTCAGAATGTAAAGGGAATGCGCACCTTGAAAATCACCGGCCAATTTTTGCCCGTGATGAAAAAAAACTTTTTTCGAGTATCATAAGCAATGCCATTGAGCACGTCATCCCTTGAACGCCGATGGCTTCTAGAGACCAGATCCGATGCGTCTACCACTGCCAGCACACGGCCATCATGTGGATCGACAATGATCAGCGAATCCGAATACCAGATATTGGCCACTATTTTATTGGCCACACCTTCGAGTTCATTCAGGCGCTCAACAGGCCTTCCCTCAAGCTTCACTGGTACCTTCCCGGTAATCTTGAAAGCGCCGTTACGGCGGAAAAGCGTGTCAGAACCGTTGCTCATCCAGATGTTCTGGCCTAATGTTGCGAGACCCCAACCTTCGCCGGAATAGTTGAAATGTGCAGGACGGCCCCAACTTTTCATCGGATAACGAAAAGCAACGCCCTCCTTCCATGTCAGTTGGATCAATTCACCGTGAAATTGCGCCAACCCTTCCGCAAAGTATTGTTGCGGCACTGTTTGAATGTGTAATATCGTACCCGTATTGGGGTTCAATTCCCGCAACGAGGATTTCCCATACAAACCCGTGCTTTCAAAAAGCTTTCCGTCGATCCAAATCAAACCCTGCGTGAATGCGGCCGAATCGTGTGGAATCTCCGAGATGATTTGGGGTTTAATCAAGGGAGGTGCAGACCATTGCGCCTGTGCCAGCGCCAAGCCCAACCCGAACAGTAAAATGGTGAACTGCATTACAGGGTAAATGTACTCTCAACGAATAAGCGTCACTCTGTGTTCCGCCTTGGCCCCGGATTTCCATGCCTTTCCGTGTCGTGTTTTGTGACCCAAAACATCTGAAACGAAAATTTTCGCGCTATGTGATTGTTTGGAAATCGATGGAATAATCGCTGTGGGTACCAGAGAAGTGCCAAGGGTCACGGCATTCACACCCGGTTTTTGTGTCTGGTAACAAAGTTTCACCCAATCCCGCGAACGCACCGTTTTGGACACGGTCAATTCATCAAGGGATCCATTCCAGTACCGGGAAAGTGTCGCTCCATTGGGAGGCGATGTGTTCGAGGGCAAGGTCCCGATGAAGACATTAAAATTCTCATTGCGCCCGTTGTTGTTCATGTTGACATACGCCGATACGCTTATCGGGTTGCCGTCATAAAAAAGGGTTTCGGCGATTGCCCCCATAACAGCCGCCCCTTTATAGGTTCCCATGAGGTGATGCCAACTTCCCACGCTGCCATTCGCGGTGACGGCCGGGAAGCCGGCAGTTGGAAACCCGGTCGATCGGGCGTTCAGAAAGGTGTTATTGCCACGCGCTTCCACCACCCAATATTTCGGAGTTGCCGCATTATCCTGTGCTTCAAAGGTCCATTGATTATCGCCCTTGTTCATAATCACAATTCCGGAACCCGCCACGGCTGGAACAGCCGCGACATATAACCACGCTGAAACCGTGAAATTATCCGTGAGATGAAAGTTTAAAACTCCGGTCGCGGAATTAAGTACCGTGAAATACTGCGTCGTTCCATCAAAAGTCCGTG
This sequence comes from Fibrobacterota bacterium, assembly GCA_947482115.1. Classification (GTDB taxonomy): domain Bacteria; phylum Fibrobacterota; class Fibrobacteria; order UBA11236; family UBA11236; genus UBA11236. Next base: position 89,344 of record CANKII010000004.1, read on the forward strand.
CCAGACCGACTGCACCGGAGGGATTGTTCGCGGGAGCACCGGTATTTGTGGCGACAAGACCGTCCACCGTGGCATCCGTTTCATTACCGGTACCGCCGTTCATGTGCCATACGGCCCGAAAGCCATTCACGGTATCGAACACAGCAGCCCCATTGGAACTGTCCGCAGCACCGATTTTCCCCCAATACATTCGAATGGGTGTAGTGAGAAGGTAGCCCGCGATACTCGGAACCAGAACCCAGAATTCCGCGACGTGATTTACCGCATCCCATCGTTCCCGTTGATGTTTTAATCGCGTGACACCATTCGAAGTGGTGAAGCGGATGTCCGCGCCGTTGGCAGTCGCTTGGGTGAAAACATCCGTGTTGGCCGCAGTCAAGCGCACCAGAAGGGGGAAATTAGCGACCGTAGCGGCCACATTGGCCCCGCCATTCACCGTATCGGCTGTAGTGTTGATACTGATGGCTTTATAGTGAGACCATGATGAATAATTCTCCTGGGCGGATACACAAGCAACAGCCAGCAGAATTCCCCATAATTTTATTTTCATGGCCTCTCCCTATCCGAAAAAAGTATTACGGTGCAATGTTCGAGGAATCGGCACTTGGAATCCTGAAGAAGTAAAAACCCGCGGCACGACTGGAACCCGGATCCATCCAGAAAACCGGACCCGTTGCGCCCGCATGCACCGGAAGATCACGCCCCCGCAAATCCCACAAGTGTGTTCCGGAAAAATTCAGACCGGGACGCCAGCGCATTGTGGCACGGGAACTGGCGCGATCCCAGACAAACGAACCTATTCCGGAACCCCCCGAGGATAAAATTCGACTCGCCTCATTTGCCCTCACCAATCCGTAACCCGAAGCACTGTCGGGGTGCAATGTTTTTGACGCAGTGGACATAAGTGCCAAGCGGATGGTTTGTGCGGAAATTGTCGGGTGTAACTGACGAAGGAGTGCTCCAATTCCAGCCACCACTGGGGCGGCAAAACTCGTCCCCCCCTGATATTCAACCCCTGAAGTCGTCTTGGGATCTGCAGTCGGTGTGGCACAGGCATTGGGTCCGATGGACGCCACATCCGGCTTGACTCGATGATCATAGGTGGGGCCGGTTCCAGAATAGGAACAAGGCTTGAGATTCAAGTCCAATATTCCCACGCTCAAAACGCTGTCCGCATCGGCAGGAGCAGTAATGGTCGGACCGCTGGCGCGAGTCGGGCCTTCATTGCCCATCGAAACGCAAAGAAGAACGCCGCGTCGTGCCGCACCCAGAGCGGCAATGGAAGAAGGTCTTGTGCGACCATTCATGGAGGCATAAGGAATATCCGGACTACCATCGCTGTAATCATAGCGATACCCCAGACTGATGCTGATGACTTGCGCACCCGAATCCACCGCCCGCTCCATGGCTGCGGCAACGTAGTCCTCCTCGACATAGGTTTCACTCGCTCCGTTTTCAGCGCGATAGAGAAGATATTTCGCGTCAGGAACAAGGCCTTCAAAAGTCGCAGTCTTTCCCGCCAGCAATGACAAAACCGCAGCGCCATGGCTTTCAGTGAATGTGTCGCGGACCACAGTATTTTTGTTCGCGACGAAGTCCCGTTGATCCACGATAAGCCCGGCCTGCTTGAGGTGGGCAAAGGCCTCGTGCTTCAAATCAAAATCGACGTCAATAACCGCAATGCGCAATCCCTGGCCGGCGCTTTGTCCGGCAGGAAGAGCTGTGCGCAACAAGGAAGCTTGCGTAGTATCAAATGCTTGTTGAAAAGATCCGAAAGCAGATGCCACACCCGCTTTGGCCAACCCGCTTCCGACAGGAATGCGTGGTAAATGGTTGTAAGGCGCCTTATGTGGCATGCCTTCAACATGGCGCACAATGGCCATCCGATTCAAGTCCGATATATTTTTAGGATCGATCCAACCCGAAACTCGGTTCTGCCACTTTAGAGAAATATCCGGCGTAAAACCCGCATGACGCAATTGTTGTAAATAGGGTGCGTATACCGGCAGGTCTTCCCATGCCCGACCTGCAACGGAAGACGGCCCCTTATCCCTTAATTCCACCCAAACCTTGACAGGCTGAGACGCAAAAATCGCGGTGAATCCGAAGGTCAACAAATAGAGCAGGCGCACACCCTTAAACTATTATTAGAGAACCGTATTTAGTGGGGTTTTTCGCCGTGATTCAGTCAATTGACAATGTCCGTTCCGAGATGGAGCGGCTGGGGTGTAATGTCTATCCCGTGTCCAAGGATTTCCTGCCGGACCTGGAGACACCCATTACAGCTTTGATGAAACTTCGCAACCCCGGCGGCCGGACATTCCTGCTGGAAAGTGTGGAGATTGGTGAAAAGCTGGCGCGCTATTCCTTTCTGGGCCGCGATCCGCTCTATGTGTTCCGCGCTCGCGCTCGTCGCATCGAGATTCTGGGCAAAGAGTCCAAATCCTTTGAAGGGGATGCACTCCAAGAATTGCGAACCTTTCTTGCGCGTTTTCGCGGAGTGGAAGATGCCAACCTTCCCGCCTTCGCGGGCGGCGCGGTGGGTTTCTTCGCTTATGATGCCATCCGGTTGATGGAAAAGATTCCCGAACAAGGACGTGATGATTACGGATTGAACGATTTGGATTTTGGGATTTACGAAGCCTTCTTAGTCTTTGATCATTTGAAACATCAATTGCGCATCGTGGCCAATGTCATGCCGGATGAATTCGGCGGACTCGAACCCGCTTACAAACGCGCCTTAACTTTGATCGAAAAATTGGAACGCGATCTCAATGTGCCCAATCCTGACAGCTCGAAAATGCATTCCGATCCCCGGCAGGAATTTTCCGGCAAGAGCTGGGTTTCCAACATGACGCAGGGTCGCTTCATCGCCGGAGTCAACGAATGCAAGGAATACATCCGCGCCGGAGATGCCTTTCAAATCGTTTTGTCGCAGCGGTTTCAAATGAAGACTGCGGCGCAGGCCGTTTCGATTTACCGGTATTTGCGGAGCATCAATCCGTCGCCGTACATGTATTACCTCGACTATGGCGACTTTGAAATCGTGGGTGCGTCTCCGGAAACTTTGGTGAAGGTGCAGAACGGCTTTGCAGAAACCAAACCCATTGCGGGAACGCGACCGCGCGGGTCGGATGAAGCGAAGGATGCCGCATTGGCGGAAGAGTTGCTCAAGGATCCCAAGGAAATCGCCGAGCATATCATGCTTGTGGATTTGGGCCGCAATGATTTGGGCCGCGTCTGCGCTTATGGCAGTGTTTCAGTTCCGCAGTTCATGCAAATCGAGCGGCTCAGTCATGTCATGCATATCGTTTCACGGGTGACGGGACAACTCAAGAAGGAGGCACATTCCCTCGATGCGTTGATGTCCTGTTTGCCGGCAGGAACACTTTCTGGGGCGCCGAAAATCCGTGCCATGCAAATCATCGACGGGTTGGAACCGACGCGACGCGGCATTTACGGCGGCGCGGTGTGCTATCTCGACTTTCGCGGAAACCTCGACTCCTGCATCGCCATTCGCACCTTGATGCTCAAGGACGGTATCGCGTATGCGCAGGCCGGCGGCGGACTCGTGGCCGACTCCGTGCCACAAACTGAATACGAGGAAACGCTTCACAAGGCGCGCGCCGCCATGCTGGCCGTGGAACGCGCAGAGGCGGATTTATGATTCTCTTCCTCGACAATTACGATTCTTTCACTTACAATCTCGTGCAATATTTGGGCGAGATGCAGCCGGATTTGCGCGTGGTTCGCAATGATCAAATGACAGTGGAAGAAGTGTTGGCATTGAAACCCTCGCATATTGTGGTGTCACCCGGGCCTTGCACTCCCGCCGAAGCGGGAATTTCCATTCCGCTCATAAAGGCAGTTCCGAAATCCATTCCGTTGCTCGGCGTATGCCTCGGACATCAATCCATTGGTGCGGCTTTTGGCGGCAACGTGATTCGCGCTGAAGCACCCATGCACGGAAAGACTTCAACCATCGAATGCAACCAGCGCGATCTGTTTGCGGGCCTGCCGAAAACCTTCACGGCCACGCGCTATCATTCACTGATTGTGGAACGTTCCTCTCTTCCGGCGGAACTGGAGATCACCGCAACGTGCGGCGACGTGATCATGGGATTAAAGCACAGGGAACGTCCGATCTTCGGCGTGCAATTTCATCCCGAATCCATTTTAACTGAGCATGGAAAAATCATGCTGAAAAATTTTCTTGCGGTGAAAGGTTCCTGAAATGGACACGGCGTTATTGGGCAAATTGATTCGCGGGGAAAATCTTTCCTTTGCCGAAATGCAATCGGCCATGGAAGGCATCGTGGAAGGCCGATGGACTCCTGCGCAAATCGCGGGTTTCCTGATCGCCTTGCGCATCAAGGGCGAAACGCCGGAAGAAATCGCCGCCGCCGCGCAAGCTTTGCGTTCCAATGCGATCAAGGTTCCCGTCACGCGCTCGAATGTCATCGACACTTGCGGTACGGGCGGGGATCACAGTGGGACGTTCAACATCTCCACTGCCGCCGCCATTGTGGCTGCATCCTCCGGAGCCGCCGTGGCGAAGCACGGGAATCGCGCCATCAGCAGCCGCTGTGGCAGCGCGAACGTGTTGCAGGAACTGGGCATCAACATCGAATTGACGCCGGAACAAGTCGGCGCATGCATCGACAAAGTCGGCATTGGATTTCTCTTCGCACCGAAATTGAATCCCGGCATGAAGCATGTGGCAGGGCCGCGTCAGGAACTGGGCCAACGGACGATGTTTAATCTCATGGGCCCGCTGCTGAATCCTGCACAGGCAAAACGTCAAGTGATTGGCGTGTTCGGCAGTTCCGCGCTCTCGGCGCAGGGCGACAAGCTGACACGCGTGATAGCCGACGTATTGCAACGATTGGGTTCGGAACATGTGATGGTTGTATCCGGCACGGATGGGATCGACGAGATCAGTTTATGCGCTCCGACTTTGGTCGCTGAATTGAAAGACGGTGCGATTAAGGAATATATCCTGAACCCGCAAGACCTTGGATTCTCTTTGGCTACCAAGGAAGATTTACTCGGTGGAGATGCTCCGCAAAACGCGGCCATTCTGCGCGATGTTTTCTCAGGGGCCAAAGGTCCTAAGCGCGATGTAGTCTCATTGAACGCCGCTGCCGCGCTGTATGTTTCCGGCATGGCCACGAATCTCAAAGACGGCGTAGCCAAGGTCAAGGCCGCGTTGGACGCCGGAGCTGCAAAGACGACATTGGAAAAATGGGCTGCGTTCTCACAGAACCCTGCGTAGTTCATGGAAGACATTCTCGCAAAAATCCTGAAAGACAAAGCCACACGTCTGGCCGAGCGCAAGCGCGTCCTCTCCCCTGCTGATGCGGAGAAACAGGCGCGGGCGTTGCCTCCGCCTCGATTCAACCTGCTGGAAATCCTGCGCAGTCCCGCACTACATGGCATGCATGTCATCGCCGAGGTGAAAAAGGCCTCGCCTTCCAAAGGAATCATCCGCGAGAATTTTCACCCGCTGGAAATAGCACAGGCGTATGCACGCGGTGGGGCTTCAGCGTTGTCGGTTTTGACGGAGCAGGATTCGTTTCAAGGTTCCGATGATTATTTGCAAACCATTTCGTCATCGGTTGCTTTGCCCACATTGCGGAAAGACTTCCTCACCGAAGCGTATCAAATCTTCGAGGCCAAACTGCTTGGAGCCAGCGCTTATCTGTTGATCGTCGCCTGTCTGGAAGAATCCCAACTTCGCGATCTGATTGCATTGGGCAGCGAATTGGGTCTCACACCCTTGGTCGAAGCCCATGATGAGCAGGAAACGGAAATAGCGCTACGCGCCGGAACAACATTGCTTGGCGTCAACAATCGCAATCTGCGCACTTTCCATACTTCGTTGGACACAACCTTCCGTTTGCGCAAACTGGTTCCTGCAAACATTCCGTTTGTTTCCGAATCGGGAATCTTCAAACGCGACGACGTGCTGCGATTAAAAGACGCAGGGGTGAACGCGGTTTTGGTCGGCGAAAGTTTGATGCGGGAATCCAACGAGGAAGCCAAGCTCCGCGAATTGCTCGGTCTATGACCAAGCTTCTCTTTGTCTGCATGGGAAATATCTGCCGGTCGCCGCTGGCTGAGGGGATTTTTCTGCATCTCGCGAAGGAACGCGGACAACAGGATCATTATAGCATCGATTCGGCGGGCATTGGCGATTGGCATGTGGGTCATGCACCCGATCCACGATCCGAAGCCGTGGCCAATGTGCACGGCATCAAACTGGTGTGCCGCGCACGGCAGGTGAGTACGCCGGAGGATTTTGAGGAATTCGATTTGCTGCTGGCAATGGACCGGCAAAATCAGCGGGACTTACTTCATCTTTCCCCACCGGAGCATCACGGGAAAATCCGGTTGATGCGGTCGTTTGATCCGCAAGGCGATTCGGACTCCGAAGTTCCCGATCCGTATTATGGTGGACCTAAGGGTTTCGATCATGTTTACGAAATGTTACATCGTTCCTGCAAAACGCTCCTCGATATGCTGGAAAAAGGGGATCTTTAAAATTTGATCCTTTTCGGAGAAAAACCGTATAGTTTAAGAGTGGGATCATTCATTTCAAGGAGGATGCCATGAACAAGCTCTTTTCATTTTCCTTCCGAACATCATTCCTGTCCGCATTATTACTGGTTTTTATCCTGAATTTACCCGGAAGGGCGGAACAACCCTCCGCCGTTTTACAGGAACGATTCAAAGCGTCGGTTAACACCATGGTTCAACAAGTGCAGACAGCCCAAGATCCCGTCGCCAAGCGGGAGATTCTCGGAAATTTCCTGACGCGCATGGATCAAAGGTTGGGAATGGTCAGAGGCTTAATCCCGGAACAAGATAGGGCGGGACTTGACGTGATAAGGACGAAAGTCGAGTCGCAATACGCCGAGCTCAACGGTTTGAACGGAAAAGAGAAGGTGACGGATGCCGATTTGAACCCATTCGCCCGCTATATCCAGCAGGATATGGAGCAATCGGACGCCTATTGGACGGGAGGCGGCCTGTATATCAGCGCCGGCTTGCTCATTTTCATTCTGGTTATCCTCCTTATCCTGCGGTGAGAACGGGGAACACTTGCCATTTTCATTTCGAGGCTCCCTCGCCATCCCGGTTCTCGCCGGGATGGCGCTTTTGCTGGCAGCCTGCGCGGGTTCAAGACAGGAGCCCGACCAAACCCGTGATCAAACTTCCAAGTCCTCAGTTCCATCCGATTCCAACATCAACTTCCAACTGATTTACATCGTGCATGGAGATGCGGATTACAACTGGCATGATTCAACCGGACAACAACATCGTGCAGATGCGGAAGCGGTGGCGCAGGCTTTGGACGTTGCCCGGAATTCCCCCCATTCCGAAGTTTTCATTTTTCATCAATCCCCGCGCCATGTGAAATGGTTCGGGAAAAATTTGGAAGGAATGTTCTACCAGTATCGCCATGGAATCCTCTTACACCAGGAACCTTATTCCCGCATGGATGACAGCGACTTCGAGGAGGAAGCCCGTTTGTTTCATCAGCATGTCCTATCCCCCGCCAACAGGGCGCCGACTCGGTTTTTCATTTACTTCGGTCATGAAATTCCCGTGCAGAACGGTGAAAATTATTCCCACTCCTATCCCGATAAAAACTTCTCCCAGGCCGACTTTGTGCGCGGGTTGGACCGCCTTGAACCGCCGCAATCCACCGCCGATGCCACCAAGTCTTTCGCGCTTGCGGTTCTTTCCACCTGCTATGGCGGAACACCGGGCATGTTAACCGCCATCGCCCCTTATGCACAATACGTGGTAGCATCTCCGGCCTATCTTCACCTTTCCTTTTTGGACACGCGTGCTTTCAAGGAATTGGACGGAGATTCCACCCCGTTGGATGCGGAAAAAGTTCATGCCCTCGCGGATTCGATGGCGGAACAATCGTTCGTATCGTTGCGGAAAAACACTCAGACGGAAATCACGGTGGGGGTGTACGACATGGACAGAAGTTCCGCGTTTCTTCATTCCTTTGCCGCCAAGGCGTGGAAAACAGCATCCCATGGCTATCATGACTGTGCGGAAGATTACGGCTTCGACTCCGCATCGGCACGGGCCGGAGTGGATTTGTTTTATCAAACCCCGCGTTTCGGGGTCCTGAAAAACAAACAGAACCATTCCGGTTGGGAATGTCCCGGCCAAGAAACTGCGCAAAGGTAGGTGTACACCCACCTCGTCACTCCCTGTATATTACGTAAGTAATGACGATGGACATCCTTGAAAATTCATTCGGGATGTGGATTGAGAGGAGCACAACATGAACAAGCTCACTTTGACATCGGCGAAAATCCTCGTGGCGGCCTTTGCAATTCTTGCGCCTTTGCGGGTGCATGCGGATGCGGGGTTTGTGCGGGAGCGGCTGAACGCCTCCATCAACCAGATCATTCAAAACGTCCGCGAAACGGAAGATCCCGCCCTCAAACGACAAATGCTGGAGAACTTCCTGAACCGGATGGACCGCGGGATCGGAATGGCGGAACAGATCGGGTCTAAGGAGGAGGTCCGAAGCCTCGAAGCCATGCGAATCAAAGTCCAGGCCGACCGCACGGAATTGAACGGGTTGCAGGGCCGCGACAGGGTGGCCGATGCGGATTTGAACCGTTTTGCGAATTATATCCAGCAGGATATGGAACAGGCCAGCTATGTTTACATCGGCACAGGAACCTTGATCATCATCCTGTTGATTCTGCTCATCCTCTTATAAAGGCCTTAATGCCAACCGCCGCGATCCCGAAGGGACTACGGCGGCGTATTCCCAAAAACGATAGCATAGACGCCTGCCAAGGTCGATCGCTAAAACATTCTCTTTCCCAACAAAATCAACCGTACCGCATCCAACCTCAACTCCGCCTGCGCAATATGCCTTAACACTTCCTCCGCATGGCGTTCCGCATCCTTGACCTCGGCATCCGTCACCGCCGGATTCATCGCCTGTAAATCCTTCAACCGATCCCGTTCCGCGAGCAGCCGCTTCTCCGCTTCCTGATGCGCAGCTTTCTTCACTGTAGATTCCTTGAACGCCACCTGTTGCCGCGCAGCGTCCAGCAATTTCGGAACGAGTTCCTCGAACAGTTCATGCTGTTCCTCCAGCATCAACACCGGAGCCATGTCCAGCTTCACCGCATCCATCGCATTCAACAGATGACCCAGCGATTCGCCCTTGTCATCCACCATCACGCGCAGCGGAGTCGGCGGGAGAAAACGATCGAGATGCAATGCGCCCGGAGCCGTGGCTTCGAGCGAGAACACGGCTTCCAATGCAACACCGCGCACAGGAGCCTCGCGCCATTCCGCAAAACCCACCGTACCTTCATCGCCTTCCAACAGTAAATCCACCACGCCGCGCACCAGCGGATGATCGATTGAGAGAAACGCCTGATCCTCACGAACCAAAACTTCACTGCGATCAAAGCTGATGGCCAACCCGGCTTCGGAAATTCCAGGAAAGGAATCGATCCACAACCGCTCGCCGGGAAACACGAAATAACCCCGTTTTACAGCGGTTTCCTGCACCTCGAGTCCGAAGTGATCGAAGACTTCGACCAGATATTCTTGCAAGTCTGTTTTCTGATCTTCATCCAGAATCTCGGCGATGAGGTCCTGCGCCAGATCGGATTTGTTGCTGTTCAATTCCAGCAAACGATCGCGCCCCTTTTCCAAAGTCGCTCGCACTTCCAGAACCAACGCCTGCGTTTCACGAATCAGTTCCGCAATTTTTTCTTCACGGTTCTCAGGAAGAGCAGAACATACCGCTAACAATTTCCCAATCAAGGCTTCATGAAAATAATCTGCGCCAAGCACCGTATCGCAGAAGGCATTGATTCCCTCATGGTACCAGCGGAATACAATCTCATGCGGCGTGCCCTTGAGATACGGAATGTGGATGTGAATGTCGCTTTTCTGCCCAATGCGATCCAGCCGGCCAATGCGCTGTTCCAATACACTCGGATCGAGCGGGAGATCAAACAGCACCAGATGATGGGCGAACTGGAAGTTGCGACCTTCACTGCCGATCTCGGAGCAAATCAAAAGTTGCGCACCGTCAGACTGCGCGAAATAGGCCGCGTTTTTATCGCGCGTGGTCATGGTCAAATTTTCATGAAACGAAACGAAGGTCGCCGTCGTGAGCGTGGGTAAAACTTCCTGCAAAGTGAATACCACGTTCTTATGGGCGCAGAGCAGCAATATTTTCTCGCCGGGATTTTGCTTCAGGAATTCCACCAACCACAATAACCGGGGATCATTGCGTGACACATTCAGCATGAACTTTCCGGGATCCGTTTCCGTGGAATCTCCATTCGATTCCAAAGGCACTGCATGCACGATGCGTTTCGGAAATCCGCCCAAGGCCTGACGGCGGTTGCGGAACATCAAACGACCGGTGCCATGCCGATCGACCAAATCATCCACCAGCTTTTGACGTGCGCCGGATTTGGCTGCAAGATAATCCGCGATACGACCATGCAACGGGGCATCGCCCGGAAACATACGCTGCAAACCATCGGCCACGTCGGGTTGCGCTTCCTCGGTGGAAAGCAATGCGTTGGCCAATGATGCGATCTCTTCATAACGCCGCGTCTCGGCGAGATATTTTTCGAGATCGGAAAATCGATCCGGGTCCAATAATCGCAAACGCCCAAAATGCCCAGCCTGTCCCAATTGAATCGGAGTCGCCGTGAGCAACAATACTCCGTTCGCAGTACGCGCCAGCTTCTCCACCGCAGCATATTCGGGAGAAACGTGCTCCGGTGTCCATGCCAGATGATGCGCTTCATCCACAATCAACAGATCGATGCCCGCTGCCACGGCCTGTTCCACACGGCGCGGCGACGCAGCGAGAAAATCCGTGGCGCAGAGAATGGTTTGGCGCAAGGCGAAGGGATTCTTCGAGGTATCGCCTTTTTCCTCGGCACGACACAAGTCTTCGTCCAGCACGGTGAACATGTGATTAAATCGCCGGTACATTTCCACCAGCCATTGATGCACGAGCTGCGAGGGAGCCACGATAAGCACACGCTGCGCCTGACCGGTGACATACAGGCGATGGAAGATCAAACCCGCCTCGATGGTTTTTCCGAGTCCCACTTCATCGGCCAATAAAACGCGGGGATGATGGCGGGATGCAACTTCGTAAGCAATGGAAATTTGATGCGGCAACAAATCCATGCGCGCACCGGCAAGACCGCGTACCCGCGATCCCTGCATCTCACGTCGAAATTCCTGCGTCCGAAGTCGCAGCGAAAATGCACGTGGTTTGCTGACTTGACCGGCAAGCAAACGCTTGTCTGGATCAGAAAAACTCATGCGGTCGAGTAATTCCTGTTCAGGCAACACGCCGGTTTCACCGAGATAGGTCAGCAATCCGTCTTTTACTTTCACCTGACGAATCACAAACACCTGGCCTTCACGACCGCGCGCACGATCGCCCACGCGCAGCCGCGCGCGACGCAACGGAGCATTGCGCTGCATGTACATGCGCGTCTCTCCTGCGGCGGGGAAATGAATTTTCACATCACGGAATCCGACTTCAATGACGCTGCCCAAACCGAGTTCGGGTTCGCTGTCACTCACCCAACGCTGGCCGGGAATAAACTTAGGGGGGGGATTTACGGACAAACTCAGCTCCAATCAGGCCGAAAATCGGCAGAGCCCTCAAATCTAGCCCTTTCTATGCTTGCCTTTCGGACAGAGTGGGATGCAAGAAAAGCCTAGGCTTGACGGTCTCCGGTTTTGTGTCGTATACTTTTGGACAGGAATCAAGCGCCCAGGTTGAGAGTGACCGAAACGCGAGGCAATAACAGTAATAGCCTACAGCAAACCACCATTAAAGTTGCTGGCATGGTTGTCTTTAAACACTCTCGGCGACTACAAGTCCAGTCTTTAAGGAGGTTGCTCGTGAAACATGACATCGCTAAACTCTCCGCAGATTCTCTGCGTTCCTATTTCATCGACAAGTATGGCATTAAGGTAAAGTCGGGACACGCCCATGAAATTGTAGCGGCGTTTTTCGGCTTTAAATCCCGTATCGCCATGCTTGCGGATAAAAATCAGATAGTCAACAATTGGGAGGCGGAATTCATCCTGCTTGATCCACCCATATACTTCATTCTCGATCCAACTATATCCTTAATAAACCAGCGCCTCCAAAATCTTCAAGATTTGTCGCCTGATTTACCACTAGGTCACGTGTTGGCCGAAGAAATTTATGCCGTCTTAGTTGCTCAACTAAGCCAGTATCGGCGATTGAGAATATTCTTCAAATCAGGCCTTCCCTCCACAAAATGGGAAAGGGATGTGAATATAGAACACAAAGACGATGGCGTTTTATTGACCGTTGATGTGGGATATCGCACCGATGCAAAAGAACGCCTTAGGGACAGCAAATACGTCATCTATCTTCCACGCATTGCCGCCAACTTAGGCTATAGCACACCAAGGATTGAGGAAACCCTTTTTTCGGGATGGGCGAGAAAATATAGCGACGAAGAATGGCTTAAGCTTTAATCGCTTGAAGGACTTTCCCGGCTTGCGGTTTTTCCACAAGCCGGGAAATAAAATGGCTCTCTAAGTCTTCGCCAACAGCAAATTCATGCCATTGAACAAAGCCTTCACATTGGCTTTAATCGTATCCTTATCCTTGCCGCGTCCAATGGCAATCGCACCTTCCGGCTGACCACCGGCTCCGGACTTGCGCTGGAGTTTGATCTCCGACAACGCGTACGCTGCAAAGTCCAGATGTTCAATGTCCACGGCATGTTGGGCGTACTCTACGAGATGGAAATACAACCCGATGTTTTCCACCGCGTGCATGCACGCATCCACTGGACCGGTGCCATGCGCCTTCAATGTTTGATCCTTGCCCTGATAGCGAATGTCAAACGAGAATTGTTTCTCATTCGGATTCATCTCGTCGGAGTCCACGCGCAAGGCCTTGAATTCCAATGGGCCTGCGGATTGCAGCAAGGCTTCTTCGTAAGCCTTCACCAAATCCGCATCGGACAATTCACCGCCGCGCTCCTCGGACATTTGCTTCAACACCGGCTGCAACTTCGCAGCTTCCTCCACCGTAATGGGCAAACCCAATCCCTGAATGATTTCATGGACCGCCGCTTTTCCAGATTGACTCGTGAACACCAATTTGTCCGCTTCCTTGCGGCCAATCAAGTCCGCCTCAAAAGCACGGTACGCGCCTTTCTTCATGCCCTTGGTTTTGGCCGCACCGTCCTGATGAATGCCGCTGCGATGCGCCACCACGTCGGCCCCGACCAGCGGAGCTTTTTCGTAAATGGGAACGCGCGACCATTCGGAGATCAACAACGCCGTCTCGTAAATCTCCTCCATGTTCAGTCCGGTATCGACTTCGCAGTTGTGCAACGACACCGCAACCTCATACAAGTTGGTGTTGCCTGCGCGCTCGCCCAATCCGTTCAAGGCACATTCCAGTTGCGTGGCTCCGGCGAAGAAGCTCTCCACCGTCGTGGCCGTGGCCATTCCCAAATCGTTGTGTGTATGCACGGCGATGGTGATATGCTTCGGCAATGCCGCAACGACTTTGTTCACCATGTTCACAAACACCATGGGACGATAGCGCTCCACCGTGTTGGGCAAATTGATGACCGTGGCCCCGGCTTCGATGACAGCATGGAATGTTTCGATGACGAAATCCATGTTGCCCATGCAATCGCCGAAATGCTCCGCCGAAAACTGGATGCTGCCGCGTCCGCCCATCAATTTCTTGATCAGCCCGACGGATTCGACCGCGCGCTTTTGCACCTGTGCCGGCGTCATGCGCAACACATGTTCCATGTTGTACTCGGACGTCGTGATGAAAGTGTGAATGCGCGGGTTGGGCGCATACTGCACCGCTTCCCATGCGCGCTCAATGTCGCGCGGAATGGTCCGCGCCAGACTCGAGATCACTACATCCTTCGGGGCCATGCGGGCCAAATGTTCGACGGATGCGAAATCCATTTCACTGGCACCGGCATAACCGACTTCAATTCCCTGCGCACCGAGTTTCAACAACTGCCGGAACACGCGCTCCTTCTCCTGGGTGTTCCAGGGATGGCGCAGCGCCTGATTGCCGTCCCGCAAGGTGACGTCATAGAAAAAAGGTTTCCTGTTTGTCTGTTCGAACCCGTTCATAAGTTTTTCCTTTCTTTTCCCCCGGAATAAAAAAAGCCCACTCCGGGGAGTGGGCTTTTTTCCAAACGCTTCACTCCTGCTTAGCCAAGAAGGCTAAGAAGTAGTCCGAGAGTGTTTGCCGGGGCCGTGAAGGTCATGTGGAGAATTTATATAAAACGGAAAAAATCACAAGTGCGGGAAAAAAGGATAATTGGGGCAAAATTCAATCTGACACGGTACCTTTTTTTGAGGATTGGAGATTTGATGGTGTGTATAACATGCTTTTGGGGTACCTTCGTTAAACAAAGGAGGCGTTACCTGAAACGATTCAATCTTTTATTCTCGCTCGGTATCTTGATCTTCATTCCGCTTTTGAATTCTTGCGACGAAGGAGATTGTTCTGGTACACCCACTGTCCCGAAAAATGTGGTAGCCATTGCGGGTAATAATCAAGTGGTTATCTCATGGCAGGCCAAACCACTAAAATCGTCCTTAGGAGAGGTGAATTCCGAAGTTCTATACCAACTAGGGGGAGGACCCGGCACAAACTGTACTACGATTCCAAAGGGCGATAATTGTGTTATGGGATGCCAGGTGTCGACCTGCCAGGGGGGATGCAGTACGTCACCTACTGATACCAACTTCAGTTGTACAGTCAAGGGCCTAACTAACGGCGTAGCCTATACCTTTACTGTAGTCACCGGTACCTCATCCGCTAACAATTCCTGCAGTTCTGTAGGGTATTCTTACGCAAGATCACCATCAGCAACCCCCAATGCGAACTAAACGGCTCTTTGAATTCAATATGAATCGCATGAATCTTTTATTCTCGCTCGGCGTCTTACTCTGCATGGCACTTTTAACTTCTTGCGACATTCCGATTCAGGATCCTGATCCACTCCCTCCGCTCCCTACCGGTATTACTCTAGCGAATGTTGTAACTATTCCGGGTAATAGTGAAATGACAGTTTCATGGAACGCGGTAAACAATGAATCGACCTTACCGGACTCCATAAGGTTTTCTGTTAAATACCAACTAACTGGAGAATCTTTAGATAGCTGCAATAATGCGGTCACGAAAGGAAGTTGCATGGTAGGATGCGACTGGTTTTCTTCAGGAACCAGCTGCAAAATAACGGGTCTAACCAATGGCACATCTTATAACTTCATTGTGATTTCATTCGCCACGTATCAGAACCCTTACAAGGAATTTTCCGCTTTTATCCGGTCAGCACCAGCAACTCCAAATGCGAATTGAATTGCTCTTTGAACTGAGAATTTTTGCGTTAGAACGTCACCGCTAAACGCATCCCGCTGACATCGGGACTGATCACGGGATCCACGTGCATGGACAGTCCTTTTCCACTGGTGCGATGATACACCCGCAGGGTATGCGCCAAAGCCACCACGCGATTTAAAGCGAGCGCCCCCACGGCAAAGGAAATGGCCACGTTCGCACCGCGATAATAGCGCATCACGGATTGGAACGATTTCCAATGCGCCGTGTTCTCCGGCGTATTGGAGCTTCCAAAATCCCACGCGGTGGCGGAAGAGATTGCGTAATTTCCATCACGCTGATTCGATAAAACCTGCGCCAGTTCATAGCTATCCTGACGATGTGCCGCTTCGGCATAAGAGCGATAACTCGCGAGATTTTCCAGCTCCGACGCGCTCATGCTTGCGGCGTTGGCCCCGGCAAAATCGCTCGCGTAATTGCGTCCGGACTGCAAATAACTGTCCCGAACCTGCCATGCGATGAATAGGCTGGCCCAGAAACCAGCTTCCACGAGAATAAAATTCCGGGCTGTTTTATCCTCGTGCAAATAAGCCTCACCTGCTCCGGGCAAAATCGCGGAACCCAACAGGGCCAAGCCAAGGGATTTGTCGTGATTCCTTGTCTGCGAAGAATCCACTTCAATGGTGATTTCCTTCGGAGACCCTTGCGCACCGCCATCCGGACCGGATTGGCTCCAAACCCAAGAGGCCGCCAGCAGGATAAAGGTGAAAAGAATGCGCAGCATGTTAAAAGGAAAGAGAGGCCGTCACATTGGTTTTCGGCCAGCCCTGATCGAAGGCGAGGCCTCCGTCGAGATGCAACCGATCATACCACATCGCATTGCTTTCATACAACCGCTTGTTGTTGTACCGCGCGGTCAGGGCCGCATCCAACGCCGAAACAATATGGTTCAGA
Source organism: Fibrobacterota bacterium (assembly GCA_947482115.1). Classification (GTDB taxonomy): domain Bacteria; phylum Fibrobacterota; class Fibrobacteria; order UBA11236; family UBA11236; genus UBA11236. The sequence continues at coordinate 105,713 of CANKII010000004.1, forward strand.
ACCATGCCGCCGACGAACCATGCCTGCATGCGGGAATACCGGTTCGCCTGTGCGCGCATGCTGATATATTGATTCCGCAAGGCGCTCGTTCCGACAATGGTGGAATCCGTGAATACGATGGAACCCTCTGTGGAGAGTCTTTGCCATCCGGTGATGAATTCCTGTTCCTGCCCGATCATTTCATAAAACTGGTAAGGGTCGGTAAAGCCGCTTCGCAACAGGCCAATGGAGTCCGCCGATAAGTTATCCTGCAAATGAACAGTTGCATTGAAGTTGTCATAGCTGCTTTTATTGGCAACGGTAACGGGGTCCTTGCATCCGACCAAGCTCGGATCGCCCGGCGCCAACACTGCGTCGCAATAACCTTTTTCCACAGCGCGGGTCGGATTTCTCAAATCAAACCCGGTTCCCAGATGATTCGCGATCCCATCCTCATAACGACTCTGGCTCCAAAAAGTGTCGGCGAAATGATGATAGTTCTTCACCACGCGATCGTGTTTCACCACGACGTAGTGATACCACAGCACTCCCATGAGAATATCCGTGCTCAAATACGCAGCAGCCCTGGCATAGTTGAACGTGCTTTGCCCGACATAGGCCTGCCCCAGTCCCGGAATGACGAGGGACATGAACAGTGCGCGCTTGGGGCTGCGATAATTCCCCTTCATCTGATTGATGGTGTTGATGGTCGTCTCGCGGACCAACCGGGGTTTGGATTTGCGCGTGGCATGGGCGCTGTCGGCTGCCTTGGCCGTTGTATCCACGGGCTTTGCCGCCGCAACTGCGGGCGCAACCACAGAATCCTTCTTGACGCCCAACAGCGTATCCTTGATCGCCGTCTTGGCCAACGCCGTATCTTTCTTTTGCAAAGCCACGCTGTCTTTTTTTGCCAACGCCTTGGTTGAATCTTTCTTTGCGACCACCTTTGCAACACTGTCCTTCTTCGCCGCAAGCTTGGCGGCTTTCAAAGAATCTTTGACTGCCACGGATTTTTTCTTGACCTCCGCAACACTGTCTTTTACCGCTTTGGCTTTTGCCACCTTTGCGGCCGCAACGCTGTCCTTCGTGGGTTTCTCGGAAGCAACAGGGGCCGGTGCGGTCACCTTTGGAGCCGATTTGGCGGTATCAACCAACTTCGGCGCATCCACTCCGTAGGGATTATCGTCATCTGAAGCAGGCGCGGAAGACGGAGCGGCTGAAAGTCCGGAGACCAGCACAAAAAAACCAAGGCTGAATGCAGCAATCATTGAACGCAAAGGCGGGTCCCCGTTTCCGGGTCAATCTACAAAATCACGGGGTTCGGGATAACACCCGGACTCAAAGTCCGAGTACGTCCAACATGGTATAAAGACCCGCCGGCTTGCCCTTGAGAAACAAAGCGGCACGAACGGCCCCTTGCGCAAAGGTTTGACGGCTGTGGGCCACATGACGCAGCTCAATACGTTCACCGTCTCCGGCGAAAAGAACGGTGTGGTCACCCACAATATCCCCGCCACGTACGGCGTGAATGCCGATTTCACCCTTGGGGCGGGCTCCAACCATTCCATGGCGGCCATAAACCGCCACGTCATCCAGCGAAGCATCCAGACCTTTGGCCACGGCTTCGGCAAAACCGAGTGCAGTACCGCTGGGAGAATCCTTCTTCTGGTTGTGATGAGCCTCGATGATTTCCACATCGAAATCCTGCCCCAAAGCACGGGCGACCATTTCCGCCACCTTGAACATGACACTGACGCCGATGCTCATGTTCGGAGAAAGTACCACGGGTATTTTTTGCGAGGCCTTCTGAATGCGCTGCTTCTGCTCCGGAGTAAAACCAGTGGTGCATAAAACATGCGCCGCGCCGGCGCGTTCCGCGATTTCCAACGAAGCCATGGAGGATTCCGGGGAGGTAAAATCGATCAAAACACAACCCGGCTTAATCACGGCTTCCAGCGAATCCCCGATCTTCACTTCCAAACCATCCACGGAAAGGATTTGCCCAATTGAAGGATTTCCCTTCGCTTCCACGGCACCGATTACGGCCAAAGAAGTCGAACCCTTTTCGCGCAAAATCTTGGCGCATGCCCAGAGCACCATTTGGCCCATGCGACCACGCGCACCCAGTACAATGATTTCAACCATGTGGGGGAAAATAGAAAAGGCGGGGAATTACGGGGGTTGCTGTTGGGGCGGGGTTATCCCGCCCCAACAGCAAATCAGTTCTTTATTTCGATTCGTCGGAAATAACCCACAACTTCACTTTGGCTTCGACATCCTTGTGAAGCTGCAGCTTGATGTTGTACATGCCCAGCTGTTTGATCGGCTCGGCAAGCAACACGGCTTTCTTGTCCAAGTCGTAACCGGCTTCGCGAAGTTTAATCGCGATGTCGGAAGCCTGAATGGAACCGAAAAGCTTTTCGCCGTCATGCACCTTGGCGGTGATGGTGATCGACAAGTCCTTCAGTTTTTCAGCCTTGACCTGATAATCGGCCTTTTCCTTCTGGTATCGTGCTTCGATCTTGGCGCGCATGGAATCCAACTGACGGCGCGCAGCCGGAGTGGACAACACCGCGAGATCACGGGGGAACAGGTAATTGTGGGCGTAGCCGGTTTTCACCTTGACCACGTCGAGGGTATTTCCCAACCCGGCGATTTCTTCTTTAAGAATGACTTCCATGATTCACTCCTTCCCGGCTCAGCGCATGTTCTCTGCCACGAAGGGCAAGAGAGCAAGGTGGCGGGCGCGCTTGATGGCCGTGGCTAGCTCGCGCTGGTAACGGGCCGATGTTCCGGACATTTTGCGGGAAACGATTTTTCCGCGCTCGTTGACAAATTTTCTGAGCAGACGCTCGTCCTTGTAGTCGATGTGCGCGATTTTATTTTCTGTGAAGTAGCAGGTTTTCCGTTTCCGGATCTTGCTTTCTTTTTCCTTGATGGCCATCAGTCGTCTCCTTCTTCATCGGATTTTTTCTCCGCGAGTTCGGGAGCAGGCGAACCGTCTGCCGCAGGTGCGGGCGGGATGCCACAGGGGTTTTCAGCCACGGTGAGCCAGCGCAGCACATTCTCATTGATGCGGAGGCGTTTTTCCAGTTCGGCAGGCAAGGCGGATTCGGCTTCGTAATAAAACGCGCCGTATTCCCCGTGACTGCGCTTGTTAATCGCATAGGCAAGGCGGCGCTTGCCCCAACGGTCCACGCGGATAATTTTTCCCTGGGACTCGATCAGTTTCGAGACGGCTTCAAATTCCGAGGCGATGGACTCGTCGGGAATCATGGCGTCCACAACCAGGACGGTTTCGTATTGCTTCACGGATGTCTTCCTTTGGTCTTCCGCAGGGTGGATTCCCGTTGGATTGGCCCTCCACAATGCGGAGGACAGGAACCCCCGAATTTTCCGGGGAAGGCAAACTTATTTAAACGGAATCAATCCGCCAACCCTATTAACCCTTATTTGGCGCTCCACAAAATGGCCAAGCCGGCGGCCAAAACAGCCATTCCTCCCACAATAATCGCAATCATTTTCTTGGAAGGCCCCTTTTCTGCCTGCGTATCATCGGTGGGTTCCCTGGCGTCTTCATCCCAATTGGGACGGGCAGCGCCTAGGGGCTGGGCATCTTTTTCCCCTCCCAGTCTTGGCAATACAAGCGAATAGGTCACCGCATCCATCTTCTTCACTTCAAAGTCACGACAAAGGGTCTGATACCCGGGACTGTTGCCGCATACGCTGTGCTTTCCCGGATTGACCGGAAACCGTCGTACGGAAGCTTCCAGCGGGGAGCCATCCAAGGTGAGATTGGTATGAGTGGGTTGAAGAGACAAGTTCAACCACGCTGCTTCCTGATTTTGGAGGGCTTCGACCAGATCGGGCAGTCCGGTCGCCAGCACATCGGCAAGCGTACCGGTATACACCTTCCGCAAAACAGTGCTGTTTTGTCCCGTTTCAACCGAAACAAAAGTGAGCTGAAACGTGTAAACAGAATCGATGCGCGCCACTTCGCCCATCACCATGTATTCGGCCATGAACCGCCGCGCAATATCGAGGCGGCATTCACGATCCTCACAGGTTCCGGCCTGCTTGTGTAAACGATGCATGGTTTCCGCCACCGAAGGACGATCAAATGTGTGGAAGATGGGAACCTTCCCCATCTCCCCTATGAATTGATTCGTCAGACTCACCCGCTCCTGCGGCGTGAATCCAAAACCCTCGAAATCAAAAACCACCACGGGGGGAACCAGTGCTTTCCCGCCCTTCCGGCTCTGATAGTTCTTGCGAATTTTTTGAAAGCGACCCATGATGGCGTTGCTGGCATAGGTGTCATACAGGGAGGCAAAGGGATCCAGAATCAAAAGCGTTTCAAAAAGCGTGTCCGCTTGCGCTTGTTTCTCGGGATTGGAGGCGTAAAGAACTCCGAGATTTTTCAGGAGATAAACACTGTCCTGATAGGCCAGTTCCTCGGGCTTTGCGAGAAGATCCAATATGGTTTTCTCCGCCTGATCCAAATCCCCGTTGGCAAAATCCGCATCGATTTGATCCCGGGGGGCAGTTTGAGCCCACAGGCCGGCCACCAAAACCAGCATGAAAAAAACCGGCGTGTTTAAAAAGCCCTGCTTCTTCATACGGCTGTGCGCTCCCGGATTTTTTCGTGAATGGTTTCCGCGGACATCCCAAACAATTCAAAACACAGGGAATACATGTCCAGCGCGGCGGAAGAAGCCGGCGCATGTTCAAAAACACTGAGGCCGGAACGGGCCGCTTCTGCGAAGTCGATGGTGAGGCGAACCTTCTGTTTCGCCACACGTCCCGGATAAGTGGCTTCAATGCGTTCCGCCAGCATTTTATGCAGCTGCGTATTCCCGCGATACATGTTGATCACCACACGAAAAAGCTGCGCGGTGGCCGTCATGCGATCGAGCCAGGGCACGAGATCTTCCAACCCCTGCAAGGCGTAAGCTTCGGGTTGGGTTGGAATGATGACTTCCGAAGTGGCCATGAGCGCCATGCGCGTAAGCCAGTTCAAGGCGGGCGCGCAATCCACGAGGATGTAATCGTATTCCGGCAGCAGGGGTGCGAGAATGGATTGGAGTCGTGTCGGTTCACGGGTCAGACGCTGATCCAGCAAGGGCAAATCATCCAGCTCGGGGCTTCCGGCCAGCAACTGAAGGCCGGGATATCCGCTTTCGAGAATGCTGTCCGCCGCCTCGCGACGCCGCAAAAGAATTTTGGCAATGTCCGGCAATTCCGTCTTCCGGAAATCCTCACCGAGGGATTTCGTCAGCAAATGTTTGGTCAAATTGGATTGGGCGTCCAAATCCACCAGCAAGGTGCGGAAACCGGAAAAGGCCAGCGCATGCGCGCAGTTGAGCGCGAAGGTGGTTTTACCGACTCCGCCTTTTTTGGAAAGCAGACAATAGGTTTTTGCCGTCATGAGTGCCTCCCCATTCCCCTATTCCTCGACCACTTCAATGGAAGCGCCGAGTGAACGGAATTTTTCCACCACATGATCATAACCCCGCTCAATATAACGCACGCCGGTCAAAGTACTTTTACCCTTTGCCAGCACGGCTGCGACGAGATAAGAAAAGCCCGCGCGCAAATCCGGAATTTCCATCTCCGCGCCCCGCAACGGCGTGGGACCCAGGATCACGGCGGAATGCCTGTGACCGAGATGACGGAAACGGCAATCCTTGCCACCGAGACATTCATCGAAAACCTGAATGTGAGCGCCCATGCGATTCAATGCTTCCACATATCCGAAGCGATTCTCATACACCGTTTCGTGAATCACCGACATGCCTGTGGCTTGGGTCAGCAAAATCACCAGCGGTTGCTGCCAGTCGGTCATGAGACCGGGATGCACGCCGGTTTCCGCGGCGATGGATTTCAATTTGCGATCGCGCCCGTAAAAACGAATGCCGTCGGGTTTCACGTCGAACTCTCCGCCTGCACGACGGAGCCAGTTGAGAAAGGTCAAGAGGTGTAACTGATCCGCACCTCGAATAAAAACATCGCCACCCGTAGCCACAGCAGAAACCGCGAAAGATGCGGCTTCAATGCGATCGTTCAACACGCGGTGATCCGCAGGACGAAGGCTGTCCACACCCTGAATCACCCAGGTGCGATCCGTTTCCTGCGAAATGATGGCGCCCATGGCCTGCAGTAACAAGGCCAAATCCACAATCTCAGGCTCAATGGCCGCATTGCGAATCTCCGTGGTGCCATGTGCTAGCGCGGCCGCCATCATCAAATTCTCCGTTGCCCCCACGCTGGGAAACGGCAAAGTAATGCGGGTGCCTGTTAATCTCTCTGCGGAGAAGTGATAAGCACCGTCGTGATATTCCACTTTCGCACCAAGACTTTCAAAACCCTGCAAGTGAAAATCAATGGGCCGCTCGCCAATTCCACAGCCGCCCATCATGGGAACTACAGCGCGGCCAAAGCGATGCAGCAACGGACCCACCATCAAGATGGGAATACGGTTCAGCCCCGAATATTCCGCCGGAACTTCCGGGGTGGACAAGGTCGATCCGTCTATCTCCAAAGTTCCGGCTGCGGCGTCATGTCGTACCCCACATCCCAGAGACTCCAGAACACGCCGTGTGATGTCCACATCGCCGATATCCGGCACATTGCGCAGGCGCGAAACGCCTGGAGCAAGCAAAGCCGCAACCATTTCCTTGGTCACAGCATTTTTCGCCCCCCGGATGGTGATCTCACCCTGGAGATTGGTGCCGCCTTCAACGATGTATTTACGCGCCATTTGACCTTCAAATCTACACAAGGGTTTCGTCAAAGAACATTCCCTAAGTCCCTAAAACAAAAAAGGCCGGAGGATTTTCCATAGGTCACCGGAGGATGAGCCGTGAAACTCTTGGGAATAACTCCTTGCGTTTTTGTGACAATCGGGATATTATTTTTTGAAAAGCCTCGCCGTTTCCGGGGGAATCATGATTCGCAGAACATTGGCAGCGGCGACGATTCCGTTTCTTTTCGCCTTGGGACATGGACAAAGTTCCGGCCCCGCTTCCTTCCGCAAGATCCAGTTGAACCTGCAGTTCTATTCCGAAGGGATTAATTTCGGGGATCTCAATCGCGACGGGATACAGGATATCGTTTCCGGTCCCTATTGGTATCCCGGTCCGAATTACACCTTGAAAACGGCCTTCCGACTTCCCAAATCAACGCCTTTCGATTCCACAGTCGATTCAGACTGCTATTTGATCTTCCTCTTTGACTTTAACCAGGATGGATGGCCGGATATTCTTTCATTCCGGCTGGCCGGTGGCGCGCAGGCCGTTTGGTATGAGAATCCGAAGGGCGCAACGGGATACTGGACGGAACACGCCGCCTTCGATACTTCGTTCAGCGAATCCCCGGCTTTCGCTGACATGGATGGTGATGGCAAACCGGAAATGGTGACCATTGCCCGCAGCTATGGAGGATGGGCACAACCAGACTGGGCGAACCCCAACAATCGGTGGACGTTCCGAAACATGACGCAAAAGGGCACGTGGCAGATCTATACTCACGGGCTGGGAACCTCCGATGTCAACGGCGATGGCCGCCCCGATCTTTTGCTTCCCGAAGGCTGGTGGGAGCAACCCGTCACCTTATCAAGCACAGCTTGGGTTAAACATGCCGGTGCCTTTTGGGGTCAGGCCGATCCCTCCGAGTCTTATGGAGGCGCGCAGATGTTCGCCTACGACGTGGATGGCGATGGAGACAATGATATTGTCACCAGTTTGCAGGCACACGCCTGGGGTTTGGCGTGGTTTGAAAATCAAAATCAGGGTTCAACCTGGGTGCAACATATGATCATGGGCACCTCTGCGGAGAAAGCGCAATACGGGCTGTCGTTCTCACAGCTTCACGCGCTGGCAGTGGCGGATTTGGACGGCGATGGATTGAAGGATATTATCACGGGCAAACGCAAGGGTGCGCATGGAATGGGATTGACCACCGCCGAATTAAACTCTCCTGCCGTGCTTTATTGGTTCAAGTTGATACGCCAGCCCGGACAACTGCCGCATTACCAGCCTTATCCCATTGATAGCGTTGCCGGAGTGGGAACCCAATTGATTGTCGCGGACATTAATGGAGACGGGCTGTTGGATATCCTTACCGCCGCGCGGCATGGCGCATACGCTTTCATGGGCCAGTCCACTACTGGCATAACACAGAAATCACGCACCAAAAAAACATCGGCGTACTTGCCGACTTATTTGCAAATACCGGGCGGCTTTCCAAAGCGGGACTTAAAGGGAAGGGCGCTTCAATGGGAAGCCATTCGCTGTTCGTTTTGCAGTGATCGTTTGAATTTCCTCAAGCCTTAAAAAGCATTCCGGCCGTTGGCGGGCAAAACGGGTACTTTCTGATGGAGTTTTATTCTGTCGGAGACGATGTGGTGGGAAGAATAGGCGTGACATTTTTAAGCTGGGCTCTGGTCTTTCCATCGCTTTGCCTTGCGGCCGTCAATTTTTTCAATCCAACGGACACCGGCACAATTCCAAAGCGACTTTCCCAAACCGGGGTTTACTCCAACATCACGTCCAAAACAGTGGATACGGCGTTGAAGTATTTCGAAGTTAACGCCCCTCTTTGGTCCGATGGCGCCGCAAAAACGCGATGGATTGTCCTGCCTCCAGGAACACATGTCACTTATTCAGACAGCACCGATCTTTTCGATTATCCGAATGGAACGCGATTCGTCAAACTTTTCCGCCACGAAAGAATACAGAACGATTCCACAACCCTTGTTTACTGGGAAACACGACTGCTGGTGAACAGGGAAAACGTGCAAGGATATGACGAATGGTACGGGTTCTCATACAAATGGAACGCCGATGCCACCGAAGCCTCCCTCGTAAATCCGGAAAATGGATTTGACACCTCATTTTACTATTACCCCAAAAGCACCTCCCAACCCCAGTCCTACAAGAAGTGGCATTTCCCCAGTCAAAGCCAGTGTCGAACCTGTCATCAAACCTTGCTGGTAAACACCGGGGTGGGAAGCAGCACCACCCGCGGTGTACTGGGGTTCTTCCCCGCTCAATTAAAGCGAGCGGCCCCCCTCCAAACCGGCATCGATCAAATCACCTATCTGTTTAACCAAGGTGTGTTCACGGGATTCCCTCCCACACAATCTCAATTAGGCCGCCGCTGGAAGGGCATTCATGAAACCATTCCTGCGGGACTCACCCCGGATCAACGCTTCGCGATAATCGACACCATGGCACGTTCCTATCTCGCGGCGAATTGCTCGGGATGTCACGGCACACGCGGAGCTCCGGTAACACCCCAAATTCCGGCATCCCTCAATTATGACTTCTTCAATCTGCATCCGGTCATGGAATTCGCCTATCAAGGCACGTCATCCTGGGATTTGGAAAGGCTGGATACAAACTCGCTCGCCGGAAGAAACCGATACATTCTTTCCATTCTCATGGCGGGACTGGATACTTCAACGGGTTCCACATGGAACCTGACCGTGCCTCCGGGCAACTCCAATACGGTTTATCCCGGCTTGATCTATCCCAAGTATCCCTCCTACTCCACCCTGCTTTACCGGATTGCCGCGCGCTCGGCCCCTTGGTTCGACTCTGCCAATGTCCGCAAAAGCCTCACGAAAGGCGATCCCAATGGAATGCTTGCATGGATTTTTTCACAGCCTTGGGGGTCCGCAACGTGGAGGGATTTGCTTTTCCAGCACCATGTCAAAATCGATTCCCTCATCAGCTATTTCTATGACGATCAACAAATGCCGCCTCTGGCCACCTATATGCCGGACACGGCCGCTCTGAAGATCCTGGGCGAATGGGTTCGAAATTATCGCACTCTTTACATCGTAGATTCCAGCAACATTGTAACCCGGCTGAATTCCAAACCGGTTCCCCCCCGTAACATTCCGCTGATTCGAAACCGGATCCTTTTTGTCCCGAAGGATTGGCTGGGCGGGGCGCTTATGATTGGAATTCAGGGGCGCGCCTACCGACTCTATTCATCGGGTAAAAACCGCTACCTCATTCCGCCGTTCGCTCCGGCTGGAGTTTACTTCTTTGCGGTGGGAAGCCACTATTTCAAGGCTTCAATACTACGCTGATTGAAATATGCCGCTCGCCTCGTCAAGGAACCAAGGTAAACTTCGTTTCAGCAAGCACCTTGGGATTACGTCCTGTGTCGGTGGTCAGGCGGACGAAATAAACTCCCGAAGCCGGTAAACCACTTTTGAGCCTGCCGTCCCAAGATGCTTCAGGCGCTCCCGAGTTCATGTTGTGACTCCACACCTTTCGGCCCCAAACATCCATAATCGTAACACGCGCTGCGTAAATTCCGTCTGGAAGCTGAAACTTCACGAACGATCCCAAGGTTTGAATCGCGAAAGCACGGCCATTTTTTCCTGAAAGAATTCCCACGGGAATCGACACATTGAAGGTGGCTGCAGAGCTAACAGCAGATCCCACGACATTGCCCACCTTGCATTTGAATGTCGAGCCACTGTCCGCTTTCGTTGCATCGGTAAACCTGAGCGTATCGGTGGCTGTGCCCGAAAAAATTCCCGTGCTGGTAAGCGTGTCCGTGGTCACACCCTTGGTGCGAATCCATTGATACGTAAATGGGGCCGTTCCATTCGCAACCACCCAAAACTTTCCATTGTTTACAGGGGTGCCAATACTGACATCCACGGGATTCGTGACAATGACCGGAGCCACCATTAACGCCAAGGTTGCAGATCCGCTCACCGCCTGACCGAGGCTATTGCGAACCACGCACTTGTACGAACCGGTATCCGCATTGGAAACATTGGCAAGTGTAAGGGAGTCGGAATTCGTGCCCACGGTATCGAGATTGCGGCGCACCCATTTATAAACCAAAGTGGCGTTGCCTGCAGCAACCACTCCAAATTTGACCGTGCTACCGGCCAACACTGTTTTGCTTGCCGGGCTTGAAGTGACATACGGGGCTCCGGGAACAAGGGTGATGGAAGAACCCAGTGTCACGGCAGTGGCACCGGCTTTTTGCGTTTCGTAATCCAGCTTGATCCAGTCCGCGCTCCGTTCCGTATTCACGGACAACTCAACCTCATCAATCGATCCAATGAAGGGCTGGGTATTGGCCCTTTCCATCGCACCAATCAAAGGACGTGCAGCATCGCTGGTGTTGACAAAAGGATCTATCGCGTCGGCAACGCCATTCAAGCCTTGATTGACTCCATCCACAAATATTCGAATGCCGTTGGCCGGACTCATCGATCCCACCACATGATGCCATGCTGCATTGGAAAATGTTGCGGAAGTCGCAGGGATACGATCATCGGCCGTTCCGCCGGATGAAACCTGCACCGCGTAGGATCCGTTTGACTTTTGTTCAAGGATGTAAGAGCGTGTGGCTCCGGAGGAATAACGCCAGTTGGAAAAAATGCCTTCATACTGACTGGAGTTTGCTGCGGGGCGATTCACCCACGCCGATATGGTAAACATCATGTTGGTCACATTGAATTTGTCGCTTCTGGCAATGGAATCGGGAGTACCTGCCGTTCCACCCGCATAGGTTCTGGCACTGTCAATGATTCCAACGGCACGGGTGACGCTGGCATGAGCGGTGAAATGGAGTGAATTAGCCGTGGCGTCCTTGGGGCCCGTGCCCTGAGCCTCGTTCATGTGCCACACACCTGTGAAGCCATTGCTCGTGTCAAACACCGCCTTGCCGTTTGAACTGTCCGAGGCGCCGATTTTACCCCAGTAAATGCGAAAGGTGGTGACCGCATTACCCGCAACACTGGGAACCAAAACCCAGAACTCCGCAACTTTCCCGGTCGTGTCCCAGCGTTCGCGCTCATGTTTCAAACGCACCGTTCCCGTGGAATCCGTAAAACGTATATCCGCACCATTGAACGCGGACTGACTGAAGACGTCGGCATTGGCCGAAGTCAATCGAACAAGCAGGGGGAAATTCGCAACACCTCCACTGACATTCGCTCCAGTACTGGTCGTGTTAATGGTCACGTCCTTGTATTTGGCCCAGGTCGAATAGTTTTCCTGACAAAACACGTTTCCCAAACACAACAACGCGAAGATTCCAAAATTGATTCTCATAAAGATCCTGTCCATTCAAAAAAAAGCGCTAGAATAACACCACCGGTCTTAAAAAACTCTTATCCCCGACCCGCGCTTCGACCACATATCCACCCTTGGCAAAATTTTCCACGGACAACTCCTGCTGACTTCGTCCTGCAGGCACGTTCATCCGGGCGTGAATACGGCCTTGCAGATCCCTCACCAGTATTCTTGAAGGTTGCTCAAATGGAATTTCCAAAACAAGTTTGGCCCCGCTCCTATGGACTTTGAATTCCTGCGAACGGTTTCGAGCGGAAGCAAATCTGGAATCAATGGGAGTCACTGCCGAAAATGCACTGTCCGGCGAGATGAAATTCAAGGTATACCACGCCGCGATATTGGAGGGAACCGCACCTGCAGACGGAGGAACACCCCAAGGAACATCTCCAGCAGCCGAACGGACACCGGTTCCGGTGATATAAACCACTCTGGAATTCCCGCTGCCACTACTGGTGTTCGGATTGGCAGAAGGGCGCACCGAAGCGGCGGGCATTGTACCCAGTTGCAAGAATACCTTTGTCGAATCCGGATTGATCCGTACGTTGCTTATAGAAAGGGTGGAAGTTCCTCCGGCTGCAGCGCCAGCACCGTAACTCAGAAGACTCAACGTGTTTACCCAGGTACGGACAGTATAATTTGACGCGACACCTGCGGAGGGTCCCACTTTCTTCGTGAATTGAAGTTCAAATCCATTCACGCGGGAACGCACTGCGAGCAACTCAAAGACAGTCGTATCTTTGGGAACGAGTTTGAAAAAGTCATATTCCTGATTGCAGGCCCCGCTGGGTTTGTCAGCCGTTAATGCACCTACACCACCTGCGCCCCCCCAGCACCAATTGCCTGATGCTTGAGCCGTGCCACCCGCCTGACTTCCAGCATAAATCGCACCGTCCGATCCCATTTTCAAACGCCCTACTCCAGCATGAAATCCGCCGGAGAAATGAAATACCGCTCCCTGCCATTCGTTGTTCACTTTTTCGAGGAAGACCCGTTGAATGCCTCCGAAGGCAACATCTCCAATCAGCATCTGCCCGGAATATCGGCCTGATGTCATATACAGGGGCTCTCCAGGAGAATTGGCATTATTATAGGTCGCGCTTTGATCCATAACGACCGAAGGAAACGACTCGGCAACGGAATTTGCCCCGGCTTGGATATAAGGATTGTTCGGGTCGCAGCGCATGCCATAGAATCGTCCCGGACGGTAATTCACAAGTTTGTCGGCAGGGTTGTAACTTCCCTGAATATCCGTGCCGAAAAGCTCTCCTTCAGGCCCAATTACCAGCCCGCTTGGCGATCTCAGGCCGCCGGCAATGACCCGCTGTGTCCCGTTTTTAGGATCCATTTTCAGCAGGGCACACCTGTCCCTGCCCTGATTTGGGGAAACCGAGGAACCGTCCACATACTGAGAAACCGTACCCGTATAAAGGAAGCCTGCCGAATCCCGGACGAGGCCGGCCACGAAATGATGCCACCGTCTTCCGGTACCGGTACTCTCGCCTGTACCCGTATAGTTCAGAGGAGGATAGGCCGTGAAACTCTTGTAAAGTCCAGGACCGACAGAATCGAAAGTGCATACGCGCGCATGACAGGTATTCACCACTTTTATGGGATTGACGCCGTTCGTATAAGGTCCCGTGCCTATGAATCGCAGCAGGCCTGTTTTGGTGATGGTATAAATCGTGTCAGAAGCAACATTGTTGGTCGCGCTGTGAGCCACATAAATGCCAAGTGGCTCCCATAACCCGTTATAAATTTGAGTGATATTTGATGCACTAATGCTGCTGCCCGCTGTACCTGTGACGATCGATAACGACCCCGGCCCGCCGCCGTTTGGCGCCGCCTGAACATCGCCGTAATAGACCCCGGAATTTGTGCCGGTAGTCACGTAGGACACATCATTACCCCAAATCGCCACCACCATGCTGCCATCTGAGAGCCAGTCCATGCCGCCGAAACGCCAAGTCGTGGAAATCGCGTTGCGAAACGATACAAGATTAAAACCCGGATGGATACCAGGACCGCTGGGACTGGGGACGCCGTTTGCACCGCCGCCTGACGTGGAAGTACCCAATGTGGCATTACCCAAGGGAGTGGATCCGCCTATTCCATCGTGCAAACCCAACAAAATTCCCAATGCAACAAACGCGCCCATTCTTAAACTGACTTTCAACATGATTTCTCTCCCTCATTATAAACCATCAATAATTGAGCTGTAATTTTAATGCATTTGTTGAAACCCCACCCATGGTTTATCCGTATCAAATCTGGTCATACCAAAATCTTTTGGTGTTTCCAAAGCTTCAAGTGTTTCCATTCTCAAATTCTCATCTCTCAAGGGTCTAAAAATCGGGATTTTAGCCCGACACCTCAATTATTGTGCTGTATCGCTGGAAAAAGAGCGGTATACTTAACCTCAAACCAAGTCTTGTATATCAGGCTAAAGTGAGTTTTTGTCTTTTTAATTCGGAGAGAGAACAATGAAATCATCCCGGTTTTCAGCGGCAATTTTGGGTATTTCTGTTTTGGGCCTGACGGCATCGACTTGGGCGCAGTCAGACTATATGCCTCCGATGAGCGGATGGCCCGCGGCCATTCAAACCGCATGGCAGGTTCAGGGTGAATATTACGGTTCGCAAGTAGCCGATACCACCCAGCATGTGGGAGCTTGGGTGATTACACGCGGTGGAACAAACTACAGCCTTGTGATTCTTCCCGGCGGATTGCTTACCCTACCCGGACAGCCTTATGGAGGTTGGAACCCCGTGAACACCCGCTATCAGGGCGCATCGGGTCCCGCTACCTTGACCCTTAATGGAACCATCTTCAACGTCACCACCTCAACGGGCGGTTTTACCAGTGACAGTTTGACTGGCACGGGCGAAAACCGGACTCTTTATGTCCATACCTCGAGCGCACGTTACATTTTAAAGCGCGTTAAACTGGGAGAACGCCACAGCCCTACTCTGGGTTTGCGGTCTTCCCAAGTAGGGAGCTTGGTTCCTACGGGCTCTACCTTGGTGCCCCTGTTCGACTCCACTACGGGAGCCGCCGATTTAACCAAATGGGCTGCAAGTGAAAATGCCGTTCAATTGAAATACGGCCAGCTTTATCGGGGAATTAAAACCAATCAAAAATTCGGCAGATATTTTTTGCATGCCGAATTCCTGAGTTGTTTTAATCCCACGGCCACGGGTCAAGGTCGTGCGAACAGCGGGCTTTACACACAGGGGCGCTACGAATCCCAGGTTCTGGACAGCTACGGTTTATCGGGAGCCATTGACGAATACGGTGGACTTTACAGCATCAAGGCACCCAGTGTCAACGCCGAGTTGCCGCCCCAGATTACCTACCAGACCTATGACATTTACTTCACGCCCAGAACCGGAACGGGTACATCCGTGGTACCGGGTTATTTCACGGTTTACGCCAACGGTGTGAAAGTTCAGGACTCGACCGTCGCCACTGTCACAGGCACGGGCGCCTTCCTCAGCTTGGGCACCACGGACGAAGCCATTTACCTCCAGAATCATGGCAACGAAGTGATCTTCGCCAACATCTGGGCGATTGTCGGTTCCACGGTCACCACTCAATCATTACCCTACAGCAGCGTTCTCGCTGCTGGCGGCACTACTGCCATTCAGGACTACGCCATCAAACCTTTTTCGCGTACGAACTCCTTGAAAGTGCTTGGGTTTGACGGGAACTACAACATGATTGGGCGGCAAATCAAACACAATGGAAATACACTCTCGATTCAACCTACCGTAATGGTGAATCCCAAAAACCCCTGAACCATGGTGATTTTATTCACCGGATTTTCACACAGCCACTATCCTTCGAAAGGATAGTGGCTTGATAGCCACACTTTTCATCATTGAAAGGAGCCTGTAATGCTCAATAAATCTGTTGTGACTGTACTATTTGCATCGCTTGCCATGGGCGGTGTTTTTGCGGCAGAAAGCGCTTTCAAATTGGAACCCATGCATGCATCCGCCAGTTGGGAGGTGGGTGAAATTGAGAACTTTGACAACGGCTCCAACCAAACCATCGCCGTAAATCGCAACAAACAGCTCATCAGCCATAGTGCGGTATGGCTCCTCGAAGAAGCACGGATTGCAGAAAATGCCCGAGTTTTTCTGGGCGTGGGCGGCATGTATTTCTTCATTCCCTCGGCACCCAATAATCTTTACAGCTTCGGACAGCGTTCCGCCTTTGGCTTGACCGATGCACACGGAGAATTTGAGTTCTGGAGTCAGGGTGGAACCGATCACGGCTTGCTGCTCAAAGTCGGCGTTTTCCCTTTCAAGTACAATGAGGACGCCAAAAATCTGGGTGAATACATGTTTCGCACGTACACCTACCCCACCGTTATTTATACGGGAGGGCTGGTCTTGTTAAACACGGCGGGAGCCCAAATCAACGGCGTGGATGCAAACACCAAATGCCGCGGCATAAACAATGATCTCATGCTGACCATCAAAACGGATCAGGTTCCCAGCGGAAGCCTCAGCCTGACGGATCTCGTTTCCTATTCGTTCCAAAACTTTTTCACCGTCGGAGCGGGTTATATGTTCGACAACATTTATGACCCGACCAATCTTGCGCGCGGGAACTATGATCCCAAGGCCGCCAATTATTACGAACTGAATAACGGCACCGTGGTATACGACAGTGCCGGATTGACCTCCAGCATCAAACATATCGGCCATTACACCTTTGTGGGGCAGAAGGCCATGGGCCGGGCATCCCTGGATTTGGGAAACATCATCTCGAAATACGCTCCCAATCCATTCCTGGGAGACAAGCAGCTTCGCGTCTATTCTGAAGTCGTGCTTATGGGTGTGAAAAACTATCCCGGCTATTACAACAAGATGAAGAACAGGATTGCCTATATGTATGGAGTCAACCTCCCGACTTTCGGAATTCTCGATCTCCTTTCCGTGGAAACCGAGTACTGCCGCAACCCCTACTCTGACAATGCCAATCAGGTCGTGCAGAACCTGAATCCCATCCCCAAGGCCGATCTGGGCCCGAGCACCGCGGACGATGTCAAGTGGACAATTTATGCCCGGAAGAACGTCTTCAAAAGTTTCTCACTCACCGCCCAGGCGGCCCGGGATCATTTGAGGTTGGTTGATTTTTACGGCCACTACTATGATGAAACCATCATGTCGCACCCCAAGAACTGGTACTGGGCGCTGCAAATGAGCTACTCGATCTGAGGAGTTAACCCTTGTCCTTCACTTTTTTAAACACATGGGTAAAGAGGCGGCTGTCACCGAGATAGTGAATCGCCTCGCCCACTTGGCGATCATTCTTCAATTCAAAAGCGGTGCGGGCGTCCTCGCCCAGTATTGCACCCAACAGCTCCGCCTTTAACTGTTGTTTGATGAACACCAGATTGGCGGAGAATTCCTTTTCCACATCCGCCCGCAGCATGGCTTCCAAGGGTCCCACGGCGCGCTGAAACTCCGCAGTCGAAGTGTCCGCAGTCGAATCCCTTTCTTTGCGTTCCCGCTTCCACGCATCGCGCGCATCGTCAATGGCAAGCAGGGCGTCGCTCTTGAACCGGCTGAAGGCACTGTCGGCAAAGACATACTTGTGAAAATCCTCCAGCATTTCGGGAGTCACTTCAAAGTCCGGGGTGACTTTGGCTTTGGCGGTAATCCCCGCGCGCTTCTTGACGACGTATCCAAAGAACATGGTCTTGCGCAACAACTCCTGGGCAAAGCGCGTATAACGGGGATCGGCCACCGTCACGTCCGGTGTAATGCCGCCGCCTGAAAAAACCTTGCGGCCAGACTTGGTGGTGAACCATGTTGTGTCCTGTTTATGGGCCGGATCCTTCGCCTCGCGTTCGCGTTTGAAGCGTACGCCATTCTCTGGCTTGTTGATGCAACGGCCCGCCGGGGTATAATAATATGCCGTGGTCAGCTTCAGCATATTCCCTTCACCGTCCAGGGGAAGCAAAGTCTGCACCGAACCTTTGCCGTAAGTATCCTCGCCCATAACAATGCCGCGATCCCAATCCTGAACGGCACCGGCGACAATCTCCGAGGCCGACGCCGAGTTCCCATTCACCAGCACCACCAGTTTCCCCGTCCACGCCGGATCTCGCTGGCTGTGATATTCCTGATTCTGGTTTTTCATGCGGCCCTGGGTATAAACCACCATGGCGTCCTTATTGAGGAACAATTCCGACACAGCAACAGCCTGATTCAACAACCCGCCTGGATTCACGCGCAAATCGAGAATGATTCCCTTCGGATTTTTTTTCTTCAACGTCTCCAGTTTCTTTTCCAGATCTTCGCCGGTGCGTCTCGCAAATTGCGTGACCTTCACATAGCCGATGGAATCGTTGAGCATGGAGGCATAGGACACACTTTCAATCTTGATGATTTCACGGGTGATGACAAACTCCAGCGGTTGCAAGGCGCCTTCGCGTAAAATTTGAAGCTTCACCTGAGTGCCGGGCTTGCCGCGTAACTTGTCGATGGCATCATCGAGGGTCATATCCCGGGTGACCAAGGTATCTATACGGGCGATTTTATCCCCGGCCTGTAATCCCATGCGCTGTGCGGGCGTACCGGCGATGGGTGATACGACAGTTAACATGCGATCACGAACGCCGATTTGAATTCCGAGCCCACCGAACTCCCCCTCGGTACTCACCTTCAAGTCTTCATTTTCCTTGGGATTGAAGTATGAGGTGTGGGGATCGAGAATTCCGCGCATGCCTCCGATGGCCGCGACGACCAGTTCGTCCGAGGTGACATCCTCCACATAACTTTCACGGATTTTGGTCACCACCTTGTCGAGGCGGATGAGATCGGAATAAAATTTCTCGCCGTCGGCACGAACACGGGTTCCCACCAATGCGAAACCCAGCACCAAGGCGGTTACGGTGAGATAATAGAGTTTGCTTTTTTTCATCCCAGTAATTTCCGTACTTCACTCAAAATAACCTTGTGAATTTCATCCGGCGGAAGCGAAGCATCCAGCACGGTGCCTGAAGCAGGATGGGTCTGTGCCATGGAAAGAAAGCCATCCCGTACCCGCTGGAAGAAAGCGTCGCTTTCCTGCTCCAGCCGATCCAGCGCGTTTCCCTTTTGATTCAATCGTGCCGACCGGACTGACACATCCAAATCCAGCACAAAAACATGCGCCGGACGCACATCCCCGCAGGCGATGGCTTCCAATTCGGCAATGGCTTCCTTCGGCAGCCCGCGGCCCCATCCCTGATAGGCAAAAGTGGACCAGGTGAACCTATCCGAAACCACTGCTTTCCCTGCTTCCAAAGCCGGGCGGATGATGTCATTCACCAGTTGAGCGCGAGCGGCGGCATACAAACACAATTCGGCTACGGGAGACACGGGAGTGGAGGGCGACAACAACACCGCGCGAATGCGATCCGACAACTCGGTGCCACCCGGATCACGAACTCTTACAACCGAACGGCCTTCGCGTTCCAGCGCTTCAGCGAGTAAAGCAACCTGGGTGGATTTTCCGGCCCCGTCAATGCCGTCGATTACGAAGAACGGACGGGGGTTTGGATTCACGATTCCTGACCGTGGCATTTCTTGAATTTTTTGCCGCTACCACAAGGACAAGGATCGTTTCTACCCACATCTTTGAAAGGATCCAGACCCCTGCCGGGTATGGGTGGACGGCCGTCCGCCCCAACAGATCGAACAACTGTACCCGGCAAGGGCCCGGCCATGGGGCGAGGCGCTTCGGTGGGTTGGGCATTTTGCACCTGAACTGCGCCACCCGGTTCACCCGGAGCGCTGAATTGCAAGGATTGCCGCATGCGCAATTCCGCCTCACGGCCGCGACGGGCCGATTCCTGCTGGCGCGCCAGAAAATCCGGATCGATATGCAGGATGCGTTGCGTCACATCGGAAGCGGCGCGGCCCATCATGTCGCCGAACATGGCGAAGCCTTCCTTCTTGTATTCCTGCAGCGGATCCTTTTGCGCATAACCCCGATACCGCGTGGAGTCCCGCAGGCCATCCATGGCATAGAGATGCTCGCGCCACAAATGATCGATCACACCCAGCAATACCTGACGCTCCACTTCGCGAAGCTGCTCCGAACCAACGGCTTCTTCAATCTCCGCATAACGCGCCTTCACCAAATCCACAACCTGCTGTGCGGTTTCATCGGCGGTTTGATGATGCAGCATATCGTCCGGGATTTTATAATCCACGTCGAAAGTCCGCTTGATTTCCGAATAAAGCTTGTCGAGTTCCCATGCGTCCGGGTAATTGCCCTGCAGCGCATATTCCGACACCACCAATTCCGCGGACTCTTCCAGACGGGCGACGATTTCGTCCTGAATTTCCTCGCCTTTAAGAATGCGACGGCGCAGACGGTAGATCACCGTGCGCTGCTTGTTCATCACATCGTCGTATTCCAACAGATGCTTGCGGATTTCAAAGTTCTGTCCTTCGACGCGCTTCTGGGCCGTGGCGATGGCACGGTTGACCATGGAGTGCGAGATGACCTCATCCTCCTGCACTCCCATCCGATCCATCCAGGACTTGATGCGCTCCGATCCGAAAATGCGCATGAGATCGTCTTCGAGCGACAGATAAAAAAGCGACTCGCCGGGATCCCCCTGACGGCCGGAACGGCCGCGCAGCTGGTTGTCGATACGGCGGCTTTCATGACGCTCGGTGCCCAGCACATAAAGTCCGCCCAATTCCGAAACGCCCGCTCCCAATTGGATGTCGGTACCGCGGCCCGCCATGTTGGTGGCAATGGTGACCTTGCCCTTGAAACCAGCCTCGGCGATAATGTTCGCTTCCTTCTCATGCTGCTTGGCATTGAGCACATTGTGCGACACGCCCGCACGGGTCAGCAGGGCGGACAACTCTTCGGATTTTTCAATGGAGACGGTGCCGACCAACACGGGCTGGCCTTTTTCAAAACGACCCTTGATGTCCTCGGCAATTTGCTTGAGCTTCGCATTCCGCGTCTTGAAAACCACGTCATCCTGATCAATGCGAATCATATTCCGGTTGGTGGGAATGACCACCACGCGCAATTTGTAAATCTGCCCGAGTTCCGTGGCTTCCGTGTCCGCCGTACCGGTCATACCGGACAGCTTCTTGTAGATGCGGAAAAGATTTTGGAAAGTAATCGTGGCGAGAGTCTGGTTCTCGCGCTGGATGGGAACGTTTTCCTTGGCTTCGATGGCCTGATGCAATCCATCGGAATAGCGGCGGCCTTCCATGAGACGGCCGGTGAACTCGTCCACGATCATGACCTGGCGGTTGCGCACCACATAATCCACATCGAGCTTGAAAATCACATGGGCCTTCAGCGCCTGCTGAACGTGATGGACCCATTCCACATTGGTGTCGGCGTACAGGTTTTCTAGTCCCAGATGCTTTTCACAAACGTTGACACCTTCCTCGGTGAGGGAGACTTGTTTGTCTTTCTCTTCCAGAGTGTAATGCGTGTCCTTGACCAGAAAACGCACGACCTCGTTGGCCTTGCGGTATTTGTCGGTGCTTTCCTCGGCGGGGCCGGAAATGATGAGCGGCGTACGCGCCTCATCGATCAAAATCGAATCCACTTCGTCCACGATGGCAAAGTTCAGTTCGCGCTGAACACAATCCTCGATGTCATGCGCCATGTTGTCGCGCAAATAATCGAAGCCGAATTCGTTGTTGGTGCCGTAAGTAACGTCGGAACCGTAGTTGATTTTGCGCTGCTCTTCCGTGAGGCCGTGCACAATGATGCCTACGGTAAGACCGAGGAACTTGTACACCTTGCCCATGGTTTCGGCATCGCGGCTCGCGAGATAATCGTTGACGGTGACAACATGAACACCCTTGCCTTCAAGCGCATTCAGATACACCGGCAAGGTGGCCACCACGGTCTTACCTTCACCGGTTTTCATTTCGGCAACCTTGCCTTCGTGCAACACTACGCCACCGATCAACTGAACGTCGAAGGGACGATAGCGGAAAGGGAAACGGCTCTCAGGTTGCAGATGGCGAATCTCCGCATAGAAAGAAGCGGGGAAATGAAGCGTGTGATGGTCAGTACCTTCAGCCAATTTTTCCTTCGCCTCTTCGGCCAAACGCAGCGACTCTGTGGACAATTTTCCCAGATCGAACCCGAGATCGGGATTCAAAATATTGAGCATGCCGAGACGGCGATCCGCAGCCTCGCGGCACACGGCAAAAGCGGGAGGCAGAATATCGTCCAAGGTCTTTCCAGAGGCCAGTTCAGCCCGAAATTCGACCGTTTTTGCGACCAAGGCCTGGTCATCCAAAGCCTCCGTAGCCGCAGCGTAAGAGTTAATGGCCTCTACCAACGGAAGGATGCGTTTGACCTCACGTTCGTGACTGGTGCCGAAAAGCTTGGCGAGAATGGTGTTCAGAATCATGGGACCGTCGTTGGAAACCGTGTCCCAAAGGGGGGAGCGGGGTTCTTAAAGTATTAAAACCCGCCTTCCCTGTCGTTTTTTGGGGACTTGGGGGTTCAGTGGGAATCTCGAGAACCACTCTTTTCAGCGAATGCTTATCGCCTTTTTTTTAGAAATTTAGGCAAATACAAAAAAATCCATTTTCCTCTTGCTAACTGTAACCATGTCCGTTACATTTATAACAGCTTTTGTTACGTTCGTTGTTACGCAGTTGTTCACGCCCTATTCATCGCGTTAGGAGGTTCATCGTGTCAAGCACATCCAAAATCACAGCCACCAATTCCCCGGAGACTCTCATGGCAAAGGAAGGACCCGCAAACCAGCTTGTGTATTGGTTGACCATCGTCGGCGGCATTGCCGTTGTCGTGTTCGGGATTACGCGGGCGGTCAAGTTTTTTCTCCCGAATTAATTCTACCCCGTAGAACTCTTGGCCGTTCGGGGCCAAGAGTTCATATTTCGCAACCAAGAACCATTTCCTGTCCTTATGTTCCTGAATAGAACCCTGTTCAGGAGGCTGAAATGAAAACCCTTGCTCTCTTGTTTGTTTTGTCCGCTACCATCGTCTCCACTCCCCTGTTTGCCAAAGACTCACCCGATAAACTCCACAAGATCCAAACCCAGAATGTCAACGCTGGTTTGGAGCCACCTGGTATCATCGTATTTGCTCCTGACTTGAGCGTCTCTTCAAACTTGAATGTTCCGGATCGCGACTTCAAAGGCGAGCTTGTGGAATCCAAGGATCGGGAACAGGTCGAGCGGCATAACGGGGAAAACTGATCTTTAAAAGCCCTGCTTCAGTTTAACTTTCCCATGATAGCATGGGAAAGTCCAAATCATCCAACCGCTCTTTGTTCTCCAGACTCCTTCATTGGATTCGTGTTGTCGTTCTGATCTTCGTCGCTTTCAGCATTGCCATCGTTTTACTCTACCGCTTCGTTCCCCCACCCGTGACCCCGTTGATGGTGTGGAGGCTTGTGGAGCAGAAATGGGACGGCAAGCCGTTTCATCTGGAAAAGACCTGGAAACCGTGGGACAAGATTTCGCCGAATCTTTGCGCAGCCGTTGTGATCTCCGAGGATCAGGATTTCTTCAACCATCATGGTTTTGATTTCGATGCGATCCAAAATGCGATGGAGCACAACGAGCGCGGGCATCATGTTCTGGGTGCAAGCACCATCAGCCAGCAGACGGCGAAGAATTTGTTCCTGTGGCCGGATCGCTCGTGGTTGCGGAAAGGACTGGAGGTTTATTTCACGGTATTGATTGAATTGCTGTGGTCAAAACATCGAATCTTGGAATGTTATTTGAATGAAATTGAAATGGGAGACGGAATCTACGGAGCGGAAGCCGCAGCACGACGTTATTTTCATAGCAGTGCCCGCTCTTTGAATCAGGAACAATCTGCGATGATCGCGGCGATGCTACCGAACCCCCGCAAGTGGGCGCCACCGCATCAACCCAGACGGGTATTTCGAAGACAGGCGTGGGTCTTGAGGCAGATGGGGAATTTTGTGGGAAGGCCTGAGTTAAAGTAACGACCTTACTTCAACAAACTCTCCGCTTCTTTTATCTGCGCCGCGATGGATTGACTACCCGTCCCGCCCTGAATATTCCGCCGTTCCGCAGAAGCGACAAACGTCAGCTTCTTCCGCAATACCGCTGCGTTCGGAACATCCTTCCAGGATTTCGCCGGAAGATCCAGAAACGAAACACCTTTGGACTCGGCCTCGCCGATCAATTTTCCAACCACATGATGCGCATCGCGGAAGGGCATTCCTTTTTCAACGAGAAGATCCGCCAAGTCCGTGGCCAGCAAAGCAGGCTGCATCTTTTTCAGAATCGCCTTACATTGAAACTCCATAGTCGCAACAACCTCGGTCATGACTTGAAGGCAAACTTCAGCCGTTTCCGCAGCGTCGAACACGGGTTCCTTGTCCTCTTGCAAATCGCGATCATAGGCATGCGGCAAGCCTTTCAACACCGTGAACAAACGGGTGTAAGCACCAAGCATCCGTCCCGCTTTGCCGCGCACCAATTCCATGGAATCGGGATTGCGCTTTTGCGGCATCATGCTCGACCCGGAAGTATAGGCCTCCCCGAGTTTCAAAAATCCGAACTCGGAGGTGGACCAAATCACAAAATCCTCGGCATAGGAACTGAGGAGAACACCGAGGCAATTTAACGCGCCGAGAAATTCCAACGCGAAGTCGCGATGCGACGTGGCATCGATGCTGTTGCGCGTCACATGCGGAAAACCCAGCCGGGCGGCCACTAGATCGCGCTTGTATGGAAACGCAGAACCGGCCAGCGCGCCGGAACCGAGCGGCATCTCCCCCGCTGTTTCCCACGCATGCTCGAGCCGCGACTTGTCGCGTTCCAGCGCATAGAAGAACGACAGCAGATAATGCGCGATGTAAACCGGCTGCGCCTGTTGCATATGTGTATAACCGGGCATGAGATCCTTGCGGTAATCCTTGGCCCGTTTCAACAAGACAAACTGCAGTCCCTCAATTTGTTCCACCAAATCCTCGGCCCGCCGCATGACGTAAAGCCGGAAATCCGTGGCAACCTGATCATTGCGACTGCGACCGGTATGCAGCTTCTTTCCGAGATCGCCGATACGTTCAGTCAAGATCCGTTCTACCGCCATGTGAATGTCTTCGTCGGATGGGATGAACAGTTCCAATCCCATTTCCAAATCGGTGAGAATGCCTTTCAACCCGGAGATCATGAGATCGCGTTCCTGTGTCGTCAGCACGCCCGCGGCCACCAACCCGAGTGTGTGCGCCATGCTGCCTTCGATGTCTTCGTGATACAACTCGTGGTCGAACGGAAGGCTGACGGACAATTGCTCCATGCTGGGGGCCATGCCTCCGGCAAAACGCCCGCCCCACATCGCGCCGCCTACACCTTTTTCTTTCGAGGTCTTGGCCGACTTCTTTTTTGTTTTGCTTTTCACGGATTGAACCTTGCGAACCATGTTGACCTGCCTTGATATGAAAAGAGTAGCAAGTGGGAACTACGATGATGCCGAGGAATAAGCCCGCAACCCGCGATTCCAGATAAAAGAGATGAGAAAAAGAAACCCCGTGAGAACTGCCAGCAATTGAGCCAGAATTGCCCAATTGAAAGGCTCCAATAGCAGCCGTGCGGGGAACGAAGCCATAAGGCCGAAAGGCAGCGCCACGGTAAGTAACAGCCGAATGGAACCCCGGTAAATGCGATCGGGTCGTTCCATGAAACGGGAGAGATTGTAAAACAGCTGATGCAACGACTCACCGGATTGGGTCCAGAAGGTGGGCAAAATGGTCAGTAGGTGAATGCAATAATAAAGCAACGCCCCCGCTAAAATCAGCAACAGAAAAACCGCGATGCCAGATGCACCCAGTGTTCCCGGATAAGTCCCCACAGCCCAAACGACAATGCCGCCCGCGAAGATGAGATTGATGAAGGAATTAAAGGCGAAGTCGCGAAGACTGAGGAAGAACAGCGATGACACGGGACGAATCAGATAATAATCCAGATCGCCGTGATTGATGAAACGCGGAAGCATGTAAAGGTTATTCGAGAACATCGTCATGTGCACCGCATCGACGAGGATATAACCCGCCACGAAGATGCGCATCTGATGCATATTCCAGCCCCCGAGAGAATCCGTATGCAAATACAGGATGTGAAAGAAGCCCAGGCCTACGGCGTAATAGGCCAAGTCCATGATAATGCGGAAGAAAAAATCGAGCCGAAACTCCATGGATCGGCTCATGGAGAAGCGCAGGAAGTAAGCGTAGAGGCGAAGATAGCGCATCCTAAATTCCCACGCCTGCATATTGCTTTACGCCTCGCCGCCAAATCCCACTCGCCAATAAAGACAAAACCACAATCCAAAAAGCCATCACGCCAAAACCCGTTTCCATTTCCGCCATGCTCATTCCACCCATGAGAAATCGCAATGGAAAAGAAACGAGATATGGAAAAGGCGTCAGCTTGAGAATCGTTTGCATTGCTTGCGGGAAAAACACCAGCGGTAAAAGCCCGCCGCCGAGAAAATGCAACACCAGTTTGTTCAACACCATCAGACTCCAAACATTGTCGGCCCAAAACGCCACCATTTCCAGACAGGCGGCCAGCACGAAATACAGCAGCGTTCCAATGGCCGAAGCCAACAATGCCAGCGCAATGCCCGACCCGGTGATGTGGTAAGCAGGCGGGACTCCGAAGATCAAGAGAAACACTCCGACAACCGCTGCCATTTGGCCCGCGAAGACCAGACTTTGTGCCAGCGCAGAAACATATTTGAAACGAAAGAACGCCACGGGATAGACGAGATACCGCGTCAAGGTTCCCTCGTAGATTTCGGAGGAGATGTGATTCATTTCCGGACCCATCACCACACGTTCCACCAGTGGAATGAGCAGGTAATACAATGCCATGTCGGGCAAGGTGAAGCCCTGCAATATCGTTTTTCCCAAACCAGCAAACATGGCCGCCCACAGGCAATACGCGACGCCAAATTGCGACAAGGCATTGCCAAGAAATCCGATCCAGAATTCAGCGCGATACGCAAAAGCGCGTTTGAATTCCAGAGCGAATAGTCGAAGAGCCAGATTTAAAGGCATTTTATCACGACCTCATTGTTTCCGAATCAAGGCTTCAATGATGGTTCCCACATCTTCCTCTTCAATATTGAGATCCGCCACCGGCAATCGTTGCAAAAGCAAGGAGGCAATCTCCGCTACTTTGCTGCGTGACACTTTGATCTTCAGCAAACCCAGCTCGGCAGAAACGATTTCTCCAAGAGAGGCGGGAACCAGATCGGAACGGATGCCTTCACCCGGTGCGGGGTCCCATCGCAAGGAAAGCTGCTTGTGGGGCGCATAGCGCGACAACACTTCCTGAAGGCCACCATCGTAAACAATTTCGCCTTCGCGCACAATGATGATGCGGGCGCACAAGCGTTCGATGTCCTCCATATAATGCGAAGTCAGCAACATGGCGGGTTGATGCGCTTCTCGATAGCGCAGCAGAAAATCGCGGATGGCGCGCTGGGCGGTAAGGTCGAGTCCAATCGTGGGTTCATCCAGAAACACGACGCGGGGATGATGCAACAAAGCCGCAATCAATTCCATCTTCATGCGTTCGCCCAAACTTAGACGGCGGATTTGCGTGGTGAGCTTGTCACCCACCTGCAATGTCTCGGCCAATTCTTCCAGCGACCGTTTGTATTCGGCTTCGGGAATACGGTAAATTTCCCGCAGCAACAGGAAACCATCGGCGGCGGGAAGATCCCACCACAGCTGGGCCTTCTGCCCCATGATCAAGGCGATTTGGCGGCGAAAGCCGTCGCGGCGTTCCCAGGGAGTAGACCCGAGAACAGAAGCCGAACCCGCTGTCGGATTCAGAATTCCCGCCAGACATTTAACCAAGGTCGTTTTGCCCGCACCGTTGGCCCCTACGAGTCCCACGATTTCACCCGCTTCCACGCGCAGGGAAACCGATTTCAGGGCGTGTACTTCATGCCATTGGCGTTGAAACAGGGATCGCACCGACCCCATCAAACCGGGTTCTTTTTTGTGGACCCGGAACGTCTTGCTTAAGCCTGTAACTTCAATCATACGGGGTTGGAAATAAGAAAATTTGCCGGACTATGGAACCTTCGAAGGGCTTATATTATGAACCAAGGCGGAGCCACATGCTATCCGAAGAGCATCAACACATGATGCTGGCATATTTGTCAGGACTGGGGAAAGGGCCGCGCTTCCGATCCTTGGAGGATTTGTCCGCCCTGTCGTCACGCGAGTTGCTGATGCTGGCTCGCAGAGTGGATGATGCCGCATTGGGACTGTTCGTGCAACTTCTCAAATGCGCCGGCAAGAACGAAAGCCTGTTTGCAAAATTAATGGGCGACCACGAAGAGGACAATCGTCCGTTAGTCGACGCCTTCTTCAACCGCTATCTCAAGGCGGTGCTTTCCTCCTCAGAAGAACCGCAAAACTTTAACCCGCTGGAAGTGTATCTGCCGCCACACACCTTCGATGATCTGGTTTTCGTGCAAAGTCGCCAGCCGTTTTTTCTCCGGCAGCGCATCGACATCATCAACGAATATCTCGACGAAATCTTTGAAGGTGGACATGGTTTCGCCGTGGGAGAACAGGACAAAGCCTGGGCTTATTTCTGGGACCGGGTGGTTTCGCGATGAACATGGATTTTCCATCCGAAGAAGAATCTCCAGAAGGCGAAAGTGGAACTGAAACAGGCACGCTGCCGAAAACCGCAATGCCTTACAAGGTGGTTCTGTTCAACGACGAGGAACACACCTACGATTATGTGGTTGAAATGTTGACGCAGGTTTGCAAACTGTCGAAGGACAATGCGTTTCGCTGTGCGGTGGAAGTGGATTTAACCGGGCGCACCGTGGTTAAATACGGGACGCGTTCGCAATGTGAAGGAACCTGTTCAAAAATCCGCGCGTATGGACCCGATCATCGTTTGCCGCAAAGCATGGGATCGATGAACGCCGAGGTGCAGGCGCATTAACGCTGACCGGTAGGGGCGGGATAACCCCGCCCCTACCGGTCAGCGCCCACCGTCATTATGTAATCGATTTATCCTTTTCAATCATCGCATAGGCCGAATGATTGTGAATGGATTCGAAATTCTCGGACTCCACGATGTAATGGCTGATGCGTTCATCCTTGTTCAACAAATGCGCCGCATCACGCACCAAATCCTCCACGAATTTGGGATTGTCGTAGGCACGCTCGGTGACGTATTTCTCATCCGGCCGCTTGAGCAAACCGTACAATTCACACGACGCCACCGACTCGGCCAAATCGATCAAGTCCTCAATCCACACGAAATGCGGACCACGCGCCAGACGCGCTGTGAGGGTAATGTGCGAACGCTGATTATGCGCACCGTAATCCGAGATCTCCTTGGAGCAAGGGCACAATGAGGTGACGGGAACCACCACTTTCAATGTCATGTCCGTGCCAGTTTTTCCGCTTTCACCGATGAAGGTGACGTCGTAATCCATCAGGCTTTGCACTTGGGAGGTCGGAGCCTTCTTGTTCACGAAATAAGGAAAGCGCATGTCGATGATGCCATGCTCGCTGTTGAGTCTCTTCAACATTTCGGGAAGCATGTCCTGAAAAGATTCGACAGTGATTTCCTTTTCCCGCGCATTGAGAATTTCCACGAAGCGGCTCATATGGGTGCCCTTGAACTTGTGGGGCAAACACACCGTCATGTCAAAAGTCGCGATGGTGTGTTGTTCACCGCCGCTGCGATCCTTGACCCGCATGGGATGACGGATGCCCTTGATGCCCACCTTGTCTATGTCGATGCGGCGGGTGTCTTCAAAACCCTGCACGTCGGCAATGGAAACGAGAGGTTTGGGGTCTGCGGGTTTGCTGGGCTTGACCATACGGGATTCCTTGCGATGCGGGGACATTGAAAGTGTCCTTCAGGGAGATACAAGGTAGCGAGACGGGGCCGTGTTGCCCAGTTCAGGCGTAAAGTCTAAAAATGGCGCGAAAAACCGGGGATCTTCCAGCGCATTTCGACATCACCATAGGACATGGCGGGTTCGAGTACAGGGAGGGGATTAAACGTCCACGGCGAAGGTGTGGAGGTGTTATGGATATCAGCGTGTCCCTTGTCTCCCGCCATTTCCGATGTCAGCAGATAAACCGTCCAGTATCCCAGCCAGGCACCGCCAATCAGGGATGTGGACCATGAAACCTTGGTGCCGTCGTTCAAAAGCAATTCGATTCCCGTTCCCATCATGGCTCCGCCCAAACCACCAAGCAGCGCGTAACGTGCCCGTTCAAAACTGTCATCACTGGTTTCGAAGAAGAACACACCTTCGGTGAAACCCAAAGAGGAACCGATGATGGTGGCTCCGATCCACGGACGCAAAGCAGAGGCATCCGCCAGCGCGGCAATCTCGATTCCGGCAAGACCACCCAATAGCGCATGGGTGAATATTCCGGGAGCCACGCCCGAAGGAGCCGATGAAAGCGGACGATAGTGATCCGCCACCACGTGGCCCACCGCTGCCATGCCAACGCTCTGAGCCAAAGCAATCCGGAGAACGGTTTCGGAATGTTCCGACGGGTGTTCGTAGTATAAGGTCGGAATCACAAAACCAAGAAATCCGTAACCGAGCGCGAAATACAATTTGACGTCGAGTTGGTCGGGGTTGGAACGATATTCATCGCCAAGATGGTATCCGTACCAGACTCCCAACGGATAAGCCGCCGCTCCCACAAGGGAGGCTATCTGATAACCGTCTGAAGGATGACTGGAGAAAGCCAGAGGCAATGCCGTGGCGGCATACACCGCAAGGGAAGGTATGTAAGTGGTTCCCTTGAGATGAGACTCGGCAAATTCAAGATCTTTGGAAATCCACAAATGCGTTCCAAAGGCAACGGGTGCAGTCAGTAAGGGTGAAGCGATGAGCACGCGCGGATTGTCGACTCCAAACGCAAGGGGAAGCGCCAGACCATAGACATAGGTGGAAAGCGCCGTCTGATATCCCACATACATCAAACGGTTTTGATCCGAATGGGGATCGCGGGAATGACGCTCCCTCGATGCACGCGGCGCTGGCGTTTCTTTCGCGACAGGCGCGTCATCGCTGGAAGAGGCCTCGCGATGACGACGAACAGATGGGGACGGGGAAACGGAACGCGGGGGTTCGGCGGGGGGAGCGGAAAGTGAACTGGCATCCGCCACCATCACCGGCAGACCTTCAACCGAAGCCGCCTCCAGCACACGCTGCATGGTGCTGGAATTCAACTCCGCCCATGTGCTGCGTTTCTTGCCATCATCGCGATCCACCAATTCGGCCCCGAGACGGGTGGCGGAAAATCGCGTCAGGGACTCGATGGAATCGGATGACGACAGGGGCATCACTCCGCGCAAAACCTCGCGCACTCCCTCGCCAGCCCATGCTGCGGAAAGGCACAGGATAAAAGCCGGAAGAATCCCCAATCGCATTGCGGACATCAGAAGTCGAGCAACTCCACGTCAAAAACGAGAGTGGCGTTGGGAGGAATGGCCGGAGGCGCGCCATTCGCGCCATATCCCAGATTGGACGGAATGATGATGGTGCGACGTTCGCCCTTGCGCATGTCCATCAATGCTTCGTCCCATCCCGCAATCACCTGATGCGTACCGACGGCAAATTCAAAGGGCTGGTTGCGATCGCGCGAACTGTCGAACTTGGTTCCGTCCGTGAGGGTTCCCGTATAATGAACTTTGACTTTGGTTCCGGCAGCCGGCTTGGGACCGTTGCCCGGTTGAATCACGATGTACTTGAGTCCCGATGCAGTCGTCGTGGCTTTTTTCTCAAGCGCTTTGAATCCAGCTTCCGACTTCTTTTGTTTCTCATCGGCCTTCTCTTCGCCGTGTTTAATCAAAGCCTGAAAGGCAACTTCCGTGGCTTTGAATGCCTTGGCTTTGGCTCCGATGCGCGTGATGCGCACGCTGTCCATCTTGTCGCCAATTGCGATGGTCTTGACCACATCCATACCGGAGGTCACCGAACCAAAAACGCTGTAATGACCGTCAAGGAAAGCCGCCGGGGCGAGCGTGATATAGAACTGGCAACCATTGGTATTGGGACCGGCATTCGCCATCGCCAACACGCCTTCTTTATCATGCTTCAAAGTCGGAACAATTTCATTGGCGAATTGGTAACCGGGGCCACCGCTGCCATTCCCCGCCGGATCGCCGCCCTGAATCACGAAGTTGGGTTCGACGCGGTGGAAGGTCAGACCGTCATAAAACTTTTTGGACTCGGCACGGGTATGCGTCTTGGTGCCTTCGGCCAAACCGACGAAGTTCGTGACGGTCAGAGGGGTTTTTTCAAACTCCAGCTTGAGAACGATCTTGCCTTTGGTCGTGTAAACATTGGCGTACAACCCGGGAGCCAAAGGGGCGTCTTTTGCAAAGGCCGCCAGGGGAATCGCAAGGCAAACAAGAGCCAGCGTGTGAATTTTGTGAAATGATTTCATATAACCTCCGTGTTCGGTAAAATTTACTCGGGTTTCATCAATGGGAACAGCAATACATCCTTGATATTCGGGCTGTCGGTGAGCAGCATGACCATGCGGTCGATGCCGATGCCCACGCCACCGGTGGGTGGCATGCCGTATTCCAACGCCCGCAGAAAGTCTTCATCCAGCGGATGGGTTTCATCCTCACCGCCACGACCGCGTTCGACTTGATCTTCCAACAGTTTGCGCTGCGCCAGCGGATCATTCAACTCGGAATAGGCGTTGCCCACTTCCCAGCCATTGATATACGGCTCGAACTGTTCCACCAAGGTCGGATCGTTGCGATGCGCCTTGCACAACGGCGTGCTTTCCTTGGGAAAGTCGATGATGAAAATCGGACCTTCGAGTTGATGCTCGCAATGGGCCTCGAACAATGCCTTGATCGCAAGACCGCGCAGATAAGCACCCTTGAGTTCGATTTGGCCTTTGTTCAATTCCGCCTGCAAGGCTTCGTCGCTTAGGGTATCCACGTCGAGACCGGCGAACTTTTTAATGGCTTCCTTCATGGTCATGCGCGGCCACGGAGGTGTGAGGTCGAAGGTTTTTTCCTGAAAGGTGAATTGCATGGAGCCATTCGCGGCAACGCAGGCGGCGGCGTAAATGGTCTCAAAATGCTTCATCATGTCGTTGTAATCGGCATAGGCCTGATAGAACTCAAGCAAAGTGAATTCGGGATTGTGCGTGCGGTCAATGCCTTCGTTCCGAAAGTCTTTTGCGAACTCGAACACCTTGGGGAAGCCCCCGACGATGCAACGCTTGAGATACAGCTCATTCGACACGCGCAAATAAAGCGGAATATCCAGCGCATTGTGATGCGTGGAAAATGGCCGCGCATTCGCTCCGCCGTAAATGGATTGCAACACCGGTGTTTCGACTTCGAGATATTGCTGACCCAGCAGGTATTCACGCAGGGATTGAATGATGCGCGAACGCTTGAGAAAAACTTCGCGCACGGAATCGTTCAAGGTCAAATCGACATAACGCTGGCGATAGCGGGTTTCGACATCTTTGAATTCATCGAAAATAACCTTCACGCCGTTCTCGATCTTTTCCTTGGGAATCGGCAATGGCCGCACAGCCTTGGAAAGCAATTCCACTTTGGCAGCGCGCACGCTGTACTCACCGGTTTTGGTGATGAACATCGTTCCATGTACGCCGATCCAGTCGCCGATGTCGAACATCTTCACCAGTTCAAAACCGGCCTCACCCACGGCATCCTGACCAAACATGACCTGCAAACGGCCCGCACCATCCTTGAGATGCAGGAAGGCGATTTTGCCTTTGAGATTGTAGCGGACAATGCGACCCGCGAAGGCGACGGCTTCACTGGATTCCAGCAAGGCATCGCGATCTTTCGTCAATGCGGCAGAATCGTGTGTGAGTGGAAAATGATAGGGATAGGGATTGATCCCCATCTCGCGCAGGCGGTTTAGTTTTTCGAGCCGCGCCTCGACTTGATCGTTGGTTTCCATAATGAATGGCAGAAATTAGAAAGACGTTGGCCATGTAGGGGCAACCCGGCGGGTTGCCCCTACATGGCCGTTATGACGCAGCCCGTTCCGCATCCAATGCCAGCAAATAGGCATTCACAAAACCGTCGATGTCGCCGTCCAGCACAGCCCCGGAATCCGAGGTTTCATAATCCGTCCGCGCATCCTTGACCAGCTGATACGGTTGCAGCACATAAGAACGGATTTGACTGCCCCATTCGATTTTGAGCTTGCTGGCCTGCTTGGCTTTTTGCTTCGCTTCCTCATCGTCCTTCATCTTCTGATACACCCGCGCCTTCAGCAACTTGAGCGCGCTGGCGCGGTTCTTGTGCTGGCTGCGCTCGCTTTGGCAGGATACCACGATACCGGTGGGAAGGTGAGTCATGCGCACGGCGGAATCGGTTTTGTTGATGTGCTGACCGCCCGCGCCTCCGGCGCGAAAGGTGTCCACCTTGATGTCGTCGTCCTTGAGTTCGAGTTCAATGTCGTCGACGATGGGATACACATTCACAGCGGTGAAGGATGTGTGTCTCCGCGCATTGGCGTCATAGGGTGAAATACGCACAAGGCGATGCACACCGTTTTCGGATTTCAAATATCCGTAGGCGTAATCGCCGGAAACTTCCAGCGTGGCGCTTTTGATGCCGGCTTCTTCGCCCGGTTGTTCGTCCAACACTTCGAATTTGAATCCGCGTTTGGTGAACCAGTTCATGTACATGCGCAACAGCATGCGCGCCCAGTCCTGGCTTTCCGTTCCACCCGCGCCGGGATGAATGGAAATGATGGCGGATCGCGCATCATCCTCTCCGCCCAGCATTTTTTTCAATTCGAGATCGGAAATACCCTTTGCGAGTATCGCCGCGGAGCTTTCAATTTCCTTGAGAACCTCGGTGTCTTTTTCTTCGGAAGCAAGCTCGGCGAAGTCGGATAATTCCTCGGCCTCGTGATCGAGAGTTTGCCAACCCTCAATCCAGTCCTTCAGCGACTTGATTTGTCTTTGAACCTTTTGCGCCTTGACGGCGTCGTTCCAAAACTCGGGTGTGGCCGAGTTGCGTTCAAGGATCGCTAGTTCTTCCTGTTTGCCCGGGATGTCAAAGATACCCCCGTAGTTTGAGGACTCGATCCTTCAGTGTATTGATGTCTTCCATGATATTCTCTTTTCGTTTGATTCAAAATTTACATGCGCGAGACAATTTAAGGGCGAGCGTTAATCAAATTCAATTTGATCAGCTTTAATCTTCATATCCCTTTTCCGTATGTTTCAATCGAGGCAAAGTGTATTCTTGCCAAAGAATATCATTGATACTTGTTAAAGCCTTTAGGCACTTATAAAGCAGAAAGATTACGATGACAGCGCAAGCTACGATAATCCATACGAGCATATATCCTCCACTATAAAAATTTCATGGGTTGAATGAAAGAAGAGAAGGGCGCCCCAAAAATCAACTCGAAGCGCGCGCTACGAATCATTTCTGGTTTCCCTCTCGCTCTTTGAGCGAGATTTATCCCTCTCGAAACAAGCACTAAGTCCAAATACTTTTGCTTAAGGTTCTTCCTTAAAGAAAAGTATGGCGGTACAAAGCCTGCCGCGTAACCTAGTGTTCCAAAAGCTTCAGCGATTGTGAAACTGGATTGAGCTATTGCAATAGCTGTCCGTTCCAGTCGCCCAAGCCTTCGAGTGCTGCGATATTTCTATCCAAACACTGCGTTCTCAAGAGAGCGCCCCAACCAAAAATTTGGCCATAATGACCTCCTTTTTTGTGGTTGATTCTCTTATGGATAAAAAATAACAACGGATCAACCAGATCACGAAATATTGCATTTAGCTGAACTCCCACCTTTGTGGGAATAATGAGAAACCTCTAAACAGGAGCCTTCCGCACCAAAATCCCTGACTTCGTCATCTCTTCCTTAATTCCCTGTATCGAATAAGTCCCGAAATGCACCATGCTGGCCACAAGCGCAGCGTCGGCTTTGCCCTGACGCAGCACATCCACCAGATGCTCCGGCTTCCCCGCTCCGCCCGATGCGATCACTGGAATGCCAACGGCTTCAGAGATTTTCCGCGTCAGCTCCAATTCATAACCCGCCTGTGTCCCATCCGCATCGATGCTGTTCACACAAATCTCACCGGCACCAAGGCTCTCCGCTTTCCGCGCCCATTCCACCGCATCCAGACTCACCGGCGTGCGACCGCCTTGAATCACCACTTCGTATCCCGAAGCGTAGACCGGATTGGAACTTTTGCGTGCATCCATGCCCAGCACAATGCATTGATTCCCGAAAGCACGTGCGCCCGCACGGATGATCTCCGGAGTTTTCACCGCCAGCGAATTCACGCTCACCTTTTCCGCACCCGCCAGCAGCACCACACGCATGTCTTCCAAATTGCGAATGCCACCACCCACGCTGAAGGGAATGAACACATGCTTCGCCACATCGCGCACCATTTCGATGTCGATGGGCCGGTTCTCCGCCGAAGCCGTAATGTCATAAAACACCAGTTCATCCACACCATCCCGATAATACTGGCTCGCCATTTCCACCGGATCGCCGAGATCGACATTGCCTTCGAACTTGACGCCCTTGGTCACTTTGCGATTGCGGACGTCAAGACAAACGATGAGACGTTTGGTCAGCATATCAAATCTTCCCGTCCCAGGCGCAAAAGTTTTTGAGCAACTGCAAACCAAACGGTCCGCTTTTCTCGGCGTGAAATTGACAGGCCACGATATTGTCGCGCGCCAACAGCGAAGGAAATTGAATTCCGCCATATTCCGTTTCACCGAGTACTACCGAAGAATCAAGCGGAGACGGATAAAAACTGTGGACGAAATAAAACTCCGCACCATCCTGAATGCCGTTGATGACAGGATGTTTTCGTGTGAAGTTCACCTGATTCCATCCCATGTGGGGAACCTTGAGTCCGGGAATGGTGGGAAAACGTTTTACACTGCCGCCCAACAAGCCGAGGCAAGAGATACCACCATCTTCTTCACTGGAATCGAGAATCACCTGACAGCCAATGCAAATGCCGAGAAAGGGTTTGCCGGAAGCGACGAAGCCTCGCACCGCCGCATCCAGACCACGGGCCTGTAATTCTTCCATTGCTGCACCCGCCGCGCCAACGCCGGGAAAGATCACGCGATCGGCTTTTGCCAACGCATCCGGGTCGGAGGTGATGATCGCGTCGATCCCGACCTCACGCAAGGCCCATTGCACCGAGG
Organism: Fibrobacterota bacterium; assembly: GCA_947482115.1. Taxonomy (GTDB): domain Bacteria; phylum Fibrobacterota; class Fibrobacteria; order UBA11236; family UBA11236; genus UBA11236. The sequence goes on from CANKII010000004.1 coordinate 143,028, forward strand.
TGAGATTACCGGCTTTATAATCAATAATGGCGATCATGATATTCTTCGCTGGCTTTTCCCCGTTGGGGCGGACAGCCGTCCGCCCTTACGAAGATTTACGTGAGGTAAATTGAACGCGTTCGGACAACGGGGACGTGGTGTTTTCCATCGCAGGCGCGTCGCCCACTACTTCAAATCCCATATCGCGGATCATCTCAATGTCGAGATTCGGAGCCTGACCTTCCGTGGTCAGATAATCGCCCACGAACAGCGAGTTGGCGGCGTACAAACCCAGCGGTTGCAGACTGCGCAAATGCAATTCGCGTCCACCCGCAATGCGCAACGTCGCGCGCGGATTCAAAAAGCGGAACAGGCACAAAATTTTGAGGCAGCGCATCGGTGTCAAATCTTCACGGGCCACCATGGATGTGCCCTTCATCGGAATCAGAAAATTGACGGGAATGGATTCCACTTGCATTTCACGCAGGCGATACGCCACTTCCAGAATGTCGTCCTCGGCTTCGCCCATGCCGAACAACGCGCCGCTGCAGGCGGAAATGCCCGCACCCGTCACCTTGCGCACCGTGTCCAAGCGATCCGCGAAACCATGCGTCGAACAGATTTCTCCGTAATGACGCTCCGAGGTGTTGAGATTGTGGTTGTAAGCATCCACACCGGCGGCTTCCAAAGTTTCGGCCTGACCGTCCTTGAGCAAACCGAGGCAGGCGCACAATTCCAACTGCGGATATTTCGCCTTGACCTGACGTATGGACTCGGCCACCGCGCCGACATCCTTGTCACTCGGTCCGCGCATGCTGGCCACCATGCACAGGCGCGTAGCCTTGTTGGCAATCGCTTTTTCGGCAGCTTCCATGACGTCTTCCGCACCCATCATGCGGTATTTATCCACCGGCGCATCGGAATCGCGTGATTGCGAACAGTAGCCGCAATCCTCGGCACAGATGCCGCTTTGAATGTTGAGCAGAAAGTTGAGCTTGACCGTTTTTCCGAAATAGGTCTGGCGCACACGGAACGCCGCCTGCAACAGCGTCAAAACATCATCGTCCGCCCAGTTCAAAACCGACAGGGCTTCTTCCCGGCTCAGCTCTTCACCTTGCAGGCTTTTCTCGGCCAAATCCGCAGCGTTTGAAACTTGTGTTTCCGCAAAGGCGGTCATGGGAACTCCTTGGAATGAGTCCAAAATATAGGACTAGTTACGCCTGTCGCGCTGCGGTGTAGGCCTGCTCAACGGCTTGGGCAATAATCGGGATTTCTTCGGCGGTATTTCCGATTCCGAGGGAAAAACGCAGGGAGGAAATGGCGTCTTCCTGCGAACGGCCCATGGCCAGCAATACTTCCGATGCTTTGACCGATCCTGAAGCGCAGGCCGATCCCGCCGATGCGGCGATGCCACGCAAATCCAAAGCCATGACGAGTATATCTCCCCTGCAACCGGGAAAAGTTGCATGCAAGGTATTGGGTAATCGGGAAACATTCGCTGCGTTGACTTTCATTTCCGGAATGCGCTGACGCAGTTCCGATTCGAGCGCATCACGCAAGGCTTGAACACGCAGACGTTCCTCGGCTCCGCGTTGTTTCCACACTACTGCGGCCGCACCGAATCCCGCAATGCCGGGAACATTCTCCGTGCCACCGCGCAATCCCCGCTCCTGTCCCCCGCCGCGCACAAAGGAATCGATTTGCAATCCTTTGCGGATGTACAACGCGCCGACACCTTTGGGTCCGCCAATTTTATGCGCAACGAATGCGGCGAGATCGACGGGCAATGTGGAAACATCGACGGGGATTTTCCCTAAGGATTGCGTCATGTCGCAAAAGAAGAGAACACCCTTGGTGCGCAACAAAGTTCCGATTTCCAGAATCGGTTGTACGGTTCCGACTTCGTTGTTGGCTGCCATAATGGCACATAATACCGTGTCGGCTCGCAGCGCAGCATTCACCGCTTCGACAGTGATGACTCCATCCGTATCGGGTTTGACCCAAGTCACTTCCCAACCTTCGCTTTCCAAAGCCTTGACTTCGGATTTCACCGCAGGATGTTCGATGGCGCTGATGACGAGATGTTTTCCTTTTTGCTTCTGCAAATTCGCACCGCTGACAATGGCGAGGTTGCAGGACTCCGTGCCGCCACTGGTAAACACAATTTCATTGGGCTTTGCGCCGATCAACTCCGCCACACGCTCCCGCGCATCCTCGACCTCCTGCCGCGCCCGGCGTCCGGGACCATGCAGACTGGAGGGATTTCCCCACGCCTCCTTTGCGGCGCGGGTCATGGCATCGAGGGCTTCGGGGAGAAGCGGGGATGTGGCGTTATGGTCGAGGTAGTGGGTCATGGATTATCCGACCAGAAAAAAAATTTGAGCCAGCCTTAGCCCGCCTCGTCCACCACCCGCATATTCAACATCTGATCCAGCAAATACTCGTTCCGATGCCCGGAGCCGAGTTCCACCGCAATCAATTTCATCGGATCGCGATTGCGCAGCAGATGCAACGGCTGAACCTTCATCCGTTTTCCCGCACCATTGTGCGCAAACTCGATCATACGCTCGGACACCATCGCGTCCTCCACCATGCGTAACCGCTGCTCAGCTGTCTCCTCCGCTCGAACCTTGGGACCACGATCCGGATCGAGGCGAGGTGGCGGTTCGCGCTTGGCAGGTGCCACATGGCGATAGGCAATCTCTCCATGGGCAAAGGACGGAAGGAACCATTCGGTATCATCGCTGTTCGGCAACACAGGACGGCCGGTGCGTTCCACGGCATACTCATCGCCGGGAAGCAAATCAAACACGCGCAAATATTCCCGCGCCGCTTCGCGATTCATCTTGGGCAGCACAAAACCGTATCCCGGGATCACCTCGGTGACCAAATCCATGAATTGCGGAAATTCTTCCAATTCACGGAAGCGTTCCGCATCGCGCACATGCAGAACAAAAATTTCGCGGAACACCGCCGACACGTAGGACGCCGCCCAATCCGCAAAGGTGCGGCGTGCGGGCGCTTCAAAACCCAGCCATGCCGCAAGTTCCTGCAAACCCTCGGCAGTCATGCCTGCACGCAAACCTTCCACCACGGAATCCTTGGTGAAGCGGTAGCGCGTCAGCATTTCGTCATTATCGCGATTGGCGACCAGCTCGATTTGGAATTGCCGGTTCAACGGACCACCGACTGGTACTAATGCTTCAAGATTCGGCAGACCGCGGGGAGATTCCCCGGAAGAAGCGTCCGGCTCAGCGTCACGATCCACCGGAAGAATACGTGCCCAGCGTATGCGACCTTTTTGCATGGCGAACTCGACACCACCCAACAACCACAGTTCGCGCAACGGACGCGGCAAATTTTCCCAGGTGAACAGTTCGTTTTGTGCTTTGACTCTGGCCTTGTCCCATCCTTCATACACTGAAAACACGGGGATCAAGGTCAGAATCGCATACGCATACGCTGCGGAAGCGCCGTTCGATCGTTTGTGTTCCGACAAGCCCTTCAGAACGCGCACACCGCCGTGAATGCGCTTGCGCAACCACCACTCGCGCAACTTCTCCGCGATTTCGGAACGACCTTCTTCCATCCACGCTGCCGCCGAGGAGGACAATTGCAAAACACCTTCCTCTTCCAACAACAACCCGGCATCCGCCGCAAAGCGGAACAGAAAAGTCGCTTCTTCTTCAGCCGCCGTCGCTGAAAGCGATTCACCGGAAACAAAACCCTTGGACAATTCCTGCAAGCTCTTGCGATGCAATTCACCGGCTTGAGTCAGGCGCAATTCACCAAGGGCCACACGGCCGAGAAAATGACAGAGGTGTGCGGTCGCATAAGGCGCGTTGGAAATCCAACCTGTTGACGATGGCGTTTCTTCCACCGCCGCGAATTCGGCCAGCAAAGTCGGCAAAAACAGCGGAGCCATTTCACGGAAACCGTGATAGCTGCGGCCGCCTTCGCCTTCACGACAAAGAATCAACAGCTCATATTCAAGAACACCCAGCCAATATCCCGTCCATGCCGGACCGCCACCGGAACCGCGCACCAGTTCAGATTCCAACACACCGCGTTCTTCAGCGGCATAAATGGCCATCAACAAACGACGGGCTTCCGAATCCAGGTCTTTAATCGCAGCCTGAAGCCGCTTGGGATCCAAAGTCCGCTTGCGAACTTCATCCACAATCTGGGTTGCCTGCAACAACCCAGCATCTGGATGGTCGCGGCGATACAGCTTCATCAAGTGGGTCTTGGGAGCCGAGGCAAAGTATTCGAGAAGCGATTGCACATTGACCCTAGGATGGGGGGAAGGGAAATATAGCCTTTGGGGACATCGGCCCGGCGTAGGGGCGATCCGGCGGGTCGCCCCTACGCCGGGGGCACGTTCCCACAAAACACAAAAAAACCGACCTTGCAGGATCGGTTTGAAAACCAATTCCACCCCGCACTGGGGTGTATCCACATGCAATTTTTATAAGGGGTTGTCGCGCCTGCCGCTGCCATCGTACTCGATGGCGATGGCAGCCATCGGGCAGCCTTCGACGGCTTCGATGATTTCCTTGATCATCGAGTAATCCGCATCTTTTCTGACGGCCATTTTTTCCGGCATGTCAAATACCTCGCGACAGGCCAATTCGCAGGCACCGCACATGCTGCATTCGTTTTCGGTTTCATCAAGCCAGACCTTGGTAATCGTTGACATTTTGGCTCCCCCTTTGGGTTGTGGTTTCGGCATACTGCCATTTTGCCGCTGAAAGCGCATTTTGCATCGCGAAATGCGCGGATTTTAGCCGACTCTCTTCAAATGAGCAACAGGCGTGCCGTTATAAATGAATTGAGATGTGGAGGGTGGAAATAAAAAAACCGACCCTGCAGGATCGGTTTGAAAAACAATTCCATCCCGCACTGGGATGGATCCACATGCAATTTTTACGCGGGGTTGTCCCGCTTGCCGCTATGGTCGTATTCAATGCCGATGGTGCCCACAGGGCAGCCTTCAGCAGCTTCAACGATTTGTTGTGTCAAGGAAAAGTCAGCCCCTCCCTTGATCACCATTTTTTCCGGAACTTCAAACACTTCGGGGCAGGTCGCCTCGCAGGCACCGCACATGGTGCATTCGTTCTCGGATTCATCCAACCAAACTTTCGTAACCGTCGACATCTTTAATCGCTCCTAAATCTGGAGCAAAGGTACTTGAATGGTCGTGTGACTTCAAGCATACAACCTTGCGGAAACAGTTCGAAAAGGCCACGAACGCACAAAATTCAAGGCTTGCTAACTTTCCTGACATGAAATTACAGGTGGGTATTCTAGGCGCCACTGGGCTGACCGGGGCGGAATTGATGCGTTTGCTGTTGCGGCATCCGCAAATTGAAATTGTCTGGCTCAGTTCCGAGTCCCAGACAGGTGTTCCTTATGACACAGTTTATCCGGTATTTTCGGGTCGACTACCGGAAAAAATCGCCAAGTTGATCTCCATGGAAGAAGCTGGGAAAACCACTCCCGATGCAGTGTTTTCCTGCCTGCCTCACGCCGCTTCAGCAGAGGCCATTGAACCGTTTTTGAAAAACGGAAAAACCAAGGTCATCGATCTCTCCGCAGATTATCGGATTTCCGATGTCGCGATTTATTCCACAACTTACAGTCACAAACATCCGCATCCCGAACGGCTGAAGGATGCGGTATTTGGACTCACGGAAATTCACCGGGAACAAATCGCGAAAACGAAACTTGTGGCCAATCCCGGTTGTTACTCGACTTCCATTCTGCTGCCTTTGCTGCCTTTGTTGAAGAACGGCGTCATTCAAAAAACAGGGATCATCGCGGATTCGAAATCCGGCGTATCCGGCATGGGACGGAAAGCCACCGAGGCATCGCATTTCATGGCCTGCAACGAAAATTTTTCCGCATACAAGATTGGTGATCAACACCGGCATCTTCCGGAAATTCGGGAACAACTGGGCATTGCTTCCAATGCAGCCGTGAATCTTTTGTTCACCCCGCATTTGGTTCCGATGGAACGGGGGATTCTCTCCACGATTTATGTGGAACTGGTGACGGGAAAAACCGTGGCGGACATCGAAGCGTGCTGGAACAAAGCGTATGCAGGCTCACCGTTTGTAAAAATCGTAAAAGATTTTCCCAAAACCGCCGAGGTATCGCGGTCCAATGAATGCCGCTTCAAAGCCTATCAACCCGCTGAAGGCAATCGGGTCATCATCGTCTCCGTGCTGGACAACATGGTCAAAGGCGCTTCGGGTCAGGCTTTGCAAAACATGAATGTGATGTTCGGACTCGACGAGACGTTGGGCCTGCTTTGAGACCTGTCGTCGTCAAAATCGGCGGCTCCCTGATGGAAAGCTCCGAAAACCTGCGCGGCGTTGCGCGCGCGCTGGCTCCATTGTGGAGCGCAGGCATTCCACTTGTGCTGGTGCATGGCGGCGGCAAGGACATCAATCGCAATTTGCAATGGCTGGGTGAAGAACCGAAATTCAAGGACGGTTTACGCGTCACTTCCGAGGATGCGCTGCTCATTGTGGAAATGACCTTGAGCGGATCGGTGAACAAACGATTGGTGTCGTTGCTGCAAGCCGAAGGCGCAAGGTCTTGTGGCATCAGCGGCGTGGACGGTTCGACTCTGGTGTGCCATCCCATCGATCCGGAATTGGGTCGCGTAGGCACGGTGTTCCAAGTGCGGCCTGCGCTGGTGGAAGCCCTGTTGCAAGTTCGGTTCTTACCCGTGGTGTCCCCCATCTCAACGGATACGACCGGTTCGCATTACAATGTGAACGCGGATGATGCCGCTTCCGCTTTGGCCGTGGCATTGAAAGCGGAACGATTGATTTATGTATCCGATGTTCCCGGAGTGATGGATGCGGCGAAACACATTGTGCCGAAATTGAATCGGGAAAACGCCGAGTCGATGATTGGGTCACAAGTGATCGCGGGCGGAATGATTCCGAAAGTGCGCTCGTGTTTGTCTGCGGTGGAAGCGGGTGTGGGTGAAGTTCACATCTGTGGATTTTCGACGACGGAACAATTGGAAGCCCAGATCAGCGGCGCATCCAATTCAGGTACCATTGTAGGAGTCTAGGCTAGGGCCGGATCCACTTCTTCGAAAACACACCGCGTACAGTGCGAACGGTAAACAGATAGACGACACCGGATTTCACCGCATTCAGATCCTTCAGCGCATACGCTTTAACGCCCTCCCCTTTGCGGGAACTGACAAGACGACCGCCCATATCATGCACAAAAATTTCGTGGGGGCCACCTATGTTGAGTCTCACAAAACCGTTTGACAGTTCAAGGGGGCTCCAAGAGAATGCATTTTGAGAGGACCGCTGCAGACCGGTAGTCCACGCGGCTTTTCGTAATCCCGGAGCGACCAGCGTCCTATCAGGCGTTCCTCCGTAACCATCCACGTACATCGCGGAATCCTTGACCACCACCAGCGAATAATTGTTGCCGGTGCCCGTGACCGAGGCGGGACAGTTCACCATGGCATGCTGCGTCAGGTAATGAATGCCGTTGACCTTCGCGTAGCCTCCTTCGTGGCGATGACCCTGCAGGACATGGGTCACATTGCCATGTGTTTCCAGAAGCTGCCGGATTTCCACCGAGTTGTCCAGCGAATAATCCGTTTGATCGTTGATGTTTTGATGAATGGCCACGATGGTGGGTTTCTGTCCCGCGCTGTCCAGGTTGGCGGTCAGCCACGCTTTTTGCTCTGCGGGAATCTGGGTATCCGTCCACACCCATGGATCGACCCGGCCATAATCTTTTCCGTTCGGAGTGTAGTTCCCATCCAGCACGATGAAGTGAATGGGACCGACATCGAAGGAGTAATATTTCTTCTTGATCACACCATACGTATGCTCGAGCCATTCGCTCTTGTTCAACGAAGCTTCGTCGTGATTGCCCATCACCTGATAAACTGGGCCCTGAAATTTGGAAACCTCGGCGTTCAGAGCGTTTATGTCCGTGACAGTTTTGGCAGAATCGGCAGCGGTGTAGCCGTCGACGTAGTCACCGAGGATGAGCAAAAAGGCCGGCGCTTTGGTATTGAGGAAAGTGACGGCCGACGCCATCTTGGCAATGGTGTTGCGGTAGCACCGGTCGGTGGTGGAGGTCTTGTCGGCGTACTGCGGATCGGCGATGATGGCAAAACGCAGACTATCCGGCCCGAGCTGGGCCGATGCACAGAGCGGAAAGGCCAGAAGCACGGCACGGATCCATATTTTTGATCGCATCATAAACCCACCTTTTCCATTCTCACTCGGGACAGGGACATCATTTCAGCGTGAGGAAAATATACCTCGACGGTTCAATCCTTTGTTTTCATTTTGTATCGATGCGGCTGTGGACCCTTCATCCCAAACATCTCGATCCGGCCGGTCTGGTTGCCCTTTGGCGTGAAGCCTTGCTGGCGCAGGCGGTTTTATTGGGAAAAACCAAGGGCTACAAGCATCATCCCCAATTGATTCGGTTCCAACAACTTTCCGACCCTGCGGCGGGCGTAGCAAGTTATCTCGCCGCGGTATATGCGGAGGCGTTACGACGCGGTTACAGTTTTGATGGAACCAAGATCGCAGAGAAACGGTGGAAGGGAAAGATTGCGGAGACGAAAGGACAGTTGGAATATGAATGGGAGCATTTGGGAAAGAAACTGAAGAATCGAAATCCGGAGTGGTATAAGAAAGAACACAAAGGACTAGTCCCCACTCCGCATCCGATGTTTAAAGTTGTTGCGGGGAAGATTCGGGAGTGGGAGAAATCGACGAGCTCCGCATTCTGAATTATCCGCTTTCGGAGGATGATGTTCGGGCGAGGCATCAAAGCACAAAGCCTGCGGGCGGGAATTGAATTTTACTCCTTACGGGTGAATTTTTTCGCTCCTCGCGAGCATCCCGACAAATTCTTCAATTCGTCTTGTACGTGTCTCCGCCTTTCTCGCGGTATGAATCCGAAATAGAATGGCATAGCGATTCGCGCTGTTCAATGTTTCAAAAAACACCTTCGCCTTTTTGTTCTTTTTCAATTCAGATTGAAAATCTTCGGGTACGGTCGATGTACTCTGTGAATCATACGCCGCGTCCCATTGGCCGTTCTGTTTCGCGTTTTCAACCGCCTTCAAACCGGCCGGTTTCATGCCCCTCGTTTTGATTAACGCCAAAGCTTTTTCACGATTGATCTTGGACCAAATGCTTTTAACACCACGCGGAGTGAACTTTTGCAACCACGTGAATTCATCACAAGATTTTTTCTGGCCATCGATCCAGCCATAACACAAGGCCGTTTCCAATGCTTCTGGATAAGACACGGATTTCAATCCGGAATCCTTTTTCGCAATTTTCAGCCAAAGTCCGGAGGACTTCGCATGGTTCTTATCCAACCAGGAGGCCCACGCTTTTGGGGATTTGAATGAGAGTATGGAAATTTCATCGGGAGTTTTCATGATCACTCCTTAACGAAAGAAATAAGAAGACTACATCCCCGGATGATACTTCTTTAGCAACGGTGTCTTCTCCCGAATAAACTTCAGGATCTCCGCTTCCAACTCCGCGCCACCCTTCGTCTCCTTCACGGAAACCAAAGGCAAAAATAATGGAGAGTTGAAGAAGGTTCCCAGTGGAATCGGATTCTTGCGGGCAAAAACCAGTTTCACAAAAGCCATCGTTTCTTCCTGCAAACCCTTCGCTTCATCGCTGCGGCCCGCCTGATGCGCAGCCACAAGCTTCAGGAACAAACGCGAGGCTTCGGCGATGGTGCCGGAGGCGGTGATGACACCGTTTCCGCCCAATTCCATCATGGCAAAAACACCGTCGTCTTCCCCGCTCACGATGCCAAAGTCCAAACCCTTCGTCTTTTCAATCACCGCAATGGTATCTTCACGATGCTTGCCAAGATTGCGGAAGTCCACCGCCTGCTTGAGGCCGATGATGTTGCGATCATCCGCGAGGCGAAGAAGCGTCTCCGGTTCCAGATAACTCGCCGTGCGGGCCGGAACGTTGTACATCACGATCTTCGCGCCGGTTTCGCGCGACAGCGTTTCGTAATGCGCCGCCAAACCCTCTTGCGGAGGATTGTTGTAATAACCGGTCACGCACAAAACCGCCATGTCGCCGAAGGAGGTGAGAATGGATTGAATCATGTCCACCGATTCGCGCGTGGAATTCGATCCCGCACCGGCGATGACCGGCACACGACCGTCGATATACTCCACGGCGAAACGGATGAAATCCACATGCTGTTCGGGACTCACCGTGGGACTTTGTCCCGTTGTGCCGATAGGCACAATTCCATTCACGCCTTCCGCAATGAGATCATCTATGATCAACTTCGCCTTGGCATAGTCAATGGAATTCCGCAAACGGCGCGGATCATCATGGAGCAACGGCGTGAAAAGCGCGGGCCAAACGCCGCGCAACTCCGCGCCGGTGGAGATGCTTCTCTGCTTCAAAAACATGTCAGCTCTCCGCTGACAGTTCCGGATGCATCAACTCGGGATACTCTTCCAGAAACTTGGTGGTGTATTTGCCCTGCACGAAAAGGGGATGACGCAAAATGCGCTTGTGCAGAGGGATGGTGGTCTTGACGCCCTCAATCACAAATTCATCCAGTGCGCGCAACATGCGCGCAATGGCCTGCTCGCGCGTGGGCGCATGCACGATCAACTTGGCGATCATGCTGTCGTAATTCGGAGGCACCACATAGCCGCCATAACAATGCGTGTCAATGCGTACGCCGGGACCGCCGGGCAGTTGAAACGCGGAAAGCGTACCAGGGCTGGGCCTGAAATCATTAAACGGGTCTTCGGCATTGATGCGGCACTCGATGGCGCACCCATCGAAGCGGATGTCCTTCTGCGTAAACGGAAGCTTCTCCCCCGCCGCCACAAGAATTTGCGCACGCACCAAATCCACTCCGGTCACACATTCCGTCACCGGATGCTCGACCTGAATGCGCGTGTTCATTTCCATGAAGTAGAAGGAGTTGTCCTTGTCGTACAGAAACTCGATGGTTCCGGCATTGGTGTATCCCGCTTCCAATGCACCGCGCGCGGCAATTTCACCCATGCGCTTGCGAATTTCCGGCGTCACTGCAGGGCTGGGACTTTCCTCGATCAATTTTTGATGGCGACGCTGCACGGAGCAATCGCGCTCGCCCAAATGCACCATGTTGCCGAATGCATCGCCGATCAGTTGAATCTCCACATGACGCGGTTCGGTGAAATAACGCTCCAGATACAAATCGCCGCGGCCAAAACAGGACAACGCTTCCGCCGTCGCAACTGGATAAACTTTTTTGAGTTCTTCTTCGGTGTGCGCCACACGCATGCCGCGTCCACCACCACCCGCAGAGGCTTTCACAATAACCGGAAAACCGACTTTCTTCGCGGCCTTTACTGCGTCCGCCAACGTGAGTACCAAACCTTCGGAACCGGGAATGGTGGGAACCTTGGACTTACGCATGGTGGCCTTGGCTTCGGCCTTGTCCCCCATGCTGCGAATAACTTCAGGCGAAGGTCCGATGAAGGTCAAACGATTGTCACGGCACATTTCGGCAAAGCGCGCGTTCTCGGACAAAAACCCGTAACCCGGATGCACGGCATCCGCATTGGTCAGCTCGGCTGCAGAAATAATCTGCTTCATGTCGAGATAGCTTTGCTTGCTGTTCGGCGGACCGATGCAAATATCCTCATCGGCCTGATGCACGTGCAGGGAATGCGTATCCGCTGTGGAATGCACCGCCACGGTGGCAATGCCCAGTTCCTTGCAGGCGCGGATGACACGGAGCGCGATTTCGCCGCGATTGGCGATTAGAATTTTCTTAAACACGGAAACCTCGGCGCTTCAAGCCGGACGCACGCGGAAAAGGACGGTTCCATATTCCACGGGCGTTTCGTTGGCCACGCATACTTCGACAATTTCACCCGAAACGTCGGACTCGATCTCATTCATGATCTTCATCGCTTCGATGACGCAAAGCACCTGACCGGGCTTGATGTCCGAACCGGCCTTCACAAAGGCGTCCGCCCCGGGAGAGGGACAGGCATAGAAAGTACCCACCATGGGTGAGGTGACTTCCTTGAACTTGGAACCAGCCGCAGGAGCCTTGTCGGAGGACGCGGGAGCGGCGGGAGCCGCCGCAACCAGAGCGGCTTGTACAGGGGCCTGTGCCGAAATCATCGGCGCGGCCACCAGATGGGTCTCTTTTTTCAGGATGACGTTCGAAGTCCCGTCATTGAACCGTAATTCAGTCAGTCCGCTTTTATCCAGCAACTCGACCAGTTGCGTCACATCGGCAAGCTCCATAATATTTTCCTTCCGGTTACCTTCCGCCCACGGAGAATTCAATCTCCTCAAGCCGTTTTTTCACCGTTTCATTGTCCGGTTGCCGCTCAAGAAGGCGGCGATAAATCTGCGCAGCCTGTTCCTTCAGGCCTTGTTGGAAATATATCTCGGCCAAGGTAACAGTGGCAATGTTCGGAACCGCCCCATCCTCTTCAATTTCGTCCTGTTCGAGGTCTTCATCCGCGATTTTTGAAGCGAATGAAGGTTCCGCTTTCGGAGACATCTTCGGAAGTGCATCCGCCAGATGATCCACGCGCACTCTCGGTGAAGATTTTTCTTCCTGAACCGGCGTTTCAACTGGAATGACGATACGGCGGCTGGCCGTTTGAAATTCTTCGTCCCAAGGTTCCTGGGTGGTGAGTATCGCGAGATGACGCGAGCGCTCGCCGGGATTGTGCTCGGCTTCCGCAATCATCGCCAGCAGATTGTGAGCGGCAGGGCAGCGATTGTCCAGACTCAGGGCATTTTCCAGCACCGTTTTGGCTTCCGAAAGCCGCCCCATTTCCTGATAAACTCGAGCCATTACGAGAAAACCCGTGATGAAGTCAGGATGATGCTTGAGGCCTTCCGTCAGAACGCGCAGGGCATCGGCCGCGCGTTCTTCACGCAACAGGGCATCGGCACGGCGCGCAAACGCGAGACTTCCCTCGTCGGGAAACTTTCGCGCCAGCCCCCCGGATGCGTAATGAATGCTCATGATTTCACCTGAAAAACCTGCGAATCAATTTAGCCCAGACCTTCAACCGGAATAGCCTCGTCAATGAGCATGATGGGAATGTCCTCGCGAATGGGGTACAGGAATTTTTTGTCGGCGCGCAAAAGACCCGCTTCCATTTTTTCCTTCACCGTTTCACCGCCGCGATTCTTGAGGCTTCCCGCTTCCGTGCGGCGGTTCAACTCGTCAATCATTCCCGAAGCAGCCAAAACCAAATCCTGTTTGGTTTCGGGACAACAAAGAATTTCCAAAAGCCTGGCGTCCACCATTTTAGTTTCCTCTTTTATTTCTTCGGTTCGTTTTCAGAGTACTGGGCCATGTCGGCATATTTATCGAGGCGTTTTTCAACCAGCTTTTCGATGTCGATGCCCTGAAGCAATTCCAGTTCCTCGGTCAATACGCTTCGCATCATTTCGCACATCGCTTCGGGGTCCCAATGTGCGCCGCCCAATGGCTCCTTCACGATGCGATCCACCACTTTCAAAGCCTTCAAATCCGTGGCGGTGATTTTCATGGTGCCGCTCAAGTCCTGTTTCTTGGTGCTGTCACCCCATAAAATGGCGCTGCACGACTCGGGAGAAATAACGCCGAACCATGCGTTCTCCAGCATCAAAAGGCGATCTCCAACACCGATGCCCAAGGCACCGCCGCTGGCACCCTCGCCGATCACCACCACCAGAATGGGCGTTTTCAGCAGGGCCATCTCCATGAGATTGTACGCAATGGCTTCAGCCTGTCCACGCTCTTCCGCTCCCACACCGGGATAGGCTCCCGGAGTGTCGATAAAGGCTATGACAGGCAAACTGAACTTCTCGGCCAGTTTCATGCAACGCATGGCTTTCCGATAACCTTCGGGATGCGCCATGCCGAAATTGCGGCGGATGCTTTCCTTGGTATCCCGCCCCTTTTGATGGCCCATGACCACCACGCTTTGTCCACCCAAACGGGCAATGCCGGTGACCAAAGCCGCGTCGTCTCCATAGCGGCGATCGCCATGAAGTTCGACAAAATCAGTAAAAAGACTCTGGATGTAATCGAGCGTATAAGGCCTGCCCGGACGGCGCGCAAGCTCGACGCGATTCCACGCCGTCAGCTTGTTGGCGATCTTGCGCTGCAGAGCCTCTTTTTTTGCAATGAGATCTTCGACATCCGAATTGGTGATTTCACCCGTCTTGAGCAAGTCCTCGATTTTCATCGCCAGTTCGACGACCGGCTGCTCAAATTCGAGGTGAGGTCCCTTGGGTATCATATGGAGCGACTTTCCTTTTCAGCGTTAAAAATGCAAACCTGCGGGCTTTTCCCGGTGGCAATTATACCCCGGAAAACCGCCCTATTTTGCGAAATTCAGGTCAATCAGGGAATAAGAATCGGGTTGCGGAGGGCCGACCAACATTTTGACTTCAAGATTTCCCGTTCCATGTCCGGCAATCACCTGAAGCGCGGTGGGATAGGTTCCCTCTTCAAGGGCGATAATCACCGCCTGAAGATCCAGCTTGCGCGCCAGACTGGGCAAACTTTCCAAATCCCCGATCACATTGGCGCGCACCTCCTGCGGCAGCGGACCTTGGGGAAAATGAATGAAGCCCACGAATTCATATCCCTCCAGATTTTCGCTTTGAATCAATTCCGCCAAAGCCCTCGCGCGATCCGCCGTTCCCAAAATGGCGACGCGTTTGATTCCACCCATGATCTTGCGCCAGAAGCGGCCACCGTGGTCTGCAGCCGTGCGCCAACCCAATAACAATGCCACGCTGGCAACAGCAGCCAGAAGAAAAACAATGCGTGAATAGGCCCGCTCTTTCATGAAAAAACTGAAGGAAAAGAAGGCCAGAAAAGACATGCTGACCGAAAGCAAAACCGTGCGCGAACGAACCACGGCCCGGCCATATTCTCCCGCATAAGCCAGCGGCAACAGCACGGCAAACGATGCCAGCGCGTGCCAGAAAAGATAGAGGCCCGGATCCACGGAAAACATGAAGGCCTGACCCATGGCGCGCTCATAGACATAGGTCACGACAAAGAAAACCGCGTTGACAATGAGAATGTCCGCCGACCAGCGAGGCCATTTCTGAAACCGGGATGAGATGAATTTCCCCAAAGCCATCAGCAGGATTCCGGCATTCAACAGGATGGATGGAAGCGTGCGCAACTCCAAGTGTTTTTTGGAAAAGATCACCATGGCTTCATGGAAATCCAGAAAAGAACCGAGAGGACGGCTTTTGGCGCTCTCCCCCTTGAAGTGAATCACCTGGGTTTGCGGATGGTAATAATTGCGCTTCCCGCGCAACTTGACCCGGAAGCAAAGATCCAGATCCTCCCCGTACATGAAAAAATCCTCGTCAAAGCCACCCAACTCACGAAACAATTCCGTGCGAATGGACAGGAAGGACCCGGAAACCGCATCCACTTCATGCGTCTCATTCTCATCCAGATAAGTCAGATTGTACCGGCCAAAAACGCGGCTCTTGGGAAACAGACTTCCCAACCCGATCAACTTGAAGGCCGCCACCTGCGGCGACGGAAAACTGCGCTTGCAGGCCAGTTGCAAGCTGCCGTCGCGATTCACGATTTTACAACCCACCGCGCCGGCATCATCACGACCCTGAAAAAAATCCCACAGAACCTGGAAGGTGTCTTCGCGCACCAAGGTGTCGGGATTGAGAAAAAGCAACAGCTCCTTCGTAGCCACGGCGGCGCCACGATTGCATCCCGAACCGAAACCCAGATTGCGATCCGAGGAGATCCACACTGCCCCCGGCCAGCGGGGTTTCAAAAGGGACACCGTGGCGTCACGGGAATCGTTGTCAAAAACAATGACTTCCAGCGCTCCGGAAAAGTGCGCGGCGGCATGGTAAACGCTTTGCAAACAGGCGTCCAGCACCTCGCGTACGTTATAAGAAACGATGACGACGGAAATGCCGCGTCCCGCTTCAATCACCGATCGCCTCCAAAGCGAATGCGAATGATGAGCAACAGGGCCTCGCGAATAATCTTGCTCGACATTTTGGAAACACCGGCCACCCGATCCCGGAAGAGAATGGGAATCTCAACGATGCGGCAGCCCCGTTTCCACAGCTTGTAGTTCACTTCGATCTGAAAGGAATACCCGTCGGAATGAACGCGATCCAAGTCCAGTTTCCTCAATGCCTCGGCCCTGAAGCATTTGAATCCGCCGGTGACATCGCGTAAAGGAAGTCCGGTGACCCAACGTGCGTACATGTTGGCAAAATAGCTGAGCAACAACCGGCTCATGGGCCAGTTCACCACGGTGACACCGTGGATATAACGGCTGCCGAGCACCAAATCACAATCCTGAATGGTGGTCAGAAATTCCCGGATGTAAACGGGATCGTGGGAAAAATCCGAATCCATTTCAAAGATGTATTCATAACCACGGGCCAGCGCGAAGCGGAAACCCTCCACATAAGCCGAACCCAAACCCAGTTTACCCGTGCGTTGAATGAGATGAAGGTGCGGACGGTTTTTCTGTTCCTCTTTCACCCAATTTCCGGTTCCGTCGGGGGAATTGTCGTCCACAACCAGTATTTCGAGGCCGAGATTCAATGCTTCCAATGCCGCCAGCATTTTCGGAAAGTTTTCCATCTCGTTGTAGGTGGGCATGACGATCAGAATTTTCGGGGGCATGTTAACGGGCCCTTTCATCACGGAGCCATTCCAGTTGCGCCTGCAATCCACGCAACTTTATGCCCGTGTCGCGCAGAAGTTTGTCGCTACGCAGACCGGATTTCAGCGGACGCTCCGCATCCTGTTTCAAATCCGCCGTGACGGCAGTCTGTATGAGCGATGCATTAAAACCGTAAAAGGCGGCGACGGCGACCGCCCAATCGAAACGACTCATCCAGTCCTCACCAGCGGCGTGATAAATTCCGGATCGTTTGTTCTCCATCAAAGCCCAAATGGCCAGAGCCAAATCATAGGCCAGGGTGGGATTCCCCCATTGATCGGTCACAATGCGGACCGATTTTTCAGCGGCAAGACTCTCCTGCACAAAATCTGTGAAACTTTTTTTGGCGCCTTTTCCCAATCCCCACAACAACAAAGTGCGCACCACCAAAGAATGGGGGGAACCTTGCAATGTCAGGGCCTCCGATTCCAGTTTCGCGCGACCATAATGACTTAGGGGATGGACCGGATCGTTCTCGGAATAAGGTCCCGACACGCCGTCGAAGACGTAGTCGGTGGAAACCTGAACCAGCGGGATTCCCGTAGCCGCCATCCAACCCACCACGTCGCGGTTGATGCGATCATTGAGTTCCGGATTGCGCTCACAACCATCCACATCCGTAATCGCTGCGGCATTGATGATAAAATCAGGGGCGATTTTTTGAATCGCCTCAATCAATGCTTCACGATTTCCCAAATCAACCGGATGATATTGCGAAAGAAATTCCGGCAGTGCGGATTCAGGCTCTATACCCAATCCCACCATTTCAAGATCCTTACGCCCTGTTCCCGTGCGCAAAAGATTCTGACCCAGAAGGCCGTTGCAACCCGTGATCAAAACCTTCACGTGGCGCTTTCGCCGGGACAGCCCTCGGTCACCGCCGCAAGCGGAGGTGGAGCCGCAGGCGCAAAACGGGCATTGATCATTTCACCCAGCAGCCCGATAGAGATGAATTGCACGCCCAACAGCATGGAGGATGCAGCCGCCACCATCAAAGGACGAAGATGCAACTGCCCGCTAAACGCCCAGCTCGCGGCAAAACCCAACAACACCAAAAAGCCCAGCACAAAGAAAAACAGTCCCACAAATCCGAACAAATGCAATGGACGGCGCGTGTAACGGTGCAGAAAAACCAAGGTGATGAGATCAAACAGGCCGTTGGTCAAACGCGCCCATCCATACTTGGATTGGCCGAATTTTCGCGCGCGATGTTCCACCGGTTTCTCGGTAATATGACGGAACCCATTCCAATGCGCCAACACGGGGATATAGCGGTGCAACTCCCCGTACAACTCGATGCTTTTCACCACTTCGGAACGGTAGGCTTTCAATCCGCAGTTGAAATCATGCAACCGGATTCCGGCCACCGAACCTGTCACGGCGTTGAACAAACGCGAAGGGAGGGTCTTATGCCACGGATCGTGCCGCACTTTTTTCCACCCGGAAACCAGATCCGCCCCGTCTTCCAGCATCTTGATCAAGGCCGGAATCTCTGCGGGATTGTCCTGAAGATCGGCGTCCATTGTGATGACGTAACGGCCCTGTGCTCGGCGAAAGCCTTCAGCCAATGCCGCAGCCTTGCCGGAGTTGCGGCGGAAACGCAGGGCGTGGATGCGGGCGTCCATCGCATGAGCTTCGCTTGCTTTTTCAAACGTCCTGTCGTTACTGCCGTCGTCGATGATCAACACTTCGAAATCGATGCGCTCCCGATCACACACCGTGCGAATTTCCTCCATGAGGGGGGAAATGCTTTCCTCTTCGTTAAATGCGGGGATGATGATGGAAAGCTGCATTAGGTTTTATTCCTGGGTGGAGCGGAAGACCGAAATACAAAGTAAAATCCCCCTCCCAGCATCACAACCATGCCGATCACCGTGGGGAGAAAGGCCAGCGCGGCGGCGGCGGAACGGGTATCGAAACCTACCGTAGCGGACATGGCAAAAACACCGGGCAAAGCGTAGAGATACGCACCCAAACCCTGCGGCAAACCCCATCCCCCCACATTGAGAGGCAACACAGCCACCAGCGCAATCAGGGGAACAAAGGAAAAGAACAGCGTGGGCGCGAGGGTAAGGTGCAAAGCCCAGGCGCTGAAGGCATGAACCGCCACACGCAGAAATTGCACCAAACAGGCCAAAATGAACATATAACCCATGCTTCCCCACCGTGTTTTATAGGCGTCAAGGGAGTTCTGAATTTTGGCATAGGTTGCATCCAATTTTTTTAAACCCACCGTGCGAATGATCGCATGGAGCGCTTTGGAAACCCTGCGACTGAGAAGGGGAAGCAACAACAGCAGAAAACTCAACGACACCAGCCCCACAGTCCACAAAAGCCGGTACAAAAGGCTTTGAGGAAGTTGGTTCTTATGAAATTCATACGCCAGCGCCAGCAGGGACAAAAAAGCCAAGGCACTAAAACCCAACAGACGATCCAGCAAGGTCGCTGCCGCAGCTTTCCCCACTCCGGTGGCCTCGCTTCGATGTACATCCCAGACGCGCAAAGCGTCGCCCCCCACCGTTCCCGGCAGAAAATTGTTCAGAAACAGACCCGAGTAATAGGAACGAAAACACGCGCGATAGGCATATCCGATTCCCTGTAGTTTCAAAAGCAAATGCCACTGATAGGCTCCGGCGAGAATCGAAAGAAAAAAACACAAGGCGGCCGCCAGAGTCCAACCGGGACTGGCATTTGCCAGCGCCTGCAAAATCCGTCCGCGACCGCTGCGCTCCACCACCCAATACAGCATGGCTGCAGCCAGCAGCAACCGTACCCATGCCCAGGGAGAAAGGGCGGGAAGTTTAAACTTTCCGGCCATGACTTTCCTCAACTGCGGCAAGCAACGCGTCACGCGTTTTGATATAGGCGGGTTCCCACGAATGCTTCGCGGCCCAACGCCGTCCATTGTCAGAAAATTTTTGCCACAACTCCGAATTTTCCAGCAATTGTTCCAAGGATTCGGAAAATGCTTTCGCATTTCCGAATGGAACCAGGAATCCGGTTTCTCCATGACGCACGCTGTCGCACAGGCCCGGCACATCGGTGGCCACGACCGGAGTCCCGCAGGCATTGGCTTCGATGGAAGTCAGTCCCCATCCTTCCTTCAGCGAGGAATTCACCACCACCCGCGCTTCGTGATACAATTTCATTTTTTCCGCTTCGCTGACAAATCCGAGAAAATCCACCGAGGATGCCACATCGAGTTCTGCAGCCAATTTTTTCAACCTCGGAACGTCATCCCCCGAACCCGCCACCGCAAGGCGCAACCCCGGTTTGCGGGGCAAAAGAATGGCCAGCGCCTGCAAAAGAACATCGAGTCCCTTGTAACGCTTCACCCGTCCCACATAAAGAAGTAGTTCCGGTTTTCGCGCCGGTGGATTTGGCAGAACATAACGAGCCAACTCCACGCCTTCGGGAGCAATATCCACCCGCTGAAATCCCTTGCTTACCTGTTCGCGACGGCTGCTTTCGGATCCGGTGAGCACACGGGTGTTGCGATAACAGAAGGGCATCAGGTTCTCAAAGAAGAGAACATAAAGGGCCATGGGCCACGCGGTTTCCCGGAACAAAGCGCGTCCAAACAGATGATGCAACTGCAACACAATGGGACGATTGCAATACCACGGGGTCAGAAAGGCAATCTTGTTGGAATCATCCAACACCGCGTCGATTCGATATTCCTTACACCAACGGCGCAGATTCCGCCACACGGTAAAATTGAATAGAAATTTTCCGCCGCGTCGTATCACTTGAACGTCGTCGATCACCTCTTCAGCGGATCCTCCGGGAAAGGCATGCGAGACTTGAACGCAGAAAAAACCGTCGGCCACCATCCGTCGCGCCACTTCGTGCAAATGCACTTCGGCACCGCCGGCTTCCGGATTACGGGGATCGCGCCAGTTCACCAAAAGGAACCGCAACCCGCTTTTGGCGGATTGCGCAACGGCAGAATCGTCCTGTTCCTCCCGGCTCACGATTTATTTGGCGTGCTTGACCACAACCTGCGATGGTTGCTGCTGGACGGTTCCCGAACCCGGAACAGCCACCCGCATTTGCGCGTCAATCTGCTGGATTTGCTGGCCGATGGCACCCGCGTATTGATGACCCGGATTTCGGGAAGCCCACTGTGACATCAATTCACGCGCATCCTTCAAATCCCCACGGCGTTGGTACAAGCCTGACAGAGTGTACATGGCTTCAAAATCATCCGGGTTTTGCCCGTACAATTCCGTCACGGTGGATTCCGCCCGCATTTTCTGACCGGCTTGTTCAAAAAGTTGCGCCAGATTCATGGAGAAAATCCGGGAATTGGCCGGACCGGCTGCTTTCAGTCCCAGACGCATGGCCTCCTCCGCCTTCTGAAGATCGCCGATGTCCGTATACAACTGACCGCGATAGTAATGGACGCGCCATTCATTCGGAAGAATGTGTTCATTCAAGGTGAAATATTTTTCCGCAAACGCCACCTTTTCCGCTGTCGACTTTTCGAGGGCGGCAATGCGTGCTTTCACCGAATCCGATGGCGCAGCGATCTTGCCCAAGTCCGTCAATTGTTGATGGATCGCCACAAGACTGTCATGGGGCGCCATTGCAAGACGGAAATTGGAGGAGGAATAATTGGTCAGCAGACCCTGTGTGTTCAAATCCACGAACACTTTCGGATCTCCGAGTCCGCGAAAGCGATACACGGAATCCACCAGATGCTGCGTGGAGGCCAGATTGAGTTCCTTGTCCTTTGGTTCTTCCACCAACGTATAGACCATGCCTTCCATGATGGTGAATTTGTCCAGTCCCATTTCATTCTCATCACCCACGGTGATCGCGAACTGGATGGGATGCTCGGGGTAATTGTTCATCACGATGTGCAGTACCATGATGTCCTGAACCTTGAGGTACGGCAGCGGCCCGAGTTGATAGTGAATCTTGGAATGGGGGATCTGTATTTCGAGCGGTCCCTTGCCCGGCCAGGCGATGGGCTCCAGCGCGTCGATTTGCTCGCGCGTGTATCCGATTTTCAAGGCCGGCTCATGATCACGCAATTGCTGGATGTACCAGTTGGTGTTGACCAGCGAAAGGTTCACCACGCGAACGTCCTGACGAACATGCTCCGCCTCCTGCAAAAACCAAAGGGGGAAGGTATCGTTGTCCCCATTGGTGAAGAGGATCGCATTCGGCTTGCAGGACATTAAAAGATTGTAGGCGTAGTCCCACGGGACGTAATTTCCCGCACGACTCTTCTCATGCCAGTTCGACCATGCGGGAACGGCCACGGAAAGACTGATCAACGCCAGACCTGCAGGCCGCACAAGGGATCCCCTGCGCGCTGCAATCCAACGCAACAGGAACGACGCTGAAACCCCGAAAAGAATTCCCATGAACATGAACGCCGGAGTGAAGAAGTAATCGCGTTCACGCACTTCCATGTGCACCGGAGGCGGCTTTTGATTCACATCAAAACCCGTGGACTTCCAATAGTCGTAGTCGCGCATTTCGAGCTGGGTGCCATCGGCGAAATTCATGTAGAAGATCATCCCAAAGCTGGTAAGTCCGTAAAGCATCAGCAGGTAAATACCCAAGTGCTTGTTGTGGCGGTACGCCAGATAGCCACCATAAATAAAGAAGACATGCAGCAGCACGAAGAAGAGGAACATCACCTGCGGTTTGTCCTGCAACTTGAGATAGGAAGTTGAAAACAACTTCTCTTTTCCGAACACATGACGACGCACCGGTTCGCTTTCATCCGCCCGCGCCTCACCCACCTTCCACGGGAAGTATTGGGCCAGCAGGTAACCCCCGAAACCCATGTGCGGATGAATCAAAATCTGGTTCTGAAGATGGGCGCGGCGGTGGAAGGCGCGATTAAACATGGATTCGCTGCCGTATTGCTTGCGCTCGAGGTATTCCTTGAAGGCGTTCGTCTTCGAAGGGTTGAGAAGATTTTCCGCATCATACTTGTTCCAGTAAACACCGCCCTCGTCAATGTTCGGATTGGTGGAGGAGCGGATGGGAACGTAGAGGTACATGGAAAACCCGAGCAGCGCCGCCGCGGAAATCCAGCTGGCAAGCGACCAGCGCCGCTTCCACAACGGAGACTTGGAGAGAAGCGTGCCGATAAGGCAGATAATCAGGGCGGATCCGACATAAAAGTGAAAGTTGCCGATGTCAAAGAGAATGGACAACAGCATGACGCCTGAGTAAATGAGGGGAATGTTCGTCCGGTTTTCCTTGTCCGAAATGATGAGCAGCAGGCCCACGACAGGAATAATCTGGAAGGCAAAATGGCTGATGCCCATGCCCACACAGGCCACATAGGCGATGAGAATCAAGGTGCGATCGGCAATGGCACTTCCACGGTTCTCATACCAGAACAACGCCAGCCACGCTTCGATCATCATCACCAGCATGGAAAGCGTGTACATCTCGGCTTCCACCGAGCTGAACCAGAACGTGTCGCAATAGGTGACGAGAAATGAGGCAACCACAGCGCCGGAATAAACCACAAAGCGGGATACGCTGCCACGGAACACAAGGCGTAAAAATTTGACCGTGAACAGGAACACCATCAGGACGCTCAAAGCTCCCGCAAGCGCCGCGAGGAAATTCATGCGCGTCGCGAGCTCCTTGATGGGAATGATGAGCATGAACACCCGCCCAATAAGAAGGAACATGGGATTTCCCGGCGGATGCGGATTTCCGAGGATGCTGGCAGAGGCCAGAAACTCTCCGCAGTCCCAAAAGGACATGGTCGGAGCCATGGTCACCAGATAGGTGCCAAGAGCCACGAAGAATACCATCGCGGCTAGAATGCGTTGCAGGGTTTTGTCATTCATGATTCGTCCTTGTTCGATTCGGATTCAGGGGCAGATTCAGGTTTGGATTCAAGTTCGGAAATTTCGGATTCAGGCGGAGGATTCAACAACTGGCGCGAGATGGCGTCCAGAATGCCGTTCACAAAACGGCTGCTGTTTTCAGCGGAGAATTTTTTGGCGATTTCAACGGCCTCGTTGATGCACACCTTGGAGGGTACATCGGGCTCGCTGATCAGTTCGGCAATGGCCATGCGAAGAATGATGCGATCCAGCACCGCAAGGCGGCTCACATCCCAGTGTTCGGAAGCGCCCTGAATGAGCCGGTCAATCTCGCCGCCGCGCATGCGCACGGTGCGCGCAAGTTGAAGCCCGTATTCCTTGGCATCGGCAGGCACAGGTCCGTCCTCGGAAGTCGCAATGCGATCGGCAACTTTCTCGAGGGTTTCCCCTCCCACTTCGGATGCATAGAGCACTTGCATGGTGAATTCACGTCCCCTACGCCGAGATATCATGGAAGTTTTTCCCACAGGCTGGCCATTTCAATCACGGCAAGCGCCGCATCCCAACCTTTATTGCCGGCCTTGGCGCCTGCGCGTTCCAAAGCCTGTTCCAGATTCTCAGTGGTCAATACGCCGAAAGTCACCGGAGCTTTTCCCTGCAAGGCAATTTCACCCACACCCTGTGTGACCAATGAAACCACCTGTTCAAAATGCGGGGTGCCGCCGCGAATCACACAGCCCAACGTGATCAACCCGTCAAACTTTTCCGAATCGGAAAGATGGCGCAAGGCTTGAGGAATTTCTCCGGCGCCGGGAACCCACACCACGGTGATGTCTTTTTCGAGAACACCATGACGCAACAGACAATCCTGGGCACCGTTCAACAACTCGCGGGTCACCAAAGAATTGAAACGTGAAACCACAATGCCAAAGGATTTCCCCGCAGCGTTCAGCTGCCCTTCAAGAAGGTTTATCCCACTCATGCCTTCTCCTTTTCCCGAACGGATTTTCCGCGTGAACGAGCGGTGACGGGGAAAGGGGATTGACGCGCAATGCGCAAACCGTAACCTTCAAGTCCCTGAATGCGTTTGGGATGATTGGTCAAAAGATTCAGGCGCCTTACTCCCAGTTCAAAAAGAATCTGGGCTCCAATGCCGTAAGTGCGTGCGTCCATGGATGCTCCGTGATGAAAATGCGGACGCCCTTTGGCGCGACTGCGGGACTGGGCGTCTTCCGCCGCATACCCCTCGAGCTTGCGCGCGAAATCCTCTTCGGGATGAACCTGTCGCATGTAAAGAAAGACGCCGCCTTCGCGGCCAATGACACGCAATCCCTGTTGCAGCAAATCCCCGCAATCGCATCGATCCGAACCAAATGCGTCTCCAAACAAACATTCGGAGTGAACCCGCACGGGCATCACTTTGGTCGGGGAAATTTCACCGTGGACCAGGGCCAGATGCTTGCGGCCATGAATGACATCTTCATAGACATGGGCCTGAAATTCACCGTGGGATGTCGGCAACTGGAAAACCCCTGCCGCATTCACCAGTTTCTCACTGGCGCGGCGGTACTGAATGAGATCTTCCACTGAAATGATTTTGAGCTTGTGGGTTTTGGCAAAACGCATGCAATCGGGAAGCCGGGCCATGGAGCCATCTTCATTCATGATTTCGCAAATCACACCGGCGCAACCCAGATTTGCCATCCGCACCAAATCCACCGCCGCCTCGGTATGACCGGCACGCACCAAGACCCCACCACGCCGCGCTTTAATCGGAAAAACATGGCCGGGGCTTACAAAGGCTTCGGGTCCTGATTTCTCATCGGCCAAAGCCAATGCGGTGATATTGCGATCGGCAGCGGAAATTCCCGTTGTTGTGCCTTCGCGTGCCTCAACGGACACGGTAAAGGCGGTTTCATGACGGGAACGATTGCGCTCCGTCATGGGCGGGAGACGCAATTCCTCGACGCGATCTTCTGTTAGTGCCACACAAATCAAACCGCGGGCATGCTTCGCCAAAAAATTGATTTTCGCAGGCGTGGATTTACTGGCCGCAAAAACCACGTCCCCTTCGTTCTCGCGGCTCTTGTCATCTACCACCACAATGGAACGGCCGCGCCGCAAATCGGCAATGGCTTCAGGGATGCTATGAAATTGCATAGCCCCACTTTTCCATTTTGGCTTCGGTAATCATTGTCTGTACGGGTGACCCATGGGTCACCCGTACAGACAATTGCCGTTCCACATATTTCGCCAACACATCCACTTCAAAATTGAGATGGGTTCCAACTTCGGCCTGGATCAAATTCGTGACTTCCAAGGTGTGCGGGATGATTGCAAAGCGCAGACAATCGCCTTCAACCGCCGCAATGGTGAGGCTGATCCCGGACAAGGTTAGTGAACCTTTATAAACGCAATAAGGAAGAAATTCGGATGGCAAACGGATGGTGATTTCACGCCCTTCTCCGGCTGCAAGGAATTCCACCGCAATAACTTTGCATACACCATCGACATGGCCCATCACAAAATGGCCACCCATGGGTGTTTGCGGAGTCAACGCAGATTCCAGATTCACTCCATCGCCAACTTTCCAGGTTCCCAAGGTTGTTTTATCCAAAGTTTCGGGAACCGCACTCACCGAAAACTCGATGGGGTTGCATTGTTCCACAGTCAGACAAACACCATCACAAGCCACGCTATCGCCGATTTTCAATTTTGGGGAAAGTACAGGGGCTTTTAAGGAAAAGCGCATAGCCTTTCCTGCCGGGATGCATTCCCGGATTTCACCCAACTCTTCAACAATTCCGGTAAACATCCCGTTTTAAGCCCGTCGGAATTCGGCCAAAACATCCGGCCCGAAGGGGGTAAATCTATGAAATTTAAGGGATTTAACCCATCCCGGACGCAGGTTCCCGTCCCAACGCTCCCCTTTGGGTAACAATTTGGGGCCCGTGAACAAATAAAGGGCATCACATAATCCGGCATTCAGAAAAGGGGTCCATATCCCACGCCCACCCTCCAAAAGCACCATGTGATAACCTTTTTCCTCGAATACCCGCATCAAAGACAACACCAACCCTTTTTCAGGGAAAGACAATGCCAAAGTGGGAGGCTGACGGCTCTTGGCAAAAAGCTGAAAACGGGAATCGAGTCGATTTTTTCGGGTCAAAACCAATGCCTGTGGGGCCACTCCTCCGACCAGTCTGGGCGTGAGATCGGGATTATCACTGCGTAAGGTCTCACCTCCAATGAGGATCGCATCTACTCTTGACCGCAACAAATGGGCAAATCTTTGTGACTCTAATCCTGTGATTTTGGTCTCAACGCCGCTTTGGGCATTGATGCGGCCATCCAGGCTTTGAGCGATTTTGATCACGATTTTGGGACGGCCCTGTTTGATGTAAAAGAAAAATCCCTCGTAAAATTTTTCGCCGCGCTCCTTCAATAAACCGGTCTCTATTTCGATGCCTGCACGTCGCAACTCGGAAAAACCACGTCCGGAAACCTTCGGGTTGGGATCGGAACAAGCCGCCACTACGCGTTTTACACCTGCTTCTATCAAAGCCCGGGTGCAGGGAGGAGTTTTTCCGTGATGACAACAAGGTTCCAGAGTCACATACAAGGTCGCTCCGGCAGCAGATTTACGAGCCTGCTCCAAAGCCACTATTTCGGCATGGGCTTGTCCCGCCGGACGAGTCCCACCCTTGCCCACCACCCTGCCATTCTTGACAAGCACCGCTCCCACAGGCGGATTCGGCAAGGTTCTGCCTTTGACTTTTTCCGCCTCAGCAAAGGCCAATTCCATGAACCGGCAATCCAAATCCGCACTTTTCATGGGATTAAAGAGAGTATTTTTGTGGATAGTGATTTCCGGAAAGTTCCGTAAGGCCACATACTCATGAATGAAGCTGCACTAAAAACCGATTTTCTTGAAGCCCTGCGCGATCATGAAATTGGCGACAGTGTCTTGGATTATGTCCCGGACATTTATTTCTTCGTCAAGAACGACAATGGCCGTTTCGTCATGTCCAACCGTAATTTCTGGGAAAAGATGGGGCTCTCTTCCGAAGACCAGTTGATTGGTCTCACCGATCGGGATCTGTTCTGGCGGAACCAGGCTGAGTTGTATCAGCGCGATGATCAGGCTGTTTTAAAATCCGGACAGCCGCAGATCGACAAAAAGGAATTGATTCCCACCGCCGATGGCCTTGTGGATTGGTATCAAACCACCAAGGTTCCCGTGCATGGAAAAGACGGCGGCATCATCGGTGTTGCCGGTGTCTCCAAAGATTTACGCCGGGCGAATTCTGCGCTGCAGCCTTATCGCGCCATGGAGCCGGTGATTCAACACATCCTGCAGAATTATTCCAATCCCATTCAAACGGGAAGCCTCGCCGTAATGACCGGCATGAGCTCCCCGTCGTTTGCCCGACGCTTCAAGCGCGAATTCCAGGTAACGCCCAACCGCTATCTCACCATGGTGCGATTGAACGTGGCCTGCCGCCTTTTGACCAGCACGCAAAAATCCATTTCCGACATTGCCATCGAAGCCGGATTCTACGATCACAGTTTCTTCACCAAGCAATTCGCGAAGTACAAGAACATGACCCCGAAGGAATTCCGCCGCAAGTTTCAGGACATGCCGGAACAGGCACGCTTCTTTCCGCTGGGCAGAATCAGCGAGTTTGAAGGCGACGTCTGATTCAGGACGGATAGAGTTGAAAAAAGAAAGCCCCGCAGAAGCGGGGCTTTCTTTTTATGGGTCTTTCAGATTTCTTACTTGCGGGCCGGAACCGGTTTTAACCGGCGGTTATCCCACCATACCACGAAGGGACAGGCGACCGCGATGGTGGAATACGTTCCCACCACCACACCGATAATCATCGCGATGCTGAAGTCGCGCACTTCGGAAGCTCCCATCACCGCCAGAATAAACACCGTGAAGAACACGGTGACGTGGGTGATGACGCTTCGGCTCAAGCACTGGTTGTTGGCGGCATTCACCCGCACAGCGAAGCTTTCTTTCAAACTGGCCGTTCCGCTCAACTCGCGAATACGGTCAAAGATGATGATCGAATCGTTAAGGGAATACCCGATGATGGTCAGGATGGCGGCCACAAAATCCAGCGAAATGGAACGGCCGAACAGGGCGAAAATACCCAGGGTGATGAGCGCGTCATGGACAATACCCAATACGCCGCCCAATCCGAACCCCAGACCGTTGCGACCGAAACGGAACCAGATGTAAAGCACAATCAGGATCAGTGACGCGAGAATGGACCACAGTGCGGACATGCGCAAATCACTGCCCACCGAAGGACCCACCGTATCTTCACCTTCCACCAAACCGGTTCCGACGGCTTCCTTAATCTGCGCCTTGGCAAGGGAGTCATCGCTGACCTTCGCCACGGAAATGAGAATGCGATTTTCACTCAGGGAGCCCACGGTTTGAACCTGGGGATGTTCGAGACCCTTGGATTCCACGTCGTGACGGATTTTTTCCAGGTCAGGAGTCTCCTGAAACCGCACCTGATAAACATGGCCACCGGTGAAATCAATGCCGAAGTTGAGGCCGCGCACCGCAATGGCACCGAGAGCCACGGCCAGAATCGCAACCGAAATTCCCACATAATAGCGCGACCACGGAATGACTTTGATGTCCACCTTGTGGAACCAGGAAATGCCGTTGCCAATGCTGAGTTCCTTGACTTCGCGGCGTGCAAGGATGTAATCGAATATCAACCGCGTCACAACAATGGCCGTGTACATGGAGGCGGACAGACCGACCATCAGCGTCAAACCGAATCCCTTGATGGGACCCACGCCGACATAATAAAGGATCGCGGCCGTGCCGAGAGTGGTGACGTTGGAATCGAGAATGGCGCTGAAAGCTTTTTTATAACCAATATCCACGGCCGTTCGGGGGGACTTCCCCAGCCTCAATTCTTCACGAATGCGCTCAAAGATCAGCACGTTGGCATCCACGGCCATACCAATCGTAAGCGCAATACCGGCAATGCCGGGTAAGGTCAAAGTGGCATGGAATGCGGAGAGCACCGCGAAAAGAATGATGATGTTCAGAAGCAGGGCCAAGTCCGCAATGAGACCGGCACCCTTGTAATACACCACCATGAAGGCCGCGACAAGAATCAATGCGGCAAAGGCCGCCATGAGACCCTTGTGAATGTTTTCCTCGCCCAGGCTTGGGCCGACGGATCGCAACTCGACGATTTTCATCGGTGCGGGCAAAGATCCTGCGCGCAAGGTGATTGCGAGCTGCTTGGCTTCAACGATGTCCTTGACACCGGTGATTTGCGCCCGACCATTGGGAATGCGGCCTTGAATGACGGGGGCCGAATAAACCACCGAATCCAATACGATGGCCAATTGGCGGGTGATGTTGGCACCGGTGACACGGGCAAATTCCTTGGGTCCGAGCCCCTTGAAAGTCAAGTCGACTTCCAGCTCGCCCGCCCTCATCCCACCCTGCGAATGGGAGAATTGGGCATCGGCAATGTCCGTACCGTTCATTTCGGCGCGATGCTTGACCATGTAAAGACGTCGAATTTTGCGGCCACCGCCCAAATCTTCAATGTCGCGCCCCCACAGAAACTGGTAACGGGCGGGAATGATTTCACGCACCGTGGAATCTTCCAGAAAGCGTTTAACCTTGTCCACATTGTCGGTGGAAACGCCGATGTCGCGGCCAATTCCAATCAACATGGAAGTGAAGGGGCGATCCTTGAAGGTGGCATCTCCTGCAACCGTGTCTGCAACGGTATCGGTTTTAGCCAGGGCGGTGTCATTTTTCTTTGACGTGTCCGGAGCAGCCGAAACCGTCTTCGAAGTATCGCCAGCCCTGTCCACAACCTGACCAAAAACGTTTTCGAGTTGCGAAGAGGGTTTGACGGGAACGGCTTCACCGGGCTTGATACCCTTGTTGCGAGCGGCCAAAAATGCGTCCAGACGATCCAGCACCGGCTTGAATTCCTGCGGTTCCGGGACCAGCTTGAACTCCAGCAAGGCAGTGGCACCGATCAAGTGACGTGCATCTTCGGCATCCATGCCGGCCAGGTCGGCAACGATGCGGCTGGTCCCGGATTTGACAATGATGGGCTCGCTCAAACCGTATTGGTCAACACGGTTGCGCAGAATTTCGAGGCAGCGATCGAGCACATCGCGCTGCGCCGATTCATCCAACTTGGACTTGTCGACTTCGACGATGATATGCGTGCCGCCTGCGAGGTCGAGCCCCAGATTCAAAGCCTTGCCGGCAATGGTGGGATGCTCTTTCTTGTAAATCTCGCGCGTCCGCTGATCAAGCGGCAGGTTCGCATCGTTGCTCTTGGTGAAGACGAGCAAGGTGGGCACCAAGCTCCAGATGCAGAGCAACAGCGCTCCGATCAGGACGATAGTACGCAGGCCGGTTTCCCTTTTCATATGACCTAAATCCTTGGAGGAAAAAAACGTGATGACGATCGGCTCACCATGCTGCTAAAGACAGGCATGGTAAGGAGTTATACGCCGCTTTCAAAAAAGCCGTTGGAATATAACAACTGGCCCGGGGTTTCCGGGCTTAAAACGGCTTTTCAGCCTTTTTTAAGGCGTGGGCATTTAAGAGGATGAGAAACTCGGGAAGGGTACGGAGGGAGGCCAAGTCAGGATCCTTCTCCATCCATTCGAAATCGCAGAATCCCTTGGACAAGGCCGCTTCCAAGACAACAAAGGCTTTAGCGGAATGCCCGGACAAGGCCCAATAGCAAGCCAAGTCATAATGGGCGGGAGCAAAATCGGGATCTATCAACAAAGCACTTTCAATCGCTTCAATGCTTTGGGCCAAATGTCCCTCCAGCTTGGCGATGGACCCCAACAGGATTAAAGCCGGGGAAAATTCGTGATTGTATTCAAGGGATTTTTTGCAGTGGGTCTCGGCTTCTTCCAGCCTTCCCAGACTTTTCTGAACACCCGCCAGACAAAAATGGGTTTCAAAAGTTTCCAATCCCGCTTCGATGGCACGATTCAAGCAGGCACAGGCTTCCTCATACAGGCAGGCATCGGCATATTCCAGTCCCTGATGAAACCAACGCTTACCGTCTTCCGGAAGCAAGGTTTCTCCCTCCACCTTGACCGCGAACGAGTTCTCGATCAAATTCATGGCAGCAGGGATTTTACCGGCGGTAAAGAGCAAATCGGAAAGTTCGCGATACAAATGCGGGGCATCGTGGCCCTGCCACTTCTCGCGCAGTCCCTGAATTTCTTCCCGCAGCAAAGATGGACTCATGAAAAACCAACCCCCGAGGGAATAATCTAATACGCCTGGATTCACTCCACTAATCCTATTTTCAAAACATGGAAAATTTGCTTGCCGCCCGTGCGCAGATGGCCCTATCCCTCGGATTTCACATCATTTTCGCCTCCATCGGCATGGCCATGCCATTTTTGATGGCCATTTCCCATTACAAATGGCTTCGTTCGGGTAAACAGGTGTTCTTCGACATCAGCCGGGCCTGGTCGCGCGGTGTGGCCATTTTCTTCGCCACCGGAGCGGTGTCGGGTACGGCCCTGTCTTTTGAACTCGGACTGCTGTGGCCCAAGTTCATGCAGCATGCCGGGCCGATTATCGGGATGCCTTTCTCATGGGAAGGCACGGCTTTTTTTGTGGAGGCCATTGCACTCGGCCTCTTTCTTTACGGACGCAAGCGATTGCCACGCTGGATACACTGGGGCGTCGGAGTCGTGGTGGGAATTTCTGGGGTTCTTTCCGGAATTTTTGTGGTATGTGCGAACGCATGGATGAATAATCCCGCAGGTTTCGATTGGGTCAATGGACAAGCTGTAAACATCGATCCCATGCGGGCTATGTTCAATCCTGGATGGAGGACCGAAGCGTTGCACATGATTCTCGCCGCATTCGAAGCCACGGGTTTCGCCGTGGCGGGAATTCACGCCTTTCTTCTCATCCGAAGCCGCGGCAGCGTCTTTCATCGCGAAGCTTTTAAAATCGCGATGTTGGTGGGAGCGATTGCGGCTTTGTTGCAACCCTTGAGCGGAGATCGT
Source organism: Fibrobacterota bacterium (assembly GCA_947482115.1). Classification (GTDB taxonomy): domain Bacteria; phylum Fibrobacterota; class Fibrobacteria; order UBA11236; family UBA11236; genus UBA11236. The sequence goes on from CANKII010000004.1 coordinate 175,626, forward strand.
CTGGCCAAGGGAACTGCGCAACACCAGCCGCTTAAGCTGGCTGCGATGGAATCCCATTTTGAAACTTCCACTTATGCCCCCATCATTGTCGGTGGAATTCCGGACAAGAAAACAGAACGCGTTCGTTTTGGAATTCCCATTCCCGGATTATTGAGCTTTCTGGCCAAGGATGATTTCAGCGCCGAAGTCAAGGGGCTCGATGCTTTTCCCAAAGACGAATGGCCGCCGTTAGTTCCGGTGCATATCGCTTTTCAAATCATGGTGGGATGCGGAACAGCATTGGCAGGACTGTCACTCCTCTTCCTGTTTTTTCTTTTTCGCAATCCTTCACGGCTTGCACATAAGCGTTTTCTGATGCTGGCGGTGCTTGCCACGCCACTGGGATTTCTCGCATTGGAAGCCGGGTGGACAGTGACCGAGGTGGGACGCCAGCCGTGGATCATTTACGGAATCATGAAAACAGCGGACGCTGTCACACCCATGCCGGGACTGCAATATCCCTTTTTCATGTTCGCCGTGATTTATGTCTTTCTCTTCGGCGTGGTTAGCTGGTTGATGCTGCGCCACATTAACGCTGTGGCCCAAGATTACCCTTCCTCCGCTAATGAGGATGTCCATGCTTGACCTGGTGACAAATCAACCCATTACGCTTTGGATCGTCATTGGATTTTTAGCGGTGTCGCTGCTGCTGTATTGTCTGCTGGGCGGTGCGGATTTTGGCGCGGGCGTGCTGGAAATTTTTCTCCGCAAAAGACAACGGGTGGAACAACACAAGATCATTGAAAAGGCCATGGGACCCGTGTGGGAAGCAAATCACATGTGGTTGATTTTGATGGTGGTGATCCTGTTCATGGGATTTCCTGAAGTGTACAGTCTTATTTCCATCCATTTGCATTTGCCGCTCACCGCCATGCTCATCGGCATTATCGCAAGAGGTTGTTCGTTCACCTTCCGGCATTACGATGCAAAGAAAGGCCGCTCGCAAAAATCCTACGCGGTCTTTTTCATCTTCTCCAGCGTGTGGACTCCGCTTTGTTTGGGAATTGTGATGGGCTCTTTGATTCCGGGTGGGATACATCCCGTCTACGCAACATACCGCGAAGGATTCATCGATTCCTGGTTTCGCCCTTTCCCGCTGGCTTTGGGACTGTTCACCGTTTGCCTGTTTACTTTTTTGGCGGCGGTGTTTTTGATCGGCGAAAGTCCGGCGGGTGAAATTCGAACCTCATTCACACGACGGGCGCGCGTTGCCAGCATTGTCACCGTATTGGCTGGAGGCGTGGTCTTCTTTGCGGCGCAACTGGACGACATCATTCTCATCCCGCGTTTTCTCCATTCGGCCATTGCAACAGCGTGCATGATTCTGGCGACGATCTCGCTGCCGTTTTTCTGGATGGGACTTCGCAAAGAATGGATTTGGACAGTGCGCTCGCTTGCGGGAATCCAGGTGGTTTTGATTTTATCGGCGTGGTTATGGATTCAGTTTCCCGTGCTGGTGCATCTTCCGGGCGGTGATTTGACTTTATTCAATTCCCACGCGCCTGACCGCACCTTGTTCCAACTCGCTGCTGCACTTTTGGTAGGTTCTGCGTTCATTCTTCCTTCCCTGTTTTATTTGTTTCAGGTGTTTAAACTGGACGAGGAAGATTAGAGCGGATATTACTCCTCCCCTGCCAAATGACGCAACTGGACTTCATCGAGTACCATAAAATCTCCATTGCGGTCTTCAATCCATCCAGAACTTTCCCAACCGGCAAATACGCGTGACACGGTTTCTCTCGCCGTTCCTGCGAGTTCCGCGATGCGACGTTGAGTGGGGCGGTCGCGAAGCAACACGCAGCGACGACCCGCCGCATCCTTCAAGCGCGTGCCGCGTTCATCCAGCATCGCCACCAAAATACTGGCCACACGACGCGGAACCTTTTGATTGCAAATCCCGGTCATGCGGCGATTGGATTGACGCAAACGATGCGAGATTCCCGCCAAGAAACCCAGCGCCAGTTCAGGCTTTTCACGAATACCGCGAAGCAAATCATCCTTATGCAGAATCAACAGACGGGAAGGTTTCGAGGCGCAAACTGTGGCGCAATGCGGCCCCTCGCTGAATAATTCCATCTCTCCGGCCATGTCACCGGAGTACAAATTAGCCAGCAGCGACTCCGAGCCTTCGGCATTCTCCCAAATCACAGTGGCCTCCCCTTCCAGAATCACATAGAGAATTTTTCCTCCGGCTTCATCCTGACGAAGAAGGATGTCCCCCTTGTTCACCCGACGTTCACGGGCAATTGCCGCCAGCTTCAACAAATCCGGGTCTGGCATGTGCGAGAACAAATCCATTCCGCGTAGACATTCAAAAGTGGAAGCGCGCAAACCGCTTGAGTGAATGGCCTGGGCGTTGAAAGAAGTGGTGCGGGTTGAAACTGGGGCGACTTGTGGGATCATGATGTTTTCTCCGGCTGAGGGTTTCGGATGTCAGTTGCTGGTGTTTCCACCAGTCGCGACTTGGACGGAGTTGTTTGGATTGGGGTAACCGGAATCAAGCCGGTTTGTCGGGCAAGGTGATCATGATCACCTACTTTACCTCAAGTGTGCGTCAGGTCTTCAGAATCAATCTCTTTCAAAAACCTTATAAAGGGTCGGCAGCAGGAATAGCGTCAGTAGAGTCGAACTGATGAGGCCACCAATGACCACGGCGGCCAAAGGCTTTTGAATCTCGCTACCTGGGCCGGATGCAAACAGCATGGGTATCAATCCCAGCGCAGCCACACTAGCGGTAATCAGCACGGGACGCAATCGCAATACCGCTCCCTTAACCACCGCCAACTCCACGTTGATGCCTTCTCTTCGCAGCTCATTAAAGTAGCTGACCATGACGATGCCGTTTAACACCGCAACTCCGAATAAAGCGATGAACCCCACGCTGGCGCTGACGCTCAAATTGAAATGACCAATGATCAAAGCCAGAATACCGCCGATAAGCGCAAAGGGAATGTTTAGGATGATAAGAACAGCCTGTTTAACGGAATTGAAGGAACCGAAAAGAAGCAGGAAAATCAGGGCGATGGTAATTGGTACCACAATGGCAAAACGTTTCATGGCCCTCTGCTGGTTTTCGAACTGGCCTCCCCAAGTCATGATATACCCCGTAGGCAATTTCACGGCAGCATCCATTTTCCGTTGAGCTTCCTGAACGAAGCCGCCGATGTCGCGACCCACCACATTGCATTCAATGACGATGCGCCGTTGCGCCATCTCACGGCTGATTTGAGCAGGACCTTCCTCCACATAAACTCTGGCGAGTTCTCCCAAGGGAATAAGCGCTCCACTGGCGGAAGGAATCAAAATGTTTCGAATGGGTTCCACATCGTTGCGTGCCGCTTCTGGAAACCGGACGACCAATCCAAAAACCTTTTGCCCTTCATAAACCTTGGTGGCTTCCTTGCCACCGATGGCGGTTTCCACCACTTCCTGGATGTCCGAAACATTCACCCCATAGCGCGCGATTTTGGTTCGATCCATTTCGATTTCGAGATAAGCCAAACCATTTACCTTCTCCACATTGACATCGGCTGCGCCGGGGATCTTGCCCAATATCCGCGCCACTTTATCGGCTTGCTCTTTGAGTACGTTCAGATCTTCCCCGAATATTTTGATGCCGACAGCGGATTTCACACCACTCACCAATTCATCCACGCGCAATGCAATGGGCTGCGAAAAGCTGGAAGCCACACCGGGCAAATTCGCCAGGGCTTCACGCATCTTTTCGACCAGTTCCTCCTTGGTCTTTGCCGTTTGCCACTCCTCTTTGGGTTTAAGGGTCACAATCACATCGCTGATTTCCACACCCATCGGGTCGGAGGCAATATCCGCCCGGCCTGTTTTGGAAACCACGTCAATAACTTCCGGAAATTGCTTGAGGATTTTTTCAGCCCGTGTTTGCATGGCAAGTGATTGCGGCAGAGAGATGCTGGGAATACGAAAGGTCTGTACAGCGAGAGACCCTTCGTCCAAAGCAGGAAGGAATTCCGTTCCAATGAGGGGCACTAAAGCCAAAGACCCACCCAAAACGAATACAGCAGGAATGACTACGCGCCACGGATGCCGAACACAGGGTTGAAGGGTTTTCAAGTAAACCCGCTTGAGCCAGCGAATGTGGAAAGGATCATGCTCGTGTGGCACTTGTCTGAGAAAAAATGTGCAGAGCATGGGAACAAAAGTCAAAGAAAGAATCAAGGAACCGAGGAGGCCAAAGGAAATGGTGAATGCCAGTGGGCTGAACATTTTGCCTTCGAAACCTTCAAGGGTGAAGAGCGGCAGAAAGACCACAATGATGATGAAGATGCCGAAAACGATGGGGCGTCCCACCTCCTTGGCGGCATAAAGCACGGTTTCGGTTTTGTTCACCTTGGAATGTTTTCCAGGATCTTTTTTTTCCGTGAGATGGCGGTGAATGTTTTCCACCATCACCACGGCACCATCCACCATCATGCCAAGACCGATGGCCAAACCACCCAAGGACATGAGATTCGCGCTCAGTCCGAAAACCTTCATCATAATGAAGGCGAACAGCGCAGCCAAGGGCAACACCGCCGTCACAATCAGGGCGCTGCGAATATCCGCCAGCAGGATTATCAAAATGAAAAGAACGAATATCGCGCCTTCTTGCAAAGCTTTAGTCACCGTGTGAATGGCTTTTTTAACAAGGTCGGTGCGATCATAGAAAGACACCAGTTTTACACCTCTTGGCAGCGCTTTTTGTATGACCGGCAATTTCTCCTTGACGGCATTGACCACATCCCTGCCGCTTGCTCCCTTGAGCATCAGCACGATACCGGCAACGGCCTCTCCCTCCCCATTCGCCGTAACAGCACCTTGACGCAAATCGGCCCCGATCTGCACATCAGCCACATCACGCACGAACAAAGCGGCGTGATTTCGGGTGGCAACCTTGATGTTGGCAATGTCTTCCACATTCCGAACCAACCCCAGGCCACGGACAACGTATTGCTCGGATTTGTGTTCGATGAAATTGCCGCTGGCATTGGAATTATTCCTGGACAAGGCTTCAAAAATCTCCTGCAAAGTAATCCCGTAAGAGATCAGCCTGTCAGGACGCACGAGCACTTGATATTGTTTGACCAGTCCTCCGAATGAATTCACATCGGTGACTCCGGGAACCGTGCGCAGAATGGGCCTCACGATATAGTCCTGCAGGGTGCGAAGTTCGGTCGCATCGTATTTTCCGTTTTCGCTGACGAGAGTGTATTGAAAAATCTCCCCCAGTCCGGTGGTGATGGGTCCGAGTCCCGCCTCCACCCCTGCGGGTAATTTGTCACGGGCGGCTTGCAATTTTTCCGAGACCAGTTGGCGCGCAAAGTAATCGTCCACTCCATCTTCGAATACCACGGTGATGGCGGACAAACCGATTTTGGAAACCGAGCGAACCTCGGTCAATCGTGGAAGTCCTGCAAGCTCTATTTCGATGGGCCGGGTCACCAGCTTTTCCATCTCCGGGGGAGACATCCCCCCCGCTGTGGCCAAGACCTGCACTTGTACGTTCGTCACATCCGGAAAAGCATCGATGGGAATTTGTTTGACGGCCAAAAGGCCCATGCCCAGAAGAAAAACGGTGCCAATGATCACCAGCAATCGCTGACGCACCGAGAAAGAGAGGATGGCGTTTAACATCGATTATTCCTCCCCCAACTCGCCCTTGAGCATTTCAGACTTCAGGGTGAAGCTGCCTTCGGTCACGATTTTTTCTCCCGCTTTAATGCCCTCCAAAATCTGAACACGATCATCCTGCTCATGCCCCAATTTCACCACACGTCTTTCAAACCGGTTTCCATCCAAAGCCACAAATGCGATTTGTTCCTTGCCGTCCGTTTGCAAAGCCATGGCGCTGATGATAAGCGCATTGCGAAGAACCTCGGTGGTAATCACCATGTCCGCGAACATTCCCGGCTTCAGCTTCCCGTTTTTGTTGTCGATCTCAACACGAATCTCGAAAGTCCGGGAATCCGTTTCCACCGCGCCGCCGATTCGCGCGATATTCCCGTGGAAAATTTCATCAGGATAGGAGAGAACCGTGAAATCGACTTTTTGACCGTCATGAACCAAGGCCACATCCCGCTCTCTCACCTCTCCAATAAGCCAAATATGCGAAGGATCACTCAAGGAATAAATCTCCTGGCCCTTTCCCACCAGTTCACCCAAGGTCACGGATTTCTCCGTCACCACGCCCGCAACCAGAGCACGAAGCAGCAAGGGTTTATCCAATAACTCCGGTGATTCCACTTGGCCCATGATGGCTCCCTCGGAAACTTGATCCCCCAAATCGAAGATCAACTTGGCAATCCTTCCTTCCAACGTGGCCGAAACTTTGGCCGTCCTGTTCAAGTCCGGGCTTGTCCGTCCCGGCACCTTCAGTTTCCGTTCGAGCGATCCGATCACGGCCATTTCCGTCTTGAGATCGAGATTTTTCAAACTCTCTTCCGACAAGGTGACGATATTTTTTTCATGGTGCGTTTTCGCGCCGGAGTCGCCCTCTTCGGCACTTTCCTTTTTTCCACAGGCGCATAACACCAGCAGCGAAACGACCAGCAGCAATAATCTGTTCTTTTGGTTGTTCATGTTATGGCTCTCCGTTTTGATGAGTTTCCGGCGGCATACCCATGGCCGCTTCCAATTCCAAGTGACTGTCGGCCCATTGATTCAGGGTCGCGTAATAATCCGTCAAGGCATCGAAGTAGGCGCGTCTGGTTTCGAGATAAATGAGAAGTGTGGTTTCGTTCCGGCCGTAAACTTTCTCGGCACGAGTCAGGATGCTTTTCGACCCCTCCATGAATTCCGGAGTGTATAAGGCCCGTTGTTCCTCAGCCAAGCGCACTTTATCCATTGCTGTCCGAACCGAAAGGATGATTTCCTGTTTTAACTTTTCCAACTCGGCTTGAGCGGAACGTTGTTGCGCCGTCGCCGCCTGAACATCTCCCTTGCCCCTGTTCCAAACCGGAAGCGGAACGGAAAAATTGAGGCCGTAAACTTGCTCGTTATCCGTGTATTCAAGAGAAGGGCTCAGGGTCAAATCGGGTTTGTGACTGAGCTTTGCGGCTTCAATGTTTTTCCCGGCCAACTCCATTTGCAGAGTTTGGGCTTTGATGCTGGAATTGCGCACCAACGCCAATGCAACGGGATCAGCTTTGAAGGAAGAAAACAAAATGCTGTCCAGTTTCCCCTCCACTTCAAAAATGGTGTCGGCGGGAATACCCATGAGGCCCGCCAATCGCAATTTGGAAATTCGAGCCTCTCCCAAGGCTTGTCCCAAACCCTTCCGCGCGATAATCAAATCCGACTGGGCTTTTAACAATTCAAAGTCAGAGGCGTACCCAGCTTCCACACGTTTATGTGCGCTTTGCAGAAAGGTTTGTGCGGATTGGACTTCTTCTGTGCGCAACAGCGCGATTTGTTTTGCCGCCAGAGCTTGGAAATAATTTCGGCGGACCTTGATGAGAAGTTGCTGTCTAAAGCCCTCCAAGGCAATTTGCCTCAACCGGATATTCCCTTCCGATAGAAAAACCCGAAGCGTACGCTTGCCCGGAAATTCCAGAGTTTGCGAGATTTCCAGATTCCCATGAAAACGGGATTGGGAAGCACCCGCATCGGAAGTGTGCTTCACTCCGGGTCCTATGCTGAGATCGGGATTCGGTAAAGCTCCGGCGCTAATCCTATCCCCTTCGGCGGAAGCGATGTCTGCTTGCAGCACTTGCAGACCCGGATGATTTTGAAGCGCGTTATTCACAGCCTCATCCAAGGTCAAGCTATGAACGGACAGAACCATCATGGAAAATGCACATAAGAACAAAGACGAACGCATGAATTCTTCCTCCATAGCCCGGATTGATCAACATCAGTCTCGGGAGACAATGTGTGAGATGAAAACGCCCTAAACCGGCGAATCCAATCGCCAGTCATTAGGGAAATGGAGGAGGAGGTTTAAACCAGAATAACGATGATGCGGCGAGACACGGCAATCCTTTCCCCTAAAGACGGGGAGGAATGGAATGCAAATGTTCTCGACGGGAGAAAGAGAGTGGGAAGAACATGCATCAGATTCAGTGAAGGAGTATGAAAAATTTGAAATGCAAATGTTTTTTGCGGAATCGGAATGTTGGGTGCAGGTTGAGTGATAACCAAATCGGTACACTGGGCACAGTGAGCCACGGCACCAAGGCTGACATTTTGCCCGGCATTTATGGGCGGTGCACACTTGCCCCCATCGGCTATTTCAAGTGAGACATGTCCATCTCGTTCAAAACAAATGACAGTATTGGAAAGCACCCTGAAATCCACTGTGGAAAAAAGACAGAGCCAAACAACAAGACAGAGTTTGGAGGTTTGAATTAGGCGCTTCATAGGATTGCGTGAATTGTACTAAGTCGCCAAATGAAAAGCCAACACCTCATAAATTTCAAAAAGGCCCCTGCTTATTTTCCGATGCAGAAGCCAGAAAAAAGCCGGTGGAGTACGTCATCCGCGGCGATTTCACCCAGCAATTCCCTCAAGGCCAGACAGCCCTCGCGAATTTCAAATGCCAGAATTTCCACAGCGGGATGATTTTCAAGATTGGCTTCGGCGGCCAGCAAGCGGCCCAAAGCGCGTTCCAAAGCTTGCCTTTGCCTTTCTGTCGTCGCCACAGCATCCTCGGTTTCAATATTGGATGAAGGAAGATGTTTCTCGATTTCGCGAAGCAACACATCCAATCCTTCTTCCGTCTTACTCGACACAGAAAGAAATCCATCACGCGAGACAAAACCCGGAAGATCTTGTTTTGTTAGGACATAGAGATCCCCCGAACCCCCAGAGGGGGCCCCCTCTGGGGGTTCGGGGGAAGACATCGTACCGTCTACAACACAAATTTTAATGTCCGCCTCGGAGAGTTGGGATCGTGTGCGATCCATCGCCAGCGCATCCACCGCATCGACGGGTTTTCCCAATCCCGCCGTATCGACAAAATGAACCAAGCCACCCGCGAGACGCAAGGGAACTTCAACGAAGTCACGCGTAGTCCCCGCAACTTCAGAAACCAGAAGTCGGTCGCGACCCACCAGAGCATTGATGAGGCTCGACTTCCCCGCATTCGGTGCGCCAAAAAAAACCAGCCGGGGCGCATGCCGCCAGGATTGGCCGCGTTCAAAACCCAGCAACATTTTTTCCACATCATTTCGAATGGCCACGATGCGGGGTTTCCACGAAGCATAATCCGGATCGGCTTCTTCCTCCGCAAAATCCACATCCAGTTCCAGTCGCGCGGAAAGATCGATTAAGCTGTTGCGCAAGCTCCGCAACTTTTCCGAAAGCTCCCCGCGCAACAGGCGTTGCGCATTACGCAGACCCGCACGCGTTTGCGCATGAATGATTTCCCCCACGGCTTCGGCCTGGACCAAATCGATTTTCCCAGCCTCAAAGGCACGCCGCGTAAACTCGCCTGGTTCCGCGAGACGAACGCCGGGGACCTGTAAAAGGCCACGAAGAATCGATTCTACCAAAAGCGGATTGCCGTGCGGGAAAATCTCAAGCGCATCTTCACCCGTAGGAGAATGAGCTTCGGGAAGAAAATGAAAGGTGAGTTGATCGAGGGTCTCACCACTTGTGGGATCACAAAATGCAGCGGAGTGGAGAAAACGCGGTTTCCATTCCATGCGATTGAGGCATTGTCTCACGACATCCGCACAAGCGGGGCCGGAGACTCGCACCACGGCCAGCCCGGAAATTCCGGGAGGCGTGGACGAAGCGGCGATGGTGTCGCCGACGATGCCCTGAGCCCGCCGAAGGGTCATGGACATTCTATGCCTTGGCGAGCTTTGTGTTGTTGGAAGGTTTCGGCGTAAAGATCTTCGTTTGCGCAATGGTGAAGATGTTCGACACCGTCCAGTAAACCACAAGACCCGACGGGAAGGAACCCGAGAAGACGAACATCATGATTGGCATCAGCCAAACCATCATCTTTTGATTCGGATCCTTGATGGTCATTTTCATTTGAATCCACATGGTACCCGCCATGAAAATCGGCAGCACGGTAAGGCCCACGGGGAAAAAGAACGGCACCTTGACTGAAGCCATGATCACGTCAGGCAAAGACAAATCGCGTATCCAGCCGACAAACGGGGCGTCATGCAATTCCACGGCTCGACCCAGCACATTGAACAGTGAAATGAATACGGGCATTTGCAACAAAGCAGGCAGGCAACCCATGACCGGAGCCAGCGGATTGATGCCCTGCGTTTTGTAATACGCCATCATTTCCATTTGCATTTTCTGCCGCTCGCCCTTGTACTTCTCCTGAATTTTCTTGATCTCGGGCTGATGCTGGGCCATCTTCGCGGCCTGCCGCGTTTGACTGATGGACAACGGCAAGGTGATGATGCGAACGATGAGCGTCAGAAGGATGATCGCGATTCCATAATTGGGGATCCAGCGGTAAAAAAAGTTGAGCGTCGCGAGTACGAGGCCGCACAACTTCACATACCACAAGTCCGCACGAAAAAACCACTCCCAACCCGAGAAAAGGATTTGCTCGTAATTTCGGCCCATGGTTTTGATGTTGCTGTATTGCAAGGGCAACACCACGACATCAAAATTGAGAGCGTTGTCATCCTCTCCACTGCCCGCCACACGCAGACTGTAATGCTTGGGAGCGCTGGACTGGGCAGGATCGGAGTGGCCCACAGCCTCGACCCGGTCCTGAATGTCCTTGTGAAAGTCGAGCAACACCGCGATGTATTTGCGACGCATTCCCAACCAGCGGATGATGCCGCTTTCCGCGTTGAACGTTTTCTGACCGTCAAAAGTCGTGCGCTGGACTGCGGTGCCGTTGTCGTAAACAATCTCGCTGAAGAACCCGGACAGGAGTCCAAAGCCTTTTCCTTCCGCAAGCTTTTCTGTTTCTTCAAGACCGCCCTTCCACTCCAGCGCGTAACTGGAAACCTTGTCCGGCAAAATCGTCTCGTGACGGATCACAGCCTTGTCGGTCAGGAAGGTGTATTTGCGAACCACTTCGCCCACACCGGGTAAAGTCGTAGTGAAAGCAATGGTGATCGGTTCCGAACCCAGATGAATCACCGAGTCCTGCGTATCGGTTTTCCAAACCACGTCCGAGAGAGACTGATTGTTTAGCGTTAAGGTTAATGCACCTTCGCTTTCCGGTTTGATGAGGACAGGATTGTGAACCTTCTTCCCTTCCAAATCGGAAATGTCCAGCTCGGCAATGCGCGCGCCCTGATTATCCAGCACGGCGGTAAAATGCGGCGTCTCCACACGGATGCGATGATGCGGCGCGGCGTTGCTGTCCTGGATCGCAACTGCAGCGGGATGCGAAGAATCCGAATCGACTTTGGAACCCAGTGAGGTTTCTGAAACCGAATGCGTGGCCTCAGGATGTGTGGCGCGGAATTGCGCCACGGAATCGGCCTTGTGCTGCTCGACCCGTTTCTGTTCTTCCTTGACCTGATGACCCTTGTATTGGGTCCAACCCAGAAAAATGGCCATGAGCAAAGCCCAGCCCAAAAGCAAATTGCGGTTCAAGCGAACCTCCTCGTGGTAAGTTGGGTGGATTGTTGTTCCGCCTCCCTTACCCCCTGCGGGGGTTTGGGGGGCGGTACCGGATCAAACCCACCGCGACAAAAAGGGTGACAACGTAAAATCCTGCGCACAGCCAATCCCATTCCGCGAAACGCTCCATGCGTTTCAACAGCTTCGGCGGCATAGCAGGAACAGGTGGGATGAAAGCGGCAAGTACCATAGAAAAATGGCGCATGCACCGCCTGATAGAAACGGATCAGAAACAAAATCAGGAACTTCATACCGGAACTCTGCAAAGGGATTGCAACAGCGCTTCCGCATTTTGGCGCATGGTGGTTCGCGTACTTTCCGCGGCCTTGTCGGAAACTTCAAACACCACCCAAGTGGGTTTGGTAAACGTCGACTGGATTTGACGGAAGGTCTCCCTCAGAACACGACGAATGGAGTTGCGGAAAACAGCGTCGCCTGCGCGTTTGCGAACGACAAATCCAAGGCGGCTTTCCTGAATGTCACTGGAGTGGAGGTAACGCATGGATAGGGGGAATTTCCGCACGACATTTCCTTCCGTCTTGACCCGCCGGTACATTTCCGGCGAACTCAGCCTGTAGGAGCGCAGCGGGTACTTCTGTGCGGGCCGGTCCAGGTTCAATCGGGGGGACGAAACGGGCTAAATGTCCTTGTGGGCCATCTCGTCACTGACCGTCAAACGATGACGACCCTTGGCACGACGGCTGGACAGAACCTTGCGGCCGTCCTTGGTTTCCATACGCGAACGAAAACCGTGTTTGTTGACGCGCTTGCGATTGCGGGGCTGGTAAGTTCTCTTCATCGTAAACAACCTTGTGGAAAGAGGGGGAGAATGTACATCCTCAACCCGTTGAAATTCAAGGGACTAAAGCCATAATAGTGTGATAAAAACCTGAAATTTTGATAATTTGAGGTTGGATTCAATATTTCAGAACCCATGAAACGACTCGCTTTTCTTGTTCTCCCCTTCCTGTGTCTTGCCCAAAACGAGAGCACATCGGTGGTTCTCCCCGAGACCAGCTCGGCTTATTGTTGCCGTACCGTCCCGAGAAACTTTTTCCCCGGGGACTTCGATACCTCCTACGGTTTTCGTGGAATGCCATTCGGTACCTCCCGGATTCAAGTTCGGGGACTGGGACTGAAACACGCCCATGGCCGTAATTCCTGGTATCAAATGGAAAGCGGATATCGCATTGGCAGGGCAAAGTTGAAAATGCTGGAATACGGATTTCGCGATGACAGGTTTTACGGAGTTTATGCCCTTCCCCAAGACTACGGGGATTATGTCCTTTTAAAATCCATGATCGACAGCGTTTACGGTGCGCCCATGAACACAGACAGCAGCGAAACCAGCGTGACCTATCTGTGGAAAGTTCCTGACGTGTCCTGCAAGTTGCGACTGTATTGGGGCAATAATCGAATCGATGATAGAAGCAATGAAATGGTTTTCTCCCTCATCAGCATCCCCATAGCCCAGGATATTGAGTAAAAGACATTTCAAAAGACCGCTTCGATTTTGATACGTTAAGACTGTGGCCCTCACAAACATTTTCGACTTCGTCTTTGCGCCGTTGCTTGCCGCCATCTTTTGGGTCGCCGGTTTTCGTCGTAAAGTTTTCTGTCGCAATCTGGAATTGATGGGGTTCGAATCCAATCCGGGTATGCGACGGCTCCGATGGCGCTTGTGTTTCCACGCCTCGCGGGATCTCATCGCACTCATCCTCAATTCCGGAAAAACGCCGGCGATTTCAACCCGCGACAAAATGCGTTTGGACGAAATGAAGGCGGGTCCGAGCTTGCTGTTGACCGCTCATTTTCACAATTGGGAATTCCTTGGCCGGGAATTGCGGCGACAGGGCATCGCTCTTTTGGCCGCAGCAAAACCGATGTACAGCGCACGGGCGGAAAAAATCCTGCAAGGATTACGGAGGCGCGCAGGCGTACCCACCGTGTCTGGAAATGTTCCCCGCACGGGATTAAAACATCTTCAGCAGGGTGGATGTTTTGCCTTGCTGTGGGATCAACACGCTCCTCAATCGGAATCGATCGGAAATTTTTTCGGCCATCCGGTGCAAATGAATCCCCTGCCGGAATTTCTTCTCGGGCATCGACCTTGCCCTGTTTATTTTGGAGTCCTTCTACCTGGAAATCATTTGCGACTCATGCCTTTGCTCTCCACCTTTGAAGGCAACTGGGAAACCAAACTCACTCAACGCTATCATCGAGTCCTCGAAATTTTGATTCGCAAACATCCGGAATATTATTACGGCTTCTTCCATGCCCGTTTCAAAAATGCCGCAATCTATCCTGGCCATCGCAGACAAGCACAGAGCGCCGCTTCCTTACTTCTCCCTCTCCCATCCTTTAAGATGGGAGAGGGTCGGGGTGAGGGCGTGAGGGCCTAATGCATCCTTTCCTTCCCATCCTTTCCCTTGTACTCGTTGCCATGGGCGACGCCGCCGCATTCTTTCTGGCACGCTACGGTCACGAACCCGATGTTGCCATGCATCGGCCCGGGTTATGGGCTTTAATCCTCGTCTCCATGCTCTTCGGAGGATGGCTGGCTTGGTGGCTTCGCCGTTTTCGCATTCATTTTACGTTTTACTTCGCCTTGGCTTCCTTGATTTGGGTCATTCTGCTGGGAATTTTGTATAAATAACCCCCGAATCAGGCCGTTTCTTCCCGTCAATAACCGACACGACTTGTCGGATTGGAGCTTTGTTGTCCTTGTGTAATTTCCGCGCTCTTCAATCTATGCGCGCCACTTTATTGGCCTTTGCCATTCTTTCATCGTTTCTGATGGTGGATTTGGCTCATGCCCAAGGAGGATCCGCTGTCATCACTTTGGTCATGCCGGTGGGCGCGCGTCAATTGGGCATGGGTGAAGCCGCCGTGGCTTTGGCGGACGACGTTTACGGAACCTATTGGAATCCCAGTGGCTTGGCCTTCGGTCCGGTGGCCAATGAATGGGAGTTGATGCTTCCCCGTGTTTATAAGGGTGATCCCTCCACTTCAAAAAGAGAATTCACCACCTTGGTGACACGCCCCCGATCGGGTTTTCTGTTAAGGTCCATCATTTGGGCCGGCGCCAAGGATGGCCTCTATCATTACGACGGAAAAACATGGAGCGGCTACCATAAATACGACATGGAACAGGGCGACAAGATCGAAGCCGTTGTTCGACGCTATACGGGCAGCGGAGATCATCTTGAAGAGCGGGTGGCGCGGGTAAAAGAGTTCAATCATGTCCGGACCAAGGAGGACGAGGAAGATCTCATTACTCTGAAACTGCCTTACAACCTCCTCTTCCCAGGCCAGCCTGTGCGAGCGCTGGCCCTCGACAACTCGGATCGTTTGTGGGTGGGAACCCCCGGTGGCTTGTACCGTTTCGATGGACAGGGATGGAAGGCGTTTGATCGCGAAGAGGGATTCACCTATTTGCCGGACACCACTTCCGTTCAGGAAGATTCCTCAGGAGCAAAGAGCTCCGCTCCGCGTCCAACTGTCGTTTCCAAAAGCCCCTTCCGTCAGTTGGCGGTTACTGCCCTTGCAGTAAAGGGTGTGAGCATCTGGATTGGAACCGAAGACGGGCTTTATGAATACAAGAAGAACACCATCACCCGCCGTGGCGAAAACATTCTCCCCACGCAATACATCACCTCCATCGGCATTCATCCCGAAATAGACGAAATCTACGTGGGCCTCAAGGAACATGGACTCGCCCGATACAAAGCCCCCAAGGCATCAGGCGCTGCCGCCAAGTGGAAAATATTTGGAACCGTGGATGGTTTGGTGGATTCCAACGTCACTCAGGTGGTGGTGGATAAATACGGCCATGTTTACACGGCTCATCTGGGCGGAGTCTCACATTTTTCACTCCGTTCATGGGAAAAACTTCATTTCCGCAATCAGCAGATTCACGGACTCGCGCTGGATGAAAGCGCCCATCTCTGGATTGCAACTTCCGAAGGCGCTTGGAAATTCACTCCGTCCCATACCACTCCCAAGGGCCGTCGCGACGCGGCAGAAGCCCAAAACACCACCGGTGAAAATACGGAAAGTCAAGGCGGGGATTGGATGCATTTTCATACCGGAAACGGTTTGAACAGCAAAGATGTCATCGCGTTGCAAACGCAGGGTGGCGATGTGTGGTTTCTCACGAGCGCGGGTGTGGAGCGCTATCACAGCGCCAAATCCCAGGTTGGCTTCTTTTATGAAGGTCTCCTTCCGGTTTTGAATCTCACGGATCTTTACCACGCTTTTCTCGGCACCACATTTCCCATTGAGGAGTGGGGAACCTTGGGCGGCTTCGTGAATTTTGTTTCCTTCGGTCAAAACCTCTCCGCTGGCGATGCCACTTCGGATCAGGCCAAATTCGATGCCTATGAACTGGTTGCCGCAGTCACCTATGCCACCCGGTTGAACAAGGATGCCGGCATCGGCGTCAATGCCAAGTTCATTTATTCGGCTCTGAGTCAGGGAGTCACTTCCAGCGGGGAGAAAACTGACGGTGTCGCAGCAAGCTACGCAGTGGATTTGGGCTTTTTGCAGAAAAACCTGTTTACCCTGCGCGGCCTTTCCTTTGGATTCGTCATGCAAAACATGGGACCGGCAGTGTTTTATGTCGACCAGGCGCAATCCGATCCCATTCCGTTTACCTGGAGACTGGGGCTGGCCTACGAATTAATTCATACCCCCAACCACAAGCTCACCATCGCTGGCGATGCCAATCGCGAGGCCTTTTATCGTTACGGAAACACGGCTGCCCCGGTCTGGATAGGCTCCTGGAAGGAAATTATTCATCCAAGCGGCACGGACAATCTGACTTTGGCCCAGACTTGGAATGAGAACTTGCGCCGAACGGTTTATAACACCGGTGCGGAATACGTTTACGCCAGTGTTGTGGCCGTACGAGCCGGTTATCTTCATGATTTCAGTGGACAGCGCTATGAAATGGATGCGGGTCTTGGGTTTATGCTTTCCGATATTCTTCAGATCGACGGAACCTTCATAAAATCCTTTGACAATGGCATTCGAAACGGTCAAAAACGCTTCAGCATGATTTTGCGTTTCTAGGCTTTCACCCCTCCACTCCCCCCAACTTCCAAATAAAGAGATTTTCTCAAAAATCCCGATTTTCGGGGTAGGGCAAAAAAATTTTAAAAAACCCTTGCCAAATACCTCCAGTTGTTATTTTCCGTCCTGTAGACCACAACATATGGGATAGGGGGTCCGTTTGAAAAACATCACCAAGCAAGATCTTATTCAGGAATCTTCCTTGTCCAGTGGCCATCCACAAACTGAAACGCGCGCCGTTGCGGAGCAGTTTATGAAGGTCATTCTGGAAATGCTGTACGAAGAAAAGACCATCGAGATTCGTGGATTCGGAACGTTCTACACAAAAGAACGCAAACCTCGTCCCGCCCGCAATCCACGCACCGGCGAGATATGTCCGCTGGACAAAAGACGCGTGGCCCTTTTCCGTTTTTCGCCCGAAGTGCGTCAGCACATTCACGAGATGCCGGAGCTTCAAGAGGCCATTGCAGCCGAAGCCTCCAAATTCCTCGAGTCCGAAGCGCGCATTTCACAAGCCCAGACTGCTTAAAAGCATTGTTCCATCGCCTGTATAAACAGGCTTGGAAGTCATAATTTACCGGCATGGATCCCAATCCTGCCGGTTTTTTTATCCCCTCTTTTCCATCCGAATTCTCCAAAAATCAGCTTTCCCGCTTCACTTTAAAAACAGAAACTGATATGTATTTAGTATCAAATAAGTAGTAAATACAGTATTTTTTGGTTGATTAATGAGTTATTTTTGAATTCGTTTTTAATATTAATCACACTAATCAATCTAAATATCCAAAAAACCGTTGACCATGACTCCGCATGGCGGTATTCTTTCTGTCAGACAAACGCAGAAATATTCGCACAACAAGGAGTCCAAAATGTTCGGTACCTCAACTCTCAAAAAGCTCGCAATCACCGCCCTCATCGCCGCCGGCCTCAATTTCGTCGGTTGCATGGAACAGAGCAGCGGCGCATCCGCCGGGAACACCAACAACCAGACCACAGCCCTTCACATCCGTGTCGGCGTGGATCCGGTTCGCGTTCTGGCCAAAACCAACACCATTTCGCTGTCCAAGATGATTGTGGTGCTGACCTCCAACACCAGCGACACCATCCGGGACACCATCACCTCAAGCACGACCCCGTCCTTGAGCGCGACCTCCACTTCGGCCCAGACCATCACCAAGGACTACACCTTGAAGCCTTTGCGCACTTGGAAGGTGAATATTTGCACCAAGGATTTGCAGGACAGCGTGATTCACAGGGATTCCGCCACGACCCCGGTGCTTTATGCTGCGGATACGGCGAATGTGTCCTTGAGCCTTTCCTCACGCTTCACCATGTACGATGCCCGCTTTCTCACCATTCCTGACAGCATCAACTCTGCGGTGGTGGGTACCTCGAAGCAGGTTCTTCACCTGAACCGTCTGGTGTTGAAGGTGGACGGCGTGACCAAGGTGGACTCCACTGTTGCTCCGGGCCCGTACTTCACGGCTTTGGCCACTGCGGTGTTGTCCTACGACTACGTGACCGTGGGCAGTCACTCGATTCAGCTCTTGGCTTATGGCCCCATGTACTCCTGGAACACGGCGAACCCTTTGTTCAGCGGTACTCAGACGATTAACGTGGGAGCCGGTTTGGACTCCACGGTTGCCATGACCTTGGCTTGGGTCGGCCCTACGACCGGTACCGGTCACCTCTCCGCCGTCATCGGAAAAGTGGGCAAGATCACAGTAAATGGCTCCCTGCCTGGAACCATTATTCCGTAAACATTGCGTCACAACCCTGAAGTGTGTTTCGGAGGTTGAAATGAAAGAAAATCCTAGATTTAAGAGGGGAGCCGAAAGCTTCCCTCTTGTCGGTTTTTAAAAAGAAGCTTTATGCGAAAAACGACCCGGCTTGGAATCACGATTGCCATCATGGCCTTTCTGGTTTCTTGCATTTTCGATTCAGAATATGGCATTGGCGGTCCGCCAAATTCAGCGCCGGGTTATTTGAGTTTGAAACTCACCTTAGGCCCCAATAGCCGGGTATTGCGAAAAAAAGCCTCTACGGACACCATCTTCAATTTGGATACGCTCAAAATCGTTCTTACGGCCCCCAACGCCGCCACCCGGAATTATTCCTTTCCCATTAGCGGAAGATCTGACACGGGAGCCATTACCTATTCCGTTACGCTCGACTCCGTTCCTTCCTTGAAGACGGTAACCGCCAAAATTTTAACCATCGACACAACCTTGAATCCGACAAGAAGGGACACCGTACACTTCGACTCTACAACCTTTTCGGTCAAGCCTGCGGATACAACCCAAATTAGTTTCACGGTCAATTCGCTCTTTGCCATTCTGAGAGCCCGATTCGCCTCTTTCACCCCGGACTCTCTCACAGACACCGTGCAATATTTGCGGCTGCGCGTGGATGGAACAACCCGGGATTCGATACGGGTCGGCAATACACTCAATGCTGTTGATTTTCTCTCCGGTTTTACCGCTGTGGGTTTTGCTGCAGGAGATCGCGGCCGTATCATGAAGACCACAAACAGTGGAACAACGTGGTCGATTAAAACGAGTGGAACAACTCAAAGATTGAACTCGATTTCCTCTGTCCCCACGGATTCCAGCAAAGTCATGGCAGCCGGAGATAACGGAACCATTCTGAACACGGTGAATGGCGGGAGGACATGGAGCGCGCAAACCAGCGGCACCAGTGAAAATCTGAAACGCATTCAATTCGTCGATGCAAACATCAGTTACGCGGTGGGCGATGGCGGAAGCATTTTGAAAACACAAAATGGCGGAACCAACTGGTCCATCATGAAGAGCGGCTTTTCTGCGCTCTCCAGCGGCGTCTCCAACACTCTGAGTGCCACCGCCTTCGCGGATACCAATATCGGCTGGGCAGTGGGAACGACCGGCACCCTGCTTAAAACCACGGATGGAACAACGTGGGCTGCGCAAACCAGCGGCACTTCGCAGGATCTGAACGCGATTTACGACAGCAGCAGCACCAAGGCCTATGTCGTTGGAAACAGTGGAACGCTTCTCAAAACCTCCGATGGTACAAGCTGGTCGGCGCAAACTCCCGGAGTGACTCCGGACTTAAAAGGCGTACATTTCGGCCCCGCGCTGGCTTACGGCGTGGTTGTGGGGGATTCGGAAACCATTTCCAAAACCCTGAACGCAGGACTTACATGGTCCTCGCGATCCAGTGGATGGTTCACCTCTCCAAGCGGAATCAGCACCGCTATCAATTCGATTTTTTTCTTCGACGCCAGCAACGGTTGGGCGGTGGGAGCGGGTGGAACCATTCTTCGCACCACCAATGGCGGAACCAGTTGGAGTGCGCAAACCAGCAATACCACCAACGCTTTAAACTCGGTTTATTTCTCCAGCGCCAGCATCGGCATTGCCGTAGGAGCTTCGGGAACCATCCTCTACACCAGCAACGGCGGTACTACTTGGAGTACTGGTACAGTCAGCGGAGGAACTTTGGATGGTCTCAATTCCGTTTCATTCGTGCTGACCAGCACCACGATAGCCTATACCGTGGGGGATAATGGCAAAGCGGCCAAGTCCACCAATGGCGGCGCAAACTGGACCTTTCTCGCCGCCGCAACCGTGGGCGCGGGATCGGGAAGTTTAAGATGGATTGCCTTTGAAAGCGTCTCCGTCGGTATCATCGTGGGAAACGCCGGAGCGACCCGCAGAATCGCCGCCGCCAACGGCACCCAAACCTATGGCACGGGCGGAACGGTGGGAGGTGGAAGCCTTAATCTGAAATCCGCCAGCTACGGCTTTGCGGCCAACACTTATGTTGTCGCAGGAGACGGTGGAATCATTTACAAGACCGCCAACCTGAACAATGCTTCCCCGACATGGACGGCCCTTACGAGCGGGACCGCGCAGAACCTGACGCGCATTCACCTTACCAGCACCACAACGGGTTATGCCGTGGGCGCTTCGGGAACCATCCTCAGCACGGTGAACTTCAACAACGCAACCCCCGTATGGACTGCGCAAACGAGCGGGACGACACAAACCTTGAATGCGGCCTATTGTCTGAGTGCGCTCACGAGCTTTGTCGCCGGAAATAACGGAACCATTCTTAAAACAGCAAACAACGGTGCAAACTGGTCCGGCAAGCCCACCAAAATGACTTTAAGAGGGGCTCATGTTTTCAGCGCCACATCCGCGATTGTGGTGGGAGACTCGGGTGTTGTTCTGAGATCCGTAAACGGCGACTCGACTTGGGTTCCCTTTGCCAGCGGAACTACGCAACAATTGAACTCGGCCTTCCTCAGCTCAGCGACCGTAGGATGGGTTGCGGGTAACGCAGGAACCATCATTAAAATCACGACTTTCTCAACCACACCCGTGTTCACTGCACAAACCAGCGGGACCACGCAAAACTTGACCAAGATTTATTTCGCGGATGCCAACAACGGTTTTGCGGTAGGAAGTGCGGGTGTTGTTCTCAAGACAACCAATGCGGGAACAAACTGGACGGCAGAGGATACCGTGGGTAACGGGCAAAATGGAGTCTACCTGAATACGGATTTGCACATAGGTTATTCTGTGGGCGCTTCGGGAAGCATTTATAAAACCACCAGCTTCGGGGAACAATGGAATGCCTCTCCGTGGAACGCCACTTACTTCACCAGCGCAACAGTGGGCTATGTCGCCGGCGATGGGGGAGCGCTTTTAACCACAACGGATGGCGGCAGAATTTGGACTGCGCAATCCAGCACCACCACCAATGATTTGTACGGAATGCGTTTCTTTGACGCAAATAATGGACAAGTCGTCGGCAACGCAGGAACCACCTGCAGAACCAAAAACGCGGGAACGCTGTGGGCCTGTTATACCGCAGGAACAAAACCCCTCCGAAGCGTGGTTGTCACTTCCATGGGCAACGGTGGCATCGTCTATGCCGTGGGCGACAGCATTTGGAAATCCTCGACCTTCGGCACAACACCTCAAACTTGGAGCTTGCTTACCAATCCTTCCGCACAATCAATGCGCGGTGTAGATTTCACTTCGACAACCACGGGTTATGCCGTCGGCGGCCTCGAAACGATATTGGGTACCACTGCCAGTGGCGCTCCGTGGACTATCAAAACCAGCGGCACCAAAATGTTCGATACCTTGCTGACTTATAAATATTTGAAGCCGGGTGTTTCACACACTGTCATTCTTGATGCCATGATAAACACCTCCTCATTAAAAGGCTATCAAGGTGTCCAATCCATCAACGTAGCCTCGGGCAGGGATTCGACCATCAACCTGCCCGTTACCAAATGCGGTTATGGTGGCGCAACGCCGACCTGCCAGTAAAGACATTTCCGTAAAAACAATCGTCAGTCATTACTTTTCCTGACGTGAAAACCATTCTCCTCACCTTGGGTGATGCCGCCGGCATCGGCCCGGAAGTCATTGTCAAATGTTTGGCCCATGTCGGCCCTTCGACAAGCTCAGGGACCATAAGTACGCCCCTACATGGGCCCGAAATACGACCCGTCGTAATCGGAGAGCTGGACATTCTTCGCGACACCGCCGAGTCCCTGAATTTACAGGTGCGTTTTGCCCCGGAATCCGAAGCTGCCGAAGGTGAAATCGCCGTGCGCAGCCTCGGCCTTTTGCAACAGGACGATATTGACATGGGTCAGTTGTCGGCCATGTGTGGCAACGCAGCCTACCATTATTTCGCGCATGCCGTGGAAGAATGCCTTGCGGGTAATGCCCACGCCATTGTGACGGCACCGCTGAACAAGGAGGCCATGAATCACGCGGGACACCGCTTCATGGGACATACCGATATTCTCGAAACCATGACGGGTGTGGAAGGGCCGGTAATGGCCCTCTGGCATCCGCAAATCGTCGTCAGCCATGTGACCGATCATCTTCCTTTGCGTCAAGCCTTGAGAGCGATTACCATCCAGCGGATAAAGCGCGTGGTTAAACTCACCTGGGATGTCCTGCGCCGTGCCAACGGAAAAGATCCGCGCATCGCACTAGCCGGAGTCAATCCTCATGCGGGTGAGAACGGTTTGCTGGGATTGGAGGAGATCGAAATTCTCCGTCCCGCCATGATGGATTTAAAGGCGGAGGGTTACCCCACCTTTGGACCTTATCCCGGCGACACGGTGTTCCTACAGGCGTTGCGTGGCCGATTTGATGCGGTGATTGCGATGTATCACGATCAAGGTTTTGGACCCATGAAAACTTTGGACTTCGCCAATGGTGTGAATTGCACACTGGGACTTCCCTTTGTGCGCACTTCACCGGATCACGGCACCGCTTTTGAAATTGCGGGCAAGGGTCAGGCCGAACCCGAGTCCATGATTGCCGCGTGGGAACTCGCCGTTAAACTATTGCAATAACTATTGCCGGCTCTGCGAGAATATTTCGCGGACTTTGGGCATTCCGGATTTTCCGACCAGCACCTGAATTACATCGTTTTCTTCCAGTACCGTGCCACCTCCCGGCACGAAAAACCGATCTCCGCGACAGATAAGAACCACAAGGGCATCGTCAGGAAGTTTGAGCCCCACCACCGCCCGGCCAATGGCTTTCGATCCAAATGGCAACATGAACTCCATCAGCTCCGTATCCGAATTCTCGCGGGGCGCAAATTTGAGCGGGGATTTGTGAATGGGATCCGGTGGAACCGTGACTTTAAGAATACGGGCGGCGAAAGGCAAAGTCCATCCCTGCAAAGTGGCGCTGGTGAATACGATGAAGAACACCACATTGAAAAATTTATCCGAACCGGATAAACCCGCGAGCACCGGAAAGGTCGCGAGAATAATCGGGGCCGCTCCGCGCAATCCCACCCAGGAAACAAATAATCTTTCCCGCCACGAAGTTTTGGAAAAAGCGAGACTGCAGAAAACCGCCACGGGGCGGGCCGCAAAGATGAGAAACGCGGAAATCAAAATGCCGCGATACGCCACCTGTGGAAGCTCGGAAGGCGTCACCAAAAGACCCAGCACCAGAAACAATCCTATTTGGGACAGCCATGCGAGACCGTCGAAAAAACGGAGCATGGTGCGCTTGTGAACCATGTTGTCATTGGCCGCCATGATCCCTGCGATGTACACCGCCAGAAACCCGCTTCCTCCAATTCGATCCGTCACACCGAAAGTGAAAAAAGCCCACGCCAGTCCCACCACAGGATAAATGCCATCGTGAGTGAAACGCACCCGGTTGAGAAACAATGCCAGTCCTTTGCCCAATATCAATCCGGCAATCGCACCCAATCCCATCTGCTTCAAAAACAACACGGGTAAATACAGCGTGGAGGTTTCTTTGCCGGTGGCAAAGGCGATCAAAACCACGGTGAGAAAAACGGCCGTGGGATCATTGCTGCCGGATTCCAGTTCCAGCAGGGAACGGAGATCCGTGCGTAAATGAAGACTGCGGGAACGCAATACGGAAAACACCGCAGCCACGTCGGTGGCGCTAATAACAGCGCCCAACAAAAGACTGGAAATCCAAGTGGCTCCAAAAACGAAATGCGTGAAGGAGGCGGTAAGCCCCATGGTCAAAACCACTCCCAGAGTGGAGAGACTGAAAGCGCTCCACGCGGCTGGCTTCACCGATTTCCAGACCGTGTCCAGCCCGCCTGAAAAGAGAATGATGACGAGTGCGATGATTCCGATGGAGCGGGCCGCTTCGTAATTATTGAAATGAATGCGGCCGATTCCATTTTCACCCGCAACCATTCCCACCACAAGAAACAGGATGAGCGTGGGAACCCCAAAATTATCGAAAGCCCTGGCTACCACAATGCTGAACAGGATCAGCAGGGCGCCGATGAGAAGAATATTTTCGATTGAGATCATGCCAAAAGCGCTTTAAAAGCGCTCGTAGCTTGCATGACATCGGGAGATTTGAAAATCGCGCTGCCCACCACAATCACATTCACTCCTGCATCCAGTACATCGCGTGCATTGTGGAGGGAAATGCCGCCATCCATTTGAATATCGGTTTCCAGCCCCATGGCGTTGCATTTGGTGCGCAGCAAGCGGGCTTTTTCCAGACTGTGGGGAATAAATTTTTGTCCGCCAAATCCCGGATACACCGACATCAGCAAAATGAGATCCACATCCGCGAGAATTCCATCAAGAACATCCACAGAAGTGTCCGGATTGATGCTGACTCCAACGCGACAACCGAGCGATTTGATCAACTTCAACAGGGACATGATTTCCGTGGCAGCTTCTTGATGCACGGTGATGGATCCTGCTCCGGCCTTGGCGAACCACGGCACCATTTTCTCCGGTTCTTTCACCATCAAATGGCAATCGGTTAACAGGGACGTATGCTGCTTCACCGCTTCGACTATCACGGGTCCGATTGTCAGGTTGGGTACGAAATGCCCGTCCATCACGTCGAGATGAACCCAATCAGCCCCTCCGCGTGTCACAGCCCCGACCTCTTCGCCGAGTTTGGAAAAATCGCAGTTCAGAATGCTCGGAGCCAGTTTGTTTTGAATCATGCTCAAAATCTAAATTTCGCTTTGTGAATCGATCCATGTTGCATCAAAAGCTGTTCCTGAACTCGGGAATTTTCGTGTTGCTCTGTGCATTCACGCTCAATCTTGCCGCTTGGGGAATCCAGACTTTCGATGCTCTTTCAGAAACCACAGTGCCGGATGTTGCAATTTCAATGTCCAGAATCATCGAAACATGTCACCATCACCCCCATGGCTGTCCCAAAGATTGCATGTGCCCAAAGACCTATCTGACGGTGGGGGACGATGAACAAGGCGGACAACCGGCGTCTGGAATCGTACGCGAACCTGCCTTGGTGACCTGCACGGAACATGATTCTGAAAACCTGACTTCCACTTTCTCCGTTTTTCTTCCTGAAAGTTCCCTGGCCATTCGTATTGCGGGAATATGTCTTCCGCATTCATTAACCCGGGAAATTATTTCCCAGAGTCCTCTCGGAGAGCCTCCGCAAAAAGTTCCCATCGTTTAAAACCTTTCACACATCTTGATTTCTGAAAATGCCGAACCGCGATCTGCGATTTGGCGATGTGACACGGGTTTTAATCATCGCTGTCCGCCCATGTAAGGGCCAGCAAAAACGAAAGGGATTTTTTCGTGAAAAATCTTGCCTGTATACTTGGTACTGCGATATCGCTGACTTCCATCGTCCACGCCAATTGCGGATTGGACCATTGCCCACGCCTTGCCCCGGGTGAAGCCCCTTTTCATCATTCTGTTTCGCTGCAAATCAAACACACCGCTTTTAGTCTGGATTCCAGCAGCGGTTCTTATCAGGAAATGCAAATCCGGTACGAGTACGCCGGAATTCATCACTGGGTTTTCGGTGGGACATTGCCGGTGATTGCCCTGACAACACAATCCGAAACACATTACGGTATTTCCAGCCCGCTGCTGTACAGTTCCTGGTATTCCCAACTGAATAAAACCGGAATGGTCTATTTGGGGATGCAACTGGAGCCGCCCTTCGGGAATGCGGATGAAGGAATGGGCACGGATCATCTCATGCTGGTGCCCTATGCCCTGATCGAGCAGTCCTTCGGATCCACCTACCTGCTCGGCAGTCTGGGTTACAGCCAAGCCTTTGCCTTGCATCATCATGATGGCGGAGAGGAACACCCTCTTTTCGTGAATCCCCATGAAGATCGGGAAATGCTGTTCCGTCTTGGAGCGGGGTTTCGGGCCTTGGAGAATAAACTGACTCCGCAGGTTACCCTCAACGGCGGATATGCCGTTGTGGATGAGTTGGAAAGGGCGGGTCGCCCTCACATTGTAGGAGGGCTTTCGCTAGGCTATAGGCTGAAACCCAATCTGACTTTGACTCCTTCCGTTGAATTACCCTTGAACTCTCCGAAAAGATTCGATTGGAGCACAGGTATGGAAGTGAAAGGGGCTTTTTAAAATCCGAAGGGGCTGCCTTTAGCCCCTTCGTTTAGGCCTTGTCCTAATTTGAATTTACCACAGTCAAAGGCCAGCCGAAGACAGCTTACTTTCCAGTTCTTCCACTCGATCTGAAAGGTCTTTTACTTGCTTTTCCAAGTCGCTATCCTTCCAGGCGCATGTATTATACCCTGAAAGCTCCGAGGATTTACAGCTATACAGAGATGAGAAACAGCGGTTTTCATCGCCATTATTATGAATTGTGCACCACTCCCCATCTGAATGGGCCATCCCGAAAAACAAAACCAAAGCTGCAACGAATTTCATGTGCTCCCCCTGTGGATGTGATTGGGCCAATATAGCGGGTTCCCGGGGAATTCAAATAAGGACATAAGCGGGAGCCAGAAGTTAACCAGATAACCATGTTAATTTTTTTGAAAAACCGCTTGGAATGATAGGCTAATGATTCTAACATTATGATATGAGCTCGAATCTACACGCCGCATTGGCTAAAGAAATCAAGGCACTAGACACCCAAATTGCCACCTTGCAAGAAAAAAGAAAGCATCTGGCGATGACTTTGCGGTACTATGAGCCCGATCATAAAATCACTGCCATTGTTGGCCCAGAACGGCATAGTACAGGCCTAAAAGACAAGATTATAGCGCATATTCAAAGCAGTGGCCCGGCTACAATTGCACAGCTACAAGAGGTTACCGGAGTTAAGCATTCCCCGTCAATTCACAGGGTGGTAGCGAAGCTCAAAAATGAATCAAAGGTGTTTCAGAGAGAGGACAGGAAAATCGCATTGAGGGAATAACGATGTTATTAAAGCGGCGCATTCCGAGGAACTTTTGGAAGGTTTGAAGCGCGCCAGATAGAAATACGGCCCCGGTAGTTTTAAGCCTTGCGAGCAGACTACCGGAGCCGAATCCACTTTTACAATACGAATAGTGTTCGGGGGCGTTAGAAGGTCTGGTGGCTCATTTACACGGGTCCACGATGGGGGTTCGACACCCCCCGCCTCCACTCCTCCGGCACTTTTCGTATAACATAAAGTACATCATTCCATCGCATTTTTCAAGGTTTTTCTAAGGAACTCGGATAGCTCTAAACCCGCTTTTTGGGCGTTTTTGTGGGCATTTGCCTTTTCTTTAGCTGTTACACGGATAACCAAGTTCTTATCCCGTGGATTATCCAGCTTTGGGCGACCTTTGGAATTTGGGTTAGACATGCATTTAAATGTAATGCAAAAATAGCTTGACGTGGGATAATAAATGCATTACATTTGTAATACAACAAAGGCGGCACCCAATGGCAAACATCCTACCAAAAGACAAACAGATAACCGTGATAGCGAACCTTTGCGAAGGCTCCTCCATCCGGGCGATTGAGCGCATGACGGGAATTCACCGGGATACCATCATGCGCCTTGGTGTTCGCGTGGGTGAAACATGCGCTAAAATCATGGATGAAGAAATGCGCGATTTGAATTGTAACAGGTTGGAATTAGACGAGTTATGGAACTTTGTCGGAAAGAAAAAGCGTAACGTGAAGTTCTGGGATCGAGAGATTGGGGACGCATGGACTTATGTCGCCCTCGATGCAGAAACTAAACTGGTTCCGGCCTATCTAATCGGTTCCCGTAACAGCGAAACAACAAATCTTTTTTTGAAGGATTTGGCCTCCCGGTTGAATAACCGAGTTCAGATTTCCACGGATGGCATGAGCGCATATATGAACGCTGTGGATTTGGCTTTTGGAAAGGATGTTGATTACGGGCAGATCGTAAAAACATTCTCATCCACCCCGAACAAAACGCCATCGAGTAGGTATAGTCCGGGTACTGTCACATCCATTTCCAAAGAAGTCATACAGGGAAACCCGGACGAAAAACTGATTTCAACTTCTTACGTTGAAAGTCAGAACCTTACTATCCGAATGCACAACCGCCGCGCAACCAGATTGACGAATGCTTACAGCAAAAAGATGGATAACTTTAAGGCTTCAATGGGACTGTACTTCGCCTACTACAATTTCGTGATGCGCCATAGCACAATCCGTTGCACCCCTGCAATGGCTGCGGGTGTTACTTCTTCTTTCTGGACTGTCGGTGACCTTGTGGACATGGCACAATGAATCCCTATCTCAAAGCCCTAAAAGACGGGTTAAAAGAAGCCCACAACTGCGATGCAACGCATGTTAGCTCCGTTCCTATTAAGGAGGTATTTCAGGGGAAAACGGTGTGGGATGGGACGGTAGAAGTATTTGAACTACACGGCCATCCCAAAGCTAAACGTGCCTATGGATGGGGCTATGAACAGGACGGCAGCACGAAATACATTACCGTCTTAGATATACCGCCCGTTGATTCCCCAATAACAGCCGTTCGCGCTGCGATCCGTTCTGGGAATAACAATTAAACCGATGCTAAACCAAGGCCAAAACACGGGAAAACCAAATTAGGACAAGGCCTTCGTTTAAGCGTATTTTACGCAACTCGTTGAATTTATTACATTTCCGTAGCAATGCCCAAATTTCATTTACTATCTCTGGGCCTTGACGCACTTGGCGATTTCGCCGTGGAAACAGGCGAACCCCGCTACCGGGGACGGCAGCTCCGCGAGTGGATGTTTCGTCATTTGGAAACCGACTTTCGTCGGATGTCCAATCTTCCCCAAAAGCTAGTCGAAAGTCTGGAAGAAAAAGCCACCGTGAGTACCCTTCGGGAACGTTCCCGGCAGGATAGCGTAGACGGCACCCGAAAATGGGCTTTAGAGACTCAGGACGGCCATGTTTTCGAAACGGTTCTCATCCCCACTGAATCACGTCGATCCCTTTGCGTTTCTTCCCAAATCGGCTGCGCCATGGGCTGCACTTTTTGCCGTACGGCCACCATGGGATTCATTCGAAACCTGACTTTGGGTGAAATTCTGGAACAGGTGCTTTGGGTCAACCGCTTTCTGCAGGATCTGGACGGTTCCCGGGTATCCAATGTGATTTTCATGGGCATGGGTGAGCCCCTGCATAATCTTGAAAACGTCGCCCTCGCCTGCGAAGCTCTGAATGCCGAAAATGGATTTGGCATCGGCAAAGATCGTATCACAGTCTCCACCTCGGGAATTGTTCCGAAAATTCTGGAATGGGCGCGACGTGCTCCGAATTTTAAACTCGCCATCAGTTTGAATGGAAGCAACGACACATTGCGTTCCAGTCTCATGCCGGTGAACCGCCGCTGGAATATCGAAGCTTTACTCGATGCTGCGGACGAATACATTCAGATTACCGGCCAGAAACTGACTTTCGAATACATTCTCATTCGCAACCGCACCTGCGTGCCTGAAGCAGCTGTGGAATTGAAGCGTATCGCTTCGCAGCGCAACTGTAAAATCAATTTGATTCCCTTGAACCGCGGTGAAGACCCGGAACTACAAGCCCCATCTGAAGAAGAGATTCAGGCTTTCGAATCCATTCTCCGTCAGGGTGATTTCGAAGTGTTGCGTCGCCGTCCCCGCGGACCCGACATTCTTGCTGCTTGTGGACAATTGGCTATTCCCCTCAAAAAGGTCGCATAAATGCTGACACAAAATCTTCCCGAATACTGGGAAACGCTTTACCAAGGCAAAAAAGACACGTGGGATTTGGGCAAGGCCAACCCGGCTTTGCTGGAGTTTTTCAAAAACACCCTGTGCCCCAAAAAGGGCCGTGTTTTGGTTCCGGGTGCCGGTCGCGGATGGGATGCAGTAGCTTGGGCTCAACGCGGTCATGAAACCTTGGCGGTGGATTATGCGCAAACTGCGGTGGGAGTTTTATCCGCCTCAGCGGAAAAGCACCCGAAGCTTTCCGTGTTGAACATTGATCTCTTTGAGCTGAGCCCCAAGAGCACCGAACCGTTTGACATCATTTATGAATATGGCTGCTTCAGCGCCATTCACCCCGGACGTCGCGACGAATACTTCGAAGTGTGGGACAAAATGTTGCGCCCCGGTGGCCTTGTGATCGCCATCTTCTATCCGCTGATCCAATCCACTTCATTAGGTGGTCCCCCGCATCCCACGTCGGAAGGGGAATTGATGGCCCGTCTTGACGGTGTGCTGGAAGTCGAAGAGCGCATCAAGCCCAAAAAGAGTGCACCGGAACGCATGGGCAAGGAAGAGATCTGGCTCTTGCGCAAAGCGCGAAGATAGCGGCCCGTATCGGGGCTGTTTGCTAGTTTAGCTGGGTCATTTTCCGGAGGTTTTCTTGGCAAACATCATCGGACAAAAAAACCAGGCCGAGAATTTGAGATCTTGGTTGAAAGCCAACTGGATTCCGCTACTGGTCATATCCTTCATTGGATTGCTCCCGTTTCTTCCAACCCTCCTGTCTGGAAAACTCATTTTTGCAAACGACCAAGTCGGGTCGCCGGCTTTGAAATGGTATTTCGACCCGTTGCGCCATGGTCACTTTTCGATGTGGGTTCCCTATGTACTGGGAGGCATGCCCACATTTGATTCCTCTGCGGGTGACGCAACCTATTTCCCGTTCATGCTCCTTGGACTTCTTTTACCCGCAGCCTCAGTCATTACCTGGAGCTTCATGTTGCATCTCGTGCTTCGGGGGCTTTTCGGTTACTTCCTTTTACAACGTTATTTTCGCCTGGATAAATGGCTGGCCGCACCACTTTCAATTTCATACATGCTTGCGACGGATTATATCTCGCATATTGCAGCAGGGCATACTGGAAAATTTTATGTCATGTCCTGGCTGCCTCTGGCCCTGTATTTTCTGCTGCGTTCCATGGGCCCCACCCGTTCTTGGAAACATTTTCTTGGCCTTTCCCTAGTGATTGCCGTTTTCATCATGACTTCGCATTTGCAATTCACCTATTTCGCCCTCATGGGATTTTTCCTCATCTGGTTGTACTTCATGTTTCCAGCCTTGCGCTCAAGACGGCTTGCTGAAGCTGGAGGTCTCACATTACGCTTCTGGGTACCCATTCTCCTGGGTTTGGGAATCGCGTTCTTTAATCTCTACCCCCCCATGAAGTACACCAAGGAATTCGGTATCCGGGGTTCGGCGGCAAAAACCACCTATGAGCATGCCACTTCCTGGTCGATGAACCCTGAAGAAACGGCATCCTTGATCGTACCCGAATTCACGGGACTTAATCAGAACTATTGGGGGCGCAATCTTTTCAAACTGAACTCAGAATATCCCGGACTCCTAATCTGGTTCCTTGGATTATTGGGTTTATTTGCATTTCGAGGGCGATGGTTTTGGTCCTGGGCTTCGCTGGGAATTCTTGTGATCATTTATGCGCTGGGGGCAAATACCCCCTTCTTCAAATTGTTTTACGAATTCATCCCCGGCATCAAAAACTTCCGGGCTCCCAGCATGGTCATGTTCTGGCTGGTGACATCGTTGGTCATGATGTCCGCTGAAACCATAAGACGACTGACAGTACAAGGCCAGGAAACCATTTCCGAGCCTTCACGAAAAAAGATTTTAAAAGGGTTGTATATCGGCGGATTCTCGGTCGCTGGTTTTTTTGCCTTGTGCGGCCTCGCACCCGACACGGTATTTTCCATTTGGAACGGATTGGTGGACGGCTCCGAGCTTCACCTTGCAAACCAAGCGAGAGCCACCGCCCCTTTTGCAATAGGGGCGCTTCGTGCCGCAATTTTGACGGCCGTCCTGACATGGGCTGTGGCGGCTTTCCTGTTGAAATCAAGACAGATCGTCACCTTTGGATTAATCGCTTTGGCGGTTACGGTGGTGGATACCTATTGGGTGAACTCCAATTTCATTCGCGGATACAATGTTGAGGAAGTCCTTCTACACGATCCCGCGATCAACGTTATAAAAGCCGATACCAGCCGTTTCCGGCTGCTTGGAATGCCTGGATCGTGGGAAAAATGGCATCCAATGTATTATGAATTTGAGACCGTCGATAGCTGGACCGATAATGAAATGAAGCAATATCGGAGGTACCGGGGCGATGATTACATGCAAAATCCGAATCTCATGGCCGGTCTCCGTCAAAACCCGGACGGCTCAGTTTCGGGAAGCAATTTTTTGGATCTCCTTAACGTGAAATACATTGCCTTCCGCACCGAGGACAATGTTTTAAGATTAGCGCTTAATTCTTCCATGCTTCCACGCACCTTTTTTGTCCCCCACTGGGAAGTGGTTTCGGATTCGGAAGCCTTATGGAACATGAAGGCGCCCGGATTCAATCCGCGTAGCATCGCTTATGTAACTGGAAAAGACATTGCTTCAGGAGGGTCACCCTCTGATTCCAATTCACCGCTGATCACGGGCTCGGAGAAGAGCTTCCAGAACAATTACCGGAGTTATGTGGTAGATGCTCCATCTGAAGGCGTGTTTATCGCTTCAGACATGTGGTTTCCCTTTTGGCAGGTCAGGGTCGACGGAGTCCGGGCCCCATTATTGCGAACAGATTTTGCTTTCCAAGGGGTATTACTCAAACCAGGGCGGCATGAAGTGAGCTTCAGTTACCACTCCGAATGGATTCGCAAGGGCTTTATATTTTCCTTGTTCTCCATTCTCGGATTACTACTCTGCATAGGAGTGATAATTTTTGGCCGTCTTGATCCAAGTCGCTCCCCCTCCGCTTCATGATATGGAGATTCCCGGCCAAAGCATATTTTCATTTTAATGTATGACTAGTTCCATATCTGGAAATTCTTCGAACGCCCTTCTTGTGCGTCGAAACACCCTTTGGAACATGTTTGGCCTCGGCTTTCCCCTAGTCCTGGCCGTCCTTTTCATTCCGCGCCTCATTTCCGGGATGGGCACGGACCGATTCGGCGTGCTGACCATCATCCTGACCTTTCTGAATTACTTCGGATTTTTCGACCTCGGCATTGGAAGGGCGCTTACCCAATTATTGGCCGGACGCGCCCACGAAGACAAGAAAGAAGAGGCCGCTTTAATTTGGACGGTGTCCGTCCTTTTAGGCGGTCTCGGAACTTTCGCAGCCCTCATTCTATTCCTCGCTGCTCCCTTTGTTGTTTCAAAACTCCTTAGAATACAGGGTTCCCTGGCCGCTGAAACCATTCTGGCATTGCGTGAGTTGGGATTCATCCTTCCCTTTCTGCTTCATAGTCTGGCACTGAGAGGCATTCTGGAAGCTCGCCGCCGTTTCGATCTTTCCAATCTGATTCGCATCCCCGTCGGGGTGTTTAGTTTCGGCGCTCCCATTCTGGTGCTTCCGTTTTCCCACAACCTTGGAATCATCGTCGCCATCATTCTGTCTGGAAGAATTCTAGCCTGGGCCTTGAATCTGTGGATGATATTTCACATCCTCCCCCACCTCAAACACATGTGGGGCTGGAAACCCGGCGACATCTGGAGTCTAATGCGTTATGGCGGCTGGTACACAGTCTCTAGTGTGGTGGCCCCCATCACTGACAGCCTTGATCGCTTGTTTATCAGCACCTTCCTGTCCATATCCATGGTGGCTTACTATACGACTCCTTATGAACTCATTAATAAACTGGGGATTCTGTCCGGAAGCGTCGGAGGCGCCATCTTTCCTGAATTCGCCTTTCGACTCCGGAAAAGCAAGCGGGAAGCAGAAATTTTATTCCTGCGCGGCTTCAAATACCTGCTCACAATCCTGTTTCCATTTGTCCTAATCGCAACGGCCTATTCCAGGGAAGGCCTGGCATTGTGGTTGAATCCGCAATTCGCCATCTTGAGCGCTCCCGTCCTTCAATGGCTGGCCATTTTTGTGTTCATAATCGGAGGCGCCGTAGTGCCGTTGGTCTTCCTTCAAGGCGCCGGCCGGCCGGATCTTTCGGCACGGATGCATTTGTTGGAACTGCCCATACATGCGGCGTTGTTGTATGCGTTCATAAAACTGGACGGGATACGCGGAGCCGCCATAGCCTGTGTCTTTCGTATTTCAATCGATTTTCTGGGCATGCTTTTTTTCTCGGGATCCCTGCTGGGTTTCAAGGCCGGAACTTATGGCCGAATTCTTCTACCCATGGGAACGGCAATAGCTGTTCTGTTTGGTTTTCACATCCCCATGCCAGCACTCCTCAAGTTTTCTTTGGTGCTGTTCGTACTTGTCCTTTACCTCTATCTCGCATGGTCCTTTATTCTTGAACAGCGGGATAAAGCGGCCATTTTGAGAGTGAGTCAACATTTTCCCCGTTTCTTTTCCAGAGGTAGTAATGAATAAATCCCCATTCCCACCAGGTGAAGCATCACAAGTCAAGGAACAATTCACCTGCAGGATCTGCTCCAGCATGGGCGAACACAAAGTCTTTCTGGTTCCCGAATTTCAGTGCGGCACAAAAGAAATCTTCAAATATTTTGAGTGCTCAAATTGTGGCTGCCTACAACACGCGGAAATTCCGGCGGATCTGGGTCGATATTATCCCACCGACTATTACAGTCTCCGGCCTGTGGAAGGAACGGGTCTAAAAAAAAAATTCAAGCACATCTTGGATCGGAAGAGGGATCGCTCCGCTTTTTATGGTAAGGGTGTCCTCGGTTGGCTCCTTCGAGTTGCATCTCCTGGCGTCACCTCCGCCTTAAACAAGCTGCGGCGCCTCGATCTCAATCACGATACCCGCATCTTGGACGTGGGCAGCGGGAGCGGACATTTTCTCCATTTCCTAGCCGATGAAGGCTTTCGCCGCGTAACCGGAGTGGAACCCTTTATCCCAAAAACCCTTCATTATCCCAATGGCCTCAAGATTCTAAAACAAAACTTTACAGAGTTGAACGGGGAATGGGATGTCATCCTGTTTAATCATTCCTTTGAACACATCCCGGATAACATCGAAACCCTCCAACACGCACACAAACTCCTCGCCAGCGGCGGATGGTGTATTATCGAAATACCCTCGGTCAGCTCTTATGCCTGGCATCACTATGGGATTTATTGGCACCAACTGGATGCACCCCGCCATATATTTCTTCACAGTTTGAAAAGCTTCCAAATCCTTGCGGAAAAATCCGGGTTTATAATCCGGGAAACGCATTACACGTCCGACCCTTCTCAGTTTTGGGGAAGTGAAAACTACAGTCGTGGAGTCAAGCCCAAGGCCACCCGTACCGCTGTGGAACGCATTTCCAATTTGATTTATCGTTCCGCCAGTTTTATCCCCCAATATTTGCGAACGTATAAATTGAATCAAGAGAAGCAGGGGGATGCCATCGCCTTCTACTTGCAGAAAAAGTAAGCTTGGCAGATCTTCCTTAACGATACTATTCTCGCTTTTTCCCCAAGAAGTTATCTTCAAGATCGTGAATAATTCTTCTCCGGCTCCTGCGCCCAAATACTCCATCTTGATGCCCAGTTTCCGGAGCTTGCGCTTCCTTGAGGAATGTCTGGGCTCCCTGTTGAACTTGGCGGGCCCAAGCTATGAAGTCCTTTTTCTGGACAATGGCTCCCCTGAGCCCGAGGCGGATTGGGTTGAGAAGAACATGGTGGATCCGAAATTTCGCGTTTTCAAATTACCCGACACCCGCTTTTTCACGGGCGGTGTGAACTTTCTCGCAGAACACGCCCGCGGTGAATTCGTGGTCTTGTTCAATTCGGAT
Organism: Fibrobacterota bacterium; assembly: GCA_947482115.1. Taxonomy (GTDB): domain Bacteria; phylum Fibrobacterota; class Fibrobacteria; order UBA11236; family UBA11236; genus UBA11236. The sequence goes on from CANKII010000004.1 coordinate 211,753, forward strand.
ACACGCGTGGATGCAAATTGGTTGCAGGTTCTGGACGCTTATCTTCAAGCCACGGGTTATGAAGGGGCCAATTCGGATGTACGGGAAATGTCACACCCCGAAAAATCGGCTGATGAAAGCTTTTCCTTGGACCCCTTCGGCCTTACCCATTTTCTCCCGATGCAAGCCTCGAATTCCATTCCCCCGCTGTTTGTGCGCGGTCTCGGCCTTGCGATGAAGCGTACTCTTTTCAATGAGTTGGGCAAATTGGATGATGACTTCAAAATGTATTTCGAGGAAATCGATCTGTGCTGGCGCGCCGGCCTGCAGAACTACCGGATTGGTTATGCGCCCGGGGCGATTATCTATCACGTGGGACAAGGATCCTCCACCAAGTCCTTCTTTCTCTGGAATCGGTTCCGCGGAAGGCGAAATCGCATCTGGGCCTTCCTGAAAAATGCCGGGCCGCTTTTGTTGGCTGTGTTCATCCCATTCCATTTACTGATTTGTCTCTTCAGCATCCTCGGCAATTTGCTCATCGGCAGGTTCAAAAATTCCGCTGCCGAAGTTGCTGCTGTAACTGCCGCGTTTTATAATATTCGAATTCCTTTGTCCAAACGCGGAAAGATACAGAAGGAGCGTAAAATTCCTGACGCGGAACTTGTAAGGCGGGGATTCATCGTCCTGCGGATCAAGTTTCTTCACCGGATATTGGATTCAATTTTTCAGGCACGGAATCGTGCATAAGAGATTTGACGGATCCCACACATTTTGTTTTGTTCTGGGCTGAATGCAAAGCATTACCTTAGCCATCCCTGCGTATAATCGAAATCAGGAAACCCGCATACTTTTACAGTCGATTCTTGATGCCGACTCCCTTCCGGATGAGGTGTTAATCTCTGAAAATTTTTCGCCGGAAAGAAAATTGATCGCGGAAACGGCGGATTATTTCAGCAAGCGCTTCGCGGAAGTCGGAGTGAAATTTTCCTATTTCGAAAACGAAAAAAACCTGGGGTACGATGGAAACGCCAGGAGCCTCTTTCGACGCGCCTCATCGGATTGGGTCCTAATGATGGGAAACGACGACGTCTTGCGAAAGCCCGGCGTAAAACCCGTGCGCGAATTCATCGCGAATAATCCCTCAGTGCGTTTTTTAACCTGCGCGAACGAACAATTTCAAGGAAGCACTGGAAAAGTTTTTCACGTTACGAGGCTTTTTCCCAACGATACTGTTGAGAAATCCAACCCGGCCTATATATTCAGGCTTGCCAGTTTCATCAGCGGAATTTGCATACATCGAAATTGGGCTCTGTCGGTGGAAACTGACAGATTCGACGGCGGTCTCTTTTATCAAGTATATCTGAGTGCCGTCGCCTTCACTGTGGCGGGTTTGGGGTATGTAGCCACGCCGATCATTGGAGGAAGAAGCGGCGGCATTCCCCAATTCGGGGCGGCCGAATCGGAGAAAGGATTCCATACTCCGGGTCGATTTCCGGCGGCCTCGAGAGCGAGAATGTATACATCGGTTCTGGAAATTACCAGGTATGTGGATTCCACCTACGGTTCCAATCTGACGCCGGGAGTAATGAAAGAACTGGACTCCAAACAGCTATTCCACGTATATGAAGAGTTTCTTCCCCGATCCAGGGCGGAAATCCAAAGTTTCTTTTTTGAAATGCGCAAACTGGGCTTGGGAAATTCCTGGGTTCACAAAGTCACCTATGGAGTCGCGTTTTATCTGAAGCCGATTGCGCCCTACCTGTTTCGCTTGGCTAGGGAAATACGCAATCGAACGTAACGTCAGTTTGAGCCTGTTTGCTACTTTCCTAACGTTTCAACTCCAAAACCGGGACGGTCAAGTGTTCGATAGACTCAGAAAAACGGTAAGGCCGCTAACCAATGTCTTGCGTCTGCTGGTAGACACCATCTATGCCCCGACACTCTTTTTTCTGGCCGGTCGCAAGGCAAATGGAATTATCGGCCATCGAAACGTGGCATCTCATGATTCTTCTTCATCGAATCCGCTGGAATCCTATTTCGATTCTCATCGGTCAGGTGCGGGCATCTGGAAATGGCGACATTACTTCGAGACCTACCATACCCATTTTTCCAGATTCCGGGGAAAACGTCCCAAGATTCTGGAAATTGGAGTCTACAGCGGTGGAAGCCTGGAAATGTGGCGCGAATATTTCGGAGAGGATTGCGAGCTTTTCGGCGTGGATATCAACTCCGGATGCATGCAATTCCAAAAAAAGGGCGTTACAATCAAAATTGCAAACCAGTCCGACCGATTTTTCTGGCGCAAGTTCCGGGAAGAATTTGGGGAAGTGGATATCGTGATCGATGATGGCGGGCACCGGCCGCGCCAGCAAAGGCCGACTTTCGAGGAAATGCTCAGCTGTATTAAGCCGGGAGGAGTATATCTATGTGAGGATCTACATGGTTTGAAAAATCCATTCGTGGCATACCTCCGGGGTTTCGCCAATACCTTAAACGCCAACAGCTTTAACGACGTTCAAGCTTGGGTTAAGTCGGTCACATTCTACCCTTACATAGCGGTATTGGAAATTTTGGACCGTCCTCGCAACGGGCTTTCTTCGGAGAGACGCGGCGACCACTGGATTTAAGACGATACCGCCGTCTGTTTTGAAAATGTGACTTTATTATGGATTTGGTCGGAGGATGCCATCCTGCCACCACTTTACAGTCTCTGCAATCCCTGCATCGAAGTCAAATGGAGGCTTCCACCCAGCTTCATCGGTAAGGCGTTTTACTGACGGCACCAATTGTTCCGGCCCCGAATCTTGGAAAGCACCGAAACGAATATCGGCTTTGCGATCCACCGCCATAGAAATTTTTTCTGAAAGTTCACGCAGCGTTACGCCTCTTCCGGAACCAATATTCACGGCCCCCTCAACTTCGCTAGCACAGAGATGCGCAAAGGCCTCAGCAACAGCCGAGACCGGAAGAAAATCCCGCAACTGGGTGCCCTGACTGCAATCCAGCGGTTCGCCTGTCAAATGGGCACGAATCAATGCGGGCACAATACGATTTGGAAATTCACCCGGACCAAACAGATGGAAAATGCGCCCCCATGCAAAGGTGATTTCTTTGGTTTGCGCAAAGGCTGAGCCCGTCAAATAAGCAGAAGCCTTTGTGGCCCCATAAAGAGTGGCAGGATTTAAGGGTGCACGTTCTTCATAAACAGATCGGCCGTCCCAACCGTACTCAGCACAACTTCCCGATCCCACGAAACGTTTTCCGCCACATTCCACAAATATTTTCAGAAGACGAAGTGTGGCTGAAAGCCATTCCAGATTCTGTTCGCTATTCCAGAACTTTCCGTGTTCAGCATACCATGCGAAATGCAACAAATGAGTGGGTTGTACTTTTTGCAATAGTTCACTAGTCTCATCGGGATTCAAAAGATTGGCTACATGCCACTGAATCCCCGACACATTTTCCCTGGAAGTTCTTGCTACAGCATGAACCTCAAACCCCAACTTCTGCAAAGGAACAAGCGCATGTCTGCCAATAAATCCTGATGCTCCTGTCACAAGGATGCGGTTGTTCGCAACCATTTTTTATACCGGCTTTTCCGGATTGAAGGGGGTAAACGCGAGATCCCGCTCCGAAATAATCAAGTTACTGGAAAGAGGCCATTGTATTCCGAAGACGGGATCATCGAAACGCGCCCCTTGCGCCGCCGCCGATTCAAAATATGCCGACATTTGATAAAACATCTCCGTCTCATCGCGCAACGTGACGAACCCGTGCGCAAAGCCACGGGGGATGTAAAGCATCACCCCATTTTCGGCGTTCAGCTCTTCCCCATGCCAGCGCAAAAAAGTTTTGGAATCGGGCCGTAAATCCACCAGCACATCCCACACTGCACCACGCGTCACACGCACCAGCTTGTCCTCTCCGAAAGGTTCGGTCTGCCAGTGCATTCCCCGCAAGGTTCCGCGCAATCGGTTGAAGGATACGTTGCATTGTACCAAAGTTGGATTGATTCCCTGTTCCGAAAATTCGCGGGAGCAAAAAGTGCGGGCGAAATGACCACGAACATCCTCAAATCTTTTCTGGTGGATTCGAAAAGCTCCCGGCAGCGACAGAGGTTCGAAGATCATGGCGTGATGTAATTAAACGACTTGAACCTTGGGAATGGGAATCACAAATCGCCCACCCCATTCACGGATGTAGGACATTTGTTCCATGACTTCATCGCGGATGTTCCAGGGAAGAATCAAAACGTAATCCGGCTTCGCTTCACGAATATGTTCGGGTGCGAAAACGGGAATGCGCGTACCCGGTAGCCACGTGTTTTGTTTGTGAGGGCTGCGATCCACGGTGAAATCCAGCAAGTCGGTACGGGCTCCGCAATAATTCAACAGAGTGTTGCCCTTGGCCGGCGCTCCGTAACCGGCAATACTCTTGCCGGCACGTTTGGCTTCGATTAAGAAGGTGAGCAAATCACGCTTCAAGGCTTTGACTTCCTCCTGGAAGGCTGCATACCGCGACAAGTCCTGTAATCCGAAAGCTTGTTCTCTTTCAAGCAGAGCCGTCACCGCCGGAGTCTCTTTGTGGATCGCCTGCTGACGGCAGGAAAAAACCCGAAGCGAACCGCCATGGGTGGGAACTTCCTCCACGTCGAAAACGCGCAATCCGTGGGCGGCAAAAATCTTCGCCACTGTGGTCAGGGACAAGTAGGAGAAATGTTCGTGATAAATGGTGTCAAACTGCCGCTGCTCCATCATGCGCAGCAAATGTGGGAACTCGAACGTTGCCACACCATCGGGCTTCAGCACAATGGAAAACCCGGACACAAAATCATTGATGTCGGGAACGTGCGCCAGAACATTGTTGGCGGCAGTAAGGTCGGCAGTTTCCCCCGCATCGGCAAGTTCCTGCGCTGTTTGTTTTCCAAAGAAAAGAACGCGGGAAGGAATGCCGCGTTCTTCAGCCACCTTGGCCACATTGGCCGCAGGCTCAATGCCCAGCACCGGAATCCCCATGTCTTTGAACCAGCGCAGCAGGTATCCATCATTGCTGGCAATCTCGACTACTTTGCTTTTGGAATTCAATCCGAAGCGTTTTGAAGTCATTTCCGCATAGGCCTTGGCGTGTTGTAACCACATGTCGGAATAAGAGGAGAAATAGGCGTAGTCGCTGAATATGTGCTGCGGACTTTCAAACGATTCCAGTTGAACCAGAAAACAGGAACCGCACACCCTTGCATGCAGGGGGTAATTGGGTTCCATGCGCTCGAGATCTTCCGCCCGCAAATAGGAATTGGAAAGCGGAGTCGATCCCAGATCGGCAACGGACTGGGTGAGCGGCGCGCGGCAAAATTTGCAACTCAACTTGGGATTCATGCAGGATTCCTTATTTCACGATGGGCGGCAATGTCTGATAATTTTGGATTTGCGTGAGGGTCAGGGCGCGCATGTCTTCTCCGAGACGCCAGCCCTTGTACCAGTCACATGTTTGGCTCACCGCATCCGTAAAACGGAATCTCGGCTTCCATGTCAGCTGTTCCCATGCACGCTGGCTGCTCAATTTTAAAAGCCCCGCTTCATGGGGTTGAGAGCTTTTCTCGTGCTCCCACAGGGTTCCGAGAAACTGACACACTGCATCAGCCACTTCGCCGACGGATCGGATGTCTGCTTCAAGCGGGCCGAAATTGTAAGACGTGGAAAATTTTTGGGCATCGCCATGCAGACACTCGGCAAGCAAGAGATATCCGCTGAGTGGTTCCAAAACATGCTGCCACGGACGAAGAGCCTGCGGATAACGCAAACGCACGGCACTTCCCGATTCCCATCCGCGCACAAAATCCGGGATCAACCGATCCGGGGCAAAATCTCCGCCGCCGATCACGTTTCCGGCCCGGGCCGTGGCCAGACCGATTTTGCGTTTGGAATCCCCCGGCATGAAACTGCGACGCCAAGATGCACAGAGGATTTCACAGGCGGCTTTGCTGCTGGAATAGGGATCGTATCCCCCAAAAGGATCGTCTTCACCAAAGGGAATGCCGCGTTCCGGATTTTCATAAACCTTGTCAGTAGTAATCACCACCACCGTGTTGACTGAATCGGATGAACGACAGGCTTCGAGAACTTCGAGCGTTCCCATCACATTCGTCTTCCAAGTTTCACGTGGATTGCGATAGGATTCACGCACCAAGGGTTGAGCCGCGAGATGAAAAACAATTTCCGGGGCCGCATCTAAAAATGTTTTCTGCAATGCTACGGCATCGGCAATATCACCCCGTAAATCGGTGCAATCACCAGTCACCGAAGCGAGGGTGAACAAATTGGGATTGGTGGGAGGCTCCAGGGAAAAACCGGTCACAACGGCGCCAAGCTGCCGCAACCATAAAACCAACCAGGAACCTTTAAAACCGGTATGGCCGGTTACGAGGACTTTGCGTCCCTTCCAGAACCCAGCGTTCACCAGGTTTTCCACGGAGCCGTGCTGCGCGACCACAAATCATCGAGCAGTTGCTTGTCGCGCAATGTGTCCATGGGCTGCCAGAATCCACCGTGTTTGAAAGCTTGAAGCTGTCCCTCTGAAGCCAGCTTTTCCAGCGGATCCCGTTCAAAAATGGTTTCATCGCCCGCGAGGTAATCGATGACGGATGGTTCGAGAACAAAGAATCCGCCGTTCACCCATGCCCCATCACCATGGGGCTTTTCGTGAAAATGAGTCACCGCATTTTCTTCAAGGTCAATCGCACCAAAACGGCCCGGCGGTTGCACGGCGGTTAAGGTTGCCTTGCGCCCGTGTTTTTTATGGAAAGCGACAAGATCGTTGATATCCACATCGCTGACGCCGTCACCATAGGTGAAACAAAAGGTTTTTCCATCCAGATGTTCACGAACACGGCGAAGACGGCCTCCAGTTTGTGTCTTCTCTCCGGTGTCGATCAAGGTGACATTCCAGGGTTCCGCAGAGCTTTGATGAACGCGCATCGAGCCTTTGGCGAGATCAAAGGTGACATCGCCATGATGCAGGAAATAATTGGCGAAATATTCCTTGATGACGTAGCCCTTATACCCGCAGCAAATGATGAAATCCGTATGACCGGCGGCTGCATACAGCTTCATGATATGCCAGAGAATCGGACGACCGCCGACTTCCACCATGGGTTTGGGTTTGAGATTGGTTTCCTCGCTAATGCGGGTGCCGAATCCACCGGCCAATATGACGATTTTCATGCAGGAATTCCCGGTATTTTAGAGCAATAATGATACAAATTGACTCCTGTTTAGATATCGCCTTTTAAGACAAATTCAGCGATCCAGGCCCACTCTTTTCCAGCGATCGAGTCCCAACTGAAGGCCCTTGCCCGCTCCCTGCCTGAACGACCCAATTCTTCCCTCAAGTTTTCATCTTCGATCAACCGAAGCATGGCGGACTTCAATGCGGAAACGTCCCCTATCGGTACGGCCAGAGCAGTCTTGCCAAGGGCAAGGCTGTCACGGAATCCATCGGCATTCGTTACCAAATCCGCCTTGCCAGCGGCATTGGCTTCGAGAGCCGCAATTCCAAAACCTTCAAAACGGGATGGTGAGCAAAAGAAGAGGCAGGAGGCCAGCAGCTCCGCCTTGCGCTCGTCGGAAATGGCAATTTCCAAACGCACTCGATTTTTCAAGGTTTCAGGAATCAAGTTTCGGATTTTTGTCAGAGTGTCTTGAGAAGCACGACCGGCCAACACCAAATCAATCTCTTTCTGTTCCGCCACTTCTGCGAAAGCGGGAATTAAAAGATCGAGTCCCTTCATGTAAATATCGAAGCGACCCACGAAGAGTATGAAGGGTGGATTCGCGGGACGATGTTGCAAGGTCAACAAGCCGGGATCAAATCCGTTGAATGTGGTAAACACTTTGGCCCGTGGATTCATGCCGCGCACTTTCTCCGCCACGGTGGCATTGGAGATGACGTAGGAACGTCCGAATCTCAGCATCAACTGTTCCAGCAGACAGGGAATCCAGCCCAATACTCCATGCCTTTCAACGGCATGTTTCCCGGCGTAGTGATGGTAGACGGCGTAAAATCGTTTTGGCCTCAAAATCCCCGCGAGAATGGGGGCGTAAACGGAAGCACTATTTCCGATAATTTTTGCACGATCAAACAAGATGCGGATGTTCGCCGCCATTGAAAAGGTGAGGCGGCTTATGCTTTCACTCTTCCCGCCACCCAATTTCCGAATGCGAATACCCTCACGCGTTTCTTCACGAAATCCCGGATACCCTCCCACATAGAGCGTCACATCCACATGGGCTTTATTAAATCGCTTGAGCATTTCAAAATCCCGTACGGCACCGCCTCCGGAAACCCAGGGATTCCCGATGCTGTCGTAGGAGTAATAAGAGAGGCACGAGCGTTTCATTGAATTCCTAAGATTGAATCAACCATTCAAAATCTTTCCCCAAAATACGATTCTCGGTTCTGATCGAGACGGGTAATCCCACCTCTTCGTAAATCAGCACGTTCTTCAAGCCTTCCGGCAAATCCTTCTGCCCGGCTTCATTCGACACATAAGGCCGTTCACCCGATGAAACTGAATAGTTATAACTGGATTCGCCTGTGGATTCCATCATAAACTTCGCGGCATCCCATAAACCCTGCGGAGTACCAAAATCGTACCACGAATCACTGCTGCAATCCACAACTTGAATTTCCGTGCCCGCATCCAAAGCTTGTGTCCAATGATGTTTGATATCCTCGGTACAGGGATTTACAAAACGCAGAAAGTCACTTCGATAGAAAGCAATGCCACTGAAAGTCAATCTCTTGTCTTCGGAATTCGCTTCAAACCCCTTATAACCATGAATCCCCAGCAACCCTCCATCCTTTGAAACAGAAAGTGTATTGTGATTGGAATGGTGAATACCGGCAAGAGTTGCGACTGCGCCCGAAGCGAGATGATGATTGAATAAATCCTGCAAATCGATGGTGTGAATCAAATCCGCGTTGTGAACCAGAAAATGATCGCAGGTTTTTAGAACGGAAGACGCATTGTAAAGGCAGCCGCCTGTTCCCAGAATTTCAGGCTCATGAAAAACTTCCAGCCCCATCGGTTTCGCCAGCGCCGCGATTTGCTCGGGAAGATGATGGGAATTCACCAGCCATCGATCCGGCTTCAACGTTTCGATTTTGCGTTTGTTGATCTCCAAAGCGCTTTTACCTTGAAACGTCAACGCGGGTTTGGCAATGCGTTCCGTCAAAGGCCTTAATCGTTGGCCATAACCCGCGCACAAAAGAAAAGCCGCCAGGGACATTAAGGAAACACCGAAGCCAGCGGCCCGCCGATCAAAATTTCAATGGGCAGCTTATGGTACTCGTATTCATAAGGCGGTTCCTTCCAGCGGAAGGTGTCCGGATAATCGCGGCGAAGATGATTCAGGATGGTGACCGCTGCGTGGAACGGTTGGAAAGTTTTGCGATCCAACACATGAAACTGTGCGCCTGCGCAGAGCTGACCGGAAAACTTGTGAAAGGTGGGTTGGAAATACGCTTCACGGAAATGCACACCCGATAAACCTTCGCGATTGAGCTTGGAGCAAAAATCCTGCGCGTTAATCCACGGTGCTCCGAAAAGCTCGAAGGGTTTTGTGGTCCCGCGGGCTTCAGAAACATTGGTGGCTTCGAATAAACACATTCCCGGATACACCACGGCCGTTTCCACCGTGGGCATGTTGGGTGAAGGAAGCACCCAAGGCAATCCCGTGCTCTCGAAATAATGCTCCGGGTTATTTCCTTCCATCGGCAATATGTGCAATGCGCAGCCGGGAAAAGCTTCCTTCTGAAATTGCTTCGCCAATTCCCCGATGGTTTTTCCATGCCGCACGGGAATCGGATGCAAACCGACGAAACTGCGATACTCGGGGTTCAGGAGAGGCCCTTCCACGGCATTGCCAATGGGATTGGGTCGATCCAAAACCACTACGGGAATCTTCGCCTTCTCACATGCCTTCATGCACAAGTACAGCGTCCAGATGAAGGTGTAATAACGCGCCCCCACATCCTGCATGTCCACGAGCAGTGCATCCAGACCTTGCAGCATTTCCGGCGTGGGTTCACGATGTTCGCCATACAGGCTGTAAACCGGAATTCCCCAATTGGGATGCGCGAAACCACCCCATTCAATCATATTGTCCTGAGTCTGGCCCAAATAGCCGTGTTGAGGCCCAAAAAGGGCTTTGAGGCGGAATAAATCCCCGTCATGGGACTTCAGAACGTCTGCAGAGTGAACCAGCGAAGCGGACACCGAAGCCGGGTGCAAAACCGCGCCCAAAGCGGCGTTTTTCAGGGACTGCGGCCACAGGCTTTTTAGCCTGTCCAGCGGAAGTAGTACGCGATTATCTTTGCTCACGGTTTTTCCTTAGGGCGCCCCAGCGCGATTCGTGCAAAAGGTAAATCGCCGTCGGGAGAAGCCAATCACCACGTGCCCCCGGAATATTTCTGGGGAGAAGAAAAAGGATGCAATCATGGGTTCATTGAATAAAGTCCAGTTAATCGGAAATCTCGGGAAAGACCCCGAAGTTCGCGCGATCCCTTCCGGTGTGAAGGTCGCCAATTTTTCCATCGCCACCACCGAGAGTTATTCCGACAAGAACGGCCAGAAGGTGGAAAAGACCGAATGGCATAATATTGTGATGTGGCGCGGTCTCGCCGAAGTGGCGGAGAAATACCTGCGCAAAGGCAAACAGGTTTATATCGAAGGCCGTCTGCAAACCCGTTCCTGGGATGATCAAACCGGCCAGAAGAAATACATGACGGAAATCGTGGCCGACAATATGGTCATGCTGGGCAGCGCACGCGACGGCGGCGGTTCTGAAGGTTATACTCCCCGTGAAAATTCAGGTGCCGGTTCCATGCGGTCGGAAAGCTCCATGCCTTCCAGTTTACCCCCAGCACCTGAGGATGATTTGCCGTTCTAATTCCTGTTGGGCGTAGGGGCGGGATAATCCCGCCCCTACGCCCCGATTAACCTTCCGTAAAGCCGTCCGTTTTGCGACGAAATCGTGAAACGGGCGGCAAAGGTTTTCTCCAGTATTTTCGGTGTCAAAACTTTCTTCCGCGGCCCCGCAGCGACGACTCGCCCTTCACGCAGAAGTAACACATGACTGAAACCCGGCAGAATCTCTTCCAGATGATGGGTGATATAAACAACCAACGGTCCGCCGGAATTGGGCCTTAAAAGTCTTTCGACCCGTTCCAAGAATCGCTCGCGCGCCACGGGATCGAGTCCGGATGTCGGTTCATCCAACAACAACAAATCGGGTTGCATGGCCAATGCCCGGGCAATCACCACCAAACGCCGTTGCCCCTGACTTAATTGACGAAATGATCGGGTCGCAAGATGAGTCAACCGAAGCAGCTTCAAAGCTTGTTTGACGGCCACTTTTTGTTTGGCATCGGGAAGATCGAATTGAATGCCCAAGGTTCCCACCGTGCCGGAAGCCACGACCTCGCCCACAGTTTGATGGGCTGGAAACTCGGGCTCCACTTCGTTGCCAACCCAAGCCACATGACGCCGTAATTCAGCCACATCATCCGATCCAAAATTGCGGCCCAACACCGATACTTCTCCCTCTTGAGGCCAAAGCCAACCCTGTAAAACCTGCACGAGAGTGCTTTTACCAGAACCATTGGGACCGAGAATAACCCAATGCTCTCCCTTTCCCACCGACCAGGAAAATTCACGCAAGGTCAGGTTTTCACCACGGGTCAAAGTGACTCCGTGAACCTGAAGAACAGGTTCTTTCATTTCTTTTCGATTTTTCGCCATATTTTCAAAATCTACATGACGTTTGCGGGATATCGTAATGCCGTTGAAACACATCTTATCTTGGGTTGGCCGGGTTTAGTCCTAAATTTTTGCAAATCGAGAGAACGGAATGGGAAATATTCCGGAAACAGAACAGTAAAGGAAATGATGTGGAAGAGCCCAGCGTCCTGATCACCGAAGACGATGCCGATATTCTCGAGCTCGTCACCTACAGCCTTGAGGCCGAGGGGTTCAAAGTGTTCGCGGCCAAAACCGGGAATGAAGCGCTTTCCATTTTGAATGACGAAAGCGTGGACTTGGCATTGCTCGACGTGATGCTTCCCGACATGAGCGGCACGGAGCTTTGCCGCCGCATGAAAAACGACGAGCGCATGGAACGCGTCCCCGTCATCTTTCTCACCGCTCGCGATGAAGAAACCGATAAACTCGTGGGCTTCAAGGTGGGTGCCGAAGATTATATCACCAAACCTTTTTCACCGCGTGAACTCACCGCCCGTGTGCGCGCGCTCATCAAACGCGTTCGTGGAGGCGAGGACTATGCGTTTCAAGGTCTTCGCGTCGCCTTGGAAAGCCATCGCGTCGAGGTGAACAACCGCCGCGTGCATTTGTCGCCACGCGAATTCTCCCTACTGAAAGCCCTGCTGGAAGCCAAACCCAAAACCGTGGATCGCTCTACCTTGCTGGAACGCGCCTGGGGCATGGACGCCAAGGCTGGTTTGCGCAGTGTGGACGTGGCTGTCACCCGCTTGCGCGAAAAGCTGGTCTCCTACGGAACCTGCATTCGCACGGTGACCGGCTTTGGCTATCAATGGGATACTGAGGGATATACCCTCGAATAAGGGCGCTGAAAATATGCGCCCGCATTCCTCCCTCTTCACCCGTTTCCTTTTTCTCCTCATCGGATTGGGAATCGGTTTTCTTGCCCTGACCTGGCATCTTTACCATTCCACCGAAAATATCTTTTACGGCGAACTGCAATCCGAATTGCGCGGCGATGTGGAATGGCTATCCCAACTCACCATTTCCGATTCGAGCCTGTTGCATTTTCCCCGTTCGGATTCCCTTGCAAAGACCGTGTCCCAATTCAAGGGATATCGTATCACAATTATCGGTGCCGATGGAAAACTTCTCGGTGATTCCCATGTTCCCGCAGAAAGCCTCGCCTTCACGGAAAACCATTCGACAAGACCGGAAATTATCGCGGCACGCAGCGGAGGCTTCGGAACCGCACGGCGTTTTTCCCGTACCGTCGGTGTGGAAATGTTGTACGTCGCCAAGGCGCTTCCCAACGGAGTGGTGGTGCGCATAGCCGCCGGTTCAGCCACCTTGGAACACTTTCGCCATGCCGCGCTGCGAACTTCATTACTCGCACTTTTGCTTTTCCTTCTCGCCGCATCGGCCATAGCCTTCTGGATTTCCAGAAATGTCAGTCGCCCGCTTTTGCATTTGCGGGACAAGGCCCGCGATGTATCCAAGCCTTTGCGATGGGACGCGCCTTTTCGTGAAGCCGATATTCTCAACCAGGCTTTCCTTGAATATGCACAAGCGGTCGGAACCCTTTCTTCGGGCTTGCAACAGGAACGCGATCGGCTGCGGGCTGTGCTGGATCGGCTCGAGGAAGCCGTTCTGCTGCTGGATGGAAAGGGCATCATCAGGGCGGTCAATTCCTCCGCTTTGCAACTGATTCCGCTGAAGAACAACTCCACTTCATTGGAAGGAAAATCATTTTCCGAAGTTGTGGCCCATGAAAAACTTTTGCAATGGATTTCGGACACAAATCCCAAACGCCTGCCTGTGCTGCAACTAGACAAGGGACCGGAAAATCCACTGGATCTTCTTTGCCATTTGCGTTTACTGCAACCGGAAAATCCCAACGGCGAGTCTCTTCTCACCGTCATGGACGTGACCCGCTTCCGCAATCTGGATCGCGCCAAAACCGATTTCGTGGCCAATGCTTCGCATGAATTAAAAACACCACTTTCCTCCATTTTGGGATATACAGAAGCGCTGTTCGACGGCGCCATGGAAAATCCGAAAACGTTGGAACATTTTCTGCGCAAGATTCACGACAACGCCTTACGTTTGCAAAACCTGATCAAGGATTTACTTAGTCTTTCGCAACTGGAAAATCAGGACGGCCCGGCGGTTACCGAAACCCTGCCCGTGAATCGGTTCGCTGTGGCGGCATGGAACCAACATCGCGTGGAGGCCGAGAAAAATGGAATCCGCTTTGAAAACCGCGTGCCGGAAAATTTAACGTGGAACATGGAGCCGCGCGACATGGATTTGTTGCTGGGAAATCTGATTGGCAATGCCATCCGTTATAACAAGCCCGGTGGAAAAGTTCAGGTGGAATGGGACGAAGAAACCCGTTCACTCGGAGTACGGGATACCGGGCACGGCATCATGGCGGAAATGCTTCCACATATTTTTGAACGCTTCTATCGCGGTGATCCGGCGCGCGCCCGCGGTGACGGCACAGGATTGGGACTCGCGATTGTCAAACATGCGGTGCAGCGGTATGGGATTCAAATCTCGGCGGAAAGCACGGTGGGTGAAGGCAGCCGCTTTCGGCTCGAAATTCCCGAAGAGCGAATCGGGTTGCTGGCTTAACAATTCCGGATTTTATTTTCCGTTCAACGGCCAGATGATTTGCGCCGCAGCATATCCTGCGCCAAATCCATTATCAATATTCACTGTGACCAAACCCGGCGCGCAACTGTTTAACATGGAAAGCAGCGCGGCATAGCCTTTGGCCCCGGTTCCATAACCCACTGATGTTGGCAAAGCAATGATCGGTTTGCCCACCAAGCCAGCCACCACGCTGGGCAAGGCGGCTTCCATTCCCGCCACTGTGATGATCACGGTGGCCCGACGCATTTCAGGAAGACGAGCGAGCAACCGGGACAAGCCCGCCACACCCACATCCGCGATCAACTTGGCACGACATCCCAACAAGGAAGCTGTGAGCAAGGCCTCTTCGGCCACAGGAAGATCGGAGGTACCCGCCGCCAACACAAGAATATTTCCTTTGCGATGCTGAACCTTGGGCCGCAAGGGATAATGCAAACAGCGAGCTTGGGGATTCCAATGAAGTTGCGGGATTTTTTTTTGAATCGCGAATACTTTCTCTTCGCCAACACGAGTCACTAGAATCTTGCCTGAGCGTTCCAATAATCGCGGAATGATTTCCAAAAGTTGGGGAACGGTTTTGCCTTCGCCAAACACTACTTCAGGATATCCCTTGCGCGTTTCGCGGCTGTGATCCAAGGTGGCGAACCCAATATTCTCCTGCGTAAGCAAAGCCAGTTGACGCCAAAACTCCGACTTGGAGATGCGATTTTTTTCCAAAGCGGCAGCCAACTTTTGAAATTGGCGGAGAATTTGGGGAGGAATTTGGGATTTCAAAGGGAAAGACTCTTTCGAAGGATTAAGGGAATCTTAATAATCCTCCAATTTTGCATATTAACCCCCCTATGCATCTCATCGTAACCGGCGGCTGCGGCTTCATCGGCAGCAATTTTGTGCGTCTCATTTTGACCGAAAAACCCGACTGGCGCGTCACCAATATCGATAAGTTGACCTATGCGGGCAATCCCGCCAACCTGAAGGATTTGGAATCAAACCCGAATTACCGGTTTGTCAAAGCCGACATTTGCGACAAGGCAGCAATGGCAGCATTGTTCGCGGAAAAGCCCGATGCCGTGGTACATTTCGCCGCCGAGTCGCATGTGGATCGCTCCATCACCGGTCCGGAAATTTTCGTGCAAACCAATGTCATGGGAACTCAAATCCTCCTCGAATGCGCGCGCGAGGCCAAGACCTCCCGCTTTCTGCATGTCTCCACAGATGAAGTCTATGGTTCGCTGGGACCCACCGGTTATTTCACCGAAGAAACTCCCTACGCACCCAACTCTCCCTATTCCGCCAGCAAGGCCGGTTCGGACATGTTGGCGCGGGCTTATCACCATACTTTCGGCATGGACACGGTCATTACCAACTGTTCCAATAATTACGGGCCTTATCAATTTCCGGAAAAACTGATTCCTCTGTTGATCACCAATCTCATGGATGGAAAAACCATTCCGATTTATGGGGATGGGAAAAACATGCGCGACTGGCTGCATGTCGAAGACCATTGCCGCGGCATTTTGCTGGCATTGGAAAAAGGCAAGGCCGGTGAGACTTACAACATCGGCGGGAACAACGAGTGGAAGAACATCGACATTGCCAAAGAAATCCTGCGCATCATGGGCAAGGAGGAGTCCTCCATCCGTTATGTGACGGATCGTTTGGGTCATGACTTGCGCTACGCGATCGATTCCTCAAAGATTCAACGCGAACTGGGCTGGAAGCCGAAGCATCGTTTTGAAACCGGACTTCCCGCCACGGTAGCCTGGTATCAAGCGAATGAAACCTGGTGGCGTCCGCTAAAGAAGTAGGGACGAATTTGAATCTCGTTTTCATGGGCACACCTGCCTTCGCCGTGCCCACACTGGAAGCCTTGATCCAAAAAGGCCACCAAGTTAAACTGGTTGTGACCCAGCCGGACAAACCCAAAGGCCGTGGACAAAAACTGGCAATGTCTCCCGTGAAAGAAAAGGCAATGGAATTGGGGTTGCCCGTAGCCCAACCTGCTTCGCTTAAAACATCCGAGTTTCATGATCTGATCGCAGAACAAAAAGCGGATTTGTTGGTGGTGGTTGCTTTTCGAATTCTTCCCGCCACCTTATTTCCTCTGGCGAAATTTGGAGCCGTTAACATCCACGGATCTTTGCTTCCCAAATATCGAGGAGCGGCTCCCATTCAATGGGCCGTGGCTAAAGGAGAAACGGAAACGGGCGTTACCATTTTCCGACTCGACTCTGAAATTGATCACGGTGGCATTCTGGCGCAGGCGAAAACACCGATTGGACCGGATGAAACGGCGGGTGAACTGTTTGAGCGACTCAGCGTTATGGGCCGTGATTTATTGCTGAATACACTGGAAGATTTGGAAGCGGATCGAATCGCACCGCAGGAACAGGATCACGGTAAGGCCAGTCCGGCTCCCAAGCTCAAAAAGGAGGACGGCCGGCTCGACTGGACACTCCCCGCCGCCGCGCTTCACAATCGCATTCGGGCTTTCAATCCCTATCCGATCTGTTACACCACCGAGGCGGGATCCGGTCGCGTACTGCGCATTCACCGTACGCAAGTCCTTTCTGGGAATAGCTCCTCAGCCGGAATGTTCGGTGTGGATTCGGAACATCACCCCTTTATCGGAACGGGAGAAGGCTCCCTGCGGCTGGTTGAAGTTCAATGGGAGGGGAAACCCCGGATTTCAGGACGAGACTTGGTCAACGGACTCCGCGGCGCGGAAGAACTGCGCTTCGCCTGAGCATTTCGACGTTTTATTCCATAAAAAAGGGACAATAAATCTTCGTCCGGAATCGCCCTTAGGCTCTTCGGAGCCTTAGTAACTTATACCCCATCAGTTTGGAGTCCCTGCTGTTGGGTCTTTCCAATCCAAAACCACTAAGGAGAATCTGTCATGAAAAAATGGATTACCGGCTTCCTGATTTGCTCGGCTTTGATCGCTCCCGCCGCGCTTGCCTCGGCACGCACCGATTGTCTGAATGCCGCCAAGGCCCAATTCAAAACCGATTCGGGAACCTGCAAGGATTTGCAGAATAAAGAAAGAAGAGATTGCCAGCGCGATGCAGGCAAGAAATTCAAGGAAGCCCGCAAGGCTTGTCCGGGCAAAGCCAAATAATCTTTAAAAGGATTCGTCCAATAAAATAAGCCCGCTTAAAGCGGGCTTATTTTATTTCAAAGACTTCAGACTGCAGTGTCGGCTTCAATGGCCTGTTCCTGCTTGGCCTTGCATTGAATGCACATCTTGGCAGTGGGTACCGCTTCTAAACGTGCCTTGGGAATAATCTTTCCACAGCTCTTACATATGCCATAAGTTCCCGCGCGAACCCGATCCAACGCTTCCTCGATGTAGAACAGGTAACGGCCTTCGCGGCTGGCCATGTGAAAGGCCTGCTCGCGATCCTGCGTTTCCGTGGCGTGATCCGCCAGATGATAGGCATGGCTGGACAAATCACCCGCACCATCCTTGGCGTTGAGGCGCATACTGTTGTCTTCGATGTAATCGAGTTCCTGAATCAGGGTTTCTTTTTTCTCGTTGAGGAGCTTCTCGAAAAATTTGAGCTCTTCCTTGTTCATGCGCGTGCGCGTATCCGTGGACACTTTGGAATTTCCTTTGGGGTGTTTGGATTGAACCGGTGCCGGACTTTTGGCCGCCGGTTTTGAAATGACAACAGGTTTGGCCTTGACTGCCGCCTTGGCAATGGGTTTGGCGGCGGGTTTGGCCTTTGCCACAGCCTTCTTAGGAGCCGCTTTTTTCACAGGCTTTGCCGCGGATTTCACCGAAGCTTTGGGTTTGGAAGCCTTTTTATTCGCCTTTTTCATGCCAAATCCTTCCCTGTATTTATGCCACGACGTAAATGCGTGCTTGTTCGCCTTCAACATCCATATCGCAAAAAACCGCGCCCTCACCCGACTCATCAAAGCGGACGGAGGACGCCAAAACCTCGGCGGAAATATAAGTTAGATGGGCTTCCAGCGCTTGACGAAGCAGGGGTGTTGAACCTTTTAACAAGACGGAAACAGTGTCCGTCACGGCCAGCCCGGCCTCCTTGCGCAAGTTTTGGATTCGGCTGATGGTTTCCCGGGCCAGCATCTCTAATCGCAAGGCTTCGTCCACCACGGTATCCAGCGCCACCGTCAATTCCGGAGTAGCGGTGACCGCCAAATCGGGCGATACTTCACGGACAACTTGCAGGTCTTCCGCTGTTAAAGTCACTTCTCCCAAGTCCAAAGGCCGGCCTTCCAGAATGGCTTGGATATCGTCATGGCCAAGCTGGGCAATCTTGTCGGCCACAGGCTTCATATTTTTGCCCAAACGCGAACCCAAGGTTTTGAAATTGGCTTTGGCTTTATACTTCACGAAGGAAGACTCATCCAGAGTGACTTCCACGGACTTCACGTTCAGTTCATCGCGGATCAAATCTTCAAAAGAAACCATCCACTTGCGCTGCTCTTCCCCTCGCACCACGACAATCAATTGCTTTAAGGGCTGGCGATTCTTGATATTCCGTTCGGCGCGCAAGGTTCGACCCAGATTCACAGCCTGACGGGCCAACGCCATCTTGGCGTTCAAGGTTTCGTCGAACAGGGCTGGGTCGAAAACAGGGTAATCGCAATGATGAACGGAAACGGTTGTGGCGGATACCGGTTCACGAACCAAGATCTGATAAATCTCTTCCGACAAAAACGGAAGAAAGGGCGCGAGAACTTTGGAGAAATCCACAAGGATCCGGTACAACGTGGCATAAGCCCCGTTCTTGTCCTGATCATTTTCCGATTTCCAGAAACGGCGGCGCGAACGGCGGATGTACCAGTTGGTGAGATCATCCACAAATTCCACCAAGGCAGGAACGACATTATAAAGCCGATAGGCTTCCATCTCGACTTTAACACGGCTCAACAGCGATTGCAGATCGGAAAGAATCCAGCGGTCGAGTTCATTCTGTGAAACCAAATCCTGACCGGGTTTCCAGGTCAGTTGGCCTTTGGATGCATCGGCATTTGCATAAGTGGTAAAGAGCGACAGGGAGTTCCACAACGGTAGCAGCACTGCGCGCACAATGTTCTTCACTCCAACTTCGGAAAATTTGAGCTCTTCGCCTTTCACAGCGGCGGAGTCGATCATGAACAACCGCACCGCATCCGCTCCGACACGGTTGATCAACTCATTCGGATCGGGATAATTGCGCAAACGCTTGCTCATCTTCTGGCCGTCTTCCGCCAGAATGATGCCGTTCACAATCACGTTCTTCATCGCGGGCTTTTGGAACAAGGCTGCGGAAAGCACGGTCAGCGTATAGAACCAGCCGCGCGTTTGATCCAAGCCCTCAGCGATGAAATCCGCCGGGAAAGATGCCTCGAAGACTTCGCGATTCTCGAAAGGATAATGGTTCTGCGCATACGGCATGGAACCGGATTCAAACCAGCAGTCGAGTACTTCGGGCGTGCGCTTGTAGGACTTGCCTTTGGCATTGAAGGTTTTTTTGTCCGATGTTTTCAGGACGATTTCATCCACGATGTGTTTGTGCAAATCTTCCACGTGAATTCCGGAAAGCGCTTCCAGTTCTTCGCGGCTGCCCACGCAAATCATGTCGCCGTCTTCTGCGATCCAAACCGGAATACAGGTTCCCCAAAAGCGATTGCGGGAAAGATTCCAGTCGCGCGCACCATCCAGCCATTTTCCGAAACGTCCATCGCGAATATGTTCCGGCACCCAGCGGATTTGCTGATTGCTGTCGATCATCCATTGCTTCAAAGTTTTGGTTACTGCGGGCCCTTCGACAGGCTCAGGGACCGCAGTAAGCTCCTTATCCAACGCGAGGAACCAATTCTTCTGCGCTCGATATAGCAGTGGCACATCAGTACGCCAGCAATGCGGATAGCTATGCTCAAATGTTTCGTGTTTGAAAATCCGGTTCTGGGATTTGAGATGATGGATAATGCTCTTGTCAGCATCCTTCGCTCCGACCGAAGTCCATTCGGGAACGAGATGCGTGAATTTCCCCTCGGCGTCCAGTGGATCGAAAAGACCCAGACTCTCCTTCATGCCGAGCTGGAAATCCTCTTCGCCAAAACTCGGTGCGATATGCACGGCACCCGTGCCATCGGAATCGCTGACGAAATCCGCAGCCAGCAAAGTGTATTGCCGTTCGCTCATATACGGAGCGTATTCAAACAAAGGCTTGTAACGGCGGCCCAACAAGGCCTTCCCCATTACCTTATCCAACACCGGATCGTTTTCACCGAAATAAGACAACCGTCGCGACTCGGCGATCCAGTATTTCTTTTCCTGATGCGACACCAGGGTGTATTCCAGATCCTCTTTGATCGCGATGGCGAGGTTGCTCGGCAAAGTCCATGGCGTCGTCGTCCACACCAGCAGCACTTCGTCGGAACCTTCCAACGGAAAGCTGACGGTGATGGAAGGATCCTGCCGCATGCGATAGCCCTGATTGACTTCGAAGTTGCTGAGCGACGTCGCGAGCGCGGGGCTGTAGGGTTGAATGCGGTAGCCCTGATAAATGAGGCCCTTGTCGAAACATTGTTTGAACACCCACCACACGGATTCCATGAAGGAGAGATCCATGGTTTTGTATTCGTTGTCGAAATCGACCCAGCGGCCCATGCGCGAAACGGTGCGGCGCCATTCCTGCGTGTACTTCAACACTCCGGCGCGGCAGGCTTCGTTGAAATTCCCGACGCCGTGGTTCTGGATGTCGCGCACGGTGTTCAGGCCGAGTTGATCCTGGATGATGTTTTCGATGGGCAGGCCGTGGCAGTCCCAGCCGAAGCGGCGCTCGACACGGAAACCCTTCATGGTCCAGTAGCGCGGGACAATGTCCTTGATGGTTCCGGCGAGGAGATGGCCGTAATGCGGAAGCCCGGTCGCAAACGGTGGACCATCATTAAAGACGAAGCTTTTTTCCGCGGGCCGGCGGCTGACGCTTTCGCGAAAAGCATTATCCTTTTCCCACAGCGCGAGAATGCGCTCTTCGAGCGAAGGGAACGAGGCGTCGGAATCTATGGGACGGAACATGGTGTCTTTTCCAGAAAGGGAAGAAAATTAGCCTCTTTTTACCTGTTTATATTTCCTCAATATGCTCGAAGTCATAGAAATCATAGTACAGCCCTAAAACAGGCATAGGATGGGTGGAAGAGCGAGCGATGAAACAGGCAAATAGGTAGTGTAGAATGAAAATATGAATACGCAAGAAATCAAAAAAGATTTGACTGAAAATGCCTTAAAGTTTTTGACTCAATCAATCAACGAATTTGACGAAAATCTACAGTTTTCCGTCATCCACTTTTTCTCTTCTATAGAACTTTTTTTTAAGGCTCGATTACTGGATGAACATTGGACTCTGCTATATGAAAAGCCTGAAGAGGCGCAGAGTGGAAATTTCTTAATGGGCGACTTTAAGTCTGTCACCTTAAGCTCCTCTATCAAAAGGCTTCGAAACATTTCCCAGGCAGGCATAACGCAGGCAGAGGAACAATGCTTTCAGAAAATACGACTCCATAGAAATAAGGCGTTGCACTTTTTCCACACATTTCATAGGCCGGATCTCGCTTCATTAAAGGAGGAGATAATTTCGTTACAATGCCAAGGCTGGCAGTTTTTATATGACCTTCTTCTGAAGAAATGGGATCCGCATTTTTCAGATTTTCGCGAAAGGGTATATGAATGTCATCATCTAATGCTCGGTCAAAGAAAATATCTGACGAAAAAATTTGAACTGAAGAAAAGCGAGATTGAGTTCGCTAAAACTTCGGGAATTGAGGTGAATGTATGCAGAATTTGTGGATTTCAGTCGAGCTTGCTTCGTGAAATTTTAGGGCCCCTATTTCAAGGTGATTGTATCGTCTGTGAAAAATGCGTGACTTTAATAACGGTCACATGCCCAAGGTGTTCAGGCAAAATTTATAGCTATGAGATGGGAGAGGGTGTTTGCGGTTCTTGCTCCGAAAAAGTCGATTTGGCCTATATGAAAGAACATCTTGACGAAGATTGCACATCTTTGAGCGATCTCGCAGCAGGAGAAGGTGGGGCTGCGTATTGTTCACTCTGTGAGTTCCGTGAAGAATGCGTGATTGAAATTCAAGAGGAATATCTTTGTCTAAATTGCCATACCATATTCAAGGATTTTTATCGATGTGGTTCATGTTATTCTAGAGTTTCTGGAGAAGATGATTTTAGCGTTATGAATGGGTGTCCTGGCTGCTTTTATTGATGCAACAACTCAAGATGTTAACATAAGGAACAGAAAAACTGTCTCCACTTGGCCAATACCGTTTAAGCCACCATTTCTCTCAAATCCTGCTGAAAAAGCACTGAAAATCCGGCTTGCTCCTTCCATCGAATAGGATTACCTTAAATACATGATGAAGGCGAAAGAAGTCGAAAAGCTTGCGCTGGAGCTGCCCGAAGAGCAAAGAGCCGCGCTCGCTGCCCATATTCTGGATTCCCTCCCCCCGCTTTTGACTGACGAAGATGAAGGCCTTGCGGAAGCCCTGCGAAGAGACGCAGAAATGAATTCCAATCCAACTATCGGAATATCCCTGCAGGATTTCGATCGGCGGATTCGCCAGCGTAAGTGACCTTGAAGGTCGCCTTCCACCCGAAAGTTTTTTCGGAGGTGGATGCGATTCTTTCCTACTACGAACAGATTTCCCACTCCACGCTTGCTGCGGATTTTTACGAAGAGTTTCTTTGGTTTGTTCGCAAAGCCGCGGAGCAACCCGATATTTACAGCCTTCAGGCAGGGAGTTTACGCAGAGTGAATCTAAGCCGCTTCCCTTACAACTTTCTGTTTCGAATCCTAGATGACCATATTCGAATTCTTGTGGTTCGGCATCACGCCAGAAAACCGTCTTATGGAACCGGAAGGGCTTAGTCTCCCCGATTTCAGGACAAAGACCTAATTTTTTGGCATGAGCAGCGAAAAGATTATTCTCGAACCGAACGAAGACGGGGTTTACGTTCCCAGCGGTGCGGCAGCGGACAACTCAAGTTCCCCCGGAAAACGACTTTTCAAGTCCATGGGCCGAGTGATCATCGGACTTGGTTTGTTGACCGGGTTGATGCTGCTGATTCTCATGTTCGTCAAAGGCGGCGTATGGGTGGGGGAACAAGCCTATCCCCTGCTGGCCTCCATTTCCAAACTCGCTTTATTCCTCACCATCTTCATTCTCACACCCCTCGCCTATTTCAAACCCACCCGAAGTTTCGCGGGTCTCGGCATTTACTTCGCTTCATACGTCTTCGGATTGACCCTTTGGGTATGGAGCTTAATCCTGACCTACAATCTCTGGGGCATTTTCGCCGTCATCATCGGTCTGTTCTTCGCGGGCCTCGGCATTGTGCCGGTGGCGCTGCTGGCAACGCTCTTCAGCGGAAAGCTATCCACCTTCGGCGAACTGCTTCTGCTCATGGCTTTTGTGCCTATCTGCCGGATGTTCGGCATCTTCATGGTGGCCAAGGCCACCGCGCTTCGCAATTCACGCTAGCATTTTGGATTTTTAACCCGTGCCTAAAACACCCTTAGACCCGCATCACGGTCACACGCTCGTTGTATGCCCCATTGGCCTGGGAAATTTTCTGATGGCCACTCCGGCATTAAAAGCACTGTCCAATGCATTGGGCGTAGATCGATTAAGTCTCCTCGCATTGAAACCCGGCATCACCGACATGGCACAGGCTAGCGGATTGTTCCAGAATGTTTTCACATGGGATCCGGATAGCGAAGGCTTGGACAAAGGGTTTTCTCTTTTGAATTCTTTGCGCGGCAAAAAATTCACACATAGCCTCGCGCTATTCCCCACTTCGCATTGGAAGTTCACCGTCTTCCACCGTTTGATCGGCGCGGACTTTCGCATGGGCTTTGCCTATCCGAATCAGAGCGCGCCGGAATGGGTGCAACATCGTTCACTGCCGCTCACCGATACTCACGACACGGTCCAGAACCTGCGATTAGTCGAAGCGTTTCTTGGCGCTCACACTAAAAATCCAGTCGATCCATTTTTCCCACAAACCCCAAAAACTCCCGCAGGAATTCCTTCGACTCCATTTTTCACCTGTCATCCCGGCTCCAGCGCCGAACGCGGTATGGCGGAAAAGCGATTGCCACCGGAGCATTTTTCTTTTTTAATCCAGCGAGTATATCGCGAAACAGGAATGCATTGTGTTCTTGTGGGAGGACCTGAAGAAAAAGAATTGCGCACTGTCGTCGCCGCCGGATGCCCCGAAGCCATCACCCACGTGGATATGCGATCCTTGGTGGAAACCGCCGGAGTATTGCAAGCCTCAAAGTTTTTTCTCGGCAATGACAGTGGTCTCATGCATCTCGCGGATGCCGTGGGAATGCGCTGCGTTGCCTTCTTCGGCCCGACGGATGAAAAGAGAACGGGTCCATTTGGTTATTGGCAGCACATCAACGGTTCACCGCGTCATTTAATCCTGCGCCGGGAGGGCAAGCCGCCCGTCTGGACTTTGGAAACCGTAGGGTCCAACCCGCCGTTGAAAAACGGCAGCGCATCTTGGAATCTGGATTTGGATGATACGTGGGGGAAATTGAACGGATGGATTACGGCCCTGTAGGGGCGTGATTCAATCACGCCCCTACAGGGCCGCCTATAAAACACCTTCGATACGCAATAATTTCTTTTTGATATCCAATCCCCCGCTGAACCCGCCCAAACCGCCGTTCGATGCCACCACGCGATGGCAGGGAACAAATAATGGAATGGGATTGGCGCCGCAAGCCGAACCGACAGCACGGGCCGCACCGGGACTTCCAACCGCCTTGGCGATCTCGGCATAGGTTCGCGTCTTGCCCAACGGAATTTTTTCGATCTCACGCCAAACCTTGCGTTGAAAATCTGTTCCACCCCGGTTGCCATAGGCAAACTTCGGCAATGATTTTCCTTTGGAAAAGAAATCCTTCAACGCCTTCTCTTGCGAACGAAAAGCCGAGGCGTCTTCCACCCGTTCTTTTTTCTTGGGCTGCACCTCTTTCGATTTGAGAAAGTCCAGCGCCACCAAACCCTTGTCATCCGACAACAGGCGCAAAGGGCCGATGAGTGAATTCACAACTATTGTTTGCCTCATGTGACCTCCAAGACCGGACCCTGAGCTTGTCGAAGGGACCGGGACAAAGCCCGATTGCCCAATTGACCACAGGCCGCCATCGCATTATCACCTTTGGTGCCGCGAATGCGGCAATACTGACCGGCATCCGACAAGGTTTTGAAAAATTCCGTGACTCGTTCTGGCGAAGGGCGAACGTAAGTTCCATCCAATCCCGGATTATAGGGGATGAGATTCACACAGGCATTGAGACCACGAAGATATTCGGCCAGCATCAATGCGTGTTCGGGTGCGTCGTTCACGCCTTCAAGCAGCACATATTCCGCAAGAATGAAATCGTCGGGGTGATTCAAGGGCCAGCGCAACAGCGCATCCTTCAATTCCGACATGGACCACAGGCCATTCACTGGCATGATGGCCGCACGGATTTCGTCATTGGGTGCATTGAGCGACACCGCCAGATGCAAACGCTGCAGTCTCCCGGATGATTTGTCCGCTCCCACCAATTTTGCCAGTCGCTCAATACCAGTGACATGACCAACGGTGGAAACCGCGATGTTTTTCGCGGCGATGGCCAAACCGCGTTGATCCGTCAGAATGCGAATAGCATCGGCCACTGCATCGAAATTATCCATCGGCTCGCCCATGCCCATGAACACGATGTTTTCAACCGGTTCCCGTAATACATGACGTGCCACCATCACCTGCGCCACAATTTCCCCGGCGGTGAGATGACGGACGAATCCCATGCGGGCGGTTTCACAAAAACGGCAGCCCATTTTGCAACCCACTTGCGAGGATACGCACAACGTCTTGTATTTGCGCATGGGAATCACGACGGTTTCGCTTTCGAGTCCATCATGCAGTCGCAGCAGAAATTTGAACGTATCTCCATCGCCTTGTTTTCCTGCCAAAGGCGGAAGAGCAAAACTGAAATGTTGTTTCGCGCTTCGAGCCAAGGGCAGGTTCGCTACGAATTCCGGCAAACTCTCCGGATCAAAAACTCCGTCCCGGTACAATTTCTGGAACACGGCATCGGCGTGAAACACACCCTTGCCCAGTTTGCCATGCAATGCGGCAAACTTACGACATAATGCATCGTAAGGAAGGCTCAGAATATCCATGAATCAGGTCTTGATGGTGAACGGATTGAAATCCGTGTGGCGGTCGTAATAATCTTCTTGCTCGGCGCGTTTTAGGAAGCCGACGATCCGGTAAGTCACCGGAGTCATCACCACTTCCCATCCGGTTTTCAAAACATATTGCACCATCACCACCTTGACGATGTCTCCGGTATCCCAAATGCCATAGAAGGCAATCCCGTAAAACAACATGGAGTCCACGAATTCACCCACAATGGTTGAACCGATGGTGCGCGTCCACAACCATTTGCCCTCGCTCCAGATTTTCATCTTGGCGAGCACATAGCTGTTGGCGAAACTGCCGGACCAAAACGCAATCATCGAGCCAGCCGCAATGCGCCACGCGTTTCCGAATACACCTTCCAAGTGACCCTGATACGTTTTCATGAAGGCGCTGTCCGAAGGCGGCAAATGAACAACGACCCACGCCATGAAGGATGCAAATGTCAATGCGCCGAAACCGGCCCATACGACGCGTCTATCACGGCCATATCCGTACACCTCGGTCAATATGTCGCCGAAGATGTAGGAGATGGGGAAGAACAATACACCGGCTCCAAATTTAGTCGCGCCGAGAATGGGCAACGTAATCACTGCCTGCTTCGCTGCGCCGATGAAATTGGAACACAACAACACCGTGACGAATGCGGCCATCACGAAGTCGTAGTATTTGTAACTGCTGCGGTGTGTCATGATGGTAAAAGGTAAACAACCCGGATGTTCCGATTCACCATAGAGGCAAATGATTATTTGCCCCTATGGTGAATCGCCCCCTACAATGAACCGACGTATCCAACATCATCCTCCAAATTTGGCCCCATGGCGGCTTCCTTGGCCAGCATATCGGCACGTTCGTTTTCCACCACACCACTATGGCCCTTCACCCAGCGAAATTCGGTTTTGTGGTCGAGGCATACCCGCAGCAAACGCTGCCAGAGATCGGGATTCATGGCCGGTTTGTTCCCCGCCGTTTTCCATCCTTTGGATTTCCATTTCTCCGCCCAGCCTTCATTGATGGCTTTGACGACGTATTGTGAATCGGTGTGGAGAATGACATGACAGCGCTCCTTGACCGCTTCCAGCGCTTTAATGACAGCGAGAATCTCCATGCGATTATTGGTCGTATGCTTGAAACCTCCGGACAATTCCTTGCGATGTCCGTCGTGCATCATGACCACACCGTATCCACCCGGCCCCGGATTCCCCAGGCAACTGCCATCGGCGTAAACTTCGATGATTTTGAGTGTTTGCTTTTCGGGTCTTTCAGACATGGACACGCTCTCCGGGGATTCTCTAAGAATAACTTCACGCATTGAAATCACAGCCAGTTTGACGAAAACACACGAGTTTCAGAGGTTTTCCCCCATGAAAAATTATCACATCGAACAACTGGATGAAATTCCATCAACCCTGTGTCCGTGCGGCACCACGCAACGCGCCTTTGTCGGTGGAGACAATACCGTGGCTTCGATCCATCTGGTGGATATCTCAAAAGACAGCCGGGCGCATTACCACCGGAAACTGACGGAGATCTATTTGATTCTCGAAGGCGAAGGTCACATGGAACTCGACGGCGAAATGATTCCCGTCAAACCGCTGACCACCATTCTCATCCAACCCGGATGCCGTCATCGTGCCGTCGGGCAAATGCGCATCGTCAACATCCCGATACCGGTTTACGATCCCGACGATGAATTTTTTGACGACTGAAAAATGCGGAGTCCTCTGCGATGAAATGAAATTGTATCCCGCAACAGATGAAGAATCAGATCCTCCGGATGCCATTGAGTTTGACGAATACAACTTTGTATAACAGATTTGATGGGTGATTACACAATTTTTTGTCACTGGACAATAATCACATCAACCACATAACCAAGGAGCCATCGATGGCAAAGAAGAAAGCAGCAAAGAAGACGGCAAAGAAAGCCGCGCCTGTGAAAGCAGCTCCCGTGAAAAAAGCCCCTGCTAAAAAGGCCGCAAAGAAAGCCGCCAAAAAATAGGCTGTAAGTATTAGCCCAGTACGGCTTTGAGGATGACGTCGCGAACCGATGTCATCGGCATTGAAGTCCCGCTTACCAGGGACTTATCCCCGATCAGCAATGGAGCCTCCGCCGGATTATCGGCGGGGGTTCCATGCGATTCCCTTCGTATACTCCGAATCCGCATCTTGCCGGGAGAAGAAAAAAAGGCCCGACCTTCGGCCGCGGCAACAATTCGTGATAAGCACGGCTAAGGCCTCTTGATTACCGGCCAGGATCTGTGTACACTGCCCGCACGAAAATCCAGAAAATACTTCCCGGCGGGCAGGATTTTGAATGGCAGGCTTAAAGAATGGTTCCCCGGGGCCTCTACGCGTTGCAGGTTCCAAACAGGGCGCCCCAAGGCGTCGCGCACGGTGAGGGAAACTTCCAGAGCATATGGAAGACGATAAACTATCACACCATTCGCCAGATCAGCTAAAGTGTTCGATTCCAACTTAGTCTGAATTCCCACAATGACTGCAGCGGAGGGATCTGTCTTGAGCAAGGTCCCACTATCGCCTACGGCGAAGGCGGTAGTTGAGGAGGCCACTTCAACGGCATAAAGGGTCCTGTTCGTTATGGGCGCTTCCGTAAGCCAAGAATCGCCCCCATCCGTGGTTTTCATTACCAAGCCGCTGTTGCCCACGGCATAACCGATGCTTTTTCCGGAAAAAGTGATGTTGTTCAGAATTTTGGAAGGCGTCACACGATTCACCCAAGTGGCACCCCCGTTCGTGGTCTTTTGAATATTGCTCACTTGAAACGTCCCTCCGGGGCAAAGTGGAGTGACGCCGCAAATTCCGGGAGGGGTGTATCCCGTATACCCCACCACGGCAAACCCCGTATCGTTGCTTAAAAATTGTCCGGCTTTCCACGGACTACTGGATGTACTGAGATTTGACCATGCCGTCCCTTGGCCGCTGTCGGTCAGGATTTCACCCCAAGATTCGGAGCTGCTCACCGTTGAGACACGAACGGCGCCGAAGAAAATCCTCTTTGGACCCGAGGAGCGCAGCGGAATGGAGACATACAAACCTCCGGAGACCATAAGATTTTCCTTCCTGCCATAGACGGGAAGTGTATGAACGCCACCGTCCGTAGTCTTGAAAACTTCCAGCGAGTCGTTTGACACCAACGCAAACCATCCCGTGTTCACGTTGATGAAGGAAAAGGCGCGGATGTCGGCCGACGCCTTTGTCACGAAGCTCCAATTCACACCGCCATCCGTGGTTTTATACAGGGAGTCGCCTCCGGCCACGACCCACCCGGTTCGACCGGTGATAAATTGTGCCGGACCGAGGTTGGCTTTGAGAGCCGCGAAGGACAACTTGATCCATGCGGTTCCCCCGTTGGTGGTCTTCAAATAGACGCCTGAGTCCCCGAACGCGTATCCGGTGTCCGTTCCGATAAATTGCAGAGAACGCAACGAGGCAAGGGTGGTGGTGGGAACGACTTCCCAAGCCTGGATCGAGGACACGCAAACAACCATCGTGACGATCCAGCGCAAGAGTTTCATGGGGGATCCTCCTTTTGGGTTCATCTGTAATATACTCGGCGATTTTGAAAATCATCGGGAGGCGAAAAAATTCTTCTCGTCTTGTTCGAAAAAATCTCGTTTTTCCGGTTTTTATAGGCCTGCCACAGCCTGGAGAATCACATCGTGAACCGATGTCATCGGCATGGATGTTCCGTGAATCAGCGCAACGGCCCCGATCAGCAATGGAGCCTCCGCCGGATCGTCGGCGGGGGTACCATGCGATCCCTTTACCAGCGATGCATCCAGCGGAATCACATCCATGTAATAGCGGAAGCCCAGCTTCTTCTTGAGCAAGGTGAATCCCATCTTCGCCTTCACCAGCGGTTGCGCCGGATCGAGAAACAGCTCCACCGGATCATAACCCGGTTTGCGATGAATATCCACACAGCGTGCGAAGTCCGGCGCAAGCTTCTCATCTTCCCAGAAATAGTAAGTGTACCAGTTGTCCGGCTCGGCCATGAGGATGACATCTCCGGCACGTTCATGATCGAGTCCATATTGTTTACGCTCATCCCCCACCAGAATCTTCCGCGTTCCCGGTTCCTTTTTAAACAGCTCGACAACCTGATTGAGACAGGATTTATCATTCAAATAGATGTGGCAAATCTGATGATCCGAAACCGCGAAGGCTTTGCTGGCTCCCGCATCCAGAATTTCCCAAGTCACGCTGGGCCTCACTTCAAGCAGACCCGCTTTGCGCAGAATGCGATTGGGATCGGTATGCCGGGTGACCTTGGTAATCCCGTATTCAGAGACCACCAAAACTTTCACACCCTGTTTTTCGTAGAACTCGATCAAATCTCCGGCCACCGCATCAATGGCTTTCAACTCTTCGGGAATTTCCGGTGCATCCGGTCCAAACTTCTGCAAACTGTAATCGAGATGCGGCAAATACACCAGCGACAAGGTGGGATGTTTTTTCTCCTGAATCCATTTTGCGCTGGCGGCAATCCACTTCGAAGAACCGATGCCTGCCGCCGGACCCCAGAAGGCCGGGAAGGGAAAGAGGCCGAGATCCTTCACCAAAGGATCATGCAATTCCAACGGATGTGTGTACACGTCGAAAACCTTGCGGCCATCGGCGGGATAATGCGGTCGTGGCGTCACCGACCAGTCCACACCGGAATACATGTTGTACCACCAGAACAGCTTGGCACAGGTGAAGCCAGGATATTGTTTCAGCGTGTCATAAATCTTTTCGCCCTGAATCAACGTATTGCTTTGCTTCCAGAATCCCACTTCGGCGAGATCATGGAAGTACCAGCCATTGCCCACAATACCATGATCGTCTGGAAGCTTTCCCGTCAACATAGTGGCTTGACTCGTGCAGGTCACCGCAGGAAACGGTTCTTCGAGTCGCACATGCGCATTGCGCTCCCAAAACGCTTTGAGCTTCGGAGTATGCTCTCCGATCAACGACGGCGTCAGCCCGACAATATTGAGTACAGCAGTGGGATTAAGCTTTGTCATCAAATACTCCAGGCTCTTGCTTGCGAATAAAATCCAATTCCTGCGCCAAACATTGCGCCAATGCCGTATCCGAATCGGGACGATGGGCTTCCGGCAGAACACTCCATGTGTAAGTTTCAATTTCGAATTGGGAACACAGATTATGCTTCAGCGCATAGCGTAAGGCGCGCAGCATATCCCCGCGCGTGGTACGAATGGATCCATCCAGCAGCGATTCCGCATGAATGGGCACATGATAATGCACCCGCCAAGGATGCGCGAATAAATCTGCTCCTGCTTCCAACACCTGTGGTAAATCATCAAAATCGATCACGCCTTGCGGAGTATTCACCCGGGTTTGATGCAAAAATTTCGGTTCCACAAATTGGGAACGTAAAGCGCGGGATTGGCCATCGGCATCAACCGGAAATTCCAAAGCGCTGGAAAGCTGTATCTTGTGAATGGGAATTCCGGCTTGATGCAAGGATTCCAAAGCCTCTTCGGGATTTTCAAATTGCACGGCCTGATGACAGGTGTCGTAGCAAATCCCCAAATGTGTGTCGATGAGTTCTGAAATTCCGGCGTGCGAGGCGGCGGGACGTAGAACATCTTTCCAGAATGCCAATACTTGAGGCGTTCGCTCCAACACACAACCCGGTTCCGGTTCAATTGCCAGCGCAATTGTTTTTCCAGTCCGAGTTCGAAGAGCATCGAGAAAACGTGTTAGCTCGATCAAAGCCTCTGCCGCTCTTTCACTTTGGTTTTGAGTCCAACCTTCGCGCCAACCCAAGGGCAAAGTTGAGATGGATCCAAATCCATTTTCAGGAAGCAATGCGGCCAGAACTTCGGCGCAACCTTGTGTGTATTTCAACCGGGCAGGCTCGGTCCAATCCGGCAAATACACTTTTCGTTTAACAACCGCTTCGTGGAAATCACCGTAAGGAAAGGCGTTCAAAGTGAATGTCGAGACACCCCAAGCTTCCAGCTCTTTGCGCAGACTTTCCACGCCCTCTTGCAGTACGTCCTGCAGCACATCATTGCTAAACCAGAGGCCCATGGGAAAGGGTTTCCAGCCCAGCGCAGAGCCGACTTGGGGGCCGAAAAACCGGATCTTGTCCTTCCAAACCGCCCAATTTTGGAGCGGATGGACGTTAGTACAGTATGTAAGTGCCTGCTTTTTCAAGATTTGTGGGGGTTTAATTGATTTTCCTCGCCCCAAAATAGAGCTTTTGCTGTACTTTAATCTATAAACCGTCAGCTTTCCGGCTTTTGAGAGGTGGGTAATCCACATGGTTCGCATTCAATCCGCGACTTCCGCGGATACTAATACGCATTCGTCCGCCCAAACTGGGATGGCTGTGGAGACGTGGAATTCGCCACTCACGGGCAATATGCCCATTCATTTCGGAGATGGCGCCTTGGATACCCTTCCCGCCTTGTTGCAGGAGCTTTCCCCGGACAAGGTTTTTCTGGTTTCCGACCCGCATGTTTTTGATTTGTACGGTGCCTTCCTGATTCACCTGCTTTCCAGCCGCTTTGCCCCCGAAGTGGTGCTCATTCCCGAAGGCGAGAATGAAAAGAAACTTTCCAACCTCGAAGAATTGTGCGAAGAGCTGTTCAATCGAGGGGCGACCAAGTCCTCAGTAATCGTGAACTTCGGTGGCGGTGTAGTGCTGAATGTCGGCGGCATGGCTGCCAGTTTGATTTATCGCGGCATCCGCTTCGTGCATGTGCCCACCACTTTGATGGCGCAAAGCGACGTGATTGTTTCCAACAAACAAGGCGTTAATTTTGCGAACGGAAAAAATCGACTCGGTCTTTTTTCCAAACCCGTGGCAGCTTTCGCTGATCCGCGCTTCTACAACACCGAATTGCCGCGCCAGTTGCGCGCTTCCTTGGTGGAATATTGCAAGAACGCGATTCTGCTCGGTGGCAAACATTTTGAAACCGCGATGGCATACTTTGAAGCGGGCAATGCGCTGGCTCCCGCCAAGCTGCGCCAGTTGCTGCGCTATTCGCTGGAACAGAAATTTGAAATCGCAAAACTGGATCCGACAGAACGCGGCTTCGGCCTCGTCCTGGAATACGGTCATACGGTAGGCCATGCGGTGGAGTTTTTGTCACAGGGCCGCGTACTGCATGGTGAAGCCGTGTACCATGGAATGCGAGTAGCCGGAAGACTGGCCAATATTCTCGGGATTTTTCCGGATGCGGAATACAAGAAGCAAACGTCGCTGTTGAACAAGATTCCCGACATCCAAAGCATTCCTGCGGACATTTCTGTCGGACAGATTTTGCAGGCCGTGCAGCGCGACAACAAGAAGCGCGACAAGGGGCTGGCGTTCATTCTGATGCAGGCCATTGGCCAGCCGAATCGCCGCGGCGAATCGGTGCTGACGCCGGTGCCGGAAGAGGCCCTGCAACAGGTGCTGCTGGAATACCGGGATGCTTTGCTATAGCACGGCATCGCTGCCGGATCGTTTCACCCCTTCACAAATCGCCGAGACCTTGCTTCCCACACCCTTTCGCGGTGTGGAACTCGCCGTTACTCCCGGGCATTTGCGCCGTGCGAACGATGCCAGTTTCTGGTTGGGCTTTCGCACGGAATTGGAAACACGCGGACTGTGCATCCGCAACGTGCAACTCGGCCACCCTTTTCTTCTCGGACCTGTCGCCCACTCCCCCGGCCTCTCTTCGCCGGATCCCGTGGGACGTCAACGCCGCATCGAAGCCGCATTAATAGCGGCATCCATTGCAGAAAAAGTCGGAAGTCCGTTTCTGACGGTGACGACAGGTTTGCCGGAACGCGCCGGAGATTTTGCGGTTCAGGAAAAACTGTTTTTCGATTCCCTGTCTGAAATCGTTTCAGGTCGTCCCAAAAAAGTGAAGGTTGCGATTGAACAGGAACCGGAGCATGTCATCCATCGCACCGATCAAATGCTCTTTCTCTGCCGCAGCTTTGAGGGCGAAGTGTTCTCCAACTTCGACGTAGGTCACAGCTTCGTGGCCGGTGAAGATCCGGCGCAATGCATTCGTGAACTGGGTCGCTATCTATCGAACATTCATCTGGAAGACATCAAGGGCCGGGTTCACAAGCATTTGATGTTTGGGGATGGCGACATCGACTTCCGCGCCTTGTTTGCGGCGTTGAAGGAGATCAGATATCAGGGCGATCTGACGCCAGATCTGTATCCGTTCAAGGATGAACCGGTGAAGGCATTGAGGGAGTCAGCGGAGTTTTTGGCACGGATGGGGTAGCCGGTCGTTTCGACAGGCTCAACGACCGGTCTGTGGAATCTCTCAATGATCAACAAATTCATTGAAATGACTATTGGATAAATAGCAGATGCCCCATATGTATATACTCGAATGCGCGGACGGTACG
Source organism: Fibrobacterota bacterium (assembly GCA_947482115.1). GTDB lineage: Bacteria > Fibrobacterota > Fibrobacteria > UBA11236 > UBA11236 > UBA11236. The sequence continues at coordinate 246,792 of CANKII010000004.1, forward strand.
TATTACACGGGCAGTACCGTGAACTTACGAGAGCGATTCTGGCAGCATCAAGACGGGATTGGTGCCAACTATACCGCAAAGCGATTACCTGTGAAATTGGTGTATTGGGAAGAATACCACCGCATTGATGATGTCTTCGAGCGTGAGAAACAAGTTCAGGGCTGGAGCCATGCGAAAAAGAAAGCGTTGATTGAAACCAACAACAAGGCGCTTCCCGATCTTTCCCGAAACTACATGCAACACGGTAGACCGGTCATTGAGCCTGTCGAAATGACCGACGAAGACGACACACGAAAGAAAAAATGAAAGTCCTCGGCATCCACCACATCGCCATCCAAACCACCGACATGGATCGGTCGATCCATTTTTACACAAACATTCTCGGTGCGGAGCTCATCTCACGAAATCCATTCAAGAAGCGGGAGATGGCTTGGCTCAAGGTCGGAAATATTTCTCTCGAACTGTTCAGCGCACGGCGTGATGAAACACTAAACATATGGAATGATTTCATTCCGGGACCGGTTCACATTGCTTTTCTCGTGGAAGACCTGGATGTTTTCCTAGCTCATGTGAAAGAACAGGGAGCAACTTTGCATCCGTCCCATCCCGAACCGTTCACACCACCCGTCCTCGGGGCCGGAAGAATGGTCTATCTTCTCGGTCCTGACGGCGAAGAAGTCGAGATCCGAACAAACGAATAAATGAACAACACCGACCGGTCATTGAGCTTGTCGAAATGACCGGTGAAGAAACGACCGGAGAAAACACATGAAAAGATTGTTTGTCGGATATTGCATCCCCTTCGTGATTACTGCTCTCGCCGCCGCCAACCCCGTAGTCTCCCCGGAGATCGACGCAAGTCATAACATCACTTTCCGGTATTTCGCCCCCAACGCGAAACAGGTCACGGTGAACGGTGAGCTGGACGGCAATCCTCATCCCATGACCAAAGGTTCCGACAGCATCTGGTCCGTGACCATCGGTCCGTTGTCACCCGATATTTACACCTACTCCTTCAACGTGGACGGGGCCATCGCACTCGATCCCGTCAACACGAACACCAAGCTTGGTTATGATAGGTTCGGACCTGTGAGCGTCGTGGAGGTTCCCGGTGACGCGCCGCAGTTTTACGATTCAAAACCCGTGCCGCATGGCGAGGTGCGCATTCGTCCCTACGAATCCAAGACGCTCAGTGTCTCCCGCACGATGTGGGTATACACACCTCCCGGATACGAGAAGGGAAAAAATTACCCGGTGCTGTTTTTGCTGCATGGCATTGGTGATGTGGAATCGGGCTGGACGCTCATCGGCCGCGCGAATCTCATTCTTGACAATCTAATCGCCGAAGGCAAGGCCAAACCCATGGTGGTGGTCATGCCGTTGGGCCATGTAATTCAAAGCTTTTGGACAGGCCCGGCGAAATCGGTTCCCGATCCCGCATGGAAACATCTAAAAGGCAACACGCTCGAGGATTTCTTCACGGTGTTGTCTTCAGGCGATGGACTTGGAGGACTCTCCCTTTTCGCGAAAGACCTTCTTGAAGACGTTCTGCCCGCCGTGGAAAAAAATTTCAAGGTGTCTGCGAAACCGGAGGATCGCGCCATTGCGGGACTTTCCATGGGCGGCGCACAGACGATCAACATCGCGTTCAGTCGTCCCGAATTGTTCCGTTACGTCGTTGCGATGAGTCCTGCGGTGAGCCAAAAAGCGGATCAGTTCTACCCTGGATTTTTCGGAAATCCCGATGCCGCGAACAAGTATTTCAAATTGTTTTGGGTTGGCGTCGGAAAGGATGACAAACTCATGGTGCCGGGAAACAAAGCTTTTGATGAAATGCTGACCAAGCATGGCATCGTACACACGTTTATTCTGACGGACGGGCGGCATGAATGGACGGTGTGGCGTCATCACTTGAATGACGTGGCTCCGTTGCTGTTCAAGTAATTTTATTCCATGCCTAAAACAAAAACGATTCATCGCTGTCCCTGGGTGGACTTGAGTAAACCCGATTACGTCGAATACCATGACAAGGAATGGGGTGTTCCCGTTCATGACGATCTAATCCTGTTTGAATTCCTCACCCTGGAGGCTGCGCAAGCCGGACTCAGTTGGTACACCGTATTGCGCAAGCGGGAGAATTACCGCAAAGCCTTTGACGGCTTCGATGTCAAAAAGATCGCGAAGTATGGCGACAAGAAAGTTGCGGAACTTCTCGGCAATGCAGGGATCATTCGCAATCGCTTAAAGATTGCAGCGGCGATTAACAACGCACAACGGTTCCTCGAAATCCAAAAAGAATTCGGCAGTTTCGATGCCTACATCTGGAAATTTGTGAACGGCAAAACCATCGTCTATAAACCCAAAACGATGAAAGATTTCCGCGCCACCAGCCCCGAATCGGATGCGATGAGCAAGGATTTGATCAAGCGGGGCTTCAAATTCGTGGGCTCCACGATTTGCTATGCGCATATGCAGGCGACGGGCATGGTGAATGATCACACCGTGGATTGTTTTAGAAAAAAGAAAGTTTAGACGTTTCGATGGTTCACCTTGTTCTAAGCCATCGCCAGCTTTGCCACATAGGTTCGCTCTTCAGGCCCGAACCATGGGCCTGATCCGGCTGCCGCATTTTCCGTCATGCGCTCCGGCTTCGACGTAGCCGGAATGGCGACATGACATCGGGGATCGCTTAAAACCCACTTGAGCAAAGCCTGCGCCCAAGTTCGCACTCCGAATTCCGCAAGCGGTTTGAGTTGTGATTCCGAAATATTTTTCCGCATCAATTTTCCCTGGAAAAGGGGACGCATCACAATCACACCAAGGCCAATATCTGCCGCCAATGGGAGAATTTCTTTCTCCACATCCCTTTCCATCGGATTATACGGGATTTGAATGGTTGTGATGCGCCCTGTTTTCATCACCGTTTTCAATTCACCGAAAGCGCTGGCTTGATAATGCGTGGCTCCAATTGCGCCAATTTTCCCTTCCTGCTTCAACCCTTCCACTGTGGCGAGATGTTCCTTCCAGTTCACCAGATTGTGGATTTGATACAGATCGACATATCCGCCGAAGTATGCGAAAGCTCGTTCCATCTGTTCGCGTCCCTCGGCCATGGAGTTTGTCCACACCTTTGTGGCGACAAGAGCTTTGTCTCTTCTGCCTTGAAGCGTTCCGCCCAAAACCCGTTCCGATTCTCCGTACATCGGCGAAGAGTCAAAGAAATTTGCGCCCGCAGCCAAAGCTCGATCGACAACCACACTAGCATTTTCTTCAGCTTGAGTTCCGTGAACATCGAACGTCTGCCATGTGCCCATTCCCACAACGGGGACGGTCAGCCCTGATTCACCCAATGTCCGGTTTTCCATGAAAGATCGTCTTTCTTCTTTCTAGTATATTAGCTCAACAACCCGGTGAATGGAAGAATATGCTTAAACTCGGTTTCATCATTTCGATTTGCGCGATTTCCTGTGTGATGGCTAAGCAGGGAACCCAAAACAAAGGCGCGGACAGCCTGAAGGCGCTCAGCGTGATTTTGCAAAGCGAGTTCGACGTTAAAAGCAAAGTTTTCATCTGCAAGAATCCAAGTTTTTCGGATTCCCTCGTTCATTCCCTGTGCGACGCGTCGAGTTTCAAGCAGGCCATCTCCGACAGAACGATTCTGGTGGAAATCAATTCCAAGCGAGAGTTCAACCGGTACTGGAAAAAAGTGGAATCACAAAGCGGCTTCACGGATTTGAAAAATCAACTCAATGCGCATGACGTGGACAAGACCCTCATACCCAAGGCGTACGCGCTTGATTCATCCGTCGTGATTTATCCGGGTTGGATCATCATCCGGAAGAAATAACCCCTCAACAGGAGATCATCATGAAAATTTTTTCAAAGTTGAACCGGTTCAGTGATTTTGGACTCCTGTTGCTGCGACTCGGCATTGCCATCATTTTTATCAAACACGGGCTGTTTAAATGGCAGATGTGGGGCATGCAGCCCTCGGATCAACTGCCCGGTTCCATGCTGATGATTTTCAAAATTCTTTCGGTGGCGGAGCCACTTGCGGGTCTGTCCATGATCGCCGGGTTTCTGACCCCTCTTGCCGCCATCGGAATGAGCGTTCTCATGCTGGGGGTCATCAACATGAAAATCAACGTGATGCACGTGGGCTTTATTGCGGGCCAAACCACCGGGTGGGAATTTGATTTCATCTGTCTGTGCGTCGCACTGTGCATCCTATTCACGGGCCCGGGGAAAATTTCGCTGGAGAAAATGATTTCCAAGGAATAATCCCGTTCATCCATGAGCCGTGGAGTGGCCGGAGTCAATCACTCCTATTAATATTCAAATACCATGTTACACTCCGGTCCCGTGCAGCCGTTTTACTTTCTCGGAAATTCAACCGGCCCTTGGCTAATTAAAACCTCTACAGCCATTATTGGCGCCCCCATTCCCGAGGCTGAACGGGTAACGGTGTCCGGCGGAATTCACTCTCCTTTGCAGGAAGAAAATCAGTGGATTTTCAAAGGCGTGGTTAGCAACCATCGCTATACGAATCGGGACGAAAAGGAAAGTCTCGTTGCGGTACAGGAAGGTTTAAACCGGCCTCAAGCCACTTGCGCAGCCATGATCCTGATCAAAAAGTCCGAAGCTTGGTGGGAACTTCCCCAGGATGAACGACGAGCCATTCTCGAACAGCAATCCGAGCATATTAAAACCGGGATGAAGTACCTGCCCGCTATTGCGCGAAAACTTTACCACTCCCGCGACTTGGGCGAATCGATCGATTTCATCACATGGTTTGAGTTCGCGCCCGAACACGAAAAAGATTTCAACGCCTTGGTGGCGGAATTGAGAAAGACCCGGGAGTGGGAATTCGTGGAACGGGAAATCGACATCCGCATGGTCAAGGAAACGGTTTAGGAAAACCGTCTCACATGGGCCGCTTGCTTTAAGGCCTTCTCAAATAGAGTGTGCGGAACGACTCCTTTTGTGGAAACAAAACCTCCACGTAATAAGCGCCTGCGGGAAGAATGGACAGGTCATAACTGGAGGCATACGAGCCCTTCCATGAAAACTTCTTTTGGCCCGCCATGTTGGAAATCCAAACGGAGTGGGGTTCATTGAAAGGCACTTGGATTTTACCCTGATAAAAATCGATCAAGGGTTTTATGGCGGCTCGTCCGCGAATGCCCGTTGTTCCCACGCTGGCGCCCCATTTCAGAGCCTGGACTACCTGTCCTTTCCATTCAGGACGATGCCAGGTTTGGCCATCGTGACCGCTGGAGTTGTAATACACCCAACCCTTCCCCTGCGGACGCACCCAGATCCACGGAGTGGCCGTGTCGACGGTATTCATCCGAGAGCGGGCAAGCACAATGGTATCGGAGACAAAATTCTTGTGTCTGCGGCCCTCGTCCCAATATGGCTGGCCACCGGTGGCAGTGGCCGAGGTTGGCAGGGTTGTAGTCCCCGTCAATGAGGCATGTAAGGGCTGCTTGAAGGTGATTGCTCCTCCATTGTCGGAGGTGCCGTTTCCGTGGTCCAAAAAGAGACCGCCGAGTAAGTTGCCCCAGTTCGTGCTGAGGGTTCCGTTATTGAGATAGGTGTTGGTGGAGCCATGAAAGGCGACCGCCACGTGACCGGCGGCAATCCACGCAATGAAATTGCTCAGTTGTGTCGCCGAGAGATCCGTTCCCGTCTGATCAGTCGTGTAAAGAAAGGCCACATCGTACTGGGCCAAACTGTCGGGAGAGAGCCAACTGTGCGTGACGGCTTCGCGGTAATTCAACGTCATATTGTTGGCCGCGAACACCGCGGCAAGTGTATCGCGCAATGCGCGAGCGTTATGCGTGGCGGTGTTCGTGCCACCCCAAAACAGAACTCGTATCGGTGTTTGGGCAATCGATAGGGTTCCAACCAATAATGCGATTGCACCGGTCTTAAAAAGAAGATCCATGAATCATACCCCCGGCATCCAGCGCGAATAGATGTTGTGCTTAGTGCGGACTTCCACGCGGTACATTCCATGCCGGAGCATTTTGGGAAGGATGAATCTTTTGGGCCCATTGCCATTGGCCGAGAATGCTTGATGTCCGGAAACATCCACCACCTTCAAATCATACACCTCATTCAAGTTGATTTCCAAAGTGGAATTGAAGGCGTGCAGTACAATCCTGTCTAATGATTCCCTTTGGGGATTCACACCCACCGTCTGGGTGGGTGAAACTTCGACCAGGGAAACTCCATGCCGCGGCAAGGTGAAATTGAGGGAGACCTGTCCGTTGACCACGTCCAATTGTTGTTGTGGATTCAGCATTTCAAGCTGCATGTATTTACGCAGGGTATCGAGTTGTGACTGCGTGGGGTTTTGCGGACTTCCAAACGCGAGCCACTTGGTGTAGGCATTGCTGTGAGTCGTGTCCATGCGCCAGTGGGTAACCCAGACCTTGGACGGGAAAGTGGCGGGTACTTTCATGTTCAGCGTGATGTTGGCAGCGGGTACTTGCACCAGATCGTCATGGTAATTCCACATCAGCAACTGCAGAAGCGAATCCGATTTGGTGGCCATGCCATCAATATCCGGAGCCTGAGTGCCGCGCATCGCCCCGGAATTGTTCAGGATGTAAGCGAGCCCCAATGCTCCGGAGCTTTGTACTGGAACACGGTTGCCGCGGAGTTTTCCGAGCATCTTGAACACGTTCAACACCGGCTTGTGAACGCCATTGCTTGAAAGCGTCCGGAACCCCCGGAAATACGGCTGGTCATTGAACAGCCAGGCCCATGCCAGCAGGGCCCTGAGGTTCACTCCGAGGCTGTCGGCAAGTGTCAACGAGTGTTTCATCATGGCTGCTTCATAGGCTCCGTAAGCCGGTACATTGCGGTACGCGTCGGCCGGGTATTGATCCTGGGGACACGCCGCGCAACCGTCCGGATCCGCTTCACCAACCACGATGGGCTTGCTCTTGAACTGCCCGTTGTTCACCGTGGCTACAGAATTGAAGCCGGTACGGTGAAGGAGTAATTGATTGCGCAGGGCCATTTGCACATGTCCACTGACGACCGCAGTTCCGCCCTTGGCGTGAAAACTGATTTGATCGAGCCGCGTTCCAATCGCACCGGTGGCAAAATTCGTTCCGGTTGCGCAATGCTGAAGAAAGGCCGTGATGTTCGATGAGCTCGCCATCTCCGGACCGCTCAACACAGCATTGGGCAGGACATTATGCAAGGCCCTTTCCGTATAGTCAAAAAGCGTATCGTAGGATAGTGTTTTAGTGGCGACACTGGAAACGTTTGGCCTGAAATATCCAATGTCCGGTTCGTTCCATAGTTCCCAAACCCATTTCTGTTCCACATTGGGGTAACGATCCTTACTGTGCTGCGCCCAATTTGTGATCAAACTCGCCCATTTGGTGTAATCCTTTGGCGGATAGAAGCACCCGCCATCCAAAGCCGTAGCGGAGGAGTTTCGGTAACGCACCGTGGACGGCGCCGAAGTCATGGCTTTCGGTGTGAAAGCAATTTGCGCATAAGGCAGCGCTCCCCCGTTGACAATGGCATCCTGTATGCTATCGAGACGATCCCAGTAATACACCGGCTGCCCCGCGTTCTCGGTGTACACGTTCGTGGAACCCCATTTCAATCCCGGAGCGCCCGTATCCGTGTTCAGCAAAAAGTGAGTGCGGATGAAAACCTGCTCCCGGTTTGCGTTTACCACGGTCTGAAGCAAATCTTTGCTGGGTTGGGTATTGGTGTAATTTGCCTCGTCATAACCATACCAAGACCAGACCGTTTTTAACGGTGTTCCCGTTGCGGTGCCATCCACAGTAACCGTGACGGTTTGCGACATGACGGAAGCGGCCAAAAAAGCGGATGCGAAAAAAAGGTTTCGGAATGACATGAAGACTCTCCTGATTTTCAGAGTTCAAAATATAGGGGAATTTAGGGACTTATAGTCGCAAAAAATACCATTCAGGAAATGTCGATTTTATCCAGAATCGGTGAAGTTATTGCTCTTTTTAGGCTATTCCCGATATTCCATCAATTTTTTCGCGACTGACTTCCCCAATACTTGTGTCAATTCCTCCAAGGAGGCTTCTTTGATTTTGAGGGGAGATTTAAAAGCCCGAATCAATTTGAATTTGGTTTTCTCTCCGATTCCGGGCACTTCATCCAGCCATGATTCGGAAAGATGCGCCTTGCGTTTGCTGCGCTGAAAGGTGATGGCGAAACGGTGTGCCTCATCGCGAACCTGCTGCAAAAGACGCAAGGCCGCCGAGGTCTTGGGCAGCAAAATGGACTCCTCTTGATTCGGCAGAAAGATTTCCTCAAGTCGCTTGGCCAAACCTAGGATGGGAACCTCTTCGCAATTTTGTTCCTTCAGGGCCTGCATGGCGGCGTGTAATTGTCCCTTTCCCCCGTCAACGAGAATCAGATCCGGCATCGGCTTCGCCTCTTCCTTGAGACGACGAAGCCGACGCGATACGATTTCATGCATGGAGGCAAAATCATCAATGCCATCCACCGTTTTCACATTGTAATGACGATAGTCCTGCTTCTTCGGTTTCCCGTCCACAAAAACAACTTGCGAGGCCACCGTATCGGTTCCGGAAAGATGAGAGATGTCGAAGCCCTCAATGCGATTGGGAGTTGATGGCAGACCCAAGTCCTCCTGCAATGCCGTCACCATGTAATTCTGGCGGTTGCGGCGTTCACGACGCGCCAAATACTCGGTGAGCTGAATATCCGCATTGGCGAGGGACAAATCGACTTGCTTGCGCTTCTCGCCGCGCTGGGGAACTTCCAGAGTCACAGGCGCACCGCGCAACTCGCGCAAGAGGGCTTCCATGTGTTCTTCTTCAAGCGTCGGATGTGAAAGAAGAATCTCGCGCGGGATTTCACCCTGTTTGCGCCCGAGATAATAGGATTTCAAAAATTCCGTGATGACTATGTCTTCATCCTGCTCCAGCGGAATGCTTACTTCAAACTGCTTGCGATCGGATAAAAATCCATCGCGCACTTCGAGCACAACCACGCTTCCCACTTTGCCTGCACGCCGCACGGCGATCAAATCCTTGGGATCCTGATCCGAACCCAAATCCACGCGCTGCCGTTCCTGCACCGTTTCCAGATCGCGCAATTGATCGCGAATGCGACCGGCCTCTTCGTAATGCTGATTCGCAGCCGCCTCACGCATGGCTTTTTCCAAATCACCACGTAATTGCCCGCTTCGTCCGCGCAGCAACAACACGGCCTCCTCAACGCCTTTACGATAATCTTCTGAGGATACAAGATGGGCGCAGGGAGCATCACAGCGGCCAATATGGTAGCTGAGACAAGCCCGTAAAGGTTCCGGAGAAGGAAGCTTGAGATCGCAATCCCGAATGCGGAAAGTCTTGTTTAGAAATTGGATAATATTCCGCATGGCCCGGGAATTGGTGTAAGGACCGAAATAGAGATCCTTTCCCCTTTTGTCCGCCTGTCGCGTCACCAGCAAACGCGGAAAATCCTCCGACATGGTGACCCGGATGTAGGGATAATGTTTGTCGTCCTTCAGATCGACATTGTATTTCGGCACATGCTTGCGAATCAGATTTGCTTCAAGGATCAATGCTTCGACTTCGGTGTGGGTGACAATCCACTCCATGTCCTTGGCAGCGGATCGCAGCACAGAGGAGGCCAGATGATTATCCGCAGCAGGTCCGGTGAAATACCCGCGCACACGATTACGAAGGTTTACCGCCTTGCCGATGTAAATAATTTCCCCGTGTGCATCCTTCATCAGGTACACACCGGGTGTTGTTGGAAGCAACGGAAGTTTCTCTTCAATGACGGGGGTCATTACTCCAGAAATTCCACTGGACAGTTTTTCCCAAGCCGCCGGCACAACTCTTCGCGGCCTTTGGAGGCATGAAAATATTGACGCAACCATGGGATATTGGCATCACGAATAGCGATGGAATCCCAAAGGTTATACTCCTCCAAAGAATCCTTGCTGAGATCGAAAAGCCGTGGCGGCTCCAGATTGGACAATACCAATTTAATCGGCGGATGAAACACGTAGCAGCCTTCGGGAATCCAAGCCCGAATTTCACCCGTGTTCTGACCGCTCAAAATGCGATCCTGCACCGGACGCAAGAGACTGCCTCCCTCATACTTTCCCTGAAACGGCTGTTGATTCAGAAGCCCCCAATAATCCACCAGAGTGGGAAGGATATCCAGATTCTGTATGGGACGATTCGCCCATTGTTTGAGATCTTCAAACCAGATCTTATGACCCGCCAGCCATGCGGGATCGCGGGGCCATTTTATCCAGAACGGAACCCGGTGCGTATCGTCATAAAAATTTCCGATTCTGGGAATGCTTCTGGAACGAATATTCTCACCATGATCTGAAGTGTAAATAATCAAGGTGCTGTCATAGAAGCCTTCACGTTCCAAACCGGCCAGCAATCGATCCGTGTTTTCATCCAGCAGTTGAACCGAGGAACGAAAGCGTTCACGACTGTAAAAAGGCATCGATAAACTTGCGGGTCCACCGTAAAAAGGGGCGTGGGTTCCATTGAACTGGATGACACCAAAAAACGGCTTGTCTCGGGGAGCCTTGTCCAAATAGCTCAACAACGAATCCACCACCAATTTATCATCAACACCGAGGTCATTGACCAAAGGCGCTGTCGGGAAATGTCTTCTATAAACCCCCTGATCGACGCTGCGATCCAGAAAGAACTCGTCAAAGTGCTCCCAGCGCCAATCCTGAGAGGAGAAAAGAAGCGTGTGATATCCCAAAGTTTTGGCGATGTTCCAAAGTGTGGGAAGGCGGTGAAAATCGTACGTGCTGGCTTCAGGTGGAAGGCCTGTCATCAAGCTGGGCAGTGAAACGTTGGTGGCACTTGAATTGGAATAGGCCTTGAGGAAGATCGAATAAAGCGTGGTGTCTTGAAGCCGGGAAAAAATTCGCGGACTCAATGTATCTCCAAAAAATCCATTAAGCAGATGGATTTGAGGAAGCACCGCATCGGCACGCAGCGATTCATGCACAATGATCAGAACATTGTGGTTCCATGGACGTTTTGTCGCCGGCAATTTCACGCGGTCGGCGGTTTGAAGGTTGGTTTTGTTCCCGCCCATCATGAGGCCGTATTGAAAAAATGCCCGGTCCCAATTGGCATCCCACGGAAGTGGATCCTGAAAGCGATGCCATCCGAGAACCATTACACTGGAAACGGAAAGTCCGATGGCAAGGACGGAGAGAAAAATCATTCTTCTCCAAAAACGCATGGCTTCCATTGCGGATGCCAAATTCACGAAATGCTTCGCAAGCCAGAAAACAAGCATGAAAATGAATGCCGACGCCAACGGAATATGCCACCACGACAAGGTGTCGCGCGCAAGCACCCAGGAATCCCTGCCTTCATGCAGGGTGAATTCCAGAACATGCACGTTCGGCAGATGATACATGTCCTTCAGGTATTTGTAGGAGACGAAGTAACTCAGAAAAATCCACACCGTCAGTAACGTGGCGTACACCCAGGCAACACGACGACGATGGCCGCCCTTCCACACCCACCATCCTCCCCATGCAAAAGTGCTGACCCAGAACAGCAACGACCACAGCTGTCCCGTCAGAAACACCTTCCACTCCGGCCATCCCCATGTTTGCCATACGCCGTTTTGTTGCACAAGGAATTCAAACGTTTTCAGAATGATGGGAAAAGCCAGAACCGGAAGCACAACGCGCCAAGAACCCGCCATGGGAGCGGCTTTCATCTTCGGGATATTTGAATCTGATGGTGCCATGAACATGTTTCGTGAATGATGTTGAAAATACTACCGCGATCGGCGGAAAAAACGGCGCAAAAAAACCCGATCTTTTCAGACCGGGTTTTCTGCATTGAATATCGTGTTTTTTAGCCTTCGGTTGCTTCTTCAGCAGCCGCAGGCTTCGATTCGCTCTTGGTGATGTTCACTTTTTTCTTGGCGACTTTCTTCGCAGCAGGAGCCTTGGCTTTCGCCGTGGCAGCCTTCTTCGGTTTGCGGGGGGAAATTTCCTCCTCCACCAAGGTAATCATGGCCAGCTGGGAGTTGTCGCCCACCTTGCGATCCGCAAGCTTCAGCACACGGGTGTATCCACCGGCGCGCTTGGCATAGCGGGAGCTGAGGTCGGAAAACAGGGACTGCAAGACTTCCGGATCCTTGACAAACTTGGCGGCTTGACGACGGGCGGAAAGGTCGCCTTTTTTGGCGTAGGTAATCAGGCGTTCCACGAGACCGCGAACCACTTTGGCCTTGGCAATCGTGGTGACAACGCTGCGTTCCAGCGCTTCGGTCCTGAGGCCCTGGCGCAAAATCGAAGTCGCAAGGTTGTTGAGCAAGCTCTTGCGGTGATCGTGATTGCGGTTAAGCCGGTTGTGTTTAACTCCATGTCTCATATCAAAAATTCCTTCTATTCGCCCGCTCGCTGAGCGGAGTCGAAGCGATGCGGTTTAGCGATCGTCCCCGAGGTAATAATCCACGTCCATGCCGAAGCGCAGACCGATGTTGCTCAAAACCTCGTTGAGCTCAATGAGTGATTTGCGGCCGAAGTTCTTGTACTTCAGCATTTCCGCTTCCTGATTGCGCACCAGGTCGGAGAGTGTGTGAATGTTGGCGCAACGCAGACAGTTGCTGGAACGAACCGAAAGTTCAAGCTCGTCCACTCGCATCTTGAGCAATTGCTTGACGCGATCGCGCTCTTCATCGCGGACCACTTCTTCGGCCGATTCCAAATCGCCTTCGAAGTTGATCAGCATTTCAACATGGTCGACCAAAAGCTTGGCGGCATAGGCCATGGCGTCTTCCGGTTCGATGCTTCCATCGGTCCAGATTTCGATTTCGAGGCGGTTGAAATCCGTGCGCTGACCCACGCGCGTGTCTGTGACTTCATAGGACACCTTGGACACGGGGCTGAAATCAGCGTCGATGGCAATCACGCCAATCGGGTCGTCTTCGCGCTTGAGTTCGTCGGAACCGACATAACCACGGCCATCGGAGACACGCAGTTCAACGGTCAAATTGCCGTTCTTGCTCAGCGTGGCAATGTGCAAATCCGGATTCAGGATTTTGACGGCGGGATTCTGCTCGATATGCTCAGCGCGAACTTCGCCCTCACCGGAAATGTCGATGCGCAATGTGGCATCTTCATCCGAAAGCAGCTTGACGCGCAAACGCTTGAGGTTCAGAAGAATTTCGGAAACGTCTTCCTTCACACCTTCAAGAGTCGAAAATTCGTGGCTCGCGCCTTCAAAACGGGCGGAAACAACCGCCGCACCCTGCAAACTCGACAACAAAACACGACGGAGGGCATTGCCCAGCGTAACGCCCCAACCCCGCTCCAGCGGTTCCACAACGAACTTACCATACTTTGTGTCGCCCTTTTCCTTGGCGACACCCTTCGGCATGTGCAGCGCTTTCCATTTCATGGGACTAACTCCTTCTCACTAAACTTTGTTTAAACTCGACGACGCTTCTTGGGACGGCAACCGTTGTGCGGTACTCCCGTAACGTCCTTGATGGACAAGACATCCAGACCGGCGGCCTTGAGCGCGCGCACGGCGGATTCACGACCGGCGCCGGCGCCTTTGATTTTCACATCCAACTTGCGCATGCCCATTTCATAGGCAATGACGGCAGCCGCTTCGGCCGCAACCTGCGCGGCGAACGGAGTACTCTTGCGCGAACCCTTGAAACCGACCTTGCCGGGCGAACCCCAGGAAACCACATTACCACGTGCATCGCTGATGGCAATGATGGTGTTGTTAAACGTGGCCTTGACGGTGCAAAGGCCGAGAACATCGACCTTGCGCTTTGCTTTCTTAACCTTGACCTTGGCTTCGCCTTCCTTTGCAGGCGCATCGGCTTCGGTAGCTTTGGTCTTTTCGGCCTTTTCAGGAGCCTGTGTTTCTGACATTCCTGTTTTCCTTTATTTCTTCTTGTTCGCGATGGTTTTGCGCGGACCTTTGCGCGTACGCGCATTGGTTTTCGTGCGCTGGCCACGCAAGGGCAGACCTTTACGATGACGAATTCCACGGTAGCAACCGATGTCCGCGAGGCGCTTGATGTTGATGGTCACCTGGGCACGCAAATCACCTTCGACCTGATAGTTCGCTTCAATGACGCGGCGCAATTTGCCGATGTCCTCATCGCTCAAATCCCCGGCCTTCTTGCCCGGATCAATACCGGCTTTTTGAAGAATGACCAAGGCAACCTTGCGGCCGATGCCATAGATATAAGTGAGGGCGATTTCGCTCCTCTTGTTGTTCGGAATATCAACGCCTGAAATACGTGCCATGTTTGTTTCCTAGCCCTGCCGTTGCTTGTGACGGGGGTTTTTCTTGCAAATGATCCGGACCGCTCCCTTGCGACGCACTACCTTGCAGTGTTCACAACGCGGCTTTACCGATGCCCTGACTTTCATACTCTGAAATCCTTCATTTATGGCGGTAAGTAATACGGCCGCGGGTCAAATCATAGGGGGACAATTCTAGCAACACACGGTCGTTCGGTAAAATACGGATGTAGTTTTTCCGCATTTTTCCACTAATGTGCGCAAGAATAACGTGCCCATTGTCCAATTCCACTTTAAACATGGCGTTTGGCAAAGCCTCGATGACCCGTCCTTCAACCTGTATTCCATCCTGTTTCGACACTCAGTAACCTCTCCGACCGCGAATTTTTCCGCGCCGAAGAAACCCATCATAATGCTGGTTTTGCAGATGGGTCTGGAACTGGCGCAGCGTATCCAACGCAACACCAATGGCAATCAGCACCGACGTTCCGCCGATGTAAAAGGAAAGATTGAACAGGCTCTTTAGATGCAAAGGACCCACGCTGATGATGGCGAGGAAAATTGCACCCGGAAGAGTAACGCGTGTCAAAATTTGGTCGATGAATTCGGCGGTACGGCGACCGGGACGAACACCCGGAATAAATCCGCCGGACTTTTTCAAGTTGTCGGCGATTTCCTTCGGATTATAAATAATCGCGGTGTAAAAATATGCGAAGAATACTATTAGCAAAGTGAAGGTCAGTGAATACACCCAATGACCGGGAAGGAAGGCCGCGCCAAAAGTTTGCGCTGCGCTCCAGTTGGGCATCCAGGTTGCAAATTGCATGGGCACGAACAGAATGGCCGAAGCGAAAATCACCGGCATCACACCGGCGGTGTTCACCTTGAAGGGCAGGAAGCTGCTCTGTCCACCCATGACCTTGCGGCCGACGACGCGCTTGGGGCTTTGCAAAGGAATGCGACGCGTGCCTTGGTCGATAAAGATGATGAAGGCGACAATGGCCAGCACGATGAGAAGAATGACGGCCAGCATGGGAACGCTGCGCTCACCCGACAAAACCAGTTCCACTTCGCTGAAAACGGCACGGGGCATTTGCGCCATGATACCGATGAAGATGATCAACGAAGTTCCGTTGCCAATGCCGCGAGCGGTAATCTGTTCACCGAGCCAGAGGATGAACATCGTTCCGGTGGTCAAAGTCAAAGCGGCCAACAGGGCGAAGCCCATGCGACCCATGCCGAAAACCACGAGGCTTTCACCGGTTGAAGTCGCCTGACTGAAAAGCCAGTTGCCGACGCCAAAACCCTGAAAGAAGCTGAGTAAAATGGTGAGGTAACGCGTCCATTGGTTGAGCTTGTTGCGCCCTTCCTGACCCAGTTTCTGCATGGCCTGGATGCTCGGAATCACTGTGCCCATAATCTGAATGATGATGGAAGCGGAGATGTAGGGCATGATGCCCAAAGAAAACACCGAAGCGCGTTGCAGAGCCCCGCCCACGAAGGTGTTGTATAAACCGAAAAGATTGTTGCTGTCCTTGCTAAAGAACTCGGTGATGGCCTGGTTGTTAATGCCGGGAAGGGGTATGAAACTCCCCAGCCGGTAAACTGCGAGCAGCCCGAGCGTAAAAAAGATCCGATCGCGAAGATCCTTGATCTTGAAAACGTTTAGAAATCCAAGGATAGCTTGCACGTTTAGAGAACCTCTGCCTTGCCGCCAGCTGCTTCCAAAGCCGCCTTGGCGCTTTCGCTAAACCGGTTGGCTTTCACGTGAAGAGCCTTGGTCACCTTGCCGAATCCCAAAACCTTCACATCCTGATCCTTGCGGCCGATGAGTCCGGCTTTGAGCATTTCCGCAGGCGTCACAACGCCGGTGAAACGCTTCTCGAGCTGGCCGATGTTGACGATCTGAATTTCAGGAAAGTGGGAGTTGAATCCACGCTTGGGAACACGGCGTTGAAACGGAGTTTGTCCGCCTTCAAAACCGGCGCGCACGGGACCGCTCTTGCGCGCGGTTTGACCCTTGCCACCGCGACCTGAAGTCTTGCCCAGACCGGAACCTTCACCGCGCCCTTTTTTGAAGCGCTTTTTCATCGAGCCCTTGGCGGGGCGAAGTTGATTCAGTTTCATTTGGCTTCCTCCACCTTCACGAGGTGGGCGACCACGCGGATCATGCCATCCAGCGCGGGTGATTTTTTCAGCACTGCGGTATCGCGAATGCGCTTCAGTCCCAAAGCCTTGAGGGTCAGGACCTGTTTTTCCAGACAGCGAGCCGAGCTGCGCAACTGGGTGATTTTAACGCGAGTTTCCATGATACTTCCCTGGTCCTAATGCCTTTAGCGCACAGTTTGACGGAGTGCGTCAAATTCCTTGCGCGAGCGCTGTTCCGTGAGACCGCGCAAGGTGGCTTTGACCACATTGTGGGGATTCGTGGAACCAATGCTCTTGGTGAGTACGTCGTGAATTCCAGCCAGTTCCAGCACGGCGCGCGCCGCACCGCCCGCGATCACGCCGGTACCCGGCGACGCAGGACGCATGTACATCTTCGCAGCCCCGAAGGATGCATAGATGTCATGGGGAATGGTCTTGTTGCGGATGATGACATCCACAATGTTCTTGTGCGCGCTCTCGGTGCCCTTGCGGATGGCTTCGGCCACTTCATTGGCCTTGCCGCTTCCGATGCCCACGCGACCGTTTCCATTTCCCACCACGACGATGGAATTGAAACTGAAGCGGCGTCCGCCCTTCACCACTTTGGCGCAGCGATTGATGGCCACCACTTTTTCCTGGAACTCTTTGCTTTCAGTTTCCAACTTCAAACTCCTCGCTTAAAATTGCAGGCCGGCTTCGCGCGCGGCTTCGGCCACGGCTTTCACCCGGCCATGATAGAGATAACCACCGCGGTCGAACACGACCTGTTTGATGCCTTTTTCCAACGCACGCTCCGCCACCAATTTTCCCAACGCCTTGGAGATGTCGAGCTTCGCCTTCTCCGTGGAGGCCGAGCGAATTTCGGGGGTGAGGGAGGAAACCTGAAGCAAGGACATCCCGCTGCGATCGTCGATGATCTGGGCGTAGATGTGGTTGAGGCTCCGACGCACGCACAAACGCGGCTGCTCGGAAGTTCCGGCCACACGCTTGCGAATCCGCTCGTGGCGGGCCTTGCGTGTTTTAACTCTGACTTTGGCTTTATCTGCAAACATGTTTTTTTCCTGTCGTCGTGATCCCGGTAAGGATTACGTCTTCTTGACTTCCTTCTGAATGACCACTTCGTTCGCATAACGAACACCCTTGCCCTTGTAGGGTTCAGGAGGCTTGAACCCGCGCAATGTGGCGGCAACCTGACCCACCTGCTGGCGATCCACGCCTTCCACCACGATCTTCAAGTTTCCGTCCATCTTGACAGTAATGCCTGTCGGAGGCGTAAACAGAATTGGATGCGAATATCCGAGAAGCAGATTGACGGCCTTGCCTTTTTGTTCGCCGCGATAACCCACGCCGCGAATTTCAAGCTCCTTCGTCCAGCCCTTGCTCACGCCCACAATGACGTTGCTCAGAATGGCACGTGATGTGCCGTGCAATGCCTTATCTGTTTTGGAGTCGGAATTCCGCTTCAAAACGATGACGCTCGCTTCCTGTTCAATTTCAATGCGCTCATGGACCGTACAGGAAAGCTTGCCCTTGGGCCCTTCGGCCTGCACAAACTTTCCCGTGACGTTCACTTTGACGCCCGTAGGAATATTCACTGGAGATTTGCCAACTCTAGACATGGTTACCTCGGTGCCTTACCAAACTTTGCACAAAACTTCGCCGCCCACTCGCTGGGACCGGCATTCATAATCCGTCAAAACGCCCTTGGACGTCGAAACAATAGCGATGCCCAGACCGCTCTTGACCTTCGCCACGCCGCCGGACTTCGCATAGCTGCGACGGCCGGGTGTGCTCACGCGAACCAGACCCTGAATGGCGGGCTGTCCGTCGGTGTAGCGGAGCAAAATTTTCATCAAGCCCTGTTTGCCGTCGTCGACAATCACGAACTTTTCGACGAAGTTCTGCTTCACCAAAATCTTCGCGACTTCACGGCGCAAATTGGATGCGGGCATTTCCACAATGCGCAGCCCCGCCATGGAGGCGTTGCGAATGCGGGTCAGCATGTCGCTGATGGGATCGTTAATGGAACTCATTTAGCTGTTTCCTTTTTCCTGTCTTACCACGACGCCTTGGTCACGCCGGGAATGTCCCCTTGCAACGCCAGTTCACGGAAACAAATACGGCACATGCCGAACTTCCGCATGAACGCATGCGGACGTCCGCAACGGCGGCAGCGGTTGTAACCCCGAACCTTGAACTTCGGGGTCCGCTTTTGTTTTTCGATCATCGAACGCTTGGCCATCTCGTTTCCTCTTTTTTCCGTTGTCCGCTATTTGCGGAACGGCATTCCCAATGCTGTCAGCAACGCGCGACAACCTTCATCCGTTTTGGAGCTGGTCACGAACGTCACGTCCATGCCGAGCACCTGGGTGATTTTATCGTAATTCACTTCAAGGAAAATGATCTGTTCCTTGACGCCCAACGTGTAGTTCCCACGGCCGTCAAATCCGCGCTTTGGAATTCCACGGAAGTCGCGGACGCGGGGAAGGGCGATGGAAACCAGACGCTCGACGAATTCCCACATGCGATCGCCATGCAAGGTGACCTTGGCGCCGATGGGCATGTTTTCCTTGAGCTTGAAGTTCGAAATGGCCTTCTTGGCGCGCGTCACGATGGCCTTCTGGCCGGTGATGTTCGTGAGGGTTCCAACAGCTTCATCGATCAAACGCTGATTACCCGACGCTTCGCCCACGCCCATGTTGAGAACGATCTTCTCAAGGCGCGGAACCTCCATGGGGTTCTTGAGTCCCAGCTCCGTGATGAGAGCCGGGATGATTTCCTTGCGGTATTTTTCCTTGAATTTCGCCATGATATTTCCGCTTTTTTCCGTTTAGTCAACGGCCTTTCCGGATTTCTTTTCCACCCGAATGCGTTTGCCATCCACCTCGCGGCGGACCACATGCACGGGTTCATTCGATTTTCCGATCAGCATCAGGTTGGAAATATGGATGGGCATTTCCCGATCCATGATGCCGCCCTTTTGATCCTGCTGGCTCGGCTTCTGGTGTTTCTTGCCAAGGTTCAAACCCTCAACAATTACACTACCCTTGTCCTTGAGCACTTCCTTGATCTTTCCGGTCTTTCCACGGGCCTTGCCGGAGATGACCTTGACCATGTCGTGCTTTTTAATGTTCAAAGCCACGTTACACCACCTCCGGAGCCAAAGACACGATCTTCATGAACTGGCGATCGCGCAATTCGCGGGCGACAGGTCCAAAGATGCGGGATCCCTTGGGTTCCTTTGCATCGTTAATAATGACCACGGCGTTGTCGCCAAAGCGGATCGAAGACCCGTCCTTGCGCTTTATTTCGCGAATGGTACGAACTACCACGGCTTTTTGAACCGTGCCTTTTTTAACCTGACCCGTCGGCGTGGCATCTTTGATTGCGATCACGATGATGTCACCGATGGTCGCATAGCGACGGCGTGTTCCACCAAGCACCTTGATGCACTGGGCTTTCTTCGCGCCCGAATTGTCGGCCACGTTCAGTCGCGTTTGCTGTTGAATCATTGCCCGCCCCTACTTCTTCTTTTCCACAACTCGCAAAAGCCGCCACCGCTTGCTCTTGCTGATCGGACGGGTCTCCGCGATTTCCACGGTGTCGCCCTCGTGTGCTTCATTCTTTTCGTCATGCGCCTTGAACTTGGCGGTGTTGTGCACCGTCTTCTGGTACAAGGGATGCGGTTTGCGGTTGATGACCGCGACCGTGATGGTCTTGTCCATCTTGTCGCTCACCACCACGCCCGTGCGCACTTTGCGCCGGTTGTCGCGTTCGATTTTTTCAACAGTCTCAGTAGCCATAATCTTCCTTGCCTGCCGCGATTAAGCGGATTGCAATCCCTTCTCCTGGAGCACGGTGCGCGCCCGGGCGATATCGCGCCGGAGATGCCGCAAACCGGACGTGTTCTCCAGCTTTCCCAAACCCGCCTGAAGCCGGTTGGTGTAGAGCTGGGATTCCAATTCCTTAATTTTGCCTTCGAGAGCGTCTGCCGCCATCTCGCGAAACTCCGTCGCCTTAGCCATTAGTCTCCACCTCCACAATCTTGCAGCGGATGGGCAGCTTCTGCGCGGCCACTTCGAGAGCCTTGTGAGCCAATGCGCGATCCACACCGCCCATTTCAAACAGCACGCGTCCCGCCAACACCACAGCAACCCAACCTTCAACGTTGCCCTTACCGGAACCCATGCGAGTTTCCGCGGGCTTTTTGGTGAAAGGCTTGTCCGGAAAAATCCGAATCCACACCTGGCCACCGCGTTTGATCATGCGCGTCATTGCAATACGAGCCGCTTCAATCTGACGGTTGGTCACCCATGCAGACTCAAGAGCCTGAATTCCGTATTCACCAAAGGCGAGGGAAGTACCGCGCGGAGCAGCACCTTTCATCTTGCCTTTTTGCATTTTACGCCATTTAACTTTTTTGGGACTCAGCATTTCAGGCTACTCTCCCTCACGCTGGGAGTCCAGCTCATTCTTCTTGAGAATCTCACCCTTGAAAATCCACACCTTGATGCCGATGGTACCATAGGTGGTCTCGGCGCGGGCAATCGCATAATCGATATCCGCACGCAAAGTTTGCAGGGGAATGCGACCATCACGGGTCTTTTCCGTGCGGGCAATTTCCGCCCCACCCAAACGACCGGCGCAGGTAATCTTGATGCCCAAGGCTCCCAGACGCATGGCGGAAGCCACGGATTTTTTCATCGCGCGGCGGAAAGCCACGCGCTTTTCCAACTGGCGGGCAATGTTTTCAGCCACGAGCTGCGCATCGACTTCGGGACGCTTGATCTCGCGGATGTTGATGTAAATCTCTTTGCCAGTGAGATGTTGCAACTCACCCTTCAAACGCTCCACTTCCTCGCCCTTTTTGCCGATGACGACACCCGGACGGGCGGTGAAAAGATTGATCGTCACTTCGCGGACGGTGCGCTCGATACCCACGTTGGAAAGGCTGGCATGACCCAGACGCTTCCGCAAATAGCGGCGAAGCACCATGTCTTCATAAAGAAGATCGGCGAAATTTTTCTCTGCGTACCATCGCGAATTCCACTGCTTGATGACTCCAAGCCGGAAACCGATGGGATGGGTTTTCTGTCCCACGCGCTATACCTCCACTAGTCCGAAACAACGACGGTGAGATGACTCATTTTCTTTTCAATCCGAAACCCGCGTCCCTGCGCCCGCGGACGGATGCGTTTGACGAGGGGTCCGGCGTCCACGGTAATGGACTTCACTTTCAAATTTCCACCACGGGCTCCACTCCCCTGCTTGACCTGCCAGTTGGAGAGGGCCGACTTCAAAACTTTTTCAACCATGCGCGCGGCCTTCTTTTGCGGAGCGAGTCCGAAAAGAATATTCGACGCAACTTCCACGGTCTTGCCACGAACCAAATCCGCCACCTGACGCATGCGGTTCGTCGAGGACCGGAGGTATTTGGCTTTTGCCATTGCTTCCATTTTAGCCTGTCTCCCCGTTCCTATTTCTTCTTCGGAGCCGGTGCTGATGCTGCGGCCGGCTTGGCCTTCTCGGATTTCGAATGTCCACGGAAGGTGCGCGTCGCCGAGAATTCACCCAGCTTGTGTCCCACCATGTTTTCACTCACAAACACGGGAATAAAATTTTTGCCGTTGTGAACAGCCAAGGTTTGGCCGACAAACTCGGGAGTAATCGTGGAACGACGGCTCCAGGTTTTGATGGCGGTCTTCTTGGTGCTCTTGTTCATGGCTTCCACCTTCTTGAGAAGATGGGTGTCCACGAAAGCGCCTTTTTTTAGCGAACGAGGCATGTTATCGTTCCTTTATACGTTCTTGGGACGACGACGAACAATGAGCGCGTCGGTCCGTTTATTGTTACGGGTTTTCTTGCCCTTGGCTTTTTTGCCCCAAGGCGAAACAGGATGGCCACCACCGGAGGTACGGCCTTCACCACCACCCATTGGGTGATCGACAGGGTTCATGGCAACGCCGCGAACCTTGGGACGCTTGCCCAACCAGCGCGAACGTCCGGCAGAACCGCTAACCACTTTGTTGTGATCCGCATTGCCCACGCTTCCAATGGTCACGCGACAATCCTGATGCACACGGCGGATTTCTCCGGAAGGCAGTTTCAAATGAACGTAGTTGCCTTCTTTTGCAACCACTTCAGCCTGGGTTCCCGCTGCACGGGCCATTTGCGCGCCTTTGCCGGGACGCAATTCAATGTTGTGCACAAAGGTGTTCAATTGCAGACGGGACAAGGGAACCACGTTTCCGGGTTCCAGAAGCGCGTCGGTCTTGGACACAATAGTGTGGCCGACTTTAAGACCTTGGGCGGCAATGATGTAACGGCGTTGACCGTCTTCATATCGCACGAGGGCGATATGCGCACTGCGGTTCGGATCGTACTCGATCGTTTCCACGATGGCGGGAATTCCCGTGCGGTCGCGGCGAAAGTCAATGATGCGATAAAGGCGTTTGTGACCGGAACCGCGACGGCGCATGGTAATGATACCACGGTTGTTGCGACCGGCTTTTTCATTCAAGCCCTCGGTAAGAGGCTTGTACGGTTCGTTTGTGGTCAGCTCGGCAAAATCAGGCGTTTGTTTATAACGCTGGGTTGGCGTGAGCGGCCGGTAAGTCTTCAATGGCATTGCGTCATATCTCCGGCGGTTACTCGAGTTCCTTGATGACATCGCCCGACTGAAGGCGAATCACCGCTTTTTTCCACGCGGCGCGACGACCGGGGATTCCGCGAACCTGTTTGATTTTCCCCGATGCGTTGAGAGTGTTCACAGAGATCACTTTCACTTCGAAGCGTTCTTCAATGGCTTTTTTGATTTCGGCCTTGTTGGTCGAAGGCGGCACGCGAAACACGTATTGGTTCGCAACGGCGCGTCCGGCAAGCGACTTCTCTGAAAGAATCGGGAGACCGAGAACATGTTTGATGGATTTCATGAGTTCTATCCTCTCACTTCCACCAAGGCCTTCAAAGCCGAGGAAGTGAAGATGACGTTGTCGGAATTAAGCAGTTCGTAAGTGTTCACGTCCTGAACGCGACCCACGCGAGTGTCGGGAAGATTGCGGGCGGCCAGCAACAACTGGGCTTCCGAGGTCTCGACCACGATCAAATTCTTCGCTCCGGTGAGTTCAGCCTTGGCCAAAATTCCAACCAACTGCTTGGTCTTCGGTTCGGTAATGCCAATGCCTTCAAAAACATGCACCTGATTTTCACGCGCCTTGAGGCTCAAAGCCGACAAGAAAGCTTTTTGCTTCATCTTGCTCGGAATGTCCTTGGTGTACTTGTGGGGAATCGGTCCGTGGGCCTTGCCACCGCGTGCCCAGTTGGGAGCCGTGTTAGAACCCTGACGCGCTTGTCCCGTACCCTTTTGCTTGTAGGGCTTTCTGCCGCCGCCGGAAACTTCCGAACGGTTTTTCGTTTTATGCGTACCCTGACGCTGATTTCCGAGATAGACGTAGGTGACCTGAAACATCACCGGCTCATTTACTTCTTGATCGAAGTGAGAGGACGGCAACTCAACGTCGTTCTTATATGCGCCATCGGGCGTATGCAATTTCGCCTTAGCCATTTTGCTTCCTCACGATGATCTTGCCGTTGGAGGCACCGGGCACTGCGCCACGGATAAAGAGGAGATTGTTTTCCGCGTCAATCTTGACGAGTTCCAGATTTTTAACCGTCTTGCGCTCCACACCCATGTGACCGGGTAATTTTTTACCGGGGAACACGCGGGCGGGATAGGAGTGAGCACCCAATGAACCGGGAGCGCGAACGTTGTGGGAACCGTGCGAAGAAGGTCCGCGACTGAACTTGTGGCGCTTGATGGTACCGGCGAAACCGCGGCCCTTACTGGTTCCAATCACGGTGACTTTTTTTTCACCGTCGAAAATGGAAACGCCGTATTGCTTGCCCACTTCCCAATCCGCGAGATCTTCGAGACGGAATTCGGCCACCCAAAGCGCCGGCTCCATGCCGGCCTTTTTAAACTGGCCCAACTCGGGTTGTGTCAAATGTTTTTCTTTGCGGGTTCCGGAAGCCACTTTGATGGCCTTGTAACCGTCGCTTTCCTTGGTTTTCAAAGCCATCACGGTGGCCATGGGAACTTCAATAATGGTCACGGGAACGGGCTGGCCGTCCGCCGTAAAGATTTGGGTCATGCCCAGCTTTTTTCCGATGATTCCGATCATGATTAAACCTTGATCTCCACTTCCACGCCCGCGGGAAGGTCAAGTTTCATCAGGGAATCGATGGTTTGCGGAGTCGAATCGATGATGTCGATGAGACGCTTGTGCGTCCGGATTTCAAATTGCTCACGCGATGTTTTGTCGACGTGCGGTGAACGGATCACCGTGTAAATGCGCTTCTTCGTCGGCAGTGGAATGGGTCCCACTATCTTCGCTCCGGTATTCCGGGCGGTACGTACGATGTCAGCTGTTGAACGATCGATCATGCGATGATCGAAAGACTTAAGCCGAATTCTGATTCTCTCTCCTGCCACGGCACATCCTTTTTTGCTCGTAAGCTAGTGTAACCCTACTGCCGATTTCACAGAACAAGCCGGACTCGAGGCCCGACCTTCCATTTCTCGCTTCTTACTTTATAATCTCAGTTACGACACCCGCGCCGACGGTTTTACCGCCTTCACGAATAGCGAAACGCAAGTCCTTCGCCATGGCGATGGGGGCAATCAGCTCCACCGTCATCGACACCTTGTCGCCAGGCATCACCATCTCCACGCCATCCGCCAACGTCACCGA
>CANKII010000005.1 GCA_947482115.1 Fibrobacterota bacterium
GAGATAAGGGGGTCGGGTCAACGGTTTTCTGGATATTTAGATTGATTAGTGTGATTAATATTAAAAACAAATTCAAAATTAATGCTTTATCTAATCGAAAACAACAGTATTTACTATTTATTTGATATGTAGTACATTTTTGTTTCTAGGGTTGACGCAAAGCTGAGGGAGCGATTTCAGAGGAATTTTGATGGGGCCTTTCAAGTCGCCCGAGGCTACCTTTGGGTACATAAATGAAAGACATGGGCATGCGTGCATTATGGATTAGCTCTTCCCTCGCTCTGATTTTGGGTGCCGGTTTTGCTTGGGGACAAACGGCGGATTCGACCAATGGATGGGGATATCGGTACTCCGCTTTGCTTCAGGATTTGAATCTCTGGAAACAAAGCCCTTATGTGCATGTGGACAGCATTGGCGCTTCACGACAAAAACGCGCCTTGTGGATGATCACCTTGACGAATGGCACCGAAACCGGCAAACAGCGCATCTTCATTCACGCCCGCACCCATCCCGCTGAAGTGCAGGCCTTTTACGTCACGCGTGAAATGATCCGTTTTCTGCTGGATACCAATGCGGTTGCAACGCAAATCCGCAAAGAGTTTGTCTTCCATATCATCCCGATGTACAACCCTGACGGTGTGGAACTGGGATACGGCCGGTTAAATGGCAATCGAGTGGATATCGAAAGCAACTGGGACAAGACGGTGCTGGAACCCGAGGTGATCGCCCTTAAGGCGAAGTTCACCGAACTCATGGGAAAATCCAACCCCATCCGTGTTGCGCTCAACATGCACGCCGATCAGGTCAATTGCACCCGTTTCTTTTTTTACCACGATCCCGTTGCCACGTCGCAAAACTACGGTGTGCTGGAACGCAATTTCATCGGTGGAGTGCAGACCTATTTCCCCACCGGAATCCGGCCCTGGAATTACCTGGTGTCCTGGTCCGATGGATTCAAAACGCAGTATCCCGAAAGTTTCTGGTGGATGAATTACCACGAATCGGTGATGGCTCTGACCTATGAAGACACCAATTGCCCTGATGCGGGAAAGTTCGACAGCACCGGCAGAGCGATTACTCTTGGCGCGGTGGATTATGTTCGCACCCATGCCACCGTTCAGGTGGTTATGCACAACCGCAATCCGGCCATTCTGAATGTTGAAAGAACGGGAAACTTTCCCGTTCTCCTGTTCCGCAATGGCAACCGGATCGAATACATCGATTTAAGAGGCCGTCGCTGACCTCAATTCGCGGGACAGAATTATATGTTGAAGAGAAACGAACCTCTTTAAGGAAGATTCGATGAGCCTAAATAAAAAATTACTGCGCGCATTATTTGCTTTATCTACAGTCCTGTTGACTTTTACTTTTTCGCATGCTCAAGTCGCGGACACGATTCGCGTAAATTGCGGGGGCCCCGATTACACCGACCCTTCAGGCCGGCGTTGGTCTGCAGATTATGGTTCCTCTGGAGGCAGCAGCTATTCCGCTTCGGATCCCATTACGGGTACGAATATGCCCGATCTTTTCCAAACGGAACTTTGGGGGGACACTCAAAGCGCACCGTTCTTCTATTCCTTTGCCTTGCCGCAAAAAAGTTACACCGTCAAATTGCTTTTTGCTGAAATTTATAACCCATGGTGCCAAACCGGTTCCCGTGCTTTTAACGTGGACATCAACGGAACCCCGGTCCTTCAGAACTTCGACATTTTCGCCACAGCGGGTGCGTGTGATGCCGCCCTGGTTCAACAGTTTACGGCCACTCCGCTGAATGGAAATATCCAGATTAATTTCACCAATGCTGGAGACTTGCATCCAAAGATTTCGGCCATTGAAATCACCCCGGCAACAAACACCTCGATTTCAAAGAAGTTGAACGGGGAGCAGTCAAAGATCTCAATATCCAATTCGAATGGCGGACTTTCCGTTCAAACCCAAATAGAAGGCCCTTACACTCTGGAACTGCGCAATCTCCAGGGTAAGCGCATCGGTCAAAAACATGGATTTGGATTCGGGTTGCAATCGTTCACGAATCTGAATCCGGGCCTGTATTTGCTGACCTCCCGCACGAGCCATCAAACCGTCACGCGCACAATAAGCGTGGTTCGATAAAACCTAATGGAAGGTTCGCAACTTTCATTTTCTCATCAGCAACATCCCTCCCGCCAGCGTGAGACCGAATCCACCCCATTGCATCAGACCGGATCGTTCGCCGAGGAATATCGCAGCCAACGGCAACACCGCCACCGGTCCCATCATGCTGGCAATGGACAACCGCGCAGCACCCATGGCATTGAGTCCCACCCCGAACAGGTAAACCGGCGCGATGGTACAGAGCACTGCCATACCGAGACTCCAGAAATAAACCCCTGAAGGCTGGTGAAACATCTCCGCACCGGCAACCATCCCCGCCTGAACTCCAAAGATCAAACCGGCCAGCACCATGCCCAGCGCCGTCAAGCGATGTGTTCCAATGCGCGGAGCGATATCCTCTGCTCCAAAGAGGAATAACGCGTACATCGCGGCGGAAGAAAACACCAGCAATGCGCCGTGCAACGTCCGCACCGGATTTACGACATGAATCTCGCCAAGAAAGCACAGAGCCAACCCGAGATAGGAAAGCAGCAACGCCGGGATCATGGATCGCCGCAGGGATTTCCTTCCCATCGCGATCGACAGCAACAACAACATTGTGGGATGCACGTAGAGAATCACGCGCTCGAGGCCCACGGAGATGTATTGCAATCCGCGAAAGTCCATGAGACTCGCCAGCACATACCCCAGCGCAGAAACGATACCGGCCCCAATCCAGTCTTTGCGATTCATGCCGGATAGTCCCAATCCTTCCGGACTTTTTAAGGCGATCCAACTAAACACTGGCAGGGCGAATCCAAACCGGATGCCCAGTAAAATCTCCGGCGTCGCGCCGAGGGCGTAAGCCTTCTTGGCAAATATGCCCTTGATGGAAAACAACACCGCGGACAAAACCGCCGCCGCATATCCCAACAAATACTTTCTCTTGCTCGTCATGATTTTCTCCGGACAAAACAAAAAGGCCCGCCCCCAAAAGGGAGCGGGCCTTTTCGCCGTGATGATTTAAGCCTTTAAGCTAAACCGCTCCCCTCGTTGCAATGGCATGCGCCACAATAACCCATTGGGTATTGCGGGCAAGCAGTTTGCGAAGAATCATGGCGGTGTTGGCGTGAAGCATGAAGAGAATATGCTTTGACTTCGCCAAATTTGTCAAATACATCGAAAGACGAGCCGCCGTTACAAAGCTATTTTGCTGTTCCCCATGACCGCCGAAGAACTGTTCGACAAACTCAAGGAAGTCCGCATCTCCGGCGGAGCATGCGCCTATACGCTGGAAAAATGCGAAGCGATGATGCCGCTCATCAACGCCATCAACGCCCTGAAAAAGGAACGGAACGCCGTCATTTTGGCGCATTCCTATGTGACCCCGGAGATTCTCTACGGCGTCGCGGATTTTACCGGAGACTCTTACGGATTGGCGAAGGATGCGACCAAAACCAAAGCACAAACCATCGTGTTTGCCTCGGTGCGCTTCATGGGAGAGACCGCAAAGATTTTGAATCCGGAAAAACAAGTGTTGATTCCCGGCACGGATACGGGTTGCACTTTGGCCGATGCGGTAACCGGACCACAAGTCAAAAATCTGCGCCGCGAATTTCCGGATCACACTTTCGTCTGTTACATCAACACCACCGCCGATGTGAAGGCGGAATGCGACGTATGCGTCACATCCTCCAACGTGTACGACATCGTCGAAGCCATTCCCAACGACAAGATTTTCTTTCTGCCCGACAAGTTGATGGGAAAAAATCTACGGGAGGAAATGGAACGGCGCGGAGTGGATAAGCAAATCGAAATCTTCGATGGTGTCTGCTATGTGCATGAGCAATACGATCCCGAAATGATTCAGTTCCTGCGTTTGAAGTTTCCCGGCGTGAAGGTGTTGAGCCATCCGGAATGCAGCCCCGGTATTCTCCACGCCTCCGATTACGCGGGCAGCACCAGCCAGATGATGGATTATGTCGCCAAGTCGAAAGATTCCCAATTCGCGGTATTGACGGAATGTGGATTATCCTCGCGGTTGCAAGTGGAATTTCCAGAAAAGAAAATTGTGGGTTCCTGCACGATGTGCCGCTACATGAAATCCAACTCTCTCGAAGGCATCCTCCGCGTTCTGCTCAAACCACGCCCCGAAGATTATGTGAACCTCTCCGACGAAGTGATGCAGCGCGCAAGACATTGCATCGACGCCATGTTCACCTATACTGAAAACAAGACCGCGATTCCCGTCCGGGATTAATCGCGAATCCACCGTTTCATGGCATTTCCTGCATCCGCCATTCCGGCGCAGAACGCATTTTGTGTTCATTGTTTCGGCCCTGAAAATGCCGGGGCGTTTTCCGTGGCTGCGGATATTGCGACCGCCTTACTGACTCCCTCCAAAGTTCCCGTGCACCGGAATCTTCCGAAAGAAGACACCCGGAAATCCACTTTGACCTTGATCGACGGCAACACGCTGGTTGTTGAGGAAAAATCCTCACGGAGCATTCTGGTTGCCATGAGTTCCGAGTCCAATCCTTCCGGTCAAAATTCCGACTGGATTCAAACTCCGGATTTGTGGATTGTGAAAACCGGAGAGCAAAAAGATCCGGAAGCATTGGCGGAAGAGTGGATGAAATTCGGCGCAGGAGCGGTTCTGATTTTTCATACTTCCGGAAAAACAGCATGGTTATCAAGGAACAGTGCTTTTGGCCACTCGCGCGGGGCTTCGGCTCCGCTCAGCCACCGCGAACTCAAAATGGGAAATGAAAGTATTGCGTTCGGATATTTCGTCGGTGGAGCTCTTCACGCTTTGATGGAAGAACTGTTGGAGGACAATCTTTTTTCCAAAACCATGGTGGGCGTGGACCGCGAATGTCTGGAAATGTGCCCGTTGCATCTTCACGATACTGCAGAGTCGGGACTCGCCACAACGGATTTAGTTTTCGAAAACAATCTTGAAGAGACTTTGCATAAAAAGGGAGATGCTTTGGGAAAACTGCGCCAGCGATTACACGAATGGCGCGGCCCCGAATCTCAACCTTGGGGAATTGGAAGCAGATGAAAACGAAGAATCAGAAATCAAACTGGAAATGGCAGGGAATCGCCATTGGACTCGTGTCTGCGTTGGCCCTCGGTTTTCTCTTGTATCTGCTTTACGGACGCAGTGCAAATGCCGCAAGCTCCGATCGTTTTTCTTTTCTCCCTGCTATGAACGCGGCCTGCAACGCCATCACCACATTCTTCATTTTGCGCGGCCTCATTCAGATTCACAAGGGGTATGAGGAGGAACACCGGCACAGCATGTTGGGCGCATTCGCTTCATCCACCTTGTTTCTCATCGGCTACATCACCTATCACTTTGTGCATGGCGATTCGCACTTTCAAGGTTTGGGATGGACCCGATCCGCCTACTTCTCCATCCTTATTTCTCACATCACACTTTCCTTCGTAGCCCTCCCCCTCGTGCTGACCACATTTTATCTGGCATTGTCCGGACGATATGAAGCGCACAAGAAATTCGCCCGTTTCACCTACCCCATCTGGCTTTACGTTTCGGTTACGGGAGTGGTGATTTTCTTCTTTTTGAAGATTTATTCCCACTAGTTCCGCCCCCTTCGACTACGCTCAGGGGGCGGAACGCAAGTCCTTCCGCTGGCTGAGCGTAGTCGAAGCCAGCGGAGGCGAAACGACCGGAAGGACGGGAGTCTATTGCTAAACTTTATGCCCCTCATGTCCACATCAGCCTCACAAACAACCGGTGAAAAGATCCCGCATATCCTTGCGACTCTTCTTTGTTTCCTGACTCTCTGCCTGCTGTTCGTCGGCGCCATGGTCACCAGCACCAGCTCCGGACTTTCCGTGCCGGATTGGCCGACGACATTCGGCCAAAACATGTTCGCCTATCCCTTGAGCGCCATGCGTGGCGGTGTGGTTTACGAACACAGCCACCGCCTGTTTGCCTCCACCGTCGGTATGCTGACCATACTGTTGGCCATATCCGTTTGGATTTGGGAACCGCGCCGCTGGATTCGCAAACTGTCTTTGACGGCGTTAGTGTTGGTGTGTTTGCAAGGTTTACTCGGTGGATTGACCGTGAAATTCAAATTGCCCGTCGCCGTTTCCAGCATGCATGCCGGACTGGCCGAATTGTTTTTCTGCGCCATGCTATGGCTGTCGGCCGCAACCTCCCCCATCTGGAAAAAAACTCCGGCATGGCGAACCAATCCCGTTTCACGCGTAGCTTTTTTATTAATGGCTCTGCTTTTCATTCAAATCATCATCGGTGCCATTATGCGGCACAGCTACGCGGGCCTTGCGATTCCGACTTTTCCCAAGGCTTTCGATTACTGGATTCCCCCGTTTTGGAATTCCGGCATCGCTCTGAACTTTGCCCACACCCGCATCGGCCCATTACTCATTATTCCCGGATGCCTGCTGTTCGTGACTTCCCTATTGCGTCAAACTGGAAGCCGCAAATCCGGGTGGCTGCTTTTCGCAATTCTAGTCCTGCAGGTCAATCTCGGAATTTTGACGGTTTTGAGCGGAAAAGCTCCGTGGATTGCCAGCCTGCATTTGGCCATGGGCGCGCTTTTGTTCGGAACCCTTTTTAGTATTGGACTTTGGAGTGGTAAACGCTCCTTTGGAATACGCACATGAAAAGCGCCAACAAATCCGGAAACCGATTTTCCGCTCTGATCGAGCTTTTCAAACTCCGCATGACATCCCACATCCTAATTACCACAGTAATAGGCTTTTACATCGCCTCCACGGCCGAATTCGACTGGATTAAACTCGGCTGGACTTTGCTCGGTACAGGCCTTCTCGCCGTCTCCGCTTTTTGTTTTAATCAGGCCATCGAAAAAAAATTCGACTCGGCTATGGAACGCACCCAAGGCCGCCCTTTGCCGACGGAAAGAATTCAAGTACCCACCGCTTACGTCGCAGGTTTCATTACTTGCGTGTTAGGAGCCGTGTTTCTCTGGCAGAAAACCAATCTTCTCACTGCGGGAATTGGTGTGTTGACGGTGGCTTTGTACACCGGGGTATACACGCCGATGAAACGCCTGACCACGCTGAACACTTTGGTGGGAGCGATTCCGGGAGCATTGCCACCGCTCATGGGATGGACCGCAACACAAAATCATGTCGGCATGGGCGGCATCTTACTGTTCTCACTTTTGTTGTTTTGGCAATTACCGCACTTTCTGGCATTGGCCTGGATGTACAAGGATGATTACCGGCGCGGGGGGTTCAAGATGCTGAGCTTGGTGGATGAATCGGGGAAAACCTGTTTTCGACACATAATCCTTGAAACCCTGCTACTTATACTGGTATCTATTTTCCCATACGGCTACGGTTTGGCCGGTGAAGCCTATCTGATTACGGCCCTGATAGCGGGATTTGTAATGCTTTGGCTGGGTTTGCGCTTGCAGCGCAGCGGAACCCGGGTGGATGCACGGAAGCTTTTCCTGTTCTCGCTCATTTACCTGCCACTGGTACTCATTGTCATGGCCGTGGACAAACGCGTCTTTTTCATGTGACGAACGCAAAGCCAGTCCGTTGAAAATTTCTGACAAAAAAATTTTCAATCCGATTGAAGCTGCGAAAAGGTGAGTTTATCTTTACCCGGCATTAAATGAAAACTCCATTCGTATTTCCCAAGTGGACAAACAAGGTTCCCGCAATTTTTGCGGTTTCCTTCACTCTCTTCGCCTGCTTCGCGATTTTCGCCATCTGGTATTGGGCATCCCCGAAAAATACCACGGTGGGCTACCAACCTATCCAACCGGTGGCTTACAGCCACAAGCTTCACGCCGGACAGTTGGGAATCGATTGCCGCTACTGCCACTTTAACGTGGAACGCGGCCGTCATGCCGGAGTTCCCCCCACCGATGTTTGCATGAATTGCCACAACCTGATCACGCGCGGCCCGACCACCGGCACCGCTGAAATCTCCAAGATCCGTGAAGCTCATGAAAGCGGAGTGCCCATCAAATGGGTGCGAATTCACAAGCTGGCCGAGTTCGCTTATTTCGATCACAGCGCCCACGTCAACAAGGGTGTGAGTTGCATGGTCTGCCACGGCCGCGTTGACCAAATGGACGAAGTTCGCGCCGTGGCGCCGCTCAGCATGGGCTGGTGTCTGGAATGCCATCGCAATCCCGCCCCGAATCTTCGCGACCGCAAGCTGATCACCAATCTGGCATGGAAGGCCGATGGAGATCCCGCCGAACTCGGAAAGCAGTTCATTGAAAAGTACCACGTTCATCCCAGGACGGATTGCTCCACATGTCACCGCTGAATCTCGATCCCAAAAAGTCGGGCAAAGCCCAATGGAAAAGCCTGGAAGAGCTGGCCAAGGCTCCCGAGTTGAAGGAATTCGTCGAGTTTGAATTTCCCGAAGGCGCGGATACTCTTGGTGCGGACATTTCCCGCCGCCGCTTTTTACAGGTCATGGGCGCAGGCATGGCATTCGCCGGCATCACCGGATGCAAAGGCATTCGCCGCCCCGAGATGCACATTCTTCCTTATACGAAGACGCCGGAAAGCCTCATTCCCGGCGTGCCACAGTATTATGCCACCTCCATGGCGCTCGGTGGCGACGCCATCGGACTCGTGGTGGAAGCGCATGAAGGCCGCCCGACCAAAATTGAAGGCAATTCCAGCCATCCCGCCAGCTTGGGCGCAACGTCACGCCAGCATCAGGCCAGCATTCTCGACCTTTATAATCCCGAACGCAGCCAAGTCCCTTCGAAGAGCGGAAAGGCTTCGACTTGGGATGCCTTCTGGGATGAAACGAATCCCGTTTTTGAATCCCTGAAAAAAACCGGTGGCGAAGGCCTTTGCTTTCTCACCGGATACACGGCATCGCCTTCCTTCCGTGAAGTGCGCGATCATGCCGCTCAGGTTTTTCCCAAGGCGAAGTGGTTTGTTTACGAACCCGTCAATCGTGACAACGCTTTGCAAGGCTTGCATGCGCTAACCGGCCAGACGGTGGAACCGCTCTACCATTTTGAAAAAGCCGAACGCATCGTTTCCATCGACTGCGACTTCCTCGACTCCGAACCGTTTCAGGTTGCCTATGCCCGCGCTTTCGCCAAAGGCCGCAATCCGGATCTCGGCAAAGAGGGCATGAATCGTCTTTATGTCGTCGAATCGCATTACAGCGTCACCGGCGGTTCCGCGGATCACCGCCTTCGCCTCAAGCCCAGCAACATTCCTTACCTGCTCGTGGCCCTGGCCAATGAACTTCAATTACAGGGACTCAACCTGTCAGGCATGGGCCTCGACCTCAAGTCCGTCAACACTTCCGAGATTCAGAACAAGTGGGTCAAGGCTCTTGCCACCGACCTGCTCGATCACAAGGGAAAATCTGTCATTACCGTCGGCAAGCATCAATCCCCCGCCCTTCATACTCTGGCTCATGCCCTGAACATCGCCTTGGGAAATGTCGGAGCCACGGTGGAATTCCGTCCCTCCACGGTTCATAGGCTCAATGCATCGAATCCCAAGGGCGCTCCGGAAACCTCCATCGACGCCTTGCGCACACTGGCTTCTGATCTGGATGCCGGAAAAGTTGAAGCCTTGGTGGTTCTCGATTCCAACGCCGCCTATTCCGCACCTGCGGATTTGGACCTCGGCGCCAAAATCGCGAAAGCCAAAATCAGCATTCATCTTGGACTTGACGCCGACGACACCGGAGCCTTGTGCACATGGCAATTGCCCATGAGTCACTATCTGGAAACGTGGAGCGACACCATTGCTTATGACGGCACGGCCGCGATTGGTCAACCGTTGATTTCGCCCTTATACGACAACACCCTGGACTCCGCCGAACTCGTGGCAAAAATCTCCGGCTATGCGCAGGAGAAAAGCCACGACATCGTTCAGCTCACATGGAGCAAACGTCGTGGCGGTGCGGGTTTTGAAATTCAATGGCGTCGCTGGCTGCACGACGGAATCATCTCCGGAGAGTCCGCCTCCGCTGCAGGCGTTTCCTTGAATGCACAGGTGCTCTCGACCCTTGTAAGAACCCTGCCCGCCCAAATGAACGGCATCGAACTCATTCTGCGTGAACATTCCTGCCTCGGCGACGGCCGTTTCGCCAACAACGCCTGGTTGCTGGAAACACCGGATCCGATCACCCGTCTCACATGGGACAATGCGGTGATGATGAGCCCAAAGCTCGCGGAAAAGCTTGGCGTTCGCGACGAATTGATGGACAAAGACGACGGTGGAATCACTTTGGGTGATTATCGCAAACGTCCCATGGTTCGCGTCACGGTCAATGGCCGTACTTTGGAAGCAGCTGCTTGGGTGATGCCTGGAATCGCTGAAGAAACGATTTTACTCCATCTGGGTTTTGGACGCATGCATGTCGGCGCCGTCGGTGAAGGCGCGGGATTCAACGCTTACAGCTTGATGTCAGCCGCAAGTCCGTTTGCACCCGGCGAAGCCAAACTTGAAAATCTGAACCGCCATTATTCCCTCGCCTGCACCCAGGATCATTGGTCCATGGAAAACCGTCCGCTGGTGCGCGATGGTGAACTCGAAGAATATCTCGGCAATCCTGAAGAATACGCCTCGGAAGAAAAGTGGAACGAACATGCTCCCGAAAAAAGTTTGTGGAATGAGGAAGTCCGCGGGGATTACGATTTCACCAAGGGCATGCAATGGGGCATGGCGATTGATCTGAACAGTTGCAACGGCTGCAATGCCTGCATCGTCGCCTGTCAGTCGGAAAACAACATCCCCACGGTCGGCAAAGAACAGGTCATGCGCGGGCGTGAAATGCACTGGATCCGCATCGACCGCTATTTCGCGGGAGATGTGGAAGAACCCACCATTGAATTCCAGCCGGTGAATTGCCAGCAATGTGAAAATGCCCCCTGTGAGGAAGTCTGTCCCGTGGGAGCCACCGTGCATACGCATGAAGGCCTCAACGACATGGTGTATAACCGTTGCGTGGGAACGCGGTACTGTGCGAACAACTG
Organism: Fibrobacterota bacterium; assembly: GCA_947482115.1. Taxonomy (GTDB): domain Bacteria; phylum Fibrobacterota; class Fibrobacteria; order UBA11236; family UBA11236; genus UBA11236. The sequence goes on from CANKII010000005.1 coordinate 11,070, forward strand.
CCCGTACAAGGTTCGCCGCTTCAACTTCTTCAACAACAACAACGACCATACCGAAACCGAAAAGATGCGCGCCAATCCCGATGTGACCTTGCGCTTCCGCGGCGTCATGGAGAAATGCACCTATTGCGTGCAGCGCATCAATCACGAGCGCATCGTCACCAAGAATGCCGGAAGCGAAATCATCGCGGACGGTGCGATTACTCCGGCTTGTGCGCAATCCTGCCCGTCGCAGGCCATCGTGTTCGGCAACATCAACGACCCGGAAAGCCGCGTCGCGAAATTGAAGAAGCACCCGCGCAATTATGAAATGCTGCGCGACTTGAATACCAAGCCCCGCACGAGCTATCTGGCGCGCGTACGCAACCCCAACCCCGCCCTCGAAAAGGCCGGGGCCTGAGTCAAGGATGACCATGATTCTGCATCGCGACGACGATCCCGCAAAGAGACCCATTCTCGTTGAGACGGGTGACTTTCATAAGGTCACCAATATCATTGCCGGGCCGACGGAAGCCAGGTTCAATCTGACGTGGGCCATCCTGCTCATGCTCACCGGCTCCTTGTTGTGTCTGATGGTCGCCCTCTTCGGGTACTTGTTCTGGGAAGGCATCGGTCTCTGGGGTGTGAACAGCTCCGTATCTTGGGGCTGGGCCATCGTGAATTTCGTGTGGTGGATCGGTATCGGTCACGCCGGTACGCTCATCTCCGCCATTCTTTTCCTCTTCCGTCAGAAATGGCGAACTGCCATTAATCGCTTCTCCGAAGCCATGACCATTTTCGCGGTGATGTGCGCCGGTGTGTTTCCTGCGTTCCACGTTGGTCGCGTCTGGGTCGTTTATTACATCTTCCCGCTTCCCAATCAAATGCAGGCTTGGCCCAATACGCGCAGCCCGCTTTTCTGGGACGTATTCGCCGTCAGCACCTATTTCACGGTTTCGGTTTTGTTCTGGTATATGGGACTCATTCCCGACTTGGCCACACTTCGCGATCGCGCCACTACCAAAGTAAAGCAGGCCATACTTGGGATCTTTGCCGTAGGCTGGCGCGGCTCCGCACGTCACTGGCAGAATTACGAGCGCGCTTATTTGATCCTCGCAGCCATCGCGACACCGCTTGTGCTTTCCGTACACAGTATCGTGTCTTTTGACTTCGCAGCCTCCAAGGTTCCGGGCTGGCATACAACCATCTTCCCGCCCTATTTCGTCGCGGGTGCCGTGTTCTCCGGTTTCGCACTCGTGTCCACGTTGCTGATCGTTGCCCGCGAAGTCTTCGGTCTCAAAGAAGTGGTGCGCATGCATCACCTCGAAAACATGAACAAGTTCATGCTGCTGACGGGAAGCATCGTGGGTTATGCCTATGCCATGGAATTGTTCATCGCCTGGTATAGCGGAAGCGTCTACGAACGCTTCGCATTTTACCATCGTGCTTTGGGAACCTACTGGTGGGCTTACGCCTCCATGGTTTCCTGCAACGTGCTGGTTCCGCAGCTTTTCTGGTTCCGCAGCATTCGCCGCAACATTCCCATCATGTTCATCATGACGATTTTCATCAACATTGGAATGTGGTTCGAACGCTTCGTCATCGTGATTACCTTGCACGCATCCTTCCTGCCTTCGTCTTGGGGATATTTCCGGCCGACTTGGGTGGACATTTTCACCTTCGTGGGAACTTTCGGTTTGTTCGGAACGTTCTTCCTGTTGTTCCTGAAGTTCCTGCCACAATTGGCGATTTCCGAAGTCAAGGGTGTCATGCCGGAATCCAGTCCCCATCACGGCCATGCGAACCATTAAGCCGATCGAGGAGCATTGAATCTCATGTCGAATCCAACAAGCCATGCACCGAGCGCCCCCAAGCTCTTCGGAATTCTGGCCGAGTTCGGAAGTCCGGCCGATGTGCACAGCGCGGCCAAGAAAATCCGCGACGCCGGATACAAGAAGTGGGACGTTCATTCCCCCTTCCCCATTCATGGCATTGAAACGGCAATGGGGCTGGGAGATTCCAAGCTGGGTTGGATCGCATTCTTCTGCGCCTGCGCGGGAGCCTTCGGCGGTTTCAGCATGCAATTCTGGATTCACAAATACGCCTATCCTTTGCTCATCGGCGGCAAGCCGATGATTGCCTATCCCGCTTATGTGCCTGTGACTTTTGAACCGGGAATTTTGTTCACCGCCTTGGGTTGCATTCTGGGAATGTTGATCCTGAACGGTCTTCCGAGACTTTATCACCCCACGTTCAAAAGCGAGAACTTCAAAAAGTTTTCCGACAACGGATTCTTCGTCACCATTGAAACGAAGGATCCCCTGTTTAAAAACGTGGAAGCCACCCGTTCGTTCCTCCAGTCCATCGGGGCCAGGAACATCGAAGTTCTGGAGGATTGACCTTGAAGCTCACCATCCGGGCTCTTGTCCCCGCCGCTTTGATCGGTACCGCGCTGTTGCTCGGCTGCCGCGGACAGGTTTCCCGTGAACCGCCCATGTGGATCAAACATGGCATGGAATTCCAGCCCAAGTATCTCGCCTTTCAGGAAAACGGTTTCTTCGCCGATGGTCGCAACATGCGCACACCGCCCGCAGGTACCGTGGCACAGGGCCTTCTCAAGGAAGATGACGGCTTCTGGCGCGGCGGCGACTCCGCCCATCCGATCGCGAAAAATCCGGTTCCCATCACCGACTCGCTTTTGCATCGCGGTCAGGAACGTTTTGATATTTATTGCGCCCCCTGCCATGGTCGGACTGGTGTGGGGAACGGCATGGTGGTGCAGCGCGGTTTCATGCCGCCTCCAAGTTATTTTGACCCTCGTCTCATGACCATGCCCGACGGCCAGATTTTCCAGACCATCTCCAACGGAGTGCGCAACATGCCCTCCTACGGCAAACAAATTCCCGAAGCCGATCGCTGGGCCATTGTGGCCTACGTTCGAGCCTTGCAACGCAGCCAGAGCGCAACGATGGCCGACGTCCCCGACAGCGCAAAAGCCAACCTGAGGTAGCATGGAAATGGTTGAAGCACAGGACATCCTTCGCCTGAACGAGAAGCTCCAAAAGGGCCGGATCTATTTGTTGGGCGCCGGAATTTTGGGCGCGGTTTTGTGCGCCGTCACCTACTTTCAAAGCAGCCGCAATTTCTTCGCATCCTACCTGACTGCGTATTGTTTCTTTGCCGCACTCAGTCTCGGCTCCCTGTTTTTCGTCATGGTGCAACATCTCGCGCGTTCCGCTTGGAGCGTTACCGTGCGCCGCATCGCGGAAACCATGGCCTTCAACAGCGTCATTCTCGCCGTGCTGTTCATTCCCCTCCTGTTCGGTACGCATGATATTTTCACCTGGACGCATGCCGATATTCGCGCCACGGATCATCTCGTTCAAATCAAATCCGCTTATCTGAATCTTCCCTTCCTGTACATCCGGGCCGCGCTTTACTTCGTCGTGTGGATTGGACTCTCTTCGTTCTTCCTGATGACTTCACGCAAACAGGATCAAACGCGCGAGGAGTCCCTCACCACCAAAATGGGCCGGGCTGCGGCAGGCGGAATGATTCTTTACGCCCTTTCACAAACCTTCTTCGCCTTTGACTGGATGATGTCACTCGACTCCCACTGGTTCTCCACCATGTTCGGGGTTTATTTCTTCGCCGGATCCATCGTGGCCACCTACGCTTCGCTCATCATCATTTCCACGGTTCTCAAGGCCACGGGGCATGTAAGCAAATCCGTCAATGTCGAACACTATCACGACATGGGCAAACTGTTGTTCGGCCACAATGTTTTCTGGACCTATATCGCCTTCAGCCAGTTCTTCCTGATCTGGTACGCCAACATTCCCGAAGAAGTGACCTTCTTCGAGGCCCGCTCCATCGGTTCGTGGAAAATCATCAGCCTGCTTCTCCCGTGGTGTCACTTCGCCATTCCATTCCTCTATCTCATGTCGCATAATGTAAAGCGCAACCGCCCCGCGCTGACCCTTGGTGCCACATGGCTCCTGACCATGTGCCTCATCGACATTTACTGGATCATCCAGCCGAATTTTTATCCGGCCGGCGCCCATTTCGGATTGGCCGACATCGCCGCGTTCGTTGCCATCGGCGGTTTCTGCGGATTCTTCTTCCTTCGCAATCTCGGACAGGCGAGCCTGGTTGCCACCGGCGATCCGCGTCTGGAGCAATGCCTTTCCTATGACAATGGAATTCCGGAATGAGCGCGTACGTTTCCCATGGCGCAAGTGCAGGTCACGAAAAGGATCTCGGTTTTGGCCGGGTGTTCTGGATCCTTCCCCTCAGCGTGGTTCTTTTGCTGGCCTATGTGGCCATTTGCTGGTTCGGCGCGAAATCCTCGCTGAAAAACGAAATGTCGCGTAAAGAAATTCAAACGGTTGACGGCAACAACGGGACTTCACCATGAGCGGACATTCTTCCCACGGCCCCGGCCACGAAACCACCGACGTCACTTTCAATCAGGGAATCTGGCTCATTCCATTGAGCATGATTCTTTTGCTCACCTATGTACTGGTGTGTTTGTTTGGAGCCACCTCTTCCCTTTCGCGTGAAATGGCTCGCAAACAAACCATGGGTGCGGAGGTTGGCCACGCGCAGCTCACGGGACTCCGTGAACACGAGGATTCCACCATGCACGAATACGGCTGGATGGACAAGGACAAGGGCACGGTTAAAATTCCCATTGAACACGCCATGGAAATGATGGCCAAAGAAGCGGCCCAGACAAAAGCTCCCTAATTTTATTGTGCGCATTCTCCTCTTTGTTCTAGTCCTGGTCGGAATTTCAAAAACATCGTTGTGGGCAGCCCCTTTGCCTTTGGCCCTGGCGGACGCAGGAATTGAAGAACGCCTTGGCGCTGTTGTCGATCGCACGCTCACTTTCAAAGATGAAACCGGAAAAGATGTCGCTTTAAACGATTATTTGTCGCGTGGAAAACCCATCCTGCTGAACTTCGCTTATTTCCATTGCCCGATGCTGTGCGGTTTGGTGCAGGATGGCATGGTCAAGGGACTCAAGTCCATGGATTGGGTTCCGGGAAAGAACTATGAGGTTCTCACCGTCAGCATGGATACGCGTGAAGGCCCTCAAGAAGCGAAACCGGTCAAGGATCATTTGCTTTCAGTATTGGGAAAACCCGGCGCCGAGGCGGGATGGCATGTTTTGACCGGAGATCGCAAGGCAGTGGAATCCCTCGCTTCCACCGTCGGATTCAAATTCAACTATTTGCCCGACAGAAATGAGTTTGCCCACGGGGCCGGATTGATTTTTTTAAGCCCGGAAGGCAAAGTTTCACGCTATCTTTACGGCGTCGAATTTTCCCGGAAAGATTTGCGACTTGCCCTGCTCGACGCTTCGGAGGGCCGGTCGCTTTCACTCGGGGACAAACTGACAATGTTTTGCTACAAGTACGATGCCAATTCCAAAGGTTACGTGCTTTTCGCGCAGAACTTCATGAAAGCGGGCGGGGTACTTATCATGGCCCTGCTGGGATTTCTCCTGATCACGATGTGGCGTGGGGAGATGAGGCGTAAACGAATGTCCTTGGCCGGAAAATAAGGGATTTATGGACACTACAAAATCAGTATGGCTCCCGGAACAAGCCTCCACCTTCGCCAACAGCGTGGACTGGGCTTTCAACCTTTATCTGTGGATCTCGGTGGCGTTCTTCGCGATCATCGTCGTCCTGATCGCGTATTTCGTGGTCAAGTACGCCCGCAAGCGTCCCGATCAGCTGGCCACGGCGCAAATCGTTCACAATACCTTCCTCGAAACCACATGGACGGCCATTCCACTGATCATCGTCATGGCGCTGTTCGTCGTCGGCATGAAGGGCTACTGGAACATGCGCGTGGCGCCCTCCAATGCCATGCAAGTGGATGTCACCGGACGCAAGTGGGCCTGGAGCTTCGATTATCCGAAGGAAGGCGTCAGCACCGATACCCTGGTGGTGCCCGTGCACCAACCCGTGCGCTTGCGCATGACCAGCACGGATGTCATTCACTCTTTCTTCATTCCGGCTTTCCGAACCAAGGCGGACGTGATTCCCGGACGGTATCACAGTCTCTGGTTTGAAGCCACCAAGACCGGCGTCTTCCAGGTATTCTGCACCCAATATTGCGGCACCAACCACTCCTACATGTGGACGGCGGTGAAGGTCGTCACTCCGGATGAATTCCAGGCATGGGTTGCTGCTGCTGCGGATCCTTCGAAAGGAAAAACCCCTGCGGAATTCGGAGAGATTCTTTATTCCCAGAAAGGTTGTGTTGCCTGTCATACCGTGGACGGCAGCACGGGCATTGGCCCGACCTGGAAGGGCATCTGGGGCATCTCGGTTCCCCTTGAAGATGGGCGCAGCGTCACGGTTGACGAAGCCTATGTGAAAAAATCCATGAATGAACCCGCCACCGACGTGGTGAAGGGCTTCCAACCGATTATGCCACCCTTCCAAGGCGTTCTTTCCGACAAGGAAGAAGACGCATTGGTCGCCTACATTCAGTCCTTGAAGTAAAGTTCGAACTTCTGGAAAAGCGGGAAAAAACATGACTGCCCATGTACACGACAACATCAATTATCTGAAGACCTCGAAGGGTCTGAAGTCCTGGCTCACGACCGTGGATCACAAGCGCATCGGTCTGATGTATCTGGCTTCCATTCTGGTCTTCTTCATCACCGGTGGTTTGTACGCCCTGCTGTTCCGTCTGGAACTGTGGACGCCGAACAAGGATTTCCTTTCGGTGGATCAGTACAACAACTTCTTCACCATGCACGGCGTCATCATGGTGTTTCTTGTGGTCGTTCCCGGAATTCCCGGTGCGCTTGGGAACTTCGTGTTGCCACTGCAAATCGGGGCCAAGGATCTCGCCTTTCCGAAATTGAATCTCACCAGCCTTTACCTGTACTGGTTGGGCGCGATTCTCGCCGTCATTTCCCTGCTGGCCGGTCATGCGGATTCCGGATGGACGTTTTACGCGCCCTATTCCCTTTCCAAGAACCCCGCTGTCATGTGGATGCTTACCGCCGCCTTCCTGCTCGGTTTCTCCTCCATTCTCACCGGTCTGAATTTCATCGTCACCATTCATAAAATGCGCGCCCCCGGCATGACGTGGTTCCGCATGCCTTTGTTCATCTGGGCCTTGTACGCCACCGCGATCATGCAGGTTTTCGCGACACCTGTTTTGGGAATCACTTTGATTCTGATGCTTGTCGAAAACTTCTTCCACATCGGAATCTTCGACCCGGCCCTGGGCGGCGACCCGATTCTGATGCAGCACTTTTTCTGGTTCTATTCCCATCCGGCGGTGTATATCATCGTGGTTCCGGCTTTCGGCATCGCCTCGGAACTGATAGCGACCTTCTCCAAGAAGGAAATTTTCGGTTACAAGTTCATCGCCTTCTCTTCGGTGGCCATCACCGTGATTGGATTCCTGGTCTGGGGTCATCACATGTTCGTGGCCGGTCAATCCGAAGTGGCCGACACCATCTTCTCCTTCCTGACCTTCTTCACGGCCATTCCCTCGGCCATCAAGGTTTTCAACTGGACCACGACCCTCTACAAGGGTTCCATCGAGTTGCGCACCCCGATGCTGTATGGATTGCAGGTGCTGTTCAACTTCACCATCGGCGGTCTCACGGGAATCATTCTCGCCATCCTTTCGGTGGACATTCATCTGCATGACACCTATTTCGTGGTCTCCCACTTCCATTATGTGGCCATGGGTACGACCATGATCGCCTTCATAGGCGGCATCCATTACTGGTGGCCCAAGATGACGGGACGCATGTATAACGAAGTCGTTGGCAAGTTCGCCAGCCTTCTGGTGTTCGTCGGCTTCAACACCGTGTTCTTCCCGCAGCTCATCATGGGTTCGCAGGGCAGCCCGCGTCGCTACTACCACTACCTGCCGGACTTCCAGATTTTCCACCAGATTTCCACCATCGGCATCATTATTCTGGCCGTTGGCCTGTTCACGGCATTGATTAATCTGCTGATGTCCTTGCGTCGTGCACCCGATGCCCCGCAAAATCCCTGGGGTGCCCGCACTCTGGAATGGGAATTTGCGGAAACACCGCCGGTGCTGTTTAACTTCAAAGAAACGCCCGTGGTCACTCATGGCCCGTATGAATTCGCCAAGGAAGGTGCGTAATGGCCTCCACCACTTTACAAGAACACGAAGTCGCCCATCATTTCGACGACCTCGAGCAGGAATTTGAATCACAGAAATTCGGAATGTGGCTTTTCATGGCTTCCGAAATCATGATGTTCGGAGCCCTGCTCGTCGGCGGACTCTTCCTCCTCTATCTGCATCCGGATGCCTTCGCGGAATCCCGTCCTCATCTGGACTGGCGTTTGGGCGCGCTCAACACCTTCTTCCTGCTCACCGGCGGATTTACCATGGCGCGAGCTGCGGGATTCGCCCAACAGCGGGAACAGGGCAAGGTTCGCACAAACTTGATTCTGAGCCTGTTGCTGGCCTGCGGATTCCTCGTGGTCAAGACCATCGAGTACAAGGCCAAGTTCCATCACGGACTGCTTCCGGGCCATGCATTTCACGGCGAAGGGTTCACCAGTCTGCATGCGCATATCTTCTTCGGGTATTACTTCGTTGCCACCGGTTTGCATGCCCTGCACGTTCTGATCGGCATGGGGTTGATGATTTGGTGCCTCAAAGTCTCCAAGCGGGTCCAGTTTACACGGGACTATTACACTCCGGTGGAATTCGCGGGAATGTACTGGGCTCTGGTGGACCTTGTATGGGTTTTTCTCTTTCCTTTGCTTTACTTGGTGGGGTGATATATGGAACACGGACACGATTACCAACCCGGCCACACTTATAACTTCCAGATTCTGGGAAGGGTTTATGCGGGACTGCTCGTCCTTGCGGCACTCATGATCGGCTTTTTCCTGATGCCCATCGAGCGCCTGCCCATTGACTGGCTGGATTTGCATCTCATCAAACGCCTGTTGATTCTGGCCGATGCAATCACCATGGTCGGCATCATCGCCGGATTTCTCATGGGCCTGAAGTACGAGAAGACCAAGCTGAACGCGGTGATCTTCCTGTCGAACTTTGCCTTTCTGACGATCTTCCTGCTCTTCGTGATGGCGGATATCGGCATGCGTGGTGCGATGGACCCCAGCTTCACCAAGCAGCTCAACTGGAAGTCTCCGGTCACCGAGGAAAACAACAAGATGCAGGAAGCCCCCGCACCTTAATGGTTCGACGGATTCGACGGGCTCACCGCAGGCAAACTCACCAACCATGACTGCCGTTTCTAAAACGCCGGGGGGATTCTCCCGGCGTTCTTTTTTCCTCTTCATTCTGATGGCCCCGGCGGGCCTTGCCATCATCCTCGCCATCATTCTGGTCACGCAATACAGACAGTTCAAAGCCTCGGTCTCCCCTGCCGCAGAGGTTCAGGAATTTGTCTGGGATGCATCGTCGCAATCCCGTGTGGATACGGTTCTCACGGATTTGCATTCCTTCTCTTCCAATCCCATCAAACAATTTGATTCGCTTTGGATTGATTCGAGAGACTTGAATCTTTTGATGGCCCATAGCCCTGTCATCGCATCACAGGGAATCCGGTTTCATGCCGACATGCATGACAGCCTCATCGTCATCCGCAGCACACAAGCAGTTCAGTCGATGCAGGGGAAGTTTGCGGGGATCTTCAAGAAGATTGCCAGCTCGGGTTATCTCAATGCACGGCTGGAAGGCGAACCGGAATTGAAGGATGGTCGGTTGGATTTCTCACCGGATAGCGGATTTTTGAACGGGCAAAAAGTGGTGTCAGTAGCGTTGCAGAAACGGGGAGGAATGTCTCCGGGAGATTTTACTGCGGACACGGCGGCTTATGGAGAATTTGTAAGGGCTTTAGGTGAAGTGAAAGTGATGGATGGAAGAATTTTGTTGGTGCGCCACCATTAGACCTGTGCTTTATTCCTGACCCTCGGGAAAAGATTTTCTCAATTCTTTAAACATCGAGTCATGCACTTTTCGCAAGTAGGGCAATTCTATCGGATTAAGTGTCTGGTCGGGAAATTGCGTCAGTAACCCTATGCCGGCATCTTGAGGGGTGAGATTTTTGTTGTAAAATAATGATAGAGTTTCCCCTATCCCCTTATTATGCTCACTCACATATTTAACCATATAGTCGAACTCATATAGAGAACAAAGGAACACTTTCCCGGGGTTAAAATCCAGCGATACATCTTCTCCATATTTTTCCAAGAATACCCTTTTTACAAATTCATCCCAATTTGAAAGTGGCGAACCAAATAAAACCTGTTTGAATGTGAGAATGATGAAGTAATGCTTCTCTATCTCAAACGCAGCACCTTCTTTTCTTTTTATAGCTGAGGCTATGTTGTGGATTTGAGTATACGCTTTGATAATAAATGGACCAAGAATGCTTTTCAAATTTTCATATGATGGATCTAGAATGCTTGAGGGGTGAAACTCCATAGACTTGCATTCAATGCCAACTTTGATTTCCCCTTCCTTTACCAAATAATCAATTGTTGAAGATGTAGAATACTGGCTCCTTTGTTGCTCTTCGGAGAGGAAATCCCTATTCAAAAATTTAAGGGGGGTCTCAACATACTTTTCAAAACCCATACCAAAAGCCTGTCCAAAATTAGAGCCGTCAGTTTTTTTGAACAAGTCGTATAGCGAATAATTCATGTGCAATAACGTTGTAATCTGATCGTATGGCACGTAGCGTTCGCCCGCCTTCAGGAAAGGCTTTTCAACTAAAGGGGTTATAGCGTAATACTCCCTCTCGGGAGAGTTAACGTAAGCATGGTGAACCGTCATGAAATCAACAAGCTGGTCGAAATCCAACGAAATATGATTGATAAAATTTTGAATCTTATCTGGAGGAAACACTCCAAAAAGTGGCTCAAACTTTCTTAAAGAAAAAGTCTGGCGTTTTGGATGCATGGCAATAAGCCCGCAAATAAGCAGGTTCAGTGAAAAATATTCTTCCAAATTCAATCCATAAATACTCATAAGCTTACCTGACATATCGTAATCAATGCCAATATCCATGAGAATTATTTTCTGGGCACAAAGGCCGTGGGTACCAAGAGGAATTTGGTAGGGCGTTTGCTTAAAGATTAAACAGCGAAAAAATTTCCACAAATTTATTTGGTCAGTAATCGGAAAAAAAGCAGTTGGAATGGAAACTTCATTAAGCTTATTGTAAATCTTCCTGAACGTGTTTTTGTCAAAGGGCTTTAACCCTGTAGAAGGCTCGCTTCCATAAACGACAGACCATTTCAATATGGTTAGCAAATGCCAAGGAATGGGTAACCTCTCTTGATGACCTTCAAGGACGGATTTATCCCAGCTACGGTTCCAAACTTCTTGCATATAGATGTATGCGCCGTCCTTCCGACATTCTCTCAACTGATTGCGGATGTATTTAAAGCATTCATAAAAATCAGGGCTGTTGGGCATATGGGTTATGGCTCCTATCCTAGATTTAAGACATAGCCATTCAACATCTGGTTTGCATCAACTGCTATTCATAATTCGCCCAAATTCAGCTACTTTTCCCTTCCCATGCCCGCCATCAAATCCCTCATCTTCGATCTCGACGGAACCCTGATCGATAGCCGGTTGGATCTGGCTCATTCCGTCAATGCCGTGTTGAACATGTTGGATCGCGAAAGCCTCCCTGTCGAAACGGTCATTTCCTTCGTCGGGGATGGAGCCGAGGATTTGCTGCGTCGATCTCTGCAGGCCGCAGGGCATTCTCTTCAGGAAGCAAACGAACTTCTCCCCCAAACCCTCAAACGGTTTCTCGAATATTATCTCGATCATTGCCTCGATTACACCCAGCCTTATCCCGATGCGATTTCCATGCTGGAAAAATTTTCCGGGTATAAGCAGGCCATTCTCACCAACAAGCCCATGGCCCACACGGTTAAAATCCTCGAGGGACTGGGAATCAAAGACCGTTTTGAGGTCATTGTGCCCGGTGACGGCCCACTCGGGAAGAAACCCGACCCGACGGGATTGGGGTATATTTTGTCCACTTTAAAGGCGGCTCCGGATGAAGCGGTGCTCATCGGGGACAGCCTGCAGGATTTGAAAACGGCGAAAGCAGCGGGATGTCCGTTCATCGCTTTCTTGAGCGGACTCGGAGATCGAAAGACTTTGGAAGCCGCCGGGATCGATTTTGCGATTCAGGAATGGAATGAATTCCCGGGTGTATTTGCGAAAATGGAATCGAAAACGTGAGTTCTAAAACCAACATCATCGATCCGAAAACGGGAAAATACTTTCTGGCCACTTTCGGCTGCCAGATGAACGAGTATGACTCGAATATGATCGGTTCCATGCTGGAAAACCGCGGCATGTCCATGACCGAGAACGCGGATCAGGCCGACGTGCTCATCGTAAACACCTGTAGCATTCGCGGCGGCGCCGAGGATCGCGCTTATGCCCGCATCGCCAGCATGAAGCATTACAAGAAAATGCGGCCGGAGGTGCGCATTGCGGTGATCGGTTGCATGGCGCAAAACCATGGTGAAAAAATCCCCACTGCATTGGAGCATGTGGATTACGTCGTGGGACCGGACAATTACCGGGATCTGGAATCGCTGATCTTCTCAGAATCCACCCCTCGACAGGGCTCGGGGACCGAAGTCCGAAAAGTTTGGACGGAGCAAAACGACTTCGAGAATTACGAAGGCCTGATGGCCCGGCTCGATGGCTCCGTGTCGGCACATATCACGATCATGCGCGGCTGCAACAAGCAATGTGCCTATTGCATTGTGCCCAACGTGCGCGGCGTGGAACGCAGCCGGGACTTGGAAAGTATTGTTGCTGAAGTGCGTCATGCGGTCAGCGAAGGGATTCATGAAGTTTGCCTGCTCGGTCAAACCGTGAATTCCTACCGCACCGAAGCCGGAAACTTCGCCGCGCTTCTGCGTAAACTGGAAACCGTGGACGGCTTGCGCCGCATCCGTTTCATGTCGCCGCATCCGCGTCACTTCGACACCGAACTGATTACGGCCATGGCGGAATGCAGCAAGGTTTGCAATCAAGTCCATCTGCCTTTACAATCCGGTTCCAACTCCATGCTGAAAAAAATGCGCCGCCAATACACTCGCGAACGGTATATCGAAATCGTGTCCGAACTGCGCGCCGCCATTCCCAATCTGGCCATCACCACCGACATCATCTCCGGATTCGTCGGTGAAACCGAACAGGATTTCGAAGACACGCTTTCTCTGATGCGCGAAGTGCGCTTCGATTATTCCTTCATGTTCTCCTATTCCCCGCGCGAAGGCACACCGGCGTTCTCCGAACCGGAAACGCTTTCTCCGCAGGGAAAGCAGGCTCGGCATGAACGCGTAATGGAATTGCAGATGCAGCACACCGAGGAGCGTCTGGACGCCATGCTCGGCCGCAGGGAGGAAATCCTGATCGAGGATCGCTCCAGTCGCGACGCCAATGAATGGATGGGTAAAACCCGCTGCTTCAAAAAAGTCATTGTCCCCCATGCCCCGGGAATTGCCAAAGGCTCCTTTGTCGAAACGCGGATCACCGAACGCCGGGGCCTTGTGCTGCGGGGCGAATACCTGAACGCCTGAATGAACTTCGTGGCCCTTGCGATACTGGCTCTGGGCGTTCATCATGCCAAACCCGTTAATCCGGATTCGCTGCGCCGCGAAGTCGCTTATTTGTCGGGACAAGGCGATCTGGACAGCGCACTTGCGGTTGTGGAAAAAGCGTCTCCTTCCCTGCCGCCCACCACCGCCAATCTGCTGCGAGGCAAACTCGAATTGCGCGGCGAAGCTTCGCGCAAGGCCTTTGAAGTCGCCGCAAAAGACTCCTCCGCCAATTCTCCACGCGGCGAAGCGCTGTTTCGACTCGGACAGTTTTATTACGCGGGAGGACATTATCACCTCGCCATTCCGCAATTCCGGGAATACCTGAGCCATTTTCCCAAGGGAAGCGCGGCCAATGCGGCGATGTATTGGATGGCGCACGCCTGCTTGCAACTGGCGCAACAACAACCCGCCAGAAAATCCTATCTCGACACAGGCTTGCGTTATCTGGAACGACTCGAAAGCAAAAGCAGACCAAAGGGATATTATTTGCCGCTGGCCCTGAATGCCAAAGCACGGTTATTGATCGCACGCGGAAATCCGGGTGACACCACGCTGGCATTGACGGCGCTGGAAGAATCCCGGAGGCGTGCGCCTGTCGAGGAAATTCCCGGAACCCTTTTGCTTTCCGCCAGAGCGTCACAACTTTCCAGTGCGGACACGGCGCACAAATTTGAGGACTCGGTGTTGTGGGATTACCCCTCGTCACTTGAAGCTTCGCTGCTGACCACTCCGGCTCCATTACCGAAGCATATCTCTGCGGCAAAACCCGTTCGCGATTCCACAGCAACCCATCCTTCCACTCGCTATACCTTGCAATTGGGGAGCTTTTCCGTGTCGCAAAACGCGGAGGAAATGCGTAAAAGTCTGGCGGCCAAGGGAATTCGTGTCTGGGTGGAGCAAACCACAGGGGAAAACCGAATGTTCCGTGTTCTCGCGGGAATTTATCCGGACTCTGCGGCCGCTCGAAATGAGGGACTTCGCCTCTTTAAACCGCTTTCCTACCCCTTCCAAGTCCTCTCCCTGCGACCCTGATTGGTTATATTTGACTCCCGCTTTTTTTAGCGCCGGGGTGGTGAAACTGGTAGACGCGTCGGACTCAAAATCCGATAGGGGCAACTCTGTGGGGGTTCAAGTCCCCCCCCCGGCACCACATTAAAATCGCGGAAAATTCGGGAAAGGGCAAACAATGAACGGCTTCTGCAAGGCTTTGGGGCTCGGACTCGTTCTGGTTTGTTTCGCTTTCAAGCCCGTCCGCGCCGAGGACTGGGGTTCCACAACCGCCGAGGAACTCGGAATCACGCAGGCCGAATTCACCAAGGTGAAGTCCACGGGCATGCCCAAATCCAAACTTTTGAAACTACTGGAAATCGGCGTCCGTCCGAATCAATACTTCGGCGAACCGTGGAAAAAATTGGGCGTTACCGAAGCCTATTGGCTGAGTCAGCGAAAACTGGGAATGGAGGACGACGACGTCAATACCTCCTTCCGCAAACAACAATCTGGCGATCTGACACCTTTCATCGCTTTTGTGCTGCCTGGCTATTATCACTATCAAACCAAGCGATATTACACAGGCGCTTTGCTTTCCACCATGGCAGTGGGCGGTGTGGCCTTGTTGGCCGTGGATCATGGCAAGAATGTCCCGATTGCCGTTCCCATCGCCTTGCTCGCAACCTCCATGATTTGGAGCGCGGCCGATGCGTTTATTCACACCCGGTTTTCCGACAATCAGGAAGCCAAACGCTTCAGCCTGAATTTGGCACCGACTCCGCATCAAGGCGGGGAAATTCAGCTCGCCCTGCGTTTTTGAAGTTATATAGGTACCACCATGCTCCGACAGATGTTGAAATCCAAGATTCACCGCGCCACCATCACGGATGCCAATCTGAACTATGAAGGTTCGGTGACCTTGGATCCGGTTCTCATGCGTCTGGTGGATGTCCGTGAAAATGAAAAAGTCCAGATTGTGAATCTGAACAACGGCGCGCGTTTCGAAACCTATTGCATTACCGGCAAACCCGGTTCCGGTGAGGTTTGCATCAATGGCGCGGCTTCGCGGCTGGTTCAAATCGGGGATTTGGCCATCATCATGGCCTTTACATGGCTCTCCGATGCGGAACTGGAAGGCTTTCAGCCCAAGGTCATCAAGGTGGATGTAAAAAACCACCCGCTGGAATCTGGCCCGGGTTGATGAGTCGTATTATAATATAGGGTGTAGATGAGACCCGGATTCATAAAGCACTGCCTGTTCCTGGGAATCGCCGCACTCACCCCCGGCGTTTTCGCTTCCAGTATTTTGACGGAAAAAGAAGACTTCAATTCCAAAAGTCTTTATGGAAATTCCTCGCCCAGCTTTTCTCTCCGAAATTCCCACCGCTTTTCCATGCAGCAGAGCTATTCGCTTTCCTTCATGTCCAGCGGAGCGGGCTCCGCATCTTCGGGACTTTATCTGAACACCTTAAGTTACCGGCTGGCCAATCCATTGACGCTCTCCGCGGATTTGGGTTTTTACACGCCGATTTCTTCCACGCTTCCCGGCATGCGGCAAAACAGTTTGATGTCACAAGGCGCGGGTTCCTCTTTGGTTCTTCCGCGAGTGGGACTGGAATACCGTCCCACTGAAAATTTCTCGATGAATGTCGAACTCTTCAACGGTCCGGATGCCTGGAAAGCCTACGGTTCTTCGTTTTCCCAACCTTTCTGGAACCGGTTTCCTTAATTGAGCCAGCTTCGATTTCTTTCCGTCGCATTCGCCCTGTTGTTCACGCTCTCCTGTCGCAAACAGGAAGCCGCACCTCCACCCTCTTTTGTTCCCAACACCGGACAAATTCAAATCCTGAACGGATGCGGGAAATCCGGAGTGGCTGAATCCTTCCGCGATTTTTTGACGGGGCTCGGTTTCGACGTGATTGAATTCGGAAATGCCCGCAACTGGAATTACGAGCATACCTTGGTCATCGCACGTGCGCCGTCGGATTGCATTGCGCGCGACATGGCCCGGGTTCTGGGAACCCCGCGAGTCCTTCACCTCCAGCATCCCGAATCGCTGGTGGAAGCCACTGTGGTAATTGGTAAAGATTATGAGGAGTTAATGAGAACATGGCAGCAACCAAAAAAATCAGCAAAACCGTAAAAGCGCCCAAGGTTGAAAAACCTGCAAAAGCTGAAAAGGTCTCGAAAGTTTCAAAAACCTCCAAAGCTTCCAAGGCGGTGAAAACTTCAAGCATCGAAGACGCCGTGCGCATGGCCGCGACTGTGCTGTTCTCCAAGAAGGCCGAGGATGTGGTCCTGCTCGATCTGCGCGGTCTCAGCACGCTGACCGACTATTATCTCATTTGCACCTGTCAGAATGAAGCGCAAATGCGCGCAACGTTGAATTCCGTTCAACGCGCTTTGAGCCGCGAAGGCACCAAGGCGTTGCGCTCCGAATACCGGGCCGGCGTGCGCTGGGCTGTGCTCGACTACAGCGACCTCATCGTCCACATCTTCGAGAAGCAGGCGCGGGTCTATTACTCTCTGGAACGGCTTTGGGGCGATGCGAAAGCCACCCACCTCAAGGCGGAAGACTACGCCTCTCCGGATGAAGTGAATTTAGAGGACGAGGATGACGACCTTTAAGCGCAATATCGCCTCGGTGGTGGCACCCGCCACGGGTTTGACCGAGGAGGCGGTGGAAAGCGTCATCACTTTGCCGCAGCATGAAGGACAGGGCGATTTTTCCTTTCCCTGTTTTCCCCTAGCCAAAACCCTGCGTCAGGCTCCGGCCGCCATCGCCATCGATTTGGCCAAACGCCTGCAACCGCCTCCCGGCTTTGTGAAGATCGAAGCCTTGAACGGTTATCTGAATTTCTTCGTGGATAAATCCGATTTTGCGAGCCAGGTGATTTCTGAAATCATCCAAAACGGACCGGCTTATGGAAATAATGCGCAGGGAACCGGGAAAATAATTGCCATCGATTTCTCTTCACCCAATATGGGTAAGGAGCTTGCTTTCCATCACTTGCGTGGAACCATGATAGGCAACAGCCTCAGCCGCATCTATCATAAAAACGGCTACAAGGTTGAGCGGATCAACCATCTCGGAGACTGGGGCACGTCCTACGGAAAACTGATCGTCATGTTTCTGCGCGCGGGACTCGGCGAAGCCGATCTGCCGACTTTGACCTTGGAACGACTCAACGCCCTGTATCGCGATTTTGATGCGGCGTCCAAACAAAATCCAGGGCTGGAAGACGAAGCCCGTCAGGCATTCGCCAAACTGGAATCCAATGACGCCTTTTATCGCATCCTCTGGGCCTCCTTTCGCGAAGTGACATTGCATGAGCTTCGACGGCTTTACGCCATCCTCAACGTGGAATTCGACGCCTATGTCGGTGAAGCCTTCTTTGCCGATCGACTCGAAAGCGTACTCGAACTTCTGAAATCCAAAAATCTGCTGAGGGAAAGCCAGGGTGCGGAAGTTGTGGATCTCGAAGCCTTCGGCATGCCTCCCGCCTTAATCCGTAAAACCGACGGCTCCACCTTGTACATCACGCGCGATTTGGCCGCAGCCTTATACCGTCGGGAACACTACGGCTTTGAACATTGCTTTTATGTAGTGGACAACGGTCAAAGCCTGCACTTTCAGCAATTGTTCAAGGTTCTGGAATTACTCGGCATGGATTGGCATGGACGCTGCGAACACATTCCCTTCGGTTTGGTTCTGATCAAAAGCGAAGACGGCGGCTGGGAAAAGGGCAAGACGCGCACCGGACAATCCAGTTTGCTCAAGGATGTGCTGGAAGCGGCACGTGACAAGATTCTAGGCATCATGGCCGAAAAAAATCCCGATCTTGCGGGAAGCCATGAGATTGCCACACGCATTGCCGTCGGTGCTTTGGTTTTCAGTGAATTGAAGAATCGTCGTTTAAACGACATTCGCTTTGAATGGGATCAGGCGTTGAGCTTTGAAGGGGATTCCGGTCCTTATGTGCAGAACGCACATGTTCGTCTGTGCAGCATCCTTCGGAAAACCGGTCTGGACAGAAAGGCCTGGACTGTTGCCGACTTGAATGGAATACGCTGGGAAATTTTCACGGATTCCTCATCCCTCGCACTGGTGGATCTGTTGGCACAGTATCCGGACAAGGTTGTAACCGCCTCCCTGTCACGCGATCCCTGCCCTCTCGCGCAATACGCCCTGTCGGTAGCCGATGCCGTGCATCGATTCATCCATGATTGCCGGGTATTGGGCGTTCCCGAGGAACGCGAACGGCTTTTGCTGGTGCATGCAGCGAAGTCGGTGCTAGGTTCGGCATTGGAATTGATTGGCGTCCCCGCCATCGAATCCATGTAGGCCTGCGGGGGGCGGATTTAAATTCCTCCCCTACGGGAAATAATTCCGATCCTTATTCAAATCAACAACTTACACGAAAAAATCCCAAAAACAGAAAAGGAGCCCCGGACGTCCGAGGCTCCTTAAGCATTTGATTCCAACAAAGTTGGAAAAGAGGAGAAGAACTACTTCTTCTTCTTCTTCGCTGCTTTCTTAGCAACTTTCTTTGCGGCTTTTTTCTTGGCGGCCATGTGATCACCTCCCTCCGGATGGATTTGGTTTTAACGAATTGTATGGATGAAAAAAGATTGAAAGCCGATCTTCGCCGTATGTGCAACAGGGAAACGATCGCCTGATAAGCCTGTGTTTATTGGGGTTCCCGCGATTCGCACTTCGTGGTTGAAGTCGTTGATGCGGAAAATGTTTTGCTGTTCGGTCAATGAATTTTTCCTTCACGCCTGTTTCAATGGATAAATGATAAGGTAGTTGACACGATAAGTCAAACGATTATTGAAAAAATATTTTGGCCGGGGTTTGGGACGAAGAACTAATCGGAAGCGAGTTCGCGTCCGATCGCGGCGATGATCTCTTCACAACGCGCATCATCGGTAATCTTTTTTCCATCTTCGCTGGTGATGTAAAAAGCATCCGTTGCCTTGTCCGCTTCGGTTGTCAGCACGGCGCCATGCACATTCAATCCCAGTTCGCTCAAGACCAATGCTACCTGAAAAAGAATTCCGATGCGATCCCGGCACACGACATCCATCACGGTAAAAACATCGGATATGTCATTGGATGCCAACACTTTAGGTTCGATGGGGGCATCCCCCGTAATGTCATGAACGGCACGATCGCGGCGGCGCAGCTCGCGCAATTCCCCGCGATCCAGCAAAAAGTGTTTGCGCAGTTCAGCGAGAATGCGCGTGCGAAGCACTTCGGGGGAAGAGACATTGCCCTCGGGCAATGCAACCCAGAAGCGATCGACGACGCGTCCGCCGCCCAGGGTGTAAATCTTCGCGCTCAAAATCGAAAGTCCCAAATGCGCCAGCGTTCCCGCAATGCGGCACAACAGGGCCTTTTCATCGCGCGCTGCGACCGTAATTTCCCAATGCGTCGGCTTTGCCGACACATGAACTCCGAAATCGCCCTTTGCCGTGGCCTGCAACAATCCGGCATGCAGTGCCATGTCCTCGGGGGAATGCACCGCCATGTAATTCCCGGTAAGCGCCTGTAAATGCGTGCGCGCCTCTTCCTGAGGCAGCACTCGCACAAGAGCGGCCATCACCGCATCTTCTTCCGGTCCTCTCCGTTGCGCCTGCGCGGACTCGTAGGGAGCCAGCAACATTTTCAACGCGGCTTCGTACAAATGGTGCAGCAAGCTGGCCTTCCACGGAGACCACGCCGAGGGATGCACGGAGGAGACATCGCAATAGGTCAGCACATAGAGCTTGTGGAGAAATGCAGGGCCTTCCACTTTGGCGATGAAATCGTGGATGGTCTTGGGATCATCCAGATCCCTTCTCTGAATGACATCATTCATCAAGAGATGATGCAGGACGAGATTCGAGGCCGTGAGACAACGCGCAGCGGAAAAACCCATCCCTTCGAGGAATTTGAATATCATGGCGGCGCCGCTCACGGAATGTCCGGGACCCACGCCTTTTCCGATGTCGTGGTAAAAGCACACCAACACCAGCAATTCCCGATCGGTGACCTGCTCAAAAGCGCCACGAAGGGATTCCAGCTCCTTCTCGGAACTTTTAGCAAGATAGGCAAGCTGACGCACCACGGTGATGGTATGCTCGTCGGTCGTGTAGATATGGTAGGTGTCGTGATGGCTGTGGCAGTAGATGTAGTTGAAATCCGGAATCAACAATCCAAGGAGCCCCACATCGTTCATGCAGCGCAGCATCCGCCCCACGCGCTCGGGACGCTGGCAAAATTCAAGGAAACGGTGCAGAGGCCCGGTAAGATCGAGTTCCTCCTGCGTCGAGAACAGGGAAATGGCCTGCTTTAATCTCAGAATAGCGTGATGGGCATATCCCAGACCGTTTTGGTTGGCCAGTTCAAAGTAATCGAGGATGAGATCCAGATTTCCGCGAAAGGGATTCCCCACTCGCGCAATCAAATCCATGGCCCGATGCTCGGATTTGAAATGGGGATGTTTTTTCAGCGGATCGGATTTCCACTTGGAACCCGGAGCGGGTATCCAACGCGAAATCACGGCTTCCACCACCCGGTTCACCGTTTTGGTGTGATGGTAGAACGCCTTGAGGAACACCTGAACGGCCTTGAAGGCGCCATCGTCCACAAATCCCAGCTCTGCTGCCACTTCGGGCTGCAAATGGAAGTTGAGACGGTCATCCTTCTTTTGTGTCATGAAATGGATGCAGCAACGCACCTGCAGGAGAAAATCATAGGCGACGCGGATGTCTTCCTGCTCCTGCGGGGTAATGAGGCCCTCGCGCACCAAATCCTCGAAGTTGTCGCAATCATGCTTGACCTTGGCGATCCACATCATGGAATGCACATCGCGGAGGCAACCCATCCCCTCCTTGATGTCCGGTTCCAGCAATTGAACCAGTGCGCCCATCCGGGCGATGCGATCCCGCCGCTCCCGCAGCTTGGACTCGACCAGGGTCGAAATGCGCCAAGGAAGGAGACGGCGGCTCATCATATGCGCAAAGCGACTGTAAAGTTCGTGATTGCCCGCCACAAACCTTTCATTGAGAAAGGATGTCCATGTGTCCGGGTCTTTGGCCGAAGCTTCCTTGCATTGGGCGAGGGAACGGACGGAAGAGCCCACCGTGAATCCGAAGTCCCACAAATTGCGAACGATGGATTCAGCTTGTGAAATTTCATAACCATCCGGTTTCGCAGAGGTTAGAATAAGCAGGTCAATATCGCTTTGAGGACAGAGCTCCATGCGCCCATAACCTCCGACGGCAACAACCGCCACGAGACTCGCATCATCAGGCATTCCCATTTCCACCTGATCCCAGAAAACACGCAACAGGGTGTCGACCATCTCGCTGATGAAGCGCACGGTGTCGTTACCCGAGGCTCCGCCCTGATTCAAACGGCGAATCTTGTCGCGCTGGCGATCCAACACGGCCTTGACCTCGCGATTGCGCTGCACGGGATCGGGAACGCCGAAGCTGTCGCGCAGGGCTTCCACGAAGTCGCTGCGCTTTTCGAGATGGGTCAGATAGCGTTGTACCATGCGGATTCCTATCCGAGCAGAAAGTTAGATAGCAGAAACCCGCTGACCAGAATGGCGACATTGGAGGCCACCACCGCAGCCATGGTGGCGCGCCCGACGCCCACGGCTCCCTGCGAACTGTGATAGCCGAAAAAACATCCGAACAGGGAAATCCAGGTACCGAATACGAGTGACTTCAGCAAACCCACAAACAGATCCTTGTCGGTGTAAAACAGGCGCACTCCCGAAAAGAAGGCTTCGTGGGATAATCCTTTGAAGATCACCACCACCGCAAGAGCACCGAGAATGGCGATGAAGGAGGAAAATATGGTCAGAAAGGGGAGCATGATCATTCCAGCCGCGAGTCTGGGTGCCAGCAGGAAACGGTAAGGATTCAGGTTGAGGCATTTCATGGCGTCGAGTTGTTCCGTGACGGCCATGGTGCCAAGCTCGGCAGCCATCGCCGCTCCGACGCGACCTGAGACCACCAGCGCCGTGAGCACTGGCCCCACTTCCAGCATTACGGATTTGCCAACGGCCGTACCCACATAACGCAACGGCACATAGTCCTCAAAATTATAGACGGCCTGCCATGCCGCCACGGCACCCGTGAATACGGAAGTCAATCCGACCAGAGGAAGCGAAGTGATGCCGATGACATACATCTGCTCCACCGCAAGACGCGAATTGCGGAACACGGAAGGCAGGTTCCGGAACATTTCCAGCGTAAACTTCAAAAACAAAAAAATGGATTCAATGCAGGCGATTATTTTGCGCCCAAAAACAAGGACTTGAGCGTCGATTGTTTTAATGGGCAAGGAGGGCCTCGTAATAGGATTCGATGCGGCGTTTCTGTTCCGCTGGCAAGGACAGGCTGCGCGCCCATTCCCGCCGACGCTGCAATTCGCGGAACACATCTTCACGCACCACGGTTCCGTTGGAATCGGGTTTCAATGCGCCGCCACGATAGGCTTCCGCCTGACGCTGGCGATCGCGGCCACGCTCTTCCATGGCATTGGCCGCTTCCAATAAACGGGTTTGGAATCGCTCCTGTTTCTTCCGCAGTTCTTCGGGATCGATTCTCCCCTGCCGCAATCCTTTTTCTAGTTCCCTCGCTTCTTGCGCAAGACGTCGCAACTTTCGCGCGGCACCTCCGGCATCATTGGCCGACTCCGCCATCTTTTCCAAAGCTTCACTGACTCCCTGTTGTGAGTTCGCCACACCTCCGGGAGAATTTCCTTCACCATTTTGAGATCCAGGTTGTGATCCGGACTGTGAACCCGATTGGGCTCCTCCCGGTTGAGAACCGGATTGCCCCCCTTGTGGTGAACCGCCGGGCATGTTCCCGGAACTTCCTCCCGGCATTCCATTGGAACCGGAAGAACTGCCACCGCCCGGCAATGGCATCGAACCATTGGGGGAACCTTGACCCGGTTTGCCTCCGGAACTTCGGCTGTCCAGCATTTGACGCAAGAGTTGATAGGTGGCCTGATTGACGGCCATTTGTTTTCCGGAAACGCCTTTCAATCTGCCGGACATTCCATCCAGTCCTTCATCGTCACCTTCACCTTGTCCCTTGCCCTTCCCTTTGCCGCCGCTTTTCTTCCCGGATCCGTTTCCGGAATTCCCGCTCATGGAGCCTTCACCGTCATTGCCATCCTGATCATTGGATTGTTGCAGCCACTTGAGCAATTCCCGCGCAGCCTTGCGCGTGTGCAAAAGCAAACTATCTGCGGCGGGAGCGGAATTCGCGGTGAGCACGGCATCGGCCTGATAGCCCAGTTCAGCAGCTTCGTGGCGTAAGACTTCGTTCTCATACGGTTTCTCGGCCGCCAATTTTTCCAGACGGTTTCGCAACCACCGCGCAAGCTGCGCCGCGCGCTGGTTCAGGGCCGCATCTTCCTCATCCCAACCTTCGCGGACACGGTTGTTTTTGTCGCGAATAAGATCGAGCCAGCGGCCATACTCCAGAGTTTCATCCAGCAAGGCGGAGATTTCGGCAGGATCGGGACCGCCGTTCATCTGCCCCATCATGCCGTCCATGTTGTCCGCCATTTTTCTCAACTCTTCGGCGGCGGACTTCGCACTCTTGCGGGCTTTCTGGGAATTTTTCTTTCCGCCTTTATCCGCATCATTCCCGTCCTGCGACTTGTCGGAAGAATTCTTGCCCAGTTCCTTTTCCGTCTCCTGCATTTTGTCCTGCGCTTCCTGCGCATGCGGTTGATTTTTCAATTCCTGAAAAGCTTTTTGCTCCTTCGCCAACCGGTTCAACTCTTTGGTGTCATTTTCCAGTTGCTGACTTAATTCCTCCTGCTTCGCCGCCAGTTCTTCGTCAGACTTGGAGGCATCGGGTTTGCCGTCGTCGTTCTCACCAATTTTTTCGGCAAGCTTTTCCTGCTTGTCCTGCAAATCGCGCACATCCTTGGTCAGCGTCTCCAGTGCATGCATGTCCCGGAGCATCTCCAGCATTTTAATGGCCCGATCCAGACCTTGACGCATGTCCTTCTGGCGATCGAGCAGGTTCTTGAGGTTGTTTTGCAAATCCTCCATGCCTACCTGTTCGTTTTGGGAATCCTTTTTCAGCCGGTCCAAGGTGCTGTCCGGCAAAGCCTCTTTCAACAACTCCTGAATGCGCTCCATTTTTTGGAGCAACTCGGGAGAGATGACGCCGTTCTCCATTCCCTTCTCCAGCGTTTTCTGAATTTGAGAAAGCGCCTGCTTCACGTCCTCGCGCGCCCGTTCCTGCGCCTGAGCCGTTTGCTGCAAATCCTGACGCTTGGCATCCTGCACCTGTTGTTGATCCTTGATCCAGGATTGCAAATCCTTTTGCTCTTTCATGTTGTGCTGTAACTCGTCCCCAAGAGCCTTGCGTTCCTGCGCCAGCGGCTCCTGCTGTTTGGCGTCCTTGGGAGGCGGCATGGATTTCAGATCGGCAAGCTTCTGATCCAACATTTGCTGGTTCTTCATCAGAGTATCCAGCCATTTCTTCTGTTCCGGCAACGGCTTCTGCCACGCATCGGTCGGAGGAAGATGCTTTTCCATCTCCTTTGTTTCTTTGCGAAGCGATTCCAGTTGTTTTCCGAGGGGCGAATCGTGATCGACCTTGGCGGCTTCCGCATCGAGATGGCGTTCCAATCTCTGCAAATGATCCTGCGGAGCCGAATTCAATATGCGGCGGATTTCCCACGCTCCCAACGGTGGTGGCGCATCCGGTTGACTTTCATTGGCCGCCTGTTGAGGTTGACGCGGGACCCGATCCTGACGCTCCGCTGCGCTTTTCAAACTGGTAATCGCGCCGCGCTCCGTGGCATCCACCTTCGCCAACACTTCTTCAAGGGAAGGCATGCGCAAATGAATCGTTTCCGATCGCGCGGTCTTGGGACCCGACACCACATCGTTATCGGTGGCTTCCAGATATATCTCCACGGTATTGCCGGGTTGCAAGGGAAGATCCTTGAGTTCCCACAAACCGCCACCCATTCCCGTGCCGGGCTGCAACCACGACGAAATATCCTTCACTCCCTTGGAAGAAGCGCCTTCAATTCCTCCGGTCACGGAGTAATGCAAGGTGACACGCGATACGCCATAATCGTCCTGCGCGCGATACACGATTGGAACCTGCAGATTCCTTCCCAGTTCGCCATCGGTGGAAGGCGACAAGAAGGCGATCTCGGGTGGCGCGTCCACGCCGGGCTCCAAACGATAAGGACCCGCATTGCCCGAAAGATGATCTTCCCGGGTGACCAAGTGCAGACGAAGTTCCACGGGTTTACGCACCGAACTTCGCAAAGTGAATGTCGTGCCCTCCCCCAAATCCAAAGTGTCCGGAACTGCATCGGAGAATCTGAAAATCGCCTGCAGCTTTCTAAGGGACTGCGAAGCCGTGATATGCCACAAAACATGGCTGCCGGGAAGCAAGGTCAACGTGACCGGCATTTCGGGAATCGAATCGGAAGGCAGCCGGGTGTAAACCGGAGGCTGCACGACGGCGGCAAAGGAATGCAAATAAGGAGGCGACACAGCCTGAATGGAATATTCGGAAGTCTCCACGCTTAAGGCGGAGAAACGCAAATCAAAATCGCCTTGCACGGGTCCGAAACGAAAACGGGCCACATCCCCTGTTCGCTCAAGACGATACCGCTGTTCTTGTCCGTGAAAAAGAACATGGGCATACACGGGTTCCGATTCGGGAAGGTGATCCACATTTACAGAAAGGTTCAGGGTATCTCCCAACGCTGCGCGCCCGGGAATATCGACGGGATCCAGTTGGGGAACCGGAATTTGATTCCATGCGGAAAGCGGAAGTACCATGCGATAAACCATGTCGCCTGAATGCCCGGAAAAGATCGGCACGATTAAGGCAAAAGACAGACAGGCGCCAAGCCATCCCATCCGTGACGAATCGACCCAAGGCGCTTTCGGAATACGAAGCTTGTTTTCCCATGGCGCGTAATTTCGGTTCAGTGCCGCAATGGTTTCCGTCCCGTGGTTTTCCAGTGAAAGCAAAGTGCGGAATACGTCGGGAGAACCGGAATTGAATCGATCGAGTTGTTTCGCCAGATTTTCCAACCGGAACTGCGCCTTGTACCAAGCATGGAATCCCGGAATGAGAGGCCAGAGATAGACGACATAGGTCGCCAGCATGGCTTGCAACCAAATGGCCTGATAAGGATGGCGCGAGGACATCCAACCGAGGATGGGAAGCAGGATAAGCTGAACGCACAGGGCTTCAACAAAACCCCGGACAACGGCGGTCTGGATCAGATGCTGGCGATATCCCAGAAGCCGGGCCTTCAACCGCGTCAGCTTGGGCCATCGCCACGTATCCACGGAGTTCTGTGCTTTACTCACCGTGCCCGCGCTCCCTGCAGAAACCATGCGAACACATTCACACCCATGCGCAAAGCCTGTTCATGCAACTCGGCGGGATCGTCTGGATAAGTCCCGACATCCTCCCAGCCATTTCCCAAATCGCATTCGTAGGTGAATAACACGGCGATGCGCCCGTCCATTTCAATGCCATTCGCCGTGGCAGTCTTGCCATCGTGTTGATGGATTTTGGGAAGTCCGTGGGCAAAGTGATAATGGCTTTGAAAGATGGGATGTCTTTCGGACAACGGATTGAGAGGCCGCTGGGGATACAGCGTTTTCATTTCCTCGCGAAACGATTCCGCGAGTCCATAATTGTCGTCCGCAAAAAGAAGCCCACCGCGACGGAGAAATTCCTTCAAAGCCTGACGTTCTTCCGGAGAAAATTCCATGCGGCCGTGACCGGTCATGAAAAGAACGGGTGTTTCGTAAAGGTTGGGAGCGAGCAACTCGACTGTGCGTTCTTCGGGACACACGTTGAGGCCCAAATCCGCCTTTAATCGCTTGGCGAGATTGGGCAACATGCTGGGTCCGGCGTACCAATCTCCCCCACCGCCGTATTTCAGCCGCGCGAGGGGAAAACATCCCCCTTTGGCGAGACCCAAAGTGAAGGTCAGGGTGAGGATGAAAGACAGGAACCGCATGGATGTATAAAGTAGCAGTTTGGGGGCAGGTCACCCCATCCATTTGCCCCTTCCCCTCTTGAGGGGAAGGGGTTTCACGTGGGTCAAAGACACAGAAGAAATCAACTGAAACAAGCCTTGACAATACGTACGCTATCACGTACGTTATGCATGGAGTAAAAATATGACTACACTCACAGCAAGCGTCGCAAGAGCATCCTTGTACAAACTCCTTGATGAGACTGCCGAGTCTCATCAACCTGTGCAAATCATGGGCAAGCGCAACAACGGCGTTCTGATTTCGCATGATGACTGGCGTGCCATTCAGGAAACCCTTTATCTGGTTTCCATTCCGGGCATGCGTGAGTCCATTCAAAAAGGACTCAAGACTCCGGTGACCAAGTTGTCCAAAAAACTGAACTGGTGAACTGGCGGATTGTCTTTACCAAGCAGGCCCAAAAAGACGCCAAGAAACTGGTATCTTCAGGCCTGAAACCCAAAGCGGAAATTCTTTTAAAAATTCTGGAAAACGATCCCTTCCAAAACCCTCCGCCGTTTGAAAAACTGGTGGGCGATTTAGCAGGAGCCTGTTCCCGTCGCATTAACGTTCAGCACCGGTTGGTTTATCAGGTTCTGCCTGACATTCGCACGGTCAAGGTCATTCGACTCTGGACGCATTATGAATGATCACGGGGTTGTGTTTTTAGACTAGGACAACCACAATCACTGGGTCACAATCCATTTAGCAGAAGTACATAAGCTGTCGCGTCCAAATTGGAGCCACAATTCTGGGCCTCCACCCTGGTCTCCATTCGGAAGTTTGTAGAAGAGGTAATGCCAACCACAGGGCTTTTCCATTGTTGAATGACATGCTTCTGGATGACCGAGAGCAGAGTCGATTTTTTGTTGTGATAAACCAATTAGCGGATCAGACTCATATGTCGATGCCTCGAACGGTTTATCTGATGGCGCACTTTTCACAAGGTCAAGTGATGCACGTAAATGTTTGAGTGTATCGTCAGCACTTAGTTTAGAGATATTTGGCTTTGTGCTGCATCCAAAAATGCCAATAAACAATATTGTAAAGACTACCTGCTTCATTGCTCATCCCTACTCATACAGTGCCTGATAGGTCCAATAATTGGACAACACCCGTTTCACATAATCCCTCGTTTCCGAAAACCCGATATCCTCCACCATCTCATCCACAGGCCGGTTGATCAACTGGGGCATCCAGCCGTTCAAAGCCTCCGGCCCCGCGTTGTAATGCGCCAGCGTGAAATAAAGATTGCCATGATACTTCCGCTCGATGTCGCGGACATACGCCGTACCCAACCGGACATTCGTGTCCGGAACGAACAAGGCATCTGGCGTGAAGCCGGAAACGCCATCGTGTTTCGCCTGCGACGCGCCAGTAGCAGGCATCATCTGCATCAATCCCCGTGCCCCTGCACGCGAAACGATCTGTGCGTCAAATCCACTCTCCTGTTTCATCAATGCAAAAACGAAACCCGGCGGAACACCGTCCTGCACAGCCCATTTCCGCACCAAGTTTTCATACGCCGGAGGATAGAACAAGCGCAGCACGGAACGCGGAGCTTCGGCCCATTGCTCCACCGGCAGCAGATTTCCAAGCAAGGTTCCAAAGCGATACGCCTCCGTCCACAATCCCGCATCCTGACATTGCCGCGCAATCACATACAGACCCCAGGGATTCGCAAGAAAACTCGCCGGCTGGCTGCGCAAGGTCAACAGTGCGAGGTCTTCCATCTTCCATTCAAACAACCGCGATACCGGCAGATAAACGCTTTGCCCGGAAAGATCGAGCGTGTCCCGATATCCCGGCGTGTGACTCGCCAGCCAGGATTTGATATCCTCGGCACGGGAGGGTGAAAAACGATTTTTCCATTCCAGACTGTCCGGCCAGACATTGCGCGCCTTCAAATTCAAACGCGCCAGATGCCCGTAGAAGCTGAACGGGAATCGTCCGCTCAACTCCGTCCAGGTTCCATTCGCCGCAACGGAATCCCCTTGGGCCTCCAAAGATTTCCCCTCCCAATAAAGCCCCGCATGCAGCACACGCGAGGAGGAATTCAGACGACGAAGATTCCGGAAAGCCTGCAAGGCTGCCGCAAAATCCCCGCGTTTGAAATAAGCGAGACCGATGCGAAAGGCCGCCTTCTCCGCCTGAGCAGCTTCGGGAAAACCCGCTACCAAACGGGAATAGGTTTCAATGGATTCTTCCAAACGTCCCGCCGCTTCCGCATCAAAAGCCTGCATCCAGTACACATCCATGGACTTGGGGCTTTTGGGAAATTGATCCGTCAACTTGGCATAGGTTGACTTGGCCTGCGATTCGTTCGACAACTTTCGATAGGCGCGCGCCGTTTGCAGAAAAATGTCCGGCAAGGGGCCATAGCTGTCCGCATATTTCTGATAGGATTGAATGGCATCGGCATAGGAGCCCTTGCGGTACAGCAAATCTGCGGAGTTCAATTCCAATGCCTGTTGCTGGGGTTTGCCGGGAGCGAGAGGAAGAAGCGTTTGCGTGCGTTCCAAAGCCTTCTGGGTATATCCCAGCTTCTGCTCAAAATCCAGCAACAGTTTTTGTTCCTCCCACGAACCTTGACCCGGGGGAAATTGCACAACCAGATTTTGATACACCGAATCCAACCGGGAATTCGCGGGAGCGATGCGCAACAATTGCCGAACCACATTCATCCGTTCCGAGGCGGATAAATTTGCGGAATCCAAAGACAGCAACTGATAATAGAAGCCCGTTTGAGTTCCGGATTCTAACGGAGCCTTCAGCCCTAAAAGACAGAACGCCTTGCGTTGCACTTGTGATGCCGTTTTAAAATCGAAAGCCTTCAGTCTCAAACTGTAAAGATGGCGCTGCCACACTGGACCGCGCGCCCATCGCAAGGTTGCCTCCAGCGCGCTGTCGGCTTCCTGTTTGGAATTTGCAGCCAGACTGGCCTGCGCGAAAAAAATCGTCCGGTAAACCTGCGCCAGCTTTTCCGAAGGCTGCACCTTGCCCAGTTGCTTGGCGGCTTCTGCAAACTTTCCCGCCCGATACGACAGCAAGGCCTTTCCCCACCCGGATTGGAAATCGCGAATCTCTTTCGCGGAAGGTTCATGAAGCGGAAATGGAAAAAACGAATTGTTGGAACCAACACTCGTGTCGACAGTCGTGGAATCGATTGCAGAAATTTCCGATGCGACGGTCTGTATGGAATCGCCACTCGCGGCGGCAACCGGAATGGCCACGAGGGTCATCCCAACAGGAGCTATCTTGAATAGAAGGCGAAAAAGAGCGAAAAACAGGTGAGGTGACGGATGCATGGAGTTAAAATCTAGTGTCGTTTACCATTTTTCGATCAGAGACGTCCAAGTCTTCGTGATGAACATATCCCTGTGCATTCTCGCCTTCCTGAGCTTTCTGGCTTTCAAGGAATATCTGTCACTCATTCCGACCCGGCGCACGGATCATCGCGTCCTGTTCTGGGCCTATCTCACCATCCCCATCCAGTACTACCTGATTGCCAAAGGATGGTACGGTGCCTTCATCGTGTTCATTCCCGTGTATGCCTTTCTCTTTCTGACTTTGCGCATGGTGTTGATCGGTGAGACCGAGGGGTTTTTGCGCTCCATCGGCCTGCTGCAATGGGGATTGATGACCACAGTGTTTTCCATCGGCCATGTGGCTTATTTACTGGTGCTGCCCAAAGCCGGAAATCCCCACGGCGGCGGTTTCGCCCTGTTGCTGTATCTCGTGTTCCTCACCCAGATCAACGATGTGTCCCAATACTGGTGGGGAAAGGCATTGGGTCGGCGGCAAATCATTCCCAAGGTCAATCGCAACAAAACATGGGAAGGATTGCTGGGAGGCGTTTGCACCACCACTTTACTGGCTGTGATTCTGGCTCCGTTCCTGACTCCTTTAGGTCGATGGGCTGCGGTGGGAGCCGGACTGATTATCGGACTCGGAGGTTTTACCGGGGACATCACGCTCTCGGCGGTAAAGCGGGATCTCGGCATCAAAAACACCAGCGCCATGTTGCCCGGTCGCGGTGGCATTCTCGATCGCATCGACAGCCTCACCTATGCCGCACCGTTGTTTTTTCACTACCTCCACTACCTGTATTATTGAGACCGCACCGTGAAGACTACGCTTCGCTTTCTGTTCTTTCTCCTGCTGGTAAGGCCGATTACTTTGGTAATCCTCGGGCTGAACATTCGGCACAAGGAACGATTGCCCACACAGGGGCCGGCCATCCTCGTCGCCAATCACAACAGCCATCTGGACACTTTGGTGCTCTTTTCCATTCTTCCCTTGCGATTGCTGCCCAAGATTCGGCCCGTGGCTGCCATGGATTATTTCTTCCGCAATTCCATTCTGGCGTGGTTCTCCCTGCACATCATCGGCATCATTCCCATACGGAGGAAGAAGACAGGAGCCGAAGGCGAAGAAGATCCGCTCAAACTTTGCCACGAGGCTTTGGATCGGGGTGAAATCCTGTTGTACTTTCCGGAAGGTACGCGAGGCGAACCCGAACAGATGAACCGGGTCCGTTCGGGAATTGCGCGATTGTGCGAATCGCGGCCGGAGCTCCCGGTTTTCCCTATATTCATGCATGGTTTGGGGAAGGCTCTTCCGAAAGGCGAGATCCTGCTGGTTCCCTTCTTCTGCGACGTGTTCGTGGGGGAACCGGTGCATTGGAACGGGGAAGTCGAATCCTTCCGGGCGTTGGTGGAAGACCGGATGATTGCTTTGTCCAAAGAGGAAAAATGAAACGCATTGGCATCATCGGTGGCGGAAGTTTCGGCAGTGCGCTGGCGGACATCATTGGCAGCAAGGGGCTTCCGGTATCGCTTTGGTTCCGCTCTTCCAAAGCAGCCGCGGAATTCAACTCCACGCGGGAAAACAAAAAATATTTGCCCGGCATTCTACTGAGCGCCAACATCACCGGCACAGCCAGCCTCGAAGAAGCCTCCCGTAATTGTTCGCTGGTTCTGGTGTGCGTTCCCAGCCAGCACTTCCGATCCATCGCTAGACAACTGGGCCAATGGATGGACGAAGATCAAATGATCGTCAGCACCACCAAGGGCATTGAATCGCAAACTTTTAAACTCATGACGGAAATCCTCCGTGAAGAAACCCGCTGTCTTCGCATCGGAGCATTGAGTGGACCCAATCTCGCCAAGGAAATCGCCGCCAAGATGCCCGGCGCCACCGTTATCGCCAGTCGCGATGAAGATGTCATTGCAACCGTGCAGGAAGCCCTCTCCTGTTCCTACTTCCGTGTTTACAGCAACCGCGATGTTCAAGGCGTGGAACTCGGCGGGGTGC
Source organism: Fibrobacterota bacterium (assembly GCA_947482115.1). Taxonomy (GTDB): domain Bacteria; phylum Fibrobacterota; class Fibrobacteria; order UBA11236; family UBA11236; genus UBA11236. The sequence goes on from CANKII010000005.1 coordinate 44,047, forward strand.
TCAAAAACATTTACGCCATTGCCACGGGACTGGCCGCGGCCCTGAAAATGGGTGACAACACCCGTGGCATGCTCTTGACGCGCGGACTCGCCGAGATGAGCCGCTTCGCCGAAAAATTTGGCGCCAATCCCCTCACCTTTCTTGGCCTCGCCGGAGTGGGCGATCTCGTGGCCACGAGCGGCTCGCCCTTAAGCCGCAATTTCCGGGTGGGATTTTTAATTGGACAGGGAAAATCGCTGGAAGCCGCTGTGCGTGAAGTCGGTGACGTGGCGGAAGGTGTACACACCATTGACGTGGTCTTTCACAAGGCGAGTGAATTGGGGATTCGCATGCAAATTCTCGAAGGTCTGCACGCTCTGTTGTTTGAAGGCAAAGCCCTTCCTGGTGTATTGAACGACCTGATGAACGCTCCGCAAATGGAAGATGTGGAATTCAGCCATCGTTTCGGAGAATCCTCACAGGGATGAAATGGCCTGCGAAATAAAACCCTGGCGATTTATCCGCCTCGCCATTCACATACACGGAAAAGTACAGGGTGTTTTCTATCGCCGCGATGCCGGGCGTGAAGCCCAACATTTGGGACTAAACGGTTTTGTTCGCAATGAGCCGGATGGTTCGGTTTATGCCGAGGCAGAGGGACCCGAAAATCAACTCGGAAGTTTTATCCGTTGGTGTCGCAAGGGGCCGCCCCATGCTCAAGTCGAATCGGTGGAATCACATGAAATTCCGGTGAGAGGTGATGAAGGGTTTGAAGCGAGGTATTAACACCCTATCCCCCAACCCCTTCCCCTCTTGAGGGGAAGGGGAGTAACAGGAATAAGTTCTTGTTCTAGACCCACGTGAAACTTCCTCCCCTCAAGAGGGGAGGAAGCAAAAAGGCGATGCCCTGAGCCTGTCGAAGGGTGGGGTGTTACTTCCACCGCAATAATTTCTGCAATTCCCTCGCCCGTTTCTCCGCTTCATCCGGTGTGTTGGCCAATACGGTGAAGTGGCCCATCTTGCGGCCTTTGGGCGCATGGGTTTTTCCGTAGAGATGCAATGAAACATCCGGGTCACGCAATAGTTCCTCAACTCCATCGAGTTGGTCTCCTTCGCCCGTACCGACAAGATTGATCATGGCCGCACAGCGGAGCAATTCTGTAGAACCCAAAGGCAAACCGCACACTGCGCGAACCTGTTGCTCAAATTGGGAACACAGACAGGCGTCAATGGTGGAGTGACCGGAGTTGTGAGGCCGCGGCGCGATCTCATTCAACATGAGTGAACCATCCGCAACCTCAAAAAGCTCCACACAAAAGGTTCCGACAATGGACAACCCCTCCGCCACCTTGCGGGCAATTTCCTTCGCGGCCTGCGCCGTGGATTCGGAAACCCGCGCCGGGAGTATGGCAAGATCCAGAATGTTCCGCACATGCATGTTTTCTGAAGGCAGATACGAAGCAAAGGCTCCGTCGCTGCCACGACAGGCAACCACGCTGATTTCTTTCACGAAAGGAACCAGCCGTTCCAGAATCAATTCCCTGCCGGAAAATTCCGCAAAGGCTTTGCGTCCTTCTTCAACATTCTCGACTCGAATTTGTCCCTTGCCGTCATATCCACCGCGCGAGGTTTTGAGAAAGGAGGGAAAGCCCACCTGCGCCATGGCCGCTTCCAACTCTTGCGCAGAACGGATCGGGGCAAAAGGCGTAACCGGGATTCCACAATCGCGGACGAATACTTTTTCCAGAATGCGATCCTGCGTAATGCGCAAAGCCTTGCTGGAAGGATGCACCGGTGTTTTCTGAGCTTCAAGAAATTCCACCGCAATGGCATCCACATTCTCAAACTCATACGTCAAGGCTGCGCTGACGGAAGCCAGTTCTTTCAGACCGCTTTGATCCGCATAAGGTTTTTGAATCACAATATCCGCGACCTGACCGCAAGGAGAATCGGCGGAAGGCTCCAACACGGCGACACGATATCCCATGCGTTTGGCGGCAAGGGCGAACATGCGCCCCAATTGTCCCCCGCCGAGAATGCCAATCGTAGCGCCGGGAAGGACGGCCATCAATTTTCTTCCAGGCGATGGGAACGTACTTCACGCTCCTGCTTCGCCATGGTGTTCACAATGGCCTTGCGGTACTTGGGAAATTTCACACCCAGAATGCGCACCGCCAGCAACGCTGCATTGCGGGCATTGCCGATGGCCACCGTGGCCACGGGAATTCCGGCGGGCATTTGCACGATGGACAGCAAAGAGTCCAATCCCTTCAATTGTTTGGAAGCCACCGGCACACCGATGACCGGCAGGGATGTCATTGAAGCTGTCATACCCGGCAAATGCGCCGCACCGCCAGCTCCCGCAATCAATACTTCCAAACCGCGAGCGGCAGCGGACTGCGCATAATCCACCATCAATTTGGGAGTGCGATGCGCCGAGACAATCTTGGCCTCGCACGGCACTCCCATTTCACGCAACGTGGAAACCGCATCGCGTAAAGTTTCCCAATCCGATTTGCTTCCCATGATGACGCCGACCAGGGGTTTCTCTTTTGGGGTTTTCGCCGGGGATTTGATCGTCTTTGCCAATGGGCCATCCTTGGTTTTTTTCAAAAGATATTTCCTGCGGACCCGATTCACACGACGCCTAATTTTCTTTTTTTAACTTATGGATTATAAAGGGGTTGTAGAAACAGGAGTTTGAGATGCCGCGGCTTTTCATCGCCATTGATTTTCCCCATTCCGTCTCCACCCGTCTGCAGGACATTGCCTATGGTTTACCGGGCGCCGCTTGGGTGCATCAATACCATCTGACACTGCGATTTCTGGGTGAAACGGAGAACCACATTCTCGAAGATATCCAGCATGCGCTCACGGAAGTGCGCGTAAATTCCTTTCATCTCGATCTCAAAAGCGTAGGTCACTTTCCTCCGCGCGGCACACCCGAAGTTCTTTGGGTGGGTGTCGCCCACAATGATTCTCTGATGCGATTAAACCGGCGTCTCGACAGCGCACTCGCTAAAGCCGGCGTTCCTGCCGAAGGACGGAAATTTCATCCGCATGTCACTCTTGCGCGTCTGAAAAATGGAGCGATTCGACATGTCGGAGATTTCGAAGTCCATCACTCCCTGTTCAAAATCCCCGAAGTACCGGTGGAACAGTTCCACCTTTACTCGAGCCGGTTGACACCCGAAGGCGCGGTGCATACGGTAGAGGAGACGTATCCTCTTGAAGGATTGCTTGAGGGAGATTACTAGGACAAATTCCGAAATCCGGTTTATTCGTCTTCCTTGAACTTTTTGAATTTGCGGAAGTAATGAATTCCTCTGCCGCTGACATAACAGAACAAGCCGGCGATGAGCAAATATTTTCCGAGGGTGTTTGCGTCAATGCTGAAATCATCATAGGTCAGGGGCTTGTTCTTGTACAGGAAAAAGCACAGCCCCGACAACAGGATGATGATGAAACCCATGACGAGCAGATACCAGGCCACCTCGTCCACCCAGCGTCCCGATCGGCGTGGCTTTTCGTCTGTTTCCGTTTCAGTGCCGTCTTGTTCTTCAATCATGGAATGAAATATACTCCGGTCACGGGGAATGTTTTAACGCCTTCTCAGCGCATATAGGTGGGAACCTTGTTCCGATCCCCGCCGCGCTCCACATACTTTCCAAAATAAACGCGCGCCTCGGCCGGACGGCTCAGTTCAAGCAATGCATTGGCCAAATCCAGATAGGGCTCCACCGCATCCGGACAATACAGCAGAACGTTGCCTGCGAAATACACGACCTCGAGGTTGCTGTGATGCGCCCTGGCATAGCGCATGGCAAAAATGTTTGCATCACAATCCAAAGAATCCCGGGACAGCAGGGATTGAATATGGGTTCTCAAACTCGTGGAATCGTCCATCACCAGTTCATTCCAAAGGGCTTTCAACACCACGGGACGATCCGGATGTGTACCATACAGGTTGGTGTAGAGGTAATGCGCCTGTTTTTCATAGTTGCGAATGCCCAGCTGCCATGCCAAAAGCTCCTGAAGCGCCGGCGGAGTTTCATCCTCCTCCCCACCCTTCATCAACTCCCACAATTGATCCGCCTTGTAGCGGTTTCCGGTAATCGCATAATGTTTGAACAACTCGGCCATCGCAACGGTGTGAAACTCCGGCCACTTCGAATCCAGCGCCTGTTTGAAATAATCCGTCGCTTCATCGGTTTTGTCCCCGGCATCCAACTCGAGGGCATGGATGAAATTCCGAACGGGCGGCGGCGTCTGCCCGTCCAGATAGGAACGGGCTTCCTTGAAATTTCCCTGCAGGGAAAGGTTCAAAGAGGCAAGCGCTTGTACCTCGGGCAAACCAGACCGGGAAGCCGCTTTTCGAATGATTCCGGGATCGAGCTTCCCACCGATGTAAAAATTGGCCAGAAGCAGACGATGGGCGCTCGCCGAATCCAAATCTCCTGCAAAAGGAGCGAGAAGATCCCGGCACACCTGAAATTGTCCGGTGCGAAAAGCCAGCGCACCCGCACGACCGCTTTCCGGCAGAAAAGTTTTTCCAATCGAGGCATGGTATCGAAGCACCACCAAAGCCGCAGCGGCGTGTCGCGAATTTTCCAGACGGCCTTCAATGTATTCCAGCTGCATTGGATTCAAAAGTGCGAGGTGCGGGATGAGATAAGGAAGAGCCGACTCGGTCTTTCCCCTTGCCAGCCAGTTCAGGCCAACGCGAAGCGCGGAATCGGGAGAAGTGGCCGCAAAGGAGGATGCCGCACCCAGACAGAAAACAAGAAGCGCGGAAAACCGCCTCTTAACCGCCATAATTTTCAGGAAACATTCTGCGTTCAATGCTTTCAATAAGGATGTGCAGCACGGTCATATGCACTTCCTGAACGCGCTCGGTGTTCGGGGATCGCACCCAAATTTCACCGTCCCCCGTTCCGTGCAGCTTTCCACCCTCTTTGCCGAGGAAGAGAAACACTTTCATGGATCGTTTGCGCGCGGCTTCAACCGCCTTGATGACATTGGCGGAATTTCCGCTGGTGGAAATGGCGATTAAAACATCGTCCGGTTTCCCGTAAGCCTCCACGCCCCTCGCAAACACATGATCAAAACCATAGTCGTTGGAGACACAGGTGATGTGACCCGTTTCCAAAAGGGGAATGACGGGAAGGGCAGCCCGATCGCCGCGAAAACGGCCCGTACATTCTTCCGCAAAATGGAGGGCATCACAGGCGGAGCCTCCATTGCCGCAAATCAACCCTTTGCCACCCTTACGGAAACATTCCACCAAACCGTCGGCCATGTCCTGAATATGGGTCGCATTTGCGGAATCCGCCATGAAGGAATCGAGGGCCTGTCGGGCTTCGGCCAGGGATTTTACAACGGCTTCCTTCAAATCCAATGACATGGAACATTCCTCCTGATGGAAGGAAGATAAAAACCCGTCACCCCCAAAATGAGTGATTTAAAGCGATTGAGAAGAATGGTCGGGATGGCGGGATTCGAACCCACGACCCCTTGCTCCCGAAGCAAGTGCTCTACCAGACTGAGCCACATCCCGACTGACACAAAAAAAGGGAGGCTAAATATAGCTCCTCCCTTCACCAAAAAACCGGAAAAAAGAAGGGGGTGACCCTGCGGCCACCCCACCTCAATTCCCGATTATTACAAACGATTAGGCTTCTTCGTAGTGATAGCCCGCTTCGCCATGATCCGCGTAGTCCAATCCCTGCAACTCTTCGTCATGCGAGGGGCGCAGGCCCAAAATGGCCTTCACGACGTAGGCGATCACAATGGTACCCACGATGGCCAAGGTCATGGTGACACCAATGGCCTTGAGCTGCTCAACCCACAAAGTCTTACCGACAATTCCGGAAAGATTGATGTTCAGATTGGCATTGACGGAAGGAGTGGCCAAAACGCCCGTGATGAAAGCACCCAAAGTACCGCCGACACCATGCACACCGAAGGTGTCCAGCGCATCGTCATACTTGAGCCAGGCTTTCAGAACATTGCAGGCGAGGAAGGGAACCACACCGGCCAAGACACCGATAATCACGGCACCGGTCGCATCCACAAAACCGGTTGCAGGAGTGATGACAACCAACCCGGCGACGGCACCGGAACAGAAACCGAGTACGGTGGGTTTGCCGCGAATGATCCATTCGAGCAAAGGCCAGACAGTGGCGGCAACGGCAGTAGCCAGAGTTGTCGTCATGAACGCATTTGCAGCGACACCATCAGCAGCGACAGCGGAACCGGCGTTAAATCCATACCAACCGACCCACAGCATTCCCGTACCCACCATGGTAAGCACTAGGCTGTGCGGAGCGAAATTCTTTTGTCCAAACCCGGCGCGCTTGCCGAGAATGAGGCAGAGAACAAGTGCCGACCAACCGGAGGACATATGCACCACGGTGCCGCCGGCAAAATCGATGGCCTTGATTTTGGCGCCGGCATTCCAGACACCGTTCATCAAACCGTCCACACCCCACACCATGTGAGCAAGCGGGAAATAAACAATCAGCATCCAGAGCAGAATGAACAGCATGATGGCGCTGTATTTCATGCGCTCGGCAATCGCCCCAATAATCAAAGCCGGGGTGATTATGGCAAACATCAACTGGTACATGGAGAACACGTTTTCGGATACCCAATAGGCATAATTGGTATTGGGGGCGGAAGTCACTCCATGCAAAAAGGCTTTTGACATGCCTCCCATGATGGAGGAGCCCGGTTCAAATGCGAAGCTGTAACCGAAGGCCCACCAAAGGATGGTCACCAAACCGGCGCAGCCAAAGCATTGGGCGAGTACGGAAAGCACGTTCTTGGTTCGAACGAGACCACCGTAAAACAGGGCGAGACCGGGAAGGGTCATGAACAACACCAACGCTGCCGAGGTCATCATCCATGCATTATGACCGGGACCGGGAACGCCGACAAGCTTGGTCGCACCCGTATTATTGATATAAGCTTCAAGATCTGCAACTCGGCCCATCAACGCAGAGTCCACGACAGGTGCGGCTGCCATGGCAGGAGCCGCAGCCTCAACCACTGCTGTCGTATCCGCGTGGGAATGAACGCCCAATAGTCCCAAAGTCAATGCCATTATTGAAATGGGTTGAATCCAAAATCGCTTCGAATTAGAAATGAAGCTCATGCGATGCCGCTCCTTTTAAAAGTGTTTTGACTGCTTCCCACGATGACAAAAATGATACTGCCATCGGATGCTGATGCACATCGTAAAGGATAGCATTCCACGTGCCAAGCGAAAATGAATCGAATTCTTTGCAAAAAAACTTTAAACGCCATGTTTAAGCCATTAAAGTCAACAAAAGGAAATAAGTGTCATTTAATGCCATAATTGAGAATAATTGTCCGGCTTAAAAATCAGAGATTTTTAAAAGGCCAGGTATTTGCGAGCCTGATTTTCGTCCTTCCAGCACCCGAGCAATGTCTTCCACAATGGAAGGCTGAATCCCCTCGGTGTCGGTTCGTCCAAAAGCAAAACCTTGGGCTTTCCCAGCAATGCCCGGGCAATAGCCAGCTGCTGTTGTTGAATACCACTGAGATTACCGGAATGAGACCCGGTCGCTTTATTTGCACAGCTTGCTTCGCTATCAAATGGCCGCCGTACTGCGACTCGGATTATTAGGCCCGCGATCCACACAAACAATGCAATCAAAAATATTGGCCTCGGTGAAACTCCCGCAAGAACGCATTACAAGTGCGCAACCGGAAAAACCCGAAGCATGGCGCAGCTCTCCTTTTGTGGACGTGGGCCAGGGCGGGCACGGGTTTCTTTACAGCCGGTTGTTTCAGAATTAAGATCAGGAGAATGAACATGAACTCCGAACCCCATCAACACGAAGACGGAACATGGCATGTCCACGCCAGTGCAGGGCATACCCATACGCACGAACATTGGGATTCACCCGGTGAATATCGTCTGCGGGAATTGATGCGCGGCGTTGCGGGATCGTGTCAGTCGGCCGTGGTTACAAACGACATCTTCACGCGCGAGGACGGCGAATTCCTGACGCGACACAAGGCATTGCGCATGCGTGGAAGCGAGCGGCCCCTCATTCCCATCCCAAAGCATTCTGACACACACTTTACCCTTCAAGGAGTTTCCATGAAAACATCATATCGGGCATCTTTCGGATTTTTTTTCGGAATTGCCGCTTTAAACCTTGCCGCACACCCAGGTCATTCCGGTGGGAAACCCTGGTACGGCTACCTACCTCCTTCCGTTCTTTCCTCAACAGTGGGTGGCTTAGTAGAGAATTCAACCCCAAATTCTCCAATTTCCATTCAAAAATCCTTATCTTCCAAAATTTCAATAATTTCAGAAAAAAGAGACAAATAAACCTTTTTAAGATGACAATAACACAACAAAAATGACAATTGTCTCTATCTGTTAATATGTGGCCTAAGGTAGAGGGATCAAATTCAATGGCGAATCCATTTCCTGGCTCAAATTCTCTCAATTTCGGTTCTCGTTCCTCTTTTCAGCGATGGCATGAGGATTGATTCTTAATCCCCGCATAATCAACCTGCCTAATTCCCGGTAGGGTTTTTTCAAGGAGCAAGGATGAAGAATTTGAAGAAATCATCGTTGACATTGATGGCGCTGGGTCTTTGCGCCACATCATCCTTTGCGGATTTAAAACTCGACAGCAACCTGACTATTAATGGCTTCCTTGACATGTCGACCGTGTACACAAAGCCCAATGTGGGCAAGGCCACAACAACCGCCTCGTTTGATCAATTCGAGGTTGATTTCATGTACAAATATGGGGACCATATCTCTGCAAGAGCCGACATTAACAGCACTGGTGATTCTCTGGGAACGGTGAAAGCCGAACAAGCTTACGCCACTTATACCATGGGCAGCACCAGTGTTTCCGTGGGTAAATTCCGGAGTGCAACCGGTTGGGAGTCCGCAGAACCCACGGGCACATATCAGTTCTCCTACAACAATTCCGTGATGGCGTACGGCGGTTATATCACCGGTATCAATGCGGCGTATAGCGCCGGAATGTTCGGCATTTACGGTGCTTTGGTCACCAGTGAATGGTACGGCGATAACGACATCTCCAGTCCGGGCGCTGAAATTCAGGTCTCCCTGATGCCGGTCACAGGGGTGACTGCCAAGGTTGCCTACCTGTATGAAAAGGTCGACGCAGGGAACTTCAATCAACAGGTAATCAATGCATGGGTGTCCTACGTCATGGGGCCGATGACACTGGCCGTGGAATACAACATGCTCAAGGATTTCGGAGCCAAGGGGGCGGATGCCAATGGGGGCCTTGCAACGGCCATCTACAAGTTCACCGACAAGGTGGCCGGAACCGTGCGCTACAGCACAATCAAGTGGAAGGGCGCTGCCAAGGCCAATTCCGAAGTCACCGTCAGCCCCTGCTACTCCATCGCCAGCAATTGGTGGGTTCTGGCAGAGGCCAGAAGGGATATCGACGCGAAAATCACGACTGGCGCGCTTGAAACAACTTTTACCTTCTAATTCGTGAGGATTCTTCCCGGTTTTTGAGATTTTTGTCCCAAGAACCGGGCGGGACACAAATACTGGAATTATTTTAAAATTGAACCGTCAAACGAAACGAGAGGACATAAACCCATGAAAATGATCGTAGCCTACATCAAGCCCTTCAAACTCGACGAAGTTAAAGCCGCCATTCAGGAAATCGGCATTAGCGGTATGACCGTTACCGAAGTCAAGGGCTTTGGCCGTCAAAAGGGCCATACCGAACTCTATCGCGGTAGCGAGTATCACACCGATTTCATTCCCAAGGTCAAGCTGGAAATCGTGGTTGCCGATGAACTGGTCGAAAAGGCCGTCAGCGTCATCGCCGACAAGGGCCGCACCGGAAAAATCGGCGACGGAAAAATTTTCGTCCTTGCCGTGGAAAGCGCCTTGCGCATCCGCACGGGCGAAACCGGCAAAGAAGTTCTTTAATTAAATAATCGCCTTCCAGCCCGCCTTATTCTGTGCGTCAAGCATGGGATTCAGGCGGGCTATTTTATTTACAGGCCTCACAGGCCATTTCCAAACATTTTACTTTTCCACCTCCTCAATGAAACACTGAGAAAGAGCGGGTGGATTTGAACAACGCATTCATTCAAAAAGCAGCCGAGGCCCTGGAAAAATCCGGGTTCCGCATTTCCCAAACACAGTTCACCATCGGCTTCGACGGTTTCGTGGATGAAATCCTCCATGCCGTGGACACCCGTTCGAGTAAAAAGGATTGGACACGCGTCCCCACCTTAATCGAATTTGCCGCACGCATCTCCTCTGCAGCCGGAAAGTCCGCCAACATTGAAATGGTTCCCCAACAAATCAAAGCCGGTGGAAACGGCCCGCTGATGTCCATGGCCGTAACGGGTATGGGCGGAAAGGTCAATTGCATCGGCCTGCTGGGCTATCCCAATGTGCATCCGGTGTTTCAATCGCTGGGCGAAAAGGCAACGCTTTATTCTGTGGGTAATCCCGGCCATACGGATGCGCTGGAGTTTCAGGACGGCAAGCTCATGCTGGGCAAGCTGAACACCATCTCCAACATGTGCTGGGAAAAACTGCAGGAAGTCATTGGAGCGGCTCGTTTTCGCGGATTGATTCTGGATGCAAATCTCGTGGCCTGCACCAACTGGACCATGCTCACCGAAATGGAAAGCATCCTCGATCATTTGATCGAAATGGTTCCGGCAGGAGCTGCTGTTCGTTTCTTTTTCGATCTCGCCGATCCGGAAAAAAGATCCCACGAGGATTTGAAACACGTGCTCGGCCAAATCAGCAAACTCAATGCACGGGCAAACTGCGTATTGGGACTCAACCTCCGTGAAGCCGAACAGGTTAGCGAAGTCCTTGGCTTGAAGGATGTGCCGGTGGAAACAGTTGCAAGTGTGGAAGCCGCCTCGGCCCGCATCGCAAAGGCAATGGGCTTACACGGTGTCGTGGTGCATGCCATCAAATGCGCCGGTGCTTTCATCAACGGTGAAACCGCGGGAATAGAGGGCCCCTATTGCGCCAATCCCAAACTCTCTACCGGAGCCGGAGATCATTTCAACGGCGGATTCGTCAGCGGTTGGATGGGCGGATTGTCGGTACACGATTCTCTGTATAGCGGTGTGGGAACTTCAGGCTGGTATGTGCGCAATGCCCGCAGCCCGGGCCATGCAGACGTCGTCGGATTCCTGAAAAATTGGGCTGTAGGGAAATTGGACGATTAATCGCTCATCTCGATACGCCCGCCTCCGGCGGACTACTCGATGAGCGGTTCTTTGTTAAGGACGTAGAAGTGATGGCCGAGTAGCCCGCCGGAGGAGGGCGTATCGAGGTCAAGCCCTACGATGGAAAACCAATACGAATCGCTGCGGATGCAGCACCTAAACGACGCAGAACAGTTTCCCGGCCCAACGCAGCCATCAATTCAAAAAGGCCGGGTCCAAACGGCAATCCTGACAACGCCAAACGGGTAGGATGAATCAAATCCCCACCCTTCTTCCCCATTTTCTCCGCAGCATCGCGATAGCAAGCTTCCAAGGTGGGCGCTTCGAAGTTTGGCAACAATTCCAATTCTGCAATAAGCGTATCCAATAAAATCTCTGCGCCCGGCACAAAATATTTCTTGCGGGATTTTTCGTCGTAGGTTTCAGGTTCTTTGAAGAAATACAACCCGAATTCCACAAAGTCCGGCAAACGCTTAGAACGGTCTTTTAGCAAGGCAATGGCTTGCACGATATAGGACTCTGAAAATTCGGCCAAAGGCGCACCGGCTTTTTCCCACAACGGTTTCAACAATGGCAGAAAATATTCTGCGGGACGTTGGAGAAAATACTGGCCGTTTAACCATTCCAATTTTCGTTCGTCAAACACAGCGCTTTTGGGATGGACTCGATCGAGTGTGAATTTCTCGATGAGAACGTCCTTCTCCATGTACTCCAAATCCTCGCCCGGACTCCAGCCCAATAGCGAGAGGAAATTCACCATCACTTCAGGCAAATAACCCAGGTCGCGATAATCCCCCACCGAAGCCGCGCCCTTGCGCTTGCTGAGCTTGCCACCGCCTTCCGCCAGAATGACGGGGAGATGACAGAACGTGGGAGGCTCCCAGCCCAAGGCCTGATAAAGCAACACATGACGCGGCGTGCTGGGAATCCATTCATCGCCGCGCAACACATGACTGATCTCCATAAGATGATCATCCACCACATTGGCGAGATGGTAGGTTGGGAATCCGTCCGTTTTCAACAGTACCAAATCATCGAGAATACGATTCTGATATTCGATTTGACCGCGAATCAGATCGGTGAATATTGTGTTTCCGTGAAAAGGGACCTTGAAGCGAATGACATGTTTTTCACCCGCCTGTATGCGCTGCGCAGCCACAGCCACAGGCAGATTGCGACAAAGACGATCATAACTCGATGGAAGGTTGTTGAGCTTTTGCTGTTCGCGCAAAGCATCCAAACGCTCGGAGGTACAGAAGCAGGGATAGGCGTGGCCGGTTTCAACCAGTTGTTTGGCGTATTTCTGATAATGCGGCAAACGCTGGGACTGGAAATAGGATTCATGCGGGCCGCCGACTTCGGGACCTTCATCCCAGGAAAGTCCCAGCCATTTCAAATCCGCGATGAGTTCCTTCAGTGCATTTTCATCATAACGGGTTTGATCCGTGTCTTCAATGCGCAACAGAAAATCACCGCCGGTATGCCGGGCAAAGAGCCAGTTGAAAATGGCGGTGCGCGCGCCGCCCACATGGAGATATCCCGTGGGACTGGGGGCGAAACGGACTCGGACGCGTTTTTCAGTCATGGAAGATTTTCGGGAATTGAAAATGAAAAGACTTAATCGGATTCACATTCCTCAAAGTGCATGGCGGAGAGGAAGGGATTCGAACCCTTGGTAGAAGAATTCACTCCTACATCGGTTTAGCAAACCGGCGCCTTCGACCAGCTCGGCCACCTCTCCGAAACCATGGACTTTCGGAATCCCCCGGACACAAAACTGTCCAAGAGGCGGAAAGTATAGCTATTCTCGTCGTTTTGGTTCAGAATCTGGGGGTGGGATTCCTAATTTGATGGGCCTACCCATGAATAAAAGCCCCCGATTTCTGCCCTTGTTGGCTATTGCATTCCTCGCAGGAATCGTTCTGGCCTCCGGATCGTTTGTGGCCGTGAAAATTGCAGGGAGCCGACCGGACCCTGTTTTCACACGCGAAGGAATCCTCAAAATATTGGGACGGGAATCGGTGGTTTATTTCGCGGATGGAAAAACTCCGGTGGGCACTTTTTTTGCAGACGCCCATCGCGATTACGTTCCCTTCGATTCCATTCCCAAAACCATCGTCGATGCGCTGGTCTCCGCCGAGGATCGCAATTATTGGACTCATGGCGGCGTGGATTACCGGGGTTTTGCCTCGGCGATGTGGGATAACTTAAAGTCCATGAGTTTGAAACGCGGGGGCAGCACGCTCACCCAGCAAACGGCCAAAAATTTGTTCGGAAGACGCGGGAGAACGGTTCGCGGCAAAATCGACGAGCTGATCAACGCCTATAAATTGGAAAAACATTTTTCCAAGCAGGAGATTCTGGAATTTTATTTGAACCAGTTCTTCGTCACCGGCAACGGACACGGAGTACGCATTGCCGCGCGATATTTCTTCGACAAGGACCTTAAGAACTTGGACCTCGCAGAATGCGCTTTCATCGCCGGTTCGGTGAAAGGCCCCAACCAATACAATCCGTTTCTGCAGGATACGAAAACGAAAAGGGATGCGGTGCTTCAACGGGCAAACTACCGTGTGGCCTACGTCCTGAAACAAATGCGGCGGCAGGAAAAAATTTCAGAAACGGATTATCAAAAGGCGCTGGCGGAGAAACTTCCCTTCCGGCGCGGCCTGTTCCGATACAGCCTCTCCACCAATATGGTGACCGTGAAACATTTGTTGGACAATCCGGAAATGCAGAAGGTTCTGACGGAACACGGAGTCGAGGATTACACCACGGCAGGTCTGCAGGTTTTCACCACGCTGGATCCGGAAGTGCAACGGGCCACGGAATATGCGGTCTATTCCAATCTCTGGCGGCTCGATCTTCTGTTGCGCGGATACCACTCCCCCGCCGACACGGATGCAGAATTATTGTCTCATTTCATTCCGGGAGAATTCCATACCGGACGCGTCATCGCATTGGAACTTCGACAGGGTATTCCCGTCAATCTTCGCGTCAGTTTTGGCGCGCTCGAAGGTACGGTTCCACAAGCGGCATTGGAAGCTTTCTTCAAACAATGGAACCGCCGTCAATCCGGCAGCGATGCGGTTCCCTCCAAACATGCCATGGCCACATTCGCGGCCCAGTATTTGAAAAAAGGCCAATCCGTATTTTGCGCCATTCCCTATCGCACTCCGCAGGAACTTGCAGTCCGTAATAATCTGGGCTCCGAATTGGAACTGACGCAAAAGCCGTCGATTCAAGGTGCGGCACAGGTGATTCAGGCGGGACGGGTTTTGGCCAACGTGGGCGGCTTTGGAAACACAGGATATGATCGGGTGAATCAGGCCCGGCGGCAGTTCGGATCCGCGTTCAAACCGCTGGTGTATGCCGCAGCATTGGAACTGGGTTGGAAACCCCTGGATGCGCTTCACAACTTCCGCCAGATTTTTCACATAGGCAATGTGTTCTACAATCCCAAACCGGATCACCCGCCGGAAGACACGGTCAGCATGGCATGGGCCGGACGCCGCTCCGAAAATATCGGCAGTGTTTATCTCCTCTTTCATCTTTTTGACAAGACCGACTTTTCCCATTTCTGGGAAGCGTGCCGCTCCATGCGTCTCGCACCGGACAACTTTCCCTCGCAGGCGGATTTTGAAACCTATGTGCGCGACACGCTGGGATTGATTCTGGATGACGAACATCTCCGGGAATTGCGCTACCGCAAAGCGGTTGAAGACCTCTCCATCGATTTGATCTTTGAAGGCCTTGTTCAAGAAGCCGAACACTTGCGCGATTTGCCCTACGGCGCGGGCTTTCATGCCGAACGCGCAAAACACCAAAACTCGCATGACCCCGAGGATCAACTTGCATCGCGTCTTTTGCAGAACTCGTATCTGGATTTGCTGGAAAGATCTTCAACGTCATCCGACTCACTCATGATGGGCGGAGTCTCACGCGAAACGCTGTTGAAGATCGATGCCACTTTGAAAAACCGCATTGGAGCAGATACGGGTTCCCGATACAGTACCGAGAACCTCTATGCCTCCACGGATTTCCGGGCGCTGGCGGCATTGCATTACATGGTAGCCTTTAGCCACAAGATCGGAATCACCTCCAAGCTCGATCCCGTCGCCTCCTTTCCCCTCGGCGTCAATGCCATTTCGCTCGGCGAAGCGGTGAACTCCTATCAGGCCTTCCAGGACGGCGGCGCATACCACACGCATCTGGGTCAATCCCAGCTTTACATCGAAAAGATCTCCATGCCCGATGGGCAGGTCATTTTTACGGACACGGCCATGCGTGATTCTGTCCTTTCCAACCGGACGCGATATTCGCTGGAAGCTATTTTGGGAGCCGTAGTTCGCGGCGGCACAGGACAAAGAATAGGACGGGAGTTGCGCATGCCCTCAGGGAGGGATTCAGTGGGTATTGTGGTTCCGGCTTTTGGAAAGACGGGAACCACCAACGATTATCGCAATGCCGCGTTTTTCGGATATGTCGCCGCGCCGCGTGAAGAAGGAAAAGGATTCGATCCCGCCACGGGCTATGTGATCGGTGTTTATTCCGGTTTCGATGACAATGTAGGCATGACCCGTCCGGGATTTCGCGGGACGGGAGCCAGTGCGGCAGTGCCGGCATGGTTGAACATTGCCCAAACCCTGGTCAAACTCAAAAACTTTTCGATGCCAGACTCTATGATCTCCGAAACGGGTGAGGCCCCCTTGTTTGAGCGGGAGAAATACAAGCGATATGCGGTTTCACGCCGAACCGGTCTTCCAATTGTCGCGGGAGATTCCGCTGCTCCCGCATATGCGGACGATTTGGCGGATGAATTGGATGCAAGTGGCGCAGCAGGAACAACCGGCGCCACATCGTTATGGATTCGGGAGGAATGATGGGTTTTTGGAAAAGTCCCGCATCGGCAGCAATCTTGTTCGCCGCTTTGTTGACGGGGCTCATGGGATGTGCAGGCACCGCACCCGCTGGAGATGGTAAAGGTGCGGGCGGAGGATCTGCCAATCTGGAATCCATCCGGCCCGAACTGCATGCCTCGGAGGATTCGCTCATTCTGGATTTGCTGATCGGCTATCAATCGCTTTTGGCTAACACCCAGAATACGGAGACCATGCGCCGGGCACGCGATGCGCGCAATCAACTGGAATACATGCTTCGCTACGGAGGCGTTGTAAGTCACGGTCGTGAGGGGCGTGTTTTCACCTTGCCCAATGGCACAAAGCTGACTTTGCAGGAAATGGCCGAGCAAATGTCCAAGGCACTGCTGTTTGTAGAGGACACGAATTGGAACCCGGAGACGGATCGCGCCCATGAAATCTTGAAACACAAACCCGAGCTTGCCGAACTCGCTGAAGATGCCAACTGGGTAATCACGCTTTCAAATGCATTGGATGGCACTTTGCCCGCCAATGTGAAAAAACAATTGCGGAGCATCCATGAAAACTATTCCAAAGGCGGCTCCCACCAGGATATCGCAAGACAAGTCAACACCCTGATTCCCAAAGTGAATGACGAACACTTGAAAAAGGAATTGAAGAAACTGGCCAACCGCAGCTGGGATCGCGACAAGCGAGCGGGAAAGATGGACTCCACCTCCGTAAGGGCGGATAATCATCCGCCCCAACAAATGGATACAACGAAATCCACACCGCCCCAAAAAGCTACCCCAATCAAATCAGCCGCATCCCTTCCAGCTCAACAAGATTCGCTGAAGGAAACATCGGATCGAATTGACTCGCTATCCTCCAAGGGAAACTATCTCGAAGCCTTGCGCGTGCTGGAAACTGTCGAAGATCAGGCCGGGGCTAACTGGGTGCTGGAACGGCGGCAGAGCCTCGGTAATCGATACTGTGAAGACCGCCGCAATGTGGCCGCAGCATCCTTCATCACCGCCAGAAAATCGAATGTGGATTCCACCCGTGTCCGGTATTTGCGGCAAAGCCTTTCACAACTGGACAGTTGTTTGTTCCAATTTCCGGACGCAAAAATTGCGGACAAGGTTCGCCGCAATCGCGCTTTGGTTGAGAAAGAGTTACGTCACTAAAATGCCTCCACGCAAGAAATCCTCCCCCAAGTCCGGGGTTGCGGCACGGGTGCCGCTGCCTTTGTTCCCCATGAAGGCGTTTCAAGCGCTACTGCCGCTCGCTTTTGCAGAAGACGAGGGTACCGGAGACGTCACTTCGGAAGCCACTCTCGATTCGAATCATCGCAGTCACGCCGTTCTGCTTTGCAAAGAGAACGGCATTCTCGCAGGTGTTCCCGCAGTCGAGGCCATCTTTCGTTATCGCGGTCTTGCTCCACGTCTGGAATGGTTCGTTCAGGAAGGCGATGCAATTCATTCAGGAGACATTCTCGCCCGCATGGAAGGCGAAACCAAAGGGCTGCTTGTTTGTGAGCGCATTCTCCTGAATTTTCTCCAGCGTTTTTGCGGCATCGCTTCAACCACCCGGAAATATGTGAACGCTTTGTCCGGTTCCAAAACAAAAATTCTCGACACCCGCAAAACCCTTCCCGGTTATCGCGCATTGGATAAATACGCCGTGGCCGTGGGTGGCGGAAGCAACCATCGCCACGGGCTTTTCGATCAGATCTTGATCAAGGACAATCACGCCGAAGCCTGCGGTTCGGTGCAAAAAGCAGTGGGAAAAGCCGCCTCGCAATTCGGCCGCTCCTATGTCATTGAAGCCGAGGTCAAAACTCTGGAACAACTGGAAACGTTACTTGAGGCTCCAGTGGACGTGATCCTACTCGACAACATGAATGACACGACTTTGCGAAAAGCGATAAAACGGGTTAAAGCCGTGGCACCCCGGATACGACTCGAGGCCAGTGGAAATATGGATATTACCCGCGTGAAAAAATTGCGCAACTTCGGTCTGGATTTTATTTCCGTGGGCGGCCTGACACACAGCGTCAAGGCTTTGGATCTTTCCCTCAAGATCGGAAATTTCCCGCGATGAAAAAAGGGAATGACTTTCGCCTTGTCGTGGATATCGGTAACACGCATACCGTGATTGGATTGTTCCAGGGTGCGAAAATTCAACGCAACTGGCGGCTGGCAACGCGCAAAGACACGACGGTGGATGAAATCGCGTTCTGGTTACAGGGATTGAACCTTGTAGGGGCGACCCACCCTTCGACTACGCTCAGGGACCATGGGTCGCCCCTACAAGGTTCGGCATTGGCATCCGTGGTGCCAACGCAGGATAACGCCTGGTTGTCCGCCATGGAAAATGTGTTCGGGATAAAACCCCGCATCCTCAATTACAAGGATTGCCTGGGCCTTAAACTCGATTATGAAATCCCCAGTCAAATCGGTGCGGATCGACTGGCCAATGTATTGGGAGCCGAGGCTTTGGGAATTAAAGAAGGTGTCATCATCGATTTTGGAACCGCCACCACTTTCGACGTGTTTGCGAACCACACCTATTACGGCGGTGTCATTTGCCCGGGCATTCAAACCGGTTTGCGGACTCTAGTACAAAGCACCGCCAAACTCGCCGAGCCGGAATTGCGGTGGCCGAAGCAGTCCGTGGGGCGAACCACGGATGAAGCTTTACGCATCGGCATTTTGCACGGCTCGCTGGGCATGATTGAAAGCCTGTTGAAGAATATTCTTGCCGAATCTTATTTCGGAAAAAAGAAGCCCGTGGTGATTGCCACGGGAGGGTTGGCGGTTTGGATGCGCGATCACACCAAGGCCATTCAGCGCTTCGAACCGGATTTGACATTGGCGGGCATCAATCATTTGCTGTCCGGAAAAACCCCGGTGGGTTCCACACGAAGGAGTGCAAAGTGAAAATTCTGGTCACTGGCGGAGCGGGATTTTTAGGCTCTCATTTGTGCGAGCGGCTCCTCACCGAGGGTCACGATGTCGTTTGCCTCGACAATTTTTTCACAGGCACTAAAAACAATGTGCGGCATTTGCGCGAACACGCCTCCTTTGAACTGCTCCGTCACGATGTGACCATGCCGTTGTTCATCGAGGTCGATCGCATTTACAATCTGGCCTGTCCGGCATCCCCCGTGCATTACCAGTACAATCCGGTCAAGACCATCAAGACCAGTGTCATGGGCGCCATCAACATGCTCGGCCTCGCCAAACGCACGAAAGCCCGCATTCTTCAGGCCTCCACCAGCGAAGTGTACGGCGATCCGCAGGTGCATCCACAGCGCGAAGATTATTGGGGAAACGTGAATCCCATTGGAATCCGCTCCTGCTACGACGAGGGCAAACGTGTGGCGGAAACCCTGTTCTTCGACTATCATCGCCAGAATCAGGTGGACATTCGCGTCATGCGCATTTTCAATACCTACGGACCGCGCATGCATCCCGATGACGGCCGCGTGGTTTCCAACTTCATCGTGCAGGCATTACGCGGTCAGGACATCACAATCTACGGCGATGGTTCGCAAACGCGCTCCTTCTGCTTCGCATCGGATTTGATCGACGGCATGGTGAAGTTGATGAATCATCCTTCCTGCGTGGGCCCAGTGAATGTTGGAAATCCGGTGGAGTTCACCATCAAACAATTAGCGGAGCAAGTGATTGCCCTGACCGGAAGCAAAAGCAAGTTAGTTACCAAACCGCTTCCCAGCGATGATCCGAAACAACGCCAGCCGGATATTTCACTGGCACGGAAAGAATTGGGATGGGAACCGAAGGTTCCATTGAAAGATGGCTTGGTTCAGACCATTGCGTATTTTGAAAAATTATTGGCGGTGTAACAGCGCCACCCACGGTTTCCATGTCAACGGCACACCACCGAGTTCTGAAAAACGGCCGGTGTATTCTGCAATCAAATGATTCAGATTTTTCCTGTTGAGCCGGCCGCCCTCACGGGGATCACGGGTGGAACCCAGAACCTGAAGACGATGCAAGACATCCAGCGTTGAAGGCAGAATTTCTTTCTCTTCCCAATCCTGAATCGCAACCACTTTCCATCCCGAATGAGCCGCCGCCATTTCAACGGATTTGGGATCGTGGCCCGGAAAGGTTTGATAGGAGAAAGGCGCTTCGGCAAGCAACTCATTCAACTCGGAAAAGTTGGAATGGGAGAAACCGGAAAGGAGGTAAGCTCCATCCGATTTCACAAGTTTGATTGCGAATCTTAAGTGCTTTTCAAGATTGGGAAACCACTGAATCAAAGCGTTGGAAGCAATCAAATTATATGGACTTATAGAAACTACTTCTGAAGCCGGATTTTCTATTCCTTGAGCATCTTGAAACACAAATTTTGGACTGCCGCTTTCATTCACAACACATCGTTCTTTAGCCTGCTCCAACATGGCAGGAGCCGCATCCGTGGCCAAAAGCATGGCTTCGGGAAATCGTTGCTGCAACCGCCGTGTCAGAATCCCCGTACCGCATCCGAATTCGAGAATATTTCCAGGAGCCGAACCGTTCCACAAACCCAATAATCGATCCGCCATGCGGGACTGAATATCCGCACCGGATTCATAGCGCGAAGCCGAACGATTAAAACGCAGGGCATGGAAGGACATCTCTCCCCCGCCCTCAATAATTCCGGACAATGATTTCCCTGACCGCCCCGCGCGCCGAGGATTTGGAATTTATCGCACGGGTTGCATTGACTTTCTGCAATTGTTTCTTCATTCGATAATGTTTGAAAAGCTCCAAAATGAAATCGGAATAGGAATTAGAAAGCATGACAAGGCATTTCTTGTGAGCCAACTCCGCAAAAACATCTTTCAGTTTTCGTTGTTCCGTTTCCCCAAATCCGCTTTTTTCATACGCAGAGAAATTGGCCGTGCTGGAAACCGGGTGATACGGAGGATCGAAGTAAATGAAATCCTTGGGTTTGGCGGAACGAAGAATGGCGTCGAAGGACTGAAGGCGAATCGATACGCCTTTCAAAGCTTCGGCGCATAACCGCAAATTTTCCTCGTCGCAAATCTTGGGGTTCTTGTAACTTCCGAAGGGAACATTGAATTGGCCCTTGGAGTTCACCCGGTATAAACCATTGTAGCACGTTTTGTTGAGATAGATCAGTCTTGAAGCACGTGCGACCTCATCAAGATTTTTGGGATCGGCACTACGCAGCCGGTAGTAATACTCTTTGCTGTGTACATGTTTTTTCAAAGACTTGATCAACTCCTCGACCTTTGTTTGCACCACGACATAAGCATTGATCAACTCCGGATTCAAATCCGATAGATAAGCCTTCTTGAATCGTTTCTGTCCTGCCAATTCAAAGAACAAAGCGCCGCCACCGAGAAAAGGCTCATGATACGAACTGATTTTTTCAGGCATCCCTTTCAACAATTCATCGATGAGTTGGCGTTTTCCACCCACCCATTTGAGAAAAGGTTTGGCCTGCTTGGGCGCTTCACCGCTTTGGGTGATTTTGGATTTAGAAGGCATGAAAAAGCTGGAGATTAAGGTTAGAGGACAAAGTACAACTTGAGCCAATCCACGAGGTCTTCAAGTTCCACAACGATACCGGTGGCGATGAGATACCCTCGCATATTCTCCGAGAAACCGGGACCATCGATGACCACAAGTCCGCGAATGGGCCAGGCCTTGATGTCTTCAATCGTGGCGGGGATTTTCTCCTCGGCTGTTCCCGTGGTTCCCTGAAACTTGCATTCCAAACCCAGCTTGAGTTTGGATTTCAGTTCGGTGAGCACCACGTCGATGCGCCGTTGCGGGCCCCAGATTCGCCGCCCGACTTTGACTTCAGTGCGGCATTCCAATCCGAGTGAAGTGGCGAGTTCCACAACGGCCTTTTGTAATTCCTGCCCGTTGGCAACGGCTTGCGCTCTTCCCGGCATCAATAATTCCGGACGATGATTTCCTGAACGGGTTCCGCCGATTTGACCAGAGACGGAATCGCGACAACCTCCGGGACGTAATCCTTGTAATGCTTCTTGGTATGAGGCGTACAGGAATTCGAAAGCAACAGGAAGCATTTCTTGCGATCCAACGCTTCGAACACATCCTTCAACCGGCGATGATCCTGTTCGCCGAAGTGCTTGAAATCCTCGGAGTCCTTCGCCACCCTTTTCGAAAGCGGATAATACGGCGGATCGAAATAAATGAAATCGCCCTTGGTCACATCCCGCATGACGGCGTAATAGGACTGACGGCGAATGGTGACGCCTTTCAAAGCTGCGGAACACAGGCGCAGATTTTCTTCGTCAAAAACAACGGCCTTCTTGCCGCCAGCCTGGTTGAGATAAATAAAACGCGAAGCGCGTTCTATGACATCCATCTCCGCAGGATCCAGACTGGAAATCTGGCGATAATATTCACGGCTGTTCAACCCGGCATGTTTTTTCAGGGAGACGATTAATTCTTCCACCCACGTTTGAACTGCGACATAGCTGTTGACCAAGTCCTCGTCCAAATCGGAAAGGTATGCCAGTTGAAAACGCTTGCGTTCGGCCAGTTCGAAGAAGAGCGCGCCGTTTCCCAAAAAAGGCTGGTGATAACTCTTGCAATAAAATCGCGGAAGACGTTTCACCAACTCAACCAGCAATGCCGGTTGAACTCCCAACCCTTTAAGAAAAGGCTTGGCCTGTTTCGGTTCAACAGGTTTTGATTTGGTGACCATCGAAGGAGTTCCGGAATTCAAAAGGAGCCGGGAAATATAGCCCCGCCAACCAAACGCTGCAGGCTGGTGCGAATCAATTCCGGGCATTCCCAGAAAGGCAGATGTCCGCCTGCATAATCCGTCCGCACAGCCCTAGGCGGAAGGGTTTCCATCCCGCGATCCGGAGCCAGAAGATCCTGATCTCCAAACAGCAATTCCCACCGATCCGGAACGGAATGTAGCGTGGAAGTCTCGACCACAATGTCTTTGAGAAAATCCAGCCCTTGAATCAGTTCTGCATCGGAATAATTCCGCGCTCCCGCAATCCAGTTTTCCTCCCACTCGGCAGGAATGACCCCCGCCTTGGGCATGCGCCGCCAGAAGTCGCGCAGCACCGCTTCCCGATGGGCAATCAGTTTCTTTTCCATCTTCAGAATGATGGGTTCGCCGAATCCGCCGGGACGGAGAAACCGGAAGACCGGACAGAGGGACAGCAATGGCAAATCCTGCGGCCATAATCCCTGCGCAATCCAATGATGGGCCAACAGAGTTCCCATGGACCAACCTGCGACGACATTCCCCCCAACTCCCTGAGGGGGGAATAAAACACCCGCCTCGGCGGGCGTTTTATTCAACAAGGCATGTGTGTCGAGAAAGCGATGTTCAAAATCGGGGAACAGTTCGCGCAGCTGTTTTTCCCAGCAGGACAGGGACGAAGCCCACCCGCCCAACCAATGAATCGTAGGCTTCATGCTTTCGAGGCACGTTCTAAAGCATCTGCAAGACTGAGCACATCTTCTTCGGTGAAAGCAGCCGTCATGTTCAATCGCAAACGCGAAGTGCCTTCGGGAACCGTGGGAGGACGAATGGCAGGGGCGTGAATACCCTGTTTCAAAAGCGATTGCGAGATGGACACGGCAGCTTCAGGTGTTCCCAATCGCACGGGGACAATGTGACTTTCCGAAGGACCCAAATCGAAACCACGGCGCCGGAATTCTTCGCGGGCAAAGCTCGCGATTTCCTGCAACCGTTTTGGCCTCCACGCTTCTTCACTGTTCTGCACGGTTTCCAAAGCGCCGAGATTCACTCCAAGCACGGAAGGCGGAAGCGAAGTGCTGAAGATGAATCCACGTCCGAAATTGATGAGAGTGTCGATCACTTCCGCCGGTCCCGTAGCATAGGCGCCAAAACTTCCCAAGGCTTTTCCGAAAGTTCCCATGAGAATGACTTGATCCGGCAACCCCTGCAGTCCGCGCATGTGCAAGTCGGGATAACAACCGGTGGAATGTGCTTCATCCAACAGCAACCAGAATCCGTACCGCTTTTGCAAGGCGGCCAATTCTTCCAACGGAGCAAAATCGCCATCCATGCTGAACAGGGTTTCCGTCACCACCAACCCGCCCTGTTTCGGTTGATGCTTGCGCAACAATTCTTCCAGATGATTCAGGTCATTGTGCTTGAAGCGATGAAAAGGTTCTTTCGATAATCGCAATCCCTCGGCCACGCTGGCGTGAGCCAGTTTGTCCGCAAAGACCCCTCCCAACACATCCCCCAAGGTGGAAACCAAAGTGAGATTGGCCTGAAACCCGCCATTAAATAACAGGGCTTTACTCAATGGACGATAATGACTTAGGGCAAGTTCTAATTCCTCATGCAACGGAAGGTTTCCACCGAGTAAACGCGAACCGCCGCTTCCCGTTCCGAAATTTTCGATGGCTTCGATGGAGCGTTTCTTTAGATGCGGATGACCGGCAAGGTCGAGATAATTGTTGGAGGCGCAGTTGAGGCAACGCACGCCGTTGCGCTCAATCCATTTCGACGGCGCATGCGTCAAGGCGGTGAGGGAACGGAGCAGGCCTTTTTCACGCTGCTTTTGTAAGACGGCGGCGAAAGGGTGGTCCCTGAGCCCCGTCGAAGGGTTCACGGAGTTCCCCACCAAGCTTTCAATCCATCACCGAGCGAACGGGCGAACAGCAATGCCACGGCAGGAGACAACGGCAACCGTTTGTGGAGACCGGGGCAATACGGGACAAGGCCGAAATAATGAGTCGGGATCATGGCCTTCAACGAGGTGACATTGTCGCTGTAAACTGGAGGAAGATCGGGCGTGGTTTGCGACATGACAAAACCCGCGATGCGCGCGCCGCGCGAGACAAGGAAATGCGCAGTCGTTCTTGTTTGATGCAATGCGCCGAGACCCGGCTGGCTGACGATGAGACACGGCCATTCGGCTTTGGCGGCGAGTTCGGCGAGAGATAATCCTTCGCGGGTAAACGGCGTTGCTGCGCCTCCGGCTCCTTCGATGACGAGCAGGTCGCAACGCTCAGCGGCGGCGGAAACCTGTTCGTAAATCCATTCCGGGTCGATCCATGCGCCGGTTTTTTCTGCGGCGAGATGTGGAGACACGGGGTCTTGAAAGGTGTAGACGGAAGAGATGGAAAACGCACTGGGCTGGGCTTCTTCAATCCAGTCGGCGTCGCCTTGAAAATGTTCGGGGTCCTGAATCCGGGAGCCGCATTGCACAAGCTTGATGTATCCGGCGCGAAGGCCCATTTCCTTGGCCCACAGCAGAATGGCGAGGGAAACGGCGGTTTTGCCCACTTCGGTGCCGGTGCCGGTGACGCAGAGGATTTTACTCATGCGGAAGAAGGTAAAAATCTGGGTCTCGATACGTCCGCCTACGGCAGACTACTCGACCATCGCTTCTTCGTTGACATATCCGGCTTTGAGGCTACATTTTGCCCCCTCGGCAAGCCTTTTGCCGCAAGGTTCGGCGTCTCTGGCGTTGAATCGTGAATCGGACGATTAGCTCAGTTGGTTAGAGTATTACCTTGACATGGTAGGGGTCACTGGTTCGAGTCCAGTATCGTCCATTTCCCACACTTCCATAACACCCATCCTTCGATACTTGTCACCCAAAATCAGGGTGACGTCAGAATTGTTCCGCTATCTCCCACGGCCACAAGTTGTTTGCCGGTTGAAGTCACGGAGCGGAGATCCTGCATTGTTCCAGAGGTTTGCTTTGTCCAATTTTCCCCGTCCGTTGAAGTCAGGATGATGCCGTGTTGCCCCGTGGAGATGAATTGAGTCTCCGCTTGCGGTGAGCCTGTCGAACCCGTCCAGAATACTGAAGTCAATCTTTCGGTCGTTCCTGAATTCCTTGCCGTCCAGATCACTCCATCCATCGAAGTCAGAATAGTGCCGGATTCGCCCACGGCGATAAACCCCGTTTTTGCTGACACGATGGAGAATAAGGCGTTTTCGGTTCCCGAAGTTTGGTTTGTCCACGTAATTCCGTCGGGCGAGGTCAGGACGGTGCCATGATAACCCACGGCGATCAACTGGGTGCCTGTCCATATCACCGAATAGAGTGAATAGTCCGATTCCGCACTGCGCGCGGTCCAGTTCACACCGTCGGATGAAATCACCTTGGTTCCGTAATAACCTCCGACGGCTACAAACAGTCCGGTCCCTGAGCCTGTCGAAGAGCCCGTCCATGTCGCGGAATACAGGGAGTTCTGTGTGACCGGATTTCGTACTGTCCAATTTTTACCGTCTGGAGAGGTGAGTAGGGTGCCGTAATAACCCAATGCAATCCATTGCGTTCCCGCATATGTCACGGAGTACAGTGCATAGGCTGTTCCTGAAATCCTTGTGGTCCATGTGATGCCATCGAGAGACGTCAGGATGATACCACTATCCCCCACGGCTATAAGTTGTAGTGAATCCGCCGAACCCATCTTGGCTACTGAATAGAGAGTGTTATGAACTCCCGATGCCCTTACAGTCCATGTCTCGCCCTGAATCGTGGTGTTTGGAGCGGTGGAATGATTGCACGCGAAAAGGAATGCAAACGAGAGTAGGAGGATTAATTTTTTCGGATGCAGCATGTTTTTGGGCTTGGGAAATTACAATCTAGTTTGGTTTAATGAATTCAATCAATAAGCTTTGGGTCACCGACTCGAGTCCAGTATCGTCCATTTCTCACATTTCCTATTACATCCTAAAGCGCCATGTCCCACACTTCTCATAACATCACAAGACGGGCACAAGCCAATGGTTCCTGACCTATATCCTCATTTTTACGCCAATTTTTGGTTACCAAGATCAAGATTGAAAAGTCTAACAATGCCAGACGGATTGAAGCCTAAACAAAAATGTCAGACTATGAAAATTCTACCCATTATTCTTGGCTTATCCCTTACGGCCTCCACGATTTTTGCTGACGAACTTTTACCGCAAACATTTCGTTCTGATGCTAAACCTGGAAACTGGGGCATTCAAGTTAACAGCCCTTATGAAGTAGCGGGTCTGCTCTTCGGTGTAGCTACAAAGTATTCAGGTACTGTTTCAAATTTTTCACTTATTCGGGCGGTAGAAATTGCCATCCCATTTCAATACGAACATGTAGATAATGCCCCGGCTTTTGAAACAATCCCCTATGGATCTAAAAGTTCTGAGTATCATGTTGACTGTCAACTCAGATATTTTTTCCTCCCCGAAGGATTCAGGGACCATCTTTATATCGGCAGTGTTGTTCGATACCAAAGGGCCAATTACCTTTCGAATAACCCTGAACCAAATAATACTGGCGGCGAATTCGAGTTAAAAAAATTAAACCGTCTGGGATTCGGATTAGTGTTAGGGATGAGGTTTTTTTCGCGCTCAGGTTTTTATTATGGATGCAATGTTTCTCTAGGCAATTTCCTTGGGGGTGATACGCATAGTGCTGGGTATATGCCTTCAGTCCGAAGTGGAAGCTCACTTACTGACTATGAGTTATTAAATATCGGTTACTCTTTTTAAAACTGGTTTTTCAGATTACAGTATCCACTAAACTTTGATACACCCTCATCTTATCAATCCCAGAATCAAAGCCCTATAGAAACACAAACTGTATAAGATTAGTGCCCAGAGCGTGAGGCCATGTATCAATAATGACGGGCGGGATAGCAGATCCGCCCAAGATTATACTTGATGCCTCAGCCTGGGCAATCCTGAATATATCGCCAATTCCAAAAAGCAACCGATAATTTCCCCGGATTTATGGTTTTTATTCCCGGCCCAAAAAAACCGCTATCACTTTCAATCCGGAAGTTGTACCCTATAGTTGAGGGTGACGTCACCCTCACTCCCCCGACTTTCCGGCCCGAAACCGCCGTGAAGAAAGGGAAACTTGATTTTGCCCATTGCGACTACAGATTTACGCTAAGGAGGCCAAAGACAAGATGATAAATCACCCCCCACTGAACAACAGCAAGCACCTGTTCGATTCAAGTTTGTGTTCTCAAGTCCCCCTGAATTTGAACGGATGAAGATGGGCTGACTCTCCCTTAAAAAGAAGAGAAGATTGCTGATTGCAACTCCCATGAGTTGTTGTTCAGTTTAATTCCGGCCGGTTCCCTTGGGGACCGGCTTTTTTATTTATCAGATTCCCTTCCCCACCGTAAACTCCACACCCGCCGTCCGGCCCTCCTCATCACTCACCACCAGCGCATGCGATCCCGTTTCCACTTCTGCGGATTGCGTGTGAAAGCGCGTCGTTTCGCCGAGATAAATTCCGTCCAGAAACCAGTGCAACACAGCCTTGGGATCGCGATGCCCGGCTTCAAAAACCACATGCTGTCGCTTCCCGTTAAACCCGCGGCCAGTGTGCAGGATCGCCCCCGGATCCGGATACAGAATTTCCAGCGCCTCGCGTTCCTCGCCCGCGTCACATCCATGGGCCCAGGGCGGAGAGAGGGCCACATCCCCTCTGCGCTGGCGCAAATAAGCAGCGATGGAACCGGGAAGATTGAGAACCACCGTATCATGTGATATTTCCGTACCCGCACAATTTGGTCGCACGCGATAGTGGCCGTCGCGCGTCACCTGGATGCGCCGGTGCCACGGGCAAACGGGAGCAGTGGCCCCAGCGGAAGGAGCCAGAACTTTCTCGCGTTTGGGACAATTCGGACCCGCCCGAAATCCGGTCAACGCGCAAATCTCCACCCGCGCCCCGGTGTCCGGAGATTGAAAGGATGTCGGTCCAGGGCTCCGATCCACCGCTTCCATCAGATTCAGGATGCGGAACAACAACGGCGCTGCAGAACGCGCGCCCCACAATCCCGCGCGGCCCTCGCCGCTGGGATTTCCCGCCCAGACACCCGCGCAAAACCGCGGAGTCAAACCGATGGCCCAAGCGTCACGCTGGCCAAAACTCGTTCCTGTCTTCCATGCCAGTGGACGATCCGGTGCCAGAGCGGTGCGCCATGCTTCCTCCTCGGTGCGAAGCGGAAGTGACAGGGCATTCAAAATCGCGCGGCGCGCAGCTGTGGAAACGGGAAACGCCGTCGCGCCACCCGGAAGAAAATTTTCGTCCGACGCGCCAAAACCGATCCGCGTTCCGGAGGCAACGCCATAACTTACACGAGTGGGACCGGGCGACACCTGCGGTAACAGCGAGGCGTACGCCGACGTCAACTCATCCAGCGTCACCTCTCCGCCACCCAGAATCAGACTGAGTCCGTAATGATCCGCGGAATAATTGAGATGATGAAAGCCCATGCGATGCAACTGATCGAGAAAGGGGGAAACCCCGACGGTGCGCAACAGTCTCACGAAGGGCACGTTCAGGGATCTGCACAACGCCTCGTCGGCCGCAACCGCCCCTTCATAGGAGGACGTTGCGTTTTCCGGGGAGAAGTCTCCGAAGCGTGTGGGAATATCTTCCAGCCATTGCTTCGGAAGCAGTTCTCCCTGATCTATCGCGAAGCCATAAAGAAAAGGTTTCAACGCCGATCCGGGTGAGCGCGCCGCCAGCACGGCATCGA
The DNA here is from genome assembly GCA_947482115.1 of Fibrobacterota bacterium. Taxonomy (GTDB): domain Bacteria; phylum Fibrobacterota; class Fibrobacteria; order UBA11236; family UBA11236; genus UBA11236. The sequence continues at coordinate 73,640 of CANKII010000005.1, forward strand.
CCTGACCACCTATCGGATCGGAACCCTCGGTGTTCCCGATATAAATTCGCGCCTCGGGGCGTCCATCGGAACCCGGCGCAAGCCCCACTATCGCCAGTCCCCTCACATCGAGTTGCGCCAGAACCTGACGATGCGCCCGTGCCAGATCCATGGCTTGACGTTGCAATGCAGCGTCCAGCGTGAGATTCACATTCCCACCACGGGGATAGCGTTGCGCCAATCCGTTCAACAAATGCGGCGCCAGATCCGGAAGAGGCAACGGCGCAGGCGGCAGGGGCTCCGCAAGGGCGAGCGCAAGGCTTTCATCATCCATCAACCCGTGCGCCCTCAGATGCCGCAGCAGCCTGTTGCGCTGGCGGCGCAATCCTTCGCGGTCACCCGCGGGATGCAATCGCGCAGGACGATTGGGCAGGCAGGCAAGCAAAGCCGCCTGTGCCCAGGAAAGACGCGAGGCGTCCTTGCCGAACCAACGCCATGACGCTGCCTCGACACCGACCACATTGGCACCGAAAGGAGCCTGTGATGCATACATGCCCAGAAGCGTACGCTTGGACCACCGTATTTCATAACCCAGTGCGTCCAGCACTTCCATGATTTTTTCCTGGAAAGAACGCGGACGCGGCCCCAGACGAATACGGCGCGACAGGCGGGCAAGTTGCTGCGTAATCGTGCTACCACCTTCCACCCACGCGTGTGCTTTGATGTCATGGCGCAGCGCGCGCACCACGGCGATCGGATCCACGCCGGGATGAAAACGAAAACGGCGATCCTCCGCTTCGAGCAGGCATTGTGCGAAGCGAACGGGAACACTGTCGGAAGGAGGAAAGCGCCATTGCCCGTCGGCGGCCACGCGTGCACCGATGAACTCGCCATGGCGATCTCGCGCCATCAGCGAATACCCCTCGGGAAAAGGATCACGCCATAATGCCGGCGCGAGAAGCAAAAAAACAAGCACCCCTAATAACACCGCCAGCGTCCAAATCCACCGGCGGCGCGACATGCGCAGCAAAGAGGGAAAGCGGGTGATCACTCCCCGGAAACCTGCGCCCTTCCGCCGGGAACGTATGCGGAAAAAGAGGCGTCATACATGGCGGTGACGAAAGCACCCGGCCGGTAATATTCCCCCTTGTATGCCGCAGTGAGACCCACTGCAAAGCGCGCTTCCTTACCCCGTTCAAGCCGGAAATGAAAATGAACACGATCGTCGCGCACATCGAGATGCTCCGGCGTCGTGAGATTATCCACTCCCGGTGCGCCCTGCAAGCGGGGGTTCCGAATTTCCCATCCGCCCGGAAAAGCCAGAGTGAGCGCCAGATTATCCAGCGGAAAACTGTTGCTGTTTTTCACCGTGGCCACGGCCACGAATTCACCACCCTGCGGCAGTTTGTCCGGATTAATCAAGCGGCCCGAAGCATCCTGCCATTGCACATCCAAAGCGAGACCTCCGCTGCTTTTGGCGGCCTTTTCGGGTTGCACGCCCGTGCTCACGATTTGCAGATCCACGGTGCCGCCTCCCACACGCTCCACTTCCAACGTTCCGGCATCATTCGCCGGCAACGCGGTCCGCACAGTTTCACCCTGTGAAGAGAGCTGTTTCCAAGCACCGCCGTTCATGCGCCATCGCAAATCAAACGGTTTGTTTTCTCCTCCATTGGAGCCGAGAAAATCCGAGAACGCCACCAAAGTTGCGGCAGCTTCCTGCGTGGAGTACCACCATTCCGATGCGGCAAAATCTTTCTTCAGCGCACTGAAAAGATGTTGCGCATCCTCCCTGAAACCCAGTTCCGATTTGGCGGAAAGAATGAAGGCCTGATCCCGGTGCGGGGATCCGAATTCATAATACATGTCGCGATCCTTGCGAACTTGATCCGAACATCTCCCCGCCAGCGTGCGCGCAGCACCCTCCTGACCCGCCGCGCGGTAAGCCCGCGCCAATGTCCAGCAGGAAACACCCGGCAACCGGGATTCGCGCAGCAGATTCATGGCACCCCAATCCGGCTTTCCCTCTCCGGCCAGCCAGAAAAGGCGCATGGATTGCATCAACGTATCCGATGAACGGGCGTAGACTCCAGGACGGAACTCGCGCGCCGCGGTGGAAAGATGCTGCAAGAGCGGCAACGTCAACGCGTCGGGAACCAGATAACCGGCACGCTTCGCCTCCTGAAGAAAACGTGCGGCCCAAAGGGTGCCCCACTCATGAGGCACGCCTTCACCCGCCCATAGCGAAAAGGCGCCTCCGGCCGTTTGAAAACGGCGCAGGCTTTCAATCGCGGATTGAACATGGGAATGTGCCTGCTCTTTTCTTTCATTCGAAAGCCCCGGAAAGAGTTTGGCCAGAACCAGTTGTGGAAAAGCCGTCGACACGGTTTGCTCCACGCAACCATAGGGATATTGCAATAAATCATCGATGCGCCGATCGAGCCCGAGCGAAACCGTTCCGGCTTCCAGTCGCGCCTGGCGCGTGCCGGGCAAACCAAAGGGAGTGAATGCGATTTTAAGCGGCTCCGAACCCAGCATATAGGTCTCGGCCTTGGGACGGGGCGGCTCCGGCCAATGCACTTCAAACGGCAGGGACTGCCGGGCATTGCCCATGGATCCTGAAGCGGTAAAATCAGCACGGGCGACGCCCGGCATGTTGCCGGCGATCACGGAAAAGGCCGCCAGAAAATCACCGCCCTTGTCGGAGAAATGCGTTGTCATCGACGTCGCACCCTGCGATTGCACCGGACCCTGTACATGAAGGGAAATATTGGCATCACCGGAACGGAATGCAAAAACAGTTGCGGGTAAATCACAGCGATCTCCCGGACTCAGCGCGCGGGGAACCGTGCCGTAAATCATCAGGGGTGCGCGCACCGGCACAGTTTTTTCGGCCGAGCCCACGGCGCTTCCGGAACTGGCCACGGCCATGAGCCGCACCGATCCCGCATAGGCCGGAATAGGAACCTGAACGTTGATGCTTTTCTTTCCGCCGAGGGAAATCGGCGGACTCACCCAAACCATGGGGGGAAATTCCATGCCCTTCTTTTTCCCCAGCTTGTCCAAATCCACCCTGTCGCCTCCCAAGGTGAGGATTTGATCGAAACGCCCGGCATAGGCTCCCAGCACGCGATCGAACACATCCCATGTGCGCACCGACAAACCTTCGCGGGCATACAAGGAGGCATGGGGATCGGGAGTCCGGAAATGCGTCAAATCCAGAAGCCCTTCATCCACGGCGGCCAGTACAACGGATCCCTTGCGACCGTCGGGATTGCGGATGACAACATCCGCATTACTTTCGGGCTTCAATTCGGAGGAGGATTCCAGAGATATGCGCAAATGGGATTCCGGATCCATCACGATAATCGGAACCAGTCCGTACATGCGCACCGGCCGATCGTTTTCCCGGCTCCACGGCTGGAACAGATCGACTTCCACGAAAACATTCGGGGCAAAACCCGCTTCCACCCGCGTCTGCCATTTTTGAGTGCCGCCATGAGTTTCCACCCACTCTTCACGAATTAAGCTGCGGCCATGCAGCAGGCGTATCAACGCCCGGCCCTTCTCCGGCGCGGGAAAACGGATGGCAATCGTTCCACCCGGCTCCACCGTGTCTTTTTCGGAAGTCAGCCTTAGCAAACTAGGAGCGGGTCCCTCACTGCCACCACCGTCCCAGGACCAGGCATCGGCAAAAAGACCCGCGGCATGTTTGGTTTCATCATCGCTGGCGAGGAAAAAATACCGCCCTGAAGCCTGCGGGGTAAAGGACAGTTTGTCCCCGGAAGCTCCCGTCAAAGTCGCGACCAATTTCGATTCGGAACGTTCCTGAAAACGTTCGGAACCAGCGCCTTCATACCACCACCAATTGGGATTATTCCAGATCTGTACGGTCATGGAGCGACGGCTCGCGGCATGACCCTGTTCGTCCAGCGACGCCAGTTCGACCTTCAAGGGCTTGTCGGTTTCCACCGAACCCCATTCAGAAAGCCCTTCGAGTTTAATCCCTGCATAATGTGAATAGGGGGACACAGCCACCGTTCGCGTGTCCATACTGGGCTGGCCACCCGGCTCGAAAACCTGGGTGCGCCATTCCGCTCTCAACATGCCCGGGGGATTTTCGAGGGAGGACAAACCGGAGGAAAAATTCGCGCGGCCGTCTGCATCCAGATCCCCGGAGAACAAATTTTCGTCGCGGTGTTCCCACGCCGCATGCGTGGGATCGTTGAAGGAAAAATCGCGGTAGGTTCTGAAAGAGACGGGAACCACCGTGACCGCAAGGGACACATGCGTTTTGTAATTCGCCGCCGGCGAACCCATCAGCCACCGCGCGCTGAAATGCAGATCGCGACCCAGTTGATCCGAGTTGATTTGATCCTGAGGCAAATCCATCTGTATTTTCAACCGGTTGGGACGCACGGTTTCCACGCTGAAAATCCGATCCGATTTGGCGGGACCGGCTTCCGCGGTCAAATGCCACTGACCTGTCGCATCCTCGGATCGCGTGGCTGTCCTCCACTGGTAATGGGCATCCGGCGCATTGCGGAACACGGTCTGGGCCGCGATTCTTCCTGCCGGATCCACCAGTGAAAGCCGAACCGGCAAACGTGGAAAGGGCTGGTGATTTTCATCGCGCAGAATACATCCGATGACAAGACTGTCTCCGGGGCGGTACACACCGCGATCGGAATAGGTGAACAAACGCAAGCCCCGCGGAGTGTCCTCGCCTTGCACGTCAAAACGCGACAGGTTGCGGGCCTCCCCTTCCCCGAGTCGCAGCCAAGCGCGATGGGTTCCCCCATCCTTGTCCGCCTCCGCCGACAGCAAGATCGCGCCATTCACCCCTTCGAACATCAACGCGCCCTCTCCGTCGGTTTTCCCGTCCTTTAACGGTCCCCCTCCGGTTCCGGAAACAGTGACATGAGCCCCTTTCCACGGACGGCCTTCCACGAGATCGATGGCATGCACACTCAGGTTTCCGGAGGGATCCATGCCTGCCAAAAGCATCAGATCCGAAACCACCACGGTCCGCCGCGGGGAAACATGGGAATCATAATTGTAACGAGAAGTATAATATTCATTGCACGGGTGATCGTAGGGCCACCGGGTTTCGGGATCCCCTTCATCATGGCCGACGCGGGCATGTTCGGCCGCGTCACAGGGATAAAGCATGTTCTCGTGAGCTCCCGATATCTCCAGTCCGTAAATGCCGAGTCCGAGTTTCTTTACAATACCGCCCATATCCAGCTCGCCGTGATGCAACTGATTCCTCCGGGCCCCGGTCTGATAGACGCGCTCCGTCACCACCTCCGCGTCACCGGGGATGTAGCTGTCCCCCTCCCCGCTGTTTTCGATGTAGGGCGCCGCGCGCTCTGGGCGGATCCGGACCAGACGGACGCGGACGGATCCATAATTCATGCTTTCAAAGGCCATGCGGACGCTGCCAGAGGTTGGCACGATGTACCCGCGCTGCGGTAGGCGCACAAAGGGTTTTTCATCCTCGAAATATTGGGAGTACCGGAAATCCTTCATCAACCTCAATCCAGACATGGCGCTGATTCCCTGGCGGATGACAAGCGTGTGCATTGCTCCGACTTTCAGATCCCCGGTGACCGTGAGATGGGACCCTTGAACCCGGACGGGAACAACCTGCCCGTCCATGGAAACAAAGGAAGCGGCGTCGCTTTGTCCGGTCAGCGCTTCCGAAAACACCACCTTGAAGCCGCGATCCTTTCCAGAACCCCATGGAATCACACCCAGAATGCCGAACTGCTCCCGAAGCGGCAGGTTGATCTCCTCTTCCCCGTCGGCCAGCGCACCCATTTCCACACCCGAAACACGGACGTACAAAGACTTGTTCAGTGAGCGTTTGACATTGTAAACCGTGCAATTCAGAACGACGGCATCGCCCTCTGCAGCGCCGGAACCACAGCCCACGCGCAAATGTTCACCGCCCTGTTCCGCCGAAAGCGCCCGCGCAACGCTTTCTGAATCCGGCGCGGGATTTACCCTCAAATTAAAGGTGAAGCGGATTTCCGGTCCATCAATCAACCCGTCCGGCTCAATGAACCAGCGAGTGGGAATACCGTAAAAGGTGAACGGAACTTCGGGCCATCCCTTTTCCCCCAATACTTTTTCCAACTTCAGATGTCCCACATAATAGTGCGCCGGTGGCAGGGCTGCCTTCGGTTGAAACAAAAGTGTCTGCGGATCCTTCCAGAAAAGTCTTCCATCCAGTTTCGGATCAAATGACACCCAGTCGGATGAGGCTTCGGAACCCACTTCATCACTGGCCACCTGGGGGTATTTAAAGTGAATGGTGACCGGTCCCGTTCGCGGCAGGGCTCCCTCCGTCACGCCGGAGAGAACCTCGGCCACCCGATCCGCTTCGCTCGCGCTCAAGGGTTGAAAGGAAGGAGGGCGATCGGGGCTGTGCAGGGAATGGGACGACTTGCGTCCGCAGGAAACGAGAAAAACCGCGGGAAGCAGAAACAAAAAAAACCATTGGCGTCGCATCATGATCCCACCCTTGAAAAAGGTCTACGGCGAAGGCACGAAAGTAAGTAAATACATGAGGGGAACACTGCAACCGTTTTCCGAATTAAAACTCATTACGAATCTTCATCACAACAAGCAAAACTCATGTCTGATTCACCTGAAACCCCGTCAATACCCGTCAACCCCAAAATCGAAGAGTCGTGGAAGCGTGAGCTGGATGAAGAATTCCACAAGGATTACTTCGTCCAACTCAAACAATTCCTGCTGACTGAAAAACAAAGCGGAGCCGTGGTTTATCCCCCCGGTTCTTTGATCTTCAACGCCTTCAACACCACGCCTTTCGATGCCGTCAAAGTTGTCATTCTTGGACAGGACCCGTACCACGGCCCTGGTCAGGCACATGGGCTCAGCTTCTCGGTGCAAATGGGAGTGAAGCCTCCGCCGAGTCTGGTCAACATGTTCAAGGAACTTCACACCGACGTGGGATTCAAAATTCCTGCACATGGGAATCTGGAAAAGTGGGCGCAACAGGGCGTGCTGCTGCTCAACTCATCGCTCACCGTTCGCGCCGGACAACCCGCTTCGCATCAGGGACATGGATGGGAACAATTCACAGCGGCGGCGGTCAAAAAACTTTCGGACAAACGCGAAGGCCTTGTCTTTCTGTTGTGGGGAAAACCCGCGCAGGAGAAGGAGGTTTTAATCGACACCTTGAAACACCATGTTCTTAAATCTCCGCATCCCTCCCCCTTCTCCGCCGACCGCGGATTTTTCGGCTGCCGTCATTTCTCCAAAGCCAATGCTTTGTTGAAGGAGGCGGGTAAAACACCGATCGATTGGCAACTGTGACCCAATGGCGGTAGGGGCGCGTCGCGACGCGCCCCTACCGCCATTGGCTATCTTATCACCCCCATGCTCGATTCATTGCTCTCGGAATACGATTTCCTTGTCATTGGCGGCGGTCCCGCCGGCCTACTTGCTGCGTTGACGCTATCCGCCTCCAAGACGCCTTATCGCATTGCTTTAATCGACAAGCGTGACCCGTGGCGGGAACCTGTTTCCTGCGCCGAAGCTGTGTCCAAACGCGGACTGGAAGCGTTGGTGCCGAAGGTGGACGCGGAATGGGTGCGCGGCCCCATTGACGGCGTCTTTTTTGTTGCACCCGATGGCACACGGGTGGATTTTGAAAAGAAAGATTCGGGATTGCTGATCAACCGGGCGCTGATGCACAAGCGTCTGGCGGAGGAAAGCCATCGCCGCGGCGTGCATTGCAATTTTCGGACACGGGCCACAAGTTTATCGAAACTTGAAAACGGATTCCGCACGGTGAAATACGAAGGCGAACCTGCAGGAGAACTTCGCGCCAAGGTGGTGATCGATTGTAGCGGACCGGGATTAGGATTTGGACAGGGAGAAAATATCACCCAAGGCAACTTCGATGTCGAACCTGCCTTGTTCGCGCTTGTCGAGGGACTTGAATATCCCACCAATTACATCCAGTTATTCTTCGGGCACAATTATGCACCCGGGGGTTATGCGTGGCTGTTCCCACGCGATAAGCAAGTGGCGAACGTGGGACTCGTCGTGGGACGCGACTATGCCAAGGACGCTCCCGCGCGACAGGCAATGAAGCATTTTATTGAAACGACCTATCCCGGCGCCAGAATCTCCACGGTTCAAGGCGGAGCCATTCCCTGTGGCTTTCCCGATGAACCCCTTGCGGTCGATAATCTTTACAAGGCGGGTGATGCGGGCAACATGGTGAATCCCATCAGCCGCGCCGGAATTCTGGAAGCGATGACAGGTGGGAAGTTTGCTGCCGAAGCGGCGTTGAAAACGATTGCAATGAATGACGAAAAGGATCGTATAGTCCATTATGCGGAATACAAGGCGCGATGGGAAAAAGATTATGGCAATTCCAGCCGCCGTATTGGAAAAGCGAAGAAGGCCTTTATGGCCATCCCGGATTCGGTTTTAAACAAGGCTGCACATAGTCTGGTGAAGATCCCTCCGCACAAGCGGACGCTGGCCCGAATCTTCCTCGCCACCATGTGGAGCTCCCCGTCGCTGCTGTGGAAAATGCGGGGACTTTTTTCGGTGAAATAAACTGTTGCTTCCCGCCCCGGGAGCGCGTATGTTCTTAGTGGGAGCGAACTCCCGCTCTCACTGAAAAGAAGGCTCCCATGCTGTATACAATTGCAGTTGTTTTGGTTCTGCTTTGGCTTCTGGGACTTATCTCTGCTTACACCATCGGCGGCTTTATTCACATTCTACTGGTGGTTGCCGTCATCCTCATCTTGGTGAGGGTGATTAGCGGCAGAAGTCCCCTGTAAAAGAACACGGGCAGGCTAGCAGACATTATCCCACTTGGAGAAATCCGTCCAATGAGTCGGAGGATCTGTTGGGAGAATGATGTCCACGGCTTCTTGGGGTCCATCCGATCCGGCGCGGTAGTTTGGAAATTCCTTGCCCTTGGGATGCTCCATCCAATGTTTGAGCAACGGATCGATGAAGCTCCAGGACAACTCCGTTTCGTCGGAACGGACGAACAACGTGGGATCGCCGAGCACGGCATCAAGGAGAAGCCTTTCATAAGCGTCGGAACTTGTGTCAAAATGATCGCTGTAGCAAAAATTCATGGATGTATCCGAGAGCTCGAAGCTTTGTCCGGGATTTTTCGTGGTCAGCTCCAATAGGATGGCTTCCTGCGGCTGGATCTTGAACACAATGCGGTTGCTTTGCACATGCTGTCCGCGGGTATTGAACAGAATGTTGGGCAACCGTTTGAAGGTGACAACGACTTCAGTTCCCTTGCGCACCATGCGCTTGCCGGAGCGCAAATAAAAGGGAACTCCCGCCCACCGCGTGTTGTCGATGTTCAGCCTCAGGGCCACGAAGGTTTCGGTGCTGCTTCCAGGAGCGACGCCCTTTTCATTGCGATAGGCCGCCGCAGGGTTCCCCTTGACTTCTCCCGCACCGTACTGGCCGCGCACGGCCACGGGCGGACTGGCTTCGAGATCGATGGGACGCAGGGCGCGCAATACCTTCACCTTTTCGTCGCGGATGGCTTCAGCGGCAAGATTCACCGGCGGTTCCATGGTGACAAGGCAGAAGATTTGCATTAAATGGTTCTGCACCATGTCGCGCAGCACACCACTCTTGTCGAAATAATCGGCACGCTCCTCGACTCCGAGGACCTCAGAACTGTTGATTTGCACGTGGTCAATGTAATGGTGGTTCCAAATCGGCTCGAAAACCGAATTGGCGAAGCGAAAGACCATCAGATTCTGCACTGAGTCCTTGCCAAGGTAATGGTCGATGCGGTAAATCTGTTTTTCAGCGAAACTGGAGAGCAGGTTTTCATCCAGTTCGATGGCGCTGTCCAAATCATGTCCGTAGGGTTTTTCCACCACGAGGCGGCTCCAGAATTTTGCCCGGGCGCGATGCACTAACCCTCCATCACGCAATGCCTTGGCCAGATCCGCGTACCCTTCCGGGGGGACAGCGAGGTAATGCAGATAATTCTGGGGAATGCCGTGGTCCTTGCAAACCTGATCGCAAACGCTCTTAAGTTTGGCGATACCCTCCGGGGAATAATCGGTTTGAACGTATTCAAAATGGTCTTTGAAACCTTCCGGATACTTGCCCATGCTCAGCAGGGTATCCACCTCCATGGGCTTGCGACCCACGGCGAGGATTCGAAACTTCTCGGGCAGCATTTTTTTGAACATCAAATTGCCCAAAGCGGGAAAAAGCTTGCGTTTCGCCAAATCCCCCGAGCCACCGAAAATAATGAGGAGGCAATCGTCCGGATCGCGCTTCGCACCGAAGAAATTGGAGGGCTTGCGGGATTTCTCGTTAACTCTGGATACCATGTTATTTCCCTTGTCGTTTAGCACTTAAGTTAAAATTTTCAAGGCTCCTAATTCTCCGCAGCTTGCAGATCGGCTTAATTTCATGAATATCGATGCCATTCATAAAGCCCTGCAATATGCCGCAAAGCAAAAACATATTCTGTCCGCGAATGTTGAAGCTTTTGAAGCGATAAGGCTTCTGAACTCCGAAGCTTCGGGCACTCCGGGTTTGGTGTTTGAATTGTACGGCAAACACGGTGTCGCCTATGATTATGGGATCGATATTGGCCAAGAGTTGCAGGGTGTTGCTGCGGATTGGCTCAAAGAATTCAAATGGAAATCCATCGTGCTTTTGGATCGAACGCGACCCGGAGAAGAAGGACGAGTCGATAGCGTGGTCGCAGCGGGAACTGCGCCGGAGAAAATGGAAGTACGGGAAGGTTCACTGCGCTTTCTGGTAGAGCCACAGCATCCCCGCAATGTGGGATTGTTTTTGGACACACGCGAATTACGGACTTGGCTGCGCGAAAATTCCAGCCAAACCCGCGTTCTCAATCTGTTCAGCTACACCTGTTCTTTGGGACTAGCTGCGCTTGCAGGTGGAGCCGAAGAAGTCGTCAATGTGGACATATCCCAACGCTATCTCGATTGGGGTCGGGAGAATTTGCAACTGAACGGATTGCCGGAGGAGAAATGCCGCTTCATGCGCATGGACAGTGAACGGTATCTGGATTGGGCCGCGAAGAAAAATCACACCTTCGATCAAATCATTCTGGATCCACCCGTGTTCTCCCGGTTCGAAAAGAAAACCTTTCGCTTCACCGAAGATTATTTTCGGCTGGTTTCCAAATCCGCAATGCTGCTCTCCCCCGGCGGAACTTTGCATGCCGTGACCAACTATTCCGGCATCAATGCATTTGAATTCGAAGAACGTTTACAAGAAGCTGTGACTTCGATGGGAAGGTACATTCAATCCATCCGCCAGTTGCCGTTGCCACCCGACTTCGATATCGCGGCAGATACGGAGGAGCGTGTGGAAGGAAATGCGATGATTTTTCAGGTGAAAGTCTAACACCCCACCCTACGACAGGCTCAGGGCATCGCCTTTTTGCTTCCTCCCCTCTTGAGGGGAGGAAGTTTCACATGGGTCTGAAACAAGAAATGTTTTTTGCATTACCCCCCTTCCCCTCAAGAGGGGAAGGGGTCGGGGGATGGGGTGATTACAACGCCGCCAGCTTCTTCAGATTGGCCTTGTACTCCGCCAGATAGGCTTCAGCGACAACGACAACGTTTTCCGCCGTATAACCGAACTTAACGTCCAGCACCTTGAACGGAGCCGAGGCGCCGAAGCGGGTCATGCCGTACACCTTGCCCAACGGTCCCACAAGGTTGCGCAACGTGCTGGGCTCACCGGCAGTCCATCCCAGAACAGGAATGCCAAACGGCGTCACGGATTCGCGATAACTGTCCGACTGTTCACTGAAGAGACCTTCCGAAATTGCCGACACTACGCGCACCTTCAAACCTTTTTCCTTCAACTTCGCCGCACCTTCAACGAGCAACGAAACTTCGGAACCGTTCGCAAGCAAAATCAGATCCGGTTTGCCGTCAGAGTCCTGCACCACATAGGCACCCTTCGGTACGCCTGCGGAAGCATCGGCAAAGCGATTACCGGAACTGGTGGGCAAATCCGTCACAGGTTGACGCGTTAACACCAAGCAGGATGGGCCATATGCTTCGAGAGCCGTCTTCCACCCAACGGTGGTTTCGGCACCATCGCCGGGACGCAAGGCCAGGAAGGAGCGATGTCCTTCGAGGTTCTTGAGACGTTCCAACAAACGCAACTGTGCTTCCTGTTCGATTGGCTCATGCGTAGGCCCGTCTTCGCCGACGCGGAAGGCGTCGTGCGTCCAGATGTAAATCACCTTCGCGCCCATGATGGAGGCCAGACGCATGGCGGGTTTTTGGAAATCGCTGAATGCGAAGAACGTTCCGCCGGCGGGAATGACTCCACCGTGCAAGGCCATGCCGTTCATAATTCCGGCCATGGTCAATTCCGCCACACCGGCCTGCAGGAAGGCACCGGAGAAATCACCCTTGCGGAAGATCTTGGTTTGCTTGAGGAAGCCCTCGGTATAATCCGAGTCCGCCAAGTCGGCAGACATGACAATGAGATTCTCCACTTTGCCCGCGAGATAATGCAAAACATTCTTGCTCGCCGCGCGCGTGGCTTCATTGGGTTTTTGTTCGATGGAACTCCAATCGAGTTTGGGCAACTCGCCCTTGAACCAGCTTTGCAGCTTCTTCGCGGAGTCCGGATTGATCGCAGCCCATTTCGCCTCTTCTTTTTTGGACTCGGCAGCGCGGGCTTTTTTATCCGCCATCACCTTTTCCAAAGCCGCTTTCACATCGGAGAACAACTGGAAGGGTTTCTTGGGATCACCGCCCAGCATTTCCACTGTCTTGTCGAAATTCGCTTCGCTCTTCGAAAGAGGATTGCCATGCAACTTGGGGCTGCCTTCATAGGGCGAACCGTCGGCCTTCACCGCACCGCGGCCCATAATGGTTTTGCCGACGATGAAGGTGGGCTTCTCGGTTTCGGCCCAGGCGCGTTTCAAGGCCGCTCGCATTTGTTCAAAGTCATGTCCGTTGACGGTTTCCACGCGCCAGCCCCACGCTTCGTATTTCATGGCCGTGTCTTCGCTCATGGTGTCGCAGGTCATGTGTGAGAGCTGCACGTCATTGGAGTCGTAGAACATGATGAGGTTGGAAAGTCCCAAGTGACCGGCAATGCGGCCCACGCCCTGTGACACTTCTTCTTCCACACCGCCATCGGAGATGTAAGCCACGGTTTTGTGTTCCAGCCAGTGACCGAAACGCGCTTCAAGGAAACGCTCGGCAATGGCCGCACCCAATCCCATCACATGACCCTGTCCCAACGGACCGGAAGTGTTCTCCACACCGCGCGGCACATCGCGTTCGGGATGGCCCGGAGTCGGGCTTTCCCATTGACGGAACGCTGCGAGTTCATCCATTGTGTAGCAGTTGAACAACGACAAGGTCGAATACAACATGGAAGACAGGTGACCCGGATCGAGGAAGAAGCGATCGCGCTGTGGCCACGACATGTCGGAGGGATCGAAGTTCAGAAATTCAGTGTAGAGCAGGGCCATGAAATCCGCCCCGCCCATGGGGCCGCCGGGATGTCCGGATTTTGCCTGTTCGGGCATTGAACAGGAAAGAACGCGAATGTTGTCTGCGATGCGTGCGAGTACGGCGTTGTCCAAAGGCTTGTTCAAGGGATTCTCCTTATTTATTTCAATTTATTAGGAGGGGAAAGATAATTAAGGCCGGTGTAGGGGCGCGATTGAATCGCGCCCCTACACCGGCCAAAATCACACCTGTGTCGCCATTTGTCGTTCATTTTCCGATAATACGGTATTCAAATTCCCTGATCGGAGCCCATTGGGATCGACGCTTACCTGTTTAAAACCCAGTGCCTGCAATTGGTGTGAAACTTTGTCCATAAGACCCGGCTCTTCAAAACGAACAACTTCCTGTAAGGGAACCTCGATGCGCGCTTCACCATCATCGCTGCGCAACCGGAACTCACGGAAGCCAAGCGAGAACAACAAATCCTCTCCCCTCTCGATTCGCACCAGCTTTTCCACAGTCACTTCCTGACGGTATGGAATGCGGCTGCTCAAACACGGACTGGCCGGTTTATCGTGGCACGGTAAATTCCACAACTTCGCCAATTCACGAATCTCGGTTTTATGCAAACCCGCTTCAGCCAAAGGCGCGGCGGTTGCGAATTCCCTTGCAGCGCGATGACCAGGTCGGAAGTCCGACAAGTCATCGACATTAGCTCCATACAGGATATGGGAGAAACCTTTTTCCTCTGCGATGCGCTGGAGATGAACGAATAAATCCGTTTTGCAGTGATAGCAGCGATCCGGTCCGTTCTCGCGGTACGCCGGATTTTCAATCTCGGTGGCTTCATAAGACAACAGCGGAAACCCGGCCATAGCCGCCAAGGCCTCAGCTTCAATGCGTTCCCGTTGCGGCAATGACGGCCCCACGGCCAAACAGGCCAGCATGCGTTCCGGACCCACGGCGCGCAAGGCGGCGGCACACAACACGGCGCTGTCCACACCACCGGAATATCCGATGACCATGGCGGGAAAGCCCTGCAGGATTTCCCGGAGAACTTCCGCCTTGGCATGGAGTGAGCCGGTCATGGACTTAAGGTATAATTAGCCGCGATGCATATTGGAAAACCTCTCATTCTTCGGGGAAAGCCCTTCGTCATTTCCGCCCCATCTGGAGCCGGAAAAAGCTCCCTGATCAGCGGCCTGATGGATCGCTTCCCGGATCGACTCGCTTACTCCATTTCCGCCACGACCCGCAAGCCACGGGGCAATGAAACGGACGGGCTTCATTATTTCTTCAAATCTTTGGAAGAATTCCGCGCCATGATCTCCGCCAATGAACTGGCGGAATACAACCAGGTTCACGGGAACTTTTACGGCACGCCCCGCGGTCCGCTCGACGCCCTGTTGGGAAATGGATTTGGTGTCATTCTGGATCTCGATGTTTTTGGAAAGGTCAATTTCGACAAGGTTTATCCGAACGCCATCGGCATTCTCATCGTGCCGCCCAGCGCCGGAGAACTGGAACGCCGTCTGCGCCATCGCGCGACGGATGATGAAGCGACGATCGAGTTGCGCCTTCGTAATGCAAGAGACGAACTGGCTTTTGCGGAGGAACACGGGAAGTATGAATACACCGTGGTCAATGACGATTTTGAAACGGCGCTGGAAGAATTGATTGCGATAGTGGAAAACGAAATGCAGGATTAATTCATCAACCCGCGAAGGATTCCCACCACAACCAGCGCCAACAAAACAATCCCTGTGATCCACCAAATGGGTTTCACGCCGTGCGGAACAACTTCCGGACCGAATTCTTTTTTAAACGCTTCGTCGTAATCAAAATCATCTTCCGGCGAATCGGAACCGCCGTTATACCCGTATTCCTTCCAGCCTGTGCTGTGATCCGATCCGCATTCCGGACAGGCCAGCGCACGCGGCGGAACATTGGCTCCACAGTTGGGACATACTGGAGGGGTTGTCTGATTCGATTCCATGAGATGAAGATAATCCACGCCAACAAAAAAGGCCGGTGGAAAATTCCACCGGCCTTTCGAAATTTTCAGATTGGACGGTTATTTCAGTTTGAACAAATAACCCTTTGAGAAGGCCGCGGGCACGACGACATTGGACTCGCCTACCCGGACGGAAATCCGGCTCTGCAAGGCACCGTTCGGGCCGAAAACCTGCACCGTGCGGGCCACATTAGACGCGCCCAGATTCATGATTAACTGGCCGCCCATGCGTGTGAAGTGAATTCCATTGGACTTGGCAAAGCCCGCCTGTATCGCCGCGGGAGTAAAATGGAAGTCGGAAGCGGTCACCCCGCCGGAGACAACCACAATTGCAGCGTTGGTCGCCGTTCCCACGTTCGTTATCGCTGTGACCCAGTAATTCAAAGTATCCGCCACCAGATTGCTGAAAGTATATCTGCCAGTGACGGAATCGCTCTGGACGCTGTCCATGATGGCCGCCGTGTCGGAACCATGACGCAAATACACCCACGCGCCGCGAATGGCATAGGGAAGATCCGGAAGGGGTTCGTTGATCAAAAGTCCGGTGATGGTCCCACGGGCAACCAATGCAAAATTGGAAACAACCGCTCCGCCATTGGGAACCGCGACATTGGTGTTGGTCGCGGTGATAAAGCCCGTTGCGCTGGCGGTAATCCAGTAATTCGGGGCAAGAGGCGCCACATTGCTGAAGCTGTAAAATCCGGCTCCATTGGTGTGAACGCTGTCCAGAATGGCCGAGGTCGCAGAAGTACGGCGGAGAACCACGAGAGCATTGGCAATCGGCGCGCCACCCGGAGTTCCTGTTACGGTACCGCTAATGGTGGCGGCAACGATGGGAACCAGATAAATGTTGGTGGTGGTGATTCCGCCGCTGGTGACGACGACATTGGCCGTGGTGCCGGTGATATAACCGGTGCCGCTGGCAATGACCCAGTAATTCGGAAGGCCGGAAGCCACGTTGTTAAATACATAAACTCCGGAACCGTTGGTGAGAACACTGTCGAGAATGGTCGCCGTGGCCGAACCACGACGCAAGACCACCAACACATTGGCCAGAGGCGTGACGCTGTCGGCCGCACTTCTCACCGTACCGGTAATGTTGGCGGGAAGAGTCATGTACAGGTTAAAGGATACCGATGAACCGCTGGAAAGCGCGATGTTGGCAAGCGTCGCATTGCTAAAGCCCACCGCCGTGGCAATGACCCAATAGTTCGGAGTTCCGGAAGCGACATTGTTAAAAGCAAATGTCCCGCCACCACCCGTCAAGACGCTGTCGATCAAAGTTCCGGTTGCAGAACTGCGGCGCAAATAAACCCAGGAACCTGCAATCACCGTGCTGTCTGAAGCGCGTCTCACCGTGCCGGTGATGGTTCCCGGAACACCGAGATCGAGATTCACCGTGGCATTTTGGTTGGCGTTATTGATGTTGCTATTGGCGGTGGTGGTGCTCAACCCGGTATAGCTGCCTTCGATCGTCTTGGTACCGGTGGCGACGTTCAACAGGGTGTAATGCCCCACAGAATCGGTCACGGTGGAGTCGGTGCGCACATTCGCTGCGATCAAAACGACCTTGGCTCCCACCAGAGCAGTCGCTCCGCTTCCCGTGGTGATGGTACCGGAAATGGTGGCGGCCCAAAGCGAAGCCGGCAATATCATTGCCGCCGTTAAAAGCGAAAGAATTCTGTTGGATTTTTTCATGATTTCCCCTCTCAAAGTGGATTTAAAGACCTCTCACATTGCAAACTAATCTTCGTGCCAAAGCTTGGCTAAAGAATGATGTGATTTCGAACACCGGAAAATGATAACGCAACAAATAATGACATTTTGTCGCTGACAGCAACAAAATGGTCTTACCACTTACCAGTAAGGGCGCGATTGAATCGCGCCCTTACTGGTAATCACATATCTTCTGGCTTGAAAAAGGATTGAACTAAAACGCGGATTTCTTCCACTTCGCCTTGGAGCCTAGCTGCTCTTCGATGCGAATGAGCTGGTTGTACTTGCACACACGATCCGTGCGTGAAAGCGAACCGGTTTTGATTTGACCCGCGCTGGTGGCCACTGCCAAATCGGCGATGAAGGAATCTTCAGTTTCACCAGAGCGATGCGACACGACCACGCCGTATTTCGCCTTCTTCGCAATCGCGATGGCCTCCAGCGTCTCGGTCAACGTGCCGATTTGATTCACCTTGATAAGAATGGCGTTGCCGATCTTCTTGTTCACGGCCTGTTTGAGAATCGTCGGGTTGGTCACGAACAAATCATCACCCACGAGCTGGACTTTTTTGCCGAGCACATTGGTGAGTTCCGCCCAACCTTCCCAGTCATTCTGATCCAGACCATCTTCGATCGAGTAAATCGGATACTTGGCGCAAAGCTCGGCATACATGCGAACCATTTGCGAAGAGCTTAAAGCCTTGCCCGTGCTCTTGTGAAACACGTATTTGCCGATGCTCTTTTCATAGAACTCGGAAGAGGCCACGTCCAATGCGATCTTCACTTCGCTTCCGGGTTTGTATCCGGCGGACTCGATGGCTTTCATCAAGGAATCCAGCGCATCGTTGGTGCTCTTGAGATTGGGGGCAAAACCGCCTTCGTCCCCCACGGCGGTGGAAAGACCGCGCTTCTTCAGAATGGACTTGAGGGCGTGGAAAATTTCCACCGACATGCGCAGGCCTTCGGAGAAATTCCGCGCGCCCACGGGCGCAATCATGAATTCCTGAAAATCGACCGGAGCGTCGCTATGCGCGCCACCGTTGATGACGTTGCACATGGGAACGGGCAGCAAATAATTCTTGTTGCCGCTGATTTCCGCGAGATAGGCATAGAGTGGAATTCCGCGCTCAATGGCAGCGGCGCGGGCAATGGCCATGGAACAACCGAGAATGGCATTGGCGCCGAGCTTGCCCTTGTTGGGACTTCCATCGGCGTCGATCATGAGTGCATCAAGTTCGGTTTGGCAGAAGGGATCCTTGCCACGCAAAGCTTGGGCCAAGGTGGTCTTGACGTTCTTGACCGCCTTCATGACACCCTTGCCCAGATAACGGCCTTTTTCTCCATCGCGCAGTTCGACAGCTTCGCGTTCACCCGTGGAAGCGCCGGATGGTACGGCAGCGCGACCAACGGCTCCACCGTTGAGGGTCACGTCCACTTCGATGGTGGGATTTCCGCGAGAATCAAGGATTTGACGGGCATTAACCGATGCAATCGAACTCATGTTTTCACTCCAAGTTGAATTTCTACAGCTTCTTAAAGATAGAATCGGGATTGGGTTCTATCACCCTATCCCCCAACCCCTTCCCCTCTTGAGGGGAAGGGGAGAAGAATGAAGAAAAACTTCAAAGCAAAACTTCTTTTTCAAACTTATCAGACCTTCCCTCCCCTCAAGAGGGGAGGGTTAGGGCGGGGTGATGCTACTTTCCCCCCAATGCTTCGTGTTTTCGGGTGGTTTTTTCGTTGGGTCAGCCTCGCGGCCCTGCTTTGCCTCACCATTGCCATCCTTCGGGTCACATCGGAACATTTGATGGCTGGAGGATGGAAAGCGCTTTTCGGAGCTTCCGCGCTTTGGATTGCAGCGGCCGGATTTGGAGTTCGCGTTCTTTTATCCCGGGTGTTTGGGGAAAATCCGTTCGAGTTTCTGGACACTCTCGAACATGAGTTGACGCATGCCATCACCGGCTATTTGACCTTCGCTCCACCCATGTCGCTTACGGCAACCTTGCGGGAAGGCGGAGAAGTGGAATTGCCCAGACGGAATCCCATCGCCGTCCTCTCCCCTTATTTTCTTCCGCTGTATGCGACCTTCGTTGCATTATTGACCTTGGTCATGAAATCCAATTTTCTGCCTTATGGCCGGTACGCCGTAGCCTTTCTTCTCGGGGGATTCGTCTACCGCTTCTGCAAGGAGTTTCATCTCGGACAAACGGACTTCACCCAATACGGATTTGTGTTCTCGTTATGCTTCGTCGCGGTGTTGTTGCCGCTCTCCTTCGCAGGAATTCTCGAAACATCCCGATTAGTCCATCTTCCGTGGCACAACGGGATCTGGCATTTGTTTGTGGAACAGGGAAAGTGGTTTGAACATCTGGTGATAGGGCGTTTTACACATTCCGGTTAAGTCTTTAACTACGTATTGTTGTAGAAACGATCATTACGGCTTGGTATCCGTCATCACACTCCCGAGAAATCGATTGATAAAGGGAGTAGCATGACGTAAGTTCCTCACAGTCGCGCATGAAAAATCATAGCGAATGGATGACGAACTTCACTCAATGGAGACTTCAAATGAAAAATCTTTTCGCCACTGCGCTCGTCATGACGTTTTTTTTAGCAAGTGGAGCTCTCGCTCAAAACACCGATTCTGGAGGAAGTGGTGTGAATCACTACTGTTGCACCAGCGGCACATGCCCCTGCAAAGAGAATATAGCTGCACCACCTTCAGGTGGTAATACTGAAGCAAGCAGCAACACGACTAATGGTACAGCCCCAATGGGAATTGGATCACCTAAATGCTGCATAGGGGGTATACGCACTTGCTGCGGTGTCAGGAGCGCAGCAATTATTGATTCAGAAAATTCTGGAGAAACGGGACGGAGTAAACCCTGCTGTTTATATGGTAAAGGCACATGCTGCAGTACAGGGCCTACCGATCCCAACCCTAGAACAGTCTCTGGATCGGGAAACTCTCCGAAACCAGCATACGGAAATGTGTTCAAAGTTCCTTTTGACTGCGCAACCGAAATCGAGGTCCGTAGGACTGGCGATACTACTAGGGGAAGCGGCGATCCTTTGAAAGGGTTAAACGTCACTAAAAGTAAAGGTGCCCACGGCAGCGCCCCATGTCCCTAGCTCTCTTTGAAAGACTCAAAACTACAGTTGTGGTTTCTAGTAAGTCAGTGAAGAAGGGATGTCACAATGAAAAATCTTTTCGCCACGGCGCTTGTCATGACGGCTGTTTTGGTGGGTGGGTGTTTGCACAAAACAGTTTGATCAATTTCTCCCGCAGCGATATCAGACACGGTGTGGCGGCAACACCCCCAGTGATTCGGCTGCGATGACTGCGCCAACCAAAGCGGTCAAATAGGCTTTTACAAAATGCTTCCGATGGGACTGATGGAAATCCATTCCACAGTCCCATTATTTTTTGCCGGGTTCTGAGGGTTTCCCTCGGCGCGCGCAAAGAACCGGGGTTATATTCAAGACTCCACCCGGGGAGGAATTGCCATGCGTAAGCTTAGTCTGGTTCTGGGGATGACGGCCGCTTTGGCCGGAGGGGTATTTGCCGTCTCCATCAATACGACACGCAGTAATATCAAGCATACCGCGGCTGCAACAAATCCCGGGGATTCCACGGGGATGAATTCGACAGGTGATGCGGGATCGGATAACGCCGCCACTCCTGCGGCGAATACCAAACGCACCCAGATGAACATGGGACACATCATGTGGACCGCAAAGAGCCAGCCCGGCAGCGATAGCGCAACCTCACCGAAGAATGATGCCGCTCTTCAAAATGATGCAGCCGGTTCAGCCATCATCGGCACCTGCCGCACTTGTAGTGGAGCCTGCAGCAGCTGTTCCCCGCCGAAGTGTGCATGTGCAGCAGCCTCTTCCGACATGACAACGGCAACGAAATGCCCCGATGGTTGCACTCCTCAAAAAAACGGGGACTGCAACTGCGGCGACCCCAACAATGTCACCATTCCTGAAAAAAGCGCCGTCAAAGAACAACTGAAAGCGAATCCGCGACATTAATACATTGTGTCCATGCCCTCCTTACGCGTCTTGTTCGCCGCAGCATTGTTATTGACCCTTTTCATTTCCGCACCCAAAGCCGTCACGGTTCCCGCCGGGGAATTAAGAGCCGACAACGTAAGCGATCTCGCCCCGCATCCTCAAATCGGGAAAAACTTCAACGAGTTATGGACTTACCAGTTCTGGCTGAGCAACGGCGTGCAGGCGCAAATAAGCCTTTCGCGCGCCAACTTCGGCAGCTACAAGGATCCGGTGTGCGGCGCTGATTTTGCACTGATGGGTTTCAAGAGCCAGAATTATTTCGTGGGTCGCGAGTATCCGGCGAAAAATTTCATCTTTGATTCGGCAAAGGGACGTCTTGCCGTTCACGAAAAAATCTTCTTCGAAGGCCGCCTACCACTCAAACACCATCTGTTCTTTTCCACCGTCAAAAAAGGCGTCACCTATTTCGCCGATCTCACCTTTGAGGACATCACGCCGGGAGCGGTCTGGGGCGACGGTGTTTTTCATCTGAAGGACAACCATACCGCCGGATTGTTTTTCCACATCCCCGGGGCGCGGGTGCACGGCCGTGTCGGCATCAATGGGGATACACAAACTGTGGATGGATTCGGATGGATGGATCACACCTATCAAACCGGTTTCGCCACCAAACTCATCGATGCCGGATATCGATATGCCCTGATTCCCAAATCCTCCGAACATCGCGGAAAAATGGAATACGGATATTTTTTTGAAAGCAGTTCCGGGGTTTTCGGCTATGGCCTGCGGGAGGAAAATGGCCGCTGGATTCTGCTACGCCCCAGCGGATTAAAAACTGAAAAAGGTTCTCTGGGAGATCTCAGTATTCCCAAACGCGTGGAAATTTCATTCGACAAGGCTGCGGCCACCCGGTTGCAACGCAAGGACGATCGTCAGCAAACCTCGGCGCTTCAGGAACTCAGCCGGATGGAAAGATTCGGTGCCAAAATGTTTCTGGGCGGGCAAATATACGGCTGCCGCGGAACGGGCATGGTGAACGACTCGTTACTGGCCCTTTATTCCTTCACCGAAATCACGCATTAATTGTCTTCATCATGCACCTCCGGGGGGTACATGATCGCCACGCCTTTTTCAGTGCCGAACCAAATCTCCCCTTCCGGACCCGCCATGACCGTGTAGATGTACCGGGTCAAAAGACCGGTGGTGGTGTTCTTGGTGAAAAGCTCCCAGTTGTTGTTGCGAAAACGCGTGCTGCCTCCGCGAATGCAGGCCCACACATCGCCAGCCGGACTCAAGGACAGGGAGTAGACCACTTCTTTGGCCAGTTCCTTCAAACGGCTGTCGGTTTGAAAATTGGTCCACTTGCCGTCGCGATCTAGGCGCGCCACGCCGGCCTGGGTTCCCACCCAAATGGAATTCGCCGAGTCCACCAGCAAATAGGTAATCCCGTCATGTGGCAAACCGCCGCGTGTGCTTTGTACGGTGTATTGGGTCCATGTCGAGCCGGTGAACTTGACAAGTCCGCCGATGGTGCCAATCCATTTATTGCCGGAAGAGTCCACCGCGATGGCCGTGACGACGCGGTTGGGAAGCCGGCCGGAAATCCGATCCCCGGAATAAGTCGTCCAAACACTGCCGTGAAACAATGCGAATCCATTGCGGGTTCCCACCCATCGATCCTCCTTGTCCACAGCCAATGCAAGCACCCTGTCATCCGGTAAACCGTTATGCGTACTGTCGCGGCGGTAATTCTTCCATCGCCCGTTGTCGTACACATTAAGTCCGCCGCCATCGGTTCCGATCCACAGGGCGCGATATCGATCTACGCCCAGACAGGTGACGGAATCCGACGCCAGTGCGCCACTGGTGGCAGACCGGGTAAAGATCTGGAAATTGTCGCTCTTGTCAATGAAAGTGAGGCCCTTTGGAGTCGCGAAATACTTGTTGCCCAGATCATCATGTGCCATGGCAATAACCTGCCCGACCGCGCCCGGCAGCCGTTGCATATCCATCAGCACCCAGCGATAAGGTGCAGCCGCCAAAAGCACGCAAAACATCGCGCAGGCGGCGGAGATGTGAACCCATTTTTTCATTCCGGCCTCCGGTCTTTAATTTAACGTACCAAGAGCGGTGTTGCTACCATTCGCGCCATGATTCCCCTGCGATTTCACTTTATCTGGATCGGCCGCAACTTCCCCTTCGTGAACCGGCTGGCCGTGGAGTCGGTGCGACAAACCCATCCGCAGGCCGAGATCATCGTCCATTTTCAGGACGGCCCGGTGGGAAATGCGGACTGGGATGCGCTGAAAAGCAAGGTGGAATTTCGCCCCATCAATTTGGCCGGATGGTTGAACGACCTCCCCCCCTCTCTGAAGTCCGTTGGAGAGTCCGTGGCAAAAGTGTCGGCCAGCTACCCTGCGGGCCGCAGCAATATTTTGCGCTATCTCATCCTTTACCGCGAAGGCGGGATTTATCTCGACTTCGACACCCTGACTTTAAAATCCTTCACTCCCCTGCTGAACAACCCGGCTTTCATCGGAGAAGAGGAAGTGTTCCGCTGCGACGACGATCGAGTGGCGGGAAAATACACGTGGGACCTCCCCTTGATGGGAGCCTTGTTTGGCATCAGCTACGGCCTCTCCTATGCCAATGTCCAATGGCTGGGCAATCTCGAGGTATTGAACGGAATGAATCGCGGTCTGATGAAGATCTGGAGCGCGCGAAAACTCAACAACGCCCTTCTGGGTTCGGAACCGGGCAACGCTTTTTTCGCGGAAGCGTTGAGATTGATTCCCGAAACCGATGCTGGAATGCGCTTCGCATTGGGACCGATGTTGATGAACCGGGTTTATGAATCCGAGTCCAAAAATTCCATCAAACGTTTGGACAAGGATGTTTTCTATTCCATCCCGCCCAGCCAAACGTTTCGCTTTTTTTATGGACGCCCTTCGGCGATTTCAGAGGATGCATTGGCGATTCATTGGTGCGCGAGCAACCATAAGGAACTGGCACCGACCTTGACGCGGGATGTGCTGGAAAAATCCACCAGCCTTTATGCGCGGCTGGCGCAAAAAATCATTGCCCGCGGGATTTAATTCGTCCAATCCAATTTTTCAGGCAGCGTAAATTCCCGATCCTGTTTCAATTTCCTCAGAACATATTCGATGTTCCGAACCGTCAACGGGTGATCAAAATCATGCGGATGCATGGCCAAGCGCACAATAGGATCTTTGCGAAACAGAAAAGCCTGAGCCGGACACACGGCCAAAGAACCGTATTTTCGCAGCAAAGTGCGCGTGGCCCAGGTGATGACCGGCGCCGGTCGGGATTTGCCGCGATACACGTCATAGATGAGATGATGATCCTCGGTAAACGGAAGATTCATTTCCCGGAGCAATGGCAAAAGGACATCCGGCTTGAACAGCCATGCGGGAGGAACGAACCCCTCGGGCTTGATTCCCTGAAGACAATGGGAAAATTCTTCCAAGCCCGCCTGAAGACGGCGGCGTTGCGCACCAGCATCCAGAGCGAGAAATTCTCCTTCACCGGCGGTTAAAAATCTCCGCTTCATTCGATCCTTGAAATGGAGTTCCACCTCCGGCTCCGGGGAAACGGGGCGATCCTGATGATAATATCCGTGCAACCACCAGCTCACCTTGAAGGAGCGGTCGCGACGGCACCAGTCCAGAAACTCGGGGTATTCCGAGGCGCGGTAGCGGCCGTGAAACTCCGGCACAAACAGGTATTGCACCTGATCCACCTTGAGCGAGCGCAACAGGGATTCCGCCTTGCGCAAACGCGGCAAATGCACCGCTGCCACGTCGTGCAGGGAAACGATCAAGGATGGATTCGATGCATTCACGAGGCCAACTCCCGCCATGTATTTACCATCCGTTCAACAGCTTGATCCCAGGTTCCATATCGCAGCGCCACTTCGCGATGCTGCGTTGATCCAGCGGCAAGATCCGAATTCGCGGCGCTTTGAATAGCGGTGAGAAATCCGTTCGCATCTCCCGCAGTGAATTGAAAGGGTGAAGTGCACTCCGCCAAAAGTTCTCCCGTTCCACCCGTGTTCGGACCGACCACAATCAGGCCGGACGCCATGGCTTCCAGAACACCGAGTCCAAAAGTTTCAAAAGGACCGGGCGCGAGGAAAATATGATGAGAATGATACAACTCGACCAGCGATTCTTCCCCGGTCAAAAATCCTGCGAAGCGAAAGCGTTCGTGATGAATCGATTCAAAGCGATCCGCAAACGCGCCGCGTCCCGCCACTGTCACATGAAAATTGGGATTGCTCAATAAAGTGGGCAGGATTTCCAGCAACAGCTCGATGCCCTTGTCGCGATCGAGGCGGCCCGCATAGAGCAGACGCAGAGGCTGCAACGACTGCGATCCCGGTGAAGATGCCATATTGAAAAAGGCTGGATTCACTCCAAAGGGAAGCCTTCGCACATTCTCCACTTTTTTTTGTCGCAAGGATCTTTCCATGATTCCCGAGGCCGTCGCCGTCCAGTCGAATCGGCGTTGCACGGCATAGAAAACAGCCGATGCCATGCCGACCATTCCTCTCCGCAACCCTTTCCATCCTCCGCGCTGCGACCACGGAACCAAATAACTCGGAACGGGATCGCTGTGGTAAAAGGAAACGAGCAAGCCGTTCCACAAACCGGATGCACGGTACGCCAGACAAAACAAACTGGTAAGCCACGCATCCCCGGCTTCAATCACATCGGGCCGCAATTTCCGAATCCATTGGCTTACGCGGACATAATCCAGCATCAACCGGTAACCCTGCGGATCGGAAGTCAGGGGCTTGCCGTAAACCTGTATGAGGTAAACCGAGGGCGATAATTTTTCCACCTGATATGCGGGACCCGGATAAATCAGACAATACACATGCCCGCTCTGCTTGGCAAACCAATCGAGCTTGGCCCGATGATAGGTGCGAATGCCACCCGCCTTGGGCCCGTAGAAGGTATTGATGTCCAGAAAAACCACGCAAGTCCCCGTAAAAGGAGAAAGTTATGTTTTTGCCGGTCATGACCGAATCCCCCGCGAAATCCCCTGCTTTTCGTTTGCATTTGCCCGTGGGATTCCTGGGAATTTCAGCTCTATTTTTCTTCTGGTTCCTGGAATTATTTCTCCATCTTCCGGCCCTCCTGAGCGCCCGGAGAAAATACCGGAAGGCATTGCAAGCGGCTTCCCGGACCGAACCGTGGGTCGCCTGTGTCAGCGATAATCTCGATGAGGTCAACGGCATCGCCCTCGCCTCCCGCGTACAGTTGCGCGAGCTCCGGCGGCATGGCCATCAGGCTTTCCTGTTCGGGGTGGCTTTCCGCGACCGTCCTCCGCGCCGCGAGGATCCGGATCAGGCGTTGATTCTGGCCCCGGGCCGTTACTCCGTCGATCAGGTTGGATATCCGCAAAGCGAAATGGTGGTGTTGGACCTTTCGGCCTTCATCGCCTTCGTCCTTGAAAACCCGGTGGACATGATAGAGTTCGAGACGTTTGCGAGTCCGGTGATGGTGTTGACTCTCGTCGCCTCCAAAATCATGGGCATCCGCACGCTCTGGCATTATCGCACCGACATCGTGACCTACATCGAGATGTATGTGAAGTACAAGCTCGGAGTCGTCTTTTTGAAACTGTGGATCAAGGGTGTCACTCGCAGCGCCGGCCCGGTAATCGTTCCTTCCGAAGCTTCGCGGAAAAAAGTGGAGGCGATGGGATTCGCACCCGGCGACATTTACAAGCTGCCACGCGGCGTGGATCTTTCCGCCTTCCATCCCCGTCTTCGCGATCGAAACTTCTGGAACGAACGCAGAGTTCCAAACGATGGATTTCTGCTGTTATACGTGGGCCGTCTTTCACCGGAGAAAAATCTCGGAACTCTGGCGGATGCCTTTCGGGAGGCCTTGAAAACCCGTCCCGACCTGCGCCTGATCGTGGTGGGCGACGGACCTTCACGCGCGGACTTCGAATCCCGCATTCAATCCACGGGACGGGCGCACTTCACAGGTTTTCTTGAAGGTGAAAATCTTGCGAAGGCCTTTGCCTCCGCCGATCTGTTCGTCTTCCCCAGCCTCACCGAAACTTTCGGCAACAGCCCTGTGGAGGCGATGGCCTCGGGTCTTCCTTGTCTGGTCAGCGATCTGGGCGGCCCTTGCGAAAGCATAGTGCCCAATGTGTGCGGCGAAATTTTCAATCATCAGGAACCGAATTCCCTGCGCGACGGTATTCTTTCACTAGCCGGAGATCCGGAAAAGCTGGAACGCTACCGTGCGGCGGCCCGCATCCGGGCGGAGGAATTCACCTATGAAAACTCCGCGCGCGCCTTTTGGAATCTTTATACTTCTCTCTGGAAAACCAAATAAAAAGGAAACCCGTCATGTTCGTTCATTGCGTTTACTTCTGGCTGAAACCCGGCATCACGGCTGAAGAGGAAAAACAATTTCTTGCAGGAGCGCAGGCTCTGACGAAAATCAGTTCCGTGAAGCACGGATGGGTTGGAAAGCCTGCCGACACGGACCGCGCCGTCATCGATCGCACCTATTCCTACGGACTCGTGATTGTCCTTGACGACGAAGCGGGACACGAAGCCTATCAGGTCGATCCGATCCACGACGCGTTCCGGGAAATGCATGATTTGTGGACGGGTGTGAAGATTTACGATTTTCAGTAACTGGCACCGCTTGGCTTCGACAAGCTCAGCCAGCGGTCTCACGTAATCCATTCCGAGGATCCATGTTCCTACACTGTGTTTATTACTGGATGAAGCCGATGTCGGAGTCGGAGCGGGAATTATTCACATCTGAGATTATGAAGCTGACGAAATTGGCTTCCGTGAAGCATGGATGGTTTGGAAAACCTGCGGCGACGGATCGTCCGGTGATCGATCGCAGCTATGACTATGCACTGGTAGTGGATGTTGGAGATGCAGCGGGGCATGATGCATGGCAGACTGACCCCGGGCATCTTGCGGTTCGGAATGTGGTTGGAGGAATGTGGGACAGGATTTTGATTTATGATGTAGAGGGTTAATTGCCGGTGTATTTCAAAATGGTGCCCCAATACCCCACAACCCACCCCGTTTTTCCATCCACGAAATCAATCGCTGTCAATTCATTTGTCGTACCACTAGATTGAACAGCCCAACTGCTACCGCCATTGCTTGTGTTCAATATGATGCTGTAGTTTCCCACAGCCCAACCTATGTTTCCATCTACAAAACGAACCGAGAACATGGGATTTGTCGTCCCGCTGGCTTGGGCAATCCAACTGCTGCCACCATTGCTTGTCTTTAAAATGATACCATTCCATCCCACTACCCAACCTGTATTAGCATCAACAAAATCAACTGAGGTTAAGTCGTTTGTCGTTCCACTGGATTGCGCAACCCAACTACTACCGCCGTTACTCGTCTTTAAAATGACGCCATTCCATCCCACTGCCCAACATGTATTAGCATCAACAAAATCAACTGAGGACAAGCGACCTGTCTTACCGCTGGATTGAACGGCCCAGCTGCTACCGCCGTTACTCGTCTTAACAATGGTGCCGACATCTCCAACAGCCCAACCCGTGTTTGCGTCAACAAAATCAACCGAATAAAATCTGTTTGAAGTGCCACTAGATTCAGCGGCCCAGCTGCTACCCCCATTACTTGTCTTGAAAATGGTACCGACATCTCCAACAGCCCAGCCAGTATTTGAGTCCACGAAATGAATCGAGTATAAATCGTATTTAGCGCCGCTGAATTCAGCAACCCAACTACTACCGCCATTACTTGTCTTTAAGATCTTATTACCCCCCACGGCCCAGCCATTGTTTGTATCCACAAAATCAACTGACATCAAATTAACTGTGCTAACACTACTGGTTTGGGTGGTCCAGCTACTACCCCCATTGCTTGATTTAACAATAGAGCCACCAACCCCTACTGCCCAACCTGTATTTCCATCCACAAAGTGAATCGAGAAATTTATCGTACTAATGGAATCAATAATCCAATTATTGCCCCCATTACTTGTCTTTAAGATTTGACCAACTCCCACAGCCCAGCCCGTATTGGCATTCACAAAATCAATTGAATACAAGTGACTTGTTGTGCCACCCGGCTGGGAAGCCCAACTACCGCCCCCATCGCTGGTTTTTAAGATGACACCGCCCCATCCAACCGCCCAACCAATATTTGGATTCACAAAATGAACCGAGGATAATTCATTTGTCACACCACTAGATTCAGCAACCCAACTGGCACCACCATTACTCGTCTTTAAGATGAGGCCGTAACCTGGGAATAAATCGCTAAGATACCCACCCACCGCCCAGCCTATATTTGCATCGACAAAATCAACCGAGAGCAAGTCGTTTGCCGTGCCACTAGTTTCAATGACCCAACTGTTACCACCATTGCTGGTCTTTATGATGATACCGCCATCTCCAACAGCCCAACCCGTGTTAACATCAACAAAATCAACCGAACCCAACTCCTTAGTCGTGCCACTGAGTTCAGTGGCCCAACTAATACCGCCATTACTGGTCTTTACAATGACACCACCATCTCCCACAACCCAACCCGTATTGGCATCCACAAAGTCAACCGAATTCAAATCATTTGTTGTTCCACTGGTTTGAACAACCCAAGTACTACCGCC
Source organism: Fibrobacterota bacterium (assembly GCA_947482115.1). Taxonomy (GTDB): domain Bacteria; phylum Fibrobacterota; class Fibrobacteria; order UBA11236; family UBA11236; genus UBA11236. The sequence goes on from CANKII010000005.1 coordinate 103,534, forward strand.
ATTGCTCGTTTTTAAAATGGTGCCAGCACCTCCTACTGCCCAACAACTATTCGCATCAATGCAAGAGCTGGAAAACAGGTCATTTCCTTGAAGCGATGGATTTTGCCATGTCCATTTCCCTGAGATCTTGGGAGTAGAAGATGCTGATGATTGATTCGAAGTAAGACAACCATTTAACAGGAAGCAAAAAAGCAAGCCGTAAGCAGCCACAGCGCTTTTAGTCAGAATAGCCCTCACAAATCCTCCCGGATTCTTACCGTCACGTATTCAATCTAATGCAGATAAGGCCAAATAGCCGCTAAATATCGGGTGATTTCGGAATTCACTTGTCCAAGTGAAACGACCTTGTTCTTAAGACCAAACCTTCGCGGCCACTGCCAGCAAAATCAACACTCCCGTTTCCGACAGTTCCGAAAGCAGCGAAACGGTTTGCAGGGTCAAACCATTAAAGAGTGCGTTGCAACGCCTCAGCCCCAACAGCACGATGACAGCAAACAAAGCCAGAGCCGGAATCGCCACGCGCCAGGGGAAAAGGAAAAGAAGCATGAGAAGAATGACACAAATGAAGCTGGCGCGCACGCGGCGACGAGCGATCAACTTGTCGTTCACATGCGTGTCCGGAACACATGACGGACTCAGGACAAAGGACAATGTCTGAGCGCAATGATCGAGAATGGGAAGCAGAAAGACCGCATGGGTCTGCCATTCCCTCGGCAGCAAAATCAGCGCCGTTGTTTTAAAAAACAGCATCATCCCCACGATTCCAAAACCGCGCAGATCCAGTTTGAAGCCGGGATCGAATCCGTGTCCCGGATAGGTGCGGCGACCTTGAATCATTTCCACGATACCGCGAAGCTGCACCCCGCCCGTCAAAACCTCCAGAACGGCAAGCGTCAGAAAACACGACAGGGCGTTGGGAAAAACATGCTGAATTCCCAAAAAGAAAAGCACCGCAAAGCTGCCCATGCCCATGCCCACAAGCGGGAAATAATGAATGGAGCGCAGCAACGGCACCTGCTTCTTGTAGGGAAATGGCAGGATGGTCAAATGACCCAATGCGTTACCGAGGCTCACGGGTTTCCCAGAAAATCGAAATCCACTTGTCCGGAAAAAGGATCGCTGCGGGCCAGCCGGATTTTCACCTTCTGCCCCAATTCGAAATGCCGTCCGAATCGATGGCCGACAAGATGGCCTGATTTCGGGTCGATCTCATAAAAATCATCCCGCATGCGCGCCACAGGAATCAAACCTTCACCGTAGGGATTGGTCAGAGAGACGAACACACCGAAGTTTTCCACCCCGCTGACGTCGCCAATAAACTCTTTGCCAATCCATTTCTGGAAGATCCACGCGGTCGCAATTTTCATTGCCTTGCGCTCCACCTTTTGGACGATCAACTCCCGATCGGAAATCTCCGTACCCACCGCAATGGCGCGGGTGCGCAGCAACTTCGGAATTTTCTTTCCGTGCAAATGCATTTTCATCACCCGATGCGTCCACAGATCCGCATAACGGCGGATGGGCGATGTAAAATGCGCATAATGGAGCCAGCCTAGGGCGAAATGACCGAGGGAGCGTGCATCGTACTGGGCCTTTTTCATGCTCCGTAAAATACTGCGCTGCACCGAAGGAGGCAAAGCCCCGTGTTTCGGATCGAGCAGCCGCACATAAAAATTCTGGATGGCCGGATTGAGATAACTCTGTGTCTCCTTCAACGAGTCAAATGCGATACGAACATCATGACCCTTGGCCTTGGCGATGGAACTGCCCCACAGTTCTTTGACCACTTCCATGTCCGGTTGTTCATGTACACGGAACAGCCCGGGAATCTTGAGTTTCTCCAGATGTTTGGCCGTGGCCTGATTGGCCAGCAACATGCACTCTTCGATCCACCCATGCGAAGGCAAATGCTCCACCACATAAATATCGATGGGTGTGCGATCCGCGTCCAGCTTCACCTTGGGTTCGGGAAATTGGAATTCCAGATAGCCGTCCTCGCGGCGGCGGTTCAACAGAGCATCCGTGAATTCGCTCATCAAATTGAGGAAGGGATCGCCCTGTTCCTTCAACGCCTGCGCTTCTTCGTAGGAATGGAAACGCGATACTTGGATGAAGGTTTCCACAAATTCATACTTCAACAATTCACCCTTGGCATTCACGTCCATCATGCACGAAAATGCCAGTCGCTCCTTGCCTTCCAGCAAACTGCACAAGTCTCCTGATAGACGCTGCGGCAACATGGGCGCAGCAGTCCAGGGAAGATATTGGGTATAAGCGCGGCGCAAGGCTTCTTCATCCAAAGGACTGTCCAACGGAACATACTCGGAGACGTCCGCGATATGTACTCCGAGCTTCCAGTTTCCATTCGGTAATTTTTCAAGTGAGATCGCATCGTCGTGATCCTTCGCATCCGCCGGATCGATTGTGACGATGTAGGTGGAACGCAAATCCAGCCGTTTTTTATGCGCTTCCCAAACAGGCTCCGGGCTGGCTTCTGCTTCAAGCAGAGCAGCCTTGGGATACGAATGCGGCAAATGCAGTTCTTTGAAAAAAGCCTGTGCCACTTCGGAAAAACCGACTTCGTGTTTGACTCCGCTCAACACTTTCGCGACTGGATAGCCAAAGGAACCGTTGCGATCCAACGGCTTGATGAGAACCGTTTCACCCGATTTGGCCGAACCGCGAAAAGATTTGGGAATCACAAATTTGGTGCGTTCCTTACCCGTGCCCACAAGGGCAAAAAAGAAAGCCCCCTCGCGAACGATGCGCGCACGCAAACCTTCATTCTTGGAAGCCTTGACGGAAGCATCCGCATTCTTGTCGGCAATTTTATTCCCGCTCTTTTCCACTTTGGGAATCGCTCCGGCAACTTCCGCTTCGGGAGCGGCGTAGCGGCGGCCTTTGAGCTTGCGAATTTTCCCCTCGGATGCGAGACGTTTCAACAGTCGTTTGAAACCAATTCGCTCGTCCTGGGTCACGGAAAATTGTTTGGTGAGCTGGGAAAAACCCAACGGAGTCGGAGTGGCGCGAACGAAATCCGCCACGGCCTTGTCTTCGGAGGCGGACTCTTCCCCGCCTGCTCCACGATGAGGCCGCGCCATCACTTCAATGTCCGGCCTTGTTCCGCTCGTATTTCAGAATCGGATCGCATTTGCCGGGAAACTTCGCGGTGATTTTGTCGGAACAACCCGTGGGGGTAAGACTCGGGCAGGTTTGGCAGACGTTGTCGAACCATTCCTTGGAAATTCCCGCAGGCGGCTCGCCGGTTTTGACGGCTCCTCCGGTATCCAGAGTGTCCAGTTTGGCTACAATGCCCTTGGCAATTTGCATGATCTGCTGGACGGATTGCGGAGGCAGCTGGGCGCTGGCCTGTTGCACGTAAAATTGCAGGGATTGGGCAATGAGGTCTTTTTCGTCTTCAGATAGCGGCATTTCAGAATGAAATATAGACGTTTACACACCCCTACCCTGAACCGGGGATGGCAACCTCCCCGAACGATTTATTATTTGTCTTGAAAACCGCGCACGAAATCCATGAAACCCTTTAAAACCCTTCTCATTTCATGCCTTGGGCTGGTGTCTTCGATCTGTTCACAGCCTGCCGATTCCCTTTCGCACCCCATCGGTTGTGATGCGTTCTGCGTTTCCTTCAAGAGGGTATTGCAGGAACGGCAAAGCCATTTCAAGAAGATGAAGAAACGTCCGAACCCCTACAACAGCTACGGCAATCCATTCGCGGGAATTTTTTTGTCCGGCGCCAACATCTGCACTTTGAACGCCGATAGTGAATACGAATGCAGTTACGATTTCAGAGCGAGGGTTGACGAGGCCAACAAACTTTTCAGCAAATTGAAGCACCACTTACCGGGGCTGGTTCCACGGGACTGGGTTACCAGGGAAAACTCCGAAGGGGCATTGGAATTTGCAACCTCGACCGGCGCCTTTGCCTTGAGGTTGTCTCTGGACAACACAGGCGGAGGAGATGATCCGTGGTCCGGCCGTGTTTATCCTCCCAATATGCACATCCTGTTGACCATCGATCCTTAATTCACCCCGCCCTAACCCTCCCCTCTTGAGGGGAGGGAACTTTATATTAGCGTCCCTTTGCGTCCCTTGATTTTTTTCTGTACTCCCCTTCCTCTCAAGAGGGGAAGGGGTCGGGGGATAGGGTGACTTAGTTACAATTCCTTCCCATGCGCATAGCCCTACTGACCAACGAATACCCCCCGCACATTTACGGCGGTGCCGGAGTTCATGCCGAATATTTGAGTCAGGCCTTGAGCCGATTGGAATCTGGAAAAAATCCGGTGGATGTGTTTTCCTTTGGCGACCAAAAGGTCGCAGATCCCAGACTCAGCGTAACCGGCGTAAAACCGAATTTCACTTTACCAAGCCAAAACGCAAAGCACGCCAAGTTGATGGATACGCTGGCGTATGATCTGTTGATGGCTGGAACCGTGGACGGTGCGAACATCGTTCATTGCCATACTTGGTACACCCACTTTGCCGGATGTTTACTGCAACAACTTTTGCGCATTCCTCTGGTGCTGACCACGCATTCGTTGGAGCCCCATCGCCCCTGGAAAGTCGAACAACTCGGCAATGCCTATCATGCCTCGACGTGGCTGGAGCGCACAGCTTATCAAAACGCCGACGGAGTGATCGCCATTTCCGAATCCATGAAACGCGACGTGCAAAGTCTTTATGGCGTAAAAGAAGAACGCATCCGCGTCATTCCCAACGGCGTTTCCACCCAGGCATTTCACAGAAGCCCCAATCCTGAATTATTGCGCAGCCACGGCATCGACCCGGAAAAACCCATGGTCCTTTTCGTCGGCCGCATCACCCGTCAAAAGGGTGTGTTGCATCTGGTGCGTGCCATCCCCCACTTTCCTGCGGGCGTACAGGTTGTGCTTTGTGCGGGAATGCCGGACACTCCCGAAATCGGCGCGGAAATGGAAGCCTTGGTGCGTGAATTGCAAACGCATCCCGAGCACCCTGTCTTCTGGATTCCCAAAATGCTGCCGCGCGATCAACTCGCATCCATGTATTCGCATGCCTCGGTGTTTGTCTGCCCGTCCGTGTACGAACCTTTCGGCCTCATCAATCTCGAAGCCATGGCTTGTGGCATTCCTGTCGTTGCCTCGGCCGTGGGCGGAATTCCTGAAGTGATTGTGGACGGACAAACCGGCTTGCTGGTGGATGTCAATGCCATCAGCAATGAAAACTTTGAACCGAAAAATCCCGAAGCCTTTTCAAAAGGATTGGCGGATGGAGTTACTTCCCTGCTGCAAAATCCCGATCGGATGCGCACTTTCGGCGCCGCCGGATTGAAACATGTCGAGGAAAAGTTTTCCTGGGACAGCGTCGCATTGCAAACTTTGAACTTTTACAAGGAACTCGTGGCCTCTCATGCCGGCTAAAAAAAACTTGCGCGGATCAAAATCCAAAACATCCAAGACGGTTGCAACCAAACCCATTAAAGCAACCAAATCCTCTCTCAAGTTGATTCCCACCCAGCATGCGCTCGTGGAAAACTTGCAACCTTCAGTGGACGGCGGGTTGTTTCCTGTCAAAGCGGTACCGGGGGAACTCATCGAAGTCACGGCGGATATTTTCCGCGATGGGCACGACAAATGCGAAGCCGATCTTCTTTATCGCCGCAAAGGTGAAAAAACATGGCAGCGCACACCCATGAGTTTTGTGGACAATGATTTGTGGGGCGGCGAATTCACGGTGGATGCCGTGGGGAATTGGGAATTTACCATTGAAGCAAGAACGGTGGGTTTGGGTGCGGCGGTAGGGGCGACCCGGCGGGTCGCCCCTACCGCCGCCGCATTTGAAACACCGTATTTGCATCCACATTTCGGCACAGTCCGCGTTGATGCCAGATTGACGGAATACAGCGCATGGTATGAAATGTTTGCCCGTTCACAAGGCACCGTTCCCGGCAAAAGCGCGACCTTCGCGGACATGGAAAACCGTCTGCATGAAATCAAGGGAATGGGTTTTGATCTCATTTACCTTCCGCCCATCCATCCGATCGGGATGACCAAACGCAAGGGCAAGAACAATTCGCTCACAGCCCAACCCGGTGAACCCGGTTCGCCCTATGCCATTGGTGGCAAAGAGGGCGGGCACAAGACCGTGCATCCCGAACTCGGAACGTTGGCGGATTGCCGCCACTTTTTCAAACGCTGTAAGGAAATGGGTTTTGCGGTCGCTTTGGACTTTGCCTTGAACTGTTCGCCGGATCATCCTTATGCGAAGAAGCATCCGGATTGGTTCTACCGCGAAAAAGATGGCACCATCAAATGTGCCGAGAATCCGCCCAAGCGTTATGAGGATATTTACCCGCTCAACTTCTTCTGCGAAGATCGCGCGAATCTCTGGCTGGAGCTGAAATCGGTCATCGAGTTCTGGATCGACATGGGCGTCACCGTGTTCCGTGTGGATAATCCGCATACCAAACCCTTCGCGTTCTGGGAATGGTTGATCACCGAGATCAAATCCAAGCGACCCGATGTAGCTTTTCTCGCCGAAGCTTTCACACGCCCGAAAGTCATGAAGCGATTGGCAAAAATCGGTTTCGATTTGTCCTACACGTATTTCACATGGCGTGAGACCGCGCAGGAATTGCGTGAATATCTGGAAGAGCTGACACAGCAGGATCCCAAGCTGTACATGAAGCCCATCTTCTTCCCCACCACGCCCGACATTCTTCCCTATCCGTTGCAAAACGCCGGACGCGAGGCATTCCAAATCCGCTTTGCGTTGGCTAGTACTCTGGTCGGTGCTTATGGGATGTACAACGGCTATGAGCTCTGCGAAGGCACACCGTATCCGGGCAAGGAAGAGTATGGGAATTCGGAGAAGTACGAGTACAAGGTTTGGGACTGGAACCGACCCGGTAACATCAAGGAATTCATCGGCACCTTGAATCGTATTCGCAAAGAACATCCGGCATTGCACAAGCTCAAGAATCTGACTTTCCATGATTGCGAGAATCCGCAGATGCTGGTTTACTCCAAGGCGGAAGGCGATGATGTTTTACTCTTCGTGGTGAATCTGGATCCCCTGCATCGTCAGGGCGGCTTCATGACACTGGATTTAAATGCGCTTCAGGTGAAGCATGAAAACATCTTTGGTGTCCACGATCTTCTCTCCGGCGAAAGCTATGCATGGTCCGGGGCGAGGAATTATGTGGAATTGGAGCCGAAGAAGCAGGTGTTGCATATTTTGAAGGTGGAGAAGTTTTAGATCCAAATTCCCTAAATTTCACAGTGTTAAGGAAATTTTGAGTTGTCTGTCAGATGGAGTACTGAAAAACAGGCGGTGTTAGCGGATATAATGCTTTAGATTCATTGGATTGAAAAGGGGCCGTGTATGAGACATGTCACTTTCACAATGCTTCTTCTAATAGGATTAATTTCGAACCTGTTTGCACAAGGAGTGTGGACGAAGCGAGTTTCCGGAACAACAAATGGTTTGCTCTCCGTGACATGGGGTGGCAACCAACTTGTGGCTGTGGGTCAAGGCGGCACCATCCTAACATCACCCAGTGGTGTGAATTGGACAGCAAGAATTTCTGGAATAGCTGACAGTCTGAGTTTGTGCTCGGTGACTTGGACAGGAAACCAGTTAGTGGCTGTAGGTGCGCATGGCACCATTCTGACTTCACAGGATGGAATATCATGGACAATCCGATCTTCTGGAACTACCGGTAATCTGAATTCAGTCATTTGGACTGGAAGCCAATTGGTCGCCGTTGGAAAAACGAATCTCCCCCAACCTAACGACTCCGGCATCGTAATCATGTCCCCTGACGGAGTGAACTGGACTTCCCGGGCATTTGGTACTGCAGGTGGATTGTACTCCGTGTCTTGGACAGGAAACCAACTGGTGGCGGTAGGGCATACATATTCGGTCAGTGGCAATGTACGTGCCATAAGGGGGCTCATTGTTACTTCGCCAAATGGTGTGACATGGACAACCCAAGCTACTGGAATTTCTGGTTATATGAGCTTCGTTGCGTGGATCGGGAACGAGCTTATAGCCCTTAGCAGGTTAGGCAATATCCTAACATCACCCAACGGTGTGAATTGGACGTCGCGGACTTCTGGAACCACTCAATCATTGTTTTCAGTAGTTTCAACGGGTTCTCTCTTTGTGACAGTGGGCTTATCCGGTACTGTGATCAATTCTCTTGACGGCGCGACATGGATGGCACGTACTTCGGGAGTTGTGAATGACCTGTATTCCATAACCTGGACTGGTACCCAATTCGTTGCCGTGGGCACAGGAGGTGCCATTCTTACCTCGCCTCGGGAAGTTACTCCTGCTGCTCCAACGTTAACAGCCCCAGGACAAAATGCCATAAACATTTCAACAGCACCGACCTTGACATGGAATGATCTCCCCGAAGCGGCTTCTTACAGACTTCAAGTTTCAACCAATTCAAGTTTCACCACCACACTGGTCAATGATTCCACCATCACAACGACTGCCCGCGTCATCGGACCTCTTGTGACCAATACGGTTTACTACTGGCAGGTGAACGCCAAAAATACGGCGGGGATCAGCACCTATTCGCCAATCTGGAGTTTCACAACAGCAGGTGTGGTGGCGCCACCTCTGACACCGACTTTAAGCAGCCCACCTTCACCATGCGGCTGCGAGTATGTCTCTAATCTGATTTGGAATTCATCCATTGGAGCGACGTCCTATCAAGTTCAGCTTTCCACCGATTCAACCTTCTCCACGACCGTGATTAACGACTCAACACTTACTACAACCACGCGATCCATTGGAGGACAGTTGACCGCCCACACATGGTACTACTGGAGAGTAAGGGCAAAAAATACCTCTGGGGTCAGCACCTATTCCACAGTTTGGAGCTTTAGGATGGATCCATTAGCGGTGTCACCTCAAGATCTCACACATCAACATTTAAGCATTGAGAACGGAAAAATCTTGCGCTTCTTCCTTCCACAACGCACCCAAGTTGTAATCAAACTTGTCGATCCCCAAGGCCGAATGGTTTCGCAACTTCTCAACGAAACCCGCGATGCGGGTTCCAACACCCTGCCATTAACGGGATTGAAAAACTCTTACGATCTGCTCGACTTCCGCGCCGGGGATTATCACAGGACGATGAAGATTCATCCTTGAATATCAGCGATTTTTTCGAGTCCGTTTTTCCCAATAACCCGGCTTGCGTTTTAGATGCATAACGGCTGCCACATAGATCGAATTCTTATCCACGGCATAAATCAAACCGTATGGGAAAACATGCACCAGAAAACGCCGGAACGATCCCTTAATCCGACGCCATAGGATGGGATGTCGAATCACATCTTTTGTGGCAGCTTCTATTGCTTCAAGAAAAAGTTTGCCCAACCCCGGTTGACTGTCTTCATAAAAAGCAGCTGCTTGTTGTACTTCAAGCAGGGCTTCCGGGTCAAAATACAGTTTCACCAGCCGAGGGCTTTCCGAATCTGTTTAAATCCGGTTGCCGCAGGGACTCCGCGCCTTTCTCCTTTGCGGTAAGCAGCGAAACGCCGTTCGGCTTCCTGAACCCACGCCTCTTCAATTTCGGTCAAAGGTTTTTCATCAACACTGTGCATCAAGCGTTCAGCCAATGCCTCACGATCCTTAATCGGCAAACGAAAGACCTTGCGTTCAATTTCAAGCAATTGTGGACTCATTTTTCATTCCTCCGCATATCCATAAAATGTCAAGGAATCCCGATTTAAGCAAGTCCTTACCAAACGAAACAAAACCCGCTCCGCAATATAGCCCCACGGTAATTCCCCAAAAGCCGTATTATATTAAATCCATGGCTTCCAAGGAAATCAAAATCGATTGCCCCTGCTGCAAGGCCAAACTGGTCATTGATACTGAAACCGGCATCATTCTCCAAACCACACCTCACAAGGAAGCGCCGCCCAGCCTTCAGGATTTTCTCAAGAACGACAAGAACCGTTCCAAGGATCTGGACGAGAAGTTCGCCGAGGCCAAACGTCAAGAGGACACCAAGCTGCAAACTCTCGAAAAGAAATTCGAGTGGGCGAAGAAGAACAAGGACAAGCTCCCCGAAGCCCCGCGCATCCAGTGGGATTGAGTCCGATTCATGTCCGACGCGCAAACCGCCTTTGAAATTATCCGCTCCGTAACCCGGACCATGATCGAGTCGCGCGAAACCCAGCCCGCGCTGGATGCCGTGGTGCAATTGATTTCGGAAAAGATGGGCGCCGAAGTTTGTTCCATCTATTTGCACGAAGCCGGAACCGATCAACTGCGCATGGCTTCAACGTATGGACTGAATGCGGATGCGCTTTCGAATGTGCATCTCAAATCCGACGAAGGATTGACCGGTGCCGTGTTTTCCGACGGTGACGTTGTAAACATCGCCCACCCGCGCCAGGATGCCCGCTTTAAATTCTTTCCCGGCCTCGGCGAAGATCGACTCAACAATTTTCTCGGTGTCCCCATCCCACCCGGAACCGCGCGTGGCAACGGCGTCCTGATTCTTCAGGGAACGGAACCCGCGCCCTTCAACCGCACCGTGCACGATCTCGCCTACACGCTTGCCGCACAACTCGGCACCTTGCTCGAAAACCGCAAACTGAAATCCTCACCATTACTGGAGTCCTCCGGCGGGATGAGCCGGGCCGTCCCTCCCCCGCCCAAGGAAGCGCCGCCATTCCTGCGCGCGCAAATGGCGATGGGCGGCATTGCCGACGGCACCGTACTGGTGCTTAAAACCCATCAGGTGTGGGAAGACCTTCTCTTCAGCGAATCGGAAGATGCTGAAAAGGAACTGGTGCTTTTCAAGGAAGCCGTCCAGCTGGCCCGCAAGGAAACCCGCTGGTTGCGACAGCGCGCCGGGGAATTGTTCGCCGAAATGGACGCCCGTATTTTCGACACTCATGAATTGTTTCTCATGGACGAAAGCTATGTCGGCCTCATTGAAAACCATGTGCGGGAAAAAATGACCGCTGCCTTCGCGGTCAAGCTCGCGACCCGCGAACTCACCCAGTCCTTTCAAAAGTCCGGCAATGCGAAACTGGCCGATCGCGCTGCGGATTTGCGCGATGTCGCCCTGCGACTGTTGAATGCATTAGGGGAAGTTCAGGGGCATTATCACCCGGAGCCGGAATCAGACACGGGTGTGATCGTGGCCGCAGCGGAATTGCTTCCCTCCGATCTCGTGTATTTGCAATCACGCAAGGTACTCGGCATACTCTGTGAAACCGGCGGACTCACCTCCCACGCCGCCATTCTCGCCCGCTCATTGGACATTCCCTGCTTCATCGGTATCCCCGGTCTCACCCAGTTTCTTCCCTCGGGAACACATGTCATTCTCGACGGTCACTCCGGGCTCATTTACATACGTCCGGAAGCGCCCGTCATTCGTGAATACCAGCGGTTGCTTGCTTCGTTTCAGGCAAGAAGCGATATCCAGCCTCCGGATCAAGATCGCACCCTAGATGGGCATCCCGTTCAGCTCTCCGGTAACGTCTCGCTGCTTTCCGATCTGCAATTGATGAAGCGTTTCGGAATCAAAAGCGTGGGCCTTTACCGTTCTGAATTTTTCTTCATGATCCGTTCTTCCTTTCCGGATGAGGAAACGCAATTCGGCGTTTACCGGCAGGTGATGGAACGCTGCGGAGCTTTCGGTGTTACTTTCCGTTTGCTGGATGTGGGTGGCGACAAGCCTCTTAAATACTTCGACTGGGGCAAGGAGGAAAATCCAAGTCTCGGCTGGCGCTCCATCCGCATGCTTCTGGAACGACCTGACATTTTAAAACCACATATGCGGGCTTTACTGCGCGCTTCTCAATTGGGGCAAATGCGACTGCTCTTCCCCATGATCGCCACCTTGCGCGATCTGCGTGAGCTCAAAGAGCATTTGAAAGTGGCGGCTGCGGAATTGGAAGCAGAACACGGCGTAGTTTTTCGTCTTCCCCCGATGGGGATTATGATTGAGATCCCCTCCACAGTTTTACAAATCGAGGGATTTTTATTCGAATCCGATTTCATTTGTCTCGGTACCAACGATTTGATTCAATATCTCTTCGCCATCGATCGCAGCAATGAACGGGTGGCGAGCTATCATCAGCCTTATCACCCGGCTTTGCTTCAGGCGCTGAAGCATGTCGCCGATGCGGCGCAAAAGGCGGGGAAACCCGTGACGGTATGCGGAGAAATGGCCTCGGACCCCAAGGCGGTTGCGCTGTTATTGGGATTGGGCTTGACTTCGCTCAGCATTGCTCCCGGCGCGGCGGATGATGTCCGGGAAGCATTGGCGAAACTCAGCTATTTGAAATGCCAGTCGCTGGCCCGGCGTGCGCTGCAATTATCAACGGCCGAAGAGGTTCGCAAAGAAGTTGATTTGTTCTGGCCAACGTAGGGGCGGTTCATTTGTAGGGGCAACCCATGGGTTGCCCCTACAAATGACAAAAATCATTTCGCCGTTAATTTTCCCATAATCGCATCAACGCTTTTCTTAAAACTATCGTCCTTCTCCATCGCTTTTTCAATGGTCTTAATCGCATGCACCACCGTGCTATGATCGCGGCCACCAAAGCTTAAACCGATTGATTTCAAAGAAGATGAAGTCAGTTCCTTCATGATGAACATCGCGAGTTGCCGGGCCTGTGCCACTTCCTTGGTGCCGCGTCCCTGTTCCAGAATCTTGTCCACTTCGACTTCGAAATAACCTGCCACCACCGAGGTAATATCCCCGGAGGTGATGCGCTTCGAAGGTTGATGAGCCCCGATGCGATTGACGATTTCCTCAGCCAGCTCCATGGTAATGTCCGCATGCTTGATGGAAGCCTGCAGCAGTAATTGCCGGATGGCTCCCTCAAGAATGCGGATATTCGAGTCAATGGCCTCAGCCAAATAAGAAATGATGTCCTCGGAAATATTGAGGTTCTGCGCCTGAGCCTTGCGACGCAAAATCGCCTCGCGCGTTTCCCGATCCGGCGGCTGAATGTCGACAAACAGTCCCCATTGGAAACGGCTGACCAGACGATCTTCCAATCCCTTGAGTTCACCCGGAGGCGCGTCGCTGGTAAGCACAATTTGCTTGCGGCTTTGGTGCAGCGAGTTGAAGATGTGGAAGAATTCCTCCTGCGTGCGATCCTTGCCGCTCAGGAATTGCACGTCGTCCATCAGCAATACATCGACTTCATGGCGATAAAACGCCGACATCTCATTGATGCGATTGTGCTGAATGGACTCCACGAACTCGCGATAAAAAGCTTCGGAAGTCACATAGCGGACACGCTTGCCCGGATTTTCACGCAAGACGTGGTTACCGATGGCCTGCAACAAATGAGTTTTGCCGAGTCCCACTCCCCCGTAAATCAACAGAGGATTAAAGCGCGATCCACCTGGCTCTTTCGCCACAGCCAGCGCTGCGGAATGCGCGAATTGGGAATTGCTTCCGACTACGAATTCTTCGAAATTGTAGCCGGGATTGAGATCGATGGAAGGAAGGCTGCTGAAGGGAATGGACGGGCTGTGATTGGACGGCAGAGGCGCCGTGGATTGTCTGCGAAACTGGACACGGAGATGCCGACCCGTCGCCTCCTGAAAACAATGCTCGATGAGTCCGCCGTAAATACGCGCCAGTTGATCGAGATCGATATGAACGGGAACCGCAATCGCCAGATTGGAATCCCCTACCTCCTGAATTTTCAACGGAAGAATCCATTGATTCAAGGCTTCTTCTGAAAGTTTTTCGCGCAAACAGCCCACACAAGCCGTCCACATATTCACCCAGCTCGCAGCGGAAGAGCCGTTGCCAATGAACGTTCTCGGCCGCGAAACAGAGCCGGTTTCCTGATATTTTTGATCTTCGAGGGCCAAGTCCGTACCGTGCGGAATCACCGCGATTATTTGTGGGTTTGGAATGATACTAATTGGGGAATAATGGTTCGATGGCCGGGAAAATCTCTTATTTTTACCCCCGTTGCAGAATTCCATAATTTCACCATTTTTACAACCGGGCCATTGAATCACCGTGACGCCAATCGACCAAACATCATCCATTCCAATCGCCTACTGGCTCTGGGGAACTTTCATTTTGTTTCTGGTGGCGCATTTTCTCTGGTGCCAATTCGCCGCCTATCCCACCGCTTTCGAGTCCCAATTGCGCAAGGGAAAATCCTGGGTTTATATCCCACTGGGTTGGAAGGGTTTCCGCAAATTCACCGTGCTTTCTGTTTCCCGCTTGCTCGTCCTGTCGGTGGCCGGAAGTGGAACCATTTTATTGATGTTCCTGACCCAGAAGTACACGCTACAACGCGGACCACTTTGGATTACGGGTTTTGCAGTCGTTCTTTTTCTCGCCATAAACCGGCTGGATGCCTTCTGGAATCATCTGCGCTACCGCCAGCAGGAGGATGCCTACTACCGCCTGCACGATGAGCTCCGTGCGAAGCTCGATCAGGAAGCCAAGGACTACACAGAAGCCCAGTTTCGCAGCCTTGCCGCCTATCAGCACCAGCAACGCCTGCACAAGGCCGATGAAGCGGGAACCTTTCTCGTCGCCCTGAAATCCGAGGCCAGGATAGCGCGTAAAACTCCGGCTCCCGTTCAATCTGCGGAAGCCTGACTCCGCCAATGAACAAGGCCGGCATTCCGGAAGACGATTCTTGGAGGGAACGACTGCGTCAGGGGCTTTCCGCTTCTGAAAATCTTGCATTCGCCCGGTTCGCCCTGTCCCGTGTCTCACGAACCTTTGCCCTCAACATTCGTATTCTGCCCCTTCCCCTCCAGAATCACGTTCTCTACGCCTATCTGTATTGCCGGATGGCAGATACGCTCGAAGATGATTCCGTTCTCGAACCCTCTGAAAAAATCCGGCTGCTGAAAAGCTTCTCCGCATTATTCACACCTGCTGAAAATCCGGACGAGAACATGTACGCATTCAGCGCACAACTTCCCACAGCTTGGAAAACTTCTCCGGAATGGGAGCATTTGCTGCTCGTCCACGCCTCTGCGATCCTGACGCCTTATTTGGATTTCCCAGTTCCGGTGCAGCAAATCATTTCCCGCTGCGTGAATGAAATGTGTGAAGGCATGGCGGATTTCACGGCAAAGCAGGAAAAGAGTGGCGGTCTGAATCTCATCGAGTCCATCGAAGATCTCGACCGGTATTGTTATTACGTGGCGGGAACCGTGGGCATTCTGCTTTGCGAACTGTTCATCGGACATTCCAGACATATCACCGCAGAAAAAGCCAAAAAGCTTCGGGAACACTGTGTGTCATTCGGACTCGGTCTGCAGCTCACCAACATTCTCAAGGATTTGCACGACGACAAAGACCGGAACATCTCGTGGCTTCCCGGTGAACTTCTGAAATCAGAGCATCTTACTTTTCAGGATTTCCTACACTCGCCTGCAGCCAAGGACGGGCGGCGAAGAATCTACCGAATCTTGTTCGCCAAGGCCCAAAAACACCTTGAAGATGCGCTGGAGTATTCCTGCCTAATCCCCAGATATAACAGGCAGTTACGGTTATTTTGCTTGTGGCCTCTTTTCATGGCCATCGAAACCCTTGCCTTGCTGGCAGAAAGCCTCGATGCCTTGACCGAGGGTGTGCGGCTTAAGATTCCCCGCTCCAAAGTGAGCAGCATTGTGGGACGAACCCAGCTCTTTTGGTGGTCGAATCGCTGGATTCATTCCGAGTTTCAAAAACCTATGCGCCGACTGGAAAACGCCTTGAATGCAAATTCTTTTACCTTGGAAAACACATGAAATCCTCTTCGCGTAATTCATTGTTGTTCTGGCTCATTGGGGCGGGAATGCTTGGGCTGGATCAAGCCACCAAGCATTGGGCCCGCCTTCGTTTCTCCCTGCCGGACGGAAATCCTGATTATTTCAAATCCCTTCCCGTCATCGGTGACTGGCTTCAATTCCGTCTCGTTTACAACATCGGTGCGGCCTTCGGAATGAAACCGCAAAGCGTCCTTCCCTTCCTCAGCCCCACCCTCTTCTATGCGCTTTTTTCCTGTGCCGCCATGGCATTCCTGTTGGTGTATTACTTCCGCCTGAAGTCCAACGAATCGGCATCGCGTTTGGGAGTCATTCTGATTCTGGCCGGGGCCATAGGCAATCTCATCGACCGCTTGCATTTTCACAAAGTCACCGATTTTATCGACGCGGGAATTCCGGGTGTTTTTCCGCGCTGGCCAACCTTCAATGTCGCCGACAGCAGCGTTTGTGTCGGAATGGGAATCCTCCTTCTCTTTCCCATTCTTTTCAAGAGCCAGGCAAATCCTGAATCCGCTCCATCGAGTCCTGATGTCGGATAATCGCCTGTCCTTTGTTTGTGGTGAGGAAGACGCAGGAACACGGCTCGACAAATTTCTCAACGCGCGCCTCGAAGACACTTCGCGTTCCCAAATCCAGAAATGGATCGAAGATGGACTGGCGCTGGTAAACGGGATTCCGTCCCGCAAAAACACCTCTTTAAATACAGAGGATGTGATTGAAATCGAGATCCCTCCGCAACCGGAAGCCAATTATCTCGAACCCGAAAACATTCCCATCCGCATTGTGTATGAAGATGAATTTCTCGCCGTGGTGGACAAACCCAAAGGCATGGTCACCCACCCCGGAAATGGAGTGCGTTCCGGAACTTTGGCCAATGCGCTGGCTTATCATTTCAAACAACTTTCCGACATCGGCGGCTGGGATCGTCCCGGCATCGTGCATCGTCTGGATCGAGACACTACCGGCCTGCTCATCGTGGCGCGGGATAACGTCACTCATGCCGCGTTGTCAAAACAGCTGGAAGAGCACCAAATCCGGCGAACCTATGAAGCCTTGTGCTGGCGCGAATTGTCTCCGGCCAACGGACTGTTCGATGCTCCGCTGGGAAGACACCCCACCGATCCCTTGAGACGCGCCGTGCGCGAAAACGGAAAATCCGCCATCACCCATTACCGCGTACTCGACTGGTTTCATTTCGTTTCCCATCTGGAAGTACGCCTTGAAACCGGACGCACCCATCAAATCCGCGTTCATCTTTCGCATGCAGGCTATTCCATTGTGGGCGACGCCTTGTACGGCGGACGCGAAACCATGCTGGCGCGCACACAACCCTTATATCACGCCCGTGCGGTGGGTTTGCTCAAGCTTTTGTCGTCCCAGGCCCTGCACTCCGCCCGTCTGGTCTTTACGCATCCCCGCACCAGCGAGACAATGGAATTCCGCTCCCCCATGCCCGAGGAATTCCGCGCCGCAATGGAATTCCTGCAACCTTACAAACGCGAGATGGAATCATGAAGAAACCCCCGAAGTTCGATTTTAACCGCGCACTCGCCCGCGGCCACGTTTGTTATGACGCCGGAGTGGGTCAATGGTGGGAAAGCCAGGCCGCAGATGGCGCACATCGCTCCGCCTATCGCGCCATTGCGGAATACATCCGCGACAAAATGCGAGCAGCTAAAATCAAATCCCCTCTGATCGTGGACTACGCCTGCGGCGGCGGATTTGTGCTGTTGCAATTGGCCAAGCTTTTGCCCGAAGCGCGACTGGTGGGTTTGGACGGTTCCAAAAAACTGCTGGCATTGGCTCAATCCCGGTTGGAAGCACAAGGTGTTTCCTGCGCCGCTCTTCCGGCTGATGAAGCTTTTGCAACCCAAGGCCCCCGTGTTCGTTTAATCCAGACTCTGCTGCCCAATTTCAAATTGCCGAAAGGCAAGGCGGATGCAGTGGCCTTTGTGTTTCCCAACATCGCACCCGGTCCCAAGGATCAACCGATTTACGATCGCAACGGTTATTTGAATCGCGTGGACGTGGCGGTGGCGAAAATGCTGGCCCGGTTTCGCGAAATGGATCCGGAAGATGAAGTCACCAAAGATGATCCGGACACCCTGTTCGACGGCTATATGACGGAAAGAGTTTTGGCGCGAAATATCTACGGAATGCTGAAACCGCGTGGGCAATGGATTAAAGTGGATTATGCCAATGCCCTGCGCTCGGAACTCAGCCAGCTTTCACAACAGCGTTGTTTGTTCTGTGAATGCGCCCTGGAAGCCGCCATCAAGGAAACCCGCAGCGAACAACTCTTCGCCATGCGGGACAATGTATTCCGGCGATCCAAAGTCATCATGGACGTTTATCACCAGACCAAGGATGAATCGGACAAATCCGGCGGATATTTCATCACCTTGCTGGAAGGTCTTTAAACCGCAAAGAAAAGCTTCCGACTGAACACGGTGAGGTAACAACAGGGTAACGCCCGGGTAACAGTTACAAAATCCGGAAATTGAGTTGATGATTTTTCCACCTTCATCTTCTTGCGACGATTATCTTATTCGTCATGAAGAAAGTTCAACAGGAAAATGTTCCGTACGATGCGAAAAAGATGTCCGCAAAACAGCTCGTCTATTCAAGCCTTTTCATTGCCGCAGTCGGCATCTTTTTTTTCGGATTGATGTATCTGGTCAGAAGTTTGACCAGCAACTAAAACGGTTATTCCGCCGATGCTGCCGCAGCGGGTTCATCCGTGGCCGCAACTTTTTTCCCGCGACCTTTAAACTCTCTCGGCGGGAACTCAAACTGAAGTTTTCCAGCTGAAGTCATTTTCAAGTAGGCATCAAAGAACCGCCTCGTCTTGGAAGATTGAAACCCCTTGAGAAGCCCCGTCCTTCCTTCCGTCAGCATCTTCTGCATACTCTCGCGATCCAGAGCCTTGCCCAGAATTACCTTGCCCAGACGGAATCCTTTTTTCGCATCCCCATCAATCGCAGTTTGCGATAGATAGGACGCCACGGTTTCATACACCGGAGATTCGTCGATGGGTGAATTTCCCAGCGGTTCAGGATTTACGATCTCCGGTTTCTCACCATCCGCGCCGTTTTCAAACACGAACTCAACCTTGTTTTGATCGGTAAAGCGGATCACCGCCGAAAAAGATTTCCCCTGCTTGCTGCGAAATCCGGAAAGCGGGCCGATGCGTTTGTTCGTCAGCAGCGCCACAATTTCGTCACCAGACATTTTGCGTCCGCCCAAAACCTTGCGGATGACAAGCTTGGCATCCTGCGATTCCCAGCGGCTGGGCGTTTCATTCATCGGTTTGCCGTCCAACGGATTGATGAACGTCGTGGTTTGGCGGTCGTTGTCCTCGTTATATCCCTTGATATTGCCGACGATGCGGCGGGCCAAATCCTTGGTTTCATTCATGAAGGCGTCGCGCGTGACGAGACCTTTTTCCATGAGATTCAATTTGTGTTCCCACTCCCCCGTCAATTCGGGTGAAGTCAATTCCTGAATGTCCATGGCCGCAAGCATGTGCAACAATTCAATGCCCTTGGCGGTGGGAATCAATTCCTTGCCTTCACGTACCACGTATTTGTCGGAGATCAAACCTTCGATGGTTGCGGCGCGTGTCGCCGGAGTGCCGAGTCCGCGCTCCTTCATGGCTTCGCGTAAATCTTCGTCTTCAACCAGCTTGCCCGCACCTTCCATGGCGGAAAGCAACGTCGATTCGTTCAGGCGCGGCGGCGGACGGGTTTGATCCTTGCGGACTTCCACTTCCTTGGCAATCACGGCATGACCAGGAATCCATGCGGGCAATACGGCTTCTTCGGTGGGATCGATTCCGTAAATCGCCTTCCATCCGGGAATTTCCAAAACCTTGCCTTCCGTCCGGAAGCTTTCACCTTCAACAACCGACACGCGCGAAGTTTGCAGAAACTTGGCGGGAGGAAAGAACACGGCGAGAAATCGCTGCGTCACCGCATTGTAAATCTTCCGCTCTGCGTCGCTGAGCCCCTCGGGGATCACCGAGGTGGGAATGATGGCAAAGTGATCAGAGATTTTGGAACTGTCGAAAATGCGCTTGTCGGCCTTGACATAATTTTTCTCAAGCGCTTCGGCAGAAAATTTTCCGAAGTCTCCGCCCTTGAGAGTTCCCATCAGATCACGAGCCACAGTCACATAATCTTCGGGCAAGTGCCGGCTGTCGGTACGTGGATAGGTCAGCGCCTTGTGTTTTTCATATAAAGCCTGCGCAATGGACAAAGTGGTTTTGGCACTGAAACCAAAGCGTGAATTGCCTTCACGTTGCAGCGAAGTCAAATCAAACAGCGGCGGGCTGCTTTGAAATGCGGGCTTTTGATTTTCAGTGACCTCGGCAGTCTTACCCAGACATTTTTTGGCGATGGCTTCGGCGCGGGCTTCATCCCACAACCGTTCCGCCCTGTCATGCTCATCATCCGATTTTTGAAAGGTGGGATCAAACCAACGGCCGTTGTAATCCAATCCGCCTGCCAGTGAAAAAACCGCATGAACCTCGGCGTAATTGCGCGAGACAAACCGCTCGCGCTCATCTTCACGGCGTACCAACATGGAAAGCGTGGGGGTTTGCACGCGACCGCAAGGTGTCAGAAAAAATCCGCCGTTCTTGGATTTGTATCCGGTGAGCGCGCGCGATCCGTTGATGCCAATCAACCAATCCGCCTCGGATCGGGATTGCGCCGCCTGCGCCAGATGAAGCATTTCGGAATCATCGCGCAAATGTTCCAGCGCCTCGACCATGGCCGACTTGGTCATGCTTTGCAGCCACAACCGTTTGAGTTTGGCCTTCACCGGCTTCGACTCGGAAACGTATTGGAGGATGTAGCGGAAAATCAACTCCCCTTCACGACCAGCGTCGCAGCCGTTGATTATCTCCGTCACGTCCTTGCGGCGGATCAATTTGCCAAGCGTACCGAGCTGGGTTTTGGTCCGGGGCAAAGCCCGGATGCCGAAGTTTTCAGGGATGATGGGAAGATGATCGAGGGACCAATCCTTGTGCTTGTCGTCCATTTCCTTGGGCATGGCCAAGGACACAAGATGCCCCAGGGCAAAGGAAACCAGATATTTTTCGCCTTCCCAGTAGGAATCGTGCTTCTCGAATTTGTCGGGCAGGGCCTTGAGCAGATCCTGTGCGACACTGGGCTTTTCAGCGATAATAAGCGTTTTGGACAATGGGACTCTCCCTTTCCCGGGCTTCCGGAGCGAGGGAATAATAATACAACGGTCTAGGAATACTTGTTCTCACCGGTTTGCAACCGGGCATAAAACTCCGCAGGAGTCCCTGCATCAATCAGATTTTTGCGAATATCGGCATCAGAAAGAATCCGTGAGATGGCGGACAAGGCCCGGATGTGCGGACCGGTGTTGTTGGACGGAGAGACAATCAGGAAGAGAAGATAAACCGGTTGTTTGTCGAGGGCGTCGAAGTCCAGGCCGCGTTTTACCGAACATGCGGCAATGCACATTTGATCGAGAAAGTCCACCTTGGCATGCGGCACGGCCAACCCGCAACCAATGCCGGTGGACATTTTGTCCTCGCGTTCCAGAACGGCGGACAGCAGACGATCGCGATCCGCCAAACCGCGCACCTGACAGAGACGGCTCACCATTTCTTCGATCACTTCGCTGCGTGTGGACTTTTGCGAGTCCACAATCACACATTCCTCGGTAAACCGGTCCGTCAATTTCATGCCGGCATCCTCCACCCCACCACTCGTCGGGGCGGCGGAATTTAGAATTCTGTTCCCAGAGACCAATACTCCCGGGAGCCTAAATTTCGATTTGTTCCGGCGGAATTCCCGTGACTCCCCCGGAAGGACTGGGCCCAGGTGTATTTCAACACGAAAATTCCCAGATTCAGGCGCAGCCCATACCCGGCGCCGATGCCCATTTGTCGTAAAGGATCCCCTTCAGACCAGGCTCCTCCATAATCGAGGAAAATATTTCCCATGACATTGCGAATGCTGAAGGGCAGCGGCCATTCCACGGTGAATTCGCTGATGAAGGGATAACGGAATTCGAAATTGGTCAGAAACTTGCGCGTGCCGGTGAATTCATAGAAGTCGTACCCGCGCAACGGAAATTCCAAATCAGAGAAATAATACTCGGCCAAGGATTTGGGAAGATTGTCGAAGTTGACATGGGGATTGAAGGTGTAGGATTCTCCGCCCACCACGAATTTATGCGGATTGGTGTAACCGTTCATGGCTTCCGAGAACCCGCCGGAAACCCGTGCGGCAAAGGTATAGCGTTTGAAAAATTCCCAATAAGCCCGGAGATCTGTTTCCATCTTGTAATAGGAAAACTTGTTCTGATACATCGGCGGCAGATATTGCGCCACCACCAAGGCGCGATGGCCCGATACCGGCCCGACGATGCCCCATTGCGAATTATCCTGCACCCAGGACAGGGTGGGAAGCACGGAATTGGTCACGGTGCGGGAAGCGGTGTCCACATTTCCCAAAGAGTCGTATTGCTGCCATTTACTGGTGGCGAAGCGCGCCACCAAGGCCAACTCGAAACGAGTGAAGGTGGAAAGCGGATATTTCACTCCAGCCCCCACTCCGTAAAGTAAATCGGTGAAGTCGCGCTCAAAAATGGAGCTGTCGCTGGGATTGTTGGAAAAAACCAGTGCGCTTGTTTGTTGTGACTGGCGAAACCCCATCAAGTCAAAATCGGGTTTATAGGGCAAATAGTCGTATTCGACAAAACCGTTGATGTTGTCCAGACTTCCGTTGATGGCAAGGGCGAGAGAAATGGATTGATCCCCCATCAAATCGCTCAGGGTCAAATAAGACAGTCCGCTGGCCCCGTAATAGTTGTCCACACCGAAGGCGGCATTGATCGCATCCAGACTCCATTTGGATCGATAGGGATGGGAAAGAAAACGACCAAGGGAATCTTTGTAGGCCGTTGTGTCTGTCAGAAACGGTGATTTCTTTTTCTTTTCCTTCTTCGCAATCTTCGTCGTATCTGTTTTCACGGTATCCGGCGTCAGGGCGGATGGCAATCCGCCCCTACCCACGGCCGTCGAATCCTTTTTCTTCGTCGTATCCGGTTTTGTCGTGTCGGGTTTATAACTGCTCAGATTGGCCCAATTGGGCGGGCGGAAAAAACCGACTGCGCTGTCTTCATGGCGGCGGATGAAACGCGTCTTCGGCAAATCCATGGGCTGCAATTTTTGCAACGGGTCTTTCATCAGATACACATCCCAACCTCCCGCTTCGAAAAGCGAGAAGGCCAATTTTTTCCCATCATAGGAAAGGGATGGTGTGAAACAGGCCGTGAGAAGATTGGTCACCGGCCGGATTTTTTCTCCACCGGCGGAATCCTGCCACAAATAAATGTTGTCGAGACCGGAACGGTTGGACACAAAATACAGCAGCGAATCCGAGGGCCCGTAAACCGGCATTTTCTCATCCCACTCTCCGCCCACCATGCGCGTCAGGCTACCGTCGGAAACAGAGATGCGGTAAATGTCCTTGTAATTCCGCAACGAATCGAACCACGCCAAGGGATCTTTGGGATTTGGATCGAGAATGGGTTTGGGACGATCACTTTCAAAAGCAATCCATTTTCCGGAGGGTGAAAACACAGGCTTGTCATCGTGCGCAATGTCAGAGGTCAGACGCCGCAGCGAATCCGTTTGCAGGTCGTACACATAAATGTCGGTGAACCCTTCGCTCTGTCCGCTGAAGGCGATATAACGGCCGTCGCGCGACCAGTTGGGGGAAAGAATGGCCTCGACATCGGGTTTCAGAACCTGACGTACCCTTCCCTTTTTCGAATCGAGAATGTGGATGACATCACGACCTTCCTGTTTGCTCACAATGGCCAGCGCTTTGCCATCCGGACTCCATGCAATTCCCGACTTGAAGGAGTGGAAACTTTCGTGGGCCTCCTTTTTCCCGCTTTGAATCACGGTGCGAACGACTTTCTCCGTCTTCACATTGAGAATGTAAATGGCCTCCCAGGATTCTCGATCGCTGAAGAAGGCAATCTCCTCTCCATTCGGCGAGAGCGAGGGTTGCAGGTTATAGAAGGAGCGATCCTCACCGTGCCGGGTCAATTTCCGGGCCACAGATTTTCCATATTGCCGCTGCCCCAATTCGGGCCAATACAGATAGCGCAGTTCGCGCAGCCAAATCTCCCCCGCCTCTTCCAACGAAGTGCGCGTCACTTTTTGAAAGGCTTTTTCCAAATCCCGATCATGCGCTCCGGAATCGGTGGTCATGGCACGAATCAATTTCGTGACCGTTCCCTTGCCGTAAACATTATCCACGAAGTGAAGAAATAACTGACCTCCTTTATAGGCAAGAAACCCTCCGAAATCCTCGGCAGGTGAAGCGACGTATCCAAAGGTCGTGGCATCAACCATGAAAAACTCAGAGCCAAGATCCCAGCCCAGCGAAGTGTATTCCGCCAGTCCTTCACTGAACCAAAGGGGAAGCCGTTCCCCGATTTGCGATGTCACCGGAGATCCGGCATCATCGCCGTAGAGCAAATCATTCATGACGGCGTGAGTCATTTCATGTTGCAACACATGATAAAATTCGGGATAGTTGCCTTCGAACGGCAGCACGATGCGATTCTTGAATTCCTCGGTGAAACCACCGATGGCCTCGTCCAGCGGAATGGGAATGACATTGGTCTGTTCAAACTCTGCATGGGAATTGTGCAGGATGATCGGAATGCGTTCCCTGAGGGGATGCCCCGTCATGGCGGAAACCTTGCCGTACATCTCCTCCACATGTCTGGCGGCGAATTGGGCGATATGTTCTCCGCCCTGCGGGTAATAGATGTCGAAATGCGGGGTTTGATAATACTGCCAGTGAAAGGAGTGGTATTGAACCTTGTTCTGACCGAACTGGACGGCCTCCTGATCAAAGCCGAAGGTTGTCAGCAATCCGATTGCGAAAAGAATTTTCCCCAGTAATTTATGCGACACGCTGGATCTCCCGGATTCCCTTTTCAGCCCATTTGATCCATTGTTCTTCAGACGCATCTGGTGCCGGACGTTCTTCCACTCGCATCAAAAGTGTGCGCAAGTTTTTTACGGACAACTGGCCGGGGGCCACTGCTCGATCCCCCAAAAAAGCATAGGTGATCGGACAACCGAGCAACGGCGCCGTAACGCGAGTTGCGCAACCTGCCTCGCCCATTCCAAGGACGCAACTCAGGGGAAATTTCTCGGCCACTTTTCGCGCGAACCCTAACAACGATGCAGCCATTGTGGAATCATCCACCGTCACCGCAAATTTGACGGCATCCGGACGACAGGCGTTCATCAACACCAGCTGCGCCTCCCAGTCGGAAGGCTTTTCCACAACAAAGGAATGGTGGGACAAAAGAATTTGTAGTCCATTCTCACGCAACAGGTTCCACGCCTTGGGCCCCAAAGAGGCGACCTCCTCGATTTCGATGTCGAGAAAATCGCAAGGAGGGTTTTGCATTCCAGCCAAAGCAAACCACAGGGATTCACGCTCACGTGATCGGGAGTTTTCCCATGCGCCACCATCGCGCTGAAGACGCAAGGTGAAGAAAACCAATCCTTCAAATCCCCGCTTTTTTTTCTCGAGGACAAAAGCTTCCAAGGCAGGTAATATTGCATCCAATGGAAGGCCATCCGCCCGCAGCTCTATGCCGCCACAAATCCAGACATCCTCGGGATAGCGGCAATCCGCCAGCATGGGTGCCGTGAGAATACCCAAAATCAAGGGCGGAAACGGCTTTTTTGTACCTTCGGACATGTGCCTCATTCAGGTCATATATCTACTAAATGGCGGCAATCGTCCGTTTTATCCTTTCCCATGGCAGGCCTCGTCCTGCTTTTTTTTTCGCTCTTACCCGGTTACGCCAAGTGTCTTTTTAATCCGCACCAGGACGCGATCCTGCTGGCTGCCATGGATCAGACCCTCCGGATGAATTATGCGGCGGCGGAATCGCTCGTGGCGCAAATCCCCAACAACATTCCCGCCCGTCCCTACTTCACCGGTCTTGCCTGCCTGAATCGTTTTCAGGATCTGGGGGACACCGCCGCTCTGCGTCGCACCGAAACTCTTTGGAACCGGCTGTCTTCACACAGCAATCCCCCGGAACGTTTCCGCGAGGACAGCACTCAATTGCGATTGATTCGCGGGATGGCCGCCTTGCAACTTTCCTATGTCGCTTCCATTCGGGGTTCCACTCTGCGCGCCGCCTCCATGGCATGGACCGCACGCGATCAATTCCTTCATCTGGCAGGCTGGGCGGAAGCCGATGCCGGACTGGCACTCTTCGACTATTACCGGGAACATGCCCTCGAAAAAATCCGGTTTCTCCCCTTCGTGAATCCCAATACCGACGGCCCCCTGCGACAGCTTCAGGCATCGGCGAATCAATCGCGCTACTTGCACGACGGACTTCTGGTTTCCGTGTTCTGGATTCATGTGGATCGAAACGAAATCGATTCCGCATTGAAAATTACGGATGGCTTCCTGCTGCGCTATCCTCACAATCGTCTGGCCCGGCAAATGCGCGGTTCAGCATTGTTTCGGGGAGGCCGGCTTCCGGAAGCGCGTTCTGTGTACGAAGAACTGCTTCGGGAATACGAAGTGTTGAAGGATTCCCTTCCTCCCGGCAACCTGCCCATCGGGTATTATTGCTCCGTTGCCAATCTGGCGAGAATTTATTCGGGACTTGGATTGTCTTCCCAAGCCAAAATAAAATTGGAAGAATGGCAAAAAGCCCGCAATTCCAGCTTGGAATCGTGGCTTCCCTCCAGTCTCAAGAAAGATTTGGAACGATTGAGAATTCCCTGAAGGACAAGCCTCATCCCCCCTACTTTTCTATAATTATTCACGTACTGAAAAAACTCAATCCTGGAACCCGCTTCATGTTGTCGCCCAATTCTCGTCCGTCTGATTCACAAGCCAAGGCCCTCCAAGACATTGATTCCGTCACCATCCGGTTTGCCGGTGATTCGGGTGATGGAATGCAATTAACCGGAAGCCAGTTCACCGATGCCTCCGCGCTTTTCGGAAACGATCTCGCAACCCAGCCCGACTTTCCTGCGGAGATCCGGGCACCTGCCGGAACGGTCGCCGGTGTCAGCGCTTTTCAGTTGCACTTCTCCTCCCATGATATTAAAACCCCGGGTGACGATCTCGATGTGCTGGTGGCGATGAATGCCGCGGCACTCAAAGCCAATATCGCCGATTTGGAAATTGGCGGAATCCTCGTGGTGGACCTGTCCGGGTTCACGGAAAAGGATTTGGAAAAAGCGGAGTATCGTTCCAATCCCCTGCACGACGGATCACTCGCCGGCTTTCGCGTCATTGAAACCGACATCACTTCGCTGACCATCAAGGCGGTGGAACCCACCGGCCTCAAGGGACGCTCGGCGGAACTGTGCAAGAACTTCTTCACCTTGGGCATGATGTACTGGCTTTACGACCGGCCCACCGAACACACGGTCAAGTGGCTCGATGAAAAATTCGGGCCCAAATCGAAATACAAGGACAAGCCGGAAATCGCAGCCGCGAATCAGGCCGCATTGATGGCGGGTTACTACTACGCGGAAACCGTGGAATTGTTCACCAGCCACTATCGCGTTCGCAAGGCCGACCTGCCCAAGGGCAAGTACCGGAAAATATCCGGCAACGAAGCTGCGGTGTTTGGCCTCATTGCCGCCGCGCAAAAAGCCGGACGGGAAATTTTTTACGGCAGCTATCCCATCACGCCGGCATCCGATATTTTGCACGGGCTTGCGCGCTACAAGAATTTCGGGGTTGTCACCTTCCAGGCCGAGGATGAAATCGCCGCCGTGGCTTCCGCCATTGGCGCGTCCTATGCGGGATCGCTGGGTATGACCGCGACTTCGGGACCCGGCATTTGCCTCAAGTCTGAAGCCATGAATCTGGCTGTGATGACGGAGCTTCCCCTCGTGGTGATCGATGTGCAACGCGGCGGCCCCAGCACGGGTCTGCCCACCAAGACGGAACAATCCGACTTGCTGCTCAATCTGTTTGGACGTTCAGGAGACAGCCCGCTCGTTGTTGTGGCCGCCAAATCCCCCGGTGATTGTTTCGCCATGGCTTATGAAGCCTGCCGCCTTGCGATGAAGTACATGACCCCCGTCGTATTGCTTACCGACGGTTACATCGCCAACGGCTCTGAGCCGTGGACGATTCCCGATCCGGATTCCCTTCCCAAAATGGAAGTTGAACTTGCCAGGGCGGGTGAAACTTATTTTGCCTACGAGCGCAATGAAAAAACCAGGGCCCGCAAATGGGCGCTTCCCGGAACTCCCGGTCTCGAACATCGCATCGGTGGATTGGAAAAGGCCCAGAAAACCGGTGCCATCTCCTATGACGCCGACAATCATTTCGCGATGACCCAGGAGCGTCATGCCAAGATTGCCGGAATCGCCTCCGACATTCCTGCGCAAACCGTGGAAGGTGACGCCTCGGCTTCCGTACTCGTGGTTTCATGGGGCGGCACTTACGGTTCCGTTTCCACTGCGGTGGAAGATTGCAATCGTGCCGGAGTCAAAATTGCCCATGCCCACTTGAACTATTTGAATCCGCTGCCCGCCAATCTCGGAGACATTCTGAAGAAATACGACAAGGTTGTCGTCTCCGAATTAAACATGGGCCAGTTGAAATTTCTGTTGTCGGGAACCTACGGCATTTCCATTGAAGGCATCAACCTTGTGCGCGGCAAGCCATTCCGGGTATCTTATCTGGTGGCTCAATTCGATCGCATTGTCAAGAAGGCGTTATCATGAGCACGGTTACTGAAGCCCCCGTCCTGACCCGCAAAGATTTTGCCTCCCCGGTTGCCATTCGTTGGTGTCCGGGTTGCGGCGATTATTCCATTCTCACCGCCGTGCAGGGAGTGTTGCCCACCCTGGGAATTCCCAAGGAAAAGTTCGTGATTGTTTCGGGCATAGGCTGCTCCAGCCGTTTCCCCTATTACATGAACACCTACGGTTTTCACACCATTCACGGACGCGCGCCCGGAGTGGCCACGGGCGTGAAGCTCGCGAATCCTGATTTGCAGGTTTGGGTCATCACCGGTGATGGCGATGCATTGAGCATTGGCGGCAATCATTTCATCCATGCCTTGCGCCGCAATGTGGATTTGAAAATCATTTTGTTCAACAATCGCATTTACGGTTTGACCAAGGGACAATACTCACCCACTTCCGCAGTCGGAACAGTAAGCCCCTCCACTCCTTTTGGTTCCATCGACCAACCCCTTTCGCCCTTGAGTCTCGCGTTGGGCGCTGAAGCGACTTTCGTGGCCCGCACTTCAGACAATGATGTCAAGCACATGACGGAAGTGTTCCAGGCCGCCGCCGCGCACAAGGGGACGGCACTGGTCGAGGTTCTGCAAAATTGCGTCATCTTCGCCGATGACGTTCATGAACCTTACTACGGGCGCGCCGTCAAACAGGATCATCTGGTTTACTTGAAACACGGCGAGCCGATGCGTTACGGCAAGGAACAGGAAAAAGGGCTGGTTCTCAACGGTTTGAATCTGGAAGCGAAAACGAATCCGGCGGATTCCGAAGTGCTGGTTCACGATTCCAAGGAATCCACCGGCTCACTCGCCTTCATGTTGTCACGCCTCTCCCACCCCGAATATCCCGTGCCGGTGGGCATCTTCCGCGATGTTCAGCGTCCTGTTTTCAACGAAGGCATTCGCGAACAGGTTGAAACGGCAAAACAAAAATCCCCCGGCGATTTGAAGAAATTGTTCAACTCCGGCAGCACTTGGGTTGTGGACTAGACCATATCGAATTGGTTTAAAAAGTTATCATGAAAAAAGCCCCCGGATTCCGGGGGCTTTTTTCGTTTAGTTGAAGAATGTTTTAGTGCTTTTAATTACTGCCTGAATTCCCCGTGAACCTTGATGGTGCGTTTGGCCAAGGTCAATAATGTGGTGTCATTGGTGGCATTAACAATCAAAGTGGCCGTATAGTTTCCGCGACTTCGATTGTTGGTCGGCTGGCTTGTCACATTGATGGTACAAGTACTCACGGTTGCTCCATTCGCACGTCCGCTGAAGAAGGCGTGTTCGGACTGATAGGTCCCCAGCCAAACTTGCAAACCGGTATAACCCCCGCTGAAAAATTCGCCACAATGCCATGTGCCGACCTGATTCGGGACACTTGACATGACCAAGGAAATACCGTCCAGATAATAAGTTCCGTCGTTCGGAATAATCGAAAAACTGGCGCCCACCGCAGAGGCAGGTGATTTCAAAGTGAAATACCGGCCCTGTGGCAATTCAAAGGAGCCGCTGTCGATTTGCAAGGTAGCGGAGGAGTCTGATGTCAACGCCGGCGCCGTTCCTACTGTGCCATAATGCTGATATACCCGGAAGGGCGCATTCTTGAAGGTAATGGTTTTTCCACCGGGCCCCACCAAAGTGGCGCTGACAATTTTACCCGACATGCCGCCAAAGGCACTCATATAATCCACCTGGATCTCGCAAGCCGTGGACGTATAAGTGGTGCCACCGATTGAAGATGATCCGAAAACTTCAATGCTGTCGCCTGTCGCACAAGTGTGAGTCCCTGGGGCCACCATTTTTACGATCACGGACATGCTGTACACCACAATTCCCTGATAACGGGTTGTGTCTACCAAACCAGTTTTCGCCTTGTTGACATAGACGTAATTATCAACGTCCAACTGCCGTTTGCCCGCAGGACCATACCTGTATACGTTCGCGTTTCCAATTTTCCATGTATGACTGGACGTTGCAAACACGATGCCGTTATTCTCACCTAAAGCATTAACACCGGGATCCACCGACGTGGTATCGTTACCGCCTCCCACACCTCCACCCGGAGCGGTGCTTGCGGAGTTACAAGCTTCCAAAAAACCAAGAACAGCCGTGAGCATCAAAACCGAAAAAAAACGTGTCAGGTTTCTGGACAGGAACATGGTTCTCCCCTTAAAAATGAATGACATTTTAAAACGCGTTTGAATCAAAAGTAAACTCAAATTGTGGAGTGCGAACCTCATTGGCTTGACCAATTTTTCCCTCTAATTCTTATTCAGTTAAAACCGGGAAATACTCCGTTACATATTCCCATTTCTGACAAATAAACCTTGCCCAGATTACAAGGAGCGGAAGTAAATTTGGTGCATACCCCCCGCAAGCTTGTCCTCCGACCTTTCTGGGGAAGCGAATGGGATAAAACAAGCAATTTGATAAGGAGAGAACCCATGAAAAAGCAACTTGGCCTTCTGACATTTCTGGTTTGCGCTACATTGGCAACCGCGCAAGAAGTCTACACCACTTGGACAGGGCACAAAAATGTGATCCTGAACACAGCTGCTTCGGGAGCCAATGTCTCCAGCACGGTCACAGCTTTCCCCGTGCTTGTGCGTCTTGGCGCGGCGGATTCCAACATTTTCATCCAGTCCGTGGGAAGCGGAGCCGATCTTCGCTTTACCAAGACAAACAATACCACCCGTTTGGCCCATCAAATCGAAAAATGGGACAGCGCGGGAAAATCCGCAGCCATCTGGGTGTTGGTGGATACCGTCCGCGGTAACATCAATAATCAAAGCGTCCGGATACACTGGGGCAAATCCGGTGCTGCCGACAGCTCGAGCGGTTCCGCCGTATTTCAGACCTCCAATGGTTTTCAGGCCGTGTGGCACATGAACAATGGCGGAACCGGAACGGAGAACGATGGAACATCAAATGGCTTTACAGCCACACCCTCCGCCACAGCCCCCACGAACAATGCTTCGGGGGCCATTGGCGCTGCCAGAACCTTCAACGGATCAAGCAGTTATTTGGTCGCATTGAACACCGCCGCCAGCACCTTAAACTTTCCTGAAGGGGGACCGTTTACCCTTTCGGCATGGATCAATTCCACGGCGAACGGACAGAAGGTTATTCTTGGGAAATCGGATTACACCTATTCCCTCCAATTGAACAGCGGATCCAATTATGAGGGGTGTGATTTTCAATCCGGACAGGGGTGGTATTGTGCCGCCAGTGATCAACCCCCTACCGGCCAATGGATCCATTACGCCAATGTTGTGAATGCCCTCGCCGAATCCCTTTATGTGAATGGCGTTCTTGTAAGCGGCTCTCCCACTCTGGGTAGCAGCGGTAACGCCAGGAGAGCTGATTACAACGTCTTTATCGGCGCCATGATTGCCGGCACCGCGCCAGGCACTGCGAGCGCAGGAACCAAAAGCCGTTACTGGAACGGATCCATCGACGAAGTGGAAATGTCCAGCGTTGCTCGGAGTTCGGCATGGATGGCCTTGGCATTCCAGAATCAACAGGCGACTCAAACTTTGGTCTCATTGTCCGACACCATTCCGGCTTTTGCAGTAAGCCCCACCATCACCGCCCAGCCCGCCTCCAAAAGCGTTGCACAGGGAAGCACGGTGAAATTCGGCGCGGCTGCCACGGCCTCGGGTACACTGACTTTCAAGTGGGTGAAAAACAACACGGATACCGTCAGAACGGTTTCCGGAGTCGCTTTCGACACGCTGACTCTGACAAACGTGCTGATCGCGGACAACAACGCCACCTACAAGGCCGTTGTCATCAACTCCATCGGCAACGCCGTCAGTTCCGACGCGACGCTGAATGTGAACATCGCAGCGGCGATCGGTTCACAACCCACGGCACAAAACGTGACACAGGGTGGAACGGTGAAATTTGCCGTTACTGCAACCGGAACCAATCTGACTTTCAAATGGGTGAAGAACAACACGGACACACTGAAGGTCGCCACGGGAGTGACCTCCGATACTCTGACTCTGACAAACGTTCCCCCGACGGACAACAGCGCCACCTACAAAGTCGTGATAAGCAATCCCCTGAACCAGGTGGTGAGCAATTCCGTCTCTCTGACGGTGGTTGGAATTCTTTCCGGCAGCGCCCGAGGCTCCCTCGGTATGTGGACATCGGGTCATGCACTGCAATTCCGCTTTCCCGAGGGAATGCCTGCGCTCCGAGTTTCAGTCATGGATCTTTGGGGGCGTGCCGTGTGGTCGCACACCGTGGCTTCCGGAACCCGTGAAATGACGTGGAATGAAAACAATTCAACAAGTGGAAGGACTCCTTCCGGGATTTATCTCGTCCGGGTCGCCCTGAATTCCAAACCTTCCTCGCTTCTGCTCGAAAGAAAAATCCTCCTCACACGCTAAAACTCTTGAGGATTCTCAATGCAAAAAAGCCCCCGCCCAGGCGGGGGCTTTTTTGTTGGATCCCTTCATGAACCTCTCATGAGTCTGGTTTGTCAGGGCATGGAAGGGTCCCAGCCGAAAATTGAAGGGTTGAATTCGGATTGGATGGTGGAGTCCGTTCCCTTTATTTCGGGGGACAGCTTCAGATGAAATCTGATCCATGTTCGCAAACACGAAGCCCCGAAAACAAACGCACGTATTACTCTCACAACAGGTTTGGACAATCGCTGCTTCCTGCCTGAAAGCCAGCGTCGCGCACCCATGGCTGGTTTTTGAAACACGGATTGAATTCCCATCTGGTCGAGTTTTCCCGCTACGGACATCTGGACGTATTCATGGGAAAGCATGCGGCACAGGACATCTTCCCCACCCTTGAACGGGAATTGTTGAGTTAGGATTCAAAATATTCAGGAGGCCTCCATGTTCGATTGCATCATCATTGGAAGCGGATTCGGCGGCTCGGTGCTGGCATGCCGCCTCGCTGAAAAGGCCTCAAGGTTCTTGTGCTGGAGCGCGGACGACGTTGGGGCATGAGGCCCGGCGAGTCCAAATTTCCCCGTGAAACCGGTGACCCGTGGCTGTGGCTCAAGGCGCGGCCGTGGGCGGCGGCTCCCACATTTACGCCAACATCTCCGTCGAGGCGCATCCCGATATTTTCAACAACGGATGGCCGGAGGAAATCACCTACAACGAGTTGAAGCCCTATTACGATCAAGTGGGCCGGGTGATGCGTTCGCAAGTCCTGCCGGAAACACAGGCCACGGCACGCTACAAACTCATGCGTGAAGGTGCAGCAGCCATCGGACAGGGTTCGCGTTTCAAACCGCTGATTCTGGCCAAGAACACTCTCGATCTCAATTATCTCGCGTAGGCTGAAAAGAAAGGCTCGGAAGTTCGACCCTTGCATCTGGTCAAAGCCATTCTTCCGGACGGATCGGGTTATCGGGTCGAATTCGATCGACTCGAAAATGGAGAACGCATTTCTGGGTTTGAAAAAGGAACCCGTGTAATCCTTGCTGCCGGATCGCTGGGCAGCACCGAGTTATTGTTGCGCTGCAAACAACAGTTCAAAACACTGCCCCACAATTACCTGTGCCATTGATTTTCTGGACGGATCGGCGGGATCCAAAGGTGAACAATTCTGGATTGAAGACGGCGGCATTCCCGATCTTCTCGGGGTTATCTCAACCGCGCTTCGCATCAGGGATTCTTCCGAAGCCTGCTTTCCCAGCATCGCTTCGCGCAACGAGCGCTGCGGCAATTCATTTCCAGCGATGATCCGCTGGAAAACATGATGCCGTGGTTTGCGCAGGGTGTGGATGCCGGAGACGGCAAGCTCTATCTCGGCCGCTGCAACATGGGCCACAACGCAGAAACGGGCGTGGTAAATCATCGCGGCTTTGGCCGAGCGCATTGCCGTTCAGATGCGGTAAAGTCTTTCAAACACTGTCGCAGCAATTGCGACGAGGATAGAGATAAAAGAAATAAGAATGCCCATAAAAACACCGCCCGCAATGTCATCCCCGGGACGAACTATAAACAGGTAGGCTTCTGCCGGTACGATAAAACCAACAAGAGATATTGCGCAGTATTTTATGGTTCGCAAAGCTCTCACGGAACGCGTTGACGTCACCCCATTTCGTCCTGTGTACCCCAACAGTTTGAATGCTTGATAGAGCGCCACGAAAAAAGAAATGGATGCGATATACGCATACCCCAGGAATGGATCTTTGAAGTAAATCTCAAAGAGCGTGGCGTGTGCATTCCTGCCTTCAATGTGAGGTTCCCAAAGCATAAAAGCAAGAGCGCCGATGCCGATAAGTACAACGACTCCCTGAAGAAAGATTGTGGAGCTTCTTTTCATGGATGATGTTTTAAAATTGTTCATTCTGACTTCCCCCATTGGTTTACAAACTAATGCGAGTTCGTTTCCACAAAGTGCTCCTGTTTTCAGGCCATCCATGAGGATTTCCTTAAAAAGGGTTTGAGGGGTTTCAACAGGGCGTATTTGCTATTTATATGCCCCTAATGTTCGACATTCGTACTCCTTTTTCAGCCCTCGGAATCATGACCCTATTGGCGGTTTCCGGATTGTTTTCCGGCTGTAAACAGGATTCCCCCCGTCGCTATACCGAAATCGCCTTCAAGTCCAAGGGCAGTCCCATGACTGCGTTGGATATTCCCATCCACATTACCTGGACCGTGCCCGGCGGATGGATTGAACAACCGGGCGGCGACCCCTTGCGCGTTGCCAGTTTCCTCGCTCCTGATCCCTCTTACACCGATTCCGCCGATATGGATCCCAAAGCGTTGGATGTCTCCGTAGTCCAACTCGGTGGCGATGCCGGAGGTGTTGAAGCCAACATCACCCGCTGGATGCGACAGGCCAAGATCCCCCCTTCCCCAGACATGACTCAAAATATCGCGGCCCACGCCGAGTCCTTAAGCGTGGTCTCAGGACAACGCGGAATCATTGTGGACTTCACGGGATTGCTTGCTGGTGACATGACCCGAACGACGAGCATCATCGGGGCGATTGTGCAGGGCAACGGCTACACGGTGTTCGTCAAAGCCATGGGGGATCGCGACCGGCTCATGACATTGCGTTCGCAAATTCTCGATTTCTGTCGTTCCGTGTCCATCGTGGAGGAGAAGAAGTGAACTCCTTCCGGCGCAACATAGCCCGTCACTCAGTCACAAAAGCATTGTTGCATCCGCTCATCACCTTGGTGGGTCTGCTCTCCCTGTTGCTGCTGATTTTTTTCGGCACGCTCTATCAGGCCGATCACGGACTGTACGAGGCGCAGCATCGCTTCTTCGGCTACGGACTTTTGTTGGGCGGATATTTCCCGATGCCCGGTTCTTCCACCGTGCTATGGGTATTGTGCATTCAATTAACCATCACCATGGTGTTTGTCATGCCACTTGTCTGGAAAAAACTGGGCTTGTGGATTGTGCATTGCGGGCTGCTGCTGCTGCTCATCGGCGGGTTCATCACGCAAACCATGGCCGTGGAATCCCAGCTCACCCTTGCCGAAGGAGAAACGGGCCATTTCACCACGGCCTATTCGGATTGGGAAGCCGCCTTCTGGAAAACCCGTGGCGACACCAATGAAGTGCTGGCCTATGTGGATCGCGATCTACGCGCCGGAAAAACGCTGGACCTCGCACCCTATCCCGCGCAACTCAAAGTCGAACGTTATTACGGAAATGCCGAAGCCTTCACGGATCAAATTACCGGAGGCGCAGCACCTTTCCTGAATGCTTCCGGTGTGGCCATACTCGAGGCGCGCAAACCCGAGAAGGAAGCGGGAGCCAATGCACCCGGCCTCATCGCCACTCTCAGCGAAAAAGGACGACCCGATCGAAAAATTCTTCTCTTCGGTCTGGAGGAAAAACCCCTCGTTCTGAAAATCGGCGGACAGGCTGTGTTCTGCCAGTTACGACGGAAACATTACCCCTTGTCCTTCGCCATCAAACTCACGGATTTCATTCGCGATTTACATCCGGGCACCGAGATTGCCAAAAGCTATGAGAGTTATGTCGACTTGCAGGACGGACTCTCCTCCCGCTCGGTCCGCATCTGGATGAACAATCCCCTGAGATATCTCGGCTACACGTTCTTTCAGGCCAGCTTCAGTGAAGACAAGGATGGCGAGCAATCCACTTTGGCGGTGGTGACCAATCCGGGCCGTGTGCTGCCTTATGTCAGCAGTCTCATGGTCTTTGGCGGCATGCTGATTCATTTCGTGATCCGTTTTCTCGGGTACGTGAAAAGGACGGCACGCCCATGAAAATCCGTTTGATTTGTTGTCGGGTCTTCTTCGTAGCCATGTTTTGTTTAGGGGCAACCTGGTCCCTGAGCGGAGCCGAAGGGCCGGTTGCCCCTACAACCGCCGCAACACAGGATATGGATTCGGTTTCGTTGTTGCCCCGCAACCTCGGAAAACCCGCCGTGGGTGTAAAAGACCTCGGTGCGTTCTCCTCCTTCGCGATATTGCATGACGGTCGCATCAAACCGCTGGAAACATTTTCCCGGCATTTGCTGTTGCAATGGTCAGGTCAAAGAAGTTATCAGGGAAATCCCGCGCTTGCAGTCCTCGCGGACATTCTTTTCGCTCCCGAAAAAACCGGCGACTACAAGATCTTCCGCATCGACAATCCCGAAGTGGCGGAGGCGATGCACATCGTTTCCGAAACGCACCGTCGTTATTCCTATCGCCAGCTGGAACCCGGTTTGCACAAGCTGCAAATTCTTGCCGCGCGCGCCGATTCCATAGAAGAGGCCAAACGCAACCTGGTCGAGAAGGAAGCGTTGCGCACCATGGCAAATGTCGTGGCTTATCTCAACCTGACACGGACGATGCAATACGCCCTTCCCTCCCCCGCGCTGGCCATTCGGTATCCTGAAACTCGCGCAGCTCTAAACCTATCAATGACAGGCGATGCACCCACGTTCTGGGAGTTGATGGACAAGGCCCCCATGCTGGCCCATGTGCTGGAGGGATTGGGAACCCGCACGGAAGAACAGCGCACGCCCGTGGAAAACGAAGTCGTGCGCCTTTCACGCATCATGTATCTCCAATCGCAAACAGGTCAGGGTTCCATCCTGCACGTCCTCCCGGACACGGGAAAGTCCACGCTGTGGGGCAGCCCTTCCGAAGTCATTTCTGATCCGGCAAGGTTGCAATATTTGCGCAAGGAAATCGCGGCTTTGGCCATGATGGCTTCCGCCTATCGCACAGGCGATGCACAGGAGTTCAACAATCGCGCAAAGGCTTTCAACGAAGGCATTGGACAACTGGCTTCCGTTCAACTTGAAAAGACCCGTTTCCCGTTGGAAGTTCTTTACGAGCGAATGGATCCGCTCTTCCTCGCCAACGTGGCTTACTGGATCGCGTTAATCCTCTGCTTCCTGTACTTTCTGTCGCCACGCCGCTGGCTGTATTCCACAGGATGGATCGTCATGGTCATTGCCATCGCCATTCACGCCTCCTCCATCGTCTGTCGCATTCTCATCATGCGCCGCCCACCAGTAACGTCGTTGTTTGAAACCTTCCCCTTTGTCGCAGCCGTGGCCATCATATCCGCGCTGTTCCTGGAACGCCGCAGCCGTCAGGGAATCGCCTTGCTTTGCGCCGCACTTCTCGGTGTGGTGCTGTTGTCCATCGCGGGCCGCTACGCCGCCGACGGCGATACCTTGCAAATGCTGGTGGCGGTTCTCAACAGTAATTTCTGGCTTTCCACCCATGTCGTGTGCGTCACCATCGGCTATGCAGCTTGCATCTTAAGCGGAGCCATCGGTCACATGCGCCTGATCCGCACCGTGTTTCCCAGCGCCACTTCGCCTGTCAAGGAAATCGATCGCATGGTTTACGGAACACTGTGCTTCGGTCTGCTCTTCTCCTTCATCGGCACGGTGCTCGGCGGTATCTGGGCGGATCAAAGCTGGGGCCGCTTCTGGGGCTGGGATCCGAAGGAAAACGGGGCGCTGTTAATCGTGTTGTGGTGCGCGATCATGCTGCATGCCCGTCAATGGGGCGTGGTGCGGGAGGTGGGAACGGCCGTCGGCTCCGTGATCGGAGCCATTCTCGTCAGTCTCGCATGGCTGGGCGTGAACCTGCTCAACGTCGGTTTGCATTCCTACGGATTCACCACGGGCGCGGCTGTGAAACTGTTCTCCTATGTCGGTGGGGAAATTCTATTCCTGATTCTGATCGGAATCGGGATTACATGGCGTAAGCGCCGCACGGCCAAAGCTTAGGGCATATAAGCGATTTGTTTCTCCACCACGGTGGGGTTTCTGTTGACATCCCACATCGTTATTCTCGCGAAGTAAATCCCCCGGGTCATGGAATGACCATCCGCCCCGGTTCCATTCCACTTGAGTTCGCGTTCGCCATGTGTTGCCTGACTCCACATCGAACGGCCCCAGACATCGGCAATGGAAAGTTGCGCAGACACCATTCCCTCGGGTAGATGAAAAACCATGCGCCCGGATTCTACATTTGACAGGTTATTCAGGATTGCCGAACTCGCATTTATGGTAATTGGAATAGTCAATGTGGTTGTGCCACCCGGGCCTAAAGCCGTTACGATATAATTCGAAGCGGCTTTTACAGTTGTCGGTGTACCTGAAATAATCCCGTTGGACGTATTCAAACTCAGGCCTACTGGAAGCGCAGGATTGACCGCATACGAGGTCACTGTTCCCGTCACCGCAATCACCGAGTCCGGAACCATCGTCTTTGTTGCAGTCAACCCCAATGGATTTGTTCGATAGGTTAAACCTGAAGGAGGAGGCGGAGGATCCACTATCGCCTCAAATGCAACCACCAACGAACCTGGCTTTTGCGTTTCATAGTTCATCTTTACCCAACTGGAATCCCGCGCGACATTTTCAAATCGCACCTCATCCAGTTTCCCACTGAAAAATCCCGAGTCATTCGAGAAACTGCCGATGGTCACATCAAAATCGCTGCGAGTAGTCACGGTTGTGCTTGTGCTGGATAAAGCTGAAAACGATCCATCTACAATCACTTTAAGGTTTGCCGGTGTCCCCGATGGACCATTCCTTATTGCTGTGATATAATGCCACGCAGGTGGAACTGGCGTTAAGGGGGGATATGGAAGAGGGACATAGGGGGTCAAACGATGATCTCCTCGCTTGTAAACCGCAGTCGGTCCATCCGCAAAATCTATCCTCATCGTGTCGCCACCCGGAGTGCGTATCCCATCTATTGCAGGATCCAAAAGTCGCATATGAAACTGCTGTCCATTTGTCCCTCTTGATTTTGAAATAATCCCCTTGCGTGTCGCTGTCCCACTCGGATATTCGCTCACATTCATCCAAGCCGAAATGGTGTATTGTATCCCGCTGGGATTTGTTATAGAATCGTTCTGAAAATTCAACGCATTGTTCGTGAAGGTATTCCCACCCGTTGCTGTCGCAATCCGGTACGAGCCTCCATTGTTGTTGGTGTTGTTCCCCAAAAAACTCTTGGCATGTCCAATAAGACCCGCTGTGTCCGCAGGATTTCTTCCACCCCGATTCTGTGGAATTCCCTTGAACTTGTTTGAGGTCGCATCGCGGATCGTGTCGTTAAGCCCCGTCTCTCCTAAATGGAACACACCCTGAAAATTATTCGCCGTCGAGAATACCACCGCACCGTTCGAAGAATCCGCAGCACCCGCCTTGCCGTAGTAGATGCGAAATCTCGACGCGTTGCTGCTATTCCCCAGAACCGTGTCCAAAAGCACCCACACATTGGCGGACTGCGCGGCGCTGTCCCAACTTTCAATCTGATACTTCAGAGGGAGGCTGTTGTTTTTCGCAAAGCGAATATCACGACCATTCCCTGCTGCAAGGGCAAAATTGAAGTTCGTTGCATTCAAACGAACCAACAGGGGGTAATTCAACAGCGTCGCAGATACATTCGCCCCACCTGCCGTCGTATTTACACTGAAATTACGGTAACGCCCCCATGTTCCGTACACTTCCTGCCCAAGACTGAGCGTTACCAATCCCAGCATGGCAGCAGCGCATGAGCAGAAGATGTTTCTCATGATGTTCTCGTTCCTGAACCCATTCGACCCGAATAGAAACTAAAGGTTTTATTAAAGTAACGCATGGGATTTTATTGAAAAAAAGGCCCGCCGGTAGGGACGCAATTGAATCACGCCCGTACCGGCGGCATACTGTCTGCTTGGGCTTTATTTATGTTTCCATGGCAAATTATGGGGAAAACGGGGAAAACCATGGCATTATATCAAAACGGTCTTCAATTTCTCCCAAAAGACGGTTTCACAGGAACGTTGATCGGCCGTGCATGGATACCAGCCGCGCTCACGCAAAGCATCGCCGGTCCCAGTCCTGTGCTCATCACGGAAAAAGGTGTCCTCGAACTCACGAATATCGCTCCCACTTGCGCGGAATTATTGAACAACGGTTTTTCCACCAATGGTCTTGACCTTTCCAAATTGAAAAACCTCGGAAGCTACGACACCATCATGGCCAACACTTTGGCCGCAAACCGCGACCAGGATATTCCCCATTTTCTTTCCCCCGTGGACATTCAAGCCATCAAGGCTTGCGGCGTCACTTTTGTGGTGAGTATGATCGAACGGGTGATCGAAGAACGCGCTGCGGGAGACGCCAAAAAAGCGGATGAAATTCGCGACAAGATCAAGACCGGAATTGGCACGGATATCGCCAGCATCAAACCGGGATCGGCACAGGCTGAAGAATTAAAAGCCATGCTGAAGGCCGAAGGCCTCTGGTCGCAATATCTCGAAGTGGGAATTGGCCCTTATGCGGAAGTCTTCACCAAGGCCCAACCACTGTCTTCCGTGGGAATCGGCGCCGAAGTCGGCATTCTCACCGTCTCCTCATGGAATAATCCGGAGCCGGAAACGGTGCTATTGGTGGATGCAAAAGGAAAAGTCGTGGGAGTCACTTTGGGCAATGATGTGAACCTGCGGGATATTGAAGGCCGCAGTGCGCTTTTGCTGGGCAAAGCCAAAGACAACAACGCCTCCTGCGCCATCGGCCCGTTCATCCGTCTGTTCGATGCGAGTTTCACCATCGATCATGTGCGCAATCAGGAAGTGGGATTGACGGTGGAAGGGGACGACGGATTCAAACTCGCTGAAGCCAGCTACATGAAAAAAATCAGCCGCGATGTTCTGGATTTGGTGGGACAAACCATCAATGAAAACCATCAATATCCCGATGGCATCGCCTTGTTTACCGGAACGCTGTTTGCGCCCACGCAGGATCGCGGCGGCAAGGGAATGGGCTTCACTCATAAAATTGGCGACACCGTCCGCATCCATTCGGAGAAACTGGGCGTCCTGCAAAACCGTGTGACGTATTGCCATCAGGCTCCGGCCTGGGAATTCGGCATTTCCGCCTTGATGAAAAATCTCAGCCAGCGCGGACTGCTGTAAAAAACAAGTTGAAAATAAAGAAGGACTTTGAACCATGATCGCATTGAAACAGCAATCCTATATCGGCGGCAACTGGGTGACACCCGGCGGCAAGCCGTTTTCATCGCAGAATCCACGCACCGGAGAAACCGTTGCGACCTATACGAGCAGCGGAGTGCAGGAAGTGGAACAGGCTTTGAACGCAGCCAATGCGGCCTATCAACAATATCGACTGCTCGACAAAAATGCCATCGCCAAATTCCTGAACACCATCGCCGATGAAATTGAAGCCTTGGGCGATCAACTCTTGGAAACAGCAGACAAGGAAACCGGCCTCGGAATTCCACGCCTCACGGGTGAACGCGCCCGTACCTGCGGACAGATTCGCGCTTTCGCACAACTCGTTGCGGAAGGTCAATGGCTGCAGGCCAGCATTGACACGGCCATTCCCGATCGACAACCATTGCCCAAACCCGACATCCGCCGCATGCTGCGACCGATTGGTCCGGTCGTTGTTTTCGGTGCATCCAATTTTCCTTTTGCCTTTGGAACGGTGGGTGGCGACACTGCCTCTGCACTCGCTGCCGGAAACCCGGTGGTCGTGAAAGGGCATTCTTTTCATCCTGCCACCTCCGAATTGTTTTGCCATGCCGTCGATAAGGCAATTCAATCCTGCGGCATGCCCAAAGGCATTTTTTCCCTGCTGCTGGGAAATGGTCACGATATGGGCGCGGCTTTGGTGAAACATCCTTTCACACAAGCCGTGGGTTTCACCGGTTCGCTCAAAGGTGGCCGCACTTTCATGGATCTCGCTGCGGCCCGCGAAAATCCCATCCCTGTTTACACCGAGATGGGCAGCATCAATCCCGTTTTCATTCTTGAGGACGCCCTGAAGACCAAAGCCGAATCGATTGCCGCAGGCCTCAGCGCTTCTGTGTGCCTGGGTACGGGTCAATTCTGCACCTCTCCCGGCATCGCGGTGACGTTGAAAAATCCCGGCTTTGAAAAAATGTTGAAAGAAAAATTCGACGAGAAACCTCGCGGCGTTTTGCTGCACAGCCGAATCGGCAGCGCTTTTTCAGAAGCGATATCCGAAGTGGTAAAACATCCGAATGTTGGATGGCTCAATTTCACCCCGATGGGCGACAACATCCTGATGCCACCCAATGTCGTGTTTAAAACCAGCGCCACCGCTTTCCTGGCGGATCCGAAATTGTCCGGGGAAATCTTCGGCCCCGCAATCTTGCTGGTGGTTTGCGATGACATGAATCAAATGCTGGCCGTAGCCAAAAATTTGTCGGGAAACCTCACGGCAACCATTCACGCCACGGACGCGGACTCCGCCGATGCAGCGCAACTGCTTTCCCTACTGGATCAAAAAGTGGGACGCATCGTTTACAACGGCTTCCCCACCGGTGTGGAAGTTTGCCCCTCGCAGCAGCATGGCGGCCCCTACCCCGCCACATCAAACGCCTTCTCCACCAGCGTCGGCACCGATGCCATCACACGCTTCGTGCGCTTCGTGGCCTTTCAGGGAACACCGAACAACCTGCTGCCCGATGCCCTGAAAAACGAAAACCCCTACGGAATTTACCGCAAGGTGAACGGTAAACTTACGCGCGATGCGGTTTAAGGAAAACTCCATGAAAGTCGTCATTACCGATTGCAACTTCGCATCGTTCGCCGAAGAACAGCAAATGTGCGACCGCAATGGTCATCAACTCATCATTCTACAATGCAAAACACCTGAAGAAGTGATCGCAAATACTGCGGATGCGGACGCCTTGTTCGTGCAATATGTTCCCATCACCGATGCGGTACTGGCGAATCTGAAACAATGCCAAGTGATCGTGCGCTACGGTATTGGACTGGATAACATTGATTTAGCCGCCGCAAAAAAGCACAATGTTCCTGTTTGCAATGTTCCCGATTACGGCATCGATGAAGTCGCAGATCACGCCTCCGCTTTGACTTTGACCTTGTTGCGGCAGCTTACGTTTTTCGACAACTCCATCCGCCAAGGCAAGTGGCCTTCCGTCGCACCCACACCCATGCTGTCCTGCAAGGGAATGATGTTCACCGTGGCCGGTGCGGGCCGCATTGGACGTGCCACGCTGGAACGCATGCGCGCATTCGGTTTCAAACTGGGAGCCTACGATCCGTATGTGTCGGAAAAAGACCTGAACGACATGGGCGTTGAGAAGTTGTCATTGGATGATCTCTTTTCAAAAGCGGATGTCATTTCACTGCATTTGCCTCTGAGCAAAGAAACCCACCATCTGGTCAATCGAGATCGCTTAAAGTCCATGAAGAATCACGCCATTCTCATCAATACTTCCCGCGGCGGATTGATCGACACTCATGCCTTGGCCGCGGCATTGGATGCCGGAGAAATTGGTCATGCAGGCATTGATGTTTTTGAAAGCGAACCGATGGAAGCCGGTCATCCCCTGCGGACTTGCAAGAACGCACTGCTCACACCCCATATCGCTTATTACAGCGCGGCCAGCATTGTGCGATTGCAACGCTTTGCCGCCGAAGATGTGGAACGGGCTCTCACCGGGAAACCCTTGCGTTGTCAGTATACTGCCGTGTAATTTTTTCTTCTGTTCGGAAGGAGTTCAGCCATGGTCGATTTGAAATGCGTCTGGGAAACCCCCGCTATTCTTGGCGAAGGACCGCTTTGGGTCGCTCGTGAAAACGCATTGTATTGGGTTGATGTCGTGGGCAAACAAGTCCATCACTATGGAATTGCCGGTGAAGCAAAAAAAACCTGGAACTTCGACACCGAAATCACCAGTCTTGCGCCGCGCAAACAAGGCGGTTTTGTCGGAACCACACGGAAGGGATTTGCCTTCTTTGATTTTAACTCCGACACTGTAAAACCGGAAATGATCGC
Organism: Fibrobacterota bacterium; assembly: GCA_947482115.1. Lineage (GTDB taxonomy): Bacteria > Fibrobacterota > Fibrobacteria > UBA11236 > UBA11236 > UBA11236. The sequence goes on from CANKII010000005.1 coordinate 148,399, forward strand.
AAGCTTTGAAACCAACATTCCCGGCAATCGTTTCAATGACGGCAAAGTGGATTTTCTTGGCCGCTTCTGGGCAGGATCGGTGGACGAAGCAAACTGGAGGGATGAGCTTGGAAGTCTGTACCGCTTGAATGCGGATCTCACGGTGCAAAAAATCGAATCGAACTACATCTGTAGCAACGGCCCGGCTTTCAGTGTGGATCACAAAACCTTCTACCATAACGAAACGATGAAGGGCATTGTCTATGCCTTCGACTTCAGCAGCGAAGGTGAAATCAGCAACAAGCGGCCGTTCATTCAATTCAAGGATGGTGAAGGCGGCTGTGACGGACTGACGGTGGACAGCGAAGATTGCATTTGGGTTTGTCATTTCGGAGGCGGAAGAATTACCCGTTATTCACCCAAGGGCGAACTGTTGCAAACCATTCCCTTCCCGGTTCCCAATGTGACCAGCTGTACTTTCGGTGGAGAGAACCTCGACACATTGTTCATTACCACCGCACGCTACGGCATGAGCGACGAAGACGTTGCAAAAGACCCGATTGCAGGCAGCTTATTTTCGTTCAAGCCCGGGGTCAAAGGATTGCCCACGCAGGAATTCACAGCCTAAATTCCTTTAATTTCGCCATTTAATAGCAAATTAATATACTGCTCAAAAAAGCAGTATATTATGCCTTATGTCCACCGCCATTCCCAAAGGATTCGCTTCAGCGGCTTACGACCACGTTGAAACGTCCATAGATTTTCAACGCCTTCTGATTCGTCATCCGACGGCGACATTTTTTATAAAAGCCAAAGGTGAAGGGATGAATCCCGTCATCCGAAACGGAGATTTGCTGGTGGTGGATCGATCCGTGGACTCCAAAGACGGGAACATCATCGTCGCGGCATTGAACGGCGACCTGCTGGTGAAATATCTCTTCAAGCGCGGCGGAATCCTCACCTTGCTTGCGGCAAACCCGGACTACTCCCCCATCGACGTCACCACGGGATTTGATTTTCACATCTGGGGCGTGGTCACTTACGTCATTCATAACGCATGTACGCCCTCGTAGATTGCAACTGCTTTTTCGTCAGTTGCGAACGCGTCTTCAATCCACGTCTCAAGGGGAAACCCGTGGTCGTGCTTTCGAACAACGATGGCTGTGCCATCTCGCGTTCGGATGAAGCCAAGGCTCTCGGCATCGCAATGGGGGCGCCCTATTTCAAATTCCGGAATCTCGCGAGAAAGAACAACATCTTCTGTCTCTCCTCGAACTACGAACTTTACGGCGACATGTCGCGCCGCGTGATGTCGATGTTCGATCGCTGGAGTCCCGAAGTTGAAGTGTACAGCATCGACGAAGCCTTTCTGGGATTACGAAACCTTCCACCGGAGCAGCTGTCCGAAACCGCCCGGGACATTTGCGCCACAGTGAAACAGTGGACGGGAATTCCCGTCTCTGTGGGAATTGGCCCCACCAAAACCCTGGCCAAAGTCGCGAATGAAACCGCCAAGCGGGAGAAAATCGGTGGCTGCGTTCCCTCTTCATCGGAAATTTCATCCCTGCTGACCGCATTACCGGTTGAAAAAATCTGGGGCATCGGACGCAACCTTTCCAAATGGCTGCATGATCGCGACATTCACACCGCCCTCAATCTGCGCGATTCGGACACCCGCTGGATTCGCAAACATCTCGGCGTTTCTGTGGAGCGCACGGTAATGGAATTGCGCGGCACTCCCTGTATTCCGATGGATTGCCACCCCAAGGATCAAAAGGCCATGGTACATGCGCGTTCTTTCGGGCGCCGCGTGGAATCAAGGGAAGAACTCCGCTCCGCCGTGGCCAGTTATGCGGAACTCGTTTCCGCCAAATTGCGGCGCGAAGGTCTGGCGGCAGGCGGAGTTTCTGTGTACCTGTCCACGGACTTTCATAGTGAACAGGACGCCCAATATCACGGATCGGAAACGCTGCCTTTTCCCGTGGCCACGAATTTCACGCCTGAAGTATTGGAGTATGCGCTGAAAGCATTCGACAAGGTTTTCCGCCGGGGATTCCGGTATAAAAAAGCAGGAGTCTTGATGCTCGCACTCGTTCCGCAAACGGAAGTTCAAGGCGAGTTATTTGATCAAGTGGATCGCAACAAGGCCGCACGCCTCATGTCGGCACTGGACGGAGTGCACATCCGCCATGGAGAACCATTGCTGCATTTCGCCGCAGGCAACATGACGGCAGGATGGAAACCGCGCAAGGAAAACCGATCACCCCGCTACACGACGTGCTGGATGGAACTGCCAATAGCACGAGCTTGAAGGGTAACGTTTAGCGACAGTTCCAGACACTTTTAAAACTCGTATGGTGAAAAGTCCTTTTTTCAGAAAAAATGCCGGAACGTTTGATGGCACCGACTTTGCACTACTCTCTTCGCAAAGGAGGTTCCCATGAAAACCACATTGATCGCCACAGCGTTCATTTTAAGACTGGTGTCCATCACCGAAGCGCATGAGGGCACGGTTATCCATACCCTGCCCGAAATTCAAATTCGAGCCGGAGTACATGCCATTCAGCCTGAAAAAAACATGGCGACGACCACCGACTCGGTGTTCACGGCCGTGATGTCGCAACTCGATGAAGCCGGCGCGAAAAAACTGCGGGTTACACAGGAGAAACCGAAACTGCAATCCAACGGAATTTACGCAGTGGATTTACAACTCGGAGTTTTGACGAGATAAAAGAAAAGCCCGCTCCCTTTGGGAGCGGGCTTTTTGAAGGATTCCGGAGTCTTTGCGTTTACGGGGCAATGACGGTGAGATTGATGGTTGTGGTGGCCGAACCGCCGGGGTTCTGACCGGTGATGGTGTAATCCGCACCGGCCGTCGCCGCTGTCGGCACTCCTTGGATATAACCCGTCGTCTGGTCAAGGGTTATCCCCGCAGGAAGACCCGGAGTGACGCTGTAGATGGTCACGATGCCCGTCACCGTCGGAATGTTCGGAGGATTGATGGCCTGATTCATCGCATACGTCGGGACATCATCCGGATACGACAGGTTGCTCGGCGGGCCCACGATTGCGACGTTCACCGC
>CANKII010000006.1 GCA_947482115.1 Fibrobacterota bacterium
GAGATAAGGGGGTCGGGTCAACGGTTTTCTGGATATTTAGATTGATTAGTGTGATTAATATTAAAAACAAATTCAAAATTAATGCTTTATCTAATCGAAAACAACAGTATTTACTATTTATTTGATATGTAGTACATTTTTGTTTCTAGTGTTTGATTCGGTGTTGGGGGAGAAAAATGATGCGATTCTTGAAGGGATTAAACCAAAAGCAAGGTGACATACTTGGTTTCATCCCATCGGGAAGAAACCAAGCTGGGTTCAACCGGACTGCAAAAAAGAGGTAAATTCCAGCTATTCATTAGCCTCCCGACCCATTCCATTAAATTGGGGCAGAGCACACGTTCATCTTTATATCGCGATATGTTGATATATTATGCCCATGGCCCACGAACTGGACATTGAAGAGCTGACTGCAGTCTATAAGCTGCTCAGCGACGAAACCCGCCTCCGCGTTCTCGCCCTGCTCCGCGACAATGAACTCGCCGTGGGTGAAATCCAGAAAAGTCTCGGCATGGGACAAAGCACTTTGTCCTCGCAACTCGCACTACTCAAAGAACAATACCTTGTCGCCAGCCGCAAGGAAGGCCAAAAGGTCTATTACCGCATTCCTGCGGATCCGCAAGGATCACGAAGATTGACTCTCGTACATGGTGCATTGGATAATGTGACTTCCGCCCGATGGCATGCACGCGATCAACGCCATCTCAATAAAATTCTGCTCGAACGCAAAGAAGCCTCGCGTGCTTTTTTCAATACTCAAGCCGTGCAGAACATGACTTCACCGGGTCAAACGTGGAATGCCCTCTCGCTTGGCCTCATGAATCTTGTCTCCGGTAAACGCATTGTGGATTTGGGTTGTGGCAACGGACGATTGACTCGTCTGTTCGCTGAAGCGGGAAATCAAGTCACCGGTGTGGACAACAGCGAAGAACAAATTAAACTGGCGAAAAAATCGGCGGCAGGGTCTGTTGATTTCCGCATTGGTTCCATGGAAGCCACCGGATTGCCGGACGCTTCGTTCGATATTGTCGTGCTTTCACAATCCTTGCATCATGCCGCCGATCCACGCGAAGTGATTCGCGAAGCACATCGATTGGTTGCGCCCAAAGGTCGTATTCTCGTTCTTGATTTGCTGGCACACGAAGAAGACTGGTTGCGCGGCAAGTTCGGCGACTTCTGGCTTGGATTTTCCGAAGCCGACCTTCGAGAATGGATCGAATCCGCAGGTTTTAAAATCGTTCATTTCCAAATCACAGAACCGTCCCCGGAATATCCAGACCTCGAAGGCTTACTGATAGTGGGAGAAAAGAAATGACCCGGTGGCTCTTGAGCCTTGAGCGGAGTCGAAAGGCGAAATGACCCAACATCCTATTTATGAACAACTCGCCAAGCGCATTCTGATTCTGGACGGCGCCATGGGCACCATGATCCAGAAGCATCCGCTCAGCGAAACCGATTTTCGCGGAAAGCAATTCGATCATCACGGCTGCGATCTAAAGGGCAACAACGATTTGCTCGCCATCACCCAGCCGCATATCATCGAAGGCATTCACCGCGCTTATCTGGAAGCCGGTGCGGATATTCTCGAAACCAACACCTTCAATTCCAACTCTATTTCCATGGCCGATTATCACATGGAATCGTCGGTATACGATCTCAATCTGTCCGCGGCACGGCTGGCGCGCAAAGCGGCCGATGAATACACTGCAAAAACTCCCGACAAGCCGCGCTTCGTGGCTGGGTCCATCGGGCCGACCAACCGTTTGTTGTCCATGTCTCCTGATGTCAATGATCCGGGATACCGTGCAGTCACTTACCCACAACTCGTGGAAGCGTTTCACGAACAGGTGCGCGGACTGGTGGACGGCGGTGCGGATTTGCTGTTGGTGGAAACAATCACCGACACTTTGAATTGCAAAGCAGCGTTGTTCGCCATCGAAAATTATTTCGAAGAGACGGGTAAGCGATTACCGGTAATGGTCAGCATCACCATCGTGGACAAAAGTGGCCGAACACTTTCCGGGCAAACCGTGGAAGCCTTCTGGATTTCCATTTCGCATTTTCCCATTCTCAGCGTGGGCATCAACTGCTCGCTGGGTGCGGAGGATATGCGCCCCTACGTTGAGGAGCTTTCACGCGTCGCCAACTGCCATGTAAGCTGCCATCCCAATGCGGGACTTCCCAACGCCTTCGGTCAATACGATCAAACCGCACGGGAGATGGCGCATTTGATCGAAGAGTTCGCCCAAAGTGGATTCCTCAACATTGTGGGCGGCTGCTGCGGATCGACTCCGGAACACATTTCCATGATCGCGGATCTCGTGTCCAAATTTCCTCCACGACAAATTCCTGAAACACCCGCTTACACCATGCTCAGCGGCTTGGAGCCTTTGGTGATTCGGCCGGACACGAATTTCGTGAACGTAGGAGAGCGGACCAACATCACAGGCTCTCCCAAATTTTCCAAGTCCATTCTCTCCGGGGATTTCGACACCGGCGTCGCCATTGCATTGCAGCAAGTCGAAGGCGGTGCGCAAATCTTCGACGTGAACATGGACGAGGGCATGCTGGATTCTGAAGCCGCCATGACGCGCTTCCTGAATCTCGTGGCCGCTGAACCCGACATTATCAAAAGACCCGTAATGATCGATTCCTCCAAGTGGAGTGTGATCGAAAAAGGTTTGCAAAGCGTGCAGGGAAAATCGGTAGTGAACTCCATCAGCCTTAAGGAAGGCCGCGCAGCTTTCGTCGAACGAGCGCAACTCGTACGCCGCTACGGCGCGGCAGCGGTGGTGATGGCTTTCGACGAAAAAGGACAAGCCGACAGTTTGGAGCGGCGCAAAGAAATTTGCCGGCGCAGCTATGACATCCTTGTCAATGAAGTCGGCTTTCCACCACAGGACATTATTTTTGATCCGAATATTCTGACCGTGGCCACGGGCCTGGAAGAACACAACAATTATGCGGTGGACTTCATCGAAGCCACGCGCTGGATCAAACAAAATCTGCCGCATGCCAAGGTGAGCGGCGGTATCAGCAACATTTCCTTTTCCTTCCGTGGCAATAACCCCGTTCGCGAAGCCATGCATTCCGCCTTCCTGTATCATGCCATCCGTGCCGGGCTCGATATGGGCATTGTGAACGCAGGGATGTTGCAGGTGTACGAAGAAATTCCCAGGGACTTGTTGGAGTTGGTTGAAGATGTTCTGTTAAATCGCCGTCCCGATGCCACCGAGAGACTGGTGAACTTCGCGGACAGTGTGAAGAAAACGGAAAAAGGAAAAGTCGAAGACGAAGCGTGGCGCAAGGGAACCGTGGAAGAACGGCTCAGCCATGCATTGGTCAAAGGCATTATCGAATTCATCGACGCCGATGTCGAGGAAGCACGGCTCAAATATCCTTCGCCCCTGGAAGTGATTGAAGGACCTTTGATGGCGGGAATGAGTGTAGTGGGTGATCTCTTCGGATCAGGTCAAATGTTTTTGCCGCAAGTGGTGAAAAGCGCGCGCGTGATGAAAAAAGGCGTGGCCGTGTTGCTGCCTTACATCGAAGCCGAGCGCCTCGCCAATCCCGGTGGACGTCAGGCAGGCAAGGTTTTGCTCGCCACGGTGAAAGGCGATGTGCATGACATCGGCAAGAACATCGTGGGCGTAGTGCTGGCCTGCAATAATTATCAGGTCATTGATTTGGGTGTGATGGTGCCCGCCAATGTCATTTTGCAAAAGGCGAAAGAAGAGAATGTCGACATCCTTGGTCTCTCGGGATTGATCACACCTTCGCTGGATGAGATGGTGCATGTGGCGAAAGAGATGCAGCGCGAAGGATTCAAGATTCCCCTGCTCATTGGCGGCGCGACCACTTCGGTGGCGCATACAGCTGTGAAAATTTCACAAGCTTACAATCATCCTGTAGTGCATGTTCTTGATGCTTCGCGCAGTGTGCCAGTGGTGAGCAGTTTGCTCAATCCTGAAACCCGCGAGGCCTTCATGGCAAAAATCGTGGAGCGCTATGACGGGGTCCGCACCGACCACAACAACAAGCAGGCGGAACGAAAGCTCTTGTCCATTGCAGAAGCGCGTCGTCATGCACTGGCTTTGAAATGGACTACTACAGAAGCGCGAAGCGAAATCACCACACCTTCCTTTTTGGGAACAAAGGCATTGGACTCGTTCCCGCTTGAAGAGATTGTGCCCTTCATCGACTGGACACCACTTTTTCAAACGTGGGAATTGGTGGGGCAATATCCGCGAATTCTCAAAGATCCGAAATTCGGCGCAGAAGCCACCAAACTTTTCGCGGATGCCCAAGCTTTGCTCGCAAAAATCGTAAGTGAAAAAAGTCTTACGGCGCAAGCCGTGTTTGGCTTCTTTCCCGCCAATCGAGTGGGCGACGACATCGATCTGTACACCGACGAGTCACGCACTCAAGTCATCGGCACGGTTCACACTTTGCGGCAGCAATCGGAAAAACCTGCGGATGAAGCGAACCTCGCACTGGCAGATTTCATCGCTCCGCTTGAAAGTGGAACACCGGATTATCTCGGTGGTTTTGCCGTCACTGCCGGAGTGGGTCTCGAAAAGTTGGTGGAAGCTTTTGAAAAAGATCACGACGACTACAACAGCATCATGGCCAAGGCTCTTGCCGACAGGTTGGCGGAAGCGTTTGCCGAATGCCTCCATCAGAAAGTGCGAAGAGAATTCTGGGGCTATGCTCCGGATGAAACATTGCCCAATGAAGATTTGATTCGCGAAAAATATCGCGGCATCCGTCCGGCTCCGGGATACCCCGCCTGTCCGGATCACACCGAAAAAAGATTCTTGTTCGATCTTCTTGGAGCGGAGAAAAAAACCGCCCTCAAACTCACCGAAAGCTTTGCCATGTGGCCCGGCGCAGCGGTAAGCGGCTGGTATTTCGCTCATCCAAAATCACGGTATTTTGGCTTGGGCAAAATCACGAAAGACCAGGTTGAGGACTACGCCCGCCGTAAAAAATGGACTTTGGCCGAAGCGGAAAAATGGCTTTCCCCCAATTTGGGCTATAATCCGGGTTAATCCAAAAAAACGCCAAAAATGAGTGTCCCTTTCTTAGGGAGATATTTCGTCTAACCTCTGCAATTGTCGACCCCCGATTAGTGCCCGTTACGCGATGAATCAACGGCCTAATCAATATGCGGCGGCTTCGAAAGAAGCCGCCGTTCTTCTTTCCCGTTTTTATAATATTTGGCCCCTCCCAATTCTCGGGAAAGGAATAAGAAAGGTCTCCCATGAAAAAATTCACTCTGTTGAGCTCGCTGGTTCTTGCCGCCTTTGTCGGTCTGGTTTCCGTTGCCCCTGTCCAGGCTGCTGATGCAATGACCAGCGACAGCACCACCACGGTCAAGAAAACACACAAGAAACACAAGAAAATGATGGCCGATTCCACGGTCACCACCACCACAGCCACGGCGGATACCACCACCACGGTGAAGAAAATGCACAAGAAGCACAAGAAGGCCATGATGGCCGACTCGACTGCTGCGAAATAATTTCAATCACGAACAACGGTTAATCCTCCACGATTAACCGAAATTCTGTTTGATTACGAAAGCCTGGTCTCCGCAAGGGGATCAGGTTTTTTGTTTTGATTTTTTGGTTTCCCGCCTTTAAATCCTTTTGCATTTTGCTTGGAGTCATGCGCACTCCTCTCTGGATTTTTCTCGACTTCGATGGCGTCATCATGGACTCCATGGTGCTGAAACTCGATGCTTATTGCTTTGCATTGAAAGAGTATGGGTTTTCGCGTCAAAAAATTCGTGAACAACAACTTCTGTATGCCGGACTTTCCCGGTCCCGGGCATTGCCCCTTATGTTTGAGTCCCTGGCTGGAACACAAATGTCGGAAGGAGCCTTAAAACGCGTTCTTCATTTGTTCGGAGAAGAGGACGATCGGCTGCGATCGCAAATGCAACTCAAACCCGGAACAATTGCTTTTCTCACCGAAGCTCAAAAACACGTTCCATTGGTCGTGGTTACCGGAACTCCGCAGGAAGCCATCGATGAAACCATTAAAGTTTTCAAGCTGGCCCCTTTCTTTCACGAAGTTTGCGGATATCCTCCCATCAAGGCGGAACACCTGCAAAATCAACTCACCAAGCACGGTTTGAAACCGGAACAATCGCTGTACGTGGGCGATGCAATACAAGATTACAAGGCGGCCCAAGCGGTAAGAATGCCTTTCATAGGAATCAATAATGGCGACAATCCCTTTACAGGATTGCCTTTAGACGCCGAATTGAAGGGTTTGAAAGAATTATCGGATTTGCTGGAATGGACTTGATATTTTTCATGCCCGGGGAAAAATGAACCGCGCTTTCATCGATGTAACTGAAGCCGACGCCCTGCTACGGGGCATGGTTCGGCCATTTCCAACCGAACCGATTTCCCTTTGGGAAGCGGAAGGCCGCATCCTGCGTGAGCCTATAAAAGCGGATGCCCTCTATCCTCCCTTTGATCGCGTTTGCATGGATGGTTTTGCCTTGCAATATGAAGCGTTTGAAAAAGGGCGGCGCAATTTTTTAGTGTCGGGATATGCCCCCGCCGGCAAGGAACCGTCTCCACTGAAGGATCCAAACGCCTGCATTGAAATCATGACGGGCGCAGCCTTGCCGCCAGGTTGTGATTGCGTGATTCCCGTGGAACACGTGAAACGTCTGGATGATCACATTGAAATCAAACCCGGCATCGACGCCCGTAAAAAACAACACATCCATGATCGGGGACGGGATTATCAACCGGGCGATATTCTATTGGACGAAGGCGTCTGTCTTTCGGGTCCACAACTCGCCGTGGCAGCCGCTGTGGGCTGTTCGCATTTGGCGGTGTCGAAACGTCCGCGTTTGATGCTTGTAATTACCGGGGATGAACTCGTGCCGGTGGAAGAGCGGCCCTCAGGAGCGCAAATACGCATGACGCATCCGTATGCATTGCAGGGGCTTTTGCGGCCGTGGGCGGATCTCTCCTGGACTCATGCGCGTGATGATGCCGGAGAATTGCGCGCGGCCATTGGAAAAGCTTTGCTGGAAGCCGATGTGGTTTTAATTACCGGCGGTGTCTCGGCGGGAAAATGGGATCTGGTGCCGGAAGCTTTGGCAACACTTGGAGCCAAGCAAACTTTTCACAAGGTGCGTCAACGGCCTGGAAAGCCGCTGTGGGTGGGAGAATCGAAAGAGGGAAAAGTCGTCTTTGCCTTTCCCGGAAATCCCGTGGCAGCGACAATGTGTACGCGTCGTTATTTGCTGCCATGGCTGTGGCGATGTCTTGGGATGAATGAACCCATTGCCTTGAAACTTCCCGTGGCCGAAAGCATAAAGGGTTTGGAAAATTTGACTTTGTTTTCCGCCATGCAACGCCGCGCCCGTTCCGATGGAGGCTGGGAACTTCATTCCTGTCGCGTTCAAGGTTCGGGAGATTTTTCCGGGCTTTCCAACTCCAATGGCTTCGTGGAAATTTCCGCAGGTCGTATAAGCGTTGAGGCCGGAGAGCTGTTGCCTTATTATGACTGGAGCTTTGCGTGATCGCTCAGGCAAAATCCCAGCTGGTTTCATCGTCGCTTCTCGACGATCATGGGCGCATCATGCGCAAACTGCGCGTTTCCCTCACGGATGCCTGCAATTTCCGTTGTTTTTATTGCATGGAGGAAAATCCGGTTTTCACTTCGCCTTCCAAACTTCTCTCTCCGCTGGAAATCGAAAATATTTGCCGTGAATTGATTTCCATGGGGCTGGAGGAAATTCGCATCACAGGCGGAGAGCCCACCTTGCGGCCCGAGTTTCTGGAAATCGTGGAGCGGCTTTCCGCTTTGCCCGTCAAAACCCTTGCGGTGACCACGAACGGGCATTACCTGGAAAAATTGTTGCCGCAACTTAAGGGCACGAACCTTTCCAAGATCAATATCAGCGTGGACAGTCTTGACGAAGGACGCTTCCACACCATCACACGGGGCGGAGACCTGCGCAAAGTCATGAGTGCGCTATTTCGGGCGCGGGACATGGGATTCGAGGCCAAGGTCAACGCCATTATTTTCCGGGGAATCAACGACGACGAAGTGGTCGAGTTCGCACGATTTTCCGCAAAAGAAAAGATCGAGGTTCGTTTTCTGGAATACATGAAAATAGGACCTGGAATAAATGACTTTGAAACACGCTTCGTTCCGGCCCGTGAAATCCGATCCAAACTTCAGGAAGCATTGGGCATGCTAACGGCTGTTTCCATGCCTCATGATTCCACCGCCAAAGTTTACGCGACTTCGGAGGGCGGACGCATTGGAATCATCGCTTCGGAATCGGAACCGTTTTGCGGGGATTGTTCCCGGCTTCGTCTTTCAGCCACAGGCATGTTGCGCCCCTGCATCATGATGAATACGGGCCTATCGCTGCGGGGCGTCGCAAGCGAAGATTATCCCGCCATCGTATCGAAAATTGTTGCGTTAAAGCCCGAAGGTCGTCTTCCGGAAATCGCGCAGGGCATGTATCAAATCGGTGGATAAAACAAAAAAGGCCGCCGGATATTCCGGCGGCCTTTTTTTAGAATCACTTTTATTTAGTTAAGGAGTGAAAAACGCGCGAACGGCCGTTCCCTGTTCGGTCTTAACCTGCAGGAAATACAAGGTGGTACCGAAGAGATTGGAAGGCATGTCATAATCCTTCCAGCCGTTACCCTTCAAGGAAGTGATTGTCTGTCCCTGTGCATTCAGGATTTGAACTTCGTGCGGACCTGTTGAAAGCACGGAGAACGATTTGCTTCCCACTCTCAGCCAGTTCACGTCTCCACGCTCCAACGCCTTGGAGATGCCCACCACTGCGCCTCCAGGATGCAAAGCGGTATCCTGACAGGTTCCAGTATAGGTGACGCGAACGATACCGCCACTTGCAGCCGTGGGGCTGCCGCTGCAACATCCTCCTCCCCAGTCCGTTACGTAAAGGGCGCCATCCGGGCCCTGTTGCATGTCAACAGGGTTAGTGAGGGTGGGGCGACCGGTTTTAGTCATTGTAAACACATTCACCTGTGAGCCAACTGCGAGTGCCGTCGCGGAGTCGAACTTTACTGCGGTAAAGTTATTGTTGGTAAAATTCCCGTAAATGACGGTATTATCCAAATGGGGCGGCATCTTGCCAGCATTATTGATTCTGCCATCGTAACGGATAATGGCCCCACCCGCCGCGCAACCGCCCTGTTCCTGGTAAACGGGCAAGTGCATAGGCGGCAAGGAATCGACTCCCAACGCGGGCGCCCAGTTATTTGCGATAGCCGTTGCAAGATTTGTGGTGGGATTGAAAGCGGCCCAACCTGCTGTGGTGACGTCATTCGCTTCATCATAGCTGCCGTGTTTTGCGGTCTGACGCGTTGCGGTCCCGGAAAAGAACGGCCAGCCGCCCCACGCAGGGTGATTGGCAATATTGCCCTCCTCCTGGCGTTGTGCATCCGGTCCACATTCAGACCATGCAATCCACCCAAGACGGTTTTTATCAAGGCTCATGCCATAAGGGTTTCTGGACCCTTTCACGTAAATTTCTGGCTTAACTTGAGCAGTGTCACGATAAGCCGCAGCAAGTGCGGTCCGGCCCTGTTTTGTGAATTCTGCAGCCCAATATTCCCCAAAATTTCCAGCGGGAATGGTATAACCTTTGGTGACGGTGGAATCGGGATGGATACGCATGGTTCCTCCCCGCAAATCGGCCGTATTGCCGGGACCCATTGCTTCAGCTTCGTTATCGGCAGCTGTTACATACAGATTTCCGAAATTGTCAAATTGCATTGCGCCTCCCGTGTGCCAACGTGCCGAGGTGCCAGCCGGAATGAAAACCAAAACCTTTTCGGAAGCGAGGTCGATCATCTTGGTCGTCGCATTCAGCTTGAACCGGGAAGTACGCCATCCGACGGTGGCAGAGCCTTGCGCTTGAACAGCTCCGGTGGAGTACTGGATGTAGATGAAATTATCCGCTGCGAAAGTGTTGGGATTCAAAGCGATGCCCCACACACCCTGCTCATCCACGCCTCCGCCGCCGTAATTCACATTCGGAATGGTTCCGATAGCGGTGAGAGTGTTGGCAGTGGCGTTATAATAAAGCACTCGTGCCTGCGAGGTAGAGCTACCGCCCTTCTCGGTCATGTATATATCCACTTTCCCACCGTTCATGAAGAACGCCATTTTGTTAACACGGTAGGGCGCGGCGCTTGAAAATAGGGCTTGGCTGATAATGGGTGTGATGGTAAACCCTGTATTCAATGCGGCGGGAAGACCCGCGCAACTGCCAGTTGCAGTGCCGGATGTATAAGCCGATGTCCACGCTTGTGCATGCGTTTGCTGGACGGTGAGCGTTGCAACAGCAACAGCGATAAGCGAAAATGTTTTCACAAAATTCATGTACTACCCCTCTGGTTTTGGCCTTACCACATTATGCGGAACTTTTAATATAAGGGTCAAATGAGACTTGAGGTGGCTATTTATGGGAATTTTTTAGGATAAAATGCCTATTCGGGTTAAAAATGACACTATTCGCGAGAAAATGCCCCCCTAAACTCCAGAACAGCCTGAATTAGATAACGATCGGCTTGTTTTCCTCTCGCCAGCTTGCAAAGCGCATACCGGTGTATGGGTTTTAAACGGCTCCACTCCTTAAAGTCCATCTCAGCAGAACATTCCATCCATTTCACTTTAACGTCATCGGGAATTGTTCCCGGATCCACCCAACGTTCCAAATCCACAGGTTCGCCAAGACCACAAACTGCCATTGCGCTTTTTAATCGGGCGGCCCAAATAACCTGTTCATTTTCATTCCCGAAAGACAAACCCAACAACGAGATGCGTTCAGAAAATGGAAGGCTTAGCCAGGAGGCCAGGCCCATCTTAAGTCCACATACATCCAACCGATAGCGAAAAGCCAGCGGCATCCAGTTCAAATCCGAAAATTCATCGCGTTCAAATGCAAAGAGGTTCGGGGGAACTGGAGAAGGAATGGGATTCAACAAAGCGGCTCCGGTTGAGACGGGATATTTACACAACCATGACGCAGCATGAGCGAAAATATCTAAACTATACAACAGAACAAGGTCATCAGATCGGCCAAATTAAAGGAGAAAAGGTCATGTTAAAGAGAGTTTTAATTCCAGCCCTCACCATGGGTTTGGTCATGGGGTTTGCGGATGATTCGGCTACCAAGGCAAAGAAAATAAGTCTGGCCGGAGGCAAAAAAGTTTATCAGACCTTTTGCATTGCCTGTCATGGTGAAAAAGGCAAAGGCGACGGTGCTGCGGGCATGGCTATGACCCCCAAACCTCGTAATTTCACGGACACTGCCTTCATCAATAAAGAACCCAAGATGAGGATGTACAGCGTCATCACTGATGGTGGAAAAAAGAATGGGCTATCTCCAATGATGGCGGCTTGGGGAAAAACCATCAAGCCGGATCAAATCAACGATGTCCTCGCTTATGTGCTGACCTTCGGTGAAGACTCGACCAAGGCCATTGCACATGTGATGAATAAGGAAAAAGAGAAGGCCGAAGCAAAGAAGTAATTTCTTTTCTCAGTCCCAGAAATACCAAACCATGATTCATTCGAATCATGGTTTTTTATTGTCTTTGCTTATTCCACACGGGCGTCGGATTTGGGATCAAAAGCCTCGCGAACACCTTCGCCCACAAAAGTAGCCAGCATCAAGGTGATAAACACCGCAAGGGTTGCAGTGATAGCCAGCCAAGGCGCATGAAGATTCTCCAAACCCTGCCGCAACAATTCTCCCCAAGAAGGCGAAGGCGGTTGCAAACCAAACCCGAGGAAATCCAGTGAGGTCAATGTGGAAATTCCAGCAATGAGTGAAAAAGGAAGCACCGTCAAAACCGGAGTCAAAGCGTTGGGAAGAATATGCCGGAAAAAAATCCGTGTTTCGGAAATACCCAAAGCCCTTGCTGCCTTGACATAAGCCAGATTTTTGAGGCGGTAAAATTCTCCGCGGAGGTAATAGGACAATCCAATCCACTCGAAAATGGCGACTACGAAAACCAGCAGGGCAAAACTGCGTCCATAAATCGCACCGAGCAAAATGACCACATAAAGAAAAGGCAAAGCAGACCAGATTTCAATAAAGCGCTGTCCCAAAAGATCCATCAATCCGCCGAGATAACCCTGCAAGCCACCGATGAGAATTCCCAGCAATGCGGAGAGAAAGGAAATCACCAGCGCAAAACTCATGCACAGGCGAAAGCCGTACAGCAGACGCGACAACACATCCCGCGCTGTATTGTCCGTACCGAGCCAATGCTCCCGCGAAGGCCGATGCGGCGGATTCCCAGCGAGATCCAAGTGCGCACGATATGGTCCCCAATGAATGATGGGGAACAACATCCAGCCACCCGCCTCTTTAAAAACCGAATCCTGATTTAGCGCGAGATAATCCGGCTCGGTGGCATGTGGCAAGCCAAAATTTGTTTCCGGATAAAATCGCACCGCTGGAACAAAAAGTTCTCCATGATAACGCAAGAGCAATGGCTTATCATTGGCGATGAACTCGCTGAACAGGGAAAGAACAAATGCTCCCGCGAGAATTAAAAAAGACCACCATGCCCGACGAATGGTACGGAAGCGGCGAAAGCGTTCGCGAGTGAGTTCGGAGAACACTGTTTACCTCAACCGAATCCGGGGATCGACCCACACATAAAGGAGATCAGAGAATAAACGGCCGAGCATGGCGAGGAAACTGGAGATCAGAATGATTCCCAAGACCACGTTGTAGTCGCGATTCTCAATGGAATTGTAAGCGAGCAGTCCCATGCCGTCGATGTCGAAAACCTTTTCGATGAGCAAAGCTCCGGCAAACATGAGCGTGAAAACTTCTCCGGCGCGCGTGGCAAGGGGAATGAGTGCATTGCGCAAGGCGTGTTTCCATGCAGCCTGTTTAAACGTCATTCCCTGCAATAGTGCCGTGCGCATATAATCCTTGGACATTTCCTCCAGCAAGGCGTTCTTCATCAGCAAGGTGAGAAACGCAAACTCTGAGGCCATGTAGCAGATGAGGGGCAAGGTCAAATGCCACAGAAAGTCTTTCATCTTTCCGAAAAATGAAAAGGACTCGAAATCATCGGAGACAATACCGGAGAGCGGAAACCAATCGAAATAATTTCCGCCCGCAAAAAAAGTGAGGAGAAGAACACCGAGAGCAAAACCCGGAATCACATATCCGGCGAAGATGCCGAGCGTGGTCGCAGTGTCAAAACCGGATCGATGTTTGAGTGCTTTCCACAATCCGAGTGGGATGCAAACAGAATAAGAGAGAATGAAGGACGTGAGTCCGAAAAACAAGCTGATCGGAAATTTGGACTTGATGATATCCCATGCCGGTTCGCGGTAGGTATAGGATTCACCGAAATCGAGTCGCAGGACTTTTCCCATCCAGCGGTAATACCGGACGTGAATGGGTTGATCGAAGCCGTAATAATGTTTGATGTTCTCCACTTCCTCCGGTGTGATCACCTTGGAGGCGTCGCGTCCTTTATCGCTCGACGCATGCTGGATACGGGCAATCATCTGTTCCACCGGTCCACCCGGAACAAATTGCGTCAGTAGAAAACACACGAGGGAAATACCGAACAACGTCGGCGCCATCAACAACATTCGGCGGAGGAGATAGGACTTCATTCCTCGTACTTCACATCTCCCGTGTCCACCGGCAAAGATTGGTTGCCCGACTTAGCATCTTCCAATGCTTTTTCCTTCGCCGGATCGACATACCAATAGGTGATGATGCAATCTTCACGGCTGAACTTATCCAGAACATATTTCGGCGTTCCGAATTTATTCCAGTAAAGCAAACGGCTGTTGTCCGCCTGCCACAGCAGCACATACGGAACAATGGCATTCAATCGCGCATCGATCTGTTTCAAAATCACATTGCGCTTGCCGAGATCCATCTCCGTCTTCTGCGCTTCGATGAGACTGTCGATGGTTTTATCCTCCACTCCAGCAAAGTTGTTGGAGGCGATCTCTTTCGCCGCCGAAGAGATCCACGATGCTTCCGGATCGCGTAAACGACCGGCACCGAAGGCCGCCCAGTACAAATCGAAGTCATGGTTGTCGATGCGCTTGCTCAAAGTGGATTGCGAAAGCTGTTCGATCTTCGCGGAGATGCCCACCTTTTTCAGATCCTCCAGATAAACATTATAGTGCCGCAAATCGGTGGAGGATGTGGGGAAATTGATTTCGAAGCGCCGACCATTCTTCACGAGAACTCCGTCCGAGCCCGATTTCCAACCGGCCTCGGCCAAAAGCTTCCGCGCCTTTTCTGGATTGTATTCAAAGAAGGGCGCGTCCGAATTGCGGTTGTTAGGATACAGATCCGGATAATAGGAATTCAACAGGAAATACTGGTTGAACATGAGCTTGTCATTCATCAACTCGCGATTGAAGAGATAGCTCAACGCCTGACGCACGCGGGCATCCTGAAAAATCGGCTTGCGCAAATTAATCGCGAATCCTTGAAAACCCTTCGGCTCGCGGTTATAAACACGATGCTTGGAAACCCAGCCCTTTTTGATTTGATCGAAATCGGTTTGCTGTGCCCACAACGAAGCGGTATAAACCGGATAGGCGTCGAACTCACCCTTCTGAAAAGATTCCAACGCCTTGTTGCGATCTTCCACAAAGCGGTATTTGATATGGGCGAAATTGTACTTGTGTTGGTTATAGCGCTTGGCTCGGCCCCACCAATCCGAACGCTGCTTCAACGAAATATATCGATCTTTCTTGATTTCCTCGACCGCATAAGGACCGCTGACCACGGGAAAATCGAAATTGATGGAACCGAAATCTTTTCCCTCCCAAACATGTGCTGGAAAAGCGGTCAAACCGGCTGCAGTCCAAAAGTTATTCCAATGGGCTTTGGTCGCTGTGACTTTTAGAGTTAGGCTGTCCACAATTTCGGGTCGCGCGAAACGTTTGAGGTCGACACGAAAAATGGAAGTCATGTTTTTCGGATCCATGATTACGTCGTAATAGAATTGCACATCGCGCGCCGTCACCGCCACACCATCGCTCCACTTGGCGCGGGGATCGATATGGAAGGTGAAAATCTTGCCGTCTTTGGAGACTTCCCAGCTCTTCGCCAGAATCCCCACCGGTTCATCCTTGGTGGAATGCAAGGACACAAGACTTTCATAGAGATAGGACATCACCTCGCCGCAAAAACTGTTGGCGTCCAACCAATAATTGAGGGACTTGGGGAAACTCCCGCCCCAACTTGTATAGGAACCCCCCGCAACCGCAGCGGTATTGGCAATAGGATCGAACTCGCCTGTGGAGTCCACAATCACAGGAGTCGAAACTTCGGCGGCCTCGGAGGATTTGGAACCTTGTGCATCCTGCTTTTGACACGATACGAGTCCCAGCCAAAGACTGGCGAGGACAGCGATTTGAAATCCACGGATCGAAAATATTTTGGTCATGTGGGTCCCCGTTGCAATGGCGAGGCAATGTAGAAAAGGCCCTTTATCTACTTTCTCCGTAATGGGTCCACTCATTTTCACCCCACCCGTTCGCTTGGCCTCGATACATTCGCCTACGGCGAACGCTCGGCCATCGCTACTCCGTTGGAAAAATCTTCTTTTTCCTCTCCCCTTTCCCCTCAAGAGGGGGAAGGGGTTGGGGGTAAGGGGTGTTCTTCTCGCCCTTGTTGCCACTCTTTTCTTCGCCTGCACTCCGCATCAACATCAGAAAAACGTGTATCGCGGCGCGTTGGGGGCAAACCTCAAAACCTTCGATCCGGCGCAAGCCTCCGATTCCTATTCCAATCAATGCCAGTTCCAGGTTTACGAATGCCTGTTTGAATACAAATACCTCACGCGACCTTATGATGTGGAACCTTGTCTCGCTTCAGCCATGCCGGAGATTAGCGATTCGGGAAAAGTTTACACCATCCACTTGCGGTCGGATGTGGAGTTTCAGGACGATGCCTGTTTTCCAAACGGCAAGGGACGGCGCGTCACAGCCGATGATTTTGTTTACAGCATCAAACGCATGACGGATGTGCGCACACAAACTTTCGGCTGGTGGATTTTCGACGGCAAAGTCAAAGGGCTAGACGCCTTCCGCAAGGAATCGGAAAATCTTCCGCCGTTTCCCGATTCCATCCATCCCGCATTATATGACCGCGAAGTCGAAGGGCTGCGCACGTTGAATGACTCGACCGTGCAAATGACATTGACCAAGCCTTATCCTTATTTCAAATACATCCTTGCGATGCCGTATGCCGCCATCATTCCGCACGAAGCGGTGGAACATTATGGCGAAGAATTTTTGAATCACGCGGTGGGCACCGGACCGTTTGTACTCAAGGAATGGCGGCGCGGCTTGCGATTGGTGTTTGAACGTAATCCCAAATACCATCATGGATTTTATCCCACGCAGGGCGAACCCGGAGATAGTGCGGCAGGATTGCTGGCCGATGCCGGAAAACCCGTACCCTTCATCGATCGCGCCGAGATTTACATCTATCAGGAAACCCAGCCCATGTGGTTGAACTTCCTGCGCGGCAACCTCGATCGTGGCGGCATTCCCAAAGACAATTATTCGCAGGCTATCACGTCCGAGCATGTGCTGCGGCCCGAACTGGCGCAAAAGGGTATTCAACTGAATCGCTTGCAACAACTCGATATCAGCTACATCTGCTTCAACACCGACAATCCGTTGCTTGGCGGAAACAAAAAATTGCGGCAGGCCATGCAACTGGGTTATGATGTGGAAACCGTCATCGATCGGTTTTATAATGGCCGCGGCATTCGTGCGCAAAGTCTTGTTCCGCCGGGATTATTCGGATACGACTCGACTTTTCGCAATCCCTACGCTCATTATGATGTTGAGGCAGCACGCAAGTTACTGGCGGACGCGGGATATCTCAACGGAGCGGGTTTACCCGAACTGAGTTATCTCACCTTGGCCAATACCGATGCGCGTCAACGCGGAGAACATTTCGCGCAAAACATGGCGGCCCTCGGCATTCATATCAAGGTGGAATCTTGTACATGGCCGGAATATCTGGAGCGTTTACGGCGGAAAAAATTCGAGTTGGTGGGTGCCTCGTGGCAGGCCGATTATCCGGACCCGGAGAATTTTCTACAACTGCTTTATGGACCCAACGCTCCGCCGGGAGAGAACAATGCCAGTTACCACAATCCCGAATACGATGCCCTGTATCAGCGCATGTCCGTCATGCCGGACAGTCCGGAACGCATGGTGATTATTCAGCGCATGAAAACCATTTTGAGTGAAGACTGTCCGTGGATTCTGATGTCGCATCGCACCACGGAATTGCTGACCTATGATCGTGTGCGCAACGTCAAACCCCATCCGGTGCTGGAAGCGCCGCTGAAATATTACCGGGTGGATTGATGTCGTCCTTTTTGATTCGCCGCCTGTTGCAGGCCATCCCCACTTTGCTGGGCATTACCTTGCTGCTCTTCATCCTGTTCAATTTGGTGGGTGGCAATCCGGTTTATCACATGCTTGGCAAAAACGCGAGTCCCGCAGAAATCGTTCGCATGACACATCAACTGGGATTGGATAAACCGCTTTGGCATCAATATCTGGATTATGTGGGAAGCCTGGCGCGCTGGGATTTCGGACGTTCATGGGAAACCAAGCAGCGCGTCACAGAAATGATTACCGACGGACTATGGCCTTCCATGTCACTGGCCATTCCAGCGTTCATCGCATCCACCTTGGTCGCATTGATCATCGCGCTCACCGCCGCATTGTATCGCGACCGCTGGATCGATCGCCTGCTGGTGGTGATTTCAGTCTGCGGCATGAGTCTCAGCATGCTGGCCCTCATCATCGCGGCTCAATACCTCTTCGCCTTCCGGGCGGGATGGTTTCCCATTTCCGGTTGGGAAGCGGGGTTCACGGGTGTGCCTTTTCTGATCCTGCCCATCCTGATCTGGATCGCTGCCTCACTGGGATCGAGTGTGCGTTTTTATCGCGCCGTATTCATCGAGGAAATGCACCGCGAGTATGTGGTCACCGCGCGCGCCAAAGGCTTGGCTTGGCCTCGGGTTTTAGTCCATCATGTATTGCCCAATGCCATGATTCCCATTCTGACCTTGGTTGTGATGGAATTGCCCATGTTGTTCACCGGTTCCCTGTTGCTGGAAAACTTTTTTGGAATTCCGGGATTGGGAAACATGAGTGTGAATGCCATCAACGCTTCAGATTTTCCGGTGATTAAAGCCATGACCTTTATCGGCGCAGTGTTGTACATCACTGCGAACGTTGTGGGTGATGCACTGTATGCATGGTTTGATCCCAGAGTGAGGGTTTCCTGATGCGCGATCTTTGGGAAAAGATCCGGAAACGTTTTCGGCGCGACAAACTGGCGATGATCGCGGTAGTCATCATCACGGGGTATATTCTCGCGGGATTGCTGGCGCTTGTTGGAATTTTGTCGCCGGATTATAAAGTGTCCATCGGCGATGCCTACTCTCCACCTTCGTGGGCTCATCCGTTTGGACTCGATGTTCTCGGTCGCTCCGTTTGGTCGCGACTCGTACAGGGAACTCGTGTCGCGCTCATCGTCGGATTCAGTTCCACCTTCATCGCCATTCCACTCGGCACAACACTCGGTTTGATTTCGGGATATTTTCGCGGCGCCGTGGATGCCTTTGTGGTTTGGCTTTATTCCACACTGGATGCCATTCCCACCATCTTGCTTTTGTTGGCATTAGCATTAGTGTTGCCTACCGGCAAAGGATTAGCCACCGTATGCATTGCCCTGGGTGTCACGTCATGGGTCAGCACCTGCCGGTTGATTCGCGGCGAAGTGATTCGGCAAAAAGAACTGGACTATGTGCGCGCAGCGCGTTCGCTCGGCGCCACGGACTTGCGCATTCTATTTGTGCATTTGCTTCCCAATGTGGTGCATCTCATTCTCGTCCAAGCATCATTAGTATTTGTGTACTCCATCAAGAGTGAAGTGATTTTGTCCTACTTGGGGGTGGGAGTGCAAAACTTTCCCAGTTGGGGAATCATGATCGATGATGCGCGACTGGAATTAGTGGGCCGCGGAGTGTGGTGGCAATTCACGGCAGCTACGGCTGCACTTTTTCTGTTGGTACTCGCCTTCAACCTTTTCAACGACGCCCTGAAAGACGTTTTGGACGCAAAACAACGGTGAAAAAATCTCACTGAGTGCCCAAATCATTCGAATAATCGCGTTTTTGTCCATTTCATAAAAAATTTCCCATATTTTGTCCCCAGATAACCCACAAATTCGTCTAACTGAGACTGGATTGTGGGTTGGGAAGTGGGTTAAAAAATTCTCAAATCTGACCCTGAGAAATTGCGACAACTTAAACATCAGGAAGAAAAAATCCGGCTAAAACCGGAAAAGGAGTTCGTCATGCGGCTTTCCACCATCACTTTCCTCACCGTTGGAGCCGCCCTTTGCTGGGGTCAAGATGTTATTGTCAACGGAAATAGCACACAATCTTCAGTGCTTAAATCCACGAATACATCTACTGCCAGTGCAGATAGACCGGGACTTTGGGGCGTTTCCAAGCCCGTAGCAAATTATGGCATAGGCGTAAAAGGCGAGGGCGGTTATGTCGGGCTTTATGGAATAGGTTCGTATTCTGGAACGGGCACTAGAATGGGCGTGTACGGATCGGGCAGTGGCGGTACAAACAATTACGGGGTTTACGGAATAGCCCAGTCAACAGGCTCTTACTCTTTCGGAGGATATTTTTCAGCCGGTGGCGCAACAAATAACTGGGCCGGATATTTTTCCGGAAATGTTTACGTCTCTGGTACGGTCACGCAAGCTTCGGATGAACAATTAAAAACCAACATTCAGGCTTTGGATGCTACCACTTTAGACAAGCTTCTCAGTCTGAATCCCAAAACCTACAACATGGCCGCAGACAAGTTTCCAGCCATGAATTTTTCTACTGGAACACAATACGGATTGCTCGCGCAGGACGTTCAAAAGGCTTTTCCGGACTTGGTATCGGAAGTGCCGGCCCCTGACAACAATTCGGACGGAAACAGGTCCCAGCCCAACAAAACCTACAAGAGCGTTAATTACACCGGTCTCATTCCCGTGCTGATCAAGGCGATGCAGCAACAACAGGATCAAATCGATGAATTGAAAGATCAAGTAAGAAAGTTGAAAGCTGGCGGCAATAATGGCAACGGCAATGGCAAATAAAAGCTACTCCTGCTTGGAGAATGTTTTATGAAGAAGAGGCTTATTTGTCTGATGCTGTTTCCGTGTCTTGCTTTCTCGCAGGGTATCCGGAAAAATTTCACGGAGATGACTACTGTGGAAAAAAACGCCTACGTGGGCGCCTTGAACAATCTGGCCAACGGATCCGATCCGGATATCGTGCTTGATCTTGCATCCAACATGGGTAACTACTACTACGACTTGACTTATAGCAGCTGTACACAAAGTCCGTTTCTCCCTTTTCACCGCATGATGTTGTGGGAAATGGAAAACGCCCTGCAAAGAAAAAATCCGAAACTAACCATTCCTTACTGGGATTGGACGGTAAATAACTCTCCTGATGACACGCTTTTCACATCATTTTTAAGTCTGGACCGCTTGCCTTCACAATGGTATCTGTCGCGTGACATTGGAAGCAGTGGCTATCTCCTCGGGTCTTGGGAGGTATACAACCTTCAGATATCCTCGCAGTTTTGCGATGATGTGGATTACAACAACAGTTATAACGATCTCGCGCAATACAATTTTACCCTGCCTGCGGATTGGTGGGTGGGTGGGAACATGGCAAACCAGGATCCTACCGATCCGCTGTATTTTTTAAGCCGCGCCATGACGGACAAGCTTTGGCAGGATTGGCAAATGACCACCGGCGCAACTGCGACTGATCTTACCAACATGCCTCGTTACGATGGAGGAACCTATGGAGTATTCGTCGGACCTTTGCCAGCCACCGACCCACATGACATTCTTGACAGCAGATCCATGGGCATATTTTATGCGAACAATGGCGTTGCCAATCTAAATGGTGGCTACCAAGTCAAGAACAACTACAACTATCCTGAGTATTTCTCGTATCCCAATCAAATCATCGCCAGCCAGTTCGGTGTTCCCACGGGAAAAAGCGCGGTTATAGTTTCCAAAACGAATGTGACCCTTACTGCCGGTTTTTCAGTCACTGGCGGGCATCTGGAAATCGACGTCGGATCGGGCTACTATGACAATTTCCCGCTGGCTAAAGCGGGGGCACAGGAAAAAAAGCCTTTCGATTCGAAAAGCCATCCAATGGTGCACGAGGATAAGGTCTCCATTATTCGCTCTTCCGATGGATTCACCGCCCGCCTGTGGCTTCAAAATTCCTCGGACGTTCAGGGGATCATCATGGGCATGGACGGAAGAGTGGTTTCACGACTCAACCAAAATGGACAGATGGAATCCGGCTACCATGAAATCCAGTTGGATGTTCCGCGGGGCAGCAGTCTGTATTATTCTTCGTTCCGGATCGGCAATCAGACTTACAAGCAGTTGCTGCCGAAATTTTAAAACCCCAAAATCGTTTTTAGAAAATCAAGCCGTCCGAATCATCTCTGTGTAGAGTGAACGGATGGCTTTTTCGTAGTCGCTGTTGGCAACCCCCACAATGATGTTTAATTCCGATGCGCCCTGATCGATGATGCGCACATTCACCTTGGATTCGGCCAGGGCTTTGAATACGCGTGACGCCATTCCCACCTGACGGGCCATGCCTTCGCCCACCACGGCAATGAGGCTCAGTTCGTGTTCCACTTCCAGATTGTCGGGCTGAAGAACGCGTTGAATCTCCTCCCGGATGGCTTCGGCCTTGTCGCCCATTTCCTCGGAAGCCACCACCACGCTCATGCTGTCAATGCTGCTGGGACAATGCTCGATGCTGACACGGTTGTTTTCGAAAACTTCCAGAAAGCGGCGCGCAAAACCCACCTCCTTGTTCATCATGGATTTTTCCAGGCTGAACATGGAGAAGTTCTTCTTGCCGGCAACACCGGCGATATCGTATTGCGTCACCTCGGGAAGCTTCGATACGATGTTCGTACCTTCGTCACCGGGCTTGTTGGTATTTCGAATGTTGATGGGAATCCCCGCCTCGCGCACGGGCGCAATGGCTTCGTCGTGAAACACGCTGGCACCCATATAGGTCAACTCGCGGATTTCCCGATAGCTCACGATATCCAAAGGATGGGGATTCTCCACGATTCGCGGATCGGCCATGAGCAAACCGCTTACATCCGTCCAGTTCTCGTACACTTCCGCTTTGGCGGCACGGGCGGCAATGGCACCGGAAATATCGGAACCACCGCGTGAGAATGTTTTAATGTCCCCATGGACATCCGCTCCATAAAAGCCGGGCACAACATAGCGTTTCGACTTTTCGTCGACCAATAACCGGCCCAGTGTTTCATAGGATTTGGGATCGAGCCGGCCTGCCGCATCAAAGAAAATTCCGTCCTTGGGATCGATGAATTCTGCCTTGAGAAATTTGGCCATCAATCTTCCGGAGAAATATTCTCCGCGCGAAGCGATAAAATCCCGGGTCACACCCTTTAAAATCTGCTGTCGAAAAGCCTCCAGCTCCTCCGCCAAAGTCGCTCCGAGATCCAACTCCCTTTCGATTTCCAGAAAACGATCGCGAATGAGGGAAAACGACGAGTCGATGGACATGCCTTTTCTGGAAAGGTCATAGCAGAGGTATAACAGATCCGTCAGCTTGGCTTCACTGGAATGGCGCTTGCCGGGGGCGGAAACCACAACAATACTGCGCCGGGAATCCTTTTCCAGAATATCGCGGACCTTCAGGAATTGACGGGAATCCGCAAGGCTGGATCCTCCGAATTTACAGGCGATTCGACTCATGCGGGGGAATATTAAAAATTGCGAGAAAGGCTACGAGTAAAGATCGAAGAACCTTTGATGAAATAACGGTATCGATTCGGGCGGAAGACGGTTGATACCGGCCGCCAAAGCCCGTCCTCCACCGGTGGAAAATTCCTGCGCCAAATCCGATGCAAATGGAGCGCTGGGAATGCGTCCCCGGGGAGAGCGAATGGAAACCTGATACGATCCATCCTGCAAAGGATGAAGGATCGCAACAGCCATTTTCGGATTTTCCCTCGCCATTCGATTCACATAGGAAGCTCCCAACCGCCGCGCCCAAGGTTTCGCAGGAAGGTGATAAATCCTGGCCAAACCCTTTTCTTCATGCGGTAAAAGATTTTGAACCTCGCGCTCGTCCTCTCGAAATTGATTTCGCAGAGGTTTGAAAATTCCGCTCTCATGAATAAACGCCAAGGGGTCCCGAAAAGGAGAAAGGAGTTCCGCAATCTTTATCGGTTGGAAGAGAACATCTTCTTCCGTTTCACCGTAAGCATTGTAATTCAACAGTTCGCCTGCTTCGCGCAGCAAGGCCGTTTCAGATTCGGAAATTCTTTTCGGACGCAACAGGGCTTCGGCCGCTTCAGGAACATTGTCTCCGAATGCCGCCATTGCAGCCCAACGCCGATCGGAACCCGGCACTTCTCCATGAACAATTAAAGCGCTGCACGTTCCGCGCGTATTGAAAATGTGTGTCTTCAATCGTGGAGAGACCGGCAAATTTCCTGATTCATGGTGGTCGAACCAGGTGATTCGAATTTCAGGGTTTTCCAACAAACGCAATAAGCCGCTTCGATTGGATTCGAGACTAATGTCGAAGACATAAATGTTGGCAGTTTTTAGGGGGGGAATTCGCTCCAAAAGTACAATTTCCCGCTTTAGGCCCGTTATGCGCAAAGAAGGGCTGATTCCGGATAACCCCATCAAATGCTGGCTGATCAGACCATCGGCGTCCCCATTGAAGACAAAACATGCAGGAGTTGAAGATTGATTCATGGGTTGTTTGTAATTTTTCCGCTCTCTTCGATAATAATAACGCCAGTTTCCGGAAGATACCGGATTAGGGCGAAAGGATTCCATGGATGTCAATATTGAGCTCCCCTTATTCCTAGGACTTGCCGGAGGAGTTTTGGCCCTGATTTATGCGGTATGGAAGTCCCGCTGGATTCTCGCCTTGGATGTTCCGGATGAAAAGTTGAAGCGCATCGGAGGTTATGTCGCCAAGGGTGCGATGGCTTTTTTGGCACGGGAATACAAAGTGTTATTGCCTTTCGCGCTTTCAGCCGCATTGCTTTTGTTTTTTGGAAATCACGGTGTTCTCAAATGGGAAGCGTTGACTTTTCTGATCGGTGCTTTCTGTTCAGCCTTGGCCGGATACTTTGGAATGAAAGTGGCGACGCAAGCCAATATGCGCACCACTTGGGCTGCGCGCACCAGTTTGAACGAAGCACTGCGGGTTTCCTTTGCAGGTGGCTCGGTGATGGGTATGAGTGTGATTGGTCTTGCCTTGGTTGGAATCTCCGGCATTCTATTCACCACCATTCATGTTTTTGGACGCGATGCGGGAAGCTTGACCGATAAGGTTCTGCCTGTCCTTTCCGGCTTTGCATTGGGAGCCTCCTGCATCGCCTTGTTTGCGCGTGTGGGTGGCGGCATTTACACCA
This sequence comes from Fibrobacterota bacterium, assembly GCA_947482115.1. Lineage (GTDB taxonomy): Bacteria > Fibrobacterota > Fibrobacteria > UBA11236 > UBA11236 > UBA11236. The sequence continues at coordinate 24,595 of CANKII010000006.1, forward strand.
AAGCCGCCGACGTAGGTGCGGACTTGGTGGGAAAAGTTGAAGCCGGAATTCCGGAAGACGATCCCCGCAACCCTGCCACCATCGCAGACAATGTGGGGGACAACGTCGGAGACGTGGCTGGAATGGGCGCGGATCTTTATGAATCCTTCGTGGCTGCCGTGTTGGGTTGCATGATTTTGGGTTTGGCTGTGAATGCTTCCGAAACCTTAAAACTACGCCTCTGTTTGCTGCCGCTGGTTCTGGCGGCGGGTGGTGTCATCGCTTCCGCCATCGGCATGTGGTTTGTCAAGGTGCGTGAAGGCGGTTCGCCGCAAGCGGCGTTGAACAAGGGCTCCTTCATTGCGGCCGGACTTGCGGCGCTGTTCAGTTACCCCATATTTCATTTCTGTTTGAATGGAGAAACCTTTAACGATGGCGCCGGAGCCAGCAATCTCTTTTGGTGCACGGTAATTGGCGTTATGGGTGGAACCATCATCGGCTTGTTGACCGAACATTTTACCGGCACGGGACGGGGTCCGGTAAATTCGATTGTCAAAGCCTGTGATACCGGAGCAGCGACCGCTTTGATTACCGGAATGGGTGTGGGAATGGTTTCCACCGCGCTTCCCGTCATCACCATGGCCGTGGCCATTTTCCTGAGTTATTGGCAAGCCGGACTTTTTGGTGTGGCCATCGCGACTGTCGGGTTACAACTCACCTTGGGAATTCAATTGGCAGTGGATGCATTTGGTCCTGTTGCGGATAATGCGGGAGGTTTGGCGGAGATGGCGGAAATGCCGCCGGCCACACGCATCAATACGGATAAACTCGATGCGGTCGGCAATACCACGGCGGCTATCGGTAAAGGTTTTGCCATTGCATCTGCAGCTTTGACATCGGTGGTTCTCTTCTCCGCTTTCAAAGCCGAAACCGGAATCCAGTCGGTGGAAATCACCAATCCCATGGTCTTGATCGGTTTATTGCTCGGCGGCGCAATGCCGTATCTCTTTTCTTCCATGTGCATGATGGCCGTGGGTCGCGCGGCTTTCGCCATGGTGGAAGAAGTTCGTCGTCAGTTCCGTACCATTGCCGGAATTATGGAGGGCACCGTAGAACCGGATTATGGTCGCTGTGTGGATATTTCCACACAAGCAGCTTTGCGTGAAATGCTGTTACCGGGACTGCTTGCAATCCTCTCACCTGTTGCCATCGGGTTTCTGGGTGGCGTTCCCATGCTCATGGGTTTTCTCACCGGCGTGACCGCATCGGGAGTGGCGCTGGCCATCTTCATGTCCAATGCCGGCGGAGCCTGGGACAATGCCAAGAAAACCATTGAAACCGGTGTGAGCGGCGGAAAAGGATCGGATGCGCACAAGGCTTCAGTGGTGGGGGATACTGTCGGCGATCCCTTCAAGGACACGGCGGGCCCTTCTTTGAATATTTTGATCAAACTGATGGGTGTCATGTCGGTGGTAATAGCCCCGATGCTGCGTCGATTCTGGGGGTATTGAAAAATGTCTTACGCAAACCGGCTTTATCAAATCCTGTATCCCAATCAGGCGTTGATCGCCTCCCATTTGAAACCGGATGAATTCGCGCGGCATTATTTGATCGGATCCATCCGTCATTACAGCGGCAAACTGGTGTTTGCGGAAATAGACGCCGGGTTTCGCCATCCTTATTTCAACATCGAAGAATGTTTGTCGGGAATGAAGCCTCATGCGGATGGAAGCCCCAAGCGCACTAAATTCATCTGCTCATACCGTGTCATGGAACACATGGATTTCAACGCCATCCAGAAATTGTATCTGGCCACTTCGGAAGCCCAGGTGTTGGAACTTTCACCGGGTACTTATGACAAATCACATCAGCAGGGGTTTCTGCGCACCTATGCGGAAATCGCGCCGTTGAGCATGTTGGTAATGTCGCCGCTGAATTTTCCAGATTTCGGGCGTTTCATCACCGAGACGGGAAACCCCAAAGGCGCGCCAAAAATCTTCTACACACAAATCGATCTGAACGTGGAAGATTTCCTTTCGTCCTTTGAAAACAATCCCTTTGCCCAGGCGCCCTTTGCATTCCTGCACCCCTCAAAATTACGGGATGCCATTCAAAGCATGAAAGTAGCGCCCGAGAAAAAAACCAAGGGGCTTTCGCTGTTCTGCCCGCTGGATCAGATATCCTTCAAGCGCATCCGCCACGGTTTCATGTTCACCTCGCAGGATGGATTCAAATTCTTCCCCATGCCTTCGTTGCATGAGATCGAAGAGAAGAATTTCAAGTTCTGGCAGGGGATGTAGGCCAAAAACCGAGGGTGTGACTTTTCGGCAAAAAAAAATGCACCCAATCGTTACATATTTTCCATTACGGTATGCTCGAATTTGGAGGGAATGTTAGGTTAACTGAATGTCAGGGTAATACTTGTTTCAAAAATCCTTCTGGGAGGATCCTCATGAAACCCTTTTTTGCCATTGGAATACGTTTCACTCTTGCATTGGCTGCAGCCAGTACGATCTCCTGCATCACCGGAAGTAAAGGCGGCAGCGTCGAGCCAAAAGACACCAACATAGGGACGCTTACGGGCACGCTGCATGAAATGACCGTTTCCACGACCGCAAACGACACCTTGCATCTCACCATTGCGGCCGGAGTCGAGGTTAGCGATTCCAGCGTGAAGGTGGTGCGCGTGGATGCCAACGGCAAAATAATCGGCGAACTGGGCATCTTATATGATGACGGTAAATTATATCACGGGGACGATATCCTCGGTGATAAGGTATATAGCGGCATTTTCACTGTGACGGAAAACACGATAGGTAGCACCAAGTTGCGCGTGGATGCCTCCGTCAAGTCGGGAAGCTCTTCGGCAAGCTCCAATGTGGTATCCATTTCCGTAATTTCTGATTTCACGCCGCTGGAAGCCAAGAAATTGTACAGCGTTCAGGACTCCTTGGCCGTCAAATTAAACACTTTGGTCGCTGGAAATCCGACCAACCTGCCCGTGGCCATGAATCAATTGAATACGTGGCTGAAATCCAATCCGGAAGTGGACTCGGTGATCCAAGGGGAAGGAAGTTTCGACATTCTTTATAAATCAGGCGTATGGGGGGGACTCATTATTTCCCAAGAGGACGCAAACGGCGCGACATTGACCAAAGGCGGCATGGTTACGGCAGCCGCATCACGCAGACTCGATAATCAGGTGCCTATAAGTCAGCAGACCAGGGGAACGCCACCTCCCGCCTCTTTTGTTTCGGAGGAGTTTTCCGTCCTGTCCAAAACATCGGCCACGCACGCAGATTTGCCCGATGACATTATCGGGAACCGCAGGGTCATTGTTTATTCACCTTTCGAGGCGTATTTCAAAAGCCAGGAAGGAAAGTCCGTGGCGAATATTTTCCAGTCGGATACCAGCTTCACGGTAACCTATCTTGAAAACACGGCAGCAAATGTCGCCTCATTTGCCAACATGACGGATTACGGCTATGTGATGATAGATACGCATGGTTCGCGAGGAAGGGAGTTCGGGACGGGCGAAGTCGCCGATACCACATCCATCCTTTATAAAACCATCTATAAGTCCATGCTGAAGGTTAGAAAACTCGCCATTTGGAAAAATGTCACCATCACCAGTGTCGGTGCCGTAAAAACAAAATCCAATGTGTACGCGATCCGCTGGCCGTTCATCGACGCTCTGCCGGGGAAATTCCCCAACAGCGTTATCATGAACAGCTCCTGTGAAAGCAGCATGAACCCTGATTTGAAGGACGCCTTCATAGAAAAGGGCGCGCACAGTTATTACGGATATAGCAAGGTAGTGAATACCCCTTTCAGCAAAAAGAACTCTGACAGCGTCGCGAATCGGTTGGCCATCGTTGGTAAAACCACGCAGCAGTCCTTTTCCGGGGGCTCGGACCCCACGGCGCCAAATGCAGTTTTTGAGCTGTATGGAACGGGGGGTCTTCATTACCCCGACTCACTTATCAACGGCGATTTTGAATTCGGGAATTTGAACGGATGGACTAAAGTCGGCGACGGCCGGGTTATCAGCCAGTTGGTGACGGAAGATCCCACCGGCGGAAAATCCATGGGGATCATTTCCACCGGCCTGGGTTTCACCACCTCCACCGGGATCATCCACCAGACCTTCAAACTGACCGCAGGCAAAAAAACGTTGACCGTGAAGTGGAATTTCCTGTCCGAGGAATTCCTGGAATATATAGGATCCTCCTATCAGGATTACTTCCAGGTGATCATCACAAAATCGGACGGCTCGCAATCTGTGTTGTTGAATAAGACCATAGATGGGTTGGCGGCGGAAAACGGCGCCAGCTACGATAAAGGTCCGCCTGTAGTGGCAATACCGGGTAGTTTGATTAGCGTCTCTCCCGCCATCTCATTTGACCAAGGAGGGGTGTTTGAAACAGGTTGGAAAACTTCCACCTTTGACATCAGCGCCTATGCCGGTCAGAAAATCACCTTGACTCTCCGCGCCTTGGACGCTGGCGACAGCATTTATGACACCGTGATACTGTTGGATGACATAACAATCCAATGATGGGTTCATGGGTTTTTGCGTGGATACGGCAGCACCGGCCTATCTATCTGGGACTGCTAGGCGGTTTAGTCCCGGTAAAATTTACCATTTTGGGGCTCGTCGGCATGCTTTTTCTGATTTTGCCCGGCGCCGCTTGCGGGAAACGCGAACACGCAAAACCGGCAGGCAGGGAGTCTTCGCTAACTTTGCCGACGAAGAATTCCTTGCGGGTCTTGTATTATAAGGCCGGGGAAAAAACGGAAATCACCATGGACTCGTTGCTTTATGCACGAGTGCGCCGGTTTGTGGACACGCTTTTCCTCGACGCCTCCGAGACATTGAAACTGCTCGTCGATGACGAAAGAATTGAGGAATTAAAAATGCACGAAACCGTGTTGGAAATTGTTTTCGATAAAACCGATTCGCTCCGTTCTGAGCGGCTCGGCATTTTTCCGTCCCGCAAGGTTTTGGTACCCTTTTCCGGGGATTTCGTCGGAGATGTGGAAAGCCCCATTATCACTATTTTTGCCGGAGATACTGACGGATACTCCTCGGGCCCCTTGCGGAATCCAAAAGGTTATCCCACGTTGATGGAATTAAAGTCCCTTGTGGAAAGGGCCTTTCATAAATAGCAACCCGCCCTTGAGAATGAACCAAAGCTGCGTTTTAAAAACTGTAACGCGCTCCGACGCTGCTGGTAAGAGTCTGGGGCCAGCCGGGGATGTTGCTGAAGATCAGGCTTACGTTGGGACGGATTTTCCATTCAAATTCCATGTTGCCTGCATACCACAGAAACTTGGACTGAAAATCGTCGTTCGTGGGCGTTCTTCCATAGAACCGATCTCCGTGATAGGTGCTGACCACGCCATTCCAGTTCTGACGCCAAATCAAAGTGGGACCGATGCCGATTCGAAAAGCGAATTTCTCGCCGATGGGCAGGTTAAAATGCGGGCCCAGATGAAAGAACCCGCCCCAAACATCCGCGCAATCCCTGTTTAAAGCAATCGATCCCCGAACCAGAAGATACCGATAGGCGTACCAGTCGAAATCCCCTTCTGCGCCCAGGAGGAGCACCCAATATCCGCCTTTATCAAACTTGCGGGGATAATCCTCGGGATGATCCGCTCCACCCGGATGATAGGTGAGTCCGGTGAACAGGAGGTTGGCCCCGAAACGATTGGTGGCCTCGGAACCGGCGTGTAACGGCTTTATGCACAAGACAGCCAGGGGCAGAAACAGCATCAACGATTTAAATTGATTGGTGTTCAAGATGATCCCCTTTTTAGCAGCCGATGAAACAGACAGAAGATAAAACAACAAGAGGTAAAACGTGAATACATCCTCCAGTGCTCAGAATGCTTTCGCGCTGATGATGGGCCTGAATATTTTACTTGGTTTGACCTTGTGTTTCTTCGGGTATTTCATTTCCAAAGTCCGGATTTTACTCGGGGCCATTCTGGGTTGCGTCCTGGCATCGAACATTGGATTCTCGGCTTCCCAACATATATGGGTGGCTCTTTTGTCCGGCATCATTGGGGGTGTTGTGGGAGCAGTGGTTTCCACTGTTTTTTATCTCATGGGACTTTTCATGATTGGCGCCTTGCTGGGTGGCTTTCTCGCCGGAGCAATCTCCACAGCCATTACTCATCTTGAGCCCAATCCCGCCATTCTCTTTGTCGCTTGCGTGGCCGGAGGCACGGTGGTTCTTCTTTTCAAGAAGCTCCGAATATTGGTCATGCTTATCGCCACGGCCATGGGTGGTGCGGGACTCGTGGTATTTGGTCTTCTCTGTGTCGCCATGGTAACCGCAGGAGGCGCGGCATCGTTACCCGACGCGCTCGCAAACCATGGAAAATTTTTCGGCTACGCCGTTCTGTTCGGATGGCTTGTGTTGTCCGTAAGCGGCTTTACGGTTCAATATCGGCTTTTGCCGGATCCGGATAAAAAACGGTTGGAGGAAAAAATGGACTCGGCCGCAACCTCATGGGATGGAGAATAGCGGTGCTTGGAACTTTACGACATAAAGCAAGGCATGTTATACTGCCTATCGTCCTGATATACGGATTTTTTCAATAATATTTTAGCCGGACAAGAAACGAGTACATATGGCTACAACAACAACCAAAAGAGACCGCATCACTCAAGAGGCTAAAGAATTGCTTGCGAAACAGGAAGCAGGTATTCGCTTCTCCGAACTGGTATCACGTTTGCGCAGCGCCTTTCCCGATGACCCTTACGGAACGGTCACGGGAACCGTCTGGAACTTAGATACGCGATTTCCGGATGAGATCTATAAACCATCGCGTGGCCTTTTCCGCTTGATCAAATTTCGTGACACCGCGCCATCACAGCTACTGCAACCCGCACCTTCACTAGAGAAGCCTACTGCGATTCGCGAATCTGATTTCTATGAGCCTTTCGCCGATTATTTGGTGAATGAACTTGAGGAATGTACCGTGGCTGTCCCTCTCGGTGGCAACCGCTTTGGTGGGAAATGGGGTACGCCCGATGTCTTCGGAATCTTCAAATCTCGTGAGAGTGATATCGTCAAGAGTCCACTTGAAGTTGTAGTTGCCGAGATAAAGTTAGACGCTGGGCAACTCATCACAGCGTTCGGCCAAGCGTGCGCCTACAAATTATTCTCGCATCGCTCGTATCTTGTTGTTCCGCGTAATGCTCCACCTGAAGACATCGACCGACTCGACGCGCTATGTCTCATATTTGGAATCGGTCTTATTCTCTACGATGCAACTAAACCTGATGACCCCGCGTTTCAAATTCGGGTTCGCGCTACCAAGCACGAACCTGATAGTTTCTACGTGAATCAGAATATCAAGGTAATCGCGGACGATCTAAAACTATAGACGTAAAGCCTCCAACGCTGCTTCGTATTCCTCCGGCCGATTGATATTCGCCAGCACATGTACATTCTGCGGAGCAATTCCGTGAATGTCGGATCGGATCAACGCCTTGCGCGGACAATGCAGTCCTTGTCCCACAAAACCCAATAATTCAGAATAAGCCGAAGGCTCGTAGATCGCACACAAGGGTTCGGGCAATCCTTCCGGACTCAAATAAGCCGTTGAGATTTTTGATGTGTCCCTCGCGGCAATCAACGCCGAAAGCGACTCGGCATCGAGAAAAGGAAGATCGCAGGCCAACACCAGAAAAGCGGAGTCACGATGAGTGAGCAAGGCCGAAAGAATTCCACCCATGGGACCAAAACCCAAAAAACGATCGTGGATTTGCGGCAAACCCCGAAACCCTTCGGCCTCCGATTGATCTGCGCGGCAAGAGACGAAGGCTTCTATTCCCACATCGCGCAGCAATTCCCACGTGTAAAGGATTTGCGGCTTGCCGTGATAGACGAGCGCAGATTTATCGCGACCCATGCGCCGACTTTGGCCACCGCCTAAAACCAATCCAAGCAAAGGCGCGTCAGACATTTTTTGTTTCCCCGGCGCGATAATCGGATTTGCCGCCCGTCTTTTCCAGCAGCCGAACCTCGCTGATGACAATGTCATGCGACAGGGCTTTGCACATGTCGTAAATGGTGAGAGCGGCCACCGAAGCGGCGGTTAAGGCTTCCATCTCCACACCTGTTTTATGATGGCAAGCCACATGCACATTCACTATCGCCGTGTTCCCGTCCAAATGAATCTCTACTGAGCATTTCTCCAAGGCAATGGGATGGCAAAGCGGAATGAGATCCCAGGTTTTCTTGGCCGCCATGGTTCCGGCAATGATAGCGGTTTGGAACACCGGCCCCTTGGGGGCAAGAATATCTCCGCCTTGGGCCAAGGTCAAAACCGTTTCCGGCAGAAGAACCACCGCTTGGGCCACGGCCTCGCGCCAAGTGACGGTTTTGCCGCCCACATCCACCATTCCGGGCTGACCTTGCGGATTTACGTGAGAAAAGGACACGCCTTAAAAATGCATTTCCGAAACGGCGGGTATTGTCCGGACCTCGGCAATACATTAAACCCATGATTTTACCCAAAAGACCCGTTCTGTGTTGGATTTTGGTGTGCGCCCTCTTTGGATCTGTTTATGCCGCAAAACCATCTTCTTTGGGGAAACCCGCTCCGGATTTTGCCGCTTCGAGTCTAAACTCGGCAGACACGGTGAAGTTGTCCGCTTTTAAGGGCAAGGTGGTATTGCTGGATTTTTGGGCAAGCTGGTGTCTGCCCTGCAAACGGCTCATGCCTTTGCTCGGGGAAATGAAGGATCGCATTCCCGAACTGGAAATGCTGGCGCTCAGCGTGGATGTGGACCGGAACAAGGCCCTTTCCTTTCAGCGCAGTGTGGAGCCCGGTTTGAAGGCGGGTTATGATGCGAACCAAAAAATCTCCGAAATCTATGGCGTGTCGCGCATGCCCACCTGTTTTCTAATCGACAAAAAGGGACGTTTGCGTTTCCGGCATGAGGGCTACACCGAACAAGACCTGAAAAAGCTTGAACGTGAGGCCAAACTGCTGCTGGCGGAGCCGGACGTTCAACCTTAGTCCGTCAACGGATTCGACAAAGCACCGTTCAACACGGTGCTATCTTCTCCAAAATCCTCATGCCAGAAAAAATCCTTGTTTTCACGGGCGGCGGTACGGCCGGACATGTGATGCCCAATCTCGCCCTTGCACCACATTTGCGCCAGCGGGGATGGGAGCTTCATTATCTCGGCTCCGTGGAAGGCCCGGAACGAAATCTGGCTGAAGGTGCGGGAATTCCATTTCACGGCATTGCCACGGGAAAATTTCGCCGCTATTTCTCCTGGAAAAATTTCACCGATCCTTTTCGCGTATTGCTGGGAGCCTTTCAGGCATTTTCATTGCTCGGAAAAATTCGACCCGATGTGGTGTTTTCAAAAGGCGGGTTTGTTTCCGTACCCGTTGTGTACGCCGCCTTCCTGCGTCGCATTCCCGTAATCCTGCACGAATCCGATCTGACTCCCGGTTTGGCAAATCGTTTATGCCTGCCCTTTTGCAAACGCATTTGCGCCAGCTTTCCCGAGACTTTGGAACATCTGCCGAAAGGCAAAGCTGTTTTGACGGGAACACCGGTGCGCGAAGATTTGCTGAAAGGCAACCGGGAAGCGGGATTAAAATATCTGGGATTCTCCTCCGCAAAGCCCGTGCTGTTAATCATGGGCGGAAGCCAGGGTGCAACCGCGTTGAATCAATACGTTCGATTGTCCTTATCGAATCTCAAAGAGCATTACCAAATCGTTCATCTTTGCGGCCCCGGAAGATTGGACCCGTATTTGAAAAATGCGGAAGGCTACAGGCAATTCGAATTTCTCCGAGGAGAACTGGCCGATGTTTTGGCGGCGGCGGGTTTAATCGTGTCGCGGGCCGGCGCCAATTCCCTGTTTGAGCTACTCGCCTTGCATAAACCTGCTTTGCTCATCCCCTTGCCGCTGGCCACATCACGCGGAGATCAAATCTTGAATGCACAATCTTTCGAAAAGCGCGGGTTCTCGAAAATGTTGCGTCAGGAAGAATTGACGGAACAATCCCTGATGGAAAATCTGGAACTGCTGGAACGGGAAGCCGAAACCTTGCGGGGCAACATGGAAAAATCCGGATTAACAAATGGTATTGAAAATGTGATTGCGGTTCTGTAGGGGCAACCCGCCGGGTTGCCCCTACAGAACCATCGCATAACTACCTTGACCCCCATGCATTTCATCATCGATCTTTTCCTCCACCTCGACGTTCATCTGACCGAAGCCATCGCACAATATGGCGTTTGGACTTATGTCCTTTTATTTGTCATCGTGTATTGTGAAACCGGATTGATCGTCACACCTTTTTTACCCGGAGACTCCCTGTTGTTTGCAGCAGGTTCGCTGGCGGCCTTGGGAGCTTTCGGACTCGGACCTTTGGCTATCACCTTGATTGCCGCAGCTTTCCTCGGAGACGTCACCAATTATAACGTAGGACGGTTTCTGGGGCGGCGCTTGTTTCGGGACGGCTCGCGATTTTTAAAACCTGAAAACCTCGACAGGACCCGCCTCTTTTATGAAAAACATGGCAGCAAGGCTTTGATTATGGCGCGATTCGTGCCCATCGTTCGCACCTTTGCCCCTTTTGTGGCCGGAATTGGTCGCATGCGCTATGCGCGCTTTCTCTCCTTTAGCGTGCTGGCCTCTTTGCTCTGGGTATTGGTTTGCGTGGGATCCGGATTCCTGTTCGGAAACATCCCGGTGGTCAAACGGAATTTTTCCGTCGTCATCCTCGCCATTATCGCGATTTCCCTCATTCCAACCGCTCTAGCCATGTTGCAATCCCGGCGCACCTGAGAAAGCATTAGTTTTTAAGGCTCTGGAGGTAAGAACCATGGGTAAATACGGGCTTTTTTTTATCGGACTTGTTTCGCTGGTTTCGGCGCAAAATATCATTCAACTTCCGGATTCCCTCCGGGCACCTGCCGACACGCTCCAGTGGGTTAAACGGGTTCCGCAGTACTGTGAAGGACCGGTATGGGAACCATCAACGGGTGCCGTATATTTCACGGATCAACGAACCGGCAATATATGGCCGATTTGGAAAATCCGCCCGGGTATCGACACCGGAGGGATTTTCTTCAACTCTCAGAAAAACAATGGTCTGGAATTGGATCCCCAAGGGCGTTTGATCTCCTGTCAAAATGGCCAGATCGGACGCATCAAAAGCGACGCTACATTGGATTCGGTGCTTACCTTATCCGGAGGTGGCATTACCATCGGCCAAGCTAACGATCTCTCTATCGGTTCAAATGGGGCCATTTATTTCACGGATCTGGCGACAAGCGTTTTTTACCTGAGTCCGAATCGCCAGCTTTCGAGGGCCACGACCAACATCTCCTCAGCCAACGGCATCGAATGGATGGAATCGGAAAACATGGTGTACGTAAATTCAACATCGGGCAATGCAGTTTACAAGTTCGCCATTGGAACCCCAGGTGTATTGGGAACCCGCACAACTTATGTCGCCTCCCCCGGCCCGGATGGGGGAACTTATGATTCACATGGCAACCGATACATTGCCAGTTACACTCAAGGTGAAGTGCGCGTTTTCAATGCCCGTGGCGATTCCATCGGTCGCATCGCCTTGCGCACGGCCACCGGAACCTACGATAATCGCGCCGGCAATCAGGGCAACGTCGACAACTGCGTGTTCGGCGGGTCGGATTTGAAAACCCTATACATCACCGGCGATGGCGGACTTTATTCCATCCAGCTCAAGATTGCGGGACAGCCGCGATATGCGACATCTGCGATTCACGGGATTTCGTTTTCAAAACAGCAGGGCTTGGTGAGCAAAAACACATATCTGGACGCTCTGGGAAGGCCTCTCGTTTTAAAATCGAATCGCCGCAATATTCCCTCACTTCACTGGAAGTAAATAAGGGCGGCAGGGGGCTTATCCTGCCTATATTTACCCCTCATGCCCCAATCCCTGAGATATGAAGACCGCGGCGCTTCTGCGGATAAAAAAGAGGTCCACGCGGCCATTCGCGGGGAAGACCCCGGTCTATTTCCCGGTGCTTTTTGCAAGGTTCTTCCCGATTCCCTGACCAACGATCCAAATCACTGTCTCCTCATCCATGCCGATGGCGCAGGAACGAAATCCGTAGCCGCTTATTTGTGGTGGAAAGAAACGGGCGATGCCTCCGTGTTTCGCGGTTTGGCACAGGACAGTTTGGTGATGAATCTCGACGACTTGTTGTGTGTAGGAGCCGAAGGACCTTTTCTGCTTTCCAACACCATTGGCCGTAATGCCAAGTTGATTCCCGGCCAAGTGATTGCGGAGATCATCGCGGGCTATCGCGACTGCATTGATATGCTGGGAAAGCACGGAGTTGAAATCATCAGCGGTGGCGGAGAAACAGCGGATCTTGGCGACGCGGTGCGAACCTTGGTGGTGGATTCCACATTGGTGGCCCGCATGGAACGCAAACGGGTGATTACGGGAGAAAAACTCCGGCCCGGTTTGGTCTTGGTGGGATTTTCATCCTCGGGAAAAACCAGCTACGAATCCAAAGAAAACTCCGGCATCGGCAGCAATGGTTTGACTTCCGCACGACACGAACTGCTTTCGTCTCATTATCGCGAACATTATGCCGAAGCCTTTGCACCTGAAATCAAAGAGTTGGCTTACACCGGATCGTTTCGTCTCAAGGATGTTCTTCCGGGATCCCAAATCACCGCAGGTGAAGCGCTGCTTTCTCCCACGCGCACTTATGCTCCTGTGCTGGCAAAAGTTTTTGCGGAAGCCCGCGATTCCATTGCGGCTGTTTTCCACAATACCGGTGGGGGCCAAACCAAATGCCTTCGCTTTGGAAAAGGCCTGACCTATATCAAGGATAATCTTTTTGATCCGCCTCCTCTTTTCCGCGTGCTGCGGGACAAGTCGCGACTGGGATTGAGCGAGCTGTATCGCTCTTTGAACATGGGGCATCGCCTTGAAATCGCCTGTGAACCCGGAGTCGCACAAGCATTGATTTCCATTGCGAAGGGTTTCAACATGGAAGCCAAAGTGGTGGGCCACATCGAAGCTGGGCCCGTAGGAAACCATTTGAAGATTATGGCCGAAGGGCAAACGCTGGAATACAGCCTGGAGAATTCATGAATACGCTGGATGGCAAAGATCTGCTGGTGCGCGTCAAGCGCGAGATCTCGAAAATCATTGTGGGACAGGAAGCTTTGGTGGAGCACATTCTCACGGCGCTGTTGTGCCGCGGGCACATTCTTCTGATCGGTCCGCCGGGCATGGCGAAAACAACTTTGGTGCACAGCTTCTCCCAATCCCTGAATCTGCCCTTCAACCGCATTCAGTTCACACCCGACTTGATGCCTTCGGATATTCTGGGAACGGAAATTCTGCAGGACAACAAATCCAGCGGACAGCGTGAATTGATGTTCATCAAGGGCCCTATCTTCACCCAGGTTTTATTGGCGGACGAAATCAACCGCACGCCTCCCAAAACCCAAGCGGCACTGCTGCAGGCAATGCAGGAAAAAACCGTCACCATTTTCGGCCGCACCGAAAAATTGGCCGAGCCTTTCATGGTGTTGGCCACGCAAAATCCGATCGAACAGGAAGGCACCTATCCTTTGCCCGAAGCGCAACTCGATCGCTTTCTGTTCTCGTTGTATCTCGACTATCCCTCCTTCAAGGAGGAAATGGAAATCGTGAAAAAGCATTCCGGAAAAATGGGCGCGGCAATCGAAGCTGTGATTTCCCAGGAGCAAATTCTGGCGCTGCAGGATCAGGTTTATTCCATGACCGTTTCGGAACATGTTTTTGAAAGGGCCGTGAAGCTCACTCGCGCCACACGTCCTTCTCCGGAAAATCCGGTTGCCGAAACGCGCCAATTCGTGAAATGGGGGGCGGGTCCGCGCGCCGCCCAATTTTTGGTGCTGGCAGCCAAAGCCCGGGCCCTCTTGCGCGGTCGTCCCACACCGATTGAAGAGGATGTGGTCACCCTTTTTAAACCGGCCATGAACCACCGTGTTCAGCTCAATTTTCAGGCGGAAGCCGAGGGAATCACCGTGGATTCCCTGCTCGACACCATTTTGCAAAAGGCATAGACACCCCGGGAAAATCCGGTATACATTAGACAACAGGCAACGGCGGATGTTTGTAAAAAAGGACGGCTTTATGTCTTCGGCAACTCTCTTCGGTAAACCCCGGATTTTTGTCCTTCCTCTAGTCCTGTTCTCCTTTCTGATTGCACAGGCCCAAAACCAAATCGATGGTATGGAACCGGCCGCAAGTCCTTATGGAACTCTGGGAATGTCCAGCATTGTTTCCGCCGAACCCATGGGAAGCGGACGGCTGACGCTTCAGCTGCGTGGAAACGCGTATCCACAGGAAAGAACCTTTCCCGGCGCACCCAAAAAAAATGCCCAGATCATCAGCTCCACGGGCGCAGTCGCCTTTGGCATGAACCCGTATATGGACGCGTTCGCCACTTTGGCCGCCTATAATATTCGTAACTCCCCGGTGGCTGAGAACGGGTCCGGCTTGGGCGCCTCGGCATTGGGGCTCCAAGGCAGTATTCCCATTTCAAAAACCCTGCCGGCGTATCTGGGCATTCAGCTGGCGACCCTGTTGGGAACTTCCAAAAGAGAAATCGACTCGAATGGCGTAGATGGCTATGACTACATGGAATCGCGCACCTTCACGGATGTCATGGCGAGGCTTACCCAATCCTTTATTTTCATGGACGATCAAGGTTTGGGAATAAAGGTTCATTTTAACGAAGGTTTACTCTCCTCTTTTCAACCTGGAAAAGACATCAGCATCCTGAGTGGAGTTGGATTCGAACTTCATCCTTTTTCCATTGCTATTTTCGGCGTGGAATTAAATTCGCGCACCTTGAGCAAAAAACCCGGTGCAGGTGATCCCTTTTGGATCACACCCTCCTTTACGCTTCTGACGCCGTTTCATTTAAATGTGGCCACCGGTGCGGATTTTTCCCTTTCCAAAGATCGTTCAGGACCAACAACCACACGCGCTTTAGAACCTTGGCGCGCTTTTGGATCCATTACCTTCTCGTATGACTTGCTTGCACAAAAACGCCGGGATGCAGCGGAAAAAGCAAGACTGGATTCTCTTGAAAAAGTTGCCTTATTGGATAAAATAAAATCCGCCCAAATAAAGGCGGAGGAATTGGCAAGAATGGATTCGTTGGACAGGGAACAACGGAAAATTACTGCGGATTCCATCGCGGCTGCTAATGCCGCAGCCATGGCCGCCAAAGCCTATCAGGATTCTTTGAATTTGGCTGAGGCAAAACGCTTATTGGATGAAGAACGATCCAAACGTTCGGATGCGGAGAAACAACTTCTTTCCACCGGCGAAATCCTTCTCGACGCTGTTTACTTTGAAACCGGTAAAACGGATGTTTCCATAAACTCCCAAAGTTATCTCAATGTCATCGCAAAAATGTTGATGAAATATCCCAAGCTTCAAGTTGAAATTTCCGGACATACGGATAATGTGGGTTCTGTGGCCTCCAATATGAGGTTAAGCCAGGGCCGTGCGGAATCTGTCGTTCGATATATAGTTGGAGCCTTCCCGAGCCTGCAAGGCATGCTCACCGCCAAAGGCTACGGTTTCTCCCAACCCAAGGGTGACAATAAAACGGCAGCGGGTAAAAAATTGAACAGGCGCACTGAATTGAAGGTTTTAAACAAGGATGCCTTGATTCAATACAATCCGGATTAAAACATCTTTTTATAATCACATCTTTCCTTTAAGGATCTTGAATAAAGATTTAATAGGGATAGGGAATAGGTGAGTTAGGAGAAGTTGAAAAGGGGTGGTTTTCAGGGATAAGTGTATTGATTAAAGTTGGTTATAAGAGAAAAATAAACGGGAACCTAGCAGGGAAAAGTTTTCAAATTATCCATGCAGGGAAAGGTGGATAAGGGTTGAAAACAATCTTTCCACCTTTGAAAACAGACTGTTAAAAATCGCAGGGATGAAAAAATCTTTTCAACATCCTAAGAACAGAATAAGGGGTTGAAAACGACCGTTTTTTGCCAACTACTGATTCAAGAACCTAAGTTCTTCCGGATGTCATTTTCCATAAAGTCGCTATTTGTAATTCTCTTGACGGTATGGATTGGGGCCTCATGGTCCGCGCCAGCCGATTCCATTCCGACCATTCCCAAAACAGAATCCTTCCACGTTGTCGACACCGACAGGCAAAATCCCCATTATTACGACAGCGCCACACTCGTTGCCGAGCAACAAATGGCAACGGTATTCCGTTATGAAGCCTGGTTCAGTGGAATCGCTTTAATTTTGAGCATCATCGCCCTGTTTCTGGGCATCTGGCAGTTCTTCAAATCGCTGACGCAATCCCAGCAGGAACGCCGGGCGCACGTTTACATTGAAAAAGTGAAGGTGAACGGGGTTCACGATTTCGGCCCGTTCTCCATCGACTCCTCTGACGCGGGTTTGAATGTCATTCTGCCTTCATTCGAAATCACCTTCAAAAACTCCGGCCAAAGCCCTGCTGTGAATGTGCGGCATGAAGGCTTTGCCTTTCCCAAGGAAACGGCGTACGCTACCGAAAAGAAAACCCAATACTGGGCGGATCTGGCGCAGACCATGACCAGCATTACGCAAGTTCCTCCGGGCGGAACCATCAGCACCTTAATCGAAGTACGCGGCCTTTCTGAAAACTCGGTCGCTAATCTGAAAAACGGGTCGGATATTATTTACGTGGAAGGGTTCGTGAAGTATGAAACTTTGGGAATCAAGTCGATCATGAAATACAGGTTGATGCGGGAGAACACCTATAAGTCGACGCGCAAGGCCGGGGTGATTGGTTTTCCCGGAGCGCATGGGCTTTTGACCTGTCAATTCGGGAATGGGACGGAGGAGCGGAAAAGCGCGTCGTTCTTGAGGAAATTGTTTTACTCGAAGAAAAAGACGGATCAGTCTTCGACTAAAACGTAGCCGAAACGATCGATTTTTTACCTCGGAAACAAAAGTTCCGAGATCTGCACGGCGTTGAGCGCTGCGCCCTTGCGAATCTGATCACCAACCACCCATAGATCCAAAGTCTTGGGTTGGCTTAAGTCTTTCCGCAAACGACCCACCAAAACAGGATCTTTGCCCGAAGCATCCAACGGCATCGGCCAGCGATTATTGGCGCGATCTTCCATCACTTGAACACCCGGAGTCTTGGACAAAATGTCATAGGCCTCGGCAATGTCCGGTTCGTTTTCAAATTCAATGTTCAACGCTTCTGAGTGGGCGCGCAGTACCGGCACACGAACACAGGTCGCCGTGAGGCGAATCGCCTCATCGTGAAAAATCTTCTTCGTTTCCTTCACCATCTTGATCTCTTCTTCGCAATATCCATTCTCCGTCATCGGAGAATTGTGCGGAAAAAGATTGAAGGCATAAGGATGCGGGATCACTGTGTTCTTGTATTCCCGGTGTTCCAAACGCGCCAAGGTTTCATCTTCCAATTCCTTCATGGCCACGGCACCCGCGCCGCTGGCAGCCTGATAGGTCGCCGCGACCACGCGCTTGACCTTGTACCGCTTGTGCAGCGGCCATAGGGGAAGGCACATGATGATGGTGGAGCAATTCGGATTGGCGATGATGCCCTTGTGCTTGAAAATATCCTCGGGGTTGATCTCGGGAATGACAAGCGGAACGCCTTCGGTCATGCGGAAATGGGAGGTGTTGTCCACCACCACGGCTCCGGCCTTCACGGCAGAGGGTGCGAAGTCCCTGCTGATTTTTCCGCCGGCGGAAGCCAGCACCAAATCGAGTCCTTCGAAGGAGTTATGCGTCAACTCCTGCACCGGAATATCCTGGCCCTTGAAGCGCATGGTTTTTCCGGCGGAACGGGCCGAGGCCAAGAGGCGCAGCTCGGACATGGCGAAGTTGCGCTCTTCCAGAAGGTTCAAAAATTCCTGGCCCACCGCTCCGGTGGCACCCATGATGGCGACGCGAATTCCGTTACTCATAGGGGCAAAAAATTAGCAAAGGCCGCGCGCGCCAAAAGCTATTTTTGCCCTTTCATTCCAGTCGACCCCAACTTTCACGGGAATTTTCAGCATGTCCAGCATGTCCAGTATGTCTAATTCGCTTGCGTCCTCTTTGGAATCCGTGGACTTCTTTCCGTCGCGCCATATCGGGCCGGATGAAGCGGAAATTCAAGCCATGTTAAAGGCTGCGGGCGCTCCAAATCTGGAAACCTTGATCGATCGCGCGGTTCCTTCATCCATCCGTCTTTCCAAAGAGCTGGAGCTTCCCTCGGTTGCGGATGAATCCGCTTTTCTGCGCATGGCCCGCGAAGTGGCGGACAAAAATCAACGCTGGCGTTCCTGCATCGGCATGGGATATTATGGCTGCGTTGTCCCGCCGGTGATTCAGCGCAATGTGTTGGAAAATCCCGGATGGTATACGCAGTACACTCCGTATCAAGCGGAGATCGCACAGGGAAGACTTGAAGCGCTTCTCAATTTTCAGACTTTGGTGCTCGATCTCACGGGCATGGAAATCACCAACGCTTCGTTGTTGGATGAATCCACTGCGGCTGCCGAAGCCATGTCCTTGTTGTTCGCTTTGCGAGAGAACGAAAGCCACAAAACTTTTTTCGCGTCCAGCCGCTGTCATCCACAAACGTTGTCCGTGTTGCAAACGCGCGCCGAACCGTTGGGCATCGACATTCAAATCGGCGACATTTCCGGTACATTGCCTTCCGGCACTTTCGGAATCGTCTTGCAATATCCGGACACCTATGGCGCGGTGGACAACATCGAGTCGATCATTGCCAAAGCGAAGGCGGCGAAGATTTCCGTGGCCATTGCTGCGGATTTGTTGTCGTTGGTGTTGCTCAAATCTCCCGGTGAACTCGGAGCCGATGTAGTATTCGGGTCGTCGCAGCGTTTCGGTGTGCCGATGGGATATGGCGGTCCGCATGCCGCCTTCCTCGCTGCGCGCGATCTTTACAAGCGCAACATGCCGGGCCGCATCATCGGCGTGTCCATCGATCGACATGGCAACCGGGCTTTGCGCATGGCACTGCAAACGCGCGAGCAGCATATCCGCCGCGAAAAAGCCACGAGCAACATTTGCACGGCACAGGTTCTACTCGCGGTAATGGCGGGATTTTATGCCGTCTATCATGGACCGAAAGGGCTGCGCCGTATCGCGAACCGGATTCACGGTTTGGCAAGATTATTGGATTTGGCGTTAACGGAGATGGGTTGTCAGCAAAAAAATGCCGCTTATTTTGATACGCTGCGCATTGGGCTTCCCGGTGGAACCTCTGCGCTTCCGGCCTTGCGCGCTGAAATCGCCTTGGCGAAAATCAATTTCCGGTATATCGAAGATGGATCGCTCGGCATCAGCGTGGATGAAACCTGGAATCTGGATACCGTGGCTGAAGTGGCGCAGGTGTTCGCAAAGGCGCTTGATCGCAAGATTCCGGGTCGCTCGGGTTTGACCCAAACGGCGGAAGGTTTGCAGGATAATATTCCCGAAGCTTTGCAACGCAAAAGCTCCTTCCTGACGCATGAAGTTTTCAATGCGCATCACAGCGAACATGAAATGCTGCGCTACATCCGCGGGTTGGAGAAAAAGGATTTGTCGCTGACTTCGTCCATGATCCCGCTGGGTTCCTGCACGATGAAACTCAATGCGACTGCGGAGATGATGCCTTTGTCTTGGCCGGGTTTTGCGGAGTTGCATCCGTTTGTTCCCAAGGATCAGGCGCAGGGTTATCAGCGTGTATTCACTGAATTGGAGCGCGATCTTTCTGCCATTACCGATCTTCCCGGCGTGTCGCTGCAACCCAATGCGGGATCACAGGGGGAGTATACGGGCTTGCTCGTCATTCGCGCATGGCATATAAGCCGTGGACAGGATCATCGCAAGGTGTGTTTGATTCCCTCTTCGGCGCATGGCACGAATCCCGCGAGTGCGGCCATGGTCGGATTAAAAGTGGTCGTGGTGCGCTGCGACGACAACGGCAACATTGACATCGAAGATCTCCGCCGTCGCGTGGAAGAACACAAGAACGATCTCTGCTGCGCGATGATCACCTATCCTTCAACGCATGGCGTTTTCGAAAACGGCATCGTTGAAATCTGCAGTATCGTGCATGCCGCCGAAGGCCAAGTGTATATGGACGGTGCGAATCTCAATGCGCAAGTCGGATTGACCAGTCCGGGCCGCATCGGCGCGGATGTGTGTCATATCAACCTGCACAAAACCTTTTGCATTCCGCATGGCGGCGGCGGTCCGGGCATGGGCCCTATTTGCGTGGCCGCCCATCTCACGCCGTTTTTGCCCGGACATCCGGTGGTGAAAATCGGCAGCGACCAAGCCATTCACGCGGTATCGGCAGCGCCGTGGGGCAGCGCCAGTATTCTCACCATTTCCTGGGCGTACATCCGCTTGATGGGTGGAAAGCAATTGAAGCGGGCCACGGAGATTGCGATTCTTAACGCGAATTATATGAAGGCTTGTTTGGAGCCGCATTATCCAGTGTTGTATCAGGGTGAAAATGGAACCGTGGCCCACGAAATGATTCTGGACTGCCGCGCTTTCAAACAAACCTCCGGTGTGGAAGTTGAAGACATTGCCAAGCGATTGATGGACTACGGTTTTCATGCGCCGACGGTTTCATTCCCGGTGGCGGGAACATTGATGATCGAACCGACGGAATCGGAAGGCAAGGCGGAGCTGGATCGCTTCTGCGCCGCATTGATTTCCATCCGCGAAGAAATTCACGCGGTTGAAACCGGCAAGGCGGATCGCGCGGATAATGTTTTGAAAATGGCGCCGCATACGGTGGAGGAAGTTTCAGCGGACTCGTGGTCGCATGCTTACACGCGCGAGCAGGCGGCGTTTCCGCTGGCGTGGATGCGCAAGCACAAGTTCTGGCCTTCGGTGGGACGGCTCAACAATGCCTATGGCGACAAGAATCTTTTCTGTGTCTGTCCGCCGATGGAGGATTACGAGGTCGGGAAGTAATCTGTATTTATTAAGGTCTAGTTGAGAATGCGAAGGTATTCCATTACTCTTACGGATGGTTAAACGGCGTCGTTATCTCGTCACTACTACTTTAACCGCCTCACCTACTCCAACCTTTACAGTACCGTAGGCAACTCCACCTGTTTGCTGTAATCCATACTGGCTCGGTACTTCCCAAGTAATAGAACAGGCGAGGTAATATTCTCCTGCCGGGAGGTTGTGGAACTCAAAATTCCCATTGCCGTCGGCAACAGTTGTGCGGCGATATTTTTGGATGCGCGGGTCAACTGGGCCAACACGCTCTCCTTCGAGAGTGACGCGCGTGCGTAACTCTGTCGTGTAGCTTGTGACTGGAATCAACTGTACTGTATTTCCAGCCCCCAGCCGCACCTCTCCACCTCGAGTCTTGAGAAATGCCTGACCAGTAACTGAGCTAGTGCCAGTGTCTGCGAAATGTGTAAACTCGGCCTCATCAAAGCTGGTCTGCATGGGCTTCATGGGTGTCTGAGGTGCGACACATGAACAGAGAAGGAGTGGCAGTACGAGTAGTGAGAATAGGATCTTGTGCATTTTATGTTCGATTGGTTGCAGTGTGGCCTAACAACATTATTATCCTCATCTGTTTATTAAAACTCACAGTCCTGATACCACTGGAAAAACTATGAAATCCGATACGGTTTCACCAAACTTCTCCAATATGTGGTCACGATTTGTGACCACATATTTAGACCTGTCTTTAAAGGACCAAACGAACTGGTCGCAATTTGCGACCACATCCGGCCAGCGTCGGCGGTTCACCCATCGGCCCTAGGTTTTCACAAAGAGGCGGGATAAAAAGTGAAGCAATCCCGGTGGAAAACCTATTTTCCCATCCATGTGCGGCATAGCGGGCATCCATAATCGGAGCGGCAGACCGGTGGATTCCACCGTGCTTCGGAACATGGCCCGTATCCAACGCCATCGCGGCCCCGACGAAGACGGATTTTATCGTAATGAAAATCAAGGCGGAAACGTAGGCTTGGGCCAGATGCGGCTTAGCATCATCGATCTTTCCGGCGGCAAACAGCCGATTCATAACGAAGAGAAAAACATCTGGGTGGTGTTCAACGGGGAGATTTTCAATTACCCGGAATTGCGCGAGGCTTTGGAAAAAAAGGGCCATCGCTTTTACACCCACACCGACACAGAAACCATAGTCCACGCCTACGAAGAATATGGCCTTGATTTTGTCGATCATCTCAACGGACAGTTTGCCATTGCGCTTTGGGATGAAAAACGAAATCGATTGATCCTGGCCCGTGATCGCGTTGGCATCTGTCCGCTGTTTTATGCGCGGTTGCCGGGAGAAGACTTGATCTTCTCTTCGGAGATGAAAGGTTTGTTCCAACATCCCGGAATCAAACCGGAAATGGATCCCAAAGGCATCGGACAGATCTTTACCTTCTGGGCCAATGTTCCCCCGCGCACGGTATTCAAGGATGTGTTGGAACTTCCGGCGGGACACATTCTGGTTTCCACGCCGGATCGGATGGATGTTCGCCGCTATTGGGAAATGGAATTTCCGGATGCGGGGGATTACGAAGATCGTCCGTTGGAATATTATGCGTCGGGAGTTCGGGAGTTATTGCACGACGCGACCACATTGCGGTTGCGCGCCGATGTGCCAGTGGCAACTTATCTCAGCGGTGGAATCGATTCGAGCATCATTTCCGCTTTAGTCAAGAAGTATCATAATCCGGGTCTCATCACTTTTTCCGTGGCTTTCGCCGATGCGGCGTATGATGAGAAATCCTATCAAATGGAAATGGTTCGGCATTTGGGAACCGATCATCGCAGCATTGAAGCAAACTATGCAGACATCGGAAAATGTTTCCCCGAAGTCGTGTGGCATGCCGAAAAACCGATGACGCGCACCGCACCCGCACCTCTGTATTTATTGGCTGGATTGGTACGGCAGAACGGCATCAAGGTGGTGCTGACCGGCGAAGGGTCAGATGAAATTTTCGGCGGGTACAATATTTTTCTGGAAGACAAGATTCGCCGGTTCTGGGCCAAGCAACCGGATTCCAAGATACGTCCCGGATTGCTATCGCGACTTTATCCTGAGTTCAACAAGAACGCCGCGTCGCAAAGTTTCTGGCGGCAATTCTTCCGTAAGGGCCTGACAGAAACAAGCGATCCGTATTATTCGCATCGCATTCGCTGGCAGAACACGGCGCAAATCCAGAATCTTTTTGATTCAAATTTCCGAAAAGAAATGGGCGACGAAGCAGAGCGCTATGCGGAACTGGAAGCGTACGTCAGTCCGGATTTGATGCGGTGGGACCCACTTTGCCGTTCGCAATATCTGGAAACCACTTTGTTCATGTCCGGATGTTTGCTGTCCTCGCAAGGCGATCGCATGTTGTTGGGACAATCAGTGGAAGGCCGTTTCCCTTTTCTGGATCATCGTCTCATCGAATTCGCCGCGAAGATTCCACCGAAGTACAAGATTCATCAATTGCGCGAAAAGCATATACTCAAAGAGGCCTTTCGCGATTTGGTTCCTGCGAATATTGTGCAACGCGCCAAGCAGCCGTATCGTGCGCCTATCAGCCCGTGTTTTCTGGATGCGAATGTGGGACAGGCGCATGCGATGTTGAGCGCGGATGCGGCGAAGAGCTGCGGTTATTTTGATCCAGTGGGAGTGGAACAGTTGGTTGCCAAGTTGAAGAAAAGCGAAGGCATGGCGGCTAGCGCACGAGAAGATATGGCTGCAGTGGGCATTGTTTCTTTGCATTTGCTCCACAATCAATTCATCAATCAATTTCCCGTCGCATGCTGATTCAGAACTTTTTGGAATCCGCCGCTGCCCGCTTTCCCGACAAAGATGCGGTATGGCATAAAAAAGAATGGATGACCTATGCGCAACTGGAGGCGCAGGCCAATCGCTTTGCCCACGGTCTTCAAAAGCTGGGGATTCAACGCGGCGATCGCGTGGCCTTGTTGTATGAAAACTCGTTTCATTATGTGATTTCCCATTTCGCGATTTTAAAATCCGGCGCGGTAAATGTTTCCCTAAACACCGAAACTTCGGCGCAACCGCTGGAATATTTGCTTCGGGATTGCGAAGTCAAAGCCATTATTGCGGCCGGAAAGTATTTGCCGATGTTATTGCAAATGGAATCTGCGCTGCCGGATTTGAAAGCGGTCATTGCCGAACGCGAAATTCTGGCATCTTCTCCGGCATTCTCCCACGTTCGTACGGTTGCTTTGGAAGATTTGTATTCCCAGGGTTCGGAGCATCCGCCTGTTTGCGAAACACAAGAAACGGATTTGGCATCCCTAGTCTATACTTCGGGTAGCACGGCCAAACCCAAAGGGGTGATGCTGTCGCATCGCAATCTCGTCAGCAATGCGCTGGCCGTTGTACAATACATGACCTTGACGCCGGACGATCGTATTCTCTGCGTATTGCCTTTTCATTATATCTACGGAACGTCTTTGCTGTACACGCACATTGCCGCCGGTGGTTCGGTGGTCATTGAAAACCGTTTCGCCTATCCCAATGTGGCGTTGGACACTTTGCAGGAAACCGAAGCCACGGGTTTTGCAGGCGTTCCTTCCACTTTCGCCATTCTGTTGGCCAAATCCACGGTGAGGAAAAGAGTGTTTCCCCATCTCCGTTATGTGGCCCAAGCGGGCGGAGCCATGGTTCCGTCATTGCAAAAAGAAGTGGCCGAGGCGTTTCATCCCGTGAAACTTTTCATCATGTACGGTTGCACCGAAGCTGCGCCTCGTCTGACGTATTTGGACCCTGATGCGTTGCCAAGCAAATGGGGCTCCATCGGCAAGCCGATTCCGGGCGTTGAGATTATGCTTGCCGGAGAAACAGGTGAGATTATGGCACGTGGTCCGAACATTATGATGGGTTATTGGAAGGATCCACAAGGCACGGCCGAGGCGATACGGGATGGCTGGTATTTTACGGGAGACTTGGGTCGCATGGACGAGGAGGGTTTTCTCTTCGTGGTCGGTCGCAGCAAAGACATCATCAAAGCGGGCGGAAACCGCGTCAGCGCGCAGGAAATTGAAGAAGCATTGATGGAATTCGAAAACGTATCCGAGGCTGCAGTGATAGGTGTTCCGGATGACATTTTGGGTGAGGCCATCAAGGCTTTCGTTGTTATCAAGCCGGGTCAATCGTTGAATTTGGAAGCGATGAAAACCCGGTTGAAATTGCGATTGTCGGTGTTCAAACAACCGAAGTGGATTGAGATTCGGGACAACCTTCCCAAGAGCGCGGCGGGGAAGATTTTGAAAAATGAATTGAAGGCTTAGGGACGTACCCTTCGACTCCGCTCAGGGTACGAAACACAGTTTAATATTCAGAGATGGCCAACAAATGACCGGTGGCTGAGCCTGTCGAAGCCACAGGAATTACTTTTCCTTTATTCACATCACCGGAATCCCACATGACCCTTATTGAATCCGAAGTCAAGGCCAAACTCAAGACGTTCATTGCCAAAAATTTCCTGCTCGGAAAAGATCCCGGCAGTTTGAAAGATGGTGATTCCTTTTTGGACACCGGCATTGTGGACTCGACCGGCGTGTTGGAGTTCGTTGCCTTTCTTCAGGAAACTTGGTCCGTTGAAACGGCCGATGACGAATTGACCATGGAGAATTTCGATTCC
The DNA here is from genome assembly GCA_947482115.1 of Fibrobacterota bacterium. Taxonomy (GTDB): domain Bacteria; phylum Fibrobacterota; class Fibrobacteria; order UBA11236; family UBA11236; genus UBA11236. The sequence goes on from CANKII010000006.1 coordinate 50,280, forward strand.
ATCAACAATCTCGCCGGATTTGTTTTGAAAAAGGCGGCCTGAATGGCGTCAGCGGTTTTTTCCAAAGACGTGTTGAAGCTGGATTGTGCCGCCGAAGTGGCGAAGATCTCCGGCATCATGCAGGAGTACGCACAGAAATGCCGCAAGCGCGGTGTCGTGGTGGCCCTGTCCGGCGGCATCGATAGCTCAGTCACTGCGGCGTTGAGTGTCGTCGCTTTGGGATCGGAACGGGTATTCGGCCTGCACATGCCGGAGCGGGATTCTTCCGGTGAAACTTTGGGGTTGAGTCAATCCATTTCCACGCATTTCGGATTTGCATCCATCGTCGAGGAATTGACCCCGATTCTGGAATCCGTGGGATGTTATGCGCGCCGGGACGAGGCCATTCGTTCCGCCATTCCGGAGTACGGACCCGGATGGAAAAGCAAAATCGTGCTGCCCAATGTCATCGAGCATGTGGGTTTCAATTTTTACTCGGTCGTGGCGCAATCTCCAAATGGTGAACAGATCAAAAAACGGTTGCCATTGGAAGCCTATCTCCAAATCGTGGCCGCCACCAATTTCAAACAGCGCGTCCGCAAAATGCTGGAATATTATCACGCCGACCGGTTGAATCATCTGACCACCGGAACGCCCAACCGTCTCGAATACGATCAGGGGTTCTTCGTCAAACTCGGAGATGGCGCGGCGGACATCAAGCCCATCGCCCATCTTTACAAGTCGCAGGTCTATCAACTTGCCGAACATCTGGGAGTGCCGGTGGAAGTTCGAAAGCGTCCTCCAACAACGGACACCTATTCGTTATCCCAAGGTCAGGACGAGTTTTATTTCTCCCTGCCTTACGATCAAATGGACCTGTGCCTGTATGGCAAAAACCATGGAGTTGCAACGGGTGTGGTGGCCGAAGCCATCGGTCTGACGGCGGAACAGGTGGGGCGGGTATACAAGGACATCGACGTCAAACGGCGGTCCACCCAGTATTTGCATTTGAAGCCCAAGCTCATGGAAGACGTGAGCGAGCTTACGGGTGTATAATCACCCTCCTTGCGGTTAAATTTAGGGAATGAAAGCCCTGTCAATCCGATGGTTGTGCCTTCCGAGTCTCCTGACTTTTTGGGCCTGCCATGAACCGGTTGACGTGAAAAAAACCATGCCGGATAATGCCGCGTTTCAGGAACAAATTTCCGAAGTTGGAAAAGCCCGGATTTTTTTCGGCCACCAGTCCGTGGGCGGGAATGTGCTCGATGGCTTGAATAGCCTAATGGATTCTTCGCAGCCGCAGGTAAATGTCGTCAAGGCCGGTAAAGATGCGGCACTTCCTCCGGGTCCCTGTTTTGTTCACTCCTATCTCGGGGAGAACGCCAATCCCGCCGCCAAGATCCGGGATTTCGCTGAATTTGTGAATCAGCCCCAATCACAGGATTGGAATGCGGTGTTGTTGAAGTTCTGCTTTTTGGACATTACCCGCAACACCGATGTGCCGTCTCTTTTCAAGCTTTATCAGGACACAGTGGCGTCCCTCAAGCAGCAGCATCCTGGCGTGATTTTCATTCACGCCACCGCACCATTGACCCGGGCTGACGGACTCAAGGCTTTTGTGAAAAAGCTTCTCGGCAAACGCACCGCTGAGGAGGACAATATCCGACGTCTGGAATACAACAGCCTGCTGATGTCGGCCTTCGGCAATGAACCCGTTTTCGACATCAGTCGCATTGAGTCCACGCGTCCGGACGGAAGCCGTGAAAGCTTCGCCCGTTCTGGAAAGAAGTATTATCAACTGGCCCCGGAATACACGACCGATGGCGGACATTTGAACGCCGAGGGGAGCCGCGTACTGGCCGTGGATTTGATACATGTGATTGCGGAAGCGTTGAAGCGGAGGCCGTCCTGAAAGAAGTTTCCTCGTTTCGATCCGCGTTTGCGGATCCCGGTCTGGCCTTGCGCGTATCCCTCGCGGTGGGGCGGGGTTTTCTGTTTCGTTTGAAATTGATCCTGTGGGATCCGGGGAACGTTTCCATTGGGAAAGGTCTTCGCATTTACAGCAGCTTGTACATACGGGGTCCGGGCAAAGTGATCATTGGGAATAATTTCAGCACCAACCGCAACATTTTCAAGGAAACCACCATCCTGACTCATCATCCGGATGCGGTGGTTCGCATCGGTGATGGAAATTATTTCGGCGGTGTTCACATCAGCTGCGTCCGGAAGATCGAGATAGGGGACAACAACCTGCTTGGCAACACCGTGATTCTGGACAGCGACATCATTCCGCATCCCAATATGAAAGTGGATCGGGACTGGATGGAAAAATGGTCCCGCGCGGTCGTCATCGGAAACAACACCTGGCTGGCCGTCAATACCGTGGTCTTGAAGGGCGTGACCTTGGGCGATGAATGCGTCCTGAGTGCGGGTTCTGTTGCGGCAGCGGATGCCGAACCGCGTTCCCTGTTGTTGGGTGTTCCTGCGCGCAAGATCAAATCGACGCGGGAGGACGCGTGAAGGGGGATTTCTTCGCGCGCTGTCGCGGCCTTTGGTACACGTTCAAATACCAATACATTTTCGGCAATGCTGTTGTGGAAGGCCCCTTGTACGCCTACGCCAGATTGGAAATCAAGGGGCCGGGCAAAGTCGTTTTTGGATCCAATGTGCGAATCCTGCCCACAGCTTTTGGCGGGGATTATGTCTCTTTGTATTTGAATCATCGCGAATCCATCATTCGAATCGGAAACAACGCGGTTCTCAGGGGCACGCGTGTGGGCTGTGAATCCAGCATTGAAATCGGGGACGGCGCCGTGGTGGAATCCGCTTCGCTGTTCGACACCGATTTTCATCACATAGACGCTTCGCGACGCGATGAAGTGGATGAGAAGGCCGTCAAGCCGCTGGTCATCGGCGCGGGAGCCTACGTGGGTTGGGAATGTTGCGTGGGCAAGGGAGCCCATCTCGGTGCGGACTCGGTGATGCTGCCCAATACTTTGCTCACATGGAAAACCACCGGGCCGGATGCGGTTCTGATCGGGGTTCCGGGAAGGGTGTTATGAGTATTGCCGGCATGATTCGTGAAAAACTCGATGTCTGGCGTTTGCGGCGCAGGTGGGAAAATCTCCGCGCTCTTGGAATGCACATCGGGAAAGAGGTCAATCTTCCCTTGTCCACTTGGATCGACACGGCGCATTGTCATTTGATTTCCATCGGCGATCGCTGCGGCTTCGGCAGCTCGTGCGCCATTCTCACCCATGACGCCATGCCGAATGAATATCTCGACGCCACTCGTGTGGGCAAAGTGACCATTCATGAATCCTGTCATTTCGGAATGAACACTGTGATTCTTCCTGGCGTCACCATCGGGCCGCGCGTTGTGGTGGGCGCGGGATCGGTGGTGCACAAGGACATTCCCGCCGATTCCGTGGCTGCGGGAAATCCCGCCAAGGTGATTTGCACCTTGCAGGAGTATTTGGACAGGCACAAAGAGGCGATGAAAACCGCGCCGCTTTTTCCCTTCTACGAATATTCCCAGGAATATCTCACGCCGGAAAAAATCCGATTCATGCAGGACGAACTGGCAAAAAGTTCGGGTTACATCACGGGTGGATACACGGCGATGCAACAAGGCAAAAGTCTGGTGCGCACAAAATGAAAAGGACCCTTCTCAAAACGCTCGACGCTTTGGGAGGATTTTCCATGTTCAACCCGTTTACGAAAAATTCGGCCACGATTTTCATGTTGCATTCCGTTGCCGCCGTGAACGATGGTCGCGATGTCACTTCTCCGGCGCTTTTGGAGGAATGCTTCTCCTACTTGAAGCGGAATGGCTACAGGGTGTTGTCGTTGAGGAATTATGTGCAGGCGCTTGAGAATCGCGAGAGCACTTATAAATCCGTGGTGTTCACCGTGGACGATGGCTACCGTGATTTTTACGAGCACGCGTATGCCGTATTCAAAAAATACGGATACTCCGCCACGATTTTTCTGACGAGTGATTTTATCAACAGGCGGATTTTCCTGTGGTGGGACCAAATCGAATTCTCCATTCAGAACACATTGAAAACGGAAGTGGATGTGGATGGGTTGGGGAAGGTTGCCATCGGAACTGCTTCGGAAAAATCGGAAGCCATTTTCAGAATCATCCACCGCTTCAAAAAAATTCCCAATGCGCAAATGCGGCGGAACGTGTCCCAATTGGTGGAACAATTGGGCGTGGATGTTTCCGGTCAACCTTCCGGAAAATATTCCCCGTTGAGTTGGGCCGAAATTCTGGAAATGCAGGCGAACGGGATCGAGTTTCATCCGCACACACAAAACCATCCCATTCTGACCCGGCTGAATGCGGAAGATTATGACGCTGAATTAAGGGAGAGCAAGGATCAAATTGAAAGTCATTTGGGAATTTCAGCCGACATTTTGTGCTATCCCAACGGCGGCCCGGAGGATTTCAGCGACGGCGTGATTGAAGAGGCGAAGAAAGCGGGATACCGTGCTGCGGTGACGGGAATACCGGGCTTCAACAATACACAGGCAAATACCGACATGTACCGTTTGGGCCGGTTCGGACTTCCCACCGATTCCCTGCTTTTCAAGGAGTACGTTTGCGGCATGGAGGCGCTCAAGTTCCGGTTGCGACCGGTCGCTTGAATGTTTGTCCGGAGGATGAAGAGGGTGTGGATCGCATGGGAAACCCAGAGACGGACGTTGAATCTCTCCGTGAAGGTGAATGCGAGGCTCGCCATTTTTGACGATGAAGACAAGGGCCTCATTCGTTATCCGTTGTCCGCCGCGAAAACTTTTTTTGTGTTGTGGAAGCACCGCGGCGATTTGGTGTTTGTCCAGTTTCCCTCGTTGTTGCTCACGGCAATGGCCTGCTTTCTGAAGCCTTTGTTGCGCTATACTTTGGTGGTGGACCGGCACACCGATTTTTCACTGGAGCTCAAGCCGCCGTATTCGTGGAAGGAGCGGATCATTCTGTCCCTTGCGGCTTATACCGTTCGCAAGGCGGATTTGACGATTGTGACCAATGCGGAGATGGCCGCAGGCATTGATGCAATCGGCGGCAGAAGTTTCGTGCTTCCCGATCCGTATCTCGATCTTGCCGTCGCGCCTCTGATTCCGCATGAAGGGCCTGTGGAAATTCTGTTTGTTTCCACCTGGGCTGAGGACGAACCCATTTTGGAAACCCTCGAAGCCTGTCGCGCCCTCGAAGGTCGTGCAAAGGTTTATATCTCGGGAAGGATGAAAAAGTCTTTTGAAAAGGCGGTGGCATCCGCCCCTTCCAATTTCATTCCCACGGGTTTTCTCAGCGACGAAAAATATTTTGAATTGATGGCCCGTGTGGATTGCGTCATGGCGGTGACCACGCGGCCTTCGACTTTGGTTTGCGGAGGCTATGAAGCGGTGAGCATGGGCAAGCCGATGATACTGGGGAACTCGAAAGTTTTGCGCGAATATTTCCATCAGGGCGCTTTGTATACCAATGGGTCGGCAACGGACTTGATCCGTGTATTTCAGGAGTTACGGGTCAGGCTTCCCAGCCTTCGCGAAGAGATACTGCAATTTCATGAACAGAGCAGTGCGGATTGGGAGCGGCGTCTTGCCACCTTGAACACCGTTCTCGAAAAAGAAAGCGCTCCTCGATGAGTCCCCGCAGAATCGGTTTTTGGGCCGCGCTGATTTTCATGCTGGTCAGCGTGGGGCAGATTCATGAAATGATCCCCGGCCTGAGATATTTCAAATTGGGCAGCATCACCACCATTCTCCTGTATGTACTGGTGATTATGGAACTCCGCACTTTGAAGTGGAGCCCCATGGTGATTTGGCGGCTGGTGTTTTTTACCGCCATGCTACCGGGTTTGATGTTCGGATTCAACCGGGGCATGATTTTTGTCACCGTGAAGAACGAATTCGCGCTGGTGTTCGCCTTTTTTCTGGGCGCCATTCTTTTTTTCCGAACCATGGATGATTTGCGCAAGGTGCAGTCGGCCCTGATCGCATTAGCCGGGGCACTCTCCTTGTGGGCCATCACGCATTCCGGACGTGGTCCGGGCTTGCTCGGGGATGAGAATGACGTTGCCATATTCATGGTGATGCTGCTGCCGTTTCCCTTTTTCAAGTTGCTGGAGAAATTGAGTCCGAGAAGTTTCATCATGTACCTGATGATCTTTTTTTCCACCTTGGCCGGCATTGCCTCCACCATTTCCCGGGGTGGTATGGTGGGAACCGTGGTGGTTCTGTCGGCATGCTGGCTTAAAACGCGATACAAGATTTCCACCATTGTGGTGGTGATACTCATGTTGGCCGCAGTGTTGGCCATCGGTCCGCCCAAATTAATGTCAGAATTTGAATCCATCTCCGATACGCATGAAACCACGGCAGACGAAAGAATTTTCTACTGGGGTTTGTCGTGGAAAATGTTTCTGGCACGGCCGATTTTCGGAGTGGGTGCGCGCGCTTGGGGCGACGCGGTGTGGTCTGGCATCGTGAGTACCGGAGGACGCCATTTCGGAAATATGACCCCGCATTCCGTTTACTTTCAGTTGATTTCCGAGTTGGGGATCGCCGGGGTGATTCCGTGGGTCGCGCTGGTCATCAGTTGCTTTTTCTGTTTTAAATACCTGCTGCCCTCCAATCTTAAAAGGCAGATGGGTGCGGAAATACGAAGCAATGCGAACCCTCTGTTCGTCAAGGAGCTCGACGAAAGGCAAAAGTTTTTCTCCAACTTTGGCATGGCTGTGGGCATAGGCCTGCTGGGCTTCATGGCATCGGGGGCGTTTTTATCGGTTCTGTTCTATCCCATGTTCACAACGTTCGCCTGCATCATTCAGGCGACGCGGGATACGTGGGATCGGGATCTGCATATTTTGAAAATCGTCAAGCCGCAGAAAGATTCCGTACCAGTCCCAGTTCCCGTCACCGCAGATTTGCCTGGATGATCGGATTGATTTTGATCGCGATAAAACAAGTCGCGGCTTTTTTGCTGTATCGATCGGGTTTGCTTCATCTTTGGATTCGATGGAAGTTTGGCAATCGCGCGCTGGTCGTCATGTATCACCGCGTTCTGGATTCCGGAACAGATTTGTCCCAGTCGGGAATTGTGGTGCAGACAAACACCTTTGAAAAACAGCTGCTTCAATTGCGTGGTATGTTTTCCATGGTTCCGCTGAGTGATGCCATCCATCATGAAGGTGGGGGATTTCGCTGCGCCATCACTTTTGATGACGGCTGGGCCGACAATCATCGCTTCGCCTTTCCCGTTCTCAAACGTCTCGGGCTTCCCGCCACCTTGTTCATCACCACCGGTTATATCGGAACGCAAAGACTTTTTTGGCCGGAATGTCTGGCTTATATCCTTCAGCGTCATGACGAACAGGTTGACGCCCTGATCGAATCTCTCAAGAATGTCCCGGAACAAACCCGCGAAGATTTTTTGGATCAACAAGCAAGGCTTCACAACCGACCGCTCCTTCCATCCGAAACCCGCATGCTCTCCTGGGATCAGGTGCGCGACTTGAAAAAGCAGGGCTTTGATATCGGCAGTCACACGGTCAATCATGTTTTGTTGAATCATGCGACCCCCGAACTCGTGGAGAAAGAGCTTGGCGAAAGTCGCGATCAAATCACCACGCAGCTTTGGGAACCGCCGCAAAGTTTCGCCTATCCCAATGGAAATTGGAATCCCGTTTTGGCGGAGTCCGTGCGCAAGGCGGGTTACAGTTACGCTGTCACCACCGAATCGCCTTGGAAAATTCCTGAAAACACAAACCCGGTTTTTGCGATACCCCGGAAAAATTTGTGTGAAGGCAGCTCGAACGGATTGTTCGGATTTTCCGCTTCCATTTTTGCCTGTGAAGCCGTAGGATTTTTCGATTGGTGCCGCCGACCATGATTAAGTTCGCCGAAGCCCTTGTGATAGGCGAAGGTCGCGCAGCCTTGGCTGTGGTTCGTTCGCTGGGGCGTCAGGGAATTCCAGTGACGGTGGCGGGTTATTCTTCCAAAACGCTGGCCGGGTCTTCGCGTTACGCAGCAAAAAGAATCGTGATTCCCCATCCATTTTTGGATCCCGACGGAATGGCGCGGGCATTGCGCGAAGAGGCGCAAAAAAATCCCGGCAGGGTGTGGATTCCCGTAACGGATGAAACACTGGCTGTTGTGGACGGCTTGCGGGACTCCTTGTCCGGCATTCGCCTTCCCTTTCCGCCTTCCTCCGTATTGGAACTGGCATGGGACAAGGCGAAGCTGGCGGAGTTTGCCACGGTATGCGGCTTGCATGTGCCGCGCACGTTGCGGCCGCGCCATGCGCGCGAGGCGGTGGAGCAAGCTGTGTCATTGGGTTTTCCCGTAATCCTGAAACCCGCCCGATCCAAATTGCGGACGAAGAATGGGTTTCGTGAAGGAGCCGTTCGGATCATCAAGGATCAAAAGGATTTGATCTCCGCATGGAATCGTGAGAACGACAACATTCCTTTCCCCCTGCTTCAAGAGAATATTCCCGGACACGGTGAGGGCGTGTTCATTCTCGCCGATCGCGGTCGTGTTGTGGCGCGGTTCGCACATCGCCGCCTCCGGGAAAAACCTCCTTCGGGCGGTGTCAGCGTGCTTCGCGAATCGGTGCCCGTTCCGCAGATTTTGATCGAACCCGTCGATCGCCTCATTCAGGCCTTGGGATGGCATGGCGCCTGCATGATTGAATTTCGAATCGATGCCCGCGACGGGAAACCTTATCTGATGGAAATCAATCCGCGTTTTTGGGGTTCGCTGCAACTTGCTGTGGACTCGGGCGTGGATTTCCCCTTTCTGCTCTATCGTCTCGCATTGGGGGAAAACCCCGAATCTGTTTTGGATTATCAAATGGGAATTCGATCGCGCTGGTTGCTGGGGGATTTGGATCATCTCATCATCCGGCTCAAGCGCCATAGTGGACATTCCGATCTGTCTTCCAAACGTGTTGGAAAGCTACACGCCGTGTTGAAATTTTTAAATCCTTTCGCAGGCAAACAGGAAGTGTTCCGTTGGAATGACATGAAACCTGCATGGGTGGAACTCATGAAATATTTCGGCGGGCCGAAATGAAACTGCGCGGTGTGGTGCATGTGCATTCCCGCATTTCCTACGACGGACATGAAAGCATTGCGCGTCTGGCGGAATTTTTCCGTGCGCAGGGTTATGCCTTCATGTGCATCACCGAGCATTCCGACGGATTGACCCGGGAAAACATGCAACGCATTGTCGACGAATGCGCGCAAGCCACGACCGGTGATTTTCTTGCGGTTCCCGGCGTGGAGTTTTCCTGTCGTCATCGTTTGCACATTCTTGGAATCGGTGTGACGGAGCCGGTGGATTCCCACGATCCCGTTCCCGTGGCGAAACACATTCGTTCCCACGGAGGCGCGGTGATTCTGGCGCATCCCTGCGCTTACGGTGCGGAAAATCCGGACGAGCTGGCCGTGTGTCTGGATGGAATTGAAATCTGGAATCAACCCAAGGATGGAAAACTCGGACCCGGATCGAAGCCACTGAGACTGTGGAAGCGATGGCGGGTGTTGAATCCAAAATTGCGGGCGATTGGAGCAATCGATCTCCATCGTTTGGACAGTCCGTCGTCATTGGGTGTGGAGCTTCATGTGTCGGAGCGAAGTCCTGCAGCCATCATTACCGCCTTGAAGAACGGTCCCGTGCGCATCGTGGGCCCCTGGAGCTCGCTTTCGGGGGAAAGCTTTCCCGGAGTATTGGGAGAGATGAAGTTCAATGTCATGAGCCGGATTTACAACGGGCTGCGTTCGATGCGGGATATGTGGGTCCGCAAATGAAACATATTCTCCAGCTCATTGAAACCGACGGACCGGGCGGAGCGGAGCGTGTGCTTATCAATCTGACGCAGCGATTGAATCGCTCCGGAAATTTCCGGGTGTCAGTGGGTATTCTCAAGGAAGGCTGGTTGCACGATCGATTGATCGAGTCCGACGTTCCCGTTCACATGCTTCCCTCGAAACACTCCATCGATTTTCCTTTTCTTTTTGCATTGATGCGATTGATTAAAACCCAAAAAGTCGATCTCATCCACAGTCATGAATTCACCATGAATTTTTACGGAAGTCTTGCGGGAAAACTTCTGGGCATTCCGGTCGTGGCCACTGTTCACGGCAAAAACTATTACTCCACCGTCAAGCGTCGCATTTATGCCATGCGCCTGTTGCGGCGAATGGGCACCGCCGTGGTGGCCGTGTCTTCCGACATCCGCGATTTTCTCCAAAAGGATTTGGGATTGCACGGGGTGCGTGTCATTCCCAATGGAATCGACATTCAGGCATACCGCAATGCGGATCGAAATGAAGCGCGACGGATGCTGGGATTCAGCGGGCAGGATAAAGTGATCGGAGCCGTCGGAAATCTTTATCCCGTAAAGGGACACGCCGTTTTGCTGGAGGCATTGGCCCGTCTTGGCAATTCCAACACTCATGTCGTGATTGCAGGCCGTGGTGAAGAGGAAAACCGATTGCGTCTATTGATAGAGAGCCTTTCCTTGCAAGGCCGTGTTCATTTGCTCGGTTTTCGTGAAGATGTGCCCCGTCTGCTTTCCGCATTGGATGTTTACGCCATGCCTTCTTTTTCCGAAGGGCAATCCCTTGCGCTCATGGAAGCCATGGCGGCGGGTCTTCCCATTGTCGCCAGTCGTGTCGGCGGCAACCCGGAATTGCTGCGGGAAAATGAAACGGGATTGTTGTTCGAAACCGGGAATGCGGAGGATTTGGCGGCGAAGATTAAGATTTTGCTGGAGCAACCCGAAACGGCAGGACGCGTGGGTGCGAATGCACAGGAAAGAGCTGCGAAGGAATTCAGTCTGGATGCGATGATGGAACGATATCTTGCGCTTTATTCGGAATCGGGTTTGGAGATTCCGCATGGCTGAAAACGTCCACGACTCGCGTCCGCTGGTTCTGCACGTGCGCTCTTCCGGAGGGTTGTTCGGCGCGGAACGCGTTGTGCTGGATCTTTGCGAAACCCTGCCCTCCTTCGGTTATCGCTGCCTCCTTGTCCCGTTGATCGAATCCGATGGTTCCGGCACGGTATTGATGGAAGCGGCGGAAGCGCGCGGCATCAGGGTGTCCCCGCTTCATTTGCGAAGTCCATGGGATATCAGTGCGCTTTTCAGTCTTCGAAAAATCGCCCGGGAAACGGGAGCCGCGATTTTGCACGGGCATGATTATAAAAGCAATGCGGCTTTGTGGATGGCCGGAAGCAAAGCGCCCCGTTTGGCAACTTTGCATGGCCGCGTGGGAATAAGTCCGGGTTTGCGGATCAAGGAATCGCTGGATCGTTTCGCGTTGAACGGATTCAACCGGGTGATTTGCGTGTCCGAGGGACAGGCAACGTTGGAAAGACGAAGAGGCATCCGGAATATCACCGTGGTGCGAAACGGAATTGATCCCAAACCCTTTCGACAAAAATCCGATCTGCCATTCTCCGACGTGCGCGAGTTCAAAAAATCCCTTGGCATCGATCCCGCAGAGTTGGTGGTTGGAGCCATTGGTCGTCTGGGCGAGGAAAAGGGATACGACTTGCTGCTTCGCGCCTGTGCGCGTTTGAATCGCGGGGAAATCAACTTCAAAATTTTGCTGGTGGGAGAAGGCCCCCAAGCGGAAGCTCTGCGCGAGTTGGCAAACAGTCTCGGCATTGGGGACAAACTTCTGTTGCCCGGATTTCGAAACGATCCCGCATCGTTTTATCCCGTACTGGATGTGTTTTGCATGCCTTCACATCGCGAGGGCCTGCCGCTCGCATTGCTCGAGGCCATGGCCGCAGGTCGCGCCGTGATCGCCAATACAGTGGGTGGCATTCCCGAAGTTTTGGGCGGCAATGGAGTTTGCGGTCTGCTATTATCCGATAATGAGGAACAGTGGGTTGCGGCCCTTGAAGATCTTCTGCGCAATCCTGCGCGCAGAATGGAATTGGGTGATGCGGCGGCGAAACGGGTGGAATCCTCGTTTTCACGTGAGGGCACAGCGCGGGATTTGGCGTATGTTTACAAATCATTGTTGAACGATTGAACTTTCATGGGCGGAAACACAGATTTTAAAGATATGCGGGCGCTTCTTCTGGGTTATTACGGCAGCCACAACCTGGGGGACGACATGATGATGGCGTGTCTGTTGGACGGCATGCAGTCACAGGGCGCCCGTGTCACGGTGATTTCCGAGGATCCGGCCGAAACGCGCGCACGATTTGGAATTCCCGCCTTGCAAAACACGCCCTTGTCGGGTCAATGGGATTTTCCCGGCAATTGGTTGCGTGGCGATCCCTTCCGGCTCCTGCGTGCGATTTGGAACACGGATATTCTCGTGGTGGGCGGCGGAGACTTGATTCGCGACGACATCGGACCGCAAATCTTTCTTTATACGGTGGAAAAAATCCTGGTCGCTTTGCTTTTGGGGCGTCCGGTGTATCTCGCGAATGTGGGTTTGCCCGAGCCCAAAACCTGGTACGGCGGTTTTTGCCTGCGTTGGATTCTACGCTGTTGCAAAGGCGTGATCGTGCGCGATTCGCGATCGGTGGCCTTGCAGAAAAAATTTGCGCCGGAAAATCCTTGTGTTCATGTTCACGATGTGGTCATGCATTTGCCGGAAATGGTTTACGGTTCGTCGACCGCCATTCCTGTTTTCGCGCCGCCCTCCCAATCCGGATCCATCGCGGTTTGTCTTCGCGGCCAGCCCAACGCCTATGGCCGTTATGTTCTGGAGCAGAAACACATTCAGGGTCTTGCGGCCGGCTTCGATCATCTGGTGGAAAAGCACGGAGTCCGCATTGTATTCCTTCCCTTTCAACAAGGGGATGAATGGGGCGATAATCCGTTGCATCGTCAGGTGTTTGCCGCCATGAAAATGCAAGACAGCGCCACCGTCCGGGAATGGACGGGGAATTTCAAAGAAGTAATGGAGTGCATCGGTGCGGCACGCTGCGTAATCGCCATGCGCCTTCACTCCGCGATTCTGGCGCTTGCCTTGCGCCGTCCCTGCATCCTCATGCCCTATGATCAGAAGCTGGATGAACTCGGGGAGCACTTTGCATTGAGGCCCGCGATTCGTTCTGTGGATCTGGAAAATCCCGAACATCTCAATCTCATGCTGGATGCGTTTCTCGCCACGGTTGATTCACATGTCGTGGCGAACAGCGGACCGCTATGGGAAAATTCCATCTACCGCCATTTTCTGGAATCCCGATGAGAATCCTGGTCATTTCCAATGAACTTCCGGCCCCGGTTCACCGTCCGGGAAGTCCGCGCCCGTATTATTTCTGCGAAGAGATGGCGAAGAATCATGAGCTTTTTCTCGGGTTGTTTTGCGATGACCGGGAACAAATTCAATGGCTTTCGGACGACCCAGCCTATAGGCGCATTTTCCGAGGGGTGGAAACGTTCCCGCTTCCCTCCGGCAAAGTGAAATGGTGGAATCGACAGAAGCACCGCCTTTCCTTCTGCCCTTATTTCATCACACGTCATCATCATCCGGAATACCACACGCGGATGATTGCGAATCTGGAACGACTGGTGCGGGAAAAAAACATCGATTTGGTTTATTTCAACGCCATGCAAATGACGCAGTATGCGCCGGTATCATCTGGGATCCCCATCATATCTGACGTATGCGACTGCCTCTCCCTGCTTTTCCGCAGGATGGCGTACACGGAAAAAAACCGGAAACAAAAAGTCCAGTATTTTCTCGAATCTTTGAGCATGAAAATTTATGAGCGTGCGCTGGCGAAAACCTTTTCGCTGTTGATTCTCATTTCCAAAGTGGACGAAGAGGCAATCCATGCGGTCGCTCCCCATGCGAACACCTTGGTTGTTCCCAACGGCGTGGACACCGCATATTATGGGCCTCCATATAATTCCCCGGTGAAAAACAAAATCGTCTTTACCGGAGTCATGTCCTATGATCCCAACAACGATGCGGCGCTGTATTTTGCGGAGAAAATCTTTCCCCTGGTGCAGCAGAAAATTCCGGATGCAGAATTCTGGGCGGTGGGCAAGGAGCCTTCGGAAAAAGTCCGCGCTTTGAAACCCCGCGACGGGTTTCATGTCACCGGAACGGTGGCGGACATCCGCGAACATCTTGGAAATGCGCGGGTGTTCGTCAGTCCACTGCGCGTGGGCGCCGGGATGAAAAACAAAATCCTGAGCGCGATGGCGATGGAACGGCCCATCGTGGCCACTTCGCTGAGTCTGGACGGAATCGATTTGGTTGCGAATGAGGACGTGCTGGTGGGCGACACGCCGGAGGAATTCGCGGATCAGGTGATTCGGGTTTTGAAAGACGAGAATCTTTCGACCCGGTTGGGTGTGAAAGGCCGGGCGTTGGTGACGGCGCGATACTCGTGGGAATCGGCGTTTAAAATCCTGCGTCCCGCGTTGGCGCAGCTGGAATCCCGCAAGTCTTGATTTTCCACGAATTTCAATGAATGTCCGTTAATATTTCATAATGAATGACGGATTTTAAAACCAACTTTCCGGGTTTCGCCTTATCTTAATACAGTATGAATGATTTGAGGGCGCGGATGAAAACCTTAATCGGTATCATTACTACAGTCTTGCTTCCGATATCGATTTATTCGGGGACGGTCAACATCACCGTGGTCGGTTCCGGTCCAGGTACCCCTCCTGTTCCCGGAGTAAAGGTGGTATTGATTCAAGGCAACGGCTTCGGTCCACATGTCGATTCCGGAACGTCCGACGCTACGGGTCTGGTCACTTTTCTCAATGTCAGCATAGGTATTTATGTGGTGCAAGCCAGTAAGTCCGGATATAATAACGGAGTCATATTAATTGATGTGAATACGATTCCTCAGATAGTCAACGCAAATGTCAATTCCCTCATCAACAATTGGACGTCCACCATTCAGGGGTTTGTCAAAAAAGCTTCGGATTCTTCCAGCATGGCGGGGGTATTGGTAACGCTTTCCGGCGGCCCCTGCGGAGACAACCCAAAAAATATTCTCACGGACAGTTCGGGGCATTATAAACTGGATAGTGTTTGCACCGGGACGGGCCATAATGTTGCGGTTAATTTGTTTGGTTATCTGGGAACCAGTGCGGGAAACGTTGCCGTTGCTTGGAACGCCATCACCACGGTAGGAACACTATATCTCACCAGCAATCGTGGAAGCATTTCAGGAACCATTCGTCGCAATGACAGCGCGACTATCGTCATTCCCGGTGCTAAAGTCATGTTTTTGAATGGCACCGCCAAAGTGGACAGCATCACCACGGATGCGAATGGAAATTATTCCAAGGTTCTGAATACTGCTTCTTATAACATTCGCGTCAGCGCTGTAGGAATGAAGAGCAACCGTGGTCTCCCCACCAAGGATACGATGGCTACTTTGGTCTTCGGAAGCAATACCGTTATGAACACCGGTTTGACTCCGGCTCTTTCCACTATCGGTGGAACCATTCATGGCACCAACGCCACCACGGGTCCGATTGTTTCGGGCGCTAAGGTTGTTCTACAACGCCGCATGGCTTCTACACCAGCTGCACAAGCTGTTTATTATACCCTCGACTCCACTATAACGGACGCAAACGGAATCTTCTCCTTCTCGAACTTGATTGCTGCTCCGGCTCCGGCTAGTGCGACAAATGGAAGCTATCACGTTCTGGTGAATGCGAATGGATTTCGGACATACCCAAACACGCCAGCGGAAAATACCGCTGATGTGTATCAAGTGGCGTATGGTGCGACCTACATCGTCACACCGAACATTGCTTTGTTCATTCAACCGATATCTATAAATTCTGTTCATAGCAACGCCGGTCAACCAATTCATTTTTCCTTGATGGGTGATCAATTGATTATGAATCTCAATTCTTCAAGTGTTGTCCGTACACTCGAGATTTTCGATCTGAAGGGTGTGTTGCAACGCACTATCCAAATCCCCGCCAATGAATCGCGAATCACTCTTCCCGCATCCTTTGCACCGGAAAAGGGATTTCTCTACGGGTTGAAATGAGAAAGGAAACCATGAAAACACTTTTCTATTTGATTTTCGCCTCATTGCTTCCGGTTTCGATTTGGTCGGCAACAATCTCTGGCATTGTCGGCAACCCGGCTCCCGGTACACCGGTTGCAGGTGTCAAGGTGGTGCTGATTGAGGGAACAAGCACAGGCCAGCACCTGGATTCGATCAACACAGATGGTGCGGGAAATTTCAGTTTCTCCACGGTCGGTACGGGTACTAAAACTTTGATTGCCAGCAGGCCGGGTTATAACGGTGGCGCTGCGCTGGTGGGAGTGAGCAACTTCAATGCAAGTTATTCAGCCAACATCAGCATTACCATTAACAACAGTACCTCAACAGTACAAGGATTCGTGAAGCGAGCTTCGGATTCTTCCGTGGTGGCCGGAGCTACAGTACGCCTCACTCCCAACAACGTAACGGCGGATCCCGCTCCAATTTATACGACCCAAACCGACAGCAATGGAAAATATCACTTTGACAGCCTGTTCACAGGATGGTCTTGCTTTATTACGGCTAGCTTACCGGGCTATTTGGAGAGCAGTCTCAGTAATGTTCTTACAGTTTGGAACTCCACCACTACGGCTGGTACCATGTACCTCACACGCAACATCGGAAGTATTTCGGGCACCATTCGGCGCAATGACAGCGCCACGGTCGTCATTGCAGGCGCCAAAGTTGTGTTTTTGGTTGGAACCGCGAAAGTGGACAGTGCAACCACGGATACGAATGGGAATTATTCCAAGGTCTTGGGTGCAGCTACTTACAATATTCGCGTCAGCGCTGCAGGAATGAAAAGCGATCGTGGGTATCCGAGCAAGGATACCACCGCCACGGTGAATTTTGGTAGCAATACCGTTATGAACACGGGTCTTACCCCGGCTCTTTCCACTATCGGCGGAACCATTCATGCCACCAATGCGACCGGGGGTCCGATTGTTTCCGGCGCGAAGGTTGTGTTACAGCATCGCATGAGATCCATTCCGGCTGCCCAGGCTGTTTGGTACAGTTTGGATTCCACGACGACGGATGCGAATGGGATTTTCTCCTTCTCGAATCTGATTTCCGCCCCGGCTCCGGCTAGTGCAACGAATGGAAGTTACCGGGTTTTGGTGACTGCTACAGGATATCGGAACTATCCCAACACCACAGCGGAAAATAATGCAGACGTTTATCAAGTGGCATATGGCGCGACCTACATAGTCAATCCGAACATTGCGATGACTATTGGATGTCTTTCGCTTCCTGTAGATTGTATGGAGATTTTTTCCAATTCTCAGGAAAGATTACAGAACATTCGTTTTTCCTTGATGAGCGATCAGTTGATTTTGAATCTCAATTCTTCAAGTGTTGTTCGCACACTCGAGATTTTCGATTTGAAGGGTGTGTTGCAACGAAGCGTTCAAATCCCTGCCAATGAATCGCGAATCATTCTTCCCGCATCCTTTGCACCGGAAAAGGGATTTCTCTACGGGTTGAAGTAAAAGACTCCTCGCCCCTTCGACAGGCTCAGGGCTCGGCGTCCCTGTAAATGCAATTCAGTTTCGTTCAATATGGACCCCGTGAGTCCGGTCACTGAGCTTGTCGAAGTGAGCGGAAGCCAGCGCAGCCGAAATCAGCGTAGCCGAAACGACCGAGGCCGGATTTCCTAACTTACCCACCATGATCGACACTCTGGCAATTGTCTTGATTTTCCTCAGCGTGTATTCCTACGCCGTGTATCCGATCTTGTTGGTCCTTCTCAACATCTTCTTCAAAAAAAAGGTTCTGGCTGCCGACATCGAACCGACGGTTTCCATCATCATCGCTGCGTACAACGAGGAAAGCAAGATTCGCGAGAAGTTGCGCAATACCATGGAGCTCGATTATCCCCGCGACAAGATTCAGTTCATCGTGGCTTCCGACGCCTCCTCCGATCTCACCGAGGAGATTGTTCGGGAATTCCCGGAAGTGCAATTGCTTCGCACTCCCGAGCGTGGAGGCAAGGAACGGGCGCAACGGCTGGCCCTTGAAGCGGCGACGGGTGAAATCATGGTGTTCACCGATGCGGGAACTCTTTTGGACAAGGATGGAATCCGGAGGATCGTCCGGAATTTTGCCGACCCTGCCGTGGGCGCGGTGAGTTCGAGGGATCAAGTCCTCTCCAGCCAGTCCGGAAACGCAGAGGATATTTATGTCCGCTATGAGATGAAGCTGCGCCGGCTCGAATCGGATTTTAACGGAGTGATTGGACTCAGCGGTTCCTTTTTCGCCGCCCGATCCGAAGTCTGTTCGGATTGGTCCGAAGACCTGACTTCGGATTTCAACACGGTTTTCCTGGCCCAGAAAAAAGGTTTCCGCGCCATTTCAGATGATAATGCCGTCGGTTATTACCGCGACATTCAAAAAGGCCATAGCGAAACCAAGCGCAAAACCCGCACCTTGATTCACGGCATCCACGCTTTCATGCGAACCCTGGAATTGCTGAATTTCTTCAAATACGGGGCTTTTTCATGGCAATTGGCCAGCCATAAACTCATGCGATGGCTGGTCCCACTATTCTTATCGGCTTTATTCGTGACCTCCATCATAGGTGCTCTCGTGGGCAGTGGTCTGTGTACGGCTTTATTGGTCTTACAGATTACTTTTTACGGTTCATCGCTTTTGGGTTTAATGTGGGAGGGTTCACGGAAATGGTTTCCGATCAAAATTCCGTTTTATTTCGTTTCGGTAAATCTTGCAATAGTATTGGCTTGGACGGCTTACTTGAAGGGAGAACGCATGCGCGTCTGGAATCCCACCGTACGCTGATCTCCGCTGCTCTTTTTGTTTTCTTTGGCTTGGCTTCCGCCGTGAACGCTCAAATCCCCACCAATGTCAATCTCAAGCCCATGTTTGGAACCGATGGCAGCAACAAGCTCATCAACCCGGTTTGGTTTGGCGAAATTCCCGGAAAAACGGGAAGCTATCTGGTTGCGGAGCAGGGGGGCATTAGTTCCAATGTCGACAGCGCCCGTATCTGGGTTCTGACTCCTGACACCAACGGGGGCTACAAGAAGCAAAAATTCCTCAGCCTGAAGGTCCGGCAGGATGCGACGGAGAGGGGATTCATGGGATTCGCCTTCCATCCCAATTATTCGCAGAACGGAAAGTATTACGTCAGCTATACCGGTCCCACGGGGGACAAGGATTCCGCCATCGTTGATGAGCGAACCGCTTCGGTTTCCCTCTTGCAGGATGGCGGCTCGGCCCCGCGGCGCGTTTTGGGTTTTGCCTTCGATTCCGATCATCATCACAGCGGCGGCATTGCTTTTGGGCGGGACAAGTATCTCTACATCGGTTACGGAGACGGCGGTGAAGGAGGCAACGGTTTGAAAACCCTGCAAGGAGCCATGCTGCGAATCGACGTGGACAACCCCTCCAACGGTTTGGGATACGGCATTCCGTCGAACAATCCTTTCGTCAACGACACCACCACGGGAGTGCGCAAGGAAATCTGGGCTTATGGATTCCGCAATCCGTGGAGATGGAGTTTCGACGCAACCACCGGTTATCTATGGGTGGGCGATGTCGGTCAGGAAGCCGCCGAGGAAATCGATCGCGTGCCCAAAGGCGCGAACCTGGGTTGGCCCACGATGGAAGGCGGCGGTTGTTTCACATATGCCGATACTGCCGTCACTGACTGCAACAAAACAGGTCTCACTTCGCCCATCATGAATCTTCCGCATCCCGATGCGGAATGCGTCATCGGCGGATACATGTATCGCGCCAACCGGACATCGGTGTTTTACGGCGCCTACATTTTCGGAGACTGGGGAACCGGAAACATTTCCGCCATGAAGCGCACCTTGGGCGTTTGGCAGGTGACGCAAATCGCCACGACGACCGCGGAGATTTCCTCCTTTGGCACCGATTCCAAAGGCAACATCTATGTGTTGGGTCATAACACCGGAATCGTTTATCTGCTCGATCATTCCGCACTCGTTCCCACGACTGCGATTGAACCGATTGCGTACAATGCCGGTGAAAGATCGAACGGCCCGCGCCTGATTCCCGTCCTCAACGGAAACGCATTTCCATCCAATACCGAAGCAACCTTGTATTCCCTCGATGGAACCAAGGTGGGCCACACTCCAAAAAATGTGGATCAGAATGCGCCTCGTTTGGGTGCGGGCATTTACATCGCCCATTAAACCGGGCGTTGTTTGGATTGTAGTTTGAAGAGCATGCGAAGTTTTTTTCTGGTGATCGTCATCGGGGTTTTAACCGCTCTGGCGCAAATCCCCACCAATGTTGCGCTGACTCCTGCATTTGGAACGAGCGGCACCAATCATTTCATCAATCCGGTTTGGTTCGGCGAAGTTCCGGGCAAGTCGGGAACATTCCTCGTTGTGGAACAGGGCGGCATCAGCACGAACACCGACAGCGCGCGCATTTATGTGCTGGTTCCCAATGGCAGCGGGGGATACACCAAGCAAAAATTCCTGAGCCTGAAGGTTCGTCAGGATATGCCGGAGATGGGTTTGCTCGGCATCGCTTTCCATCCCGGTTACGTCACGAACCGCAAGTATTACATCAACTATATCCCGCCCACACGCGGAAGTTTTGACTCCACCCTCATTGAAGAAAGAACCGCAGCCGCATCCTTGGTTGTGGATGCGGGAACCGCACCGCGCCGCATTCTCGGCATTCAACAACCCAAGGCCAATCACAATGGCGGCACCCTGGCCTTCGGCAAGGATGGATTTCTGTACATCGGCATGGGTGATGGAGGCGAGGATGGTTCCGGCATCCAGACACTATTGGGTTCCATGCTCCGAATCGATGTGGATCATCCCGCCAATGGTTTGGGATATTCAATTCCTTCGGACAATCCGCTGGTAAGCAATACCACGGCCGGAGTGAGAAAAGAAATTTGGGCTTATGGTCTTCGCAATCCGTGGAAATGGAGTTTCGATCCGCTCAACGGGGATTTGTGGGTGGGCGACGTGGGTGAAAGCACCGCCGAGGAAGTGGACAAGGTGGCCAAGGGAAACAACATGGGTTGGACTACCATGGAAGGCAGCGGATGTTTCAGTTACAGCACGGTCAAACCCGTCTGCAACAAAACTAGCCTCACGCTTCCCGTCATGGACTTTACGCGCACTCAAGCGCAAAGCATTATCGGCGGTTATGTCTTTCGCGGGAATCCGTCTTCGGTATTTTACGGCGCCTACATCTTCGGAGACTGGGCGCTTCACAAAGTGTACGCGCTTAAATTAAGCGGCAGTATCTGGCAGTTGACACAAATCGCTTCCAGCTCGGTGGAGATTTCCTCTTTCGGAACGGACTCCAAAGGCAACATATATGTGGTGGGTCACAATACGGGAATTATTTATTTGCTCGATCATACCGCACTCGTTCCCGTTCCCATCGAACTTCGTCAAAAAAAACCGGGTACCGGATTGCATTCGCCCCGGTTGATTCCCGTCATGGGCGGAAACGAAGGGGAATATTTTTTGTCCAATGTCCCGGACATGAACCTTTTCTCCCTGAACGGAGATAAGGTTCACCCCCAAAGCGCCGGTATTTATATCGCCCGTTGATCTTTCGGATTGAACATCCCTGTTCTTTATTTTTTGAGAACTAAATGCTGTTTATTTTACGATTATTTCCAAACCATTTCAAAGAGCTGCGTCACGTCCCTATTTCTTTCCATGGTAACGTCTTATGATATAGTGCGGAATCTCCGCTCATAAAGACGAATAAAACACAAGAGTGTTTTAACCTACCAACCGACATGGAAGCCTGGATTTAAACGGTGTTGAAAACCGTGCGGTCCGTCCATTGTTCAAAACGAGAGAACCATGAAAAATTTCCTCAAAATACGCTGCTTTCTCACTCTCGTGGCAACTGTCGCTTTCATGTCCATTCCCGTTAACGCATCCCAGGCTGCAGTGGATTATCTGGCAGTCGTTCCTCATTCCTCCCATATCAGCATGATGGCCACCGATTTCCGATCCAATCAAACCGCCGCGGAATACGACTGGAATGCGGCGCATTATGATCAGGTGATGGCGGGGAAGATCGGGGAATACCGCAAGCGCAATGCCGCCATCAAGTTTTATGTCTATGCGCTGAATCTCACGGTTCTTCAGGAAACCACAGCCGACCCCGCAGATTCAACCATGGTGTATTACAAGGACATGCAAAAATGGTATGCAGCCCATACGACGTATAAAATCGAGGACGCCTTTTTGCACGATGGGGTCGTCTGTCCGACCGCACAAACCAAGACTGCCGCCTGCCGTATTCAGGTTTCCTGGAACGTGCATGTGCGCTGGGTGATCAACCCCGGTGATGCAGGATTGCGTCTTTACAATGCCGATCGTCTCAAGCGCATCACCACAAACGTGGGGGGATCAAGCTACAATGCGGACGGTGTTTTTTTCGACGAGCACGACTCCGGAGAATTCTCCCACTGGAAAACCTTTTCCATCCGTGAATATCCGGTGTGGACCCAGTATGAAAACGACATGGTCGATTTGCTGGCCTCCGAACGCAAGGCCTTGGGGAAAGTTATCCAGCTCAACACGGCGGAATACATCAGCGCGGTGGATCAACGCATGATCCTTGCCGCCGGCGCTGCGCACATGGAGCTGGCGAACAATCCCTTGAATGATCAAATGGAAGCCCGCTGGAGTTTCATCGACACCGTTCTTCAGAAGGGCGCTTTAGTGGAAATGGTCAATGCCTACACATGGGCTGATGCGACCGCCATCGCCACGCTTTCTTCCGGTAACCAAAGCACGCCCCAGTTGCGCTTCAAAACCACCGAGTTGTGCAGTTATTACATGGTGGTTCCCGCCTCCGCAACCAAACTCACCTTGTACATGGCCAACGACGGATGGTCCACTCCCTTTTCCCAGCAATGGTTGAAGTCGGTGGAAGTGGATATCGGTCATCCCGTGACAGCGCGGTCCATGGTCTTTCAGGGCAAGGATCCCAAAGGCCGTGCGGCGCGCATCTGGTCCCGGGAATTCGACAAAGCCGTGGTTTATATGCGCCCCAAGGTCGGTTGGGATTACAACGACTACAGCGACAGCACCAAAATCACGGTTGCCCTTCCCTCGGGTCAAAAGTGGTATCCCGTTTTGTCGGACGGCACTCAAGGTTCGGCCGTAACTTCGGTGACGCTGCGTAATTCCGAGGGAATGATTTTGATCAAGGGCGGTGCGACTCAATCCGCCACGGGCATTGATTTCAGCAAGGAATTTTCCAGCCGCAAAGGAAGGGTCATCACTTTAAGCGGCGACGAACCCTTGGTGATGGATACCCGGACATTGGATGGTAGGTTTTCCCGAGCGATGCGCGAGGAGTCCATAACGATTCCCGATGTCCAAGTCCGCTGAATTGCCTACACTTTACCTCGAAAGAGGTGGGCTTTGTCGCGGATCCCAAGAATACACGAGTTTGAAACCTTGCGCGGATTGCTGGCGCTGTGGGTGGTGGTTTATCACATCTCCACTTTTGCGGGCATTTTTCCCGACAAGTGGCCGCTTCCATTCGGTCTGTTGGGACACGGTGATTATGCCGTGCACATTTTCATCATCCTGAGCGGCTTCGTCATTTTTGCCCTGCTGGACGGGGAATCCGAATCCTACCGGCAATTCATGATTCGCAGGGCATTTCGGCTCTTTCCCGTTTACTGGCTTTGTTTGATCGTCGCCGTTCCCCTTGTTTCCTTCAACATCGCGACGATTCAGGCCTTGCATTGGTGGCATCCCAATTCGCCCGCACGCATCCAAATCTTTTCGGATTCCCTTCAATATTTCTGGGCGCATTTGATCGCCCATGTGACTCTATTGCACGGAATCATCCCCACGCGCTATCTGCCTTCAACGCAGTTTGCATTTGTGGGCCAGGCGTGGAGCATCAGTCTGGAATGGCAGTTTTATTTGATTGCACCCCTGTGCTTCCTGTGGATTTCCCGGAAAAAATTCCTGCAACTCGGTCTTTTTGCCATCGCCCTTTTTCTGTTGCGACATTTTTTTGAATGGGGAGTCGGAGCTTTGCCGCGAAGCGCGCATTTGTTTTTGGTCGGCGCTCTGGCGTATTATGGATATCGCTTTGTGAGGGATCACAAGGATATTTTGCAACCGGCGGGTCCCGTCGTTGCCTCGCTTCCGCTGGTGTTCGCGGTCTTTTTCGCGCCGACCATTCCCCGGATTCTTTTCTGCCTCGTGTATTCCATGGTTCTGGGCCGTGAATTGATGCCGGATCAAACCCTTTTGAAATGGGCGTCGAAACCTTTCCAGTGGAAACCCTTTCTGTATCTGGGCAGAATATCCTATTGCATTTACATGACACACATCCTCGTCCTGTATGTTTGCGCGCATTTTCTCACTCCGTTTTTTAACGATCAACATGTTTTTTTCGCAGTCCTGTTTGCCGTCGTATTGACTTGTACTCTTCTGGTTTCGGCACTGGTTTCCCGTTATATCGAGTATCCCGGCATGGCATTGGGAAAGCGTCTTGCAAACCACCGGAAACCGGATTCATCGTTGCCGGCATGACCTTGTGAAAGAAGCCGGTTTGTCCCGAATGCCGAGGGTGCATCTGTTTGAATCCCTGCGCGGCCTGCTGGCGGTGTGGGTGATTGTGCATCACGCTGTTTTAACATCGGGATTGGATTCGGATCGCTGGCCTTTTCCGTTGAGTCTGTTCGGGCAGGGTGGCTATGCGGTGGATGTATTCATCATCCTCAGCGGCTTCGTCATTTTTTTTCTGCTGGACAATGAAACGGAAACCTATGGAAGATTCATCACGCGGCGCGTCTTCCGCTTGTATCCCGTGTATTTGACAAGCCTGCTGGTTTCCGCTCCGCTGATTCCATTTTACCTCTCGACCTTGAAAGCCCTGCCGTGGTGGCACCCTCACACCTCCCTGCGTATTCAACATTTTAGTGACACCCTTCAATATTACTGGGCGCATTTTTTTTCCCATGTTCTGATGCTGCACGGACTCGTGCCGGATCGGCTGCTTCCTTCCAGTGATTATGCGTTCGTGGGTCCGTCATGGAGCATCAGTCTGGAATGGCAGTTTTATCTGGTCGCGCCGTTGTTTTATCTGTGCATCTCCGGAAAAAAAATCGGACGGCTTGCGCTGTTGATAGCCCTCTTGTTTTTATTGCGAGGGTTCTATCCGGGTGGGCCTGGATTTTTGCCCTTGAAAGCCGAATTCTTTTTCACCGGCATCGCGGCTTATTACGGATACCGTTTCGTGGTCCGGCACAGGGAAGTTTTGGAATCATCCGCGCTGCTGGTGGCCGCATTACCGTTTCTGTTCACCTTGTTTTGGATTTCATCGGTTCCCATGGTGTTGTTTTCAGCGGTGTATTCGATAGTTCTCGCCACGGTTCTGATGCCCGGCAGCCGCGTGGTGAAAGCGACGTTATGGTTGTTTGAACGGAAATCACTGCTTTATGCCGGAAGGATTTCCTATTGTCTTTACATGACACACATGGTGATTCTGCTTGCATGGGCGCATTTTTTGATCCCGTTTTTTAAAAATCAAGCCGCGTTCTTTGTCACATTGCTCGGAGCCGTTTTGATATCCACCTTTTTGGTGTCGACGCTGGTTTCCCGTTACATCGAGTATCCCGGCATAGCATGGGGAAAGCGTCTTACAAAATGAAGGCGACGATCTTTGTCCTGCTGACGGGTTTTGTGGGATGGGCGGCCAAGACACCCTTAAAGCCTCCCATGGATTACGTTGCCACGGTTCCCCACGCCTCGCACATCAGCATGATGGCGACGGATTTCCGCTACGATCAACCGCCTGAGGAATACGATTGGACGGCGAAGCATTATGATCGGATCATGAGCGGGAAGATTGCGGAATATCGCCGCCGCAATCCGGCCATCAAGTTTTATGTGTACGCGGAAAACCTGATCGTGATTCAGGAAACGCACCGCGATCCCCCCGAGATTTTTACGGCCTATTACAACGACATGAAGCATTGGTATGAATCCCATCCGGCGTACAAAATCGAGGATGCGTTTCTTCACAACGCGGCAGTTTGTCCCGCGAAAAAACCCAAAATACGTGCCTGCCGCATTCAGACCACCTGGGCCGAGCATCTTCGCTGGGTGATGAATCCCGGCGATGCGGGATTGCGCGCTTACAACGCCGATCGGTTGCACCGCATTGTCACCAATCTGAATCAAACGGGCTACGATGCCGATGGAATTTTTTTCGACGAACATGACTCCGGCGTCTTTTCCCACTGGAAAACCTTTTCCATTCGCGAGTATCCGGTCTGGGGCCGTTATGAAGACGATGTCATCGGTCTGCTTACCTTCGAACGCCGTGCGCTCGGAAAGTTGATTCAACTCAACACTGCCGAATACATCTCCTCCATGGATCAGCGCATGACGCTTGCCGCAGGGAGCACCCACATGGAGCTTGCCAACAATCCGTTGAATGACTGGCTGGAGGATCGCTGGCGTTTCATCGACACACTTCTTCAAAAAGGAGCTTATGTCGAGTTTGTCAACGCTTACACGTGGAAGGACGCAGCCGTCATACCCGGACTTTCACGGGGAAACCAGCCGTCCCCTCTGCTGCGATTTAAGATGTCGGAGCTGTGCAGTTATTACATGGTGGTTCCCGCCGTCGCTGCCAACCTGAGCTTGTTCATGGGCAATGACGGATGGAGTGTCCCCATGCCACAGCAATGGATGAAAGCGATTGAAGTGGATGTCGGCCATCCGTTGGGGCCGCGGACTCTGGCATATCAGGGAAAGACTTCCGGTGGAAAACCGGTGCGCATCTGGCGCCGGGAATTCGGAAAGGCGCTGGTGTTTATGCGCTCCAAGGTGAGCTGGGACTACAATGACTATGGGGATGGATCGGGGGTTGCGCTCAACCTTCCGTCCGGTGAAAAATGGCACCCCCTTCTTGGAGATGGTACCTTAGGGCCACCCGCAACTTCAGTGATATTGCGTAATCCCGAGGGAATGATTTTTATCAAAGGCTCCGCGTTGCCGCGAAACCATTAGTTTTAGAGGTGTCATGAAAACGATTTTGATCCTTTTGGGTGTCTGCTCCAGAGTTCTGGCGGTTCAAGCGCCCGTGGATTACAAACCCACCGTTCCCCATTCCTCCCACATCACCATGATGTTGTCGGATTACCGCTACCATCAAATCCCCACCGAATACACGTGGACCACGAATCATTACGATCATGTGATGAGCGGCGACATCCAGCAATACCGCAAACGCGCGCCCTCGATGAAGTATTACTCCTATGCCTTGAACCTGACGATCATTCGCGAAACCCCCGGGGACAAGCCGGATCTCGCCATGACCTATTATCGCGACATGCAAAAGTGGTATGCGGCAAATACCAAGTACCAGCTGGAAGACGCTTTCTTGCACGATGCCTCCATCTGCCCGGGTTCCCGTCCCAAGACGGAAACCTGCCGGGTGCAAACATCGTGGGGTCAGCACACGCATTGGGTGGTTCATCCCGGAGACCCGGGGTTGCGGGCCTATGATGCGGATAGAATCCAGCGCATCACAACCAAGGTTGGGGGGACGGCCCACTCCGCCGATGGAATTTTTTTCGATCAGCACAGTTCCGGGGATTTCAATTACTGGAAGACCTTTTCCATTCGTGAATACCCTGTCTGGAGCCGCTATGAGAATGATGTGGTCGATTTGCTTGTGTTTGAGCGCAAGTCTCTGGGAAAAATCATTCTGATCAACACCTCGGAGCTCATCGGACCCATGGAGCAGCGCATGGTTCTGGCTGCGGGCGGTGCGCACATGGAATTGCTGAACAATCCGTTCAGCAACGAAATGCGGGAGCGCTGGTCTTTCATCGATGTTCTTCTCAAACAGGGTGCATTCGTGGAAATGGTCAATGCTTATACGTGGAACGGGATTTCCAGAAAACCCGGCTTCACCCCTGGTAGCCAGATGACCCGCCCCATGCGTTTAAAAATGGGCGAGTTGTGCAGCTATTACATGGTGGTTCCCATACCCGCCACCAATCTGGCCGTGGATATGGTCAATGACGGCTGGAATGACAATTATTCCTGGCAATGGCTCCGGGCGATTGAAGCGGATGTGGGGACTCCCACCGGTCCGCGCGCCATTGCGTATCAGGGATTGGATTCACTCGGAAAGCAAATTCTGATTTGGCGGCGTGAATTCGACAAGGCTGTGGTTTTCATGCATTACCAAAAACCGTGGGATTATGAAAATTACGGGGATAGCACGGCTTTTTCGCTTCCTTTGCCCTCTGGTGAGACTTGGTATCCCTTGAAAGGGGATGGTACCTTGGCCGATCCTGTCACTTCGGTGAACATCCGCAATGTGGAAGGGGTCATCCTGTTCAAAGGCAGCGCCCTCCCTCCCAGCCCCCAATAGCCCAACAGGGTAGTTCGATCCAGAAACGAACAAGTAATACTTGTCAAATAAATATAAATCAATGTTTAAAAAGAAATTTTTTGTGGGTTTTTTAATTATCAAATTTAATATTTGAAACGAAAAATCATTTATAATCCATCTCTTTGATTGACAGGGAGTTATGGGGTCGGTATCCTTTCATATTCATCGCAATCTCATTGTCATCGCGGAAGTAAAATGGAACAACAACAAAATTCCCAGTCCGGCGAAGAGCGCGTCGATTTGCAGGAGATCTTGAACCCGAAGTCCAAGATTTCCTCAATATCCACTTTTGCCCATATCTTTTGGCTGCGACGCTGGTTCATTCTCGGTGTATGGCTGGTCCTCGGAGTTCCGGCCGCTCTGTTTCTGGCTTTTTACGACATCCCCCGCACTTACTGGGCCACAAGTTACTTGCGCTTTCCCAACGTCGTGGGCGCCGAAGACAACATGGTTCACGACATGGCTCTGGGAAATTCAAGTTCGATTTTCACATTGATTAAGAGTTACAACGTCATGTCCCGCACCATTCACAACAAGAAGCTGCAGTTTCAGGTGCGCACCAAGGATGTTTTCCGTCGTAACGTTTTTGAAGACATCCAGTATGAGGATAACGCCCCGTACGGACATTACATCTTTCTTTTTCAGTCCAATCGCAATCTGGAAATAACTTACCTGCCTCCAGGCAGCAAGAACAAAAAAGTGGTATTCCGCAACATGGTTCCCGAAAACGGCGTCGTGTCCATTCCTTCGATGACTTTGCGAATCAACCGCAAGCTGCTTTCCATCGGAGGCTCGGCCAAGGTGGAGGCGGATTTCATTCCTTCGCAATACGCGTTCATGCTGCTTAAAGCCAAGTTAAGCGTGGGTTCGCTGGACAAGGAAGAGTCCCAGGCCAAGGTAAACTACGCGGTCACACTGGAGGGCGACGATCCTTACATGGTGGCCGATGTGTTGAACGATCTTCTTCAAAATTTCATCGTGGTTTATTCCGGCACCAGCGAAGGGCAGGATGTCAGCGTCATCACCCAGATGGAAAAGGATTTGGAAAATGCACGGAGGCGTGAACAGGAAGCGCGCGATGCGCTGGCGCGCTTTTATTCCGGTCATCCGGTGTTGCTCGAAACCCAGCAGACCGATTCCTATGCGCTGGTGAACGCGCAATCGGACAAAACCCAGCTTGAGGATCGCCTCGAAAATCTTCAACAGCTTCAAAATCGCAAGCCCCCTGCCGATGCCAACAACCGGCGCAAAAAAACATGGATCTCCGATGCGGCATTCCTGTTGAATTCCTACGGAGTGCTTCAGGCCAATTCCATTCAAAGCCGTCTGCAGGAGACGGAAGCCAAAAGAACGGAGCTTTCCACCAAGCTGCCGCCGAGTCACCCGCGCATCGCCGCATTGGATGCAGAGATCGCCTCGCTTCAACCCGAGCTCGATCAAATCCTCATCGCAGTTCAGAGAGGCTGGGCCCAGAAACTGGAACAGGCTCGTGCCATGGTTGCCGAACATCTTCCCAAAAACATGCCCATCGCCGCCGATCTGGAAGCCAAAAGACTGACCACGGAAAAAGAAGGCGCGGCCAAAGCGGTTGAGGATCTTCAAACGGCTTACAACAAGGCCAAGCTGGGAATGGGCCGCAATGTTTTCAAAGTCAATATTGTGGATGAAGCGCGCACCCCTTCCTATCAGCCCCCGAGCTGGAAACGGCGCCTCGCTTTCTCTCTCGCCGCATTCGTGTTGACTCTTTTCCCGGGATTCGTCTGGGTTGTCTTATTGCAAATCTTTTTCGGACGCGTTTACACGCGTGACGATGCCGATCGCAAGCTGGGACTCAAAGTGCTGGGCGAGGTTTTCTTTCAGGAGCCCATGCAACCCAACGATTGGAAGGATCCCCTGGACTCCTCCATTCTTCCCCACGTTGAAAATTTCCGGTTGGTGCGTTCCGAAATCGAGAATTATTTCTCCAACTCTTCGAAGCTGGCCTTTCTAATTACCAGCGCCAAGCCGGGTGAAGGGAAGTCTCTTTTTGCGGCCAACATTGCCGTGAGTTTCGCGCGTCATGGATCCCGCACTTTGCTGGTGGATGCCGATTTGCGCCATGGCAATCTGACACACGTGTTCGGCGCGCGGCGCGACACGGGATTGACGGATCTTTTGCGTGAACCGGCACAGGATCGGGAAACCCAGAAGAACCGTATTTTAAGCGCCGTGGTTCCCGCCAAGGAAAAAAATCTTTTCTTCCTGCCAAGAGGCGGGCATGAATTGCGTCCCGGCGAGCCGATTAATCAAAATCGCATGGAGGAATTTCTTTCCATGATTCGCGGAGAATTCGACGCCCTTGTGGTGGATACGTCACCGGTATTGCCGGTTGCGGACGCCTTGAATCTCATGAAGGTGGTTTCCAATGTCGTGTTCCTGGTGCGGTCGGGTGAAATATCCTCGCTCGATGCCAACGAAACCCTCGAGCGAATCAAGGCGCGCGGAGTTCGTGTGGGTTGCGTCTTGAACGCCATTGAAGAGACTCCGTTTGTGAAGAATCATTTTACCGCCTATCAGGAATATTACACCTCCGACAGTGTGGATGCCGCTCCGGCGGCTCCCGCCCCCCCGACCCCGGTGAGCGAGGAAAAACGACCCGTGTCCTATCTGTCGCAAAGCGCCGTGGAAAGTTTGATCCGTTAATCCCATGAGGTCCCAGATGATTCTTGTTGAAGAGCGTCCGGTGCTTGGTGACACTGCGGAAAGCAAGTCCTTCGAAAGTCGCATGAAAAATCGCGAGACGTTCAAGATTGCCTTCATGGCCGAAGATCAGGAACCCGAGGTTCGTAATTTTTTAATCCAGCATCCCGACGCCACTTTCAGTCATCATCCCGGTTGGGTGGATGTGTTGCGCGAAGCCTATGGCAGACGCGTGCTTTTTCTTGTGGCGCGGAATGGAAACGGATCGCTGGCAGGTGTCATTCCCGTGGTGGATTTGAGCAGTTCGCTTTTCGGAAAGCAGTGGGTTTCGTTGCCGTATCAGGACTACGGAGGCCCGCTTGTTTCCAATCCCGCTGCTGAGACGGCGCTGGTGGAGGCATTAAAACGCAAGGCCAGCGCGCATGGTTGCCGTTTGGAAATCCGTTCCGGCCGGCCCATGACATCGTATCCGGCTCCGGAAAATGACAAAGTGGCCATGACCCTTTCGCTGGAAGGTTTCACCGAAGAAACCTATTGGAAAAAATTGAATGCCCGAGTGCGCAATCAAGTGCGCAAGGCGGAAAAGTCCGATGTGACTTTAAAACGCGGTGATCTGGATCAACTGGATCCCTTTTACTCGGTCTTTTGCGCCAACTCCAGGAATCAGGGATCTCCCGTCCATGCGCGGCAGTTTTTTGCGAGCATACTCCATCACATTCCGGGTTCCGAAATTGTGACCGCATGGCGTGAAGGTCGTTGCATTGGCGGTTTGGTGCGGATTCGTTTTCGCGGAGTCATGGCGATTCCCTGGGCCGCGACCCTGAAGGATGAACGGGTTTATTGCCCCAATCACGCCATGTATTATGACAGCATCCGCACGGCTTTGCTGGAAGGCCTGCGTGTTTTGGATTTTGGACGCAGCAGCCGGGGCGAAGGCACCTTCCGCTACAAGACTCAATGGCTTGCCGAAGCGTCTCCGTTGGCTTGGTATCCTTTTGACGTTCAGGGCAATGCGCTGGATGAAGTCAGCCACCCACAATCCTCGCTCAAGCTTCGCTGGGGCTCGGTCGTGTGGAGTCATCTTCCTTTGCGGCTGGTAAACTGGCTCGGACCCCGTTTGCGCCACTCACTCGCCGCCTGATACCGTGAAAAAAGGATAATTACCTTTACTTTGTCGCCATCCAAATTACGAGAGGTTCCATGATGCGTATCAAAACGTTAAACACGTTGAATCGATTTGCCCCCCGGCAATGGGTGATGGGGTTGGCAGCATGCCTTATCCTGACCACCGCAATCTTTGCCCAGGCGCCCGTCGACAATTCCAAGGGTGAGATTTTCCGCGCGGGGGACGGCATATTGCTTTCCGTTCCCATGGACACGGAATCCGTGATTAACGGTTCCTTTCCGATCGATTCCGCCGGTTATGCGGACTTGCCCGTGGTGGGTCGCATATTCGTGCACAACAAAACATCGAGACAAGTCGAGGATTATGTCTCCAGAGAAATGGCCCAGTATCTTCGGGACACCCATGTGCGGGCCAAACCCGCCGTTCGGTTGTTGCTCGTCGGTTTTTGGCAGCATCCCGGAATGCATTATGTGGAAGCCAACGCCTCGGTTTGGGAAGCCGCCAAATTGGCGGGAGGTCCCGCTGGCGAAGTCAACATCAAGAAGTGGATCGTCATGCGCGGCAGCGAGGATCTCACGCTTCCGATTCTGGACGAATTTTCCCGCGGCACGACGCTTCGCAATGCAGGCGTGCAATCCGGAGACATCTTTGTCATTCCGGTGCCCAATGAACATTCAGGATTCTGGTACTGGTTCACACAGGGCTTGAGCGCCACGGCACAGGTTGCCACGGTTGCCACCGCGGTTCTGTCGGTCTACATCGCCTACCTGATTTATCATGACACCAATAATAACGGCAACAATCAAAACACCCATAATGATTGCACCACGACGGTGACGGGAAATGTTTCCACCACCAATTGCCATACCTACCCGAATTAGCGGGGATTAATTCGACTTTAAAATCAGGCGCGTTTCCTCAGGGAACGCGCCTGTTTTATTCAATAGCCATGCCGTCACCGGAAAGGTGAGAATTTCCCGGGCGATTCTTTCGCATCCCGGAAAGGAGCCCTCGTGTGGAAATTCATTGGGAACTCCGGGCAGCTTTGAGAGAATGTCGGGATATTGTCCGGTCACGCCACCGAATTTGGAATTAAGGCCATTCCGTAATTTCTCCCGCAAGACGGGATCGGATACCAGAAGTGGAAAGCGCACCGGAAGGGAATCCTTGGTGTAATTCACATAAGGCAGGGAAACTTTTTGAAAGCTGGAAAGCAACTCGATGTATTCTGAAACCAGAGTTGCATAATCGTTCCGATGAGTTTCAAGAGATTCGAAGCAGGCCGCGCTCCATTTGAAGAATTCCGGATGGATGCGTGTGAAATGAAGCGGACTTTCCCACACGGTTTTCCCAATGGATAAAAAAGGCAGAGTAGACAAAATCCCGAATGCGGCGGGATGTGAAAATGCGTTGATAAGCAGAGCTTTGAACCGGGGATTTCCGGAGGCTTCCGGAAAGGTTTCCAATATGGCCGAAGCCAAAGGACGCAAAGGGGAGTTTTTCGGGAAACACAAAGCGCCTCCATGTCCTGCATTCAAACTTTTGCCCCGTCCAAAACTGTAGAAGACTGCGCAATCGGGTTCGAATGCATTGCGGAAATCAAAGTCCTGCGCGCAATCACGGAGAAACAAGGGTGGAGGATTTTCCAAAACCGGTTTGGGCTGTGGAATACCGAAGTAATGCACCAGCAGCACGGTCAGCGTTTGGTTTGAAACAGCGGCAGCCAATTGTGCTGGAGGATACGCGAAGGTGGCGGGATCCAAATCGACTTGAACGGGGCGCAAACCCGCCTGTAGAATGGCTTGGGGAACGGAAGGGCAACACCATGCGGGAAGAATCACTTCCCGGCGTTCAGGATAAAGTCCTTTCAATGCCAACAAGGCGAGATGGAATGCGCCTGTTCCCGAATTCGCATACAGAATGTCCTGTTCGGGAAATCCGCAATGCGCGGAAAAAATTTCCCTGAAACCGGATTTCTCTGATTTGAAGAAACTTGTTAGGGGGACAGCGTTGCCGCTGGGGGGAATACGGGAAAACGCCATGGGTCGAAAATACATTCGACTGCGGGTGTTACCCCACTAACGAACGAAGTTCGGCTTCTTCCAGCACGCTCTTGGTGGAGGAACCCTTGCCGGACATCTTACGCAGATAGTCCGCATTGGATTGCGCCACTTCGGGGCTTTCATAAAGCTGGGACAAGGGAACTACGTTGTCGCGAATCAAATTCCGGACGCCGGGCAGTCCTTCCTTGACTGAACCAAAGGAGAAGCGTTCCAGCAGGCGATCGAGTTTCCACTCGGTGCTTTCCAGATTGACATAGTGTTGAAAAGTTTTGCTTGCGCCCAGGTAGTAACGGGACTGTTCCGAGTCCAGCTCCCACGGGTGCAAATACACCATGGCGGGCAGGCCATTGCGGTTTTCATTTTCGATGAACGCTGCGGTAAGGTGATAGGGATAAAGGCGGAAATAGCCTCCACCTGCAACGGGAAGCAGTTTGTTGGATCCCAACAACCGCGTTGTGGACATGGGAAGCTCAATCAAAGGGCGGCCATCCGGCATCCGTAAAGTATGCGGATGCCTCTGTGAATAACCCTCAATTCCATAGCGTTTTCTGCCGATGGGGAAAATGCTGGAATCATAGCGAATGCCGTTCTTGGCCAGAATTTCCAAAGCCCACAAGGTGTCCTTGACCACGGTGAAGTTGGAGGCGCGATGTCCCAAGACTTCTTGCGAGGTGTGCCGGTTAATGGCCTCAAGGGATTGCAGCAGATCCGCTTCGAACTCCTGAGGAGTCATGCGGGTCACAAGTTCATGATGATAGCCGTGCGTGGCAATTTCATGGCCTTCCGCATCAATCATGCGTACGACTTCGGGAAAATGATCCGCTACCCAGCCGAGTACGAAGAATGTGGCCTTGGTGTTGTGAGCCTGAAGCAAAAGGAGCAGGCGGTCCATGTTTTTCAGAATCTGGGTTTCCTGAAGATGCCAGGTGCTGCGGGGAATTTTGTCCCCAATGTTATAGGCATGGAACCAGCATTCCACATCAATGGTCAGAAAGTTCCGGACTTTGGCCGGGGTCGGCTCCACAATTTTACCGGGAAAATTCACCGGTTCTCCAGGTTGTCTGTCCGAATCCGCATGAACAGCATCGTGCCGGTGTTGGCCGCGCATGCCAAGCTGGCCGTTTCCATGGATTAACCGGAGAAAAAACTGCCGCATGTCATGCGTAGGAATGGCAAGCACGAATGAATTTTTGGAATTGAGCCGGATCAGCAATGCCAAAAGGGGGTAGGTCAAAACCCACAAAGCTAGGCCGCCCGCACCACCCATCATTTCGATGATGCGCATGGCCCAGCCCACCCATGGGGAGGATTTTACGCCCATTTTATGCCCCAAATGCGTGTTTTGACGATCAAAACAAGGCCCTCGAAAAAATGTTTGGTGGGGATGTCCCCGTTACGCGATGAATTACGTCTCTGGATTAAAGATGACAACTTTGCGCAATCGACGCAATCAAAAACAGCCTATTTCATGGTGTGTAATCGCTTTGAAATGTTTGTTAATTCTTATTCAATTTTTATTTTTTAGAAAGAACCTTGGTGAGCCAGCAGAAGTTTGCTTATTCGGGCTTTTTTGGAGCTAAAAACAGAGCAAATTTTCACTCTCCATGCTCTTTCGCCTATTCATCCTGACTCTGCTCTCAGGGCTAGTCCTGAAAGCTCCCGCACAGTCCTACGACACACTGTCTCCCCGCCGAGTGATGGAACGATTCGACTCCCTGTTGAACACACATGAAGACGCGGAAGCCAAGTCTCTGTGTACCGGAACGGCGTTGCGCATGTTTTCTTTTTTAGTGGAAGCGCAGCATAAACTCGATCCTTTTCTGGACAGTTCCAAAAGTCGGGACACGGTGATCGAAGAAAAACAGAATGGAAAATGGTGCGGACTCAAGATGAAATCCCATGCGGTGTTTCGCAAAACCATGATGGGAATGGACAGTCTTGATATCATCCAGGTGGTGCAACTGTTCAAACGATCGGATGGATGGAAACTGGCGGAGTTCGAACAGTTGTCCAGTGAAAATTCTCCGTGGGTATTGCGTTCGGGTCTGCCCAGCGGGATGGATACGATACCCGATGGATCTTTGTTTCCCGTTTCACATCAGGCTCCGGAACAGCGCGGTGCAACACGTATGCGCCTCAAGATTTCATTGCGCAATGGTGATTCCTTGCCACGCTTGCCCCAAGGTCCGGGGCAAAAAATTTTGAAACGAAGCAGGAATTGGGCGTTAATTGAAACAATGCATCCGCCTCTTCCCGACAGGAAGTCCCCTTCCTCTTTTCCAGATTCGTTGACCGCCTGTCTGGGTTCTGGAACGTATCTCGATTTGGACGATGCTTTGCTTCTCGCCAAGGCGGGAGAGTTGCGTCAAGGCGCCGTGAATGATGTGGAGATCTCGCGAAATATTTATCGCTTCGTTTCCTCCTCCTTTCACTTCAAACTGGGCGCCGCGTTGTTCAGTAAGAGCAATGAAGCGTTGCGAAGCATGCAGGGCGATTGTTCCGAAGCGGCCGTGCTGACTGCGGCGTTGTTTCGGGCGGAAGGCATCCCCAGCAGAGTGGCTTTGGGTTTTGCCACATTGGGCCGTGGTGTGTTCATCGGTCATGCTTGGGCGGAAGTTTTTCTGAACGGGCAATGGATAGGCGTGGATCCGGCATTGAGAGAATTTCCTGCTGGCGCAGAGAGGGTGATGTTGCTCCGGCTTTCCGGTTCTGAAGATATGCAAGTGGCAGCTGCGAATTTGATGCTTCAGGTGGTTTCCAATCTGGATATTGAAATCACCGGGGCTTGGGCAGGAAGCAAACCATTGCCGTTAATCGAGCAGCAGGGAAATGCTGGGGAGGCGAAGGAATTTTTCGAAGAGGTTTTAAAAGGGATTGGGGAATAAAATTTTTACAGTCGACGAAATGTCGAGAAAAACTTAAGCACCCGGCCGCGGATATCAATCAAAGATAGTGTGGCGGATTTGTCTCCTAGCAAACGATGGGAAGCAAGGAAAGTTTTCTGGATAATCCCCGTAGTCGTCTGAGTGGAACCTAGAGTCACTACTGTTGCCGGTGAATTCTGAGTCTCATATTCCAACCGAATCCAATCGGGGTATCGGGGTTTGTTCTGAAGCCGAACTTCGTCCATGATTCCCGTGAAGTAATCGCCGGATGCAACCGTCCTGGGTTTCCCCCCAATGGACAGAATATCCGTAATCGTTCCCGTGCCGATGGTACCATAATTGTTTTGAGACGACAGCAGGGCACCGTTCACGTAAATAGCCGTGGTGGCGTTAATGAAATCGTAAGTGGCGTGTACCAAATGCCAGCCGCCTGCATTGGGTGGGCTGATTAGCAAAACGGGGCTGCCATTCGTGCCGCTCAACTGCCATTCGAATTGCCCTCCCTCAAGTCGCAGTGAGTATTGGTTATCCGCATTTCCCTTCTGCAAAATCCGGTGATTCCCACTCGTCCATTCGTTGGCAAAAAACCAGGCGGAAACAGTGATGCTGCGATTGATGTTGAGTGCATCGGAATTTGGCACGGAGATGTACTGATCCGAACCGTTGAAATTGGATCCCATGCCAATGCGACCCGCCACATTGGAGCCATTGTTCATGGCGATTCCCGTTCCATGGTGATGATAGAGGGTGGCATCCTTGTATCCTTGCGCGGCAGCATTGCCGTTTTCAGCCAGATGCCAGACACCCACGAAGCCATTTGAGGTATCAAACACCACTGCACCATTGGAACTATCCGCCGCGCCTTTTTTACCCCAATACATGCGGATGGACTGCGTGCTTTGATTGCCATATATCGTGTCCATCAATACCCAGATTTCCGCAACCTTGCCCGCCGAATCCCACCGTTCAATTTGATAAGAAAGGGGAGCGATGCCGTTGGACTTTGAGAAGCGGACATCCGCCCCGTTTCCCAAAGCACTGGAAAAAACATCGGCATTGGCCGATGTCAAGCGTATCAGCAGGGGGAATTTCATAACATTGTTGGCGATATAGACGCCGGAAGGAGTGGTGTTAATTGAGAGGTACTTGAAAGAATTCCATTGCTGATAATTTTCTTGGGAAACAGCATTAGAAAGGCATGCCAGCAGCACCAAAAAAACTGCGCTTACAGCCTTCATAGCTAAAGGTTATTATAACATCGAACAATCAATAAAAGTTGAAAATTGGTCGGGATGGCGGGATTCGAACCCACGACCACTTGAACCCCATTCAAGTACTCTACCAGACTGAGCCACATCCCGAGGATGCGCTAATGTAAAAGGCCGGGAAACGACCGTCAATAAGAGGTATTCCAAGGCTCGGTCAAACGAGTTAATTTTCCCAATTTCCGCAAACTTTTTGGATGGAGTCACCGTGAAACAGCTTTCCGCATTGGACCAACACCGCAAAGCCTATCAACCCAAACTTCCCGCCGCCCTCCGTCAGGGAGTGGATCGGGTTCGGATTAAAACCGGATCGGCCACGGAGCCGGTCAAGGACAAGGAAGCGATTCAAACCGCTTTCCCCAAAACTTACGGAATGCCCTTGCTTTCGTTTGAAACCGTTGCGGAAAATCTTCCCTCAAAACCTTTGAAGGTGGGTGTGGTGCTTTCCGGCGGACAGGCTCCCGGTGGACACAATGTCATCGCCGGAGTATTTGATTCCATCCGCGCCATAAACAAGGACAGCGTGTTGTACGGTTTCAGCGGCGGACCCGGAGGACTTGAAAAGGGTCAATATGAAATCATCGGCACGGAAAAGATGGATGCGTTCCGTAATACCGGAGGTTTCGATATCATCGGCTCCGGTCGCACCAAACTCGAAACCACGGAACAATTCGATCGCTGCATCGAAGTCATCAACAAACTGCAACTGGATGCCGTGGTGATCATCGGTGGGGACGACTCCAACACCAATGCGGCGATTCTCGCGGAATACTTTTTGGGCAAGGGCCTTTCCACTTCCGTGGTCGGCATTCCGAAAACCATCGACGGCGATCTCAAAACCGCGCAAATCCCGACCTCCTTCGGCTTCGACACGGCGGTCAAGACGTATTCCGAATTGATCGGCAACATCGCGCGAGATGCGCGTTCGGCGTGCAAGTACTGGCATTTCATCAAGCTCATGGGACGCTCTGCCAGTCACATCACACTTGAGGCCGGCTTGCAAACGCATGCCAACGTGGCGCTCATCTCCGAGGAGATCGAGGAAAAAAAACAAAGCCTCGATCAGGTGGTGGAAACTGTTTGCCGTTCTGTGAAGTCGCGGGCCGCGCAGGGCAAGGATTATGGCGTAGTACTGGTGCCGGAAGGATTGGTGGAATTCATTCCCTCCATCAAGTCGCTGATCGCCGAGTTGAATCATTTGTTGGCGGAGAAGGAAAGCGAGTTTGCAGCACTCGATTCCACCGCCAAAAAAATCACGGCTCTTGGGGATTGGCTGAAAGCGGAAAACGCTGCCACTTTCAAATCACTGCCGTCCTCCATTCAGGCGCAGCTGATGTTGGATCGCGATCCGCATGGCAATGTTCAGGTGTCGCTCATCGAGACGGAAAAATTATTGTCTGAAATGGTAAACGCGAAGTTGAAAAAGGATGCGGATTACAAGGGAAAGTTCTCGGCCCAGCATCATTTCTTCGGGTACGAAGGTCGTGCCGCAGCGCCGTCGAATTTTGACGCCGATTATTGCTATGGACTCGGTTGTGTCGCCGCCGTGTTGATCCGTAATGGAAAGACTGGGTACATGGCTTCCATCCGGAATCTCTCGAAAGGAATTGAACAGTGGGAAGCCGGTGGGATTCCCATTACTATGCTCTTCAACATGGAATCGCGCCATGGAAAACTCAAACCGGTAATCCAAAAAGCTTTGGTGGAACTCAAAGGTCCGGCGTTTCTGGAACTGGTAAAACATCGTGCCGAGTGGGAAATTGAGGACAGCTATCTCTTCCCGGGTCCGATTCAATATTTTGGGCCTTCGGAAATTTGCGATGCCATTACCAAGACTTTGGCCTTGGAAATGGGATAAAATCCCCTTTCCCCAAAGGAAAATCCCGTTTGTGTCCCAAAATCCGGACGTGCCAATTTTGCGTATACGT
The DNA here is from genome assembly GCA_947482115.1 of Fibrobacterota bacterium. Lineage (GTDB taxonomy): Bacteria > Fibrobacterota > Fibrobacteria > UBA11236 > UBA11236 > UBA11236. The sequence goes on from CANKII010000006.1 coordinate 90,639, forward strand.
TAGATTAGGGACTCTGTTTTTCCGGTCAAGGAGAGTTTTATGAATTTCGTCCGTCTTTTGGCTTTGCCATTGTTGGTCTCCGGTTTTGCATCTGCTCAAACCGTGACAATCACAGGGCGAATTTTGGAAAGAGCCGCCATGGATCCTGTGCCGGGAGCCACGGTAAGATTGAAAGGTTATAACCTTACCGCCACAACGGACACTGCGGGTCGATTCACAATATCCGGTGTTCCCACCGCGCTACGACCCCAAACGGTGCAATGGAGCGGACCGTTGATGGATCGGGAAGGGCTTCACTTCCGCACCTTGACTTCCAATGTCCGCGTGGTCACCAATTTCTACGATTCCCAGGGCAAAAATATCGCCACCGCTTCTTACAACTTGGAATCATCCGGGCTTCACGTGCTTCCGGTTTTGCAACATACGCCCTCAGACTTCATTGGGTTTCTGACAGTTCAAGCGGGTGAGGAAAATTACCGGCTCAAGGTGTTTCATTCCGGAGGTCCTGTCGCCGTGACCGAGGCGCGTTTTGTCACCGCGCCATCTGCATTGGCCAAAGCCTCTGCTGTGGGAGATAGTGTACAGGCATCCATTACCGGTTTGCTTACCAAGACCGTGAGTGCACCCAACAACGGTGACTTGGGCGATATCATAATGGATTATCCCACGCGACCGATGATTGGCGTGGGATTGGCTCCGCCTTATGGAGCCAAGATGCTTTTTGACGGCAGTCGCGGAGGCGCCTATGCGACTGCGAATTATTTTCCGTTGTGGCATGAATGGTGGCGCTTTAACGCCACGGCGCAGGCGCCCAAACCCGCCCAACCGATCAGTTTTAAAATTGCCAAAGACCCTGAATTTCCCACGGATACCAACCACGTTTCCTTGCGCATGTGTTGTGAAACGGCCAGCGGCAGATGGGGGTATAGCGATATTCAGGAAAATGAAAAGCACGGTGATGCGCAAATGCATGTGGAATGGATTCAAATGGGAAAATGGGACAGCACCCAATCCGAGAATCCCGATTCAACCACACAATGCACGGCCACCAGCGCGACCAGCTCGGCTTGCTGGAACAACAGCGGCGTGTACGTTCAGAGTCGTCTTGAGATTCAGATTCAGAGTAATGCACTTGCCCCCACCAGTATTACGGACACGCATTACATGGGAACCATTGTAAACGAGCACGCCCCCCTTTCCAATCAAAACAAGAAAAACGGGATCTGGCAATCCTACGATATCACTTTCCGCACGGCCCGGTGGAGATCTACGACCACGAATCGTGCCAATGCCGGTGATACCGCCGCGCGACTCAGCGTTTGGTGGAACGGTGTGCAGGTTCACCTCAACTGGCCTGCCACTGGTGCTGCCGCCGGAATCTCCAATCATAGCGGAGAGAATATGAATGACACGTTGTATGGACTCAAACTCCAGGACGAAATCGGGGACGTTCGCTTCCGTAATGTCTGGATCAAAAAATTGAAGATCGATTCGACGGGAACGAATTTGTTTTATTGAAAATTGGCCTGTAGGGGCGCACGGCCGTGCGCCCCTACAGGCCAATTTTATTTCATCGGTGATTGCACAGACGCCTGATACAGGCGTTTCATTTCTTCCGCAGAGACGGGCCTGAATTTTCCTTCGGGCAAACTGCCGAGATGCACGCCGCCAAACGCAATGCGCTGCAAATCCTCCACATGATGCCCCAGAGCTTGGAGCAGGCGGCGGATTTCGCGTTTCTTTCCCTCGCGCAGGCTCAGTAAATATCCATCGCCATCCGGTTCCACGGCTACGCATTTGAAAACCGTGCCGGGTTCCACTTCCACACCATCCAACAAATCCCGCACATCTTCACGAGATAGTTCATAACGGGTATGCACGGCATAGACTCGCAAAACTTCATGACGCGGATGAGTCAGCAACGCGGTCCATTCGCCATCGCTGGTGAAAAACAAAAGACCGCGACTGTCTTTGTCCAGACGACCTACATAATGGAGACGGCGGAATTCCAGCGGCAGCAAATCATAAACCGTGGGACGGCCATGCGGATCGCCGCGTGAACACAAATATCCGGCGGGTTTATTGAAGAGCAAGTATTCGTGTTTCTCTTCGGGTTGAACGCGCTTGCCATCGACTTCGACTTGATCGTTGTCCTTGACTTCCGTGGCAAGACCCGCGACCGTTCCGTTGATGGAAACTCGATCCGTCGTGATCAGGCTTTCCACCGCGCGGCGGCTGCCTAATCCGCACAATGCGAGATATCTATTTAAGCGCATCGTCCTGATCGTATTGGCGGGGTTCAATTTTTGTTTTAAGACCGAGTCGCGTGCTGAGATCTTTGATCAGATCTTCGGGTCGCGTTAGAAAGGCACGGGCAATTCCCACCGCGGCATCCACGGTGTCCTGTCCATATCGCTCCGACCATTCCGCCACCAGAACAGCGGTGTCGCTTCCGAGCGGTCTGCGAGCTTGAAGTTCCTGCGCCATGGAAAGCGCGAGACGCATGCCGAGTCCTGCACGCATTTTTTCCACGTTCTGTTCTTCTTCGATCAAACCATCCAACCGCGCGAGGGTTTCATCGAGATTTTGAAAATCAAGTCCTTCAGACATCGGCGTTCTCAAGGATTAAAGTTGTGGAGGACTTGCCTTCTACAATGTTGAAATCTTCCTTGCTCAACATTTCCATGCGCAGAAGTTCCGGGTCCATGTTCAGCAAAAGTCCATAGGCTGCATAAGGGCTGATGGTAGAACCGCTGGGTTGGGTTCGCAGGCGCACAAATAAATCGCCGTCCTGCACATAAACCTCAAGTGCTTCCGCATGGAAATCCATCGGCTTGTCGCGATGCACACCTTGCGCGACTTCACCGGCTTGGAAACGAGCGATGGCTTTTTCAAACGTATCCTCACCCAGCGCAATGCTGCTGGGCAAACGATACAACACATTTTCAATACGCGGCAATCGGGAGGAAGTCACAGCTTCCAGATGTGAAACATCCATCCCATCGGGAAGAAATTCCGTCAGACGCGTGCACCACATCGCGAGATCGCCTTCTAGCGGTTTCGCCAGTTCCACGATCAACAATTCTTTCTGCGAAGCGAGGCCGAGTGGCAAGGCTCCCGTGTTTTTGAGTTGCGGTCGTGGATTAAAACCGGAGGACAAGCGCAGCGGAGTTCGCAGACGTCGGAAGGCTTTTTCAAAAAGTTCCTGCGTGCTATGATGCGCGATGAAGCGCGACAATCCGGTCTTGCGATAAATCATGCGATAGGAAAAACAGGCAGAGGCATTGCGCGCGCGACGCTCAGCGGCCATGACGGCGATTTCTTCGGGGCTGCGATTCTTCGCGGTATATTTTTCCGGATCCGGCGACAGTTGAATGTCAGCGTAGTTTCCGGGGATGCCGCATTTCTGGCAGTCGCCCCATTTGCAATCAGGCACCGGCGCGGCGTCTTCCTTGAACATTTTCTTGTATTCGTTTTTGAGAAAACCCTTGTTCGAACCCGCATGGATGAAATCCCAGGGAAACACTTCGTCCATCTCGCGCTGATCGTAAATGCGTCCCATGTCGAATCCGGCTTCGTTCCAGATTTCCTTCCAGCCTGCAAAGCTGAAATGCTCGGAGAAGGATTCGAACACCATGTCTTTTTTATAGGCCGCGTAAATCAACGCCGACTGACTGCGGTCGCCGCGCGAATAAAAACTTTCCACCAAAGACAAACCGTAATCCGCCCAGGTGATGCGCACGCCGGACACATTGCGGAAGGCTTCGCGCACATAGCGAATGTGTTTTGCGACGGTTTCTTCGTCCATGAACGGAACCCATTGCATCGGCGTCACGGGTTTGGGCACGAGAATGCCGATGTTGGCATGCACCGTGTTGCGCGATCCGTACTTGCGGCCGATTTTATTCAGGTTGCGGATGAGACCGCAAAAGGCCTCCATGTCGTCGAGATTCTCGGTGGGGAATCCGATCATGGTGTACAGCTTGATATTGTGCAGCCCACTGCGGAACACGCCTTCGGCGGCGTCGTACATGTCCTGATCGCTGATGGTCTTGTTGATCATTTTGCGAATGCGCTCCGAACCGGTTTCCGGTGCGAAGGTCGCGCTTTTACCCCCGGTCAACGCGGCAGCTTTGCGCGCAAGACCTTGTCCATAACTATTCGCGCGCAACGAAGGCAGGGAAAGATCGACACCGTCGAATTCTTCGCTTTCCACCAGATAGTCCAATACTTTTTCCACGGGCTTGTAATCCGCGGTGGAGAGTGAAAGCAATCCGAGTTCGCGTTCACCCGTCGCATCCATGCCTTTGCGCGCCAAGTCGATCACATCGTCGGCGTTCAATTCGCGATTGGGTCGGTACCAATAACCGGCCTGACAAAAACGGCAACCCTGTGTGCAGCCGCGCATCACTTCAATGGAATAGCGATCATGTACGAGTTGCATGTGGGGAATGGGATTGGTCACCGGATAATCGGCGGCGTCGAGTTTCTCCACCCAATGCCGCTTGATGCCTTTGGCCCGCAGGAACGGACCTTGTGACGCTTCGACGGCGGGAACGATTTCGCCGCGCGCATTTTGCGTGACATCGAGAAGACTCGGAACATAGACGCCACGGATTTCCGAAAGCTCGCGCAGGATTTCTGCTTTGGATTTTCCCGCGCGCCGTCCTTCGCCCATGAGTCGCACGAGTTGGGGCGCAAGGTTCTCACCATCGCCGATCACGAAAAGATCGAAGAAGTCCGCCACGGGTTCCGGGTTGGCCATGCAAGGCCCACCGCCGATGATGAAGGAGTCTCCGTCGGCGCGATCTTTGGCGAACGCCGTGAGTCCGGCGAGTTCGAGAAGGTAGGGGACATTGGTGAAGTTGAGTTCGGTTTGCAGCGAAATGCCGATGGCCGTGAACGAAGAAACGGGACGATAGGACTCGAGTGCGTAAAGAGGGATTTCCAGTTTGCGCATTTGCTCCGCCATGTCGGGCATGGGAGCGAAGGCACGCTCGGCGGCGAGATCCGGTTCGCGGTTGAAAAGATGGTAGAGAACCTTGGTGCCATTATGGGACATACCGAGTTCGTACACATCCGGGAACACCAACGCGATGGAGCCGACCACGGAGGCGGGATCTTTGACGACTTGATTGGCCTCGCCACCCAGATAGCGGCCGGGGTTTTTCACCTTGGGCAAAATGCGGGGCAGGGCGTCGGTAATGGAAATGGTCATAAAATCTCTCTCCGGGCTTTACCTCAGCATGCGCGAGGCCAGGATTCGAACCTTCCGGAACACTTACGGGACGTGCCAATTTATACTTTAGCGCTTCTTCTGGCAGCAAACACGATGTCGACCACCGTAATTCGCAAAAAACCGAACAAGGTTCTCCTGCTGGACCGGGAGAAATGCATTTCCTGTGCGGGTTGTGTGGGCACATGCCCCGACCTTGCGCTGGACATGTTCGGACTGGACCTTCAAGTCTTTCAGGAAAAATGCACCTATTGCACCATCTGTGTGCGGTTCTGTCCCGTCGGTGCGTTGGCCATTGAAAAAACTAGCGGCCCTTCGACAGGCTCAGGGACCGTGTCTACGTAATCCATATGAAATCCAATAAATACGACGTTGTGATTATTGGTGCGGGTCCATCCGGCAGCATGTGCGCCCGGAATCTGGCGCGCAACGGATACAACGTTTTGTTGTGCGAAAAGCGTCCCGTCGTTGGCGTACCCGTGCGTTGCGGCGAAGCCACCGGCCCCGTCAAACGGCTTTCCGATTTCATGACTGTGAACGAGAACTATATCGAAACCCGTTTCACCGGCGTCATTCTGAACGGACCTTCCGGCATCAGCATTCGCTATGATGCGAACAAGGAACTCGGTGTCATGCTGGATCGAACGATCTTCGATCAGGACTTGGCCAATCAGGCGGTGCGTGAAGGCGCGGAACTTCAAGTCGATGCGCGAGTCATGGCCATTTCGACAAGCTCAATGGCCGGTCGGCGTGTAACGATTGAACAGGCTGGAAAAAGTTTTGAAGTCGAAGCGGCGATGGTTGTTGGATCCGACGGCGCGGAATCGTTAAGCGGTCGTTGGGTCGGACTCAAGACCCGTCAACTGCCTCCGCTCACCTGCTCCGCCATTGAGTTGCGCGTGAAGGCCGAAGATCCGAATCCGAATCATCTCACTTTCTGGCAGGGACACGATACCATCAACAAGGGCTACATCTGGGTCTTTCCCAAGGTCAAGTCCAAAGTGGTGAACCTGGGCTCCGGCGAACTCGTTCCCAAAATGGGCGCGAAGAACATGTACGATCTGTCGATGGAGTACAAGAACAAACTCTATCCCGATGCGGAAGTGGAAGAAGTGCATGGCGGCTGCGTTCCCGTGAGCGGCAACCTTGAGGACTACACGGCGGATCGCTTTCTGCTTTCCGGCGACGCGGCGCATCATACGAATCCACTGACCGGCGGCGGCATCATGGCCTCCATCGTGGCGGCGGAGACTGCGGCGAAATGGATCGACAAGGGATTCAAAGCTGGAGATCTGTCGAAGAATTTTCTGATGCAATATCAAGAGGAATGCTGGAACCGGTTTGGGAAGAATCATCGCAAGGAAGCGCGGATTCGGGACTTTGTGCTGGGCTTGGGGAATCGGGATCAGGAAACCTTTTACCGGATTTTCAAGAATATGGTGGGCGGGAATTTTTCCTTGCCTTCAAGGACAATTGGTTTTACAAAGCTTGGGTTGTTGGCGGCGATGAATCCGAAGCTGACGAAGAAGAGTTTTTTCAGTTAGTCCTGTCGCTGGCTTCGACTCCGCTCAGCCAGCGGGAAACATTTCATCCCCTTAATCTTGGTCAATGGCTAAAACCCAGTGTTTTCCCCCGAAAATTGTTGCAAAACGTACAGCGGAATTTTTGGGACGGGTTAAGTTAATCAACATGAAAAAAATAACCCCCCCCTCCATGTCGAAACTGCTTGTCATTCTTTCCCTCGCGCTTCTTTCCAAAGCCTTTGCATTGGAAAGCGATCTCTTTGAGGCCCGCACTTATAAAATATCGAGTACGGTGACGATGTCCTATCGCCTGTTCAAGCCGAAGAATTACATCGCCTCACAAAAATATCCGATGGTCGTGTGTCTGCACGGAATTGGAGAACGGGGAAGTGACAACCGCATTCAAGTCGACCGTGAAGATCTCGCGCATCCGTGGATCGATGACAGTGTGCAAACGCGCGTACCACACTTCGTCATGATCCCGCAATGTCCGGCCAATCTCTATTGGTGGTCTTCCACCAGCGGTACCGGACCCATCAGCGTTCCCACACAAGGGGTTGTCAACCTGATCGATTCCCTCAAGCGAGAGTTCTCCCTGGACACGACGCGGCTTTACATCACCGGACTTTCGATGGGCGGAATGGGAACTTGGGATTTGCTGCGCCTAAAGCCAAACATTTTTGCCGCCGCCGTTCCCGCTTCCGGATTGAGTGATCCGACCACAGCTTCAACCATTGTCAAAACACCTTTCTGGGCGCATCATGGTTCAACGGACGGGACGGTCAATGTCAGCGGCGACCGGAACATGATGCTTGCGATAGAGGCCTTGCCTAAGAAAGTGATTCGCTTCGTCAGTGTGGCACCGTTCACGGCTCCGACGTTGACTTCCTTCAGTGATTCCATAAAGAAAAACGGCAACCCTTTAACGTTGGTAGCGAAGAATCCCAGCGGTATTTCATGGGATTCGGTTTCGCGGGCGGTGACCGGTGGTTCGGATTTCTTGTACTCTGAAGCGACCAACGGAGATCATCGCACCGGTTGGATGATTGCCTGGCACAATCCTTTGTTGGCAAAGTGGCTTTTTTCCAAAACCAAAGTCGCCGGAACGACGGTGTCTATTACCCCGAAGTTGTCGGCTTCTCGCGACGTTCGCAAGACCTCTCTGATTTTCGGTAATGCACTTCCTGAAGGCATTTCCGGCGGTTGGACGTTGATGGGACGGAGCTTTGATCCCAGAGTCGGATCACGTGCCGCGACTCCGATTTTGTTGGTTCGTCCGGTGCGCTGACGGAGAAAAGTTTTTTCAGTTAACGCTGCCGGTCGTTTCGACAACCACTTTCGGCGACGCTCGACCAACGGTCTTACAAGTAGCCGTTATGAACACAGAACAAGAAATCACATACAAAAACCTATATGATACGATAGGCAGCGACTCGCATATAGGTTCTTTTTATTTGAGAGAGGGAAGCGAGTCGTCCAAAAAATTTGGAGAAGTTGTTACTGGAACGATCTTTTATTCAAAGGAAGAACGAGAGCAATTGGCATCCGGATTGTTAGTGAATGTCAAAACCGAGATGGTAAAAATTGACTCGGCTATGTTAGACATTGACCAAATTCAGCGCGAAGAACTCAAATATGGTGGAATAAAAACGTTAGACATCAAAAAGGCGATATATAGTCATACTTGGAAACAAAGAAATGAATTGCATGAGACAGGGGAAAAGACAATTCCCAATATAATCAGGCTTTCTTACAAGTCTCACCCAAATGAAGATGTCGATTTACTTGTTCAAGGTTACTTGGTTTCCAAATGGAATAATGGTGACGAGCTGCCTTTATTCGAGAAAGAGAAATTGGCAGGCATTACCTTAGGTATCAATAACTGGAGCATTAATAAAAAGATTGCACATGCCTTGGGATTTGATTATGAATCAATGCAAAATAATGACCGTGTGCTTTATTATGCCCTTCAAGTTAGAGAGCGAAGAAAAATTATTACAGAGGTTGAAAAGACAAAATTTAAACGGGTAAAGGATAATCTTTACCTGAAAAAATGGATTGGCTTGGTAGAAGAGGTTGCCGCTTCACGTGAAAAAGTTAAAGATCTTGAAAGGTTCAATAATGCAATTACTGCCATTACAGAATCTTTGAAAGAGTTCGAGCCGGAAATTTTATTGCACGGGAAGAAACAGATTTATTGGGACTCGAACTCTTATCTTCATGTTGTGTTAAGGCACATAAAGAAATTTCAAATAGGAGACTTCAAAGAGAGGACACCTTTTCCCTATAAGTTTGAGGAATTAAGGTTATTGGTTGAGCGTGTGTTAAAAAGAATAGAAGGAGAAATAGAACGACATTTTAAAGAGAATCCGGGAAAACCATTTAGTAGGGTTGGTACCATGAGCATTTTCTTTAACAATGATTATTACCAAGTTCGGATAGATGGAAATGGTAGACTGATTACTATCCATCCCAGAGGGGATGGTCCTAAAGCTCACTAGCATCATTTTCAAATGAACTTCGATTTTGGTTAGTTTCTCCCAAAAAATCGCCTTTTTCAGGCCGGAATCCTTGCTAAATTAAGACCCCCAGATTAAAAAACACAAATAAGGAGCCAACCATGGCAGAGTATTTCCCCGGTATCAGCAAAATCAAATACGAAGGTCCGGACTCCAAAAATTTCTTCGCATTCAAACACTACGATGCCGACAAGAAAATCATGGGCAAAACCATGAAAGAGTGGCTCAAGTTTTCCGTCGCCTACTGGCACACGTTCCGCGGCACGGGTTCCGATCCGTTTGGCCCCGGCACCATCAAGCGTCCGTGGGATGACGGCAGTGCTTCCGTCGAGAACGCGAACAAGCGTCTCGATGTGGCTTTCGAATTCATCACCAAGCTCGGTGCTCCGTACTGGTGTTTCCACGATCGCGACATCGCTCCCGAAGGATCATCGCTCATCGAGAGCCACAAGATTCTCGACGCCGTCGTCGCTCATGCCAAGGAATTGCAAAAGGCCACAGGCGTAAAGCTGTTGTGGGGAACCGCCAACTTGTTTTCCAACCCGCGTTTCATGAACGGCGCGTCCACCAATCCCGACTCGCATGTGTTTGCCTACGCCGCAGCGCAGGTGAAGAAGGCCATGGAATGCACGCTGGAACTCGGCGGCGAGGGTTATGTGTTCTGGGGCGGACGTGAAGGTTATCAGTCCTTCCTCAACACCAACATGAAGCGCGAGCTCGATCATTTCGCAAACTTCCTGCGCATGGCCGCCGATTACAAAAAGGAAATCGGATTCAAGGGCATCATGCTGATCGAACCGAAACCCAAGGAACCGACCAAGCATCAATATGATTTCGACGCCGCCACGGTGATGGGTTTCCTCCGCACCTACGGACTCGAGAAAGAATATCAGCTCAACATCGAAGCGAACCACGCCACCTTGGCCGGTCACGCCTTCGAACATGATTTGGAAATCTCCTCGCGTTACGGAATGCTGGGTTCCATCGACGCCAACACCGGCGATCCGCAGCTGGGTTGGGACACCGACCAATTCAACATGGATGTGAAGAGCGCGACTCTCGCCATGGCCATCGTGTTGAATCAGGGCGGCATTCCCGTCGGACTCAACTTCGACGCCAAGGTGCGCCGCGAATCCACCGACATCGACGATATGTTCCTGGCCCACATCGGTGGCATGGACACCTTCGCCCGCGGTTTGGTGAACGCCTCCAAGATGGTCGAAGACGGCGTCCTGGGCGGTTGGATCAAGAATCGTTACTCAAGCTATGACTCGGGCATTGGCGCGAAGATCGAAGCCGGCACCACCAACTTCAAGGAATTGGAGAAATGGGTGCTGGAAGCGGGCGAGCCCAAACAGCTTTCGGGCCAGCAAGAGAAGTACGAAATGCTTCTCAACGAATACACCTAATCGCCCTCTTCATCCATTTCCAAGGCCCCCTGAAGCAGGGGGCCTTTTTTGTTGTTTTTGTACCTTAACCCGGACGGTTTTTTCGAGGTTTCCATGACGCTTTTTTCCATACGCAAAACGCGCGCCCTGTGGCTCATTCTGGGCTGGGCCGCCATGGTTTATTCCCAGGAAACCCTGAGTTCCGTGCAGCGGGAACTGGATCGGGTGGAGCGCGAAACTGAGCGCGAAAAGGATTTGGACAAGGCCGAGCGCGGTCGCGCCGCCGAGTTCGAGACCCGTAAGAATGAGAAGATTCAGGCGCTCAAGGATCAGATGCACAATACGGATCGGATGATCGACAGTTTGAAGCATGAAATGGAAAGCCAGAAGCAGCGCAAACTTTCCGAAAAAAATCAGGCAGCCTTGTTTCAGAACAAGCAAAAGGAATTCCGTTCCGCCATCGGCAAAGAAATTGAAAGCATGATGGCATGGGTTCAAAAAGATTTCCCCTATCAAAAGGACAAACGCCTTTCCGACTGGGAAGATCTCTCGAAGGCGAATAAGGATGCGACGTTGCCGGTGGAAGAAACCTTGACCCGGCTTTTCTCGTTGGTTCAATCGTCCCTTGACTTTGCACAGGACACCGAAGTGTATCCCGGAACGTACACGGCGGGCGACGGCAGTCAGCAGGAAGGAACCTATGTGCGCATCGGCGCTGTCATGCTGGCCTTTGCTTCCGCCGATGGTCAGAAGCTGGCGTATCTCACGAAAACCGACAGCGGTTATTCGTGGAAGGACAAGGACCTGACTTCCGAGGCGCGTGAGGGCATTCTCACCGCCGTACAGGTGGCGCAAGGCAAGATTGCACCGCAACTGGTTTCCATGCCGCTCGAAGCGCCCGGCATCAAGGGCGGTGCGCAATGAAGTTCTCCCGTCTTTTTCTGGTCGCAGGCCTTCTTTTAGTCCCATCGCATTTCGCCCAGGCGCAACAAGTGACCGTGGATGAAAAACGGGATCAAATCGAAGCGTTGAAAATCGAATTGGAACAGGCCAAGCAGGCGCGCGACAAGGTGATCGCCAAACGCTGGGACAACAAACAGCGCGACATGGACGCCCGCGAAAAATTCAATCAGGAATACGACGACCTCAAAGCCAAGCTGGATGTGAAAACGCAGGATGCAGATCGGTTGCATGGTGAAATCCAGAACAACCTGCGCGATGCCGAAGAGGCTGCGGCGCAAGCGGAAAATGAACGTGTGCTGTTCCTCTCGCTGGGTTCCACCTTGCATGACAAGACTCGTGAAATTGCCGATCCCATTGGAAAGTCGTTTCCCACACATATTCCCGAACGCTTGCAAAAGCTGAATGACGTGTTGAAGAGTTCGGAAACCAAGCGCGATGCCCCCGGCGAAGTGCTGGCCGATCTCATGAATTTCGAACGCGACGAACTGGCATTAACGCGTGAAATTTCCTTGGAACATCGCGGTTTCCTGCGCGCCAACAAATTGCCCGGTGAAGGATTGATGTTGCGCCTCGGTGTGGTGACTTCCGCCTATCTCGACAGCAAATCGAATCAGGGCGGATTGCTTCTCAAGAATCCTCCGGGTACCTCGTTCACCCTTTTCGACTGGCATGAGGATGTTCCCGTCGCCACTGCGACTTCCCTTGTGACCGCCATGAAAATGCTGGAGAAGGGCTCCGCCAAAACCGTCGTCCTTCCCGTCGATGTGTTGCTGACGCAAAACGCCATCAAGTCCTATACGCATGAAAACAAGAAGGGTTTCTTTGCGACCCTGCGCAATACGGTGAAGACCGGAGGCATATTCATGTGGCCGTTGCTCATCATCCCATTCATCGTGGTCGGATTGTTTCTTCGCAAGCTGCTTCAGTTGTTGCGCAATCGCGCAAACAAGAAGCTCTGCATCGAGGCCATTGCGAAATTGCAACAGGGAGACATGGTTGGAGCCAAAGCCATTGCGGAAAAACAGCCGCGTAATTTCTCATTGCAGGTTCTCGCAGCTGTGGCCAATTTGGGTCCGGCGGTGCGCCGCGAACACGCGGAGAAAACCATCAGTGAATTGATGTTGCACGAGGTTCCGCGTCTCGAACGCAATCTTACCACCTTGTCCGTACTGGCCGCCGCTGCTCCACTGCTCGGTCTTTTGGGAACGGTGTCGGGCTTGATCGCCATGTTCCAAATCATCACCGAGCATGGCGTGAATGATCCGAAACTTTTGGCCGGTGGTATCGGCGAAGCCTTGATTGCGACCGAGACCGGTTTGCTCATCGCCATTCCGACTTTGCTGGGGCACAATTATCTCGCCAACCGTGTCGATGATATCGTGGCCGAAGCGGAGTATTACGGCATGAAGGCGTTGAACGCGCGCTGGCCCAAGGAATAAAATGTCCGGGAATATTTCAGCGCTGGCGGAAAACACCTGGTACCTGTTGCGGCAGGGCAGCTGGGTCATGATCGCCATTTTCTTCGCAGGTCAGGCCGGTTGGTTTTTGATTGTGGAACGCTGGTGGCATTATCGCAGCCTTCGATGCAATGTATCCGAACTGCTCCGCAATCCGGGAAGCGATCCCGTTGCGTTGGAACGCAGGCTTCTTTCCGATCGCCGTGTCCGCGGAGTCTTTCGCGAAGTGGTGAACGCCCTTGCGGAGTCGCGAGCCAAAGGCCGCGAAGCCATGGTGCGCAAGACGCGCGAGGTTTTGCAAATCTCCGCAGAACACCTGAACCAGCACCTCAATACCATTGCCGTTCTGGCCGCGATTGCGCCGCTGCTGGGATTGACCGGAACCGTGGCGGGAATCATGGCGACCTTCCGGGTCATCACTTCCTATGGTGTCGGAAACCCCTCCATGATGGCCGGTGGTATCGCCCAAGCGCTGATGGTCACCGAAGCCGGATTGGTCGTGGCCTTTCCGCTGTTGTTATTGCATGATGCCTTACACAAACGCGCGGATGCCATTGAATCCGATTCTGTGGCGGGTGCCACCACTTTGATTCGTCTTTATTCGGAAGAGGCCGCATGAGCTTCGGCGATGAATTCGGATTGCGGCGCAAGCCGCGCCGCGTGGCGGAAATTAACCTCATCAACATGATCGACATGTTGTTCTTCCTCTTGGTGTTTTTTGTGCTCACCAGCAGCTTCACCAGTGAAACCGGCATCGATATCAACAAACCCAAGGCGCAAAGTTCAAAGACGTTGCCCAAACAACCGTTGCTGATCGGCATCACGCGCGACGGCAGCATTCATGTCAATGAAAGCCCGGTGAACATCAAGGCCCTGCAAAGCGTGTTGCAGCATTATATGGCAGAGGACCCGGAACGTCCTGTGGTGGTTGTGGCGGATCGCGATGCCATGGTTTCCAAGGCAGTGGATGTGCTCGACGCCTGCAATCTCGCCAATGTCAAAAAGGTCTCGATCTCGACCCTGAAGGAATGAAGCTCCTCTCCAAACTTCCCATTTTACTCGTCGCGCTGTTGATCAATCTGGCGTTGTATTTGGCCGTGCCTTTCATGCAGGCGTGGATGCATCAGAAGGCTTTACGCAATCAAAAGAAATCTCCGGTAGTGGAACGAGAACTGGTGTTTGAACATCAGGATGTGAACAAAGTGGTGAAGCGAGAGATCAAGGAAATCAAACTCGCCGCCATCACCCCGCCCAATCTGACACAAGGCCGACCTTCTTCGCCGGGCGGTGGATTAAAAATCGATTTGAGTGCTGCGGGTGGTGAAGGCCAGTCTTTAGTCTCCGGAGGAGATCGCACCGGTCTTTTGGGATCGGGCACCGGTGGTGGAAATGGCAACGGCATGGGAGCCATGGTTTACGAGCCGGGACAAACGGATGATGATGCCAAAATTGTCGGACCGGATCAAACACCGAAATACCCGCCGCGTGCCGAACGCGAAGGGGTCACGGGATACGTGGATGTTCTGTTCGTTGTCAGCGAGTCTGGTTTTGCGGAACAGATCACGGTATTGAAGGAAGACCCGGAGAGTTATGGATTCGCCACTGCGGCCATCGAGGCTGTGCGTAAATTGCGGTTTCAACCGGCGATGATTCAGAAAACACCGGTGAAACAAAAAGTTCGTCGCAGGGTCAATTTCGAACAATGAAAAAGATCTTCTTTCTTTTTGTTTTGGTTTCTTTGCAGGTATTTGCAGAAACGCCTGCGACACAACCGCCTAAAGATCCTCTTACTTTAGGCAACGAGCTTTACGACAAAGGGGATTATCCTGCGGCGGCGGCGCAATATCTTTTGGCGACGAAAGGCAATGCGGGTGGTTTGCAGCGTGCCTTTGCCTGGTTCAATCTCGGGAACTGTCAGGTTCAAACACACGCGTACAATCGCGCTGTCGTGGCTTATCGCCGTTCCGTGGAAGCTGCGCCGAATTTTTCACGAGGCTATCAGATTTTGGGAGATGTGTATTACACGATAGGAGCCATACCCGAAGCGGTTGTGGCATACCGCCGTTTATTGGAATTGGAAGAAACTTCCATGCATGCCCATCAAATGTTGGGGGAGTGCGCTCTCAAAACAGGGGATATCACCGAAGCCCTCCGTCACTTCGATGCAGCTGTCAAATTGGAACCGGATCTTCCCGATCTTTATCTCGGCATGGCTGAAGCGTATTCGGATGTTCGCGATTACACCCAGGCGGAGAAAGTTTTGCAGGAAGGCTTGCTGCGAATGTCCAAACCCACGGCGGAGGGTTACTTCTACCTTGGTCAGCTCTATGAACTGGATGAAAACCCCAAAAAGGCCGTACGGGCATACGAAGAAGGATTGTTACTGGCTCCCAAGCGAGCGGACTATTACATGCGCATCGCGGGTATTCATGACCGCGCTGGAGATGATTTTCTGTCGCTATTGATTTTGGAACAGGGCATTCGTTCCGGTATCCAGCGACCCGATTTTTATCTGCGAAGGGGGATGATTTTTTTCCGACAGCAGCGTTATAATCATGCGCTGGAGGAATTCAAAAAGGCGTATGCCGTGGGAAGCCCTCAGGGCCGCACGGGAATGGAGAATGTTGCGGCGGTGTATTTCAACGCGGGGAAGAAGGCGAAGGGTGATTCAGTAATGGCGGGTATTCATCAATAAAGACTCGTAAACCTTTGCTGTTTCAGAAGCGGTTTTTTCCCAAGTGAATTGGGCCGCATGTGATAATCCGGATTGAATACATTGTTTCCGTACTTCCGAATCCTTATAAATCAACTCCATTTGGAGCAACAAATCTTCCTTATCATTAGTCTTGAAAAATAATGCGCTTTCGCCCCCTGCTTCGATTAAGCCGGAATTATAAGCGGCGATGACCGGGCATCCACAGGCCATGGCTTCGATGACAGGAAGCCCGAAGCCCTCGTACGTAGAGGCTTGAATCAACGCCAAAGAACGGGCGTACAGCTCTTCCAGTTTTTCGTTGGAGGCGTATCCCAGGAATTCAACAGCATCACTTATTTCCAACGTTTCGATGAGCGCAGGCAGATGGGACTGTTTCCATCCCATGGCGCCGACAACCTTTAGCTGGCCCTCGTGCAAATGGTGAAAGCGTGAAAAAGCTTCGAGAACAAGAGCCAGATTTTTCCCGGGTTCGACAGTACCTACAAAAAGAAAATCCCGCCGGTTATCCACACTTGGAATTGTTTGAACTGGAAACCTGTTCCCCAAATATACCACCGAAGTTTTGGAGGCAAGATGAGGGTAATACTTCCTGATATCCTTGAAAGAGTTGTTCGAATCCGTAATAATTCTGTCGGCTTTCCATCCGGATATCGAAATCAGGAAACGCATCAACTGGCGTTTGATCCAGCTAAAACGTTCAGGGGAAGAACACTCATAAGTATCGTGAAGGGTGATAATCTGAGGCGTCATGCAAAAGATGAGCCCCATGTTACCCACGGAATGAAGGAGTGAATAACGTCGAACCATGAACGGAAAAACCAAATGAAGAAAAGCCAATCTTCCAAGCCGGGATGAAACATTAATCTCGAGAATTCTCAGTTTTGGAATATCGCGAAAATATCCAGCCACGCCTTTGTGTATCAACAGGGAAAAATCCCATTCAGGGTGTGTTTCCACCAACTTTTGGGCAAGTTGGTGGGCATAGTTCCCAATGCCGCCCAAATGGTTTTGCAGGAGCAGGGCATTGAGGCAGATGGAAACACGTTTATTTTGCATGGCCGTAAAAATCCGATAAAGTTTCACAGGCTAGGATATTGCACTTATTTCCGCGACAAATTTTTCAGCAGATTTTTCCCAAGAGAATTTATCCAAGATCCTTCGAATAGTAACTGATTTGGGGTGCGCTAAAGAAGCATCCAAACCACTGGAGATGGATTCGGATGATAAGGGATCGAAATAGATAGCGCAATCCTCCATGACTTCCCGGAAAACAGGGATGTCAGAACAAACTACAGGGCAATTAAATTGAAGGGCATCCAATAATGGGATGCCGAAACCCTCATCCAAAGAGGGATAAATTAATCCGAGAGTGTTTTCATAAAGAAAACGCAATTCTCCTTCACTTACAAAACCCAAATTCACCACGTTGGGAATGGATAATTTTTGGCAAACTTCTTCGATCCATTCCGCATTTCCGGTAACGGCCAATTGGTAGCCATGGTATTTCTGATTGAATAAGGCAAATCCATTTAACAGATTGGCCAGGTTTTTACGACGGTTTGTTATCCCTACAGTGAGGAAAAAAGGCTTTTTCAGACCCGTAACCGGAACGGATGCGTATTGATTTAAGCGGCTATCAGCAGGATACACCAGCATGATTTTTTCAGAAGGAACATTCGCCCTATTTACAAGGTCAAGTCGTATTTTATTCGATATTGTTACAACACGTGTTGAAAATTTCTTGGTAAGCGCAAGGGAGGTGTAAAGAAAAGAGGAATATTTTTTGTTATGAGATCCCTTAATCGTCAAAAACGTCAAATCATAAACAAAAGAGAAAGTTTTAATTCCGGGGTGACAAATGGGTGCCCTACCCTCAAAAGAGACAAAGTTTTTGAACTTATGACGATAACACAGGTATGGGATAAAAAGTTGTTCATAGCCTTCCGTCCAAGGGTGATCCGTCAAATCAATAGGCGAGAAAAAAATCTGAAATCTTTCAAAAGACTTTGCGTATGGGCTGCCTATGGGTAATATGATTCCGATCTTTTCTTGAGTATTGGGCAATGCTTGCAACAAGTTGTAAACAAAATTGCCGACGCCTGTCTTTCCAGGGCGCACCCAGCGGGCGTCAAATAAAATTCCGGCCATTAGCCACTCCACTAAGTATAAGGATTTCCATTAAATGATTGCGCATTTTCTGCCGCCAGATATTGTTTCGCGAAAAAATCGAAATAGGTAGATAGATTAGGAACCGCAATAGAGAACGGCAGATGAATATTCCACGCAACAGGATAGACTGAAACATACCTTTCATAATCGCAAAGGTTCTTAGGCGTCCGGCATCTGTAAGCACCAAAGAACGCATGGAAGCGTAATGGGTGCTGCCACCTCCAAGATGTATGATGGAAATCGATGGAATAAAGTAACGGGGTATTCCTGCCTTAGCGGCCCTCCAGCAAAATTCCATGTCTTCCCCATACATGAAGATTTTTTCGTTCAAGCCGCCTAATTTAAGGTAGTCGGCTCTTTCCATGAAAAGAAAGGCGCCACAGATCCAACCTACCGGGTTCATTTCCATTGTTAAATGGGATTGCAAAAGGAGCTTTCTCTTGCGAATCCCTGCTTCAAGGGAAAAAGCTTCCAAAAAATAATCAGTGAGGTATGAGAAATTTTCCACGCTTAATTGGGGGCTGTTATCAGGATTAAGAAGTTTGCAACCCAAGATACAGGGGTTTGAGGATCGCAAGTGATACAGACAGGTTGGCAACACTTCCTGATGGAATCGAGTATCGCTATTAAGAAGAAGAATGGACTTTCCGCAGGCGGAATCGACGCCTTGATTGTTCGCTTTAGCAAAACCATTGTTCGTTCGGTTTTCGATAATTCGAACGTTTGGATATTTTTCCGACAGGAATGACACACTATTATCTTCGGAGGCGTTATCCACCAGAATGATTTCTAAGGCAATGGTTTTTTCGAATTGATAAAGGGACGCAATGGCTATATCAGTCAGATCCTTGGTGTTCCAGTTTACAATGATGACGGAGACTTCAGGTAAAGGCATGTAATGTTTCCACGCTTTCAACAAAGGGAATAATCATGAACTAAAGGGGAATCTCGAAGTTCCCTTTTCTGAACGCAAGCCTTTCTCGGAACCACCCAGGACGCAGTAATTTCTCGAAATCTTCTCGCGACAGTTTGGATTGTGACAAAATTTTCTTGCGTTTTTCAGATATCTCTGGGATCATCCGCATACAATCGATGCTAGCCCGGAGAAATATTTTTGTTTGCCTGAGGCGTATTCCTTGAAGAAATCGAATGCCAAGCATGATAATGATTCCTGGAAGGGATTTATAGAGGGTAAAAAGGGGAAAATTCTTTAAGATGAAAAGCAAGTAGTTTCGCGTACCATAATAAAATGCAGCGGGACTCAGATGCCCTCCAAATGTGGCAGAACCTTTGTGACGGATTTTTACTTCGGGTAGAAAGAGAATGGATTCTCCGTGGTGACGGGCTCTTAGGGACAAATCCACGTCTTCAAAAACGAGGAAAAAATCCTCGTCAAATCCCCCAAGATCATCCAACAAATTTTTGGAATATACGGCCGCTCCCGCGCAGGCTGCGGTTACTTCCCGCGGAGACGTGAACAGGCTTGCGGGGTAGCGCGCAAAAGAGGTAATGAATCCACCCTTGTAAATTGTATCTCCAGCCGAATCCACCAATTCAGGATTCGAAAATTTGAGCAGAAAACATGCAAACACGCGGTAGGTTGAATATTTCTCAATCGAACGCGCGAGTTCTTTAAGCGCTCCGGATTCCATGTGTGTATCGTTATTCAGGAAAAATATATGCTCACCTGAACAATAAGAAAGACCAAGATTGTTGCCGCCGGAAAATCCAAGATTTGAGGAAGCTTTTACAAGACGGACTTCCGGAAAGTTGGTCCTTAGAAATTCAACGGATCCATCTTTTGAGGCGTTGTCCACCAGGATCACTTCAAAGTCTTGGAAATCCTGCGCATAAATGGAGGAAAGGCATTCTTCCAAATGATGGAGACCATTGTAGTTTACTATCAATATGCTTAGGAGGGGGATAATCGAATCCTTTGTAACAACGAAGCCGAGGGTCTGCCAAACAAAAGTAAATTTGTGATCATCAAGGGAATGGAAAATACATTTTGCCGGAAAGTGATGGAAGTGTTCCCGTGGGGGGGAAAAGTGACCGGCATCCTTTCATGAAAATCTTTGTAAATCGGGCTGGAAACCTTCTTGTAAAGTGGACCCAAAACGGCGCCGTTTGGTTTTTTCTGGCCAATGCCCTTCCTTCTTTCATTGCGATTGCCCTCGGCCCGTTTACCTTGAGGAAAGTTGGTTTGGAAGAATATGCTGTTCTCGGGTTGGCCACCTATTTCCTCAACCTAGTGGCCGGATATTCCGATTTCGCGAGTTACACCCACCTTTTGGCGGTCTTTTCAAAAAAATCACAGGAAAGGTTTATCGATCTCGCAAATGCATTTGCATTAAAGGGATGCCTCTTAACCCTGTTTTTTTGTTTGCTGATGCTGGTGGCACACTCGCATCCCAGAAAAGACGACCTCTATCCCCTCTTGGCAATTTCAATGCTCGGAATATTGCTTCCCTCAACGAATATGGAGTGGTATTTCACTGCTAGAAAGAGATATTTCCAGTTCTTCATGGCTCGTACGGCTTTGATGAGCTGTCAGATTCTGTTGATCATGGCGTGGTTTTTCTCGAAGTGGAAGAGTCCATTGTTTATTCCATCCATCACCGTGATTTCCGGTGGGGTCGGCTCTATTCTCCTGTTGAGCTTCCTCGGAAAACGCCATATTCTGGACTGGACGTCGTCGTTGCGCTTGGTTTCATTCCGTGGAATGCGATCTCTTATTTTCAGGCTTTTCCCCATGGCAGCCGCTTTATTGATCCTGCCCTATTTCCTAGTTTATGCGCTTCCGTGGTATTCGCTGGTTTGTCCCGATAAAAAATTGGTTGGCGCGTTCAGTATCGGCTATCGTTTGATTGTGGGCATTTCTTCATTGATAGTCCCCCTCGTGCTTTATTTAATCCCCTTGAATGCGACGTCCAGTCAGATCATCTCTTTCCGTAAAACTCTCGGATGGTCGCTATCCGCGGTGGTGTTTTTCTGGATGATCGGCCTGCCCGTCTTGTGGTTTTATTTCCATGTATCGAAGATCGATGGACCCCTGTTTTTTTATTCATTGCGCACCTTTTCCATTTTAATGCTGGGCCTGTTTTTCGTTTGTTTGCGGACTCCCTATGTGGGGCGATGGTTCATTCATGGACGTTATCGGGATTATTTTCTGATTCTTCTCATCAGTTGTTCGCCCGTACTGTTGCTTTCCTGGATAGGCGGCAAGAGGATTCCACCGAATATGGTGGCATGGCTTGCCTGCCTGCCCGATTTTCTGGCGACTTCGGGTTTCATCGGATACAACCGCATTCGTTCCCGATTCAAATTATTTTTTAACGAGAGGTTGGCTTGAAAATTGCGCTGGTTCATTTGGTTCGCAGGCAAAACCCTCCGGATGCATTCAAAAAATTCTGGAAGTCCTACCTTGAGCACCCTTCCGGGGTGGATCACGATGTGATTATCGTCTGGAAGAATTTTATCGGCCTCGATCATCCAAACGTTTCGGCAGAAGCCAATGTGCGTCATCTTGTCGTATCGGATCATGGGTGTGACATTGATGTGTATTTTCAAGTGTCAAAAATATTTGACTATGACGCTTTTGTGTTTCTTAATTCTTGGAGCGAAATTAACAAGGACGGCTGGCTGAAAACCATGTGTGATGCCATGGGGGAAGCGGTCGGTCTTGTCGGTGCATTTTCATCATTGGAGAGTCATCGGACGAATTTCGTCAATGGATTTTGGAAAGTGTGGAGGGAGGCGTCACTACGGGAAAAATTTTTGTTGCTGATATATGCGTGTTACTTGTGGCTCAGGCTGGAGATCCATATTCCCGTACATCCGAATTTTCATGTTCGCACAAACGGGTTTATGATATCCAAGAAGGTACTGGAGCAAATACGCAAACCTGTTATTTTTGACAAGATAGATGCATGGAAGTTCGAAAGTGGAGACCACAGTTTGACGCGGCAGGTACGGAGCCGGGGATACGAAGTGGTGTCGCTTAGTGAGTCCAAATTGATTGTAGATAACCGGGTGCGATCCCGGTGAGCCGTCTTTTAATATTAAGGAAGTCCGATGATTGCCGTTAGCATTGTTTCTTTTTGCATCGCGATATTTTTGATCCTTGAACACATTGTTCGAAAAACCGATTTCTTTTCTCCGGCCCGTATTTATCTCTTTTTTCACTCCATTGCTCTTGGTGTCGCCTTTATTGCATGGGATAAGGCAATGACTCCTTTTAAGCCTTTCACGTCAGTGGTGTATTTTGGAAGCGGAATTTGCTTCCTGTTGGGTGTCTGGTCTGTGCAGCTGTTGGCCAGACTTTCCGGGAAAGATGCCTCTGTGCGCCGTCCCCTGGACTTGGGACGGTATAATTGGGGGTTACATCTGTTGTTTGCGTTTGTGTTGTTTTTTTTCTTTGCTTGGGGAATGGCCGGAGCGTTCAGAGGGGCCGGTACGTTTCCACTATTCGCGAAAGAAAAACTTAAGGCGATTCATGACTTTATGACGCAAAAGTGGTCTTATAGTTTTGCGTTGAGTTATGCGGGTATAGCCATGGCCCTTTTTTACATGTCCATATTCCGACCCCGCCGTCTCCCCAAAATCTTTAATCTTTCCATTTGGATGACAGTAATATCGGCGATGATTTTTTCTCTGGCACTGAGTCGTTCTGCGCTTATGTTTTTCGCATTCTTTGCACTTGTGTTTTACAACGAAGCGATTCGCAGGTTATCCGTATTGAAGCTATTCAATTTTTTCCTCATTTGTTTTGCCATAATCTTTGTCAGTGGATTTTTTAAGGTCAACGGTTTCGAAAAAAACACCTTGAATATTAAGAAGCCGTCCAAAATACTTCTACCGATGTTAAAAGTACCCTATATGTACTTTGCCAATAATTTCTGGAATTTGGATTATGCCCTGAATCCTGAAAATTACCAGGAAAGGCATCCTACTACTTACGGTTTCACGATGTTAGAGGGGGCATTGGATGCCATGAAAGTGCCTGGGGGAACCTTGGGGGGAGGGCTCAGGGAGGGGACAAAAATTGACAACCAATTTAATGCGAGCGCGGCCAAATCAAGAGGTTGGAATACCATTGGATATCAGTGGACCTTGTACAAGGATTTTGGGTTGGCTGGCGTGCTTTTAGGTCCTTTTATAATTGGCTTTGGCCTATCACTTCTGTATTTCAAAGTCTGCAGTCAACCCAGCCTTTTGAATGTGGCAGTCTATTCGTACTTGGCCTATTTTGTGGCCATTAGTTGTTTCGGTTTTTTCTCGGAATCTCCAACCTATACCTATGGGCTTATTTATTTATGTCTGTGCTGCTACCTCAGCCAGAGTACCTTTTCAGGGAGGCGAACTCTCGCTTTAAACCCCGCAGGGCCCACCTCTCCAGAGTCACAATTGTCTTGAAGGCTAAACCCCGAACCTCATGCTTGGCTGGAGAGGAGAACTCATAACCGTGGATATTTCGAAGTTGAAGTGGGAGAGGGGTGGGGCGGACAAATGGTTTTTGGCGGCCATGGTTTTATGTGCCTTGTTCATGTTGAGCTCCGCCTGTTACGGGGTATTTTACAATTATCACACCATTCCTCTCATGGATCACTGGGAAACAATCGGGTTATATGATGCCTATTTGAAAAAGGGATTGAATCTTGGAGTTTTTTGGGAACAACACAACGAACACCGGATTTTATTTCCGAGGATTTTCTTTTTATTGGATTATATCCTGGCCCGGGGTACGGGATATTTATTGATTCCCTTGATCCTTTTGTTGCAAGGTCTTCATGTTTTGTTGCTGGGACGCAGTCTCTGGAAAAATGATAGTCTTTCCGGTCGTGACAGGCTGTTTTTTTCCTGTACTGCGATGGCTCTTTGTTTTTGGCTGGTTCAGAGGGAAAATTTCATCTGGAGTTTTCAGGTGCAATGGGTTTTGAACGGCCTCTTCGCCTCCTTGGCGGCATTCTTTGCCTGCAGGATTGATGACGGGACAGCGGCCCCAATAAACCGAAGAAACTTCGCATGGGCAGCCCTTTGTTGTTTGGTGGCCGTCTATTCCCTCGCCAACGGAATCTTCATGTGTGCGGTCCTGCTGGCTGTGATCTGGAAGGCCAATGCTTCACGGGGCATGCAGTTGTTTTGGATTGTGTTCAGTCTGTTCCTGGGTGGATCCTATCTCATGCATTATCATTCACCGTCACAGCACTCCTCGATTCTCGGGGCATTCCATCCCCGGACTTTGCATTATTTGCTGGTTTATTTGGGAAACCCTTTTTCAAAGTTCAATACACTTGCCGGAGCACTAGTTGGACTCGTCGGTCTTGTGCTTTTTTTCTTTTTCACCGGTCGTTTTATAATGCTCAAGGGGAAGGCATCCTTTTTCCATAGATTCGCATTTTCCCAGATAACTTATCTCGTTTTTACTGCGGTTATCACCGCTGTCGGACGAAACAAGTTTGGCGTCATTCAAGCCACGGCCGGTCGTTATTGCACGCCGGTTTTGCTCTTCTGGTTTTTTCTGTTAATCCTGGTTTACACAAGCGTTGAAGCTGGCGGGAAAACGGCTCGCAGGATCCGGGTCAGCGTCCTGTCCTTTCTTTTCCTCATTGTCCTTCCTTTTCAATTAAGGGCGTTGCCACATATGAAGATTGAATACACAAACTTCGACGAGGCTTCCCTGGGTTTAATCGCCGGCGTGGAAGATACCTCGATGATGTATCGTTACTTGTACCCGAACGATTCTCTCATCTGGGAAAGAAATGAGTTTTTGAAGCTCCATCGGCTTTCCGTTTACCGGGAGCCTTGGGCACACTTGCTGGATCAACACCTGTTTGAGGAGTATGAATTGGATACGAATTCGGTGCCGGTGGAATTGGAAGAAATCCGTCCACTCGATTTTTCTGCTCGCAGAGGTTATTTCGTCAGAGGAAAAATCCGGCTTCCGCTGCTGGGCAAGGCCCCGGAGCTGATTTTTTTCGCCGTTCGGGACAGTGTTATTGGCTACGCTAAAACCCTCAAACGCCCTTGCCTAGGTTGTTTCTCGGGCTACGTGAGAGGCTTGGAAAACAAATCGTTCGACATGTACGGCTTGGAAAATCAAAACTCTCGCCGAATTTTTAAAATCGCGACATACCGCGACCATTAGCGCCGAAGCAAAAGATCCTCAAGTTGTGGGCGGTAATCCTTAAGCCACAAGAAAACCTCTTCCAAGATATTTTGGACGGACTTCCCGGGAGACCAACCCGTTTCGGAGGTGATAAGGCTGTTGTCGGAGACGTAGTAGGGAATATCCGCCGGATGGGTGTCGGGTACCGAATCGATTTCGAGGGATTTTCTGATCAGAGATGAACAGAGCCGGGAAAGTTCCCGTATCGAAATACTGTTGCCGACTCCTCCGCCGACATTATAAGTCTTGCCGGAGTATTTGGGCATGTTTCCGATTTGGATTTTGAGCAATTCATAAAGATCCGACACATGCAGGATATCCCGAACCTGCCTGCCGCCGCCCCCGAAACCGATATAGGTTAAATGTCCTCCGTATAGAAACTGGGAAGCCCACAGTGTTATAAAGCCCTGATCCACTTTTCCCATTTGCCAGGGACCCGTCAATACCCCGCACCGGTTTACAATTGTCTCAAGTCCATACATGGAGGCATATTCCTGAATGAACAATTCGGAACTCAATTTTGTCGCGCCGTACAGGGATCGGACGCCTTCCAAGGGAAAATTCTCCGCGATCCCATGTTCGGACCAGCCAACCCCCTTTTTGCCGGAAGGAATGGAAAATCTTTCCCCGCTCTCTTCCAAAGGCAGTTGCCGAATGGCATGAATGGGGTAGACCCGGCTGGTGGAAAGAAAGACGAACTGGGCCCCACGTTCCCGCGCGAACTCGAGACAATTGAGCGTTCCGGAGAGATTGGTATTGATAAGGTAGCGCGGATCTCCGTGATAGCCCGCTTGGACGGAGGGTTCGGCGGAGCATTCCAGGATGAGATCCGTCTTTCCGAGGGATTCGATATCTTCACGGTTCCGGATGTCCCCGTGAACGAACTCGATTCCGCTTTTTTTAAGACGGGGCAGGATCAATTCCGATCCCCGGCGTTTCAGATTATCGAGAGCGATGACGCGATCCTCCGGAAAATCGCGTTTCCAATATTGCCCGAGATTTGATCCCACGAAACCGGCGCCACCCGTTATCAGGATATTACGCATGGGTTCAGGGGTTCCGTCCGTTTAGGTGGATGCTTTCGTTTTTTTTGAGATAGTCCTGCGAACAGAGCCATTTTTCTATAAAGCAGTACATCACGATGAAGAGGTACCGGCTCCCCATTTCCTTGATTTTCAGTTTGGATTCCCCGCTCTTGCGGTTTTGCCAACTGTTCGGCAGTACGGCGTATGAGTAACCCCTGATAATGGCCTTTAAGGGCAATTCGACCGTCAAATTAAAGTGGTGACTGAGGAATGGTTTGAGCCCGTGCAGAACGTCGGCCCTATACATTTTGAATGCGTTGGTGACATCGTTGTATTTCAAGCCGAACAACGCCCGAATCATATGATTGAAAACCCTGTTTAGCCTGAGTTTCAAGAAAGGGTAGTCTTTGACCTTCGAGTTCGAAATAAATCTGGACCCGAAGACACAGTCATACCCTTCCAGCATTTTTCTGTAAAATCGTACTACATCATGGGGAGAATCCGATCCATCCGCCATTACGATGACGGCGGCGTCCCCTTGGATGTTCTCCAGGCCTTTTCGCACGGCGAGTCCGAAACCATTCGGACTCGGATTGAAAATGGTTCGCAAGGTCCCTATTTCCCCTTTTAGCCCCTCCAGGACCTCGTGGGTGTGATCCCGGCTGTTGTCGTTCACCACCAGGATTTCGTGCGGGATGTTATTTTGCACGACAATCCGGTGCAGTTCGCGGAGGGTTTCCGAAATGGAGTCGCCCTCGTTATGGGCTGGAATGACGATGGATAGCTTCAAGGATTGCTTTTCCGATTTTTTCGCGTTGGCAAAATAAGGCTCAAGCCGTAATGAGTTCCCGCTCGGAGGTGGCGACAACGATTTCCTCAATGATTCGATTTATATCGTATTGGTATTTCCAGTTGGGGTAATCCCTTTGGAATCTGCGAACGTCGCTAATCCACCAGATGTGATCTCCCGCCCGATTTTCCGGTGAGATACTGTACTTCAGTTCTCTACCGGAGCATCTTTTGATCAGTTCAATGGCTTCGAGAACGGAACAATTGCTGTGCCTGCCGCCGCCCATATTGTAAACAGCGGCTTCACGCGGCTTTTCGAAGAAGTTCCAAAAGGCGGAAATAAGATCGGCGCTATGAATATTGTCTCGCACCTGTTTTCCCTTGTAGCCATAAATAGTGTATTCCCGGCCAATCAGGGCGCATTTCACCATGTACGCCAGAAAACCATGCAGTTCCGTTCCAGAATGCGCAGGTCCCGTTAGGCACCCTCCCCTGAAAACCGCCGTCTTGAGGTTGAAATAACGTCCGTATTCCTGTACCATGATGTCAGCCGCCAGCTTGGAGGCCCCGAAAATGCTGTGCTTGGATTGATCCACGCTCATGCTTTCATCGATACCGAATTCATGATAGGGGTGCTTTTCTTCGATCTCCCAGCGCGAGTTCTTTTCTACCAAGGGCAGCCGGTTGGGCGTGTCGCCGTAAACCTTGTTTGTGCTGGTGAAAATGAAAGTCGCCCCCGGGCAGTGGCTTAAAAAGGCGGTTAACAGATGAAGCGTTCCCGTGGCGTTGACGTGAAAATCGGTCAGAGGTTCCTTGGCGGCCCAATCGTGAGACGGTTGTGCGGCCGTGTGGATAACGAGGACGATTTCTTTCCCGTAATGCCGGAAAAGATTTTTTACCGCGCTTTCGTCGCGAATATCGAAATCGTAATGGGTATAGCGCGGATATTTTTCTCCCAGAAGTTTCCGGTTCCAAATAGTCGAGCCATCCTTACCGAAAAAATACTCGCGCAGATTGTTGTCGACACCCGCGATTTCAAAACCTTTGTCGTGAAAAAATTTGACGGCTTCGCTCCCAATCAATCCGGCGGAGCCCGTGATTACAACAACACTCATAATGGGGCAAAGTAGCTCACAGGTTCCAAAACAACAAGATCTCTTCGTGGAGAGCGATCCGCTACGAATGAACCGCTTTTTGCTTGTCGAGATTTATGAACTTGGTTGGATAAACTCATCAAAACACCCCTAGAGCAATTGCCTGTGGAACAAATGAAATAAAGGTTGAGAATTGGACAACATTTGTGGTGAGCCTGTTGAATCATAGGGAGTTTGGAAATGGGAACCCGATTCTCAACTCCTCCAAAAACCGGAGCTTTCAGGAAAGATTCAGGTAATTTCAATAGAAGTAGGTACTATTTTGAACGACCATGGAATTGGATACGAATTCCGCGCCGGGGCAGCATTGTTGGCTGCCCTAATGCCTTCTTGCCGAGGTTGTTTCTCAGGCTATCTGACAAGCTTGGAAAAGCAAAACTTTCGCCGGATTTATAAAATAGGTAGTTTGATTGTGACCTTAAAGAAAGCGGCTTAACCCAATGTCAAACGTCAGTGGATTTGATATTCTATTGCGCCTTTTCCGCATTATGGTACTCAGGAAAAAGCTGATTTTATTCATCGCTTTAGCCCCCACCCTGATATGTCTAATCGTGGTTATGGTTTCGAAAAGCACTTATGTGGCTGAAGCCCTTATTAAACCACCCTCAAGCGACAATTCCTCGCCTCTTGAAGCCGCTTTCAAGGAATCGGGTGCCGGAAGTTTGCTGGGCTCCTTCATGGGTGGTGCGGGAACTGGAGAAAACGATTGCATCAGTATTTTCAAATCCGTGCTTTTTGAAAGGCTGATTATAGAGCGGTTTGATCTGGAAACCGTTTGGGAATTAAAGAAGGATGGGAAGCCAAAGGGGAAAATTTATTTCGCGGATGTAGCGAAACAATTCCAAAGATATGCAGGCATTGAACTCACCGAGGAAAATGCCATTCGAATTACAATGAGAGATGAGTCTCCCGAGCGGGCCCGGGATATTGTTTCTTTCATGATCCGAACGCTGGACAGTTTATATACCGACATACAGAGAACGGCCACCCAACGCAGGCTGGAATATGTGGATCGGCGTTTGGCAATGGCGGAGGCCGAAATGAAAGGCACAGAGGATTCGCTGGTGGCTTTTCAGAACCGGCACAACCTTATCGTTCCAGAAGCCCAGGTAAAGCTGATCCTTGAGAACGCCACCCAGACCGAATTGCAGGTGGAAACTTTAAAAGAGCAACTGGCTTTGGAAGCTGCTTTGCGGGGAACTTCCAGCGCCAAATACCAAGATTTGATGACACAAAAAAATCTTATGCAGCAGGCTCTTCAGGGTCAGCTAAGGAGTCACGCCGATTCCAATTCGCTTATTCTACCCGCCCGCACACTCCCTGCGCTTGCCAATGAATACTTTCGCTACCAGAGAGCTTATACCGTCAGGCTGGGAGTTTATAAATACCTGGTTCAACAGGTTGAAGCTTTGAAATTGGAAGCGAACAAAAATGTTCAGGTTATTTCTGTCATCGATCCTCCTTGGAACAATGATAAAAGGGTTTCTCCAAAGAGACGTGTCATGTTGGAAACAACCCTGATCCTTTCATTCATTCTAGCCTTGGTCGTTGCGGTTTTAAAGACGAAGTGGGAGAAGTATCGTGAGGAAAATCCGGAATCCCTTACGCTGGTCATGGAAATAAAAAAGAATCTCTTAAAGTTTTGATTCCATCACGCCTCACTGGATTTTGAAGACGATTTATAATGAGCCAATTGCGCAGTTCCAGTCCTTTTTTTAATCCCGGCCCCCCGGCGGAAGTCGGCCAAGCGGACGTGGAAATCATGGCTTTTTTGAAAGAGCGGGTGGAAGGGGAAATTTTAGACATGGGGGGAGGTCGAGGAGCCTATGCCCATGCATTGCAGGAATGCGGATATCAAATAACTTTGGCGGAAAAAAATCCGACTTGCTTGGAGGAGGTTCAAAGGTTAGGGATTCCTGTTCTGGACATGAACGTCAAATCTTGGGGGGATCTAAAAGGAATGTTTGATACCGTGATTCTTATAGAAGTTTTGGAACACGTGGAAGATCCGCTGGAGTTTCTTGGAAACATCCTCTCTTGCGCCAGGAAAAAAGTTCTACTTACTGTACCTTGTAACGATGATTTTGAAGAACTTTTTAGATTGGGACTTACTTATAATCACATTGCCGTTTCGGATCACATCCAGCAGTTTACTAGTAGAGATATAACCCAGCTTTTTGAAAAATTGGGGTGCCGCTATGAAATTCATAAAGGCGGGCATCTTTTTCCACAATCCGTTTTCCCGATACTTCGTAAAACCATGAAGAAGCATCCTGCGGCAGAATTGGCGTTATTACCGATCCGGCTTCTGAACAAGCTCGGAGTATTAGAAAAGCAGTTTCCCGTCCGTATTTTTGCTGAAGTTTATCCGTCGGTTAAAGCCCATTAAGGCTCAGAA
Source organism: Fibrobacterota bacterium (assembly GCA_947482115.1). Classification (GTDB taxonomy): domain Bacteria; phylum Fibrobacterota; class Fibrobacteria; order UBA11236; family UBA11236; genus UBA11236. Next base: position 121,144 of record CANKII010000006.1, read on the forward strand.
GTGCGAGCGTAAGGCTGACAAAACTGAGAATAACCGGCGTATAGATCAGGAATTTTTGCTCGAAGTTTTGACCCACATAAACAGCATCCCCGGGGGACAGTACGCTTTGCAGGGAAAGTTTTTCCCGTCGCCCGTCTTTGTGGATCACCTCTATTTTTCTGGATATTTTGCTGCTGGTTAACAGGCCGGCTTCCGAGATGTATTGGATGATTTTATAGTCGGAATGATAGGGGATAAATCCGGGTTTCGAAATGGCCCCGGCGACGAAGATTTTTTGTTTTGAAGGCAGGGCTTCAATACGCGCTTCGGAACGCGGTTCGTAGATCGCTGCTTCGCTTGGAGAAAGGAGGGTGTCTTTGCCGTCTTTTTCGCTCACCAAGATGGCCGTGTAAGGGTCGGAAGGCGAAAGGGAATACGATTTGAAAATCACATCCCTTACGGTTTCTCCCGGAACCAATTGAATTATAAAAGATCCTGAATCTCTTACAATCGTTGCCCATGATTGCTTAAAGTCAAGAAAAGGGATCTGTATGACGCTGCCCTGCGTTAAATAGGGGTTGGATTGAAGGTCACCTTCTTTGAGAAATTTGCTGAGATTAATGGTCTGAACCGAACCATCAACGGCCTGAATTCGAACATTCCCCTTTTGTGCCATGACCGAAAAACCCTTGGCTATTTTCAAGGCGTCGGATACGCGGAAATTCCCCGGAACTTGATGTACACCCGGCTCATTTACCGCACCGGTTACAAAAATTCTCATAGTTTTAGGTTTGGATAGATTGACAAAACAATTGGTTCGCTTGTACGAGGCTTGCAAATTATCCAGAATAATTTTTTTGGCCTCGGTTAACGTCAAACCTTCCAAATGAATGATTCCAATCCGGTTCAAGACAATGTTGCCTTCAGGAGTCACCTGCTTTTCCACCGATGAAGCATCGAAAAATATTTGAAACAAATCTCCCGGACCGATTTTATAGAGGCTGTCCATTTGCGGGTAATCCCCGATAAACGGATCCAGATCCGATTTTAAGCTGGAAGGTGAATAATCCGATCCCTGATATTTCGACAGCGAGTGCATTCCGCCGAAGTTTGATTCATCGGGATCCAATGCAGAAGCTCCAGACCAGAGCAGTAAAAATGTTATGAGTACGAATTGAAAACGGAAAACTGATGGAATTTTCTTCATAGGAAAATGAATATATAAATCCCAATGCAGGGAATTTAATGGAAGAAATTAAGCCACTTACCGGATTTGAACCGATGACCTACTCATTACGAATGAGCCGCTCTACCAACTGAGCTAAAGTGGCATGGAAGGGGTGTAAAGCTAGCCTGCGTTCGCTGTTTTTGCCAACCAATTGCCGTTCAGGATGGTTAAATTTGAGCCCTTTTCAAGGAAGATCCCATGGCAAAGATTCGTGGATTGCAAGGCCTTCGTCCCGCCTCTGAAACAGCGGCACAATTGGTGACTCCGCCCTATGATGTCATCAAGGATGGCTCTCCTTTGGAGAAGCTGTTGGGGGCAAATCCGCTCTCCTTTTTCCACGTCACCTTGGGCCCCACTCCTGCTGAGACACTGGCCGAATTCCAGAAAGAAGGTGCTTTGATTCCGGATACGGAACCCTGCCTTTACGTCTACGAGCAAACGTGGAAGGGTGGGGGTCGTCTGGGATTCTTTGCCGCAGTAGAAGTTTCTCCTTATGTCGAAGGGCAGGTCATCCGGCATGAGAAAACCTTCGATGAAAAAGTGAAAGGCCGCATTGCGGTAACTCGTGCCACAGGATATACCCTGGAGCCGATCTTTCTTTTGACACGTTCTCCCATTGGACTCACACTGGAATCGGTTCGACGGAATGAAAAAGTGTTGTATGAATTCACCAGTGATTTTGGCGGATACAATGATCTTCACGGGATCAAGACGCGAATATTCCGGGTCTCTGAAGCCTCGACAGATGGTGCGGCATTGTGTCAGGCGGTAGGAGAAAATCCCCTGTACATCGCGGACGGACATCATCGTTATCATGCCGCTTTGCTCGGCGGACAAACCCATGCCATGGCGTACATCGTGGAAGATGCCCGCATTTTGGCCTATAATCGTGTCATTCGTGGATCCGTTCCTTTTTCCCAGATTCGCAAGGCGTTAAATCTGACGCCGGTTCCGGAATTCACCACGCCGCCGAAAAATCATTTCTGTCTCTACAGCAAAGAGGGCGCGTTTCTGCTCAAGGCGCAGAATGTGCCGGATGATGTGGTAGGTGGACTGGATTGTTCGATTCTTGAGCGTGAATTATACCCGCAACTTGGTGTGGTACATTCCATGATTTTGAAGAAAGAACACTTCGACTATTATCCCGAATGGGATTTGGCGACGATGAAATCACTGGTGGATCAGGGGGAATACGACGTTGCCGTGGCGTTGCATCCGGTTTCCATCGGAGAACTGATGGCGGTTGCGGATGCGGGGTTGAAGGATTCCAACGTAGTGATGCCGGAAAAATCGACCTTCTTCGCACCGAAAATTTTGTCGGGATTAATTCTGTACAAACATGCGTTGAAATAACATTTGATTTCGTAGGGGCGCGATTGAATCGCGCCCCTACGAAATTTTCAGAATAATTTTTCCGGTTTGCAAACCCTGATCCATGCGTTGCATGGCATCTTCGATTTGTTCCAGCGGAAATACCGAATCGATTACCGGTTTGATGTTGTGAACCTGAACAAAGGACAGCATTTCCCTGAAGTCCCGAGCTGAACCCATCGCCGTTCCGCGAATGTCGATTTGTTTGAAGAATGCTTTGCGCATGGGAACTTCCGGCGCGCCACGTGTAGCCCCGAAAAAAACCAGCCGGCCACCAGGTTTTAGCGCTTCACAAATTCCCGCCCAACCGGATCCCGCAGCGCTATCCACACAGAGATCAAAAGAACCTGCGGCTTTCACCAAATCTTCCGCCCACGAAGGCGAAGTATAAAGGACTCCGCCTTTCGCGCCCAATTTCTTGGCCGCTTCAATTTTTTCCTGAGAACGGGATGTCACCCAAACCTCAGCCCCTGCAGCCACGGCGAATTGCAGCAGGAATTGCGCGGTGCCTCCACCGATGCCTGTGATCAATACTTTTTCCCCGGCCTTGAGATTGCCGCGCTGGAATAAAGAACGATGCGCCGTGACTCCAGCCAAAGGCAATGACGCAGCTTCTTCGGGGGACAAATTTTTCGGAGCAGCAAATAATTGGGTTACAGGAACAATGATGTATTCCGCGAAAGTCCCTGCATCCGGAACTCCCAAAATGCGCCATGCCGGACCCGGCGCAAGATCGTTTTCACCCCAATCGAGAGAAGGGAAAATGACAACAGACGATCCGATCCAACTTTTATTCGTTTCGGAACCCACCGCTTCAACAATCCCAAATCCATCCGATCCCAATACACAAGGCAAGCCTGGCATGTTCCCGTAAGCGCCTTTACGCATCCATAAATCGCGGTGGTTCAACGCTGCGAATTGAAGATGCACCAAGGCTTCACCCGATTTGGGAACGGGAATCTCGCGATGTTCCAGAACAAGCGGTTTGCCCGCTTCCCGTAAAACTTGTGCTTTATAAGTAGACATCGAAAATGGCCTCAGGATAAATGCCAAAGATCCTTGGTGCCCAATTCCTTCGCGCCCGCTGCTTTGAGATAGAGAAAAAGTTGCATGCGATAGCCCGTCATAAACCGGAGAGACTGATTCACCAAGGCGTCGCCTTTTTTCATCGTCTCACCCCAAGGGAAAACAATGTCTTCCTTTTCCAACGCGATCGGATTCGCGGATCGTACCATCCGTGCGACTTCGTCCATTTGCCATTTCATGTGGCGGGGAAAATCCGAGACGGGCATGTCCTTGGTGGCTTCATTGGCGGGTTTGCCCACGTTCCAGTCGCCGGCGATTATGCGACGAGTCACATTGTAAGGACCATAACTCAGATATCGCAACAGTTCCACGGTGGAGCGTTGTCCCAAAGTGGGGCGATAGTCCAAAGCACTGGACGGCATCTTGTGAAACAATTGAATGCAGATGGTGCTTTCCTTGGAATAGGCGCGGATGAAAGACTCGACGGAATACACAGGACCTCCTTAAGGCGTGGTAAAATCAGGTGAGACAAGATATTCAGAATTTTCAATGCCCACATGGGATGCTTTGGCGACGTCTTCAATGGCCTTTTCCAAAATTTCGATTCCGCCACCCTCCCGGCCCGCGTCACAGCACAGGGTTTGCCGCCAGGCTTTGGCCCCGCGCACTCCGGCATATAATCCTGTGAAATGCCGGACTACGGACGAAAATCGTTCGCCGCGCTCCAGTTCGGTTTTCACGTAGGGAATCAGCGCCTGCGCAACTTCTTCACGGGTTTGCATCGGATCGGTTTCTCCATAAAAACGTGAATCAAGTCGTGCGAACATAAAAGGATTGTCATAAGCCTGACGGCCGATCATCACTCCGTCAAAGACGTGGAGATGCTGTTCGGTTTCCTCCCAGGTTTTGATTCCCCCGTTGACGGAGATGTCGAGTTCAGGAAAATCCTTTTTTAATTGTTCGACGACGTCATAGCGCAACGGCGGCTTCTCGCGATTCTCTTTGGGGCTTAAACCCTTCAACCACGCTTTGCGGGCATGCACGATAAAACGCTTGCAGCCGGTTTTTGCAATGAGATTTACAAAACGGGTCAGTTCCTCATAACTGTCGTGATTGTCGAAACCGATGCGGTGTTTTACGGAGACCGGCAATCCCGAAACATCGGACATGGCTTGCATGCATTCTGCCACGCGCTCCGGTTCACCCATCAGGCAAACGCCGAAGCTTCCGGATTGCACGCGCTCGCTGGGACATCCCACGTTGAGGTTGATTTCGTCGTAGCCCTCTTCGCGGGCAATCTCTGCGCAACGCGCCAGTTCTTTCGGGTCGCTGCCTCCGAGTTGCAATGCGATGGGATGTTCCGTCGGATGAAAACGGAGCAGGCGTTTCGCATCACCGTGGATGAGCGCGGGCGCGGTAATCATCTCGGTGTAAAGCCATGCACGCCGCGACAGGGTCCGGATGAGAAAGCGGAAATGCCGATCGGTGCGATCCATCATGGGCGCAACGCTGATCCATTTCATGGAAAGTCAGGCCTTTGGCACGCGGTGAATTTTGGAGGCCAGAAAAATGCTCAACAGCAAAACGCCAATGCCAAGATAACCCGCGCGTTCATAATGAAGCAATCCGCCGCTCGGCGTGCGGACGACGAGATACCCGGCCACCATGGCTGCGAAACCGGAGGCGATTTGTTGAATGGCCGTGTTTACGGAGAGGAATCCTCCGCGATGACGCGGTTCCACGGCTCCGGTCACCAAAGTGAAGCCCGGTGCGACCCGGCCCGAAACCGTGATCATGAAAAGCGTAGTCAACGGCAGAATATGCCACAGACTTGGGGCATAGCCGAGGTGGGTGATGATCCACATGAAAGGCATGGACAACAATGCGACGATGGTGAACACACGGAACAAGCCGAATCGATCTCCCAGACGGCCAATCAACGGCATGCTGACGAAGGTGCACAATCCCCCGGTCATGTAGATGTATTTCAGATGATGGTTTTCTATTCCGGCATTTCCCACCAATGACGGACTGAGGTAGGTGATGATTACGAATCCCGAAAACATCAGTGCGGCGGTGAATCCAAATGCAATCCAGTGGCGCGGTACCGCAAAGACCGCTCCCAAGCTGGCCATGACGCTTTCACCGGCGGAGCGTGGAGTCCGATTGACGTGGGGCAAAGCCATGGTGACAAGTGCCAGAAGCAGCAATGAAAAGGCGCTGAGGATAAGGAACGGCGCGCGCCATCCCATGGGCAAATGATCCGCTGCGGTGAGTCCCAGCGGAACACCCAATACCGAAGCGAGGGAAAAAGACATCATGATGGTACCCATGGCCGCACCGCGGCGTTCCATGGGAATGGCATCCGCCACGGAAGCCATGATGAGTGCGCCGCTCACGCCTCCGAAGCCACCAGCGACAATACGTGCGGCCATCAGCCAATAGTAGGTGTGGGCAAAGCCGCACAAAGCCGTTCCGATGATGAATCCCGAGAATGCAAAGAGCAAAGCCGTGCGGCGCGTGAATCGATCCAACAGCGGCGCCGCAATGAATCCGCATAAACCCGCGCTGAAAGTGTAGGCGGAAACCAGACCTCCGAAGCGCGCGGGAGAAATGTTGAAATCCAGCATAAGGCGCGGGCCGAGTGGCATGATGATCATGAAATCGACGATATGGGCGAATTGAACAAGCGCAAGAACTATTAAAAGCAATCGCTCCCGTTTGGGCGGCAGGGTTTGGGACGAAGAATGCACGGTATTTTCCTGTTAAAAATCGGCCAAAAAAAGCCAGCACCCGGCGTCCGGGTACCGGCTCACAATTCCAATAATACAATCCTTACTTTTTGGGCTTTTCAGCAGCTTTATCCCCGGTTGGCCGCAGTCCTTCGAAAGCAAGTTCCAATTGGACTTCCGGACCGACGACAAGTCCTCCCGCTTCAAGCAGTTTGTTCCACTTGAGGTTGAAATCAAATCGGTTAATGGTGCCTTTGGCGGTGAATGCGGCGCGTTCATTGCCCCAGCCATCCTTGATAATGCCCCCGCCCTTGATCTTAAGGACAATTTCCTTGGTCACGTCCCGCATGGTCAGGTCTCCAACCAAATCACAGGTGGAGTCGGCCATGTTCACATTTTTCACGGACTTGGAAACAAATTTGATTTGCGGAAATTGTTCCGCATTGAAAAAATCGTCGCTGCGAAGATGGTTGTCCCGCTTTGGATTGCTGGTGTTGATGCTTTTAACATCAATGGTCGCACTCCCCTTGGTGTTTTCAATATGCTGGGGATCCACCTCAAAATTGGCCTGAAAGGAATCGAAACGGCCGGTCACCGTGTTGACCCCCATGTGCGTAACCTTGAACAACACTTCGCTGTGAGCCGGGTCGATTTGAGGATATTCTGCGGCGACTGCCCCAACCCATCCTACCAGCAACAACCCCATAATTCCCAAACCAAACCTTTTATGAACCGACATTTTTCGCATTCCTTTTTTGAAATTTCAGTGAAAAAACCTTACACGCCACAAAATATCTGTTTAAACAGATATTTTCCACTAGTCAAAATTTCACTAAAAAGGAGGGTTTTTAAGGTTTGAGGTCCAATCGGACCGGACAATGGTCCGAACCCGTCACTTCAGGCAGGATGGCGGCATCCAGAACCTTTTTCCGCAATCCATTGCTGGCGTAGAAATAATCGATGCGCCATCCGACATTCCGAGCTCGGGCCCCGGACTTCATGTCCCACCACGAGTAGAGATAGGGTTCGGGGTGGAATTCACGAAGCGTGTCAAAAAACCCCGCAGCCAAGAAACGATCGATCCAGGCGCATTCCTCGGGTAGAAATCCGGAAATATTCCGGTTCTCTTTCGGTCGCGCCAAATCGATTTCTTTGTGGGCCGTATTGACATCGCCACAGACGATCACGTTCTTCCCTTTTTTCAGAAGATCTTTGCATACCTCCAAAAAGCGGTCATAGAACTCCATTTTATACTTCAGGCGTTCCGGACTTGCTTTTCCATTGGGGAAATAAACGTTGAACAAAATGAAATCCCCGAAGTCGGCCTGAATGACGCGGCCTTCGCCGTCGAATTTTTCACTGCCGAGCGTCAAAGAAACGGTCTTGGGTTTTTCCTTGCTGAATACGGCCACTCCGGAATATCCCTTGCGGGTTGTGGCGGAGGAGAAAACACGATGATAACCCTGCAAGGCTTTCAAACTTTCAACAACCTGGGATTCCTCTGCCTTGGTTTCCTGCAATCCGAGAATGTCGGGCTGATATTTTTCCATGAACTCGAAAAAGTTTTTTTTCATGACCGCGCGCAGTCCGTTCACATTCCACGAGTAAAGCCGCAACGCCTCTTTTTTAACAGTCATGAATTCCTCCTTCGATTGAATCGCGCCGCGAACCAGGGATATCCGGGCAAGTCTTCCGCTTTCAAAACCGGTTTAGGCAGGGACAAGGCAAAACGCAGGCGGGGGTAATCCTGAAGCAGCCATTGCGCCAGCCACGCCAGCGCATAGGAGCCGATGACGACCCACAGAATACGGGTTGTGAAATTCCAGATGCCCACTTCCCAGAAAAGAAAATCCACGACACGAAGCACGTTGGTGTGGAAGAGGTAAACGAAAAAAGCGTACGGCGCCATGCTTGTATACAGAAAACTCCAATGCGGATTTTTGTGAATGTGGACAAGAATCCATTCCCTGTTTTTCTGGAACAGGAGAAAAGAGGAAAAGCAATATGCAATCACCGTCCAGCGGTTGAAATGATCGGTGTCGGGAAGACTTTTCCCGCTGCGAATGTTCACCCAGAATTCGATGACCAGCAAGCACCAGGTGGCCAGCCAGAGGAGAAGTGTTTGCTTCCCCGACAGGCGCCGGAGGATACCGTTGAGGCAGCCGGGATTCCATGCGATGTAGATGCCCGCGCAGAAATAAAAACCGTAAAGAATGAGCAGGCTTGAGCTGACAAGGGGAAGCTCCCATCCGGACAACCGGATAATTGCGTCGGTGGGCGTCATGAAAATGAGCTGGATGGCCAGGGAGATTCCGAGAACCCACCCTTTCCGCGCCCACTTATAGACGAATGGAAATACGATGTAAAACTGGAAGAGAATAATGAGGAAATAGTATTGGTAGTCAAACCCGTCGAAAAAGAAAAATTTGGAAAACCGCCAGATTGCGAAACCCGGAGCCGTTGTCCACGGAAGCTCGAGGAAATAATCGATATGCCGCAGGCTGGTGAGAACAGACCACAGCAGAAAAGGAGCCACGATTTTCGGCAGCCGGTTGAGGTAATAGTCGGATAGTCGGGGCATTCCCTTCAAGAATTGACAGGTCAATCCGTAGCCGGAAAGGAAGAAGAAAACGGGCACGGTGAATCGCACGCATTGATCGACAAGGGTGGAGAAAAAGCCGAGAGACAATATCTGACGCGTTGCGTAAAATTGTTCCACCCATGCATGGACGCAATGCACTACCACCACCAATACGCTGGCGGTTACGCGGAGAAAATCACTGTCTTGCCGGCTGAGCAACGGGCGTTGGGCAGTTGAACTCACTGAAATCATCCTCAAAAAAAGTCCGCAGGAAACGGACTAGAATAGCAATTCGGATTTAAGGAGTCGATGATTACCGGCGCAGTGGTTGCAACTGGGAGCCGTCGGCCCAGACACGCCAATCCACACCGGAGAGGCCGGGAATTTGATAAGCCACCCGGGTGGAAGATACGGGTGTTTCCGCATTGCCGGAAAAGACAACTTCGATGCGGCCGTCGGCGTGGATGCTTTCCACCCTTAATTGATGACTTGAAGATTGAAAAAAGGAACGGGGAAGGACAAAGGCCCTTTCTCCAATCCACAAAAAAGTTTCACTGGAGCGGGCAACCGATCCTTGAATATCCACCACAGCTTTCAGTGAAAAGGTCATCATCTTTCTCAACACCAGAGGAGATTTGTCGGCGCGGAAACGGGCGACGTAAGTGTTCACCTGGCCTCCGGTGGAATTCCACGCAAAAGCACCAGTGGAAGACAGGGTGCTTCCCGGCATGGAACTGACAACCGAAGTTGTTGCACAGGGGGAAACGGGATTACATATGAATGAAGTGCCGCTGGCCCGCGCTGGCAGGACGGAATAAGTGTAAGCCGGGGCAGTCGGAGTGGGCGTTACGGACAAAGCATAAGCCACCTGTTGGCCAACCGTCCATGAAGTTTTGGTGGAATCCGAAACAATCAATCGTGGAAGCGTGCTGAGGTAAAAGTTCAAGCCCTTGGAAACATCGAGTCTGCCCCCCGTGCTCACCTTGCCTGTCAATCCGGTTTCTGCCGCAGCTGCAGCCAATACGAGACTGCGACTAAAGGTCGTACCCGTGCGTTTGCAGGCCACTTTCAACAAGCCGATGTATCCTGCCATGTAGGGAGCCGAGAGGGATGTGCCGGCAGTTACGGGATAGGCGCTTCCGACATCCAGCGTGGTGCCTTGATGATAAACCCGAACATCATCCAGCCTGAAAATCCGACCTGTTGCGACTCCAGTGGTGGAGGTGCGGAAGCGCAATTTGAAAAGTTTTCCGTCCATCGCATGGGTATCGAAAGAAAGCCACTGCGTGGATACGGTTCCGTTAATGAGCGCGAATTGGGTCCAGGCCGTGGTACCCTGCGTCTGGCCTTCCACGATCAACTGGTCGAGAATGTTCGCGGGCTTGTAGTTGAGTAAAAACCAGATGCTACTCCCGACCTGTCCGGTCAAATCGATATTATTGGCGGTAACAGCCCACGTGTTTGCCGTCGCATTCCATTGCAAGGTTTTTGTTCCCTGCAAAGGAGTCGTGGAGGATAGGGCGAAATCCGATGCCGTGGCGAAAGTCCAGTTGGATGTTCCCAGTTCAAAAGTGTCCCGTAATGAAAGAACAAGTGACGGAATTCCGGTAGTGAGAATGTATTGCCCCGGTGCGGTTATGGGCACTGTGGTTGCGCCGTAATTGGAAAAGGAACATAGGTTCCCGCCATGATTATGCGCCGCAACCATGTACACATTGTCGAATCCATAGGAGGAAGGAGGTGCGGGGTGCGTATCCAGATTCAGGCTGTCATTGCCTGCAGCAGCTACTATGACCACTCCGCTATCCCGTGCAAATTGAAAGGCATTGCGAAGAGCAGTGTCATTGGCTCCGCCACCGATGCTGAAATTGATCACGTTGGCATGCATTTTCACTGCGTACCGGATTCCCGCCGCGATGGTGCTGGTGTAACCCTGCCCGACGGTGTTTAACACCCGCACAGGCAGAATTTTCACCCGTGGAATCATTCCCGCGATTCCCACGCCATTATCGAAAGCGGCGGCAATCACCCCGCTGACTTCGGTGCCGTGACTTTCATAATCCTGCGGAGAGTTGTCATTGTCCACAAAGTCCCATCCTGCCGTATCATCGATGACCCCGTTGAGATCATCATCCACCCCGGTGGTTTTGCCAATTTCCCTGGTGTTGCGAAACCATTTTCCCTGAAGATCGGGATGATTGAAATTGAATCCAGCATCCAACACGGCAATGACAAGGGAGTCGTCCCCGTCAAAGCGATCCCACACGCGAGTCATTCCAAGATCTGCACCCGCTTTTCCGGCAACACCGCCAATGGCACCTCCGGGATTGTTTAATGCCCATTGTGGAGATCCCAGAAAAAATTCATCATCCGGGTAATAAACCGTGGCGGCAACTTTTTCACCCCGGGATTGCGAAGGCAAAAATTGTGCGGATAAATGATGATTTACACGGGGAAGATTTTCCCGGGCTCCCGTCAAGGAAAGCGCTGCGACCCAAACAGTCGCGAGGATTGAAAGTCTCATACCCCAATAATATCCTCACCTTGGCGTCTCTGCGCTGAAATATTGCTGAATCCTCGCGTGTTTCCCGAATAGGGATAACAGAATGGTTGATCCCCGTCACATGCGTGCACGATCCTCCACCTTAGTTTTTGACCAGTCCAAAAGGTTTCGGAGGTTCGGATGCAGGTTCTTCAGAGTATCACCGGAAAAAAGGAACAGGCCTTGTGCGCACCCGGTTCGCCGCTGGAAGCTGTGCTGCGGCTGGCAAAGGTTATGGCCCGTCGCGATTGTCCCGTAATGGTGCGGGGAGAAAGCGGCACGGGGAAGGAAGTTCTGGCCCGGTTGCTTCACAATGAAAGTCCTCGATCGCACGGACCCTTTGTTCCCGTGAATTGTGCGGCGATTTCGCCGGGCTTGATCGAAAGTGAATTGTTCGGACATCGGCGCGGAGCTTTCACGGGAGCGACTTCCGATCGACCCGGTCGTATTCGTCAGGCACAGGGTGGAACATTGTTTTTGGATGAGATCGGAGACATGCCTTTGGAAATGCAGACACGATTATTGCGGGTACTTCAGGAAAAAAGCGTGTGTCCGGTGGGAGGGGAACAGGAAATCCCCGTGGACTTTCGCTTGGTATGCGCCACGCATCGCGATCTGGCCGTTGAAGTTCGCGCGGGAAGGTTTCGCGAGGATCTGTATTACCGGCTTCGGGTTCTGGAATTGGCTTTGCCTCCATTGCGGGATCGACCCATGGACATCCCTTTTCTTTTGCGCCGGTTTCTCACGGATTTGATCGATTCAAATGCAGCTGACGAAGCTGTGGCAAATATTCCCGCCGCGCTATTACGCCATTTTTTCCCCGGAAATGTGCGCGAGCTTCGCAATCTCGCCGAGCGTTACGCGGCGATGCAGGAGTTGAACGGAGGCTGGGAAAGGGTTTTTGAAAATGAGGTGTCAAGATTTGAGCCGGAAGTTCCAACCTCCCGGGCTTCGGGTTCTTCCGGTGTACTGCGCAACAGTCGTTTAAGCGTCCGGGATATTCTCTCCGCTCTGGAAGCCTGCGGATATCATCGGGGCCGTGCGGCCGCGAAACTGGGTGTCAGCCGCCGGGGGCTTCAGTATCGTCTGGCGGGAATGCAGGCCCTGCTTCAATAGGGTCAAATGGCGTTATATTGGATTTCTTTATGAACTCCAATATGAACATGCTTCCGCGATTTCTCCGCTTTGCCGGAATCCTTTCCACGGCCCTACTCACTTTGGCTTGGTCGGCAGACAAGGATGTTGCGGATTTTCAAAAAGCAAAAACGGCTTTTGAAACGCGTCATTGGCCCGAAGCCGAAGCGGAACTCTCGCGCATTTGGAATCAAACTCCGCCATCGGCATTGGCTGATGAAGCCGCCGCGTTGCTTGTGGATGTTTATCTCCATGAGGAAAAACTGGATCAAGCGGAAGCCGTGGTCTTGCGCTTCAAACGACTCTACAACACGTCTCCCCAGATTTCACGCATCGCTTATGACCAGGGATTGCTTTCGCTGAGAAAAGGTTCGAACGGAGAAGCTGCAAAAGCTTTTTCCTTTGCCGTGTTGCAAGCCCATACCCAGAGTCTTTATGATGCGGCATCGCAGGCCATGCGCCGCATGGTCGAAGGCGACGGGCTTTTACCCGATCAGTTGGAAGCGGCTTATCAATCCCTGCAACAGGATCCTCAACTCGGACCTTTGCTGCGCGCAAAACTGGACTCGTTCAAATCCACTTCCAGCAATGGCCGCACCGTTTTGATTATGGCCCCTGTCAGCGGCGAGTTTGCCGAAGTGGGGCGTTCGCAGCGCGAAGGAATTTCCCTGGCCTTTGAAGAAGAAAAGGCCCGCGGAGTTTCCATGCCCACCGTCAAGATTCTCGACGATCAGGGCAGCTTGGTGCAGGGTGTTCGTCAGCTTCGAAAGATGTTGCATGAAAATCGCGTTGACGCCATTTTGGGCCCGGCCATGAGCGACGTGGCTGCGGGCGTAGCCATTGAGCTCAGCGCCAGTAAAAATTCCATTCCGTTGATCACTCCTACAGCCACCACGGACGGTATCGCTTCTTTGGGCGACGGAGTTTTTCAACTCAATGTTACCACTCATGTGCTCGGCCAGCGCATTGCCGGATACGCTTCCGATTGCCTCGGCCTGAAATCATTCATCATCATCGCGCCGCACAGTGAATACGGTTTTCAACTGGCGGAAGCTTTTGCCGAAACCGTTCGCAAAAAAGGCGGGAGCGTTGCAGGTGTGATTTATGTGGATCCCGATGCGGCCAATATTACGGAACCCTTGCAGGAGTTGCGCCAGAAAGTGGCGGGACTTTACTTTGAAAAAATGAAGCGCGAGGGCCGTGCTTATCCGGATGCCAGACAGGTCAGGGCTTACATGTCGGACTCTTCGCTTTCCATCGACGGGATCTTTGTTCCGGCCTCCAGCGCGGATGAAGCGGATAAGCTTGCCTCACAAATTGTGTTCAACAAGATTCGCGGGCAAATGCTGGGCTCTTCAGGATGGTATGACAAGAACTTGCTGATGAAAAGTTCCGAGGCCTCGCAGGGCGCGTACTTCAGCGTGGACTTTCAGGATCAACCGAGAACCGAAATCTATACGGCCTTTGCAAAAGCTTACCGGAATCGCTGGCATCGCTCACCGGATCGCGTGGCAGCTTTGTCTTATGATGCTGCACGTTTTCTGTTGCAGGGAATGGAAAAATCTTCGCAGCCCGGAACCCTCATCCCTGCCTTGCGTGGCATCAATGTTTTCCCCGGTGTGTTGGGGAATATTGTTTTTGGGGAAGAAGGGGTGAATCAAAACACAGCATTGTTTCGGTTGGAGCACAGGACATTCAGGGAAGTTCAGGATTGTTCGCATTAACGCTCGCCTCGATACAGCCGCCCTTTGGGCGGCCACTCGGCGAGCGACACTTCGTTATCAAATAATGGATTACTAGAGACCGGTCGTTGAGCCTGTCGAAACGACCGGCGTTAAGGCCCCCTCTTATATTCCTTCTTCACTCCAGCCTTTTCATTTTCCAAAAAATGTTTCGCCCTCAACAACCCCGCAATCGAAATCGACTCCGTGATTTCCCCTTCCAAAACCTGACGACAGGCTTCCTCAAGCATTTCCCATTTCACTTGCAAAACTTCCGTCGGATCGGGCGAAGGTTCACCTTGCGTTAAATCTCTCGCCAGAAAAAGATGAGCCACTTCATCGCTTACCGCATTTGAAAGTGTGAAACAGCCGAGATAGTCCCAACGCTTCGCTTCCACTCCCGTTTCTTCACGCAGCTCCCTCGCCGCCGCCGCTTCCAATGTGTCCGAACCTTTGAGGCATCCGCCTTCGGGAATCTCCCACGAGTAATAATTCAACGGATAGCGATGTTGCCCGACCAAAACGATGCGGCCGGATGCGTCCAATGCGACCACACCGATGGCCCAATTGGCAAACTCGACAACCCCATAAATTCCCTCTTCACCATCCGGGCGAATGACCTTGTCCTCGCGAACGTGAATCCAGGGGTTTTGATAAATATCACGGCTGTTTTGCCATGTCCAGGGGCCAATGCGCGTGGATTCGGAGTCCGAAGCATTCATTAAAAAATCCCTTGTGGCATATGGGGCGGAATTTACTTCTTTTCCCTTCCATGAAATCAGCAACAAAAACCGGTGTCTTGCTTTTGAATCTCGGCAGCCCCGAGGCTCCCACCGCCAGTGCGGTGCGTACTTATCTCGCTGCATTGTTGGGCGATCCCCGCGTTCTTGAAATGCCCGCGCCATTGCGATGGTTGCTGTTGCACGGAATCATTCTGCGCACTCGTCCCAAATTCGCCGCGCATGCCTATTCCAAAATATGGACTGCGGAAGGATCGCCTCTCCTTGTTCACACTAAAGCCTTCGTCGCCGGATTGGCCAAACAATTGGGCGAGGAGTATGTCGTGGAGTTCGCCATGAGCTGCGGAGAACCTTTCATTCCGGGCGTGGTGGAAAAACTTCTTCGCCTGCCTTTGAAAGAGTTGGTGATTGTTCCGCTCTATCCGCAATACGCCTCTGCAACCGTGGGCTCCAGTGTTGAAGCTGTGATGAAGGCTTTATCCACACATCGCAATATTCCCCAGTTGCGCACGGTGTCCGCGTTCTTCGATCATCCCGATTATCTCAATGCGGTTGTTGAAACCAGCGCGCCGATTTTGGAATCCTTAAAGCCCGATCATGTTCTTTTCAGTTATCATGGACTTCCGGAATCGCAAATTCGCAAAGGTGAAACCACAACGGGTCATTGTCTTTCATCCAACGATTCCTGTTGCGCCGAGTTCGGATCGAAAAACTTTTTTTGTTATCGCGCCCAATGTTTCGCCACCACGCGTTCCTTGGTGGCACGGTTGGGACTCGCTCCCGATGCCTATTCCATGTCTTTTCAATCCCGTCTGGGCCGCACACCTTGGATTCAACCTTATACGGAAGAGATGCTTGTTTCCCTCGCGAAGAAAGGCGTTCGCCATCTGGCGGTGTTGACGCCCTCCTTCGTGGCCGATTGTCTCGAAACGCTGGAAGAAATCGGAATACGAGCCTCCGAAACCTTTATTGCCGCGGGCGGGGAACGTTTAGACCTGATTCCCGCTCTAAATTCTTCTGAATCATGGACTCGCGCGGCTGCTAAAATCATCCAAAATCGTTGACAAGACCCGAAACCTGTTCTAAGTTATCCGTCCCCTTTGAGGATATTCCGTTTCGACGGTGTGTTTCAAAGAGGACTTAATCCATCGAGATTAAGGGTTCCTTGAGAGAATAGGGTAGGAAACAGGCGAGCGTGGTCGAGAGGTTTTGGAGGGTTTTAGGACTCTTCAAGATTGAAAGAGAACCGCGAAAGGAGTCCTGGCGAATGCGGTGCAAGCCGTGTTTGTATAACAGGACTCGCCCAGA
>CANKII010000007.1 GCA_947482115.1 Fibrobacterota bacterium
CGTGAGCCCTTCTCTTCCCTCGGGCTTGACGCTGGATACCCTGACGGGCATTATCTCGGGTACCTCGACGGTACAGTCGAATCCTGTGAACTACACGGTGACGGCGAGCGGCCCCGGTGGCAGCGGTGTGGGCGTGGTGAGCATCTCGACTTACAGCGTTCCTTCGAACCTGTCGTATGCGGATGACCCGACCATCTACGTTCTTGGGATCAGCATCACTCCGAACTCGATGTCTGTGAGCGGCCTTATCACGCATGTGTCCGTGAGTCCGTCGTTGCCACCGGGTCTTTCTCTCGACACGCTGTCGGGAACGATCTCTGGAACGCCGACAGGTTCGCAGCGGTTTGCGGCGAACTACACGGTGACGGCGAGCAATCCTGTGGGTTCGACCTCGGGAGCGGTGAACGTGGCAATCGTGGGCCCGCCGAGCAACCTGTCGTATCCGGATGATGTCCCGACGTATGCGATGAATCAGGCCATCAATCCTCCGAACATTCCGACGGTGACGGGCATCGTGACCATCTACAGCGTGAGTCCGGGTCTTCCTGCGGGGATAACCCTTGACCAGACGACGGGTTATATCCAGGGAGTGCCGACAGCGGCGACGGCCGGTGCGGATTACACCATCACCGGTCAGAACCCCGGCGGTTCGGCCACCACAACCATCAATCTCACCGTCATTGCCCCGTAAAACGTCTTAGTATGCTGCCGGTAGGGGCGTGATTCAATCACGCCCCTACCGGCGGGCCTTTTTTTGTTTAAAAAGAGAAGAAACCGCTTGCTTTGGGATTATTGTGGTAAAATATCGTGGCCCTTGGGTCTTTGAAGCTCAAAGGAATTGACAGAAACCCCTAAAGTGACGAAATTACAGCCTCCCATTTTGAGAATCTTTTAGAGGTACACATGCCCTGTGGAAAAAAACGCAAGCGGAAAAAAATGGCGACTCACAAACGCAAAAAGCGTCGTCGCCTGAACCGCCACAAAAAGAAAATGGTCTAAGCCGGATGGCTTTGGCCATCTGCGTTGCGCCTTTGTTCTTCAACTGTCATTCGGCATAAGAAGGATCCCGCAAGGGTCCTTCTTATTTTTTGGTCTGAATGTCCCTGATTGAAATCCGCCGGGCGGTGGTTAAAACCGT
Organism: Fibrobacterota bacterium; assembly: GCA_947482115.1. Classification (GTDB taxonomy): domain Bacteria; phylum Fibrobacterota; class Fibrobacteria; order UBA11236; family UBA11236; genus UBA11236. The sequence continues at coordinate 1,139 of CANKII010000007.1, forward strand.
CACCTTTCATAACCCCGACAATGGTTATTCCGTATTAAAGCTTGCGCACGGCTCCGGATTGCAGATGTTTACCGCTGTGGGGAATTTTCCGCGCCTGTCTCCGGGTGAAACTCTCGACATTACCGGCGAATGGATTCGCGATGAAAAATACGGGGAGCAATTCCGCACCGATGCTTACAAGCTGATTCTCCCCACCGGCCGGGAGGCCGTGGAACGTTATCTGGGCGGCGGAGCCATCAAGGGTATTGGACCCGCGCGGGCGAAAAAACTGGTCGATCATTTCGGCGAAGAAGTCTTCGAGATTCTCGATCATCAAACCGAACGGCTGGATGAGATCAAGGATTGGCGCGGCAAGCAGAAGCAAAAATTGCTGCAAGCCTGGGAGGAAGGCAAGGGCGCGCGTGAAGTGATGTTCTTTTTGCAATCCCACAGTCTGACGTTGGGGTTGAGCCACCGCCTTCTCAAACATTATGGACCGCGTGCCGTGGAAGTGCTCAAGGAAAACCCGTACCGTTTGGCGGAAGAAGTATGGGGAATCGGTTTTCTCAAGGCCGACGATGTGGCTCGCAAGCTGGGTTTTTCCGCAGAATGTTACGAGCGCATTCATGCCGGACTGGCTTATGCGTTAAGCCGTTCCTCGGACGAAGGACATGTCTTTCTGGGGCGCGAGGCCCTGCTCCAAAAAGCGCAGGAATTGCTGCAATGCGAACCGGAAAAACTCGTTTACACCCTCGACAATCTCGCGGTTACGGAGGAGATGAAGAAGGATGAACATGGCAATTACTACCTGCCATATCTTTATCATTCCGAACTCGGCATTGCGAAACGAGCCGGGCTCTTGCGACTGGGATTGAAACCCTTGCCCAAGACCCTGGTGGAAGATGCCATCGTAGAAGCCGAAACGCATGCTGGCAGCGGATTCCATTTCAGTGAAGAGCAGCGCGAGGGAATCCGGAAAGCCGTCAATCAAGGGTTGTTTCTCCTTACCGGCGGCCCGGGCACAGGGAAAACCACGACAGTATCCGCCATCCTGCATGTGTTCGCCAAGGCGGGGCTCGATGTGCGTCTCGCTGCCCCCACGGGCCGTGCTGCACGGCGCATGTCCGAGGTGACCGGAAAGCGCGCCTCGACCTTGCATCGTCTGTTGAAATACGATCCGGCCACGCGCGGCTTTGTCCACGGGGAATCCAATCCGCTGCCCTGTGATGCGTTGGTGATGGACGAAGTGTCCATGATCGACACGTCGCTGATGTATTCCGTGCTGCGCGCCGTGAAACCGGGAATGCGCGTGGTGCTGGTCGGAGATCCCGATCAACTGCCTTCCGTGGGCGCGGGAAAAGTGCTGGGAGAGTTCATCCGTTCCGAAGCGGTTCCGCATCTGCATCTGGCAAAAATATTTCGTCAGGCGGAGGCTTCACTCATCGTCACCAATGCCCATCGCATCAACAGGGGTATTGTGCCTGAAACGGCGGAGGGTTCGGGCAATTTTCATCTGGTGGAACGTGGCGATCCTGAAAGCGTGGTCGACGCCATCGTGGAACTGGCCTGCGAACGGTTGCCGAAAAAATTCGGATACCATCCCTTGCTGGACGTTCAAGTCCTCACTCCCATGAATCAGGGGCCGCTTGGAACCCATGCCTTGAATGCAGCTTTGCAAAAGCATTTGAATCCCGGTGGTCCCGCGCTGGAATCCCGCGATCGCCATTTCCGCAAAAACGACAAGGTGATGCAGCTGCGAAACAATTACGACAAAAACGTGTTTAACGGGGACATCGGACGCATCGTACGTGTGGATGTGGACGAAGAGGAGTTGCAGGTCGATTTCGACGGGGAGATCGTGACGTATTCTGCGGAGGAACTCGATCAACTTGCGCTGGCTTATGCCATCTCCGTGCATAAAAGTCAGGGAAGCGAATTCAAGGCTGTAGTCCTGGCTCTGTCCAAAAGTCACTGGGTGATGTTGCAAAGGAACCTGCTTTACACCGCCATCACCCGGGCACGGGAACAACTCGTGATTGCCGGAAATCGCTCTGCCGTGAGGCGAAGCGTGGAGAATAATCCCTCGGTGGAGCGGAATACCTTGCTGGCAGATCGCCTCAAGGATGCCATCCGGGCCGCCTAAGACCTTTTGAGAAGGTTAAATACCCTCTTTTTCGTATAATAGTACCCCTTTGAATCGAACAATTTCACCAACGATTGGAGCGTAACGGCCCGGACCATCACGGGAGCGGAACATATTTTGCGGCATAAGCGCCAATCAGGTATCCGTGGGCAGTCGAGCCGTACGGTGGGAAGGGTATTCCATGCCTTGTTTTGGATGTTGTCCTCCGTTGGAATGATTCAAGAAGCAGGTGCCCAGGCTCCTGAATATTTTCAGATTCCCAAAGCCTCACAACCTCTCAATGACCTGATGCCCGACGGAGGGGTGGAACCCCGTCGCGGCATGTTGCAAATCAACAGTTCGGTGCTGCATCGCTCCCATAATGTGAATCTCGACACCCGTCAGGTGGAAATCGTCGAGTATCTCGTCATCGGTGCCGATTCCGGAAAAGATTCCACTGCGCTTTGGCAGGCTTATTATCCGGAGTTGAACGTCTACTCCACCGACATGTACGATCTGCTTCTCCGCAGCCGCTGGATGCTGGAATTCATGGGCAAGGAAGAAGCGGCTCCTGGAGGCACACCCGGCACTTTCGTTTTCGATTTGCCTTTCCGCATTCCCGACTGGGCACGGCATTTGGGTATCGACAAACCCGCTCTGACGATTAACGGCTCCTACAAACTCGTCATGGAGGGAAGCCGCAAAAGCGGCTCCGGGGTTCAATACACCAGCGGGTGGTTTCCGAATCTGCACATGGATCAACAACCGGCATTTGTGGTCAAGGGAACGATCGGGCGTTTCATCAGCGTGGAAATCAACAGCGAAGAAGGGTTGAACGCCACCAATCTCAAGCAGCAGTTGAAAATCAGTTATAAGGGTGAAGGCGATGAACTTGAAGACGATGTTGTTCAGGAAATTGAGGCGGGGAATACTTCGCTGGCTCTGCCCGGCAGCGATCTCACCGGTTACACTCAAAACCACACGGGGCTGTTCGGTCTGAAAATGCGCCTGAGATTCGGCAATCTGGAGATGACTGGAATTGCCTCACAAGAAGGCGGTACGCAGGCCCGTCAAAAGCTGGGCGTGGGGAACGAAGCCAGCCAGTTCACTGTCGAAGACAAGGCCATCGATTTTTTCAAGCACTTCTGGCTGCAACTTTCCGATCGTACGGAATATGGCAAAACCTCGAACTGGAGCACCTCCCCGTACAAATATGTGCAGGACGGAAGAAACCGCCGTCCGGTGCAGGTGTTTCAGTTGCTGAACAGCGGGGAAGAGCCCACAATTGTAACCGCGGACACGGCCTGTGCCTATGATCTCGCCGGAGGTCGCACCGATCTTTGCGATGCGGGGCGCTGGAAGCCGCTCAAGGAAGGCACCGACTTCATCTACGATGAAAATCTTCGCATGGTCACCGTTCCCGCAGGAAACCGTTACGTCACTCTGGCGGCGCGCTGGCAGAATGATTTCATCACGACCAATCGCGGCCGCGGCAAGATTTTGATCTATTCGCAGAATCACCAGGACACGCCCCTGCTCGACAGCTTGATGTGGCGCAATGTCTACGCCATCTCGCGCGTCTCTGCGCAGGATCGTGCCGCTTTCACCTTGAGCATGATCGACAACAACGGGAACGATCGTGCGCCGAACGACACGCCCTACGTCCGCAAGTTGGGCCTTACGAAATACAACGAGCCCACCAAGCTGGATGTCGACAACACTTTGATCTTCAACTTCGATCAGGGGTACATGGTGCTTCCTTGTCTTTCCAACGTCCTCAAGGGGGGGGATTCGGCGAACTGTCTCGAACCCATGAAACGCGTGCGCTCCGACGTGAAGTTTTACAGCGAGAGCATCGACGAGGTTCAAAATGGTTCCAGCGCCAGCAAGTTTGTGATCGTGGGGAAGCAACACCAAAGCACCTTCGATGTGCATCAGAACTCCCTTTCGGCCAGCGGCCAGCAATGCGTCGACATCGAACCTGGCACCGAACAACTCCTTTTGAACGGTTCCACCCTGCTTCAAAAGGGTCTCGATTATGATGTGATTTATGAAAGCGGTCAAATCACCCTGACCTCGGCACGCGCCCGCGATCCCAACGCGCAACTCGACATCAGTTACGAGTGCAACCCCCCGTTTCAAATCCAGGACAAGGTTCTTTTGGGAACACGCTTCGAATACAAGCTGGACGGCATCTCGGATCAAAGTCTTCTGGGGGCCACCATTCTTTACAAAAGCCAGACCACCACAGAAAAGCAGCCGGAGCTGGGCCATGAACCGTTCAACCAGCTGCTGGTGGGTTTGAACGCGCGTCTTGCGGGAGAACCCAAATGGATGACGCGTTTCGCGAATCTTTTTCCGCTGGTGCACACCGAGGCGGCGTCCAAGGTGAATTTTGAATTCGAAATGGCCCGCAGCTTTTATAATCCGAACACCAAGAACAACGCCTATGTCGACAACTTTGATTTCAGTCAGAGCGTCACTTCCATGCCCATGACCATTTACAGCTGGACCAAGGCTTCGCCCCCCAATCTGGATGACAACGGCATTCTGGATGGAAATCTGGACTACCGCCACCAAGGGCAGTTGATCTGGCACAGCAGCATGACGCAGCAGTATTATCAAATCTACGGGAGCACCGGCAACAGCTACACCAACAGCCGCGAGCAGACACTTCTGAAACTGAGCCTGCAACCCAATGACAATCTCGAGGGACATTCGTGGGGGGGTGTCATGCGATCGCTGTCCCAAGGGCTAACCAATCAAAGCCGCAAGCGTGTTCTGGAAGTGGTGGTTCAGGGGCGCGGCGGAACGCTCTATGCCGATCTGGGCCGTGTTTCCGAGGACATCAGCATTTCCGGTTTGAACAATGGCAAACCGGACGGACGTCTGGAATCCGAAGTCAATGTGAACAGCGGCGACTATGTGAACCGCCTCGATGCCGGTCTTGACGGATTCTCTGATGGTTTGGGAGAAGCCGGCGTGCGCTGGGAATGCAAACCCAACTGCTACGCCATTCCACTCAGCGCGGATTCACGCGATCCCGGACAGGACGACTGGAAGCAACCCAGCGCCGGAGCCACGGATGAACCGGCCACGGTGGATGGCACCGAGGGAAACAACAAGGGTTCGCAAGGAAATGCGTTTGACAGCGAAGATTTGGATCGCTCCGGCACCTTGGACACGCTGAACCGTTATTTGCGTTTTCCGATGCCCCTGGATTCTGAATGTACGTCGCGTTATTACTGCGAGGAACTTAAGAACGGCTGGCGCAAGTACCAGATCCCCCTTTATGGCGGCGGAAAGATCATCGATCCCAGCAATACGGAAACGGAGCGCAGCCTGTTGTCCAATGCGAAGCTGATGCGCATCTGGCTGGGTCATTTGCCGCCGCGGGTGGCGAAGACCGACGTTTTGGTGGCACGTGTGAATCTGGTGGGAAATGCGTGGGAGGAGGGGAGCCGCAACACGAATTATGAAATCGACGCCAACCGTTTCGGCAGCGGAGATTTGGGAGACACCAATTTCATTCGCGTGCCTCCATCGCCGCGTGACAGCAATTTGCTGCATGTGGACGTGGTGAACAAACAGGAATCTCCCGCATACCAGCAGTCGCCGGGCACTCCGCGCGAAATCGACAGCCGGACGAATGAACCGCTTCCGGAGCGCGCGCTGGTGCTGCGTTATGAAAATCTTCATCCCGGCGAGGCCGTGCAGGCCACCCGCATTCTCTCCAATGAACCCAAGGATTTCACCCAGTACGCCCGCATGAGTCTTGCGATCCATTCCGATTCCAACTGGGCCCTCAACAGCATCAATTATCATCCCGGGCAGAACCGCGTCAGCTTCGGCCTGCAGCTGGGCCGCGATCGCGGCGACGGAAATTCCAAGGACTACTATGAAATTCGTGTGCACATGGACACCGCGTCGCAAATCGATCCGGAACAGCGATCGCTTTGGACCCGCAACTCCTTTGAAGTGAACCTGTCCGACCTTACCGATCTCAAAAACGATCCCATTTACCGCGCCTTCGGGGGAAGGTATATCACACGCCCCGCATACCATACGGGCCGCAGGGATTCCTCCCTGTCCCTTGCCATCACGGGTGATCCCAATCTGGGACACATCGACTGGATGCGGCTGGTGGTTTACGTGGATTCTGCGGCGACTCAAACGCAAAAGGGTGAAATATGGGTGAACGATTTGAATCTGGAAGGTGTGGATCGCGCCTCCGGCACCGCCTTGCGCAGCCAGATTCAGCTCGACTTTGCCGACTTTATCAATGTGTCCGGTAACTTGACCTACACCAACGGAAACTTCACCACTTTGACGCAAACCAAAACCACGCCTTCCAACGCCAGTTCGCGGGTGGATTACAACACCAATCTTGCGTTGTACGCCAACAAATTCATGCCCGACGAATGGGCGGTCAGCATTCCTGTCACGCTGCAGTACAACGGCTCTTTGGAACGTCCATTCACCCGCGATCATTCCGATTTGAGGCTGAGCGGAACGGACATCATCGACATGGCGCATGACCTGTTTGACGGCCGCCTTTCCTCGATCCACAATGCCGCGGACAGCCTGAGCGACATCGATAATCGCTATGCCCGTGTGTATCAGAAAACCACCTTCACCCACGGATTCGGGTTGAGTTATCACAAGGATATGCGTTCCCAGAATTTTCTCATCCGCACTTTTCTGGAAAGGCCGGATTGGGAGTATCATTTTTCGCGGACGGATCACTCCGAGTATTTTCAGGAGTCCAACTCGCGGAGTTTCCAGTTCAAGCTGCGCTACAATCTTTCCCCGTCCACGCCGTTGTCTTTCAAGCCCCTGGGTTTTTCAGAAAAGTGGAAATACATGCCCGGGGGAGTTTCCGGACTGGAAACATCCCTGTTGCCCGAAAAACTCAACCTGGTGCTGGCCGATTATTCCTTCGTGCGCAGTCATGTCGTGAACAAGCCCCGCACCGAGTCTGAGATCATCACGCCCACTCCGCCCCAATACGATGTGAACCTGGGGCACGGTCTTGATTTGGAATGGAAGCCGATCACCTTTTTCAACTTCGGTTATCGCGTGGATGTGACTCGCGATTTCGATCGGGATCGGGAATGCATGGACGGAGATCATTTTTTCACCTCCGAAAACACCTGCGGCATTTTCGCCAACAGGTTGATCTTTGCCTGGGACCGATCGGATCCTGTCAAAGGACGCTACGTGCAAACATCAGGCCTCAATTCCGTCATCGTGGACACCACTCATTATGGGAATGAATACGGAATTCTTGCGCGGGAGCGGAACCGCAACCAGAGTTTCCATTCGGATGTGAACTTGAACCCGCTGTCGTGGCTGACTTTGGGCGCGGGTTTTAATTCGGGTTACCAGCATACGTGGAACGCGAGGCAGGATAACAGTACCGGCATTGGCACGGTAAATCCCTCGTATTTTCAGGCCAGCGCGGATCACGATGTGCGCCTCACTACGGGGGTCAACCTCCCGAACTTGTTTAGCTTTTTCAAACCGGTCAAGGAAATGCTGGACAAGTATCGTGTCCGTTCCGCGGATTTCACCTACAACGTTTCCAACAAGTATAATGACGAGGCTTTCACCTATTCCTACCTGAAAAACAAGGGTGTCAATTACGGAACGCTGCTCATGTACCAGTTGGGATTTGTGTACAACTTCTCCAATTTGGGAACGCTGTTCGACGGAGAGCCAAACACGAAATTTTTCGATTATCTCTCGCAGCCGGATCCGACTTTGACGGTGAACGCCATGAATCACGTCGTCAACCGCTCGGTCGATGTGCAGTCGGGATTCAGTATTCCCGTCCTCAATCTGGATCTGACCGGGAGCCTGAAATACTCCAAGCAGTATTCGCTGTACAGGGGTTTCACGCGTCCTTCGGACACGGTCATCGTCTGGCCGGATTACACGATATCCGGAACGTTCAATGATTTCGCCAGCAAGGTGCCCGGTCTCCGCCACAAGTTGCGATCGTTGACCGCCTACAGCAATTACAACTTCCGCAGGGAAACCACCTTCGATCTCTTTTCCCCCTCTCCAGATGTGGACAAGATTTCCCACATCTGGAAGCCGTTTCTTCGCCTCTCGGCGACGACCAACAGCGATGTGCGCGCCGAAATTTCCTTCAACGGTTCCTTTGAGCATATTCTGCAACACGGAAAGGATGCCGGTCTGACACTTGGACGACCGCTCTCCTATCTGGGGGATCGTCAGCCGCTGGTTCCCGAATACCTGCGGGACACCTCCAAGGAGTCTCCCAGAAGGACCACCACCCTCGGTGTGGCCCCCACGGTTTCCTGGGATTTGCAAACCCAGAAAGGCATCCAGTTCTGGAAGTATTACATCAAGTTGCAGAACAGCCTGCGTCTGATCCTGAACAGTTCGCTGGATTATACCTTGGCCGTATCGGAGGAAAACGGCATCTCACACCGGGATCAGGATTGGCTGAGAGGAATGGTCAAACCTGAGGCGGACTATAATTTCACCAACAATGTGGACGCCAAATTCTGGGCCCAGTACAATTTCGACCAGTTCTTCAACACCCCAAAAAAGGAATACACCCATACCATCGAAATTCACGGTGAATTCACCATGCGGTTTTAAGCCCAAATTTTTCTATTTTAGCTGAAATAGCGGGTTTTTCCGCTCCCCTTGGAGAAAAAGGGAAAGATGTTTTTGGTTCTGACGACACTATTATGCCTCCTCTCAATCCGGTTTTGGAAGCCATTCCAGCAACCGGCAGGGAGGGGATTTACCCTTACGGAAAGGCGTTTATGGGACACCCCCATCGCAGCAACAACATGCCCCGCTTCAAGCGGGAAATCCTCATTAATGTTCGGCCCTATGAGAAGCGGATTGCCATCCTTGAAGATGGCCGCCTCAGCGAGGTTTTTTACGAACGGCCCGACACCACCCGTCTTGTAGGCAACGTTTACAAGGGCGTAGTCAACGCCGTATTGCCCGGTTTGCAGGCCGCATTCGTCGATTTGGGTCTGGAAAAAGCCGGATTTCTTCACGCCGAAGACGTGGAAAGCCACAACCTCCTCGACTCGTTGGGTGAGGAAGTGGGGGACGATGACGATGACGGGGAAGAACCCGAATCACGTGATGAGGCCGCCAAGCCCATTGATCAATTGCTGAAGGTCGGACAGGAAGTTCTTGTTCAGATCACCAAGGAGCCCATTGGCACCAAGGGGCCGCGTCTGACCACCCATCTTTCCTTTGCCGGACCCTTTCTCGTTTGCATGCCCGGTACCGGGTTCATCGGAGTCAGTAAAAAGGCTCGCGATCCTCAGAACCGCCGCGCCCTGAAGCGGATGATCCGCCAGTTGAAATCGCCGGATGTGGGCTATATCGTGCGGACCAACGGTTTGAATGAAAGCGAGGCGGAATTCGCCAAGCAGATGAAAATCCTGGAAAGCAAATGGGAGGAATGCAAACGGAATGCCGCCCAGGTTGCCTCTCCCGGTTTGGTGCATCAGGAAAGCGATTCCAGCGAAACAACCCTCCGGGATTATTTCTCCGAGGACGTGGACGCGGTGTGGATCGATGATCCGGAAGAATGCCGGACCGTGGTCACCTATCTGAAAATCCTGTCTTCGGACAAGGTGGACAAGGTCAAGCTTTACACCGGAGACATTTCCCTGTTTGATCATTTCGGAATCGATGAAGAACTGGAGAAAACCTTCCTGCGCCGTGTGCCTCTCAAGCGTGGCGGATATCTGCTGATTGACCGCACCGAGGCATTGACCGCCATCGACGTGAACACGGGCGGCAAGGTCAAGGGTCGCGATCAGGGCAAGAATATTCTCGAAACGAATGTGGACGCAGCGTGGGAGGTGGCCAAGCAAATGCGCCTCCGCGATTTGGGCGGACAGGTCGTTGTCGATTTCATCGACATGGATACCGAAGAGGACAAAGAGAACGTTGTCAAGGAATTCAAGAAGGCCATCCGTCAGGACAAGGCTCCGATTTCCTTCGCGCCCCTGTCGCAATTCGGGTTGATGGAAATCACGCGCAAGCGCGTGCGTCCCGATGCGGTGCAGGCGCAAACGCAGGAATGCCCAACTTGCAAGGGTTCGGGTTACATCCCGTCGCGTGAACTGGTTCTGGCTGCGATTGATCGCTGGCTGCGCCGCTTCCGTGCCAAGAAAGGTCCGTCCGAAATCGCGATGGCGGTGAGTCCGCTGATGGTGGAATTGTTTGTCGAGAATCGCGCGAGCATGTTCAAGTATCTGGAGATGTCGCACAAGACGAAGATTCAGCTGATTGAAGACGAAGATTCGAACTTGGACGAGTTCCGGTTTTTCCATCCCAAGACGGGTGAGGAAATCACGACAGGCGCGGCGAACTAAACTTCTGCGAAACATCCTTGAAAACGCCTCCGAACAGGAGGCGTTTTCGTTTTAGGAAGAATTTCGGGGAATATTGCAGCAGCATGGATTCATGTGATGCGATAAGTTATTGGGGTAGTCCTCGACTTCTTCAATGGAAAGGAAGCCGCTATGTTATTCCTGAAATCGTCGATCATTTTTTCAACTCTGATTCTTTGTGCGGGTTTGCATAACATATCCGCACAATCAACTTGGACGGCAAGAGTTTCAGGTACAAACAAGAGTCTGCGAAGTGTCACATGGACCGGGGATCAAGTGGTCGCGGTTGGGGATACTGGCGCCATATTGACATCTCCAAACGGTGTCGATTGGACAGCTCAGACGTCGGGAGTTACTGCCGGACTGAATTCAGTGATATGGACCGGGAGTCAATTATTGGCTGTAGGCAACAGTGGAACGATTCTGGCTTCACCGGACGGGGTGAGCTGGACAGCGCAGACTTCCGGAACCACGGCCAGATTAACCTCGGTAGCATGGACGGGAAGCCAATTTGTTACTGTCGGCAGCACGAACCCTGGATCTCCCAGCATCTTGCTCTCGCCCGATGGCGTGAATTGGACGGCGCCCACACAGAATTTGGCCGGCCAAACAATATTTTCACTGGCCTCAATAACGTGGACGGGCAATCAACTGGTAGCAGTAAACAATTTGGGCCTTGCAAGCATTCTAACGTCGACAGATGGCATAACTTGGGTAAGGCACTCACTAGTTACAGGGTTCACTAATATTGCTTCAGTAATATCCACAGACAATCTGTTGGTGGCAGTAGGGAGTAATTCCCTGAGTACCAGCACTCCCCTCCTGACTTCACCGGATGGAGTAACATGGACCGCGGCAACATTACCCGCTTCGTCGCCAACCACTCTGCTTTCCGCGGTATGGACAGGAACCCAATACATGGCATTTGGTGTGAATGGCTCTGTGCTGACATCAACCGATGGCGTCAAATGGTTTCTGATAAAAATTGGAGGGAACAATTATTTCTATTCCGTGGCGTGGACGGGTAACTTGTTGGTGGCTGTATCTACTGCGGGTGGTATATTCACTTCGCCGCAAGATCCTCCTCTTACGATTCCGGATACACCTACTTTATCCACTCCAATTCAGAATGGTGCGGGTGTTGCGACTCCCACAAACTTGAGTTGGAGTCCCTCCGCCGGAGCGACATCCTACCGCGTGCAATTATCCACGGATTCCACTTTCGCCACTTCGTTGATCAATGATTCCACGTTAACCACAAATTCCCGGTCCACAGGTACTTTGAGTTCCGGCACAACATTTTACTGGAAAGTGAACGCCAAGAATGCAGCAGGAACAAGCGGATTCTCGAGTACGTGGAATTTTACAACGCGGACTTTGTCCATACCTTCCACTCCCAATCTGAATTCACCAGCGCAAAACGCCACGGATGTGACGACGAATCCCATTATGAACTGGTCTGCATCGGCGGGTGCGACTTCCTACCATGTGCAAGTTTCCAACAATTCCGGTTTTACAACCCTCGTTGTGGATGACTCAACGCCCACGGGAACCAGTCTCAGCGTCGGACCGTTGGCAAACAGTACGGTGTATTATTGGCGGGTGAATGCGAAAAATGCTGCTGGCACCAGCGCGTATTCCGCCATACAGAATTTCTCCACAACAATACTTGTCGCGCCAGCATTTCCTGTTCTTACCAGCCCGGCGCTCAACGCATCTTTAGTTCTGAATACAACCTTGACATGGAGCACCGTTCAGGGCGCCGCTACATACCGGTTGCAGATTTCCACTAACTCCGGTTTTACGACTTTGTCCGTCGATGATTCAACCATCACTACTGCGTCTATTTTTAAACCGTTGGCTGCTTGGACTTCGTATTATTGGCGGGTGAATGCGAAAAACGCCGTTGGAACGAGCGCGTATTCGGCTATATGGAGCTTTACCACTGGGGGAGGAGATGCAATATCGCCAAGGCAATTCATATCAAACCATTTGAGGTTTGAGAACGGGGAAATCTTGAGATTCGATTTGCCGAATTCGATGATCGGCTCCCACTCGCGTGCGGTGATATATTCCCTCACCGGTAACAAAATGGTTGAAGTGCATTCGAAGGGTTCCGCTACGGAAATGACTTTGCCTCTCAACAACCTTTCACGCGGTGTTTACCTGTTGGAATTACGCGGCGCAGGCAAACGGATCACGGAATCTTTTGGCTTGACGCGTTAAAATCCGGAAAGGCACTATTTCGCAGGCCAAGTCCGGTAAGAAAATCCCCATAAAGACCTTTTTGCATCTCTTACTTCCGGTATTCTTGAATTAATTTCAACCCCATGCGTTTTCCCGGGGAACAGTTGCGTTTTTGGATCCACAGGCATACCCATGGTACATGGTTTGTATGTCTTGCAGTTTTGCTCCTTTCCGCTTGTTTTTTCTGGAGTTGCTCTCCTCTTCCTGCCGGTTCACCCGCTCCCACTCCCGTTCTACTGATTGACAGCATACCGGCTGCGTGGAATGATGAACCGGTGGTCGTGCTGGCCGACAGCATCACGACTGAATTCGGGCCCGGAAAATCAGAATCCAAAAACGAAGTCGTTACGACGCACGTCACCTGGTATTACGTGCAACACGACGATCCACCCTTGTTGCAACAACTGGCCGTTAATGATATCGAAGAGTATGAATCCGAGCCGGTGGTTTCCGCCACCTTGTGGCGCAAACAGGGTACGGGTTGGGAACGGGATAACTCCACGTATTTTCAAAAGCGATCTTTTGAGAAAGAGGCTTCCTACATCACCAACCATTATGTGTTCATGGCCGATGTTCGCGGATATCAGGCGGGCATGGTCATTCGCATGGAAGAGAAACACCGGATTTTCCGGCCGGAATTTCTGAAGGGTGACGTGCTTCGTGGGCAATATCCCATCATTCACAAGTACGTCGGTTTTGAGGCTCCCAAGGAGTATGACCTCAAGGTTGATTTTCACAATGCGGAAAGGGTGCATTGCTTTAACTCCTTTCGCAGGAATTCCATGGGATCCACCGCCTGGATTAAGGCGTGGCAGCTCCCCAAAATCCGGCTTGTGCGTCCCATTCCCCAACCTGAAACATGGTTTGCCGGTGTGAATTACAGCCTTCCTGCGGAAGGATTGCATTCACAAACCTGGGCTGAATTGGGAGACCATTATCTCTCGATGGCGGATCCGTATCTTCAGCGGGAGGCCTCGCTGGCTCCCGTTGCCAAGGACATCGCGCCACCCGATGCCGCTCCCGGTGAAATTGTCGAGAAGACATTTGAGTACCTGCAAAAACATTTTCGTTATCATGCGGACGAAGTGGGGATACACGCTTTTGTTCCCAGACCGATTTCATATGTCCTGCAGCAGGGGTGGGGGGATTGCAAGGAACTCAGCTCTCTTTTCAGCGCCATTCTACGGGAACGAGGTATTGAAACGCGTCTGGCTTTGATCACCACCGCGCACCTGTTTCAACCCCTTCCTGAAACACCCTCGCTCGGGGGATTCAATCACGTGATTTGCTGCTGGAAGGACGGGACTGTGTGGCGTTGGGTGGACGCAACATTCAATTATGGAGACGCTGCATCCTCCAGTTTTCAACTGGTCGGTCAAAGGGCTTTGTTGCTGGAGAAAGGACAAAGCCGGCTGATGGAGATCGGCGCGGATCCCTCATGGAAGAATACCATTGAAACGCATTCAAGCATCACCAAAGAGAATGCGTCGTGGTGGTTGCATACGGAGATTGTTTTACAAGGGGAGTCGGCCCATGAATTATACCCCTATCTGCGCCAGGTCAATGGCGAGGAGCAGGGCCCGTTTCTGCGTAAATGGCTCGAAGACGCTTTCGGGTTCACTTCTCCCCAGGCTTCCTTACGCACACTGGACTGGAAGCGCATTGAATTCGATGTTCGTGAACCCTATGACCGCGGATATCTGGCGCTGGACAAGGGCGGAGTGATTCTGGAAGAGCCCCTGCTTTGGTATAGTGCGGGGCAATACACGTCCCTGCGTCTGGAGGGGCCGCGGGAATTCAGGGCTTTTGAGCAGCGGGATACGTGGGAAATTCCTGACGAATTCTCCGACTTCGATGGCAAAGGATGGGGGCGCTCCTTTTGCTCCGGAGAATGGCACAAGACTGGAAACCATATAGAGCGCACCTATACCCAAAAACGCCGCATGTTTAACGCGGCGGACTCCATGGAGTTTCGCGGTATTCATTCCGAACGCAAACAATTCATGAGGAAAACTGTATGGCATTGATCCCTTTCCAGGCGTTTTTTCGTCGTACCCGATTGTGGCTTCTCGCTTCTCTTATGCTGGCGGGATGCGCCCCCTCAACGCAATATATCGCCCCTGCACGTGAGTCGGTGGCCAATGAAAGCGCACTGGATCAGCGTTATGCCAAATATGGCGCTTACTACCTCGTTGCAGAAACACGGATGGAATTTTCGGATCAGATGGTCACTTTGGCCGGTGGCAATTCATCCCGGGGAGAGGTGGTTGTTTTCAAGCGTTTGAAAGTGCTGAATTCTGAAAGCTCGGAATATGGAACGATCAAGATCGATTCTTATTCGGATTATATCAGTCTTTTCAAAGTCAGCCTGTCCACGCCGGAAGGGGGAACCTCGGAACTCGAGGTTGAAAAACTCCAGGCGGAATATGTGAAAACCGGAAAAATAGCCGTACCGCATGTCAAGGCAGGTACGGTTGTCACCATTGAAATTCATTTTAGCACCGGAAGAGTTCTGCCATTCTTTGAGGTGTGGATGTCGGGGAACCTTCCTGTGGCCCATTCCATTTTCACCCTGTCCACACTGGGCTCTTATACGTTCGATGCGAAGGAATACAGCGGTTTGGGAAAACCCCGCATCGATACGGTTAAAAATGGGCTGTCCACGTTTCTGGTGCGGAACTGGAGCATGGACGGCGTGCTTCCCAGAAGTCGCGTGGGCATGAAGGCTTCCATGGATCGCTCCGAGCCAAGGGTTTCCGCCGTACTCCGCCATTATGGATGGCAGGATATTTTCACGGACTGGAAAAAACTTTCGGAGAGTTATCAAAAGGAACTTCTGAAAAAATCCGTCTTCGCAGGGGATGGCAGGGTGAAAAAACTTGCGGACAGCCTGGCGGGGGCTTTTGGAAATGCAAAGTATGACTCTGCATTTGCATGGGTACAGCGGAATCTGCGAATCAAGCGCCATCCCTTGGGACCCATTTTTCCGAACGATGTGATTGATTCCAGAGAGGGCAATGTTTGGGAAATCGCCGTGGTACTGCGTGACGTGCTGGAAGCCATGGGGGCCCGGTGCGACATCGTTGTGACACGTCCCAGATTCATGGGCGGGTTTGACTCCTCTTTTATCACGCCGTCGGTACTTGCGCTTCCCTTGGTGATTGTGATGGAGCCCGGCCCAAAGCGCGTTGCTTATCCATTTGGGAAAGGAGCGGCTCTCGGGGAGTATTCGACTGAATACTTCGGACTCGAGGCTCTTTCAATGAATACGCTGGACATCCAATCCCTTCCGCCGTCAACATCGCCGTCTTCAAACAGCTATTACCGTTTCACTTTGCATACGGCGGATCCGAACGGCCGCGCCGAATTGTCGCTGGATTGGCAGGGTTACTGGGCGTATTATTTTCGCAGCACGCTTTCAACGCTCAAACACGACGAGGTAGGCGAAGTTTTTCAACGGTTTCTCGGCGGGATTTCCAAGGCCAATGTCCTGGACAGTTTTCAAGTGGAAGGAATTCAAATACCGGGAAGTCCTCTTTCAGCCCACGTGTATTTCCACAACAGTGAAGCCATGATTGAACATAAAGGTGAAAAGTTGCTGCGACTGGATCACGTGTTCGATCGCTACTTCACAACATGGGACAGTTCCCGCATTTCGGAAGTTTCCCTCCATGTTCCGGAGACCATTCGCGAGGAGGTAATCGTGGATGGAGATGCTCCTGTCCGCATTGATTTCACCTGTCGCGATGTGAGCACGGAGGTTTTCATTCAGACCTGTTCGCAGGAAGGTGTTTCCAGCCTGCGCCGCAAACTGCAGGTCAAGTCAGGCGATTTTTCACCGGATGTGGCAAGAAGGCTTTTACCCGAAATCGAAAAACTGAACGAAATAAGAAACAGTTCGATGGTGGTAAAATAAAGCCCGGCAGCGAATTTCCCAGTCTTTTGAGTTTTTTGTGGGGTATTCGAGGTTAGGGGGGATTACTTCCAGCCCGGCGGTGGGTATATTTCCCCCTCCCATGCGAAGGTGGCGGAACTGGTAGACGCGCCGGACTTAGAATCCGGTACTTCGGTGTGGGGGTTCAAATCCCCCCTTTCGCACCAAGAACGATACCCGGTTTCGCCCGCGAATTTCATACAGAAAGAAGAGTTGCCATGAAAGCCACGATGACCCAATCCAGCGCCACCGAGCGCGTCCTTGATATCGAAGTTCCCCGCGAACGTCTCGACAAGATTTTCGACGAGAAGGTGAAGAAATACAGCCGCGAGATTCGCATCAACGGATTCCGTCCGGGCCAGGTTCCCAAACAGGTGATCGTTTCGCGTTTCAAGGAACCGATCTCTGCCGAAGCCATTGAAGCGCTGGTGGATGAAGTGGTGAAGGAAGCCTGCAAGCAGAACAACATTGATCCCGTCGGCCCGGGTCGCGTGGAAAAATTGGACAACGAGGAAGGCAAGCCCATCTTCGTCAAGGCCATCATGGAAATTGATGCGCCCGTGGAATTGAAGGATTATCGCTATAACATTCCCCTGAATCCGAAACCCGTGGATGCTGCGGCGATTCAGGCCGGATTGGATGACATTCGCCGTCAACTGGGACAGCAAACTCCGGTGGAACGTGCGTCACAAACCGGCGACACCGTGGTGGCTCGCTATCAGAAAATTCAAATCGACGGACAGGATCAACCTCTGCCGCAATATCCCGTCTTCCGCGTGGAGCTCGGTAAAGGCAGCGTGCCGGAACTCGACAAGGCTTTGGTCGGCGTTAAAGTCGGTGAAGTAAAAGATGTGTCATTCAAATTCCCCGCCGACTATGCGAATGCCTCTTTGGCCGGACATCCTTCTGCTTACACTTTGTTCATCGAGCAAGTGGTGGAAGTGAAATTGCCGGAAGTTGACGAAGAATTCGCCAAGAATATCGGCTACGCCGATCTCGCGGACATGAATACCAAGATGAAAGCGCAGTTGGAAGAGAATGCCTCGCGTCAGGCGCGCGAAGCCGCATGGGACGAAGCCATTCGCAAGCTCTTGGATTCGCATCCGCTGCCGATTCCGAAAGCCCGCATTCAGAATTATGTCCATCATCGTCTTGACGAGATGGGTCATCATCACGCCGAGGGTGAAGATCACGGTCATGATCACAGCGATTTGGAACAGGAAGGCGAATTGCAAATCCGCCGCTGGAAGTTGCTGGAAGCGATTGCGGAGAAGGAAGCGATCAAGCCGACCCAGGAAGAAGTCGATGTGCGCATTCACGCCTTGGCCCAACGCTACAATACGGACTTCGAAGGACTGAAAGCCAGCCTGCGCAAGAACGGAAAAATCATGGAACTGCGCGAGGAAGTCAAGGCGGAAAAGACGTTGGACTTCATCATCGGATACAAAGCGTCCTAAAACGCAACAGATGGTCTCGATATGGCCGAGAGGCTATATTGAGACATTCAACATCGAGGAAAACATGTACATCCCAAGCGTCATTGAAACCACCGGCCGTTCCGAACGGGTTTACGACATTTACTCGCGCCTTCTCAAGGAGCGCATCATTTTTCTCGGCTACGAGATCAATGATGTCGTGGCCAACACCATTGTCGCGCAAATGCTTTTTCTGCAATACGAGGATCCGGAAAAGGATATTCAGATTTACATCAACTCACCCGGCGGTTTGGTCACGGCGGGACTTGCGATTTACGATGTGATCAAATTTGTGAAGCCCGATGTGCAAACCATTTGCGTGGGCTCGGCATACAGCATGGGTGCGTTGTTGCTCGCGGCGGGGACCAAGGGCAAGCGGTACATTCTGCCTCACGGCAAGGTCATGTTGCACCAACCCAGCGGCGGCGCGGGCGGGCAATCCAGTGACATCCAGATTCACGCGAAAGAGATCGTCAAGACCAAGCTGGAGTTGAACAAGATCCTCGCCGAATGCACAGGCAAAACCATTGAGCAAATTGACAAGGATACGGACCGCGATCTTTACATGAATGCCGAGGACGCTTTGGCCTATGGCGTGGTGGATCAAATTTTCCAGCCGGGCACCCGCGAGAAAAAGGCCTAGTCCCATGAACCGTCCCGCAGGTTCCGGTTCGCCGCGCTGTTCTTTTTGCGGCAAGAATGCGGAGCAGGTTAAGAAGTTGATCACCGGGCCTTCGGTTCACATTTGCAATGAGTGTGTTGCGATGTGTACCGAGATTCTGACGGATGTGGATCGCAAGGTTGCCGAGTCCGTTGCCCCCGTCGTGCTTCCGGTTCCCGTCGAAATCAAAAATCATCTCGACGATTATGTCATTGGACAGGATTCCGCCAAAACGGCTTTGGCCGTAGCGGTGTACAACCATTACAAGCGCATTGCCCAAGCCAAAACCTCCGATGGAGTGGAGATTGAAAAATCCAATGTGATGTTTCTTGGGCCCACCGGATCGGGAAAAACGCTGCTGGCACAAACCATCGCCAAGTTTCTGAAAGTTCCCTTCACCATCGTGGATGCGACCATTCTTACCGAAGCGGGCTATGTGGGCGAGGATGTGGAAAACATCATCGTGCGTTTGTTGCAGGCTGCGGACTATGATGTGGAGCAGGCGGAAAAGGGAATCGTTTATGTGGACGAGGTGGACAAAATTTCCCGCAAGAGCGCGAATCCTTCCATCACCCGCGACGTGTCCGGTGAAGGGGTGCAACAGGGATTGTTGAAACTGCTGGAGGGAACGCTCGCAGCCGTGCCGCCGAAGGGTGGACGCAAGCATCCCGAGCAAAACCTCATCCAGATCAACACCCGCAACATTCTTTTCATTTGCGGCGGCGCTTTCGAGGGGCTTGATAAAATTGTGGAGCGCCGCACGCGCGAAAGCGGTATCGGATTCACGGCATCCATCCTGTCCAAAAAGGATCGCGACTCCGGAATTATTCTGCGTCAGAGCGAGCCCGATGATTTGATCCAGTTCGGCCTCATTCCCGAACTCGTGGGTCGTGTGCCTGTGTTGGCGGTATTGGATGAATTGTCCCGTGACGCCATGCTGCGCATTCTTACCGAGCCGCGCAATGCATTGACGAAACAATACGCCAAGCTGTTCGAGATGGACGGGATTGTTCTCAAGTTTCAACCGGAAGCATTGGATGCGGTTGTGGAGCTTGCCCTGAAGCGTAAAACGGGTGCGCGCGGTTTGCGCGCGGTGCTGGAAAACATCCTGCAGCCCTTCATGTACAGCATGCCTTCTCGCGGTGATGTTTCTGAATGCCTGATCACTCGTGACACGGTGGAACGCGGTACAGAGCCATTGTTGGTGCTGAAGAAAGTTGCGAAGAAGAAAACAGCATAAACGCCGATAAATCATCAAAAGGATTTTTCATGAAATCTCGAAACCTTCTACAGGTTTGTTTTCTGTTTGTTTTTATTTCCACCCTTCATGCCCAGACTTGGACAGCCTTGACGAGTGGAACTACTGCCAACCTGTACGGAGTTTATTTTACCGATGCCAATACGGGCTATGCGGTGGGGGGTGGTATTTACAAAACCACCAACGGAGGCACATCGTGGGCGTCCTTGAATGTGACTGCGTTTACGGGTGCGACTTTTCAGGCGGTGCAGTTTTCCAGCGCAACGGTGGGGTACGTCGTGGGAAGAAACAATTCGGGTGGCCTCATCATTAAGACCACGGATGCGGGCGTCACTTGGACGGCGCATACGGCTGGAACCCTCCAATCGCTTCGTGCAGTTTATTATCTGAATCCCAATCACCAATATGCTTCGGGAACGGGAGGGGCTATCGTTGAATCCAATGGTGGGTCCACTTGGACAGCTCAAACAACGGGGGTGTCCCTGGTATTGAGCGGGATTTATTTCTCGGACTTCAATCATGGTTGTGCGGTGGGAAGTTTGAATACTCTCATCAAAACATCGAATGCCGGAACGACTTGGACGGCAGCCACGACTCCCTCGGGGCCCGCTAGAAGTTGGAATGCCGTGGCCTTTGGAAGCGGTTCAACGGGTTATGCCGTGGGTTCGGCGGGAGCCATTATCAAAACTATCGACAGTGGTTCCACTTGGACGGCCCAAGCCCCGCCCACTACGACTGAATTGTTCAGCGTATCCTTCGTGGATGTGAACAATGGTTATGCAGTAGGTACGCCTGTCACCTCCAGTGTGAATGTGCTTCTCAAAACCACCAACGGAGGAGCGACTTGGGTGAACCAAACGGCTCCAACGACTTTGGTGACTTTAAACGGTGTCTATGCTGTGAATGCCAATCTTGCCTATGTGGTGGGAGATGGCGGTAAAATTTTTAAAACCGGGACGGGCACGCCGATTCTGGTCAAGAATCGTTTCTCCGGCAAACGGGCAACCGCCGAAAAGCTGTTCGATCTTCGTGGAAGAAATTTATCATTGCAGAACTTATGGCACGGCAAAAAGACAATCCTGGAATGGTCACGGCCCTTGCGTTGACTCCTTCGGGTGCGATTACCGCACGTGTTGAATGCCTCTTGCTCTCAGGTCGCGGGCGGCTTATCCTCACCGGAAATTTGAAGGGTGAGGCCAAGGATTCCGGGCAGGTGGCGTTAAGTCTCGCCATCAGCCGCGCAAAGCGGCTTGGGATCGATCCCGCTGAATTCCAGCGCACCGATGTTCATTTTCACATTCCCGGCGCTCCAACTAAAGACGGACCTTCGGCAGGACTGGCCATGCTTGTGGCTTTGGTTTCCGCGATGACCCGCAAGCCTGTGGATCCCGGAATTGCGTTTACCGGTGAACTTTCATTGTCGGGAAAAATCCTCGGTGTGGGCGGTATTTCGGAAAAAGTCATCGCCGCGCTTCAAGGTGGTGTGACATCGGTTTATGCCCCGACGGAATCCATTTCCGAAATGAAAAAGCTCCCGAAGAAATCCCAAAAGGGTTTTAAAATGATTCCGGCTGATTCCATTGATTCCGTGTTGGATTTGCTCTTTGGAAAACCAAAAAAGTCCCCATCTTCGCGATAACGCATCCGCGATTCAGTCTCGCATCCACGCTGCTTGCGGACGCGTTGGGCGTGATGCTTCCGAAATAAAGCTCATTTGGGTGAGTAAGAATCATCCGCAGGAAAGGCTTGTGGAAGCCCATGCGGCGGGTGCGCGGCTGTTTGGAGAAAACCGCGTTCAGGAAGTACTGGAAAAATTTCCTCTGCAACCTGATCCTGTCACCGGCAAGCCGTTGGATTATGAATTGCATCTCATTGGCAGTCTTCAGCGCAACAAGGTTCGCAAAGTTTTACCGCTGTGTTCCACCATCCATTCCATCGACTCACCGGAGCTTTGGGAAACAGTGAATCGTGTGGCCGAAGAATTGAATTTGAAACCCGATGTTTTTCTGCAAGTCAATACTTCGCGGGAATTACAAAAATCCGGTTTTTCTGCGGACGGATTCCTGGACGCGGTTGCGGCTCTTGCACCGGCAAATCATTTGCGCCTAGTCGGACTTATGACCATGGGACCTGCGGACGGAAATTTGGAAGCGACGCGTTCCTGCTTCCGGGAGCTGCGGGAGTTGCTGCAAACCCTTCATGAACATCCCGTGCTGGGATTGCGTTTTCCCGACGCGAAATTTCTTTCCATGGGTATGTCAGGGGATTTTGAGATCGCTGTGGAAGAAGGCGCGCATTTCCTGCGTATTGGAACCGCACTGTTTGGCGAACGTTAGTCGCGATTTTCCCCCGTAAATTGCATTTTATCGGATTCAGACACCCTGTGGGAGGAATACGATGACACCACTCGATATCAAGAAGCAGACATTCACCCGCAAATGGCAGGGACTCGATCCGGTTCAAGTGGAGACTTTTCTGGAAAGAGTTGCCCGGGAATTTGAGGAGTTGAACCGGCAGAACATGCAGCTTCAGGAGAAGCTTAAGGCTTCTGAAGAGCGAGTCTATCATTTCTGTCTCATTGAAAAAACATTGCAGGATACGGCAATCACTTTGCAAAAAACGCTGGAAGAAAAGCGCAGGGCGGCTGAGCAGGAAGGGGAGTTGATCCTGCAGCAGGCTCGTCAGCGGGCTGAAGAGGAATCCCGGGCCGCCCGGGAACAGGCGGCGGTGTTGCGATCCGAAATCCAGTCCTTGGAAGGCCAGCGCCGCGAATTCTTTATGAAGATGAAGGCCTTGATTCAGGGCCAGTCCCAGACGCTCGAGGCGTTACAGCAAGGCGAGCCTGTGGCTTAGCCTGAATTCCAGCCTCCTCTTTTATTTTATATTAAAGTGTGGAGAGTATCGCAAAGTTCGGGCGGAGAGAAAAGATTATGGAAGCTGGAACCAAAAAAAGTTCAAAATGGCTGAAGATCATCGGCACCATAGCCGTCATCGGTCTGGTGATTGCGGTGGGACGCATTGTGTTGCGCGGATTCATGGACAAATCCGGCCCTGATGGATCTCACGAGGGCGTTTGAGCCTGGAGATTTGTCCTGAATCCCTGTGGGAACGCCTCTGTCAGGAGGACGCGACCTGCACCTTTTATCAAACTCCAATCTGGCATCGCATCGCCGCCCGTCATTATCATGCGGAAAGCGCTCCTCTTCTTTTTCGGCTTGGAAATGATGGAAATACGGAAGCCTGTCTTCCGCTGTTGAAGAAGCGACGGTGGGGCCGGGATGTTTATTTCAGTCCTTTCGGAACCTATTCGGCGCTGATCTGTTCCCGGCAACTTGCCCCCGAAGAGCTTGAAGCCATCGCCCTGAAATTAAAACGACTGAATATTCATCTCGTTTCCTCGCCGTTTGCAAAGAATGTTGTCACGGTTGGGACGCCACTGGAAACCAAAACGCAGGTGATTGACTTGACATCCATGGATGCGGAAAATCCCATGCGTGATTGGGAACCGGATCAGCGGCGACGCGCCCTGTTGGCGCAAAAGAACGGCGTCATCGTGAAGGAAGCGACTTCTCCGGAGGAATGGAAGCGCTATTACGCCCTGTATGAAATCTCCATCCGGAGATGGGGAGAGAAGGCAACAGGGGTTTATCCAGCGTCCTTGTTCGAGGACATTCGCTGTTCGCTTTCGGGAAGTTCTTCCATGCGGCTTTGGCTCGCGGAACATAACGGTGAAATTGGAGGGGGATGCCTTGTCTTTTATCACAATGGATGGGCCATGTACTGGCATGGTGCATCAGATCAGCGATTCTTTGCATTGGGAACGACACAGTTGCTTTACCTCACCATGATTCAGGACGCCCTCAGCCGGAATTTTTCAGTATTGGATTTGATGGGGAGTGCCGGGCTTGAAAAGCTTGAAGCTTTCAAGGGGAAATTTGGGGCCCGTACCGTGGAGTTCACATCCTCCGTCAACAGGACGGGTTTCGCGCGTTTTGCAGCTGGTTTGCTCCATCGGTAGTCTGAGTGAATCCATTGCTCTCGCAACAGGAAAAAGATTGCCTGGAATCTTTCCGCAGGTATGTCCGTTCCGTTTATCACGACGAATTCGGTGTCGAAAACGAAGCGATGGAAAATTTCGTGGCGGAAGACTGGTTCTTCTGTGATGAACGACATGAGCATCGCATTGCGGAAGTAAGGCACAGGCTTCCTGCGGCCCGGCGCATTCTCGATCTGGCTTCGGGAATGGGAACTGCGGCATTGTATGCATTATCGCAGGGGTTTGATGCTTTTGGAATCGAACCGGATTCCCGCAAACTTCAGTTCACGCGGGAAAGGATCGATGCGGGCGGAATGTCCGCCGAATGGAGATCCCGTTTTCAACGCGCCGTGGGGGAACACCTTCCTTTTCGCAATGATTCATTTGATGTGATCCTGTCCTACCAAACACTTGAACACGTTCAGGATGAGGCGCGGGTATTGCACGAAATGCTCCGGACGATTCGATCGGGAGGTGGGCTTTATATCCGCTGTCCGGATTATCGCGGAACGTATGAAGGCCATTATCTGCTCCCTTGGCTGCCGTGGATGCCCCGAAAACTTGCCTGGATCTATTTGCGAATGTTGGGCCGGCCGCTGGTTGGATTTGAAGGCATCCGTTATGCGACCCGGAAAGGCATCGTCAAAACGTTGCGCAGACTGGAAAAAGGAACCCTTGGAATGCGCCTGGAAATTCTGGATTTGGACCGGGAACGTTTTTTAAGAAGGCTGGCGGAGAAGAAACTGCCCGTGTGGGGTTGGGCTTATCCATTTTGGAAAGGGTTTCGCTATGGTCGCGATCTCTTTCGCCGGGAATTACATGTGGACTTGTGGGTATTCGTCCATAAAAGACGGTAATTTTTACGCGTAGGCCTTCGCGCTCAAACGCACATTTTCCGGTCCCGCGAATTCCATCAAACGGTTGAAGCAATCCGCATCGGGGCGGATGAGAAATTTATCGCTGAGTACGGTCATCGGTTCCGGATGCGTGGTTTCCAGATGGAAAACCAGCTGGCAGGATCCGGGATAATCTTCGCACAGGGATTGAATCTGATTTAACGGGTCGGATTGCAAGCCGTTGCTGCGCAGCCAGATGTGAACGCTCTTGGTGAGCTTTTCCCGTGCCTCTCCCAGCGGTAGCACCTTGGAAGCGACCAGCTTGTGAATGTTGCGTTCATCATCCCATTTCAATTCTCCGCGAATCAACACCATGGAATCGATTTCCACCAGATGACGCATGCTTTCAAACACTTCGGCCCAAAGCACGACTTCCACCTTGCCAGTGAAATCTTCCAAATCGGCGAAGGCAAAAGTGCGGTTATCCTTGGAACTGATGCGGGTCTTCAAGCGCGTGATCATTCCGCCCAGAATGACATTGGTTCCCGGCGGAATGGATCGCAAACGATCCGGATCGAGCGGTGCGTTCACGAAGCCTTCCAATTCCGCGCGATAAGGTTCGAGCGGATGGCCCGAGAGGTAAAGGCCCAAAACCTCTTTTTCCTTTTCCAGCATTTCATGATACGGCCACGGATCGACATTGGGGAGTGAAGGTTCATGTGATTCAGTTGCCGAACTCCCGCCTTCAAACAGGCTGACTTGGCCAAGCTCCTTATCCGCCTGCATTCCCTGAGCCCAAGACATGGCGGTTTCCACGGCGGCGAATTGCTGTGCGCGGTTGCCAGGAATTTCATCCGGCAAGGCTCCGGCGAGAACGAGAGATTCCAATGCGCGACGATTGAGAACACGGCCATCCACACGCTTGCACAAATCGAAAATGGATTTGAAGGGTCCGCCTTTGCCGCGTTCCTCCACAATTTTTTCCACCGCTGCCATACCCACGTTTTTGATACCGCCAAGCCCGTAGATGATCTTGCCGTTTTCAGCTTTGAAAGAAGCATTGCTGCGGTTGATGTTCGGGAAGGTGACTTCCACACCCATTTGCCGGAAGTCGTTCAACAACACGACGAGGCGCGTGGTATCCTGCATTTCTGAGTTCATGTTAGCGGCCATGAATTCTGCGGGATAATTCGCCTTGAGATAGGCGGTTTGATAGGCGATGAAAGCGTACGCCGCAGAGTGAGACTTGTTGAAGGCGTAGCTGGAAAACGGAATAAGAACTTCCCACAAACGTTCCGCCAGCGCGGGGGCATAACCGCGCGATTTCGCACCGTCCACAAATTGCGGCTTGAGCTCCTTCATTTTCTTTTCGTCTTTTTTACCCATGGCGCGCCGCAGCAAATCCGCGCCACCCAAAGTGAAACCGCCCAGCACCTGAGCGATTTGCATCACCTGTTCCTGATATACGATGACGCCGTAAGTTTCGCGGAGAATGGGTTCCAAATCCTTGTGATAGCAGTCGACTTTTTCATGTCCGTTCTTGCGGGCGATGAACTGGCCGATGAATTCCATGGGGCCTGGACGATACAACGCATTCATGGCGATCATGTCCTCAAGACAACTCGGCTTGAGTTTGCGCAAATAATCCTGCATGCCTGCGGACTCAAACTGGAACACGCCCACTGTTTGGCCGCGTCCAAGTAAGCTGTATGTTTTCGGATCTCCTTCGGGAAGATTCAACGGATCCAAATCGATTCCGTGATTCCGCTTCACCTGATCCAAAGCGTCTTGAATGACGGAAAGGTTGCGCAATCCAAGAAAGTCCATCTTGAGCAAACCAATTCCTTCGGAATAGCGCATGTCATACTGGATCATGACCTGATCCGATCCGGGCTGCCGAAACAGCGGCGCGAAATTCACGACGGCGGTGGGAGCGATGATCACGGCGGCGGCATGCATGCCGGCCTGACGTACGAGTCCTTCCAGATTTTGTGCGAACTCCCAAAGTCGTTGATACGGTTCACCACCTGCTGCCACAGCTTGCATGACATCGGAAATGTCGGAGGCATAGGTGTGTTCGCGATTCTTGTCATTGGCGGGACGCACCAAACCTTTCGCCAGCGGAGGAATCCCTTTGTTGATGCGCTCCACTTCGCGATGATCGATGCCGAGAACGCGTGCCACATCCTTGAGCACGGCCTTGGCCTTGAGGCGTCCGTACGTCACGATTTGTGCCACCGAATCCTGTCCGTATTTTTCCACGACGTATTGAATCACGGCCTGACGGCCGCTGTCGGAAAAATCCGTGTCGATATCGGGCATGGTCACGCGCTCGGGATTCAGAAAGCGTTCAAACAGGAGGGTGTAACGCATCGGGTCGACGTCGGTAATGCCAAGGGCATAGCTCACCAACGAACCCACGGCGGAGCCGCGACCCGCGCCCACGGGAATGCCCCGCATTTTGGCGGCGTTAATGAAGTCCTGCACGATGAGCATGTACCCGGCCACTTCCATGTTTTTCATGGTGTCAAGCTCAAAGCGCAATCGCGCCTGAATTTCAGGCGTGGGATCGGCATACCGTTTTTTCAATCCTTCAGTCGCGAGATGTTCGAGATAAAGATCCGCGTTCTTGAATTTTTTGGGAATGGGAAATTGGGGCTGATGCAATTTGCCGGAAGCGATGGTGACGTGACAAGCATCGGCGATGCGAACGGTGTTTTCCAATGCGCCCGGATAATCAGCGAACAGGGTTTGCATTTCCTCGCCGGATCGCAAATAAAATTGATCGGAAGGAAAACTCTGGCGACCCGGATCATTTAAGCGCCAACCGCCTTCAATACACAGCAAGACTTCATGTGATTCCGCGTCTTTGCGGGCAATGTAATGCACATCGTTGGCTGCCACCAATTGCCAGTTTTCCTCGCGATGTAATTTGAGGAAAAAGGCGTTCACTGATTTTTCATCAGCGAGGCCGTGTTCCTGCACGATGAGATAAACGTTTTCGCGACCGCAGCAGACAGTGAGAAAATCCAGCGTCTCGCGCACTTTCTTTTCCTGCCCCCGTAAAAATTGATGCCCTACTTCGCTGTCGATATTGGGCAAAAGGAAAATCAATCCCTCATGATATTTTTCGAGGGCTTCGCGATCGATACGCGGCTTCTGGTAATGCCCTTCCAGATGTCCGATGGAACACAAGGCCAGTAGATTTCGGTATCCAGTTTCATTTTGCGCCAGCACCACGATCTGATGCCAAGCCTGTTGTCCGGGGGCATAATTTTGCTGGGTACGCTTGTCCTTTTCGGGAGCCATGTACAGATCGCAACCGATGATGGCTTTGATCCCGGCTTTTTCTGCGGCGTAGTAGAATTCCAGCATGCCGAACATGTTGCCGTGGTCGGTAAGCGCAATGGCTGTTTGACCCATCTCTTGCGCTTTTTTGATCAATTCCCCCGTGCGTGCGGTGGAACGGAGCATGGAATACTCCGAATGCACATGCAGGTGGACAAATGGGACCTTGGACATGAAACCTTTTAGGCTGAAAATGGCTGGAAAAGACTTTCGTAACCTAGCATTCCCGGCGGGATTTCAGCAAGCCGAACGGGCAGGAAATGGGATAGTGGACTTGCCCACCGATTTTTACAATTACCCAACCCAAAACCCGGAAAAGGAAAATCCCATGTACGATCTGCTTCTCATCCTGCATTTCATTGGTATCGCCCTCTCAGTTGGAACAGGCTTCGCCTTTATGGCCTTGGGAATTGGAACCAAGGACATGGCGCTTCCCGAACGGGGAGCTTTCATGCTCCGTGCATTTGTGATTGCCCGCAATGGAAGCATCGGTCTTGTCTTGTTGCTCCTTTCCGGAATCGGAATGGTGATGATTCGTGGCGGGTTTGCGCTCCTCGATCAACAAATTGGCTGGGCCTTCAGGGTCAAAATGATTTTGGTGCTCGTCATTATCGGCTTGGTTGGTTACATGGAGTCCCTGATGAAAAAAGCCAAACGGAACAAAGGCGGTCCCGTGATGGCCAAAATTCCGAAAGTCGGTCCGGTCATCCTGTTTACGGCCCTGGCCACCATTGTATGTGCTGTGCTTTCCTTCCATTAAATCCTCGTCCAAAGTTTTAACCACACCCGGAAAAATTTCATATGCCCGTTTCCAACGAACAAATTCTCGCCGCGTTGCGCCATGTGCGCGATCCCGACTTGCACCGTGACATTGTCGATCTCGGCTTCGTTAAAAACATTGTCATTGAAGGCTCGACGGTTCGCTTCGACGTCGAATTGACAACACCGGCCTGCCCGGTGAAAGAAGATTTGAAACGTCAATGTGAGCACATGGTCAGGGCTCTTCCAGGAGTGGAAACAGTGGATGTGAATATGACCGCCCAAGCGGGAGGCGTCGGAGTGAAGGGTCAGCGCCCTGAATTATTGAAGAATGTGCGGCATATTCTGGCGGTGGCTTCCGGCAAGGGTGGCGTGGGTAAAAGCACGGCTACCGCTAATCTCGCCGTGGCCTTGGCCCGGACAGGCGCCAAAGTGGGTGTGATGGATGCCGACATTTACGGCCCCTCCATGAGCCTCATGTTCCGTGTGACCCAGTCTCCGGTGATCAACGATGAAAAAAAACTTGTTCCGGTGACGGTATTGCGCGGTATCAAAGTCGTGTCCATGGCCATGTTCTCCGATGACGAGAAACCCGCGATTTGGCGTGGCCCCATGGTTTCCCAAATGATCCAGAACTTCGTGCACAATGTGGTTTGGGGTGAGCTGGATTATTTGCTGATAGACATGCCCCCGGGAACCGGTGATGTCCAGCTGACCCTGACCCAAACGGCACCGCTTTCCGGCGGAATCATTCTCACCACGCCACAGGACGTAAGCGTGCTGGATGCCAAAAAGGGACTCAAAATGTTCCAGGCGGTCTCGGTGCCCGTGCTGGGCATCGTTGAGAACATGAGTTATTTCATTTGTGACCAATGCACCAAGCGTCATTACATCTTCCGCCAGGGAGGGGGAAAGCGTATCGCCGAATCCCTCGGAGTGCCATTTTTAGGTGAAATCCCCATTGAACCCGCAGTAGCCGAAGATGGCGATATCGGAATGCCCGTTGTGGAACGCCATCCGGATTCACAAGCCTCTCTGGCTTATTGCCGAATTGCCGGGGAACTTGCAGCCTCTCTCTCAATCCTCACGGCTACCCAAGGGGATATTTTGAGCGAATTTGATTTGAAATGGGAAGATTTGAAGGAGTTAGCATGATCGCCCCTTCTGCCATAGGAAAAAAAGGCAATAACCTCATCATGGTTGACTGGAATGATGGGTTGCGTTCGGAATATGAAACCCGCAAATTGCGGTTAAACTGTCCTTGCGCGGCATGTGTCAACGAGTGGACCGGCGAGAAAATGCTCAATCCCAGTGCAATTTCAAAAGAGATTTGGCCCGTTCGATTATTTTCGGTGGGGCGTTATGCCATGGGTGTGCAATGGAGTGACGGGCATTCCACGGGAATTTTCTCCTACGATTATTTGCGCCGTTTGACGGCATCCGGACGATAACGCCTTGAGAAGCCATGAATCGGGAGTGTAGATTTCTCTCTGGAGAGAGGGCGCCTTTGTGGTAAACCCGAGTGAGCAACTTTATTTTCGCGACCTGTATCGGTACCATGTCCTGACTCCGGATGAGGAGAAGGATTTGGTTGTCCGTGTCAAGGATGGCGATCCATCTGCCCTGAACCCTCTGGTTCTGGGGAATCTCCGCTTTGTAGTCTCCATTGCCCGCCGTTATCAGGGGAAAGGCCTCTCACTGCTGGAATTGATCAACGAAGGCAATCTCGGTCTTTACAAGGCTGCCAAACGCTATGATCCCTCGCGTGAAGTCAAGTTCATTTCCTACGCAGTCTGGTGGATACGCCAGTCCATCCAAAAGGCATTGTTCGAACAAGTGGGTGCCGTCCGCATCCCGCCCAACAAACTGGCGCTGGTAAACCGGTTCAAAAAGTCCCTGTTGCAAAACGGCGGCAATTACGAGCGTACCGTGTCCCAGCCGGAATTCCATGACAATGAACGCGAAATTGCCGAGGTCATGGAAAAAATCGCCGATGTGTCGCTTAATGCGCCCATTGGCGGAGAATCCGACGGCCGTGATCCTGTCACCACCTTGCTGGATGTTTTGGGCAGCGAAGGCAGTCAGGAATCGGATGCCGAAAAAGCCGAGCTCTGCAATGTTCTCGACTCGGTGCTCGGGCAGATGTCCGAACGCGAGGAGAAAGTGTTGCGTATGTATTACGGCATCAACTACGCCCGCGAATTCACCCTCGATGAAATCGGTAAAGAATTGAAGTTGACGCGTGAACGCGTCCGCCAAATCAAGAACAAGTCCCTTCGCAAATTGCTGCGTTCCAAGGAATCCAAGGAAAGGCTGATGCCTTTCGTCAGCGGCCGTTAATCCTCCCTGTTTTCATATCCCTTGTCTAGTTCGTTGCGCAATGTTCTCATCACCGGAGCCAGCTCCGGCATCGGGCTGGCGATGGCCAGACTGCTGGCATCACGCGGATACAACGTGGTCGGCACCTGCCGACGTCCCGAATCGATTCCGCCCATTCCCGGCGTCCATCTTATCGCCATGGAGCAATCGGATCCGGCATCGATCGATCGTGGATTTGCGGAAGCGGTCAAACAATTGGGTCACATCGATGTCTTGATCAACAATGCGGGCACGGGGGAATTGGGCGCGGTGGAGGATACTTCGCTTGAAGAAGCGCGCCGCATGTTTGAGGTGAATTATTTCTCAATGGTGCAATTGACGAAGCTTTGCCTGCCGGGCATGCGGGAGCGAAAGTCCGGTGCGATTCTTCAAATGGGCTCCATTGTGTTTTCCCTGCAATTTCCCTTCAAGGCCCAGTATTGCGCCAGCAAGGCTGCACTTTCCGCTTTCTCCCTGTCCTTACGCCATGAAGTTTATCCATACGGAATCCGGGTGCATCTCTTTGAACCGGGATGGGTGCGCAGCGAGTTTCATAGCCGGTTGCAGCCGGTGCAGCGACCGGGTTCCCTGTACGCTTCCCGGCTGGAACCGTTTCTGGATTTCTCCAGAGATACCGATCCAAGCATTCCGGGCGGGGAAGAGGTTGCCCAAATCATTCTCAAAACACTGGAAAATGCCAGGGCTCCGGTTCGCATTGCCGTCGGTGCCGAAGCGCGGAAATTTTTCCTTGTCAGCCGTTTTCTTTCACATCACATGCTGGACAGGATATTGCGTTGGAAACTTTCCCGAAAACAAACCCTGTAAGGTTGCCGGTTCTTATATTCTTTGCCATTAAGTCAATCCATTCCGAACAAGGAGAAACAACATGCAATGGGCTCTTTTTAATTCCGAAGGACTCTTATTCCTGCTCCGTTGGGGCCACTTCATTTTTGGCATTGCTTGGATTGGAATGCTCTGGTATTTCAATTTCGTCCAGGGTCCTTTCTTCGCTGAAACGGATGCGGCTTCCAAAACCGCCGCCACCCAGAAACTGGTGCCGAGAGCCCTGTGGTATTTTCGCTGGGGAGCCATGGGAACTTTCCTCACAGGCTGGTTGATCATTTTGATTCGCGTGAGCCAGAATGGAATGGAACTGCTTTCCACCAAATGGGGCGTGACCATTCTTACCGGAGCCATCATGGGAACCGTCATGTGGTTCAATGTCTGGTTTGTCATCTGGCCCCGGCAGAAAAAAGTCATTGCTGCCGCCAATGGCGAACAGGTGGACGGCCTTCCAGCCCTTGCCCGCCGCGCCTTTTTGGCCTCCCGCACGAACACCTTGCTTTCCGTTCCCCTGTTGTTTTTCATGGGAGCGGCCACACATCTCAATGTGCGTGAACCCAGTCGTGCAGGGATATGGTTCGGAGCGATTCTGGCCATTGTTTTATTGATCGAAATCAACGCCCTGACAGCCGACAAAGGTTCCACCACCAAGCCCATTGAAAAGGTCAAGGGTGTGATTCACAGCGGTTTGGCCCTGTCTGCCATGTTGTATGTGCTAATGGAATTGATTTTTTAAATGTTTTGATTTGTCCTTGTAGGGGCAACCGGCCAGTTGCCCCTACAAGGATTCGCGATTCATAAAAACTGAAAACAGTACCCCAATCATTCCACCTGTTGTATTTCCAATCACATCACTGACGGTTGCAA
The DNA here is from genome assembly GCA_947482115.1 of Fibrobacterota bacterium. Taxonomy (GTDB): domain Bacteria; phylum Fibrobacterota; class Fibrobacteria; order UBA11236; family UBA11236; genus UBA11236. The sequence goes on from CANKII010000007.1 coordinate 34,264, forward strand.
ACCGTGTTTCTGTGAATAGCTGCAGAAATTCGATAAGGATGCTGAAAAGGCATGCCAGCAAAACCAACAGTAGGGGTCGGGTTATCCGACCCCTACTGTTGGAAAATTTGTCGCCCATGGCCCTGTATCCAAAAAAACCGAACGGAAAAAACAAGGCCAGATTAATGGGGTAGTCCGCCAGATTGCGCTTGGAAACGGTGTGATTGCTGAAGACAATCTTGGGAAAACGTTGAATGTGTTCCGTGCGAAACCGGAAATATTCCGCATTGAAGTGGTAGCGGAAGGGAAACTGGGTGGCCGCCAGCAGGAAGAGCGCATAAGCCACCCACAAAATCCGCCATTCTTTTAAAGACAGTTTCGGCATGCCGAGCAAAGGTAACTTTGGCGCATGGCTTATGATCTCGTTGTGGCCGGTGGCGGCATTGTGGGACTCGCTTCCGCGTGGCGAATCCTGCAGCGATCTCCCCATCTGCGCCTGCTCCTGATTGAAAAGGAAGACGGACTGGCGCGGCATCAAACCGGTCGCAATAGCGGCGTTTTGCATTCCGGCATTTATTACAAACCCGGAAGTTCCAAAGCCGTTTTGTGCCGTGAAGGATATGCCGAAATGTTGGAGTTTGCGCGCACTTACGGCGTGGCACACGAAGTATGCGGCAAGGTGATTGTGGCGACCCGCGAGGAGGAACTTTCCCGTCTCGCGGATTTGGAAGATAAGTCTGTTCGGAATGGTTTACGGGGCGTGCAACGTCTCGATGCAAATCAACTTCGTGAGATAGAACCGCATGCAAACGGGTTGGCGGCATTACATGTGACGGAAACCGGCATCATTGATTTTTCCGAAGTGTGCGCCAGACTGGCGGATGAGATTCAGAAGATGGGGGGAGAGATTCGGTTGGGAGAATCTCTCGTTGCCATCAGTGGAGTTCGCGGAAATAAATCGATTACAACGAATCGCAATCAATATGTGACTTCCTTTTTTCTGAATTGCACGGGGTTGCACAGCGACCGCATTGCCAGATTGGAAGGATTGACTCCGGACATGGCCATCATACCCTTCCGCGGGGAATACTTTGCTTTCAAACCGGATGCACCGAAGTTGGTTCGGAATCTGATTTATCCGGTTCCCGATCCTGCCTTTCCATTTCTCGGAGTTCATTTCACCCGCATGGTTCACGGCGGAGTGGAATGCGGACCCAATGCGGTGCTGGCTTTGGGCCGTGAAGCCTATGGCAGGTTTCAAGTTCATCCGGGAGAGGCACTGGAAATCTTTCGCAACCCGGGTTTTCGGGTTCTGGCAGGAAGACATTGGCGCATGGGACTGGTAGAATTTCAAAGGTCCTGGTCGAAAACATCTTTCACCAAAGCGCTTCAACGGCTGGTTCCCGCAGTCACTTCGTCCATGCTGGTTCCCCGTGCGGCTGGAATCAGGGCTCAGGCCTTGCGAAAAGATGGGACTTTGGTGGACGACTTCGAATTCGCCGAAGGGGATGGCAGTTTGCATGTCCTCAATGCGCCCTCGCCTGCGGCCACAGCCGCCTTGGCCATTGGGTCCCGAATTGCGCTCCAATTCGAGTCCCTGCGGAAATAGATTTGGTATTTTTCCTCGCCTAAGTTTTACACCTCAAAGGAGCCTATCGTGGCAGCGAAGTTGTTTGAGCCCAAACACATGAAACTCAGTGTTCTCACCGCCGCGTTGCAGGAATTGACGCCGCGTGCCAAGCGCGACCCCGATCCGGATCTCGCCATTGAGGAATGGCTGCAGTTCTCCAAGGACATCGGTTCGCCGAACATCCAGCTTTCTTCCGCCCTGCACCCTTCCGAAAGCGACGTCCCTGCCGAAGCCTTGCTCGATCCCGTGGCCAATACTTTGGATTTGCGTCAGCCCTTCACCAAGGAACGGGCAGCGCGCGTTCATGCGGCCATGAAGGCGACCGGCGTGGGACTTTCCGACGTGTCTTATTTCGACAACATGCTCCATCCGGACAAAGCCATCCGCCAGAAGAAATACGACTTCATGTACCGTGTATTTGACGCTGCGGCCTTGTTGGGAACCGATGCGGTATGTGGTTTCGTGGGCCGCAACTATGACATCGACATGGACCCGAACCTTGAAATGTTCGAAGAGTGTTTCGTTCCCATGTTGAAGGAAGCCAAGGCTCGTGGTCTGATCTATCGTGTGGAGCAATGCCCCATGCCCGGTTGGAACGTGACCGACAAATGGCACAACAACATCGCTTATGCGCCCGGCCCATGGATTGCATTACACAAGATTTGCGAAAAGCATGGAGTCGGTGATCAATTCCGAATCCATTACGATCCGTCGCACTCGATTCTGATGGGAATGGACACGCGTTCCATTTTCCAATATCTCAAGGACACGGGTTACAACTTCCTCATCGCCGGATTTCATGTGAAGGGACAGGTTGTCGACTCCAAAGGTGTGTCAGCTTGGGGATATGGCGGACAAACCATGCAGCGCGGTGACTGGATCAACGGCAAGCCGTCCCCCAATGCCGCAGACCATGTCAATGCGTGGAAGAAGCAAGTCATCCTGGCTGAGCATGAATTACCGGGAACCGCGAAACACGACCCGCTGGCGTATTTGCAGAATCGCACCGTGGACTGGTTGGATCATCAACTCGCTGCACGCGAATTGCTCAACATTGATGCGGCGAATACCTATCTCGTGGTCGAACACGAATATCCCAAGGCGCGCATTCAGGACAAGTCCAAGCTGGCTCCGATTCTCAAGGGTTCTCTCGCTTTCACCAAGGCCATTGACGAGGCGGCGGCGGCGATGTTCGCCTTGCAGAATGAAGTATTGGCCTCGCAGGGCATTCCCGTGCAGGGCTTTGGCCGCGAAGCGTATCGATCCTAACCCCATAGACCGGTAGGGGTGGGGTTATCCCGCCCCTACCGGTCCCACAATCAAAGGAACAATATCATGGCACAGAGAAAACTCAGAGGCGGAATGGTGGGTGGCGGCACAGGAGCCTTTATCGGCCCAGTGCATCGCATGGCGGCGACATTGGATGCCGAAGCGGAATTTGTCGCTGGCGCGTTCTCGCGCGATCCCGTGAAATCGAAAAAGTCTGGTGAGGAACTGGGACTTGATTCGTCCCGCGTTTATGCCAGCTATCAGGAAATGGCGGAAAAGGAAGCCAAGCTTCCGGCGGACAAACGCATCGATTTTGTTTCCATCGTCGTTCCCAACAACGGGCATTTCGCCGTGGCGAAAAATTTTCTGGAATCCGGTTTCAATGTGATTTGCGACAAGCCCATGACCACGACCCTTGCAGATGCAAAGACCTTGCAAAAGCTCGCGGCCAAGTCCGGAAAAGTTTTTGTGCTCACGCATAATTATACCGGCTATCCCATGGTCAAGCAGGCGCGTCACATGGTGAAAAGCGGCATGCTGGGCAAGATCAACAAGGTGGTTTGTGAATATCCGCAGGGATGGATGAGCGGTCTCATCACCAATCCTGGCAGCTCCCTGAGCATGTGGCGCATGGATCCAAAAATTTCCGGCGGCTCGGGTTGCATGGGTGATCTGGGCACTCATGGTGAAAACTTGATCCGTTACATCACCGGTTTGGAAATCGATGAAGTGTGCGCCGATCTCACCACCTTCGTCAAAGGCAACGGCCTTGAAGATGATGGCAATTTGCTGTTGCATTTCAAAGGCGGCGCGCGTGGTATCCTCTATGCTTCACAGATTTCGGCAGGCGAGGAAAATCCGTTGAGCATCCGTGTTTACGGGACCAAAATGGGTCTCGAATGGAAACAGGAAGACCCGAATTACCTGATTGTGAAAGATCCCGCCGGGACGCAAACCCGCTGGTCCAAAGGCAACACCAATCTTTGCAAGGAAGCGCTGGCTGCCGGTCGATTGATTTGGGGCCACCCGGACGGATACATTGAGGCGTTCGCGAACATTTATCGTGAAGCCTATCGTGCGATTCGTGCGGAACTGGCCGGAAAGAAAATTCCGGTTTGCGATTATCCGACGACAGAAGACGGTGTTATTGGCGTGGCGTTCATCAACGCTTTGCTTGCGAGCAGCAAGTCAAAGTCTAAATGGACGAAGATGAAAGTTTAAGCTCGCACTTCGACTACGCTCAATGTGCGAAAATTTCTGTCGAAATAAGATCAAGAAGGAGTGATATATGGCGTTGAAGGTTGGAGTCATTGGCGCGGGTGGCATGGCGGCGTATCACATTCCCGGATTCCGCAGCGGCGGTGCCGAAGTGGTGGCCATTGCTGACATGAACATTGAGTCGGCCAAGCGGGCAGCGCAGAAGTATGGTGTGGAGAAAACCTTTGGCAGCCCCAAAGAAATGTATGCCGATCTTAAGGATCTCGACGCGGTGTCCATCATTACGCCCAATGCCTTTCACCATCCGCTGGTGATCGAAGCGCTTGCGAATGGCAAGCATGTGTTCTGTGAAAAACCTCCCGCGTTGAATGCTGCCGATGTTTCCGCCATGGCTGCGGCGGCGCAAAAGAGTCGCAAGACTTTGATGTTCAATTTCAACAACCGCGCCCGTCCCGAATCCTACGCCATGATGGAATACATCAAAAAGGGCACGGTGGGTGGAATCAATTCCGCGCAGGCTTCGTGGATTCGTCGCACCGGAATTCCGGGATTCGGCGGCTGGTTCACCAACAAGAAACTTTCTGGTGGTGGCCCGGTGATCGATCTGTTGCACATGATCGATTTGGCACTTCATTTCATGCAATACCCGCAGCCGCAATATGTGCTGGCGCAAACCTTCAGCGATTTGATCGACAACAAGGATTTCAAAGGCCCGTGGGGAATCCCGGATGTCAAGAAGGGTGTGATGGACGTTGAGGCGTCCGCGCATGGCTTCGTCACCTTCAAAACGGGTCAAGTGCTTTCGATCCGCAACTCATGGGCGGAGATGAACAAGCGTGAGGAAGTATCGGTGGTGTTTCAGGGCAAGAAGGCTGGCGGCATGGTCCAGCGTTTGTTCGGTCAGGATGGAATCGATTCCACCAGTATCGATAAATGCGAGTTGTACACGCAGGAGAACGGCCGTTCGGTGAATCGCAGCATCATTGTGGAACAAGACGAGAGCATGGGCCGCACCCGCGCGGCGAAGAATTTTGTTCTCGCAGTCGAAGGTAAAGAAGCTCCGTTGAACACGCCGGACGAAGCGGTGAAACTGATGAAGATCATCGACGGGATCTATGCCTCGGCGAAATCCGGAAAGCCGGTGGAGATTAAGTAGGCGGAAAATTTTGTTTGAGAGATTTCAAAACCGGTGGCTTGAGAAAGCTACCGGTTTTTTATTTCTACGGAATACTTTCCACCTTTGCGGCCAGCACAAAGTCGCTCTCCGTCAATCCATTGATCTTGTGCGTCCAGATCACGACCCGAACCTTGCCCCATGCCAGATGAATGTCGGGATGATGGCCTTCCTGTTCCGCAATGGCTCCAACCTTGTTGGTAAAATCAAGGGCTGTTAGAAAATCAGGGAAGGTGAAAGTCTTTTCCACGTGATGTTCTTTCACAACCTCCCAACCGTGACCCAATTGTTGGACTAGACCTTCCAGTTCCGCACCTTTAAGCGGCGGCACGCCACCTTTGCAGGGGATGCAATCCTTTTTCGCCAGTATCGAGCAGCTGTCTTCCATGATGTTCTCCTTTAGCCCAAAAAACTAACTTTGCGCCCTTAGAACAACGGAGAATCCATGAGCAAGGTGTTAATCATTGGCGCAGGTGGAGTGGGGCAGGTGGTGGCCCACAAGGTGAGCCAGGCCCCCGAGGTTTTTTCCAGCGCCGTGCTGGCCAGCCGCACCCTTTCGAAATGCGATGCTATCAAGGTCCAAATTGCGAAACGCCGTGATTATCCCCTCGAGACCGCGCAGGTGGATGCCGACAACCCGCGTGAAATGGCCGAGCTAATCCGCAAGGTGAAACCCAAGCTGGTCATGAACATTGCTCTGCCGTATCAGGATTTATCCATCATGGATGCCTGCTTGGAAACCGGCGTCGATTATCTCGACACGGCGAATTACGAGCCGCTGGACACTGCCAAGTTTGAATACAAATGGCAATGGGCCTATCAGGATCGCTTCAAGGAAAAAGGGTTGATGGCTTTGTTGGGTTCTGGTTTTGATCCCGGGGTTACCAATGTGTTCTGTGCTCATGCGCAAAAGCATCGCTTCGATGAAATCCATTCCGTGGATATCATGGACGCCAATGCAGGAGATCATGGGTATCACTTCGCGACCAACTTTAATCCTGAAATCAACATCCGCGAGATCACAGCCAAGGGACGGTTTTGGGAACAGGGCGAGTGGAAGGAAACGGATGCGCTTTCAGTGCATAAGACCTGGGACTTCCCGGAGATTGGACCGAAGGAGATGTACCTCATGTACCATGAGGAGATGGAGTCGCTGGTGAAGAATCTTCGCGGCCTCAAGCGCATTCGCTTCTGGATGACCTTCTCCGAAAAATATCTCACGCATTTGCGCGTGCTGGAAAACGTGGGCATCACCTCCATCAAACCAATCATGTTCGAAGGCCGTGAAATCGTGCCGCTGCAATTTCTCAAGGCGCTGCTTCCCGATCCTGCGTCGCTTGGCCCGCGCACGAAAGGCAAGACCAACATCGGTTGCCTCATCGAAGGCATCAAGGATGGCAAGCCGCTCAAGACTTACGTGTATAACGTATGCGACCACGAGGAATGCTATGCCGAAGTGGAATCGCAGGCGATTTCCTACACCACCGGCGTGCCCGCCATGATCGGTGGGATGATGATGGTGACCGGGAAATGGAAACAGCCGGGCGTGTGGAACATGGAGCAACTCGATCCGGATCCGTTCATGGCCGAATTGAACCTCCGTGGTTTGCCGTGGGTCGAGGAAATCTGGCAAGGATGAAACTGGACATCAACGCCGTTCCGACGCCCTCTTATGTGTTGGAAGAAGAAACTCTCCGCCGCAACCTCGCCATTTTCGACCGCGTACAACGCGAATCGGGGGCGAAGATTATTCTGGCGTTGAAAGGCTTCGCGTTCTGGAGTGCGTTCCCCTGGATTCGCGAGACCTTGCACGGTGCTACTGCGAGTTCATTGCATGAAGCACGGCTGGCCTACGAAGAGTTCAAGCGCGAAACGCATGTGTATTCCGTGGCCTTCTCCGACGCGGAGTTCCCCGAAATCCTGAAGATCGCGGATCACATCGTCTTCAATTCTTTTTCGCAATGGCGGCGGTTTCGCGATCAGGTCAAAGGTTCGCCGCGCAAACCGCAATGCGGCATCCGCATCAATCCGGGCTATTCGGAAATCAAGACGCCGCTGTACGATCCGTGCTATGCAAATTCACGGTTGGGAGTGACCCGCGCCGAATTCAAGCCGGAGGATCTGGACGGAATTTCCGGCCTGCACTTCCATGCGCATTGCGGCAATAACTCCGACACGCTGGAACGCGTGGTGGAATCCTTCGAAAAACTGTACGGAGAATTCATTCCCAAGATGAAGTGGATCAACTTCGGTGGCGGGCATCATATCACGAGGGCGGATTACGATGTGGATCGTCTGATTCGCGTGGTGAAATCCTTCCGCGAGCGGCACGGCGTTGAAGTGTATCTCGAACCCGGCGAAGCCGTGGGCTGGCGCACCGGCCCGCTCGTCTCCTCCGTGCTGGACATCGTCCGCAATGGCATGGACATCGCCATTCTCGATACCAGCGCGACGGCGCACATGCCCGACACGCTGGAAATGCCGTACCGTCCCGAGATCCGCGGTGCCGCAGAACCCGGCGTGCTGCCACATACCTACCGGCTGGGTGGGCTGACCTGTCTGGCGGGGGATGTGATTGGGGATTACAGTTTCGAGAAGCCGCTGGAGATTGGCGATCGGTTGGTGTTTGAGGATATGATTCATTATACGATTGTGAAGAATACAACGTTTAATGGTGTTAATCTGCCTTCGTTGTGTATTTGGACGAAGGAAGGGGAATTGAAGGTTGTACGGAAATTTGGTTATGAGGATTATAGGGATAGGAATTCGTAGGTCTAAACGCCCTCACCCCATAATCGATTACGTATGAATTCGTCCCTCTCCCATCTTAAAGGATTAGGAAGTTAACGGGAGCATTGACGAAGTCGGAGGAACTTCACAGTTTTCGTGACATACTAAAGAGTCTATTGCTTTACACACCAGTCTTAAAATTATGGAATGCATGAATTTCGACAGCTTTTTCTCGGACGTCATAGCTACTGTTCTAGGTGGTATAATACTTGCCGTTCTCTTTTTCTGGTCTCGCGAAAAACTGTTTTCTCTTTCAAATATTACCGGACAATGGTATTTCGAAGTGCAAACTACCAAGACCGTTAATAATCCCTATATGGGAATGAAACTCCGTTATGTGGCTATTCTTTGGCAAGAAGGGCCTCACATTAAAGGTACGACCGAAAAAATTTATGAGATATCTTCCACAGGCGAGAGAGAATACATAGGTGAGGCTAGAACAAGAGGATACGTTGAAGGGTTTTTGGAGAAAAAATATTTCTCTGAGGATCGATTGGCTCTTCATATAATTGAAGACGGAAAAAATAGAGAGTCCACAAATTTTCATGACGTTTTAATTCAATCCAATAAGAGAATGACAGGTGTTTTCAGTTCTATGATTGCGGATCAAGAAGGTGATGTTATTTGGCAGCGTAATCGGTTTTGAAATTTTTATACGTAATTATAGCGTCTCCTTTTGTCTTATTTTCCCGAATGTCTGAAGTATTTGATTTGTGGGGCATTCGTTCCGATATTATGTGCTGCCTTGAGATTATTGATTCAATGGCCAACTCGGTTCCACATGCATTTATTGGAGTTCTAGTTGCAGCAGAAGATCACCGGAACTCATTTCATCCGGGTGTAGATCCTATTGCGATGATCAGAGCGGTGTTTGTTCGTGTTAAGTGTGGTCAGATCCAAGGCGCGAGTACAATAGAACAGCAATTCGTAAGAGTGGTATCAAAGCGCTACAAAAAATCTATCGGGCGTAAGATTAGGGAACAGGCTTTGGCAATTGCAGTTTCACGATATAAAAGTAAAACAGAGATAGCATCCGCATATCTTGCTATCGCGTATTATGGTGCCAATTCGATAGGTATTCAGGGACTTAAAAAGTGTTGTGGTTCAAATCTCGAATTGGCTGATTACCCAAAAATTCGGAGAATAATTTCTCAACTGAAATACCCAGAACCATTAACGCCTTCGTTGCATTGGCAGATTAAACGCAACAAGCGCATGGGATACATTGCAGATAACCAGAATTGTCAGCTTAAAAAGCAGCCAGCCATGTTCCGATTAATTTTGAAATCGATCCATTAAAGAATTTTTAGTCACGGATTTGGTTAAAATCATGAGGCTAAAAGCAGGAGTTGTTTAAATTGACCTCAAAAACCGCTACCCTTTTTCCCACCCGACAGTAAATTATGGACAGGGAGAAGTCCCCCTAACGTTCAAGCCGAAAGGCCAAAACGAAGGAGTTCAAAATGTCCAGAACACTCCGCATACATCACCCCAAACACCGTCTTGAATACAATGGATTTGGCCTGTCCGATCTGCTGATCGACGCAGCCTATGTCCTTGGCTTTCTGACTTTGCTTGGTCTGATGTTAATGCCGTATATCAACCGGTTTTTCTAACTGAAAAGCCCGCTTTTTCCGTCGTGGCGGAATATGTTTTCCGTGTTACTTTTTCGTTAGCAGGAGACAAAACCATGGCAGCCATAAGCAAGGAAGAAGCCCACAAGATTATTGACCGCATGCCCACAAATGCCACGTGGGATGATTTGATACACGAAATTTATGTCCGTGAAACCATTGAACGTGGACTTGCAGAAAGCAACGCGGGACAAACATTAAGTGTCAAGGAAATTCGCGCAGAGTACGGTCTGCCTGAATGAACGTCCTTTGGACAAAGAATGCCAAGGCTCATCTTGACGGCATTTACAAATACATTGCACAGGATTCCCAGGAATACGCCAAGCGTATTGTAGATCGACTCACCCTGCGTTCGATTCAGATATCGGAATATCCATTCTCAGGTCGCAAGGTTCCGGAATACGATGCGGATAAAATCCGGGAAGTGATTGAAGGTCCTTATCGCATCATTTACCATATCAAGCAGGATCAGATAGATGTTCTTGCCGTTATCCACGGAGCTATGGATATTCTGGGTTCCTCAAAAAACTAGGCGGTTAGATTGTCCACAATCTCGTAAAGTGCAATCGGCTGGCTTTTCCCCTTGAGCTGAACCATTCCCAGCATCTTCGTCTGAAAATGGTCCTTCACTTTCTCGTAAACGCTTTCCGTCACCACGATTTGATCCGGTTTCGCGATCCCGCAGATGCGTGATGCCGTGTTGATCACGTCGCCGACAGCCGTGTATTCCATTCGCGTATCCGTTCCAATCGACCCAGCCACGGCTTCGCCCGTGTTGATGCCAATGCCCATGCGGATTTCGGGAAGTCCCTGCCTTTTCAACTCCGGAAGAATATTCAACAATTCCCGGCGCATGTCCACCGCCGTTTTCACCGCCGCAACTTCATGATCCGGATGCGTGAAGGGTGCGTTGAACAAGATCATCATGCAATCGCCGATGAACTTGTCCAGCGTGCCGCCGTTCTGGAACACGACCTCACTCATGCGCGAGAAATAAGTGTTGAGTACGCGGGCCACGGACAGGGGAGGCAAATCTTCCGAAAGCGGAGTGAAGCCTCGGATGTCCGCGAAGACCACGCTGATGGGCATTCTGCGGGAGGTGAGATGGAAATCTCCGTTGCCCCGCTCGGCGATGATTTTCTCCGCCACATTGGGGGACACGAAGCGTTTGAGATGTTCTCGGATGCGGACTTCGGCGCGAAGTCTCCGGTAAAGTTCCACGTTTTCAATCGCCATGCCGGCAATGCCGGCCACGTGCATCACCAGTTCGAGATCTTCCGCCGAAAACTTGACGCCGCTTTTTTTCTCGTCCAGATAAATGACTCCGAAGACGCGGCCCTCGCTGTGAATGGGGCAGCACAATGCGGTCTTTATGTGCAGCTGGAAAATGCTGGCGGATTGTTCTGTCGCATAGGTTCCACTTTCATCGCTGTCGAAAATGAAACCCGCCTTGTTCTCCAATGCTTTCGAAACCAAAGTTCGCGAATAAAGTTTGTCATCGAGATTTTCTTTGCGACGTCCGTTTTCATACGCCAGATGCGCATGCACCGCATTCGCATTATCCGGCTCGGTCACCAGCATGTAACCCGTGTCGCAATGCACGGCGCTGAAAAGAAGTTGCATCATCCGATCGAGAAGTTCCGGAACGGAAGGTGCACCGGTCAGCGCGTATACGCTTTCTTGCAATACATGCAATCGGCGCGACAGGGATTCGATCTTTTTGGGTTCACCACTGTCCGTAGCTTTGGCGGCGGGAATGCCCTGTTCGGAAACAACGGCGAATTCGAAGCCGCTATCGTTCAGGGAAATGCTGGATCCGTTTTCTTCCTTGGGAAACGGCATCCACAGCAATCGCAATTGTGTGCTTCCCAGTCCCAAGGTTTGTCCGGGTTCCCAGGTTTTTCTTTGAACGCGCGCTCCGTCGAGAAAAGTTCCATTGGTGGAATGCAGATCGGCGATTTCCACGCGGTTGTCGGAAATGTCGATCAGGCAATGACGTGTCGAAATGCGCGGATCGGCAATGCGGAAGTCGCAGGTGGGATCGCGGCCGATCAAGGTCCTTCCGGGCCGCAACGGAATCATGTTGCTGGGGAAGGTTACGGGTGAATGCAGGACTTCGAGGAACCAAGTGGCCATTGATGTCAAAGTTAATCCCCCCTGAAATAGCCGCGCAGGCCGCTGTGACGCGGCACACGTTCCCGGAGGGATTCAAGCAGGGCGGCTTCGGACCCGAAGATGTCTGCAGTCTTGCGGGCGCGGGTGACGGCGGTGTACAGGATTTCGCGGGTCAGGAGGCGGTTTCCGGCCTCCGGCAGCACCAGCAGGATGGCATCGCACTCCGAACCCTGACTCTTGTGTACGGTGGTGGCAAAGGCCAGTTCCCAAGGCGGCAGGAAGGCCGCAGGGAAGCGCAGCCATTCTCCACCGCGCCGAAAGCAGGCGGTGAGTCCGGCCGAACCACGCAGCCAGATTCCGATCTCGCCGTTGGAAAGACCGGTACGCATGTCGTTCCGGGTAATGAGCAGCGGCGCTCCGTGGAACCCTCCGAAGTCCCGGATTCCGGTTCGCTCTTCAAACAGGGGTTCCAGTTTTCTGCGGGCCAAAGTATTCACACGTTCACATCCAAGTCCGCCATATCGCGTGCAAGCGAGAATGCGCGAGGCATCGAGAAATTTGAACAGGCAGGTGAGGATTTGATTTTCCTCTTCCGGTGTCAAAGGATTTCGTAAAGCACGAAGGCATTCCACATAGGTGCGGCCGTCGATGTGTTGTTCCAGAAAAAGGGATTGCGCATACCGCTGAATGAGATCGGGAAGTGCGGCGGGATAATCTTCATCCGGCGCCGACAAGCGCGGCTTTTGCAATACCGTATCCGCATCGCCCTTGTTGATGGCATCAGCAAGTTCCAGAATGCCGGAGACGGATCGATGGCTTCGATCCAGAATCACCGTGGGAATGGTTTCCAATGGAAACCGTACTTCTTCGTGCGGATTATTTTCCGGGAAGCATTCCGAAATCCATTTCCAGCTTTCAGGGCTGAGACCCGGTTGCCGGTTTGTCGGTAATAATTCGCTGAGGATCGAACCGGCTTCCACGGCGGGAAGTTGATCTGCATCACCAACCAGAATGAGCGTGGTTTCCAGAGGCAATGCCTGAATCAATGCCGACAAGGTGAAGGCGTCGGCCATGGAGGCTTCGTCGAGCAGCACCAAATCGGCCTGTAACGGATCGCCGGGATTGCGCGCGAAGCGTCCATTGGAAGGTTGATAACCCAACAAGCGATGCAAAGTTTCCACAGGGATTTGCAACAGCTTCCCATCGGGATTGTTCGCATCCGGCTCTGTTTGGGAAATCGATCTCAAATTGTTGTGCAACGATTCCTGCAGCCGTTGCGCGGCACGCCCTGTAGGCGCACACAGACGAATGCGATGTGGTGCCAGATTGCGAAGACGGATCAAAGCACGCAACAGGGAAGTGGTCAATGCGGTTTTTCCCGTTCCCGGTCCGCCGGTAAGCAGGAAAATTCGTTCACGGGTCGCAGCAGCCAATGCCCATTTCTGCCGTTCGGTCAATTGAATGGGAACCGAATCCGCACCCTGTGTTCGCAAGGGCTTTGTTTCCAGAATTTCCTGAAACACAGATCGAGCGGTTTGAAGATCTACGGAAATAGGATCGAGTCGTAATCGGGAAAGTAACCCTTCCGCCAGATTTTTTTCGGCGTGAAAATGACGGTGAAAATACAATCGGTTTTCATGCAGAATTAATGGTTTGGATTCGGATGGAGACCCCTGTAGGGGCAACCCATGGGTTGCCCCTACAGGGGCCAACAAATTCACGGGCAAACACAGGCTGCCTTCGGCACAGGCCAATGCCAGATCGGTCAATACGGTGCGCAGGGATGTATCGTCCGGTGTCCCTGACATTTTGCACAGCATATCCACAATGCGAAGATCCGCCGTATCGAGGATTTCCTTTTCCTGTTTTTCTTGACCAACGGAAATCGGATTCATACCAGCACCTCCGATTCCGTTTTCACTCCAAGAATATTCCGCAACCGAGCTGGATAGATTTCGCGCAAATCCATTAGGCTCGGTTTGTAATTAAATCCGCTGAATCCATTGGGGGATGCACCGCGCAGGTAGATGTAGAACACACCACCGAAATGAAGTTCGGGATCATAGCTGTCCTGCAAAGTTGCCCGTAACCATTTGTCCAAGGCCACCGAATAGAGCTGGTATTGAAGATCATAATGATGCTTGCGCATGTCCGCTTCAATATCGCCCTTGCCGTATCGATCCAGTAAATTGGATTTCCAATCCAGCAGGTAATAGCGTCCTTGATGGCGAAACACCAGGTCCATGAATCCCCACAGAAATCCGTTTTGCAGGCGGGTTCCTTCCAATAAAGGAAGAGTGGAAAAATTGGATTGGGCTAACTCCTTAAATGGAAAAAGAAATTCCATTTCGTGGACTCGTTCAGTGATGGGTACGGAACCGAGTTGAAAAGATTTCCGGCTATTTGAATTGTCACTAAGATTGGACAACGGCATATGCAAAGTATTCCACACCAGTCGAATCGCTGCTGCCGCATAATTTTCCGCAAGCCCCTGGCGTCGCAAAATGTTTTTTGCTGTTTCAAAGATACGAGTATCTTCGATTAAACTCTCTACATCTGGAGCTTGATTCACCAAGGCGAAGTCTAAAGTTTCAAATAATTCATGTAGAGCGTTACCGGTGTTTGCTCCCGGCGGCAAATCCTGTGCAGAAACTGTTTCCATTGCATTTACGGGTAAGTCTTCGGCTTCACCTTCTTCGCGGTTGACTCTGCGCCCATCTTCTTCCAATGCCGTAGCAGCTTCACGTCGCAACAATTGCGAATAGGAGGAAAGCCGGCGACGACGATCCAGAAAAAAGGCTCCGGCCTCCTCCCACGGATCTTTTTCCGGAAATTCCGAAACCTCAACGCCTGTCGCATCCTTGCGAATGTGGATTGCGGATGGAGTGGAAGGCAAAAGGGATTCGTCGATCCGGAATAATTCGGGATGGTCGTTGCTCGCCGCACGCAGAGCCTCTGCAGCGAAACCACCCATGGGTCCTGATCCGGATCGCGAGAATTTTTCCGGAAGCAAAGGCGCGTACAACAATGTTTTGGCGCGTGTGAGTCCAACATAGAACAGGCGCTTGTCTTCATTCGTCATGCGTTGCTGATATTCGAGTTCTGTCTGTTCGTTTTCCTTGTCCAGCACATGCCGAAATTGTTTTTCATCGCGCAGGGTATAGAAGGCGGGTTTGCGGCTGTCGCTCAAGGCGGCCAGAAAGACCACGGGAAATTCGAGTCCCTTGCTCATGTGCAAGGTCATGATGGTGACGCGATCTCCCACATTTTCATCCATCTCTCCACCGGTATTTTCGCCTTCACCATCGCGGAGGGCATCGAAACGTTCGAGTAAACCGTTCAGGGTGCGCGCGGTTTTCATTCCTTCTTCCGTCAACGTGCGTGCCAACGTGCGGAGGATTTGAACTTCGGATCCGCCGCGAGTTTCTGCTGCGACCCGGTAGAGATAACCCGTATCGTAAAACAGGGATTGAAAAAACTCCGGCCATTTCCCATCGTGTGTCAATGCGGCCCATCGGCGAATCGGTTCCGGGCATGTTTCGGGAAAACCCTTGGGCCAATTCGCTGCAGTATTTCGCAGAAAAGGAAGCAACAAGATTTGCGCCTGTACGCGCGGGTCTTCCACCGACTCCAGCAATGTGAGCAGCAAATGAATTTGATCCGCCTGAACACTGTCGAACACACCTCCGCGTCGTTGAACGCGACAAGGAATTCCCTGTCGCCGCAAATGCCTTTCCAAGGCCGCAGCCTCCGGATTGGTGCGCGTCAATACGGCAATGTCTTTAAGAGGAAAATCCTTGGCCATCAACAATCCGATTTCGGAAGCGATCCAGATGTGAACCGCTTTTTGAGCATCGCCTTTGGATGTGCAACCACTGAAATCCCGCAGTGTTACTGGCGCATTGGAGTCCAATGCGCGCCCCCCTTCGGAGGGTTTGGGGGGCACTAGCGCAGATGTGAAGACAATTTCATCTGAATTGTCCGGCAGTTTCCAGGAGCCGGCTTTGTTTTCTTCTTCTGAAAATTTGAACCAAACGGGTTGTGAAAAGACTGTGTTCAAGGCATGAATCAGTTTATGTTGCGAGCGAAAATTTTCCTTGAGCCCTGTCCCCTGTGCTTTTCCCTTTGCAGCCATTTCATGAAGTAAGGCACGTGCATCCAGATAGGTACGCAAATCGCCACCGCGAAAACCGTAAATGGCCTGCTTGGGATCGCCCACCAGAAAGAGCGGCAGAAGTTTTTCCTGTTCTGAATCCCCGAGGCACAATCGGCGCAGCAAATCCCATTGCAACGGATCCGTGTCCTGAAATTCGTCCACAATGCAGGCGTTGTATTTCTCGCGCAATTGGGCGACCAGATTGGGTCGGGCTCGTATAGCCTGAACCAAGCGCAATACCATGTCATCATAACTCAAGACGCCGTGTCGCTTCTTTTCCCAAATCAATCGTTCCCGCAACTCTTCGACCGATTCTGCGATCAGAGTGAAGGATCGCAGCCGGTTTTCTTCCTTCCAGTTTTTGGAAGCGTTGAGAAATTTTTGACAGGTTTCAGCGAGATGAACCCATTGTGGATTCTTTGCGGCGGTTTTGGTCAGACAAGTGACGAATCCACTTTTTACCGCTTTATTGTTGGGGCGGAAACCGATAAATAAATCGGCCAAGCTCTTTGTTCGATCCGAAAAATCCTGTGATGTGACACGTTCCATCCGGTCCCGGATTTTTTGGAAAACACCCCTGGGTAATTTCAAGTCGAACACATTGAAGACGTCAAACAGATTTTTCGCACAACCACTCAATTCTTGAACGGATTTTTGCAGACGTTCAGGTGAAACGCGAGGCTGAATGACATCGCCGCGATCGGGTTGATAAGCCAATGCAATGGACACGAGATGTTTACGCCAATCGGAAGGACCTTTTGCCAGCACCGTGAGAAGTTCTCTTAAACGCGCCTCGTCCTTTGCCCATGGGCCGCGCAGCAATCCGTCCAAAGCATCGTTGAGCAGGGCACGATCATCTGCGACTTCGCTGTCGAACAAGGTTCCATTGTCCAGTGCATGTGCCCGCAGCACGGAATGGCAGAATCCGTGCAACGTGTGAATCGAAGCTTCGTCGCAACGCAAATGCGCCTCGAAGAACCGTTCCCGTTCTAATGCAGTCCAGAATGTGTTTTTACTTTCCGTCTTCAACCGCTCACGAATACGCTTGCGCAAATCCGCGGCGGTTTTTTCCGTGAAGGAAAGCAGCAACAGGGACTCGAATTTCCAGTCCGGTTTTTCCGCCACAAAACGCAGCACCAGATGTTCGATGGCATAGGTTTTCCCCGTACCTGCGGAAGCTTCCAGCAAAGCTGGAACATCCAGATTCAGATCAGCCACCAATTGTGGGAAGGAATCTGGCCAAGTGCTTCTGAGACGTTTCATGATTCGTCGTCTCCGACTTCATCCCATCCGTTTTTCCACTGGAGATAGGGAAGAATACGACGACGGATTTTTACACCTGCATCGGTGGGAACTTCCGGTTCAATGCTGCGCAGAATACGGGAACGTTTGCCCCCCCTTCCCCCCATCGGGGGGTTGAGGGGGGCAAACGCAGACTCCTCGTCCTCACGTTCTTTCTCTTCAATCAGTTCTTTCCAATCCTCATTATTTGGAAGGTTGTCAAAATCCTTCCCAACGATCTTTTCGATTGTTTGCAACGGAAGATGATCGAAATCCGGCACGTGGCCGGCATCATCCAGAATGGATTTTAGATCCCGAGCCGCCGTTTTTGGATCCAGTTTCGGAAGCAGGAATATTTTTTCGGTATCCGGTGAAAGAATATAACCGGGGCCGGAGAAATTCTTTTCCGAGTCCAATGCTGCAACACATAAATGAAAGAGATAGGCGAACAGGATTTCCCGATCATGGGCTTTTTCGTCAATGCATAATCCCCATCCACCTTCGGAACCCTTGCCCTTGAAAAACAAAGGTACCGTACCTTGGATTAAAGCGGGTATCCCCATTGTAGAGGCATTGAATGCGGGATAATCGAGTATAGGCGGTTCCAGCAATTGCATGCCTTGCCCACCCAAGCGCAAGGTTCCTGCATAGTGAAGTCCGAGGCTTTGAATTGCATCGCGAAGGTCTGCGATTTTATTTTCCAGAAAATTCTCCGCTTCAACGCGAAGTGTTTCCATTTCCAAATCCGCATAAAGTCCGGGTGGACCTTGTCCGTTCCAAATCTGACGCTGCAGCGCAAGCAGTACCGCATCCTTGCCTTGTCCGGGTTGAACGAATTCCACACGCAATCCGGTTTGTAAAAGCTTTCCGGTTTCCCATTTGTTCAGAAACAAGGGCTGCGATTGTTCCCCGTCATCCCGCGAAGCGTTTAATCGAAAGTGTTGAAAACACGCATGCTCTGCGGGGTTTTGCAAAAACATGGTGAGATGGCGAAGATCCCAAACTGGCGTTTCCACCTCTGGAAGCTCGGCCCACTTCACAGGCGTTGAAGAAGGGTAATGCGATGCGACAAGCGTACGTGCATCGGCTTCGGAAAGATTCGAGTGATGTGTAATGGCCTTCATTCGCAACGTTTCCACACGAGGACGCGGAGAAGAGGAATCTGTGGAACGCCCATCCGAATCGAGTTCCACGATTTGAAAACTTGTACCATGAGGAAAAATATCCGATTCCAAATAAGCGATCAATCCGGCCAAAGCCTGTGAAGGCTGACGAACGCTATCTCGTGCCGCATCCCGTCGTACATAGGAGAGCATCAGACATTCTGAAGTGGTACTGATGGATTCCAGAAAGGCATATAGATCGCGTGTTGCCGGATCTGCCTCGCCCAGAACACGACGATACCCGCGCAAATCCAAAGGCGATGCTTCGCGCGAAGCGGGGAAATCTCCGGCATTCAATCCCAGGATGTAAACATGTTTGAAGGGGAGGCTTCGCAAGGCGTTCAGGCTGCCGATGCGCACGCCGCCTTGCAGGAATGGCATGCGCACTGAGCGCGGATCGCGAAAGTGATCTTCCAGCAAAACTGAAATGGCGTGATGGGAAATGCCCTGCACGCTTTCCCAATGTGCAAGGTCGGCGCAAAAGCGGCGGAGATCGGCCGCAGCCTGAATTTCGAGAGGTTGTTCCGAATCCACCGCGAAATAGTTTTCGAGCAGACGCAACAACCATTCGCTCCATTCCTTAAAGGAAAGGATTTCACCGGAGCGAAAGGGGCGAAGATCGTTGCGCAGATTTTCCAGCAATTCCAGACATCGCGATAATTCTTCGCGGTCCCATCCGGCGACGGCATTTGCTGCCGGATGAAAACCCGCCGTTTCCAGATTCGCGTCGGTGGGATCGAGAATCAGTCCCAGCAAAGCCCGTTGTATCGCCGCTTCGGCGGTGGAAAGACTTCCGGGAATGGAATCCTGATCCGGATATTCATCATCCCATCCTTCTTGAAAGCCGGAACGTTCCAGGAAATTTCCGAAAGCTATAATCGTGCCTCGATTAAGCCGCAGACGTTTTGACACGGTGGAATTTTCAATCCACTTGACAAGTTCATGGCGTCGAAATGTTCCCGCTCCCAATGCCATGAGATCGCGGAAACCCCGCAACAATGCGCTTTCACTCAGCATGCCCGCTTCGGGAAGACAATAAGGAACGTAGCCCGCGCCCTTCCCCCCCGATCCCCCCATCGGGGGGTTAGGGGGGAGGGCGCTGAATACCGTTTCGATGACAGGCAAATATTCTTCGAAGTTTGCGGGGATGATGGCAATGTCTTCCAACCGTAAATCTTTATCAGTGAGCAGCAATTCCGCAATGCGCGCTTTGGCGGACTCCACTTCGGCATAACGATCCGGGGCGGAGAAGATTTGCAACGAAGCATCTTGCGCTTTCCGCTCTTCAGCAATAAGCGGTCCTTGTCGATGCAGCACTGCGCCTTGCACGGTGTTCAATAATGTGTTGCTTTCCGGCTCTTTGAAACAAGATTCAAAATCGTAGTCGGTGATCTGACTCCAAAGCTTGATCGTTTCTCGTCCCGGTTTTCCAAGGCGACTCAATAAAGCATTTTCCTCGGATTCAAAAGGCAGTTCTTCCTCTTGTAGCTCCGCATCGCTTAATCGTCGCTTCGATATTGTTGTGTCTTCCCAATATTCCGCGCAGGGGTTGAGTGCATAAATTTCGAAGTCGGCCGTTTTATTCCCCAATAATTTTTCATCACCAAGTCGATAGATCAAGGCGCGATGGAAAGGGGAGATGTGGGATAAGCCAAACAAATGAAAAGTGGGAACACTCTCCCCCCCAACCCCCCGAAGGGGGGCTTGGGGGGTACGTGTTTGATTCAACACCATTTCAGCGTACTGGGGCAAAGTGTAGCGATACACTCCAGACGCTTCGCCCCAACGATCTCTCAATCCGCCTTCACGGAATAAGGCCTGATAAATCTCGCGCTGCCATTCCTCCAGCTTACGGACTTGATTGCGCTGACTGGAGGAAAATTTGGGACCGCGATGGTATTGGTCAAAACAATTTTCACCGCGACTCCACGTTTCCGCGAGACCTTTGAATCCACCTTCGGAAACACGGCTGTATTCGTATTCCCGGAATAGTGAGGCGAGACGCCCGGACAATTGACACAGACGACGGGCCTCGTCATAAGGTTCGCCGTCTTCCGGTTTCAAATAATGTTTCAAAGCCGCCGGTCCGCCTTGAGAGGACAACCACGTCAGAATCATTCCTTGAAAATTCAGCGTATCCAAAAGTCTGGCAGGTTGACGATCTTCTGCATTTCGGAAATGATCCAGTTCCGCAAGCCGGTTCCAGAGCAGCTTTTCCAGATGTGGGAATTTCAGGTTGGCGGCAATGCCCAACTTCTCCGCCATGCGGATTTGCAGCCAGCCGCGCAGGGCGGATGAGGGCGTGGCAATGTCCGGTGGATTAAACGGGTCGTTTCCGCCCAAGCCCTGAATCAACCTTTCGGCGAGGGCGTCCAGGGAATTGCTGAAATACAGGCGGGATGGCATGGGTTTCAAAAGTAATCGCTCATCTCGATACGGCCTTTCAGGCCTACTCGATGAGCGATTCTTTGTTTAAGGCGTAGAAGCGATGACCGAGTAGCCCGTAGGGCGTATCGAGGTCTATCTTTTCCCCCATGCAAAACGAAGCCGCCGAGGAACTCCTCAATGCCGCCATGGATATGATGGCCGACTTCCGCGATGACGAAGCGGAAGAACTTCTCGAGAAATTGATTGCCCGCCTGAAGGCTGGTATGAACGCCCAACCGGACGATGCGGATCGATATTATTACTGGGGCCGCGCCCTGACCTTGTTGGAAGAACAGGAACAGGCCCTGTTGCGCTTCGAGAAGGCATTGCAAATCCAGCCGGAGCATGAGGGTTCTTTGTGGGAAACCGCGACACTGTTATTGTATGAGCTGGATCGCCCCGAAGGCGCGAAGGCCATAATCGAACAGAAGCTGCTGGTAATTCAACCCGGCTACCCGCTTTACGAAGAGGCGCTGGCTGCGGCGGAAACTTTGATCCGATTGAAGACCGCCAAGCCTGCCCCGCAGGAATCTGCGGATGATTCGACGGACGAAAACGCGGAACCTACGCCGTAGGTTCCATCCCCAATGTCATTTGTTCGGCTTCCGGTTCCGGCTGCTGAACCTCATGCACCTCACCACCGGGTCCCAACTGCGGGATCAACGATTGTGCGTTGAGGATTCCCTCGAACTCCGAAAGACGCGGTAAATCTTCGGGAACGCGATTGATGCCGAAGTAGCGCAGGAATTCGCGCGTGGTGTGATAGGTGAAGGCATGCCCGATGGCGTCGGAGCGTTTTCCCATTTCGATCAGTTTTTTATCCAGCAACGTCTTCACGCTGCCGTCCACATTGACCCCACGAATGGACTCGACTTCCGCTTTCGTAATGGGCTGCTTGTAGGCCACGATGGCGAGCGTTTCGAGTGAAGCCTGTGAAAGACGGCGCGGTGCGGAATCCTTGAACAGCTTGCGGACCCACGGAAAATATTTCGGCAAGGTGCGAATGCGGAAACTGCCGTCCACTTCCAGAATTTCGAAAGGCAAATCCGAAGACTCGAAGGAGCGGTTGAGTCCTTTTACCAATTGGCGGATGCGCGGCAAATCCCATTGCTCACCGAGCAGATCGCGCAGTGAACGGGCGTTTTGATATTCCTGCGAGGCGAACAGCAAGGCGCACAACAATTTGTCCGGCGGTGGAGTCCATGCCGGAAGTGCATCAACTTCCTCTTCGTCTTCCCGGTTCCCGCCCGGTGCGGTTGTTTCTTCACTCACGGAGAATCCTCAGTTTCCAAATCAACGATAACCTCTTCGGGGCCATTCGGGTCGAGGGACGCGGCGGCCAATGATTCCAACGATGCCGCTGAAGCTGCAGTCGGAGCTTCCGAGCCTTCCGCTTTCAATTCCTGTTCCAGTTGCAGGAGAACTTCTTCCAGAGCCGTGCGGGCGGCGCGTTTGCGAATTTGATCCTGCACCCATTCCACGAGTCCGGCTTTGAATTCCGGCAGAGGATCGGGTGTGGCCTGCATGTCCGAACCTTCGGGCGTTAATTCCTTGGCATAAACCCAAATTGAACCGAGGATGTGATTTTGGCGCAAGGTAATGCGATCCAGTTTGCACAACTCCAACACGGCCATGAAGGTCACAACCTTCACCATACGGCGGGGATCGGTTACGAAAAGGTCCTCAAACAGGTAGCGGCCGCTTTCCAACAACTCGGTTTCCACATGCTGCATGCGATCTTCGATGGTGACATCGTCGATTTCGACTTCATGCACGGGAAGGATGGGCTTTTGCACCAGCACGGATCGGAAGGCGGAGAGCAAATCGTAAACACCTGCTTCCTGATCTTCGTCCATCGGGGCCGAAGTTCCGGTCGATCCGGGTCTTTCCGAACGACCGCGCGGAAAGCCGCCGAAATGTTGCGCTTCAATGGTTCGCAGCGATCGCGCCGCTTCCTTGAATTTCTGATACTCCAGCATCTGGGCGATCAACGCCTGACGATCGAGCTGGTATTCCATTTCTTCCAGCTCGTCCTTTTCATCGGCGGGCAGCAGTTCACGAGCCTTGAGCCGCATCAATCGGGAAGCCATGACCAGAAATTCTCCGGCATTGGCGAGATCAGTTTGATTCAAAGTGTCGAGATGAATGAGATATTGATCGGTAATCGACGAGATGGAAATCTCGCGCGGAGTCAGCTCGTTCTTTTCGACCAGATAGAGAAGCAGATCGAGCGGGCCTTCAAAGACGGGAAGCTTGACCTCATAGCCGGGATCGAGAAGCTGTTGCAGCGACGTCATTATTCTACCGTTACGCTTTTTGCCAGATTGCGGGGCGTGTCCACGTCGCAGCCACGCATCACTGCGATGTGATACGCCAGCAATTGCAAGGGCACCACGGCCAGCAGAGGGCTGAGCATCGGTAACGTCTTGGGAATGTGAAGGACGTGATCGGCCAATCCGTCGAGTTGGCCGTTGTCCGCGTCCGTGACAGCAAGAATGCGCCCGCCGCGCGCTTTTACTTCCTGCATACTGGAGAGAACTTTGTCGAACAACGCATCGGTGGGGCAAATAACCACAGTGGGCATGTCCGCGTCGATAAGCGCGATGGGCCCGTGTTTCATCTCCGCAGCAGGGTAGCCTTCGGCGTGTATATACGAGATTTCCTTGAGCTTGAGCGCACCTTCGAGTGCGACAGGATAATTATAGCCGCGACCGAGGTAGAGGAAGTTGCGATTGTCCTTGTAGGCTTCCGCGATGGTTTGAATGGCGGAATTCTGCCGGAGGATTTCCTCGATCTGACCGGGGATGGCCTGTAGCGCCTTACAAATGGTGATGCCGCGTTGCGGGCTGACATTGCGCATGCGTCCCAGCAACAGGGCGATTAAAGTCAGCACAGTGACTTGCGAAGTGAAGGCCTTGGTGGAAGCCACGCCTATTTCCGGACCGGCATGCAAGTAGACGCCACCGTCGGTTTCGCGGGCAATGCTGCTGCCCACAACATTGCAAATGCCAAGCACGGTGGCACCCTTGCGTTTCGCCTCGCGCAATGCGGCCAAGGTGTCGGCGGTTTCGCCCGATTGGGAAATGGCAAACACGATGGTCTTGTCTTCGATGATAGGGTTGCGATAGCGGAACTCGGAAGCGTATTCGACATCCACGGGAACGCCGGCCAATTCCTCGATGATGTATTCGCCGACTTTGCCGGCATAGAAGGACGTCCCGCAAGCCACGATGACAATACGCTTGATCTCACGCAGTTCAGGTTGCACAAGGTTAAGCCCCTGCAATTTGGAAATACCCTGTTCGATCAGGAGGCGGCCGCGAAGCGAATTGATCACGGTGGCCGGTTGTTCGAAAATTTCCTTGAGCATGAAATGCGGGAAATTTCCCTTGGCAACCTGATCCGCACTGAAATCGATGTTCTGAACCTTGCGGCGAACTTCAGCACGGGCTTGATCCGTGATGCGATAGGTTGTCGCGTCCAGTTCCACCATGTCGTCGTCCTTGAGGTAGACGACTTTCTGCGTGTAGTCGACAATGGCGGAGGCATCGGAAGTAAGAAACAATTCCCCTTCGCCGATGGCCAGCACCAAGGGGCTGCCACGCCGCGCACCGATGAGTACACCGGGATGATAGGCGGATACTACGGCAATTCCAAAAGCTCCTTCAAGATGGGCCAGCGCATCCGCAACCGCTTTGGCGAAATCGCCCTTGTAGAACTTCGCGACGAGATGGGCGATGACTTCGGTGTCTGTTTCCGATTTGAAAACGACGCCTTCCTGCTGCAATTTTTGCTTGATGATGGAATAGTTCTCGATGATGCCGTTGTGCACCACGGCGAACTTTCCGTCCATGCTGAGATGAGGGTGGGCATTGGGTACGGAGGGTGCACCATGCGTGGCCCAGCGCGTATGGCCAATTCCCGCGTGCCCGCTTAGAGGATGTTCCTTTAATGCGGCTTCAAGCTCGGATAATTTTCCCTGGGTGCGCACGAGATCGAGATGATCGCCGACTTGCACACAGGCACCCGCGCTGTCATATCCACGATATTCCAGCTTGCGCAGCCCCTCAATGAGGATGTCCGACGCCTGGCGTTTTCCGGTATAGGCTACGATGCCGCACATGGAGGCAAAGTTACCTCAACTGGGCTTCCACCGTCAGGCACAAATGATTGGCTTCCGCTGCGGTTGGGGCTTCGGCGATGACCCGCACCACGGGTTCGGTATTGGAGGGGCG
Source organism: Fibrobacterota bacterium (assembly GCA_947482115.1). Taxonomy (GTDB): domain Bacteria; phylum Fibrobacterota; class Fibrobacteria; order UBA11236; family UBA11236; genus UBA11236. Next base: position 59,335 of record CANKII010000007.1, read on the forward strand.
GGCATGAACCCAGCTTCGTTCCCAAGCGAAGCGCAATCCATCCCGCTTGTCCACGGTGGCATCCGGAAAAACCTTTTCCAGACGCGCATAAAGTTCGGGAAGGCTTTTCCCCCGGAGATCGAATTTCCGCTTATCGATGGTATAGGCCGGGATTTCCGCGACCAGAGCGGAGAGGCTCATTTCGCGTTCAGCGAGGTAGTGCAAGGTCAAAGCCACGGCTAAAATGCCGTCACGTCCATAATGCAAATCAGGAAGAATGACCCCGCCATTACCTTCTCCACCAATCACACTGCCGTTTTCCTTCATAGCCATGGTCACATTGATTTCACCCACTTTGGAGCGGAAGGCTGGAACACCATACCGGGCGGCGATGTCTTCCACCATGCGGCTGGTGGACAGATTCACCGTTACCGGGCCTTTATTGCGGCGCAGCATGAACTCCACAGCCAAAGCCAAGGTGTATTCCTCACCGATGGCCACACCCTGTTCATCCACCAAGGCGCAGCGATCGGCATCCGGATCGGTGGCAAAGCCCACGTCGCATTTTTTTTCAAGCACCGCGCGCCGTAGATCGGAAAGGTTCTCGGAAGTGGGTTCGGGATTGTGAGGAAAGATTCCATCCGGGGTGATGTTTATGGCTGCGATTTCACAGCCCAGTTCCCGCAACAATTGCGGAATAATCAAGCTGCCAGCGCCATTGACGCCGTCATAAGCCACCTTGAAGTTCCTTTTGCGGATGAGTTCCACATCCACGCAGGGGAGATTGAGTATGGCCTGAATATGTCCTGCGTCCGCTCCACCTTTATAAGGGTCCGCGTCGCCTTCATGGGAAATCGATCCTACTCCGGCGTGATTTTGCCATTCAAAATGATGTCCATCGACTAGGGTGAACAGCTTTTGCACCTGCGCTTCGTCAAGGAAAATCCCCTCGTGATTCAGAAACTTGAGGGCGTTCCATTCAATGGGATTGTGGGAGGCTGTGATGATGATGCCCGCGTCGGCCCGGCGTTGAATGACGGCCATTTCCACCGTGGGGGTGGAAACCATACCCAATAAGACCACATCGGCTCCTGCAGCCTGTAATGCGGCAGCCACGCAGCCTTCCACCATGGTTCCACTAGGCCGGGTATCGCGGCCCACAACCACCTTTTTCGCTCCCAAAAGCTGCACAAAGGCGTTGACATATTCGGAGACGACGATGGGATTGAAATCCGGGCCCACGATGCCGCGGATGCCGGAGACGGAACGCATGAGAACGGACATGATGGGAAGATACGATCGTTGTAAATTATCGTCCATGAACACTACACCCAAAAGTCTCTCGCTGGCCTTTTCCCTCTTTCTCGCTGCCACCGCCATGGCCGGAATCACACCCAAGGTGACCTATCATTTTGAACCCAACGGATTCAAGGGCGATTCCACCAAAATGGTTGTACATGTCAGTTTACCCGTCGGTTGGCATATTCAATCCAATGCTCCGCTGGATTCGTTTTTGATCGCCACTACCGTAACGGCGGAAGGCAAGGATCTGGCATTCGGCAAAGCCGTCTTTCCCAAAGCCATGGAAAAAGATTATCCGGCTTTGGGCGGCAAGGTCGCACTATTTGAAGGAGATCTGGATATTGGCGTTCCGGTCAAACGCAGCGGGCCGAAGATCAAATCCGACGCGTTGAAAGCCGTCAAGGTGAAACTGGGTTATCAGGCCTGCAATGACACGCAATGCCTGCCGCCTAAAGAAATCGATGCGGTTTTAATCCGGAAGTAATTGGCCTTCCAAATCATATTCCCGGGCATCCGTCACAAACACGCGGCGGAAACTGCCGATCTCCGCATCCAACGCACCGTGGATTAAAACCCGGCCATCGACCTCGGGCGCATCGCCCTGTGTGCGTCCCACGAAATGATGGGATTCGCCTTCCGCCACCGAATCGATAATGACATCCACCGTGGAACCGATGATGGCCTGATTGTCTTCCGTCGCAATCTCGCGCTGCAAATCCATCACCCGTCGCAAACGGTCTTCCATCACTTCTGTGGGAACTTTCTCGCCGAGGTCAAAGGCATGGGTGCCTTCCTCATCGGAATAAGTGAAACCACCGAGATGACGGAATCGCGTCTCTTGAACCAGTTCCAGCAGTTCTTGAACATCCTCTTCGGTTTCGCCGGGATAGCCGAGCAGTACCGTGGTACGCAGGGCGATGCCGGGAATGGTGCGACGCAATTGCCGCAGTTGATCGCGCAGGGATTCGCCGGTGTAGTTGCGGCGCATGGCCTTAAGCATGCGATTGCTGGCATGTTGAACGGGCATGTCGAGATATTTGCAAATACGCTTTTCCGTAGCCATCACATTGAGCAAGCCGTCCGTAAGAAAGGCGGGATAGGCGTACATCAGACGGAACCACGAAATTCCGGTTTCGCGCAATAAGATCTTCAACAAATCTTCGAGGTTTTCCGTGCCGTTTTTTTCGCGGCCAAAAAAAGTGAGATCCTGTGCAATCAACGAAATCTCTTTCACGCCCCATGCTTCGAGTTGCTGCGCTTCGGCCACAATATCGGCAATGGTCCGGCTGCGCTGTTTGCCGCGCATGCCGGGTATGGCGCAAAAGCCGCAAACCCGGTTGCAACCCTCGGCGATTTTCAAAAAAGCATGATGAGGCTCTTCACCCATCAAGGTTCTCGGGGCCGCTCCCACGAGGCAATCCGATGGAAGGGTTGAAGACAGTCCCAGCTTTTCCAGAATTTCCCCGGACTTGTAGGTGCCGACATACAAATCCGCTTCGGGGATTTCCTTGTGGAGTTCGTCCATGTAGCGCTGCGACAGACAGCCTGCCACCACCACTTTTTCACCGCGCTTACGCCGTTGAATCGCACCGAGAATTTCCTGAATCGATTCGTCCTTGGCGGCTTCGATGAACCCGCAAGTGTTGATCACGGTGACTTGTGACAGGTCTTCTTCACCTGCCAGCGTGAATCCTGCGCGACCAAACTCTCCGAGAATGTTTTCGCTGTCCACCTGATTCTTGGAGCAGCCCAGATTGATGACCCGAACTTTTTTAGGATCGGGTTTCACAACGATAGTTTGGGAGGGCATTGGAAGAGCTGGAACGCGGGATCCGGTAACGGATTACCAGGTCGGAAGCGTTCTGCGATTGGAGGAAGTATCCGCAGCCGGGGTTGTGGAAGTTTTCGTTGAAGATGTTTTTGCCGAAGAAGACATTGTGCTGTCCTTGGGCTGATAATACTCTTCCCGCTGGAAGGGACTTTGCATCGGGTCGTTTTCATTCATGCCTCCAGCAGGCGCAGCAATGTCACGCGGGACCGGAGGGACTTCCGGACGGACCGGTGTTGAAACTGCTGCCGGGGCGGCTGGAGTCATCGAAGTGGATTTGGCTGGAGTTGTTGTTGCAGGCATGGTAGTTACAGTCTTGGGTGCTGTAGAAACCGGCGTGGTTTTGGTTGCAGGCATTGTTGTCGCCGGAGCAGCCGCGGGATCTGCTGCTGCAGGAGCCGTCATTTTTTTGGGCGCAACGGCGGGGGTTACCGGCATCGCTTCCGGCGGGGTTCCCGGCGCGGGCAGGTTGGCCGGACGTGAAGGTACAGGGGCATTGCTGCTGGAAGTGGAACCTCCACCCATGTTGTCATTCGCTTTTGCATCGACCCAATAATCGAATCCTTTGGATTTGCCGTAGGCATCGGCCTCTTCCCGCGATCCAAAATCTCCGATGCGGACGCGGTAATAGGTTCCGGATAAATCCGGTGTGGGGTTTTCAACTTCCGCCACATAAACCGTGTGATCCGAAGATTGCATGCCGGAGGCAAAATGTTCAGCCTGTGATTTACTCTTGAACACGGAAACTTGAATGACATAGTTACCGGAACCGGAGGAGGAGCTGGGAACGGATTTGGAAGCCGTCCCGTGTTTCGCTTTTTCGCCCTTGGATTTCTTGTTCGGGTGGAACGTGGCGGGGGGAGTTGTTGAAGCGTTGTCGTCGGATTCAGTTGACGACATTGAAGCAGAGTCGGTTTTGGGAAGAGGTTGAGCCCCCTCGATCGCGGACTGGGCGCTCTTGTCCCTGCAGCCGGTCATCCAGACACAGGTGGCCATCATTGTCCAAGCCAATAGATTCTTCATGTACGGACCCTTCCCCTGGAGAGGCGTCTTTTCCCGGAATTTCCAGTTTTAGGGCATTGCCCCAAAAGGATCTCAGTGAGAGGCCCGGGATTAGATGAGGTAAAGGTCAAAAAATTATTGAGGGTTGGGTGGGTAAATATTCCTAAAAAACGCCCCCCGGTCTCAAATTCCCGAAATTCGGCCTATTTCATGTTGGGATTAAAATGCTGTAAATGCTTATTTTGTCTTGACATAGGGAATTTCTTCTTAATACCTTCCATCCCCCTGATAAGATGAAATCAGTTATTTTGAATATGGACTCGGAAAAGAGGTGAATACAAATACATGACAGGCGTAATCGTACGACCCGGAGAATCTTTTGAAAAGGCTTTGCGCCGTTTCACCAAAACCTGCGAGAAAGCAGGTGTTCTTTCGGATGTCAAAAAGAATCAACGTTTCGAGAAGCCTTCCGAAGAGCGGAAGCGCAGATTGAACCAAGCCATCCGTAAAGGCATCAAGGAACGGGCGGAAGCTGGAGAAGCTTAAGCCGGTGGTTGAATAAGACGCAAGGTATGCGTGAAGGCGAAGGCTCCGATTTCGGGGCCTTTTCTTTTTTTGGGTTTTGGAGGACTGCGTAGAATGATTTGGCGGATGCTGCGAATAATTGCTTTCATGGTGCGTCGCCTTTTGGGTTATGCGTGGCTTGGTGTGTTCAACAGATCCAAGCGCGAATCTTATTTGATCTGGGCTTATATAAGCTGGGCCCATTTTATTCTCAAAGTGTTCAATGTTCAACTTGAAGTGCGCGGGCGGGAATGTGTTCCGCCTGCGGGAAATGGCCCGAGGGTTTTTCTTTGCAATCATCAAAGCCAGCTGGATATTCCGGTATTGGTTGCGGCCATCGAGGAGAAGGTCGGTTTTGTGGCGAAGAAAGAACTGGGCCGCGTTCCACTCCTGGCTTTCTGGATGCGTGAAATTGGCTGCGTCTTTATTGATCGTTCCGACAAGGCGGGCGCTCATAAATCCCTTGAAAAGGCGGCGTCAGAACTGGGCGATGGCATTCTGACGGTTTTTCCAGAAGGCACCCGTAGCAAAACGGGATCGCTGCTTCCGATCAAGTCGGGCGGCCTGCGCATGGCAGTGGCGGCCGGGGCTCAAATCATACCGGTTCACATTGAAAATTCACGCAATGCCTTTGAAGCGCGTGCTTCCGGCACCCGTGACATTCCCGTGCAAATACGGTTCTTTCCACCCATCAATTCCCGCCAGGAAAATGGCGAAAAGATTACGTGGCAAAACGTGAAGACTTATTTGGAAGAATGCTGGGCCTCACCCCCAGCCCCTCTCCATTCTTAAAGGAATGGAGAGGGGAGAAGAAGACTGTTTGCAGCCTCGTCAGCGCGGTAGGAAGATCGCACCAAAGGCCCCGATTGGCAAACCGCGATGCCTTGATGCAAAGCAAACTCTTTTAACGCCTCAAATTCTTCCGGCGGAACATAACGATGAACCGGAAGATGTTCCTTGCCCGGTGAAAGATATTGGCCGATGGTAAGAATATCCACTTTCAATTCCGCGATATGCCGGATGATGGCTTCCAGTTCTTCGCGTGTTTCACCCACACCCAACATCAAACTGGTTTTGGTGATAAAGCCGCGCTCTTTGGCGCGACGCAACACCGCACTGGTATCGCGAATATTGGCTCTTCCGCGTACCTGACGTTGAAGACGTTCCACTGTTTCAAAGTTGTGATTGAGCACGTCGGGACTGGCATCGAGAACGATATCGATTAAATCTTCGCGGCCTTGCAGATCGGGAATCAGCACTTCGATGCGGCAGGCGGGATTTTCTGCGCGAGTGCGGAGAATGGTTTCCGCCCAAACCTCGGTGCCTTGATCCGGCAAATCATCCCGGGCCACGGAAGTGATGACGACGTATTTGAGGCCCATGAGTTTCACGGAAGCCGCGACGCGTTCCGGTTCTTCGCGGTCATAGGAAGCAGGTTTTCCTTTTGGGACGTCACAGAAATGACAGCCGCGTGTGCAGGTGTTTCCCAGAATCATTACCGTGGCCGTTCCGCTGGCCCAGCATTCGCCTTGATTGGGACAGTTCGCGCTTTCACATACGGTGTGCAATTTTTTGGAACGCACGAGGTCGCGCACGCGGGCATAATCCTCGCCGCCCGGAATGCGGGCCTTGAGCCATGCTGGTTTGCGTTCGGTTGAGGGATTCATGGGGTAAGAAAGATAGCAGAACCCACGGTAGGGGCGCACGGTCGTTTCGACTACGCTCAACGACCGGCTGAAATCAACCCATAATTCATCGATGTGGGGATCTGAACATCGGAAGGCTTTAGTCCCGCCTGACGGAACCATTCATAATGTTCCGGCCGGCTGTAGATCCGGCCTTTGGTGATCCAGAAAAGCTGTGCCGAATAACCGATGGCATCCAAGGGTCCGTCCAATGCGTCATTCAAAAATTCATCGTGAACCCAAATCCCGCCACCGGGATTCAACGTTTCGGCGAATCGTTTCGCCAGCACGATGCAAGTCTCCGTGGGCCAGTCATGGAACAGACTGAATGCCAGCAACAAGTCCGCACGAGGCAAGTCATCCGAAAGCATGTCTCCACCGTGAAAGCGAATGCGCTGTTTGATGCTTTCCGATCCCGGATGTTTTGCGCAAAACTTTTCCATACATTCTTCCGCAATTTTCAAGACAGCGGGGCGATCCAATACCGTGGCTGTTCCCTCGGGATTCGCCAGCAGCCACGCGAAGGTGTAGAAACCCGAACCTCCGGCGACATCGAGCAAATGCTTCTTTCCCTTGGGCAAAGCTGCGGCGGCCAATGGAGACAAATGTTCCGCACGACCTGCGAGGCGCAAGGTAAGCGCACGCGCCGTGTCCGGATCATCCATGGGCGAGGGACCTTTGCCTTCCTTGATATAATCCGTTCCCTTTTCGGAAGTTTGCAATGGGCCATCATGGCGCAGACGTTCGGCCATTTCCGCCACGCCGGATTCCTTCGACCAGAAATCGAGATAGCCGAGAAAATTCGGATCGGCAGCTTTGGTGAGAAAACGACCCTGTTCAGTCAGCGAATACTTTCCCGAAGCGTCGCGATGCAGCATGCTCATGGCGCAGAGGCCGGGGAATAAGACCATAGCGGGTCTTTCCTTGAGTTCCAATTTTTGGCACAACTCTTCGATCGTTTTGGGGCCATCGCTGAATTGTTCGAACACATTGAGGAAATGGGATGCGGCGACCAACAGCCGGGTTTGTTGAATGGCGCGGGAATGACCCATGATAGGCGCGAGGTTGGGGACGGCTGGCTTCATCGGGTCTCCTTGGGATAGGAGAAAGTAATTCCCTCAGCCCTTCTCCACCCTTGCCGCGCAATGCTTGTATGATGGCTGACGCGAATAAGGGTCAAACTCGGACTGGGTCAATCCATTCACCCCGTCATAATGCATCGGAAGAAAAATCTGCCCAGGTTGAACCGTGGCCGCGAAGAAGGCCCGGGCTTTCACGATCCCGCGTCGCGTGCGCACAGTCACCCATTCCTCGGGCGCAAGTCGCAAACGCCCTGCATCGGAGGGATGGATTTCCACATAGCATTCCTTCGGATACAGCTTGCGCAGCACCGCGGATTTACCGGTGCGGGTGTTCGTATGCCATTGCGCCGAAGAGCCGCGACCTGTTAATAACACAAAGGGAAACTCTGGCGTTGCTTTTTCTGCAGGCGGCCGCACGGGATCGAATAGCATCCGTGCTTTTCCATCGGCGGTGAAAAATCGTCCATCGGCGAATAGTCTGCGTTCCTGCGCCTCATCCGCGCTGACGTCGCGATAGGGCCATTGGATGCCGCCTTTTTCGTTGATGTGGATGTAATCGCGGATGCCGGAAAAATCGCAGGGTCGTCCCACCGAAAGTTTTTTCATCAATTGGAAAACGTCTTCGGGAGAATGAAGATTCTCGAACATGTCTCCGCATCCCCAATATTCCGCGATCAAGCGGAGGATGTAAAAGTCCGTGAGAGCCTGACCGGGTGCCCGCGCGATTTTTTTGAACAATCCGATCCGGCGCTCGGAATTGATCACCGTGCCTTCCTTTTCACCCCATCCCGCCGCGGGCAAAACGATGTGGGCGAGACGGGCGGTGTCGGTGTTGGCGTACATGTCCTGTACCATCAGGCATTCCAACTTTTCCATGCCCGCTTTTAATTTTTCGCCCTCCACCCACGAGGCGATGGGATTGGTGGCGATGACCCAAAGGCCTTTGATGGTGCCGTTGCAAACGCCTTCCACGATTTGATCGTATGCCATCGAATTCTTGGCGGGAATTTTCGCGACGTCGATTCCCATGATGTTCGCGACATCCTGTCGATGCTGCGCGTCGAGAAAATCGCGTCCACCGACCATGGAAGTCGTATTGCTGAACAGGCGCGAGCCCATGGCGTTCACCTGTCCGGTGATGGAATTCGCGCCTGTGCCGGGCTTGCCGATATTGCCGGTGATGAGGGCCAGATTGATGATGGCCTGCGCCGTGCGCACGGCCTCATGGCTTTGATTCACACCCATGGTCCACCAGAAACTGACGGACTTGCCTTCGTGAATCATGCGCGCGAAGCGTTCCAAATCCGCATGGGATATTCCCGTGGTTCTTGTGACTACATCGGGTGGATAATCTTGAACGTGTTTTGCGAAACTTTCATAACCCGTGACATGGGAATCGATAAAATCCCTGTCGATCCAGTTTTCGCGGATGAGGATATGCGCGAGGCCGTACAGTAAAGTCAAATCGGACTTGGGTTGAATGGCATAATGCTGGGTGGCCGTCATCGCCGTTTCCGTCAAACGCGGATCGACGACTAGGATTTTGGGATTGTTCTTGTTCATCATCACCCGTTCCCACAAAATGGGATGGGCGATGCAAGGATTTGCTCCTACGAAGACCAGTACGTCGGAAAGTTCAAAATCCTTGTAGGTAAAGGGTGGCGAGTCGAATCCAAAAGCCTGTTTGTATGCCACATGCGCGGTGGCCATACATTGGCGCGTGTTGGCATCGGCATGCAAGGCGCCCATGCCGAACTTGAACAAAGTTCCCAGCATGAACATTTCCTCGGTGGGAATTTGTCCCGTGCTGAGGAAGGCCACGGATTCAGGTCCGTGTTTTTCCATGATGTCTTTGAAACGCGAAACGAAAGTCTTGATGGCGGAATCCCATGTCGCCGTTTCCAGTGTGCCGCGACCGTTGCGCAGCATCGGTGCTGTGGCGCGGTCGGAAGCTTCCAGTGGTGCCAATGCTTCCCAGCCTTTGGGACAGGCCATGCCCATGTTCACGGGATAATTCGTGTCGGCGGAAAGATTAATGGCCTCGCCATTGCGCAAATGCGCCTTCAAGCCGCAACCGGTGGAGCAGTAACCGCAAACCAAAGTGGTGGCCCCATCGGGCTGCAGACGTTCGGGAATTTGTCCCAAGCCGAAATTTCCGGGCGATCGCACCAACTCCCTTGTGAGCGGGCCGTCGAAGCGGCGAAAAAAATCGACCATGTTGTTGCCTTATCGTCCGCCGGGCATGCGTGGTGCAATGCCTGTGGTGAAAAATAGATAGCGCTCCAATAATTCCCCTGCAGCGATAAGAAGGGTGATAAACAAGGCCCAAATTGCCAATCCGGATCCGGAGACGATTCCGGAGGCCATAAGAAGGGGTAGGCCGGCTCCACCGATCAAACCGAGTGTGACACGCAGCCGCCAAATCCTGCCGAGTTGATTTGTGATGAGTTGCGCGGCTTTCCACAGCGGATTCGGATCGTCATCTTCGCGATGATTCAGGACTCGCGCTTCCAACGCGAGTTTCACGAGCAGGGTCACAGGCAAAATGAATAGAATGAGTTTCCAACCCGTGAGAATGAAATAAACAGCTCCTCCGCAAAGGATTGCGGAAAGGGAAAATCTCCACAGCGTAAGCCGGGTGGCCCACAACGGACGCGGGGTGTCGCGATACACCATGGCCGAGGCATACAACACGGCGAGACACATCAGAGATGTTCCTGCGAGACAGGACAATGCTAGTGCGGGTTTCGAAAATAATCCCGGATCAATCGGTGGAAATACGGAGTTGAACCACTTGATCAAGGACAAGAGTAAGGTGAGGGAAGCTGTTCCTGCCAATCCTCCGAATGCGATCACTTCGCGACTCAACCAAGAACGCCGCCATCCGAGAAAGGCCTTCCATGCGAGCATGGGTCGTCCCAAATGCAACAGGCTGAGACCCAGAGAAAGAAAAACAAGAGCGAGTCCAATAGATTCAGTTATGGGAAATTCAGGATGTTGTAGGGGCGTCAAGGCGGTCCCTGAGCCTGTCGAAGGGCCGGATGCCCCGACAAAGCGGGTCATTGTTCGCAACGCGTGAAAGATCCAGAATCCCGCCGCCATTTGCGAAGCCACCAGCATGAAAACCAATGGCATGTGGGCATGTTCGGGACGGATTTGATGCGCATCCACCGGTTGCAACGCCGGTTGTAATCCGTGTTTGGAAACATAACGGGTGGTAGGTTTCGTATAAGCAGGATCCGGTGTTCCGGCCAATCCAAAACTTTTATCGGGATCCAACCCGATTGTTTTTGTTTCCACCAACACGATGCGAATAGCCTGCGTGGGGCAGGCCTGAACGCAGGCCGGGGCTTCACCCGCGCGTAGGCGTCCCACGCACATGTCGCATTTGCGCACGATGCCGCGCTTCTTGCTGTATTGCGGAACGTCATAAGGACATTTGAGAAGGCAATATTGGCAGCCGAAACATTGATCGTCAAGATGTTTCACGATTCCCGTCACCGGATCTTTTTCATAAGCGAGCGTAGGGCAGCCGTTGGCACAGGCCGGATCGGCGCAATGATGACAGGCCGTGGTGACAGTTTGTTGCATGCGCTTCTGAGCCGGATCGTGCAACAAGCCAACGCTCCGCCATGTTTCATCATCGTCCAATCCATTCAAACTGTGGCAGGCGGTGACACAGGCCTTGCAACCGCTGCATCGATCGAGATCAACTTCGAAGGCGAATTGTTCCCCGGGCAAAGGTTCGCGCACCGGCAACAGATTGCGATAGTAGCGTTCCTGTCCATGCCCGTTGCTTTCATCGTGATAAGCGGAAAAACGCTCCACCGCAGTCAACGATTGCTGTTCGGAAAGGAAAAGCGCCAGAAGGCCGCCACCAGTGGGCAGGGAATCAATAGACATCGCGGGCATAACGTTTCTCGCGTTTCAGCGATTCGACATATTCCTTCGCCTTGTCTTCACCCATGCCGCCTTCCTGGGCAATGATGCGATGCAGCATCGCGTCCACGTCTTTGGCCATGCGCTTGGCATCGCCGCATACATAGAAGTGTGCGCCCTGTTCCAGCCAGGCGAAAAGGTCCTTCGACTGTTGCAGCATGCGATCCTGGACATAGATCTTGTCTTCCTGATCGCGGGAGAAGGCCAAATCGAGTTTCGTCAAAAACCCGTCGTTGTGCATGGAAGTCAATTCATCACTATAAAGGAAATCGAAAGATTTTTTTTGATCTCCGAAGAACAACCAGTTCTTTCCCGTATCGCCAATTTGTTTGCGCTCCTGTAAAAATGCACGGAAGGGTGCGATGCCAGTTCCGGGACCCACCATGATGATGGGCGTGCCGGACTTTTCTGGAACTCCGAAATGCGCCGAGGCTTGTGTGAAAACGGGAACCGACATTCCAAGCGGAACACGCTCCGCTAAAAAGGTGGAGGCAACGCCGCGGCGCAAACGGCTGCCAATGCGCTGACGAACGACACCGACGGACAAATGCACTTCACCTGGAAATGTTTTGGGGGAAGATGCGATCGAATACAATCTTGAAGTCAATCGACCCAAAGCTGAAATGATTTTTTGCGGATCGAGTCGTGATTTGGAAAAATCATCCAGCACATCCAGCACATCGCGTTCGCCTAGATAAGCGTTCCGCTCCTCCTCGGAGCCCGCCAGCATTTTTTCCAGACGTGAACGCTCGCCGGGGTTGCGGGCATTTTGCAGGATGGCTTCCAGCAATGTCTTGCTGGCACGCTTCAAATCCAGACGTTCCAGCAAAGAGGAACGCAGGGTTCCTTCCTCGCCCCAAGGCAAGGTCACCTGTTCATTGCCATTGCAATTGAGCCGTAGAATCAGGCGGTCGGCAAGATCAAAGTCATTGCGCGGGAAAATTCCCAACGCATCGCCGACTTTATATTCCAATCCGCTGCCCACTAATGAAAAGGCCAGATGCCGCGTGTCCTTTGCGGACTCGCGTGCATTCAGGGGCCGGTTTTCTAGCATCGCGGCAGGGAAAGGATTTTTGCGGTTGTAGCCTCCGGTCACTGAGCTTGCTCGCGGTGAGCCTGTCGAATCCGTCGAAGTGCCGGAGGTCGGGGCGGGCGTTGGGGCATCTGGCCGGATGCCCGTCCGTTCCGCCGGAACGCCCGTTGTACCCGCGTCCGCATCCAAAGCCATGAACAAAGTTGTCATCCATTCCACCGATTTGTTTTCAAAATCCGTATCGCATTCACACAACGGCCGCAAACGCTTGGCACCCAATTCTGCGAAACGACCGTCGAGATTTTTTCCACCCTGACAGAAGCGGCGGTAATTCCGATCACCCAATCCCAAGACGGCGAAGGACGCGTGAGCCATGGTGGGAGCTTTGTCGCTTTTGAGCCATTCCCAAAATGCGGCGGCATTATCGGGCATGTCGCCTTCGCCCCAAGTGCTGCAAATCATCAGGATGTGTTTTGTGGAAGTGAAATCCACATCGGCGAAATGTTCCATTCCCAACACGCGCGGGCTGATGGCACCGCCCCCTGCTTTGGCACGGGCTTTCAATTTGTCCGCAAAGGTATGCGCCAAACCTTCGGCATTTCCGCTTTGCGAACCATAAAGAACAAGAACTGGCATGCCACTCACCATTCCCGTATCCGTGGAAGTAGGGGGGGCGGAGGCCGAAGCAAACAGCGAAAAATTCTGTAATCCGGCGAGGAAGCCGTTCAGCCATTGGCGTTGTTCGACGGTGAATGGTGCTGTTTCAGGAAGAGTGGGGGATGACATAAGGATTCCTCAAGCGTTGGCAGCCACGGCGGTTTTGCCGAGGGTGCTGAAAAGGGTTTCGAGTTCCGCGTCGGTATGGCGGCGGGTGAAATCGGAAAAGCTGTCGTCCTGAAGCCGGTAGTCGAGATAAAACTTCAGAAGTTTTTCCACAGCCGCCGGAACTTCCTCCACCGGCACTTCGCGCATGGCAGGAACGGCGATGCGTGCTTGATCCTGAAATCCACCGCCGACGAAAAAATGGAATGCCGGAAGAGTCCTTCCATCCCGTTCCGTCGTCGTTGCCAGCAATCCAATATCGCCGATGAAATGCTGTGCGCAGGAATGTGGACAGCCCGTGAGATGAATGTTCACCGGGTGATCCAATTGCAGACGGCCTTCGAGACGTGCTTCGCGCAAATGGGCTGTGATGGCAAGAGCCGTGGACTTGGTCGGCGCTTGACCGAATTTGCAACCTTCGGAACCCGTGCAAGCAACCAATCCGGCGGATATGGGATCCGCTTCATGCGAAAGCCTTAACGCCGTTAATCCATCGAGGAAGCTGAGTAGACGTTTTTTCGGAATGTCCGAGATCAAAAGATTCTGCCAAACGGTGAGACGAATCGTGCCGGAACCAAAACGCATTGCCAGGCTTGCGAGACCGCGCATTTGCATGACGCTCAATCGTCCAACAGGAATATCGACGCCGATCCACAAAAGCCCATCCTGCTTTTGCGGATGCGCCCCGAGATGAGCGACTCGATCGGACGGAGGAGCGAAAAGACAATTCTCAACAGGGAAGGGACGCAAAGCAAACGACAACAGTTTTTGGGTCTCTTCCAGAAACCATGCGAAACCTTTTTGATCCAACACATATTTCAATCGCGCTTTGTTGCGATTGCCGCGATCTCCGTTGGCGATGAATACTTTCACCATCGCTGCAGCCATTGGCACGCATTCTTCCGGCTTCACCAATAATCCCGTGTCCCGCGCAAAATCCATGTGACCGGTGATTCCGCCCAGAGCGACACGGAAATAAATTCCGGCAGGAATTTCCGGCGTGGCATTGGATTCTTCCACACGCACGGCGCGAAAGCCGATGTCATTGGTGTCTTCCAATGTGGAAATGCAACTGCCGCCGTCAAAGGCGATGTTGAATTTGCGGGGCAGTCCGTAGAGATCGCGGTTGTGCAGGATGTGATGATGCATTTGACGGCATAGCGGAAGCACGTCAATGAATTCATTTGGATCGATGCCGCAGGTGGGATTTCCGGTGACATTGCGGATGTTGTCCGCACCCGATCCGCGCGGCATGATTCCGGCCTGATGCAGGTCGGTAAGTAAATCGGCCATGTGCCGTCCGGGAATTTCCCGGATTTGCAAGTTTGAACGCGTGGTGATATCGGCATATCCACCGCCGTATTTCTCTGCGCAATCCGCAACAACATTGAATTGGGCCGCACTGAGAATTCCACCGGGAATGCGCATGCGGCACATCATGGATTCTTGGGCGGGAGTCACATTGAAGAGGCCGTGGAACTTGAAGCGGAAAATATCCGCGCCTTCAGGCAATTGATCTTTGGCGGATAATTCTTCGATGGTATTCCATGCATCCAGCGGATTTCCGTCGAATTTGATCTGCTCTTCCTTGGACAGGCGTTTGCCTGCATCGAGCCACGCCTGTTGTGCGGCCCCCCCCAATCCTCGTTGGGGCAATACAATACCGGTCACTGAGCTTGTCGAAGTGCCCGGTGTTGCCAACCCGCGTAAAAATCCCTCGAGGTATTCCTTCTGCTCGGAAGAGAAACCGGTTGTTCCCGGTGGAGTAGGTATAGGAAACTCAGGTTCACCTTGTGGAGAACCATTCATAGATTGGGCCATTGGGTATCCCGTTTCAGAACAGGGTTTAACCAAAGGCCCGGACGGACCGGGGACCGGTTGGTGCCGCGAATCGGAGCGACTCCTCTCCACAGCGTTTATCCAAGTTCTTATCACGCAAGGGGCATACCAGCGAATAGAATGTGCATTTCAGACCTGAAATTGAATGCAAATGGTTGAAATCAATGCGAAGGAATGGTTTTGAGAGTAATTGTCAATCTTTGGTTAACAAAAGAATGACAAAGGGCCTTGCTTTTTTAAAATGAAAAAGAGAAGATATACTTCCAAATAAACAGATGTTTTCCACAAGATGAACCTGAAATGACCACGACCCTTCGCATTGGCTTTATTCCCCTCACGGACTGCGCCCCTTTAGTTGTTGCCAAAGAGAAGGGCTTTTTCGGACGTCATGGACTTGAAGTGGAATTGCTCAAGGCGCAAACCTGGGATCAAATCATTTCCCGCCTGACTTCCGGAGATTTGGACGCAGCTCATATGTTGGTCACCATCCCCTTGCAATGGGCGTTGGGATTGTCGGGACACAAGGATCCTATGGTGTATGCGGTGGCTTTAAGCCAGCATGGAAACGCCATCACTCTTTCCAATGAACTCTGGCGTGAAGGCGTGCGGGATGCGTTGACGCTCAAAACATATTTGGCCTCGCGCAAATCGGAAAAGCCTTTGCAATTTGCCGTGGTTTATCCCCGTAGCACGCATGAATATGTCCTGAGGCTTTGGCTTCAGCGTGGGGGACTTGAACTGGGAAAAGATGTGGCCCTGCGCTATGTAGCTCCGCCGGAAATGGTGCATCAGCTGCGTGAGGGAGGCATAGACGGATTCTGCGTAGGCGAACCCTGGAATCAACGCGCGGTCAACTCCAAGCTGGGTTATATCGTTGCGACCAGTTGCGATTTACTGCCGCCGATGAATGAAAAGGTACTGGCGATGCGGGCGGCTTGGCATCGCGATCATGTGAATGTGCATGCAGCCTTGATTCAATCGATTCTTGAAGCGGCAGATTGGCTGGGCGATCCGGTGAATCGCGAAAACGCGGTGGATTTGGTGGCGGGGAAACGGTATGTGAACACTTCCCGTGAACCCATCCGTGCGGCGTTGTTTGGAGAGATTCAGGCCGGGGGAAAACGCATTCTGAAACCGAATGGTTTTCTTCGTTTTTGTGGTGAGGGAGCCAATTATCCCGACCCCAATCATGCACGATTTTATCTCGAACAGATGTGGCGTTCGGGTCACATCGATCCGGTTGAAGCGCAGTCGGTGGATTTGGAATCGATTTGCCTGGATGGGTTTTATCGTGAATGTTTGAAAAAATCAGGGGTTCCAACGATTGGGAAATTACCTGAAGCCATGAATGAGTCCTATACTGCTTTTTTGGAAAGATTTCCAAAATCTTGATGGTTATCGGGTCTTTTTGATCTCTTTGGCATCCGGCTTGCTTGTTCCTCATTTCAGAACTGACACTTCCAACTGACCCCGGTCCGTCCGGCCTTTTGGTTTTTACCAAGGCTTTTGCAGAGCAAACCGTTTGCGCTGCGACGGGGATTTATCATGCAACTCAAAGCTTTCCTCAAGGCGGGGCATCCTCCCACCTTGTTTTCCGCATTCCTGTATTTCGACGTAAGCTTCATGGTCTGGGTGATACTCGGGCCTTTGGGCCTGTTCATCGCCCGTGATTTTGGGATTTCCCCGGCGCAAAAGGGATTCATGGTGGCCATTCCTGTTTTATCGGGAGCCGTATTCCGGTTTTTCATGGGATTGCTCGTCGATCGTATCGGTGCCAAACGCGCGGGACAAATCGGGCAAATCATTGTCATCGCTGCGTTGGCCAAGGCTTATTTCATAGGCTTGAGCACCCTTCCTCAAGTTTATGCGCTGGGAATTTTTCTCGGTGTGGCCGGCGCTTCATTCGCCGTGGCGTTACCGCTGGCTTCACGCTGGTATCCACCTGAAGCACAGGGTTTGGCGTTGGGCATTGCGGGTGCGGGAAATTCCGGAACGGTTTTCAGCGCGTTGTTCGGCCCTTTACTTGCAACGCATTTCGGATGGAATGCCGTGCTCGGCATGGTGCTCATTCCACTCGTCATCACTTTCATCACCTATTCCATTCTGGCGAAAGACAGCCCGGATACTCCTCCGCCGAAGCGCATCGCGCAATATTTGTCCGTGCTTCGTGATGTGGACACCTGGTGGTTCATGTTCTTTTACCTCGTCACCTTCGGCGGTTTCGTCGGTCTCGCTTCCAGTCTGGTGATTTATTTCAACAGCCAGTTTCATGTCAATCCGGTGACTGCGGGATATTTGACTTCTGCTTGTGTGCTGGCCGGTTCGTTGTTCCGTCCTGTCGGCGGTCGCTTGGCGGATCGTGTGGGCGGAATTCGTTCGTTGCAATTCATGTACGCGCTTCTGGCTGTGGGCATGTGCGGTGTGGTATTCGCTTCGGGCTCAATCGTGTTGTCCATGTTTTTCTTCATACTCAGCATGATGTGTCTGGGTATGGGCAATGGCGCAGTGTTTCAATTGATTCCGCAGCGCTTCCGTGGTGAAATCGGAGTGTTGACCGGACTGGTGGGAATGGCCGGAGGTGTGGGCGGGTTTTATCTCGCCACTTCGCTGGGCCTTTCCAAGCAATGGACCGGGGAATATCGCAGCGGATTTCTCATCTTCGCGGGCATGGGTATTCTGGCGCTTGCCGGATTGTGGAGTGTCAAGAAACGCTGGCGCAGCACGTGGGGTTCTCCCTTGGTCACGGCGGCCAGAGTTTGATTCTTCTCAATGACGATGCCAGTGACAACATCGCCGAAGCATCCGGCGTTACCTTTGTTCCCATGCTCACTCTTGCCGTGGGTCAGGCGAGTCTCGCCAGCCAGCATGGATCGAATCAGGATTATTTCGGGTGTGTCACGCCCGAAGGGGAAAGGCTGCGCGACAAGGGTGCGGCCTTTGCTGTTGCGGATGGAGTGGGGCGTGGCAAGGGTGGACGCGAAGCGGCAGAAACGGCCACGCGCATTTTCCTTTCGGATTATTACAGCAGTCCCGATACGTGGAGCGTGCAAAAATGTCTGGAGCATGTGCTGGAGCATGCCAATATTGCGACGCGCGAACCCGGACGCGGCGGTGGAGCGGCGACTTTTGCGGGATTGATTCTGAAGGGACATCGTTATTTTGTGGTGAATGCAGGTGATGCCCGCATATATCTCCTTCGTCAGGGTGTTTTGACTCGGCTTACGGAAGATCATGTCTGGAATTATCCCGATTTACGCAACGTGGTGTCGCGCGCCATTGGACTCGATGTTCATCTTCATCCGGATTATAAACAGGATGAGTTGCGCGCCGGCGATGTGTTTCTGATATGCACGGATGGATTTTATAAGGGAGCGGAACCTACTGCGGAGTCTCTGAGTAGTTGTATCTCCGGGGATTTGCAA
The DNA here is from genome assembly GCA_947482115.1 of Fibrobacterota bacterium. GTDB lineage: Bacteria > Fibrobacterota > Fibrobacteria > UBA11236 > UBA11236 > UBA11236. The sequence continues at coordinate 77,832 of CANKII010000007.1, forward strand.
CAAAGTGCGGACGATTTGTTGACACAGACTTCACGCGCTGGAGGCGAAGACGACGTCACCTTTCAGCTCGTGCGCGTGGAGGCGTTGCCTCCCAACGACGAGTTGGACGCGGTGGATTTGCCATTGGCGAAGGATGTGCGCGAGGGAGTGACGCTGGATGATTTCTATATCGCCAAACGTTTGCACAAAGGCCAGCTTTCCGAGGTTTATCTGGCGGATGATTTGCGGCATGGCCGCAAGGTGGTATTGAAATTTCCCGTGCCGGGGTCCGGAAGCGCCAACACCGAGGTGGTGGATCGTTTTCTCCGCGAAGAGTGGGTCGGGCGTCGCGTGCAAAATCCGCATGTCCTTCCCGCGTTGTCTTTGGAGGCGGGTCGTCGTTCCCGTCTCTATTATGCCACGCCCTGGCAAAGCGGTGAAACGCTGCGCCGCAAACTGGAAAGGGGAAGCACCCTTCCCGCAGCGGATACAGTGCGCATCGGGATTCAAATTTGCAAAGGGCTGGAAGCTCTTCACCGCATGCATGTGCTGCATCGCGACATCAAACCGGACAATGTTTTGGTGAATGAACAGGGAACGGCGATGTTGCTGGATCTCGGTGTGGCGCATGCCGAGGCGTTTTCTTCGGAGGAAAGCGTCCCCGGAACTCCGAGTTACATGGCTCCGGAAATGTTTCGCGGCGCGGTGGCGGATGAGCGTACGGAAGTCTATGCGCTCGGAGTCACCCTGTATGAATTGATGACGCGCAAGTTTCCCTACGGTGAGATCGAACCGTTTTCACAGCCGCGTTTTCAAAGATGGACTCCGCCTTCGCGTTATAACCCCGATATTCCCTTGTGGCTGGAAACCATTTTGCAAAAAGCCACCGAAGCGGATCCTGCACGACGTTTTCAGGCCTTGAGTGAATTGCAATATCATTTGGAACGCCGTGAACGTGCTCAGGAGGAAAACTCCACACGTCCAGATCCGGGCGTACGCAAGGGCACCCTTGTGTGGAAGCTGCTGGCGTGTGGTTTTGCACTACTGGCTTTGATCGAGTTCCTCGCTCAAATAAAATCGCGTCACTAATCCAATAATTTCCAATTGCTTTCAATTGGCATGTCATCGCATGCCAATTTTCATTTATGGTGAATTTTGAACTTGCATTCCTTTGTTTTTTTAAAATTCGTCAATAATTCTTTTGGCATCGTGCTTGCTTAATCATAAACATGGTTGCATGAACAACGCAATCGCCAACTGAGAGTTGGTTTCCGAGCCCGTAACGCTGGAGAGACGTGACGGGCAAGGATTCTGCGGCAATGATGACGCATTCTGCCGAGTCATTGTCCCGGTCCGTCCGGGCTTTTGGAGCATTCATACGCTGCTTTATCCGCAACGTGGAATATGGCTCTTAGCCCTGAAGTGGAGGACCAAAATGAAAAAGCCCCTATATACACGCACTCTTATCGCGGCTCTTGTTTTCATGGTATGGGTGACTTCGGTATTTGCCGACGACAAGCCGGAAGTGACCAAGGCAAAGCTCGGGTATATTGCGCTCACTGATTTTGCGCCTCTCGCCATCGCCAAGGAAAAAGGACTTTTCGCCAAATACGGCATGCCCGATGTGGAAGTGCTCAAGCAGGCTTCCTGGGGCGCGACGCGCGATAATCTGGAATTGGGATCCCCACAGGGTGGCATTGACGGCGCGCATATTCTGACGCCCATGCCCTATGCCATGACACTGGGTATTGTCACCAAGGGAAACAAACCCGTTCCCATGTACATCCTTGCGCGTTTGAATCTGAACAATCAGGGTATTTCCGTTGCGGAGAAGTATAAGGACTTGGGTCTCAAACTGGATGCATCCGTGTTGAAGCCCTTGGTGGATAGGGCCAAGGCCAAGGGTGTACCGCTCAAATTTGCCATGACCTTTCCCACCGGAACGCATAATTATTGGCTCCGATACTGGCTTGCCGCAGGAGGTATTGATCCGGACAAGGATGTCGCCACCATCGTGATTCCGCCGCCGCAAATGGTCGCTAACATGCGCGTGGGAAACATGGACGGGTTTTGCGTGGGTGAACCTTGGAACCAGCAGCTCATCAACCAGCGCATCGGTTACAGCGCCTTGCAAACGCAGGAGATATGGAAGGATCACCCTGAGAAGGCGTTTGCCATGCGCAAAGATTGGGTGGATGCGCATCCCAAAGCCACCAAGGCGTTGCTCAAGGCCGTGATGGAAGCGCAGATGTGGTGCGACAAGGACGAGAACAAGGAGGAGTTGTCTAAAATCCTGGCGCAGAAGAATTGGATCAACTGTCAGGTCGAGGATCTTTTGCCACGCCTCAAGGGCATAACGGATTACGGCGATGGGCGGCCGAAAAAAACCGGCGAACTCATGAAGTTCTGGCGCGATCATGCGTCATTCCCTTACAAGAGCCATGACAAATGGTATCTGGCGGAAACACGTCGCTGGGGATTCCTGCCGAACGGCGTGGATTATGACAAGGTGATTAGTCAGGTCAATCGCGCGGATTTGTGGAAAGAATGCGCCAAGGAGTTGGGACAGGGCGCGATGATTCCCGCCAGCGATTCCCGTGGCATCGAAAAATTCTTCGACGGAGTGGTGTTTAATCCCGACGATCCCGAAGCCTATCTGGCGAGCTTGAAGATCAAGCACATCGAAGGAAAGAAATAATGATGCTCTTGAATCCACAAAGTGTTTCCCCCAAGACGTTGGTCTCGGGGGAGGACAACGAGGATTTGGATCCGGAGAAGATCGCGCGCCGCCGGCGCATGGCACAAACGATATTGCTGCCGATTCTCGCCATATTTTTTCTCGGGTTAATGTGGGAGGCTTATTCCCACCGTCCCGGGGTGACGTTGCCCGGCCCGGTTCAGACGGTTACCGAGTCCTGGGATTATATCGCGCATCCGTTTTTCGATCATGGTGCGAACGACGTAGGACTCGGATGGCAGTTGTTGTCTTCTTTGGAGCGCGTCGGAACGGGTTATGCCTTGGCGGCTTTCTTCGGAGTGGCCATCGGTATTCTGCTTGGAAAATCGGTGATGGCCTACCGGGCCTTTGATCCCATCTTTCAGGTATTGCGAACCATCCCTCCGCTGGCATGGCTTCCGTTGTCGCTTGCGACCTTCAACAGAGCCGATCCTTCCGCTGTATTCGTCATTTTCATCACCGCAATTTGGCCCATCATCATCAACACATCCGTGGGGGTGATGCGCATTCCGCGGGATTACGAAAATGTGGCGCAGGTGTATCGCATCACCGGTCCGCGCTATTTCTTTCGCGTCCTCATGCCCGCAGCTTCGCCCTATATCTTTACCGGCCTTCGCATCGCCATCGGCATGGCATGGCTCGCCATTGTGGCGGCGGAAATGCTCACGGGCGGAGTGGGAATCGGATTTTTCATCTGGGATTCCTGGAACAGCTCGAAACTTCCCGACATCATCGTTTCCGTGGTGTATGTCGGAATGGTGGGACTGGTGCTGGATCGGGCCGTTGCGACATTGGCCCGTGTGTTCGGAACACGGCTGGATTAAGGGGAGAGAATCATGGAATCATCATCCAATTTCGTGAGCATGCGCGGCATCCACCAGATTTTTGGCGGCGGAAAATCCCGCTACTATGCGCTGGAGAATGTGGATTTGGATATTGCACAAGGAGAGTTTGTCAGCATTATCGGACACTCCGGTTGCGGTAAGTCGACTTTGCTCAACATTCTTGCCGGACTCACATCGCCGACCCTTGGATCGGTTTCAGTGAACGGACGCGAAGTCACCCAGCCTGGACTCGATCGCGCCGTGGTGTTTCAATCTCACTCCCTGCTGCCCTGGATGACTGTGGTGGACAATGTGCGCATCGGCATCGACAGTGTGCATCCTGAATGGACCGTGGCCCGGCGTCACGAGGAAGCTATGCGTTTCGTGGAGATGGTGCATCTGGGAGCCCATGCCAAAAAGAAACCCGGTGAACTTTCCGGCGGCATGAAACAGCGCGTTGGCATCGCCCGGGCCTTTGCCGTTGATCCCGCCGTGCTGTTGATGGATGAACCCTTCGGTGCCTTGGATGCGCTGACGCGCGGCAGCATGCAGGATGAATTGATGACGATTTGGGAAAACAGCCGCAAGACGGTGATGATGATTACCCATGACGTGGACGAGGCAATCTTTTTGTCCGACCGCATCGTGTTGATGAGCAATGGCCCGCGAGCCGGAATCGCCGAGATGGTTTCAGTAACCATTCCGCGTCCGCGCAACCGCGAAGAATTGATTGAGAGCTCCGAGTATATCGAGCTGAGAAAAAGGCTCATGCACTATCTCATTGAGACGGGGCACGGATTGAAGGCGGCTGCGTAACCCGCCCTAACGAACGGTAAAACCGAAGAGGATGAAGCGTTTCCTGTAAACGCATGTGAGAGAACTTTTTTCAACCTGAAGGAGAGAACCCATGAAGTACCGCAATGTCCCAATCCAAGCGTTGATGTTCACTGCCGCAATGGCAATGGCCGCATTCGCCACGCCACCTGCCGAATCACCTTATTCCATTCCGCAGCCGCCCTTCTATGGTCAGGTGCGCCTGCGCACGGAATTTGATGGCAAGGCCATGAAAGATACAGCGGCCAACAAGGCCCTGAACACCACACAGTTGCGAACCCGGTTGGGTTTTGTGGCCACGCCTTCGGAAAAGGTGGAGATCAAGGTGGAATTTCAGGACGTTCGTTTTATCGGCAGTGAACCGAATAATCCCGCGACGTCGGCGACAGCGGCGCAAACGGCATCCACTGGAAATGCCAAGGGCGTTGATCTGATTCAGGGGTATGTGGCCGTGCAGGAAGGCCCTGTGAAGGTTGCCCTCGGTCGGCAGAAAATGACATTGGGCGGTGGCCGCTATATGTCCACACTGGAATGGAGCCCTACTTCGCGGGCGTTTGACGGGGCATCGGGCAACTGGAGCCAGGGAGCTGGCGACCTGACAGCCTTTTATTTCCTGGTGCGCGATACAAGTACCGCGACAATCAACGACCGATTGTCGTTGTCAGGCCTGCATTACGATTACAAGTTCGGGGATAATTTAACCGCGGATGCCGCTGTGTTTTACGACCAAAGCCGGCTTGGGAACATTTATACGGGTGATGCCTTGAAACAGTATGATTTCACCTACCTTGACGAGCGCGTGTTGGGGAAGTTTGGCCTCTTCACCTTTGAGGAAGAATTCATCTGGCAGGCTGGAATGGCAAGGGATACTTCCGCCGCTCGCAAGCACCTTTCCAGCGCGGCATTCCAAGGTGCGGTCCGGGCCGGGGTTGCCTTTCCCAAATTCAAGGCAAACGTAGGCCTTGATGTGATGAGCGGTGATTCCAATGCCACGGATGGCACCACGCATCTTTATCATGCCAATTATTATTTCGCACACGCCTATTTCGGTTGGATGGACTACTTCGTGGCGAATCCCAAGTTTGGCGTCATGGACTATCGCGCTGACGTGGACGCCATGTTGCTGGACATGGGGGGCCGCACCGTGTCGCTCAAGGGGCAATACCATTACTTCATGCCACAGATGGCACCCAAGGCAAACCAACATCCCTATGGGCAGGAAGTGGATGCGGAATTGCATTTCGGCCTTTATCCCAAATCCAACATTGTGCTGGGTGCCACGGCTTTCTTTGGGGGTCCTTCAGCGTACTTGCTGCCTGGGGCTAAACTGGCAAAGGGACAGAAGGATCAGCCGGGGTACTTCTTCTACGTCATGCCGATGTTCAACTTCTAGTCCTTTTCGAACATCGACGAGAGTGCGCTGGCAGGGAATCCGGCGCATTTTTTATGTCAATTTTCAATTTGACATAAGTATGTCATCGGGATATTTTATCCACATGCGTACTACCGTTCGTCTCAGCGATAATCTTCCGCCGGAGACAAATGCTCCGGCCTACAAGACCAAAAAGAAGAAATTCCGGTTAACCACTTTCAAGGGAACTGGCTTGCTGCTGGGGATCGATCCCACGTCCAACTCGGCCATGCTGGATATTGCAGATGGGTTGAATGTTCCTGGTTGACGTCAACTTTCTGGTCGCTGCGCACCGCACCGATCATGTTCACAACGCCCCGGCCATTTCATTGTTGAAGAGACTTGACGCAGATGCCAAAGTCATCGGCCTGTGCGACGTGGCGCTCATGGGGTTTTTGCGAGTAGCGACGCATCCCGGAATTTTTTCAAAACCTTCGTCCCTGGAAATCGCCTTTCGCTTTATTGACGATCTTCTGGAACTTCCGACTGCCATGCGCATCGCACCGGGTCCGGATCACTGGAAGATATTCTCGTCTCTCTGCCAACGGGTCAATGCAAGGGGTGCTTTTATCACCGATGCTTATCTTGCCGCGATTGCCCATGAGCACGGATGCACAATGGTTTCCTTTGACAAGGACTTCGCCCGCTTTCCCGGTCTCCGCTGGCACAATCAGCTAAAGGGCTGAAGTTTTTCCCAAGTTCATTTGGGCTATGTATTCGGCAGCGGGAAAAGGCCAAGGATATTTTCCGTCGCCTCATATTCTCCTATTTCATCGAATGTAATCCGACTTTATTTCCTTCGGTGTCTTTGAAGTGGGCCATGAATCCATTGTGTCCGATTCCCGTTTTGGGCAAAAGTATCTGGCCGCCTGCCTTTTCCACTTTTGAAAGCACCTTAGCCAAATTGGTTCCTCCATTCAAATAAACAAGGGAACCACTGCTTGCCGGCTTGTAGCCTTTTCCTTCAATGATACAGCCGCCAACGCTTCCGTTTTCCATGTCGGCGGGAAAGAATGCGGACTTCATTCCCATTGCCTCCATCGGCATCAATTTTTTCCCGAGGATTGTCGAGTAAAATTTTGTTGCCCGCTTGATGTCCTTCACGGGAATTTCAAACCAATTTAAAGCGTTCGGCATGGGAGTTCCTTTTCTTGTGGTGTTGGTTTAGAGCGAAAAATTGCTTTAAGAGGTTAACAAGTAATTTCTTTCAACTTCTAATGCAACAAAATCAACGGGGGGTTGTACTCCAAGTCCGAAGAACGTTTCGGCTTGGCTTTCATCCGCGAAAGAATTTCGGTCGAGAGGGTTCGCGGCAAATGCAAAGCAAGAAAATCGGCCGGTACATTTTCATTGGCGGGTTGGCGCAATTCCCAATCCGCCTTTTCCGTTTCCTTGCCTTCCGCAGTCAGGGTTCCGGAGACAAAGTTCCCGGAGTTTCCCACACCGGGTTGCAGATGTTTGATGGAAACCGTCACCTGCACCGTCGCTCCGGCGCTGTCGGGGGACTCTTCCTGTTTTTTCAAAAAGAGCTGGTAATGCAATTCCGCTGCAAGGTTGTCATGCACCTTGACGGGATCGAGTCCGGCGCGGGATAATTCCGCTCCCACGGTGGAATCGAAAAGTGGAACGCGAAGGAAGACCCGGTCGGAGGAGGAAACATTGATTCGATCGGCGGTTTTGTTTCCCAATCCCATCGAGGCGCAACCGGCCAAAAAAAGTCCGGAGGAAATCAGGGCGAAGGTCAGTTTGTTTTTTTGCATAGGAGCCAGAAAATACGTTTATATTCGCATTCATGGCCATACACATCGGCAAGGTTTACACCCGCGGCGGGGACAAGGGCACCACCGCCCTGATTGGCGGAAGCCGGGTTCCCAAGGATCATATTCGCGTCGAGACCTACGGTTGTCTGGACGAATTAAACAGTCTGGTCGGTTTATGCCGGTCGGCTTTGACTGCGGAAAAAGCCCTGCCTGCGCGGGATAAGAAAGAACTGGAAGCCCGGCTGCGGGAAATCCAGAACCGGATTTTTGATTTGGGCAGTGTGTTATCCGCTCCCGGAGAAGGGTGGAAAGGAATGCCTTTACCCGGGCCGGAATCGGTGACGTTGCTGGAAAAATCCATGGACGCCATGCAGAAATCCCTGAAGCCCCTCGATTCCTTTGTGCTTCCCGGTGGTTCGTGGTCCAACGCATGGTTCCATCTATGCCGGACGGTTTGCCGCCGCGCCGAACGCCGTATCTCGGCTTTGATGCGGACGGAAAGCGTTCCACCCGAAGCGTTGCGTTATGTCAATCGATTGTCGGACTGGTTTTTTGTCGCCGCGCGTTTTGTCGCTGTACGTGGCAAGACGAAGGAATATTTGTGGGAGTATCCGGCGAAAAGCAAGGCCGCCAAAGCGAAATCTTAGAATCGCCCGGATTCAATCCGCTCCTTGAGCGATTGTACAATGTTGAACAATGAAAGCCGGAATGCGCCTTCGATTCTTGAACGGCGAAAACGAAGGCTCAGGCCAGTCACGTAAACTTCAGCGATAAAATTCACGCCACCTTCGTATTCTTTCATGCGGAAAATCATTTCCTCGTGATAGAACCAATCCCCGTACTTGTGATGGGTTTCGAAGCTGAAGTATTTGGGTGGCACATAGCCTGTCACTTCGATGTCAACCTTGCGCCGGTTGAACGATGGGGGATTGATGATGGCCTGCAGCACCGCGCCGGGTTCCGCAACGCCTTCGACCAAGGGAATCAACGGATTCCAGTCCGGGTACTTGGAGAAATCCATGAGAATGTTCCAGACGTTTTCCATCGGGGCTTTGATGCGGGTCTCATGGGTGATTTTCATGGGACAAAGATAAACACCGCGCTGTTCAGCACGAAGGATCGGAAATCAAGATTTGAGTGATAGGTTTCCATCAAATCGATTGTTATACGACAAAACACCATGTATAACGAGTATGGCTCTCCTTTTACCAATTTGCTTCGCCTAAAGCAAGGCGTTAATTTTCCAAAAACTCGATAAGTGAATCGTGCTTTCCGGTTGAATGCAGCGGGAAGTAATCGTGATGCAAATACTTCCTTTGACTTTTAAATTTTGAAAATACTCTAGCAAAAACAGTCCGAGTATCTAAACCTATAGCAACATAATCAAACTCCATTTCGTAAATTTCATTATACGATGTGAAATCAGGGCCAGGAAAAGTTTCTTTGTATTCAATGTTCAAGTCCGGCTGAAAATATTTTATCAGGGCGGCTTCAAAAAGAGTAACTCTTTGGCCTTCGCTCGGCCTTTTGATGGCACTCTCATGCATTTTTATAAAGCTTTCCAAAGTTGGGGGATTGTTGTAGTCATCTTTCGCAACTAGTGCAGTACTTAGATCGCTCTCTCCAACGGTTAATCCAATCACGAGAATCTCTTCGTTGAGGCCGTTATTTAAACTATCCAACGCTACTTTTTGGATCTTTTCGTGATTTCTTAATCTGTAATCAATGGTTTTATTCTCGTTTCTACCAAAAGCTTGGCCGATATACATAACTTCAAGATCTGATGCGATTTCCATTTGATTTGAGTCGCCTATAAAATCTTTTTCCATAAACCCAAAATTGTTGATCATCAGAAATTCTCTGACACGTAATCTATGACCTTTAAATTCCACGTCATAGTAGCCATCGCTCAATGAATGAATAAAAATCTCCTTATTTTTATAGCCGATATGCTTCTTGTCATGGTTTTCATTAATTTTGTAGAAACGAATTTCTGATTCCCCACTTGAATTTTTGGAACATGACTCAAAGAAAAGTTTTTTTCTTTTACAAATCATGTAAATATGATACTGTCCTTGTTCGATTTTTCTTTTTACCTCTTCTTCTCCTAAGTCGATTGGATTAAAGATCGTGGCCGTTGGGTTAAAAAAATTTAGTCCGAGCTTCCAATTCATTTAGTCACCTCCTTTTTTTGGAACTAAAACCTATCATCCGCTTAACATTTTCCCGATCCATCTATCGCAGAAAAATCTGTCAAACCAGCTACATCTCGTCAATTTTTGCTTGCCACTTGGTTCCATCTATCATGGGTATGCAATGGCTTGGAATTTCGTGGCTTCTCTTTTCACCCCTTCGACACAAATGAGCTTCCCTCGAAGTAAAATCGCAGCGGCCAGTCCTTTGCCACGGAAATTCCGATGCGCGGGCCGGATATGATGGTCGGAGGTTTGCGCGAGTTCCAGCCGAGATAACTCTCAGCAGTCAATAATCGCAGATTCCCGCTCTGCAAACCTTCTCCATTTTGATCGCGTTGAATTCCTAAGGCAATCACCAGTTTGCACGGGCCATTGCACAAATGTCGCACATCGTGTTTCTTGCGGCGCTGTTGCATCAGCTCAATGCCTTCCAACGGCTCCAATGCACGAATGAGAACAGCTTCTCCCATTCCTTTGGGGCGTGTGACCACATTGAAGCAATGGTACATGCCATAGATGAAATAGATGTAAGCCTTTCCCGGCGAACCAAACATCACGGCATTGCGCAGAGTCATTCCACGACTGGCATGGCAGGCGGGATCTCCAAAGACATAGGCTTCGGTTTCAACGATTCTTCCGGCAGTAATGCCATCATCGGTTTTGTGCCATAACACTGCGCCGAGCAGCGCTTGCGCTGCGGCGACAGTATCGTTGCGCAATTGTGAGATTGGAAATGAAGTCTTCCGCTTGGAAGAAGTAGTCGCCACGTTTACCGCATCATCCTTATTGATCTTATTCTGGACGCCGGTGGCTGAGCTTGTCGAAGCCCCGGCGATACTTATGCCATGCGGCGATTAAGAGAATGAACCCGATGCCCAAAATCTCAACGAAACTATGGATATGGGGAATGGAGCTGATATGTTTGTAGAGAACAGGATCTCCGGCAACCATGTCCGCACCGACCTTGCCCAGTACGGCGGACCCGATCAAAACGATAATGGGGAACTGTCCCATGAGTTTGGAAAGGACACCACTCGCGAACATCACGAGAGGAATGGAGAGTCCCAGCCCGAACCAAAGCAGGAGTAGGCTTCCTTTGGAGGCTCCCGCCACTGCCAGCACGTTGTCCAGCGACATGGTGACATCCGCAACCATGATGATCCACACGGCGTGAAAAAGTCCGTGAGCCTGCCGCTGTTTTGGATTCGGGTCTTCGTTTTCGGAAAGCAGTTTGACCGCGATCCACAGGATGAGCAGACCGCCCACCAATTTGAGGTAGGGGACCTGCATCAAATGAGTGGCGATGAACGTGAACAGAATGCGCAGAACGGCAGCCGAACCCGCACCGACAATGATTCCCAGCCGCTGTTTTTTGGGCGGAAGGGTTCGCACCGCCAATGCGATGACGATGGCGTTGTCACCCGACAGGATTAGGTCAATGAGAATAATGCTGAACAGCCCGCTAAAAAAGGCGGTGTTCCAACCGAGTTGTATTGCAGTGGAGTCCATATTCTGTAAAAGTTCCTTTTTATACGAGGATTTAGCAAAACAGCTAAATTTTTTGCCAGTCGGAGGAATTTATGAATATGGAGTTCATGCATCATTGGTTAAACCTGCGGTTTCTCGGCAACTCAGTCGAGAATTATCTGCACAGCCTTTTGATTATCCTCGTAGGGCTGGCAGCGGTCTGGGTTATGGAGAAGATTATCCTGCGCTGGGTGGAACATCTCACGCGGTACACGGAAACGACATGGGATGATTTCATGGTTTCCGCTTCGAAGCGATACGTCCTCCCTGTTCTATACGGCATCGTGATTTACATCGGCTTGCGGCATGTCTTTCTGAAACCCGCCGTGATCAACGCGCTGCACATTATCCTCACATTTTTAGTGGCGGTGCAGGGGGTGCGCTTTGCGGTGGCATTGTCCCGTGACATGCTCGAACGCCACATGGCCCATCGTGCGGGCGCCGAAGAGGTGGGCGAGCATGAGAAGCGCAGTGTGCGCGGAATGATGGCCCTGATCAAAGTGGTGGTGGGCGTGCTGGCCTTCATTCTGGTGCTGGACAATCTCGGGATTCGCATCTCCACTTTCGTCGCCGGATTGGGAATCACCGGCATTGCCATTGCCTTGGCGGCACAGGCCATTTTGGGGGATCTCTTTTCTTACTTCGTGATTTTCTTTGATCGCCCCTTTCAAATCGGCCATTCCATCAAGGTGGGAAATTTTCACGGTGAAGTGGAAAGCATCGGAATCAAGACCACGCGCCTGCGCAGCATCACCGGTGAACAAGTGGTAATGTCCAACAAATATCTTACCGACAATCAGGTGCAAAACTTCAAGGTGATGTCCCGTCGCCGCGCCCTCATTGTTTTCGAAGTGGAATACAAAACTCCCGAAGCACAATTGCGATTGATTCCCCAGGTTCTTCATGATATTGTGTCCACCTTTTCCGAGGTCACCTTTGATCGGGCGCATTTCAAGGAGTTCGGAGAATCCGGTTTGCGATTCGAGGCCGTTTTTTTCGTGGAGCATTCGGATTACAAGCGGTATATGGATGTGGTGCAGGAAGTGAACCTTTCACTGAAGGCCCGATTGACGGATATGGGGGTCTCTTTTGCCCATCCTACCCGAACGGTGAAAATGATTCCGGGATAAAATTGATTTTTCGCGATTTTTGAGCAGTTCGGCTCCCATGCCGAATTCTTAGATACATCGCAGTAATGCCGTTGAAACAAGTTTGAAACACAGGATGGTTCTCTTTTTTCTCGCAAAATCGGGGTAACACACCAACCACCCCGAGGAGGAAAAAATGAATCATAAAACAAGTTTGATTTTCGCCCTGAGCCTGACCCTTGCCGGGGTGGCTTTTGCGCAAAACGATAGCGTCAAAACGGCTCCTACGATGGAAGAGAAGGTCACCAGCGTTGAAGGTAAAGTCGACGGTTTGAACGAGAGTTATCTCGAAACCAAGGGAACCGTGGACAAACTGGCCAAAATCAAAGTAGGCGGTTACATCCAAGCTCAATGGCAGCATGCCGACACCAATGGCGGGGCTGCAGGTGGTTTTGCAGGTGGTGGTTTCCCCGGAACCAGCAACCAGCGTTTCCAGCTTCGTCGTGTCCGCCTAAAGACCACATATGATGCCGGAACCAGCCAGTATGTCATGGAGTTTGAGGCCCGTCCGAGCGGCGTAGTCCTCAAGGATGCCGAAGTCATCCTGAAAGAATCCTGGCTTAAAACATTCACCCTGAAATTGGGCTTACAGGATCGTCCTTTCGGTTTTGAAATTCCCTATTCCTCCTCAGCGCACGAAGCGCCGGAGCGTACGCGGGTTTTTCAGACTGTCTTCAAAGACGAAAAGGATCTGGGAGCCAACCTGGAAATCAATCCCGCTGAAAGCATGGGCTTTCTGCAATACCTGAACCTCAAAGGCGGTCTTTTTACAGGTACTGCCGGTTATAACGGAAACAGCCCCTCTGCCGCAGGTACGGGTGATGAAATCGACAGTACGATGGACATCATAGGCCGCTTTGGATTCAAGGCTCCCTTCGCCGATCTCGGGCTCGCCATTGATGGCGGCGTGTCTTACTACGCGGGTAAGGTTTTGGCTGCCAATGACAGCCTTTATCAGATGTCCGGGACAGTTCTGGCGGACTCCGTTGGGGCTTTTGTCAAGAACAAGGGCAAAACTTTTGATCGCAACGTAATGGGAGCCGACTTACAGGTCTACTACACCATTCCGGTCATTGGAGACATTCTTGGCGGTACGTCGATTCGTGGTGAATATCTGTCCGGGAAAACCATCGGTACCTTATCTGGAAGCATGCCTTATGGTACGGCGGGCATCGCCATGGCCGAGCGCAACTTCATGGGTTACTACGTATCGTGGATTCAAAATCTTGGCCCCATGTTCCAGAGCGTCATCAAGTATGATGTCTACGATCCGAACACCGATGCCAAAGGATCGGATGTGGGTGTTGCTGCCAATGGAAAATTGGGCACCAATGATCTTCAATACAGCACCCTCGGGCTGGGCCTTCTTTACTATTGGGATGCGAACGTCAAGCTGACCGCATACTATGACATGATCACGAACGAAAAGGCGTCAACAGGTGCATTCTCGAAGGACTTGAAGGACAACGTCCTGACCCTCCGCGCTCAGGTGAAGTTCTAAACCGGATTCAAACCGAAACAACAAAAAACTTTCAAGGAGAAACAAATGAAACTGCAAAGCATCACCACGGGCCTGCTTTTGGGAGCTCTCTCCCTCAGCAGCGCGGGTACCATCACGGTCAAGGGTTCCGACACCATGGTTATTTTGGCCCAACGCTGGGCCGAGGCTTACATGGCGGATCACACCGGCGTGACGATTCAAGTTACGGGTGGCGGTTCGGGTGTGGGCATCTCGGCGCTCATCAACGGTGCCACCGACATTTGCAACGCCTCGCGTCCGATGAAGGCCAGCGAACGCGAAAGCCTCAAGAGCCGTTACAGTTCCTTGGGTGTCGAAATCAAATCAGCCAAGGACGGCTTGTCCGTGTATCTCAATGATCAAAATTCCCTGGAAGGGCTTACCATGGCCCAACTCAAGGATATCTATACGGGTAAAATCAAGAACTGGAAAGAGGTGGGCGGGTCTGATGCCAAAATCGTGGTCTATGGCCGCGAGAACAGCTCGGGTACCTACGTCTTTTTCCGCGACAACGTGCTCAAAGGCGAGGATTACGTCTCTTCCATGCAATCCCTGCCCGGCACTGCCGCAGTGGTGAATGCGGTGGCGAAGGATCCGCTGGGCATTGGTTTCGGGGGTGCTGCTTATGGTAAGGGCATCAAGTTCGCGAAAATTAACGGCATCGCGCCGAGTGCGGAGACCGTGAAAAACGGAACCTATCCTCTGACGCGTTACCTTTATATGTATCTGCGCAGCCGCCCGACGGGTGAAATGAAGCAGTACATCGATTGGATACTGAGCCCCGCCGGTCAGGAGATCGTCACCAAGGTTGGTTACTTCCCCGTAAGGTAAGATGCCCAAAAAACGCACGGAAAAAAAAACGTTTCGATTGGGAGAATTCCTGATCGAACGTTGCATTCAGGGAGTCGCTTTGATCTCCCTGTTGTTTATTTGTTTGATTTTTGTTTTTGTCTTTCGCGAGGCATTTCCACTGTTCACGGGACAGGCCAAAGAACCTGTGGCACAGGCGGATGTCGGAGCTTCGGAAACTTATGGCGAAGAGCCCGGGGCGGCGCTTACCGTCGATCATCCCGAGTTGGAGCAAAAGCAGGAACCGTTTAAAGCCCGTCATTTGCTGGCGAAGGAATGGCAGCCCGTATCTTTGAACCCCAAGTATGGATTGCTTCCATTGCTTTGGGGCAGTTTGAAAGTGACACTTGTGGCTTTATTGCTTGCAGGCCCCATCGGTATTTTTGCCGCGCTGTACACGTCCAGTTTTGCACCACGATGGGCGCGGGAAGGCATGAAACCGGTCATTGAGATTCTCGCAGGCTTTCCTTCCGTGGTGATCGGATTTTTTGCCCTGGTGATTTTGGCTTCGCTATTGCAAAGATTTTTCGGTTTTCAATATCGATTAAACGCTTTCACTGGCGGATTGGCCATGGCCTTCGCTGTGATTCCCATCATCTATACCGTTTCGGAGGATGCGCTGGCAGCGATCCCAAAAACGTTGACGGAAGCGAGTCTTGCCTTGGGCGCTACGAAATGGGAAACCGCCCTTTTTGTGGTGCTGCCCGCAGCGACGCCGGGAATTTTCGCCGCCGTGTTGCTGGGATTCGGACGCGCTTTCGGTGAAACCATGATCGTGTTGATGGCCACCGGAAACGCCGCCATCCTCACTGCATCTTTGACGGATCCAGTTCGCACGCTTTCCGCCACCATCGGTGCGGAAATGGCGGAAGTGGTTTTCGGGGACATTCACTACCGCGTTTTGTTTTTCATAGGCGCATTGTTGTTTATCATTTCCTTCGGACTCAATGCCATCGCGGAATTCTTCGTGCGCAACCGTCTGATGAAACGCTTCAAGGGAATTTGACATGACGCGTTCAAAAGGGCTTGTGGGCCGGTTGGTAGTTGGTTTCACCGGTGCCTGTGCTTTTTTATCCGTGGCGGCTGTGGTGTGGATTATGGCCACCATCATCTGGGGTGGTCACACACATCTTACCTGGGCCTTCATTTCGCAAGTTCCTTCGGAGGGAATGACGGAGGGGGGGGTTTTCCCCGCCATCGTCGGAACATTCTTCCTTGTGGTCATCATGTCCTTGGTCGGTGTCCCTGTGGGAACCATCACCGCCATTTATCTCAGCGAATATGTGGGGCGGCAATCCAAAATGGCGCAGGTCATTCGTTTTGCGGTGAATACGCTGGCCGGAATTCCCGCCATTGTTTTCGGATTGTTTGGATTGGGATTCTTTGTTCAGTTTTCCGGCAATTCGCTGGACAAAATATTTTACCACGGTGCCTTGCATTGGGCGCAACCGAATATTCTTTGGGCCAGTTTGACCATGGCATTGTTGACTTTGCCCGTCGTGATCGTGTCTGTGGAGGAGGCGATTAAAACCGTCCCGCAGGATTTACGCGAAGCTTCGCTTGCTTTGGGTGCTACTCGCTGGCAAACCATTCGCAAAGTGGTGCTTCCCGGCAGCATGGGCGGTATTCTCACCGGAGCCATTCTCGCGGTCAGTCGCGGAGCGGGCGAAGTGGCTCCGATTTTGTTTACTGGCGCCGCGTATTTTCTTCCGCAATTGCCTCATCGTTTTACGGATCAGTTCATGGAACTTGGTTATCACGTTTTCATCATGACCACCCAATCCACTGATGTGGAAAAGACGCTTCCCATTCAATACGCGACGACTCTGGTTTTGCTCCTGCTGACATTCACCCTTAACTTTTCCGCCATCGCCTTGCGGGCACGCATACGGCGACGGCGGGTGGCGGCTTGAACATCATGGCTGAAAACGAAAACGATCTCAAAATCACGGTGCGGAAACTCAACTTGCACTATGGCCCCAAACACGCGCTGCACGATGTCAACATCGACATACGCGCCAACCGGGTCACCGCATTGATCGGCCCGTCCGGCTGCGGCAAGTCCACCTTCTTGCGGACTTTGAACCGCATGAACGATTTGATCGACAGCGCGCGCATTGAAGGTGAAGTCAAGGTGGATGGCGAGGACATCTATGCCGACGGTATGGACACGGTGGATTTGCGCAAGCGAGTGGGCATGATTTTCCAAAGATCCAATCCCTTTCCCAAATCGATTTATGAAAACGTGGCATATGGGCCGCGTATTCACGGCATGACGAACAAGGCCGAGATGGACGCCTTGGTGGAAAAAAGCCTGCGTCAGGCCGCAATCTGGGACGAAGTGAAGGATGAACTGAACAAAAGCGCCTTGGCACTTTCCGGTGGCCAACAACAACGTCTGTGCATTGCCCGTGCGTTGGCAGTTGAGCCTGAAGTATTGCTGATGGATGAACCCGCCTCGGCGCTGGATCCCATCGCCACCTCCAAGATCGAGGAATTGATCTATGAACTCAAGGAACGTTATACCATTGTCATCGTGACACACAACATGCAGCAGGCCGCACGCGTCTCCAACGATACCGCCTTTTTCTACATGGGTCGTCTGGTGGAGTTCGACGCCACCGAGAAGATTTTCACCAAGCCCAAGGAAAAACAAACCGAGGACTATATTACCGGAAGGTTCGGATAACATCATGGAACGCCATTTCGAAAAAGAACTCACCGAGTTGAGCCAGAAACTGGAACAGATGGTTTCCCTGTGCCAGGAAAGCATGGATGCCGTGTCGAAATCCTTTCGTGAAGGAAATGCTGCGGTGGCCGAACCCGCTTTTCAAAACGAAAGACGGGTCAATCAGCTGGAGATTGAAATCGATCATTCCGTGGCGGATTGCTTCGCCTTGTTCCAGCCTGTGGCGGTGGATTTGCGCTTTCTGCTCGCCATTCTCAAAATCAACAACGACATGGAGCGCATCGGCGATCATGTGGTGAACATTGCGCAATCGGCAGTGACCTGTTCCTCCCATACACTGCCGACCCGTCTGGAACTGCCGCGCATGCTGGAACTGGCCTCGAACATGTTCTCGGATGCGTGCCGCAGTTTTTTCAACAAGGATTTGGAAACGGCCCGCACTGTTCTTGAAACCGACGACATGGTGGATGGTCTCAACCGTTCCAACACGCGCGAAGCAATTCAATGGGTGAAGAGCGGAAAGCTGGATGTGGAACTGGCGCTGGAACTGTTGCGCATTTCACGCAATCTGGAGCGCATCGCGGATCTGTCCACCAACATTGCCGAAGAGGTGATTTTCCACGTGCAGGCGCGCGTGGTCAAACATCATATCGAGGATCAATAACCAATCAGCGGCCCGCAGCATTTTTTGAATTTTTTTCCGCTGCCGCAAATGCAGGGATCGTTCCGGCCCGTTTCCGAATAATTTTTCTTGAACGTTTCCCCGCGTGTCGTTCCATCCTCCCGAATGGAGTCGCGGAATTTGGGGCCCACCGACTCCACGCAAATCTGCCAGCTCCCCGCCGCAGGGAAACGACCGGTGTCTTTCAAATAACCAAAAAAATCCTCGAGCAGATTGGGAACCGCGCGCTTGGCCTGCAGGGGCAGGACTAGTCCTCCCAAGTCTTGGAGCAACACGGCTTCCACAGTTTTGGCGGTCAGCGTTTCCAGCGAGGCCGCGCCGCGTGACGCAGCTTTTTCAAAGAAGGCACGCAACACAACATCCGCATATTCTTTGACGGCAGGATCAACGAAAAGGAATTGCTGCGAACCGGTGTATTCGTCGATGTACGAATCGAAATCAGAAAAAATTACCGTAATCCCTCCAACGGGCTGCTGGCCGAACCATAAATCTTGCGCGGGATGCGTCCCGCCAGCCATGCATCGCGCCCGGCTTCACAGGCCATGCGAAAGGCGCGCGCCATGCGCACGGGATCCTGTGCGCATGCGACGCCCGTATTGCACAGAATTCCATCCACACCCAATTCCATCGCCAATGCGAGATCGGAGGCCGTGCCCATGCCTGCATCCACGATCACCGGACACGACAAGGATTCCATGATGATGTGGATGTTGTTGTGATTGATGACTCCCTGTCCGCTTCCGATGGGGGAGCCCGCCGGCATGACCGCTGCCACGCCCAAGTCTTCCAACTTTTTCGCCAGCACGGGATCGTCGTTGGTGTAAACCATCACCGTGAAGTCTTCCTCCACCAATTTTTTGGAGGCTTCGTAAGTTGCCAACGGATCGGGTAAAAGTGTTTTGGCATCGAACAACACTTCGAGTTTGATCAGGTTCATGCCCTGTGCCCGCGACAATCGCGCGATGCGCAGCGCATCTTCGACATTGAAGGCGCCCGCCGTGTTGGGCAGCAGCACATACTTTTTGGGATTGATGAAATTGAGAATGTTCTCTTCATCCGGACCGTCCAGCTTCACGCGTCCGAGAGCCACGGTGACCATTTCGGCCCCCGATATCTCGTGAGCCTTTTGCATGATTTCAAAACTGGGGTATTTACCGGTGCCGATGATGAGCCGCGAATGGTAGGTGCGGCCGCCGATTATGAGGGGTTTATCTTGAAGCATGGGGGAAAAATGCAAAAAAACGCAACTCCTAGTCTGAGCTTGAGTTGATGGACCCGATTTGGGAGATTATCTTTCCTTCTCCCATTTTTTGCACCTGGAGCTTCGATATGAAGACCGACATCCATCCGAAATATACGATGCAATCGTTCACCTGCTCTTGCGGGAACATCATCGAGCTTCCCAGCGTTTCGCCGGGTCAGGGCATCGAAATTTGCTCCAATTGCCATCCTTTTTACACGGGCAAGCAGAAGGTGATCGATTCCGCCGGTCGCATCGAGCGCTTCACGTCGCGTTACACCACCACGGTGGGTGGCGCACGCAAGAGTCGCAAGTCCGCTCCCGCTGCTCCTGCCAAGGAATCCGCCAAGTCCTGATGAACTCCGCGCGGGCTTTATTCCTCCGCGTTCACGGGAGCTGGTTTCATTTGATGAACCAGGAACCTGGAGTTGAGTCCATGGCCATGGGTGGACAGGCCTTGGTTGAAGGCGTTCTCATGCGCAGCCCCGGTCGTTTGGCCATGGCAGCGCGTTCTCCGGATGGAAACATCGCCACACAAAGCCGCTCCTTCGTAGCCTTCTCCAAGCGCCATAAAATTCTCGGCTGGCCCATCCTTCGTGGTGGCGCATCTCTGGTCGAGTCCCTTTATCTGGGCATGCAAGCACTGAATTGGTCCATGAAGATTCAGGAAATCGCAAAGGTTGAAGAAAAGGAAGACGCGAAACCTGCGACCATGATGCAAAAGGCCACCACCGTTTTGCCTTTGTTGTTTTCATTCGGTCTGGCTCTCTTGTTCTTCCAGCTATTGCCTTACGGTATCGCGTCCTTTGTTTCCGGTGGCCGTCATCACGCGCAAAATCCGTTGTTGTTCAACGGCGTCGCTGGAGTCATTCGTATTTCCTTGTTGCTCGTGTACCTGTGGGGACTTTCCTTTTTGCCGGATCTGGCCCGTGTGTTTCAGTATCACGGTGCGGAACACAAATCGATTTTCGCCCATGAAAACAAGTCGGGTTTGGAAGTTTCCGCAGTCGCCCGGCAAAGCCGTTTTCATCCGCGCTGCGGTACCTCTTTCATTTTGATCGTCGCATTGACCTGCATGTTGTTCTTTTCGCTGTTTGACGCTTTCATGCTGCACGTCGTGGGCTATTCCTATCCCACCTTCATTCACCGATTCCTGATCCATCTACCTTTTGTTCCCGTTGTAGCCGGGCTGGCGTTTGAAATGCTGCGCTTCTCGGGCAAGCATCAGGATTCAAAATGGATCCGGCCCTTTATTCTGCCCGGCCTGTGGCTGCAGAAGATCACGACGCGCGAACCGGACAATGCCCAGATCGAAGTGGCAATTGTTTCGGTGAAGACAGCATTGGCTTAGGCCTCGCCCTTCGGCTACGCTCAGGGCTCGGAATCACTCACACTTTCAGGCATCTTCGAAATCGATTACGGGACGCCGGTCATTGAGCGGAGTCGAAATGCCGGCGTATATCCACCACCGACATCACTTGAATTCCCTGCGGTGGATTTTCCACCGCCCACGCCAGCGATTGTACCATCTGTTCCCGTGTCACCAGTCCCAGCCGCAATGCACCTTCGCGTGTGAAGGGAATCTTTTCCAGCAGTTTGTAAAGCGGGATCAAAACATAAGGCCAGCGATGGCCGGGACCCAGTACATAGAACGGATGCAGGAATGTCGCTGTGAATTTTTCAGTCTTCGATAATGCGGTGATGCGCTCCTCCGCTTCGGCGCGTACATCGGCATAGGCTTTCATGGTCGGTGTAGGTCGCGCCACGCTCATGTAGACGTAATGCCGAATCTGCGATCCGGGCAAGGCTTCGAGCGAAGCCGTGACCGCGCGAAAGTCCACAAGTCGAAACAGTTTCGCCTTCAATGGCGAAGGGTGGGGAACACCCACGAGCTGAACCCATGTGTCGCAGTCACCCAGCGCGGCCTTGAGTGAATCTGCGTCCAGTACATTGCCGGTGACGACATGAACTCCCGGTGGGAGTTTGGATTCCGATCCGGGGCGCACGATCGCGGTGATATGATGGCCTCGTTGGAGGAGGACTGGGATGAGGGCGCGGCCGAGGTAGCCTGTGGCGCCGGTGATGAAGACGTGGGACAAACTCAGCTCCGGTAGAGAATTCGTTTTGCTTCAGACAATGAGACAGAACGTTTCTTTCCTTGTGTGTATTTTTCTTTATGCAATGCTAATAGGTCATTCGCATCTGAAAGCCTTTCTTGCAGGATCAAAAACTGATTATATGGCAATACAGCGAATAGCTTCCTACCATTCTTATGTAGGATTTTTGGATTCAGAGTCAACATGGTCTTGTGGTCAAAAATATCAATGCTATGCCACGGTGGCGACATAGGAATCTGGCTCTAGTAAACAAGTTGTAGTTAATGCCCCGCTCAGAGTAAAGAGCCGAGGTTCTGTACGGAAGTCGAATAATCGGTAAAGATGATATTGCTCGGAGCGATCTTTTGAAACCGATACCTCGTTCCTTGAAATATAAAACGGAGTGTTGATGTCGTATTTTGTTGTCTTTACTTCGATGAGCCGTTCTTTACCTGTAACTTCGAAAGAAAGAATATCAAAGCCGTCTCCATCTCCCCGGGTTTTAGACACGTGTTCGATTTTAGCGGCTAGCGACTCTTGTCCTTTACTAATGAGTACTGCGCGCTCATAGTTGAGAATAAATTCTTCTCCAGCTAATCCAAGGCTTTGATTGTTTGCTTCGCGTTCAAGGTAGTTGAATGGGCGCGGACGATAAGTGGGTCTTTTTTCTCTTACCTTATTTGGTTTAATGGCATGCCTTGGTGGGCTGATTAGGATTTTGAGAATGTCGTCCACTTGTGGTACTGGAATTATTTGTTTTACCGCCTCTTCTGCTTGAACAAATAATTTCTGATTTTTATTGAGACGCTCAGACACGATATCTGGCAGTACTTTTTTTTGGTAGTTCAGGGCTGGCTTGTAGCCCGGTATATAGAGAAATCCAAGGTCATAAAGCACGCCGCTAATGTTTTGGTATTTGTACTCAATTGATCCCTCTGTTCGCTTGTTCAATAATTTCTGAAGATTGCGGCGGTGTTGCGTTTTACTGTAAGGCAAACCTTTAAGATCGGATTCTAGCATAGAGAAATAATCAGCTACTATCGCCTCGGCTTCTTCTTTAGACCAATCGTTAGGCATATGCAGAAACTAGATTATCTCAGTATTACAGCAAGGTAGTCCGAGAAAAACCTCAACATCGGAATGCGCTTATGAAAAAAGTAGCTGAACCCACAACAGCCTATCATCCCGATTCAGCCGCAGTGTTTGCGTGCGCGATGTCGCTTTCGCAGGCATGTCGGGAAATCGCAGATAGCAACGATACCCTTAATTTGAGCGAGTGTTATAATGGTATGGATCAGTTCATGCGCGAGGTGATGCGGGTTGCCAATCAATTCGAGGAGTGGGCGTGCCAACATATTGCCTTTGATCACTTGGATTCCGTGTGGCCTTATCTATTAGAAGATGGGTTCGGACATGCATGTTTGTCGGTCATTCAGCCTGATGAGCTTACTGATTTCGATGATAAGGATTGCTTACGCATTTCTATGCGGCTTAGACTTCCCATAAGAGTAGATATGGGGCTGCCTGTTCCTGTCGATGCAAGGGTTTCTAATCCAACCTCCGGTTCTGGGTTTAGCGAATTCTGGATTCAGACTGTACGCGATTCCATTGAGGATGAGGATATTTCTCGATTCACGCCGGACGACGATCCCTTCGATGCTGAATTTGGCTTGCCTTATTTTGGGTTGTATGGCGTGGGTCAAGATGGGCTACCAGAACATATTGCGGATCGCAAGACTTACTTGGAGGCAGTGAGTTTAGCTGAGAAGTTTGCACCTGGTATCATATTTCCATCAGTACCGATGTTTGCTAAGGCTTTGTCTTTAACTTAAAATCCATCTATTCCACGTGACCCCGGTCACCTCGTCGATTCTGTCTCCGAACCATATTTCGGATGATGCCATACAACCCGATCAAACACCACCGTCGATCCATTCGATTACGAGGCCACGATTACACTGGACGCGGTGTTTATTTCATCACCATCTGTGTTCAAAACCGGGAATGCCTATTCGGAAACGTCATCAATCGTAAAATGCGGTTAAACGAATTCGGGGAAATCGCCCTTGCGCATTGGAATCAAATTCCAATTCATTTTCCGGGTGTGGAATTGGATGCGTTTGTGGTGATGCCCAATCATGTGCATGGGGTTGTCATTTTCACGGATAACGTAGGGGCGGGACAATCCCGCCCCTACGTGTCCACACCGACCGGAAAACCCGCATTGGGACACGTGATCCGGCATTTCAAATATCAATCCACCATGCAAATCAATGACAAACGCGGAATGCCACCCATTCCAATCTGGCAGCGCAATTATTTCGAACGGATCATTCGCAATTCTGATGAACAGGAACGCATTCGCCGGTACATCATTGAAAATCCAGAACGGTGGGACGAGGATTCACAAAATTTATTTCGGTTTGCTGACTGAGTGCTTGCACTGAGCCCGTCGAAGTCAGCCTAACTCTCCAACTCTTCCCACCGTTTATACGCCGTTTCCAATTCCTTCTCCAACTCTACCTGCTTCACTCGCGCTGCCGCGATCTCCGCCGGATTCTGGCGATAGAATTCCGCTGTTCCCATCATCTCAACCATCGCCGCCTGACCTGCTTCCAACTTCTCGATTTTTCCCGGCAACGCCTCGCGTTCCTGCGTCTCCTTGAAACTCAGTTTGCGTTTAACACTCCCGCGCCCTTCGACTTCGCTCAGGGGGCGGGTAGGTTCAGTTACGTTCTCTTTTATGGACCCCTTGATGCCGGTCGCTGAGCGTGCCTGCGGTGAGCCTGTCGAATCCGTCGAAGTGACGACCGATAGCTTCCTTGCCTCATCCTGCCGCTTCCAATCACTCCATCCACCCACGAATTCTTCCACTGCACCATCGGATCCAATGGCCAACACCGATGTCGCGACGTTGTCGAGGAATTCGCGATCATGACTCACCACCAACACCGTGCCTTCGAAATCCACCAGCAACTCTTCCAACAGAACCAAGGTTTCTACATCGAGATCATTAGTCGGTTCATCCAACACCAGCACATTACCCGGACGTGTAAAAAGTTTTGCCAGCAGCAGACGATTGCGTTCACCACCGGAGAGCAACCCCGCCTTGACCAGCGCGCGTTGTGGGTCAAACAGAAATCCCTGCAGATAGGACATCACATGCTGATTGCGCCCGTTGATGGAAACAAATTCCTGTCCGCCCGCGATGTTGTCGCGCACACTGGCTTCGGAATTGATTTGCTCCCGCATTTGATCGAAGTACAACACCTGCAGCGACGCGCCCAATTGCACCGTACCGTGCGAAGGCTTGAGTTGTCCCAACAACAATCGCAACAAAGTGGTTTTTCCCGCACCATTCGCGCCGAGTAGCGCGACCTTGTCGCCCCGCTGGATGATGGTCGTGCAGGAAGTAATGATGGGTTTGTTGCCGTAGGAGAATGCAAGATCCTTGGTTTCCACCACCTTGCTGCCGGAACGTTGTTCGCTTTCACTGAAGCGCATTTGCGCAGTACCCTGTCGCTCGCGTCGTTGCGCGCGTTCCTGACGATTGGCCTCCAGCTTGCGCACGCGGCCTTCGTTGCGGGCGCGGCGTGCCTTCGGGCTGCGGCGAGCCCACGCTTCCTCTTTCTCCAACTTCTTGTCGAACACCGCCCATTCTTTTTCCTGCGCTTCCAGCAATGCTTCCTTGCGCACCAAAAACGTGTCCCAACCACAAGTCCAATCGAAAAGCTGGCCGCGATCGAGTTCGAGAATGCGCGTGGCCATGCGGCGGAGAAAAGCGCGATCATGGGTGATGAACAACAAGGCGACCTGCGAGGAGCGCAGTAAATCTTCCATCCAGTCGATGGAGGCGATGTCGAGATGGTTGGTCGGCTCGTCGAGCAGCAGTGCATCCGGGTCCGAGGCCAGTGCGCGCGCCAGCAAAACGCGGCGTTTTTGTCCGCCGGAAAGGGAAGTGAATAATGCATCGGGCTGTAATCCCGCCAAAGCGATCCAGCGCTCGGCTTCGTATTCGACCTTCCAATCGCCTTCGTGCAAATGATGTTCCGCGCCTTCGGCGACGATCTCCGACACCGTGCCTTTTAAATCAACGGGAATGTCCTGCGGCAAATAGGCGATGCGGGTGCCAGGATTGATGATGATTTCGCCAGCATCGGGATTTTGTTCGCCCAACAACAGACGTAATAATGTCGTTTTACCCGCGCCGTTGCGACCCGTCAGGCAAACACGTTCGCCCGCCTCGATCATGAAGGACACATTTTGCATCAAGGGCGGCCCACCGACGTGAAACCGTATATCCCGCATTCCGAATAATGGCATAGGGAGGGTAAAGGTAGCCTCGATACACCCCGCCGGTCACTGAGCGGAGTCGAAGTGCGGCGGCTGTATCGAGACGAGTCATACTTTACTAGAATAAAGCCTGTATGCCTCCCAAGCGCCCAGCTCCTCCGGATTGGCAAAATGCCAGCGACGAAGATTTATTGAAATTCCGCATCCGGGATATGGGCCTCCAGATTCCCGGTACCGTGTTGGAATCGCGTGTTGCCCGATTGTATTCGGAACTGGAGCAAAAAGGAATTTCGTTCAAGCCCGCCTGCTATCTCGCTGACGAATGGTTGTGCCCCGATCGCGAACCGATCATCGGTATTCCGTTTTATCTTGCGCAATCACGTCTCGTGAGCATCGAACGAAAAATGATGTTGGAGGCGGAGGGTTCCACTGAGGATTGGTGTATGAAGCTGCTCCGCCACGAATGCGGACATGCTCTGAACTATGCCTATTGCTTTTTCTCGCGAAAGGAATGGCGCAAACTTTTTGGTCCTTTTGAAACACCCTATTTTAATGTGACCTATCATGCGAAACCTTATTCCAAGCGTTATGTTATTCATCTTGAAGACAACTATGCACAGGCCCATCCCGACGAGGATTTTGCGGAGACCTTTGCCGTGTGGCTGGATCCCGCCCAGGATTGGCGCTTGCGCTATCGCGGCTGGCCGGCGATGAAAAAATTGGAATATGTCGACAGCATAATGCGTGAGATCACGGAGAAGGCTCCCGAAGTGACTACGACTTCCATGCCGTGGTCCGCACAGCGCATGACTTCCACTTTGGGCGCCTTTTACGATCGCAAACGAAAATACCTCGGAGCGGAATTTCCCGGCTACTATGATCCTGGATTACGGCGTATCTTCCGCGATCCGCCTGTGGTGGAATCCCCGGACAAATCTTTGGAGAAGCCTGCTGAAAAGCCTTCCGAGAAACCTTCTGAAAAAGCGGAGCGGTTTCTGCGCAAGTACCGGAAAACATTGCTCCAAAGCGTCGGCCTCTGGGTTCCGCAACGGAAGTTCGACGTGGATCGTTTGCTGGAAAAACTCATCGCCCGCAGTCTTCACCTCGACCTGCGCCTTCGCAAATCCCCCGAGCAAACCTTGCTTGACGTGGGATCTTTCATCACTGCCATTCTCGCCTCGCTGCAACGTTTCAACGGTGTTCACAAGGGGAAATAGCCATGAAGAAAACGCCTGTGAAGAAACTCCGCATCACCGCCATTGTGGAACAGGCCAACATGCTCAAGGAAGATCCGCATTTCGAAGGGAAGACTGAAGAGCCTTCCATGGAACACGATGTATTGAAGGCGTTGCGCCGATTGGGACATGAAGTCACTGTACTGCCTGTTTTTGATTCCATCGAACCCATTGTGGAAGGCGTCGAAAAAAATCCTCCCGATCTGGTTTTTAATCTCGCCGAACAATTTGCCAATGATCGCCGGCATGACAAGAACCTCGCCGGCTTGTTGGAGATGATGGATATTCCGTTCACGGGTACCGGATCGGTCGGACTCATGCTGTGCCGCGACAAAGCGTTGTGCAAACAATTACTGGCTACTTGGAATGTGCGCGTCCCTGATTTCCGGGTCTTTCCGGTGGGTCGGCCGTTGAAGATTCCGCGACGTTTGAAATTTCCCTTGGTGGTCAAACCTGCTTATGGAGACGGTTCGGAAGGCATTTCCAACGCCTCACTGGTCAAGAGTGAAGAGGAATTGAAGGAACGTGTCGCCATTATTCACGAGCGTTTTACCCAGGATGCCATTGCGGAAGAATATGTGGAAGGGCGAGAGATTTATGTCGGCGTCCTTGGAAATGATCGCCTCACTGTTTTGCCTCCCTATGAAGTTCGATTTGGAAAGAGCGAGGAAGAAGGTCCCGTGTTGGCGACCTACCGCGTCAAGTGGAACAAGCAATACCGCGAGAAGTGGAAAATTGAATTCGGATTCGCGGAAGTGGAACGCAAGGTTTGGGCCCGGATTGCGGACACCTGCCGCCGTGCCTATCGCATCCTGCAGCTGTGCGATTACGCGCGTATTGATTTGCGGGTCACGGCGGAAGGAAAGATTTACATCCTTGAAGCCAATCCCAATCCGGACATTACGCAGGGCGAGGAGATGGCCGAGTCTGCCCGCAAAGCCGGGATTAACTACAAACAGTTCATCCAAAGAATTGTGTCCCACGCGCTGGCGCGACAATCTTTGCCGTCAACCTAGGCGATTTACTTGTGCTCCATGCTCTTAGGGTGCCTTGGAAGGAAGCCTATGGACGGCCGATGTGAACTTCCGGTTTTGCGCATAGAGCAGCATCTCGTTTTCGATGTTGACGACATGTTCCGTGTCTTCGACCTCAAGGGATCGGGAAACGGCGATCTGATCGGTACGAATCGCTTCCCTAAACTGGCCCTGCTCGGAAAAAATCCGGGCCAGGTTCTGCAACAGATAGGATTTTCGATAATAGGTTATGTCACAGGATTTTTTTGCGTAGTGGTATGCGGAATCGAGGTTACGCAAGGAGGTGTCTTGTGGGAACAGATAAAGCTTGGCGATCTTTAGCATGGCCCAGTAGTTGTTCGGATTTTTGACGAGGCATTTTTTATAAGCGGGAATGGCAAGCTTTTCTTTGCCGAGCTGTTCGTAGAAGTGGCCCAGGAAAAAATAAATTTGATGGTAATTCGAATCAATGCGGATGGATTCCTTCACGAGTCGGACGGATTCGTTGTAATCGCGCGTCATCCCCGCCAGTGTCATCGAAAGATCGGTGCGCATCAACACGTCGGTTTTCTCTTCCTTCAGGGCATTTTGTAAAAGGCGGATCGCCTCTGGAAAATTTCCACGTTGAATCATCTCCTGGGCCTTCAGCTTGTCGCGAAAAAGGCTGACGGCGGGAACGTCGATATTGTTGAGTTCGTCGTACCCGATATTGGCGAATTCGGGAATGTTCGCCGCCCGGTTGTCGGCGGTGGAATTCGGCAGGAGAATAAACGGACTGTCGCCGCCTTGGCCGTTGAGATGCGTCAGGAAAAGTTGGGTATAGCCCGAGAAGTGTTTCGAAGAGAAAACCATCCAATGCCCGTTGGGTGAAATGCTATGCCAACTGTTCATCACATCGCCGTTACAGCGCATGAGCCGGGGTGTCCCTCCGTTTAGCGGAGCGATCCAAAGCTTGCTGCCCGGGCGCATCAGCAAACCGTTCTTGGCCTGCACCCAAATGACGTATTTCCCATCCGGAGTCACCTTGGCGAAGCTGTTGCTCATGCCGTTGGATGAGGCGTTTTGAAAGGCAACCGGAATTCCCCCTCGTCCACTGTTGAAGGGAATGCGGTAAAGGTCGTATTTGATTTGGGTTTCCTCGGGGTCATTGGCCCGTTGCGGCATTTTCTGGTCTCTCGTAAAAGGGGGCTTGGACTTAGCCCGCGAAAACACAATGGAATTTCCATCCGGGGTCCAGGTGGGGGAACAGTGCACAAAGGCCGTGTCATCTGCCCCGGGCAAGGGAACGATTTCCTTGGTCGCCCTATTGTAAATCGCGAGAATCCCGCGTGTCGGGTAAAAAACCTGGCTGAAGGTGGGATCCCTGTAACCGGTCGAGTACAACTCTTCGTTCACGGTGGAGACGACGAAGCGCCCGTTCGGAGAAATGCTGGACATGAATCCCAGCGATATTTTCCCCGGAGTCCGCCCCTTGAAGTCGTAGTTCCAACTCATGACGTCTCGACGCGCAAACACCATTTGCCGGGAAACTTTTTGAATGCCGTAAGCGCCTTTATCTCCGACGGGACCATCGATATCCATGCCCAACCATTTCCCGTCCCGGGAAAACGTGTGGCAATTCGAACAGGTGGGCATGTCGCGCAGCACAACCTTGCTTTCCCAGCGGGAAACATCCCGCAACCTCCAATTGATGTAACGCATGTTGATCCCTTCCAAGGGGAAGCGAAGATCCTCCTTTTCGGTGACCACGGGAATGAAAGGAACGTCGCGATAAAAAATCGGGGCGCCCACGGAGTCGTTGGAGACCAGAAATCTAAAGGTCCCGGAAAGAATGGGGCCGCCGGATCCGGATTCGAATCCGGACACGGTTACGCGCACGAACCTTTCGCGCGCCAGTTCCTGTAGGCGAGCCCAAGCGGTAGTGGGAACGGTCCAAGTCTCCAAAGTCGGGTTTCGCTTTTGGTGTGTGGAGGTGGGAATTTCCCAATCGCTGGGAGCCAATTCCTGATCCGGACGCGCATAGGATCCTTCTGCCGCCGTCAAAGGAATTTCAGGATCGATTTTAAACGGAGGGGGTCCTTCCGTAGGCTTAATCGCGAAGAGCTTCGTGGAATCATCCAATGCAAATTCAATCAGCCAGCGCGTTGCCTTCAGCCCCTCGTTGCGCCACATGAAGGTGGGCGGGACGAATTCCGGGGGGAATACGCAACTATCGCGGGGATAATCGACATGAAGCCGCCCTGGGCTTGACGGGACTTGGTTTTGCCGGATCATTTTCCGAATAATCGCTTGATCGCTATCCGTCGCCGTGCTGGCTAACCCCATGTGTTCGGTGAGAGTGGCCTCTCGTAATTCCGGCAAGGGAGCATCGGTGCGACGAGATTGTATCTGGCAACCCAGAAGCAAAGTTAACGCGAACAAGGCTGCCGTATTGGGAAAAAGTCGGGGGAAGAGTCTCATGGAAATCGTCTCCCTTTTCACAGGAACGGTTTGAATTGGGATTGCTGGCTTATGCAGGCGAGGCCTTCAATTTCAACCAACCAACCGGGTCGACATACGCCGGCCTCAAGGAAAAGTCGGGGAAGGTCCACGGGTAAATGTTGCAGAAGTTTGGATCGCACGATCTTTAGGGAGGATGGATCGCGCAGGTAGACGAGGACATAGGCTAGATCGGAAAAGGAAGACCCTTGCGCCGACAATAAGGCTTGCAGGTTTTCCAGGGTTCGCTCGGTTTGTTTTTCCACGTTTCCGGGATGCAGGATTTCACCATTTTGATCGATACTGGCGGTTCCGGAAAGATGAAGATGAGCACGATCCCCGAAATCGACGCGCAGTCCCCGTTCGAAGGTGGCACCGTATTGACTCGCGGGCGACAAACATTCTGGGGCTTCCATTTTTGAGATCTGTGACGGGGCCAGTCCCTCCATGCACAAGAGGTCCATGCCCACCAGGGAAGTGGGATTTGAAAAGCGACCTTCGATGCCCGTACTGGCCAGGGTTCGAGTTTGATCGGTCAGGCCATGAGACTCGAAAAAGGCGCGGCGCGATTGAACCATCGGTAAATAGTTGTCGTCGATATCACGGACGAAAATCCAGCTTCGCAATGCATTCGGAAGCCATCGCATCCCTTGTTCCATCATGGTCAGAGTTGCGTGTTCCAGGATGGAGTCCATCTGGCTTTTTGCGTCCGTTAGTCCGGGTTTAACACAATTCGCCAACCACAACATGCGGTAATGTTTTCCAGCCAACAACACCTGGGATGGACCCGGTGTTACAGTCGTTGCGGATTTCCGCAATAGCTTTTGTAAGACTGGAGTCGCGAAATACGCGAACAGGGCTATGGAGCATCGGTTCAAAGGACGCTGTTCAATGACGGAAATGGCTCCAGAGCATAAGTGGAGGTACAGTTTGGACGTGGTCAACTGGCGCTCCTGATTCGCGATGTCGTTCACATACAAGCGTGAAAAAACGATTTCCCGACCCGACAATTTTCGGGATCCTAAAAAACCTTCAAAGCGCGAATACAGGGCTTCCAAGGCTTGGCCAAAATCATGCGACTCGGAGGAGTTGAGAATCAGAAAAAATTCGGCGGTTCCGTCTTGGGGGATAAATGCCGCACATCCCGATTCGTCCTCTAAAATCGTTTTTTGAAGGGCGGTAGGGCGTTGGTTTTCTGCTTCCAAGGGAACGTCACCCACCGCCTCACGCGGGGAAATCACATTGTCCTTCCAAATCATAATTGACGCCCTGTTCATAAACCACACAGCAACATATTCCGGGGAACTTCAATTTGCCCTGCATTCATTACGTCAAAATGTCAGGGTTGCCGCTACAAGGTGATTTGGCTTTAAATCCGGAATCCTTGCCGCGATCCACGTCTCAGGAATTCCCGTTTCATCGCGTTGAGAATGTCGGATTTATCGTG
The DNA here is from genome assembly GCA_947482115.1 of Fibrobacterota bacterium. GTDB lineage: Bacteria > Fibrobacterota > Fibrobacteria > UBA11236 > UBA11236 > UBA11236. The sequence goes on from CANKII010000007.1 coordinate 109,788, forward strand.
GCACAATGGCGGGGAAAGCAACCGGCGGGTCGCTATGGCTGGTTTCTTTGGTGAAGAAAGAGGAGACGATTCGTACGGTTCTGGCAGCAATGCATCTGCCGACGGATCCACCCGCCACCGGCTATGCGCGTCAAACCCTGATTGCTGCAGGCGTGGCAAAGCAGCCCGTCGAAATGGCGGTGGTCAAGGACGGCCGAGAGTCCGCGGACGGCGACAGGGTGAAGCCTCACCCGGATGGAGCTTAAAACTTAATCCAGGCCAGCAGGCCGGGATTTAATGCGCCGCCGGAGGATGGGAAAATTTCCGGAGAAAAACCGAAGCGTTGCGCAGCAATTCGTTTGTTTGCGCGCTTCACGGCGTAACGGGTTTCGACGAAGCTGTAAATCGTCGCTACGCCAACAATAAGACTTGCCGTTAAAGCATCCCCCAGGGCTGAGTTATCGTATCCCACCACTCCAGGTTGTGTCACGGCGCCATCGCTATTTCCGTTGTTCATGGTGGTAGAAAGCCATAGAAGGGCCGCGCCTCGCAATCCCATCCCGAATAAACCATAACCCCACGCTCCGGCATATAATTCCCCCAGTGATGGGCCGAATGCAAAACCAAGGCCCATCAACCGGTTTCCCAAAGAACTTTTGAAATGGTGCGCGTTCGAAGAAATCGTGAGTCCGGAAATCAAGGGGATAAGAGTCCCTCCCGCCGCCCATGCGTAGGCTTTCCCTTCTGAAACAGGTTCCGGTGGCTCATCGGGAAAGGTTTTGGGGATATCCTCCCGGGCCATCATCAAGGAGTCCCGCGGAATGGTTTGGGAATTGACGGTAAATGCCATGACGAAGAAGCTGCCGATGACGGCGATTTTTTGGAACGGAGAGATTGAAATGAGACGTCCTTCCCGGGCCGGTGTTTGGCCCGTAAAAGCCTTAGACGTTCTCAATGCGGAAAGACGTAACCGGCGGGTCGCTAGGGCTGGTTGCGGTGGTGAAGAAGGAGAAGACGATTCGGACGGTTCTGGCAGCAATGCATCTGCTGACGGATCCGCCCGCAAGGCTGGCATTCCCTACAAACAGTTCATTCAGAGAATCGCAACCCACGCATTGGCGCGCCGCGATGAGCCTTGATTCACGTTAGGGGATAGGTGGGGAATCGTGTGTTGCTGCAACCGGATTGGATGTAAAGCGGCCACTAAGGAATTTTGCCATCATAGGCAAAGTTCCAAGTAATCAGATTAGTTTCCGTGGCGGCATACTTTTCAATTTCCCTAGCTATACCCATCTTGTGAGAGGCTCCTACCAGAAACACCCCAGTTTCAAAAACATTCTCTCTGCAGTATTCATAGATGTTGCCTAGCATTTCAATCTCTCGCCTATGCTGTTGTTGACGCCATATTTGCAGTATGCGTATCAATCTTTGGTTGCCCGTTCCAAAGATTGTCTTATCCTGAATTTCACAAATTCTTGCCCACTTTCTCGCGTGGTCAATACTGTTTAGGTACTTAAAGCCCAACAGACCCGTGTTCCTATCGATTTCGTCCTTGAGTAACCAGCACTCTTGGCTTTTCTGTTCCACATAATCAAAGATGTTGTTGAGCATTTCCTTGAACGTGGAGATAAGATTTTCTGGTATGTCGTATCGATCGATTGGAACCTGTTTGATCAACCTGTGCTTGCGATATTCTGATAGCGCCTTGGTTTCAGTGGTATGTTTTGTCGCATAGAAAGAGTCAAAATCAGATGGGCGGAGTTCTTCGAAAACAACATCTGGTTCAATTGTGCGAAGTAGTTCTAACAACGCTTCAGCGTTGCAGAGTCCGTTCTCGTCATGTACTGTACCGACAAAAGTGATCTTGCGCTTTTGGGGGCTGATCGGCATAGGGGTGAAGGTAGCATGAAAATTGTTGGGGTTTGTTCAGCGGGTGAATGCCACAATCCTACTTTTTTGAGCAGGTGATATATCGGTTCTCAACCCCCGCGTTCCCCTCTCCCTCCGCCTTTCTTACCTTTAGCCCCCCATGGATTTAAAAGAACAAGCTCGCAAGGCCATTGAGCGCAGCGATGAAATCGAAGCCCGGCTGCAAAGTCCCGAGGCTCTTGCGGACATGACCAAAGTCGCCGTATGGTCCAAGCAGCACAAGAACATGCAGGATCTTGTGGGACAATCCCGCGAGTATCTCGATTTGCTCAAGGAGCTTGAAGACTGGCGCAAGGCCGCCGGAGACTCCTCCGATTCCGAGTTGCAGCAATTGGCGCAGGAGGAATGGCATCGCATTGAAGCGATTTTGCCGGAGCGGGAAAATGCCTTGCAATTTCTTTTCATCCCGAAAGACATCGCGGATGAACGTGGGGCCATTTTGGAAATCCGCGCGGGAACCGGCGGGGACGAAGCCAGTTTGTTCGCGGGAAATCTCTATCGCATGTACCAGTATTATGCCGAATCGCGCCGTTGGAATGTGCATCTGGTGGATTGCAGCGAGGGAACCGTCGGGGGTTATAAGGAAGTTGTTGCCGAAGTCACGGGCGAAGGTGTTTACGGCATTTTGAAATACGAAAGCGGGGTTCATCGCGTTCAGCGTGTTCCTGACACCGAAACGCAGGGTCGTGTCCATACTTCCGCAGCGACCGTTGTTGTCATGCCCATTGCGGATGAGATGGATGACATCGTGATTCGCGACGAAGAATTGCGCATCGACACTTTTCGCGCCGGAGGCTCAGGCGGTCAGCACATCAACAAAACCGATTCCGCTGTGCGCATCACGCATATTCCCACCGGCATTGTCGTTGCGTGTCAGGACGAGCGTTCGCAACATAAGAATCGCGCCAAGGCCATGAATGTGTTGCGATCCAAACTTCTCGACAAACGTCTCTCCGAAGCTGAGGCCAAGGAAGCTGCAGCGCGCAAAGCACAAGTGGGTACTGGCGATCGCTCTGCCAAAATCCGCACGTATAATTATCCACAAGGCCGCGTTACCGATCATCGCATCGGTCTCACGCTGTATAAACTCGATGCCGTGATGAACGGCGATCTCAAGGAATTGCTCGACGCGTTGGCGATGGAAGCCAGCGCCGAAAAACTCCGCGCTTTGGAACGTCAGAATTGACCCAACCGCTTCTCGACGTTCTCACCAAAGCCTCGGATTACCTGAAGCAAAAGGGTGTTCCCCAAGCGCGTTTGGATGCGGAACTGTTGCTTGCGCGTGTACTTGGCGTCAAAAGGCTCGATCTGTATTTGCAATTCGATCGGCCGCTTGTTGAGAAGGAGCTTACGGGTTATCGCGACTTCATCCGCCGCCGCGGTCAACGTGAACCCTTGCAGCATATTGAAGGTGAAGTCGAATTCCGTGAGTTGAAACTTAAGGCCGATCGCCGCGCTTTAATTCCTCGTTCCGAAACCGAGTTGATCGTGAATGTGCTGAAAAAATATTTACCCTCTGTCGATTGCCCACGCATTCTGGAAATCGGTGTGGGTACCGGAGCCATTGCCTTATCGGTGATTCGTGAAATGCCTCACGCTGAAGTTTCAGCTAGCGACATTTCCGAACTCTGTTTGGAATTGACCCGTGAAAATGCAGCCTTGAATGGTTTGGCGCCGCCCAATCTTTTCCTCGGAAGCTTGTTCGAACCTTTTCCGGCCGAACAGCGTTGGCATATCATAGTCTCCAATCCTCCCTATATAAGAGAAGGCGATATTGCTTCCCTAGAACCTGAAGTGCGCGACTTTGATCCGCCTTTGGCTTTATCCGGAGGGGAACAGGGATGGGAGCTGCCTGCTGCTCTAATGCAGGGGGCTTTTCACCGTCTTGAGTCTGGCGGAATCTTGCTTATGGAAATCGATCCATCCCAGTTCAAGATACTGAAAGAAAAGGCTTTGGCTCAAGGGTGGATAAGTGTCGAAAGTGTCCAAGACTATCAACAGAAAATTCGATTTTTTGTGGCTAATTTATAGAAATCGAGAGAATATCCAGATTTGTAAACCTGTTATAAACATTTGTTGATAGCTGTTGGTTTATAACCCCTTCGGACTCCATTTTTGACTAAAACCAGACGCTTTTTTGTCCATAAAAAGCCTTGAGATTGGGCCTAACTCATTGTAGATTAACCAATTCCCTCCGGAAAAAATTTCGGTGGGACAATTCCTCCTCAGAGGGGTGTTGGTTCCTTGAGAGAATAGGGTAGGAAACAGGCGAGCGTGGTCGAGAGGTTTTGGAGGGTTTTAGGACTCTTCAAGATTGAAAGAGAACCGCGAAAGGAGTCCTGGCGAATGCGGTGCAAGCCGTGTTTGTATAACAGGACTCGCCCAGA
>CANKII010000008.1 GCA_947482115.1 Fibrobacterota bacterium
GTACCGGAGATCTTGCCCGAGGTCGTGCTGAACGTAAGGCCCGTCGGAAGGGTCGGGGATATCGTGAAACGCGTAGATGTACCCATCACCGACGGAGAGTCCGCTGTAATCGCTGCGTTCTGGTTGAAGTTCGCCGTCGTTACGGGATAGGTCAATGCGAACACAGGAGTCACTGAAGGTTTCTGTGTTTTGTACTCCAGCTTGATCCAGTTGGCATTGCGATCGGCTTTGTTGGAGAAATGAATTTCGTCAATCTGGCCGATGAATCCCTGTGTATTGGCCCTTTCCATGGCGCCAATCAAAGGACGATCCGCAGCGTTGGTCGTGGCAAAAGGCACCACAACAGAAGAATCATTCGTCAAAGGTTGAGGAACACCATCAACAAAGATGCGGATGGGGTGGGTGGCACTCATAGTACCCACGACGTGATGCCATGCCGCATTGGAAAATGTGGCGGTAGTTTGAGGAATACGGGTGTCCGCCGCTCCGTCGGAAGAAACTTGCATCGCATATGCACCGGTATTCTTTTCCACTAAGATCCACGAGCGATAGTTACCGGCGGAATAACGCCATCTTCCCAGGATACCTTCAAACGCAGCCGTATTAGCCGCGGGACGATTCACCCAAGCGGACACGGTGAACGTCGAATTCACGATGTTGAAGATGCTGCCGTTGGCTATGGAGTCCGGCGTACTGGCTGCGCCTCCCGCATAGGTGCGGGACTTGAGAATGGTACCCGCAGCGGAGGTCACGCTCGCATTGGCGGTGAAGTTAAGAGCGTTGACCGTGGCGTCCTGTGGACCCGTGCCCTGCGCTTCATTCATGTGCCAAACGCCCGTAAAACCATTCGCAGTATCGAATACTGCTGAAGCACTGGAACGATCCACCGCTGCGCCATTACCCCAATACATGTTGACGGTGGTGGTTCCGTTCGCCGCAACCGTGTCCGCAAGCACCCAGACCTCGGCGCTGTCCGCAGTGGAATTCCAACGCTCGATTTGATACGGAAGATGCGTGCCACCGGCGTTGGAGAAACGGATGTCCGTTCCACCCGCAAGTGCCTGCTGGAATACCGCCAAATGCTTGGGAGTCAAACGAACCAGCACGGGGAAGCGGCCCACGCCACCACTCGTGACATTCGCAGCAGAGGCCGTAGTGTTCAAAGTCAAACTCGCGGAATGCGCCCACGTGTTGTAATCGTCAAACGCCACGGTGATGTTGATGGTGTCCATGATGGAACCCGTTGCATTCGAGGCTGTAATCACGTAATCGGTGGCAGAGGCAGTCGCAGCTGTGGTTCCCGAGATGACACCCGTGGAGGAGCTAAGACTCAGGCCCGAAGGCAAGGACGGATTCACTGAGAAGGTCAAGCCTTCGCCAGTAAATGTCGGGGTAATACTTGCCACATCCCCCACTTGGTAATATGCCGATGCCGCATAGCTCAGAGCCGCCGGTGCCGCAGGGTTCACGGTCAGGGTTACCGTCTCGGTATCCGAACCCGCAAGGTTGGTGGCCGTAACGATGTAACTCGTCGCCACCTTCACCGCAGTCGGTGTGCCGGAGAAAATACCCGTGGTCTTGCTGAACGCTATGCCGGTGGGGAGAAGTTTGATCGATGTCGTATCGATGGAATAACTCGTCACCGTGTCGGTCACCGTCGGAGTGTCCGTGAACAGGATGGTCTTCACCAGCACCGCAGGGTTGATGGCATAGTGCAGGTTGCTTGGAGCCACCGTCACACGAATGCTCACAAGCGTCGAATCATAACCAAAGCTGTTCGTGAACCGGACCATGTAGCTTTGCGCAGCCTGCGGTGTCGTCGGTGTTCCCGAAATCACACCCGTGGCGCTGTTGATGGAGAGGCCCGCAGGAAGTGCATCGGAGCTGTAAACACGGACGACGGTGTCCCCGCTAATAACCGAGGGAGTGACGCTCGTTCCGGCAACATTCGCACCAAACAACAGGTTGCTGTTTGAATAGGCCAGGTTCGTTGGAGGACCCGCGTTAGCATTCACTGTAATGTTCAAGGTTGTCGTCGTGGACCACGCGCTGTCACCGTAAGCCGTCACCGTGTAGTTGCGCGAAGCAAAAGGTACCGAGGGAGTTCCCGTAACGGCACCCGTCGTCGTGCTAAAGCTAAGGCCCGCAGGAAGAGCAGAGTCAATCACAAAGCGCGTCGCGGTACCCGCAACTGTCGGGGAATCCGTCGGAATGGGAATGAGACTTGTGTAGGTCGGAGACGAAACCGGATAGCTTAAATTGAACACTGGCGTCACCGAAGGTTTCTGGTTTTTGTATTCCAGTTTAATCCAGTCTGCGGAACGAACAACGCCTGTAATGCGCGCTTCATCCATATAACCGTTCCATTGACGGCCGATGGCATTGCCAAATCTCCCCAAAACCCAGGTTGTAGCGGGGTTGGTCAAGGCTGTCGTGGTGGTAAAAGAGGCTTGTGAACTGCCATCCACAAACACCTTAAGGGTGCTGCCGATGCTTCCCCCGCTGACCGTTCCGACGATATAGTGCCAAGCATTGGTCATGTTTGCAAAAGGCACACCGGTGGTACCGTTGACACTGGCAAAATTGTTGGTGCCCGTGTAATAACCCATACCCCATTGAGCATTCGTAGCGCTCAAGGAAGTGGAACGAAGCGCCTCCTCCATGTTGCTGACCGTTCCATGCTCCATGATGACATTCCATTGATTCGCGCCTGAAGTAAGATTTGTTGCATAGACCCACGCACCGATTGTATGTGCTGTCGTACTGTTTTGCAAAAGAGCAGCATTGGAATTTGCGCCCAGATTGATGCTCCCGCCCCCCGTGGTTCCAAAACTCCGCGCCTGACCGATGGCGGCAACGGTCGAGGAGTTGGTGGTGCCGCTGTCAAAGGGAACGAGCGTAAATGGCGTGGTATTCGCCACACTATTGTTGAAATGAAACACCGCCCGGAAATTATTTGCAGTGTCAAAAACGGTCGTGGGGCGGGAATCATCAATAGCCGAACCATTGCCCCAATACATGCGCAGGTTCGCAGTGCCACCTGGTGCCACCGTGTCCGCAAGGACCCAAATGGCTGCGGAAGTGTCGCCCGGGGCAAAACTCCAACGTTCGGTCTGGTAAGCAAGATGACCTCCGCTCGCATTTGCGAAACGAATATCCGCGCCAGTGGATTGAGCCTGAATGAACACTGCGGCATGCTTGCTGGTTAATCGAACCAAAACCGGAAAATTGCTCACACCCGTGGTAACATTCGCACCGGCGGTGGTGGTGTTCAAGGTCATATCACTGAAATAGGTCCACGAGGAATAATCCTCACCCGCAGAGACAGCAATACTGACAGTGTCCATGGCGGAACCGGCACTATTCGTCGCTGTAAAAACGTAGTCAGCCGCACCTTGCGCGGAAGTCGGAGCACCCGAAACAACACCGGTGGCTGAATTCAGACTGAGTCCGGCAGGCAATGAAGGCGAAACTGTGATGACAGGTGCCTCCCCTCCCGCCGTCAATACGGGCGTCAATTTGGAAATAATATCTCCGGCGCGATAGGAAACAGATGCCGGTGTATAGGCAATTGTCGGCAATGCGGCCGTGATTGCAATATTCACCGTGGCGGTCGTGGACCATGCGCTATCGCTCAAGGCCGTAATGGTGTAATCCGTGGCGGAAGATACCGAACCTGTCGGGGTGCCGGAAATGACACCGGTAGAGGTACTCAAGGTCAAGCCCGTGGGCAAAGTCGGAGACACAGAAAAGCGTCCGGCAGTTCCCGCCATTGATGGATTATTGGCGGTAATAGGTGAACCAAATGCGTAGGATGCCGCAGGAGTTGTGTAAGCCAGATCGAAGATCGGGCTGGCACCTGGTTTCTGCGTCTTGTAGCTCAACTTCACCCAGGCGGCGGAACGGGCAACATTCGAAATCGTCACTTCATCAATTGCGCCTGTGAAATAATACGAGGGGCCGGCTCCAGCTTGACCCGGATCCCGTCCGATGTTCAGATCGTTGGTGGTGATGTCCGCGCCCGAAGATGTCGTCCCGACCGTGCCCGCCGTCGCACCATCCATGTACATGGCAGACACCCCGGTGGTTCCAAGGCCTCCCTGCCGGACTCCCACGAAATATCTCCACTGATTGGCCGTGGCCGCAAGACGCCACCAGTTTTGCGTTGAACCCTCGTTCTCGGCAAATTCATAACTCGCGCCGCTGTTTCGTTTCGCCAGATAATACTGCCGATCACCCTTGGACACTATTTTACCCGAGCTGGTGATGTTATAAGGCCTAATCCATGCGGAGATCGTGTACTTGGCACCTTCCGCAAAGTTCAGCTTTCCGCTCGCAGTACCGGCCATGGCGTAATAAGCGCCGTTGGTTTCACTGGTTGTCATGCGGAAACTCTTTGCCTGGCCTGCGACACCCACCGTATCAAAAGGGTTGCCACCCGTACCCGTGGTTCCGGGCGTACCCACAAAACCATTGACCGTGGCATCACTGGCGTTGGCATCGGTCGCATCTCCAAGATGCCAGACACCCTGGAAACCCGCTGTGGTGTCGAACACTACGGTGGGGCGGGAATCGTCCGTGGCGGAACCATTGCCCCAATACATGCGTACCGTCGTGGTACCACTGGCGGCAACCGTATCTGCAAGAACCCAAATGGCGGCGGAGGTATCTCCCGGAGTAAAACTCCAACGCTCCACTTGATAAGCAAGATGCCCTCCCGTCCCATTGGCGAAGCGGATATCCGCTCCTGTTGACAATGCCTGGTTGAATACGACGGCATGCTTGCCAGTCAGTCGAACCAGAACGGGAATTCTTCCCAAACCGGAAGTCACGCCGGCAGACGCGGTTGTGGTATTCAAAGTCATGTCTCTGGAATACGTCCATTGGGAATAGTCTTCGCCTGCGGTCACCGTGATATTCACGGTAGCTTGGGCGAAGCCGGCTGCATTAGTCGCCGTCACGACATAATTGGCCGCAGAAACTGCAGCCGTGGCGGCGCCGGAAATAACACCTGTGACCGTATTCAAGTTCAAGCCATCAGGCAGCGAAGGGGAAGCCGAATAAGAAATCCCTCCTCCGCCATTGTTTGCCAAGGTTGGGGTGTTGGAAGTAATGACGTCACCTGCACGATAGGTCGCTGTAGGTGTCGGATATGAAAGACCCGAGGGTGCAGTGGGATTCACGGTAATATTCACAAACTCCGTATCCGATCCGGATGGGTTGGAAGCAATCACCCGGTAATTCGCCGCTGTCGCAACTGCAGTAGGCGTACCGGAAATAATGCCCGTACTCGTGCTGAAGCTCAGCCCGGCGGGAAGCGCGGGACTAATACCCCAACTCGTCACCGTGTCTCCGGCAGTCGGAGTGTTGTTAGAAATGGTGGATCCGAAGGTATAAGTTGCGGGATTGTTCGAATAGGAAAGGTTGGGAATGGCGGCTGCTCTGACGGTAATATTCACCAAGGTGTTGGTGTTGCCGAAAGAATTGGTAGCCGTGATCGTGTAATCGGCAGCAGAAGCTGCGGATGTCGGAGTGCCGGTGATGGTACCCGAAGTGGTGCTCAATGTCAAACCTGTCGGCAGAGCCGGACTCACAGTCCAATTAGAAGAGAAACCACCCGCCAAGGTCCCGGTATTGGTGGGAATGGCAAGACCCACGATGTAAGTGACCGGATTGCTGGAATAGCTCATGCCGGAAGGTGGATCGGTACTGGTATTTTGGGTTGCACCCAAAGAAAGAGTGGTGGCCCCGGGTTTTTGAGTCTGGTAGCTCAACTTAACCCAGTCGGCGGTGCGGCTTTGATTCGCAACGACGACTTCGTCAAACTTGCCTCTGAAAAAGAGAGTCGCGTCACTGGAACGACCCAGCCACACGTAATTATTGGCAGTATTCGCCAAATTGCCCAAAGTGGTGGTGATGGAATCCCTCACGCCGTCCTGATACAAAATTATGCCCGTCGTACCCGAAGCCTTTGTGGCCATAACATGATGCCATGCATTTAATGTAAAAGTAGGGGTCACGTCAAGAGCTGTTATCCCAGTCCCTGCCACTGTATATCGCATGGAAAGGTTGGGAGCGGTGGTGCTGGCATTCTTGTCGCCCAAAATCTGAATGCGTTGTCCCGTACTGGCTGTAGGAGCCCCTCCCGCAGAAGCCGAGTCGTTTGCAAGGTTGAACAAACGTTCGGTAGAGGTCGGAACAACATCATAAATCCATTCCGATACCGTCCAGGCACCGCTCAAATTGAAATAATTGTTGTTGTTAAAACTGACGTCCCTGCCCAAATCGATGTAGTCATCCCCGGTTGGGCTTGTACCGGCAGCGCCATTTGCTCTGCGGAGAGTGTCAGCCAAACCGACGACACCAGACACTGGGGCGTAGCCTCCTGGATAATTTCTCAGTACTGCTTTGGGAGCGCCTGAAACGGCATTGGGACGCGGACTGGAGCCCGTACTGTCACCCAAGTGCGACACACTGAGAAATCCGTTGGAGGTTTGGAACACGGCGGGGCCGTTAGACTCGGTGGTGGCAGAGGCCTTTCCCCACCACATGCGGACCTTGGTGTTGCTGTTTCCCACAACGCTGGGAACTAGAACCCAGATTTCAGCGGCGGAGGCACTCCAGCGTTCAATTTGATAGGAAAGGGCCGTGGTGCCGGTGGAATCGGAAAAACGCAAATCCGCTCCACTTGCCAGGGCTGCCGAAAGAACATCGCTGCCATGAGCCGCATCGGCACTGGTTAACCGGACAAGAACGGGAAAATTGGCGACGCTTCCGCTAACATTGGCGCCCCCACTGGTGGTATTGATGGTGATGTCCCGGTAATTGGACCAGGTATCGTACGGGCCGGCAAACACAGAAGTGACGGAGGCCAACAAAGCCAGAATTCCAAGTTGTTTGCCGATCTTCATTTTCATATTCCCCACCCTTCTAAAATCCCAAACCCATTTTGCAACTACGTTACCCACAAACCTATCCCACATTGCACAGTCACCGCACGAGAACATTTTAAAACAAACCCCGTGCTCACTTTCAGTGACGCGAATCACCAAGAATGATTTCCGCAAATGCGGAAATCCGGGCCATTGAATATACCCCAAAAATGGACTTTCAGGGTTATCCTTTTCCGTTATTGAGAACACAAAAAGGCTTTTTCCTACAAGACCCTTTTTTACAAGAAAACCCCCGTTTCCGGGGGTTTTCCAAGGCCTTGGAACAAAGCATTTCGATTACGGTGTGTAGTTGATTTTCCGTTCGATGGTTTTCGAAGAACCGGGATTGGAACCTGTGGTTTTAACACGGGCTACATAAAGTCCGGCTGAGACCTTGTTGCCGTTGGGCGAGAGGCCGTCCCAAGCAAGCTGGTGAATTCCCGCCACACCGGAGGACTGAATCGAACGCGACCAAACGGTGCGGCCCCACATGTCCACAATGGAGGCGCGAACCGAATTCACCCCATTTGGAATCTGAAACGACACCGAGGATGCGTCGGAGACGCGGATCATCAACAAATTCTGAAGATGCGGTAGAATCGCCGTCTGGGTTATGATGGTAATGTTCAACGTCACCGTCGTATTGCCTGCGCCATTGGTGGCCGTGACCGTATAGTTGGCTGCCGCAGAAGCCGTTGTCGGAGTTCCCGAGATGTTTCCTGTCAACGTGTCCATGACCAATCCCGCAGGAAGAGCAGGCGTGACGGAGAAGCGAGTTACCGTGCCGGTAACACTGGCATAATTCTGGGAAATCGCCGCACCGGTGACATAAATAACGGGGTTCGATGTGTAGAACAACCCGGAGGGAGGACCGTACACCGTGATGCTGAGCGCCTTGGTGGTTGAGCCCGCCAAATTGGACGCGGTTACAGTGTAAGTCGTTGCGGCAGTGATCGCTGTCGGAGTTCCCGAAATCACACCGCTGGTGGTATTGAGAGTCAACCCTGCAGGAAGGGCCGGACTGACCGAATAACTCGTAACTGTTCCGGTGACCGTGGGGGTATTTGCTGTAATCGCTGCATTGAGTCCATATACAGCGGTGACAGTGGAATAATTAAGCGCCGAGGGAGGTGCCACGACCGTGATGCTCAAAGCCTTGGTAGTCGAACCCGCCGAATTGGAGGCGGTTACTGTGTAAGTCGTTGCGGCACTGGCAGCAGTCGGCGTTCCGGAAATCACACCCGTACTCGCGCTGATGGCAAGCCCCGCAGGAAGACCCGGGCTAACCGTATAGCTGGTCACCGTACCCGTAACTGTGGGATTGTTGGGTGTGATGACAGCGCCCACACCATAAACTGCTGTCAGTGCCGTGTAATTCAAGTTTGTCGGGGCGACCAGACTTGCATTCACTGTGATACGAACAGTTTCCGTGTCGGAACCCGTGCCATTGGTAGCACTGACGACATAATCCGTCTGGGCCACAGCGGCAGTCGGTGTTCCGGAAATTACACCGGTGTTGGTGTCGAGTGACAATCCTGCAGGGAGGGTGGGAGCTACCGAGTAACGGGTGACGGCTCCAACGACGGAGGGAGAGCTTGCCGGAATTGCATAACCCACCGTGTACACGGCAGGATTGGGGGAGTAGCTGAGGTTGGTGGGAGGCGAATTGACCTGGGCACCGAACGTAAGAACCGTCGATCCGATCTTTTGGGTTTCATAGCTCAACTTGACCCAATCCGCCGAACGGGGCAGATTGGAAATTTCAGGTTCGTCGAAGGAGCCGTTGAAATAAAAGTCGCCGCCGTAATTGGATTTTCCAATCCACGCATTCGTACGCGCTATGACCTCCATGGGGGCTGTTTCATTTGAAGCCGCAAGACTGACAACTCCGTTTTTATAAATAGTCACGGAGGGCGTGGCTCCCGTACCTACAGTAACCACGATGTGCTGCCAAGAACCCTGAACTAAACTGCCGCTGGCAGTAGTTTTGGTGCCGGCACTGGCACCCCCATTGACATGTTCATATCGATAGGTGGTGGCGGTATTGGGGCGGAAAAACTGAATGTTATTCGTACCACCATTGGTGTTGGAAAGTTCCAGCATGTAAGTGAAGTTGCCTGCGGCAGCGCCAGGGTTCACCCAAAATGAATAAGTGAAACCCGTTGAGAAATCCGTGTATCCTGCATACGTATTGTTTCCGTCATAGGGACTTTGGGTGGAACCCGTGGCTCCGCTCCCAATATCCAGATAATCGCTGTTGGCGACTGGCGCATTTCGAGTACCTGCTCCGCGAATCACATCGGCCTTGCCAATCACTCCGGTTGGAGTGACATACGTGCCACCACCGAAAGTTCCGGCGTCATTGGAAGGTGTCGCCGGTGGAGCTCCCGTAACGGCATTGGGACGGGCGGTAATACCGGGCGCATCGCCCAAGTGCCATGCACCAACAAACCCGTTGGACTGGGCGAACACTGCACCACCATTGGAACTGTCGACCGCACCGGCTTTGCCCCAGCGCATGCGGATGGACGGAGACGAATTGTTGCCTTTGGCGGTATCGAGTAATACCCAGACTTCCGCAACATTGCCACCCGTGCTGTCCCAACGCTCCACCTGATAAGGAAGGTGTTTAGACGTGGTTTCAAAGCGAATGCTGGCCTTGGTTCCTGGAACCGCGAAATCAGAGAAGTTGCTGCTCGTCAAACGGACCAATACGGGAATGCCAAGGACATTGTTGGCAACATTTGCTCCGGCACTCGTCGTGTTGACGGTAATGTCCTTGTAGGCTGCCCATTGGTTATAATCTTCCGCCGAAGCGGCCACAGCCATGCCCAGCAAAAGGATTCCGGATCCGATCATGTTTTTCATCTTGTTCTCCTCTATCTTGTCAGGTTACTACCAAAAAAACTTCTTCGGGAGTTCAGCGGTTTTCTCCGCTTTCCCCCTGCGTTTCAAATGCTAATGTACAGAATTTGGGACTTTTCGGGTTGAAATTATAGGATTATTTATTTGGGGTATGAAGCAAAAATTACAATTGGTTACGTGCCTGAAAATAGAAAGTTTCTCCCCGGAAAAAAGAAACCCTACTCTTTGAAATGATTTTTAGCTAATGGGCATGGATAAAGGCATGAACAAATCCCCTACCCCAAAAAAAAAACCGTGGATCAATGCACTAGTAGCCATGGGCAGCTTGGTGATTTCCATCACTGTTCTCGAAGGGGTATTGGCCCTTGCAGGCGTGAGGCCGCTGTCCTTAAGCGAAGATCCGTATGTGGGATTCGCCACAGGCCAGCCCCTGTTTATCAAAAAAACGGATGTGGAAGGACGGGCATGGTATGAAACCAATCCCGTAAAACTGACCCACTTTAACCTGCAAAGCTTTCCGATAAAGAAGGCCGCTGGGACATATCGGATTTTCACCTTGGGTGGCTCAACCACTTATGGACACCCCTATCGCGACCCGACTTCTTATAGCGGCTGGTTGCGGGAGATTCTGACGGAAGCGGACTCGAGCCGGAAGTTTGAAGTGATCAATTGCGGCGGCATCAGCTACGCCAGCTACCGGGAAGCGCAACTCGTCGAGGAACTCAGCCACTACGAACCGGATTTATTCGTGATCTATTCGGGACACAACGAGTTTCTGGAAGAACGCACTTATCGCAAAACCCGCGAACTCCCCGCATGGATGCGCGAAGCTTCGGCCATGATGGATCGGACAAGAACCTATTCCGCGATGCGACGGGCATTGCGGAGTTTTTCGGGAGGAAAGGAAAAGTCGAACAAGACGCAGATGGCTGCGGAGGAAACCAACATTCTGGAACACACCATCGGCCCGACTTCTTACACACGGGATGATGAATTGAAAAAGCAGGTGATGGAGCATTACGATCTGTCCCTGCGCCGCATCGCCCGCATCGCCCATTCCACTGGCGCGACGACACTGTTCTTGAGCACACCCTCAAGTGAAAAGGATTGTTCACCTTTCAAAAGTGAATCCACTCCGTCGATTTCACAAACACAGAGGGACAGCGCCGCACAGCTGTTAAAACAGGGTGTCGCGCAACTCGAAAATACCGACGCAAAAGGAGCGTGGGCGAAACTGAACGAGGCTGCAAATCTCGATCCACGCAACGCGGAAGTCCTTTACGAGGCTGGTCGCGCGGCCCTTGCGCTTCAAAATTATCCGGAAGCCAAAATCCTCTTTCGGAAAGCGCTGGACGAAGATATTTGCCCGCTGCGGGCTTTGACTCCCCTGCGTGAAATCACCCGTGTAGCCGCGCTGGAAACGAAAAGCCATTACATGGATTTCGTGGACATTATGGAAAAAAAAACGCAACGCGATCAAGGTCATAATATTCTTGGCGAACCTGATTTTCTGGATCACGTTCATTTGAACGTGGAGGATTATGGAATTCTAGCGCATGGAATCTTCGACGAACTGGTGCGCATGAACGTGGTGCATCCTTCCGCAAGTTTCACACAGAATGGAATGGCGCAGGTGCACACGAAGATTATGGCGCGCTTGACTCCAAGCGAGGAGGGATTGGGATTACACAATATCGCCAAGGTGTTGAACTGGGCGGGCAAACGCGAAGACGCGGCCCGCATTGCATTGCGCGGCCTCGCGAAAGACAGTGCCAGTCTCGAAGCCATTTGGAGTTCGCTGTTCGTCGGCGCTTCCCTGGAACGTCACGGCAAATCGCCGGAAGCCATCCCCCACTACCGTCGCGCACTGCGACTGGATTCCAACAATGCGGAGACGCGGCGCATTCTGGGTGAGGCATTGACGCGTACGGGAGATACGCTGGGCGCCGAATATCAACTCAGCGCCACTCTGCAACTCGATCCGGATAACATGGAAGTGAGAGGCTGGCTGGCGCATCTGGAATTCAACCATAAACAATATGCCGAAGCGGCGCGGGATTTTCGGGTCCTCGTGACGGCCTTCCCACAGAACATGAATGCGGCCGGTATGCTGGCGGCGTCTCTGGTGGAAGCCGGACAATTCGATGAGGCCGAGACACGGTTCCAGAGCTTGGTGCAGAAAAACCCCGGTGATGCCAATGCCTGGTTTGGACTGGGATACATTGCGGAAAAAAGAGGGCGGCTTCAGGATGCGATTCAGGATTATGCCCGTGCATCGCAACTGGATCCCAATTTCGTGGGCGCTCAAAAGGGATTGGGCCGGTTATTGGGCGGGATTAAATAAGGCCGAATGTCGTTGTAGGGGCAACCCGGCGGGTTGCCCCTACAACGACATCTACGGAATCAAAATATTATCGATCAAACGGGTTTTTCCGTAATACACCGCAAGGGCCATTACAGCAGGTTGATCGATGATAATGATGGGTTCCAATTTTGATTGGGATACGATTTCGATATAATCGATGCGGTTGGGTGAATCATCCGCCCGGACAGAGCCCAAATCCATTTCATTCCGAATAATTGATTTCAGAATTTCAGAATTTCGTTCACCATTTTGATACGCCGAGCGTGCCGTAGATAGCCCACGATATAATGAGGCTGCGCGTTGTTTATCCTCATCACTCAGATAACCATTCCGTGAAGACAGCGCGAGACCGGAAGGTTCGCGCACCGTATCCACCAGAACCATTTCCAGATTCAGGGAAAGATCGGCGACCATCTTGCGAAGAATCAAAGCTTGCTGAATATCCTTCTTGCCGAAATAAGCCCGGTGAGGCTGAACAAGATTGAAGAGCTTGAGCACCACGGTGCATACACCGCGAAAATGTCCGGGACGCGAGGCTCCACAAAGATATCGATCCAGACCTTCGACATCACAATAGGTGGCGTGATCCACCGAGTAAAACCCGGAACTTTCCGGGGCGAAAATAACGTCCACTCCAGCCTGTTCGCACAATTTCTGATCCTGCTCAAAGGGCCGTGGATAGCGGGCGAGATCTTCGTTTGGGCCGAATTGTAATGGATTGACGAAGATTGAAACTATGGTGAGATCGACATCTTTTCCGCACTCTTCGATCAACTTCATGTGTCCTGCGTGTAAAGCCCCCATGGTGGGAACGAAACCAACGCTTTTGCCATGCGGCACCGCATCGCGCCATTGGCGCAAATCGGAAAGGGAACGGAGAACAAGCACCCTCACCCCCAACCCCTCTCCCATCTTAAAGGATGAGAGAGGGGAGAAGGAATTATTCCATCCATATTCTTACTCCCCTCTCCCATGTAGAATGGGAGAGGGGTTGGGGGTGAGGGACTCAATGCTGCGCTCCGGGCGAGAAGTAGGTGGAGCCGGCGGGGGCTTTCAGGATTTGATCGAGCAGCAGGTTCAAATCATCCGGGCTGCGCACGAAGTCGATGTGATTGGTGTTGAGTATGAGCAACGGAGAATCGTTGTAATAATGAAAAAAATTGTTGTAGGCCTGATTGAGGGACTCGATGTAACCTTCGTCAATGTTCCGCTCATAGTAGCGATCGCGCTGACGGATGCGGCTCATCAAGGTCTTGGTGTCGGCCTGCAAATAGATCACATAATCCGGATGGGGCAATTGTTTTTCCAGCAAACCGGAAAGGCGTTGATACAGGCCCATCTCATTCTCATCCAGATTTTGCGTGGCGAAGATTTTGTCCTTGGCGAACATGTAATCGCTGACCACCTGCGGATGAAAAAGATCCTGCTGATTAAAATGCTCCTGAATCTGACGGAAACGGGAAAGCAGAAAAAAGACCTGTGTTTGAAAGGCGAAACGATGCCGGTCGCGATAGAAGTCGGCGAGAAAAGGGTTGTTTTCAAATTCCTCGAACAAAGCCTGACAGGCCATGCGCTCACACAACATCTTGACCAAGGTTGTCTTCCCCGCTCCGATCACACCTTCCACGGCAACATAGCGCATGGCATCGGGCAGAATCCGGGAACCGCCCTGCAATTGCACGCGGTACTCTGTAATGCCCTGCGGCCCTTCCGATGCGCGAAGTTTTTGCAGCAACGCCGAAACAGAATCCTGAAATCCCGGGAGCACAAGTTCCGGATCGAGTTCGGCCAAAGGCGCGAGCACAAACTGTCTTTCGGCAATGCCGGGATGAGGCAGAATCAGGTTTTCCTGTGAGTGAATTTCCCTGTCATAGCACAGGATGTCGATGTCTATTTCCCGAGGAGCCCAATGTCCGCGGGAAACCCTTCCGAGTTGCTGTTCCAGATTCTGGCAGAAATCAAGAAGTTCTTTGGGATTCAACGTCGTGGTCAAACGGGCGCAGAGATTGAGATATTTCCCCTGATCACCGGGTCCCACGGGATCGGTTTCATAAATCTTGGAAGTTTTTACTGGACCGATGGCAATTTCGCGCAAGCCCTCCAAAGCCCTTCGGAGATAGGCTGCACGGTCCCCGATATTACCGCCAAAACCGAGCCAAACTGTCTTTGTGCGCGCCGCCATAAGCTGCGGTCAAGGTAGAAAAGCCCCTTGCCGGGCGGACAGAGGGGTTATATTTATGCTTGCATCGCAGCTTTGCCGACCGCATTTGCGAACCGCATTTTTCTCCCAACTCAAACTTTCAGTATCTGCAAAAGGAGTTCCACTTGGTTGGACGTCCCAAAGCCACTCTCAAAAAGACCGCCGATAAAGGCAAGGACGAAGAAAAGTCCCCTATCGCAGCGAAACAATCCCCCGAACCTCCCGCGTCTGTCGCAGCTCCGGCACCGACTGCACCCACACCGCCGCCCCCTCCTCCCCGTCCACAAGCCGCGCGCCCCATGACCATGACGCGGGATGAAAGCGAAGAGGAAATCGCCGAGCCCAGTGGCAAGACCTTGCTGGAAGCCAAAAATCGCTGGACGGAACTCAAGCGAATGGGGATGAAGGAACTCATCAACAAGGGTTTGGAACTCGGTCTTCCCGAACCACGCCTCTTACGCAAGCAAGCGCTGGTCTTCTCCATTCTCGAAAAGGAAACGGGCGAAGGCGGAAACATTTACGCCGAAGGTGTTCTGGAAGTGATGGACGAGGGTTACGGGTTTCTGCGCTCTCCGGATCACTCCTACGTAGCTGGACCCGATGATGTGTATGTGTCGGCGACCCAAATCAAACGATTTGGTCTCATGACCGGAGACACCGTCACGGGCATGGTTCGTGCGCCGAAGGAAAACGAAAAATATTTCGCATTACTGCGGGTTCAAAAAGCCAACGGCGATACGCTGGATAAATGCCGCGATCGCGTCTCTTTCGACAACCTGACACCGCTGCATCCCGACGTGCCGTTCAACATGGAATATGATGCCGGCGAAATCAGCACGCGCATCATGAACCTGTTCACTCCGATTGGAAGAGGACAGCGCGGCTTGATCGTGGCTCCACCACGCGTGGGCAAAACCATCCTTTTGCAACACATCGCCAATGCCATCGTGAAAAACCATGCTGAAGCACGTTTGATGGTGCTGCTCATTGACGAACGGCCCGAAGAAGTCACCGACATGCGGCGCAATGTGCCTGCGGAAGTGTTCAGTTCGACTTTTGACGAACCGCCTGAACGCCACATTCAAGTGGCCAACATGGTCATCGAAAAAGCGCGTCGGCTGGTGGAACATGGACAGCACGTCGTGATCCTGCTTGACTCCATCACACGTCTGGCGCGTGCCCACAACGTGTGCATTCCCCACTCCGGAAAAATTCTTTCCGGCGGCGTGGACGCGATGGCGCTCCAAAAACCCAAGCGTTTCTTCGGCTCGGCCCGTAACATTGAAGGCGGCGGCTCGCTTACCATCATCGCCACGGCTTTGATCGAAACCGGCAGCCGCATGGACGAAGTGATCTTTGAAGAATTCAAGGGCACGGGCAACATGGAATTGATTCTGGATCGGAAGATTGCGGAGAAAAGAATCTGGCCTGCGTACGACGTATTCAAATCTGGAACGCGCAAGGAAGAGTTGCTCATGTCACCAGACGATTTGCGCCGCATCTGGATCCTCCGCCGTTATCTGCAGGATCTTTCTCCTGTGGAAATCATGGAATTCCTTTCGGAGAAATTGCGCGGAACGAAAACCAATCGCGAATTCCTGGATTCGATGAATGGCTGACCTCGATATGCCGCTTCTTCGAAATCCATTTTGCGGCTACACCTCGACAAGCTCGGTGCAACGCCCGGTCACCGCTGATTTTTGGGAGGGACAATGACCTCACTTACTTCTCTGGGGCTGCTCGGCTGTGGCAATATGGGTGGTGCCATTGCGCGCGGCGTGGTGGCGGCGAAGCTCCTGCCGTCCAGCAGCGTATTCGTTTTTGACTCTGCGCCCGTAGTCACCCAACCTTTGGAAGCGTTGGGGTGCAAAGGCATCACTTCTCCCGAAGAGCTGTTTCAAAATGCGGAAGCTGTTGTTCTTTCCGTGAAACCGCAGGTTTTTAAAACACTGACCTTCCCTGCCCTTGCCAATGGTGCACCTAAAACAATCATCAGTGTGATGGCGGGAATCCGAACCGAAAAGCTTCGCGAGGTTTTTCCGAATTCATTTACAATCATTCGCGTGATGCCGAATCTGGGACTTGCCGTCGGCGAAGGCGCAACGGCCATTGCCACCGATGGACTCAACGAAGAGTCCCTGCAACTCGCAGAATCGATTTTTCGATCCTGCGGTCAAACCGTGCGCGTGATGGAAGAGCAACTGGATGCCGTCACAGGTGTTTCGGGTTCCGGTCCAATGTATGTGTTTGAATTCATCGAAGCATTGACGCAAGCCGGAATCAAATCGGGTTTGAGTCGTGAGACTGCTTATCGGCTTGCAATTCAAACCGCAAAGGGCAGTCTGAAGCTTTTGGAATCTTCGGACGATGCTCCGTCCGTCTGGTCCGCTCGCGTGCGGTCACCGGGCGGAACGACTGCGGAGGCGCAGAAGGTTTTGGAACGGGATGGATTTCAGGATATAATCGACCGCGCCGTGCAGGCAGCTGTGGCGCGGTCGAAAGAATTATCGTCGTAACAGTACGGTGGTGTTCACCGGCAACCCATTCGCCCTTAAATCCATGTGGCGGCCATTTACATTAAAGAAATTTGCATTGTCGGAACGCAGGATATCCTTATTCGGCGTTCGCAGTAATGAGACAACAGGTGTCGCAGAGGTCGGTGAAAGAACCAAGTTTGTCCATACGCTGAAATCGGAAAGGGTGGGATTCCGCTCGGCGTAGAAGAAGTCCACGATATACTCGTTGCCGTCGACAAGCCCGAGCTGTGATGCCTTGGAAGTCGTCAACACGACGCTATCTGTCAGCGAAGAGTGGATACCACCTAAATCAACCACCTTCTGCCCGTTGATGAACAACCAGAGATCATCATCCCCCGCAACCTTGAACTTCCCGTTCTGACCTGCATGGTAGGTGAAATAGAGATGCATTTCCATCGTAAAACCGTACACATGCGAAGTGTTGGTCGAAGGAATATTGTTGGTGTAGAACTTCCCGTATGGCACATTGTATGGGCTGGGACTTAACGCCTGATATTTGGCCGCGCTGTCCAGCGGGAAAAAGTTGGTGTTCACATACTGGTAAAGCCCGGTGGAACCGTTCAGCACCAAGGTGACGGGAAACAGAAAGGTCCGGTTGATATCACCCGTGGGAACATCGTTGTACCAATCGCTGAAACGGCTGGTCGGGGTATAAGCCCAGGCCACACGGGAATCCAGACTGGAAACCAACAGCGGATTGCGCTTATCCAGTTTGTACATCGTGGTATCCAATCCCTGCAAAACAGCATTGCTCGTTCCACCGGTGCTGATGGCCGTTTGTGCAATGCTGATGCCGAGAGCTTTCGCATTATTCGTCTCGGGATTATTCACCGTGGGTTCGAAATGAGGGTGTTCACGCGAGTCCGTAACGCTGGATCGTTGTTCATAGAAATCACGCACAATGGCTTTCACCAAAAGACCCTGTGCATTTGCCTGCAGAATGCTGAGCGCGATCCCAAGACCTGCTGTCCAAAATTTGAAATAGGATTTCATGGCTTCCCCTTGGTTGAGCTTTTTCCGTTCTTTACAATGGCTGTCAGGGGGACAAAAACAGACAATCGACATCCATTTCTGTCCAATAAAGGCAATGCCTGTCGATTAGACAGCATTTACCGATGCGGGTATCCCCAACAAACCGAGATGAATATTAGAGGAGCAAAAACCATGCGCAATCAGAATGAATGCAAGGAACCTTCCCTGCTATCCATGATGCGATGAAAGCGAAAAATTTTTCTAGAAAGTCACAATCTTTCTGTACGAATCGCCATCGCTCCGAATCTCAATGAGATAAACGGATTGCGAAGCCTTCGGCGCAGCAATTTCCATGGAAGTTCCTGGCGTTCCCTCTCGCACCAACAGAACACGACCTTGGGGATCGCGGAGAATCGCCTGATAAGGACTCGACATGTTGTCCACATTCACACGAAGATTTCCCGGTTTACTGACAAACCAAACCTTGTTTTCCAAAAGGGACAAGTGCCGTGAAGGCGCAACAGCGGTGACAATGGCCGGATCCCAAGTTCGGGATGAAATCCAGTTCTGAGCGTAAGCCGCCTCGGTGGTATAATTCGCCGCACCCGATATCGACATGAGATTGGCACTGATGGTGAATTGCGTGTGCCAATGCACAATGGAATCTCCTTTCACACCCGATTCGACCTGATTGATTCTTTTGATGCCGGGGACTACCAAGTGGATGCGCATGCTGTCCGTGGAAACCGAAACCGAGGAAATCGGGCGGTTATAATACACCGGCGTCACGCCTTGGTATTGAGCCGGATTACTGCTCATCGCCCCCAGACCATAGCCCGATTTGCGCACCCATGTGCGCTGCCCCACAGTGAAATTCGCCGCGATGGCAGTAGCAGGGTTCACCTTTCGATTCAGGATCAACTCATATCCATCCTGCAAGGAGCGGATGGAAAGCACTTCGAACTGGGTGGGATTGGCCTTGGGCGTGAACTTGTAAATCATGTTACTGGCAGGCCCCATGCCCCAGTTGCCCACACCGCGCAGGACACCGGCATAAATCGTCCCGTCCGGCCCTTGAGTGATGCGGTTGATGCCGTTGTTTCCGACGCCCAAGCCCCCGGTGGCCGCGCCGGGCGTGAAGAAGAACACTGCCCCTTGAATATTCTGGGTGTTAGTGGTGTCCTGAAGCGTGTCGAAGGCCACGCGCCACATGCCCCTGCTGTTCATGTCTCCCACCAATAAATTACCCGCGTAGGGACCGCTGGTGAGATAAAACGGCTGGGCCAGGGAAACCCAACCGGCATGATTGGTCTGGTCGTAATAGTTGACCGCCACGGGCGGCTCATACTTCCATTGCCCGCGGTCATAGGCCGCTTGGGCGAAATTGGGGGTGTAGTTCTGGTCTTGCCGGTAACCCGCAAATTGATTGGTGAAAGGCTTGAATCGCGTGATAGTACACATGGGGAGATAGGAGCCTTGATTGTCCGCCGAAAAGATCACGCCGCCCGGCCCGAGGCAGTTGCCGTTCGGGGAGCGCAGGCCGCCCCCGGCGCGGTTGGCGTTGGTGTCAAGCTGGGTGGTGGTGGTGTCCCAGGACAGTAGTGCGCCCGAGAAGAAGCTGGCGGGATTCAAGTTGGCAGAGCCGTTGCCGTTGAGAGTCGCACCGGCGTAATTGGCATAGAACTTTCCCTGATAATACACCGGCGTGAAGACGTAATGATGGTTGTGGGAAGTGAGAACGGTGAAGGAACCTCCACCGGATTGTGAGGAGGGGAAGGCGAAATTGGTTGGGGCGGTATTACCGCCAAACATGGTAGGGGTAGGGGTTTCGAACATGCGGCGCCGGTTGTTCATCCGGGAAAGGGAATCATTGGAGGGGCTATTGGTTGGCACCATGTAAACCGAGTCCATATCGGAAACATAAATGCGATCGTTGACCACCTCCACACCCGTGGGAAGCTTGAAATGCGTGGCGATGTCCGTGGCAACCACCGAACCACCACCGGTCAACCCGGAAAGAAGGGTTACCTTACTGCGTGGGTGCCCCGGATAAGGCATTTGGCCATGCTGCTGATAATCACTTGTGAGCAGCACCATGCGACCATCCGAAAGCCAGCTCATCCCATAAACCCCCGAACATCCCGCACCCTCTCCGGTGCATGAACCGATGGTAAAAGGCGTGATTGTGGTTTGATCGTATACACCGTTGGGAATCGTCGGAACCGCAGCATGGGATGCTACGACCCAGAAAAAAATCTGGCAAACATGAAATTTTGACAGGTGTGAACTCATTGTTTGGTCCTTCATGTCAGATTTGAAATCTCACAAAAACCGGCTTGAACTTAAGAAGGGAAATACAATTAACGGAAGTGGCGCATAAAAAACCCTTTTTCGTTTGATCGAGCTACACCATAAATACATTTCGATACACAATGTTACCCTAAGATGTCAGAAATCAGCAGTCATTTTTTCAAAAAAAAGCTTCTGTTAAGGAAGAGGCAAAAATTCGGGAATTTTTCGGCATAACCAGGAGATTGAAAATGAATAGGAAAGTCGGCTGGGTTCTCTTGTTTACTGCAATATTTTTGGATCTCTCACTCGCCGGAGATTATTCATCGTGGGCGAAATACAGGAATATCGCTTTAAGTACTTCGGGAATTACAACTGCGGGTGTGGCAAAGATTCCCGTTCTGATCCGGTTTACGGAAACCAATCAATCCGACATGTTCACAGGATCCACCGCCGCGCTGGCGAACGGAGCGGATATCCGTGTCACAAAATCGGATGGCACAACCGATCTCCCCTTCGAGATGGATAGCTGGACTTCGGGCACCGGCGGGTCGGGAGCCATCTGGGTGCTCATGGACAGCGTACCTGGTAACAATGCCGCGGCCTATTCCTTGAGGGTTTACTGGAATAAAGCCGGAGCGGCAACGATGTCCAGCCCAGCCACGACATTCTCTTCGAGCAATGGATTTTTGGCGGTATGGCATTTTAACGAGGCTTCGGGAAGCCCCGCACTGAACGCAACGGGAAACGGGAATCAGGCCACACCGGGAGGCGGCTCCGCAGCGCCCGCGAATAACACGGCATCGATCATTGGAACGGGCAAAAATTTTTCCGCAAGCTCGTCTCAATATTATCAGGTGGGCACGGACTCCTCCGCCCTGAACTTGAATTCAAACACGGGTCCCTACATCATCACCGCATGGGTCAATCCCACCTCCTGTTCAAGCCGTATCGCCGCCATTTCCAAATATGCCAACGACAACTCTTCAGGAACACGGCAATACGCCCTCCACACCGCGAATACGGCGACGGACTGGCGCATGACGGATGATCCTGCGGCACTATCAAACACGACTGCGAACAATGAATACGTCGCCGACGTCGTAGGCGGCTGTGTCGAGGGGTCGTGGACCTATCTGGCGGGTGGCTATAACTCGAACAATGTTGCACCAACGGCGGATGCCGCCGGTGCGGCAAACGTTTTCCTTTCAGTAAACGGCGCCACCGCCGTCACCGGCATCCCGGCCAGCCAAGCCACGGGCACAAGCATCGGCACAGGAGGATCCACGTTCATTGGAAAGATTGGATCCAACGAACGTTATATGGACGGTGCCATTGACGAAATGACCGTCTCCAACGTGGTGCGTCCCGCAGACTGGATCAAGCTGAGTTATGAAACGCAAAAGCCCGGCGCTACGGCAATATTCGTAAGTACCACAACAACCAACCTTCCCGGTGCGCCTTCGATAACCTCCAACCCAGCGAACCGCAGTGCCACGGTGGGAACCACCGCAAAATTCGGCGTGGTCGCCACAGGAACAGGCTCCCTGATTTACAAATGGGTACGTCGCAACACCGATACTGTCGGAACCAATTCAGACACATTAACCCTCTCCAACGTCTCCAACGCGGACACAGGCTCCTACAAATGTGTCGTGCAAAATTCGGTCAGCATGGCTGTAAGCAATTCCGCCGCTTTGACAGTTACTCCAGTGGCCCTTCTTTCCCATGCTCCGTCGCTGTCTTCCTTCAATGCCCGCGTTTCAGGTTCGGCCGTAGTCTTTGATCTGCCCAAGGGGCTTTCGAACATCCAAATTTCTGTGATGGATTTGAAAGGCCGGGAAGTGTGGAATCAAAGAGTGAATACGGGTAGCCGCGAAGTTTCATGGGATGCGAAAACACCTTCCGGAGCACTGGCGGCAGCGGGTGTTTATTCGGCCCAGCTCTTCTCGGAAGGCCTGAAGCTAGCCGAAGCACGCGTCATCATCTCGCGATAGTCTTCAACCTCGATAAACGCGGTAATCAATTTCAGAAAAAATATTGTTGGTGGCTTCGAGGTTGGAGAGAAAGCCTTCGTCGATCTGCTGCGCTTCGATCTGCCGGTTCAACTCAAGGCAATTGTGAACATGGACTTTGGTCCGCTTCACCGCATACTCCACCATGGTTCCCGTTTTCATGATGAAAGCCCAGTCGGAAGATTGTGCCAGCAAAAGCTCACGGGCAAATTGATTGCGGGCGCGGCGATCCAAATCTCCGCGCTCGGGAAGATTGGCCGTCTCACGCATGAGATCACCGATGTGATGCAGGTGCGGATAAATCCAGTCGTTGGTTCCATTGAGCCAGACTTCGGCATATCCCCCCGCACCCCAGCTGGAAAAGGCCGGGTTGCTTTTCGGAGCCGCATGACGCGACAAATAATCGCGTGGCGAAGCCAGTTGAACATTGCCGGGACGCGAACTGACCCGGCGCATGACGGCACCGAGCCATTGCGGACCTTCATACCACCAATGGCCGAACAATTCCGCATCATAGGGACACACAATGTTGGCGGGAGTATCGAGGCGCGGATCTAAATAGTCGGCCTGCAAGCTGCGATTGAACAGGAAATTATCCGCATGGTGTTGCACGGCGTCGCGGGCCCAGGATTCTTCATACGGCTGTTTCTCAACATTCTTCCCGGTGATGCGGTGATACTTGATTCCCGTGGAAGTTCTGAAACCGATGGGATGAATGTAAGGCCGGATGTAATCCAGATCGAGATCGAAACCGATGTCGCGATAGAATTCGCGATAGCGATAATCCCCGGGGTATCCCTCCTCTGCCGACCACACTGCCTTTGAGGATTCGGGATCACGCGCAAAACAATGCATTCCGGCGGGCGTTTCTATCGGAGCATAACAACCCTTGGGCGATGGCGGATCTCCCTGTAAAATCCCATGCGCGTCCGTAAAGAAATACTTGAGACCCACATCCTTCATGTTCCAATCCAGCCCCGGATAATAACCGCATTCACCGAGCCAGATTCCCCAAGGATCGACACCGAAATGTTTGCGATAGTTCCCCACCGCAACTTCAAGCTGGGCCTCAATGCTGCGATGGGAATGACGAAGATTGGGAAGAAAGCCATGCGTGGCGCCACAGGTGATGATTTCCAAACGACCCAAACGCTGGAAGTGACGAAAGCCGTTGAGAAGATTGCGATCCAGAGATTCGAACTTGCGGTAACAGACTTCAAACTTGTTGCGGTACATGGCCGCCAAACGGGAATATTGCGGATCATGTTTGACGCGCGAACATTCCTTTTCAGCCAGTTCCCGCAGACGGTTGATGTGATTGACATAGCGCGCCTGCAACAACTCATCCGCCAGCATTTCACACAAAGGCGGAGTCACACTCATGGTCAGGCGAAACGGAAGTCCGTCCCGTTCCAGCGCGTCAAATTCCAAGAGCAGCGGGATATAGGTCTCGGTGATGGCCTCGTACAGCCACTCCTCTTCCAGAAACCGGGCGTGTTCCGGATGGCGCACAAAGGGAAGATGCGCGTGAAGAACGAAATTCAAATAGGCCATTGAATTTAACGCGCGGGCTTGGGCTTGTTCTTCGTGGCTCCCGATCGCTTGGGCATCATGGAAGAGGATGCGGAACCCGGATTCCAATTCAGGGAAGCCAGAAGGGTTTCTTCCACAAAGATTTTTTCCGAAGAACCCGAAGGGCGCGAGACACGGGCGGCGCGGGACAATATCTCACCCCCGGCGCTGCGAAGACGGGCTTGCGTTGCAGGCCAGCTTTCCGGCGCTTCGGATTCATTGGAGGTCAGGATGGAAATGAATTCCCCCTTGCTGCTCAGCCATCCGATTTCAACCTGATAGGACAGACCGGCAAAAGGAACCTGCAAATACCACCGGCGCGCGGACAGCGGCACGGGTAGGATCACAAAGCCCTGATCGAACAGGGAGCGCGGCGGCCAGTTCAATTTGAGCGCCTCACGATATTCCTCGCCCACGCGTTTCTCTGCCGACTTGCGGGTGAGTTGCGCCGTGGTGATTTCCCAATAACTGAAGAGATAATCCGGTTCCTGTGTCATCAGCACCAGTCGATCGCGCAGATAATTCTCGGGCAACTCCGGAGCATGCTCCGGAAAGCCATGATTGCGCGCGGCGGGAAATTGCTCGAAGGATTTCGGCCGTAAAATCTTCGCTGCACTTTTGGGTTTTGGAACTGCAGGAACTTTGACAGCGGATTTCGAAGACTTCTTCTTCGCCGCCTTTGGAGCGACAACCTTGGCGGCAGCCTTTTTTGTTTTCTTCGCAGCCACCTTCGGTTTTGCAGCAGGATTCGATTTGGATTTCGCAGCGACGGCCTTCTTTTTAGCCACCGGTTTTTTTGCGGATTTCGCAACGACAGCTTTTTTCGCCGCCTTCTTTGCAACCTTGGTTTTTGTTCCGGGTTTACGGGCCTTGCTTTTCATGAATCAGCCCTTTCAGACGGGAAGGCTTAATGACGCTTGCGCGCCGGCTGCCCCCAGATGGACACCCCAACGACGGAGGCGGAGATCTTAATGTAGTCCTCGGTAAAAAAGGTATTTCCATCAAGGCTTCGGTGTCCATACTTCAAGCTGACATCCAACGCGTGTCCGCGAGGACCGAGGGGAAGCCCAAGTCCCAAAGTTCCGTAAATTTCAGGTGTTTTTTGCAAATAAAGGAGATCGTAGCCCAATCCCGCCCGGTAGGTAATACGCTTGCGATAGTCTTCAAAAGGATTGTCCACTCCACGATATTCATAGCCTGCGCCCACTTTATAGGCCGGATTGAGCACTCCACCGCCCCCGCTCCAGTTTTCATAATAGACGTCCATCGCTGCGGTTTTCCGGTTCGAAATACGCCAGCTCGCTCCCGCAGCCAATGTCATTGGAAGCACTCGGCTCGTATCCGGAATGGAATCCGTCAAAAGTCGTGTGCTGTGTTCCTCACGTTTGGTGGTCAGGCGGGCTTGAGGTGTAAAAGAGAGGGCAACATCATAACGTTTGGTATGCACCGTTCCGGAAAAGGTTGGATACATTCCCCAATTGTTCATTTCCAGAGTATCTCCGAAATTTTCCGCGTCTGGAAGACTGTCTGAAAAAGTTGCGGGTTGAATGAAACGATCATGACCCAGCACGACGTTCTCAGAAACTCCCAGCGAGAAAAAGGGCATGGGGGAATAAGCGTAGCTGATACCCAGCAGATAAAGACCGCCGTCGGCACTGAATCCCTGATGAGCGATTCCGGTATCGAGTAAAACTCCGAACTGGCGCTGATACGTTTGCTGGTAGTACAAACCAAAGGTGCCGATCTTCGGAGTTTTGATGAAGGTTGCCACTGTCGGCATGGCCGTCGTCATATTGTGGCTGGCTGAGGAATGATCGCGCACCCAGTCCATGTCGGTTTCAAGCGTGGCGGAGAAAGAAGTGCGATCGTAATAGGCCGACCGGCTGATGTTTGGCAGAAAGAAACCCTTGGTGGAAAGGGCAGCCATTCCGACTTCACCCATTCCGCGCTCACGTGATGCCATCTGGGCAATCGGCATTCCCTGTCCCTGACCGTTGGAGGAAAGGGGTGAAAATTCAGCGCGCACCAAACCCACAGCGAGAGCCAGCACCAAGGTTCCTTTAAGCATGCCGCGCATCATGGGTTGCTCAAGGGATAGAGATAAACGTCCACCGTCACGCGCAGTTTTCCGTCGCTACCCCGGGGAAAGCCGACTTCACCGAGCACGGGATACAACACCCGCAAATAGGAACTGCCGTCACTGGCTGTCGTAGTGTCAAAGGCAAGACGATCCGCAGGTCTCAAAAACAACGCAGGTGTGACTCCGGTTTTCCGGTTCAACAAGGCACCCAATCCATGCGTAGCCCGCACCGTCAATTCAGAAGCTCCGGGCCTCCAGTAACGGGCCGCGAGATCCTTGAAAGTCGTTTTTTGCTGACCCGTGGTGCGATCCACAAAACCGTTGGACTCCACCGATCCGGAATTGAAATACACCTCCACCTTGGCCTGCCCCGCTTCGGGATAAACTCCAAGGGTGGCGTAACGCGTCCATCCACTATGCAGCGACAATCCCAGTTCATGCCGGTTTCCGTCGGCCGTCACATAGAGAGTGTCCCGGACGGTGGAATCATTCACCCAGCGAAGCACAATACGACGCAGGGTTGAATCCAACGGATTGGAAGGATTGGGAGCGTAGGAGCAAATCAAGGTGTCCGCAGATTGGGTCGAATAGGATGTGGAACTGGATGGCAAAGCGTACAGTTTCAGACTGCTTCCCAAGGCCACAGGGATCAAAGCTGCCGTGGATTGGGGATCCAGCCCACTGTCCGATTCGGATACCATTTGCATGTCCAATGCGAAAGGGCCGTCCACATGTGTGCGTGGATCGATTTGATTCGTCGCATTTACAAGGGGCAAATGAATTTCGGCATAGGGCACATAAAAACGGGTGTCGTACTTGCCGGTAGTTGAAGCGGGAAAAGCGGAACCCAAACGCGCCTGAATGCTGTCCAACAGCCGGTTCCGGTTTAAACGCAGATTGATTCCACGCGACACTCCGAACAACAAAGTTTGATTGTCCCCGGTATGTGTGACTTGATAATTCACCGAAGGAAGGCCACTGGCCGTGTAGGGAGCGAGCAAAGTCGGAGTATTGCCGGCACCTTTGGAATAAGTTCCCAACAAAAGTCCGGGGCTGTATACCGTGCCGCCGGTTCCCGTGAAACGGAACAGGCCGGAATCCGTGCCGCCCTTTAGCGGAGAAATTTCGAGAAAGACTTGCCACTGATGCGCGGTATCGCTTTGACGGCTCAAACGCTTCTGAAGATTTTTCAAAGCGCAAACCTGTATCGAATCCCGTGCTACAGAATCAAAAGCTTTGGCCAAGGCTATGCGGGCGGTGTCCTTGACCTTAAAAGTCGTGTCGAAAGTTGAAAACGAGGTGTAAGAATTCAGAATGCGGCGGTGAAACACGCCCAACGAATCATTGTACTTCCCACCACCGGTGTCATTCCACGCGAAGGCTTCGATGAGCAACGAAATGGAATCATGCCCTTGGGTGGAGGTTCGCAGGAATGAAAATCCTTTGAGAATGGCTGGCACGGCCACCATACGCAAATTCAAACCTTTGGCGATGCTGTCTCGCTGGGTCTGAACCGTGATTTGAAATCCCATCCGAGCCGTAGCTCGATAGCCGCGTTCCCGGCCCACCACGAGCAAGGTTTCTCCGAAATGATTCAGGGGAAGTTCGGTGCCAAACGCGCTGTCCAAAGGAAAATCCTTGAAGATGTAATGCTTCAAAGGCGTGGAGAGTTGGACTCCCCCATTCTGGATGTACCCTAGCCCCGTTTGATCCGGACCGTCGCTGATGCAGGCCCACAACAAAAACGCCCCCAACACAAAGGGAAGCCCCATAAGAATACGGGAACGGGATGGACCTGAAAGGCGGAAGCGAGGGAAAGTCATAAGGAGAGGTGCAAATATACCAAGCCATTTACCTAAATTCCGCATCATGACGATGTTTTCCGCACAATTCCGAGGTTCTCGCACCGGTAATGCCTATTCCCTTGACGAAGTAATCTATCGCGACGAGTCGGGAGGCCTGCTCGAAGTCGAGCATGACATGGATGCTTTACGACAGCGTTCCGCTTCCGACTGGAAAAAACTGTTCGAGTCCCGCAGCGGCGCCCATCAATGGCCTTTTGCCTCCGGAGTGTGGGGCAAAAAGGAATGGTTGCTTCCCGGAATCGCGGATGAAGACATCGTGTCCCTAAACGAAGGATGGACCAATCTGTTCTTCGCCCAGCGCCTCGGTGCGCATTTAGGACTAAAAGATTTGTGGGTCAAATTGTGCGGCAACAGCCATACCGGTTCCTTCAAGGATTTGGGAATGACTGTGCTGGTATCCCAGGTGAATCGCATGCGACGGCTCGGCGTTCCGATTCAGGCCGTGGCTTGCGCCTCCACCGGTGATACTTCTGCGGCTTTAGCAGCCTATTGCGCAGCAGCGGGAATTCCTGCGGTGGTCTTTCTGCCCGGCGGCAAGATCAGCGTGGCACAGCTCATTCAGCCCATTTCCAACGGCGCAGTAGTGCTTTCGCTCGATACGGATTTTGACGGTTGCATGAAGGTGGTTCAGGAAGTCACGCAGGACAAGAGCCTGTATCTGGCCAACTCCATGAACTCGCTACGCATCGAAGGACAGAAAAGCATCAGCATGGAAATCTGCCAGCAATTCGGCTGGGAAGTTCCCGATCTCATCATCATCCCCGGCGGCAATCTCGGCAATGTGTCCGCGCTGGGCCGCGGTTTTGACATGATGCTGGAACTCGGATTGATCAACAAGAAGCCGCGCATCGTCGTGGCTCAAACGGCCAATGCCAATCCTCTCTATCTCGCCTACAAACGCGGTTTTGATAAACTGGAACCCGTGCAGGCGAAAAAGACAGAAGCCTCTGCGATTCAAATCGGCAATCCGGTAAGCTATGATCGCGCAGTGAAGATTTTGAAGAAATATGACGGTGAAGTCTATCAGGTCAGCGAAGAACAACTCGCCGACGCGGCACATCTGGCGGATACCACGGGTCTGTATTGCGATCCGCATACAGGCGTGGCTCTCGGAGCCTTGTTCCAGATGGTGGAGCAGAAAAAAGTTTCAGCCAACGATCGGGTGGTCATCATCTCCACGGCGCATGGTTTGAAGTTTTCGGAATTCAAGACGAAGTATCATGAGAAAAAACTGGAAGGCGTCACCTCGCGCTATGCGAATGAAATCATCCATTGCGCCCCGGATGTGGAGAAGGTCAAGGCAGCGTTGTATGACAGGTTGAGGAAGTAACGCTCATCTCGATACGCCCTCGGGGCTACTCGATGAGCGACTCTTCATCATAAAACAAAGAAGCAATGACTTGAAGTTCGCATTTATTTCTTGAATTCAGTTTTTTCCAAATCCTCAATTTGATATTTAAAGATCTCCCGCTGACCGTGGATGGCGCCCACAATCGCACCAATCGGCCCGACGATCACACCTGTAAGGAATAAACTGCCTCCTCCGGATTTTTCAAGATCCTGCAGGGCGAAGGGCAGGCTAATTCCAAAAGCGATTCCATAGCCCTCCAAAGCACCCTGTCCGCGGTGAATCTTGGTGTATTCAAATCTGGAGATACTACTCAAGGGAATGAACAGGATTCGCCCCGTTTCCGAGAGCATGTAATAAACCGTATCCACATTCACTTGCAGAACGCTTCCCGAGACCCGATCTCCCGCCCGAAAAGACACCGCGCCATCCAGATGCTTTGAATCATTAAGTGCGTCGCTTAACGCATGCATATCCGCTATACGCGCTTCGTGCATGGTCGAACAACCGACCAACATAAGCAAGGAAAGGATTACAGCTGCAAACTTCATTCCGATTTTATCCTAGGGGCGACATTATTCAGTGTGTCGCCAATTTGATACTGGTAGATCTCGCTGTGTCCTACCAGCCCACCTACCAATGCACCTGGCAAGGCCCCAACAACGGAAAAAAGTGTTCCCCCGATTATGGCAAAAGGTAGCACCTTGTGTTGAGGTACGCAAAAAAGATCATACATCTCACAATGGTCAGGCGCTGTCGCATAAATCAGGGTTCCGAAAAATACCCCCGTAATTGCCGCGCCCCATGCGGCACCGTTCACAGCGGTTTCCCCACGCTTGGTCACTTTGATTACTTCCACACGGGCAATTTTGTCGACCGGGAAATTTAACGTCTCTATGTCTCCCGAATCGGTTTTTAAGAACTGAATGCTGTCCGCACCCATTTCGAGGACGGAACCATTCATCCGGACCGAGTCTTTTAACACAAGCCTAACCTTTTCTCCTTTTAAGTAGCCAATAGTCTTATGGAAAGCCTGCGCGTCAGGCGAATTGATTTGATGTGTGGTCGAACATCCCAAGAGAAGCAAGGAAAGCAATAAACCCGCTGTTATTTTCACTTGACCCTCACTTGATAGCGAAGTCCTTAAAACCTCAAACTGTGGATTGGACGATGGATCGCTTCAAAAGGTAACGATCATGAACTGAATGGAATGGTTTTTTGTTTATTTCCAACCATGAAACGACTTTTACTCATCCTCCTTTGCTTTTTAACCCTCCCTCACGCTGCAAAGAAACCTTCTCCACATACCAAGGCCATCGCCCTGCTCAAAGAGATCAAGGCAAAAGGTGCCGAGGAGGTTTTAGCGCGAACGGAAGGCGAAATCGATCAGAAGCTGCCACAGAAAAATTCCGAATGGCAGGCAACCGAATGGGCGGCCATATTGAAAGGTGTGGAAAGCGGGGATTCCCTGTGGATTGAAGTTGCGAAAAAACTTTTCGTTCCCGCCGTCGGCAGTCCCGCAGCGGATGATCTGGCCGCAAGCTT
Source organism: Fibrobacterota bacterium (assembly GCA_947482115.1). Lineage (GTDB taxonomy): Bacteria > Fibrobacterota > Fibrobacteria > UBA11236 > UBA11236 > UBA11236. Next base: position 30,586 of record CANKII010000008.1, read on the forward strand.
GGCGAAAGCATTACCTGTCGCCCCCACTCATGTGCTCACTTTAATCAAAGGTCTCGAAATCGATATCGGAAGGAAAGCCGCCAAATATTTCACCAGTGAAATCTGTTCCCCGACTTGTGGCAAGGATGAATTCGTCGCCATGTGCCATCGCGACACCACCGTTTTCAAAGCCCTGCAAAAAGTGCGGAATCGAAAGCTTGCATCGGAAAAAAAGCAGTGCCTCGATTTAATTCATGCACATCTTAAATTCATGACTCCTTCTTAGACAGCCAAAAAGGGACACGTTTCCGCTCCCGAAACGGTTATGAAATAAGTGTAAAATAAATATAATTTAACTCTAAAAAATTCCAAATAAATAGGTTTTTTCATCCTTAAAACAACATGAACGCGCCACGACGAAGACCTTCACCCAGCTTTGCGTCTTGACGATGGTCGAACCAGACGGTACTATCTGGCACGGTTCATCGCACTGAGTTTTTTGTTCGGCAATTTACTGTAACGCTGTCAGGCGTACGTCTGGGGCGTGAAGGTTTTGAAAGACTCTTTCGCTGACGCGTTTGCATTAAAAAACAAACCCGTGGGATGGTTCGCCATGCCCGCACGAAAGGGAAGATCATGGAAAAATCACGCTCACCGCGCGGAGTATTCAGCATTGCACTATTAGGAATGACGATCCTCGGATTCGCACTCGTTGGTTGCAACCAGGAGCCGGGTTCCTCCAGCACCTCCGGATTTATTAGCCCTGTTGGAGCCAAGTCTTCGGAAAAAGACTCCATCAAAGCTGCCAATAAAGCCGTCAAGGATTCCATCAAGGCGGCGAAGTATGCCGCAAAGGATTCTCTCAAGGCTTTGTCCAAAGGAAAAAAACTCAGCTCCCAATCGATCATGGTTGGAATCTCCGGGCCAACGACCTTCTTGCTTCAGGACAGCTCCTTGTGGAGCTTTCGCGACGATTGCGCTGCGCCTTATTTCAATATTCCCGGCATCGATTCGAGCAACTTTTTATTTCCGGACGGCTTGACTCTGGCCGATAAAATCGCCGTCACCGCCATTGATGAGAAGTGCATTTTCTGGAACGGTGGACAGCTCAACAGCCATAATTGCAACGGAACCGTCATTTTCCCCCAGAATGAATCGGGGAACATAGATTCCAAGAAATGCTGGGAGATGCGCCCTGTTTATGCCGGGAAAGCGCCGGTTACGTTCAATATTACCGTGGCTTCTCAAAAGATCGAACTGGAAAAATCCAAGAGCAAGTGCGACTTCAGCAGCACAAATTCCGACGGTACACCCAAGACCGCTACGATTACAGTCACCTTGATCGACGCCAATACCGGCGCCGTCATTCAGGTGGATCACCCTTCGGTCACTTACGTCAAGGGCGATAAAAAATCCAACAATTGTCATTCCGATTTACACTACGAAGGCAACGGCGGCAGGATTGGCAATGCGAAGGAAATGCTTGAAGATGGCGACACCATGGATGGCATCACCAAGGATGATGATGACGACAGCAATGACGGAGACAAGGGTTGCAATAAAAAAGCCAAGTACGTCGTATCCCCAATCACCTATAACCTGGCTGCGGGAAGTTATAAGATTCAGGTTGCAGGGATACTCAGCACCTCGACTGGAATCGTCGATCAAAGCTTCACAGGTTTGCGAAATGTGGTCATCGGCCCGGCTCCGAGCTGCCCGATTCCCCCTCCCCAATGTCCCTATTTTGATCCCAATGCTGGTGGCATTGCCTATCCCGACGTGAACGACAAAGTGGGTGTGTACGCAAATCATCCCGTAACAGTCACTCCCGGCATCACACTCACACCGGGTTCCTGCCATGCTTCCATTGAAGGACCGCATCCCGCGCTGCCGCTTGGGTTGACCGTTGATCCCTCGACCTGCGCCATTTCAGGGACACCCACACTACCCACCATCGGCCTCGGTGGAACCGTTTATTACAAGGTGAGAGCTCAGAGCAGCTGCGGACCGGTCGCATCTGTAATTGCCATCAACGTGGCACCTTAAAAACTCGCCGCATATTAAACGACACTGCACGATCTTGTGAAAGGGAAAACATGAAAAAAACATCCTTACTCAGCGGGTTGGCCATCCTGGTCAGCCTCACAATGTTCGGCTGTTTGAATTCGGATTACTTCTCGGATTCCAAGAATGCCGCTTATCCGACTTCAATCAGCGCAGCAACGTCATCTCAAATTACGATTACCAACGCTTGCGTGCCGTTGATTGCTGGACAGAATATTAACGTCGGTCAGGTATGCACTGCCGTTTATGGCAGCGACCTTGTTGTCACCTATGCTACCACTCCTGGCAACGGCTGGTCGTTCTCCGCTTATCATCTCTGGGTAGGGACAAAGGCGGCGGACATTCCCCAGAGCAAATCAGGAAATCCGATTCCAGGACAATTCTCCTACAAGAAAGATCCCGTGGCGTCCAACACCGTATCGATCGTCGTTCGCGTTCCTCTCAGTACAATCGGATTCGATCCCGACAAAGCTTGTGGAGCAGCCACAGCAATCATAGCTTCCCATGCCGTGGTAAATAATGCCGGCCAAGCCAAAGGAAGCCAGACGCAAACAGCCTGGGGTTCCGGTATCCGGATTAATTCAAAAGGAAATTGGGGCACATACCAAACCATTTCCCTTTCAACTCCCTGTTTTGTCTGTCCGAATTTTCTCCACAACGCGGGAGGAATTTCCTTTTACAGCCCGCAACAGGCTAATGTCGGCGATTATGTGACTTATGCCCCGGTTTTTGACGCTGCTGGCATCACCCTGATCCCCGGTTCCTGTGTAAATACCGAAGTCCTTCCCTATCATCCTTTCCTCCCGGCAGGACTGACACTTGACCCGTCCACCTGTATTATTTCCGGGAAACTCACTGCATCCACCGCCCAAACAATTGCGCCGCCTCCCGCCGGTACAGGTCCAGCGTGCCCCATCTATTACAAGGTGAATGCTATGAGTAACTGTGGACCCGTTGGAGCCGTCATTCAAATCTTCGTCGCACCTTAACCACAATTTTCAACACAAAATTCAACCGTGGGGCGAAAGCCTCACGGTTTTTTTATTGCCTGATTCCCGACAACACCTCCTTGATCACGTGGAAGGAATTGGCGGCGATGACGGGAAGAAAACTCGTGAAATCGACATGCGCGCTTCCATCGGCATGGTCGGAGATGGTCCGAATGGATACGAAGGACGTTCCATTCACGGCGCAAACGTGGGCAATGGCCGCGCTTTCCATGTCCACCGCATCCCCTCCAAGTTCGCCGGTCAAATGCCCGTGACTTGTTTCGCGATCCCCGGAAATGAATTGATCCCCGCTTAAGATGCGGCCTGAAATGATTTTGTGATCTGATTCCAGATCGGCAGAGAGAGCCAGCGCGGCCAACTTTTCATCAGCCTTGAAGAACCGGAGATCCGTGAAGGGAATTCTCCCCCGTTCGAAACCGATGGGCCGTGCATCCATGTCATGCTGTAGACAATCGCGGCTGACAACGACATCTCCGATGTGGAGCTGCTTCGACAATGCACCGGCCACGCCGGTGGAAATCACCGCGGAGGGATGATATTCATCGATGAGGTGCTGGGCTATCAACGACGCGAACACCTTGCCCACACCGCATTGAATCACCACAACGGGAACATCCAAAAGATTCGCTTCATAAATCCGGAAAATGTTCCACTCGATTGTTTTTGAGACCTGGGCATGGGAAAGAAATTCCTGAATCTCCTCCTCCATCGCGCCCATGATGCAAATTCGTGAAGGTGTCATCGATCAAACCATTCGATCCAAAACAATGAAATCAACAATCGATGACGGAGAACACTTCGTAACCGGCGGCCTCAATCTTTTTCCGTCCGCCCAGCGCGGGTAAATCAATCACCACCGCGCAACCCACCACATCGGCCCCGATTTTTTCCAAAAGATGAATGGCGGCCAACATGGTGCCGCCTGTCGCAAGCAAATCGTCCATGATGAGAACTTTCTGTCCTTTGTCCACCGAATCCCTGTGAATCTCCACGCAATCGGAACCGTATTCCAGGTCGTACTCATGCGACTCGACATCATGGGGAAGCTTGCCCTTCTTGCGAATCGGCACGAAACCCATGGAGTGGCGGGCGGCAAACACCGATCCAATCACAAAGCCGCGGCTTTCAATGCCGACAATCAAGTCAGGTTTCGGGACGGATTTTTGGAAATAGCGGGTGGAGAAAATCTCCATGCAGGATTCAAAAGCAGGACTGTCCTTCCACAACGGAGTGATGTCCCTGAAAAGAATGCCGGGCTTGGGAAAATCAGGGATATCCCTGATTTTGGAACGAATGAGGTCGATGGAGTTGGACATGGAAGAATAAGGCGCGCTATTCTTCCTTCTTGTCTTTCTTCAGCATGGAAAGGACCTCGGGAACGAGATCCATGGCTTTTCCAAAAATATCCTTGTCACGGGTGAGACTCACGATTTTGGCATTTCCGTCCGTCACCACGATAAAAGCGATGGGTTCCACGGTCAATCCACCGCCGGAACCGGCTATTTCACCCTTGCCGCTGGCGCCGCCAAGGCCGAAGCCTACAGAGACCCGGGAAACGGGAATGAGGGTTGTACCGTCGGCAACAATGGGTTGACCCACGACGGTATCGGTCTGGGCGATTCCCTTGAGCTTTTCGAGGAGGACTGAAGCCATGGTATCGAGGTTCATGGCCAGTAATCTATAAAAGAGATGTGGTGCAAGTGCCAGGATTCGAACCTGGAGTCTTCTGATTCGTAGTCAGATGCCTTATCCAGTTTGGCCACACCTGCAGAGCGGGGCAAAGCTAACAAAATTCCCCATGAATCCTACCTTTCCGGCCCAATGTTCAAACAATTAAAGCGATTATTTATGTGGCTGTTCCATGGATTTGGAACCTGGCTGGGCACTTTGCGGAAACAACTCCGCAAATCCGGCTATCGCGCCCATTTCTGGTCTTGGATTCGGTTCTTCTCCCTGTTCACGGCCATCCTCTTAATCTTTACGCTGGGAACGCTCTGGTTTTTCTCGCGCTCCCTGCCCTCTCTGGAATCTCTCGAACACATCGAACCCAGCCTGATTACCCGGCTTTACGACAGAAGCGGAAAACTCGTCCACGAGTTTTACACGCAACGCCGCATTTGGGTTCCGGAGAAAAAAATTCCCGAAAAACTCAAGCAAGCCGTATTCGCCATCGAAGATCGGACTTTCCAGGAACATTGGGGCGTGGATCTCAAAGCTTATCCCGGTGCCTTGTTTCCCGCCTTGCTCGGAGGGCGTGCCCGCGGAGCTTCGACTTTAACCCAGCAATTGGCCAAAAACCTCTTCCTCACTCCGGAGCGCAGCGTACGCCGCAAGGTGCGCGAACTTTTGATGGCGGTGAAAATCGAACAGGCCTACACCAAGGATGAAATTCTCGAGTTTTATTTCAATCAGGTGTATCTCGGCGCGGGTGCTTATGGATTCGCTGCGGCGGCGGAACGCTATTTCGGAAAACCGCTCGACTCGCTGAAGGTGGAACAATACGCGCTGCTGGCCGGATTACTGCAAAGACCCGAAGCCTATCGCCCGGATAATTCACCCGAAGAGGCGCGGGATCGCCGCAATGTGGTTCTCGGAGCGATGAAGGAAGAGGGATTCCTCACTCGCTCCGAATATAAACAGGCGGTCAAAGCTCCGCTGAACGTTCAGGAATACGATCCCGGTGCGGATCTGGGACCTTACTTCACCGAAACCGTGCGACAATTCATGGACAAGAAGTGGAACGAGGATTTCGTCTACAATCAGGGCGCGCATGTTTACACGACGATGGACTCCGCTTTGCAACGCTATGCGGACGAATTGTTGCCACGCCAGCTTCACAAGGTGCAGCTTCGCCAATATTACCGGACAGCGCGGGCTTTCAACATGTCCAAGTATCTGCATGTCCCCCTCGACACGCTCGTGAATCATTGGGACGTTTATTATCCCCGCTTCGACTCGCTTTATCTACGCGCTGACACGTTGCGCCATCGACGTTTTCCGGACGCCCTGCGCTATCACCACCTTCAGGGTGCGTTGCTCGTGATCGACAATGAAACCGGAGCGGTGCGTGCCATGGTGGGCGGCGAGAATTTTGAAACGTCGAAATACAATCGCGCCATGCAGGCCATACGTTCACCGGGCTCCTCATTCAAACCCTTCGTCTATGCCACGGCGGTGGACAACGGAGCGAGCCCCGGAGACATGGTGAACGACGAGCCCATCACCATCCCCGATCCGGGAGACTCCACCAAATTCTGGCGGCCGGAAAACTTTGAACCCGGTTTTGAAGGGCCGATGACCATGCGCCGCGCACTTTACAAGTCGCAAAACCTTCCCGCCATTGCCACGGGATTAAAGTATGGACTGCCAACCGTGGTATCTTATGCCCGGCGGTTTGGATTGGCGCACAATGTTCCCGCAGTTCCATCGGTTTCCATCGGAACCTGCGAGGCATCCTTGATCGAACTGGTGTCTGCCTACACAGCTTTCCCCAACGGTGGCACGCGTTCCATCCCCTACTTCGTCGAACGCATCACCGATAAAAACGGCCGCGCGGTATATCAAAATATCCCCCAGACACAGGAAGTGTTGCGCAAGGAAGCCGCGTGGATTCTATGCACCATGCTGCGCGATGTGAACATCCGGGGAACGGCTGCCGGGATTTGGGCCAGCGGCTTTCAATTCCCCTCCGGCGGAAAAACCGGAACCACCAACGATTTCTCCGACGCATGGTACATCGGATTCACCAAGCATTACACGGCAGGAATCTGGGTCGGCGCGGACGATCACACTTCGATGGGACCCGGAAATACCGGCGCGGACGACGCAGTGCCCATGTGGATCGACATGATGAAGTACGCGGTGCGGAATCAGGAACCGGAAGACTTCCCTCGCCCCGATGGCATTGTGGAAGCACGGGTCTGCCCTGTTTCCGGCTTGCTGGCACAAGGCTTTTGTGGTCCGGTCACGGAGGATTATTATATCGCAGGACACGAGCCGAAGGAGATCTGCCGGCCCGAGTTCCACCTTAAAAAAGCTTCAGGTGTGGACGTCTCCTCAGCCAACAAGCATCGCGATCAACCGGTGATTCAGGGGAAGAGCGAACAGAAGAAAGTGGATCCGCGGGTGCGGAAGACATTTTAAAGCAGCTTCAGTGTATTCTCAATCGGAATCACTTCCGCCAAAGTTTTCCCACCAGTCGGCACACCCAACTTCAACAATCGCTCACCACTGGGCCGCACCATTCTTTCATAACTCCCCACTGCGGAGTTCAGTGCTTTGTTCGCCTTCTCAAGGCCTTCACGAATCGATTCAAAATGATCCGTGAATTTGGCGACCCGCTCGTAGAGTTCCTGCGCGGCCTCGGCGATGGCGCGGGTGTTCTCCGTTTGCTTTTGCTGATCCCAGCTCATGCTGACTGCACGAAGCAATCCGATCAACGAAGCTGGAGTGGCCAGCATGATTTTCTTGTTTCCGGCCCACAGGATTAAATCACGATCGCCCTCCAGAGCTGCGCTGAATAAAGATTCTGCGGGAAGAAAAAGCACGACGTAGTCCAAAGAGTTCGGATGTTTCGCGGGATAATCCTTGTCCGCCAAACCTTTGATGGTTTGTTTGAGCTTGTCCGCATGGGATTTCAAAGATTGTGTTCGCTTTTCCGGATCAGATGTTTCCAAAGCAGCGAGAAAATCCAGATCAGGAACTTTGGAATCGACAATGATGACACGATCCCCAGGAAGTTTTACGATCAAATCCGGACGGGAATCATCTTCTCCCTGCGCCTGCTCTACGAAATCACAGTAAGGACTCATGCCCGCAGCTTCTACCACACGGCGCAAGGTTTCTTCACCCCAACGACCACGGGTTTGATTGGATTTCAGAACCATGCGGAATTGTTCCGTCTCACGCGCCAGCGATTCGCTGCGTTGCGTGAGCGTTTTCATTTGTTCCTGAACCTCACCAAGTGTTTTGGACTGGACGGTTTCACTTTGTTGCAAACGCTGCTGATAGGTTTTGAGCTGCTCTTCCAAAGGCTTCAGAAGTCCGGTAATGGCTTCCTGCCGTTGCGCCAGCTCCCCCTTTGCGGTTTCCTGAAGCTTGGCAAATTGATCGTTGGCCAGACGCAAAAATTCGGGGGCGTTTTGTTTCAGTGCTTCAGTGCTCAAAGCCGTGAATGCCTCACGTAAATCCAACAAAGCCTTGTCATGGTCCGCCCGCTGACTGGCCAGCGTGGTTTTGATCGCATCCCGCTCCGCCGCTGCCGCAGACTTTTCACTGATCAATTCCTTCTCGCGGCTTCCTGCGACGGCTAACGCGCCATCCTTATCGGCAATTTGCCTTCGCAATTCGACCTCAATGGGAGAATGATCCGCAGCTTTATTTCTCCCGGATGCCAAAAGCCATCCGATCAAAAATCCCGCCACAGCCCCCATGGCCACATAAAACACAATCATCATTCGTCCCCGGTTACTGAAATAGCCCGTCCATCGTCTAAACTGCGATGGACAGGCTGATTGACACGACTAAAACTTGCCGCCCTTGGGCTTCTTCTTCTCTTTTCCACCCTTGTCCTTATTCCCCATGTTCTCACCTTCCCTTCGTCAAAAATTTGGTTTCCTCTATATACTATAATAGCTCCCACAGGGATTCCCAGAAAGTCATCCAATGACCCCTTCATTCTCCACTCTTCCCGGCCTCCTCCAACATGTGAACCGGACATTCCGGAATCCCACAGCCATGGCCTATAAAAAGGACCGGGACTGGGTTTCCATCTCGACTCAAGAAGTGGCAGACACGGTTCAGAAAATCGGTCTGGGCCTTCTCGAAATAGGCCTCAAGCCCGGGGACAGTGTCGGCATCGTCGCGGATCCCTCCCCCTTCTGGATGATATTCGACTTTGCGGTGCTTGGAGTTGGCGGAATCACCGTGCCGCTGTTTTCCAATGTCTCACCGGAAAATTTGAAATATGAAATTCAGGATTCCGCCATGCGCTTCCTTTTGGTCGGAACCAAAGGTCAATATGACGCCCTCCATTCCTTTTGCGGTGACATGGAACGGGTCATTGTTCACGACAAAAATCTCGAGATCGGGAGTTGCGTTTCCTGGGATTCCCTGTTGGCCGCAGGCGAACGCAGAATGGCTGCAAATCCTAATGAATGGGAACAGCTGAACAACGCCGTAAATGAAAACAACACGGCCACGCTCATCTACACCTCCGGCAGCACCGGGATTCCCAAGGGCGTGGAACTCACCCACAAAAATTTGATCACCCAAGTTTATGACACGGGCGTCCGATTTCCCATCGACACGGAGAAGGACAAGGTGTTGTCCTGCCTCCCCCTCGCCCATGTCTTCGAACGCATGGCATCCTACTACTACTTCTCCACGGGGGCCAGCCTTTACTTTTGCGGCGACGTCAAAAAAGTGGGCTTCGATTTGCGCGAAGTGCGTCCCACCGTCATCACTCTCGTGCCACGCCTGTTCGAAAAAGTATTCGCCAAGATGCAAAGCAATGTGGAAACCGCCACTGGCTTCAAGAAAATGCTGGGAAAAGCGGCCTTCGACCGCGCGCGGGAAAAGCCTTACAATGCGCCGAAATCATTGAAGGACAAATTGTTCGATGCGTTGGTGTACGGCAAAATGCGGGAGGCTCTCGGCGGGAATTTACGCCTTGCGATTTCCGGCGGAGCGCCACTCGACCCGGCTCTCTATCAATTTTTCTTGAACGTGGGGATTCCTGTTTATGAAGGTTATGGACTAACGGAAACATCACCCGTAATCGCCGCGAATTATCCCGGCCACAGCAAGGTGGGTACAGTGGGAATTCCGTTTCCGCAAATGGAAGTTCGCATTGGCGATGACGGGGAAATTCTGGCACGCGGTCCCGGTGTGATGAAAGGTTATCACAACAAGCCGAAAGAGACGGCGGAGACCATTGATGCCGAGGGCTGGCTGCACACCGGCGATTTGGGGAACATCGACATAGAGGGCTATCTCAAAATCACCGGCCGGAAAAAAGAATTATTTAAAACCGCCAATGGAAAATACGTGGCTCCTGTTCCTATTGAACAAGCTCTGACCGCCAATAAGATCGCCGATATGGCCATGGTTATCGCCGAAAAACGCCCCTTCACTACGGCTTTGCTTTTCCCCGATTTGGAAAACCTCAAGGCAGTGAGAATCGAATTGGGATGCGAGGCGATGGATAATGCTTCCTTCCTGCGTTCGGAACAAGCGGCGGCCTACATCCAGCAAGCCTTGGACCAAGTCAATGAGAAACTCAATCATTGGGAAAAGGTTCAGAAATTTTATTTGGCCGATCATGCCCTCACGATTGATGCCGGAGAAATCACCCCGACCCTGAAAATTCGCCGCCATGTTGTCGAGGAAAAATTCCGCCGCGAAATCGATGCGATGTATGCGGCGTAGGGGCGTTTGGCCGGTAGGGGCGGGGTTATCCCGCCCCTACCGGCCAAAAACAATGGCGCATTGTATAATACAGAAATGAACACCATACGTTCAGCTGCGGTGATTGGCAGCGGTATCATGGGTTCGCAAATCGCGGCCCATCTGGCTGCCTGCGGCATTCCCGTTCTATTGCTCGACATTCCTTCGGATGGCCCCAACCGGAATGCCATTGCGGATAAGAACAAAGAAGCCCTTCGCAAAATTAAACCTTCGCCATTCTATTCTGCCGAAGCCATCCATCTCATCACCACCGGCAACATCGTGGATGATTTGGAAGAGGCCGGTCAAAGCGACTGGATCATCGAAGCCATTGTCGAACAATCCGGTCCCAAACAGGAATTGTTCGCGAAACTGCAAAAAGTGATGGGATCGAATTCCATTCTCTCCACCAACACCTCCGGCATTCCGCTCAAATTTTTGGGAAAAGACTTGAACACCGATATTCAACAGCGATTCATCGGCACGCATTTTTTCAACCCTCCGCGATATTTGCGTTTGGTGGAAGTCATTCGCGGGCCGCATACCTCCCAAGAAACTGTGAATCGCATCAATCATGTGTTGACCGATGTGATCAACAAGGTTCCGGTTCCCGCATTGGACTCCCCCGCCTTCATCGCCAATCGCATTGGCGTTCACGCCATGGTGCAAACACTTCGCATTGCACGGGAGCTGGGGCTCAGCGTGGAGGAAGTCGACGCGCTTACCGGACCCTTGATGGCAAGGCCCAAAACCGCCACCTTCCGTCTGGCCGATTTGGTGGGGCTCGACACTTTGGTGCATATCGTGAAAAATCTGCAGGAGGCTTTTCCGAAGGAAGGTTTTGAAATCGATCCGCTGTTGGAAAAGATGCTGGGCGAAAAACGGTTGGGGCGAAAAACCGGCGCGGGATTTTATCGCAAGCAAGGTGATATTCTTGAAGTGCTGGATTTGAAAACCGGCGAATACAAACCGGAACAAAAAATCCGTTTTGAAGAATTGAAGGAGGTTGCGAAAGAAGAAAACCTCGAAAGGAAAATACAGAAGCTTTATGCCGCAAAGGGTCGCGGAGCCGAGGCGGCGCAACTCATTTTGAATGCCACGCTTGCCTATGCGACCGAAGTCGCGCCGAGCATCGCAGAAAATCCCGCCTATGTGGATGAAGCGATGGAATTGGGTTTTGGATGGGATGCAGGGCCGTTTAAAATGATGGATGTCATTGGACCAACCGTAGGGGCGCGTCGCGACGCGCCCCTACGGTTGGTGGAACGCGGATTCAATCTGGCCCAATACCGTGTTTCAAATAAACCGGTGTTGGCGAATTCCGACGCCACATTGTGGGACATTGGCGACAAAGTGCTGTTGCTGGAATTCCATTCCAAAATGAATACCATGGGTCCACAATCCTTGGACATGATTTTAAAATCTGTGGAGAAAGCCAACAACGGCTATGCCGGATTGGTGATCGGAAATCAAGGAGCGAACTTTTGCGCGGGCGCCAACATCGCCATGATCCTCATCGATGCGGCCAACGGAGAATTCGACAATATCGACGGAGCCATTCGCCAATTCCAATCGGCCAGTATGGCCATCAAGTATTCTGCCGTACCGGTGGTGGTTACGCCGCATAACCTCGCATTAGGGGGCGGTTGCGAATTCGTGCTGCACAGCCCGCGACCCGTGCTCTCCCCCGAAACTTACATGGGATTGGTGGAAGTGGGTGTGGGGCTTTTACCCGCAGGCGGAGGCAGCAAGGAGTTGACCTTGCGCGCCATGGATAAAAATCGCGGAGGCATTCCGCTTCTTCATCTCTCCAAAGCCTTCGAGTTGATCGCGACGGCCAAGGTTTCCACTTCCGCGAAGGAAGCCTTTGAAATGGGTTATCTGGATTCCCGCGCCGAAATCGCGGTGAATGAAACGACACGGCTCGATCAAGCCAAAGCCGAAGTGTTGGCCATGAGTCGTGCGGGTTATCGTCCACCTGCGCCCGCAACACATGTGGAAGTTTTGGGAACGGAAGCCTTGGGCGCTTTTGAAACTGCCATCTATCTCATGCGCGAAGCCGGATATGCCAGCGAACACGACGCCTTCATAAGTCGCGCTGTGGCGCGCATCATGGCCGGAGGTCATGTGACACCGGGAACCGTGGTGGATGAAAATTATCTGCTCGAGCTGGAACGCGAAGAATTTTTGCGGTTGATTGGAACGAAAAAATCGCAGGAACGCATCGAGCATATGTTGAAAAAAGGCAAGCCGCTGAGAAATTAAAGGAACGGACTCATGGAAACCAATGAAGCAGTCATCGTCGCCGGAGCGCGGACGCCCGTGGGCAAAGGCGGAAAAGGTTCCTTCGCCAAAGTGCGTTCCGATACGCTGGCAGCGCATTGCGTGTGTGAAACGCTGAAGCGTGCGCCGGGTGTGGATGCGGGAGAGATCGAAGATTTGATTCTGGGTTGCGCCATGCCGGAAGCCGAGCAGGGCATGAACGTGGCGCGCATGGTGGGCTTGCTGGCGGGCTTACCGGATCAAGTTCCCGGTATCACCATTAACCGCTATTGCTCTTCGGGTTTACAGTCCATCGCCATGGCGTCTGATCGCATCAATCTCGGTGATGCACAGGTGATTCTGGCGGGCGGAATTGAAAGCATGTCCCTGATTCCCATGGGCGGACATAAAATCGCGCCCAATCTGGAACTCGTCAAACAACGTCCCGAATCTTACATGACCATGGGTCTCACCGCTGAACGAGTTTCGGAAAAGTATGGAATCTCCCGCGACGATCAGGATGCCTTTGCCTTGCGTTCTCATCAACGCGCCGTCGCAGCGATTCAATCCGGAAAGTTCAAGGATGAAATCGCGCCATTCACATGGACGGATATGGGTCTAGACAAACACCACAAGGAAATCTCACACGAACGTTCTTTGGCGGTGGACGAAGGCCCGCGCGCCGATACTTCATTGGAAGCCTTGAAAGCTCTCAAACCCGTGTTCAAAATAGATGGAGTCGTCACCGCCGGAAACAGCTCGCAGGTCAGCGATGGCGCGGCTACGGTTCTCGTTACTTCACGAAAATACGCCGAGCAACACGGGCTTAAACCCTTGGCGCGTCTGCTCAAGTTCAGCGTGGTGGGAGTGCCTCCCGAAATCATGGGCATCGGCCCACTTTTCGCCATCCCGGATGTTCTCAAAAAAACCGGTTTAAGTCTGGATCAAATCGATTTGATCGAGTTGAATGAAGCCTTCGCAGCTCAAAGTCTGGCGGTAATTCGCGGATTGAAACTGGATGAAAACAAGGTGAATGTGAATGGCGGAGCGATTGCGCTGGGCCATCCGCTGGGTTGCACGGGGACCAAACTGTCTTTGACTTTAATCCACGAACTGCGCCGCCGTGGCGGGCGTTATGGCATCGTTACCATGTGCGTCGGTGGCGGCATGGGAGCCGCGGGAGTATTTGAAGCGTTGTAGAAAACTAACGCGAGGGATTTACCTGCGAAGCATCAGGCTTCAGGTAATAAACCCCCGCACCGGGCCGACCTGATGTGAGTTTGCCACCCAAGTCATACACCCTCCCATTTGCTTTCCCTGAGAATCCGAGGTTCACCATCAACCGGGGCTGGCTGGTGAACTTATCCATCATGCGCTTGTTGTGGACTTGGATATCCGTGGTGAGTTCCGCATAGGACTTGGTCGTCAAATCGGGACTGGACAGTTGATATAACTCGTAGTATGCAGAGGTACCCGTGTACGTTTTGTTCGCGGGATCGTACCAGTCCATCGCGGAAACATAAACCGTCCCATCAATGCCGGATGCCATGGAGCTTATTCCGCGATGGCTTACGTTATTGCCAAAGTTCGTGGGATGCCCGATGCTTTGAGGTGTGGCATCCCCTTTTTTAAAGGCCCAAAGCGTATCGAGTGTATTGTCCGTACCCAACAGATAACCGTAAAATGGAGAGGTTTTGGCTCCATGAAAAACCGTACCCGCGATGACGCATTGCAAGGCATGGGCACCGCTCCTTGGAGCTGCGAAAGCGGGATCCTTATAGTATTTGCAGCTATCTCCTCCGGGTTTATGTTCAGGGTTCGTCGCAGTGGCGCAGGGACCGCTGTAACCCCAACCGTAACTTGAGCCACCGTAATTCCCGTCACCCAAATTGTTGAGATCGCCTCCCCGGTTCCAGCCGTAATTTCCTCCCTTGACAATGAGATTGATTTCCTCATTGCGATCCTGCAATATTTCCCCCATCCACAAGAAGCCCGAGTCCGGGTCAAAAGCCAGCGTCCACGGATTTCTGAAACCTCTCGCCCAGATTTCCTTTTTGAGGGCTGTGTCCACCGCACCATTCACAAAGGGCGGATAGTTGGGGGGCTTTGTTCCCAGAGATTGAAACGAATCGACGGATGCAATGACTCCGACATAGGGATTGTCAGCCGGAACCACATAGGAAGCGCCAACAGGAGGCGGTGTGGTGACATCGATGCGCAAAACCTTGTTGAGGTTGTTGTGCAAATTCCGCGACTCGCCGTCATAACTCCCTGTAGTCAGGTACAAGTATCCATCAGGCCCAAACTTGGCTGTGCCGGATCCCACGGCGGGCTGTTGATGAACAATAAAGACCTGCCGCAGACGGGTCACCGAAGTAGCCGAATCATTGGTTTGATATTCATCCAAGGAAAAATCCCCGGCTGCAAGTCCAAAAGGATCCTGACCGTTGAAGGAGGCGATGCCTTTCACGCCGCTTGGATAATATTTGGGAAGGATTGCGGCCCACGCCGCATTGTTTCTGTAATACCAGACGTAAAACTTGTGGTTCGTCGCGTACAAAGGACTGAAAACGACACTATACGCTCCCGCCTCGCCTTCTGCGCTGTAATGTGTATCGCTCGAAAAATCAGCCAAGAGGGTTTTGGTGTAAGCCGCACCTGTATAATTCACCCACGACAATCCGGAGTAGCCCGTTGCATTCGGGAATATTCCCCATAGTTTTCCCTTGAGATCCAATGCAAAGAGATGTTTCGGCAAACCAGGTACTTCGGCGATGGAAGTGATTTTCGCCAAACTCCCCTTTAAGTTGACCGAGGCCGTGTCGTAAAAGGTTTTAAGGGTAACCCCGGTGGGCAAGGCCGAAAAGGAAAGAGAAGCGAAAGTTCCCAATGCTGCCAAGAAGACTTTGCCGTTGAAAAAGGCTGAATTTCTCATCTTTCACCCCAAAAATTTGAATGCCATAACCTACCGCAAAACAAAATCTGGCGCAAGGGGTATATTTATAACGACTTCCATGAAATTCACACGTAAAACCGATTATGCACTAAGGGCCATGCAGAACTTGGCGCGGCGGTATTATCATGCTCGTTCCGAGGGTATTGTCCCAAAACCGGTCCCGGTTTTGGTAATTGCCAGGGATACGGGGCTTTCCATCCGGTTTTTGCATGGCATTGTCGCCAAACTTTCCAAAGGCGGACTGCTCAAAACCGTGCCCGGCCCCAAGGGCGGTATCACACTTTCCAAGTCCCCCGAAGCCATTTCCATTCTCAACATTGTGGAATCTGTTGAAGGAAAAATCAACCTCATGAACTGCTTTGAGCATCCGGAAAATTGCGGGGCGGCGGATCATTGCTCCATCATGAGCGTCCTGCACACTGCTCAGGCCGCACTGGCCACCAATCTGCGCAATACCAATCTAAAGCTCATGGTCAAGGCCAAAAACGACCCTTTCCGTGCATTACCTGAGAAGCACTTCCTCAAGCCACAATTCGGCTGTCCCGTACTCAAATAGTATTGTCACTTATTGTTTCATCTGCCTGACTTTTTTTCAAACGAATTTCATTGATTGGACCCGCTTTTTTGAGCATTTTTATCCGGCATTTTAAGGCGTTTCCGTTTTTATCAAAGGTTCCTCATGAAGTTGCATGAATATCAGGGAAAAGCCCTGCTCCGCAAGGCCGGACTTCCCGTCCCGCGCGGTGAGGTGATTTTTTCCGCTTCTGAAACAAAAAAAGGTCTGGCCGCACTCGGTGGTGAAGCCGGAGTCGCGAAGGCACAGGCTTTTACAGGCGGTCGCGGCAAAGCCGGTGGTGTCAAACTGTTCAGCAATGCGGCGGAAGCCGAAGCCGTTGCCTCGAAATTGATCGGCATGACTTTGGTGACGAAACAAACCGGATCCGAAGGCGTAAAAATCACCGCGCTGTTGTTCGAAGAGCAAAGCAAAATTGCCCGTGAACTTTATTTCGCCGTCACGCTGGATCGCGCCCGGGCCAATGTCGTGTTCATCATCAGCCCCGAAGGCGGAATGGACATCGAAGAGATCGCCGAACATACGCCGGAAAAAATTCTGAAGCTTTATCCCGATTGGAACAATGGACCGGATGATGCGTTGTTAAAACAAGCTGCGGAGTTCCTCGGTTTGAATGCCGATCAATCCGTTCAATTCGCGGATGTTGCCCGCAAACTTTACAAGGTCTACATCGACAACGATTGTTCCCTGCTGGAAATCAACCCGCTCGCCGTCAATGGCGCGGGAAATTTGATCCTGCTGGATTGCAAAGTGACGATTGATGAAAACGCAGAATACCGCCAGCTTGAAACCGGCGGCGATCCCGATGCGGAAAAAGATCCGGCGGAAATCGAAGCGGCGAAACACGGACTGAGCTACATCAAACTCGACGGCAATATCGGTTGCATGGTGAACGGCGCGGGACTGGCCATGGCCACCATGGACATCATCGCGCATTACGGCGCGCAACCCGCCAACTTCCTCGATGTGGGCGGCTCGGCCTCCGAAGAAGCCGTGACCAAGGCCTTTGAAATCATCACGTCGGACAAGCACGTGAAAGCCATTCTGGTGAACATCTTCGGCGGCATCATGCCCTGCGATCGCATTGCACGCGGCATCATCAATGCTGTCAATACCACGGGACTGCAGGTTCCGCTGGTGGTGCGTCTCGAAGGCACGAATGTGAACGAAGGAAAACTGCTGATCCGCGAATCCGGTCTCAATATCATTTCCGCGGACGATCTCGAAGACGGCGCGCGCAAGGCCGCTCAAATGGTCGGCACTGCCAAAGCATAAAAGTCAGGAAGCAACCAATGGCCATTCTTATCGGCGCGGAAACGCGTCTCATCACCCAGGGTATCACCGGCAAGGCCGGGCTTTTCCATTCGCAAAAATGCCGCGAGTACGGCACGAATGTGGTGGGCGGCGTGACCCCGAAAAAAGGCGGCACCACGGTGGACGGCTTTGCGGTGTTCAATACCGTTGCCGAAGCGCGTCGTGAAACCGGCGCCAATGCCACCATGATTTTTGTTCCCGCTCCGTATGCAGCGGACGCGATTCTCGAAGCTGCGAATGCGGGCATCGAATTGATCGTCGCGATCACTGAAGGCATTCCTGTCATCGACATGCTTCGTGTTCACAATGCTTTGAAGGGATCCAAGTCCATACTGATTGGTCCCAACTGCCCTGGCGTCACCACAGCGGGAGTTTGCAAAATTGGAATTGCGCCCGGCCCGATTCATCAAAAAGGCCGCATCGGTATTGTGTCGCGCTCCGGCACGCTTACTTACGAAGCCGTGCATCAAACCTCCCTGCTCGGTTTGGGTCAAACCACAGCCGTGGGTATCGGCGGCGACCCGATTCACGGCCTCTCGCATCTGGATGTCGTGCGCATGTTCAATGACGATCCGGAAACGGAAGGCATTGTGCTCATCGGAGAAATCGGCGGAAGCGACGAAGAAATGGCTGCGGCCTTTATTAAAGAACATGTGAAAAAACCCGTGGTCGGCTTCATCGCCGGAGCTTCAGCTCCCAAAGGCAAGCGTATGGGTCATGCTGGAGCCATTGTGGATGGAACTGCAGGCACGGCACAATCCAAAAAAGATGCGCTGCGCGCCGCAGGCGTGACTATCGCTGAAACCGCAGCGGAAATTGGACAAAAAATGTTTGAGGCAATGAAATAACCTCTGCCCTTCGGCTACGCTCAGGGCTCGGAAAGGAAACGATGTCATTCAAAAAACCAAAAATTGCTTTAGTTGGCGCCGGACAAATCGGCGGAACCATGGCCCTGCTCGCCGCCCAAAAACAATTGGGCGACGTCCTGCTGGTCGATGTCGTCGAAGGCGTTCCGCAGGGAAAGAGCCTGGACATTTTGCATGGCGGACCCATCATTCCGACCTCCAGCCAGATGAGCGGATCGAATGATTATGCCGCGCTGAAGGATTCCAACGTCATCATCGTCACTGCAGGTTTGCCACGCAAACCCGGCATGAGCCGCGACGATTTGCTGGACGTGAATTTCGGCATCATCAAAACGGTGGGTGAACACATCAAGAAAAGCGCGCCCAACGCCTTCGTCATTGTCGTGACCAACCCGTTGGACGCGATGGTGTATGCCATGCATCGCGTCACCGGATTCCCGACCAACCGCGTGGTGGGTATGGCGGGCGTACTCGACTCGGGCCGTTTCGCAGCGCTGGTTGCCGAAGAATTGAATGTTTCCGCCGAGGATGTGACTGCACTCGTTATGGGCGGCCACGGAGATACCATGGTTCCGTTAATCCGCTATTGCTCAGTGGGCGGCATTCCGGTCACCCAACTGCTTTCGAAAGAAAAACTGGATGCCATTTCCAAGCGCACGGCCAATGCCGGTGGTGAAGTCGTTGCCCTGTTGAAAACCGGTTCTGCGTTTTACAGCCCGGCCCTTTCCGCCATTCACATGGCCGAAGCCTATCTCAAGGACAAACGCAGCGTCATCACCGCAGCAGCGATGTTGAACGGGGAATATGGTTACAAAGGCATGTACGCCGGCGTGCCGGTGATTCTCGGTGGAAACGGTCTGGAAAAGGTGATCGAGGTGGAGTTGGACGCCGACGAGAAGAAGTCGTTCGAGACCTCGATGGAAGCTGTAAAGTCTCTGGTGGAATGGGTCGATAAGAAGATGGCGGGATAAAACCCGTGGTCTTCAAGGCTGAGGCTAAGCCTCAACCTAATGCGTGAAAGATTCGACCGATTATAAAAGCGACCAAGGCCGAAGCCGGGATGGTCAATATCCACGCCATCAGCATATTCCCCGCAACGCCCCAGCGTACCGCACTGGCACGTTTGGCTGTTCCCACGCCCATGATGGAACCGGAAATGACGTGGGTGGTGGAAACCGGAGTGCCGAAATGCGTGGCCCCGAGGATTACAATTGATGCCGCAGTTTCCGCCGCAAATCCGTTCACGGGTTGCAGCTTGATCATCTTGACACCCACCGTCTTGATGATGCGCCATCCGCCCATTGCAGTACCCATAGCCATTGCAGTGGCACAAGCAAAAATCACCCACAAGGGAACCTGAAAATCATGGATATAACCCATGCCGAAAAGGGTCATGGTGATCACGCCCATGACTTTTTGCGCATCATTGGAACCATGACTTAGCGCCATAAAGGAGGCGGAAACAATCTGAAGCATTTTGAACAGCCGATTCACCAATCCTGCACTTGAATTACGGAAGATCCACATGATAAGGACCATGATGAGGAAACCGCCCATCAATCCAAACAGGGGAGAAATTAAAAGGGCCGTTAAAATCGACTTGAGACCCGTCCAGTTCAGCGCCCCGAAACCATGAAAAGAGGCTGCAGCCCCCATGACCCCTCCAATCAGGGCATGGGATGATGAACTTGGGATTCCGAAATACCACGTGAGCAGATTCCAGGTAATGGCGCCCAACATGGCGGCGGCCACAATCCCGTTCGTCACGATGGTCGGGTCCACAATTCCCTTGCCGATGGTTTTGGCTACTGTCGTGGACAGGAAAGCTCCGGCGAAATTCAAACCGGCCGCCATTAGAATGGCATTTCGAGGAGAGAGAACGCGGGTGGATACCACCGTGGCGATGGCATTGGCAGCATCGTGCATGCCGTTGATGTAATCGAACACAAGGGCGATTAGAATAACCGCCGCCAATATCAAAATGACGCTAGCCATGCTTTAAAACAATCCGCTCCACAATACCGGCCACGTCTTCGCATTTGTCCGTGGCCATTTCGAGATATTCGTAAATGTCCTTCCACTTCATGACCTGAATGGGATCCGTGGCACCCAGAAACAGCTCACCGAGCGCGTCCCGGGCCACCTTGTCCGCCACGTTCTCCAGCCGGTTGATCTCCTTGCAATAGGGAATGACCCTTTCATACTTGAAACCGGGAATCAGCGGAAGCATGACGTGGATCTGAATCGTCTGTTGGCGAATCAGACTGGCCAACTGCTTCATGGGTTCCGTGGGAACTGAAAGCCTGTACAACTGCATGCGTTCCGTAACAGACTCGATGGCGTCCAGGCAATCATCCAGCGCCTGAACCAATTCATAGATGTCTTCCCGGTCAATGGGCGTGATAAAACTTTTATCCAGCAGGATGAGAATTTCATGCGTCAGGGAATCCCCGTCGTGTTCCAACCTCTCAAGTTTGAGTGCGTATTCGTGGAAACGATCCGGATTTCCCACGGCTTGAACCAGCGTTTCAGCGCCCTGCTCCAACAAAGCCGAGCTTTTTTCGAACAACTCGAAGAATTGTTTGTTGGTGGGAATCAATTTGTTGAACATGGTATACCCGCTGATAACGGTTTTTGGGGACCCTGAATTCGGAGTGGAAGATAAGAAATCCATCCATGGAAATGGGAATGGCATTATATTCCTTTCATGCGAATGCTCCCGGGAATCCTTGTATTAACGGCCGCGGCCTTCGGCCAAAGCCTCACGTGCATCACCCAAACAACCACCGAATCGCAGGTGAACACCTATACCCTGCCCAATTCCCTGCTCATGCAAAATGGAACACCGGTGACCACCACGGATCAGTGGAACACTTTGCGCCGTCCCGAACTGATGGAAATGTTTGCGAACACCGAATACGGACGTTCTCCCGGCCGTCCCGCGAACATGACTTTTCAAGTGCATGACAACAATCCTTTGGCCTTGAATGGTAAGGCGACTCGCAAACAGGTGACGATTTATTTTACCGGACAAACGAGCGGACCAAAATTGGACCTGTTAATCTATTTGCCGAACAAGGCCCTATATCCCAAAGCCGTTTCACCTGTGCCTGTTTTCCTCGGAATCAATTTCTGGGGCAACGAGATGATCAACGCGGACACCGGAATTACGTTGAACACGAACTGGGTTGCGTCCAGTGATAATTACAATCCCACGCTCGCCTCCTGCGTCTTGAATCATGTGGCCAGAACCACATGCCGGGGCAGCAACTCGAGTCAATATCCGTTGGACTCGCTTTTCGCTCACGGGTACGGACTCGCAACCTTCGCACGCAACGACATCGATCCCGATACGACTACCACGGCAGCCGGAGCAGCCAACGCTTTCAAAGGCGGAGTCTATGCGCTGTATCCCGAACTGGAAGGTGGACGCGGGGATAACTTCACCACCATCGGTGCATGGGCCTGGGGATTGAGCCGAGCGATGGACTATTTGCAAACCGATACTTCGGTGGACTCGAAACGCGTGATGGTTTTCGGCTGGTCGCGCATGGGTAAAACCGCCGTATGGGCCGGAGCGCAGGATCCACGCTTTGCCATGGTGATCAGCGATGAATCCGGCGCAGGTGGAGTGGCTTTGACCAAACGATTATTTGGCGAAGACGTCTGCCGACTGGTCACGCATTTCCCGCATTGGTTTGCAAAGAATTTTAATGCCTACAGCAACAACGAAACCGGACTTCCCTTTGATCAACATGAACTGGTGGCTGCAATTGCTCCGAGGCCGTTGTATGCGTCCAGCGCGCAGACTGATTTGAATTCCGATCCCAAGGGAGAATTTCTCGGAGTCAAGGCAGCTGATCCGGTTTATCGGCTTTTCGGTCAGGATACATTGGCTGCCGCCGCGTGGCCTGCGTATAACCAGCCGGTATTTGGAGGGCAGACCGGATATCATGTTCGCACCGGAGCGCATGATTTAACAGCCTATGATTGGAGTCAATATCTCCATTTTGCAGATCTGCGGCTAAAACCAGTTTCGACAGCAATTACGCCGGTTGTGAAAAGAAAAAATCCTACGGGACCGGTTGGAATATTCTCGCTGGATGGGAAACGGTTGAATCGGGCAGGAAATACGTCGGGATTAAATATCGGTGTCGTAGTGAAAAAAGAAGACGGACGGGTTTTCCTGTCCGCCTTCCCCCACCCCTGACTTTGGAGTGAATATGCCACGAAAATCTGTTGCTTCATTCATTTTATCGTGGAAGTGGATCGCATTCCTCTCCGCCCTCATCGCAGTGAGCTGCCTGGATCAATCCGAAAAATTAGAGGTAAGCGGACCTTACCCAAGCGACACCACAGTTGCCGTTGGCGGGTCCGTGACGTTCAAAGTTTACGGATATTGCGGAGAACCTTGCGGTACCTTTAACTTTCAATGGAAAAAGAATGGCGCCGATCTGTCCGATACAAACGGTTCCGGAATTACGGGGATCTCCGGATCGAATACAACAGAATCAGGCTCCACGCCGGCCCTGTTGACATTGACCAATATTCAGTTGGCGGATTCGGGTTCTTACACTTGTCTGGTGGATTATCCGGAAATTCCAGATACCAAACTCAGTTCGGTGGCACATTTGAGAGTCGTAAAAGCTCCCTGAAGTCTAGGGCACCACACCCGCCCCTTCCCTGATCACCTCCGGCTCACCGGACACCAGACTGATCACCGTGGTAGGATTCACCGCCACCGGCCCCATGTCGATCAACAAATCCACCTCGTGTCCAAATACAGCATCGATGGCGTCCGGGTCGCTGAAGCTTTCATCCTCATGAATCTTCGCCGCCGTCGTGAGGAGAATCAGATCCGGTTTGAGTTTGAATAAGGCATTGCCGAACGGACAATCCGGCATGCGGATTCCGATCTCCGCTCGGTTGACATCGAGGATTTTTTTTCCGCGAATGGTGGCCGGAAGAATGAAGGTATAAGGGCCCGGCACCAGTTTCTTCATATACCTGTAGGATGCATTCTCCACTTTTGCAAAATCAGTCAGCACACTAAAATCGTGCATCATCAATGCCATCAAATATTTCTTCATGGCCCGCTTGAGATGATAGAGTTTGTTGACGGCGGATTTGTTCAGTGCATCGCAGCCCAGCGAATAACCCGAATCCGTCGGATACACCACGACCCCACCCTTCCCGAATGCTTCGAGAACCTTGGGAATCAACCGGGATTCCGGTGTGATGGGATGTAGGGCAAGACGCATGTTAAAACTCCACGAAAGATCTAACCATAATCATTAATCCGCCGTTTGATTCCGTCTTCAACCATTTTTCACCCCATGCATTGTGAGAGTCAATAATTTCATAACCGCCCCCATAAAGGGGCTGCGCCCAACCCGCATTTACTTCATACCCCCATCTCCAAAAAACCCTGTATTGAACTCCTATTCCAATATTTCCATACAACCCGGGATAGGTCCTGAAAGTAATGGACGAATCCGAATCATAGGGTACGGTATTCCGGTCCTCTCCGCTCTGATAGGATAGGCCCGCTCTCAGCAGGGGTCTGAACCTTTTATTTTCGTTCCAAACGGAAATCAGGCCGACGGACAGGTGAAGGCCTCCGACCTCGTCAAGCCCCCCGCATCCACCTTCGGCAATCCATTTATCTCCGATAGCGCGTTGATAGACCAATCCAAGAGCGCCGTCAGGACTGCGCATCTCGAATGGAAGACCAAGGATAATCCTATTGTTGCTGATCTTATTCGTGGCCGAAAAATAGCCCGCATACGCATTGTCGAGTAACAGAATTGCGCCAATAACCAGCGTCAAATTTTTCAAGACTCGCCGCCTTCCCAAGACTTTGATTCTGTGTGCTTAGACGCAGCGCGCTATTTTATGTAACCGACCTTCGATCTACCGGTAATATCCACCCATGTCGGGTAAAAAGGCGTTGGGGATATGGCGTACGTTCGCCTCACCCGAAAGGCCGGGGATCAGATCCACCGTGACGACATCGAATCGCATGGAACGCTCCGTTTCCCCATGCGTCACGCAATAATCCCGCGCTACTTTTTGAATCTGTCGTTGCTTGGCCGGTGTCACCCACCCTGCCGGATCTCCCGCCACATCCTGACGCGAAGATTTCACCTCCACGAAAACCAAATCTCCATCGGGCGCTTCCATCACCAAATCGAGTTCGCCTTTGCGAAAACGGAAGTTGCGATGACGCAAACGAAAGCCAAGTCTCAGGAGATAATCGAGAGCCAGCGATTCACCACGGCGGCCGGCGTCGATATGATTTTCCATCATCAACTTCCGAAAGACAATGCCTTCAGTCCCTGTTCGAGTTGATCGAAAGCCTTTTCCAGATACGCGACTGGTTGCGCGAAGGAAAGACGCAAATACCCTTCGCAGCCAAACCCCACTCCGGGAACGGTGGCGAGATGCCATTCTTCCAACAGGTATTCTGCTAGGTCCAATGAGTTTTCAATCTTGTGCGAATCCGTTTTCGATCGGACGATGGTGGGCAATAAAGATTGCACGGAGAGGAACACGTAAAACGCGCCTTGTGGATCATTCCACGAAACACCGGGAATCTTTTTCAAACGGGACAAGGCATATTCCCGCGCTTCCAAATAATGCTTCTTCGCTTCCGGCAAAACCTGCGCTGAGACTTGAAGACAGGCGAGTCCAGCGTATTGACTCAAGGTGGAAGGATGATGCGCCGCATGACTCTGAATCGCAATCATCGCTTTCGTCCACGCTGCAGGAGCACCCACGTAACCAAGGCGCAGGCCTTGCATGGCATAGGCTTTGGAAAAACCATTCACCGTTGCCGTGCGGGCACGCATCTCCGCGTTCAATGCAGCCGGGCTGGTGCAATGCAATCCGTCAAAGACAATGTGTTCGTAAATCTCATCGGAGAGCACATACAGATTGTATTCCACAATCACAGCGGCCAAGGCTTCCAATTCGGCACGGCTGTACACAGCGCCGGTGGGATTACACGGCGAATTGAGAATCAGCAATTTGGATTTGGATGTGATGACCTTGCGAAGATCTTCGGGCTTCAACTTGAATCCGTCCTCAAAGCGGGTATCCACCACCACCGGTTTGCCACCGACAAGTCGCACCGCTTCGGGATAGGTCACCCAATACGGAGACGGGATAATGACTTCATCGCCCGGATCGAGTAATGCGAGCAATGCAGTGAACACCGCCTGTTTGGCTCCGGAGGTGATGAGAATTTCTTCCGGGGAATACGCGATGCCATTTTCTTCGGAAAATTTTTTGCTTAACGCAGCGCGTAACTCCGGCAATCCGGCCATGAAAGAATATCGAGTCTTGCCTTCACTCAATGCCTTCGTTGCCGCTTCAATTCCCGCCTGCGGCATCGGCAAATCGGGTTCACCCGCGCCGAGACTGAGCACGGGAAGCCCGCGCGCCAGCAATTCCTTGTAGCGCGCATCCATGGCCACGGTGGGCGATGGCGAAACGCCGAGGGCGCGGGAGGAAAGCGGTTTCATGGATAAAACCATAGAAAACATGGGGCGGGAATATGCCGGACTTTACGGCCCTTGTCACGGAATATTATACTGAAACTCCATATCCACATACTGCTCAGAGGCAAAGATGAAACGAGTCACAGGCATCGGCGGCATCTTCTTCAATGCGCAAGACCCCGTGTCACTGCGCGCCTGGTACAAAGAACATCTCGGCATCGATGTTCAGGTATGGGGAGGCGCGGCCTTCAAGTGGACGGACGCCGAAGGCAAACCGACCGCCGGAACAACTGCCTGGTTGATTGGCGACGCCAACGGCACCCACTTTGCCCCGAGCAAGTCAACCTTCATGGTCAACTATCGCGTCGAAAACCTTCACGCCCTTGTTGCAACCCTGAAGACAGAAGGCTGCAATGTTCTTGAGAAGATCGATGAATCGGAATACGGAAAGTTCGCTTGGGTCATTGACCCCGAAGGAAACAAGGTTGAGTTGTGGGAACCTCCGGCGGGCCAATAGAGAACTCCGTTTTATCGAAAAGTAATCGAACGGATCTGTTCAATAATATTGTTAGGCAAACTTTGAATGACCGAATTTCGCTACCTCCGCGGCGCCGTTTACATCTTCGAAAACCCCGAAGCTAACCGCGTAAAAGTTGGCATGACCATTAACAACGTTGTCGATCGGCTTGGAGATGTTAATGACAAATGGCTTGAGCGAAAGGTTACTTGCCAGATTTGCGGAGTACGCTTGGTTGTCAACAGAGGGCTTGTTCCTCAACACGTTCTTTCCGGTAGAAATTGTCGCGGGGGCAATGAGTTACCCCTTGAGAAAGATGTGGCACTTGCTGAGTTACGCCTAGAGAATATGAAAAACCTTCTCAGCGAACTTTCCGGTAGCGAAAAGGGATCAGCCACTAGACAAATTAAAACTCTTGCAAAGCGGATAGGATTGTATCGGCATTGGGAGCAGACAGTAGGAGTGTGGCAATTAAATACCGCTTTCTACACGGAGTGTGCTGAGCAAGTTGAATTACTCTCACATGAAATCCTAGCAGAGCGTCTTGATAAAAACGCTCCATTTGGAGAAGTCTTTTGTTGCTCAGTATCAGAGGCCACGGAAGCGGTTGAAACAGTGCTGAGTCAGCTGGGACTATTACATTCAGCTAAGAAAGAAACTCAATAGGAGACGAAATGACAACACCAACAAAAAACAAGATTTGCCTTTGGTACAAAGACGGTGCCGAAGACGCCGCACGGTTTTACGCCGATACCTTTCCCGACTCGTCCGTCGGCGCGGTGCACTACGCGCCGGGGGATTTTCCGTCAGGGAAGAAAGGGAATGTATTGACTGTCGAGTTCACCGTAATGGGCATTCCGTGCCTCGGGCTCAATGGCGGACCTGCGTTCACACACAGCGAGGCGTTTTCGTTTCAGGTGTCCACCGCTGACCAAGCCGAAACGGATCGCTATTGGAATGCGATCGTCGACAATGGCGGTCAGGAGAGCATGTGCGGATGGTGTAAGGACAAGTGGGGCTTGTCCTGGCAGATCACGCCGACCGCCCTGATAAAGGCAATCAGCGACCCGGATCCCGCCGCCTCCAAGCGAGCGTTCGATGCGATGATGGAGATGGGAAAAATCGACATCGCTGCGATCGAGGCTGCGCGGCGCGGTTGAGAGATCCATTCGATAATATTTTTAGGCATTCCCCAAACCCGAGAAGCCCTGGCTAATGGCAAACCAACTTTTTTTCTCGTGTCTCATGATTGCCACGGGCATTGGTATCCCTGTTATGGCGGCGCTAAGCGGAACTTTGGGCGCCAGGTACGGAAGCCCCGCATTCGCCGCCTCCGTCTTGTTTCTGGTAGCGCTGCTTATTTCGGTTGCTTTCCTTTTCGCTGTAGAGGGGGGCCTGAAGCCATTCCCGAAAACACCGCTGCCGTTCTATTTCTATTTGGCAGGTGTGTTCGTAGCCTTCTACGTCCTCAGTGTCACCTGGGTGGCCCCACAATTCGGCATCGGCAATGCGGTGGCGTTTGTACTTCTAGGCCAGCTCATATCCATGGTTGCCATAGATCAATTTGGCCTGTTGGGTGCTCCAATGCATGCCATCACTTTGCAGAGGCTTATCGGCCTCATTTTGATGTCGGTCGGTGTGTTTTTGGCCGTACGCCGCGGTTAAGATGCGCTGGGCGCATAACAAGTCGTTCAAGCCGACGCGCTTAGTAGCAGTAAAAAACGGCGGCCTCGGCGCTTGGCCGAAATTCCAATGACTTCTCCCAGTTCGATAGTGTGCTGAAGTCACGGGCGTAATTTCCTGCGTAACCCACCATTACATTCAGGCTCAAGTTCCCGGCATGTAATTCCAGACCCAATCCACCACCGGCATACAGTTTGTGCGAAATGTTCAACCTCTCGTAGTTGTAGGTCGGAACATATTGATAATTCTGGTCGTAATTGCTTTGATAGACGTCTTTCTCATAAGTGTAATTGTACTGGGCTCCATAATAGGCGAAGAAATTCACCGCCTGGCCCGCATTCAAAGAACGCAGTCCGATGGCGCCAATACTGGCATTGAAAAAGCTGTGGGTTTCTGTCAATTTTCCCACGGGGATCAGGGTGAGTTGATAGCCGTTGTCGGATTTTCCCCAATGCCGATAGGTGAGCCCGTATCCGGAAATATATCCGGCTGCAAGACCGAAATTATGGGTTTTGATCGAGTTGGAAGCAAGGCTGTCCGAATTTCCCCAAGCGGGACATAAACCTCCCAAGACAAACAGCACGGCCAGGAGTGGGGTATGGATTTTTCGCATTTCCACAGGAACCTCCCTTAAATTCACCGGTCGCTTGCCGGGCTATTGAAAGCCCAGAGCATAGGTTAATCGAAGCCCTATTCCAATTCACAACTCCCGCCACCCCATAATGCGAGGAAAATCACACTTACTCGTCCGTAACGCAACCCTCGGACGCTGTGCTCACCGTCTTGATGTATTTATACAACGTTCCCTGCGTCACCTTGTAGGCCGGAGCTTTCCAGCCCTTGAACCGCGAAGCGATTTCCGCTTCGGTGAGATCCGCATCCAACGTATTCTTCTCCGCATCGATGGTGATGACGTCGCCGTTCTTCAGCACGGCCAGCAAACCGCCGTCTTGTGCTTCGGGAGTCACGTGACCCACCACGAAACCATGCGTGCCGCCGGAGAATCGTCCGTCTGTAATAAGCGCAACGCTCTTGCCGAGCCCAGCGCCCATGATGGCCGAAGTCACCGTGAGCATTTCGCTCATGCCGGGTCCGCCTTTGGGACCTTCATAGCGAATCACAACCACATCGCCCGCCACAATTTCCTTGCGCTCCAACGCGTGCAGCGTTTCCTCTTCGGAGTCATACACTTTCGCCGGGCCGGTGAAGGACAGCCCTTCCTTGCCGGTGATTTTCGCTACTGCGCCGCCCTTCGACAAATTGCCGTAGAGAATGCGGATGTGTCCGCTTTTCTTGAGTGGTTCGGAAACGGGGAAAATGATTTTCTGCCCTTCCTTAAGACCGGGTAAATCTGCAACGTTCTCAGCCAAGGTCTTTCCGGTGACGGTGATACAATCTCCGTGAAGAAAGCCCTCTTTGATCAACAACTTTTGCACGGCAGGCACACCGCCGATGGAATGCAAATCTTCCATCACGAACTTGCCGCTCGGTTTGAGATCGGCGAGATAAGGCGTCTTGTCGCTGATCTTCTGGAAATCGTCGATGGTGAGTTTCAAGCCTGCGGCCTTGGCCATGGCGATGAGATGCAATACGGCATTGGTGGAACCACCGAGTGCGATGACCATGGTGATGGCGTTCTCGAACGAGCGGGAAGTCATGATGTCGCGCGGCTTGATGTCCAGCTCCAGCAGGTTGAGCATGGCCTTGCCGATGTTGCGGCATTCGCGGAACTTCTCGTCGCTCACGGCGGGCGAGGAGGAATCGTACGGCAGCGCCATTCCCAAAGTCTCAATCGCGGAGGCCATGGTGTTGGCCGTGTACATGCCGCCGCAGGCGCCCTGACCCGGACACGCGTGTTCGATCACATCGTTCATCTGCGCTTCGGTGATTTTCCCGTTCACATATTCGCCATAAGCTTCGAAGGAGGAAACCACGTCGAGTTTTTTGCCGTTGTGATATCCCGGCAGAATCGTTCCGCCATAAACCATGATGCTGGGGCGGTTGAACCGCGCCATCGCCATCACGGCACCAGGCATGTTCTTGTCGCAGCCGACCACGGAGATGTTGCCATCGTACCACATGGCCTTGGTGACCGTCTCAATGGAGTCGGCGATGATGTCGCGCGATTGCAGGCTGTAATTCATCCCCTCGGTGCCCATGGAAATGCCATCGCTGACGCCGATGGTGTGGAACATCAGTCCGACCATGCCTTCCGCGATCAGGCTTTGCTTGATATGCCCGGCGAGGTCGTTGAGGTGCATGTTGCACGGATTACCGTCGTATCCGGTGCTGGCGACGCCAACCTGCGGCTTGTGCATGTCTGCTTCGGTCATGCCGATGGCGTGGAGCATGGCCTTGGAGGCAGGCTGGGAAATCGTCTCGGTTAAACGGGAGCTGAATTTGTTGAGCTTGGTCATGGCAGTGATTCCGGGGTTGTGAGAGGGAGGGAAGGTAGAAAATCGCTGGTTTCGACTCCGCTCAACCAGCGGGAAAATTTCACCCGCCGGTCGCTGAGCGGAGTCGAAGTGACCGACGGGCACTCGGCCATCGCTACTTCGTACACCCTCATTATTTGTCTTCAAAGCAAAATCAAAGAGTGAATCGCTTGACGTTTTGACAATGAAAAAGGCAACCTTTAGCATGAGGTTATAAAAATGGGAAAGATTTCAATTCGTCTTAATGCCCACAAGGAAAAGGCCCTTGACTTTCTCTGGGATCTCAAGTTCATTGAGAAATTCGAGGCGCGTGAGAAAAAAGGGAAGGTTCGCTTTCTTAGCGCGGAACAAATATTAGGGAAATTGAAATAGGCCAATTCACCCGCTTGGCCTCGATGGTTCGACAAGCTCACCACAAGTACATTCGCCGGTCGTTGAGCCTGCCTGCGCTGAGCTTATCGAAGCGTCGAAACGACCGGAAACCGTCCCAAAATGCACCAATCCAATCCCATTGGCTTCAGCGCAAACACTAGGTAAATTTCCCTTCCTCACAAAACCAATTTGATGCGTCCCTTCGATGCAAACACAGGAGTCTACATGACGACGCAAACCCCGCAGAAAATGGAATTCCAGGCCGAAGTCAAGCAACTACTCAACCTCGTCATCCATTCCCTGTATTCCCACAAGGAAATTTTTCTCCGCGAATTGATTTCCAACTCCTCCGACGCCATCGACAAGGCGCGATTCGAATCGCTCACCAGCATCGAATTGCTCGGTGACGACGCGACGTTCAAGATCCGCATCAGCGCCGACAAGGACGCTGGGATTCTGCGCATCTCCGACAACGGCATCGGCATGACCCGCGAAGAGCTGATCCAGAACATCGGCACCATCGCGAGTTCGGGAACCAAGAAATTCCTCGAACAACTTTCCGGCGATCAGAAAAAAGACATGAGCCTCATCGGCCAATTCGGCGTCGGCTTTTATTCCGTGTTCATGGTGGCCGACAAAGTTGTGCTCACCACCAAGCGATTGGGCGCAGATGCACCTGCCATGCGCTGGGAATCCTCCGGCGACGGTTCCTACACGCTGGAAGAAGCAGACAAGCTAGGTCGCGGAACGGAACTCGAAATCCATCTCAAGGAAGATGAAAAGGAATTTCTCGACGACTGGAAAATCCAGTCCATCGTCCGCAAGTACAGCGAATACATCGCCTACCCCATTGCATTAACGGACAAAGACGGCAAAGAGGAAGTGCTCAACGCAAAACCGCCGCTGTGGCGTCGATCCAAATCCGACATTACCAAGGAACAGTACCACGAGTTTTACAAGCACATTGCGCATGACGAGGAAGATCCTCTGGCTTATTCGCACAATCAGGTCGAAGGCGCGGTGGAATACACTTCGCTTCTGTACATTCCGGCCAAGGCACCGTTTGATCTCTATCAACCCGAACGCAAGCATGGGCTCTCGTTGTATGTGAAGCGTGTCTTCATCATGAACGACTGCAAGGAACTGCTGCCCACCTATCTGCGTTTTGTGCGCGGCATTGTGGACTCCGAAGATTTGCCGCTCAACGTTTCCCGCGAACTGTTACAGAAGAATGCCGTGATCCAAAAAATCCATCAGGCCACCACCAAGAAAGTGCTGAACCTGCTGGAAACATTGGCCAGGGAAGATGCCGAAAAATACGCCGCCTTCTGGAAGGAATTCGGCACCGTGATTAAAGAGGGCTTCCACATGAATTGGGAGAACCTCGACGAACTCAAGCGACTGGTGCGTTTCGAGTCCAGCAAACTTGCCGCCGATCATTATCAAAGCCTTCAGGATTATGTCGTAGGCATGAAAGACGGCCAAAAGGACATCTATTACATCACCGCCGAAAGCCGCAAATCGGCAGAAGGCAGTCCGCATCTCGAAGTGTTCCGCAAGAAGGACATCGAAGTGTTGTATCTCGTCGATCCCATCGATGAATGGATGATTCAAAGCCTTTCCGACTTCGACGGAAAAAAACTGGTG
The DNA here is from genome assembly GCA_947482115.1 of Fibrobacterota bacterium. GTDB lineage: Bacteria > Fibrobacterota > Fibrobacteria > UBA11236 > UBA11236 > UBA11236. The sequence continues at coordinate 63,213 of CANKII010000008.1, forward strand.
AATGCGGCCAAGGGTGATTTGGATCTCGGCGATCTTTCCAAGGACGAAAAGAAACACCAGAAGGAAGCACAGAGCGAATACAAAAAGTTCATGAAGGACTTCGAAGAGAAAATGTCCGACACGTTGAAGGAAGTTCGTGTCACCACGCGCCTCGCGGAAAGCCCCTGCTGCCTCGTCTCCGGGGAAGAAGAACTCGGCGCCAATCTCGAACGCATTCTCAAGATGACGAATCAAAAGGTGAAGGAAAGCAAACGCACACTGGAGCTCAATCCCGATCACCCGATCATCAAAAAGCTGCACGACATCTACGAAGCCGAACCGGCAAATCCGAAATTGCCGGACTGGTATCGCGTGCTGGTGGATCAAGCATTACTCGCGGAAGGCTCCCCCATTCCCGAACCCGCGTCCTATGTGTCCAAGGTGAATGGCTTCCTCGCCGAAATGCTTGGGAAATAATCCCCTCGCCCATCCCCAAGAAGTCAGTATGTTTGGTCAATCCCCCCTTCCCTCTCCATTACCCCGTGCCCCCAATGGGGGTTAGGGGGATGGAGAGGGAAGGGGTTGGGGGTTAGGTGAGGCGATGAGCAATCACAGTCTTGGCATTCTCCTGGCATTGATGACATGGATCTTCTGGTCCATGACGCCTTTTTTCTTCGCCGCCACGGGCCGGAGCATCGGCCCGTTCGCCACAAATCTTACCCGTCTGCTTCTCGCATCCGTGATTCTGTTCGTGTTGTGCGGATTGCAATTGATTTTGTTTCCCGCCATCCCGCATCCCACCACCGGCGCATGGATGCTGTTCATCGGTTCCGGAACCGTGGGTCTCGCCGTGGGGGATTATTTCCTCTACAGCTCCCTCACGCATGTGGGACCGCAGCGCACTTCTTTGCTTATGACATTGTCCCCCGCGCTCACCGCAACGATGTCATGGGGTTTGATGCGGGAAACATTGTCTCCCGCTCAACTGACCGGAATGGCGCTGGTATTGGGAGGGGTTGCCGGAGCCACCTGGCCTAAAAAAGAATCTGCGGAAAATTCCGAAAAGAAAACCCACCACGGAATGTGGCATGGAGCATGGAGGGGACTTCTCTCCGCCTTCTTCACATCCATCAGTACCGTCTTGGCGCGCCAGGCTTTTTTGCGAAGCCATGACCTCTCCCCTCTTTTCGCAACCACCATTCGCATCGGATCGGGAGGCTTGACGTTATTGATCTTTGCTTTCGTAACCGGCAAACTGGTTTCCACGGTTCAAAAGGCGACCGAACCTGCAGTAGCGAAACGCATCTTCGCCGGAACGCTCACCGGACCGATCATCGGAACTTTGTGCTATGTGGCCGCGTTGAAATACCAGTCGGCGGGCGTGGTCACCACCATCACCTTCATGACACCCCTGCTCGTCATTCCCGTGGCGACGTGGCGGTACAAAGCCCGTTTAAGCGGCCGAGTGCTGCTCGGTGGCGCATCCGCGTTGTTCGGAGTGGCCTTGCTGGGATGGAATCCATGAAAATCCACTTTCCTTTTCTGTTTTCAACCGGCCTTTTTCAATGCATTTTTAATGCACTATGAAAAAGGGATTTACCACTTCACTGCTTCACAACGATCGACTCGGAAAACCCGAGCATGGATCGCTGCACAAGCCCATTCACACGTCCATTGCCTATGGCTATGACAAGGCCGAGGATTTGGCTGCCGTGTTTCAAAGCCGGAAAAAAGGCTATGCCTATTCCCGTCAAGCGAACCCGACCGTGGGAGCTTTGGAAGACAAGGTCACGTTAATTGAGCAGGGCGTGGGAACGGTTTGTTTCGGAACCGGCATGGCCGCTTTGGCCGCAGTGTTTTTGGCCTTCCTACGCCAAGGTGATCACGTCATATCCAGTCGTTTTCTTTTCGGCAATACTGCGAGTCAATTAAACACGTTGGCGCAAACCGGTGTGACGGTCACCTTTGTGGATGCCACTTCGGTTGCAAATGTCGAAGCGGCGATTCGTCCGGAAACAAAACTGGTGCTGGTGGAAACCATTGCCAATCCCGCAACTCAAATTGCGGATCTCAAACGCATTGGCGAACTGTGCCACAAACGCGGCCTGATCTATGTGGTGGACAATACACTGACGTCGCCGTATTTGTTTTTAACCACTACGGTCCAAGCGACTTTCTCTGTGAACTCCCTGTCGAAATATTTCGGCGGACATGGAGATGCATTAGGCGGCAGTGTTACGGACACGGGTTTATTCGACTGGTCGAAATTCCCGAACATGTATGACATATACAAGAGTACGGATCCAAAACAATGGGCCTTGTTGCAATTGAGGAAAAAAGGGTTGCGGGATTTTGGTGGCACTTTGGCTCCCGAAGCGGCGCATGTGCTTTCAGTGGGCTCCGAGACTTTAGCCTTGCGGATGGATCGCGCCTGCCACAATGCGCAGAAACTCGCGGAACTTCTGGCTGCGAATCCCAAGATCAGCAAGGTGCATTATCCGGGCCTGCCTTCGCATCCACAACATGCGCTTGCAAAGGAATTGTTCACCAAGCCCGGCGCGTTGCTGAGTTTTGAATTGAAAAACGCCGACGATACTTTCGCCGTGTTGAATCGCTTGCAATTGGGAATTCTGTCCAGCAATCTCGGAGACTCGCGCACCTTGCTCATTCCCGTGGCTCAAACCATATTCTGGGAAATGGGTGAACAACGCCGTGCTGAAATGGGCATTGCGGAATCGCTCGTTCGCGTTTCCGTGGGCATTGAAGACACCGAGGATTTGCTTGGGGATTTCAAACAGGCGCTGGCCTAAAACCCTCAAAATCACCTCCAAGAGCCTACCCCCGCTCTGTCATTTTTTTAGGACAGGACGGGATCATTTTGCCAACAAGACAATTCCTGCCCTTTTTGAGTAGAGCCCATTGTCCACAAAAGATCGTCACACGATTTTTTTGATCTTATTTCGCCGCTTTTAATCCATCGTTTGCATTGGCACGACTCTTGTTATAGGAAGTCTGATCCAAAGGAAGGTCAGCCTTATGACGGTGTTGGTGAGGGAAGTCTTGGAAACACTCGATCCGGTATGGGATGAAAATCCAGATCGTGCCATTTCCGGGCCTTCCTGTGAAAAAAACGATTTGAGCGTGCTTTTCCGGAAATATTCGGGAATGGTATTCCGAATCTGTATGCGTTACACCAAAAACCGCGAAGATGCTGAAGACATGGTTTCCGAGGTATTTCTGAAAGTCAACGCCAGTCTTCACAAATACCGCGGGGAATCCAAGCCCATGGTGTGGATCTACCGGATTGCCGTCAACCAGTGCCTCGACCTTCTCAGATCCAAAAGATCGAGAAAAGAATTTGATGTGGACGATCTGGATTTTTTACGCGGTGCGCCGGTGCATGGAGCGCATGGCGATCAATGCCTTGCCAGAATCACTTTGGACCGGATCCTGGGAAAGATCAATCCTACCACCCGCAAAAGCCTCTTTTTGCATTATGTGGAAGGCCTTCCCCACCATGAAGTCGCCCAAGTCCTTGGCATTACACGCGAAGCGGTGACCAAAAGATTGAATCGCTTCGCGGAAGAGCTCCAGCGCCAGCAAAAGGAGAACGAAGCCATTGCCGCCTCCCGTGTCCCCCGGAAGGAAACATGGGATCTCCGTGGCGCAATGCTTCCATTATTTCTCAAGCAAACTGCGTAGCATCCACGCTGTTTTTTCATGCACCTGCATGCGCTGGGTCAGCATGTCCAGCGTGGATTGATCCGACGCTTTTTCCGCAAAGGCGAAAACTTCGCGGGCCGTGCGCGCGGCTGATTCGTGGCCTTTGACAAGGGAGCGGATCATGTCCTCTGCTTTGGGTACGCCCTTCTCCTCGGAAATTACGGTGAGCTTGGCCAATTCCGTATAAGTGCCGGGGGCAAAATATCCCAAAGCGCGGATGCGCTCAGCGATAAGATCCACCGCCAGCCACAACTCGTTGTATTGCACTTCAAACATTAAATGCAAAGTCTGGAACATCGGCCCGGTGACATTCCAATGAAAGTGATGTGTCTTGTGGTAAAGCGTGTAAGTATCTGCCAGCATGCGTGACAATCCATCCGCAACTATCTTGCGATCCTTTTCAGAAATGCCGATTTCAATTTTCATGTTTTGCCGCCTTGTTTGGGTGAATCTCTAATCCCTCAAACTACTCCATTTTTAAACTACCGGGTAGCAGGAGACACCCTTATTGCATTGGCCAATTTTTCATAATCCACGATGTTTCCCGGTGAAACATCCAGCACCAAGGTACTGCTGGAAAGATCCGGCCTGTTGTCCAATCCGACCAGATATTCCATCAGGGGATTAAAGGATTCGCTGTTAAGGATCCCCTCGCCCAATATGCTGCGAACCGTATCTATCCGTTCTTTTTTCGCCGTCCATACAACAAAGGGAATACGATACTCCTCCCTGAATGCCGGAACAAAACCATGGCCGTAGAATTGTTCACTCACCACTTCCCCATGATCCGAAGCATAAGCGAACAATAATCCATCGCTTTCAAATTGATGGAAGATGCCGGATAAAACCCGATCGGTGTAAAAAATGGAATTGTCGTACTCGGAGGAGATGCTGCCACCGGGTTTCATCGCCGATTCGACGGGATACCGTTCCCGATAATCAAAATGCGAACCGCGGAGATGGATGAAAAAGGCCTGCTTTCTGCCGCGAGCTGTTCCCATCTTCGCCAATGTGTCGATCAATTTTCCATCATACTCCGTTTTCACATAATCCAGACTTTGCAGAAAAGACCGGTGATCCGCTTCTGATGCAATGGAGGTGATATAGGTTTCATTCACCCCCAGGCCGCCCTGATTGGAAATCCAATAGGTTTCATATCCGCATTCCTTCAATTCCGAAACCAGACTTTGGGAATGGAAAAAAGCGTTGAAATTGCGAACAGTGGCGCGGGTCAACAACTGGGGAACAGCATAGCGAGTCTGATTCGCGGCCGCAATCCCGTTGAAATGCCACGGGTTCAGCGAATCCAAAAAAGGCGTGGTCTTTTCCGGATAGCCGTAAAGACTCATGCGATCACGAACCGCCGATTCTCCAATCACGATCACAATTTTTTCATAGCCTTCAGAACAGCTCCGCGCTTCGCTCTGCGTGTTGTGAATGAAAGACTCTCTCGCCGCAATCTGCCCGAGGTGGGCCTCTGCTTCCAGCATATCCGATACCACCGACATCGGAGGGAAACGGGCCATGGATTCCCGGGCGAGAAAAAGTACGACTGCCAAGGGAATCATCATCGCAAAAGACCAGAGACGCCATGCAGGTGGAAAAGAGGGCGATCTGAAAACCCGGTAAATCAAAAATAGAGCGGCCACACTATGGAGAAGCACGGCAAGTTCCGGTGAGCCGAAATAAATTTTTGCGTATTCGAAGGTTTCAGAAGTGGGGCCGGCCATTGCCGCCTCGAACCGCGATTCTGCCAAATCCATTCCCCAATGGTATTTGATGTGGACATACATGAAGTTCACCGCCAGCAAACCAAGAGACGAAACCGAATACAGTTTTCGACTCAGGATGCCGAGGAGGAGAAGCACCAGCAGGCACAAAGGCGTAAATCGATCCGCATCCCAAAAAAAATGATGCGTCCCCGCTGCCATGGTGATGACATAAGGGATGAAATTCCATCCCAAAGAAAGAAATAGCGGAACGAGACGTGGTTTCACAGCGGGAGGAAGTTTCCCTTGTTTTGAAGCTCCTCATAAATCCAGTGGAACCATTCTTCGGCATCACGCTTCAACACGTGAAAGTTAACCGTGGTTTTGGTGAACACCATGCCATTGGTTTTGCATTCATGCACGGTGAAATGCTGCGCCATATATTCCCCGTGATGCTGCGTGAGCCTTCTTTGCGCGTCGGCCCGCCATTTCATCTTGATCGCCTCGAGGTCAAACCCGATGTAAGCCTCTTTCCGGTTCGCCTCGCACCGGCATTGGACAAAAATCCCGTTCAAGGGCACCGTGACATCATTGCCGCTTTGGGCGCAGCTTACCTGGATTTCCTTGAAGGAAGGATCTTCGATATGGATCAAAATCATTTGAAGTTCTCAATGCGATTTTTATTCATGTCCCATCATCTCGGCCATGCGCTTTTTCATCTCTTCAGGGGTCACATCTTCAATATGTGTTGAGATCGTCCAGATGTGGCCGGATGGATCTTCCAGCGTTGCGCTGCGATCCCCATAGAACTGGTTCGTCAAAGGTCTTTTGACCACTGCACCCGCATCCACCGCACGCGTGAACAGCGCGTCCACGTCCTCCACATAAAGGCAAATGCCGCCTGAGGAGGCGCCCAAAGTCCGGGGACTTTTCAAAATCAGATCCGGCATTTCCGGAAATTCATCCGCCAGCATGATGTGTGAATCGCCGATTTGGATTTCCGCATGTCCAATTTTTCCACCGGGTGCGTCCATGCGAACACGTTCAATCGCGCCAAAAGCGTTCTTATAGAACTCCAGCGCTTCCGTGGCTCCCTGAATGCACAAATAGGGGGTGACGGTGTGATATCCGGTGGGAACAGGCTTCACCTTGGCAGCCATGATTTATTCCTTTGAAAACAGGGTTGTATCGGCACCCAATATAAAATGCCTGCCCGGAAAGTTGATAAACTATTGGAGCCATGAAGCTACGCCGACTCCTCACCCGCAATCTCCCCGGCCTTCACTATGCCGTCCGGATTTGCATCGGCGCCACCTTGCTTTGGATCCTCCTTCGCAAAGTCGGCGACACCCATGCCATCTGGGCCATCATCTCACTCATCATCGTCACCGAGCCGAACGTGAAAACGGCGCTCACCACTTTCAAGTCCCGCATTTACAATACGCTCATTGGCTGCGGCGTCGGATTGATCTTTCTCCTGATCGCCGGCCCCAAGGATTGGGTGCTTCCCGTGGCGTTGACGGCGACGGTCATCATCTCCACTTATTTGACCCGTTTGGAGATAAGCTGGAGAATAGCCCCGATTGCGGCGGTGATCGTCATGTCATCCGGTCTCATGGGGCATTCCCGGTTGAGTGGATTCGAGGCCACCCTTCTGAGAACCGGCGAGGTATTTCTGGGAGGCGCAATGGCCTTGCTGGTGGCATGGCTTCTGTCGCGAATCTGGATGCCTGCTGACCCGGCACAGGAAAATTCATCTTCGCATTAAAATATCCGGCAACTTCATCGGATTGAAATTCACGGGACTTGTATCTTTTACCGCATGAAACACAAAATCATTCTTCCGCTTCTCATGGCCACACTCGGCGTGAATCTCGTCGTCTCTCAATCCATTTCGTCCGAAGCTCCACCGACAGCTGCGGCTGTCCCGGCAGTCGCCGCAACGGTGGACTCCGTGACCCTCGCCCGAACCAAAATCGACTCGCTGCGAACCTTACTGGAAGGTTCCCTCTACACGGAAAAACAGCAGAAGGCGTGGAAAGAATGCGGAGATCGGAAATTGGACATCTTTGCAAAGAACCGCATAACCGATCGGCCCTTCCACAAAGCCGATAGTTTACTGCATCTCACGAAAGCTCAGAATCTTCCCCCCAGCGATCCCAAGGTTCAGGAACTCATGCAGAAGAAGTTCACCCTCCAACAAAAGTGGGAGCAGAAATATCGTCTCTCGCCCGAAGGGAAACGCTGTCTCACCGTTGAGAATCGCCGCAAACACCTGCTCGACTCCGCTTTGGGGGCCAACCCCGATTATCCGGTCTGGAAACACCTGACGGACCCCGCATCCAAGCCCTCCCGGTAAATTCATGGTATCTTTGCCCCGGTAATCGCTTCAAGGAAAAGCGGGCTGGATGGCCGCTGGTCCCCCTCTTTATAGGGGGGACTGGAGGAAAGTCCGGGCACCACAGGACAGGATGCTGGCTAACGGCCAGGCCCGGTGACGGGACGGAAAGTGCCACAGAAAATAAACCGCCGCCCTCGACAGGCTCGGGCGCCGAAAGGCTCCCACGCCACGAGACGGTAAGGGTGAAACGGCGAGGTAAGAGCTCACCGCATCCGTTGTGAAACGGGTGGCAGGGCAAACCCCATCCGGTGCAAGACCAAATAGGGCAGCCGCAAGGACGGTCCGTCCGGTTTTTCCGCCTCGGCGGAAAACAGGTTGCCGGGTAGGTTGCTTGAGGTGCGTCGTAAGGCGTATCCCAGAGGGATGGTCATCCCGTCCATGACCGCGCAAGCGGTCAAGACGAGACAGAACCCGGCTTACAGGCCCGCTTTTTCCTTGGAACGATTGCAACACGCGATGAAAACCTTACTAACTCCCCCAAAACTCTTTCGCCTGACACTGGCGGTTCTTCTGTTGTGCATGTGCTCCACACATGCAGATGAAACCGCACGCTTTTTTCAACCCCAACCCGGCTTCACACGGGCAAAGGATCTCCCCGACGGCTTTCACGGAAAAGTGGGGGCCATTGTATTCGCCATTAAGGACGCCTTCGAAGGCGCAACCACCCATAGCGAAGCGGAAAAGGTGTTGTACGATGTGGGCAACAAACTTCACATCAACACCCGCCAATCCACCATAAGACGCCGGTTGCTTTTTCGCGAGGGCGACACGATCACGGCCGATATGCTGCGCGAAACGGAAAAGAATCTCCGTGCAGAGGCTTTTCTGGCGGACGCCATTCTCGAAGTTGGAACACAATCCGATTCGAGTTTAATCATCAAGGTCAGCACCTATGATCAATGGACCACCAGCCCCGCCTTCGCCGTGGGCCGAAAAGGTGGAAAATGGGTGTGGTGGGTCGGACCCGTGGAGAGCAATCTTTTTGGAACGGGACAGCGCCTTGGGTTTTTCATCGGACACGATGGCACCACAAACCGTGACAGCCGCCTGATTGATTTCGAAAACACGGCTTTCACTTCAGCAAAGCTGCACCTCGCCGCCCAATACGCCTGGCTTTCCGACGGTTATTTCTATTCCTTTGGATTAAGCAGGGCTTTACTCTCACGCACAGATCGATGGGGCTTTTCCACCTCCGCCAACGGAGGGGAATCGGCGCAGGACTTCTATTTGTCCGGCAATGATCTCGACAAGCTCAAGCGTGAAGGGAAACTCGATTCCTCGGAACAGAATCGTTTGGGGAAAACCAATTTGCTGGGCCAATGGGAAAAGATCTCGACACAAAACGTCTATGCCGGTGTCACACGCTCCTTCGGCTATTCCACAAAAATTTCGGTGACCCCTTTCTTTGAACATGAAAGAAATTTTCTTAAAAGCCCGATTTTTTTTCTCTCCGATCCCGCGCTTTGGGACAGTCTCGGCTTGCCGCATGTCGCCCCAGTTTTCAATGAACGTCGCGACGAGTTGCTCGGCGCAAGCCTGACGCTTTACCAGTACAGCTACAAGACGGTTCACAATTTCCGGAATCTCAAGTGGAGCGAAACCATTGCAACCGGCTGGAGCCTTTCGGGAGGCGTGGCGCAAAACCAGGACTGGCTGGGGGCGCGAAACGCCGACCTGCGCTATTCCTATTCTGGCGCTTATAACGATACATGGAAGGATCAACTATTCCTGAACACCAGCGCGGCTCTGCGCTATTTCCAGGCTGCGGACGGCGGATTGGACAACGGGTCCACTTCGGCCCGCGCCGAAGCCCAGTGGAAACCCCTGTATTATCTCGCCACGGTGATGACGGTCGAATACGACAATCTGTTCGCGGCCAAATCCGGACAGCAACTGGAACTCGGTGAAGAAAGCGGATTGATCGGGTTTCCGAATTTCTACTACACCGGAAAGGCCCGGGCCTTGTTCGCCGCCGAGCAACGTTTTTTTCCCCCCTTTGAATTTGGCACCTTCGTTCCCGCCTTCGCCGTTTTCATCAACGGGGGAAACACCTATTCCACCTACGACGCCGTGAACCTGAAGGACATGCACTATGCCGTGGGCGTGGGGCTGCGGCTCGGCGCCACTCGCTCCGTACAAAAAGTGGTGAATCACATCAATGTGGTCTGGCCCCTCGGTGAGAAAAATTTGAGCGCGTGGTCGTGGGGGATTCGGGCTTCAAAGAGTCTGTAAAAGAGCCTGTAACAGTGTAAATTTGGTTTCGCATGTCCACTAAAAAGTTCGGGAAATACCTCGTTTTTCTGGCCGACCTCGTGGCCATGAATCTGGCGCTGGCCTTTATTTTCTGGCTCCGTTATCGCAGCGGTTTTTCACGTGAAACCTTTGAACCGGGCCGTAATTTTCTGCATTACGCCCAACTGGCTTTGATCCTCAGCGTGGCCGGCACCGCCTATTTTTATCTCAAGGGTCTTTACCGGGACTGGTCTTTGCATTCACGGGCCGTGCAGGTCGCCGTGGTCACACGGGACGCCACTTTGTTCAGCCTTTTGGTTTTTGCCGTCACCAGCGGCTCCTACCTTCTCGACGCGCTAAGACACCATCAACTGCATCGCGTGATCACCTTTAACGGGGTATTCATCGTACTGTCCTACTGGATCATCGTGCTGATCTTCGTGAACGGTTGCCGGTTGCTGGCACAAATGTTCGTGCGTTCGATGCTTACGCAGGGACAGGGACAGGATCGGCTGTTCATTCTTGGGGCCACCGAAGCCGGAGAACACATTCTCAATGAACTGGTTTCCGCCCCCGAACTCGGCTGGAAAGCCGTGGGCTTCGTGGATGAAAATCCCGCCATGCGCGGCCAGAATTTTACCGGATTGCCCGTGCTCGGTAAGTATGCCGAACTTCCTGATCTCATCCGGACGTATAAGCCCGGGGGGATTATCATCAGCCATGAGTCCTCCTCTCACAATGAAATTTTAAGGGTTCTCTCTTATGTGGTCGAATTTCCTCTGACGATTTTCATTGTGCCCGATTTGTATGATGCCGCCTCCGGCCATTTCAAAACCAACGCCGTGCACGGCATCGCGCTCAAGGAACTCTTCCCGGAACACATGCCGGGATGGGAAGCGGATCTCAAACGTCTCATCGACATCACCGCTTCGATTTTTGGAATGATCCTGACAGGCCCTATCATGCTCGTCCTGATTTTCATCATCCGCTGGGATTCCGTTGGCCCTGCCTTTTATTCGCAGGAACGCGTGGGACAATATGGCCGCCGCTTCCGGCTCTATAAATTCCGGACCATGCGCACGGATGCGGAAGCCGCCGGTCCCCAATGGGCGTCGAAAAAAGATCCACGCATTACCCGTCTCGGCCGCATTCTGCGTCGCTCACGATTGGATGAACTGCCCCAGTTCTGGAACGTGCTTCGCGGCGACATGAGCCTTGTGGGGCCGCGTCCCGAACGCGAGCATTTCATCAACCAGCTCCGGCATGAAGTGCCATTATATCTGCGCCGCCTCAAGATGAAGCCGGGTCTCACCGGCTGGGCGCAAATCAAGCATCAATACGATTCCAGCATTGAGGATGTGAAAACCAAGGTGCTGTTCGATCTCTGGTATTTTGAAAATATGTCCGTGCCGCTGGACATCATGATTCTATTGCGCACGATTTGGGTCGTGTTGACGGGTAAAGGGGCACACTAGTACCACCCCCTCTATTTGCATCTCCCCCTTTTGGAGGGGGAGATGTTTCACGTGGGTTTCCTTCGTAGGCAAACACATTCAGAAGAACTCACAGGAAACTAATGTGAAACCCCCTCCCCTCAATAAGGGGAGGGGGCAAATGGGTGGGGTGACTACTTCGCCCCTACAAGGTCACATTTCCCATATAGGCCATCCCTGTTCGTTGGCCAGTTTTCGCAAACGCTGGGTCGGGCCCACGCATACGGGATGATCCGCAAAACGCAATAGCGGAATATCGTGGTGATGATCCGAATAAGCGTATCCACCCGCACCGGCAGCGCCCAAACCCATTTCTTTTAGACGGTGAATCTTGTTTTCCCCGCGCAGATTTCCATCGCGATATACCGGCAGGCCCAGAAATCCCCTTCCCCATTCCAACTCGGTCCCCAGAAAAAGACAATTCGATGGCAGCAGATCGCGAAGATATTTGAGATAAAATATTCCACTGGCGGAAATCACCACAACCTTATGCCCTTGCGCCACATGTTCCCGCAATTTTCCCATCACGGACGGACGAAGACGCGGTTTCAGTTCCTCGCGGACAAAGGCCTCCGACAACGCATCCAGCTCTGCGGGTTTCTCGAAAGACATGGGCCACAGGAAAATCCGTTTCAGCGTATGACTGCTGATAAGGCCGAGCCCGCGCAGCAGAAAGCCCGGTACAATGGGAATTAAAAAAAACAACCGACCCGGACGATGGCGGTAATAAAAGCGCAGCCAGTAGAGGATGCTGTCGCCCGAAATCAGCGTCCCGTCAAAATCAAAAAAGGCGTAAATGGGTTCAAGCATGCCGGGATAAGGTAACCATGCTACTTTACTCGCAGATGACTTCCCTTGAATCCGCCCGGACGAATTTGCACCGGGCTTTCGAATCCTCCCCGGCGATGGCTTTTTTGCGCCATTCCAAAGCGCTTTGGTCCGATGCATGGACTCGTTCCCGTTCATTGAATGCCCTGAATGTCAGCGGGCTCGAAAGGCGCGGGAACACGTGTTCCGATTGGACCGAGGTCCGACTACTGGGTGAAGGATCGTTGGATGCCATTCATCATTGCCGTTTTGAAGGACAAGTGATCTTGAGACTGGAAAAAGGGGCGCCGCAACTTTGGCGCAGCCGTTTCCGCAACGCATTAATCGGCGCTGCAACCGTGGAGAATGTGAATCTTGCGGAACGGGTCATCATCGAAGACGGCGCAACTTTACGCAGTGTGCAGGAAATTTCCGGACGAAAAAATTCCCGCTTCTGTCTGGGATTGCCCATTCATCCCGGCAGCGAAATGAAAACCCGCCGCGTTTTTCTCTGCGACGGCCTTTTGCTTTCAGATTGCGACCGCATGACAGGACTTGTGGCGGCAGAACAGGAAATGCTGACACGCGATGTGGCTTCATGGCTTCAAGGAGTCGAATCGGATTACGCTTTTGTGGGAACCGGTGCGCATATCGAACGAACATCGCTGGTTGAAAATTGTTTCATCGGTCGGGGTGCAATGATTCGTGGCGCAGCCTCTTTGCGTCGCTGCATGCTGGCATCGAATTCCGAAAATCCGATTCACATTGGTGAGGCCGTCATAGTTGATGACGCAGTACTGGAACCAGGATCGAAAATGGATTCGGCGGGACAAGCGCATCGCTCCATCCTGCTGGAAAGCTCCTCGGTGGAACGCGCCGGACAGGTGGACAACACCGTTTTGGGACCGAACACCCATGTGGCCAAAGGGGAAATCACGGGATCGCTAGTGGGTCCTTTCGTTGGCTTCCACCATCAGGCTTTGCTTATCGGCGCTTTGTGGCCCGAGGGACACGGCAATGTGGCCTATGGTGCCAATGTGGGAAGCAATCACACCGGACGCAAACCCGATCAGGAAATCAAACCCGGCGAGGGATCGTTCTTCGGTTTGGGATGTTCGATCAAATTTCCCGCCGACTTTTCCGCAGCACCTTTTTCGCTCTTCGCCACCGGAATTACAACGCTTCCGCAGCGCGTGGTTTTCCCCATGTCGCTGATGATTGCATCTTTGAGCCCCGCACCGGAAAGCGCCTTTGGGCTGAATGAAATCATCCCGGGCTGGATGTGGGGTGAGAACGCCTACGCACTGATTCGCAATGCCTATAAATATCTGGATCGCGATCAATCGCAGCGACACGTTTTACCCGATCCTTCCGCTCCGGAAAATTCTCCGCTTCATGGATCCTTTTTATCCTCGGGGCTTTTCGCGCCGCGCAATGTGAGTCACGTCATTCACGCCTTGCTGGAACTACGCCGCATTTCGAAATCGAAGGATGTTTATTTCGAAAAAGATTTGCCGGGTCTGGGTAAAAACTTTCTGCGTGAAAATCACAGGACTTCCGCCATCGCGGCTTATGAGAATTATCTCCGCTTTGCCCTGTGCCGCGAGTTGTTGTGGAATGCCGTGGCCACACCGCTTCTGCCAGAGGCCTCGCCTATTGTAGCCACATTGGGTCTTTCGGCAACGAAAAAACCCGACTTTGAACCTGCAACACTATTTCAAAATCTCATCCAGTCGGTGGAATCTTCACTTGCCAAGGATGACAAACGCGGACGGGAAATCTTTCACGACTACGGTTCCTTTCATGAGGAGTCCTCCACGGAGCCGGTTTGTTTGCGTTTACACCACGATCTGGATTGTTTGCACGGAATTCTGCAAAAACGATGGGGTAATATGATTGCCAATGCCCCGGCCCAGAGCTAATATTTGCCCCTCTTGGGGCGGGTTAGCTCAGTTGGTTAGAGCAGCGGAATCATAATCCGTTTGTCCGGGGTTCAAATCCCTGACCCGCTACCATAAAAATTTCCTCAATACGCATTATATTTCCCGATCAGCAGCGGGGAGTCCTTCCCTTCTTTCTTTTGGTGAAGGAGAGCGCATGTCGCCCAAGATCATGAAAACCGGATTAGTGGCGGGAATGACAGCTCTGTTGAGCTTCTCATTGACCTTTTCCCAAACCTGCCAGGATCCACCTGCCACGGGCTATGCCCGTCAAACCCTGATTGCTGCGGGCGTGGCAAAGCAGCCCGTCGAAATGGCGGTGGTCAAGGATGGCCGCGTGTTCGTTGCGGAACGGGCTGGCATCATTCGCGTTTACACACCGTCCAACAGCCAGAATGCGGTAGCCGCCACCTTCAGTGTCTACCTGTATGTCACCACGGGCTCGCAGAACGACGTGGGTGGGATATTGGGTCTTGCCGTGAGCCCGAACTTCGCCACGGACAACTGGCTGTACGTCTATTATGCACCGCTTTCACTTTGGAATGGCGGGCCCGCAGATCACACGAGCGGGCGCCTCACTTACCGTCTTTCACGTTTCAAAGTGTTGACGGACAATACCCTGAACATGTCCAGCGAACAAATACTGTTGTCGGTGCCTTCCATCTGGGAAACCCACAATGGCGGCTCCATGCATTTCGGCAAGAACGGCGACCTTTACCTGTCCATAGGCGACAACGATTGCGCGGGCTGCAGCAACCAATATTCCCCCATGGATGAGCGCCCCGGTTACGAATTCTCCGACGATCAACGCAGCACCGCCAACACGAACAGTTTGCTCGGCAAAGTGCTGCGCATTCATCCCGTGCAGGATTCGATCAACGGACGTCTTTACACCATTCCTGCCGGCAATCTTTTTGCGGAAGGTAGGGACTCGACACGGCCTGAGATTTATACCATGGGACATCGCAACCCTTACCGTATCTTTCCCGATCCGATTACAGGCCGATTGTATATCGGTGAATTTGGCCCGGCGGCCACCGCCAGCACAACCCGCGGACCCGTGGGCGCAGACCAACTCAAGATCACGGATTCCGCTGCATTTCTGGGATATCCTTATTTCCTGAAGGACAACCGCGCGTATTGCCATTGGGATTACGGAACGGGAGCTTGCAAGGCCATTCAAGGCCAGACCAGCATGAACTTCGATCCGGCCCGACCCGTCAACACCTCACCCAACAACACGGGCCTCCGCATCCTGCCTCCCGCCAAACCCGCAGTGGCGTGGGACAACGAAGCCACCGACAACACTTCTCCGAATCCCGTCAATACCGATCTGAGCGGCTGCGGCATGGGCGGCGGACCGGTTTATCATTATGATCCGCTGCTCAACTCATCCGTGAAATTCCCGCCTTACTTTGAAAACAAGTGGATTATTTATGCCATCTTCGGGAGCTGGCAACCCAAATTACTCACCATCCCTTCCGGACCCGTCGCGCGTCTATCGCAAAGCGTGGCAATGCCGTGGACCACGACTCAAGTACCCAATTTTTCCAGTGGCGGCATTCAGGACATGGAATTTGGCGACGGCGATGGAGCCCTTTATGTCCTCGATTATGGGGCGACTCAATACGCCAACAACAGCACCGCCGCGTTATATCGCGTGACCTATAGCGGCTGTCTTCCCACCGCTTTGGTCGATGCATCGGGTAAAAAACTTTTCCCCACTGCTCCGGCATGGAGAATGCCCGGTCAATCTGTGATCATACCGAGTGGATCGAAACGCGTTGCAGCCTTCAATCTTTCCGGAACGAAGATTTGGGAGGAGACCGTACAGCCTCAAATCAAATCCGCAATCTTGCTGCCGACTTCGCTGGGTTCGGGTCCCCTACTGCTTCGCTTTTACTAAGTCGTCCCTGAAGAAAAGGGCGAACAGGATGGCAACCACGCCCGCCATCAAGGCCGATGTGATCCAGAATGATTTCCAGGCCGACATCGCGGCCGACACCACCGCCGGATCCGCCGTCAGGCGTTCCACCGAGAACATCCGTCCGAGGGACTGGACAAAGGTGAGGCTTTCCTCCGAACGCGCCGCCTTGAGGGTCGCATCGAGAGTCGAGTATTCCTTGCCCACTGCGCCGAACCTGCTAAAGGCCACTTGATAACCGATGTACATGCCGATGCCCTGGGTAAAAAACACCAGCATGCTCTGCGACTGGCCCTTGATATCCTTGGTCGAAACGCGATCGGTGTACATGAATCCGGTGACGAAGAAAAAGTCGTAGCAGATGCCGTGTAGCAGGATGCCGAGGAACAACATCCAGACGACCTGATCCGGAGCACCCAAGGCAAACAGCACGTAGCGCAGAACCCAAGCCAGCATGCCACCGAGGATCATGTATTTCACCCCCAGTTTACGCAGGAAAAAAGGTATCAGCAGCATGAATATGATTTCGGACATCTGGCCCAGCGACATTGTTGAGGCTGGGGCCAAAAAACCCGTGTTGCTGAGGAAGTTGGAGGTGAAGGCGTAGTAATAGGCCAATGGAATGCAGATCAGCGTGGAAGAGACAATGAAAACCAGGAAGGCAGGCTTCTTCAGCAGCGACAGAGCATCGACCATGAGCAGGGCCCGCACATTCACGGGTTTGTCGCGCGCAGGCGGAGGCGTATTCGGCAGGAAGAAACAATAGACACCGAGCAGCAACGAGCAGATTCCCGCCAGCCAGAAGATGTGGAACTTCGCGCTCCAGCCGAGGAATCCGATGGCGAGTCCAGCGGCTATCCAGCCAATGGTTCCCCAGACCCGGATTTTCGGAAACTGATTCTGATCGGTGAGATTGGCGAAGGCGATGTTGTTTCCTAACGCCAACGTGGGCATATAACAGAGCATGTGACCTGTGAACAACCACACCAAGGTCTTGCCATCGTGCGCGGCCGCGAAGCCCGGAGCGAGACACATGAGGATGCCGCCTAACAACAGCAAGACTCCCATCACCTTTTCCGAGGCGAAGAAGCGATCCGCCACGATACCCAGGAACAGCGGAGCGAAAATCGCAGCGATGGGAGCGGTTCCGTATGCTCCGCCGATAGCATCCACCAAGCCATTGGTACCCAGACATTGGCCCAAGGTGACAAACCAAGCGCCCCAGATGAAAAACTGGAGGAACATCATGACCGAAAGCTGTGTGCGGATTTTGGTGTTCATGTTCTGTGGATCCTCCGAGTGTTGGGTTAAAACTACTTCAGGACAATTCCCTTTTCGATTCGAGAAATCGCTTGAGCGGCGCGACCTCTTCTTCAAACTCCGCATAACTCATGTCTTTGAGATAAAGCGCTCCGTAAGCCCGGCGCATTTGGGGATGGGGGCTTTCATAAAAATAGGAGCGACCCAGAAGATCGATGAGTTGCTGTTGCTGTTCGACCCAGATTTTCTGTGCAAGACGGCTGAAAGTGCCGTCCAGTTCCGGACTGGGAAATGCCGCCGTGCGTTGACTGGCAAAGCAGGTGTCGAACATGTTGTGTAAAACGGCAAAGGAATTCAGGGACACCAGAATGACACTGTCCGCCTCTGCAAGATGAAACCGGGACCAGATGTTGCGATAACCGTAGATGCGCAAATCCTCCGCCCCGTGGATTTTCACATATTCCTCCAGTGCCCGGGCCACGGCGATCAGGCATTTAAAATGCGTATCGGGACCGCTGCCTTCGGGATCCATCGCCAAGGTCACCACAGTGGGCCGAATGCGTTCCATTAAATTCAGAATGGGCCGCACATCGCGTTCAAAATCCGGATCTTCCGGAAAAATGGCGCTGGTGTAGAACTGAAGTCGCAAATGATGCACATGATCCCGACCCAGTCCAAAATGCGCCCATGCAAGCTCGGCTTCCCATTCCCGCAGCCAGCCTTTTAACCGCTCCACAACTTCGGATTCCTTCCGACCCGGAGTCCATTTCTTCAGCAACTTCAGAATTTCTTCCAGAAAAACTCCCACGGATTTTCCGGAGCCATCATTTGAGGCTTTGAGATAAGCCACAAGATGACGGTAGAGCCGGAAGGCCACGAAAAAAGCCTCGGCTTCCCGGTTCTGTGCTGCGATGGCGTTGAGGTATCCGTGGATTTCCCATTGAAAGGGTTCCCCCTCCCAATCCGGCGAAGACAAGAGTCCGGGATGGATTCTTCCCTCATGCAAAAAGCCATCCAGTTCCAACAACCGCTGGAGCAAATAGGCATGCGTTACCGCCGTGAAACCACTGGTCATGTAACAGAAATGATTTTCGTTCCGTTCCGAACGCACCAGATGATGGATAAGCGGAAAGTAGGCCAGTTCAATGTCATCGTGGTGAGGCGCGGTATGCAAAAAACGCTGCCCATCCTTCAATGCCAGCCCTCTTTGGATCTTGGCGCGGACCGATTCCGTAGCCTCGCTCAAGAGTTCGGAGGAAGGTCGGCCGGACATTTTCTCCGCCCAATCCAACGCGCCATCCAGCACCGCCCGCTCCAAATCGCGTTTCGGTAAATCCAATCCGGCACGCACAGGCGGGAAACGCCGTGCTTCCAGACGGGAAGCCGCTCCCGCCGTCAAATAAAAACGTCCATTGGAAAGGCCTTGCAATAAACTCGCGGGAGAATCGACGGCAGGGGGATTTTCGATGGCGGCAGCCACGATGGGAGCCTTGGTTTCACCCGCAGCCATGATGATCGCCGTAACCTCCGGATTACAAGCGATGGTTCCGAGACCGATGGTAATTACTGCCTTGCGACGCACCGCATCAATGCCTCCCAGATCCACCGATGCTGCGGCCATGCTTTCATAATTGAGTTTGTCGAGCCGGGTCGTGGAGCGATGGCTGGAGCCCCGCATATTGAAGGCAACGTGGCCATCGGGGCCAATGCCTCCCAGGAAAAATCCAATCCCACCCCAGCCTCGAATGGTATCCTCATACTCTTCACAAAACCCGTCAAAGTGGCGGATGACTTTTTGCTGCGCCAACTCAAGCTCGTTTTCAGGCTGGCGCACTCTCAATCCGAGATCAATCACTCCCCCGGGAAAAATCGCTTCGACATCCTTGCGATGCGACAGGGCTTTCAATTTTTCCGGCAATTCAAAGGTATTGATGCACAACGCTTTCTTCGGATCGAGCCCCAAACCGTCGAAATAAAATTTGCGGATGAAATGCCCGAAGGAACGTTCATGGGATGGATCGATGGGGAAAAATTCATCCAGTTGCACAAACCGCAGATGTTGCATTTCGGGCTTGCGATGCATGTGCGGCAGATGCGCCAGAAGCCCGGACTTCGCCTCCCGTTCCCAGTTTTTCAAATAGTACCGGGCCCATTTGATGAAGTACTCCGGAGTCCGTCCGGTGGGCAGGGCTATCACACCGTCGGGATGTGCGGACACCCATTCGAAAAATCGCAAAGCCACCAATTGCCCCAGCACCACGTAGTTTGGAACCACCATGGTTTTCGGAAACACCGTGGCGACTTCCGCCAAACCCTTGGCGGCAAAAAGCTTTTCGACCCCACCGTCTTCCACGACTTTGTTCAACAATTCCATGATTTAAACATAACACGTTGCATTTATTGTCGTTTCCCCTTTTGTGAAGAATTATTCAGCGGAAAATTTTGTTCCCACAACACATATCGGGAGGAAAGTGACGCTTCATGGGCCTGTAGAATTTTCTTCTCTCCAGCTGGAACTGTTGGCTTTAATCCCGGTGTATCCATCATGCGGCGAAAATATCTGCGGTATCCCTCATCCGGCCAAACCTCCACTCTTGCCGTTACTTTGACGGCCATGGGATTAATCGAGCGGTGATAAGGAAGATCAAAGGATTGCCCGGGGAGAAGACGGGTGTCAAAAAATTCATGATCGACTTCCTCCGTGACCCAGCGGGCGATGGTCCCTTCCACCCGTGTACCGGACAGAACAGAATCCTTCGCATCCCTTTGTTCCCAAATCAAAACAATGTGGGGGATATTATAAGTCGGCAGACGATGTCCCGCACCCACATTGGTCAACTTAAGAGTAGCCTGTGCGAAATCCCCTGATGCTGTCAATGCAAATCCTGCTTCAATGGACACGGCAGAGCGAACCATTTCCGGATCGTGAATGCCTTTCCAAAGATGACGCCCTTCCGGCATGTGGCAACTTTGACAGGTTTTTCCCTCGGCGGCAAAATCCGTGCGCCTCCATTCCTCCGCCGTTTCCAGCAGCATTTTTCCATGCACACCACCACCGGGTTTGAAGTCATGGCACTCCGCACAAAAAGCCGGGTTCAAATATTCCGGTTTAGTGATGAAACCACCATGAGGCCCCTTGGGATTGGACTTGATGCCGAGATCGGGTCCATACCGAACGTGATTGCGTACATGACACGCGGCACAAACCAATCCTTCCTCCCGCAATCCTTCATGATAATCCGGATTGGGTTTTCCCTTTTGCAAATAGGGAATTTGTTCGGCCAGCGGAGCATGGCATCTTTGACAGCTTATGGAGAGCACGGGAGCGTCCAGCTCCATGTCCAGCAATTGCCCGAGCACTCCGGGTCCCATGGCCTTGTGATGAAAGCTTTTTTTCCAGTCCTGATACTGTTGTATATGACATGTTCCGCAGGCTTCAGGACGAATGTCCTTTTCAATTTCAGGCCAATTCTTGGGGGCTGGACCTTGAGCCGGGATATACCATGCAAAATGCCGGTGTAACCACTCCGATTTTTCCAGCGGAGGAACCTTGGGAGCTATCGAATCCAGTGGAGTGGCATGAAAAGTTTCCGTCGTATCCGGAACGGAAACCTTGCGGATCGTCTGAGGATCGTGTTTGCATCCCGCTGCTAGAATCCACAGCGCGAAAAACCCGGTATATTTACGGAACTGCGATCTTGCGGACAAGCGAGGCAGAATTGGTTTGGAGCTTTATCAAATAAATGGCCGGAGCGGCCGACACGGGTATGCGGTATTCCTTCACCGTCGGATTCAAAACGGAATAGAGCACCTGACCACGCAAGGAAACCAGTTCCAGTTGTCGCACACCGGTCTGTAATATCGGTAAAATCAATTCAGAGCCAACTCTCTTCTCTGCTCCAACATAATGCGAAGCATCGGCCGAATGATCTGGAGCAATGGAAGTGCCGCCAGCGCAAGAGCCGTTGTCTTGGTATACCGCGGGCTGCTTTGTTAAACCCGGCGAAAACTTTCCATCGTACTTGGCGGAAGTGGAATCGCCACAACCCTCAAGAATAGCGATGTTCTTGAAGCGCACATCCATGGGAAGCTGGCCCGCATGGATTTGCAGGCCCAACCTTCCGGGGTTCACGATAATCGGGGAATTGTCGTAACGCCAGGCAGCCTTGGCTCCCAAGGAGATTTCGCCCGCGTCGATTTCGCCCACAGCTTGGTATCCGTTCACGTTCACGTAAACGTAGGGCTTTTTCACCGTCAATACCACGTCCTGGTACGTGGAGCTGGGAACCCTGGCAATACGGTCGCTATAGGACTGGGAGTGCTGGACTACCCAACCCGGAGAGGGATGATCATACAGAGAGCCCACTTCAGATTGCTTGCCACTGCTGAGAAATTTGGCTTCGACCTGCACTCCGGCAACCAGCTCGGCGGTGGTGTTCTCCACGGCGCGGAAGAAAAAACCGCTGCAGCCCGCGCGCAGGCGGTACGAATACTTGATGGTAAACTGGTCGAAATCGGTCTTGTCTGAGAACACCATGGTATAGGGAGTCGCCACGGTTGTCGACGCACCCACGATGGCGCTATCCACCTGATCGATGGTCCAGTAAGTGCTGGCGCCCGCCACATGCCAACCGGCAAAGGTGGTGCCGTTGAAAAGAGGCTTCCAATTCGTCGTCGCCAGCACCAAGGCTACGGACAGGCCGAGCAACAGCAAGGATTTCGTGAGCAGGTTTCGCATGAAGACTCCTCTTAAATGTTGACCATGAGGCGCAGCATGTAATACCACGCGTCTTTTGTGGTGGCGGCCTCGGTGAATGAAGGACGGAAGGATCCGGTCAGGGGACGGTAGTGATCCGTTCCCGCCTGGAAAGCCAGATTCCAAATCCCGAAGGATTTTTGCGCCGTCACCGTCCATTTGAGATCATCCTCGTGGTGGTGGGCACCGTACTGATCGGAGCCGCCGGGATAGGCCGGATCCTCAAGCAGGGGAATCTCGGGCGCCGCCGCATTGGGGGATTTCGGCTGCGGGATTCTGTAAAACGCCATCATGTAATCAGAATTGATGTGGGGATTCTTGAAATATTCCATCTCGACGGTGAGATAGTCGAGCTGTTTGAAGGTGGGCAAATAAAAGCCCGCCATCATGGGAGTCCTCTCGGAAATCTTGGTGTAATAGATTGGATAATTCTTCGTGCCCAGCACCGCCATTTCGCCGTAAAGAACCAAGTCGGACTGACCGAGAATGTCGGCCCAACCCATCAAGGGTTTGGGATCAAACGAAGCGCGGGCCACAAGCATAACTGCCTTGGTGTCGACGTATTGGATGCTGGAGTGCTTGTTCACGCCCGTCGCGACGGCGATAGAGTCTTTGACAATCGGGTTCGCCACCAACGCCACCAGATCGCGATCCGAACCCGCCCAATAAATTCCAGGCGCCAAAGCCGTGTCCACCACGCTTCCCCCGCTCACGAGGTTGCGCGAATATTCCGTGAAGTTGGAATCCGCGACTCTGCTGCGCCGAAGGTATTCGGAAAGTCTTGCCTGATCGGCCGCCGTCCAATGAAACCATCCCGTGGCCTGTGATTCAGGGCGGCTCTTCTTGGGATCGATTTGCAAAAACCGGCTGAGCATCACGCCTCCTCCGATTTGAAACATGTTTCCAAATTGCAGGCTGGTGATGTTTGAAAAAGAGACGTCGTGCAAGGGAGTGCGCTCATTGGCCATGGTGATTAAAAAATCATTCTTCACCATTCCATCGAGAAAGTTTCCTTTGAACGCCACACCCCATATTCCGGATCCGGCATTGTCGATGGCGCCCCAGTCTCCTGTTCTAACCGTGGTGGGATAAGCCTCAGATCGGAACAGGTATTCACCGAAGTTCTTTGCGTAAGGATTGTATTTGTAACCCTGCTGACCCACGCTGATTTGCATCCACGGTTTTTTCAGATCGCCCACGGAATAAGTACCCACTGCCTGCGAAATAGCCACACCGCCGGTGCGATAACTGGTCCAACCCTGTCCCGCGACATTGCTTTCGGGAAATGGATACCAGAACGTGCCCGCAATTCCCAAACTGAAATGGAGGCGGTCCCCGGACGTGGCTTCCTGAACCATCCAAAGGCTGGTGGTGGGCAAGGTCACGGTAGGATTAAAGCTGTCACCCTGTTGCAACGAATCATCGATGTTGAACATCTGGCCGAAATACAATGAAGCGCCCGACTTCAATGGAAGGAGGGTGAGATGGGTGTCATCCGCCCGGACGAACACCCCTAAAAACACAAGTCCGCAGATGAAAAAAAACTTCATGCTTTCCTTCAATTTATAGCGCCTCACGGTTTTAACCCGACAAAAATCCGGTTTAAACCTAATTTCTTCCCGTGCCATATATCATGGGAACACATTCCAAATCAAGAAATAACCGATGAAACCAATCAAAGTGCTGGTGGTGGGCTGCGGCCACATGGGAAAATCCCATGCAAGGGCCTATCACAAAAATCCGGAATTTCAAATCGCGGGACTGGTCAGCCGAAATGATGGCAGCCGGGAAGATTTAAACCGGGAATTTGGCGGCGGCATTTCCCTGTTCAATAATTTTTCCCAAGCTCTGGAAGAAACGCGACCGGATGCCGTCTCCATCAACACCTACCCTGATACCCATGCCGAATTCGCCATCCGTGCCATGGATGCCGGGGCCCATGTGTTCGTGGAAAAACCACTGGCGGAAACGGTGGAAGCGGCGGAGCGTGTCGTCGCCAAAGCCCGGGAAACGAGCCGGAAACTGGTGGCGGGATACATTCTGCACCATCATCCCTCCGTCTCAAAATTTTTGGAGATCGGCAAAACCCTCGGCAAACCGCTGGTCATGCGCATGAATCTGAACCAGCAAAGCGCGGGACCGGAATGGGAAACCCACAAACGCCTGATGGATTCCTGTTCCCCCATCGTGGATTGTGGCGTGCATTACGTCGATCTCATGTGCCAGGTGACCGGAGCCAATCCCGTGCACATCCACGCCATCGGCGCGCGCCTCTCGGATGAAATCGGATCCGACATGTACAACTATGGCCACCTGCACGTGACATTTGACGACGGCTCCGTGGGCTGGTATGAAGCAGGTTGGGGCCCCATGATGAGCGAGGATGCTCACTTCATCAAGGATCTCATCGGACCGCGCGGCAGTGTCAGCATGGTGCAGGACACGAGAAAAAAAGACGGCGCGTCCTCAGACATCGACAGCCACACACGCACATCCACTTTGCTCGTGCATCATTCCGAACGCGATGAAAAGGGACTTTTCAAACGCAAAGACGAATGGATCGACATGTCCGGCGAACCTTCGCATCAGGATCTCTGCGATCGCGAACAGGCTTTTTTTCTCCGATCGATCCGTGAGGATCTCGATCTATCGAATCATCACGCCAGCGCAGTCAACAGCCTGCGCATCGTCCTTGCAGCAGATCAATCGTGGCGAACAGGAACGGTGATATCGGTCTGAATGGAATGCTTGATTCCATGAGGAGTAGCCGATTCCTTTCGATTACGTCCCCGAACATCCACTACGGAATGCGGAGCGAACTTTCCTCCCTGCAAAACCGGTTTCCGGATGCCTACCGGAACATATACGGTGATCGTCACGGTTGCCGTCGTTGAACCGGCCGGGTTGGATGCGGTGATGATGTAATCCACGGCAAACTGGAACGTAGTGGGCGTTCCCGTAATGACTCCTGTCGCTGGATTCAGTGTCAGTCCAATGCTGGAGAGTGACGGATTCGCGGAATAATTTGTCGCCACTCCCGTTAAGGTGGGGGTATTCGCTGTGACCGGTGTCCCCACAAAATAGACGGCGTTTGGAGTGGAATAGGCAAGGTTGGACGGAGCGACCGTCACCGTAATGTTCAGCTGCACGGTGGTTGAACCCGCAGGGTTGGATGCAGTCACCGTGTAAACGGTCGCCGCAAATCCGGAAGTTGGAGTTCCGGAAATAACTCCCGTCGCCGTATTCAAACTCAAACCTGTCGGAAGTGCCGGACTCACTGCGTATCCTGTTACCGTTCCTGTTACTGCGGGACTGTTGTTCGCAATGGCTGCTCCCGAGAAATAAACAACGGGATTCACTCGATAAGATAAACCGGAAGGCGCCACCAAAGTCGCATTCACGGTAATGTTCAATTGCCCGGTGGTCGAACCCACGGCGTTGCTGGCCGTCACCGTGTAATTCGCAGCAGCGGCAGCGGCCGTCGGTGTTCCCGAAACCTCTCCCGTATTGGTGTCCAACTTCAACCCCGCCGGGAGCGCGGGACTCACCGAATATTTCGTTGCAGCACCTCCCAGCAAAATGGGCAAGTTCGGACCTGCGACATAATTTACTGTGTATGTGGCCGGATTCTGCAAATATGTGAGACTTGAAGGAGCCTGAAGCGTCACCGCTCCAAAACTCAATCCAACGGCTGTTGCTTTCTGGTTTTGAAATTCCATTTTGATCCAGTCGGCAGAGCGGGCCCTGTTGCTCACTCGGGGCTCGTCCATGGCCAGATTACTGTAATCCGCGTCCACTTGAGCCAACGGTTTGGCACCGAACTGCAGTTCCCCCGAAGCCGCGGAAATATTGCCCGTGATTGCAGCAGTAGCGCCCTGTGCTCCATCCACGTAGAGTTTGACACTGGTACCATCGTAAGTGGCATGAATCAAATGCCAACCGCCAACGGAAGGAGCCGTTACGGTCGGCGTCGTACCACTGGTGCCGGCCAAAGTCAGACGAATGGCCGTGGCGCTGCTGGCGTAGAAGCGGTATTGATCATCTCCCCCACCCGTGCCGTTCTTTTGCATGATACGGTTGTTGGTGGCCCAGGAAGACGGCTTGATCCATGCCGACAAGGTGAGGCTATTGGTGACATTCAACGAGGCGTTATCTCCCACGGCGACATATTGCGGACTTGCGTTGGTACCGTGAAAAACCTTGCCACCCGCAATGATCCCCGTAGTGTCCTTGGAGTTGTGATCCGTTCCGTTGTTGTGGTTTAGGGTGGCGTCACCAAAATTATTCCCGTTGAAATGCCAGGCTCCCGCAAATCCAGCCGCAGTGTCAAATACAGCAGAGCCATTGGAACTGTCCGCAGCGGCATTGCTGCCCCAATACATTTTGAATGAGTGAGCGCTGTCATTTCCATAAACCGTATCGATTAAAACCCAAACTTCGCCCCGCTTGTTCGCGGCGTCCCAACGTTCGATTTGATGTTTCATCGGCGCTCCATTCGATTTCGAAAAACGAATGTCCGCGCCGTTGGATTGAGTGGAATTGAAAAGCGCCGTGTCCGCCGCATCGAAACGGACGAGGAGCGGAAATTTCACAAGATTACTTGTAATGTTCGCACCGGAAGCGGTGGTATTCAGGGAAACCACACGATTGTACTTCCACTGCCCTAGATTTTCCTGGGCAAACAATGCCGCAGCAAAAACCAGCCCCACTAAAAGACTCATATGTGTGATTCTCATGAAAACCTCCATCCCTCATTTACCGCCATTTCGTGGAATTCTCCACTGAAATGTGACTTATGCAAAAAATCCGAAAAAGAACTTCCAAGTCATAAAAGGGTAAAATACTCTGTGACTATTCTTTTCACATTCGGAAATAAACTTCAAGCGATACATTAAACGCACCTCAACGAAAAAGGATGGCACTGTGAAAAATTCCCTGATTTGGAATGTTTTCTTGATTTCAATGGCCGTCAGCACGCTTTATGCGTCAAAACCGACTGTTACAAATCCGCTGTTCACACAGGCAGCAATCACCTTGCCCTCTCTCGGCGTGGGTACCTGTTCTGGAAATGGAGCCGGATGCAACGGAGTCATGGGAATTGACTGGCTTTCGGACGGACGCATGGTGGTTGTGAGCACGGACTTTGAAGGTGGTGGTGAAATCCCCACTGCACCTCGACCAGGCAGCAAAGTGATGCTGGTTTCCGGCCTGCTGAACGGCGGCCCCATCACAACCAAGGAAATCGCCACCAATTTCAAGATGCCTACCGGCGTCAGCGTGGTGAATGACCGAATTTATGTGGCGGACAAGGATTCCTTTTACGTGATTCCCGACAACACAGGTGCGAATCCCGGAACCAACCGCCAGCGCATGTTTCAAGCACCCACGCCGTTAACCACTGGCAGCAACCCGCTGAACTTCAAGTTTAATACAGGTAACGCAAACACTTCCTTCTGGCACCATTGGGTTTTTACACCGACCTACTATCACGGAAAATTCTACTCGAACTATTCCGGCGATATCCAGAATGGCGGCCCTTCGGATGTGCCGCCCGCCAGTTATTTTGGCGGGGCTGTCCTGGCTTTTGATACCAATACCACGGTACTGGACACCAATGTGAACCGCGCAGCCGGTGGCCTCCGTTCTCCCAATGGAAACAATCTCGGTCTCAACGGGGAAATCTGGTCTGCGGATAACCAGGGCTCCCAACTGCCCATGTGCTATCTCGCCTTGGTGAAACCTTTTACCAACCAATACTTTGGCCACCGTCAAGGTAACGGCCAAACTCCGAGTTGGGGTCAGGCATGGTATGCCGCCGGAAGACTTCAATACGATCCGCCCGTGGCTATCATGGATTTCGCCGCCAACGGCTGGCGTTCCCTGGCGCAACCCCTGTACCTCACAAGTGGACCTTACGCTGGCGATGTGATTGTAGGAGATGTGAATTCAACCGGTATCGCCCGTGTCGCTATTGACTCGGTAGCCGACACCACCGGTGCTCCCAAAATCCAATGCGCTGCTTTCTGGTTCAGCAATAACACGGGAAATGACGCCATCAACCGCCTGTCCATGGGACCGGACGGCAGCATTTACGCCGGCGTTTTCCGCAGCATCGGCAACTGGCCTTCGGGAGCTTCGACGAACATCATGTACAAGTACACGCCAAGAACAAACACCAGCCTGTTCGAAATCAGAAAGATTCGTTCGCTGGCGGATGGCTTCGAACTTTACCTGTCCCAGCCCGCCAATCCGGCAACAGTCATCCCTGCGAATTTCACCGTCCAACAGAAAAACTGGGTGCGTCAGGCGACTTATGGCACGGGCGCGGGCAGCTACGCCAACCGGACGGTGAACTCTGCGACGCTGTCGAACGACAGCATGCGC
The DNA here is from genome assembly GCA_947482115.1 of Fibrobacterota bacterium. Taxonomy (GTDB): domain Bacteria; phylum Fibrobacterota; class Fibrobacteria; order UBA11236; family UBA11236; genus UBA11236. The sequence goes on from CANKII010000008.1 coordinate 91,821, forward strand.
ATTCACTTGACAGTGCCCGGAATCCAGCGCATCAACCAGTCGAGGCGCGGAGATAGTGTGACCCACTGGGTCACACATTTCCTTGTCAACAATCTGGCATCTTCCACCAGCGCAGCCAACTTCACCAACGAAGCATGGTATGCACAAAACTGGGTTTCTGCACGCACCTGGAATGCGGCAGCGCCAACCCCCATCGTTTCAATGCGGCACAAAATCTCCACTCTGGACAGCCACATTTGGTATACGGTTGCAGGTCCAGGCTTGCTGCGGGTAAATATGGATATCACGGGATCCCATGAGGCTACTTTACGTGATCTTCAGGGCCGCATTCTCTCGAGACAAACGGCAACGGGAGCGGGTCATGTTGAATTTTCCTCGCCGACCCGCACGCAATCCATTTATCTGCTGGAAGTGAAAAGCGGATCCGACTCGTACGCCCAAGTCGTGACTTTCTAACTAACATTGTCGTGAATAAAGACCCAAAGGAGAATGTGATGAAAATTGGATTCCATAAATCGACCCTTCTCGCATTGGTAGTGGCGAGTGCTGCCTGTGCAGCTCTCAAGGACTCCATCAACACATTAACCCGCTACGAACAAGCACAAGGATTCAAGTTGCTGTTCGATTCGACAGCAAACAGCTACCGGAACAATTTTGTGAATTACGCGCAAAACGGCACCACCACCACGACTTTGAACGCCGGGTGGACGATGGATACCACCTTCACGGATCCAGACCGCCCCGGTGTTTTCTTCCGTTCCATCAAGACAACGGCGGCTATCACGGACAACCGAACCAAAAGCATGTTCAAGGACATCGATTTGCGCATGGAGTACCGCAACAACGGCAACGAGGGTATCGTTTACCGCTTCGACTTGTCTCAGGGTAACAACTGGGGTACCGGCATTGAATTCGGCATCGACGACAATCTCAATCAAAGAGGCTGGATTACGGCCGGTGCCGCCTATGAAGTGTACGCACCGATTCCCCAGCCCTATCAGGCTTTCAATACCGGCAAATGGAACACCTTACGTCTCGTGATTAAGGCGGACAGTGTGGAACACTGGTTAAACGGTATCCGGGTCGTAGCCTTCAAATATTGGTCGCAAAGCTTTCGTGATTCAGTTGCCAAATCGAAATGGGCCACTTCTGCGAGATTCTGCCAGACGGCCAACAACAACAAGACCTACATTCCCCTCGGATACTGGGGTTTTCAGGCGGACCATGGCGGAGCTTGGCAAATCCGTAAGCTCCGCATTCTTCACGATTCCGATGGAACCCCGAGTCGGGTAAAATTCGGTCCGGTCGACACCACAACGGGCATATCGGGTATCTTGAATGAAAAACGCCGCCAGACCGGGTACAACATTGAACGGGTATCCCATGGATTGCGTGTTTCTGCAAGTGAAGGATTTCTGCGCTCCGTGGACATGCTCGACTTGGGTGGAAGACTGATGAAACATGTCAGACCTGCCGCCGGAATCCCTCAGTGGATCCTCGAAACAAATGGCATGCGCAAAGGGATGTATATCCTGCGAATAGAAACGTCGTCCGGAATATATCAGGGAAAAGCACTGGTTCAATAACTCCTGTATACAGTGAGTAATCGATACACCCATCAAGTCTTTGCGGCCATCTTTATGATGGCCGCAGCAGCATCCTCCGTTCACGCGGAGGATGCCGTGGAATACAAGCCCCTTTCCATAGGCGCCATGTCTGAATTCGGCGTCATTCAGGGAGGGCGTTTCGGCGAGAATTCCAAGCCGTTTTACGATGAATGGGTGGATCATTTCGGTGCCTCCCTCACCCAGAGCGTTTCTGTAAATGGAAAATGGTTTCTCAACGTGGGTATTGGTGGAATTTTCGAATTCCAAAAACAGGAAAAGATTGGCGCGCTCTGGGGCGGAACACAATATCGAAGTTTCTTCATCGGTCCGACCACCGCGGATGTCGAGTACGAGGCATTCAACGACAACGCCAAAAGCTTGTACGTCGGGATGGGGATATTTCCGTATAAATACAACCCCGATGCCTCCAATCTGGGGGAATATCTTTTTCGCACCGGCCCCTACCCCACCTACATCATGACGGGAGGGTATTCCTTCGTCAACAACTCCGGCGCGTCATTGCAAGGATTGAAATCGCGCTTCACCCTGGGGAAATTTTCAGCAGACGTTTTCCTGACCACGGAAACCGTGATGCCGCCTCTGTATGACCTGTCGCTCGCGGGAGTGATTAAATACTCTCTGGCTGACGGCCTTCTGGATCTGGGCGCGGGTGTCAATCTCAAACGACTTGTGCCGCTCCGTCCTTCCAAAACCACAGTGGAAACACCCGACAACGCCTACTTCACGGGTCCGGACGGCGGGACATACGCCGGAAACCAATCGTACTACCGGAATCAAAAGGAGTTCTACGGAAACAAGCTTTCAACGTCCGGCGCAACGGCGGGAGACACGGCGAAATACAATCAAGCCAAAGGCCTGCTTGACTCCGTGACAGCCTGGGTAAGTCCCGGTTCCACGTTCCATCCAGTCTACAACTATTACACACAGGCGGGCATCGTGGTCGATGCTACAATATCTCTCGATCCCAAAAAATGGCTCCCGACCTCGGTGAAAGATCGGATGGGCTCAAATGATCTTCGGATTTACGCCGAGGCAGCCCTGCTCGGAGTGAAGAATTACCCGATTTTTTATGAGAAGCAGCAGGATCGCATGCCCATCATGGTCGGGATCAATCTTCCCGGTTTCAGATTTATTGATCTGATCTCCGTGCAATTTGAATATTACAACTCGCCAAATGTGAACTCCTTCTTTGAAAGCGTGAGCACCAACGGTGCCACGCCCCAATTCGTGAACGGTTCGCAGAACCTGCTCTCCAAAAACGAATACGGAGACCAGCTGTCCAAGGACAACTACAGCTGGTCCGTCCTGATAAAAAAAGAATTGACCCGGGGACTGACCTTCAGTTTTCAGGCGGCAAGGGATCACGCCCGGCTGGTCAGTGACGCGACATGGGCGGGGCCGTTCCTCGATCCCAACGAGGTGTTTTACACCACCAACCGCAACAACTGGTACTGGATGACCCAGTTCAGCTTCGGCATTTGAGGATGCGATGAGGAATCTGAATTCCGGAAACTTTTGGAAAGCCGCAGTCCTCGCTTCGGTCTTTTTGACCGCGTCCGCTTTTGCAGCTGCCGCGAAAGAAGACCGCGATGTCGTCTACAAGCCCCTCAAATTCGGCGGGGTTCAGGAATTCGGTTCCATCGTCGAAGGGGTGGTTGCGAATGACGCGGGAATCGTGTCCAGCGCCAATCCAAGACTCCGCTACGAATGGGTGGATCACTTCGGAACATTTCTGAGCGAGGAAGTGATTGTCGATAAACGTTTAAATCTGCAGGTGGGCCTGGGAGGAGTCTTCGAGTTTCCGAAGCCGGAGCATGTGATTCCCAAATATGGCAGCAGCATGTACAAGATGTTCTTTGTCGGTCCTTCGGTGGCCAAAGCCGTATACACCTTTGGAAATCTCGAAAAGCCGGTATTCACCCTGGGTGGAGGACTTTTCCCGTACAAATACAACACGGACGCGGTCGACCTTGGTGAATACCTGTTCCGTACCACGCCTTACCCCGCAACGATTTTCACAGGCGGTCTTCTTTTTGTGAATGACAATGCGGCTTATCTGCAGGGACTGCATGCCCGGCTTCAACTTGGCGATTTGACTGTGGACGGACTACTCGCAACAGAAACATCACTCCCACCGCTTTACGACTGGTCCCTCGGCATAGTGGCCGACTATCAAATTGCAAATGGGCTGATGGATGTAGGTGCGGGTGTCAATTTCAAAAGGTTGATTCAAGTCAAACCCAGCAAGACCCAGCGTGAAATCCAGCAAAACGCCTATTTCATCCGCAATGGAAAAAACTATTACGGGGATGTCGGTTACTACAAGGCGCAAAAAGACTTCTATGCCGCAACCGGGGACTCTGTCCGGGCTGCGTCTTACCAATCCATCGTGGACTCCGTGAATTTCTGGATGAGCTCTTCAAATCCCACACACATCCAGCAATCGGAATTGAACTATTATACTCCGGCCGGAGTCATTCTCATGGCTCGGGCCTCTTTGGATCTCAAGAAAATTATCAGCATTAACTTGGGTGATGCACCTTTCAAGATCTTCACCGAGGCTGCGATTCTGGGCTGGAAAGATTACCCCATTTTCTATGAGGACAAATGGAAACGAGCTCCTGTCATGATGGGAATTCATCTGCCCACGTTTGGCCTGCTGGACCAACTCACCCTGCAATTTGAATACTTCAACTCTCCATGGTCCAACAACACCTACAACCTTGGGGCTCAAAACGTTGCCGTTCCCTATCTCCCGGCCGGGGCGGAGCCCTTGTTTTCCAAAAACACCTATAATGATGTCACCCAACATGACAATAACGCATGGGTGGTGCTGCTCCGACGCCAACTTTATCCCCACCTGAACCTTAGCGCCCAATTCGCCCGCGATCACATGCGAACAGTCGGGACAAACTGGTTTTATGGCGGCCGTCTTGAACCCAGTGAAGTGCTTTACCGCAACTCCAACTGGTACTGGATGGCGCAGTTGGGATGGTCGCTATGAGATTTTTCATGAAGCAAGGGCTGCTTTTCCTGCTGGGAATAACAACGGCTGGCCTGCATGCGGAAGACACAAAAGTGACTGAGAAGCCTCTGAATGTCGGAGCTTTTCAGGAATTTGGTGCCGTATACGATGGTCTTTATTCGGCGGGAGACGTTCCAGGTGTCATTATCGGGACGGAATGGGTGGATCATTTTGGTGCCTTTATCAGCAAGGAAGCTGTGATTAATGACCGGCTTCACTTGAGCGGAGGCATTGGCGGGGTCTTTCAATTTCGCAAGCCGGAAACCGTGGGTGCGGGATTTGATTTCCACCAACGCAAGGCTTTTTTCATCGGACCCACGCGGACCGAGGCTGTCTACTATTTCGGAGATCCGCAAAAACCGTGGCTGAAACTGGGTGCCGGCATGTTTCCCTACAAATACAACCCGGAGGCATCGAACCTCGGTGAATATCTGTTCCGTGCGCGGGCCTACCCCACCACCACCACCACGGGCGGCTATGTGCTGGCAAACAGTTCCGGAGCGACGCTACAGGGAATCAAAGCCAATTTTCAAAACGGCCCCATGAAATTGGATGTGTTGTTTACCACTGAAACGGAACAGGCTCCGTTCTACGATTTTTCGCTGGCTCTCGTCGGATCTTATTCTGTTGCCAATGGCCTTCTGGATCTGGGAGCAGGTGTTAATTTCAGCCATCTCGTACCGGTAAAGCCCTCTCGTACCACCAACCCCGTTCGAGAAAACAGCTATATCACCGATCCGGCCACGGGCAAGAAATACGTCGGCAATTCCACTTATTATACCAATGCAGCAGAGTACTACGATGCCAAGGGTACGGCCCAAGACAGCGCAAAAGCGGCTCAATATAACCTTGAAGCAGCCACCGCTGATGGGCTTTATAATCTTCCAGACAGTCTTCGCCCAGCCGTTCACTACTTTACCACATCGGCAGCCCTACTTATGGCACGAGCCACTTTGGATCCAAAAAAGCTTCTTGCTTTCCCAGCTTTGGGTGCCGAGGATCTCAAGGTTTATTTCGAGGTGAACGTACTTGGTCTCAAAAATTATCCTGTGTATTACGAGAAAATCATGGAAAGAATGCCTTTTATGATGGGCGTCAATATCCCCTGTTTTCATGTGTTGGATCTTCTTGCTGTACAAGCCGAGTACTTCAATTCGCCCTGGCTCAACAACACTTTTTCCATCGCATCGGGGAACAATGAACGGGTAAATAATACCCCCTACTTCCCCATTGGCAACGACAACGTGCTCTCGCAGAAATCCTATAACGATCAAGCGGGAAAAGACAATTGGAAATGGTCGGTGTTGGCTAAGAAGACGCTTCAGAAACGCCTTACAATATCCGCACAGGTCGCCCGGGATCATCTCCGTCTGCCGAGTTCGAAATACTACTACGGCCCCCAGTTTGAACCCAATGAAGTTACTGCTTTCAAGGATTCCTGGTACTGGGTCACCCAAATTTCCTGGGGTATCTAAGTTCTAAACCAAAAAGATGACAACAAAAAAGGCCCCCGTTTCCGGAGGCCTTTTTTGTTGTCATCCATCCAGGTTTACTACTCAAGTGGTGCTAGTGTCCGGCTTTCCGTAACGGTTTTTCCATCCCGGCCCAGCATCCGCAATTGCACCATGTACACACCCGAAGTCGTTTGAGCGCCGGACTTCACATCCCAGAATAATTCCCGTTGACCGGACGAAACCTGCCGGCTCCACAGGATGCGACCGGAAATATCCATGACAGACACTTTCGCACCATTTCCTTCCGGAAGACGGAACACATACCCGCTGCCGGAACGCAGTATCGACAATCCTGAGTTATGTGAATAAGCTGAAGCAGAATGAATCCCAACAATGACACCGTCAGTCGGCCCGAGCAATACCGCTGTGGATCCGGATTTTTGGGTTTCGTAGCTCAATTTGATCCAGTCCCCAGTTCGAGTCACGTTCGAAATCTCAACTTCGTCGAGCGCCGCCAGAATAGGGGGATTGCCATCACCAGGACTTCCCATCCCAAGCCGACCCACGACGCGGGGAGCCGCTATGAGGGATAGTCCAAGGGTTCCACTGATCGGCACACCGTCCATATAAATGTTCACACCCGTGGTACCATTAAAGGCCATGGCAAAATGATGATAAGCTCCCGTTGCCCAATAATTTGGGGCTAGTGGCGTGTTACCGGTATAGGTGCCTGCATTGCGCAGCTCGGCACCCATATTAGCGGTTTGATTTTCCCGACGCAGACAGAGTTCATTTGCTTGACCGGAGATTGGGCCAATATCCACAAGGCGGGAATATGCAAGGTTGCCAGCCGCAATGTTGGCCCACAACGAATAAGTCAATCCGCCTGTGAAGGCGGTTTGATAGCCTGCCGGAAGAACGCCCAAATCGAGAAAGGTTCCGTTGGTGGTACCGCTAGGAAGGGAATCGGCCATGCCGATGATGCCTTTTACAGGAGCCAAGGATACGGCAGGAGGCACAGCAAGTACGCCATTGGACGGAGTGGCGGAATTAGCCCCCGGGGTCACGGAGTTTGGCCGTCCGGCAGTTCCCGTAGCATCTCCCAAATGCCAAACACCCAAGTATCCATTTGAGGGAATGAATACGGCAGGACCGTTGGAACTGTCATTCGCCCCGTTCTTGCCCCAGTACATGCGCAACCGGTTGTCCGCATTCCCTGCCACGGAATCCATCAACACCCAGAACTCCGCCACCTTGTTGGCCGTGTCAAAACGCTCCCGTTGATGAGGAAGACGCGTGATTCCATTGCTCTTGGTAAACCGGATGTCATATCCATTTCCCCCACTCTGTGTAAAGACATCAGACTGGGCTGAAGTCAGACGGACCAAAAGCGGAAAGCGGCCCACGCCACCGGTCACATTGGCGACAGAGGGTGTCGTGTTGACGCTGATGTCCCGATGATGCGCCCATGTGGAGTAATCCTCTTGTCCTGGAACCAGAGTTATTCCTTTGACCACGCTGGTGGCACCCGGCTTCTGGGTTTCAAAACTCAACTTGATCCAGTCCGCAGAGCGGGCAACGTTTGAAATCGTCACTTCATCGATGCCGCCCGTGAAATAATACGATGCAGCGCCTCCGGCCTGGCTTGGATCCCGTCCTATGTTCACATCAAAGGTGCTGTTGGTCGCCTGATTATTGCTCACGCCTGAAGTGGTGGCCACCACGGCATCCACATATTCCTTGCCACCAGCAACGCCTGCACCGCCCGTACGGACACCTACGATGTATTTCCACGTATTGGCCACGGAATTCACACGCCACCAGTTCTGCCCCGTACCCGTCTGGTTCTCGGCAAACTCAAAGCTCTGTCCACTATTGCGCTTGGCCAGATAATATTTCCGATCACCTTTGGATACGATTTTCCCCGAATTGACGATGTCATAAGGCCGGACCCATGCAGAGATGGTGTATACCGCCTGTTCGGCAAAATTCAATTTGCTGCTGGCAGTTCCCGTCATCGCGTAGTAAGCACCCGCCGTTCCCGCAGCGCTGGTGATGGTGGTGACCCGGAAACTTTTGGCTTTGCCGATGACACCTGCGGTATCGAAAGGATTACCCGCCGTGCCTGTGGTTGCGGCTGTTCCTGAAAACTTGTTGACCGTGGCATCCCGCGCAGTATCATTGGTGGCCTCACCCAGATGCCATACCGCTTGAAATCCGTTCGCGGTATCAAACACCGCCGAAGCATTGGAGCTGTCGGCAACGCCAGACTTGCCCCAGTACATGCGAATGGATTGGGTGCTGTTGTTTCCATAAACCGTATCCACAAGGACCCAGGCTTCAGCGACCTGAAGTGCCGTATCAAAACGTTCGAGCTGGTGTTTGAGACGTGTGACGCCATCCGCCTTGGTAAAACGGATGTTCGCTGCATTAATCCCATTCAGGCTGTCGGCAACGCCCAGTCGCACCAACACCGGAAATTTCGTGACGTTCCCCGTGACATTGGAACCCGAACTGGAGGTATTCAAGGTGATGTTCTTGTAGTACGGCCATGTTCCGTAGTTCTCCTGCGAAAACGCCGTCAACATCCCCATTAAAATCCCAAAAAGCATTGTTTGAATCTTCATTACTCGCTCCTGTTAAAAAAGATTTGCAGCCAGAAGATGGCCCGGAATTTCCCTTTGAAATATATCGATCTCTTTATCCTCCTGACGAGGAAAAATGGACTATTGATGTATCCGTTTTGGTTCAGAAATGTTACAAATGTAAAGTGGTAGTACCACCGCAATAAGATTCGTTCCAAAACAAAGGCCGCCCGGTAGGGGCGCATCCTCTTTTGGCAATACCATCAAATATTATCGCATGGCTGCGAAGGAAGCGCCCGGAACACAACTGGCGGATTTCGCATTAAGCCGTGCTGAGGAGTTTTCCTCATGGATGGATGCTTCAAATGAAAAACGTCCCTGATTAGCCAATAAAAAAGCCCCCGTTTCCAGGGGCCTTTTTATTGTATCAATTTTCCAGACTATTCGAGCGGGGCCAGCGTCCGGCTTTCCGTGACGGTTTTTCCATCCCGGCCCAGCATCCGCAATTGCACCATGTACACACCCGAAGTTGTTTGAGCACTGGATTTCACATCCCAGAATAATTCCCGTTGACCGGATGAAACCTGTCGGCTCCACAGGATGCGACCGGAAATATCCATGACAGACACTGTCGCGCCATTCCCTTCCGGAAGACGGAACAAATATCCACCACCGGAACGCAGTATCGACAATCCTGAGTTATGTGAATAAGCCGACGCGGAATGAATCCCGACAATAACGCCATCGGTGGGTCCGAGCAATACCGCCGAAGCCGCGGGTTTCTGTGTTTCGTAGCTCAACTTAATCCAATCCAGGCTACGGGATTGTTTTCCGATCACCAACTCATCGAACATGCCCTTGAAATAGGGATTGGCATCGGTGGTTCTTCCGAGGAACACGAAGTTGTGTGCGACACTGCCGGAATTATTGTAACCCGTGGTAGCCGTGGTGCCATACAATGCGCCATCGAGGTACACATCGATGGCGCTCGTTGTGGTGGTGCCCGCTTTGGTCACGAAAACATGATGCCACGCATTCGGAGTAAAGGTGTTTGCCCCGTCAAATGCCGTGGCCGCAGTCGTACCCGTTGTATACCGGATGGAAAGATTCGTGGTGTTGCCAAAGTCCAAGCCGGCTTTATTCCCCATGATCACAAGTCTGTCAGAGGCTGTGGGCACCGGCCCGGCGCCATTGGAATCAATGGCCATGTTGAACAACCGTTCCACATTTACCGGTCCAGCGTCATAAACCCACAGCGAAACCGCCAAACCTGTACCTGGACTGCCCGTGTTCAAGTTGAAATAATTGTTGTTGTTAAAATTGGCGTCACGTCCCAATTCTATATAGTCATCTCCCCCGACAACATTGCCAAAAGTTCCGGAGTTAAATGTTCCACCACTCTGCTTCCGCAAAGTGTCGGCCAAACCAATGGCCCCTCGAGGAGCGACATATCCGGAGGTTGGGAAATTCCTGAGCTGCGCCATGGGAGCGCCGACCACGGCATTGGGACGCGGAGAGATTCCCGCAGCATCGCCCAGATGTGAGACGCTGACAAAGCCATTTGCGGTATCGAACACTTTAGCGCCGTTGGAACTGTCATTCGCCCCGTTCTTGCCCCAGTACATGCGCAACCGGTTGTCCGCATTCCCTGCCACGGAATCCATCAACACCCAGAACTCCGCCACCTTGTTGGCCGTGTCAAAACGCTCCCGTTGATGAGGAAGAC
>CANKII010000009.1 GCA_947482115.1 Fibrobacterota bacterium
GTAGGGGTGAGGCATGCCTCACCCCTACAGCGCGACAACATTGAACCATGTCGAAAAAAAAACGCTTCGTTACCATCCAGATTATCCCCGATGATTTGAGCGAAGCTTGGACTCTCAAACTGCGCTATCGCTTCTTTGAATTTCTGTTTTATGCGACTATCGTCGCCCTGTTCGCCGTGGGTTTTGCAGCCGTCAAGGTGGTTCAGATTCAGGGGAAGGTTCTGCTGGCCAACCATCTGGCCGTGCGCAATCAGGAATTGATGGAGCAACAGAAAAAAATGGAGCTTCTGGAACGGGAGTTGGCTTCATTAAGCGAAAAGGAACGGGCGATTCGGGATATTCTTCAGGCTTTTCTGGCTCAAACCCCTTCGGATTCGGTACGGACGGTCGCTGCTCCGGCTTGGGTTGCGAATTTGGGGCAATATCTTGAAGATATTCGTGCCGTGGAACGCCGGCTGGAAAGCCATGACGCCAGTCTTTTGCGGGAGAAACAACCCACTATCTGGCCCGTTAAGGGGATTGTGAGCCAACGCTTTTCCAATGGCGGCACCGAAGGGCGTCACGATGGCATCGATATTCTCGCCGAACAAAACACCTTGGTGGTCAGCGCAGCCAAGGGCGTGGTGGTGGGCGCAGGATGGGATCAGGATTTGGGGCGTTATGTGCGTGTGAATCACGACTTCGGAGTTGAAACGGTGTACGGCCATTTGGCGCGCGCCTTTGTCCAGACCGGCGATCAGGTGGGGAAGGGGTCCGCAGTGGGCCTCGTCGGAAATACGGGCCGCAGTTTGGGGCCTCATTTGCATTTTGAAATTATCTTCAAGGGGAAACCAGTAGACCCCCTGCCTTACTTGCAATAAACGAGGAACCCATGTCGAAGAACGCCACTGCCAGCATGACCTTCATCAGCGAAGGAACCCAAATCACCGGAGAAATGTCGGTGGAACACGATTTACGCGTGGAAGGTGTTGTAAAGGGCGCTGTTTCTGTGGGCGGGACCTTGGTTTTAGGGCCTACCGGCCGTATCGAAGGAGATGTGGGTGCACGCTCGGCGACTTTGGCGGGACATATCACCGGGAATATTCATACGCAGGAAAAACTGGTGTTGGAAGGCAAATCTGTATTGCTCGGAGATTTGCAAACGCGTGAACTGGTCATTCAGGAAGGCGCCATTTTCCAAGGCAAGTGCGCTATGGATATCAACACTCGTCCCGGCTGAACCGTAAAACGATTTTCTTAAGGCTTCTCGTATGAGCGTGTCCAACGAAAAGCCCTCCACGAGTCTTGGTTTTCTTCTCACATTGGGCGGTTCTCTTGCGGCTTGGATGGTCGGGGGAGTGCTTTTGGGCCGTTGGGCCGATCATCATTGGGGAATGACTCCGTGGGGAACCGTGGCAGGGGCTATTTTAGGCTTTGCAGGAGCGGGTTACTCGGTTTTTCGGGAAGTTCAGAGAATGGATGGTAAGTAGTCCAAAATTTCTTGTGGCAATCTGGTAGAACCACTTTAAATCGGGCGTTTTTTTTGTTAGCCTTACGGGCCTTTAAAACCTGATTTTCCTCACAATAAACTGGATTTTGACTCGAAAGTAAACCGGCTGTGACGACCTTCATAAAATCCCTGTTGGCAGGCTTCGCCTTACTCGGACTCGTCGCATTTGGAGTTTCCAAACTCTTGCCCCATTATCATTTGTCCCATGGTTTGGCCGGATTGATTTTGATGGGCTTGAATGCCTTGGCCGCAGTGGCCTTTCTTCACTTTGTCGGCAAGACAAATTTTATTCGTGCGTCTTTGCTTTCCATGGTGGCCCGACTTTTCACCTTGGCCATTATCATGGTGATCGCCCTGAGGGCTTTTAAACCTTCGCAACCCGAAGCCTTTTCTTTTGTATTCACGGCCATGGCGGGATATATCGTTTTTCAGGCTTTGGAAATTCGGTACTTCATGCGTCAAGGAATTCTACGATGATTCGCCGCTGGATCGCCGCTTTGGTTTTTCTGCTGACCGCAGTGACGGTGAAGGCCGAAGATCTCGGTGGCTTCATGATGCATCACATCAGCAACAGCCATGAGTGGAAGGTGACCCCCTGGGGCCCTACCTTGGTTTTGCCCGAAGGGTGGAAGATCGCCGGAGTGGACATGTCCATTTCGCTGCATGTCTTCCTGATGTTTGTGGCGGCAGCTTTTCTCCTTCTGTTTTTAATTCCTGCGACCAAGCGCAAAGGATTGGCTCCTGCGAATCGCGCCGGAAACATTTTGGAAATTCTGGTTCTCTTCGTGCGTGATGAAGTGGTGAAGCCCAACCTCGGTGAAAAAGACACGCGTAAATGGTCTCCGTTTTTTCTCACGCTATTCTTCTTCCTGCTCACGCTCAACTTCATGAGTTTGATTCCCGGCGTTCCGGCAGTGGGCGGCAATATCAACTTCACCGCCACCATGGCTTTGATCATCTTCATCGTGTATAACGCCGCAGGTATTGCCCGCAATGGCGGCCATTATTTTTCCAATCTCTTTCCAAAAGGTTTGCCCATCGCGGTGTTGCCGCTGATTGTGCTGATTGAAATCCTCGGATTGTTCACCAAAGCTTTCGCCTTGGCCATTCGTTTGTTCGCCAACATGACGGCGGGACACGTCTTGATTCTCAGCCTGTTGGGGCTCATCGTTGTCTTTAAATCCTATGCGGCTGCGGGCGCTTTTGTGCCTTTCACCCTCTTTATTTATCTGATTGAAATCCTGGTTGCCTTCCTGCAAGCCTACGTCTTCACGCTGCTCGCCAGCTTGTTCGTGGGCATGGCGGTGCATCAGGAACACTAAGAGAACAGTAAACCTTAACCTGTCCTAATTCACCAAAGGAGTTCACAATGGCACTCGAAAACGCAAGCATGGGCCTTCTTTCCGCCGGTATCGGCGCAGGTCTCGCCGCCATCGGCGCGGGCATCGGCATCGGCACCTTGGCCGGATCGGCACTCGAAGGCATGGCCCGACAGCCCGAAGCATCCGGCAACATCCGCACGAACATGTTGATCGCCGCCGCTCTGGTGGAAGGCGTTGCTTTGTTCGCGCAGGTTATTTGCATCATCCTGGCCTTTAAATAACCGGTCAGGGAGAAACCATAATGGCAACGGAAACGCAGGCGGAAACCGCCGTCAACGAAGGGCATTCTGGAATGCCTCCGTTGTTGCGCTTTGATCCCGGCGTGGGTGTCTGGACGATCGTCACGTTCGTTCTTCTGCTCATCCTCCTGAAAAAATTTGCGTGGAAGCCGATTCTCGATTCTTTGGACGCGCGCGACAAAGCCATTCAGGGAAGTCTGGATCAGGCCGCACGCATTCAGGCGGAGAACGCTCGTCTCGCCGAGGAACAAAAACGCATTCTCGCCGAAGCGAAAGCCCAGGCCGGAGAAATCGTTCAAACCGCGCGCGAATCAGCCGAAGGGTTGAAGAAGAGTGTGGAGAACGCGGCGCAGGAAGAAAAGCGTCGCATCCTCGCATCGGCGACTCAGGAAATCGAAGCTTCGAAACAAGCGGCCATCGCGGATCTCAAAAAGACCACGGCGGATTTGTCCATCGGCATTGCGGAAAAGCTTATCCGGCAAAATCTGGATGATGCGAAGAACCGCGCCTTGGTCGATCAACTGATTCAAGAGGTGTCGCGCAAAGCGTAATCATGGCAAAGCGGAACTACAGCAAAGCGGCGTCGGTGTATGCCAGAACTCTTTTGGAGCTCAGCTCTGAAAAGGGAATTCAGGCCGCACTGAAAACCGAGATGGAGATTTTACGCGATGTGTTCGCGAAAACTCCGGAACTCGATCGCGCTTTGGGACTCCCTGCTCTTCCAGCCGAGAAAAAAGCCGCGCTGGCTAAATCGCTTTCGGAAAATTCCTCGGAACTTATGAAGCGGTTGATTCGCCTTTTGGAAATCAAGGGACGTCTTGCGTTGCTCGGTTCCATTACCGAAGAATTTCTTCGTCTGGAGGAAGCCGGTCGCCATGTGCGTCGTGCACGCGTGATCAGCGCGTTGCCTTTTTCCGCGGAACAACTGGAACATTTGTCCCAGGGACTTTCGGCACGACGTCCTGGTCAAACTTATTTGCTTCACAATGAAGTGGATCCATCCCTCATCGCGGGCTTCCGCGTGGAAGAGGAAGATTCCGTCATCGATGCCACTCTTCGTCACAAGCTCAACGCATTGCGGCACCATCTCGCCGCATAGGAAACATCATGTCGACTCAAATCAAATCGGACGAAATCAGCACCATCCTCAAGAAGCAACTGGAGAGCCTCGATCTCGCCAGCGATACTTATGAGACGGGCACCGTGCTTCAAGTGGGCGACGGCATTGCCCGCGTGTTCGGTCTTTCCAAGGCCATGGCCGGCGAGCTCGTCGAAGTGCAAACGCTTGAGGGAAAAGTTTCGGGCCTCGTGCTCAACCTCGAATCCGACAATGCCGGTATCGCCATTCTCGGTTCCGATTCGGCAGTGAAGGAAGGGGACATTGTCACCCGCACCAATACCATCGCATCTGTTCCCGTGGGCGACACGATTTTGGGGCGCGTCATTAACGCCTTGGGTGAAGTCATTGACGGTGGCCCGGCTTTGGATCGCACGATCATGCGCCCCATTGAATTGAAGGCTCCCGGAATCATCCGTCGTCAGAACGTGCATGAGCCGCTCGAAACCGGCATCAAGGCCATCGACACCATGATTCCCATCGGTCGCGGTCAGCGCGAATTGATCATCGGTGATCGCAAGACTGGCAAAACCGCCATTGCCATTGATACCATTATCAATCAGCGCGGCAAAGGTGTGAAGTGCATTTATGTCGGTATCGGCCAGAAGCAGAGCACCATCGCCATGGTGGTGGAAAAATTGCGCGCCGCCGGAGCGATGGAATACACTTGTGTCGTCGCAGCCAACGCTTCCGATCCCGCGCCGCTTCAGTATCTCGCGCCGTATTGCGGTGTGACCATGGGCGAGCATTTCATGTTCAACGGCGGACATGCGCTGTTGGTGTATGATGACTTGACCAAACAGGCGCAAGCCTATCGTCAGCTTTCCTTGTTGCTCCGCCGTCCGCCAGGCCGTGAAGCGTATCCCGGTGACGTGTTCTTTTTGCACAGCCGTTTGCTCGAGCGTGCCGCGAAAATGTCGGCGGAAGAAGGCGGCGGCAGTCTTACCGCGTTGCCCATCATTGAAACGCAGGCCGGCGACGTGTCGGCTTACATTCCGACCAATGTGATTTCGATTACCGACGGACAAATCTTTTTGGATGCCAATATGTTCAACGGTGGACAGCGTCCGGCTGTAGACGTGGGCCTTTCCGTTTCACGCGTGGGTGGCGACGCTCAAATCAAAGCGACCAAACAGGTTGCCGGTGCGTTGCGCTTGACTTTGGCCCAGTATCGCGAGTTGGCGGCGTTTTCGCAGTTCGCTTCCGATCTCGACAAGGCCACGCAAAAACAATTGGCGCGCGGTGCACGTCTGACGCGGTTGTTGCGTCAGGGTCAGTATTCGCCGTATCGCATTTCCAAGACCATCATGGTCGTGTTCGCGGGCAACCAGGGTTTCACCGATGAAATTCCCATGGAAGACATCGTGCGTTATGAAACGGAAATGCTCCAGTTCATCGATGCGCGTTATGCCAAGTTGCTCGATGAAGTCGAAGAGAAGAAAAAGCTGGATGATGATTTGATGAATCGCATGAAGGCCGCCCTCACCGAGTTCGGCAAGCAATTTGCCGTGACCGCGAAGGGATAACGGAACGACTCCATGGCCGGCATCAAGGAACTCCGCCTTCGCATCAAGGCGCTGAAGAATAGCAGCAAGATCACCGCGGCCATGAAAATGGTGTCGGCGGCGAAGCTGAAGAAGTCGCAGGACGCGTATTCCCGCGCCAAGCCGTATGCGGAGCGCATGGAAGAAATGCTGGCTCGTGTGCTGGCTTCGGTGGATGCGCCCGAACATCCGTTGGCAATTGTCCGTGATGTTCAAAAGGTTCGCTACGTGGTCATTTCTTCGGATCGCGGCCTTTGCGGTGGGTTCAACAACAACTTGTTCAAAGCCTTTGTCCGTCGTCCCGCCGATGTGTTTCCCGTGGAAGCGCTGGGAGTCGGACGCCGCGCCCATGAATTTTCCGTGCGTCTTCCGAAAGTTTCCAATGTTTCATGGGAAGCTTCGAACTTGCCGGTTTATTCCAACGCCGCGCAGATTGCACAGCATTTGATCAAGGATTATCTCGACGGCAAATGCGATAAGGTTGTGCTGGTGTACAATCGCTTTCGCAGCGTGTTATCGCAGCAACCGGTCTTTGTGCCACTGTTGCCGTTTTCGATGCCAACGGCAGGGGCGGGATTGAATCCCGCCCTTACGAACGCAGCAACGGCTGGGATGAAAGACGACTATTTCCTTGAGCCGGATGCGGCTGCGTTGTTTGCGGAGTTGCTCCCCAAGCTGGTGGAGCTGCAGGTGTTTCGCGGACTACTGGAAAACGCAGTAGGTGAACACAGTGCGCGCATGACGGCGATGGAAAACGCCACCAAGAACACCAAGGATCTAATCAATTCACTGACTCTCACCATGAACCGTGCACGGCAGGCCGCCATTACGCGCGAGCTCATTGAAATTGTGTCCGGTGCGGAAACGCTCAAGGGTTAACAGGATTTAAGGAAAGAAATTATGGCAACGCAAACAACGCTGAATGCACAGAATCAATTCGGAACCATCACTGCGGTCATGGGCCCCGTGGTGGACGTGAGCTTCGAGGGATCGGAACTTCCTCCCATTCACACCGCTCTCAAAACCAGCAATCCGTTCATCGGGCCGGGAGAAAATAATCTCGTGCTCGAAGTGGCCTTGCATTTGGGTGACAAGCAGGTGCGCGCCATCTCCATGGACACCACGGACGGACTCGTGCGCGGCGGCAAAGTCTTGAACACGGGTGGGCCGATTTCGGTGCCGGTGGGCGAGGGCACTTTGGGCCGCATTCTCAACGTCATCGGCGAACCCATTGACAACGCGGGTCCGGTGAAGTCCGTGCGTTTGGACGGCATTCACAAGGCGCCGCCGAAGTTCACGCAGCAAAGCACACGCGCTGAAGTTTTGACCACCGGCATCAAGGTGGTGGATTTGCTCGCGCCTTACGCCAAGGGTGGCAAGATTGGATTGTTCGGCGGAGCGGGCGTGGGCAAAACCGTGATCATCATGGAGCTCATCAACAACATCGCCAAGAACCACGGTGGTTACTCGGTGTTTGCCGGAGTGGGCGAACGCACGCGCGAAGGCACGGCGTTGTACGGTGAAATGAAAGAGTCGGGCGTGCTCGACAAAACCTGTCTCGTGTACGGCCAGATGAACGAACCGCCCGGAGCGCGCGCACGCGTGGCTTTGACGGCCCTGACCATCGCGGAATATTTCCGCGACGATCAGAATCAGGACGTGCTGCTGTTCGTGGACAACATGTTCCGATTCACACAGGCCGGTTCCGAAGTGTCCGCCTTGCTAGGTCGTATTCCTTCCGCCGTGGGTTATCAACCGACCCTGGCTTCGGAGATGGGCGATTTGCAGGAACGCATCACTTCGACGCTAACCGGATCAATAACTTCCATTCAAGCCATTTACGTTCCCGCTGACGATTACACGGATCCGGCTCCGGCTACGACCTTTGCGCACTTGGATGCGACGACGAACTTGTCGCGTCAGATTGCGGAGTTGGGCATTTACCCGGCCGTGGATCCGCTCGATTCCACCTCGCGTATTCTCGATCCGCAAGTGGTGGGCGATGAGCATTATCAAACCGCGCGCGGTGTGCAATCGCTGTTGCAGCGCTACAAGGAATTGCAGGACATCATCGCCATTCTCGGCATGGACGAATTATCGGAAGAGGATCGCCAGACCGTGAATCGCGCGCGCCGCGTGCAGAAGTTCCTGTCGCAGCCCTTCCACGTTGCCGAAGTGTTCACCGGCTTTCCGGGCAAGTTCGTGCAATTGGCGGACACCGTCCGCTCCTTCAAGGAAATCCTCGAAGGCAAACATGACGAATTGCCGGAAGACGCTTTCTACATGGTGGGAACCATCGAAGAAGCGATCGCCAAGGCGGAGAAGATCCGGAACGGTTAATCGACATGCATCTGCAAATTTTAACTCCGGAAAAAACAGCCTTCGACGGCGAGGTGGAAAGCATCTCCGCGCCGGGTGAAGCAGGCGGCCTTGAAGTCCTCAAGGATCATGCGCCCATTTTGTCGAGTTTGATTCCCGGCGATGTGCGTTTGCTCTCCGGAGGCAAGGTGCAGAATTTCCATGTCAGCTTCGGGTTCCTCGAGTTCAGCCACAATCGCGGTGTGATTCTGGCGAATGCGGTGGAGAAGTCAGGCGAGATTGACATGGAACGGGTGATGGCGGCGAAGGAACGCGCGGAGAAATATCTTGCCAGTTCCAAGCATGAAGTCGATGTTGCCCGTGCTCAGAAGGCTCTCATCCGTGCCCGCTCTCGCGAGAAATTTGTTCAGAAGATTGGGACTTCGGCGGGCTGAGATTTTAAAATGTTGATCCCCGAATTATTTCAGGGAATCTAGAGCGCGTTGTAAATTCACATTATTCCGTTGTTGGATAATATTCTTCGATGCAATATAGCGTTCCACTGTATTTAATACTTGTTTGGCTTCTCCTGAACTGATTTTACTTCTCCAATCATCAATAAAATCACCATGACAATTTCTCGACTTTTCACCACTTCCACAAGGACATAGCCGATGTTTTTTGGAATCTTTTTCGGCAAGAATTCTAATAAACGCTAGGATAACTTCAGGATCAGAAAATCCTAACATTTCGGAGTAAGCTTCAAACACTCCTTTTTCGCTGTGGCCGCGCTGATCAAAAGGCCAAGAACCGATTCGTTTTTTGTGCTCAAATCCAATATAAAAGGAGCGAACTACACCTTCCATAAATTCTACGAGGGTTGAACCTTCGGGCCAATACTTCCATCTTTCTCCTGGCACAAATAAACAATGAGTGCCATCCTTTCCGGTATGATAGTGTTCGCTTCGGTCAATTTTTCCTTCTAACTCCCTAACTACTGGGATTCCTTTTGGAAAATCAATCGGTAACTCTACTTCGATTTCAAAGCGCTCTATCTCGCTACCTTCGTACATGAGATAGAACGGACCCTGAAAAAAAATTCTTTCGAATTTTTCCGCAGACTGTAATTCGGGAAAGGCATAACGCATTTGATCCAGGGTGCTCTGGTAAAATTCGGGATTTATTTTATGCCAACTTTTTTTAGCCACAGTAATATGGCCTAGGACGCACAGTTGCCTCTTCTGCCATTTTTTTAATCGCGATTGTTTTCCAAGAGTCTTCTTTTTTGTCTTCGAGGGGGTAATCTTTCGCCAACTTACCATCATCGAACTTGGGGTTGGAATGTGAGCCATCCTCGTAAATGTCGAAGATTACTGTTTTGTGTGAGTCTCCCAAATGGAGGACGTTTTCTTTCTTGCCGATTTGATCGACGTAGAGATCAACCGAATCGTCATGAGGATGGTCATGTGGGCTTTTCTTTTGCTCAGGTGCAGAAATGGCTACAAACTCTGGAGCGATAGCCTTTAGGGCGTCTAGGTAAGGCTCATCATCCTTATCTTCTTTAAAAAAAGAGCGTGAGCCATGGTGAGAGGCATCAAGCAAAAAGGCGCCTAGCCTTTCTTTATGGTATTCGGTAATGTGTTCACGAAAGGCCACTAAGTCAGCATCTCCAGTCACAAGCACCCAGGAAGGGTCCTTCCCAAACCGCAGGACAGCACAATGCTCATGGATTCGACGAGCCCTAGCTTCAGCATCTTCATCACTAATATCATCTTTAACGTGATCGGCTGGGGCTAAAATGTTGTAATCGATATCGAAGAGCTTTTTCGTATCTCGCGTCCCACTAAGTTCGACAATGGCATTTTTGCCGTTTCGAGTTTCTACTTCCTTAATGAGTTTGGTCAGATCGGAGAAATAGTTTCCACGTTCCTTACCGGGATTATGTCCAGAATGCCAAACATTTTCGATTTCAACAGCGGAAGAAATTTCGGAAATTCCTCGCAGATGATCATCATGTGGATGGGTATTCACAAATGCATACAGTTTGGAGGAAAGATCCTTTAAAAGTAACGGAACATTGATCCCACCGCGCTCCTTATCCAAATTGGAATCAATAAGAAGGAGGCGGTAATTGTTTCCATCACGAACAAATAACAGAATACAGGAGCCTTGGCCCACATATAAAAAGCAGGTCCTGAGAACGATTTTTGAATTGTCGGGCCAAAGAATTGATTTGGCAGTATTTGTGTTCGGCATGTTTTTCCTTGGTCTAAGTGGTTAAGGGTTGATTTTTTCTTTGGAAAATTCTCGTTCAGCCATGAGCAAAACTTCGCGGGCATAATATGCGCCGCGTTGCCAAGCACGCCACGAAAAAAGCAGCGTTAATACTGCCAGAATAACAGTACTGAGCCAGAAATAATTTCTGATAGCACTTTCAAAAAAATGAGAAAGGAGTAGAAGTGTTAAAATGGAAATCAGAAGAGTGGCTATGGAACGCAGGTAGGCATATTGTGCATTGAAGTCCTTGGCTTTGGAACTATCTAGGGATTCCACAACTGATATTGAGCGTAGGAAGATTGAACGTTCAGAAGCATCAGCACCGAAGTATTTGAGAAGTGTATTTTTAATTCGTGTGGCATCTTCTGCAGGTAGATAGCTGTCACCAAGTTTTCCAGCCAAGGCGAGGTCGGAGGGTTTACCTCCAAACATCTTGAATAAGGTGGGCTCAAAAAGACTTCCAATGGTTTGAATCAAAAGTCCGGCAACCATGGAGACAGCCAAGTAGGATATGACAACGAATTCACGAGGTAAATTGATGTCCAAAATTGTGGCTGTTTGTGGGAAGAGTACGGAAATGGCTGTCACCAAAAGGACACCTGGAATCAGTCCACTAAGAAAATCGTACAAGCGAAGTTTTTCAATCATGGTGATACCTTTTCCAGTAAGGACGCGTTTGGGATGATCGTTTCGAGTGAAGCGAATTCCCGTTTATTCGATGTATTGCTTGCGATTTCATTTGACCCAGTTAACGTATTTTGTATCTTTACGAAACCGTCAAGAGGCGGTCCGAAAAGAAGGGCTCATGCAAACTACACGAACCCGTATTTTAAAAAATTACTAAATCGTCATGGAGAATTCAAGGTATGCCTGAAAATTTTGGGGATTCACTCCGAAAAGTACGTGAAAATCTGAAATTAAGTCAATCTGACCTAGCAAATCGGTCTGGATTACAACCTTCAGCCATCTCTCATTTTGAAACTGGCAACCGATCCCCTTCCTTTGAAAACCTAAAACGCCTCTCTGAGGCGCTGGGTATCTCGATTGATTATTTGCTCGGTCGTAGTACGCAACTAGGGACGGTTACTCCTGTTGCCGAACAAATTTTTCGCGACTTCAGCAAAATGACGGCAAATGATCAAGAATCACTTGCGAAAATGGCGTCCTTTCTTGCGGAAAAAAACATGACAGATAAAGGTACAAGTAGTAAATAATGAAATGCTATGAGAACTGCTGAAATTGGTCGAGCCGAAAGAGCCGCTGAAAAAATACTTAGTGAGCTGAAATTAGATACGCTACCAATCTCTCCCTTTAAGATCGCTGCCGCTAAGGGAATCCATGTTGAGCCAAAAGTATCAAGTGAACCTGGTGTGTCTGGGTTTTTAATGCGAATAGGCGATAGCTTCGGAATTTGTTACGCATCCCATATTAAAAATGAAGGATTCATTCACTTCAGTATTGCCCATGAAATCGGTCATTATTCTCTAGAAGGTCATGTAGATGCATTCTTTTCAAATGGAAATTCGATTCATGCATCGCGAAGCGGCTTTGTTTCCGACAATGAATATGAACGACAAGCCGACCATTTTGCTGCGGCACTATTAATGCCCGAAACCTTATTTAAGAAAGCCATCCAAACGGTTGGGTTTGGATTTCCAGCCATTGAGGCACTAAAAAATCTTTGCAAAACGTCTATTACTTCCACCGCAATCAGGTATGCCACTTTCACGTCTGACCCCGTGGCTGTGATTGTTAGTAAGGGGAAAAACATTGATTACTGTTTTATTTCTGACGCGCTAATGCAAATTCGTGGTGTCAAACGTGTTCCAAAAAACACGCCATTACCATTGAATGGTGGTACGATGCAGTTTAATAGCAATCAGGATCAAATCAATGGCGGTACCAAGGTTGAGGAGGCTTCCTTTTTAAACGATTGGTTTGATGGTGCTCCTGCAATTCGAATGAAAGAAGATATTGTAGGCTTGGGAAGTTATGGAAAAACCCTGACAGTACTTTTTACAGACGAGTCTATAGACGATGAAGAGGAAATAGAGGACTAAAAACCGGGCGAATTCCGATTTTGCTTGCAGTAACTTATGATTTGGCCTTAACCCGGAGGAAGAACATGCGGGCATTCCATTTCATGACGGGAAAAAGTTGGAGTTGGATTGCGGCTTTGATGATCGGTTTGCCGACGCTGCCCGTGAACACCGAAGGTTAAATTCTTCCTAAGCCATTGAGCTATAATTTCACCATGAATTTCGAATGGGATGCGGAGAAAGCCGCAAGCCATTAAACGAACAGGAGCCGCCATTATGCAAAAGCAATTCACAGCAATCATTGAACGCGAAGGCGACGGATACGTGTCCCTTTGTGCAGAGCTGGATATTGCCAGCCAAGGCGACACAATCGAAGAAGCGCGGGAAAACCTTCGGGAAGCGCTTGAGCTTTTTTTTGAAACCGCATCGCCGGAGGAGATTAGGCAGCGGTTACACGAAGAAGTCTACGTAACCCGCATGGAGATTGCCGTTGGGTAAGCTCCGTGTTTTTTTCGGGAAGACAAGTCTGTTCAATTTTGGTGCGTCATGGTTTCATGGAGATACGCCAACATGGCAGTCATATCATAATGCAGAAGCAACTGCCCGGCACAACCATTACCGTGCCTGTACCAAACCATGCGGAACTGCGCATTGGAACTCTTCTGTCCATCATTCGCCAATCGGGTGTTCTGCGTAGCGAGTTCGAGTAATAAACCGGACGAATTCCGGTTTTCCTTACAGTAACTTATGATTTGGCCTTAACGCGGAGGAAGAACATGCGGGCATTCCATTTCATGACGGCAAAAAATTGGAGTTGGCTTGCGACGCTGATGATCGGTTTGCCGATGATCGTACAAAGCCAAACGGTGGATTCCTCCCTCAGCTTCTTCATCACCAGCGACAGCATCGGACTCGGTGGCAATCTCGGCGGCTTGAGTGGTGCGGATGCGCATTGCCAGCAATTGGCCACTGCGGTGAATAAAGGCAATCGTCTGTGGCGCGCTTATCTCAGCACACAAACCTTGAACGGAATTCCAGCCGTCAACGCGCGCGATCGTATTGGAACCGGTCCGTGGTTCAACGCCAACAAAGTCAAGATCGCCTCAAATCTGACGGAGCTTCACACTGCTGGCACCAACATGCTCTCGCAAGCCAACGGCCTCACGGAAAAAGGCACCCAAATCCCCGCCACCCCAAACCGACACGACATGCTCACCGGAACACGAGCCAACGGAACGGCCTATCTTGCAGGCGTGGACAGTACCTGCGCCAACTGGACCAGCAGCGCTTCAACCGGAAAGGCTATGCTCGGGCATTTCAATCGCATGGGTGTGACCGGCAACATCGATCCTGCTTCCTGGGTCGAAGCGCATATTTCCAGTGGATGCACACAGGCCAATCTGGTATCCACCGGCGGCAGCGGACACTTTTATTGCTTTGCCGCAGACAACGCAACGCCTGTCCTGAAACATCTTCCCAAAACTGTGGGTGCGGCCAGCGACTTTACGCCCTACATTCTCGGTGGGGGAGTGGGACAGAAAGAATTGGTTTACCGTTTTGCGCTCAAGCAACAAAGCCAAGTGCAAGTTTCCATTTTCGACTTGGAAGGTCATCGTCGAGCCGTCTTACTGGAAGGCATCCGTGGACCCGGAAATCATGAGGCTTATTGGAATGGAAGAGACGCCAAAGGGTCTCCGTTGCCGGTTGGCACCTATGTCATCGTGCTTAAGCGGGATGGTCAAATACAGGGCCGATAGGTTTTTACACCTCTCCCAAATAAGCTTCCTTCACCCTCGGATCATTCTCCAGCTCCCGCGAAGAACCTTCCATCACCACCCGCCCCGTCTCCAGAACATAAGCACGATGGCTGTGCTTCAACGCCAGATGGGCGTTTTGCTCTACGACCAAAATCGTCACGCCTTCGCGATTGATGGCGTCAATGGCTTCGTAGATCGATTTGACCAGCAACGGCGCGATCCCGAGTGAAGGTTCATCCAGCAACAGCAAACGCGGTTTGGCCATGAGCGCGCGGCCGATGGCCAGCATTTGCTGTTCACCGCCACTCAAGGTTCCCGCCACCTGTTTGATGCGTTCCTGCAAGCGCGGAAAGAGCGCGAAGACATATTCCAATCCCTGCCGAATCTCGGCGGTGTTCCGCAGGTATCCGCCCATTTCCAGATTCTCCAGCACCGAAAGATTGGCGAACACCGCGCGGCCTTCAGGCACGAGCGCAATTCCCATAGCCGCGATTTTGTGCGTGGGAATGCGCAACAGCGAATTTCCCTCGAACAAAATTTCTCCGGCTTCGGGTCGCAATAAACCCACGATGGCTTTCAGCGTCGTGCTTTTGCCCGCGCCATTGGCCCCGATCAAGGTGACGATTTCCCCGGCATCCACTTTCAAATGGACGTCATTCAAAGCCTGCACGGCTCCATAGTTGCACGACACGCGGCGCAGCGAAAGCAGATGATCGCTCATTCGACACCCAGATAGGCTTGAATCACTTTGGGATTACGGCGCACTTCATCGGGTGCGCCCTCGGCAATGCTTTCGCCGTAGTCCAACACATGAATGCGTTCACATACGCCCATAACCACTTTCATGTTGTGCTCCACCAGCAACACGGTCAGGTGAAATTCATCGCGCAGACGGCGGATGAGATGCATCAAGTCCTGCGATTCCTGCGGATTCATTCCAGCGGCGGGCTCATCGAGTAACAAGAGTTTTGGTTCAGTGGCTAAAGCTCGCGCGATTTCTAAACGACGTTGATGTCCGTAGGGGAGATTGCGTGCGTTCTCTTCGGCGTATTGCCCGAGTTGCAAAAGATCCAGAAGATGTCGGCAGAATTTTTCCGTTTCGATTTCACTGCGTTGAAAGGCGGAGGAGAGAATCACGGAGTTCCACAGCGAAGTTTTGCGGCGCATGTGGCAGGCGGTTTTCACATTGTCGAGCACACTCATGCTTCCGAATAGGCGAATGTTCTGGAATGTTCGTGAGATTCCCAATGATGCGATTTGATGCGGCGGAAATCCACCGATGGATTTGGCATCGAACTCGATGGAACCTTCATCCGGAGCATAGACTCCAGTGATGAGATTGAACAAGGTGGTTTTGCCTGCGCCATTGGGCCCAATCAAGCCGAACAGTTGTCCTAGTTCGATGGAAAAGGAAACATCCTTCGTCGCCGTAATACCCCCGAAGCGCCGGGTCAATCGATCGAGTCGCAACAGAGACATTATTTCCCTCCACGCTTTCGTCCGAGCAAGCTTGCATTTCCAAGCAATCCCTGCGGTCGGAAAATCATGATAAGGATAAGCGCGAGGGAATAAATCACCATGCGGTATTCGGAAAATTCACGGAACAATTCGGGAAGCACGGTGATGACTATGGCGCCCAGCACGGCGCCAGAAAGACTGCCGAGTCCGCCCAGGGCAATCATGATGATGATTTCAAAACTCTTGACGAAGGTGAAGGAGTTGGTGTGCAGGTACATGGTGAAGTGGCCGAACAAAGCCCCGGC
Source organism: Fibrobacterota bacterium (assembly GCA_947482115.1). GTDB lineage: Bacteria > Fibrobacterota > Fibrobacteria > UBA11236 > UBA11236 > UBA11236. The sequence continues at coordinate 15,906 of CANKII010000009.1, forward strand.
CATTCCTGCAAATGCAGCGCTGATGACGAAGGCCATGACCTTGTAGCGCGTCACGGGAATGCCCATGGCCTGCGCCGCAATTTCGTCTTCGCGGATGGAGAGCAAGGCGCGGCCATATCCCGAGCGTGTGAGATTGCGAATGATCAGGATTGCGGCGACTACGCCGCCGAACACCCAGAAGAAATTGCTGAGCTTGGGAATGCCGATGAAGCCGCGTGCGCCGCCCACGGCTTCGATGTTGAGTATCAAGACGCGGATGATTTCGCCGAAACCCAAGGTGACAATGGCGAGATAATCCCCGCGCAATCGCAGCGATGGAATTCCAACTACCAATCCGGCCAATGCCGCCGCCAAGACACCACCGATCATCGCCAACACCAGTAGGGCGGCGCCTTGTGCGTCGCCCGGCATGAAACCAAGCAGAGAATGAATGCCGGGTCCGCCATAAACGGAGATGCAAGCGGCAACATATGCGCCGACCGCGAAGAAACCCGCGTGGCCAATGGAGAATTGACCTGCGACACCGTTGGTGAGATTGAGGGACACGGCAAGGATAATGTTGATTCCAGCGAGGATCAGGATTTGATAATAGTAAGGGCCTTGGCGAATCGGACCGTCGAGCAACAGTGCGCTACAGGCCCATTGCAACAGACCGAGAACGATCAGGATGACGGGGATATAGAGCCAGCGCTTCAGTGACACGTCATACCTTTTCGACTTGTCCCTTGCCCAAAAGGCCTTCGGGTTTGAAGAGCAGAATGGCGATGAGAATGAGGAAGGCGATGGCGTCGCGATAGGTTGAGGAACCATAGCCAGCGACAAAAGTTTCTGCGAGACCGAGAATGAGTCCGCCTAATACCGCGCCAAAAATATTGCCGATGCCACCGAGTACCGCGGCCACAAAAGCTTTGAGTCCGGTCATCACACCCATGAGTGGATCAATCCCCGGCAAATTCATCGATACGAGAATACCACCTGCAGCGGCGAGCGCGGAACCCAAGGCGAAGGTCAGGCTGATGACGGCGTTGGTGTTGATGCCCATGAGTTTGGCTGCGTCGAGATTGAACGAAACCGCGCGCATGGCTTTTCCAGATTTGGTGTAAAAGACAAAGGCGTTGAGTCCGGCCATAAGCAGCAGCGCGACGACAACCACGATGATTTGTTGGTTGGTCAGCGATAACCCACCGAGCGCAATTTGCTTTTCGGGAATGAGTTGCGGGAAAAATTTCGGATCGGCTCCGAAGATCAATTGCGCTAGATTTTCGATTAGGAGCGACAGGCCAATGGCGATGATTAAGGATGTCAATCGCGAGGCTTTGCGAACCGGACGATAAGCGAGGCGTTCGATCAACATTCCAATCAAAGCGCAGCCCAGCATGGAAACGATCATCACGAGTATGGTTTCAATCAGCGAGCTTTGCAGCTTTCCGTGCAGGACCCGGCTGGAGTAATAACCGAAGAATGCACCGAGCATGTACACATCGCCGTGGGCAAAATTGATCAGCCGCATGACTCCGTATACCATGGTATAGCCCAGAGCCACCAGGGCGTAGATGCTGCCGAGGGATATACCGTTGATGATTTGTTGGAGAAAGGCGTGCAAGGGATTTTACGGAGCTACGGTTTCTTTGAACGCGAACTTGCCGTCTTTGACTTCAAGCACTACCGCAGGTTTTACCGCATCGCGGCTTTCATTCAAGGTAATGGCACCGGTGACTCCGGCATAGCCGCTGGTTTTACTCAACGCCAACCGCACCGAATCGGGATTATCCGAATTGGCTCGACGCATGGCGTCCACCAGAACTTTTGCAACATCATATCCTAAAGCAGACATCGCGTCAGGCGATTCCCCGTTGTATTTCTTCTTGAACGAAGCCACAAAGTTTTGAATGGCGGGGGAGGGATCGTCTACGGAATAGTGATTTGAGAAGAAGCAACCGTTCAATGCGTCGCCGCCAATTTCCCACAACTTCTCGCTGTCCCATCCATCGCCGCCCATCAACGGCCCGGTGATTCCCAACTTGCGGGCCTGCCGCGCAATCAAACCGACTTCGGTGTAATAACCGGGAACAAAGACCGCTTCCGGGTTTTTGCTCTTGATGCTCGTCAACTGCGCGTTGAAATCCTTGTCGCCCGCGCTGTAGCTTTCATCTGCAACGATTTCACCACCATTGGCCACGAAGCTTTCCTTGAAAAAATTGGCGAGCCCCATCGAGTAATCGCTTTTGATGTCGCGAAGGATGGCCACTTTTTTCACCTTCAAGGAATTTCCCGCAAACTTTGCCATCACTTTTCCCTGAAACGGATCGATGAAGCAAATGCGGAAGATGTAATCACCGACTTGCGTCACCTTGGGATTTGTGGACGCGGGAGTCACCATGGGAATGCGGCTTTGCTGGCATAGCGGAGCGGCGGCCAAACTGTTGGAGGAGGCGACCTCACCGAGAATGGCCGAAACGCGATCCTTGTTGATGAGTTTGGTGACAACGGTTTGCGCCTCTTCCGGTTTGCCTTGATCATCTTCGGAGAGGATCTTGATTTGTTTACCCAGCACACCGCCCGTCGCGTTGAGCTCCTCGATGGCCATCGTGATTCCCTTGTGCGTGCTTTGCCCAAAGGTGGCGGTTGAACCCGTCATTGCACCGTATTCACCGATGAGGATTTCCTCAGAACCCGCTGGTTTCTTGTTGCACGCGAGGAATCCCAGCGTCAAGACAATCAGCGCGCCCCCCATCCATTTATAAGCAGTTCGCGTTTTCATTTACGGTGTCACCGTTTCCTTGTAGGCGTACTTTCCATCCTTCACTTCCAGCACCACGGCGGGTTTCACGGCGTCGCGGTTCTCATTCAAGGTGATCGCTCCGGTCACGCCGGGAAAGTCTTTGGTCCGTGTGAGCGCGATGCGAATGGAATCGGGATTATCCGAACCGGCGCGGCGGATGGCATCAACCAGCACCTTGGCCCCGTCGTAGCCCAATGCCGCGATGGCGTCCGGCAAAGATCCGTTGTTGCGTTTTTTAAACGCGGCCACAAAATTCTGAATGGCAGAGGAAGTATCATCCACGGAGTAATGCGTCGAGAAGAAACAGCCGTTCAGCGCTTCGCCGCCAATCTCGCACAGTTTTTCGCTGTCCCATCCGTCGCCGCCGAGCAGGGGTCCCTTGATTCCCAACTTGCGTGCCTGACGCGCAATTAATCCGACTTCGGTATAATAACCGGGAACAAACACGGCTTCCGGATTTTTGCTTTGGATGCTGGTCAGCTGGGCGTTGAAGTCTTTGTCGCCCTGGCCGTAGCTTTCATCCGCGATGATTTGGCCGCCCATCGACTCGAAACCCTGCTTGAAGAAATTCGCGAGACCCATGGAATAATCGCTTTTGATATCGCGCAGGATGGCGACACGTTTCACCTTCAAAGTATTCCATGCGAACTTGGCCATCACCTGTCCCTGAAAGGGATCGATGAAACAGGTGCGGAAGATGTAGTCACCGACTTGGGTCACCTTGGGATTGGTGGAGCCATGGCTCACCATGGGAATATGACTTTGCTGGCACACCGGAGCGGCGGCCAAACTGTTGGATGAGGCAAATTCGCCGAGAATGGAGGAAACGCGATCCTTGTTGATGAGTTTCGTGACCACGGTCTGCGCCTCTTCCGGCTTGCCGGCGTCATCTTCTGTGATCACTTTGATTTTGCGGCCCAATACGCCCCCCGCCGCGTTGATCTCCTCGACGGCCATGGCGATGCCGTTGTGCGTGCTCTGGCCATAGGTTGCCGTGGCTCCCGTCAGCGATCCGTATTCGCCGATGAGGATTTCATTTTGGGACTCCGCTTGTTTCTTATTGCAACCCGTTAATGCAATCACGCTTGCACTTAAGGCGCCGAGTATCCAAAATCGCTTCGAAATCCGCATGGCAGCTCCTTTGCTTTGTATAAATAGTCGAGTGCCAAAAATAGAAAGCCCTTTGCGTGGGAATCCCCCGTGATATGGGTATTTTATCGCCCGAACCCAGGAGTACAAACATGAAGCATTTGAAACGCGTCCTTCCTCTCTTTTTGGTCTTTGCCGGTCTCAGCCTTTCCGGTTGCGGCTACAATCACTTTCAGCAACTCGACGAAGATGTCAAGGCTCAATGGTCCGAAGTTGTGAATCAATACCAGCGCCGCGCCGATTTGGTGCCGAATCTGGTCGGGGTTGTAAAGGGCTATGCGGCCCACGAAGAACAAGTCTTCGCTGAAGTGGCGCAGGCCCGATCCAAAATCGGTTCCATCCAAGCCACTCCCGCACTTATCAATGATGAAGCCGCTTTTACCAAGTTCCTTGCGGCCCAAAATCAAATGACCGGAGCTTTGTCGCGCCTCATGGCCATCTCGGAAAATTACCCGCAACTCAAGGCCGACGGACTTTTCCGCGACTTGCAAGCCCAGCTTGAAGGCACGGAAAACCGCGTCACCGTGGCCCGTGGTCGCTATATCGAAACCGTGCGGGAATATAATGTGCTTGTTCGTTCTTTCCCAAGCAATCTCACCGCGATGATGTTCCATTATTCACCCAAGGCGAATTTTTCGGTACAGAATGAAGAAGCCATTTCCACCGCTCCCAAGGTGGACTTCAGTAATGCCCCTGCTGCGAAATAACCTTAGTCGCTGGATAGGAAAAGGCCTCAAGTGATCTCCGGGATTTCCAAAGGCCTGCGAGCTTTATTTATTCTGATCCCACTTTTAGTGGTATCCGTTTTGGCACTCGATCTTGCGCCGATCCCACCGCTCACCAATCGAGTCACGGACGTAACCGGTACTTTGACTGAAGGTGACAAAGCGGATCTGGAAAACTTTCTGGCTCAAGTCGAAGCTCAAAAGGGAAGCCAGATTGCAGTGCTCATTGTTCCGACCACGCAGCCGGAAGCATTGGAACAATATTCCCTGCGCGTTGTGGAAGCGTGGAAACTGGGGCGCAAAAAGGTGGATGATGGATTTCTCTTCCTCGTTGCCAAGGATGATCATACCATGCGATTTGAAGTGGGGTACGGACTTGAAGGCGCTTTGCCGGATGCTATTTGCAAACGCATCATTGATGAAATTGTTTCCCCGCGTTTTCGCAGTGGTGATTTTTCGGGTGGCGTTTATGCAGGGCTTGCAGCCGCTGTGAAAATCATCCAGGGAGAATCACTACCGCCGCCGACAAAAAAACACGGTCGCGGTGGCAAAGGCGCAAAAATCCCACTGCAACTATTGTTCGTAGTCGCCTTCGTGGGCATCTTTGTTTTTCACGCCATCTTCGGTCGCATCGTAGGCGGTACTTTGGGCGGATTGCTGATCGGTGCCGCAGTGTGGTTTATTCTCGGCTCCCTATTTTTAGGAATCGTCGCCGGTGTCCTTGGATTGCTATTCGTCGTGCTCGGCATGGCCAGCGGTTTCGGTTCAGGACTGGGCGGCGGATTTTACGGCGGCGGTTTCGGTGGCGGCCTTGGTGGGGGAGGTGGCTTCGGCGGCGGTGATGGTGGTGGTTTTGGAGGAGGCGGTGGTTCTTTCGGGGGCGGTGGCGCTTCAGGGAGCTGGTAGAGATGAACTGGAATGTCAAACGTTGGCTTCGGCATGAATTAACAGGCAAGCGCGCCGTGGCGCGCGTTCTTCCCGCGGAGTCCTTGCAGCGATTAACACAGGATATTGCTGTCAGTGAAAAGCGACATGGTGGAGAGCTTCGTCTCGTCATAGAACACGCGTTGCAGTTGAACTGGTTGTGGAACGGTGTTACTGCCCATGATCGCGCCGTCAAGGTTTTTTCGGATCTTCACGTTTGGGACACCGAGGCCAACAACGGAGTTTTGATTTATCTCCTGCTGGCGGATCGTCAGGTTGAAATCGTCGCCGATCGCGGTATCAACCGCATTGTGGGCTCCGCGGAGTGGTCGCGCATTTGCCGTCTTATGGAAGAATCCTTCCGGACGGGAAATTTTGAAGAAGGATTGCGGCGGGGGATTGCTGAAATTACCCGGCATCTCGAAAAACACTCCCCTCGTCGTGATGAAGACGTCAACGAATTGCCCGATGCGCCCATGATGCTTTAGGGCTCCATCCTTCCATTTTTCGTCCACCGGATGGGCTTAAAAAACCTATTTCCGTAACGATCCCTTGAGTTTATTACAGATCGATATTTACGTTTTGTTTTGGTATGTATTCTGTTACCTTAAGTTCGCTTAAACGAACATTGACTTTTATCGCCGCCCTGGGTGTGGAGCCGGGAGATTCCCCGGAACTGCGTTTGAGGAAGGCCATTCACAGCGTGACCGTTCTGGTTTACGGTCTCATTTTTATCGCGGTCATTGGGCCTTTTTATTTTCATTTCCATGAACCTGCCGCGGGGGCCTTGTATGCGGGCTTTGGCGTCATCTCGTTGATCGGTTTGGTATGGTTTGGCCTGCAGCCGGAAATATTCCCGGCCTTTCTCTTCCTCGTCATGGCGCTGGCTTTGGTGGCGGAGTTCGCGGGAACCTTGTTGCTGGGCGGATTCATGAATTCCAGCGGGCTGCCGATGTGGGGGTTGCTCACCGTTCTCGGGGCGTTGATCCATTACGGACCCGGAGTTTCCCTGTATTGGTTTCTGGCTTATCTGGGCAATCTCGGGATCATCGCCTCTTTCCATCCTTACATACGCCTGGAAAATCATTTGCCGCATTTCATGGTGCAGATTTTGTTCATCATCAATTTCACTTTAATTTCCGGCTTTGCCTTTTTATCCCTTCAACAATTCGTCACCCAGCGCGATCAGGCCTTTTCCCTTTTGCATGAGGAGCGGCAAAAATCGGAGAAGCTGCTGCTCAATATTCTTCCTAGGGAGATTGCGGGAATTCTTAAAACCGGCCGGAATACCATTGCTGATCATTACGACGAGGCCAGCATCCTGTTTGCGGACGTGGTCAATTTCACTCCGCTTTCCGAGAAGCTGACTCCGGCGCAACTGGTCGATTTGCTGAACGAAATCTTCTCCCATTTCGACGGGTTGGTGGACAAACACGGGCTGGAAAAAATCAAAACGATCGGGGACTGTTACATGGTGGCCGCCGGAGTCCCCATTCCCCGCACGGACCATGCCCATGCGCTGGCCTTGCTGGCATTGGAGATGCGTGAATACATGCGGCATCACACCTTTGCCGGATATACGCTTTTGTTTCGGACGGGAATCAATTCTGGTCCGGTGGTGGCCGGGGTGATTGGCCACAAAAAATTCATTTATGATCTGTGGGGCGATGCCGTGAATACCGCGAGCCGCATGGAGTCCCACGGATCCGCCGGGGCGATTCAGATTACCGGGGCCACCCACCGTCTAATCAAGGATGATTTTATCTGTGAACCCCGCGGGAAAATGTTCATCAAAGGCAAGGGTGAAATGGATGTCTGGCATGTGATTGGAGAACATGTTGTGGGCCATCGAATAACTTGAGCTGGGGGCATCCGGCACGAAGGTGCCGGAATAGCGGCAGATAAGATGTCTATTAAAGGGCAATGCGTTTCACGCCTTGAATACCGGCAATACGAATCCTGAGTAAATAAGTACCGGAGCGAATACCAGATGCGTTCCAGCGAATCGTTTCAAATTCGGATAAGGAATTCCACTCGCCCACTTTCTTGCCGCTTAAATCAAAGAGTTCCATTGAGGTTCGCAATCCGGCCTTGAGACCCTGAATGCGCACGAAGATCAAACCATCGCGGCCATGTTCAATGCGCCACATGGCGGAATTTTTCATGGCTGTGATTAGGGCATCGGCAATGGCAACACAAGTTCCACATCCGGGAGATGAAGAGTTGTCGTAATTAGGGATAACGTTCAAAATGTTTTGGTCGATCATGCGAGGCACGCCGGAAGAAGCATAGTCATAGGCCAAGTTCCCTAGCGTATCCTGATCCGTTGCTAACAAGTTGGCCCATTTGTCCACGAAACCGTAAGTCGGTCCCAAAGGGAGCTCTTTTTTCTCGGAGAATGGGGAAGTGGAGCCTGCCCATAGTATGGCTGTGGCGGTATCCTCATCCGGAGCGATTTTTTTTGGAGCTGTGGTTGTAGCGCCGACAAGTACGCCACTGGAAGAGCGATAAGCTTTCCACTGCAGTGAGTCGTTCCACAGATAGTCGGACTTGCCATGAAACTCAAGGCTTCCACAGATTAGGCTCAAACCACCCGTACAGGGGATGGTGAAGTCGTAAGAGTTCAATTCATTGCGCACCGTTAGAATCATGTTCGTAGCGGAGAATCCCGGAATATCGGCATAACTGGTGGAAATCATGGTTCCGGAATAGGCGTGATTGGAACGCGCACCCCACAAATCAAATCCGGCCTGATCGAATCCCCAATTTTTCATGGTGGACAACGAAAAAGGCATGCTTGAGAAGATCTGATTGATCGAATCATTAAGCGAAGCCTCGGCCGTTGCATATTCCGGTCCGACGGAAACCATAATCAGGTGGCGGACAATATTTTGATCCGGTGAATAGAGGGTCTTTACCAGGCGCATGTTTTTCAGAAAGCTGTTTTTGCTCACGGGTATCCAATCCAAGGGTGCGCCACCGTTACCTGGAAGTATTTGCAGGCCGCGCGCGAACTGTTCCGCATAGGATCCCTGGACAGAACGCAGATAGTCCACCGCCTGCTGGTAGGAGGCTTCAGTGTTGGCTGCCACGGGAAACGCTCTCGGTTCGTTGGCGGAATTGTCGTGCAGCAAACCCACGCGATTGCCCGGTACGCCCAACGATCCGTAGAGGCTGAGGATTTGCGAGGCTTGGGATTGAGCCGTGGACACATAGGATGTGATTTGCTCGCCAGATGCCGTGTGTTGAATCCAGGTAGCGGGGTTGTGCCATTTCCAGAAGATCACCACTTCGATGCGCTGGCCGAGTTCCTTCAAAACGTCTTCGGAAACTCCGGCGTAGAGGTTGAGAAAATTTCCAGCGAAATTGCCACCATAAAAAGAGGTTTTAACCGCGACCTGACGTAAGGGATCAATGGGAAGAATCCGCAAAGCCGAGGTTCCGGCCGCTGCACTGGCGGTTAGGCTGGAGCGGGTTGGGAACAAGCTGCGCGGAAGAGTGAGTACGCGTTTCAGGCCGCTCTCGACATATACGACACTGTCCGCCCCGCCGCCGTTCAACATGGACATCGTGATCGTGTTGCTGGTGGGAGTGAAAAGGGGTATGATGGCCGCCTGCATCCGGATTTCAAATCCATCGACACCGATTTTTGGGGGTAACTGGTATCGCAACCGGAAATGTCGTGAATGGCCCAATGCAACCGGGTAAACACGAAGACGGTATGTGTTGGTACCGGTCAGTTCAATGATCATGGGATCGCGTGGACGGGGAGGGGGTGTCGAGTTGCGATTCACAAGGTCTTCATAAATGCTGTCGGCGATGCCGCGATCAAGCAATTTGCCTTGGAGGAGCCTCTCGCCGTCCCAAAGCAGTCCGCCAATGATGGTGGCGCCGGCAGGCAGGGAAAAGGTCGCGACGATCTCCAGCGTGTTGGGGTCGTTACCCGTGGTTACGGTTCCACTGGTGCCAATTTCAACGTCCTCCTCCATGTCGAGATACGCAGGGAACACTGTCACCCGAAGGGTCCCGTTAACGAGAGTACAGGACCCGGAATTGTATCCGCCGATATCGGTGGCCGTTGTCTGCCATGTCACTTGGGCATGAGTGGCAGTCAAAGTTATGCCCAAGGTCAGGATGAAACAGAAAAACCCATGTTTGGAAAATTTTAAGGCCAGCATATTCCATTCTCCTTATGAGTTTATACATCGTAATGTAACACCGGATTCTTGAAGGATGGGGTGGGAAAAGAACGGGAAATCAAAGAAGTGTTCGTAAAATTCGAACACTTGCCGATTCAGATGGCAAAACGCTCAAATCAGGAAATTCCAGGATCTCTATTCCCCCTGGTAAGTTGCTTCCACAGTTGCGGAAAACGTCAGGGTTCCGGGTTTAACTGAGGCCCCGGCCGATGCGTCCATACGCGTCATCTCTGCCTTTGCAAATCCTTGGAATGGCACAGGCATTCCCGCCTCCTGAGATGGACTTGCTTTTGCTGAAACCAAATCCTCACAAGTCAATTTTACAGCCAGGCAAATCTTTTCAGCATTCTTCTTTGCGTCCATCATTGCTAATGCATTGGCTTCACTGCGAAGGCTGTCAGATTTTGAATGACTAAACACAGGGCCGTTCATGGAGGTGATTCCCGCTTTGACGAGATCATCGGACAATGATTCCGTTTTGGAGAAGTCTCGAAGTTTGATTTCAATGGTTTGGCTTGCGATGTAACCCTTGAAGACACTTTTGTTGTTCTGCCATTCATATTGTTTGCGGGTATAGACTCGTTCGGTTCGTATATCGTTGGAATCGGGAATCGACTTGGCGCATACAGCCAAAACTTCATTCACGACTTTTTGCGCTTCTGTCATGGCAGCAGCCATGTCCAGACGCGTGAATTCCACTTCGATTGTCCATCCTGCCACATCCGGTACCGCTTTAATAGTGCCGTAACCGTAAGCCGTTACCTGATGATTTTTGTGTTCACCTCTTTGACAACGGGAGTGATTACAGGCAGTGAGCATGAGTAAGGCGGATAATGCAAGAAATTTCATGAATCGATTTCCTTTTTTCAACTCGAAACTTTGATGTTTTGGCGCTCATGGTTTTCAGTGTTACGAATGATTTAGCAATAACGAGGGCGTTGTTACGCGGCCGTTACTTTTCGTCCGTTACATGGCCGTTACTTTTTTGTTTCCGGAATAGATTAATTTAAATCGCTTCAGGAGATGTTATTTGAAGCTACTCCTTTTGTTGCCTACACCCGCTCCACAGTCTGGTCCCATGAAAAAGAAAACATCTTCGATTTATCTCTCCAATAATGTTCCGAAGGAGAAAGACCATCTGAATTCCAGCCCTAAAGAATCGAGCCGCTTAAACCCAAGAAAAATTGTTCCAGTTGGGTATCTGCTGATTCTTCTTGTGGTATTTGCGGTCGGTGCATTTTTGGGTTCCAAAATTCTGCGAAGTACTTCTAACAATTCCAATATATGGGCCAATAAGGAAATGGTGGAATTGAAATCGGGCCCTTGGGGACAGGTTGGATATTTTCCCATTACTCTTGTTGCACCGGAAGAACTGTTAAATCCACGGGAGACGGAAAACACGGCGGTGAAATGGACCTTCCAGGGTTTTACTCCGGCTACCTTCTCGAAATTCCTGGAAGATCTGGGTTTGTCAAATGGCCAGCGCGAAGCCATGCTTCAATCCATGAACGTGTTTTCCAATGGTTTAATCGTTATCCCGCCACGTGACGTAGTACTTAATTTGCCGTCACATGCGCTTACGGGCATTTACCAAATTTTGAGTAAGTCTCAGCAAAACCAGCTTCTGAATTGGACCATTTGGAAAAATGATTTCGACTCGTATAAAAATCTTGGAGTTTCAAATGAAGTCCTGTCCCTCTTCAAGAAATTTAGCGTGGAGGACGGAAATTTTTGGGTGTGTTATGCGATGCCGTATGTTCTCCAGGGCATTCCTGCGTATGAGGATAAGGTGGTCTTTCTCAAGGCGCTAAGCCAGCAAAAAACCATGCTGGTCAAGTTGCATGTTTCTCCCAACACCAACATTGAAGCTCTTTCAAAATACTGGGGAAAGGCATTCTGGAAGAGCAATGTGAGTTCCCTGCTGGAGGCCATGAAGCGATCACCGGATGGCGGGAATCTGGACATCATTGAATTGTTGCCGCCTTTTGCAACTTCGCTTCTCTACACATATCCTATTCCACAGAACGGTTTGAACGGGCCGATCATCACCAAGAATTGTTCTTGGACAGCGTTCAATTTTTTCCGGGACATTCCCGATTCCGGCTTCTCGAACGACAGTTATGTCTTGGCCAAATTAAAAACAGACTACTATCCCATTCAGTCTGATCCGCAATATGGCGATGTGGTCGTATTCCTTTCGCCTTCAGGCGCGGTGCTTCACGCCGCGACGTACATAGCCGAGGATATTGCCTATTCGAAGAATGGAAGCAATAATTTGCACCCGTGGGTGCTTTCAAAAATATCAGAACTGACGGAGGGTTTTTCCTATGGACTGGCCCCGGGACAACAGCTTAAAGTGCTGTATTTCCGGAACAAGTACTATTAGGCTACTCCCCGTAAAAGCTCTGCCCAAGGAGTGGAGACTTGTTTGGAGGCAGATTCATAACAATTGGGTTTGAAAATCCTACCAAACTTGCTCGTTTGCCAATCGAATCAATTTCCGCTACTAAAACCGAACAACAAATGGTTGGAAGTGCGTTGGCCCATCCACATCGGTGAACAAAAATCCTTTTACCTTGTAATTTTTCCATTGCGCATAAATCCCCGATTTCTTTAGTTGTAGTAATGGCATCTAAACAGTTGTCATCCAGCCAGCTATTCTGAAATGGTTGAGACGAATCCCGACGATGATGAACCACGACGTAAAGGTTTTTAGGTTCAGACATTCTGGCACTCCGTAATTTTACGGCAATTGCATCCCAAGCAATCCCTGTTGCATCGTAATCAATTCCCTGCAACCCTTCTCTGCCAATCCCAGCATGGAGTCCAATTGCTTTCGTGAGAAAACAGATTCTTCACCCGTGCCCTGGATCTCGACAAAATCTCCGGTGTCCGTCATGACCACATTCATGTCCACATCTGCTTCACTGTCTTCCGTATAGCACAGATCCAACAACGGCTCGCCATCCATCATTCCCACGCTGATTGCGGCCACGAAGTTTTTCAGGATTTGACCTGCGGGAAATGCTTGTGGCATGGTCGACTTCTGTTTTTGCAATGCGCGGGCCAAGGCCAGATAGCCGCCGACAATTGAAGCCGTTCGCGTGCCGCCATCGGCTTCAAGCACATCGCAGTCGATGATCAAATGCCGCTCGCCGAGATTTTGCAGATTGCAAACTCCGCGTAATGCTCGTCCAATCAAACGTTGGATTTCCTGCGTACGTCCGGATGCACCTGCGCGTTCGCGCTTCACCCGTTGTCCCGTGCTGCGCGGTAGTAAACTGTATTCTGCAGTCACCCAACCTTTGCCTTTGCCCTTGAGCCAGCGGGGAATATCCTCGTCCAGACTGGCGCAGCAGAGAATTCGCGTGCGGCCGATCTCTACGAAAAACGAAGCTTCGGCCGAAGCCACGAAATCTTCAGTGACTTTGATGGAGCGCAATTGATCGAAGGCCCTTCCGTCGTTACGGGCAATGGTCATGATAAAATTCCTTTCAAGGTTTTTTGCGCGGTAATGCCGCGCGTGGATAACTTCCGAGTATTCTCAAATCGATGCTTACGTTCTTTAATTCACGCAAAGCCTGTTTGATACTTGTATTTCCGGTTGCTGAGCTTGTCGAAGCACCGGCGAGGTCGAGATAAAAGCGGTATTCAAACGGAGACGCAGGATTAGGACGCGATTCGATTTTATTCAAGTCGATTTTGTGGGCCGCAAAAATACCCAAGATGCGGAATAAAGATCCTGCTTCGTTTTTTGCTCCAAACGCAATGCTGGTTTTATTGGCTTTTTTATTCGCCGTGGTCGCAGAACGTGAAATCGCGAGAAACCGAGTGAAGTTCATGGTTTCATTTTGCGCAGCGCGTTTAAGGACTTTGAGTCCATAAAGTTTTCCCGCATACTCGCTGGCGAAAGCTGCGACACCCGCAGGCTTTTCTTTTGCGATATCGCGAGCGGCTCCCGCGGTGTCGAACCATACTACGGGTTTAATCTTGCGATGTTCGACGAAGAACCGGCTGCATTGCGCCAACGCCTGCGGATGCGAACGCACTTCACGAACATCTTTGAATGGAGTGGAAGGAAGCACAAGTAAGGCGTGCTCCACTTTTAAATAAGCTTCGCCTACGATATGCAATTTGTGCTGAAGCAGCAAATCGTAATTCTGATGAATGCTTCCCGCCAAAGAGTTTTCGATGGGGATCATTCCTCGGTCGACTTTACCTTTGTCCACTGCTTCGAAAACATCTTCAAAGGTTTCGAATGGAACGGTCTTGCACTTTGCCCCGAACAATTGGCGGCTGGCCAATTCGCTGTAGGCACCCGGCACTCCCTGGAATCCGATTTTCATGGTGTTAATTGTAGTCACTGCGTCACCCGCTTCGCGCCTGCAAAATGCGCCGCGAAGTACGGGGCGTCGAGACGGGTGTAATTGACGCCCACGCCGCTTTGGGAATGGATGAAATAGCCGTTGCCCATGTAAATGCCCGTATGCTCGATGAACAACATGCCCTTGAAGAAGATGATGTCATCGGGTTTGAGATCGCTTTTCAACACTTCGCGTCCGAAATTAGACATGGCGGAGGCATTGTGCGGCAGCTGAATGCCCATGGCTTCGTTGAATACCTGACGCACGAATCCCGAACAATCCATGCCATCGCGGGTTTGACCTCCGAAGAGATAGGATACGCCCAGATAGGACTCGGCCACTTTTTTCAACTTGGATGGCGAGTCCGCAACAGCGGCGGGACTTGTGGTCGAATAGTTTTGTCCGGCGGAGGAAATCCAGTCTCCGGCATCGCGGGAGTAATAAGGCCGCGGACCTGTCGGAGCGCAGGAAAGAAACAGTATGGGAATGTATGGGATAATTAGGCGCACAGCCATGTAGGAGCGAATCATTATTCGCCTCTACATGGCCACCAATTTTTCCACGCCCGCAGAAATCTGAAACAATTCCGTTTCCTCAAAAGGACGTCCAATCAACTGCAAACCCGCAGGAAGTCCGCCGGCTTTACCCACCGGCAAGGAGAGACCCGGCAATCCCGCAAGGTTCACTGCCACGGTATAAATGTCCTGCAAGTACATGGCCATTGGGTCCTGAAAAACCTCGCCTACTTTGGAAGGCGGCGCAGGCAAAGTGGGCATGGCAACGACATCGCATAGTGTAAAGGCTTTGGCATAATCATCGGTGATGACACGCCGCACTTTTTGCGCCTGCATATAATAGGCGTCATAAAACCCGGAGGACAACACGTAAGTTCCGAGGAGAATGCGTTTCTTCACTTCAGGACCAAAACCTTCCGAACGCGTTTTCGCATAGAGCTCATAAAGGTTTTTTGGAGCGGGTGTGCGAATGGTATAACGCACACCATCGTAACGCGCAAGATTGGCGGAAGCTTCCGCCGTGGCGATGACATAATATGTAGCCACCGCATATTTCAAACTGGGCAGAGTGACTTCAACAATTTTCGCACCTTCGCGTTCACAGGCCGCCAAGGCGGCACGCACCGTAGCTTCCACTTCCTTGTCCAAACCTTCGCCGAAACATTCTTTCGGAATCCCGATGGTTTTCCCCTTCAAACCTTCGCCGATTTTGGCCGTGAAGTCCGGCACTACCTGGGTTGAGGAAGTGTTATCGCGCAGGTCATGTCCGCAGAGAGTGTTGAGCAACAACGCGGAGTCTTCCACGGTGCGGGCGAAGGGACCGATTTGATCGAGCGACGAAGCGTAAGCCACGAGTCCGTAACGCGAGACGCGACCATAGGTGGGTTTCATGCCTACGATGCCGCAACAGGCGGCGGGCTGGCGAATGGATCCGCCCGTATCGGAACCCAGCGACAACGGAACCGTTCCCGAAGCGACAGCCACAGCGGAACCACCGGAAGAACCACCGGGAATAATAGTGGGATCGATGGGATTAATGGGTGCGCCAAAGGCGCTGGTCTCAGAGGTGGAACCCATGGCGAATTCGTCGAGATTGGTTTTGCCAACGGGAATGGCTCCGGCGGCGATAAGACGTTCCACAACGGCGGCATCATAAGGCGACTCAAAGTTTTCCAGAATGCGCGAAGCACAAGTGGTTTTCCCGGAGGAGATGACGATGTTGTCCTTGACGGCAATGGGTGTGCCCGCTAAAGGCCCAAGTTTTTCACCGGCATTGCGGCGTTTGTCGAGATCGCGTGCTTTTTCCAAAGCATATTCGGGAAGGATCGAGAGATAGGCTTTAAGGTGCTGTGCCGCACCGATGCGATCCAAAGCGGATTGAACCAGCGACTCCGAACTTATTTCGCCGCTCTGAACCTTCGATATTTGTTGCTTAAGAGTTGTCATTAATTCTTCCACCATTTCATGATGTAAAACGAAATACCCATGCCTAGCAAACTGCAAACGTTGAATTTGAAGCCAAGGCCCAGTCGAAACTTGAACATGTAAAGATCCACGGCCCAGCCGTTCTGGCCAAAACCCAAATCCAGATCAAAAGACTTGACGAAGAAATTGCGGATGGGATTGTCGAAACTGCCGCCGCTCATCACACCGAGTTTGCCGAAAATGTATCCGAACGACTCGCCGAGAATTCCACCCGCGATGAGCCCGAGAACCATCCAGAAGATCACCCATCCTAATTTATTAGTCCGCTCCATGAAATTTCCGTTCCTTTAAGCTTCCCGTGCGCTCCAGCGGTGGAAAAGATAGATCGGGAACGGGTCCGGCTTCAGGCTTCTTCGTCGGTGTCATAATCAGAATAGCTCACCTTCTCCAGACATAAACCCTGCGGGGGAGCCCAGGTGCGCTGGCCTTGGAAACGGCCTTCCAGAATCTCCCGCATAAAACCTGCCTTGCGTTTGCCCCGAGCCACATCGTATGCTGCACCAATTAGGGAACGCACCATACGGTGGAGAAACCGATCGCCTTCCACGCGGATGTGGAGAAACTTTCCGCTGCGTTCAATATCTGCGCGAATCAAACGGCACCGGGTGTGTTTTCCATCCTCCCGTGGCACGGAAAAATTTACAAAGTCATGTTCTCCGAGGACGCTTTGCAGCTCGCTCCGGAGCAATTCCAAATCCATCGGAACACCGGGATGCCAGCTCCAATCGCGCAAAAGCACCACCGGCCGCAGGGCGATGCGGTACAGATAGCGGCGGGAGAGGGCACTGTACCGCGCATGAAAATCCGGCGGACATGCCTCCAGTTTTCGCACTTGAATATGCGGACCTGTCAGGGCATTCAACGAATGTGTCAGCCGCCGCAAATCGAGCGGGCTTTCCACGTCGAAATGAGCCACTTGTCCAACGGCATGAACCCCTGTATCCGTGCGGCCCGCGCCTGTAATATGCACCGGATGCCGCAAGGCCGTGGCCAGGGCTTGTTCCAATTTGCCCTGCACGGATCCTGCGTTTTCCTGTATTTGCCATCCTGCAAAGGGCGCGCCGAAATATTCCACGGCAAAACGGTATCGGGCCATGCCGGAAATATGTTAAAACGTTGTACCTTATCCCTCCAATTCCATGATCTTACCGGTAAAGCATCCCACCCGCGTCGCAGGCGCTTTTTCCGGTTTCGCCGCAGGCGTTTTGACGGTCTTGGCGCTTTCCCTTTTTTGCGGCCTCGCATCCGCCGCCCTTCCTCGCCCCCTTTTCAAAACTGGGGCCAGCCCTTCAAACCCGGACACGCTGGAAGTCTTTGTCCTGTACGTGCAGTTTCTGTCCGAAGGGGATGCCAATAACGAAGCCACCACCACGGGGCAGGGTACCTTCGGTTCGGACAAGGACAATTCCTACAAGTTGGACCCCAACGGAATCACCATCCGTTCTTCGAGATACTATCTGGAAAAACATTTCGAATTTGCGCGCAACTATTTCGACAAGGTTTCGGGTGGTCGCGTTGTCATTGTGCCGCGCCTTTTTCCCCAGCCGAATCCAGTCAGCGGTATTATTACTCCGATAACGCTGGCTCATCATATGAAGGCCTATAATCCGGCCATTGAAGCCA
Organism: Fibrobacterota bacterium; assembly: GCA_947482115.1. Lineage (GTDB taxonomy): Bacteria > Fibrobacterota > Fibrobacteria > UBA11236 > UBA11236 > UBA11236. Next base: position 33,672 of record CANKII010000009.1, read on the forward strand.
AACCGCAAAAACAAAAAATCGCCGACTTTGAGGCTCAACATGCCCAGGCCATCATGACCTTCGTCAGTGAAACGGCGGAAAAATTCAATGCAATAGCGGATTCTTCAGCCAATCCCTTTTGGGTCGCATTTTCCGAAGCAAAGCAGAATCCTTCCTTGCACCATTACCGTGCTTTCATGCTTTTTCATGCAGGGCACTCCCGCTTAATTGATGGTGGCACTCTGGGACCTGCGGGGGCCAACACGCCCAATGACTTTACGGATTTTTTCATCGACAAACCCGACTTCAAAATTCTGGACTCGGCCACGGACAACAATCTTCATAGCGGGCACCTTGTTCCCACGCGCCAAAAAGATTCCCTGGGAGCCTTTGTGCATACGGGCCGGAGCCCCGGAGATACAACCCGTGTCACCCAGTTCATGATGCTTTCCGAAGCCGCCAGTCAGGACAAGGCGAATTGGGGCATCAACGGGATTCTGGTGAATCAGCTTGCGCGGCAAATGGGTATGCCCGATCTTTTTGATGTGGTGCAGGGCATTTCCCAGCTCGGATTTTTCGACGTCATGGACTTTGCCGGATATAATGCCTTGAGCGGATTCCTCCCTGTTTTTCCTTCGGCGTGGACGCGCGCATTCATGGGCTGGGATGATCCGGTGGAGGTTCCGCGTGGAAGCGGGGATTCCACCGAGACCTTGCTTTATGCAGCCGATCAACCGGGGACAAGTCATACACGCACGGTGAAAATTCCTCTCAACGAACGCGAATATTTGCTGGTGGAAAACCGCCAGCGCGCGGCGCGGGACAGCACGGTGACGGTGTACTTCTCAAAGAATTTGCAGCCGACGGATTACGACTTCAAAAAATCCGACTCGGTGGTCATTCCTTATTCCTTCCTCGACTCCGTATTTCTGGATTCCCTGTGCACGGATGGTTCGCAATGCCATCACAAGGTGGTTAATGCAAAGCGGCCTTTGGGTGTGATCACCGGCGCCAGTCATTACGACATCGGTTTGCCCGGCAGTGGTTTACTTGTGTGGCATGTGAATGAATGGTTCATCGAACAATTCCTGAAGAACGGCATTGTGAACGCCTATCTCGGCGACACCTTGCGCAGTCAATACAAGGGGCTTGAGTTGGTGGAGGCCGACGGCATTCCCAGCGTAGGCAAACAGTTCACGGATCCGCTGGGTCAGCCTTCGTTTGATTACGGCACCGCCGAAGACATGCTTCCGCATATTTTCCGCCGCCGGAAAAATCCCCCCAAGGATACCAGTTGGGTGCAACCCGAAACGCTTTCGGTGATCGGGTCCTATGGTTTTGCCAACACCAATTCGTGGAATGACGGGCGAACACATATCAAACTCGAAGGCCGGCTTCCGGCGCAGCCGCTTTTTTCGAAAAACATCGGCAGCTTCACGGGGGATTCGGTGTTCACCTTCCGCGACTCCGCTCTGGCCTTGCGCGTGTGGTGGCCTAATGACAGCACGGTACGGCGTCCGAAGGGATCCGTCTGGCCGATACGCACGGCTCCTTCCGGAAATCCGCAGGCGGTGAATATTTTGCGCACAGCGAATGGCAGCGGGCCTTTTATCATCAGTGCGGCGGATTCAGGAATGTTGCAAACCTATACCTCCGCCGGAAAGCTGGCGCTGGCCGCTCGCGACACGCTTCGCAATTCCGCGCATTATGACAGCGTCAATTCTTTGTTGTCCACCGGAAATACGCGACCGGAAAATGCTACTGCCGTGAACTCCATCGCCAATCCGGCGGGTGTTCCCATCGGAGCCTGTGTAGCGAAGGATTCGGTGCTGGCTGTTTTGACGAAGAATTCATTGCGGCTGATTCATCCCAATTCGGATTCCCTGAATGGAGTCGCTCGTTCGGGTGGCAAGGTGGATTCGATTGCCTTGCGTGGAATGGTGGGCCCGCTGGCTTGGGGTTCCAAGGTTTTTGTGGTGGACAGCCAAAGTGTTTTGCGTGGATATGATTTGCATGGCGTGCGCACGGACAGCGTGGCTCTGCCTGCTCAGTCCTATCACTCCATGGCGGGGTTGTTGTTTGGAGCCGTCAAGGATTCACAAATCGTGGTGACGGGAAAATCAGGCGCAGCCATTCGTGTGGACCTTACGGCGCATCTGGCGATCAATATGAATCCGGTGTGGACGAGCTTGAAAGACTCCATCCCTGCGAAAGAATTTTTCACCGTGGTCACGTCGGACTTTGATCGCGATGGACAGGAAGATGTGTTTCTGTTGGGATCCCGTGGGGACGCCCAGTTGATGCGCGCCGACAATGGAAAAGCATTCACCGGTTATCCGCAGAAGTTTCCGCGCAGCGTAAGATTTTTGCAGGACACCATTCTGGTCACGACCGAAGACCACTCTTCTCCGGCGCTTGCCGATCTCAACGGCGACGGTCATCCCGATATTATTTTCAGCGGATCGAATGCCATGTTCGCGGTGGACTGGCACGGAGCTTGGCTGCAAGGCTGGCCGTTTCTGCCGCAGGAGCGTCAGAACATCGGCTTTGTCACCACGAGTCGTCTCTTCCTTGAAACGGAAATCGGTTCCACGCCGCTGGTGTTTTCGCTGCGTCAAAAGCCCACGATATTGTTGGCGACTCCCGACGGTTTGATTTACGCCGTGGACAATCAGGGCAAGCGCGTGTATTACAGCTCCTTTACTTCCTCCCAATCCGCGAACACCGGCGTATTGATGACCGATCGTTCGGATTGGCCGCTGAGCGTGGGCGGATTGTCCATCGACTCGTTGCGTTCGCCTTATATCCATCTTTCGATGGCGCATATCGATTCCACTTCGACGGATTTGCAATTGCTGGCGCAAACGGCTTCAGGCAGTTTGACCGTTTGGTCGTTGAAGAATTCAGCCACTGCAGCCGGATTGAACTGGCTTATGCCCGGTGGAGATGCAGGCCGTACGTTCCATCTCAACGCCGCGACTTTGGATTCGGCACAGACACCGACTGTGGTGGATGCGATTCAGGAATTTCATTTATTCCCGAGCCCTGTGCGCAATGGTTCCGCCACCGTGCATCTCAAAATCGGTGCGGCAGCATCCAGCGCGCGCATTCGCATTTTCAGCCTCGTGGGGCATCCGGTAACCGATGTAACCTTCAACGGTTTGACCGCAGGCTTACAGCCGTTTTCCCATGTGCTCGACCTGAGCCGTTTGGGTCCGGATGTTTATTCGGTGTTGTGTGAAGTGTGGTTCGCGGACGGGAAGAAAGCCTCGAAGTGGGAACGCATTGGAGTGGTGAAATAAACTTTTTCTTTTTTTAAAACGGAGTGGGTATGAAAGTCGAAGATCGTAAAGTCATTGGAATTGAATACACCCTGAAGGACAAGAGCGGGGAAGTGGTGGACACCAACGTGGGCGACGAGTCCTTGTTTTTCATACAGGGAACGGGAAGTATCGTACTTGGTTTGGAAAGAGCAATGTATGGTCGTCCGCTGGGCGATAGCTTCGAGATCGAAATCAAAGCGGCGGATGGCTACGGAGAATTCGACGAAAAGAAGATCCGCAAAATCCCGAAGTCGGTTGTGAAGAACCTGGGCGAAGTCACACCGGGTATGATGCTGCAGGCGCAAGGGCCGGATGGTATGGAGGTGGTGACGGTCACCAAGGTGACTGAGACCGAAGTTCATCTGGATTCCAATCATCCGATGGCCGGGAAGGATTTGTTCTTCGCCATTCGCATTGCGGAGATCCGGGATGCAACGGAGGATGAATTGGCGCATGGGCATGCGCACGGCCCCGGCGGCCATCACCATCACTGATTTGAGATTAGCTGAACGGTTCGGACAATGATATTGTTAAGCCGATGTTGACTTTATCTGAAATCAAAACTGAAGTTGATAGTCTTGCGGCTAAGATAGGCCCTACAAAGCTTTATGATTTACCAACATATGGGCATTCGGAGGACGGGGCGCGTCCTCATATTGAAGTTGATTCCAGAGGCTATCACTATGTTATTGTGGAACGCGGACAGGAACTTTCGCGCTTCGTAACTCCCGAAATTGATGAGCTACTTTACAAGATTTTTGATCACATAACTTTTACGCTTGCCTTTAGATACGAGTTAGAAAATCGTGTTGAAATGCAGGATTGTAGGAGGATTGCATTTCATCGACAAGTAGAATTACTCGCGAAGTTATCACCGCGATGGGGACAACGTGAAGCCGAGGAACATGAAAGTATCTTACGCAGAAGCCCGTTTGATGACGCCTCCTTGGCTCGTGCTCTTTTAAGCACTCAAGTTGGTTGGGAAAAGGCGTGCGAACAATATCCACTTCCGACACCGTAAAAGGTTTAACATGAAAACCATAATCTTCGGTGCCAGCGGAATGGTCCGCGTGGCCCTCACATCACTAGAATGAAAACAATTCGGATTAAGGTTAAACCCAATTCGCGCCTCAGTGAATTGGAGGAGGCGGACGACGGCTCCTGGCTTGCTAGGCTCAAGTCTCCACCGACTGACGGCAAAGCCAATGAAGAATTGTTGACGCTGATTGCGCGAAGCTTCAATCGCCCCAAGTCGGCGGTGTCTCTAAAAAGCGGTGCGTCCGGCAGAATCAAGCTGGTTCAAATCGAAGGATTGTGATAGGTGGAACAGAACAAAGCCATTTTTAAAACCATAATATTTGGTGCCAGTGGGATGGTTGCTTACTTGGAACAAACAAAAACCAAGACATGAAAAGTCAAGGATTCAATTACTTGATGATCAAATTTCGGATCATCTCGGATAAGCTAGACATAGGTGAAATTCAAAGTCAAATCAAATTTGATAACCCATCTAATTTTGCGGACATTTCCAAGCATGTTTTTCCAGAGAGTCATTCCGAAGAATACATTGCAAAAATTCAAATTGAAGGCCAAGACAAATGGGATCGGCTGAATCAAATCTTAAAATGGGTAAAGCAAAACGAAACCGGAATTCAGCAAATCAAATCGACGTCCGACGTAAAGCTGGATGTGTCTATTATCTGTAACGTCAAAGGGATGAAGAATCCAATTCCTGAAGAGACAAAGGGACCGATAAACGGGATCACTTTTGTTGAAATAACTGTTCGGAGTGAAGCCAAGGAAAGCAAGGTCTAATATGAAAACCATAATCTTCGGTGCCAGCGGAATGGTTGGAATGGGTGCGTTGCTGGAATGTCTCGATGATGTTCGAGTCGATTCGGTGTTGGTCATCGGTCGCAGTCCATGTGGAGTAAAGCACTCTAAACTCACGGAAGTTATCCATAAGGATTTCTACAACTTCACATCGATCCAAAATCATTTCATCGATTGCAATGCATGTTTCTTCTGCCTCGGAACATCCGCCGCAGGAAAAACGGAAGGCGAATACCATCATCAAACCTACGACCTGACGATGGCCGCCGCGCAGTCCATGCACGCCGCCAATCCAAACATGACCTTCTGCTATGTCTCGGGCGAAGGCACGGACAGCACCGAAAAAGGTCGCATCATGTGGGCGCGGGTGAAAGGGAAGACGGAGAACGCCCTGTTGAGGCTGTTTAACAAGGCCTACATGTTTCGCCCCGGTTTTATCCAACCCATGCGGGGTGAAAAGTCCAAAACCTACGGTTGGTTATATGTGGTATTGCGGCCTGTGGCCCCGTTATTCCGCCTGCTCTTCCCGAAGATGTCTACCACCACCATCAACGTGGCTCGCGCCATGTTGCGCGTGTCGTTGCACGGTGACCCACAAAAGCTTCTGAACACGGTGGAAATCAACCGCGTGGCGGCTATTTCTTAATCGGAAAATTTTTAAGGATCGAACTTCTGCCCAGAAGATTTAGATCAGTTCCCAATATTGTTTCGATATTGCCCGACATGTGAGAGAACATTGTATGTCCCGGCTTGGACTTGGGTAAAATTCCAACGACCGTATAATTCCCTAGCACTGTTCCGTTGAATGAAATCAGGTGGTAGCTTTCCTGAGGAAGAAGATTCCAATCGATCATTCCAAAATTTTGAGCGTACGTCGCAGCTCCCGAGTTGTAAACCCAGTAAAACTGGCTTGACACCGAAATTTTACCGGCAATGTTTGTGTCAGGAACCGTATGTTGCCGGAAAAAGGTTTGCAGGATCAACGTGGATGAAGACAGTACTCCGCTTAAGGTCTCAGATACTGTGCCGCTATCCGTGAGAATTTGACTCGCGGGATGGGTAGTATCAAAGGTGGAGCCCGATTTCTGGATGAGCGTGCGGGAAAACAGGGAGTCGCGAATGGTAAGAAGGTAAGAGGAGGGATTTGTCGACACACTTTTGGTTTTCACCACAATCGTTCGCAAAACGCTATCCTTGGAGGATGCTCCGGATCCATAATCGTTGAACTGGTAGCCCTTGTATTTCCACGTGTTGTTCACCTGCAACGGCGCAAAATCACCGATAGGGGTTACAGCCAAGGCTCCGCTTGTCATTACGAAAAGGGCGGCAAGCATCCTTATGACCATGAATTTGCTGTTGAACATACGGAAACAAGCTAATTCATTCCCGGGATTTGAAATCCGGTAAAAAATGAAAAGTGTTCGTAGAATTCGAACACTCTCTAATTTTATCTTTGCCCCCGTGCCAAACAAGCCTTTTAAACTCGCCGTCGTGCAATGCAAGGGCAACGCGTTATTGCCCGAGCGTTTTGCCCGTCTTCAGGATTTGATCCGTGAAGCCGCGCGCGGTGGTGGTCAGACCGTACTGTTACCCGAACTCATCTTCCACGATTATTTCTGCATTGAGGAAAACATCCGCAACTTTGACCTCGCGCATGGACTCGACACCGAGCCTGTGAAGAAGTTGCAGGGCTTGGCCAGGGAATTGGGAATAGCTTTAGTGCTGCCGTTTTTCGAAAAACGCGCAGCAGGGGTGAACTACAATTCCGCCGCGGTGTTCGATGCGGACGGATCGCTGGCGGGACTTTACCGCAAAATGCACATCCCGCATGATCCCGGTTTCAACGAGAAGTATTACTTCGCCCCCGGCGATCTCGGATTCAAATCCATTCCTACCCAGCATGGAAAATTGGGCGTGCTGATTTGCTGGGATCAATGGTTTCCCGAAGGTGCGCGGCTCACGGCTTTGCAAGGCAGTGATGTATTGCTGTATCCCACGGCCATTGGTTGGGATGATGCGGAGTCGGGACAGGTTTCTTCCGATGAAGCCAAAGCTTTGGAAGCACGGCATCTGGATGCATGGATCACCATTCAGCGCAGTCATGCCATTGCGAATGGAGTGTATGTGGCCGCAGCGAATCGTGTCGGTCGCGAAGGCCATCTCCGTTTTTGGGGCAACTCCTTCATCGCCGGACCGGGCGGAGAAATCCTCGCGCAAATGGATTCGGAAAAAGAAGGCGTGATTTACGCCGACATCGATCCCGGTCGTGTGGAAATGGAACGCCGTGTATGGCCCTTCTTCCGAGATCGCCGCATCGATGCCTATAAAGGAATGATGGAACGGGGATGAATTACATCCTTCCCGCCGAATGGGAAAAGCAACGTGCGGTGTGGTTTACGTGGCCACAGAATGCGGATACGTGGACTCCTGTCTGGTCTGATGCCGAAGCGACGTATGAAAAGGTGATTCGCGAAGCTCTCCGTTTTCAAGATGTTTGCTTGTTGGTTTCCACTTCCGGATTGCGGGAAAAATTGCTGACGCGTTTTGCGCCCGCGCTTGCGCAGGCAAAGCATCGACTCGAAATTTTAATCTGCCCGACCAACGACAGTTGGATTCGCGATTATGGCGGATTAACGGTTCGCGCGACGGATGATGCGAGCAACATCAAATCGCAATTGCTGAGTTTCCAATTCAACTCCTGGGGTGGAAAATATCCGCCGTGGGACGCGGATAATGCCGTACCGTATTTTATGGCGAAGCATCGAGTTTGTGAAGTTATCGAAATCCCGTTTGTGCTCGAAGGTGGCTCCATCGATGTGAATGGCGAAGGACTGTTGCTGACGACACGATCCTGTTTGCTGAATCCGAATCGCAATCCGGAAAAATCGCAGGCGCAAATCGAAGAAGTTCTCTCGCGGTATTTGGGATTGAAGGAAATCCTTTGGCTGGACTCCGGTATTGATGGGGATGACACAGACGGACACGTCGATGATCTCGCACGCTTCACCGATGCTCGCACCGTATTCTGCGCAGTCGAAACGGATGTGGCCGATGAGAACTATATTGCTCTTCGCCGCAACGCCGCCGATCTGGAACGCTATGCTGCGCGTCTAAATCTCAATGTGGTGGAAGTTCCCATGCCGGGTCGGCAAATTCGGGCCGGGTTGCGCACCCCTGCGACCTATATGAATTTTCTCATCCTCAACGGCGCGGTACTGGTCCCGGTATTCCAAGATCCGCGTGATGAATCTACACTCGCGTTGTTTGCGAAACATTTTCCGGATCGGGAAATCATTCCCATCGATTGCCGGTCTTTGGTGTACGGACAGGGCGCGATTCATTGCAGTTCGATGCAAGAGGCGGCCATTGCCCTCACTTCCCGATAATCCCGGAGTTGCCGCACGCCAGACTGCGTGGCGCATTTTGATGGAACAGGAATCCCACGGGGTTTTTCTTAAAGATCTGTTCGCCTCGCGTCTCCGTGAATTTTCCCATGAAGACGAGGATCTGATCCGCAACATCTGTCTCGGCGTCATCCGCTGGAAACGATTGCTGGATTACAACCTTGGGTTGCAAGCCGTGCGCGGGATCAAGGATGCGCGGCTGCGCATGCTCATGCGCATGGGAGCCTATCAACTCTTTTTCCTTAACGGCATCCCGGCCTTTGCTGCCGTAGACACGGCGGTGCAACTCGCCAAGCGTGAGTTTGGAAAATCCGAGGCGGGCTTCACCAATGCCGTACTCAAGGCTTTGTCGCGAAACGGGCTACGGCATCAAACGGTGAAGAACAAAAAAGATCTCAAGGCGCTAGCGGTGAACACGTCGCATCCGGACTGGCTGGTGGAACGTTGGAGCAAAGCACTTGCGCCGGAAGCGTTGACCTCCGCGCTGCAACGCAATAACGAAGAAGCGCCGTTGTGGATTCGTATCAATTCACGTAAGACGAGTGTTGAGGCGGCGACGGAGATTTTGCGTGTGGATGGTGTGGATTTGGAGCCGGTTGTTGGGGCGAATAATGATTCGCCCTTACAGAACCCGGTATTTTTTATGCGGTTGATCCACGGTGCGGACAAGGCTTTGCGCAGCGAGTTATTTGCACAGGGTGGGTTTTCTTTTCAGGATCCCGTGGCCTATTGGGTTGCAACCTTGCTGGATTGGCATCCAGGTCAAACCGTTTTGGATGCCTGTTCTGCGCCAGGCGGAAAATCGGCATTGCTGCTGGAGATGGCTGCAGCGCGTGGTGAGGATATTGAACAAGCACGCATCATTTCTGGCGATTCGAGTTTCTCGCGATTGCGAAAAATCCGTGATGCTCGTGTACGATTGGGTCATCGTGAATTGCTCCCCGTTTGTGCCGACCTAATGTATTCTCCGTTCCGTGGGGCAGGGGAAGGATTTGATCGTATTCTGATCGATGCACCCTGCAGCAACCTCGGTGTGTTGCGTCGCCGACCTGAAGCCAGATGGAATCTCACACCGGAAAAAGCTGCGGCACAGGCCGTGCATCAACGTGAGTTGTTGGAAAAAGCGGCCGAGTTACTCGCACCTAACGGGCGACTTGTTTATGCCACTTGCAGCGCGGAGCCGGAAGAAACGGTCAATGTGGTGGATGATTTCATTTCACGTCATCCCGAATTCAAACTGATTGATGTTGGAGAAAACATTCCCACAGTCTTGCGCAAACGCGGATGCTTGTGGGTGTATCCCGGTGAAACCGAGTACGACGGATTTTTTGCAGCCGCATTGATTCGGTCTTGAGGCTTAACAACGCCCGGACCCTGAGCTTGTCGAAGGGCCCGGTGTCATTTCACATACCTTAACGTTGCCCTCCATCGCATTTGACTTAAACTGAAGTCGGAACCGCAAGGGACGGAGCCATCCGTTTCAATTCGCCAGCTTTTGGTGATGCGCCAATGCATCCACAGTGAAGCCGTACTCGAAAGATTTTGATCCTTGTCAGATTCTAGCAGCACGCCCGGTCGAATTCGCAAGTCACTCCATTTCGCATCAGCGGCCAGTGACAGCCCGTTCCGCGTCGAGTTCTTTTCCCAAATGCGATAAACCCCCGCCCGCCATTCCGGGTAACGCCCCAATCTCGTGTCCATCGCCAGAAAATTATGGAAACCGGATGTTCCCGATGCGTAAGTCCATTCGCGATGCAGCGCACGCATTTCAAAAAACAGGTCGCGCCGATGCCATTCTACCGTGCCACGTGTTCCCAATTTATGCGCCGAGGTTTGGGGATTCCAAGATGCCCATGCTTCGCTGGTAGCCAAACCTTTTCCATCATTCATACGGAAGGGAAGATGCAGGTTTGCGATCCCTTCACCGGCTCCAGCCAATGCGGTTGAATCATGATCGGCAGTGGGGGAATAGGTCGGATCCCAAACCGAAATCCAATCATTGCTGCGTTGTCGCAGGGTGATTTGTAATTGCCCCGAATTGACGAAAGGTTGGGTCCATTTTGCGCCGAGTGCGTATCCGCCGTCCTGATTTTGTCGCGACGAAGACCATGCTCCGTTCAAAGCCAGTCTTTGTTGCGGCGAAGTCAAACCTGCTGCGACCAGTTGATCGGCCACGGAGTCTTGACCATTGCGAGTGATGCGGGTTTCTGAAAGCTGCAGCGAAGCGAACCAGGGGAGGACTGTCATAACACCAGCCGTGAATTGATGCAGCTCCCACGGCTTTTCCCAAGGTGGTACGCCGCTGCCCTGCACCGGATCCCACGCGCTCACGGCATAAGCTTTCCAGTTGTCCGTAGAAACACCGGCACCCAATCCCTGCGGAATGGAAGTGGTGGAAATCAACTCATCGGATTCCGGTGTTGCACTCCATCCTATGGGAAGTGCACGGCGCGGCAACCATCGCGGCCATATCGGCATGGCGGGATCATTCATGTCACCTGCGAGCACTCGCCAGGTCCCGGAGCTTGTCGAAGGACTGGTCCAGCTCAATTGTTTTCGCGCCAGACTGTCGTTGCGGAATTCGACACGACTGTTCCAGCCATTGCCTTGAGCCTGATGCCGCGCGATGGATTGAATGGCCGAACCCGGTTTTTGCGCCACAGAGAATGAGGCCCTCGCTGATGCGTTCTCCGCCACATTCTCTTCGTCGGCATTTTGCGCCATGGGAGCTTCCCAGTTGCAGGAATCCTCTGCGGCCTCATCCGGCGTGACCGCAAGGAGTTCCTGATCCGGAGCTGCATAGGTCGAATCGCCGCAGGCCGAAGGCATGCTGGATGCGAGGAAGAGGGATAAAAGTGCGGTTGTCATAAGCTGTGAGAGAAATTAACGGCCCGCCGGGCCGGAAGAGTTGATCCCGGTCACATCGAAGCCAACCTATTTTGCATTTTTGGAGGGATGAAATCCCAGGAAGCTTTGTTTCAAGATTTGCGCACCTTGGTGGTCAAGGTGGGCACGCGCGTTTTATGCGATGAGGACAACACGCTCAGCCAAACGCGGCTGGCCAATCTCGCATCCGGCATCAGCGGCTTGCATGACCGCGGCTATTCGGTGGTGCTCGTCACTTCCGGTGCTGTCGGAGTGGGCATGGGTGTGCTCGGTTATTCACAGCGGCCCACGGTTCCCGCCGAGAAACAGGCCTGCGCGGCCATCGGTCAAATCCGTTTGATGCAGGCGTATGCCGATTTGTTTCAGTCGCATGGAAAAACCGTGGCGCAAATTCTTTTGACCGGAGACGACTTCCGCGATCAAAAGCGTTTCAACAGCGTGCGTCAAACCGTTCGCACCTTGCTGGCCAAAGGCGTGGTTCCCATCGTGAATGAGAATGACACGGTGACCATGGAAGAGATCAAGGTCGGAGACAACGACAAACTCTCCGCCGACGTGGCGCAATTTCTCGAAGCGGATTTACTTGTCATCCTGTCGGACGAGGAAGGGCTTTACGACAAGAATCCCAAGGCGCATAAGGATGCGCGTCGCATTGAAGTGGTGGAGCGCATCACTTCGGAAATTTTAAAACTCGCGGAAGAAAAACCTGGCTCCGCCGTGAGTGTGGGCGGCATGCGCGCAAAGTTGAATGCGATTCGTCAGGTCACCGAAGCGGGAACACCCGCAGTGCTGGCGCGCGGGCATCGCGTCAATCTCGTCGAACTCGTCCAAGGTCGTGGTCAGGGAACTTTGTTCTTGCCGCGTTCCACACGCATCGGTCGCAAACAGCGCTGGTTGGCATTTGTGTCGAAGGCCAAGGGACAATTGTTACTGGATGCCGGAGCGGTGAAGGCTTTGCAAGGGAGGCATAGCAGTGTATTGCCCGCAGGCATCAAAAAAGTTCGCGGAACCTTCGAGCCCGGAGATTTTGTCGAAGTCTGCGGTTTGGATGGCGAAGCCATCGGCCGCGGCCGCGCTGCCTATTCCTCTGCGGATGTGGAGAAGATTAAAGGGCAGAAAAGCGCACGAATCGCGGAAATTCTGGAACGCAAAGGCCCCGGTGAAGTCATCCACCGCGACCGCCTTGTAGTGTATTGAATTGAAATTTCAGATAAATTCGAAACGCGCGACTATCTAGATCATCGTCGCATCATTTTTGATTGTGTTGAACAATATATTTGGCGCGCTCATAGAGTTCGTCAAATGTGATGATTTCCGGGTTCAGAGTATTCTTGCGATATAATTCGAATGATCGATATTTTTCTTCGTTTACCCCATTCGGGCCAATAAATTCGCTCAGGTTGCCAATGACTAGGTAGGATTTGGCTTGATAATTAAAAGCTTCTTCACCTGTAGGAAAACCGTCATTATTTGTAAGACGAATTTTTGAAGACAGACTGTTGAGAGCAGACGCAACAGTGCCTTGTACTTGAGCTACGGCTCCGACTAATTCTTCAGAAGGAGCCCAGCATCCGGAACGATATGGTTGCTTTTCTAACAAAGACGTTTTATGGGTTTTTATTTCAATAAAACAGAGACTAGAAATGAGTCCCCGTGTTTTCATCATTGCGTCAGTGATTTTTCCATGAGTAGAAACATTATGACCTTGGACAATCTGTTCAAGCTTCTTGTCATCAAGGTTGGACAGATATACGTATCCTAGTCCATAACCAAAGATCCACGAATTTTTTTCAAAGTATCTCTGCCAAAGTTTTTCGTTGCCGGAATTAGTTTTCACCTTTAGCGATTCAAAATAGGCATCATCTTCAATTAGAGATTTGTAGACATCCAATTGCTTCTTTCTGTATCCAACGGCAACTACATCCTCTTTGGTGATCTCGGATCTTAAAACCTCTGTAAATAAATCTTGGTTTTCATTTAGAAGACTTCTGACTTGCTTATCAGATAAAATAAGCCTCTTTAAGTCTTCATCCGAAATATTCAATGCCCGATCATTCTCAAACCGTACCGATTGAATATTGTGAATGAACTCTAGTAGATTGTGAATCTCATCGCCAATGAAAGCGAAGCTTGCATTATGAGGCTTATCTGTGGCAACAGTATAGCCTTGTATGCTGAGTACAAAAATGCCGCGATTGTCTTCGAAAAATTTCGCCACGATTGACTTTTTGGCGCCTTCATGATGTCTAAGTACAATCTCATCTTTTATTGTGGCAAAGGCATAGTCATCCTCAGATTTGAGCACCTTGGAGGCGATGCGAACCTTGCGGCTACTATCACTAAAAGAAGGAAGGCTCTTACTGACATAAGTTTTTCCTAGCCGCTTGTTTTCAGCATAATTCAAGTCATCCATTTTGGGATTCCCCCTATAGTGCCAGTGAGAATAATGAGTATTGGCTACGACAAGTATTACATCCCGACCCAACACTGTCAATGGAGCTTTAAAACGCAAAGAATGAGGTTTTTCGGTCTTCAGAAACAGTGAACGCCTCAATTAAAAAAGAACGAGCAAGTTCTTAACCCTAACTAAATTTTCCTCCATGGACTCTTTATCAACCTACGCCCAGGAATTGGGCAAAAACGCCAGAGCCGCTTCGCGCGTACTCAGAGCTGCCACTAAAAAACAGCGCAATGATGCGTTGATCGCGTTGGCGAAACAAATCCGGGCGAACGCCAAATCGATTCTCGTGGCCAACGACAAGGACGTTGCGGAGGGAAAAGCCAACGGCCTTTCTTCCGCCATGATCGATCGACTCTTGCTGAATCCTTCGCGACTCGAAAACATCGCCAAGAGCGTGGAAGACATTTCCCGTCTGCCCGACCCTCTCGGAAAACTGTTGGGGAAAAATTCCCGCAAGGATGGATTAAATATTTCGCGTATCTCCGTTCCCATCGGTGTTGTGCTTTTCATTTTTGAATCGCGCCCCAATGTCACCATCGACGGTGCGGCGCTGTGTGTCAAAAGTGGCAATGCAGTGATTCTTCGCGGCGGCAAGGAAGCAGCGCGAACCAACGCGGCTTTCGGCGAATGCGTGCGCAAAGCTTTGCGCGCGGTAAAACTTCCCGAAGCTTCGGCGCAGGTGGTGAACACCACCGATCGCGCATTACTGGATGTTCTCTTGCGCGATGCGGCGCATATTGATCTCGTCATTCCTCGCGGCGGCGAAAACTTGATTCACGCCGTGGTGGAGAAGTCGCGCATTCCCGTGGTCAAACATTACAAGGGCGTATGCCACACCTATGTGGACAAAAGCGCCGATCCAAAATCCGCCTTGGCGATTGTATTGAATGCCAAAACCCAGCGCACGGGTGTTTGCAATGCCATGGAGACGTTGTTGTTGGATGCAGAATTGAAGCCCCAAGTCGGCGCTTCGATTCTCAAAGCGCTGGCGGATAAAGGCGTGGAGCTTTACGGCGATGCAGCTTCCAAGCGTTTGTTCTCAGGAATGAAACCTGCGACAGAAGAAACCTATGACATCGAATATCTCGACATGAAATGTTCGGTGAAAGTGGTGAAGGGTGTGGATGGCGCCATTGCGCATATTGCGAAACACGGCACGGGTCACACCGATGCGGTGCTGGCGAAATCGCCTGCGGTACAGAAAGCATTCACCGCCAGCATCGACAGTGCATCGGTGATGGTCAATGCCTCCACGCGTTTTGCGGATGGCGGAGAATACGGACTTGGTGCCGAAGTGGGTATCAGCACCGACAAGCTGCATGCGCGCGGCCCGATGGGACTGGAAAGTTTGACCACGTATCAATGGATCGTGGAGGGCAAGGGCCATGTCCGCAAGTAATGGTACGATTTCCGGCCCGGAGTGGCTGCGCGATTTGAAATTCGATGACAAAGGTTTGGTCACAGCCGTGGCGATTGACAATGCCAACGGCGATGTGCTCATGCTGGCGCACATGAATGCCGAAGCAGTGCAGAAAACTCTCGCCACGGGTTTGATGACCTATTGGTCGCGTTCTCGGAAATCGCTGTGGGTCAAGGGCGAAACATCGGGCAACACCCAGCGCATGATCTCGGCGCACCTCGATTGCGATGGCGATGCCTTGGTGTTTCGCATCGTGCAAGAAGGCATCGGTGCGGCGTGCCACGAGGGTTATCGCAGTTGTTTTTTCCGGCAATTTGAAAATGGAAAATGGGCCGTTCAGGGTTCACCCATTGCGTTTCCAAAATCCTGATCCCCCCACATGGTTTGACGCCCTAAAAAAATTCTGGGCTGACGAAGGTTTTGATCCGTCGAGTCAAAATCTGTTGCTGGCTGTTTCCGGCGGTTGTGATTCCATGGCCATGTTGGAATTGTTTCACCGCCATGTGGTTCCCATTTTTCATTGCCGATTGTTCGCGATTCATATCAACCATGGTTTGCGCCCGGACGCGGATGATGATCAATATTTTGTGGAACAATTGTGCTTTGAGAAAAACATTCCACTCGAAGTGAAAATTCTTGATCCTTCCACTCGTCCTGTTGGGCAATCCATGGAAATGTGGGGAAGAGAACATCGATACGTCGCCTTTGAACGCGCGCAAAAAAAGTTTGGCACACAGCTCACTCTCACAGCGCACCATCGCGATGATGTGGTGGAAACATTTTGTTTGCGAATGTGGCGGGGAACCGGGTTTGCCGGAATGGCGGGGATCTCTTTCCGCAGGACGGATGAAGTCGTTCGTCCCTTGTTGCCGGTGAGTCGAAAAGATTTGAGCGAGTGGTTAATTACGTTGGACCAAACTTGGAAGGAAGACTCTTCCAACACCGATGTGACCGTGCCGCGAAATTGGGTGCGTCATCATCTATTGCCGCAATGGCGTTTGCAGGAACCGGATGTGGAGGATCGGATTTTTCACATCACCCGTGAAGTGGCGAAGCTGCGACCGCTTTGGGAAAAGTCCCTTGATGCATTCTATCCTCGGGAAGAAGTGCATATTCGCGGGGGCATTCCCATGGAGTGGCTGGAGGATGAAAATACGGATGCAGCCTGCCTGCGCCTTTTATTGCCATTGCTTGGAGTGGCCAGACCAAACCCTGAATTGATTTCCGAAATTTTTCGTCAGACCCGAAATTCCCGCAGCATCCAAGTACGGGTTGATGAAAACATGATTTTGAAAGGGAAACAGGGAGTATTGATTGCAAAGCGCATTATTTCGGCGTCTGGCTAAGGGGGGTGTTTCCGTAACCGAGTGTTTCCCCAGTTTTCGTATGCACGATTCAAGATTTGGCTTTAATTTAAAGCCTGTAAAATAAAGCTTTTGAAAGGGTTTGGAACACATGAATTTACTCAGGAAAATTTTACCGGTGATCGTTTTGATGGCGGTTGTTTTGCCGATTTCCATTTCGGGTCAAGCCTTGCTTCCCGGCATTCATCCGCATTTTAACCTGACCGGTTTGCGACCGCCGGGATTCAACCCGCGTGTCAGCGGCATGGACTTTTTACCGAACGGGGATCTGGTCGTTGCCACATGGGATGGATTCGGCACTGCTACCACGCGGCCAGGCACGGTGTACATCGTGAAAAATGCCCAGACCGGGGACTCAACCAAGGTCACTTATAAAACCTTTGCAACCAACATGAATGAACCGCTTGGCGTCAAGGTTGTGAGCGGTGAAATTTATGTGATTCAAAAAGATTCCCTTGTGCAACTTCTGGACACCAACAAGGACGAGGTGATGGATGGCGTACGAAAAATCACGGGCGGCTGGTCCCGTAATCCCACCGACAACAGCAACAAGGATCTCCAATTCATGCATGGGATGGTTTTCACACCTTCTCCGGACAACCGCCTCATTGCGGGCATGGCCACTCGATGGAATAATGGTGGGCCAGCATCCTCCTCAGGAACTAATGCCGCGCATGACGGCTGCATCATCGGCGCCTCCCTGAACCGAACCACCTATGATGTCATCGCCTGCGGCATTCGCAGCCCGGACGGCATAGTCCTTGGACCTGAAGACGGGATATTCGTCACCGACAATCAGGGCAACTATGTTCCCGCCTCCAAGCTGCTGCACATCAAGCAGGGACGCTTCTTCAACGTGTATCACAGTCCGGCCAGCCCCTTTGAGTCCACAACCGTCACGCGTCCGGTGATTTGGATGCCGCATGGCACCACGGTGGACAAGATTGGCGTTTCGCCAACCCAACCCGTTTATGTGAAGACCGGCGTCTTCGCAGGGCAAATGTTTTGTGGTGACAATAATCTTGGCACCATACAACGGTATTTTCTGGAGAAAGTCAACGGAGAATATCAGGGAGCCATCTTCCGATTTTCCAGCGGCCTGACTGCGGCGGCCCACCGGATGATCACAGGGCCGGATGGTGCGATTTATATCGGCGACATTGGGGCAACCAGTTCCGAATGGGGCGGTTGGGCGTGGAACAGCCAGCAATACGGCCTGCAACGCATGACCGAAAACAGCAATGCCTTTTTCGACATGCTGGCCGTGCGATCCACCGGTCCCACTTCCTTTGAAATCGATTTCACCGAGCCTTCAAATTCGCTTTCACCGAGCACCTTCACCATTCAGGAGTGGAGCGTTACTCCGCAACAGGCGTATGGCACCCGCATTAACAGCGACACAAGGACTTTGCCCGTCCAGTCCGTGACCATGAGTTCGGATGGCAAAACGGCAACACTGCTAATTCCGGGTTTGAAAAAGAGCTCGAACGACAGCAGTTTCATCGTCTACATCAAACTATCCCCCACTTTGCAATCGACGACGGGGCATACACTATGGTCTTCGCAGGCTTGGTATACGCTTAATAATTTCGGACCGGGAGAACAGGTGGTGGCCATTGAAACCCGCAATGCAAAAACCAACGCTTCTCGATGGAATTCCCGTGCAAGTGTTTTGCCGGGCGGCTTCTTGCAAGCCACGTGGATAAACCATGCAGTGGAGAACGTGGATGTTCTCGCATTGAACGGTCGCGTACTGGAAAGTGCCTCCGGTCTTGGGCATGGAAAGTGGATGTCGAGCAACACCTACCGAAAAGGCGTGTACATCGTACGCTTGCGAGTTGGAACGGTTTCCGTTTCGCATAAGGTGAGCGCTCCATGAATCCGCTGAAATTTTGGACCGGAATACTTCCAGGTTTGTGTCTTGCTCTGCTGGCGCAGGCCCAGACTCCGGTTGTCAATCTTCCCCAGCCTGACAGTGCCGGATGGATCCGACTTTTTCGCGGAACCAACACCAGCGACTTTTACGCTTATACCGCCGGAGGCCCTCCGAGTAAAAACCAGATCGCTTTTCCAGGAACCCCTTTCTTCATTCAATCCGGGGATACCATTCGCACCACGGGCTCTCCCAATGGCCAGCTCATTTTTCGGCAACCATTCTCCCATTACCTCGCCACGGTGGAAATGATGTGGCCGAACAGTCTCGGCAATACCGGCATGATGACCAAGATTCAGGTGGATGACACCGGCCAAGGTGGTGGATTGCCCCGCGCAGTGGAATGTCAAGGCGATCCCAATCAGGGGATGGGCCAGATCTGGGCGCTGGGTAGCATCGGCGGCCAGTCTGGAGGAACCTGGATTACCGTGCATGCAAAAAGCATTACTCACCCGCAAAATTCCAGTCAGACGGCGCGTCAAGCTGACAGCACCGCACCGGAAATCGATTATGGAGGTGTAGGAGCGCCCAGCAATAACCTGATCGTCGGTTATCCCGGATGGATGCAACCTCGACCTGCCGCCCTCACTTCCACTCCTCGCGGATGGGTCACCTTTCTGGTCGAATCCCATGGCCGGGACACAACGCGTCATTTCATCAACGGCCAAAAGGTGATGCAATACACGAACCCGCGCATCGCGCCAAAGGCAAATGCCAATCAGGTGATCAAATATCTTACCGAAGGCATGCTTTCCCTGCAATCAGAAGGTACGGTCATCTGGTATCGGAATTTCAAAATCAAGCTGCTCCCGCAGGATCCGCTTTACGCCGCGTTATACGGTTCCGTCCATTTGAAGAATCGGATCCAACCCAAGGCATCTTCAGTCAAACCATTGATGACTTTGAACGTGATTGGCGGCAGAATGGTTCTGGTTTCCAAGGAAGGGATTCCTTTTTCCTTGATGGGAAAAACGCTTCCTTCTCTATAAGTGGCGTTCTTATTGCCACATGTGTTTCGATTTGAATCATTTGTAGGTAAAAAACAGGCTTTTTCCCGAATCGCCGCTCCGTTAGAAAGTATTTTGAGAGACGAAGGGATTATACCATCCAATTATGTCAGACTCTTTTGAAGACAAAAACAACCTTGTAGAGGACAAAAAGAAGGGCGGCCTTCCCAAGCGTCCCAAACTTGAAGACGGTAAATCCGGTTCCCCCACGGGAAAGTGGAAGCGCAAAAACGTTTTCTTTCTGATCGCCATGATCGCCGCCTCCGTCCTGCTGGTTCAACTTCTCGAACCGCAGAATCAGGTCGAGGAAAAAAGTTATTCCGATTTCCGCAAATTGATCGAAGACTCGTCGCTTCCCATCGCCTCCATGGAAATCACCCGCATCGGCGAGGGGTATGTTCTCACCGGCGAGCGCAAGCTGACTCCGCAGGAACAGGCGGAACATCGCGAAACGCATTTGTTTCAGGGAAAGGCCACGCGTTTCCGGACCCTGCTGCCGGACATCGACGGACCCCTGCAAAAAACTTTGGACAAACTCGAAGCGCGCGGCATCAAGGTGGCGTTCACCAAGGAAACGCATTGGTTCAGCTTTTTCAGCACCGTTTTCCCCCTGATTCTTCTCATCGCCTTCTTCTGGTTCATGATGGCGCGACAAGGTCAAATGGGCGGACCCAAGGGCATTTTCAATTTCGGCAAGATTCGTCCGCGTCCTGCGGATGACAATAAGCCCAAGGTCACATTCAAGGATGTGGCGGGTTGCGACGAAGCCAAGCAGGAATTGACCGAGATTATCGACTTCCTCCGCGACCCGAGCAAGTTCGTAAAACTCGGCGGACGCATTCCCAAGGGTGTTTTGCTTCTCGGTCCTCCGGGTACCGGTAAAACATTATTGGCCAAGGCCGTTGCGGGCGAAGCGGATGTTCCTTTCTACAGCATGTCGGGTTCCGACTTTGTGGAAATGTTCGTCGGTGTGGGTGCTTCGCGTGTACGCGACCTTTTTGAACAGGGCAAAAAGAATGCGCCCTGCATCATCTTCATCGATGAAATCGACGCGGTAGGTCGTCATCGCGGCGCCGGTTTGGGCGGCGGACATGATGAACGCGAACAGACTTTGAATCAGCTGCTTGTGGAGATGGACGGCTTTAGTGGCAATGATGGTGTGATTCTGATTGCGGCCACCAACCGACCCGATGTACTGGATCCCGCGTTGTTACGCCCCGGCCGTTTTGATCGCCAAGTGGTGGTGGATTTGCCGGATGCGGTGGGTCGCGAAGGCATTTTGAAAGTGCACTTGAGCAAGCGCAATATTCCCCTTGCCGACGATGTGGATATTTCCAAGGTCGCGAAGGGAACTCCCGGTCTCGCCGGTGCCGATCTGGAAAATCTGGTAAATGAAGCTTGCCTGCTCGCGGCGCGTTTTGGAAGCGACAAGGTTTCCATGCTCGATTTCGAAGAGGCCAAGGACAAGGTGATGATCGGATCGGAACGCTTCTCCCGCATTCTCAGTGAAGAAGAACGCCGGACTACCGCTTATCATGAAGCCGGTCACGCCATTGTTTCACTGCATGTGGAACATGCCGATCCGTTGCATAAAATCACCATCATCCCGCGTGGACGCGCACTGGGGATCACCTTCCAGCTTCCAGACAAGGAACGCTATACGGTGGATTCGCGTTATGTGCTGGACAAGATTGCCATTCTCATGGGCGGCCGTGGAGCCGAGTTGCTGATGTTTAACCAGATGAATACAGGCGCTTCGAACGACATTGAGAAGGCCACGGAATTGGCGCGCAAATATGTTTGTGAATGGGGCATGTCGGAATTGGGACCCATCTCTTACGGCAAAAAGCAGGAGGAGATTTTTCTCGGCCGTGAGATTACGCAGCATCGTGATTATTCCGAAGCTACGGCGGTGGAAATCGATCGGGTGGTGCGGAACTTGGTGGATGATCAGATGTCTCGGGTCAAGGCCATGCTTGCCGAGCACCGTCCGAAGCTGGTCAATCTGGCCGAGGCTTTGCTCGAACACGAAGTGCTTGAGTCGGATGAAATACGCCGGGCCATTGCAGGTGAAATGCTGACCGGCTCCAAAAAAAGCCGCGCCTTCATCAAGGGTCGTGCCGAAGCGATCGCGCAAGTTCCCGAAGCCACTTCTCCCGATATTCCGCCCACAGCCTGATTTTTTCTGCCATGAATCCACGTCCTTGGAGGGTTCGGGATCGCCTGTTGGGCGGAGACCGACCCCTGCTCATGGGGATTTTGAATATCACTCCTGATTCTTTTTTTGACGGCGGAAAGTATTCCGATGTGAATGCTGCGCTTCGTCGTTGCGAAGAAATGCTTTCTGAAGGTGCGGACATTCTGGATGTGGGTGGCGAAAGCACACGCCCCGGTGCAAGTTCTGTTTCCGAGCAGGACGAACGGAATCGTGTTCTTCCCGTCATTGCCGCCATCACCAAACGGTTTGATTGTCCTGTGTCGATCGACACTATGAAATCTGGCGTGGCCCGCGCAGCATTGGATGTGGGGGCATCCATTATTAATGATGTTTCTTCAATGACAGTCGATCCCTTGATGCTGGAAGTTCCACAAAGCTTTGGCGCGGGTGTGGTTCTCAATCACATGCGGGGCGCTCCGCGCACGATGCAACAGGATCCGGTTTATCAGAATGTGGTGGGAGAGGTAAGGGACTTTCTTTTTGAACGCGTGCGTATTCTGGCTTCACTGGGTTTGTCAAAGGATCGTATTGCAGTGGATCCGGGCATAGGATTCGGCAAACGGTTGGAGGACAACTACGCCCTGATCGAACATCTGGAGGAACTGGATTCCATTGGCTGTCCGGTGCTTTTGGGGCACAGCCGGAAGTCCTTCATTGGCAAAACGCCGGGATTGGAAAACAGCGACCGGTTGCATCCGAGCGTGGCGGTGGCGGTTTATGCGGCCTTGAAGGGGGCTTCCATTCTGCGGGTTCACGATATTCGCGCCACAGCCGAGGCTTTGCGCATGATTGCGGCTATTCGGGGCGGGTCTTTTGTTTCTGAAAACCCTTAATTACCTTTGTCCGTCCCGGACGTTTAGCTCAGTTGGTTAGAGTACATCGTTCACATCGATGGGGTCGTAGGTTCAAATCCTACAACGTCCACCATTCCGGGCACAAATTTTTGAATTCACATTCTCAATTGACCGGATCCCACCAAACCTTTGTCGTTCCGGAGCTGGAAGAAATAAACGCCCCGGGTTAAACTTGTTCCTTTGATCTGGACTTGATCGGTGTGAATTCCATCCGTTTTGGCAACCGTTCTCCCGAACATATCGTGCAGGATGAACGAGAATTTTTCGTGGGCTCCATTTTTGATTTCCAGAGTAATGCCATTTGAAGACGGATTGAGGTGGATTGCGAAAGCGCTTTGCAAAGATCCTAGGGAATGGATGGATATGACACCGTTCAATTCGATCTCTGGATCCGGGGAATCCATGGATACTCCACCGTAAGCGATTTCATCGATTTTCCCGTTCACGGGGCTTTGGGAAATGACTGTTCCACCAGTGCTTGCGGCAATGACGAAGTAAGCCATGGCGCTTGTGGCGGGCCCACCGACAAAGACATACCGATCACAATCGGTGTCATATGCATAATTGCCCGCGTTGATCCATTTGACTCCGGGAATGTCATTTACAATCGTTTTGGCGGACGTGGCAGGATCAACGGTCACGAAATATTCAGTGGAAGAGGATGCATCCCACCACAACCCGTAAAAAATCCTGTCATGATGGCTGTACGCGAGTCCGTCGACTTTTCCATCCACAGGGCTTTGTGAAACTACCGCTCCAGTGTGCGCATCGATGACGTAATAGGCCATGGAACTCGTGGTGGGTCCGCCGATAAAGACGTACTGGTTGCAGTCCGGGTTAAACGCAGAATTGAATGAGGAAATCCATTTCACTTCAGGAATGCTGTCCAGTATTGTTTTCGTGGAGGTTGCAGGGTCAATGCTTACGAAATACTCGGTTGAGGCAGAGGCATCCCACCACAGACCATAAAAAGCCCGGTCTTGGTGGCTATACGCGATCTCGTCGATTTTGTCTCCCACGGGACTGGTTGAAATCACCGTACCGGTGTGAGCATCAATGACATAGTAGGCTAGGGAGGCTGCGGTGGCCCCTCCCACAAAAACATATTGGTCACAATCGCTGTTGTACGTGTAATTACCCGAGGCAATCAATTTGACCCCGGGAATGCTGTTAAGGATTGTTTTGGTGGAAGTGGCGGGATCGATGCGTACGAAATATTCGGTCGAAGTGGATGCGTCCCACGAAAGCCCGTAATGCACGCTTGTCTGTGCGTTCACGGTTGCCGTCGCAAGCATGTTTAAAATCAGACTAGTGATTAGAATGCTTTTTTTCATCTGCCTTCTCCGATAATGTTCCGTGAAAGACTCACGGGAAGATGATGGGGTTATGGTATGACGAAATTATAGGGCGCGAGGGGATATTCAGTGGGGGAATATTCACTTGTGATAATGTTTTGGAGAACTAGCCCTAAAAACGAACGGAATTCGAAAGTAATCTTTCGTTACGAGTATAATATCGCTCTTCAACGAAACTAGAGCAGGTGTATTTGGGGCCGGTGTTTATTCACACCGAAACTTGGTGCTGCCATCCGGAATGGATTCCGGATATTTTCCGTCAAAGCAGGCCGCGCAGTAGTTCCCACCACTTCCCGGAACCACCGACAAAAGGCCGCCGATGCTCAGATATTCCAGCGAGTCGGCACCCAAAAGTTTGCGGGTTTCTTCCTTTGTCATGTTCCCCGCAATCAATTCCGTCTTGGAAGGAAAGTCCATCCCGTAATAGCAGGGATTGACCACGGGCGGAGAGCTGATGCGGATGTGAACCTCGGCGGCTCCTGCGTCGCGCAGCATCTTGGTCAGAAATTTCAGCGTCGTTCCGCGCACGATGGAGTCATCCACCATCACCACGCGCTTGCCGCGCAAGACACCGGCAATGGTATTGAACTTGAGCTTCACTTTTTGTTCGCGGACATTCTGCGAAGGATCGATGAAGGTGCGGCCCACATAGTGATTACGCAGCAGCCCGATGTCAAAGCGGGTATTGGATTCCTGCGCATAGCCGAGTGCAGCTGTATTGCTGGAGTCGGGTACTGAGATGACCACGTCCGCAGATACGGGATATTCTTTCGCCAACTGACGACCGATTCGGCGGCGGATCTTGTCGCAACTTTCCTCGAAAATACGCGAGTCGGGTCTTGCGAAGTAAATGAATTCGAAAACACAATGCGCCTTGCGCGTCTTTTTGACCGCATCGCGAGACTCGATGCCTTCGCCGTCGATACGGCAGATTTCACCGGGACGGATGTCGCGAACGTAAGAGGCACCCAGAAGATCAAGTGCGCAGGTTTCGGAAGCCACCACCCATGTTTTGTCCAGACGGCCCAAACACAAAGGGCGGAAGCCGTAGCCGTCGCGGGCGACATACACGGCGTCCTTGCTTAAGAACACGAGGCAATACGCTCCGGTCAATTTTTCCAATGTTTCCGCAATGGCGTCAAAGAGATCCGTCTTCTTCGAACGCGCGATCAAATGCAGAATGACTTCGGTATCCGACGTGCTTTGGAAAATGTGACCGAGTTCCTCCATCTCCTTGCGGATTTCCGGAGCGTTCACAATGTTGCCGTTATGCGCGATTGCCAAAGGTCCACGCTTGGTGGAAACCAGCATCGGCTGGGCGTTGTTTAGATTGCTGCGCCCGGTGGTGGAATAGCGCACATGCCCGATGGCGGCGGTTCCTTTGAGATCATCGACGACTTTTTCTTCGCGGGTGAGCTCGGTGACCAGCCCCATGCGACGGACCAGTTGAATGTCGTTGTTGTTGGCGACGGCTACGCCCACACTTTCCTGGCCGCGATGCTGCAGGGAGTAAAGCCCCATCAACACCCTGCGGGCGACTTCAGCGCCCCCGAAAACCCCCATCACACCACATTCTTCGCCGATTCCCTCGTCTTGAGCTCCCATAGGCACATAAATATAAGTCCCCAAAGCGGTTCTATATTTGGCCGCGCCCACAAAGGACGAAGTTCGTCTGCGATGTTGGCGAGAGGTGTCCCATGGTATCACCAAATGGCGAATTTGAGGAGCAAAACTCCCAATCCATCAACATCGAGCTTCCCGAGGCCGTGGCCGAGGGAATTTATTCGAATCTCTTTTTGGTGGCTCATAGCGCCTCTGAATTCATCGTGGATTTTGCCAGAATTTTACCCGGTCCTCCCAAGGGCAAGGTGCAGGCGCGTATTGTGATGACACCGGCGCATGCCAAGTCGCTCGTGGCCATTCTTCAGGAGAATGTGTCGCGTTTTGAACGCAACTTTGGACCCATTTCTCCGTTTGGTGCGCCCGGAATGCAGCCTCCCGAGGAGTTTTAATCGTGGAAATTCTCTGTCTCGACATGGAAGGCGTGTTGACGCCGGAGATTTGGCATCACGTCCGCGATCGCACCGGAATTTCCGAGTTGAATCTGACGACGCGCGATGTGAAGGATTATCGGGAGTTAATGGATCGCCGCGTGGAGATTTGCGCGAAACACGGTGTGACACTCAAGGATATTCAAGGTTATGTCGCTGAATTGGATGTGATGGATGGAGCACGGGAATTCATGGATTGGGCGCGTGTCCGCTGTCCCGTGTTCATTCTCTCCGACACCTTTTATGAATTCGCCGGACCGTTGATTCAAAAACTGGATTATCCCACGCTATTGTGCCACAGCATTGCTTATGACGAGAAAACGAAGCGTTTGAATTACACCCTGCGGCAGGAGAATCAAAAACAAAAGGCCGTGGAGGCGTTGCGTTCGTTGAATTATCGCGTGGCGGCTGCGGGAGATTCCTACAACGATATTCACATGATTCGAGCCGCAAACGTGGCGACATTCTTCCGCGCGCCGGAAAGCATCGCGAAAGAATTCCCGCAATACCCTAGCCTTCAGGAATATGAGGAACTGAAAAATTTTCTAATTGAAAATTTGTAATTGCCGCGCGCTTCGACAGGCTCAGCGACCGGCGTCTTGGGTCAACTATATTCGACCCCTGAACCATAAGGCGATATCGTTCAATTCATTTTGCAAAATGGTGTGAACCTTGTCATAGGCTTTGAATTCCAGATCGATTCCCATTTTGTGCAACCGCTGAAATTGTTGCGCCGCCGGTTCAAAGGGCACCATGGGATCATTGTGTCCATGAGTAAGGAGGAAGTGTTGTTGCTTTGCCACGGATGAAAAATCTTCGGGATATTCTTCCATGAAGGCCACATGTCCGGATATGGCACAAATGCCACCCAAAACTTCCGGGCAACGAAGTCCCACATCGATGGCCATGAGGCAACCCTGACTGAAACCGAATAAAAAAATGTCGCTGTAAGCAACGCCCTGTTCGTTCAACTCCTTTAAGAGTTGGAAAATCAATTCACGGCTGCGAATGATTCCCGGAACGGGATCTCCGCCAAAATCATACCAGCTGAATCCACCGTAGTAGGAGTCAGGGGCGTTTACCAGCAGGTAAGAGAATTCGTCGATGCCCAAGGCTTCTGGTAGGAATGTGAATCCCCGCCAGGAATCTCCGAGCCCGTGAAGCACGACCACAACGCGTTCGCGTTCGCTCTTTTTTCCGGGGGAAATGTAACGGTGTTCGAAACATTGAGTGGTAAGCATGAGGCTAAGATACTCCATTTTATTAGGTTGAATCCTCCATGGAGTCGCTCAAAAAATCTGAACCGGCATTTGAACCCTTCCATACTGCATTCGATTTTTCAAAATATCAGAATGATTATGAAATCGGGCGTACGCGGATTATCGAGAAGCTTGTCCCTGAAGGTCATGGGGGATTGGCGGTGGATGTCGGTTGCGGTCCCGGATATTTTTCCAGACTGTTGACTGCGAGGGGTTGGAAAACAACAGCCATTGATACGGATGCCGACAACATTGAAAGCGCCCGGGATCATGCCGATGAAACCCATTTGGGTTCCGCTTCGGCTGTTTTTAAAAATTTTCGAGAGAATCAATTTGACCTCGTTGTGGCGCTCGAAATCATAGAGCATATGCCGAAAGCCCGTGGAGAGACGTTGATTCACGAATTCATGAGGACTCTCAAGCCCGGAGGAAAGCTCATCCTTTCAACTCCGAATCGATTTTCCCCCGAGGGTTTGTGGGGGTATTACTGGGGTGAAAAAATCCGGAATAAAAAATGGGACGCATGGGACGAAACCCATGTCCATATTTATTCGTCCGCCGAAATCATCCGGCTTCTAGAAACCAGCGGATTTATGGTGGATGCCATCATGGGATATTATTACGAGGGAGGCCTTCCTTTCGGGAAACGCTGGAGGCTTCCGTTTACCATGTCCACCAGATTTCCGTTCAACCGGCTCGGGTTTAACATCGTGTTAGAGTGCCACAAGAAATGATGGACTAGGTTTTTCTCCCCACCCACCACAAATATCCGAATCCTGCCAATCCCGAAATCATTGAAGCGCACAACACGCTGAGCTTCGCACCATCCAGCAATCGCACATCGGGAAGCCCCAAGTCCGCGATGAACAGCGACATGGTGAATCCAATCCCGCCGAGAAGTCCCGCACCCAGAAGATGAGCCCGACGCACACCGCCGGGCAGTTCGCCGAAACCCAAACGCATCGCGACCCACGAGAAAAGGGTGATACCGAGGGGTTTTCCCAAACAAAGTCCGGCAAGGATTCCGAGTCCAAGGGGTTTTAACAACAGGCTGCGCGTTTCCTGAAGCAAAGGGATTCCCGCATTGATCAACGCAAAGAGCGGAAGAATTCCAAAGTTGACCCACGGGTGAAGCCATTCTTCCAAACCGGGTTTTACGTCCCTGTTTGCATCGTATGGAATGAAAAATGCGAGCGCTACACCGGCGAGGGTTGCGTGGATGCCGGAACGCAGAAGAAAAAACCACAGAAAAAAACCAACGAGGAGGTAAACCGGGATGCTTCGAATTTTGAATCTGTTCAAGGTGAATAATGTGACAAGACAAGTTCCGGCCAAAGCCAGTTGTCCGAAGTGAAGCTGTTGGGCGTAAAACAGGGCGATCACGAGAATGGCGCCGATATCATCGATGATGGCTAGCGCCACCAGAAAAACCTTGATCCCCGGCGGAACGCGTTTCCCCAGCAACGTCATGGCTCCGAGCGCAAAGGCAATATCCGTGGCCATGGGGATTCCCCAACCAGATGCCGTGGGGGAATGGTGATTGAACAGCGCATAAATTCCCGCCGGTACCAGCATTCCACCCAAGGCTGCCGCGATGGGCAGTGCCGCTCTTCGAAACGAAGCGAGCTGTCCCGAATACATCTCGCGCCGGATCTCCAGACCTACAAGCAAAAAGAACACCGCCATCAAGCCGTCATTGACGGGATATTCCAAAGTTGACTTGAAAGTGAGGTAAAATTCTTGAAGCGGAGAATTGGCGAGGACAATCGCAACGAGCGCGGCAAAAAAAAGGAGCAGGCCGGAGGCCGACTCCAATTGAATGAATCGCTGGAAGGGTTTGAAGGCTCGCGCGGAGGTTTTCATCCAGCCTGCAGGCGCGCGATACGTTCTTCAAGCGGGGGATGGGTGGCCATCAGGGAAAGAAAGCCACCCTGCTTGCCGGAGATCTTCAACGTGGCGACAGCAGCATTTCCCTGCTGCCCCTGTTGTTGTGCTTCGGGAACCTTGCCGTAGAAATTCTGCAATTGTTGCAAAGCAGAAATCATCTTGCCACGTCCCGCATATTCAGCGCCGCCGCGATCCGCGCGGAATTCACGCCAGCGTGAGAATCGTGCGACCACGATGAAGCCGAGAAGCCCGAACACCACTTCCAGTACGCTGATGAGCAGATAGTTCATCCAGAAACTGCCGCCACGGTCGTTGTCGCGACTGCGCAATGCCGTGCTGATCGCAAAGGCCACAATGCGTGCGAAGAACATGACAAAGGCGTTGATGACTCCCTGAACCAAGGTCATGGTCACCATGTCGCCGTTGGAGATGTGCGCCATTTCATGCCCCAGCACACCCTCGATTTGATCGCGATTCATGCGTTGTAAAAGACCCGTAGACACGGCCACCAGCGATTTGCTTTTTGAAGGACCGGTGGCAAATGCGTTGACTTCGGGACTTTCATAAACGCCCACTTCCGGCATGACGGCAAGATTCGCTTTTTGCGCCAGGTTATGAACGGTGTTGACCAGACTCTGGTATTCTCCGGCATTGTTGGGATCGATGACGTGAACACCCATCATCCATTTGGCCATGAAGCGCGACATGGCGAGGGAAATGAAAGCGCCACCCATGCCCCACACGAAACACATCAGGAACAGCGAAGCATAGCCTCCTCCGTACAGGTTTATCCCGAACACCCTGCTTAAAATGCCGACGACAATACTGATGGTGACAATGACCAGGATGTTGGTAAGAACAACAAGCAAAATGCGCTTGAGCATGATGGGAACCCCTTCTAGTGGTTCAGTAAAATATCATTTTTGATGCTTGAAGAAAATGCGTTTCATTTTGACCCACTTTGGATTGTTTCCCAAAGCGGGACCACTTCGGGTAAACCTGGATCGCCAGAAGCTTCATACATGAACCAATCTTGAACGCTTAACGGTGACGGTTTATCCGTCGGCAGTGTTTTGGCATAGGTTCCGTCATGGCTCATCCAATAGGTGCAGGCTTCGTCGCGCCAATACACGGAGAGGATTCGCAGCAAGCGATTCCGTAATTCCGCATTACGAACCGGAACGAGCACTTCAACCCGCTCGCGAAGATTGCGCGCCATCCAGTCTCCACTACCGACGTAAATCTCCTCTTCGCCACCATTGCGGAAACAGAATACGCGGCTGTGTTCGAGATAGCGACCCACGACGCTTTTGATTTGGATGTTTTCGGATAATCCCGGCACACCCGGGCGCAGAGCGCAAATGCCGCGCACGATCAAACGGATCGGCACTCCGGCAGAGGAAGCTTCGTAAAGTGCCTCGATCACTTCCGTGTCGAGCAATGAATTCACCTTGGCGACAATGCCGCTGGGCAACCCCTGTCTGGCATGTTCCCGTTCGCGATGAATGGCGGCGAGGGTGGCGGGGAGAAAGGAAACGGGACTTACCATCAATCCGTGAAAATCCGGATCGGGTGCATTGGCGGTGAGAAAGTTGAACACCGAGGAAACGCCTTCGGTGATTTCGGAATCGCTGGTCAACAGGGAAAAATCGGTGTAAAGGCGCGCGGTTTCCGGGTTGTAATTTCCCGTGCCGGCATGCACATAGCGACGAAAGCCCTCCTCTTCACGGCGAATGATCAGCGCGAGTTTGCAATGGGTTTTCAAACCCACCAATCCATACACCACGGTTCCACCGCGTTCTTCCAGCTGCCGCGCCCAATGGATGTTGCTTTGTTCGTCGAAGCGCGCCTTTAATTCCACCACCACCACGACTTCTTTCCCGCGCTGAGCCGCTTCCATCAAAGCGTACATGATGGGACTGTCGGCGCTCGTGCGGTACAGGGTGGTTTTGATGGCCAACACGCGCGGGTCGCTTGCAGCTGTTCGGATGAAATGCACCACCGGATCGAAACTTTCAAAGGGATGGTGGAGCAATATGTCGCGGGTGCGAAGCCGGGCGAAGATTTCCTCCGGTTCCTCAAATCCCAAAACCGGAGCGGGATGATACGGAGAAAATTTTAGCCGGGGAAGTGTGACTTGACCGTACAGCGCGAGAACCCGGTTCAAGTTGACCGGACTTCCAGTTCGGAAAACAAATCCCGGTTCCACATCGAGATTGTTCGCCAGCATGTCCACCAGTTTCGGACTGGCATGTTCGTCGATTTCCAGTCGCACCACATTGCCCTTGCGGCGGTTGCGCACTTCCTCCTCAACCGTTTCCAGCAAATTGCCACCCTCATCTTCATCGCCGTCTTCATTTTCGGATTCGTCGAGATACAGGTTGGAGTTGCGCGTGGCACGGAAGGGTGCACATTCGCCGATGGGGTAACCTTTGAAAAGTTCCCCGGCATAATGCTGGATGACATCGGAAATGAACACGAAGTTTTGCCCGTTTGCAGTGGAAGGTAATGCCACCACGCGCGGCAGACTGCGGGGCACGGTGATGACACCGAGGCTTTCACGTCCGCGACCGGGACCTTTGAGCAGCAAGGCCAGACATAAAGCCTTGTTCAAAACCCATGGAAAAGGATGCGCCGGGTCCACTTTGATGGGTGTGAGCAGGTGATAAACCTCGCGCTGAAAAAAAGCCTTGAGAAAGGTTTTTTCCTCCGTGCTCAACTCCTTCACTTTTTTAATCCAGACGCCTTCCTGTTTCAGCAGGGCCTGTACTTCATTCCAGCACCGGTACTGTTCCCGAACCATGTCCTTGCTCTCTGCCAGCACTTGATCGAGTTTTGCCTGTGCGTCCAAATGCGCGATGCCGTCGGTTACGGCTCCTGATTCCACCCGTTGCAACAGTGCGGCGACGCGCACTTCAAAAAATTCGTCCACATTGCTCGCCACGATGCCGAGGAATTTGGCCCGTTCCAAAAGGGGCACGGAGGGATTGTTCGCCTGTTCCAGCACGCGCCGGTTGAATGCCAGCCACGACAATTCCCGATCGATAAAAATCCCATGACCTTCATAAACGGGCGAAGGCGATTTGGTTGTTGCAGCAGGCATCGGGCCTATCTCACTTTTCTTCGTCCAGCAGGGGTAAATTCAAATGTCCGTGACGGCTCCAGAAGGCGGCGACTCCCTCGCGAAGCCCCGCATCGGTGAATTCCATTCTTCGAATTCCGAAATAACGCGCGCCGGCCAGCAAAACTAAAACAGCGGGCATGATGATATGTGCGCGCTCCTGATTGAGATCGAAAAGGGATACGAGATGCTGCGGGGTTTTCCCCACGGCCATTTCGACAAGATCCTCCAGCACTCCCGGTGTCATTTCCGGAATATGTTTGGAGAAAACCGGACTGCGGATCGTTTCCGCCATCTTGACGATGGCGCGGGAATTGCCGGAACTCGCAATGGCGCGATCCGCCGCCGGAGGCTCGGCGGGAGAATGTTTGCGAAACTCCTCCCATGCGTGGTCATAAATGCGCTGAAAAGTTTCACGGGTAAAGGGTTTTCCATTGAGGAAGCGCTTCGTCAGACGAATGGCCCCCAGTTCATAGCTTCTTCCGAACAGATAGCGGTTGCCGCGGCTCCAGGAAACCTCGGTGCTTCCACCGCCGATGTCGATGGTTTTCACCACTCCTTCAGCCCCGGTTTGACCGATGATGCCGGTATGGATGAGATAGCTTTCCTCGGCCCCCGTAAGAATGCGCACAGGAACATCGGTTTTCTGTTCCACCTTCTTGACAAAAGCTTCGCGATTTTTCGCGGAGCGAACGGCGGAGGTTGCCAAAACGAAAGTGAAGTGGGGCTTCCCTTCGGAGTGATCCATGAGGGTCCGCGGAATGTAGCCAGCCACCTTGTCTATGCCCGACTCGGGTATGGAACCTTCGGAAAAGACGGCTTCACCCAAGGCGTAGTCCAGTTTTTCCTTGTCGATAAGACGATATTGGCCCTCTTCAACCGCATATAACGATGTTTTTACCGAGTTACTACCGATGTCAATGATGCGTATAATCATGAAACACAATCTAAGCACGAACGGCCGCAAGCCAGTTGGAGTTTCAAATGCATGGAAGTTTTAGAAGGTAAGTGCGATAAAGTCACTTTTGGTTGCAATTGCGTTACAAAAAGATTGTACCAAATGAATTGGAAAATATCGTCATAACCTGCAAAGGAAGGTGTTCAGGCCTTATTCTGCAGAACCCCGATTAGAGTCCGTTACGCGATGAAACCACGGCCTAATCATTAAGACAGCGGTTCCAATGGGGCCGCTGTCTCCTCAAAGTCTCACATTTTTTGAAACGATAACACTCGCATCTTGAGTCATGTATCAGGGATCTTCTCTTTCGTTCAATCAGAGCGTGTTAAATTCTGTGCTCTGACTTTGCAAAAGAACAGGAAACATGTATTTTACCCCCTCTATTCAAGAGCTTGTCCGCGTTCGAATTGAAAACGCGACGATTTAGAAAAGGAAAACATGAGTAAAGTCAAGAAGCCAAAAGTATCGAAGGACACGGCCGTCATCACCCGTTGGGATACCCAATGGAGCAAGCAGCTGTCCCATCTGAAAAAATTTCTGGAACGAAACGGACGTCTTCCGAAGGCTTCCGAGGAGTTTCCCAAGGACAATCGTTTGGGTCAATGGGCCAACCGCCAGCGCGATCTGCGCAAACGCGGTTTACTGGATGCCGAGCGGGTGAAAGCCCTTCGTGACGCGGGTTTCCGCTGGGAGAAAAGCGATGCTCGAGCCATGCACTGGAACGACCAATACGCATACCTGATTGAATTCCGCAAAAAGAATCCCAACAGCTGGCCTTTCGCACGCCAGGAATTTCCCAAGGGCAATCGTTTGGGTCTTTGGGTGTGGCGTCAACGCCAGGGAGCCGCCTCACGTAAACTTTCGAAGAAGCGTCGCGAGACCCTTGAGAGGATGCACTTCCCGTTCGAACTTCCCGATAGCTGGGAAGAGCATTATCAAACCCTGCGCCAGTACCGCGTCAAAAACCCGAGCAAATGGCCGAAGGCCCGCGAGGAGTTTCCCAAGGGCAACCGTTTGGGTCTTTGGTGCCATCTTCAACGTTGCGCCTACAAGGTGGAGAAGCTGTTGCCGGAGCGCATTTCCAAACTGGAGAAGGTTGGGTTCCAGTGGAGCGTGAAGGAAGTGAGCTGGAATCGCTTCTTTGAACTGCTCAAGACGTACAAGAAGTTGAACCCCAAAAAATGGCCGGTGCTTGAGGCGTCAGCCCTTCAAGATCGCCGCCTGATCGCCTGGTGCAGCATCCAGCGCCATAAACGCCAGATTGGCAAACTGGACAAGAGTTACATCGCCCAACTCGATGCATTGGGATTCCGCTGGTAACGCGAAAGTCCCGCTTTTGAATAAGCCCCTTTTTGAAAAGCCGCTGGAAACAGCGGCTTTTCTCTTTTTGTCACAATCTCTTTTTATCGTATAAGGCCTGAACCGGATATATTTGAGACATGAAATCGCAAAATTTCCTATTGCATTGCCTTGAACGCAGACTTGAACCGGCTGCGCAAACGTGGTTACGGGAGCGTTGTGTACAGTTGTCCTCAGGATCTTCGGATAAAACTCTTTACCAGGCCTTTGGGCAGGCCTTGCGTTATGCGGGCAAGGCTTCCCTCGCATTGGATGCTGCGGAACAAGCGGAAGCTTTTGCCATTCACCCCGGGTGGGATTTGCGGGATTGGACCTGCGATCAAGCTGCAAGGGCTGCCATTCTTTTAAGTCTTCCTGAAAGCCCCAAAACCGTTGAAGTTGTTTTGTCCTTGTTTCAAACGGCGGATCTGGGCGAACATTTGGCCCTTGCCCGCTCCCTGTTTTTGCTTCCTGACCCCAAATCCCTGATGCACATCGCGCGGGAGGCCATTCGCAGTAACATGCGCGATGTGTTCGAAGCCATCTCACAGTACAATCCCTATCCCGCCGAGCATTGCGATGAAATCGCCTGGAATCAAATGGTGGTGAAGTGCCTGTTTGTGGATTTACCCCTGCGGTCCATTTATGGTTTGGATCAAAGGGCCAACTCCGAGTTGAGCCGGATTTTGATGGGGCTGGCGCGTGAGCGCTACGCTGCCAAGCGCACCCTTTCCCCGGAAGCATGGCGCTGTGCTTCTCCTTATCTGAACGAAAAGGAAGCGGCGGAATTTGTTTCATTGCTGGAAAACGGAACTTTGAACGGAGAGAAGCAGAATGCCTGAATTAAAACCGCCCATGTACATCGATCCGCATATTCACATGGTTTCCCGCACTACGGACGATTATCAAGGTATGCGTGAAGCGGGCGTGGTAGCTGTCATTGAGCCCGCCTTTTGGATTGGGCAACCCCGCACCACCTCCGGATCTTTTCTGGATTATTTCTCCACCTTGATCGGCTGGGAGCGGTTTCGCGCCTCGCAATTCGGCATCCGTCATTATTGCACCATGGGACTCAATTCCAAGGAGGCGAACAACGAAGCGCTTGCCGAACAGGTTCTGGACATGCTGCCGCGCTTTCTGGGCAAGGAAGGTGTCGTGGCTGTGGGGGAGATCGGTTATGACGAGATCACCACCGCCGAGGAGAAGGCTTTTCGCGCCCAATTGGAGATGGCGAAAGAATGGGACATGCCTGTGATGATTCACACCCCGCATCGCGACAAGAACCGCGGCACCAGCCGCAGCATGGATGTTTGCGAGGAACACGGCATTTCCCCTTCCAAAGTCGTGATTGATCACAACAATGAAGAGACTTGCAGGGAGGTTTTGGATCGTGGCTATTGGTGCGCGTTCACCATCTATCCGAAAACCAAGATGGGAAACATGCGCATGGTGGATGTCATCAAGAAATACGGTTCGGAACGCATCATCGTCGACAGCAGCGCCGATTGGGGAATTAGCGATCCGATGGCTGTGCCCAAGACCGCCCGTCTCATGCTTGAAAACGGAATCTCACAGGCGGATGTGGATCTGACCTGCTATCGCAATGCACTCACAGCTTATGGCCAGAGCGGACAGATCCATGAAAGCGACTGGCTCAATCCGTCTCAAATCGATCGTACGCAACTCTTTGAGGGCAATAGCGTTTTGCGCGGAAAGCCCGACATAAAAATTATCGAGTAAAGATTTCCGGGCATAAAAAAACCGAGGCTCCTTGTGGAGCCTCGGGAACCCGGGG
Organism: Fibrobacterota bacterium; assembly: GCA_947482115.1. Classification (GTDB taxonomy): domain Bacteria; phylum Fibrobacterota; class Fibrobacteria; order UBA11236; family UBA11236; genus UBA11236. The sequence continues at coordinate 70,118 of CANKII010000009.1, forward strand.
ACGGAGAGAGGGGGGAGAGAGGTATCTCGGAGAATCTCCGGGTTTTAGGTTTTCCTTAATCTATCGCTAAACGGCTAAAGTGAGTTCACGAGTTTCTTGCAAAGTTCTCAGAGTGGCCAATCCCTTTTCTTTGATTTGGCGGACTCTTTCCTTGGAAAGTCCGATATTTTCGCCAATTTCCTCCAAATTCAAAGGCTCATGGTAACCAATTCCGAAATACATGCTCAAAACCGTTCTTTCCTGCTCTGGAAGTTTGTGGAGCAGGCCGGAGACAAAGTTTCGACGCGACTCTTCTTGGATATAGGTATCCGGAGATTCAGCAGCGGTATCCTCAATGATGTCCAGAACTGAGGATCCTTCTTCGTTGCCAAGGGGATCGTCGAGGGAGGAATGGCGAAGACCCATTTCAACGATTTTTTCAATTTGAGACCCGGTGTAGCCCATTTTTTTACCCAAAACATCGGCGTCTACCTGCATTCCACCGCCAACAGATTGGCGCATGGGAACGTTGTGTTTCGAGAAACGGCGCAAAATGAGCTCTTTTTCGGCACTAATGCGCACCAAGCGGGCCCGTTCGGCAATGGCTCGGGTAATGGCCTGACGGATCCACCATACGGCGTAGGAAATGAACTTCAGTTCGCGGTTGATATCGAAGCGCTTGGCAGCCTCAATTAAACCCAAATTTCCTTCGTTGATGAGTTCGGGGAGGGAAAATCCCTGATTCTTGTACATGAAGGCCACATTGATGACGAATTTCAGATTGGAGCAAACCAACCGGTTCATGGCTCTTTGGTCGCCTTCCTTGACCCGGCGCAGTAATTCGACTTCCTCCTTGCGGGTGAGCAGGGGGTAACGGCTGATGTCTTTGATGTACTGGTAGTAGAGCGTTGCCCCTTCCCAAGCTTCCATCGATTGATGCGTCATGGTTGAATCCTTTGTTGAGTTTCTTCGCTTTCAATAATACGAGGGAGGGGCGGCGCGTTTGTCACGGAAGCGTCATGGGAACGCATTTTTTCGGGCAAAGAACCCGTCCGGGTGCTAACTTTACCCTCCCGATCCCTCCATAATGGGTCGAAAGCGCTTTTTCCCGGAGTTTTGTCGTGAATATTGTTGAAGCCATTATCGCAGAAACCCGCCTCAAACCCGAGCAGGTTCGCAACACCCTTTCCTTGTTCGATCAAGGGTCTACGGTTCCCTTTATCACCCGTTACCGCAAAGAAGCAACCGGTTCGCTGGATGAAACCCAGATCCGTTTTCTGGAAGAACGCTACGCGTATTTCAAGGAACTGGAAGAACGCAAACAAACCGTCATCAGCACGATTGAGGCTCAGGGAAAACTCACGCCGGAATTGCGGAAAAAAATTGAAGACACGGTTTTCAAAACCGAGTTGGAAGACATCTATCTTCCTTACAAACCCAAACGGCGCACGCGCGCCATGGCAGCCAAGGAAGCAGGACTCGAACCGCTGGCGCGCATTCTGGAAGCCCAGGAAACAGGGGACAAAACTCCCGAGCAACTCGCAGCGGCCTATGTCAATGCTGAAAAGAATGTGGCCGATGCTGCCGCCGCTCTTCAGGGTGCTCTCGATATTCTCGCCGAAGAGTTTTCGGAAAATCCCGAAGTGCGTGCGTTCTTGCGCGACATTGCCTTCAAGCAGGGGATTTTTACTTCGCAGGCCCGCAAGGAATGGGAAGGCAAGCGCACCAAGTTCGAGATGTACCACAGCTTCAAGGAGAAGGTGAAGGATCTCCCTTCACATCGCATTCTGGCCATGCGCCGCGGCGAGAAGGAAGGTGTGTTGCGCACCGAACTTCAATTTGAAGACGAAAAGGTTTTGGCGCAACTGCAACAGCGTGTCATCAAGTCTTCCTCCCCGTTTCAATCAGATTTGGAGCGCATGGTGAAAGACGGTTATGAGCGTTTACTCAAACCCGCCATTGAAACTGAAGCGCGTCTTCACCTCAAGGAAAAAGCTGAAGCCGAGGCTTTCCAGGTTTTCCAGAAAAATCTTGCCGATGTGTTATTGGCCCCGCCTGCCGGAGCGAAAGTGGTGATGGGTGTGGATCCTGGTTTCCGTTCCGGTGTCAAACTCGCCGTCGTCGATATGACCGGAAAATTGCTGGAACACCGCACCATTTATCCCATGCCGCCGCAAAAACAAACCGAGGCGTCCACAACCATTCTCTTGGCGATGATGGAAAACTTCAATGTGGATATCGTGGCCATTGGTAATGGTACCGCCTCTCGCGAGGTGGATGAATTCATTTCCGAGGCCATCAAGCAATTGGAAAAACAACCCATCAAGGTGGTTGTGTCCGAAGCCGGAGCTTCCGTGTATTCCGTTTCTCCGCTTGCGCTGAAGGAATTTCCGGAACTGGATGCCACTATTCGCAGTGCCGTGTCCATTGCACGCCGCATTCAGGATCCGCTGGCTGAGCTGGTTAAGATCGAACCCAAGTCCATCGGCGTGGGGCAATACCAGCACGATGTAAGTCAAAACGAACTCAAGCACAAGTTGGAACAGGTCGTCGAGTCTTGCGTGAACCGCGTCGGCGTGGATGTCAATCAGGCTTCCGAAGCTTTGCTCGGTTACATCTCCGGTGTCAATAAATCCCTCGCCAAAAGCATTGTGGAATACCGCAATCAAAACGGGCCGTTTCCTTCGCGGGCATCGTTCGTCAAAGTTCCACTTTTTGGCCCCAAGGCTTTCGAGCAGGCCGCAGGATTTTTGCGCGTGCGTGCATCGGAAAATCCGTTGGACGCATCGGCCGTTCATCCTGAGCGCTATGAACTGGTCAAGCGCATGTGCGAGGATGCTGGAGTCCCGCTAAGCGAGATGATCGGTAAGCCGGAAGCCATTCAGAAAATCGATCTGAACAAATACGCGGAAGGGGAAGTAGGTCTTCCGACTTTGATGGACATCTCGGCGGAATTGGAAAAACCGGCACGCGATCCGCGTTCCGAGTTTGTCTATGCCCGTTTCAATGCCAAGGTTCAGGATCTGAAAGATTTACAGGAAGGTCTGTGGCTTGAGGGTGTGGTTACCAACGTCACCAACTTCGGTGCTTTCATTGACATCGGTGTTCATCAGGATGGCTTGGTCCATGTTTCCGAACTCAGCGACAAGTTTGTGTCGGATGCCAAGCTGCTTGTGGCCCCCGGTCAGGTCGTACGGGTGCGGGTGTTATCTGTGGACATGGATCAAAAGCGCATTTCGCTTTCCATGAAAAAAGAAGCCGCGACTAAAAAGCAGGCGGAGGGGAAAAAGGACGCCAAGGGTTACAAACCCGCCAGCAAGCCCAAAAAACCCCATGCCACAGTGGACCAATTGCTCAGCAAATTCAGCAATGACGGCAAAAAGAAGCAAAATGACACCAAGCTTCAGTTTTCGCTCAAATCGCTGATGCGTTCGGGACGCTAGTTTCCTCAAGGGGAAAAACGGGCTTCGCTATATATTTGTTGGCGGGTTACTGGTTAAAACAAAATGAGGGGTGGAGCATGAAGATGAAGTCGCTTTCCGCATTTCGAATCACGGCGCTTTGCTTCGCCATGGCGGTATCCGCCAATGCCCAGGCATTTACGAAAGCGGATTCGGGTTGGGTGCGCATTTTCAACGGAGTGGACTTCACGGGTCTTTACTCCCGTTTGTATGCGGCGGCGGTGGTCCATCCCGTGGATACCTCTGCGTTCAGCATTGTCTATCCCGGTACGGATTCGGCCTGTCTCCGTGTCAAAACCACCAGCAAGCGTGGTGAGGTCGGAACGGACAGGGCGGACTACACCCATTATCGCACTCGCATGGAATACCGCTTCGACGTGGCCACAGCCAATTATAACGCCGGACTGCTTTATGGCGTGGACGAAACCAAAATCCGCATGCAAAACAACTGGCCGCGCGGCTTCGAATTCCAAATGCAACAATCCGAGCCGGGTTCGGTTTATTCCATTCAACAGGTGACTGCAACCACTCGTGCCACCGGCGGTGCATACAGCCCAACCGGCACGGTTGTTCAGGTTTGTGAATATGGTTGCAATGCCCGATCGTACAGAGGAAACCCGGTGATTCCTTCGGCTGTGGGAACCACCACCAAATGGATGCGAATAGAACTCATTCAGCGCGGTTCGGACAGCGCCATTCATATTGTCAACGACACTGTGGTCATGAAGATTTGGAACATTCGCATTTTCAACGATTCCACGAAAAAGACCGGTGGGACGACAACCAGCGGAGGCGCGACCAATTCCAATCTAACGCCCAATGGCCCCTATCCCAGTGGTGCATTGGCTGTGGAAGGCGAAGGTGCCTTGATCAATCATCGTCGTTGGGAAGTGATGGAGTTCCCCGCTTCCACGCCCATGACCGAGAATTTCCTGCATCGTCTGGTTCTTACGAACCGGCAGCCTATCCGCCCGGCGGTTAATACTCCGGTAACCATTCTTTGGAGAAGCATCGGAACCATTCCCAAGGTCAAGCTGCAATACAAAATGGGAGCCGGTGCATGGTTACCGATTACGGACTCCACTACCAATTCGGGTACGTTCAGCTGGACTTCTCCGGCCACCATTACCGACTCCCTGCGTTTCCGGATCAGCAGCTATGACTATGTAATTCCGGATTCCACCGGCACTTTTTCCACCACGGGCATTCATCCGGGAAGCAAAACCTTCTCCCGGTTCACCTTGAACAATCACGGCCTGACTTTGTTGGATATTGCCGCTTTCAAAGAAGCCGGCATTACCGACGTGTTTGGCAGGGAAGTCCGGGTCATGCCCGTCAATGGAAACGATTTCCATTGGGATTTCACGGATGCAAAAGGCACGCGAGTTACCAAGGGTTTATATTTCGTCCGCCTGAAAGGCAACGGATTTTCCCAGACCTTTCGCGTACCGGTTTTTTAACCGCTATTTTTCCCGTCTCTTTTTACCGCTCCGGTCGCAAGGCCGGGGCGGTTTTGTTTTATTTACGTTCCATGGCAAACAAGAACTCGAACACTTTGGGCATGGTGGCTGCTGTTGCAGCCCTGATATGCGTTTTTGTTTTGCTCCGCCGCCGTTTACGCTGGGGATGGTTGCTGTTTAGCGTGTTGATCGCCGCAGGTGAGAAATGGCGGGAAAGTCGCGATCTGGCCCGCATCGATTCGCTGGCACGTGACCTGGATTTGTGATGCCGGGAATTTCTGAAGACAGTGCGGCTGCTCAGATAACGCGCCTGCAGAACGGTGTCATATCCCCGCATTTATTGCGCCCGTGCACGATTGGGGATGGCATCATTCCTTTGCCGACAGACTTATTCGATTTGGAGGAAGAATTTCTAAAAGCCAGTAAGGGTGGTCGCATCATCCACTTTATTCCGGCATCCGGCGCGGCCACGCGGATGGGGCTGGGTGATCTTCCCAAGGCTTTGGCGCCATTCCATCGTTATGGTTCACGCACCGTTACTCCGATAGAGGAGCATGTTCGCGAAGCCGCGGCATTGGCCGGCCAAGGTGTCGAATCTCGGTTGCATTTCACCATTTCCCCTGAACACGAAGTTCTTTTTCAACGTCATGTTGAAGAAACGCTCAAAGTATTACGAGTCGAAGGAATCAAGGCCGAAGTCACCTTTTCTACTCAAGATCCTGCCACGCAAACTTTGGCGTTGGATGAAACGGGTGAACCCTTCCGCGATGCGTCGGGAAATTTGTTGTTGCGTCCTGGCGGTCATGGCGCGTTGCTTTCCAATCTGGAGTCCTGCGATGCGGAGTTCGTGTGGATTCATAATGTGGACAATATCGCCGTGGAATCCCATCGTGCGAAGGATCGACGTGTCCACCGTGCATTGGCTGGAAAGCTTATTCGCATGGCACGCGAACGCACAGTGAACTCCGGCCCTTTGCGCGTATGCGGCATGGTTCCCAATACCGGCGAGCCCGGTGGCGGTCCCTTCTGGATATCAACAGCTGATGGCGAAAAAATCCGCATTGTCGAATCGGCTGAAGTGAATGGTTCTGATTTAAGTCAAAAGAAGATTTTTAATGCCGCTACCCATTTCAATCCGGTAGACATGATTTGCACACTTCGCGAGCCTTCTGGAAAACCGTATCGACTTCATGATTTCTCAGACCCCAATGCCTGCCTGATCACAAAAAAGATCCATGAAGGTCGTTCGATTACGGCGCTGGAATGGCCGGGGCTTTGGAACGGCGGCATGGCCGGCTGGGACACGGTCTGTGTCGAAATTCCGTTGTCCATGTTTACACCGGTGAAAACCATGGCGGATTTGCAAAGGCCGGAGCATCAGGGTTAGCCTGCAAAACAAAAGGCTAAATTAAGGTTCAAAAGGGGACTTCATCGTGGACGGAAAAGAGCGCGCAGGGGCTTGGGCTGCAGGTCAGGTGACCAGTGGCATGGTGGTGGGATTGGGAACCGGTTCCACGGCGGCGTATTTTATCCGTGCCCTCGCACATCGCATCAAGCAAGAAGGTCTTAAAATCCAAATGGCATCGAGTTCCTTTTCCACAGCCTTACTGGCCGAGGAATTGGGCCTACCTTTGTTGTCCCTTGATCAAGTGGAACATCTGGATATTTACGCCGACGGGGCCGATGAAGTCGATCCGCAAAAGCGTTTGATCAAAGGCCGCGGTGCCGCCATGGTGCGTGAAAAAATTCTGGCACATGTCGCCACCCGTTTTCTGGTCATGATCGAGCCCATCAAATGCGTCGAACGGCTTGGGGCCCGCTCACCTGTGCCGGTGGAAGTGCTGCCGTTTGCCTACCGGTTGGTGCGTCGTGAGCTCGCGGCTTTGGGTGCTTCTTCAGTGGCTTTGCGCATGGCTTCGGAAAAAGACGGGCCCATCATCACCGATCAGGGAAACTTTGTTCTCGATGCCCGCTTTCCGAAATCTGTCGATGTGGCCGAACTGGAACCGGCCTTGGATGTGATTCCCGGTGTGGTGGGGCACGGCCTTTTCGCCCGCTACGCCAAGCGCATCACGGTGGCAATTGGGCACGCTGCTGGCGTGGAGGAGATTTCCTAGTCATGTCCAATATTTTGCAATGGCTGTTCAAGAATTTCCTCAAAGGACTGCTGATCGTCGTGCCACTCGTGGTGACTGTGTATGTCATCTATGGTGTATTTACCTGGATAGACGGACTTCTGAAAGTCGATAGCTGGTTCAATCATTCCGTGCCCGGGCTTGGGTTTGTGATCACCCTGTCCATTATCATCATCATGGGAGCAATGGGTTCCAACATCGTGGCCACGCGGTTGATCTCTTTTCTGGAGAAATACCTCAATCGCGTTCCGCTGGTCAAACTCATTTATTTCTCGTTGAAGGATCTCATCGGTGCTTTTGTGGGTGAAAAGAAAAGTTTCCGGATTCCGGTGCTGGTGGAGTTGTATCCTGAAAGTGGAGCCAAGGTGTTGGGCTTTGTCACTTCGGAAGATCCCGGTTTGCCCGGAATCTCCGACCATGTAGCCGTGTACCTTCCGCAATCCTACAACTATTCGGGTGTTCTTGTGGTGGTTCCCAGGGAACGCATCACACTTCTCCCTCCGGCGGAGAGTGCGCGCTGGCTCTCCTTCATCGTATCGGGAGGCGTCTCGCGCGGCCCGCAAGGTGGACAACCCATTGCGGACGAATCGCATTCGACGCCCTGAGTTTCTTGTGAGATTTGCAATCGGATTTGTTCCGTTGCTGATCCTGACGGGTTGTCAGCATGAGAGCTTTTGGACTCGTAAACGTCCTGTTCCGCAGCAGTTGGAAAATTCTCAACCCCAAATTGCCACATCGGATTCCTCCTCCATTGTTCCAAAGTCTGCGGGTAAATATGGAGACTTTCAACAAATTTTTGCGGATGTGGCGGAGGCCTCCCTGTCTGCCGTCGTGAGCATTCGCAACGAGCAGGGTGTTGAATCCGGTGAGTTCGGAGAAGAAGGGGGCCTGGGTTCGGGAGTCCTCATCGATTCGGGTGGAATCATCCTCACCAACAATCATGTGATCGAAGGGGCAGCTCGAATTCGAGTCCAACTTTACGATGATCGGGAATTCGATGCTGAAATATTGGGGGCGGACAAACCTTCGGATCTCGCGGTGATTCGCATCAAGAACAATAAGGGTCCGTTTGCCGCCATGCCATTGGGAGATTCGGAGAAGCTTCGCATCGGCGAGTGGGTCATCGCGGTGGGAAGCCCGTATGGTTTGTCGCAAACCGTGACCACGGGAATCATTTCCGCCAAAGGCCGCCACAATACCGGCATCAACAGCTATGAGAACTTTCTTCAAACCGACGCAGCCATCAACCCGGGAAATTCCGGCGGCGCCTTGTTGAATCTTCACGGAGAATTGGTGGGAATCAACACTGCCATTTTTTCACGCAGCGGTGGTTATCAGGGCATTGGCTTTGCCATACCCATCAGCATGGCGAAAAAGATTTCCGCGGATCTGATTCGCGACGGCGCCGTGACACGCGGCTGGCTGGGAGTTTCCATTCAGTCTTTGGGTTCGGAAGCGGCTGCGGGAAATTCAAATCACAAGGGCGCGCTGGTGGGCGGGGTGATTCCTGGAGGGCCGGCGGAAAAGGCGGGAATCAAACGCGGAGACATAATTATCCGCTTAGGTCCAAAGGCGATTTCGGACGCCAACGATTTGCTCAACTATATCGCTTTGCAATCTCCTGGAAGCCGGATGGATGTGGAGTTAAACCGCAACGGCAAGAGTCTTGTTCTCAATGCCGAGCTGACCCGTCGCGATGAAAATCTGATGGCTAAGATGCGAAAGCAGTAAGCGTTTTAAAATGACTTAAAAGAGCCGTCGGATTTCCGGTGCAACATGTTCCCCATACCAGGAAAAATCGTGCTCTCCGTCGGGATAGAGATGGAGTTTGACTTTGGGATTGGCTTCCGCCCAGTTTTGAAAAAGCGGGAACATTTGATCTCCGGGAAAAAGTCGATCATGGCCGCCCTGAAAAATATCCCAACGTGTTTTTGTGTAGATGGGATTTTTTAAGAGATCGCTTGCATCCACCGCCAGCGGCGGGCAGGATGAAAAGAGAATAAAGCGCAGAGGTTTTCGTTTTCCAACGGCTGCATAGCGAAGAGCTCCCAAACATCCATCCGAAGTGCCGACAATAATCAGCTTGTCCATGCGCACTGCGTAATGCCCGGCCAGATAGTCTAGCAAGGTGTCGATATGCGCCATACCTCCCGGCATCAGCCAGTCCGCACCAAAATAAGCCGAGGGGCTGCACAGATAATAGGATCCGGGTTTGAGATAAGGCAGCAAAGCTTTTTCCGCATCCCAACCTTTGATGGAATTCTGGGAGCGCATGCCGCCATGCAGCCATAAAATCACAGCACGCGGTTTCAGCGGCTTGGGAAGAATGATGCCGCAGGCATTGCTATCTGAGCCCAGTCGTATTTGCAAAGGCTCAGACCAGCCTTGGGCATGCAGTTGTGAGGTAAAAGTCAGAGCGCAGAAAAAAAGAATGAAAGCGGATTTCATCAGCGGATTTCCGCAACAATTTTCAAACACTTTTTCACCAACTCAATATCCTTGATCCCCGGTGCGGACTCGACCTTGCTGTTGAGATCTACGGCGAAGGGTTTCGTTGCCTTCAAAGCCGCTTCAAGATTATCGGGTCCCAATCCTCCGGCCAGAAAAAAGGGACGCGGTAATGGATGGGATTGAAGCAAGGACCAATCGAAGACCTGACCCGATCCTCCAAAGGCGTTTCCGGATTGCGTGTCCACCAGAAAATAACGCGGAGGATTTTGACGGCTGTTCCATTCCGCTTTCAGCCCGCCGTAATCTTCCAGCCGTGTATGAGGGATGGCCTTGATCACGGGTAGCGTCATCTTCTCCAATACATCCCAGTTTTCATTGCCGTGAAGTTGAATCCAACGAATTTCTGTTCTCTTGATTACGTCCAGAATGTGTTCCACCGAAGCATCCACAAAAACGCCGACAGGTTCCGCATGATTCAATCCGGAAATAATATCGGCGGCCGCTTCAGGTTCAATGAAGCGTTTGCTGGCAGGGTGAAAATTGAATCCGAGATAATCGACACCCATCGCATCCAGTGTTTTTGCGTCCCAGGGACGGGTGATTCCGCATACTTTGACTTGAATGCGGTTGGCGGGCTGGATCATGTCGGGGAAGATAACCCTTTAAATTTCGAGCAACAATCCGCCGCGAAGAACAATGCCTCCACCGCCATTTTCACGACCTTCATATTCCGAGCCGATGAGGATGCTGGAGTGACGGCCATTGCGTATGTCGAACGCACCCCCCGCCCGCCAGAGCAGAGTTGAGGACGCGGAGGAAAACACATAGCCCACGCCGCCTGTCACCACTGGAACGACGGTTCGACCGATGGGCAGGCGCACATAGGCTGCGGCAAGAATGGGAATCGCGGATGCATTTCCCGCAACGCCCTGACCGGATTGCGCGCCAAGAAGGACTTGATCGTCGAACTTGTAATAAAGGGCGGCGTTATAGCCGAAATCCATCGCCTTGAAACCGGATTTGGCCTGAACTCCCACGGTGCCCGTGGCCGCGATGCCTGAAAAAACGGGATGTACGAGAAGGAGTAAAACCCAAATCAACAGTCGACTGAAAACATGGAAACTGCCGAGCGGATTCATGGCCGAAAAGTAATTCCGGCAATGTCACGCCGGTGAATCAGTTGGGGTATTCGGTGGTCTGTGCGTGGGATCGGGAAGATGAAATGGATGCCGATGAGTTTGGTGGCCGAATCCGGGAAGGGGCGGGAGCGGAAACGGGTGCTCTTTCGACGCGATTCCACGTGCCGGTATCCTTCGAAGTTAGGGATTTGAAAAGCCCCACCAGAAGAGCCGCGTTCATCGACACGAAATAAAACGGAATAAGGAGGAACTTGTACTTGCGCGTACGCCCGTTCCCGAGGTAGCCCAAAGCCGCACAGGCGTAGAAGAAACCCTGTAATCCCAGCAAACCCACATACCATGGCGATACAGGGACCAAAGCGATATTGGCTGCGATGAGGAAAAGCAATATGAGGGGGGCTATCCAGCGCAGGAATTTGTGGGAGAAAAACCCGTAGGCAACGAAAGGCCGCAAGGGGTTGAGAAGCGGGATGTATCTGGGGAGCAGGTTGAAGTTGGCGCGGCTGATGCGAATCTTGCGATGGAATTCTCCGTAGGAATCAAGGGAAGTTTCTTCGCTGCCAATGGCCTGGGGTTCATAAACAGCGTCCTTGCCGGCAATGAGGACGCGGGTGGTGGTGAAAAAATCATCCATCACTTTGCGATCAGTCGGGATGGCGGCGTACAGCTCTTTACGAATGGCATAGATGCCGCCGTTGGCACCGATGACAATTCCGAGCCGGCCTTCCAGCTTTTTGATTTCCGATTCCAGATTCCAGTAAATGCTTTCACCGATTCCCAACGCCGAATTGCCGGAGTCGTGCAAAATCAAACGGCCACAAACGCAACCCACATCCGGATCATCGAATGGCGCCAGAAGCTTTTGCAGGGCGTTTGGGAGTAGCATGGTGTTGGCGTCGCAGAACACCACGATGTCCCCTTGTGCGCGGGGAACCAGTTCATTCAGTATCGCCGATTTACCGGAGCGTTCCGAGAAGGAGAACAGTTTGATGGCAGGGGCGTATTGGGAGACAATGGCTTCCGTGCGATCCGTGGAGCCATCGGAACCGATCAGGATTTCCAAATCCTCACGGGGGAATTCGAGATCAAAGCAGTTGCGGATTTTTTCCTCAATGACTTTTTCCTCGTTGTATGCGGCAAGGATCAAAGAAACCCTGTGGCGTATGGGAGCAGCGTTATGGCGCCGGCGGCCAAAAATACCCTGAAGCAGGGGGAGGGATAATGGATACAGGGCGTAAGTGTGCAGAAGCAGCGCTGCGCCGATCCAAAAAGCGTATTCCATCAGCCCGAACCCTTGAGATAATCGTCAAAACTGACCTTGCGTTCCCGTGCACCGGATGAGATGTAAGTCAGGAGTTTGACCATCAGATCCGGTTCAGCATAGGAGGAAAAGCTTCCGATGATTTCACCCTTGGAATTCAGAAATATCATGGTGGGGAATCCTTCGACTCTCCACTGCATGCTCAAATTCCGTCCGGTTGTTTTTTGCCCCTTCCAAATCAAAGGGGCGTCACTTTCTGCATCGAGCTTGATGCTGACAAAGTGCTTGTCCAATTCGGCAATCACGGGCGCGGCTTTGAATGTGACCGCATCCAGCTGTTTGCAGTATCCACACCAGTCGGTATACATGTCCACGAAGACATATTTCCCCTTGGTGGTAGCGTTTTTAAAGCCCTGATTAAAAGGTGTCCATTGCACGAACCCGGGCTTCTCGGCATGCGAAGGCGCGCCAAAAAACAAAGTCAATGCGAGGGATGCGGCTAAAAAACGCATGGTATCAGAGAGCTGCGTCGAGCTTTTCCACGATTTTGCTCTTCGGATAGGCTCCGACGAGCTGCTGGACTTCCTTGCCATCCTTGAAAAACATCATGGTGGGAATGCTGCGAATCCCGAAACGGCCCGCGATGTCCGGTGCCTCGTCCGTGTTCAGTTTGGCCACTTTGGCGCGACCCTGATACGTTTGAGCGAGCTCCTCAACAATAGGTGCTACCATGCGGCAGGGCCCACACCATTCCGCCCAGAAATCCACCATAACGGCACCGGAAAAATTGGTGACTTCTTTTTCAAAATTTTCGCTGGTCAATTTGACCACCAATTCACTGGCCATGAAACTCCCCTTTACGTTCTTTTTGATAGGCATTCACGCGGTTTATCACCCGTTCTTGAAACGACTTCCAAGCATCAGGGTGGTTTACAAGACGCACAAAACGCTCATGGAACTGAGCTGGCGTTACCCCATGTTGGGCTAAAATGGCCTTTCGGACCTCATTGGCCTTGTTTGGGTCTTCAGCCGAGGCCACGGAAGCCAGCTTAAGTTCCACGTATAAATCTACAAATTGAGCATCGGGGGCGTAATGGCTTTCCGTACAGCCCCAAAAGGCGTTCAGGGCCGAAAATAGAGCCAAAAACAAGACTCCTTTTGCGGTTCTTGATAGAAATATCTGGTTGAATTCACCCTCTCTCATTGTGTTCCAAAGCTAAGGTGGTTCCGGAAGCGAAAGGGTCTCCATCAGGCTCTTTCTGTGTCATGGTTCGGTCAAGAAGGAACCCGGTTGTGTCACGGCAAAAATCAGGATCCGAACAGGGCCCGGGCGTAACTTTCTCGATCAAAAGGAATTAGGTCGTCCAAACCTTCTCCCACACCCACCCAACGGATGGGCGCGTTAAACTCCCGCGAAAGAGTGATGACCGATCCTCCCTTGGCAGTGCCGTCCAGTTTGGTGACGATCAGACCATTCAAAGGGGCTGCGGCGCCAAAACCCTTGAATTGAGGAAGGGCGTTTTGACCCGTATTGCCATCAATGACCAATAAAGTTTCATGCGGCAAAGCAGGATCGTGTTTGCGAAGCACGCGCACCAATTTGCGCAACTCTTCCATGAGATTGTCCTTGGTGTGCAAGCGGCCGGCGGTGTCAATCAAAAGAAGATCGTACCCCCGGGACTTGGCAGCTGCGTAAGCATCATAGGCTACGGAAGCGGCATCTGCGCCATCCTGATGCTTGATGATTTCAACGCCTGCGCGTTGCGCCCAAACGTCGAGTTGGGAAATCGCTCCAGCACGGAACGTATCGCATGCGGCCAGCAATACTTTTTTGCCTTGACTTACATGGTGATGGGCGATTTTCGCGACCGAAGTGGTTTTACCCGCGCCATTCACACCCACAAAAAGAATCACATAAGGTTTGGCATCCAAAGAAAGTTTGGGCGCATCCTGCAACAAGTCTTTGGCTTCTTCCGCCATCCAGTCCAGGAGTTGCTTTTGATCGATCTCCTGTCCGCGCGCGCGTTTGCGGACGCCTTCCAGAATGAGATGAGTGGTGTCCCAACCGATATCCGCAGCGAGGAGCTTTTCCTCCAGCGTTTCGATCACTTCGTCGGTGAGCTTGCCTTTTCCAAATACCGCCTGAATCTCGCGCGAAACCGCTTGTCGCGTGCGCGTGAGGCCGTGAAGAATTTTATCGAAGAAACCCAAGGGAGAATGCCAATAAGCCCGGTAAGCGGATGGTGCTTATAGCCGACTTTCGACGATGTCAACCAAACCATAGGCTTTGGCTTCTTCAGCGGTCATGAAATTATCGCGATCGGTGTCGGTCTCGATTTTGTCCACGGGATGACCGGTGTGTTTGGACAACATTTGATTCAGGCTCTGACGGATGCGCAACATTTCCTCGGCCTGAATTTGAATGTCGGACGCCGGACCGTACATGTGGCCGGAGATCAACGGTTGATGGATCATGATGCGCGCATTGGGCCATGCATAGCGTTTGCCGGGATGTCCACCAGCGAGCAAAAAGGCTCCCATGCTGGCGGCCTGTCCGCAAACCACGGTGGCCACGGGGGATTTCACGGCTTGCATGGCATCGTAAATGGCAAGACCGGAGGAAATTACACCGCCGGGGCTGTTGATGTACAATGTGATTTCATCTTGGCTTTGTGAATCCATATAGACCAGTAGCTTCACTATCCGCTCGGCAACTTGATCATCCACCTGGGACCAGAGGAAAATTTTCCGCTGCTTGATGAAGGACTCCATGATTTCCTTGCTCAGGAAAACCGGTCCCTCGTCCTTCTCTTTTTCCTTGTCATCCATGCGAATCGTATTCATTGAAAGCCTCGTGGTTACAGGTCGATAAGATACATCGACTCGATACTAATGGAAACTGCGCAAATCGTTTCAGAACGCAACGCCCCTACAAGGGCGACCATCCGACCGAACCATCAGGGTTGTCTTTCAGGACAAAACCTTGGGCACGGAATTGATCGCGGATTGCATCGCTGCGTTTCCAATCCTTGTTTTTGCGTGCCTCGGTGCGTTCGGGTAAAAGGGCTTTGAGATCTTCCGGCAAATCCACGGTTTTGATCGCTTCGGCTTTCGTGAGTTGCAAACCCAACAGTTGATCCCATTCCGAAATCAATCCGGCCTTTTCACCTTCAAGCACGTCGGAATCCTTGAGCATGAGATTCAGGATTCCCAAGGCTTGCGGAAAATTGAGATCGTCGCACACGGCTTCCAGAAAACGGCCGCGCCATTCCTCCCCGCGATCGGAACGGACGGGCACGGATTTTCCGATCAAGGGATCGGTGCGCTTGCGCAGGTTTCGCAACGAGTCGCGCGCGGAGTCGAGTCCGGTATAACTGAAGTTGAGATAGTTCCGGTAATGCGCCGTGAGACAAAAATACCGATAATCCATGGGAGAATATCCCTGTTGGATCAACACATCCAAAGTGACGAATTCGCCAGCGGACTTGGACATCTTTCCGCCCCTGCCGCTTTCATCGGGAGCCTCGAGCAGCCATCCGCCGTGTAACCAGAAACGGGAGAACAATTTTCCTGTGGCACATTCGGATTGCGCGATTTCATTGGTGTGATGTACGCGAATGTGATCCGCACCACCGCAATGGATGTCCAGCGTTTCGCCGAGAATCTTCATGGCCATGGCGGAGCATTCCACATGCCAGCCGGGAAAACCTTTTCCCCAAGGGGATTCCCATTCCATCATGCGTTGCGTGTCGCTGGGAGAAAATTTCCACAACGCGAAATCGGTCGGGTTGCGCTTGCCTTCGTTTACGGTCACGCGTGCGCCGGCCTGCATACCTTCGATGTCGAGATGCGCAAACTCAGGATAACGCGGAAATTTTGCCGTGTCGAAATAAACGCCGTCGCCGGGAACCACATAAGTGAAATCTTTTTTCTCCAACTCCTGAATCAGAGTGATCTGTTCGGGAATATGGGCGGTGGCGCGCGGCCACTCGGTGGGTTCCAAAAGATTCAGCGCTTTCCAGTCTTTTTGAAAAGCCTGCGTGTAATATTCGGCGATGTCCCATGCGGTTTTGCCCTCACGTCGCGCGCCCTTTTCCATTTTGTCTTCACCCGTGTCGGCATCGGAAGTGAGATGTCCCACATCGGTGATGTTCACGACATGCCGTACTTCATACTGGAGTGATTCCAAAGTTCTTCGCAGTAAATCCTCGAAGACATAGGTGCGGAGATTTCCGATATGTGCGAAGTGATATACCGTAGGGCCGCAGCAATACATCCTTACGAGTCCCGGGGTCAGGGGTTCGAAAGGATCTTTCTGGCGCGTGGCGGTGTTGTAGAGATTCAGAATATTCATGAAGAGGGAAAAGGTAAAAATGAACCTTGTAGGGGCGTGATTCAATCACGCCCCTACAAGGTTCATTTCTCCGGCAACCCGACCACGGTTAATTTTTTTCTTGCTGCGACCACAAGTCCCACGCCCCCTAAAGTTGAAATTGTGGAAAACAACAATCGGAAGGTGGGATGTTCCCCAAGGAGCAGAATTCCCCCAACTGCAGCCAAGATTGGAACCGAAAGTTGGACAATGGCCCCCATTGTGGCGTTTATACCTCTCAGTGCGGCATACCAAACGGCATATCCCAATCCGGAAGTTACGGCACCGGAAAGGACCGCCCACATGGCACCCATGGGCGTAACGTGCAAGCCACGCAGCAACCCAACGCCAAGCACTGGGACCCCAAAAATCAGTGAACGCGAAAAATTATCCGCCGTAACGGCAATGGGATCCGTCACGCCGCGGCCGCGAAGGGAATAGATTCCCCAGGCAAAGCCTGATGAAATCATTAACGCGGAACCCAATGGTGAAGGCGCTCTCAATCCTGGAGAGACAAGAAAAACCAGCCCTGACAGGGCCATGATAAAGCCGATCCATTGGAAGACTTGAAGTCGCTCCCCTTTGAACAAGGCTGCTGAAAGCATGGTGATTTGCACGGATCCAAAAAGGATCAAAGCACCGGTGCCTGCGCCTAAAGTGATGTAAGCAAGGGAAAATGCCATGGCATAAACAAACAAGGAAAACCCCGATGTCCAACTTCCATTCCCGCCACCACGCCACTTTCCGCGCGAACATCCAATCAATCCCCACAAAACAAAAGCTCCGGAAATCAACCGCAACGTTGTGAATCCAATGGCATCGATGGAGTTGGCGGCAAACGCGATGAGGGCTGTTAGAGTAAGGAGAAAGGTCATTCCTCCGGTACCCCAACCACGGTCAAATACAGAATCCCGTGGGTCAACGGCAGATTCAACAATTCATTGGCCCAATCGTCATAATATCCACCGATGCCCGAGGAGCCGAATCCGCGATGCACGGCCCAAAGTTGAATTCGCTCGCCGGTTTGCCCCGCATCCATGCAGGCATAGCGATAACCGCGATCCCCGTAGGTCGAAACGAGTCCGGCCATGTCCGCCGTGTGAATCAGCGCGAAGGAACATTGGGCGGGAAGATCCTGTCCCAAGCCGATGCCGCGCAAGTCTTCGCGGAAATCCCCTTCCCGTTTCATATTCCAATCCAATGTTTCCGGGTCCAAATCGTAGATGCCAGGTTCTTTGCCTTCCACCGCGAACACCACCAGATGCAATCCCATTTTTCCGGGAGCGAGTTGCCAGTCCGATCCATCGCTGCGAAATGCGAAGCGCAACATGTCCTCGGCTTCCTTGAGAAGAATGGAGCCGCCGTTGAACTTGCGCGTCGAGCGGCGTTGAAGAATCACAGCTTGCGGATTGAATCCACCGATGTCAAAATGAATGGAGGAAGGCAGGGTCGTCACGATGGATCGCAGCGGAAGCGCCGCGTACAAGCGTTCACAGGTATTTTGCTGCACTTGCATCGGATCGTTTACATCCACAAGTTTTGCGGCTTCATTGGGTGGAGCACTGGGGACTTGACCTTCAACTTTCGACAAGCTCCCATGCGGTCCCAGAGCGATTCCGAGCAAAGGAAATTCTTCCTTGCGCGTGAGGAAAAGCAATTCGTCAATGCCACCGTCGTAAAAGCCGCCCAAGACGGCGGCATCGAGTCCGAGGCTTTCTGCCATCTCCAACAAATTTCCGGCGGCATGGCCGGTGTCGAGAAGAATGCGGCGATAGGCCCGTTCCTTGTAACGCCACGCACTGCGTCCATACATTCCGGTGAACAACACCATGCAGCGGCTTTCCGCCACGACGGGATGATTCAGAAAATGATATTGAAGGTCCGCGAAAAAATCCCCCTCCCACACCGGAATCAGGGCGGATTTTTGGGAGTGATAATGATAAAGCCCGGAAGGCAAATCCGGAAAATCCTTCACAGCCACATACACTTCGGTGGGGTAGAGACCTCCGGCCGAAGGAGCAGCGCGAAGAAATAAATCCGGGCCTCCGTCGGAAGACATGCGCGCCGTGAGCCCCAATGTGAAGTAGAGGAGACGAGTTAATGCGGGCAAAGCTTCGTCCCGCAGCCAGGGCAAGGTCGGGTCCGGTGCAATTTCAATGTCGCTGAACAGCGGTTTGAGATGCGGAATGAGATCGATTTTCTTGCCCGGTGAGACGTCCTTGAACGGCTCGGGTTGTTCCTCCCAATGCACGGTTCCGAGCTTGTCGATGGTCTCGGGTCGATACTTGGTGAGTTCGTGATAGCGTTCGGTAAAGCTGGACATGCCCCCAAATTAAGTGTTTCCGCTTAGTCGGGAGGGTCTTTTTTGTACACTATAGCCCTTCATGTTACGCCGTTTTTTCATAGCAATGGCCGGCCTTCTGATCCTTCCGGTTGCGATCCTGGCTGTCAGCCTGAACCGCAATGCGGCGCATATCGAATGGCGCACTGCCGAGACCGAGCATTTCCGTTTTCGTTATCCCAAGGAATTGGAGGAAGCGGCGGGGTATATCGCCGGAATCGCCGAGAACGTTTACCTCGAAAAGGTTCAGAGGTATAACATCAAGCTTCCCGGCAAGGTGGAGTTCATCATCCGCGACGACATTTTCTCCAACGGCTGGGCCAATTCGCTGGAAAACACCATGAATGTCTGGGTCACGGACTGGGATTTTCCGGTGCGCAGCACGCACAACTGGCTCAAGGATGTGGTGACACACGAGTTTTCCCATCTCGTGTCCATTCAATCGGGTGGCAAACTGCCGGGTTATTTCCAGGGCTTGGTTTTCGGTTATCAGGACTTCTACAACAAACCCGTGCAGGCGGATTTCGCCACCATCATTCCCTTTCAAAGCCAGCCCAACTGGTTTGCGGAAGGTGTGGCGCAATACGAATCCGAACGATCCGGCGGTGATGCATGGGATACGCATCGCGATATGATCGTTCGCGTTGCCGCGCTTGAAGGAAAACTCCTGCCCATTGAGCGGATGGAAACCTTTGCGGGCAGCAGCATCGAATATGAACAGGGACCTTATACGCAGGGATTCGCCCTGACGCGCTTCATTTCGTCGCGTTACGGTGATGCGGCGATGCTCCGGCTGTGGGCCGAGTATTCGCGCATTCACCGGCAAACCATGTCCGGGGCGATGAAACGCGTGCTCGGCAAATCGGATCGCGAAGTGTGGGAAGAGTGGAAGAATGAGACCACGGCTAAATATGCGGAACAGGTCAAATCTTTGGGGCCACAGGTGTACGGACAAAAACTGACTTCAAAGGGCTTTTACAACTATTATCCGCGCTGGGATCATAAAAGCGACACCAGTGAGGGAATCTTTTTTGTGAGCAACATGGGCCGCGAGGACTTTCGCGCACCGGTGCGACATCTCAAACTGACCGACACGGTGAAGAAGGAAGAGGAGCGTTTGACGCCGGCTCCCGGAGTGCGGGGGCAGTTTGATGTGGCGGCGGACGACAGCACTTTTCTTTTCGCCTCGGCGAAGGAAGAAGACAAGAACGGCATTCACAAGCTCGACATTTTCCAGCGCAAGGCCTTGCGCGATGCACCTTTCTTTGAATGGAAGGATCCCACGGAAAAACGCCTCACGAAGGAATTGAACGCGGCAAATCCGAGTTACAGCAAGGACGGCTCCAAAGTGGTTTTCATCCGCGCGGAGAACGGAAGCTTCCGCCTGTGCGTGGCTCCGGTGCCGGAAGGCAAAAAACTTGACGCCGAGGAGATCAAAACCATTTTCCCTTCCGACTCCATGATGCAGGGGCGTTTCGGCTTCAATATTTTCTCGCCGCGCTTTTCACCGGATGGAAAAAAGATTCTGTTCTCCTATTTCGAAGATGATACGCGCAATGTCGGTCTCATCAACGAAGATGGAACCGGTTTTGTTCCACTGCTTTCCCGTCCCTATGATGAACGCGATCCGGAGTGGGCGCCGGATGGAAAGTCGTTTTTCTTTTCGGCGGACAGCAACGGCATCTACAACATTTACCGCTACGTCTTCGAAACGAAATCGATTCAGGCACTCACCAATGTGACGGGTGGTGCGTTCTCTCCCGCCATTGATGCGACTGGAAAAAACCTGGCCTATGTCAATTATGACAAGGACGGATTTTCACTGTACCTGTTGAAGGATGTGAAACCCGTGGAGCGCGCGCTGGCAGGAAACCGGTTGGAAAAAGCGGTGCCTCCCTCCACCGAGTCGATTGAGCTCGCCGGGAAGAGTGAGAAGTATGTTCCGATTCCCTCGCGAGGCATTCTCACGCCCATCATATTCGGTGAGCAATTGCTGGCCAGCAATCATCAGGCCCGCACCTCGACCACCAAATGGCTGGCAGGCGCCAGCGGATATTTGAACGATCCCGTGCTCAAGAATGAAATCAGCGCGGCTCTTCTTCTGGAAGTGGGCAACGGCATCGATTATATCGGCACGCATTCCGAGCTCCTCTCGCCGGACAAGGAATCGCAGTTTTTCCTGAGCGTTTCCAACCACTCCACGCCGGTGACATTGAGTGCGGCTTTTTCGCGCGGTAACTTGCAGGGTTCGGACACGGTGAAGACGCGCGACATCAACGGGGCGGGAGACAGTTCTTCCGAGTTGCAAAACTATGCGTTGACTTTTCGCGATGCGCAGGTTTCTGCAACCTATAATCTCTTCGACGCGAGTTCGGTGGGGGATGCCGAACAGACCAGTTTCCTGCGCTTGACCGGCGGTTATGACTGGAATGATTTCAATTTTTATGACTTGGGCGGTGGCGGGGCTTTCGCCTTCACCTATTATAAGAGCACCTATTTCAATACCCTGTTGAGCCTGCGTGGAGCGGATTACAATGACAAGGGTCTCGTGGCTCCCACGGGGATGGCGGCGGTGTTGAGTTATACCCTGAATCAGAGCGACCTTGTGCGCAATGGAAGCTTCGACTCGACATTCCGTTTCGACGCAAGCGGGATCATCAGCCCGCTTTATCGCACGACCCAGTTGCACAATCTGGAGTTGGGCGTCACGTACGGTTTGCCGATGCCCTGGTCCAAGCACAGTGCGCTGGTCGCCACGGGCTTCGTGAACAGCATTTTGAAATGGAAGATCACCGCCAAGGATGCGAAGGACACTACAGCCGATACGCTGGACTCCTTCTACAAGCCGGGTTTGTTTCTGCGCGGCTATCCTTACTTGCGGGACAACGAACATCTTCTGTTCAGCGGAGAGAACAATGTGACTTTGAGTCTGGACATGAACCAGCCTTTGTGGTCCAATGCCTATCAGCGCTTGTGGGTCATCTTCGTCGAGGATATTTACGCCGATGCCTTTGTGGAAGCGGGCCGCGCTTGGGATGGTTCGCTCTCCAACGTCCAGCTTTTTTCCGGAAAGGCGTGGAAACAATCGGGCCCCAAGGACAGTCTTGGAAATCGCACGGTGCGGCCGCAGTTGGACGGATGGTATTTGACCTCGGGTGTGGGTCTCAAGGTGAACGCACGAATTTATCACAACTATCCGTTCCTGATGTATTTCGAAATGGCGCACGGCTATGGAATTGTTCGCGACAAGAACAACAAGAATTTGAATCCGGATGTTTGGGGCACACCCGCCACGCAAATCCGTTTCGGTGTTGCTTTCGGTTTGTACAACGGATTACTGGGCAAGAGCTTGGCGCGCAATCCGATGAATCCAAGGTCTCCTTTTGCCCCGCAACATTAATCCCGCTTCCCGCGCTTACGCCTATGTGAACGGGAAGGTGACGCCCGCCTCCCGCGCGACCATCTCGGTGTTTGATCGCGGAATTGTTTTGGGCGATGGACTGTTTGAAACGCTGCGGGTACGCAAAGGTCATCCAGAATTTTTGGGTTTGCATTATGCTCGCTTTTTGAAATCGGCGCGGCGGTTGAAACTTGGGATGCCGGTTTCTGAAATCGAATTGCAGAAGATCATTTCCAACCTCTGCCGCAAAAGCCGTTTCGACGATGCGGTGGCGCGCATTACCTTGACCCGCGGTCGCTATCTCGGCGGTCTTGCCATCGATCCATCCATCCCACCTTCCTTGATCGTCACCGTCATGCCGGTGTCCGGTTTGCCATCCGCTATTTATGAACGTGGTGTAAAGGTTGCCATCTCCAGCATTAACAAGGCTGCCGCTTCGGGACTCGATCCGGGAATCAAGTCCATCAACTATCTCGCCAATATTTTCGCCAAGGCGGAAGGCGATAAAAAGGGATGCTACGAAGCCATCTTGCTGGGTCCGCGCGGGGAAATCGCGGAACTATCGACCGCAAGTTTTTTCTGTGTGTTGGACGGTAAAGTTGTGACTCCGCCGATTGGAACGGGAATTCTGCCGGGCATTACACGGCAGGTTCTTTTGCGCGAGATGAAGAAACGGAAGCTGCCGTTCCGTGAAGGCGACATTTATCCTAAAGACATTCCGCGGATGACCGAAGCCTTCCTGTGCTCATCGATCCGCGGACCGGTGCCTATTACGCAGATTGAAAAACGAAAGATCGGCGACGGTAAAGTCGGGCCTATTTATCGGGAGTTAAGAGAGGTTTATGTGGAAGCTTGTGAGATGGAGGTCAGCAGTTAATATTATTTGATGGTTGTTATCAATTTGTCTTATCAAACGATCCGTTCAAACGGGCATTATAAATGTTCACTTATTTCCTTCCTTGAATGACGGCGATAAAATGATTCTCTTCTGTTTTTTTGGTGGCGTACTTAGAAATCAGATTTAACCGAATCTGACGTCTTTGCACATCAAATTCGGGATCGATTCGCCGGCTTTCTAATGCCCTTAGCAATTTCAGAAGGTAAACAATACGATCATGAGCAGATCTATCACAGTATTCGCTTTCATCCAATGCTGCTCGATTTTGTGACATATTAATTGTACCTAAGGGCGCCATTTCGCTGAAGTATCGCCTATCTGTTTGATATAGTTCTTGGAACCCTTGTCCTGGTGTGTAATTGCGCTCCTCTCGAAACTTTCTTTCTCGATGAGCCCATTCCGGTTTGGAGGCCGGAGGTAAGAGCGAGTCTTTCGATGGACCATTAGCCCAAGAGAAAGCATCGATAGTCTTATAATATGAGTCCCACATTTCCACATGATTAAAGGGGCGGTTACGCAATGTAATCTGATGCTCAAAAAAATCGTGGGTATTTGGGGCAATAGAATAGTTGCCTCTAGTGGTAGCTGACGTCGATCCATGGGTGAACGAAGACAAGCAAATTCTCTGAAAGGCCCCAGCCAGAAAATAGTTCGCATAATAGATTGAGACATCAGCCCAAGTAGAATATTTGTTGGTGCGTAATCCGAGGCGCAATAGAAAAAGAACAATAGCCCTATCGATAAACTCCTCAGCTTCGTTCATCATGGCACCGGTCAATGTGTGATCTTTAAATGCTTGCATTGATGGTCCACCTGGAACCCACAGCTGAGCAATACGGGTCCGGGTATATGTTTGAAATCTTGGGATGGTCCCAACAATATTTTGAAGCTTTGCGAAGTCCATTACTTCAAGACAATCTTGCTCTTGCCTTTACCTTTATCGGGATTAGCCTTGATTGTGGCAGCTAATAGGCCAGCCATACGATTCTCGCCAGGATGTCCCGCAAGGCCATGATGATGTTTTGTGGAAAATTCAAAGTCTTTCAGGGGAGCCAAAACTCTTTTAATGGAAGAAACTTTGAAGTCACTATATCTTTGAGTTGTTTGAGTTAATACTTGAGGGAGTAAGATCAGGAATGCAGAAAATCCAAGGGCTTTACCTACGATGCTTCCCTTGTTATTCCATTCGGCAGGAAGTAATTCGCGAATCGCCTGAAAGAAATTTCTCAAAATGCCATACTGTTCTTCCTCCGTATATTGAAAAAGAACGCCGCGTTCTGCAATGAGAGAATCTAAGGCTGTGACAACGCGCGTCTGGGTAATTATCGTGCCCATTTGTTTTGTTCCAATCATGTCAATTAATCCGCGCCATGGCGAATCACTAGACTCATTTAATCGGACTGCGAGATCATGTCCACGCTCCTCAACAAACGTTCCATCTTTTGTCAGGTCAAGTAGATCATACAGGAGAGATGTTGGTACACCTTTTTGCTTTGAGTTAATCATTTTAAACTGTTTCGCTTGTTGAGCTGTATCCAGTCCCGAAAAAGCAGTGACTATAACTTCAATGGGTTTACTTGCTTTGCGCATCCCATACATTCGGTGCTGGCCATCAATAACCCAAGCAACATTTTCTTGATTGGGTATCGTTAGCGTTTTAGCCCGAACGTCATACTTCGGTTCTTTGAGAAAATTGATAAGGATGCTTGTCGGTATACAACCATCCTTCTTGTCTAAATATTCTGCGATATCGTTTGCGCGCGATTCAACCAGGTTTCGCTGATACCCCTCATCCTTGTTGTCAGCCCTACGACTTACATTTGCAATTTTATCAAGGTCTCTGGAATTGATTTTGAACACAAAAATTTGCCATCGTCCTTGGGCCGCGACAAGAACGTCAAGAACCATATTCTTCTTCGCAATTTTGGATTTCATGAAATCTCCTTTTGATAGACAAGCCAGTTGAATAAATGCCTGGCTATGACATTACCCAAGTTCATATTATAGCTCAAAACACCCGTCGTATAATTACCCAAATAATCTCGAAAACACAATGAAGTCCGTCGATGGACATTTCAATCCGACTCGTGCGGCTTGCGCCGCAATTTGTCCGCGATGATAAACCCCATGCGTGCAAACATGCATGGCGATGTCCCCAAGAATGGATTCGGATTCTTCACCGGAGAACCGGCGAAAGCGAAACGTGCGGGAAAGATCCAACTTGAGGACCTTCCGCCATTCCGCATTGTTCGTCTCGCTCAACGACTTCAATTCCTCAACCGGCAACGATTGCCAAACCTCCCGCGTGGGTTTTGCCTGCAGCCTCAGCAGCCAAACCTCCTCGGCGAGAAGAATGTGCGAAAGCATTTTAAGACAGTACTCTTCGGGTTGGGGCAAACCGAGATACCAGTCGATATACAGTTGATTGGCCCATTCGCGATGGGCGTGTAGTTTTTCCAGCATTCCCAAATGATAATTCCCGATGAATCCATGCGGGATTTGTCTGTTTAGAGTCTCCGCAAAATCCCCGAAATTCTACCTTTGGTCATCCTCTTTTTGCACCGGTAGCTCAGCTGGATAGAGCGCTGCCCTCCGAAGGCAGAGGTCGTGAGTTCGAATCTCGCCCGGTGCAC
>CANKII010000010.1 GCA_947482115.1 Fibrobacterota bacterium
TCACCGTAGCTCTTGGCAACTGCGCCGCCGGTCTTTGAAAGTACCGTCGTGATTGCAGCCGTCAGGGATGTCTTCCCATGATCCACGTGGCCAATCGTGCCCACGTTTACGTGCGGTTTTGTCCGCTCAAATTTGGCCTTTGCCATGATCCTGTCGCAGCCCCTCTTCTTGAGTTCCTACCGGCTTCCTTCGCACCCGGCGAATTCGGCCCATTTTTTTCGTTATCGGGATTTGGTTGGAGGCTTTTCAGCCGCGTCTTTTGACGCTGTGCTTCTCGTACGTTAACACGAAAACGCCCAACCCCTTCGATAAGGAGCGGAGTAAAGTAGTATACCCAAAAGTGTTCTCCAAGGGTATCTCAAGGAAGATTATCGAGTTACGTCCGTCTGCGTCGATCTTGCGAACTATCCCCCCTCGGGAGGCCAAATCCGACAGAACCACCCCGCAATATTCTTCGGGAACGATGATTTCAAGCTTCATAATTGGCTCAAAAACGTCAAAATCGGCAGATCCGAGGCTTAATTTCAGGCAATCCAGAAAAACTTTGGCCAGAAGCGGAGATGGAATAGGCCGCTGAGACCCCTCGAGGCCCCGAATATTCAAATCAAATCCCGACAAGCCCCCCAAACCACAAACCCCTTGAGCACAAAAAGCGTCAAAACAACCCCTCAAAACCTCTTCTTCCAACGAATTGCGTTCGCAAGAAAACGCAATGTGATTTTCATCCCCATTTTTATTGAGCTTCACATCAAGGGAAATCTGCGTTTCCGCGCCAAAGCCACTGGCCTCATTCACGAGACCCGGACGGGAATGACGGAGCTTTTCGAGATAGCGCACACTGGGCGCACCCACGCGAATATCACAGTTGTGTTCGCGCTGCAAACGCTGACAGAAGACGTCCAGTTGTAACTCACCGACAGCACGAAGAATCCAGCCGCTTGCGGCCATGTCGGGTTCGATTTGAATGGAGGGATCCACATCCGCGAGTTCGTGAAAAACCTGATTCACCCGTTCATAATCTTCGCCATTCACCAATTCGATGCGAACCTGCAACAGGGGTTTGTAGGCTTTGTGAGAAATATTTTCACCCGTTGCAGAACGAAGATATTGCCCCGCAGAATAAGGGCGATCCGTTTGAATGGCTACGAGATCACCCGCTTCAAAGTCGTGAATTTCCTTGAGGTTCTCCGCGAAGACCCGATAGAAACGGGCGGAGTCCAAATGAGTGACAACTCGATCGGAAAAAAGTTTGGCGAGATAAATCCGGCCTATCTCCGGATACCATCTCACCTTCAATACAAAACCCAGCGCATCCTCTGCGTTCTTTGGAATCACAGGCGCGGGCAAAAGCTGATTGATGCCGTTGAGCAACTGCCGCATCCCCACATTCTTCAGGGCCGATCCCATAAAAACCGGAACACCTTCGCGCTTCGCCATTCCAATGCGCGCACCTTCCAGCAAAATCGCCGCATCGATCTCTGAGCCTTGCAAATAGGCCTCTAAAACGGTGTCGTTATATCGCGACGCAAAATCCACCAACTCGCGGCGATAGCGGGAATATTCCTCGCGATAGACTGCGGGGATTTCACCTTTGATCAAACGACGGGGATTCTCCACGGAACGAAACAAAGCGAGTTCGTGAGCCACATCCACCACGCCGTGAATCTGTCCGTTGTGATAGACGGGAAACACCATGACAATGGGCTGGGCCTGAAATAAAACACGAACCTGTTCCAGCACTTTGGCATGATCCGCGCCAGGAAGATCGAGCTTGTTGATAAAGATCAGGGGTTGATTTCCATTGCGGATGATTTTTTCCCATGCCGAATGCGTTTGGGATTCGACACCGCTTTGACCGGAGATGACCAGCACCACGCCTTCAACGCATTGCAGGGCGAAATCCACTTCGACACCGAAGTCTACATGACCGGGCGTGTCCACAAAGGTGACGCGAACACCTTTCCAGTCATAGGAAGCGATGCCCGCTTCGATGGTGATGCCTCGATGTTTCTCCTCGAGGAGATAATCCATGGTCGCAAGACCTTCGTCCACCTCACCAGTGCCGGGAATCCGATCGCTGAAATACAAGAGTCGTTCGGACACCGTGGTTTTACCGGCATCCACATGCGCCAGAATGGCGATGTTGCGTTTGTTTGCGAGAGAGGACATGGGAGAAGGAAGATATAATTCGCGGGCCTCTAGCCAGCGGGACGAGCGTCAACTAAAACGTGTAACCGATGTTGATCATGGGAAGCAGGAAGATGTTGCCCATGTCCACTTCCAAAGACCGGAAACCGCAGATGTCGGCGCTTAGATGCTGGCCGTGTATCCTGAAACCGAAATTCAGAATGGACTGGAAATCGGAGTCCCCGTTAAATTCCCCACCCCTCAGGTATTCCACGATAAATTTGGCGTTCGGAGAAATTCGAATATCGGAACCCAGAAACAATGAAAAGGAGTTATGTGTCTTCGTCACCGTCCTTGAAGTGGAGTAATAAGAGCTGTAATCATATACCTGCTCTTTGGTGGTGGAGCCCATGTCGCCCATTGCGATATGCACCCCGCCAATATCACCCGCCCCATCAACTCCTTGAAACGCCACGGAACCCACCAGATTCACCGTCCAGGTCGTCGAAAGAACTTCACGTGAGAAATCCCCTGAAAAATCAGTGAAACTACCGGTAATTGCCATCGCCGTACGATGATCCGGCGTTTCAAGAAGTTGCTGTTTAGCGCCAAAAGTGAATGCCTCAAAATCATTCGGATCCACAGGAAACAACATGCCTCCGGTTATTTGTGTTGTAGAAGTGACGGCATAACTCATGGTAAGAAAGAGCAATTCAAAGTCCTCGAAGGACCATGTACCCACCGGCAGTGTAAAAGCAGTAGGCATGAAAACCAGAGAGTGATTGCTCGGATCCGTTCCCTCCTTTTCCTCAACACGGGGTACGGCGGGTGCTGAACGCAATACCGGTGCAGGTGGGGCTACAGGTTCAGGCAATAAAACCGGCGCAGGAGGCTCGATCTTGGGGGCCACAACGACCGGAGGGGGTATTGGTTTTTCAATAATCTGGTCTACGGGAATCCAAATTTCCCCCATGGCCTGGGTGCGAAACACCTGAGTATGCATGTTATTCTCAAGGCGAATCCGTTCTCCCTGAAGAATGGTTCCATCCTTGAGGTAAAGTTCTTCGGCCTGAACGGCAAAGGCCAGTAATAGGGACATCAAAAGGGGGCTTTTGTAAGATTTCATGCAACAACCTTTCGATTCTTTCCTTTTAACGGCCCGATTTTACAAATGGTAACCTATTTCATGACAATAAAAAAGCGGGTCCGATGCGCATCGTAGTCCTTGACGGCTTCACCACGGATCAAGGCGATCCCGAAGTCTGGAATGAAATACGGACTCTCGGTGAACTTCACGTTTATCTTCGAACACCTCTCGAGCAAATGGCGGCCCATTCCGCCGATGCCGAAATTGTGTTCACCAACAAAGTTCCCTTGAATGATCAGAATATCGGACCCAAGGTTCGCTATATCGGCATTCTCGCCACAGGAACCAATGTGGTGGATTTGGAAGCGGCGAAACGGCGCGGGATTGCAGTCACCAACATTCCCGGATACAGCACGGACTCAGTGGCGCAAATCGTTTTCGCATTGCTGCTTCAACTCACCCATGATGTGGCCGGACACAACACGGATGTGAAGGCTGGAAAATGGGCGGCCATTCCCGATTTCTGTTTCATACGACAGCCGTTGATGGAATTAAGCGGAAAAAATCTCGTTCTCATCGGTAGCGGAGCGATCGGCTCCGCCGTGGGTCGCATCGCAAAAGCATTTGGAATGAATGTCATTAACGCGCAAGTTCCAGGTTCCTCCAGCCCCAATCGCATTCCGTTGGAGGAAGCACTTCCCAAAGCGGATGTGGTAAGTCTTCATTGTCCGCTCACCGATAAAACCGGCAATCTGGTGGATCGAAAATTCCTCGCGTGTTTAAAACCCTCCGCCATCCTGATCAATACGGGGCGCGGACCGCTGATTCATGAACCGGATTTAATCGAAGCCTTGAATCAGGGACATTTGGGAGGTGTAGGATTGGACGTGCTTTCGCAGGAGCCTCCTCCCGCCAATCATCCCTTGTTGGACTCGAAAACTCCATGGGCCCATAAAGTTGTCGTAACCCCGCATATTGGTTGGGCCTCTTTGGAAGCGCGTCAACGTCTGGTAAAAATGGCATTAAAAAACCTTCAAGGGTTCTTAAAAGGCGAATCGCTCAACCGGGTGGCTTGAAGCCAAAACTTGTTGCGGGATTCTCAAACTGTTTTTTTAAATATGCGGGTCTCGAATCCCTGTGGATTCCCGAACCTTTAATCAAGGGGAAACGATGAGCATCATCAAGGGAAAAATCAAACCCGCCCTCGCCACATGGCCCATGGGCCTCTGTCATCCCGAAAAATGGTCCTTGGAAAAGATCTGCCAGGTCGCCAAGCAAATGGGAATGGAAGCCGTTGAAGTGGTGTCCCCCGAGGATTTCCCCACACTTAAATCCCACGGCCTTACTTGCGCCCTTACAACTTCACATTGGTTTATCAAAGGCCCGAACAACCGCGTTCATTGGCCGGAATGCGAAACCGCCCTGTTAAAATCCATCGATGCCGCCGCCGAATACGGTTTTACAAATGTGATCACATTCTGGGGTTTCGAAGATACGACCGCCGAAGGCGGAAGCCGTGTGACTTTGGAAGAAGGCAAAAAAAATCTGATCGAATTTTACAAGAAACTGGCGTCATACGCCGAAAAGAAAAAAGTGATGATTCTTTTGGAAGCCTTGAATACCCGCGATCCCGCCGACTGGAAAGGCCACCCCGGGTATCAGGGCGCCAATGTCGACGATTGCATGGAAGTCATCAAGGCGGTGAATTCACCCGGCCTGCGACTTCTGCTGGATATTTATCACGTGCAAATCATGAACGGCGATTTGATCCGCCGCATTCAGGAATACAAGGACTATATCGGCTATGTTCAGGCTGCCGGAGTGCCGGGGCGCAATGAACTCGATGCGGATCAGGAAATCAATTTCCCCGCCGTGCTGAAAGCACTTGCAGAAAACGGTTATCGCGGATTTCTGGGATTGGAATTCATCCCCGCCAAAGATCCAATGGATTCTTTAGCCAAGACCATGGAATGGTTCAACGCCTGATGCATATCGTCCACGGCGAGCCGTCATACCGGCTGGCCAACAAGGACATCGAATTATTCCTCACACGCCGCGCCGGTCAAATGGCTCCGGTGCGCTTTCGACTCGGCAAACGCTGGGTGCAACCGTATGCACTCGCTCCGTGGAAACCCAATGAACTTTCCAAAGACATGCCTCCCGTCCTGCGCGTTTTGCGCGGGGATTATTTCTGCCTTCCTTTCGGAAGCAGCAAAGGCGTCAAGGATGTACATGGCGAAACCGCCAATGAAAGCTGGAGTTTAATCGAACAAACTCCGGAAAAATTGGTGTTGGAAATGCAGGTGAAGGCACCCAAGTGCCGCGTTCAAAAAACGTTGCATATTCGCAAAGGTCAACGCGCGATTTATCAGGAACATTTGATTGAAGGATTGAAAGGCAAATTCAATTTCGGTCATCACGCCATTCTTCTCTTTCCGGAAAAAGGCGGGCCTTATCACGTCAACACCAGCCCGTTTCATTTCGGCAGTGTCAAACCGGATCTTTTTTCCGATCCGTTGAATCGCGAATATGGCGCATTAAAAACCGGCGCGCGCTTTAAATCCCTCGACAAGGTTGCCTTGGCGAATGGCGGCCACACTTCGCTGCACGAATATCCGGCGCGGCAGGGATTTGAAGATCTCATCCTGGTTTCCAGCAAGCCCGGTGATCTCGCGTGGACGGCAGCCACTTTGGATGGTTACGTATGGATTTCCCTGAAAGATCCGCGCACCTTGCCCAACACTTTGTTCTGGATGTCCAACGGAGGTCGTCACGGTTCTCCGTGGAATGGAATCCATCTTCGCCGTTTGGGTTTGGAGGAAGTTTGCGGTCATTACTCCGACGGGCTCGAAACTTCGCGACAGAACAAACTCAAGAAATTCGGAGTTCCCACCACACTTTCCTTTGATTCCAAGCCGAAATCCATAAGATTGATTCATCTGGTCTGTCCAGTTCCTAAAGGGTTTGGACTTGTTCGCAGCATTGAAAAAGGGAAAAGCGCTTCCAAGGTGGTGATAACGGGCCAACAGGGGGCGGTTGTCCATGCTCCCGTGGACTTGTCTTTTCTTAATTTAATGCTCCCCTAAAAGCAAACGTTTAAGGGTTCATATTGGTTCCTGTTTTTCTTCGGAGTCCTCTCAATGATCGCAACGGCCGTCCCAAAAATCAACAGCAAGTTCAACGTACGCGCCGCCATTGAAGCCGGTGAAGGCGTTCTTCGCCTTGCTCCCTGCTGGGTGCCCCGTTCCTTCATGATTCCGGGAAGACGCATCAAACTGCATCCCGATGACATTTACGCGCTTGGTGCGCATCGCGGCGGCATTTGCGAACGCTGGTTTGCCTCCACCACCGAAGCGGGAAACGAGAACCGTGCATTGGATGAAGGGCTGAGTTATGCCGTCCATGCGGGGGAACGCTTCACCCTGCTTGAAGCGGTGGCCGCGGAAGGCGCCACCATGATCGGCAAAAAAATGTGGGAGAAGTACAAGCGCTGGCCGGTGTATTCAAAGTACTTCGACAATCAGGGCCCCATTGCTCATCACATGCATCAGAGCAAAGAACAGGCTGCGAAAGTGGGACGCGAGGGTAAGCCCGAGGGATATTATTTCCCTCCACAGTTGAACGCCATTGGCAATAATTTTCCGCACACCTATTTCGGTCTCGAACCCGGAGTCACCAAGGACGACGTGCGCCGCTGCCTGGAAAACTG
Source organism: Fibrobacterota bacterium (assembly GCA_947482115.1). Taxonomy (GTDB): domain Bacteria; phylum Fibrobacterota; class Fibrobacteria; order UBA11236; family UBA11236; genus UBA11236. The sequence goes on from CANKII010000010.1 coordinate 6,924, forward strand.
GAACAAGGGTGACAACGGTATCATTGATTTGGCCAAGGCCTATCGCCTGCAACCCGGCACCGGCTGGCACGTTCCGGATCGCATCCTGCACGCTCCCGGATCTTTCGTGACCTATGAACCGCAATGGGGCAGCGACGTTTTCGCCTATTACCAAAGCATGGTGGAAGGCCGCGCCATTGACTGGGAACTCATGACCAAGGATTTTCCGCCCGAACATGCTCATGATTTGGACTACCTCGTTGACCAATTGGATTGGGAAGCCAACGTGGACCCCAACTTCCGCGATCATCATTACCTTGAGCCCATCCCGGTGGCCGACTCCAAATCCGAAGGGTACGAAGACAAATGGGTGATGTATGGAAATTTCCACGGCGAACAACTTTTCACTGCCAAGGAACTCACCCTGGATCCCGGCGTCAAGGTCACTGTTAAAGACGGCGGTGCCTATGGTCTTATCACAGTTCAGGGCGTGGGACGTGTTAACAGCACGCGCCTGCAATCTCCGAACATGATCCGCTTTGGTATCATGACCGAGGACGAGGCTTTCGTATCGCACGAAGCAGCCGTCCAAGGCGTGACCTATGAAAACAACGGCAGTGAACCGCTTGTGGTGTTGCGTTATTTCGGCCCCGATTCCTGTCCGGACGCTCCGGATACCGGCGCTTTCAAGAAATTGAAAAAGTAATGTCCTCGCATTTCAAAGTTTCACGTTCCTTTCTTCGGAGTCCTCACCATGATTGCAACAGCTGTCCCAAAAACCAGCAGTAAATTTGACGTTCGTGCAGCCATTGAAGCCGGTGAAGGGATTCTTCGCCTCGCTCCCTGCTGGGTTCCGCGATCCTTTTTGTTCCCGGGCAAGCGCCTCAAGTTGCATCCGGATGATTATTACGCGCTCGGTGCTCATCGCGGCGGAATCGACGAACGCTGGTTCGCTTCGACAACTGAAGCCGGCAACGACAACCGCGCGGACGACGAAGGTCTCAGCTACGTAGTTCACAACGGCGAACGCTTCACGCTTCTCGAAGCGGTGATGGCGGAAGGCCCCGCGCTCATCGGCAAAAAAATGTGGGACAAGTACAAGCGCTGGCCCGTCTACTCCAAGTTCTTCGACAACGAGGGACCCATTCCCCATCACATGCATCACAACGAAGATCAAGCTGCGCTGTTGCAAATGGAAGGCAAGCCCGAGTGCTATTACTTCCCTCCGCAGGTGAACTCCATCGGCAATAATTTTCCGCATACTTATTTCGGACTCGAGCCCGGAGTTACCAAGGCCGACGTGCGCAAGTGCTTGGAAAACTGGAACAAGGGCGACAACGGTCTGCTCGATTTGTCGAAAGCCTATCGCTTGAAACCCGGAACCGGCTGGCATGTGCCCGCCTGCATTTTGCATGCGCCCGGCTCCTTGCTCACCTATGAACCGCAATGGGGCAGCGATGTGTTCGCCATGTACCAGAGCATGGTCGAAGGCCGCCGCGTGGATTGGGACCTGTTCGTGAAGGATACTCCGGACAAATACAAGAATGACCTGGATTACCTCGTCGAGCAACTTGACTGGGAAGGCAATGTGGACACGCATTTCCGTGATCACCATTTCCTCGTTCCCATTCCCTCGGGCGACACGCTCGGCGAGGGGTATGAGGACAAGTGGGTAGTGTATGGTCGCTTCGGCGGACCGAACAAGGGCGCGCAACAGGGCGATCGCGATTTGTTCAGCGCCAAGGAGTTGACGGTGCAACCCGGTGCGAAGGTGACGATCAAGGACGACGGCGCTTCGGGTCTCATCACCACGCAGGGTATCGGCAAGATCAACAAACACTTCATGCAGTCGCCGAACATGATCCGCTATGGCGCGATGACCCAGGACGAAGTGTTCATTTCGCATGAGGCGGCCACGCAAGGCGTGACCTTCGAGAACACGGGTACGGAACCGTTTGTGACGCTGCGCTACTTCGGACCGGACTCGGCACCGAATTCGCCGCACACCGGCGCGTTCAAATCCCTCAACAAATAATTCATCACCAAAAAAAGCGGAGCAATCATGGCAAATGCATATCCGAAAATTCACAACGCAGCATGGCCCGGACTGGTTGGCAAGGGCGGCACCGAAGCGGGTGCTGATCCGGTCATTTCTCAGGACAGGATGCTGGAGCTGACTGCCAATGCCGAAGTAAACGGCGTTAAGTTTGACGGCTTCGACATCTTCCTCTCACTTCCGCACACCGATTTGGAATCCACGGATGATGATCTCAAGAAGTTGGCCGACAAAGTCGCCGCCAAAAACTTGGTCATCGGATCTTTGGTCGCACCCATCTGGGGCGGCGGCGGAGCTTTCGGCACTGAAGAGGATCGAAAGAACTATTTGAATGTGCTCAAGAAATCCTGCGCCATCGGCAAGAAGCTGAAGGACATCGGCATCCGCAAGTACGGAGTCATTCGCTTGGATACCGCCAACAGCCCTTCCAACTTCAACCAAGACCCGATCACCAACCAGAAAAAGAACATCGAGACCATCAAGGAAGCTGCGAAGATCGCCGAGAGCTACGGAGAGCAACTGGCCCTTGAAGGTGAGATCTGCTGGGGCGGCATGCACAGCTGGAGATCGTTGCTGGAGATTTTGGAAGGCGTTGACAATCCCAAGACCGTCGGCATTCAAGCGGACATGGCCCACACGCTTTTGTTCATGCTGGGATACAATGCCGAAGAGGATTCTCTCGTGCCCAAAGGCTTCAACTGGGAAAAGGATGCGTTCGACAAGGGCTACAAAATCCTCACCGACAAGCTGCGTCCGTGGGTCAAGGACTTCCATGTCGCTCAGAACGACGCGACCGCATTCGGTTCCGGTTCTCATGACAAAACCGGGCGGCATTGCCGCGTGGATGATCCGAACGGCAAGCTGGACATCCCCTATCATGCCGGTTTCTGGTTGCGCAATCCCGATGGCACACACATCGACATCAAGCACATGTGCTGGGACGGTTGCATGTTCCCGAACAGCGTGATGGAGCAGCAGAAAACATGGAACGATATCCTGGGCGCGATGATCGCAGTCCGGGACAGACACGGTTGGAACTGAGCGGTCGTTTCGACTCCGCTCAACGACCGAGAAAACAAAAAGGAAAGTCTATGGCAAAGAAAAAACTGAATGTCGGCATGATCGGGTACGGGTTCATGGCCCGCACCCACTCCAACGCCTTCCGCAAGGTCGGCAACTTCTTTGATCTCGAATACGAACCGGTTCTTAAAGCGGTGTGTGGCCGCAATGAAGCTGCGGTGAAAAAATTTGCGGGCACGTGGGGTTATGAATCCGTCGAAACTGACTGGCGCAAGATCATCGAGCGCAAAGACATCGACCTCGTCGACATCTGCACGCCCAATGATTTGCATGTCGAAATGGCCGTGGCTGCCGCCAAGGCTGGCAAGATGATCATCTGCGAAAAACCGCTGGCCCGCAACGGCGCGGAAGGCGAGATCATGGTCGCGGCCGTGGAAGCTGCCAAGGTTCCCAACTTCGTGTCCTACAACTATCGTCGCATACCGGCGGTGACGTTGGCGAAAAAATTGATCGACGAAGGCCGTCTCGGAAAAATCTTCCACTATCGCGCCAAGTTCCTGCAGGACTGGACCATCTCCGCTGACCTGCCCGTGGGCGGAACCGGTCTGTGGCGCCTCGATGTGAACTCCGCCGGATCGGGTGTGACCGGCGACCTGCTGGCGCATTGCATCGACACGGCCATCTGGTTGAACGGTTCGATCAAGGACGTTAACGCCATGACCGAAACGTTCATCAAGGAACGCAAGAACACCTTCACCGGCGAAACGCAAAAAATCGGCATCGACGACGCCTGTACCTTCATGGGGCACTTCGAGAACGGCTCGCTTGCGACGTTCGAATCCACACGCTACGCGCGAGGGCACAAGGCGCTGTACACGCTGGAGATCAACGGCGAACACGCTTCCATCGCATGGGACCTGCACGATCTGCACCGCCTGCAATGGTTTGATCACAAGGACGAAAGCCAGTTGCGCGGATGGAAATCCATTCACATCACCGACGGCGATCATCCGTACATGAAACACTGGTGGGTGCCGGGTTTGCAAATCGGTTATGAGCACAGCTTCGTGCATCAGATCGCGGACTTCCTGGAAGGTTTGGCCACCGGCAAACCTGCCGGGCCGACGTTCCGCGATGCGTTGGAGACGACGTATATCTGCGATGCGGTCTTGGAATCTGCGAAGACCGGCTCGTGGCAGAATGTGAAGAAGTAGACTTCCAATACAGATTGAACTTAAAACGCTACCCAAAAGGGTGGCGTTTTTATTTTAGGCTTTAGCAATGAGCAATTTAATACTGATAGCAAGCATACTTGTTTCAGCAATTTCCTGGGCATTAAGTTTTATTGAACCAAAAAAACGTAGGCTGACTTGGACCGCCCTCACAACAATGGCAACCATCACGATTTTAGTTGTGGGTCATTTTCGAAAGGAAAACCTTAGTAGAGATGTCAATAGAATTAGCATCGAAAACACAAACCTTAAAAAAGGACAAGACTCAAGTAATCAAAAAATAAATCAGCTGAAGATTGAAAATGGAGATCTTTCTGTAAAAATAAAAGTGGCTGAAGAAATGGCATACCAAGAATACGCCCTATATGATGTGACTGGTCGAAAAAACAGTGGTGGAATCGCCGCCTTCGCACCAGGCATACGCTTGTATATTCCAACCCCTCTTACCGATTGGAATAAGGGCTTCTTTTCAAGATCCGAGATCGAATAATTTGTGCCTGCGTTCCTTCTACCGATTCTATCTGCAAAACCGTGATCGACAAGTCGCCCCAATACCCATTCCCCCACTACTTCCTCGCAAGATGCCTAAAGGAACACGGGGACTCTTCTTGGAGGCTTTCTGCCCACACAGCAAGGAAAACTTTATTAAAGACCACCAAAATCTTGAACCATCATGGCGATCATGATTGGATTCTTACAGAGGTGAATAAATTGTTGGCTGAGTCAAAGCTCTGAAAAAATCAAATCCGGGTGACACCCGTCACCTCCGCCGTTTCAACTGCCATCCATATTTTCCCACATGCCATTCAATCCAGCCAAACACCATCGGCGATCCGTTCGCCTGCGGGGATGGGATTATTCGAACGCTGGCGCATATTTCGTGACCCTGTGTGCCAAAAACCGGGAATGTTTATTCGGCACCGTGGTTCACGGCGAAATGCAATTGAATGAAATGGGTCGTATCGCGGCCGAATGTTGGGAATGGTTGGAAAAACAATATGCCCATGTGGAATGGGATCAATGGGTGATTATGCCGAATCACATGCATGCAATCATCGTGTTACATGGTAGGGGCGCGTTGCAACGCGCCCCTACGGAATCCCAACCCGTAAAAACCAAATCATTGGGCCAATTAATCGGCATGTATAAAACCGTTTCCACCCGGCGCATCAACGAATTTCGCAACACACCGGGCATAATCGTATGGCAACGCAATTACCACGAACACATCGTTCGGAATGATGATGAATTGATTCGAATTCGGCGATATATCGCCAACAATCCCGGAAAATGGGAATCCGATCTGGAAAACCCTGCGTTGATTACGTTCGCGCCCGCAACCAATCCAAACCCATCGCCCCGATGATGATAGTTCCCACAATGATGTTCTGCATGTAGTTCGGAACCCCGGCCATGTTGCATCCATTGCGCAGCACCGTCATCAACAAAGCCCCGACGAGCGATCCCGCTGCGCGGCCTTCTCCGCCACGCAGCGAACCCCCGCCGATCACCACTGCCGCAACGATGTCCAATTCCATTCCCTCTGCTGCAGTCGGATCGCCGAGCGTGAGGTTGGCGAATTGCATCGCACCCGCCATGCCGGCAAAGGCACCGCCGACTGCGTAGAGAAGCAATCGCTGGCGAATCACAGGAATGCCGCAATAGCGTGCGGCGGTTTCGTTGGAACCCAGCGCATACGCATAGCGGCCAAAGATCGTGAACCGTAAAATACCACCGACGAGCAAACCCAATATGATCAGAATCCAAACGCCGGGAGCCAGGAGCAGCCACGAGGGAGTCGGATCAATTTCCATCAAAGAGTTGATCCACGTTGTCGGAGCCGTCACCGTTTGTTCCTGCGCCAGCCATTTCGCCACACCGCGAAAGATTTGCATGGTGCCGAGAGTTGCGATGAAGGGCATGATGCGCCATCGCGCAGAAAGAAACCCATTGAGTAGCCCGCACAATCCGCCAATCCCAATGGCCGCGCACAATGCGATCCACGGAAGCATGCGACCGGGTTCGGGATGCAAGCGGAGAATTTGCGCTATGAGCACGGTGGACAGGGCGATGATCGACCCGACGCTGAGATCAATGCCACCGCTCACAATCACGAAGGTCATTCCCAATGCGCCGATTCCCACAATGACGGATTGGGTCAATAGGGTTTTGAGATTGTACCCACTATGAAATGCCGGAGGGGCGATGAAGGAAAAAAGAAGAAAGACAGCGATCAGGCACAGGTATGGCGCCAACAACCGGATCGTTTCACGATTGACACGGCGGTTGGGGCGTAGGGGCGGGGTTATTCCAACCATTTTTTCAAATCCGGTGAAACCAATTCCTTCACATCCGGATCGGAAAGATTACCTGCCGTAATGAATCGTGCACCGGTATCAATGCGCTTTTCCACCTTTTGCCCGCGCACTGCGGCCACCGCTGTCTTTACACCGAGATAGCCGATGCGAAACGGATCTTGAACCACCAAGCCTTCAATCTCCCCCACCTTCATCGCATTCAACAACGGCTCGGTGGCATCGAAGCCAATGAGTTTCACCTTCTTCGCACGCCCCGCCGTCTGTAAAGCGCGCAGCATGCCGAATGTGGTGGGTGCATTGGGAGTGAAAATGCCATCGACCTCGGAGAACTTGTTCAACAAATTTTGCGCAGTCTTTAAAGCCGATTCGGCTGTCACGCCCGCATATTGATTCGAAGAAATCACCTGCACGTTCGGCGCATATTCCTTGATGCCATCCAAAAAACCATCTTCGCGGTAACTGTTGCTGGCCGATCCTTCCAAGTATCTCATCACCATGACTTTGGACGGTTTCTTTCCTAAAAGATCCGCCATGTGTTTTGCCGCCAGTTTTCCCGCCGCATAATTGTCCGTGGCCACAAAACTTGCGAAGGCTTTCGATTTGAGATCGGAATCGATGATCACCGTTTTGATGCCGCGTTTGTCCGCCGCTTCCACAGGACGGGCCAAAGCCGTCTCATCCAGAGGCGCGAGCACAATCGCCGAGACCCCGCGGCTGATGAAATTTTGAACCACTTCGATTTGGCCCTTGCGATCATCCTCCTTGGACGGCCCCTGCCAGATGATATCGACGCTGTCTTCCCGGGACGCTTTCACCGCTCCGGCATGCACGGTTTTCCAATACTCGTGAATGGTGCCTTTGGGAATCACTGCCACGGTAATCTTTGCCGCCAAAGAGAAAACCGGGAGAATTAGCAAGGCCAAAAGGGAAAGGCAGAATTTTTGCATAAAGATCTTTCCGTACCACCGTCGGCCCTTCGACTCCGCTCAGGGACCTCCGGTTGGAAATAAATATATTTTCATTTTGAAATTAATAATGGGGATAAAATGCGGACCGTGAAATTCCGGAACGAACGCCGGGAAAAAATCGTGGGATTACTGTCGTCCAACCGGCGCATGTCGGTGGGCGAACTCAGCAAACAGTTGCGGGTCACGGGCGCCACCATTCGCGCTGACCTTGAAGCGTTGAACCGGCAGAATAAGATCATCCGCACCTTCGGCGGAGCATTGGCTCCGCATGAATCCACACCCTTGTCCGAAATGCCGATGGACGTGCGTTTGCGAAAACAGGTCACTGAAAAGCAGGCCATCGGCCGTGCAGCCGCCGCCTTGGTGCATGACGGGATGGTTGTGGCGCTGGACGCCAGTACCACTTCGCTCGCCATGTCCTATTTCCTCAAAGGACGCAAGGCTTTGACCATCATCACCAACAGCCTGCCCATTGCCTCGCATTTGGTGGACGCGCCGGGAGTGAACGTCATTTTACCCGGCGGAACCTTGCGTCACGAATCTTCATCGGTAGTAGGACCGGAGGCGGTCAATTTTCTTTCCCGCATGGAAGCGGAATTGTGTTTCATGGGCGTGCACAGCATTCATTTGACAAAGGGACTTGGTGAGGTGAGTCAGGCGGAGATGGGGGTCAAGCAGGCGCTGGCCGGATTCAGTCGGAAAGTGATTGTGCTGGCGGACTCGACGAAATGGAACCGGGTATCCGCCGCTTACTTCTGGTCGCTCGATAAAATCGACACCCTCATCACCGAAGGCCAAATTCCCAGCGAAACGAAGGATTCCTTGAAAACAAGCCGAGTCAAGCTGGTTTTAGCGCAATAAAAGCAGCCACTTTATTTTCTAATTGAAAATATAGATCGTTTAATATTTTTGTTTTAAAAATGGACTCAACGTAGTACCTTATGGCATCTCGATTTACTGAAACGAAGACCCGGGGAAATCACCCCTTTTAAAAACACCAGGAGAAATTATGAAATCCGCCAAATCCACCATCCCGAATAACTGGGACGACAAAGCCGCACAAGGACTTTCCGAAGAACAGCTTCTTCTCTATCGCTCCAACTTGTTGGGTTCCGATTTGCGCGTCACCAACTACGGCGGCGGAAACACCTCGGCCAAGGTGATGATGAAAGATCCGCTCACCGGCAAGGAAGCCGAAGTGATGTGGGTCAAGGGTTCCGGCGGGGATCTCGGCAGCATGAAGCTGGACGGTTTCTCGACGCTTTACATGGAGAAGCTCCACGCACTCAAGGGACTTTATCGCGGATTGGCTCAGGAAGATGAAATGGTCGGATATCTTCCCCATTGCACGTTCAACCTGAATCCGCGCGCAGCCAGCATCGACACACCGTTGCACGCCTATATTCCCGTCAAGCATGTGGATCACGTGCATCCCGATTCGGTGATCGCCATTGCGGCCACCAAAAACGGCGAGGCCATCACGCAAAAAGTGTTCAACGGAGAATTGGGCTGGCTGCCGTGGCAGCGCCCCGGCTATGATCTCGGTTTGAAACTGGAAGCCATGTACAAGTCCAATCCCAAACTCAAGGGAATCATGTTGGGCGGCCACGGATTCTTCACGTGGGGCGACACTTCGAAGGAATGCTACGAGAACACTTTGCATGTGATTCAACGGGCGCAGGATTACATCGACAGCAAGGATGACGGCAAGCCTTTCGGCGGCCCGGTGATTACGGCCTTGGATGCAACACAGCGCCAGGAATTCGCTTCCAAGTTGATGCCCGCCTTGCGCGGCAAGCTCAGCAAGGTGAATCGCAAGATTGGACACTTCAACGATTCCGAAGAAGTATTGACTTTCGTCGGATCGAAGAATGCCAAGACACTCGCTGCCTTGGGAACTTCCTGTCCGGATCATTTTCTCCGCACCAAAATTTTCCCGATGTTGGTCGAATTCAATCCGGCCAAGGACACCGTGGAAGGCATGCTCACGTCGTTGGACAATTTGCTTGAAGCCTATCGCAAGGATTACGAAGCCTATTACAAACGCTGCGCCAGCCCCACATCTCCTGCCGTGCGCGATCCGTATCCTGTGATCATTCTGGTTCCCGGCATCGGCATGTTCTCTTTCGCGAATGACAAAGCCACGGCCCGCATTGCCGGAGAGTTCTACGTCAACGCCATCAACGTGATGCGCGGTGCGGCCGCCATGGACGAATATGTGGGCCTGCCCGAACAGGAAGCCTTCAACATCGAATACTGGGCTTTGGAAGAAGCCAAACTGCAACGCATGCCGAAAGCGAAACCGTTGGCGGCGCGCATCGCCCTCATCACCGGCGGTGCCGGCGGCATCGGCAAAGCCACGGCCCGTCGTCTTCTCGGCGAAGGTGCAGTGGTGTGTCTCACCGACATCGATGCGAAAGCGCTGGCGGAAACGGAAAAGGAATTCCATTCCAAGTACGGCAAGGACAGCGTGCGCGTAGTGACTTGTAATGTCACGGACGAACAATCCGTGATCGACTCCTTCAAATTCTGCGTGCGCGAATTCGGCGGTTTGGACATTCTGGTTTCCAATGCCGGAATTTCCTCGGCCTCCAACTATGAAGACACGACGCTCGACATTTGGAACAAGAACATCAGCATTCTCGCCACGGGTTATTTCCTCGTTTCCCGCTCCGGTTATCGCATCATGCTCGAACAGGGTCTCGAGGGTTCCGTTGTGTTCATCGCCAGCAAAAATGCCTTGGCGGCATCGCCCGGCGCAGCGGCATATTGCACGGCAAAGGCAGCCGAAGTGCATTTGGCGCGCTGTCTCGCGCTCGAAGGCGCACCACGCGGCATTCGCGTCAACGTGGTCAATCCTGACGCCGTATTGCGCGGTTCCAAAATCTGGCAGGGCGACTGGCGCAAGGAACGCGCCGAAGCTTACAACCTCGCCGAGGAACAACTGGAAGAACATTATCGCAATCGCAGCCTGCTGAAGCGCAGCGTGTTTCCGGAAGACATTGCGGAAGCGGTGTACTTCTTCGCGGGCGATGCTTCGGCAAAATCCACGGCCAACATTCTCAACGTGGATGCGGGTAACAACCAAAGCTTCACCCGCTAGAGAAAACGGAAAAGGGTTCAGGAAAAGCCATGGACAAGTTTTTCCTGGCGATTGATCTGGGCGCTGAAAGCGGACGGGTCATGCTTGGAACTGTTGGTTCGGAACGCGTGGCGGTGGAAGAAATCCACCGCTTTGCCAACGTTCCCGTGTTCATTCAAAAAACATTGCGTTGGGACATTCACCACCTGTTCGCTGAAATCAAAAAGGGAATGCGACTGGCCGCCGATCGCGGAATACCGATTTCCGGAATCAGCGCAGATGCATGGGGTTTGGATTATGTCCTGCTGCCTGCGAATGAATTGCCATTTCACTATCGCGATGCCCGCACCGATGATGTGATGGAAAAGGTTTTCGCGGTGGTTTCCGCCGGTGAAATTTTTGAAACCACCGGCATTCAATTCATGCCCATCAATACGCTTTACCAGCTCTTTTCGGATTCGCGAAATCGACCCGAAGTTTTGGGAAAAGCGGAACAGCTTTTGAACATCGGAGATTACTTCAATTATCTGCTCTCCGGCAATCTTTGCGGTGAGATTTCCATCGCCAGCACCACCCAGCTTTTCGATGCGCGGAAAAAAGACTGGGCCTGGGATTTGATTCAGCATCTTGGCCTGCCGAAAAAGATTTTCCCGGCCTTGGTTCCTCCGGGAACATCGATGGGTTCCTTATTGCCGAACATCGCGGAAGAAACACATCTCGAAAATGTTCAGGTCATCGCCTCCTGTACGCATGACACGGCAGCAGCCGTGGCGGCCACACCGGGACAGGGCGACGACTGGGCCTTTCTGAGTTCAGGAACGTGGTCTTTACTGGGTGTGGAACTGCCAACTCCGGTGATCAACGCCGAAAGCCGGAAATTCAATTTCACCAATGAAGCCGGTTATGCCAACTCCATTATGTTCCGCAAGAACATCGTGGGCTTGTGGATTGTGCAGGAGTGCAAACGCGCTTGGGCCGCTGAAGGCAACGATTTTGATTACGATGAATTGACCCGTCTGGCGGAAACCTCCCATTCATTGACAACCTTTATACGACCGGAAGATTCGCGTTTTGGCAAAGCCGGACGCATGCCGGAAAAGATTGCGGATTATTGCCGGGAAACAAACCAGCCTGTTCCGGAAAATCCCGGGGCCACGATCCGCTGCATCCTCGAAAGTCTGGCATTGTTGTATGCCAGGACTCTTTCAGAATGCGCTGCGGCCTCCGGAAAAAAATTCAAAGTCTTGCATATCGTGGGTGGCGGCTCCAAAAACAAATTATTGAATCAACTCACCTCCAACGCCGTGCAATTGCCTGTGCTCGCAGGTCCGGTGGAAGCCACCGCGATTGGAAATATTCTGATCCAAGCCAAAACCTTGGGCCATATTACGGACGATTTGCGATCCCATGTGCGCAATTCCTTTGACCTGGAAAGTTTCCAGCCAACCGATGCCGCAACATGGGTGATGGCATTGAAACGATTCGAAACCTTGCCCGTTCCCGCATGAACGTCATCTCCATCCAAAAATCGCTGACCTATCTCCGCAGTGAGATCAAGGCCAGCGCATGGTTACAAAAGGAACGCCTTCCTCCGGTTCGCATTCTGGCGCGACAGGCGCAGGTTTCCGCAGCAGCCATGTGCTCCGCACTGGGAATTTTGCGTGAAGAAGGCGTCGTGTCCATCATCAAAAATCGCGGCGCTTATCTCGGCGCTTCCCCGGCGGCAAACCGGAAGGATCGGGATTATACTCCGTGGTCTACGGGCCAGCGCTGGCAGCGTCTCAAGACGCAGATCGAAAGCGATATTTTCAACGGGTTCTATGCCGCAGGCGAACCCATGCCTTCGCTGCGCGATTTGGAAAAATCCTATTCCGTCTCCTATAAAACTTTGCACAAGGCTTTGGAGTCCATTGCTGCGGAAGGATTGATCACTCCCAGCAAAAAAACCTACCGCATCCCTCCGCTTCGCAAAACCCATGCGACGCTGGCATTTATCAGTGTGGCGGGCGCGTCTTCCCTAATCAGCTTTGGCGGTTACCCGCATACCGAATTCCTGTCCGCGTTGCGGCGCGAAGGCGGAAAAAGCCTGATCAATATTGCCATGTGCGTCTATCATCCCGAAAAAAGCGTGGAGGATTTTGCCAACCAGCTTAAAGCCTTGCGGGAAAAACATTCCGTGCTCGGTTATGTGTTGTGGGTTTCCAAACTTCCGGACCAGAAATTAAACCAGCTGGTGCAAATCCTTCGCAAAGAAACCAAAAGACCGCTGAAAAAACAGGGAAAGGAAAACCCGCTTGCCGTAGTGGATACGATCACGGATCATCCGACGACTCAATTTCTTCGGCAACAATTCAATCCGGAAAATACGACCGCCCGGTTTTTCAGTGTGGCGGGTTTGATGGCGGGACGTCAAGCAGGCCAGTATTTGCTCAAACTGGGACACCGTCAAACAGCTTTTCTCTCTTATTGTCACAAGGAACTGTGGTCGCAGCAACGCTACCGGGGATTGCTGCAGGCCTATCAAAGCGCCGGATTCGGCGAAGGCGTGCAGAAGTTCGTCATTGATGAAATGGATGACGATCCGCATGCTTTGCCTGCGCCGCCGGACATTGAAAAATATCTGAAACAAGCAGACGCCTTTGTTTCCACTTCAGAAGAAGCGGGACTCGGCCACTATGCAGCGTACGCTTTGGAACAATTGCAGGGTGCCGTTTCGAATTTTATCCACCAGCTCAAAATGGCCGAACGCGTGGAACCCGTGCTTAATGCCATCCTTGAACAACCCGGCATCACCGCCTGCGTGGCCGCCAATGATCGCATGGCATTGCTGGTTCGCGATCATTTGCTTCGGAAGGGTATGCGCATTTCCAAGGACATCTCCGTCATCAGTTTTGACGACAGCAAGGCCGCGACGGACAATGATCTCTCCAGTTACAGCTTTGCCTTTGCGGAAATTGCACGCAAAGTGCTGACTTATGTTTTGGCTCCCCGGCCCAAACACCCGGTCCGTGATGATAGTTTTGTAGAATGCGAGGGACTGCTTATTGAACGCGGCTCCAGCGGCATAGTGCGCAGCGGAAAGATTCCGGAGGGAATGGCGGGATGAAACAAATTCCTTCGAAAGTGCAACTGTTTCATACTTGCATTGTCAATGAGGTTTATCCCGATGTAGGCCTCTCCGTGGTTTCCATTCTCGAACATCTCGGAATTGAAGTTGAAGTTCCCCTCGAACAAACCTGTTGCGGACAGCCCGCCTTCAATGCCGGGTTCCATGTCGATGCACGCAAGGTGGCGCGACACACGATCGATTTGCTTTTAAGCACCGAAGGTCCCATCATCATTCCTTCGGGTTCCTGTTGCGACATGATATCGCATCAATATCATCTTCTCTTTGAAGGCGACAAAGAATACCTCGACAAATCCCATGAACTTTCCGAACGCTGCTATGAGTTCAGCCGGTTTTTGGTGGATGTCATGGGCATTACGAATCTGGGATCGCGCTTCAAAACAAAAGCCGCGTATCATCCCTCCTGCCACTTGATGCGGGGTTTGGGAATCAAGACGCAACCGAAAACCTTGCTCGCAGGTGTTCAGGATCTGGAATACGTTCCGTTCAAGGATCAGGAAGAGTGCTGCGGCTTCGGGGGAATGTTCTCCGTCAAAAATCCCGGAATCTCCACCGGTATGATGGAAAACAAATTGAAAAACATTGAAGCTTCCGGTGCTGAAACCCTGACGTCCTGCGACATGGGTTGCCTGATGCATTTGGAAGGCGGCCTGCAACGGCATGGCTCCAAAATCAAGGTCAAACATCTCGCGCAGATTCTGGCCGAAGGACTTCCCTGATGTCGCATTTTCTGGACCGTGTTGAAACCGCCCTGCGCGATGATCATTTGCAGGGTGCACTGCACAGTGCCACCGAGCGTTTGTGGTCACGTCGATCCGCCGCGCTTGACGGATTGGAAAACTCCGACACCATCCGCGACATGGCCCGGCGATCCAAACTGGGATTGCTGCGGGATTTGGCGGGCAATCTCGAAACCTTTGAAAAGAATTTGATCCGCAACGGCATCAAAGTGCATTGGGCGCAAAACGGAAAAGAAGCCAATCGCATCGTCGTGGAAATCGCCAGAAAAAGCGGATGCAAACGGGCGGTCAAGTCGAAGTCCATGGTCACGGAAGAAACGCATCTCAATCACGACTTGCTGGAAGCCGGACTGGATGTTCTGGAAACCGATCTCGGCGAATACATCGTGCAGCTCGCCGAGACCACGCCTTCGCATATCATCCTGCCCATCATTCACATGACCCGGCAGGATATCGGCAAGATCATGCACAACCGGATTTCCGTGCCTTACACCGACAGTCCTGAAGAACTGGCAAAGATCGCACGCGTCAAATTGCGTGAAGCTTTTCTCTCGGCAGATCTCGGCATCACCGGTGCCAACTTCGGTGTCATCGATTCCGGCGCCATCTGTCTGGTTTCCAATGAAGGCAATGCACGACTCGTGACAACGCTTCCTCGTGTGCATGTGGCCATCATGGGCATTGAGAAATTAGTGCCTTCACTTGCAGATTTGGATTTGATGATCAAAATCCTGGCCCGTTCCGCCACGGGTCAAAAGATCACGACTTACACTTCACTGGTTTCAGGACCACGTCGACCCGGTGAACTCGATGGACCGGAAGAAATGCACGTCGTACTGCTCGACAATGGCCGTACCAATATTCTCGGCGGTGACCTCGCGGAAATTCTCGGCTGCATTCGCTGCGGTGCCTGTCTGAATGCCTGTCCGGTTTACAAGAACATCGGCGGTCATGCTTATGGCGACACCTATCCCGGCCCGATAGGCGCGATTGTCACGCCCGGTTTGCGCGGACTGGAAAATTGGAAGGAACTTCCCGACGCGAGTTCCCTATGCGGAGCATGCCGCGAAGTGTGTCCGGTGCGTCTGGACATTCCGCGCATGCTGCTTAAACTGCGTCAAACAGGCGTCGAAGAAGGCCGCTCACCTTTCACGCTGAAGTTTATCATGAAGGGCTTCGGGATGGTCGTTTCCCGTCCCTGGCTTTATCGACTTTCCGCGCGCTGGGGTGGGCGGCTCGCAAGAGTGGTGGCCAAAGCCGGATGGATCCATAAACTGCCGGGTCTCGGCGGAGGCTGGACGCGTTCGCGCGAAATGCGCGCACCGGTGGCAAAATCTTTTCAGGATTTGTGGAAGGAACGGGGTTCGACAGGCTCACCCACCGGCGGGAGGGGCAAAAATGGATAAGGCCTCACGCACTTCCATCCTCGCCCGCGTGCGGCAATCGCAGATTCGCGGTTTTATACCCGAATCTCCCGAAGGCCTTCCCGATGGATTGGTTGCCAAAAAAACAGACCCGGCAGATTTGCTCTTTCGCTTGCAGGAAGAGTTCAATCTTCTCGGAGTGAAAACTTTCATTGAGGCTTCCGAAGAAGCTGTGTGCGATCGAGTCCAAAAATTGATTGCGGGAAAATCCGTACTCAGTTGGGACTTGGATCAATTGCCTTATGGTTTGGGAAAAGGTTTGGAAATTTCCCTGCAAAACCAAACCGTTTATTACGGCCGCGATTCCAAAGAAGATCAAGCCAAAGCGGAGATTGGTTTGACCGGTTGTGAAGCCGTGCTGGCTGAAACCGGAAGCCTCGCCATGATCTCCGCAACCGGAAAACCCCGTACCGCCTCGCTGCTTCCTTATGTTCATGTCGTCGTCATTCGTCGTTCGGATATTGTCATGAGCATGGGTGAATTCTTGGAGAAGCACAAATCCCGGGAATGGCTGCCCTACCTGGTTTTTATCACCGGCCCCAGCCGCACTGCGGACATTGAATTGTCGCTGACCTTGGGTGTTCACGGTCCCGGTGAAGTCATTGCCGTGATTGGATCTTAAAACGATATTTAGCCTGCCGCAGGAATTTCATTGTTTTTGGCAGTTTTGGGAAATTTGGAATTACTGAATGCCTTAGAATGACAATCAATGGATGCGTAAGAATTTTAAACCGGCCCTATATTTCCAAGGAATGGACTTCATAACACCTTCTTTTCCTTGAAAGGGGATCTTAAAATGAAAATCAAGGGAATGCTTCTTGCGATTCTGGCGCACTCGACTCTCGTTTCCGCGAGCGATTATAGTTCATGGAGTTCTTATCGGGAAATTACAATCAATCCCGCCACCGCTGGCGGCATCACTGCGGCTGAGACCCATTATCCTTTACTCCTTCGATTGACCACCCCGGGCGGGTCTGGAGCCGGCAGTTTCAATTTCAGCCAAGCCATGGCAAATGGTAACGACATCCGTTTCACCGCGTCGGACGGCGTAACGGATCTTCCCTATGAAATCGAACGCTGGGATTCCGCGAATGGCACGGCGGATGTCTGGGTGAAGGTGAATTCCTTGAGCGGTTCCGCGAACACCGTCATCCGTATGTACTGGGGCAAAGCCGGGGCTGCGGCAGTCACGAACGGTTCCAGCGTCTTCAACTCCACGACCAACAATTTCAAGGCCGTTTTTCACTTCAACAATTCCACCGGCAGTTCCACCGATGTTCCTCTGACCCCCGTCAATAACGGCACGTCCGACTTCGCCACCTCTAGCGCCCTCATCGGCGGCCATGTGCGAAACTTCAATTCAAGCACTTCCAATACCGGTACGAATACGGCGAACTATGTCGATTTGGGCGCGTCTTCTGCCGACACCGGATTTATGAACAGCTCTTCGAATACCACCTTGGGAGCCTGGATTTATACAACCACCTTCGCCACAGGTTCCGGCAGCTATGGAACCATCATCGCTCACGGAGCAGGGGATAACGCGGAACATTTTCTTCGAACGACACGAAATACCAGCACCAGCACCTATTGGACCGCAGGCATCTGGAACGGTACGGATTATCGGAACGACTTCAGCGTCACCAACACGGCCGAAGCCGGCAATTGGCATTACATTGTCGGGACTTACGCGCTGGACGCTTCCGGGGGAACGATCACCCTGTACCGGGATGGAGTCGCAGTGGGAACACCTTCTTCCGTATCCTCGGCTTTTACTGCTTCCGTTCAGAACTGGGTGATGGGAAGATATGGCGCGAATACGACCGGGCGTTATTTCCAGGGGTGGCTGGAAGAAGCCCGTCTTGCGGGCAAAGTCCTCGACGCTTCCTGGATCAAATGGGATTTTGAAACTCAAAAAGCCAATCAGACCTGTGTGACCTTTGGAACAGCCCAGTCACCGGTTGGCGTTCCCTCCCTCGTTTACTCTTTAAATCCTGCCGTGTACACGTTAAACACGGCAATCACAAACAATACTCCAATGGTGACGGGTTCCGTGGACAGCTTCACCGTAAATCCCGCTCTTCCCGTAGGATTATCCTTGAACAAGACCTCCGGCGTGATTTCAGGAACTCCCACGACTCCCACTGCAATGGCCAGTTACATGGTGACAGCCCGCAATAGCGCAGGCACGGCCACCGTATCTTTGGGCATTACGGTGCTGGCTCCTCCCAGCAATCTGTCCTATTTAGCGAATCCTGTCGTGTACACGGTAGGCACGGAGATCGGGAACAATTCTCCGACAGTGACGGGTTCTGTGGACAGCTTCACCGTAAATCCCGCTCTTCCCGTAGGATTATCCTTGAACAAGACCTCCGGCGTGATTTCAGGAACTCCCACGACTCCCACTGCAATGGCCAGTTACATGGTGACAGCCCGCAACAACGCGGGTATCACCACGATATCATTGAGCATCACGGTAAACAATGTGGTGGGAATCATGGCATCGGCCCTCGCTTCCTCGTTCCAAGCCCGGACCGTGGGTTTCAGCGTGGAATTTCGTCTTCCTGTCTCCTCTATTTCGGGGGAACGTATTTCCGTGATGGACCTTTGGGGTCGCACGGTATGGAGTCAGAGTGTCGCCACCGGCATTACCCAAGTTTGGTGGGATGGCATCGGTTCCAACGGCCTTCGTATGAATCCCGGGCTTTATTTGGTTCAAATGAGGGGTGTTGGACTTCTGGGACATTCCATTATGATCCAAAGGAAAATCACTTACACGCCCTAACAAGGTTTTAACGGGAGATTCAAGTGGACCATTGCAATTTCGCCGTTTTTTGGCGTTTTTAGGAACACCGGAATTACTAAAAAGCTTTTATGACGATCAATATGTGAGCGAAAATGCGAGGTCCGCCTTATATTCCTACTTACATGTTTTAGAGATGGGGAACCCGTATCACCCCACTTTTAAAAGGAGATTTTAAATGAAACAATGGAAACTTTTTTGCCTGTGTGCTTTGGTGTCGGCACCCATTTACGCCCAGTTCACCTATCCCAGCTGCAACCCCCTCCAGCAATCCGAATTCCAAGCCACGGAATTGTTCAACAAGACCGGAGCAAATTCGGCGCAAGCGACCAACTCCGGTCTGAATGAACCCGTGCAATTCGATGTTCAGGGCGTCTATAACACCAACGGCGACAGCGTCCTTTACACCAACATCTATTTCGTGGAAAGAAAGGGGAAGGTCAAGTATTACGACGGCCTAGCCAAACGGGTGGATAGCATCGGATTCATTCCCAACTGGGGGTACCAATCCAGCAATAACAGCAATGACAACGGGCTGATGGGCATTGTCCTGGATCCCAATTTCAATACCAACAAATGGATTTACTTCTGGTACACCCCCACCATTCCTGGCGCAGCGGCCACCGGTGCCAGCAGCAACGCCAACCGGAGATTGCGCCTGTCGCGTATCACCCTGACCGCGCAAAACAGGCTGGACATGGCCTCGGAAAAGATCCTGATCGATGTGCTGGGATCCAAAACGGATCAATACCATTGCGGTGGCCCCATGACCTTTGATCGCAACGGCGACCTCTGGGTGACGATCGGCAACAACAGCAATGATCTCAACGGAAGCGGCAGCCAGTATGCGGGGCAAACCAGCACCTCCCCCACGGCGACCGACAGCAACAACAGCGGCGAATGGGGATCCGCCAACACCGCCAGCATCCGAGGCGGTGTAATCCGCATCCACCCTGACAATGCCGCCACTACTGTCCGCACCGATCGCAGCGGAACCTATGGCCCCGGTTATACCGTTCCCGCCGGAAACTTCGGCGATTATTGGGCGGGACAATTCGACCAAAGCAACCCCACGTTGGCAGCCCAGTACCGCGACCCTTCCAAGGTGCTTCCGGAGGTGTATATCAAGGGAACACGCAGCAATTATTCCGTTGCCGTTCATCCCACCAAAGGCTGGCTGGCATGGGGTGACGTCCAATATAACGCCACTAATGACGAATACAATCTGGTCACCCATCCCGCGTTCACAGGCATGCCCTATTTCATGGCAAACAACACTCCGACTCCGGCGGGCTCCATTGTCCTTCCCACTGGTCACAGTGCTGCCACACCCATCAATGCATCCCTGATGAATAGCGGCGTCCGAAATCTGCCTCCCGCCACCCCAGCGCTTATCTGGTACGGTACCACAACAACCCAAACCACCATGAACAACAACGTGGCCATCAGCGGCCCGATCTACAGCTACAATCGCAACCTGAAGTCCAGCGTCAAATTCCCGCCGCATCTGAACAACAGCTGGGTTCTCATGACCGTGTATGGATCACCCTCCAGCGGCCAGATGTATATCGCCATGCTGGACAGCATCAATCCCGTCCTGCAGGGAACACCCCAACAACAGGGCACCGCCGGCGTCGTGCGTTTCAACGTCCGGAACCCGCTACAGGCCAAATATGGTCCGGAAGGCGCCCTGTACATCCTGAATTATGGCAGCACTGGTGCGTATGGCTCCGGAAACAATCCCGGCATATCGCGCATCAATTACACGGGAAGCTGCCAGCTGGCCGCCGTTCCCATTGCGAAAAACACGCGTGCCGCAAATTTGAATGTTTCCATGTTCGTGGACGGTTTGGTCGTGCATGAAGGTGGTTCGCATGAATTCTCCATGATTGATTTAAACGGTCATCAAATTTTCACGGTGAAAGGCATCGGTGAAACCCGTTATTCCTTCCCCAAATTGTCCGCGCAGTTTGGATTCAAGAAGGGTGTGTATCTCGCACGGGTTCAATCCAACCAGGGCGTGTTTACCCGGAAAGTGTCCCTGCTTTAAAAACCGCTTTTAACCTTTGCATCGCTGAGATTTTGACGGGCGCTGGCGTTGGTGGAATCCAACGCCAGCGCTTTTTGATAATAGGCCGTCGCGATGGATGCATTGCCCCGGGCATCCTGAATCATTCCCAGATAATTTAACGCGCCGGAGTGATTCGGAGAAAGCTGAAGGGTTTTTTTGGCGTACTCTTCCGCCTCCTCGATCCGGTTTTGTTTCAGGAGCGAAGAAGCCATTCCAAAAGTCAAATCCGGATTCTCCGGTTCCGACTTCAAAGCCGCCTGAAATTGCCCGGTGGCCAGGAAAGGCTGGTCGAGTTTTAAATAAAGAAAGGCGAGACTTTTTCGCCCCACCATGTCGGAAGGATCCAAATCCACCGAGCGTTGATAATGTTCCGCCGCCTCACGAAGATCCCCCTTCTTGTAAAGGATATCTCCGAGGAACAAATGCCCCACCGCAAAGTCCGGTTTGTATTTGATGGCCAGCCCATAGTGTACCTCGGCTGAATCCAGAAGCCCACGTTCGCTGTAAGAAGTCCCGGTGAAGAAATGCGCCAGCCAGCTATCCGGTATCGCCTTGGTTAGGTTCAGCATTTGGGATTCAAAATTGGCTGTCCATCCACGATGTTGGGCAAACCCGAGATAACCCACGGGAATGATGAAAAAGGCCCACTTCCAGCCATGCCACGCAAAAGAACCTCTGCGTGTTTCGGCGGACTGTACTTGTTCATCTTGAACGCCAAGTCCCTGGCGAATGCTTTTTTCCCTGATTCTCCAAATGAATCCGTCGTAATAGAAGTGAAGTAACGCGGAAGCTAGGGTAACGCGAAAAATCCACTGGGTGGATCCGTTTGCCAACATGAATTTTTCCGGCATATTAAGATCGCCAAAGGAGGTCACGACTCCGATATATCCGTAGGCCAGGACCAAAACCGAATAACAAGCCAATCTCTCCCAACCCGGAAGGAAGAGCATTTTCTCAACGGGACTGACGTTCAAACTTTTATCCACGCGTTGGCGCTGGAAAAGCCATACCAACACATCATACTGAACATCGTGAAAGATTTCCCACATAATTACACCCAAGAGAAGGTTGTTGAGGGTCACCGTGCAAAACCACCAGAATGCAAAGCTTGAGGCCAGCGTGAGCAATTTGACCGGGCTGGGAGAATGACCGGCTTTCCATTGTTGAAAAAGGTTGATTAAAAACAAGCACGTGATAAGCAACGTGGAGACACCCCAGAATTGTCGGAAGAGGATGAAAGCATGGGGTGGGATCAAAAATCCGCCCGAGGCGTAGAACTGGGTGACAAGCGAGAATTGCTTGGCGGGGGAATGCAAGATGGCGAGTCCGAACCAAGTCAGGCACATTAACCAATCGAGGCGAGCCGTAACGGGCCGAAACGATTTTACCTTGGAGTCGTAAATCCGCATAAAACCGTTTATCTGCATGGCACCATGCCAAGTACCCCAAGCCACCGTGGCGCAGATCAATGCGTTTAAATTGAGGAATGAATAAAACCCGCAAACCAGAATCAACAATAAAGGAATGACGGTAAAACGGAGCTTGTACTGTTTAAATAAATTGCGATCCGAATAAGCGCGAATAAATCCGGGCAAGTGGTGTCCAAAGCCTCCAAAACCGAGCACACAAATTCCGAGGGTTTCCAGTGGAAGGCGATCTTTGACGGCAAAAATCAAAGGGATGATGAAAAGTGGCGTGAGAATGAAAAAAATCAGGTCCCGCTTGGGACCCAGAATCCAAAGATTCCGGTGCGCTGATAAAGGATTTAGTAATTCTGTTCCTTGTATTTCTGATCGCATGGTAATTGCAAATTAAGTTAACCCAAAATTGGGAATCGGGGTTATTCTAATTGTCACTATGAGGCAATCTTGGATGAAACAATACTTAGTCGGAAGCTTTTTGCTGGTGAGTCTAATTCCGGGTAAGATTGTCGCCGACATCCCTATCGATAAGCTCCGGGGCGAAGCAGTCTCCGAAATGGGAAGCATCGTCAATGGCAGTTTCGGCGGAGGTTCGGTCGAAAATCAATACCTAAGTCGACTGGGTGTGAATATCACGGCGTCGGATACGGTGAATGGAAAACTGAGGCTGACCGTGGGCGTTGGTGGAATTTTCTACCAACCCCTTCCGATTGGGGGTTTCTGGCAAAAGTCTCTTAAGTTTGCCCCTAAAATCACCGAGGCCTCTTCGGAGCTCATTTTTGCTCCCAACTTGAGTTTAGAGCAGGGATATTTTCCCCTCAAATACAATTCTCCCGCGATGGATCTGGGCGAGTATCTGCTTAAAAGTGAATCTTATCCGACCTACATCAGTACCGGGGGATGGACCTGGGTGGACAGCGCCTACACCCGCGCTTTTGGAATGCGATTAAAAGCATCCCATTTAGGTGGAAAATTTCAGCATGAAGTCGGGATCTATATGGAGTTGAATAACGCTCCTTATTACGATTTCACGCCCGCCTATCTTTTTTCCTTGCGGCCGTCGAAGGGCATTGAATTCGGTGGAGGCATCGCGTTGCGGCGCTGGTTCAGCCCCAATTCGGGGAACACGAGCACGAACCCCAAGGATGAAGCTCTGGCTGCGGCGCAATATGTGACGATTGCGAACTTTCCCGAAGTCCAGAATCAAGCGGCGGTGTTTTACACCTATGAAGACGGCACGGGTAACCGCGTCGGTGGCCAGGCGTTCGCGGTCTGGAATCCTGGATCCGGTTTGGATACTGCGGGACTCCTTGCGGGTAAAACCAACCCCAGGGTATCGAGTGTCCAAATGATCCAAGACGGCAGCCCTGCGGGTTCGCGGACCGGGATCAAGAAATTTTTGCAAAACCTGGCCGGATGCAGCGCGGATTCGAGCAAATGCACGACCTACCTGAGCGCAACGGACACCGTGAGCCAAGTGGATGCCACGGGTGTTGCGGCGGGAACGCCTGGTGCCGCTGTAATAACCAACACGGAGACCATCACTCGCAAGGCTATCAATGTAATGGCCCATGTGAATTTCAACTTCACCAAAATATTCGGGTGGGAAGAGCGCTACGGCTTCTGCGAACTCTATGGAGAATGGGCCGTGCTTGGCATGCAAAACCAACCGGTTTATTACCAGAATATTTTACAGCGCATGCCAGTGATGGTAGGGGTACACATACCCACTTTCGGTCTGCTTGATCTTTTGGCTCTGGAAACCGAATATCTCGACAATCCCTATCCGGATAGTTACCAGCAGTTGGCTGGCCAACAATTCGAACAGTTGACGGGGGTGGACGAGGCCATTCCGGACATGGATTATACCTTGCGGAAATTCACGCTTCCCTCAGTGCATCGCGATGATTGGAAATGGTGCATGTATGGCGTCAAAACCATTCTACCCGGCGTGAAACTGAAAATACAGGTGGCGAATGATCATGCGCGCATGCAATACTTCGATGTCGACGCGCTGGCTGGAGCAGCCTTCGGAGCAATTTCGGCCCAACCGCAAACCACGAACATGCGCCAGTGGTATTACGTGGCCCACTTGCAGTGGGGTTTCTGAACATGACGCGATCGGGGCCATTCTTGAAAGGAAAAATTCCATGAAAACCACCCATTGTCTGGCATTCGCCTGCGTCGTGGGCTTTGCGAATGCCGATAAAGGCGCGCCCGTCGTCACGGAACGGAATCTCTCCATCGCCGCTTTTGTCGATGCCGGACAAGTCGTGCAAGGAAGCTATGTCAACGATGACGGACACGATCCCAAGACTTTGCATGATATTTTCATGAACCGGGATGGCATTGCGCTTACCTATTCCGGCACGCTGAATGGAAACGTTCACATGAACATCGGGGTCGGAGGCCTTTTCTGGAAACCGTTTTTGGGGATCCCCGGAAATGCTTCGACCAAGAAAATCAATTTCGGGCCGGGCATTTCCGAGGCATCCACGCAATACGATTATAATCCTCGTCTTACAGTGAAATTCGGTTACTTCGGCTACAAATACAATCCCGATGCAACGAATCTTGGGGAATATTTATTGCGCAGCGAGGCCTATCCAACCATTTTGCAAAACGGAACGGTTGGAGACTGGGTTTGGCTGGGGAACGAATACAAGAGCATGGGAGCCAAGGTGACATGGGATTTATTGAATGGCGCTTTCCGCCAGGATTTTTTGATCTTCAGCGATTTTTACGGGAGCCCTCTTTTTGATTTCTCCCCCTCTTACGTTGCGACCTGGAAAGTGAGCAAGGCGTTTGAGATCAGTGGCGGATTTTCCCTTCATCGCTGGCTACCCATCAAGCCCAGTGAAACAACCCCCAATCAACCCGGTAACATCTATGCCGAGGTTCCAAATTTTCCGGCCTTGTCGGATCCGGCCGACGCTGTTCTCGGTTTCAATGGTGGAACGTTGAAAGCGATGGAAAGCCAAATCGTTAACTTTGTCGACTCTTCAGGAAATCCCATTGTTAAACAAGAGGTGGATGCTAAAGGTCGAACGATATTCATCGTGAATTCCACGGGCGATACTTTGCGCCCCACCACCGAAACCAAGCTGACCTTCAAGGCGATTGAAGTGATGGGTCGCGCTTCCTTGAATCTTTCCAGTCTATTGGGACTCGAAGAAAAAACGACCGGCCCGTTCAAGCTCTTCGGTGAAATTGCCATTTTGGGATTGGAAAACCAACCTTATTTTTACGAGGACAGGACCCAACGCATGCCCATCATGCTGGGCGCGGATATTCCGACCTTTAATTGGCTTGATTTGTTTTCCGTTCAAGTGGAGTATCTGAAAAATCCCTTCCCTGACAACAACTTCTCTCAATTTCAGAATACGGTGCCCCAACCGCAATTGCCGTCCGATAACCCGGCCATTTACAAGCTGAGGGAACAAGCAGGCATCTATGATCGCGATGATTTTAAATGGTCGATTAACCTCCAAAAAACCATCGTGAGCGGCTGGCGGGCTGATTTACAAGTCGCCAATGACCATTTACGAGTGCAAGATGAAAGCGCCCAGCCCTCATTTATGCCAGTAACTCAGGGAAAATCGGATTGGTATTACCTGTTAAGGTTCTTGTGGAGCATGTAAAAAACGAGAATTTCCGCAGAATCGCTAAAAACACACAATTAATTGAACGCCGAAATGCTTTTGCTTGTAAAAAAGAAACCTACGTTAGAATACTGGGCATGAACAGGAGGAGTTTGTGATGACGAAAATTGAAATGCGCATACCAAAGGGATGGAACCTTGCCCTCGCTGCGGGGTTGTGTTTTGGCCTTGCCAATGTATCTCAAGCTCAAACTGTGTCCCTTGCACAGCAAAGGACCGAAACCATCAACGGCCAGCAATACCTTTTGACCTCCAAATTGAAGTCCATCGTGCTTGGAGAATTCACTTTCGGATTCAATCATACGGTTGGATATCCGAATTTGGATTCGACGATCAGCCGTATCGGCAAGGCGGAAACTCCGGCTTGGACGGTAACTCGGATGACGCAAGCTAGTCAGGTGACTTCGGCCAACCTGGCCAATTATCAGGTATTCTTTGCGAACTATATCTCAGGATTTGGCGGAGGAAGAACCGGTGGTTTCACTTCCGCCCAACAGACGGCCTTGCAGGATTTCGTGGAAACGCAGGGCAAGGGAATATTCCTGATGCATTCCTCCGGAGATTCGCCAGTAAACACCAGTTGGCCCTGGTATTCAACCACGCTGATGCCCAATCATTATACCGGAGAAGCGGGCGCCGGTTCATCGAATAGCACTGGAAAAGTCGGCATTTGGAGCCAGAACAACAAAGCGGCCAAATCGCATCCCATCATGGAAGGAATTGGTTGGGGTGGTACCAATCCCGATACCGTAAGCATTACGGGCATGGAGCTGCATACCTTTGACAAGGCGATAACGAATTCCAGTATTACGCCTGTCAAGTGGCAGGGATTATTGGGGCTCAATGCGGCCACATGTGGCCGTGCGAATACCTGTTCCGGGGGTAGTTATAACTATACAACCGCCGGCGGTCCCGATGGATGGCCTATTTCCTGGACCTTCCCGGCGAAGAAAGGCAGTGTCGGTTATTTCATGGAAGGCCATGATCTCGTTACCATGAATAACATGACGAAAATCATTTGGGATAAGTATTTCAAACAGTTCATGTATTACATCGCAGGATACGACACTGTACTGGTCACCACCGGCATCAATAAATCGAGCCTCGATTTTTCCATAGATGCGTCCGGCATCACCTTCCACCCTGCCGAAGTGGGCGTTCTCATCAACAAGCCCGGAAATCATATCGTATCCCTCTACGACATCGCCGGCCACAAGGTCAAGGAAATGCGCGGCAGCCGCGTTCCCGTTGACTACAATTGGAGCGAAGAATTGAAATCGAAGAGTGGAGTTTATGTCATGCGCGTGTCCGTTTCCGGCGCATTTAAATCCAGGAGATTCTTCGTAAAGTAATCCATACGTTTCATGGCCAATGAAAAGAGTCGGAGAAATCCGGCTCTTTTTTATGTCCGGAATACTTTAGCCAAACCCCAATGAATACCTTATCACCATCATGAAAGTCGCCCTGCAATATGGAAAGGGAGAACTCGAAACCGAGATCCCCTTTCGCAATGTCACCGTTTTAAGGCCCCGCTTCCTTGAAGGTTTACCGGACGAAGCGACATCCTTTCGCGATGCCACCCGCAATCCTATTGGCGCGAAACCCTTGCGGGAATTGATTCACGCGAAAGACAAGGTCGCCGTGGTCATTCCCGATATCACGCGCGCCTTGCCGTCCGATCGCCTGCTACCGTGGCTGTTTGAAGAGCTCTCCCATGTTCCGGACTCCAACTTCACCATCATCAATGGTACCGGTTCCCACCGGGGAAACACTCCTGAAGAGTTGGAAGGGATGGTCGGAAAAGAAATCGCATCACGCTATCGCATCGTGAACCACGACGCCCATGATTCATCAACGTTGGAAATTGCGGGAACGACTGCTGATGGCCGCGTCATAAAAATGAACCGGGAATATGTGCAGGCCGACAAGCGCATTGTGCTGGGCTTTATCGAGCCCCATTTCATGGCCGGATTTTCCGGAGGTTACAAGGGCGCGTTCCCGGCGGTGGCAGGAATCCGCGCCATCATGCATTATCACCGCGCCGAGATCATTGGCGATGCGCGCAGCACGTGGGGTGTTCTGGATGGCAATCCCACACAGTCGCAGGTGCGTGAATACGGAGCCATACTGCCTTTGCATTTTTGCGTCAACGTTACTTTGAATCATCGCCACCAAATCACGCGGTTCTTCTGCGGCGATCCCATTGCGGCACACGATCAAGGATGCGCCTTCACCAAACAAACCGCCATGGTGCCCTGCAAACAGGCTTTCCCTCTCGTTATCACCAGCAACGGCGGTTATCCGCTCGATCAGAATCTGTATCAAGCCGTGAAAGGCATGTCCGCGGCAGCGCAAATCGTGGCACCGGGTGGAAACATTCTCTGCGCCGCCTTGTGCAATGATGGTTTTCCCTCACATGGAAACTTCACGGATTTGCTGTTCAAGTATTCTTCACCGCGTGCTTTGCTGGATGCAATCCTCAGTCCGGGCTTTCATGTGTTTGATCAATGGCAGGTGCAAATCCTCGCCAATGTTTTACTGAAAGCCGATGTATCCGTGTATAGCTCTTTGAATCCGGAAGAAGTAAAGCGGGCGCATCTGAATCCGGTTTCGAACATTGAATCCTTTCTGTCAAACGCATTGAAACGACTGGGACCGGATGCGCCCGTGGCCGTCCTGCCTGAAGGCCCCATGACCATTCCTTATCTCGAAAACGCGTGAAATCAAATCCTTTCCTGAATTTCACAGAGCTTGCGATTTCACCCGCGAGGAAATTTGCATTGGACGTCGCTGCCGCAGGATTGACCGCATTGAATCCGGAAACTTTGCTGCGGAAAGTTGTGCACCTAAATGAGAGTGAACTCCTTGAAATCGTGGGCCATTTTTTTCCCACAACGTCCGGAAGAATATTCGTCATCGGAGGAGGCAAAGCCGCCGATGTTATGGCCGCCGCATTGGAAAGTATTCTGACTCCGAAATCCATTACCGCCGGAATCGTGATTTGCAAAACACAATCCGCGCGGCCCCGCAAGATTCAAGTTCGCGAAGCCGGTCATCCCATTCCGGATCAACGCGGTTTGGACGCCATGAATGAAATCATGGCCATGAAGGACAAGTATGATATCGACAAGAACGATCTTGTCATTTGTTTGTTGAGTGGCGGAGCATCCGCCTTGATGCCTCTTCCCGCGCCGGGCATTACTCTTGAAGACAAACAAGCATTGACCCGTATGTTACTGGCCAGCGGAGCGGAAATCTCCGAAGTCAACGTGATTCGTAAACACCTATCGTCATCCAAGGGTGGAAAGCTGGGCCTGCATTTCGCCTCAGCTATGGTGATTTCATTAATTGTTTCGGATGTAATCGGAAATGATTTGGCCGCCATCGGTTCCGGCCCCACTTTTCCGGAAAAAACAACTCCTCAAGCTGCGGTGAAACTGATTCAACACTACGGATTATGGGACAAGATTCCCGAATCTATCCAGCAGCATCTGAAATCCAATTCCGATCAACCCGTGATGAACGAACCGGAAAACTGTTTTAATTACATCATCGGTGACAGCAACACGGCTCTGGAAGCAATGAAGCATGAAGTAGAACAAAAAGGCAAACGGGTGTTGATGATTAGCAATGCTCTCAAGGGAGAACCTGAATCCACCGCCCGCGAATTGGCGGGAAATATTCTCGATGGAAAATACGGTGGATACGATGTCCTATTAGCCGCAGGAGAAACCACGCCCGCACTGCCGAACAATCCGGGCCAAGGTGGAAGAAATCAACACTTTGCCGCCTCCACGCTATTGTGTCTGAAAGATCTTTCGAGAGACTGGGTGCATATCAGTCTTGGAAGTGATGGCTCGGATTATTTATCGGATGTGGCAGGCGCTTTGGTGGATTCCAATGTTTTGGAAAAATCCCGCACTCTTGGATTATCTCTTCGGGATTATCTGGATCGATTCGACACCTATAACTTCTTCAAAAAAATCGGGAGTAGTCTGATTGAAACAGGTCCCACCGGAACCAATGTGGGCGACTTGATGATTTATGTGATTTAGACGGCTTTCGTTTCATCCCCCGGCAGCCATTAGCTTTTCCGCCTGTTCCAGTTTCTCGCGCGCACCAGAAAAATTGGGATCCAACTGCAAGGTCCGTTGCAGCCACGGAATGGCTTCTGATACTTTGCGGTTTTGCATCAAGGCCGTGCCCACCAAATAAGACAGGTTTGCGTCATTGGGTTCATGCTCCGCCGCCGCCAGAAGATGCGGGACGGCTTCAAAAGTTCTGCCCTGCATCAGCAACAAAGTCCCCAAATGATCCTGCACTTCATAATCCGAAGAATCCAGTGCAGCGGCTTTGAGATAATGTTCCAAGGCCAAATCCAGTTTTTCCGAATGGAAATAAATATCCCCAAGCAACGCCTGCGCCCCTTCAAAATCCGGGTTGATGGAAACCGTTTTTTCAAAATGATCCGTCGCCCCATCCAAATCCCCTGCGGATTTTTTCATCAGGCCCAAAACAAAATGGACCTGCCAACTGTCGGGTATGAGATTGACCATATTTTCATATTGATTCACAAGAGGAATCGCATTTCCCCTGTATTCCGAAACACCCAGTAAAAATGCGGGAATGATGAAGAGAGACCATTTCCATCCAGATACTGTCAGCCATTTTGGAAAACCCACCGAGGTGGATGTAAGCACAGATCGGGCGGTTTTCTTTTCAATGCCAAGTCCCTGCCGAAACTCCCCCTCACGAACCCGCCAGATGAATCCGTCGAAATAAAAATGCAGAAGCGCGGAAGCGACAAATAATCCCGTCCAGAAATGAACCGTACCCGTTCCCGCATGAAGAAGATTTTGAGTCTGGGTGCTGGCATAGTTTGCGGCCATGCCAAAATACCCATATCCCAATACCAGCAAGGCATAGAAGGCGAAACGCCATGCAACGGGTTGAAAGAGAAATTTCTCCGCAGGACTTGCGGTGATCCCCTGCTCCACGCGCCGCTGATTGTAAACCCAAACCAGTGCGTTGTATTGAACATCATGAAATATTTCAAATAAAACCAAAGCCACCAGCAGATCGCCTACATAAGTCATCGCGAACCACCAAAAACCAAAACTGGATGCCATCAACAGAAATTTGACTGGGTTGGGTGGAATACCCGCACGGGTTTGTCTCCACGCATTGATGCCAAAAGCGATCGTTGTGCATACGATCAGAACATCCCACGTTTGTCGAAAAAGAAAAAATGCCTCTGGAGAAATCGACCAGCCACCCGCGCCGTAAAAATAAGAGAACACCTCTATCAATCGTATGGAGGAATGCAACAGGCCACCACCAAACCAAAGCAGACACATGGCCCAATCCAGCCATGCCGTGATTGGAGAAATGGAGCCGACTTTGGAATCGTAGATGCGAAGGAAACCGTTGATTTGCATGGCTCCATGCCATACGCCCCAAAGCAGTAGAATCAATTTGAGGCTTTGCAAATGATAAGTGGAAAAAATCAGGCATGTGGTGACGAACAAAACGGGTGCAAGAATAAAACGCATCCGAAACCGACGGAACAGAACGGGATCGGTATAGGCACGGATGAATCCGGGAAGATGATGTCCGATTCCACCGATGGCGAGAATGGCTGCACCAAATACATTCACATCGAATCGTGTCTTGGCCAGCCACATCAGCGGAATAATCCAGAGGGGTGCGAGCACGAACAAAGACAGATCCCGTTTGGGACCTAGAATCCAGAGACGGGGATTCAGGGACAGGGCGCGTGCGGACATCAGCGCCAGGCGTTTTTCGGGTCCAGCATGTAGGCGCGCCTGTAATACTCTTCTGCTCGGGCCGAGTCGCCCCGCATCCTCAGCGCGACGCCCAGAAAGCTCCAGGCCTGAGGCTGTCGCGGATCTAATGCCAGGGTACTCTGAAGATAAGCTATTGCCTCTTCGGAGCGATTCTCATGCATCAAGGCGACTCCAGTCAGGTAAATGAAGTTCGTGTCTTGAGGAAACCGCGGCGCGATCGCCAGCATTTGCGGCAAGGCTTCCTCGACGCGGTTGAATCTCATGAGGGTGGTCGCAAGATGTTCTCGCGTTTTAAAGTCGAGCGAATCCAGTTCCGCCGCGCGGAGATAATGCGAGAGTGCCATTTCATAAAGGCCGGCATAGGCCGCGACATCCGCAAGCTCCGCGTGCGCCGGCTGAAAGTCGGGGTCCAATGCCAGTGAGTGGGAGTATTCCTCGATGGCATCCCCAAAGTGGCTTCGGAACTTCTCAAGATTTGCAACCAGGTAATGAAGCCGCCCGCTTTCCGGGAGGATAGTGACGATATTCCGGTACTGATCCACCGCCGGAGGAATGTTTCCGTGGAGTTCAAGCGTTCCGAGTAACGCTACGGGGACGATGAAAAAAGCCCATTTCCACCCCGCCGGCAATAGCCTGGAGGGGCGTGAGGCCTGGAGAGTCTTCCCCCCCTTCGCTTCCTTTTTTCCTTCGATGCCCAGACCCTGGCGAAGTTCTTTCTCGCGCACCTGCCAGATGAATCCGTCGAAATAAAAATGCAGGAATGCCGAGACCGCGAATAGGCCCGTCCAAAAACCGGCGGTACTCCAGGCGGGTTCCGCAAAATCCGGGGCCATCACCTTGGAATAGCCGGTGAAGACTCCCATCGTCCCATAAGCCA
Source organism: Fibrobacterota bacterium (assembly GCA_947482115.1). Taxonomy (GTDB): domain Bacteria; phylum Fibrobacterota; class Fibrobacteria; order UBA11236; family UBA11236; genus UBA11236. Next base: position 39,510 of record CANKII010000010.1, read on the forward strand.
GTACGAGCAGCGTGTAGAGCAGAATGCGCCATGCGCCGGGTCCGAAGAGGAATGTCTCGAGGCGTCCCACGCCGACTCCCCGATCCACGCGTCTTCGGTTGTAGGCCCATACCAAGGCGTTGTATTGCAGGTCGTGGAAGATTTCAAAAATCAACAATCCAAATATCGGCTCACTGACCTTCACCATGGCGAACCAGAAGAATCCAAAGCTCGACGCCATCAGCAGGAATTTAACGGGGCTGGGTGCATGGCCCGCGCGCGTTTCCCTCCATGCGTTAACAAGGAATCCCAAAGTAACGCAGGCGGTAAGAACGTCCCACACCAGGCGAAACGCGGCGAAAGCGCCCGGGTCCAGTACGGGAAGCCCGGCGTTGTAGAAGTTCAATAGAATGGAGGTCATGCGGAAATTGGAATGAAGCAGCCCCCCTCCGAACCAGACGAGGCACATGGCCCAATCCAACCGGGCAGTGAGCGGCGAGAAGGATCCCACCTTGGTGTCGTAGATACGGAGAAACCCGTTGACCTGCATAGCCCCGTGCCACGCACCCCAGAGCACCACGATAACGGCCAAGGTGTTCAGGTGCAGCAGCGAGAGAACGATGAACACCACGAGAAGAAACAGGGGGGCCGCTATGAAACGCGTGCGATAGCGCTGGAACAGTGCGGAGTCCGTATAAACGCGGATGAAGCCAGGCAGATGATGGCCCACTCCGACAAATGCCAGAAACATGGCGCCATAAATATTGAGGTCGATACGCGTCTTGGCCCACAGCATTATCGGAACGATCCAAAGCGGAACCAGGACGAAAAGGGCGAGGTCCCGCCCGGGACCCAGAATCCATAAACGAGAGCTTGGCTCTCGGGAATTGGATGCGGCCGTGGTGGACATGGGGCGGAAAGTAGAATACGGGGACTCAGGAACCGCTTCCCGGTCTCTAGGTGCTTAGAAACAAAAAAACCCTCCGTTTCCAGAGGGCTTATTGAATTCAGAGACCGGTCGTTGAGCTTGTCGAAACGACCGCGGCGCAAGTTACCAGCGGAAGTGCGCAAAGGCCTTGTTGGACTCGGCCATGCGATGGATGTCCTGCTTCTTCTTCACCGCATTGCCTTCATTGTTAAAAGCCTGGATGAGTTCAGCAGACAAACGGCGGGACATGTCCTTTTCATTGCGACCCTGCGCCGCATCCTTGATCCAGCGCAAAGCCAAAGCTGTGCGACGGGTTGCAGGAACTTCGATGGGAACCTGATAGTTGGCGCCACCGACGCGGCGGGATTTCACTTCGAGCATGGGCTTCACGTTGTTGAGCGCAGCCTTGAACAAGGTGAGCTCATCATCTTCACCGCCGATTTTCTTTTTGAATTCCTTGAGCGCACCATAAACGATGGTTTCACCGACGGACTTCTTGCCACGGCTCACAATGACGTTCATGAACTGTGTCAGCAACGTGCTATTGTAACGGGGATCCGGATAAATCTTGCGTTTATCGGCCTTTTTTCTTCTGGACATGCTATTCCCTACTTAAACGATGCGGTTTATTTCTTTTTGCCTTTGGCGGCGGGGGCGGCTTTACCGACCGGAGCACCAGCCTTGGGCTTCTTCACGCCGTACAAGGAACGGCTTTGACGACGGCCTTCAACACCGGAGGTATCGAGAGTACCGCGAATGATATGATAGCGCACACCCGGAACGTCCTTGACGCGACCACCGCGAATCAGAACGATCGAATGCTCTTGCAAGTTATGACCTTCACCCGGGATGTAGCAGGTCACTTCCATTTTGTTGGAAAGACGCACGCGGGCAATTTTACGCAAAGCCGAGTTCGGCTTTTTGGGCGTGGTGGTATAAACACGAGTGCAAACTCCGCGCTTTTGCGGGCTTCCCATCAAAGCGGGAGCCTTGCTCTTGACGCGCTGGGCCTGGCGGCCTTTTCGGATTAATTGACTGATCGTCGGCAAAGTGACTCCAAATACGTTTTAGGGTGGTGAAACCTAGTTTTTGAACTCCATTAACGTCAAGGCCTTACGCCCTGTTTAAGGCCCTGACGGGCCTTAAACAACGCTCTCATTGGAAAAAATCGACTCTTCCACGCCCGTTCCGCTGGCCAATTCCTCGGCAGCAAGACGTGCGGAAGCTTCTTCTTCCGCTTCGGCATCCAAGTCCTTGACCCGGATCTTGTTGATCCCGATATTTCCCGTCCCGGAGGGGATGAGGTGACCCATGATGACGTTTTCCTTGAGACCTTCCAAAGTGTCCATTTTGCCGGCAATCGCGGCATTGGTGAGCACCTTGGTCGTTTCCTGGAAGGAAGCCGCGGAGATGAAACTGTCGGTGCCCAGAGAGGCCTTGGTGATTCCCAACAAGAGGGGCCGGAATGTCGCCGGTTTGCCGCCGATGTTGGTGACACGCAGATTCTCGGCGCGCAACTTGGCCTTGGAAATATCCTCGCTCTCCAGCAAATCGCTGTCGCCCGGATTTTCGACCTGCACTTTGCGCATCATCTGGCGGACGATGCACTCGATGTGCTTGTCGGAAATGGTCACACCCTGCAAACGATACACGGCCTGAATTTCTTCCACGAGATAACGCTGCACTTCGGCGTCACCGGAAATGCGGAGAATATCATGCGGATCAATCGGACCGTCGCAAAGCTTGTCGCCGCTGCGAACGCGGTCGCCCGGATGCACGGTGACGTGTTTGCCGCGCGGAATGAGATAGGATTCCTTGACTTCGTTGTCGGAAATGACAATGCGCTGCTGGCCGCGTTCGACTTCACCGAATTCCACGATGCCGTCAATGGCCGAAACCACGGCAGGACTCTTGGGGCGGCGAGCTTCGAACAATTCGGCCACACGCGGAAGACCGCCGGTGATGTCGCGGGTTTTGCCGGCGGCACGGGCAATCTTCACAAGAGCATCACCGGAGTGAACGGCGTCGTTGTGACGGAACTGCAGATACGCATTCTCGGGAACGGAATAACGGCCCAGTTTGGCACCGGTTTCCGCGTCAACGATGTTGATGTGCGGATGCAAACGCGCGCGCTTGTCACGAATCACCCGCAACTGTTCAATGCCGGTCGCGTCGTCAAACTCGGTGACGAAAGTGACGCCATCCTTCAATCCGTCGAATTCCACTTTACCGGAATTGCGGCTGATGATCAAAGTATTGTACGGATCCCAATCGAAAAGCAAGGTTCCGGTTTTCACGGACTGGCCGTCGTTCACCTTCAACACCGAACCGTAAGGAACCACATAGCGGACCTTGGTGATTCCATGTTCGTCGACGAGGGACATTTCACCGGAACGCGAGGTGACCACCTTTTCGCCCTTGCGGGAGGTTACGGTTTCCACTTCGATCAAATTGACCTTGCAATCCCACTTCGACTTTTTGTGCGACTCGGCCGTCATACGGGAAGCCGCACCGCCGATGTGGAAGGTACGGAGCGTAAGCTGGGTACCCGGTTCACCGATGGACTGGGCCGCCACAACGCCGACCGCTTCACCGACATCGATCTTGCGACCGTTGGCGAGGTTACGACCGTAGCACTTGGCGCAAACGCCTCTCCAGGCTTCGCAAGTCAGCACAGAACGGACGCGAACGCTTTCGAGACCGGCTTGGCCGATTTTTTCCGCGAGGGCTTCGTCGATCAGCTGACCGGCGGGGCAAATGAGTTCGTCGTTCACGGGATGATAAACATCGTCACAGGTGACGCGACCCAGTATTTTTTCCTGAATGGCAACGACCACATCGTCGCCTTCCATGGTGTCGCGCATTTCAAGACCCAGCACCGTGCCGCAATCTTCCTCGTTGATCACAAGATCCTGCGCCACGTCCACAAGACGACGCGTCAGGTAACCGGCGTCCGCAGTCTTCAGAGCGGTATCGGCCAAACCTTTACGGGCACCGTGAGTCGAAATGAAGTACTCCAGCACATTAAGACCTTCTCGGAAGCAGGAAAGAATCGGGTTTTCGATAATTTCATGACCCGTAATTTTCTTCTGCGGCTTGGACATCAATCCGCGCATACCGGAGAGCTGTTTGATCTGTTCGCGGCTACCGCGGGCACCGGACACGGCCATCATGTACACGGGGTTGAATCCGTCGCGATCCTGCGAAAGCTTTTCGTACACGAGCGAAGCCACGTCGTTGGTGGTGTGCGACCACAAGTCGACGATCTGATTGTAGCGTTCGCCGTCCGTGATGACGCCGTTTTCGTACAACTCGACGATCTTGTCGGCTTTTTTCTGGCTTTGCGAAATCATCTCATGCTTTTCAGGCGGGATGATCATGTCGCTAATACCGATGCTCATTCCACCGCGTGTCGCCCAACGGAAACCGGTTTCCTTGATGGCGTCAAGGAACTGGCAGGTTTTCTCGTTGCCAGCGATACGGAAATACCGGTCGATGGTTTGCGAAATGGTTTTCTTGTCGAACGTCTTGTTAAGGAATCCGAGTTCCTTGGGAACGACCTGATTGAGAATGACGCGGCCCGTCGAAGTTTCGACCAGCTTGCCATCCATCATCACCTTCACCAACACGTGAAGATCCACAATGCCTTCTTCAAATGCGCGAATGGCTTCATCCGGAGTGGAGAAACGCTTACCGGCACCCTTGCCCGTCGTCTTGACGGCGGAGAGGTAATAGCAACCGAGCACGATATCTTGCGAAGGCACCGCAATGGGCTGGCCCGACGCCGGATGCAGAATATTGTTCGCCGCAATCATGAGAATGCGGGTTTCCAGCTGCGCTTCAAAAGACAGCGGCAAGTGAACAGCCATTTGATCGCCGTCAAAGTCAGCGTTAAAGGCGGTGCAAACCAGCGGGTGAAGACGGATCGCCTTGCCTTCAATGAGCTTGGGATAAAATCCCTGAATGCCCAAACGGTGCAAGGTCGGAGCGCGGTTCAAGAGCACGGGATGATCGTCGATGATCTCCTCGAGAATGTCCCACACTTCGGGGCGTTCTTTTTCCACGAACTTTTTGGCGGATTTCACCGTATGCACAAAGCCGCGCTCTTCAAGCCTTTGAATGATAAAGGGCTTGTAAAGTTCGAGGGCCATGGGCTTGGGTAAACCGCACTGGTGAATCTTCAGCTCGGGACCGACCACGATGACGGAACGGCCGGAATAGTCCACGCGCTTGCCGAGCAAGTTCTGACGGAAGCGGCCCTGCTTGCCCTTGAGCAATTCGGACAGCGACTTGAGCGGACGACGATTTTCACCCTTGACGGAAAAAGTGCGGCGGCCGTTGTCGAACAACACGTCGACAGCTTCCTGAAGCATGCGCTTTTCGTTGCGCAAAATGACTTCGGGCGCTTTGATGTCGATCAGTTTCTTGAGACGGTTATTGCGGTTGATGACGCGGCGATACAGATCGTTGAGATCGGAAGTCGCAAAACGTCCGCCTTCCAGCGGAACCAGCGGACGCAAATCCGGCGGGATGACAGGAATCACATCCAGCACCATCCACTCGGGACGGTTGGGCGATTTACGGAAAGCTTCGACAACCTTGAGGCGCTTCAGCAATTCCTGCTTACGCTGGCTGCTGGTTTCGGTTTTGATGCGCGCGCGCATGTCATGTGACAGTGAGTCGGCATCAATCTCGGCCAGCAATTGCTTGATGGCGGGAGCACCCATCTTGGCGTCAAAGTGACGGCCTTCATCTTCCAGGTCGATGTATTCGTCTTCGGTGATGAGCTGACCCGGCTTTAATTCCGTATCGCCCGAATCAATCACGATATACGATTCATGGTAAATGACGCGTTCGAGGTTGGTCACGGAAATACCGAGCAAGGCGCCGACCGTGGAAGGCAGACTCTTGAAGAACCAGATGTGAACCACGGGCACAGCCAGTTCAATGTGGCCCATGCGCTCGCGACGCACCTTGGAGTGGGTGACTTCCACACCGCAACGATCGCAAACCACACCGCGATAGCGAATGCGCTTGTACTTGCCGCAGCTGCATTCCCAGTTCTTCACCGGGCCAAAAATGCGTTCGCAGAACAAGCCGTCCTTCTCGGGTTTGAAGGATCGGTAGTTGATCGTTTCCGGTTTGGTCACTTCGCCGTAGGACCAGCCGCGAATGACGTCCGGAGAGGCCAGCTGAATGCTGATCCCTTCCTTGGGTTTCGCGTCCTGGACGATTTCTTGTGTCTCGTTCATTGGAATTTCCTTCCGACTCTTATCCAGATTTTTTCAGCTTAGGCCAAATCTTCTTCGTTTTGCAGGAACTTCACGTCGAGGCAAAGCGCTTGCATTTCCTTGATGAGCACATTGAAGGATTCCGGCACGCCGGGACGCGGCGCGTTCTCACCCTTGACAATGGCTTCGTAAATCTTGGAACGGCCCATGACATCATCCGACTTCACCGTCAGGAGTTCCTGCAGGGTGTAAGCCGCACCATAGGCTTCGAGCGCCCACACTTCCATTTCACCGAAGCGCTGGCCGCCGAACTGCGACTTGCCGCCCAACGGCTGCTGGGTGACGAGCGAGTAAGGCCCGATGGACCGGGCGTGGATCTTGTCATCCACCAAGTGACCCAGCTTGAGCATGTACATGTATCCGACGGTCACTTCGTTGTGAAGCTTGTCGCCGGTGCGTCCGTCGAACAAAACCGTTTTACCGTTGACGGGTCTTCCGGCTTCCTTCAACAATCCCAGCACGTCGTCGTAGCTGGCACCGTCAAACACCGGAGTCGCAACCTTGAGGCCCAAAGCCGCAGCCGCCCAACCCAAATGCGTTTCGAGAACCTGACCCACGTTCATACGCGAAGGCACACCGAGCGGATTCAAGAGAATCTGAACGGGAGTTCCGTCCGGCATGAAAGGCATGTCTTCGACCGGAACGATCTTGGAAATCACACCCTTGTTCCCATGGCGACCGGCCATTTTATCACCCACCGAAACCTTGCGCTTCTTGGCGATGTAAACCTTGACCAATTGCAACACGCCTGGCTTGAGTTCATCGCCGCGGATAATCTTGTCGATTTCCTTGTCGAGTTCCTCTTCGAGGCGCAGAATCATTTCATTCGCCGTTTGCAAAACTTTTTCCGCGATGGTGTTGGCGGCCTTGTCGGACGTCAAACCTTCGGGAACATGCACTTCGGAGAAGTTCATCTTCTGCAAAAGTTTCTCGGTGAACTTTTTGCCACGGGCCATGAGCAGTTCATGCGTTGCGCCGTCGCGAATTTCCTGCGCATCCTTGCCATCCAGCACTTCCAGCAACTTCTTGTCGCGGGCGGCGGTGATGTTCTGAATGCGCTCGCCGATCTCGGCGCGCAACTCGTCGATGCGCTCCTTGTCGGTCTTCTTGGTTTTCTTGTCGCGTTCCTTGCGGGAGAAGGTGCGCGTCTCCACCACGATACCCTTCATTCCGGGAGGAGCTTTCAAAGAGCTGTCGCGAACATCACCGGCTTTTTCGCCGAAGATGGCGCGCAACAAGCGCTCTTCCGGTGACAATTCGGTTTCACCCTTCGGTGTCACCTTGCCGACCAGAATATCGCCCGCTTCCACATCCGCACCGACGCGGATGATTCCGTTCTCATCGAGGTTGCGCAAGGCTTCCTCGGAGACGTTCGGAATTTCACGGGTCAGTTCTTCGGGACCCCGCTTGGTGTCGCGTACTTCGAGTTCGTATTCCTCAATGTGAATCGAGGTGAACGTATCCTTCTTGCACAACTCTTCGGAGACGATGATGGCGTCTTCGTAGTTGTAACCGTTCCAAGGCAAAAAGCCGACCAGAATGTTTTTGCCCAATGCGAGCTCACCCTGATGCGTGCTGGAACCATCGGCCAAAACCTGGCCTTTCTTCACGGTTTGGCCCAACTTCACCACAGCCCGCTGATTGATGCAGGAATCCTGATTGCTGCGTTCGAACTTGCGCAAATGATGCGTATCGAATTCCGGAACATCGAGGAAGTCGGTGGCCTGCTTCTTGGATTCTTCGCGCTTGATGACGATGGTATGGGCATCCACATGGGAAACCACGCCATTATTATAAGCGATGACCATGGCGCCGGAATCGTATGCAGCGCGGCCTTCAAGACCCGTGCCCACGAGAGGCGACTCGGGGATCAACAATGGCACCGCTTGGCGCTGCATGTTGGAACCCATCAAAGCGCGGTTCGCGTCATCATGTTCAAGGAAGGGGATCAATCCGGCGGCGATGGACACGAGCTGCTTGGGCGAAACGTCCATGAGCTGAACCTGATCGCGCGGAATGACGGGGAAATCACCCTGCTTGCGCACGATGACCCATTCATTCACGAAACGATTCTTCTCGTCGATCTTGGTCGAGGCCGGAGCCACGTTATAATCGTCTTCCTGATCGGCCGTGAGGAACACGGTTTCATTTCCGACGACTCCGTTTTTGACCTTGCGATACGGCGTTTCAATGAAGCCGTATTGATTCACACGGGCATAGGCGGCCAGCGAAGAGATCAAACCGATGTTCGGACCTTCAGGTGTTTCAATCGGGCACAAACGGCCATAGTGACTGTGATGCACGTCGCGGACTTCAAATCCGGCGCGCTCACGCGTCAAACCACCCGGGCCAAGGGCCGACATGCGGCGCTTGTGGGTGAGTTCGGCGAGCGGATTCATTTGATCCATGAACTGCGAAAGCTGCGAGGAACCGAAGAACGTGGAGATCACCGTGCTCACCGTGCGGGCGTTCACGAGATCCTGTGGCGTCACTTCTTCCGTGTCGCGCAACGACAAGCGCTCGCGAATGGTGCGGGACATGCGCGTGAGGCCGAGTGAGAATTGGTTGCCCAAAAGCTCTCCCACGGAACGAACGCGGCGGTTGCCCAAATGATCGATATCGTCGAGGATGCCCTGATTCTCAAACAAGGTGGTGAGATAACGCATGATGGACAGGAAATCGTCCTTGGTCAGCGTCATGGTGCTCATCGGCACTTCCATCTTGAGACGGCTGTTCATGCGATAGCGGCCGACTTCGCCGAGGTCATAACGCTTGTCGTCAAAGAACAGGCGCTCCAGCAACGTGCGCGCAGTCGCGACGTTGGGGGGATCTCCCGGACGGATCAAGGTGTAAATGCGGAACAAAGCCTCTTCCTCGGTGGAAGTAGGGTCCGCGTTCAAGGTGTTGTGCAAAACCGGATTTTGATCCAGATTGGCGATGACTTTAATCTTCTTATAGCCCGCTTCTTGAGCGCGCTTGAGAATGACGGGAGTGACCACGGTGTTCGCATCGGAGATCAACTCACCGGTATGCGGATCGACCAAATCTTCCCAGAGGACTTTTTCGTCCAAATCCTCGGCCGTAACCGAAACATCTTCCGGCTGATAGAACAGTTTGACAATGTCGTTGTTGCGCGAGAAACCGATGGCGCGCAACAGAATGGTGGCGGGAATTTTGCGGCGGCGATCGATGTTGATGTACATCGCTTCGTTGACATCCACGAGAAATTCCACCCACGAGCCGCGATACGGAATGACGCGGGCTTTGAGGATGCGCTTGCCATTGGTGTGCGTCTCTTCGTCAAAGCTCACGCCCGGTGAACGATGCAGCTGCGACACAATGACGCGCTCCGCGCCGTTGATGATGAACGTCCCGTTGCGGGTGATCAGGGGAAGATCGCCGATGTACACATCGTTGGTGATCTTTTCGACAAACTTGCGCTCTTCGCCTTCGCCTTCAAAAATATTGAGGCTCAAGGTGGCCTTCAGCGGAGCGGCAAAAGTCATTCCGCGCTTCTGGCATTCCTCGATGGAATACTTGGGAACGCCCAGCGTATATCCCTCGTACTCGAGGGAATACTGTTCCTTGACATCGGTGATCGGAAAGACCTCAACAAAGATCTTTTGCAATCCCTCTTTCTTCCGTTCCTTGGGCAGCACACCCGCCTGGATGAAACGGTTGAACGAGTTTACCTGCACATCGAGCAGATAAGGGAGATCGAAATTAAACCGACTCGAGGAATATGTTTTTCTCTCAACCATGTGATCCTACCCCTCAGAAAAAAAGGAAAACACCCTGACCGCGCCGCGGGTCAGGGCGTTTCAAAAACAGAAGTGTCTTCGATCCTTGTTGACCAAGGATTACTTGAGGGCGACCTTCGCGCCGGCTTCCTCGAGGTCCTTCTTCATCTTTTCGGCATCGGCCTTGGCCACTGCTTCCTTGACGGTTTTGGGAGCTCCGTCGACCAAAGCTTTTGCTTCGGCAAGACCGAGTGAGGTAAGCGTACGCACGACCTTGATCACATTGATCTTGTTCGCACCGGCGTTCTCGAGAACGACGTCGAATTCCGTCTTCTCTTCGGCGGCAGCGGCGCCACCGCCGGCGGCGGGGGCCATCGCCACTGCGGCAGCGGCAGCGGCTTCAAGGCCGTATTCGTTCTTCAAGTAGTCGGACAACTCCTTGGCTTGAAGCAAGGACAATGCGACAATCTTGTCGCCGATATCCTTGATGGCGGGTGTATAGGTTGCTTCTGACATGGGACTCTCCTTCGTGGATAGGATTGGGTTGACTTGTTTTTGTTAGGCCGAGACAGTCTCGCCTTTTTCGATTTTTTCGACCAAGGCCTGAATCTGGCTCGCGAGTTTTGAACCCGGACCTTTGAACAGACCGATGAGATTCGCTCCCGGACCCATGGCCAGTGTAATGACCTGAGCCTGAAGTTCGCGCTTGCCCGGCATCTTGGCCAAGGAGGTCAGTTGATCGCCGGCATAAGCCTGGCCGTCAATGTGAACCGTCTTGACTTTGATGGCATCCTCATTGGTTTTGAGGAACTCCACCAACAATTTGGCGGGAGCCATCGGATCTTCGTTGTCCGCAAGAATCATGGCGGTCGGACCGACCAGATATTTATCAAGACCCTGGACACCGGCATTGTTCAATGCGCGGCGGATGAGGGTGTTTTTGGACACCCGCATGCTGAGGCCTTTCTTGTGCAATGTGCTGCGCAAGACGGTCACTTTTTCCACCGTGAGCCCGGTGAAATCGGCCAGATAGACACCGCTGGATCCCTTGAGGGATTCGGTCATCTGGTCTACGGCATCATGTTTCAGCGCTGGCATGGGACTTTCCTTACTTGACCATGGAACGATCGACCCGGACGCCCGGAGTCATGGTTCCTGCAATGGTGAGACTCTTGACATATACACCTTTGGCGGTGGAAGGCTTGGCCTTCGCCACCGAGTCGATGAGCATTTCCGCGTTTTCCTTGAGCTGATCCAGCGTGAAGGACAATTTGCCCACCGGCGCATGAATGTTGGAACCCTTGTCGACGCGATAAGAAATCTTACCGGCCTTGAGCTCCTTGATGACCTGGGCGACGTTGACCGTAACCGTGCCGGCCTTGGGGCTCGGCATCAATCCACGGGGACCGAGCACGCGCGCCACCTTACCCACCAAGGGCATCATGTCGGGCGAAGCCACCACCGCATCAAAATCCATCCAGCCGTCGAGAATTTTCTGAACCAATTCTTCAGCGCCCACAAAGTCGGCACCGGCAGTCGTTGCGGCCTTCTCCAATTCGCCCTTGGCGAAAGCGAGGATGCGCACTTTTTTTCCGGTTCCATGCGGCAGGGCCACGTTTCCACGCACCACCTGATCGCTATGACGCGGATCGACACCGAGATTCATATGCACTTCGAGCGAGAAATCGGCCTTGTACTTACCGGTTCCCTTCAAGATCTGGATCGCTTCAGCCAAGGCGTATTCCTTGCCTGGAACAATTTTCTCCGCAATGCTGCGGTAGTTTTTACTGCGCTTCATCGATCCTGCCCTTTATTTAACGATGTCCAAGCCCATGCTCTTGGCGGTACCTTCGACCATGGAGCAGGCTGATGTCAAATTTTCCGTGTTGAGATCCGGCATTTTCATCTTGGCGATCTCTTCGATCTGCTTCAGGGTGATCTTGCCGACTTTTTTGCGATTGGGTTCGCCGGAACCCTTTTCCAGACTGATGGCCTTCTTGATCAATTCCGCCACGGGGGGCGTCTTGGTCACAAAGGTGAAGGAGCGATCGGCATACACCGTGATGACAACGGGGATGATGTAGCCCTTCTTGTCCTGCGTGGCGGCATTGAACGCCTTGCAGAATTCCATGATGTTGAGACCGCGCTGACCGAGCGCAGGACCAATGGGAGGCGAAGGATTCGCCGAGCCGGCCTGCACCTGCAGTTTGATGTATCCAGTAATCTTCTTAGCCACGTTGACTCCTCATTCCATTCTTGCGGATCAGACCGCGTCCACTTGGCCGAAATCGAGTTCCACCGGAGTGGAACGGCCGAACACGCTGACCATGACCTTGATTTTGCCTTTTTCGGGATTGATTTCTTCAACCGTTCCGTCGAAATCCTTGAAGGGCCCGTCCTTGATGCGAATCTTGTCGCCGCTGCGGAACGGGATTTCCATGACGCCGTTTTCCGCAGCCTCGGGTGTTCCCTGTCCGAGAATGCGATCCACCTCGCTTTTGCGCATCGGTTGCGGCTTGTTGTCCACGCCCACAAAATGCGTCACACCCGGAATGTCGGTGACGCAATGCATGGTGTCCTTGTTCATTTCCATCTCAACGATGAGATAGCTGGGAAAGAACTTGCGATCGCGAACCGTCTTTTTGCCCTTTTGCACCGTCGTCACTTCGCGCATGGGAAGAAGCACTCTTCCGATTTGATCGCGCAGGCCGTTTTTTTCCACAACGGCATCCAGGTGCTGCTTCACCTTGCCCTCTTGGCCTGAATAAGTATGAACGACGTACCACTTCACTTTTTTATTCCTCAGTCCCTCAGCCCAAAACGAGCCGGACGATGTATCCCAACACAAAGTCCACCACACCAACGAACACCGTCGAAAGCAGGGTGAAAATGATCACGGTAACTGTGGCACCCTTGAGCTCATCGCGGGTCGGCCAAGTGACCTTACGCAGCTCCTGGATCACGTCCCGGATATAATTTTGAAAACCACGCATTCTCGTTTTCCATTTTCCAGGCCAGGGGGGACTTGAACCCACAACCAACGGTTTTGGAGACCGCTACTCTACCAATTGAGCTACTGACCTTTGGTTTTTCTCTCCGTTATTTGATGATTTCCGTTACGACACCCGCGCCGACGGTTTTACCGCCTTCACGAATAGCGAAACGCAAGTCCTTCGCCATGGCGATGGGGGCAATCAGCTCCACCGTCATCGACACCTTGTCGCCAGGCATCACCATCTCCACGCCATCCGCCAACGTCACCGA
>CANKII010000011.1 GCA_947482115.1 Fibrobacterota bacterium
GGGGACACACCCGTTCCCTTCCCGAACACGGAAGTTAAGCCCCAACGCGCCGATGGTACTACGGGCAACGTCCGTGGAAGAGTAGGTTCGCGCCAAGGTTATACTTATCATCAAACAGCCACCTCGCTTGAGGTGGCTGTTTGCGTTTAAGAGAGGATTGATCTCTTAGACCGAATAGGAAAATGGCTTAGGCTTGCGGCCTGTGCGATTCGGTGTGACAATAAAGTCTTGGTATTGCTGAAGCAAGGATTCTGAAACAGAGGTGGGTTCGTTCAAATACGGAAGCGTATGCGCGATGGATTCAATCGTCGCAAGTCCGGCCTCCTTGGCTTGATTTCTCTTCGAAGCCTGATTCACATTAAGGGCGATGCGATTCACGCGTAGCAGCCAGGGATTTCTCCACCATGTGGAATGAGCCTGCTTCCACGAGCCATCAAGAATAATGATGCCTTGCAGGAAAGACGCATCTTCGAGCGGTTCTTCCTTGCGATTGAACAATTGAAATGGTTTCTCGAGCTTGTGGTTGCCTTTGAGATAGAGTGCGGCCCACTTGCTGGGCTCTGCCGTTTCAATCCCCGATGCCTTTTTCAAATTGGGCCACGATAATCCGACTCGGAGGATGCTGTTCGGCAGAATCAAATTGGCGAGGCGTGCGGAGTTCCAAAGTTTGAGTTTTTCCTGGGGGTGTTGCAGGATCAACACACGGGTTTTGGTGGGAAAGCTCGCGACCTTGCCGCAAATGCATTGAGACAGAGGACGTGAACAATCTGGGCAGGCTTCAGTTTTATTGATTTTTTGATTCTGACTCATGGAAGTCAACGGTATTAATATTGCGGGCTCGAGAAGCCCTTTAAGCGTGAATTAATTGGATGTGCTTCTGATTACATCGCCAGTCGCCGGGCCAAATCCAGCAACTCGCGATCCAGTTCCTTCTTTTTTCCCACGGCGTCGGCAAAGGGGACTAAAACCATTTTATTCGACGCTTCTCCGGCCATCTTTCCGCTTTCCCCTGCCATTGCTGCACGTACCGCAAATGCGCCGAGACTGGTTGCCAGCATCCGATCCCGTGCCGTGGGGGAGCCTCCGCGTTGCAAATGGCCCAGCACACAAATGCGATAATCATCCCCGCTCAAGGAGCGCAAGTCCTTGGCGACTGCGGCGGCTCCACCGGGATAAGCGCCTTCAGCGACCACCAGAATGCTGCTTGTTTTTCCGGACTTTTTCCCGGCTACGAACCGGTCCACAATGGCCTGAATATCCACGGGTTCTTCTGGCACCAGAATTTCCTCGGCCCCGCCGTTCAATCCCACTTGCAGGGCAATGAATCCTGAATCGCGACCCATGACTTCGACCAGGAAAAAACGCTCATGCGACATCGCCGTATCGCGGATTTTATCGATGGCGTCCAAAGCTGTGCTGACGGCAGTGTCATAACCGATGGTTTCATCGGTACCGTAAAGATCGTTGTCGATGGTGCCGGGCAGCCCGATGATTTTTCCGTCCCATTCCTTTTCCAGCGCCATGCAGCCTTGCAGAGTTCCGTTGCCACCGACGGCGATCAGCGCATCGATGTGATGGGCTCGTAAATTCTCCGCAGCCTTTTTAATTCCTTCCGGCGTGCGAAATTCGGGACAGCGTGAAGTGTGCAGAAAAGTTCCGCCGCGTTGCAGGATGTTGGAAACATCACGCGGGCCGAGAGGGATGAAGTCCGCTTCCAGAAGTCCGTAATAGCCGCGCTGTGCACCCAGCACGTGGTGGCCGAGGAAGCAGGCTTCGCGCACGATGCCGCGCAAGGCGGCGTTCATCCCCGGAGCATCGCCTCCGCTGGTGAGAACTGCGAATCGCATGTGTGCCATGAATTAAGAGCTAGCATTTTTCAGGGTAAAATCCGGTGGTATCAGGGAAGAAATGAATGACGGAATTACAAAGCGCAGAGAAGCATTTTCTCCGCGCTTTGTTGTTTCAGCCTACTTATACGCGATGGCCGCACTGGTTGGCCCAGCCAAGGGCATCCATTCGGTTTTGGAAAATCCAGCCTGATGCGCCAGACGATCGAAATCGTTGAAGGTGAAATCCGCACCGGTCTTGGTTTCGATCATCATATTCAATGACATGAGCAAGCCGAACGTGTTCACGGAACGGTTGTTGTCGATGATGTTTTCGATGCAGACGAAAGCTCCGCCTTTGGGCAGTGCTTCGTACGCTTTCTTGATCAGAACGAGTTTTTCCTCGTCATTCCAATCGTGGAGAATATTGCCCATGGTGATGACATCGCTTTGGGGCAGTACGTCCTTGAAGAAATCTCCCCCGGCTGTTTTGATTCTCGAGGACAACTCGAACCGATCGATGGTTCCCTTGGTCACTTTTTCCACGACGGGTAAATCGAAGTTGATGCATTGCATATCGGGGTTGTTCATCGCCACCTGAACACAAAGCGATCCATTGGCTCCGCCGACATCGCAGAAGGTGGAATACTTTGAGAAGTCGAACTGCTTGGCGAAGGCCATGAATGCGCCCATTTGAATGCCGGACATAGCCTGAAGAAATTCGCTGAGCGCTTCCGGGTCGCCGTAAATGGCGTCGAACTGGTTTTTCGAATCGTCAGTGGCGTACTTGATTTCGTTTTGCGGCAAACCGGTTTTGAGTCCTTCATCCAAATCGGCCCAGAAGCGGTAGAGCCGGTTGTTGGCCATTTCCAAAATCCCGCCGAGATAGGAAGGTTTGTTTTTGTCGAGAAAGAAATCCGCATCGGGAGAGTTGGAGTAAACACCATCCGCGCCCAATCCTTTTCGGGTCAAGAATCCCAATGAGACGAGTGCATCGAGGAAGTCGAGGTAAGAGCGTTCGTGCAATCCCAAATTCTGGCGAATCTGATTCCCGGAAAGCGGTTGTTTCGCCAGCAAGGTGAATAGTTTGAATTGAACGGCGGTGAGCACTGTTTTGGATGCCCAGAATCCCATTCCGATTTTCAGAATGTGTTCGGGGTTGTGATGTTTGGCGTGTGCGGCGGTTTCCGTCTTTGGCATTTCGAGAGTGGCTTCCATGGTTTCCTCCTTGGTGTTCGCGGCAATGCGAAACACATGTGAAGAAGTTATTCCCGGAAGCGGCTGGAATCCATTGACGTTGGTTAAGATTTTCCCGGTTTTTCCGTGAGCCGTTTTCGCAGGCGACTGAGCGATTCCGGCTCAATTCCGAGGTAAGAAGCGATATAATGCAGGGGAATGCGCTGGAAAAGCTGGGGCTGCTGCTGGGCTAAAAGGAGATATTTCTCTTCCGGAGTCCCGGATGTGGTCACAGAAATACGCTTGAGGGTGGCGAAATGCGAGCGCTGTATTTTATCCTCGTGGAAGGCCTTGTATTTGGGAAATTGTTCGCAGGTTTTTAAAAAGTTTTCACGCGAGAGCAGTAATAATTCGGAATCTTCAAGAGCTTGTGCGTTATAGATGGTCGGTTTTTGGAGGAAAAAACTTTCCAAATCGCCAATCCACCAGTCCTCCAGCGCGAAGTTGAGGATGACTTCCTTGTCATGCTCGTTGATGACATAGCGCCGGAGGCAACCTTTGTTCACATAGGCGGTGGCATTGCAAATCTCACCGGCCCGAAAATGGTGGTCTTTCTTTTTCAGGCATTTGACTTCCCAGAGTTTCAGGAATTCCTCGAGCTGCGCATCGGTAAACTCGGCCTGTTTGCGCAGGGTTTCGATGAACTTGGGCTGGGCTTTCTGGAGATTAAGCACAGGTGAAAACTACCCAATTTTTCGCATGGTCAAAAACTGGAGAATCCGAGGAAATTCAATCCAGTAGTTAAGACGTTGGAATGGATGGGAATTCATGAAATCTTCGATTCCAGCCCATAAGAAATTTTTCTCTGTAGTATTTAAAGAGATATTGATCCGCGTTTGAACTTTTAGGGAATAGAAGATCACGTGTAAAGCTGCCGTATCCGAATCTTATGCCATCATCTTGAAGTCGAACCGGAACTCTAATTTGACTCGTAACGGCCAAGATTCTAGGGTTCCAATCTTGTTTAAGTTTATGAGTAAGGTATGATGCGAGTTGATTTGTTAGCTCGGACAAAAAACGTGTGAACTCGTTGTCATTCTTAAACTCCCTTATGAACATGCTTGGGTTCAAAATTTTATCGAGGGAGATCATCACAATTCCAATGGCGTTTTGATCGGTACTTAATGCAAGTCTTTTTTCGAGCTGAACAATTGCTTCGTTGGTTCTCTTGATGAGCCTTTTCATGTTTTGTGGGCGTTTACATTCTATATAGACTTCCGTATTGAGCACGTTCGTCTTGATATCATAAATTGAATCAATGTCGATTGGAAAGCCTGCATTAAGAATGGATGCAGCCGTACTTAACTCAAATCCAATATTTCTTGCTTCGTTTGAGTTCTCATTTTCATCGAGATAGGTTTCCGGTCCATGGAGTAGCTTTTGTATTGCAGATGATAGCCCGGGGATTTCTTTTTTGTCAAAAGCCTTTCGAAGGAAATTTATGCTATCGATTTCGTAAAAAGTATGAAGGATACTGTTGATGTTTTGTGTTTCGAAATCATTCAGCAAGCCCTTGTTTTGCGCCTCGATTAGACGCCTAACAAAGCCATCATATTTTCCATATCGAGTGGCATTTGGTTCCCCAATATTAAGGGAACGAATCCATTCTTTTGTTACCTGGTATTCTTGAAGTACCGATTCAGCGGATAGGCGTATAGTATTGGGCGGTTGCCTCTCCATTTTGAAGTCTACACATCCAACTCACGGACAAGATGTGCATTCTCCTCAATGAACTTCCTTCTCGGCTCCACTTCCTCACCCATCAGCATGGTAAAGATTTGATCCGCAAGGACCACGTCTTCCATTGAGATTCTCCGTAGAACGCGGTTCTCCGGATTCATGGTCGTTGTCGCCAGCTGATCGGGGTTCATTTCACCCAAGCCCTTGTAGCGCTGCATGTAAATGCCCTTCTTGTCGCTGATCTCGGCAAGAATGCGATCTTTCTCCGCTTCGTTGAACGCATACTGTTCGTTCTTGCCATGCTTGATCTTGTACAACGGCGGTTGTGCCAGATACAGCACGCCGTTCTCGATCAATTCTTTCATGTAGCGGCAGAAGAAAGTCAGCAGCAAAGTTTGAATGTGCGAACCGTCCACGTCGGCATCGGTCATGATGATGATTTTGTGGTAACGCAGTTTTTCGAGGTTGAAGCTGTCCTCGCCGAGTCCGCAGCCGATGGCCTGCGCCATGGTCGCGATTTCCTCGTTGGCCATGATCTTGTCGATGCGCGCTTTTTCCACGTTGAGAATTTTTCCCTTGAGCGGAAGAATGGCCTGGAAGGCGCGATCGCGTCCCTGTTTGGCGCTGCCACCCGCAGAGTCACCTTCGACCAGATACAGTTCGCATTCCGCCGGGATGCGCGAGGAACAGTCGGCGAGCTTGCCGGGAAGTCCGCCGCCTTCGAGCACGCTCTTGCGCCGCGCCATTTGACGCGCCTTGCGCGCGGCTTCGCGGGCGATGGCTGCGTTGTAAACCTTGTCGATCACCTTGCGCGCAATGGCGGGATTTTCCTCAAGGAAGGTGGAGAGCAAATCAAAAGCGGCCGCTTCGACAATGCCCTTCACTTCGCCGTTGCCCAGCTTGTGTTTCGTCTGGCCTTCAAATTGCGGTTCACGGAGTTTCACCGAGATCACCGCAGTGAGACCCTCGCGCATGTCTTCGCCGGTCAATTCCAAATCGCTTTTCTTGTTCTTCCCCAACAGATCTTTTGCTTTTTGATTGATGGCCCGCGTGAGAGCGGACTTGAAACCCACTACGTGCGTTCCACCGTCTACGGTGTTCACATTGTTCACGAAGGAGAAAAGGTTTTCGGCGTAACCTTCGTTGTAGCGGAAGGCGATTTCCAGCGGGACGCCCTGCGTTTCTTTTTCAAAATGAATCGGATGATCGAAAAGCGGTTTCTTGTGGCTGTCCATGTATTCGATAAAGGCCGTGATGCCGCCGGGGAAATGGAATTCGTGAAACTTGTCATCTTCGCGTTCGTCGCGGAGGGTGATGGTCAGCCCTTTGTTGAGGAAGGCCAGCTCGCGCAGGCGAGCGCTCAAGGTGTCGAAGTTGTATGCCGTCTCCGTGAAAATCGTATCGTCGGGTTGAAACAGGACGCGCGTTCCCTGTTTATCGGAGGAGCCACTTTTGAACTCACCTGCGGCGAGCGGAATGCCTTTGGAAAAGGCCTGCGTGAATTCGCGATGGTCGCGCCAGACGGTGACCTCGAGGAGCGAAGAAAGGCCGTTGACGCAGGAGACGCCCACGCCGTGCAAACCGGCGGAAACCTTGTAGCTGTCGTTGTCGAACTTGCCGCCAGCATGGAGTTTGGTCATGACCAGTTCCACGGTGCCGATGCCTTCGGTGGGGTGGATGTCGGTGGGAATGCCGCGGCCGTTGTCGGTGACGCTGATGGCGTTGGTTTTGGTGATGACGACGTCGATGCGCGTGCAATAACCGGCCAGCGCTTCGTCGACGGCGTTGTCGACGACTTCGTACACGAGGTGATGCAGGCCGCGTCCGTCGGTGGAACCGATGTACATGGCGGGGCGTTTGCGGACAGCTTCCAGTCCTTCGAGGACCTTGATGTCTCCGGCACCGTAGGTGTGGTTCGCTGCTGCCTCTGTGCCTTGTGTCTCTTCCATTTTCGATCCTTTGTCGTCCTGTCCATTTTAGGGCGTCCGGCCGGACGCCCCTACAACCCATCGTATCTTCGGTTGGGCGGATTGAAATCCGCCCCTACGAAAACAATTCTACCGTAACCTTACGTCTTTGACCACGTTCACACCCAAAATTTGATTCGCGCGTTTGCGCAGGGCTTCCCGCTGATAATGCAATTCATTCCGCCACGCTGCATCCGCAACCCGAATGCTGAGAACGCCCTCTTTGAGGGAATCCAGTTCCGCGATATGCGCCGCCTTTTCACCGGTCAGTTCCGTCCATTGATTCCGCAGGCGGGACTCGTGCAAAATATGCCCGAGACCCTGTGTTTTCAGGGTTTCCAGCAAGGCGCCTTGAATCGACACGGGAGGGCTTCCGTATGCCATCAGGCGATTTGTCCGCGTTCCAAGGTGAAAACCTGATTGACAGCGAAGGGTAAATCTTCCCGTCGCGGAGTGGCGATGAAGGCTTGTCCGCGATCCGCGATCAAGGCTCCAAAGCGTTCGCGCCGTCCCTGATCGAGTTCGGCGAATACATCGTCCAACAACAGGATGGGAGGAAGCCCGGAAGCTTCTTCGAGTAGTCGTGCCGCAGCCAGTTTCAAGGCTAATGCCACGGATCTTTTTTGCCCTTGTGATGCGTAGTCGCGCACGGTTTTTCCATCGAGAAAACTTAGCAAATCGTCGCGGTGGGGGCCAACGGAAGTGAGTCCGTATTCACGGTCCTGGGAGCGTTTTTCACGCAGCTTTTGGAGGAAGTTTTCTTTGAGTGCGGAAGGCTCAAAATCGGGTCCTAAAGACCGTGTCATCTGTAATTCCAAGGACTCTGATCCCTGTCCAATTTCACGATAAAATTCCATGGCCTTCGGAGCCAGTTTTTCCACCAGATTGAAACGGCGCAGGACAATCTCCACGCCCGCTTCGGCGAGAGCGTGGTCATAGGCCATGAGCAATGCTTCCTCGTCCGCGCCAAAGTTCAGGCGCAAGGCGGCATTGCGCTGTCGTAACGCCTGCCGGTAACGGCGCAGGATTTCCAGACCTGTGGCATCGTGCTGGCATAAAAGCACATCAAGGAAGCGTCGCCGCTCCTGAGGTCCGCTGCGCAGAATATCGAGGTCTTCAGGGTTGAAAGCCACCAACAGGAAATGCCCCAGCAAGTCACCCAGTTTTCGGCTTTCGGTGACGCCCAGCTTCACGCGGCATCCACCGTCACCATATTCCACCGATTGGTTCTGCGCCCTTCCCCCGATCATCCCCTCGCCCCGGATTACAAAGGATTCCTGGCCCCACGCGACCATCTCCTTGTCCTTGCGAGTTCGCTGGGAATGCGCGAGGCAGAGGAAATGCAGGCTTTCGAGAAGATTGGATTTACCCTGGCCGTTGGACCCGACGATGAGATTGATGCCGGGTCCGGGATGGACGTTTAGCCCGTGCAGATTACGAAAGTGGTGGAGAGTCAGACGGTCAATTCGCACATGAGAAGGGTAGAATTCCGGGGGCATTCCTGTGGCGGAAGCCAGCATGAATTTGATAACTTCATGGCCCATGGATATTCACGATTCCCTTGCGCGCTTCGATGCATTAACCCTTCTGGTTCTCGGCGACAGTTTTGTCGATGAATATGTCTCGGGGGATTGTTCCCGGCTTTCTCCGGAAGCGCCTGTCCCCATCCTGCGGGTGGATTCCGCAAAAACAAAACGTGTGTTGGGTGGCGCAGCCAATACGGCGGCCAATATTGCGGCATTGGGTGGCAAACCGATTTTGTTCTCCTTGTATGGCTCGGATGCAACCGGCAAAGCGTTTGAAGCATTGTGCGCCGGCGTGGGCGTGGCGGTGGAATCTTTTCAGGACGGAAGGCCTACCATCGTCAAAACACGGTTGGTGGGACAACGGCAGCAATTGCTGCGAATCGATCACGAAGAAACACACGATATTGATGCAGCGATGGAAGCCAAAGTTTTGGCGGCATTCCGAAAGCGCCTTTCCAAAGCCGACGGGATTGTGCTTTCCGATTACGCCAAAGGTTTTTTGACGGAAGCTTTGACTCAAGTACTGATCCGTGAAGCGCATGCGGCGGGGAAGGCTGTCGTTCTCGACCCGCGCCCGCAGCATGCGAAACGCTATGTGCAATGTGATTACATCACGCCGAATTGGAAAGAATCGTTGGGATTATTGGGTCGCACCGGTGATTTGGAGCCGACGATTGACAATGTCCGCATTATCGGAGATGAATTGCGGCTATGGCTGAAAACGCATGTGTTACTCACCTTGGGCCCACAGGGCATCGCTTTTTTTGATCGGGATTCCGGAGAATTTCTTCACATGCCCACGGCGGCCCGCGAAGTGTATGATGTTTCCGGGGCGGGGGACACCGTGGTTGCCGCATTTGCATTAGCCTTGGCGGCGGGGCTGTCACATCGCGATGCCGTGGAACTGGCCAATCGCGCCGCAGGAATTGTGGTCGCAAAGCTAGGCACGGCCACGGTGACGCGAGATGAGTTGCTCCAATCCGATTTGAAAAGTTCGCGCTTGCTGACACGTTCCCAACTTGCGCCTTTGGCGGAAATGTTGAGGACGCAAGGAAAGCGCGTTGTCACCATCAATGGTTCCTTCGATTTGATGCATGCGGGCCATCTCTACATTCTGGAAGAAGCGAAAGCTCAAGGTGATGTGTTGATCGTGGGCCTCAACAGCGATGCTTCGGTTAAGCGGTACAAATCCAAGGATCGGCCGATTATTCCGGAAAGCGAACGCGCCAAAATGTTGTTGAGTCTGCGGTGTGTGGATTATGTGCATGTGTTTGATGAAGATGTTCCCATGCCTTTTCTGGATGAGATCAAGCCTCAGGTGCATGTGAATGGCTCCGAATATGGCGCGGATTGTATCGAAGCCCCAACAGTTAAACGCCATGGCGGGACTATTCATGTTGTGGAAAAAATCCCCGGCTTGTCCACCAGCCAAATCCTCGACAAAATTCGCAATCTGCCGTCCTAATCCACCCCTTGTTATCATAAAGCCCATAGATGAGTTTTATTTTTCTATAAAACAGAGCTGATTTGTTAGCGAAAAAATGAAATTATTCCGATTTAAAAAACGCTTAATCTCTCATTTTTATTAAAAATAAGGCCTTTTTTATCCTTTTGGCGTTATTATTACCTCAAAAACAGTTTGCTTTCCCGCTCCGTTATCGGATACATTGTGGATGACTTCAAAATGAAGCCTTTGGAACCCTCTCAGGAAACCACAAGGAGACCGTGTCATGAAAACTTCAATCACTCAAACTCTCAGATGGGCAAGTGTAGCAGCGCTGGCCGCTTTCGCTTTCACGGGCTGCATGACCCAATCCGTCAAGGATCCTTCTCCTGCGGATGGCGGGAACGGATTGATCAATCAGGAAACCTCAAGCATGGGCCAGATATATGCCTCTTCCGCCCTTTCCAAAGCCGGTGCTTCGGATACAGGCGAGCTCATCATCAAAACAAGGACTCTGGACACCACGTGTCTCCCCGGACCCTGTTTTGTGCGCGACGCTCAATTCACAACTCCCAACGGAAAATTTGATCGGGAACGACGGGATACGGTTTGGCTGCTGGATTCTCACGGAGCCTACATGACCGTGTTTGCCCCACGTCAGGCCACACAAATCCGGCACAATCGACATGTGACCCGAATCAACAACAGTACCGGCAACCAGATAGACATTCAATTCAACACGGTGTTGACCTGGGCCGTCGATGGAACGGATACCGTGGGTGTGTGGAGCGGAACCATCACGGGAACATTGAATGGTGTTGAATTCAAGAACGCCACCATCAGCGGTGTCAAGCGCCTCTTTACACCGGGAGCGGGCTTCGGTCCTCCGATGGATGGCGACATCAAATGCCAGCGCGGTGATTTTTCCATCGACATCCATTTTCAAGGTGGCGGCAGGGCTGGAGTGGATGTCCGGGACAACCGCAACGGAAAAGAACATCACTTGGACATGGTCGGAGAACTGGAAGTTCAAAAAAGCTAGCGGGGGGAAGATGGGGGGCAACTCCCGGTTCGCGCCGGGAGTTGTTTTTCTTCCTCTTCCAAAAGTGGGGAACTTATCTTAACGGAATGACAGAACTCACCGCTTCCTTCGAGCGGTGGGTCTTGTTATTCTAACACATGAGAGAAAAATGGAAGTAAAACCGGAAATTTCACAACGCCCGAGCGTCTATCAGTACGACGATTTCCGGGCGTTTCTCCGGGATGCATTCGAGCACAAAAAAATCCAGGAACCGGGTTACTCCTATCGCAAATTTGGATTGGCCGCAGGCATTGCGAATCCCGGTTATCTGCTGGACGTCATCATTGGCAAGCGCACTCTGAGCCGGAATCAGGCTTTGAAAATGGCGCCCGTGTTTGGATTGAATGAATCTGAAACGGACTTTTTTTTGCTGCTGTCCGAATTCGGACAAAGCAAAAAAGATTCGGAACGTCACGAGTTGTATCAGGATCTCCTGACCCGGCGGAATCGCAGCCGCTTTGCGCGGCTCAGCCCTTCCCTCGTCAAGTATTACCAGGACTATCACTATTCGCTGGTGCGTTGCGCCGTGGAGGCGATGGATTTCCGCGGGGATGCCGAGGCGCTGGGCAAATTTCTCGATCCGCCGCTCGCTCCGGCCATGGCGAAGAAATACCTTCAGGACTTGGAGGAATGGCATTTGATCGTGAGGGGTGAGGATGGCAGGTATCGTGTCACGGAAAAATTCGTGGAACCTCCCCCCACATTATCAGCCATGGTTCGCCGTTTGAACCGGGATTGGATTTTACAGGCAGCGGAAGCACCTTTCAAATTCGGCCCTTCTGATCGGCATGTATCGACTCTCCTGCTGATGGTGAGCGAAGAAACGCGCCGGCAGTTGCTGGATAAAGTGGAGGAGTTTCGCAAGGAGGTTTTGGACCTCGTGGAAAAAGACCCGAATCCCGAGACAATCCTGCAATTGTCCGTGCAGCTTTTTCCGAAGTCCCGACAGCATTCCGGAAATGGCCGTGGAATAAAGGGGAAGACATGAATTTCCTTTTTAAACCCGTCGTCCTGGCTTCCGTCGCACTCGCCGCCGTTTTTTCCGGGTGCATATTTGACAGCTATCCAAATCCAAAGGTCGCGGGCGGTGAGGACTTTCCCAACACCATCACTCCCCTCGGCAAGGTGACGGCCGTGAACATCAGTTCCTATTCGAATTGGGATCAATTTCAGAGCATCGATACCACGCCGGATTTATCCACGGACAGCCTGATCAAAATCTTTGTATCCGCAAAAATTGCGGTGGCGAAACTAGCGTCTGTCGCGAGGAGCACTTCGAGGGACACTGCCATTGCGGTACTGCAGCCGGGTCCAAATGGCCTGTTCACTCTTCAGACAGTCCGTGTCGATGGAGGAGTGGACGGCAAATTGGCCACCAAGGCGGACAATCTTGTGGAGGAGTACAGCGTTTTACGCGGGCGCCAGAACGGCACACAAGTCGACACGCTCGAATGGACTCAACTGGTGGATGCGGACAATGATGGATATCTGTGGGCAGCCGGTGATTCGGGCATTGTGGAATTGCGTCGTCAAATTGAAAACCCGCTTGGGAAACCCAATGTGGGCCGGTTGACGTCGGTGCTCAAGGCGCGCATCAACAGCCGGGGCAAGACTTCCGTTCCTGTTTTTTACACGGAACGCTGCCTTCTTCGCAACGGAGACACAACGGTATTTGCGGCGAAAGGAATCCGGGGACCCGATTCGCTTTTCACGCCGGGGGACAGCTCCCTCGTGACCTTTGACAGAATGCCGTCTGCGGGTGATTCGTTGTTGGATTCCAGGGCCCGTTACTGGGTGCGTTTGGGCAAGCTGTCCCGGCCCTTTTCAGACAATGCGCTGCTGCGTTTTGAAATCCGTAATCGACGCAAATCCGGAGTGATTCGTTACGACTCCATCGCCTTTACCCCGGACTCCGCAATGTTCTCGGGACACATCGATATTCACGGGAGTTTCGTCGCCTTGGCGCAGGACGAAACCGGCGGAGTCAAGAGTCAGGTGGCAGGAATCTTCCGCAACGACAGCATTCAGGCCAATATGCGGGAGACCCGCGACGGGAAGATCAAAAACTATCACATGATCTATGACGGTAGGGGTGTGATTGAAAGCCGCGATACCTTGCCGGATGATCATGCATGGGATGACGAGTGGAAGCCGGCCCGGTATGATGATTCCGGCACTGTCTGGAAAATAGAACGCAAATAATTATCCGTAGCGCATTCTTCTAAAAGCCTTCCATGCCGTCTCCATATCGAGATGAGTGAGGCACGCCTTGTAATCCGGATTCAAACAACGGTGGCCGCAGGGACGGCAGGGCATGGGTTCCACCTGAACACATTGGGTATTCGGGCCTTTGGGCATGACCTGTTGCGCGTCCGAAGAACCGTTAATCCATAGAACGGGTTTTCCATAATATCCGGCCATATGCCCTACAAAATTATCCGTTGAGATCACCCCGGACGATTTTTGGATTTCGTCGGCGACATGCATCAAGTTGCCGCTGATGAATTTCACGCGCTGTGACCAGCGTTGATGGAATTGTTTGAAGCCTTCGTTTCCGTCCGGCGCTTCCAGAATCCGGAAGGAAATGTTTGCTTCCATCAAGCGTTCCAGAAATTCATCCCATCGATCCAGGGGCCAGTTCTTGGTGTCCTTGCGCGTCCAGCAGGAAATGATCCATACGTTGGAAAATGTTGCGGGATGAATCGATGGCGGGTCTTTTTTGGAAGAGGAAATTTCAAACTTTGAACTCAGCGCGTTGCGTTGGGTAAGAAATCCAGATGCCACGGCTGCATTCTTATCCGCTTGATGCACGGCATCTTGTGGAATGGAGAAAAGGGCATCGAAGAAAACGGCATGGGAACGGGAATAGGAAACGACTCGATGCGCTCCCGCAATCTTGAGCCAGAATGCACTGCGGGGATCGGCATCGAAATCCAAAGCAACCGGGCCAAGTTGTCCGCGCAACTTCCATGCGGAACGGAAGGTGCGAAAGAAGGGTGTGATTCCGGGCCGGATAAAGAAAGAGTTGTCAAAAGCCAGGCCTTGCAATCCTTCCGAGACAAGTATTTCAGCACAATCCGGTCGGCAAACAACACGGATGTCCATTTCTCCGGCCAAAGTTTTGAGAGCTGGAAGCGCCATGAACAAATCGCCCACCAGATAGCTTTGGAATACGGTGAGGGGCGCCGGATTGTTGGATGTCCGTGTCTGAAAAAACCAAAGCAGGGGTTTGATAAAAGGCTCGGCGCATTGGGCCCACATGCCGTGACCGGATCTGCGTTTCAGGTTTGGATTTTCAGGCGTTAAAGTCATCCCGCCACAAAGTAACCAATTTGTAATTTCAGACCCTTCCACTTCAATGCGGTACCCTTGCCAGCTAAACCGGAAATTCTTCTCGCCATACTGACCGATTTGGGGACGGATCATCGCTGTTTCAAATTGGCGACATCGTTGCGCCGGTTGGGTGTCACGCCCGTCATTTATTGCGACAAACCCCTGCATCCCTTGGGAAAGGCCTGGGAAGAATTTGATGTACGGGTGATTACTGGAGAATCCCATCAGAAAAGATTTTTCCCTGTTTTTCTTTCCTTCCTTTTTCACATGATACCGATCTTGTGGCGCAGTCCGGCCCAGGTCTGGATTTCATTGGATGCGCCGCCGTTTTTTTGGCTGGCCTTTTGGGGGAAGCTGCGCGGCCGCACGGTCGTTTATGATTCACACGAGTTGTTCCTCGAAACTCCGATGGTGTTGAACCGATCCAGTCGCCGGATATTTTGGGGGTTGTGGGAGCGTGGTGGTTTTGCTTTAATCTCCAAGTCCATTACGGTAAGCCCCGCCATCGTCAACCGGTTGCGGGAGAAGCATTCAGGAGTTGAGCTTTATCTGCTTCCGAACATGCCATTGCATTCCGCTGCGCCGGTTGTGAATAAGCCTCCGGTTGCGCAGGGAGTCCGTTTGATCTTTCAAGGTGGATTGCGCGTGGCCACCGGTCTTCCGGAATTATTCGCCGCCATGAAATCACATCCCAATTTTCACCTTGATGTTTACGGGGCGGGAACAGAGAACGATCGGCTGCGAGAATCGGCTCGAAGCGAAGGGGTTCAGGACAAGGTTGTTTTTCACGGCATGGTTCCCTTTGAAAGTTTGGCGGAGATTATTTCGCCAGCCCATATCGGCATTCATTTGATGCAGCCTGTTTGCGACAGCTTTGCATTGACGTGGGCCAACAAGATTTTCGATTATACCCAAGCCCTCGTTCCAGTACTTTTGAGCGATAACCCGGCTCATCGTGAACTGTTAAAGGAATTCCGCGTGGGGGTTGTGGTGGATTCGTTCTCTTTCGAAGCCATCACAAAGGGACTTGAGGAAATTCTGGCCGGCTACGAAAATTTTGTGGAAGAATGCCACAAGGCCCGCGAGCATTGGCATTGGGATAGTTATGCCAAAGGTTTGGGGAGTTTCCTGAAGTTATGACGGCCAACGCAAAAGCAGGCTCCCTCGGGCGCGAAGCCGGATCCGCCATGCGCTGGAATGCAGCGGCAGCAGGGGCAACCTTGTTGTCCCAGTTTCTGCAACTCGTGGTATTGGCCCGATGGTTGGACCCTGCGGAATTTGGTTTGGCAGCCGCCGCCATTTCCGTGGCGGGATTTGCGCAAGGGCTTGCGGATTTGGGATTGACCAACGCCTTGGTTCAGCGCGATTCCATCGAAGAGAATGCGTGGTCCAGCGCATTGTGGGCCTGTGTGCTGGGCGGCATTATTCTCTTCCTCGGCTTGTCCATTGTCTCTCCGTTTTGTGCAACACTATTGCATTTGAAAGGATTGACTCCGCTTCTCTGCGCGGCGGCTTTCACCTTGCCCTGGGCCGGTCCGGCTTTTGTATTTCAAGCGGAACTTCAGCGTCGATTAAAGTTTTCCCGGTTGGCTTTGGCGGAGATCACGGCTGCAATCGCATCGCTTGCTGTTGCTCTCGGTTGGGCGGCTTGGCATCGGGATGCCATGGCTTTGGTTGCCGGTCAGGTGGCCTTGCTATCTGTTCGTTGCGGGGCGTTGTTCTTTGCTTCATCGCTGCGTCCTCGCCTGCATTTGAATTGGAAGGATCTTCGCCCATTGGCTTCTTTTGGCGGGTATCAATTGGGTGAACGCATTTTGAATTACGCGTCCGGAAATCTGGATCGTCTTTTGGTTGCGCGCTTTCTGGGCCCGGCGGCTGCCGGATTTTATGCGGTAGCATCTCAAATCGCCCTGCGTCCGCTGGCGCTGATCGGACCTTTTGTATTCCGCACCTTGTTTCCACTGTTCGCCCGCTTGCAACAGGAAAAAGAGCGACTTGCATCCTCCCTGTTGCGCTCATTATCCTTGCTCAGTTTAATCTCCGCCGGAATTTATGCCCTGTTGTTCGGCCTGGCCGAACCTCTGTCACATGTTTTGCTGGGAACGAAATGGAATGCCTCGGTCCCGGTATTGCGGGTCTTGACGGGATTGGGTTTCTTGTGGGCCGTTTCGAATCCGCTTGCCAGCCTGACGTTGGCGCTGGGGCGCGCCGGAACCGGGTTTTGGATCAATGTGCTTGCGCTGGCATCCAACAGTCTGTTTGTTCTCATCGGTTCCCATTATGGACTGACAGGCGTGGCTTGGGGCATGGTGGTTTCCGTGGCTTTGATGATGCCGTTGGATTTCATTTTGGCGCGATGGTGGATAGGCGTGGGGACTTTGCGGATGTTGTGGGCAATGACGTGGGCGCTTCCACCCGCCATTGTTGCCGCTTTGGCGATGTGGAAATTTGGCGCGTGGGATCCCGGTCTTCAGCCTTGGCCTGAATTAATTCTCAAGGGAGGCCTAGGCTTTGCCGTTTTCATGGCGACCGCGTGGCTTTTTCAGCGTCAGCGGGTGCGGGAAGCCTTTGAAGAAATTATCTCCAAATTACCGGGCCGATAAGTCCGCCCATGCTTTTTCGAAGATTTCCAGAAAAGTCTTTACGGGTTGTGCTCCCGAGATTCCGTACTTTCGATTGACGACAAAAAACGGGACTCCGGTGATGCCGAGTTTGATCGCAAGTTCCTCATCAGTGCGGACTTCGTCGGCAAAAGCATCACCTTCCAGTGCAGCACTAGCTTCATCCGCATTGAGTCCCACTTCTCCAGACAATTTCACCAAAGTGTCCACATCGCTGATGGGTTCGCCTTCGGTGAAATAAGCTTTGAGCAAACGTTCCTTCATCGCATCCTGTAGTCCATGCTTCGCCGCGAAATGGATTAAACGATGCGCATCGAAGCTGTTTCCATATTGCGCGATGTCGAAGTGATATTCAAGTCCTTCCTGCGCCGCCTGGAGGGTGACGCGGTCGTGGAGCGCGGCGGCCTGCACAATGCTGATCCCGTACTTTTTCGCCAGTCGCTCATCCGAGGTGCCTTCAAAGTGTTGCGGGGCTTTGGTATCCAATTCGAAACTGCGCCAGCAAATTTCGACTTCATCGCGATGTTCGAATCGTGCGAGGGCGGATTCAAAGCGGCGTTTACCGATGTAACACCAGGGACAAACCACATCCGACCAGATTTCAATTTTCATAGGGAATGTCCTGCTCTTGAATAAATGCCAGCCAAATCTCCGCTGTCAAATAGCGGCCCAGTATCATGGATTCATCATGGCCCTGGAAATGTCGTTGCATCCGGTTTTCCAATTCCCCCGGAGCGAGCAAACGGCCGATGCGGGAACCGGAACTTAATCGTGCGCGCAGGAAATCCGCCGCCGATCCTTCACGCAACCATTGGGAGTAATCCGTGTACCCGTCGTTTCCAATCTTGAGGCGGCGGCGCAAGCCGCGCATCTTCACGGCCCATCGTTCACGCCAGCGGGAAGCGCTAATCGGCAACCCGGTTTTCTCCCACGGAAGGGAATCGAAAAATTCCGGGAACTCGCGCAAAAGCATGGCGCGGTAGATGCGTGAATCCCGCAGCCACGCATCCGGCAACGACAGGGTTTTCGCCATCAGGAGAGTATCGAGGAAAGGCAGGCGGTAAACGAGACTGGTTCCGCTGTGATGCAGGGCTTGAAGAATGAAGCGGCGGCCGCGATCCACATAGCGGGTCATGAACCGGGAAGCGGGTCCACCGGTATTCTGAACCGGGAAGGCGGTCCAACGTCCTCCCAACAAGCCGTCCCCCAAAAAACCGTTCAGGCAAATATCCATGCGCGCTTCCAAAGTTGGGAAACTTTCCATGCCATGCAAATCCAGAATATTGATATGGCCGTCGGTTTGGATGACGTCTTTCGCCCTCGCTTCCAGCCAGCCTTCGCCGCCAAGGGGAACGAATGTATGGGAAGATCCACGCAATATTGCCGCAGCCTTGGCGATGGCTTCATCCGCACAACCGGGTTTTCCGAAGGTCAAGGTTTCAGGTGCGGGTGCATTGCGGGGAATCGCGGCGAGAATGGCGCGGGAATCCAAACCACCGCTCAAGGTGACTCCGAGATTGTCTCCATGTCCGCAACGCCGCGTCACGGCCTTGCGGAACAGATTGCCCAACTCGGCCACGGTGGCATCCCATGAAGGAGTACCAGATACTTGTTGGTTTTCCAACGTGAAATATTGTTCCCGAACCCATTGTCCGGATTTCAAATCATGAGTGAGGCGTAAGCCCGGACCCAGTAACTGTACGCCGGAAAACCAGGTCGTTCCGCCCAACGGGTGTCCATGTTCCAGAAATTGTTTCAAACAAGCGTGGTCGAATTGAAGCAGGTCACCGGGCAGATTCAGAAAGCCGCGCAATTCTCCACTCCACGCGGGAACACCTTCCATGCGAAGGTACAGGTATTTCAATCCGTAGGGATCGGTGATGAAATGGAGTTTGCCGGCGGCGGGATCGTAAATGACGGCTGCGAAGGCTCCGTTCCAGACTCTGGATATTCCCGAAGCGAGTTGCTCCGCGAGTTCTCCGCCGGGCATGGGACCTTGATCATCGAACGCTTCGCCGTCAATCCAAACTTGAATGCCATTGGGCCCCCGCCAATGGGTTCCGCCATGATGTGGTTGACGAAGAACCAAACCTGCGGCGATGTTCTGATCTGAAAATGCAGGAAGCGCGTGATGATTCGGATGATGCCTCAGACTTCCCAGTATTTCTTGCAATTGTTTCTGAGGAGGCTCTTGTCCCCGTGCGATAAAACCGCAAAGACCCGGCATCAGCGCACCCGGATGGAAGCGGGGTTTTCTCCGAACGCAAAAATACGGCCCCATACTTCCAAAGCGATGAGACGGAATCGAAGCACGGAATCGCCGCTGTGAAAAGCATTCAACTGTTCACTGTTCAGTCCGGTCCATTCCGAGATAAAACCGTTCTCCAAAATATCCGGTCTTTCGGGAAGATAGCGTTCCCATGGCACGGGGAAACCCATTTTGGGTCGATCCACAATGGAGCCCGGCAAATATTTGCGGGCGACGTTTTTGAGCACTTTTTTGCCTTGTGATCCTTGAATCTTTGCGGCTAGAGGAAGGTTCAAAGCAAAATCGAAAATATTGTTTTCCAGAAAAGGCACGCGGCCTTCAATGGAGTTGGCCATCAGAATGCGATCGGTGCGATGTAGAATGCTTCGCAGATGTCCCTGTAAATTTTCAAGCAGCAACGCCTGCACGGGAGCATCCTGTGCCGGAACTTGATCCGTGTAAGCAGCGAGGGCTTCATCCCAACGTTTCCACGCGCGAAAGTTTTCCGAGAAAAAGGCATAGCCTTTGTACATGCGATCGATTCCCGGGGCCGGGTAACATAATCCGGCGGCGGCAAAACGCGAAGTTTCTTCGAGGGTGAAATTCGGTTTCCCCAATCCAAAATCCAGCAACTTGCGCAATTTATTCCATGCGCGTTCGGTGGTTTTTCCAAAACCCGCGAGACGTGCGCGGCCTTTTAGCAAACGCATCATGTCCTGATGCCAGGAATAGCCACCGAATAACTCATCCGCGCCTTCACCGCAGAGCAGAACCTTGATTCCATCACGATGGGCGCGGCGGGATATGAAATGCAAGCTCATGTCATTGGGATGATAGATGGGCAGATCGAGGTGCCATGTGACTTCGGGCAGCAGTTCCCAAAATGTTTCGGGACGCATGCGTTCGACAATTAAATCCACACCCAAATGCTTCGCGGCCTGATGTGCGTACTTTTCTTCGCCGCCGGAGCCTTCCACACCGCAATGATACAGCGGTATATCCTTGCGCCGTTTCAACGCGAGTGCGGAAAGCAAAGTCGAGTCGATCCCGCCACTGCAAAGTGAAGCCAGCGGCGCATCGCTCTGCAAATGCAAATCCACGGAAGCTTCCAGATGACGTTCCAGTTCGGATTCCCACAGGGAGGGATTTTGAAGTTGGCGCATCCTTTCTGCGTTTACCGTTTTTGCGAGGGATGCGAAAGAACCGGATGTCGATTCTTCGGGTTCCATGTTCACTTCGAGATAGCATCCCGGTTCCAAGGCTTGAATGTTCTTGAAAGGAAGTTCTTCCTGTCCCACAAATCCCCGTGCCAAAACATCCTTCAAGTTTTCCAGTCGATCCGGTTTTTGTTCAAAGGCTTTGATCTCGGAGGCAAATTCGACGCCGGTTTCATCAAGGCGGTAATACAGCGGTTTGATGCCCGCGCGATCCCTCGCCAAAAGCAACGATTTTGTTTTGTCATTCCAAAATGCAAAGGCGAACATCCCGTTGAGTTTCGACAGGCATGAAGCGCCCTGATTTTGCAAAAGCCGGTACAGGACTTCCGTGTCGGATCGGGTGTTCCAGTTCGCGTCCGGAATTTCAGAACGCAGTGCGAGGAAGTTGTAAATCTCGCCGTTGTAAACCAGTCGTTGTGAGTCGCCGCCGAAAGGTTGATGGGCTGCAGGTTCCGGATCCAGAATGCTCAGGCGTACATGGCCCAGAAACAAATTTCCACCGGAAAAATGTCCCTCATGATCGGGCCCACGATGCGACAGGAGGGATAAACGACGCAGACAGATTTCGCGGTCAGATGCATTCTTGAACCGGAGTTGTCCGTAAATTCCGCACATGTTTTAAGAATTCTCCTTGTGAGCTAAAAAAATCCAGTCTTCGGCATCATCGTTCGCCATCAAACGGCTTCGTTCGATTTCCACTACATCCAGCTGTTTTGAATATTCCACCACTTCTACCTGAAAGCCTGCATTTTGCAAACGATTCTTAAAATCTTTCCCGTACAAACGTACATGGTCTTCCTGACCGAAACGACGGCGGCGTTCTTCAAGGTCGGTAATCGAAGAGTCTTCATCCGTGATGTCTCCACTCAACGGAACCTGCAATATTGCCAGGCCTCCGGGTTTGAGAATCCGCCACAATTCGTGGAGAGCGGTATTATCGTCCTGAACATGTTCCAGAACATGACAACAGAGTACCATGTCGAAAGTTTCGGAGCGAAAACCCAGTCGAGCCAAATCTGCGGCGACATCTCCTCTACCGGGTACGAGGTCGCATGTGACGTAATGCAGAGTCGGCAAAGCTTTCAAATGTTCCCGTATGCCCGGTTCTGGTGCAAAATGAACGAGGGAAACCGGATTTTTTCCAAGACTTAATTCACGCCTTAAAAACAGTCCCAACAGGCGGTGTCTTTCGAGGGAAAGACAGCGGGGGCACATGGCTTCAGCGCGAACGGGGTCTCCCTTGGAAAGAAAGCGGTGGAAAGAGCCGCCGCATAAGGGACAATGCCGTTTTTTACCGGCCATCAAAAGACCGCGCACCCGATAGTAAACCGAACGAGCTAAGGCCTTCCACTTCAGGCTACGGAGAATTTTCATTATAGAGGTCAAATTGAAGACTTAAGTTACAAAAAGGGTATTTTTAAAATCGATTAAAAGGAACTCAAAGGATACTTCTCATGTCGAAACTAGCCATTGACGGAGGCAAACCCGTCCGTGAACGCAAGGATTTTCTCGTTTTCGGAACGCCGAAAATCGGCGAAGAGGAAATCGCGGGAGTGGTCGATTCCATGCGCCGCCGCTGGATTGGCACCGGTCCCAAGGTGGGAGAATTCGAGCAGGCTTTTGGCGCGTATAAGGGATCGCCGTATTCGGTGGCGGTGAACTCCTGCACGGCGGCATTGCACCTTTCCATTTTATCGCTGGGCATCGGTCCGGGTGATGAAGTCATCACCACTCCCATGACCTTTTGCTCCACGGTGAATTCCATTCTGCATGCAGGAGCGAAGCCCGTCCTCGCGGATTGCGATCCGGTCACCTTCAATATCGATCCGGAAAAAGTCGGGCGTAAAATCACCAAGCGCACCAAGGCCATTCTGCCAGTGCATTTTGCGGGTCACTCCTGCGACATGGATGCGCTCATGCGTCTGGCCAGAAAACACAAACTGCGCATCATCGAAGATTGCGCCCATGCTTTGGAGACGGAATACAAGGGCCGCAAGGCGGGAACCTTCGGTGATTTGGGCTGCTTCAGTTTTTATGCGACGAAGAATTTGACGACTGCCGAAGGCGGCATGGTGACCACCACGAAAAAAGCCTTGGCGGATCGCATCAAGCGGCTGGCATTGCACGGGATGAGCAAGGACGCATGGAAGCGTTACTCGGATTCCGGTTATGTGCATTACGACGTGGTGGATTTGGGCTATAAATACAACATGACCGATTTGCAGGCGGCCATCGGCCTCCCCCAACTTCGGGCATTGGAGGAAAACTGGAAACGTCGCCGTTTGATTTGGTCGCGTTTTCAGGAGGCCTTCTTCGATTTAGCCGTGGATCTTCCCGCAGAAGCTCCCGCACAGGAACGACACGCCTATCATCTCTACACGCCTTTGATCCACAAAAAGTTCAAACGCTCCCGTGATTGGGTGCTGAATGCGTTGACGGCGGAAAACATCGGCGCGGGCGTTCATTATCGCGCCCTGTGCGATCATCCTTATTATCAAAAGACTTTGGGTTGGAAGCGTCGCGACTTTCCCATCGCTGCGGACATCGGAGATCGCACGTTATCCCTGCCGCTTTCACCTGCCATGATAGACAAGGATGTGGAGGACGTGATTACGGCATTTCGGAAGGTGATGAAAGCCTGAAAAACCGCTCGAATTTCGGGCCTCTTCCAAGTTACTTTTGAGCTTATGAGCAACCCCTACGAACAATACGACAATCCCCTGATTCGGCGCTACGCCTCGGAGGGAATGAGCTTTCTCTTTTCACCACAATTCAAGCATCAAACCTGGCGCAAGCTCTGGATTCATCTCGCCGAAGCCGAGCGGGAACTGGGTTTACCCATCACTCCCGAACAAATCGCGGAGCTGAAGGCGCATGAAACCGATATCGACTTCGCGGTCGCGGAGAAGAAGGAAAAGGAAGTGCGTCACGATGTGATGGCGCATGTGCATGCCTACGGCGTGCAATGTCCCAAAGCGGCGGGCATCATTCATCTCGGCGCAACCTCGGCGTATGTGGCGGACAACACCGACCTCATTCAAATGAAGGAAGGTTTGCAGTTGTTGCGCAAGCGTATGCTGCGCGTCATCGATTCTCTTTCCCGCTTCGCGAAGCAATGGAAGTCGCAACCCACCTTGGGCTTCACGCACTTTCAACCGGCGCAGCCCGTGACCGTGGGCAAGCGCGCCTGTTTGTGGATTCAGGATTTGCTTCTGGACTTGGAAGAATTTGAAGGCGTCATCGCCAGTCTTCCTTTTTTGGGAGTCAAGGGAACGACGGGAACGCAGGCGAGCTTTCTGGAATTGTTTGAAGGTGATCATGCCAAGGTGAAAAAACTGGATGCGGAAGTGACACGTCGTGCGGGATTCGCAAAAAGTCTTGCGGTGTCCGGGCAAACCTATACACGCAAGATCGATGCGCGAGTATTGGCTGCGCTTTCCAGTCTCGCGCAATCCCTGTCGAAATACTCCACGGATCTCCGCCTTCTGCAAAATCTCAAGGAGGTTGAAGAACCTTTTGAGAAGGAACAAATCGGTTCTTCGGCCATGGCCTACAAGCGCAATCCCATGCGCAGCGAACGCATCGGATCGCTGGCCCGCTTCGTCGAATCGTTGCACGGCTCGGTGGCGTTCACCGCTTCGACGCAATGGTTTGAACGCACGCTGGACGATTCTGCCAACAAACGGTTGTCGGTGCAGCAGGCTTTTCTGGCGGCGGATGCCATGTTGATCCTTGCGGAAAATGTTTCGTCAGGATTGGTCGTGTATCCGAAGGTGATTGAGCGCAGGTTGCGTGAGGAATTGCCTTTCATGGCGACGGAGAATATTCTCATGGCGGCGGTGAAGCGCGGTGGCAACCGGCAGGATTTGCACGAGCGCATCCGCGTCCACTCGCAGGAGGCTGCGCGTCAGGTCAAGGAATTCGGTCTTGCGAATGATTTGCTGGAACGCATCTCGAAGGATTCAGTCTTTGCAATGGACATGACGGTTTTGAACAGCAATCTCGATCCTGCGTTGTATGTTGGTCGCTCTGCGGAACAAACGGATGAGTTTTTGAGTGAATGTGTTGCGCCTGCGTTGGCGCGGTGGAATGACTGGAAGAATTTGGGCGAAGAAAAACTGAGGGTGTAGATTACGCCCAGTTTTCCACTTCAAGTCCGTGGATGCGACTGAATTCTTTGACGTTATTGGTCACCAAAATCGTTGAAAGTGCGAGAGCATGTGAAGCGATCAGCAAATCGTTTCCACCGATGATTTTTCCTTTGCGCTCCAAGTCCGCACGAAGTTTTCCATAATATTGGGCTGCTGAGGTATCGTATTCGGCAACATCCAAAGGAATCAGGAATTCTTCCAATGCAGCTTGATTCCGGATACGTTCCTGGCTTTTTTCCACTCCGTATTGAAGCTCTGCCAGCGTAATGGATGAAATTCCCACATCGCCGGGAATCAATGATTTGAAATGACGTAAAACCTTTTCGGGTTTTCTTTTGATGATGTAAATGCAAATGTCAGTGTCCAACAGGAATTTCACAACTCTTCCCGCTTTTGCAATTTCGGCTGGTTTCTTTCAGCCATGAAGTCTTCGGAGAAATGATCAAGGCTTTGGAATAGGCTGTCCCAAGGATTGTCTTTGGAAATCAGCACTACGGTGTTGCGGCTTTTCTTTGCGAACACTTCGGTTCCTTCAAAACGGAAGTCCTTGGGAAGTCTGACAGCCTGGCTTTGTCCGTTTTGGAATAATTTTGCGATACGCATGGAACCTCCTAGTCTATACCAATTAGTATATACTAATATTGGCCTATCGGCAAGAGATTGTTGTTTTGATCGGATGGGGGCTTTGTGATTCGTTTTTTTGCGTTAACTGTCCTTGTTCTGTCCTCCGCGGCCTTCTCTGATGGCGTGGTTCGCATCGTGCTGCCCAGCGGCGATTCCGGGTATTCGGTGACCTGTGAGAATTCGACGAACGTCAACAAGTGTTATGAGATGGCGAGTGACGTTTGTATATACGGGTACAAGATTCAGAGCAATGAAACGACGAACGGTGTCGTCACGGAGACGAACTCAAAGGAATATCAGGCATCGCACGGTTCCCGCACCACCGATGTGACATCGTCTTCGACATCAACAGTCACGACGTCGAACAAGGGATTGTTGATCCATTGCAATCGCGATGCGGAAATCCAAGGCGCGAAGGCTGCGCAGGCCGCAGAACAGCAGCGGTTGAAGGATGAAGAAACGCGGAAGGCCGTGGCCGAGTTTGATCGGCATTGGGTGGCTTATACTTTGGGGATGGCCGCCGCACTCGCCGTGGTGTTGGGGCTTTATTTTGCGTTCAAGTAGTGGGCTTTTAGCAATGACTGGAAGGATTCGGACGAAGAGAAGTTGAGGGGTTAGAAAAAACTCAAATGATTATTGATTAACCTATCGGTATAAACTTTTACGCCTTCTTTATGTCCTAGCTTTGAGAAAAAATACAGAAGATTTTGTTCAAAATCTTCTGCTTGATGTTTTAGCGTGCCAGAATAATCGACTAAATAATTATCGACCAAAGTTTTCAGATTACTTTTATTGGCATCTGCCACAATTAAATAACCGATAAGTTCTACTGGTATAATATTGTCATCGTTAACTTTCTCTTTTAGTCTTTGAATGATTGCTTTTGACGCATCTTGGTCAGACATATATCTCTCATATAACTCTTTGTCTCTAATCTTTGCGCCCAAAATAAAAATCAAGTATTGGAACGGAATATTTCCAATATTCCGTTGTGTTTTTAAAATGGTGTTGAAAACAACGCAATAGTGTTCCACTTCACGCAAGGAAAAATCCCAAAATTCAATCGTGTTAAGAATAGAAGCGGCGATAATTCGGGCGTCTATCTGTCTGTCGCGCAGTAGTTCTACTACTTGTGTTTTTTCGAGGCAGGCAAAGAGAAAATTTCTTTTTGTCGGAATTGGCAAAGCAAAATCCAAGTCAATTATTCGTTTTAGGTAAGACTCAGTGTCAGTATTGTTGCCGTACAGGCACCTTAAAGAGCCTCCTAATTGTTTGCGATCAATGGACAAGACAAAGATTATTCCTTCTACAGTGAAGATGTGCTTTATTCTTTCCAAAAGCTGTACAGCATAGGTCGGTCTACACCTGTCTAATTCGTCAACGAATATTATGACGGGCTTTGGTTGAGAAGGTTCTGCTTGGCCAATGTCCTTGGCTAAGGCTTTCAGCGACTCTTTAAAATTTTCGATAGATGCTTTTGTCTCTGAATATTTTTCAATAGCATCTTCGGATATGTTTTGAGAAAGATCCTCAAGGGCTCCGTCAACATCGGGATTTATATTCACAATACCATGAGTTGCTAAACGAGCCGCCACAGGTAAAGCCCGTTTCAATAAAAAGGCCCCTAAATTTTTTGCCTTTGAAAGAAATTGTGCCGTTTGATTTTCAGGGAGCCCTTCCTTAAAATGACTTACAAAAGAGATAAACGGGTCTTCAGAAAAATCGTTTTCCCAAGCATTGAAATAGATGCAATGGTAACCGCTTGCTTCCAATGAAGCTTTCCACATTTTTACAAAGGTTGTTTTACCAGTGCCCCATTTAGAGTCGATTCCTAAAACGTATGGAGTATCGGTAGACGAAATTAAAGTTGTGAGGAGATCTGCAATTGGTTTCCGTTCAAGCTTGTCATTTGCGAAAGGGTTAGCTGGATTAACTTCTATTTCGCGTATTTTCATGACTGCCTATCTGGAAATTAACGGCTCAAGTATTGGATTTCTCCGCCTGCGCCTTCTTCAACTCCGCCACAACCTTCGGATCAATCTGGATATGCAATTCCCTTAACTGCTTCTCCAACACCTCCGACGGCGCGCCCATCATCAAATCCTGCGCCCGCTGGTTCATCGGGAATGCAATAACCTCGCGGATGCTTTCCTCCTGCGCCAGCAGCATCACCATGCGATCCACACCCGGTGCAATACCTCCGTGAGGCGGAGCGCCGAGTTTGAAGGCGTTGATCATGCCGCCGAATTTCTGGTTCACCACCTCGGGGCCGTAGCCTGCAATCTCAAACGCCTTGTACATGATCTCCGGCTTGTGATTCCGGATCGCGCCCGACGACAGCTCGATGCCGTTGCACACGATGTCGTATTGATAGGCGAGAATGTCCATCGGGTCCTTGTTCAAAAGCGAGTCCATCCCGCCCTGCGGCATGGAAAACGGATTGTGCGAGAAGGCCACGCATTTGTTTTCCTCGTCGTACTCGAACATCGGGAAGTCCACGATCCAGCAAAAGCGGAACACGTCCTTCTCGATCAGATCCAAATCTTTTCCGAGTTTCACACGGAGCTGACCCGCCAGTTTCGCGGCCACCGAAGTCTTGTCGCAAATGAAGAATACGGCGTCGCCTTTTTCCGCGTTGCAGAGAACGCGCAGGGCTTCCATGTGTTCCGGCGAAAGGAATTTGGCGATGGGGCCCTTCACACCTTCCTCGCCGTACACGAGATAGGCCAGACCTTTGGAGCCGATGCTTTGCGCGAAGTCCACCAGCTTGTCGAAAAAGCTGCGTGGCTGCGACGAGGCGTTCTTGACGGGAATGGCGCGCACGGATGCGCCACTCTTGACCGCGCTGGCAAAGGCCTGGAATCCGCTGTCTCTGAAAATGTCCGTGGCATCGCGGATTTCAATGGGGATGCGGAGATCAGGTTTGTCCGTTCCGTATTTCACCATCGCTTCGCGGAAGGGAATATGCCGGAAGGAAATGTCGTCCATTTTCCACGTTGAGAATTCCTTGAACACGCCATGCACGACTTTTTCCACCGCGCTGAAAACATCCTCCTGCGTCACAAAGCTCATCTCGATATCGAGTTGATAGAACTCACCGGGCGAACGATCCGCACGGGCATCTTCGTCGCGGAAGCAGGGTGCGATTTGGAAATAGCGGTCGAAGCCGGCCACCATCAGCAATTGCTTGAACTGTTGCGGTGCCTGTGGCAGCGCATAGAAACGCCCCGGATGAATGCGGCTGGGAACGAGAAAGTCGCGCGCGCCTTCGGGCGAACTGCTGGTCAGAATCGGAGTCTGAAATTCGGTGAAGCCCTGATCCACCATGCGGCGGCGGAGCGAGGAAATGATTTGACTGCGGAGCTGGATGTTGCGATGCAATTTTTCGCGGCGTAAATCGAGGAAACGGTATTTGAGACGTAACTCTTCGGGGCCACCGTCTTTGTCATCCACGAGGAAGGGCAGGGGATCGGCGGCGGATTGGATTTCAAAGGCATCGACCACGATTTCCACTTCGCCGGTGGACATGGACGAATTGATGGTTCCGGGCTCACGGGCCACGACATGGCCGGTGACGGTGATGACGCTTTCATAGCGCAGCTTGGTCGCGACTTCAAAAAAATCCCGTTCGGGGTGAAAAACGGTCTGGGAAACGCCGTAATGATCGCGCAAGTCGATGAAGAGGAAACGGCCGTGGTCGCGGCGGCGGAAGACCCAGCCGGAGATTTTTACGGTTTGGCCGACGTGTTCCTTGCGGAGTTCGCCGCAGGTATGGGATCGATAAGCATGCATCATTTCAACCTGTTCCAGCTCAAAAGGGCATAAAAATTAGTTAGGAACGCTGGCTTCGACTCCGCTCAGCCAGCAAATGCTTCAAGTTTTGAGCTTTCCGCACCCTGAGCGTAGTCGAAGGGTGCGGAGTTTGCAGGGTGTGCGGGCCTGTTCTACCTTCCATCCTTCTTGATTTACCCATTTCATGAGCGTTTTTCGTTCCTTTTGTTCCTGCGAGTGAACACTCCGAAAGCCGGATCGATGCCATGCACGCCATAGGTTGGGAAGCTTTAATTCTGTTGTTCCTCATTCTGGGGAATGGACTTTTTGCCATGGCGGAAATCGCGCTGGTTTCGAGCCGCAAAGCGCGTTTGCAGCAATGGGCTGACTCCGGTGACCCCAAGGCGCGCAAGGCGCTGGATTTGCTCCATACTCCCGGGCACTTTTTGGCCACCATGCAGGTGGGCATGACGCTCATCGCCATCATCGAAGGCGCATATGGTGGCAAGGAATTCGCCGATCATGTCGGAGAATGGTTTGTGCATCTCGGTTACTTCGGACGCTTCAGCCACATTCTCGCATTTTGGGTGGTCGTGCTATGCATTGCATACTTGCAGGTTCTGATTGGCGAGTTGGTTCCCAAGGCCTTGGCCTTTCGTTATTCGGAACACATTGCCCGGCATGTTTCCAGACCTGTGGATCGATTGATCCGTTTCGGCGCGCCGCTGGTGAAATTCCTGAATGCCTCCACTGAGGGATTGCTCAAGCTTTTCGGCGGCAAAACTTCGCGGGACTCCTCCGTCACGGAAGAAGAGATTTCGATGATGTTGGCGCAGGGAACCAAGGCAGGGGTTTTTGAAGCCAGCCAGCAGGACATGATGGAAAGCGTGATCGAGATGAGCGATCGCCGTATCACTTCCATCATGACCGCCCGTCCCGACATCGCATGGCTGGAAACCGATGCCACGGTGCAGGATATTCAATCCGTGCTGGCCGCATCTCCGTATTCCCGCTTTCCCGTTTGCTCCGGAGGTTTCGATAATGTGGTCGGCGTGGTGCATACCAAGGCCATTCTCGCGCGGGTATTGTCGGGCGAGTCCGTGGATTTGCAGTCGCTGGCCAAACCCATTCCCACCATTCCTGATTCGGTGCATGTACTCAAGGCCCTCGAAGCCTTTCGCGCCTCCGGTGCCACCATGGCTTTTGTTTCCGATGAATACGGGAGCATACTCGGTTTGGTGACTTTGGACGATGTGCTCAGCAACATTCTTGGAGACATGGCGTCGCAACAGGGACATATCGGCGATCCCGATTCCTTTCAGCGCCCGGATGGTTCGTGGTTGGTCGACGGCACCAAGCCGGTTGAGGAGATCAAGGAACTTTTAAATATTGAATCCCTGCCCGACGAGGATGAAGGCGCTTATCAGACTTTGGGAGGATTCGTCATGGCGCAATTGGGTCGCATTCCCAAGGTGGGCGATGCCTTTGAATCGGACGGCAGGCGTTACGAAGTGATGGACATGGACGGTCATCGCGTGGACAAAGTTTTGATCGCTAAATTACCGGCAATCGATTCGGAGGAGAAAGCATGATTATTGCAACGCATACCCATCTTCTCAAAGGTGTGGATCTTTTCTCCGCCCTTACCGATGCCCAAATTGGATACATCGCCAGTATGACGGTTGAACAGGGATATGAACGCGGCGAAACCATTCTCAAGGAATCGGAAACCAGCGAAACTTTTTTTCTGATCGCATCGGGTTCAGTTAAAGTGATTATTTCCGCCGAGGACGGCCGTGAAACCATCTTGGCCACACTAAGCGAAGGAGATTTTTTCGGAGAGATGGCCTTGTTAGACGGCGAACCCCGTTCAGCCACGGTTCGTGCGGTGGGGAAGACCAAGCTTCTTCTCATCCATCGCGAAGATTTCCTGCAATGTTTGAAACGTCATCCGGATTTGGTACTGGCATTGCTTTCCGAAATGTCCAAGCGTTTGCGCGCTGCGGATCGGCAAATCTCCTCGCTGGCTCTCATGCGTGTTTACGGCCGTGTGGCCACAACTC
Source organism: Fibrobacterota bacterium (assembly GCA_947482115.1). GTDB lineage: Bacteria > Fibrobacterota > Fibrobacteria > UBA11236 > UBA11236 > UBA11236. The sequence goes on from CANKII010000011.1 coordinate 30,789, forward strand.
TTCTCAAACTCATGGAAGAGCGCGGTGTCCGGGTCAAGACCCGTGAAGGCAAGCCGATCATTGTGATTCACGCAAGGCCAACGCATCAAACCATCGCCGATATGTCCGGCACCACGCGGGAAACGGTGACCCGCGTGTTCAAGATTCTGGAGTCCAAAGGCGCCATCGCCACTCCGGGTCGCGATCTTCTCATCCTCGAGGAGAGCCGTCTTCGATCCTAATGCGATTCTGAAGCGAAATTGAATCATGTGGTTGAGATGGTTGACGAAGCCCCTTGTTCCCGCCCTGTTGGCATGGGGAGCCGTGTGTTTGATCGTGTTCTATATGTTGAACGGTTGGCTCATGCCATCTTTTGCCGGGCGATTCGCCAGAACTTCCGAAGTGCCCAAACTTGTGGGATTGAAAATGGAAAAGGCGGGGGAGGTTTTGCAGCAGCAGGGCTTGAGCCTTATGCTGGATACCGTCTCCGATTTTAGCGCAGAAGTGGGCGCCGGGAAAATCATGTCGCAATTTCCCGATCCCGGCATGACGGTGAAGCGGGGACGGCGAATCTGGGTGCGCGTCAGCAAGGGCCGTCGCGCCGTTGAAGTTCCCGTCTTGCGCGGCATGTCGCAGCGACAGGCTGAGATTTCATTGCAGGAACGCGGTCTGCGTCTTGGTGGTGTGCATTATCTCTCCACGGCAGACGTTCCCGCCGGTGCGGTGGTCGGAACGCATCCCGCTGCCAAAGCCATGGTGGAACGGGGGCGTTGGGTCGAAGTGGATGTTTCCTCAGGAATCAATCCGGCTGCAACCCAGATGCCATCTTTGGCTGGGCTTTCATTATCGCAGGCCCGTAATCAAATCGAAGCCTTGCATCTCACGGTGGGAACAGTCACCGAACGTCCCGATTCCAAAAGCCTGCCGCAAACGGTGCTCTCTCAAAATCCCTTGCCAGGCGCGCCGCTGAAAGGGGAGCCGGTTGATCTCGTGGTCTCTCCGTAATTTACCCCTGGGAAAACCGGGCGTCGCACTTCTCTTCGCACTTTATCTGATCGGATGCGCCGCTCATCCTGCGGTGAAGGCATCCTCAACCCGATCCAAATCGAACGAAGACATTCCGCTGGCGCATGATTTTTTTCTGCGCGCCCGCAGTATGGAAATGGCTGGCCGTTCTGGTGTGGCGTTGGGATATTATCAGGTCGCCTACCGTTATAACTCCACCAATCGTGATCTTTGCTTCATCCTGCTGGATCGTCTTAGGGATGCCGGGAAAATCGACTCGGCGATCTTTCTGGGTAAAAATTGTTTCCGGCTTCAGGGCGATTCCACCAGTCAGCAATATCAGTCGCTGGGCCAGGCTTATTTGCAAAAAGACAGTTTGCGCCCGGCCATGGAATGCTATCGCGAAGCGGTGAAACTCGATGATGAAGATCGGGACGCGCTCTATATCCTGACGGGATTGTATGAACAGTTGGGGGATATTCCCCATTATGCGGCGGGTTTGAAAAAGCTGTTGCCCTTGATGGAATATCCCGCCCGGCTTACGGGAAAGCTCTTGCAGGCCTATCAAATACTGGGTCAGCCGGATTCCGCCTTGGATGTTTACCGGGAGATTCTGAAAAAGTCACCGGGGAATCAGGAAACGCTTTTTGGCTATGCCACTCTCGCGCAGCAACAGGGCAAACCGGAAGAATCCTGGCCCGCTCTGAACAAACTGGTGGAACTCAATCCTGAAAACGCGATGTATCAATATTCGCTTGGTTCGGTCGGACTCGAATTGCGCAAACCGGAATCCCGCGATGCCCTTGAGAAAGCGGTTGCGCTTGAGCCTGCCATTCCCGATTATTGGGCGCGCGCCATTTATGCCGGGAAGGTTTTCGGAAAGGATTCCCTCGCCGAATTTCAATTGGCCCATCTTCCCGACAGTACCAAGCTCGGGGGACAAGTTCCCCTGTTTCATGGAATGGTGCATGTGCTGCTGGCGCGGCATCTCGAACCCCATCAACCGGGAGAGATTGCCCATGCGCTGGAGGATTCCGTTGCAGCGAAGAATCATCGCCTCATTGCCGTTGGGCTTTTCCGCGCCGCGCTCGACAAAAATCCCGATGACCGGATTCTTCTGTTTGAACTGGGGACGAATCTCGAAAGGCTCGGACAGCGCGACAGCGCGGTGCAAATACTGACTCGCCTGGTGAAAGCCGACACCTTGAATCCCGTGGCCCTCAATTATCTCGGGTACATGCTGGTGGAGGACAACAGGGATCTCGATTTTGCCGGCAAACTGATCGACCGCGCCCTCGCCCTGAACCCACGGGATGGAGCGTATCTGGATTCCAAAGGTTGGTGGTGTTATCGCAAGGGAGACTTGTCCGCCGCACGCTTCTTTTTGCAAAAAGCCCTCGAACGCATCCCCAAGGATCCCACCATCCTGAAGCATTTGAAAACACTGGAGGTGGGCCTTTGAGTTTTCGATGGGGGATGATATGGGGCGCGCTCTTGCTTTTGGTCGCATGCGCTCCCACCAAAGATCCCTTTGGAATGGCTTTGCGTGCAGGACACGCACCTTCAGTTGCAATTCCTGAATCCTTAAGCGTGGAGCTGGCCGTTCTTCCAAGTCAAAAGGGTGCGACTCCTTTTTCGGCAAAGCTATACGCTCGGCCTCATCAACAATACCGGTTGGATGCCTTCGGGTTTGCGTCTTCCATCGTGGCATCTTATTTGTGGACGGATTCGACAGGCTCACCGCAAGCCGGAGGACATTGGACTTTGCTGTTGAACGACAAGCGGGAAGTTTGGGAAGGCGAAGGCGATTCTTTGAATTTGAAATCCGCCGCATTGCGCATTCCGGATGTGCATGCCGTGCTGGGTTTTTTGTGGGGCGAACCGCTGCCGGGTTTCCGCAATCGCGACGACAGCGCATTGGCATGGAGCCGGGATACTTTGCGGTGGAGTTCACACGGTGTGAATTGGGCCGCACGCTTTGAAGCTTCCACGGGAAACTGTGTGGAAGTTCTTGCGCAGGATGGTTCGCTCGCCTTCCGGTATGCGAAACATCAGCGATACGGTTCCCGTATTCTTCCCGGCGAAGTCGAAGTTTTTGTGAACGGGGAATCCATGTTGTTGTTGCGGGTTACCCGGGTTGAAGAACATCCGGAATGGAAAAAAGATCCCTTTGCTTTGAAGGTTCCTGATAATTACGACCATCGTCGCAGCAACTAGGAGGCTTTTTAGCTGTTTTTTGGGTTGGACTTTTGCCCTGCGCGTTCTAACTTTGCCCTCTCCTGTGGCGGGTGTAGCTCAGTTGGTAGAGCAGCGGTTTGTGGTACCGCTGGTCGCGGGTTCAAGTCCCGTCGCTCGCCCCATTTCCCCCCCTTAGCCATACTTGTTTTTTGGGTATTGCCTCCGTTTGTAACGATTTTTCTCCGAATTGATACATCATCAAGTCGCTTTCTTGGGTCATAAACAAAGAGGGCGCAGTATATTGCATGGCATAGTCATGGGTAATGCCAAAAAATGGGCGGGAGGATTTTAAAATGAAGCTGAGCAAGAAATTTGGAATACTGACTCTTTTGTTGTGCACGGGCGGATCTTTTGCCGCAGCTTTTAATGCCAACTGGGCGTTTCCGGTCGGTCTAAGAAACGTGACACTTCCCTTGAATGTACCGATGCCGCACAGTCTGAATGCTTCCGCAACATCCGGCGGGCCGGCCACAGGCTGTTCGTCAACGCCAACGCTGCCTGCGGGGCTCGTGGTAAATCTTAGCGGCAGCACCTGCAAGATTTCCGGAACTCCCACGGCTGGCGCACCCCAAACGGTTTACACCATCACGGCAACCACCAGCGCCGCATCCAGCACCACCCCGGAAACTCTAACTGTCACCCCTGTCATGAATCTGGCCTATACGCAGAGCTTCGCCACCTATGCAGTAGGTACGGCCATTGATTCCAATCTGGCAACCGTGGTGGGCTCTGCTCCGGACGGTTATGCCGTTACTTCAGGAACCTTGCCCGCAGGGCTGTCCTTGAATTCAACAACGGGCATCATTACCGGAACTCCAACCGCCGTTACGGCAGCTTCCAATGTGACCATCACGGCCACCAACGGTGCTTTCACCTCTTCGGTCACGCTGAATATTGCGGTTCAGGCCGCAGTGGATTACGGCTCCTTCAACATGTACAAGGGAATTACCTATACCCCTTCCGGTATGGCCAGGAGTATCGGGAATTATCCGCTGCTCGTCAAACTGGATTCCAGTAATTTCGACTTTACGAAATCGATGTCGGATATTTCCACAGTTCCAGCGGGAACAAATTACACCGGCCCGGGAGGCGCGGATGTTCGATTTACTCGTGCTGATGGGAAGACGGATTTGCCATTTCAAATCGAGCGTTGGGACGGACTCAATCGACGGGCGGAAATTTGGGTGCTGATACCCGTGATATCGATGAACACACCCACCATCATCCGGGTGTATTTCGGAAAAACCGGGCAGACCACAACGAGCAGCGATACGGCCGTGTTTTCCACCGCCAATAAATTCCAGGCAGTTTGGCACATGAACCAAGGCGGTACTGGGAATGAAGCGGATGCAACGCAAAACGCTTATACGGGCACGGCGGTTGGCACCACTCCTCCGGCCACTTCGACCGGGTTGATTGGTTTGGGTCGCAATTTCACAGGCGGAACGGCTTCTCAGGCATTCACCACTACGGCCACCAGCGTCACGGGATTTGTCAACAACGGTTTTTACACCCTTTCCGCGTGGGTGAACGCGACTACCATCAACACGGGTACCTATTACACCATCATTCAGAAACACGATCGCCAGTTCGCGTTGCAAGTGAACAACAGCAATCCCAACAAATGGGAATCCGCTGAATACAATGCCGACAGCGGTGGCACGGCAGGCGCCACAGCCTACGGCTGGATGGGCACCGGTACGGGAGCATCCACTAATGCCACCACCGGAGTGCATTACGTCGTCGGCCAGCATGACGGCTTCTATCAACGGATATATCTGGATGGCAGCCTGTTGCAAACCAACAACGCCACGGGCGGTACGGGGAACGCAGTGGTGTCGTCCAGTACCACTGCGCCGACCCTGACCAATGCCGTCACCATCGGCAGACAGTCTGAGTCCGCCACCGGCAGGCCCTGGCTCGGCAACCTGGATGAAATCCGCATGCACAGCACCGTGCGTGATTCCAACTGGATCAAGGCTGATTATCAAACCCAATTACCAACGGGTACTGCGGTAGCATATGGAGCCAATGTCGTTTTGACTGTCATTCCGGTGATCTCAGTAAACCCCGCTGCGCAAACGGTTCAGCTTCCTGCGAATACCGCGAAGTTCTTCGTGGTGGCCACGGGCACGGGTCCCTTCACCTACAAATGGATTCGAACGCGTACCGCAGGAACGGACACGCTTGCTAACACGGGGATATTCACCGGTACGGCGACGGACACGCTCCGTTTAACGGGTGTCACCCTGTCAGACAGTGGCTCAACTTTTAAATGCATGGTGAGTAATGCCGCAGGCCCGGCGGTGAGTGCATCCGCTTCGCTTACCGTGTTGTCTGTGGTGGTCGGTATTTCGCCTTCATACGTGGTGCACGTGAAAGGCTTGAGTCCATTTTCGTTCCGCATACCGGAGGGTGTGAATGCCGTTCGAATGACCGTGGAAAACATGAAGGGACAGGCAGTGTGGAACCGGGAGCTTACCCCGACGCGTGAGCGCACAGTATCCTGGAATGGCAGCGGCACGGATGGCCATGCGGTGTCTCCCGGAATGTATGTGGTTCGGTTGAAGTTTATTGCATCAGGGCGGTAATTCATACATCCTCATACATCCGCCGCACAGGTTCCATTCGATTGTAGCTTGGAACCCCCCCCTTTTTTGGTAAAAACTGAACATAGTCTTGTTGGAATGGCCTATTTCAACCTCATTTTTTATCAAATCTTCCCGTGAAGGCCTCATCGGTGAAAAAGATCAACGGGCGCTTCAGCCTTTGACACGAATTTTCGTGTTACGAAAGGTATCAGACTGAAGTTGGAAAAGAGAGATAAAGAGCGGAAAAGGGTAATATTCGTTAACATTCGGACTATTTCTGGAGGTATATTCAGTTACCCGGATGAAATATTTTGGGAGATATTTTTTAGTGATTCGCGTCACTGAAAAATGATTTGGGACGGAGTTTGGAGCTTTTCAGCCCACGAGTGTCCTAAAATGCAGGAAGTTTAGCGTAACTGTGGCGTGTGAGTTGGTAACGGGCTGTGACTTTTAAAGAGGATGGCATTATGAAAATGAAACTCGGCAAGAAACTTGGAATACTGACTCTTGTGTTGGGTATGAGCGGTGCCTTCGCTGCGGCTTGGAATGCCAACTGGGCATTTCCGGTGGGTTTGAGGAACGTGGTGTTACCGCTGAACGTTGCCCTGCCTCATAGCCTTAACGCCAGCGCAACTTCGGGTGGACCGGCCACGGGTTGTTCCTCAAGTCCAGCCCTGCCCACCGGTCTCACCGTCACATCAAGCGGCAGTACTTGCAAGATTTCCGGGACACCCACGGTGGCGACTCCTCAAACGGTTTACACAATCACATCAACCACCAGTGCGGCTTCCAGTACAACTCCGGAAACGCTTACGGTGGCTTCCGTCATTTTGCGTGGTTACACCCAGAACGTTGCCAACTATGCCGTGGGTGCAGCTATCGATTCCAATTTGGCATCCATCATCGGTTCCGCCCCGGATGGTTATTCCGTGACTTCTGGAACTTTGCCTTCAGGTCTTTCCTTGGATGCCGTTACGGGCGCTATTACAGGTACACCCACTACGGTGGCTGGAGCAACCAATGTGACTATCACTGCGACTAACGGTTCTTTTACTTCATCAGCCACCCTCAGTATCGCCATCCAAGCCGCAGTGGATTATAACTCCTTCAGCAATTACAAGGATATCACCTACACGCCTACAGGTGGATTGGTCAATAACGTGGGGAATTACCCCCTGCTCATCAAATTGACTTCCAGCAATTTCGACTTCACACAATCGACCTCCGACATTTCCTCCGTTCCTGCAGGAACGAACTATACCGGCACGGGTGGCGCGGATATTCGTTTCACCCGTGCAGATGGCGTGACCGATTTGCCCTACCAGATCGAACGCTGGAATTCCACGAGTCAGCTCGCTGAAATTTGGGTGTTGGTGCCATCGATTTCCAAGAGTACTCCCACCACTATCCGGATGTACTTCGGAAAAACGGGACAGACCACCACCAGTAGCGCCACGGGGGTCTTTTCCACCGCCAACAAGTTTCAGGCCGTCTGGCACATGAATCAGGGCGGCACAGGCAATGAGTTGGATGCGACACAAAATGGATATACTGCCACGGCAACGGGTACTGCAAATCCCACCACTACCTCTACCATGATTGGTTTGGGCCGTAATTTTGCCGGCGGTACTGCGTCACAATGTTTTAGGGCATTGACAGCCAGAAGCGTCACCGGTTTTTCACAGAATGGCTTTTATACAATCTCCGCTTGGGTTAATCCTACCACGGTTGCTGCCAGTACTTATTACACAGTTATTCAAAAGCATGACAGACAATTCGCCTTGCAGATCACCAACGCTGCTACCAACGTGTGGGAATCTGCCGAATACAACGCGGACTCCGGAGGTGCTGCTGGCGCAACTCCTTATGGTTGGCATGGGGCTGTAAATCAGACGACTAGGAATGCTGTAACAGGTGTTCACTATTTAGTTGGACAACACGAGGGCTTTTATCATCGGCTTTATTACGACGGAGCTTTGGTTTATAACAATGGTGGTAGTACTGGTGTGTCTTCGCCGGGGACTAACACTCCTATACTTGATAGCGCGGTCACCATCGGTCGGCAAGCGGAATCCACCAATGGCAGACCTTGGCTTGGAAACCTGGACGAAATTCGCATGCATAATACTGTGCGCGATTCTAGCTGGCTTAAAGCGGACTTCCAGACGCAATCACCTACCGGCACGGCAGTGACTTATGGCGCCACCACGCCTACCAGCACGGATGCTCCGTCGGGCATCAGCTATTCCAGTAATCCCGCCTCCTATGATGGTGGTTCTGCAATTACACCCAATACCGCCACTCTCTCTGTTGGCTATTCCTCCAACTGGACGGTCACGCCTGCACTGCCAACAGGTTTATCCTTAAACTCTGCCAACGGTACCATTTCCGGAACGCCCACTGTGGCAACCGGTGCTGCGAATTATCAAGTTAAAGCCACCAATAATTTTGGTGCGGATTCGACTTTGGTGAACCTCACCGTGAATGCCGTTGCCCCGTCGAATCTGGTTTACTCCAACACCACTTATACCTTTGGTGCCAACCAGTCGAGCACGTCGGTCACTCCCTCGGTGAACAAAGGCGGACTTGTAGCGACTTACACCTCGGATCCCCTTCCTGCTGGATTGAGCATTGACGGCGTCACCGGTATCATCTCCGGCACCCCGACAACGGGTACGGCGACTGCGACGTACAACGTTTACGTCACGAATACCTCGGGCAGTACATCAATTGCTCTCAGCATCACGGTGCTGAACCCCATTGCCACATTCACCTATGACACGCATACCCTGACGCTTGGCAAGAATGTGGCCATGACGGCGGATAATGCCACGGTGACGGGAACGGATCCGTTCACACCGGTGAAATTCTTTGTGGGCACGACTTTGCCAGCGGGTCTTGTCCTGGATTCACTCACAGGCACTGTGTCGGGAACTCCCACAGTGAATCTGGCTGCGACCAAATACGGAATCACGGCCAAGAACGGGATTACGGCGTTTAATCGCACGGATACGCTGACGATCTCGATTCCGAATGCGCCTACTGCGCTGACATATTCCTCCAATACTCCAATTTATGAGGATGGGCAGGCGATTGCCACCAACTCACCCTCGCCATCGGGCACGACTCCGTTCCTGCCGGTCACCTACGCGGTGACTGCGGGTTCGCTGCCTGCGGGTTTGACGCTCAACGCCGATGGAACCATCACGGGTACTGTTTCTGTGGGTGCTTCCGCCAGCAGTCCCTATGCGGTTTCCATCACAGCCACGAATCCATCGGGGTCGGCTACGGATTCCATCCTGGTGATCACCGTGCTCAGTTCGGAGGATTATTCGGGCTGGACTTACAACAAGAGCATGACGCTGAATACGTCCACGTTGGCGGCAGGCGTGACCACGGCGCAGACAAACTTCCCTGTTCTGGTTCGCCTGACCGGCAGTCACGCGACGGTTTTCAGTCAAGCTATGGCAAACGGTGAGGACATCCGTTTCACGAACGGAAGCGGAACGCATTTGCCCTATCAAATTGAACGCTGGAGTTTTGCTCCCGGAGACACTTCTGCGGCCATTTGGGTGGCGGCGGATAATGTGGCGGCCAGCAATACAACCACCATCAAAATGTACTGGGGCAACGGTTCTGCCACCAGCCGCTCCAATGGCGCGGCCGTGTTCAGCAGCGGCTATGTTGGCGTATGGCATTTGGGAGATGCCACGGGCATCGATCCACGTCCTAACGCGGTGGCTGGAGCTCCTACCGCGAAACTGGCCAACAACTTTACCGGCGTGGAGTTTGGCGGCGGAGCGGGTACCTATGTCATTCCAAACGGTGTCATCGGCAAAGCGGACACTCTCCGTGGCGGCGGTACAAGGGCCGTACCAACCGCCGCAAGCGATTACCTCAACATCGGTGATAATGCGGACAGCACGCAGGCCTCAAACACAGCTCCCTATTACCAAGGCAAGAACACGTATACCGGATACAGTAATTTCAGTACCGGCTTCACATATTCGTTATGGGTAAAACCCACGCAGGGTGCTGCAGGTAACTTCACCTACATGCTCGAGCTTGCAACAACGAATGGGGCTTCCAATAACATTCAATTCTTCCGCCCCAATCAGGACAGCGTCTATCGATACGAACACGTTAATAACACCACCAGCGGTGGCACCAAGTCTTCAAATGCCAGTACCATGAAGCCCTTTAATACATGGCAGCACATTGTTGTGACTGTGGGAACAGGTAGCACCCCCACCGTGAACTTGTACAAGAACGGGGCTACGATGTTCACGGCCTCGAACGCGACGAATGCCATGGCCAACATTCTCCGTACCAATGCCTGGATAGGAAAATCCAATTACACGGGGGATTTTTATTTCAGAGGCGCTTTTGACGAGCCCGAAATCTCCAACGTGGCCCGCTCTTCCGACTGGATCCGATTGACCTATAAGAACCAGAAAACGGGTGTCACTCCCGTGTTTGATCTTTCCTATTCAACCCCCACCGCATCTTACACCTTTGGTTCAGCCATCACGACCAACAGCCCGTCGGTCACGGGTAATGCGACTCGTTATTCCGTGTCTCCGACTTTGCCCGCAGGCTTGACATTGAGCAGCTCAACCGGTGCCATCACTGGTACACCGAGTGGTACGGCATCTTCGGCTACGGATTACACCATCACGGCGTTGAGCGACAGCGCATGGTCCACCACCGCCACGGTGAACATCACCGTCCTCGCGGCTCTACCGACTGTTGCGTACACCCCGACCTCGGTTTCCTATCGCGCTGGTGACATTATTTCCAAGCTGACTCCGACCATCAGCACGGGTGGAGAAACTCCCGTTATCACCGTCTCTCCGTCTCTTCCTTCGGGCCTCAGCCTGAATTCCACCACGGGTGTCATTTCCGGCGCTCCGACTTCCGCTCAAGGCGCGGCGGACTATGTGTTCACCGCGACCAACAGTTCCGGTTCCAGCATGGATACGGTGAACATCACCGTCACAGCGGGTGAGGACTATTCTTCATGGACTTATCACAGCGACATGACCTTGAATACGACGACTGCAGGTGCGAACGTGTCCACCGGCGTGGGCAGTGTTCCCGTGCTGGTTCGTCTGACCGGAAAACATGCGGTGGTGTTCAACCAAGCGCAATCCACAGGTGCGGACATCCGTTTCACCAACGCAGGCGGCAGCCACCTTGCGTATCAGAAGGAGCGTTGGAGTTTTGCGCCGGGAGACACCTCTGCAGCCATTTGGGTTCTTGCGGATACCGTTTCCGCGAGCGGCACCACCAATGTGCGCATGTACTGGGGCAACGGTTCAGCCACGGATGATTCCCGCCCGACGGCGGTGTTTGACACGGCGAACGGATTCCAAGGTGTGTGGCATTTGGGTGAAGCGACGGATGCGAGTGTGGGCGATGCAACGGTGAACAACTTCACCGGCACACCCGGTACCACCGGTACGGGCGGCAATCCGTTTGACACCACGGGTGTCATCGGCCAAGCCAAGAGCTTCCGCGTCACCACATTTTCAGGTGGTGCCGGTACGGCGGGAGCATTTTACTCCATGGCTGGAACCGCAAGCAGCAAGCTGAATTATCTGGAAGGTTCGATTTATACGGTCTCGGCCTGGGTTCGGGCCTACGACATCGTCAACTCCGGAAAGATCGTGTCCAAGGGGGACAGGCAGTATTACCTGTCGAAACGGAATACGGGAGCAAGTTGGGAGTTTTCAGAGAACAAGGCCGCTACGGGTTATCAGCAATGGCGGCAGGCTTCTGTGGCGAACCAGTGGAAATACATGGTGGGCGTCCGTCTAAGCAGCGCCACCGGTTCTGCGGGCGGAGCGATGTACATGAACGGTTCCACAGCCAACACCGCTTTTACAACGGGTGGTGCGGCTGCGAACGTCACAACCGACATCGTGAACATCGGCCGTGACCCGAATCAGGGCGGAACCCCGGGTTATTACTTCACCGGTGCGATTGATGAAGTGACGATTTCAAACGTGGCACGCTCTGCGGGTTGGATCCAGTTGAATTACATGAATCAGAAGCCGGGTGTGACGCCGCTGTTCAACCTCAACTATCCGGTGTCGTCCCCTGCGTACACGAGCCTTATACCGATTCCCACGGATTCGCCGACGGTTGCAGGTAATGCGACGCGTTTTGCCATTGACTCGGCTCTTCCCGCCGGTCTTTCATTCAGCACTGCCACGGGAGCGATTACGGGAGCTCCCTCGGTACCTTTTGCTTCGCGCAACTACACGGTGACGGCTTACGGTGACAGCGCGTGGTCCACGACGACAACCTTGAACATCACGGTGAATGCCAACGCGGGTCCTCCGACCAATCTGACTTACTCCCCGAACACCCAGTTGTTCGGAGTAAACGTTGCTGGATCAGGCGTTACCCCGTCTGTCATTAACGGGGATACGACGGTTCGTGTTTACTCTTCCGATCCCCTTCCTGCGGGCCTCTCCATCAACAGTGCCACGGGTGTGATTTCGGGAACACCGACGACACCGCAGGCGGCACAAAGCTACATGGTCCGGTTCACGAACAGCTTTGGTTATGATTCGACGCTGGTGAGCATTCGTGTGACGGTGGCTCCAAGCAACCTGCACTATGCCATCAACCCTGCGGTGCTAGTGAAGACCATCCTGTTCACGGACACTCCGACGGTGACCGACACGGTGACGAGTTATTCCATCGATACGACATCGATCAAACTTCTCCCCACCGGCATAGCTTTCAGCAAGACGACGGGTATTTTCTCCGGCACCCCCACGGCGGTGAAGGTGGCGACGAGTTACATCGTTACGGCCACCAACCTTGCGGGTTCGGACACCGAGACGATAACCTTGACGGTGAATCCTGCGGCTCCGACAGCGTTGAACTATGCCGCTTCGGTTTCCTATCAGGTGGGGGATTCTGCAAGCATTACCCCCACGTTCACCGGAGAGGGTCTGACCTTCTCCGTGAATCCGTCCTTGCCTTCGGGCCTGAATCTCAGTTCCTCCACGGGTGTGATTTCGGGAACCACGGCTGCGACTGCTTCTGCGACGGATTATGTGATCACAGCGTCGAATGCAACGGGTTCCATCATGGATACCATCAACATCACCGTGGCGTTTGATGATTACAACACCTGGGGACATTCCGCGAGTCTGACGCTCAACACCACAGCGGCAGGGGCTGGAGTCACTACGAGCGGTGTGGGTAAATTCCCTGTATTAGTGCGTTTAACCAATGCGCATCGCAGCGTATTCCAGCAGTCTCTTGCCGGTGGTACGGACATCCGTTTCTCAAACGCAGGTGGAACCCATCTTCCATATCAAATCGAGCGCTGGAGTACGGTGCCCGGTGATACTTCGGCAGCCATCTGGGTGCAGGCGGATACTGTCTCAGCCAATGGCACTACCACGGTCAACATGTATTGGGGCAACGGAGCTGCCGTGGATCGATCCAACGGTACTGCGGTATTCATTCCCTCGAGCGGATACTTGGGCGTCTGGCATTTGGGAGATGCTACGGGAACTGCCGGACGGCCAAACGCCGTGACCCCGGGTTCTAATTCCGCTACTCCTTCCAATGGCGTGCTTGCTGTGCCTCCTGCCGTGTCCTTGGCTCCCGTAAAAGGCATCATCGGCATGGCGGATTCCCTGCCCAGTGGTACCACCAACGGAACCTTTCTCGACTTGGGTGTTCTTCCCGCAGGCTATCAAACCGCCTTCACCGGTGGATTGACTTATTCGTTGTGGGCCAACATTGCGGCTGGCACCCTTGCATATACCCGCCTTGTGGATATTGGCCCAACATCGGGTCAAGCCAATGAACTTTGTCTGCGTCGAGAGAACCAAACCGCTAATATGGGTGCTGAGCTGCGCAATGCCGCAACCTATACCGGTAACACGCCGCTGGCCACGAATTATTGGCAAGGGGGAACGGGCTACCATCATTTTGTCGTGACTTTGAGTCCTTCCACCGTGAACTCGGGCAAAAATGTTGTCATCTATAAGGACGGTGTGCCGACGACTGGAACCCTTGGGCTATCCCTTATAGCAGCTCCCCGCGTTGTGGGTCGGCTTGGGATGGGCGGTGTTGGTGATGGCAATCCGCCTGGTTTGGTGGCGTTTGACCAAGTTGAGATTTCCAACACGACCCGTTCGGGGGATTGGGTGAAGTTGAGTTATAAAACCCAGAAGGCGACAACGGCCCCTGTGTTCGCATTGACGTATCCCGTAACGACGGCGAACTTCAACCAGAACGCAGCGATTACAGCGGACTCTCCGTCGGTGATGGGTACATCTACGCGTTTCACGATATCCCCGACCCTTCCGACGGGCCTTACGTTCAGCACGAC
>CANKII010000012.1 GCA_947482115.1 Fibrobacterota bacterium
TGGAACGGTTATCCCGTAAGAGGTTTTGGATAATGTGAGTCTCGGCGATGTGGGCATGGTTTCGGTGCTCCGAACACACCGAAAACCGTGAAGACTCCATCTCACACGAGGGACTCATTCGAGGGAGGCGAAAGCCTCCCTTTTTTATTTATGCGGAATTTTTTCCCAGGCCGGATCAAATTGAATTGGCTTACCCCAGCCCGGTTCGTTGAATTTCCCGTCGCGATAAACAAACCTTCCGCGCACCAAAGTCATTATCGGCCAGCCTTTTAAAGTCCGGCCATCGTAGGGACTCCAGTTTACCTTGGTTTGCAAATGCCCGTTTTGAACCTTGCGTTCCAGCTTCATGTCCACCAACACCAAGTCGGCATCATAGCCGACTTCGATTTTGCCTTTGCCCACCATGCCATACAGCCGTGCAGGACCTTCACACATCCATCGCACCAAATCGGAGAGGGAACACAGTCCCTGATTCACGCGGTTCAACATCACGGGTAAAAGAGTCTCCACACCGGGCATGCCTGCGGGCGCTGATGGATAACCCTTTGCTTTTTCTTCGCGCGTATGCGGTGCGTGATCCGTAGCCGTGCATTCGATGATGCCGTCTTTCAATGCCTGCCACAGGGCTTTGCCATGTCGCGCTTCGCGAATGGGTGGATTCATTTGGGCATAGGTTCCCAAGCGTTCATAGTCTTCCGGAAACTGAAGAAGAAAATGTTGCGGACACACTTCGGCAGAAATGAGACCCTGAACTTTTTCCTTTTCCAGGAAGCGAACTTCTTCTTCGGTGGTCAGATGAAGGACATGCAGACGACGGTTGTTTTTCTTCGCCAGTTCCACTGCCAAAGTCGTAGCTTTCAGCGCTGCCTCAGGAGAACGGATGAAGGGGTGATCCATCAAAGTTGCTTTGTCACCCATTGCCTCCCGGTTCGCCTTGATCATGTTGTCGTCTTCGGCATGTACGGCGATGAGCTTGTGTCCCTTGGCGAAAATCTTTTCAAGATCGGGACGCTGGCTCACCAATAGTGTTCCTGTGGAGGAACCCATGAAAATTTTGATGCCGCAAGCCTCCTTGGCAGCGAGCAGTTCTTCCAGATTATCCGGTGTGGCGCCGACGAAGAATCCGAAATCCACATGGCATTTGGTTTTTGCCAGCGCGATTTTTTCCCGTAAGGCTTGCGCGGTGGTTGCCGGAGGATTGGTGTTCGGCATGTCAAGAAAGGCCGTGACACCACCGGCAGCAGCAGCACGCGATCCGGATTCCAGATCTTCCTTGTGCGTATTCCCCGGTTCGCGAAAGTGAACCTGCGGATCGATCACGCCGGGCATCAAAGTCAAGCCCTGTGCATTCACAATTTCATCCGCTTTGAACGAAGAAAGACTTCCGGGATTTTCGATCCGGGAAATCTTTTCATTCTCGATTAAAATGTCTTTGGGTTCCACTCCCGCTGGAGTGACGATTTCTGCGCCGAGGATCAGTAAGGATGCCATATTGCAAACTTACTGTTTTTAGGGAATTATTTCGACAGTTCTTTTAAGGCCCGTTGCAAAACGGTGAGCTGGCGTTTAATGGCCTTCAAACCGGCTAGGGCGGTTTTGACGCGGCGGAGTTTGCGGCCGTCCAGTCCGGCTTTGACTGCGCGGCTGCCACGGGGGATGCCGTTCACTCCGAGTTTCATCCAGCGACGCAGGGCGATGTAGGAAACTCCATATTTGCGACAGGCGGCCGTAATGCCTCCGCGTCCGATTTTGTCCGCGAAAGCCAAAATCTCCCTGCGCTCGGCAATGCTATAGCGCTTGCCGGTGTTTCCTTT
This sequence comes from Fibrobacterota bacterium, assembly GCA_947482115.1. Lineage (GTDB taxonomy): Bacteria > Fibrobacterota > Fibrobacteria > UBA11236 > UBA11236 > UBA11236. The sequence goes on from CANKII010000012.1 coordinate 1,815, forward strand.
TTTACGGCTGGATTTTTTGGAGGCAGATTTTTTCAAGACGACATCCTTTCCGCGAACGTGACTGTTAATTTAACAAGACATTTTAAGATTTGGATGAATTGAAAGGTTTAACACATGTTGAAATCCTCCAAAATTCCGGAACATTTTGATGCAGAGAATACGCCTGCTTTGACTCTGAAAAAGAGATCGGATACCAAATCTGTTTCTGATTTACAGAAAGCTGTTAGTGGAATGACCGGTTTTTCGGATGAAAGACGCATGGTGATTTTGGGTCTGTTGTTTCTTTGGCATGATCATTGGACGGAAGCGCATAAGGCAACGGACGACTATGAAGGAACACCGGATTCCGATTTACTGCATGCCATGGTGCACCGTCGCGAAGGCGATTATGGGAACTCAGAATACTGGTTGCGCAGCGCGGGAAATCACCCCTTGTTTGAAATTCTGGGTTCGAGAGTCGAGCCTCTTTTATTGGATGATGAAAATCTGAGAAGGAAAATCCTGCCCAATGGAAAGTGGGATGCCAAAGGATTCGTGCGTGCGATAAAGGAACAACCGAATCATTCCCTCCTGAAGGAAATTCAAGCCGAGGAGTTCCGTTGTTTTTACGAATATCTCGTCGGATAGCCCTTAGCTTATTTCTGCTGGCTGTTTGCGGAAACGCCGGAGCCGCAGCTCCGCTGCGCATTGCCACGTTCAATCTGGAATGGCTGGTGACGACTGCGAATGAAAACAACATGTCGCCGTGGAAAAATGAAGAAGATTTGGAAAAACACCGCCGGAATCTGGCGCAGATACTGGCGGAGAACGTTCATGCAGATATTGTTTGTGTATTGGAATCCACATCGAAAAGGGCTTTGGAAAAACTGGTGTCGGAACCTGCATTAAGTCCAATGCATTATCGCATCTATCATCTCGAATCGGAAGATTTTGCAACCGGACAGGATGTGGCTTTTTTGGCTCGTGTTCCCTTGGATCGGATTGCGGGAAGGGACATCAACGATTTTCGCGGACGCGGCAAAGATCCTCTCACTAAACGGGCGATTATTTATTTGACATCGGGAAAGCTTAAGCTCGGAATTTTGGGAATGCATTTGCTGGCTCATCCGGATGACGCACGGCGAACGCGCAGAAGAATTTCACAGGCGTCTGCGGCATCGCGGCTCGTGCGCGATGAAATTGTGGCGCGGGGTTATACGCCGATTGTATTGGGCGACTTGAATGATTTTGATTCAGACATTCAAGGTGGGGAAGGCTATTCCAAGCGGCGTAGGGTGATTCATATCCTGAAGGATTTTGACTGGAAAAAATCCGGGGATGAATTGTTCAATTCTGCGGAGCGCATTCAATCCTTGTCGGAACGCTACTCGGCCTATTGGGATTTGAACAAGAATGGAATACGCGACAGAGATGAACCCCTATCACTTATGGATCATATTTTGATCGATAGATCCCTGTCTGCACGATTGATGAAGGCGGAAATCCTGCACGAACCGAAAGATGGCTCTGTGTCGGATCATTGGCCTGTGGTGGTTGAGTTGACGACCTTGTAGGGGCAGGTTTTAAAGCTGCCCCTACAAGGTTTACCGTTTCTTTTTTGCGGGACGCCGACCTTCCTCCGTCAACATCTTCGCCAGCCATTCTCCGGTATGCGAACCCTTTGCAGCTGAAATGTCTTCCACAGTTCCCTTTGCCAGAATGCGACCGCCACCATCACCGCCTTCGGGACCGAGATCCACGATCCATCCCGCATTGCGAATGATATCGAGATTGTGTTCGATCACCAGCACGGTGTTGCCTTGTGCCACGAGCGAATGCAAAACGACGAGAAGTTTGCGAACATCTTCGAAATGCAATCCCGTGGAAGGTTCGTCGAGGATGTAAAAACTGCGACCTGTGGAACGGCGTGAAAGTTCGGCGGAGAGTTTCATGCGCTGTGCTTCGCCACCGGAAAGCGTGGTCGCTGATTGTCCCAGCTTGATATAACCCAGTCCCACTTCGAGCATGGTTTTAAGCTTGCCTGCAATAGCGGGAAGGTTGGCGAAAAATCCAAAGGCTTCTTCGACTGTCATGTCAAGAACTTCGGAAATGGATTTGCCTTTATACAATACCGTGAGCGTGTCGCGATTGTAGCGCTTGCCTTTGCACACCTCGCAGGTAACATACACGTCCGGCAGAAATTGCATTTCGATGCGGATGAGTCCATCACCTTCGCAATTCTCGCAACGGCCGCCTTTGACGTTGAAACTGAACCGTCCCGGTTTGTAGCCGCGCACTTTGGATTCGGGTGTGAGCGCGAACAGGTTGCGGATCTCGGTGAACAGTCCCGTGTACGTCGCCGGATTGGAACGCGGTGTGCGGCCAATGGGACTTTGATCGATGACAATGGCTTTGTCCAGATGTTCCAGACCTGTCACGGATTTATAGATGCCGGGTTTTTCCCGTGAGCCGTGCAGCTTTTGCGCCAGCACCCGCGCCAGTACATCATTGACGAGCGAGGATTTTCCGCTGCCGGAAACGCCGGTGACGGCTACAAATCTTCCGAGGGGAATTTCAACATCCACGCCTTTGAGATTGTTTTGTGTGACACCGGTGAGCTTTAATGTTTTTCCAATGTTGTCCGTGATTCCTTCGCGGCGCAAAAGCTTCTGGGCTTCCGCTTGAATGGATTCCAAATCGATGCGCTTGCGTCCGCTGAGATAATCACCTGTGTCGGTGTTTCCGGACTTGATCAATTCGGCGGCGGTTCCGGAGAAGACGACGCGGCCACCATGTTCGCCAGCGCCGGGCCCAATGTCGATCACCCAATCCGCCAAACGGATGGTATCCGCATCATGTTCCACGACCAATACCGTGTTGCCTAGATCGCGCAGACGTTGCAAGGTTTTCAGCAGACGATCATTGTCGCGCTGGTGCAGACCGATGGAGGGTTCGTCGAGCACATACAACACACCCGTGAGGCCGGTTCCGATTTGGGAGGCGAGGCGAATGCGTTGCGCTTCGCCGCCAGAAAGCGTTCGCGCGGTGCGACTCAGGTTGAGATAGGAAAGTCCGACGCTGACGAGAAAAGTCAACCTTCCGAGAATTTCCTTGAACACCTGCTTGGCAATGCTGCGTTCCTGTTCGGAGAGATCGTCCTCGGTCACACTGATTTTTGGGAACTTGAAGAATTGATACAGGCACGATTCCACCGGAGACACGATGACTTTGCTTTCCTGCAAAGCCTTGGTCCAGTCATGCGCTTTTTCGATGGACAGGTTGCAAACGTCCATGATGTTCAAACCGCGAATGGTGACCGCAAGAGATTCCGGTTTCAGACGCAAGCCTTTGCAGGTCGCGCAGGGCTTGTCGTCCATGTAGGTTTCGAGATCGCGACGGATGTGTTCGCTCTCGGTTTGGTCGTAGCGTTTTTTGATGGAGGGAATCACGCCGTCATAACGGGCATGCCATGTGTTGGTGTGGCCCGATGCGGCGCCCCACTTCACCTTGTAACGCGCTTCGCCGGTTCCATTGAGAACGATTTCAAGATGTTTCTTGCTCAATTTTTTGAGCGGTGTGGTCAGTGAGAATCCTTCCTGTTTGGAAACTTGCTGGAGAAGCTGGGTGTTCCAACCCTCCGCATTTTCCGCACTGCCGGCCCATGGCAGAATACCGCCATCGCTGATGGAAAGTTCCATATCCAGCACGGTGCGCGGATCGACCTCTTTGATGAAACCGAGTCCATTACAACCGGGACAGGCTCCATGCGGAGAGTTGAAAGAAAAAGTATGCGGCTCGATTTCGGAAAAAGATTGTCCCGTGGCCGGGTCCACCAGTTTTTCCGAAAAGAAAACATCTTCTTTTTGATCCACAAGATGAACCAGCATTTCGCCTTCGCCGTGTTTTAAAGTCAACTCGACGGAATCGACCAGACGTTTGCGGAATTCGACATCCGAGGCTGCAGAAGATTTGATCGCGAGGCGATCCACGACCAAATCGATATTGTGTTTCACATACCGATCGAGTTTAATCTTTTCTTCAAGTTGATAGACTTGACCATCGACTCGGGCGCGCACGAAGCCCTGCGCGAGATAGCGCTGGAATAATTCTTCGTAGGTTCCCTTGCGATCCTTTACCAGCGGAGCCAACAACATGATTTTTACATCTGCGACTTTTCTGCTTTCGGGAAGCGCAAGCACCGCATCCACAATCTCGGTTACGGTTTGATTCTTTAAACGTTTGCCAGAAACTGGGCTGCGGGCATGCCCGACGCGGGCATAAAGCAAACGCAAATAGTCGTAGATCTCAGTGATGGTTCCCACGGTGGAACGGGGATTGTGCCCCGCGCTTTTCTGATCGATGGAGATGGCCGGGGAAAGCCCCTCGATCAAATCCACATCGGGCTTTTCCATCATGCCGAGAAATTGCCGGGCATAAGAGGAGAGCGACTCGACGTAGCGGCGCTGGCCCTCGGCGTAAATGGTGTCGAATGCGAGGGAGGACTTTCCCGAACCCGACAGGCCGGTGATGACCACCAACTTGTCCTTGGGAATGTCGATGTCGATGTTTTTCAGGTTGTGGGCGCGCGCACCGCGCACCCGGATCATATTATCGGCCATAGGAAGCAAATATAGTGAAACTTTGAGCAGTAGTCCAGAGAATGGCGGTCTCCGAAACGAACCTTTAATTGCCTCCACTCTTAATGAGAAAGCGGGTACTTTCGGAAGGAACGGAGAAAAGATGAAACTACGTCCCAGCTTTCAGCTTCTGATCGGAATGGTGTTTTTGTTGGCGGTGAACGCGCAGGAACAAGACTCTCAACGTCTCCCCGAAAAACGGTTCCTTGAAAAAGTGGTGGCGATTGACGGTCGGACCGTTGATGTCAAAGCGTTGGCGCAAAACAAGACTTTGGTGGTTGTGACCTTAAAAGCAACCTGGTGTCCAGTATGCCAGAGTCAATTGATGCGCATCAAGGAGAGATTGTCGGAATCCGAGGCCTGCGGCATTTCTTATCTGGTACTTGCCCCTGGGCCGCGCGAAGAGCTTTTGGAAATCCAGAAAAAGATCAAGTTTCGTTTCCCGTTCATCGAAGATAAGGATTTGCAGATCGCGAAGTCCCTGGGTTTACAGATGAGTGAGGAGGAAATCCTTCCGGCGATTTTCATTCTGACGAAGGATTTGAAAGTGGGCTGGATGCAGGCGGGGCGGAGCGACGCGCAATATGGAGACCCGGCGCTGTTTGAGGAAGTCCGGTGTGCGGGATGGATTTAGCGATTGTGTTTACAGAGTAAAAACCTCATGTCCTTTTTTGCATCTTTAACCCTCTTTTCCGAGGTTTATCATGGCTGAAAAATTCATCTACTACATGCACCGCATGTCCAAAATCTACCCGCCTGCCAAAAAGGTGCTGGACAATGTTTCCCTCTCGTTTTACTACGGCGCCAAGATCGGTATCATCGGCTACAACGGTGCCGGTAAATCGACTTTGATGAAAATCATGGCCGGGATGGACAAGGAATTCGACGGCGAAGCGTGGATCGAATCGGGCCGCACCTGCGGTTATCTCTCGCAGGAACCGCAGCTCGATCCCACGCTCAATGTCAAGGGCAATGTCGAATTGGCGGTGAAGGCCACCAAAAAATTGATCGACGATTTCAATGACATCTCCAACAAGTTCGCGGAACCGATGGATGATGACATGATGAACAAGCTGCTGGAAAAGCAAAGCAAGTTGCAGGATCAAATCGACGCCTGCGATGGCTGGGATCTGGATCGTCATTTGGAAATCGCGATGGATGCTTTGCGCCTGCCTCCCGGTGATGCCGAGATTACCCATTTGTCCGGCGGAGAAAAACGCCGCGTAGCTTTGTGTCGCTTGCTCCTCGAGAAACCTGATCTGCTTTTGCTCGACGAACCCACCAACCATCTCGACGCGGAATCCGTCGCATGGTTGGAAACGCATTTGAAGGAGTACAAAGGTTCCGTCATTCTCGTGACTCACGATCGCTACTTCCTCGACGGAGTTGTCGGCTGGATTCTGGAACTCGATCGCGGGCGCGGCATTCCCTACGAAGGCAATTACAGTTCCTGGCTGGAACAAAAATCGGCGCGTATGGCGCTGGAAGAGAAAGAAGAGAGCCGCCGCCAGAAGCAGCTCAAAGCCGAACTGGAATGGGTGCGCATGTCTCCCAAGGCCCGTCAATCCAAGGGCAAAGCGCGTCTCAGTTCGTATGAAGAATTGTTGCGTCAGAGTACGCCGGAAAAACTCAAAGGTGCGCAAATCTCCATTCCGCCCGGTCCGCGTCTCGGCGATCTCGTCATCGAAGCCAAGGGAATCAGCAAGGCTTATGGCGACAAGTTGTTGTTCGAAAATCTGGAGTTCAATCTCCCGCGCGCCGGAATTGTCGGCGTCATCGGTCCCAACGGTGCAGGTAAAACAACGTTGTTCCGTTTGATTACCGGACAGGAAAAACCGGATTCCGGAACGTTGCGTCTCGGCGATTCCGTGTTGTTGAGTTATGTCGATCAAAGTCGCGATACTTTGAACGGCGAAAATTCCGTTTTCGAGGAAATCGCAGGTGGTGACAAGGATTTAATCAAGCTCGGCGGTGTCGAAGTGAATGCCCGCATGTATGTGGGCAAGTTCAATTTCTCCGGCAGCGATCAGCAGAAAAAAGTGAAGGATCTCTCCGGCGGTGAACGCAATCGCGTGCATTTGGCCAAGCTGTTGCAAACCGGCGGTAACGTGCTGTTGCTCGACGAACCCACCAACGATTTGGACGTGGATACGTTGCAGGGATTGGAACAGGCGGTTTCCGAATTCTCGGGTTGCGTCGTGGTGATTTCCCATGATCGCTGGTTTCTCGATCGACTGGCGACGCACATTCTCGCTTTCGAAGGCGAATCGCAGGTGGTGTACTTCGAGGGAAACTATCAGGCCTACGAGGAAAACCGCCGCAAACGTCTGGGTCTTGATGCGGACACACCGCATCGTATTCATTACAAACCACTGGTACGGCAATAAAAAAACCCCCGGTGATTCACCGGGGGTTTTTTAAAACCGAATGTTGGAAGGTGTGGAAGCGGAGTCCGATCCCTGAGCCTGTCGAAGGGCCGGCTGAGTTAAGCCTTTTCCATTTGCAATTGATGCATTTGCTTGAGAGCGGCATCAATGCCGTTCTTTGCGATGAAGCGGACGCCGGCACTGCTAACCTTCAACGTCACCCATTTTTTTTCAGCGGCCACCCAGAAGCGCTTCTTGTGCAAATTCACTTCGAAGAACTTGCGGGTATGGTTCATGGCATGAGAAACTTGGTTTCCCTTTTGCTTTTTCTTACCGGTCACTTCACAAATGCGGCTCATGGTTGCCTCGTTTTAAACGAAAATTGAGTGGGCTAAGTTAATAAAGGCGTTTCGGAAATCCCAGAGTAAATCCCAGCTATTCAACGATTTAGGTGGTTGTCAGCACCTCGGGAAGCGAAAAACGCACGTTTTCTTCAAGGATGACATAGTCCTCAGCCGGGGTTCCGGGGAATTCCTTTTGGATCCACCGCACCACATCCTGCACCAAATCCTCGGGAGCGGAAGCCCCGGAAGAGATGCCCACGTTCTCTACCCCGCTGAACCATTCCCGCCGCAAGTCTTGTGGGCCATCTATTAAGTAGGACGGTTTGCCGATGCGTTCGCCCAATTCGCGCAGTCGGTTGGAATTGGAACTGTTGCGGGAGCCAATCACTAAAAGCAAGTCCACCAACTCGGCCATCTTTAACACGGCGCTTTGGCGATTGGTGGTGGCATAACACAAATCACCTTTTTCCGGTCCCTTGATGGCGGGAAAGCGTTGGCGCAACGCCGCCATGATATCCTTGGTTTCATCGATCGACAAGGTGGTTTGCGTGGTATAAGCCAATTCATTTTCATCGGGAACCTGAAGCGTCGCTACATCCTCCACAGTTTCCACCAGAATCACTTCACCGGGATTCAACTGGCCCATGGTGCCTATGACTTCGGGATGGCCCTGATGTCCGATCAGAATGATGCGGCGGTTGCTTTGGTTGTGTCGCTTCACCGAGGTGTGCACTTTTTTCACCAGCGGACAGGTTGCGTCTAATGTCATCAAATGACGGGTCTCGGCTTCTTGATGCACGGCAACAGGAACGCCGTGGGCGCTGAAAACAGCCACGGCCTTTTCAGGAACTTCTTCCAGCTCCTCCACGAACACCGCGCCTTTTTCCTTGAGCCGTGAGACTACGGCCTGGTTGTGCACGATTTCATGCCGCACATAAACCGGCGCCCCGAATTTTTCCAGCGCTTTTTCCACGATGCTGATGGCGCGATCCACGCCGGCGCAGAAACCGCGAGGGGAAGCCAGGTAAATTTTCATGGTCATAAAGTAAGTCTTATCGCTCATCTCGATACGCCCTACGGGCTACTCGATGAGCGACACCCTGCAAAATTTGCTTTTCTCGTTCCATAAACTCCCGACAGGCATGACCCGGATCGGTTTCAGGTTTTTGCAGAATTTCTGCGTTCAGCGACTTATTTGAGATGCGCAGCAATCCGGCTTTCTCAAGTTTGTGTACCAGATAATTCTGATTCCAATGCTGGGGTCCAATAACCATGGAGGTTCCCGCTACCAGAGGTTCCCAGAGATTATGGCCGCCGTACGGCGAAAAACTTCCACCGATTACAGTTGTATGACACCGCTTCAAATATTCCGGGACATGACCGAAGGCGTCGACGAGAATTAATAAGGCATTGGGATTTTGAGAATGAAGGACAAAGCCGAGTGGAATCAAACGGTTTTTAAAACGGTCGAGTTCCTCCATCTTTCTTGGAAAAACAAACAACGGATTTTGTGGACATAAAATTTGAATGGCTGGGAGAACTGCCGCAAGTTCATCGGCGTGAAGGGAAAGAAAACAAATGCCTTTGCGATCATTCCAGTTCAAAGAGTTCATTCCCGTCTTTTCATATGTGTGTGAATGCAAATAATGCAGGCCACGAAGATCCGATCCGACCTCTACATTTTTGCATCCCAGTTTGCGCAGCACCGCCGCTTCTTTTTCACTTTGCGCTTGCACCCAATTCAACATTCCCAGTAAACTTCTTGTTGTCTCCGGGAATCTTCCATAACGCTTCCGGGCTTTGGGTGTCATGCGCGCCGAAACCCAAAAGACAGGCTTGTTCTGTTGGTGTAAGGTCAGAATAAAGTGAGGCCATAGTTCGACTTCGAACAACAGCAGCGATTTGATTTGAAAGTGTTGAACAAATCGTTGGACTACGCTCGGGTGATCAAATGGAGCTAGAACAGCGCGCCATCGTTTTGGATCTTCTACGGCTTCGATTTGTCGTGATAAAAAATCCAGTCCAGTTGTTGTATTTGTGGTAAGGACAAAAGACACGGGTAAATCGCTCAGTGTTTGCGCCAATGCCCAAAGTCCCTTGCATTCTCCCAGCGACGCAGCATGCATCCAAATCGCAGGGCTATGAATTGCTTCCGGCCAACGCCACCCAAGTCGATCTGCTATTCGCCAGCGTTTCGGACAAAGCCTAAAAGGAAGTATTGATTCCAAACCTGCGAGAATTTTTGCCAACCACAGAATTGGTTCCCAAGCGAGACGATAAATCCAAAGTCCGATGGAAGGCTTTACTTCCACCGTGAAGCACCCCAAAGAACAAGTACTGAGAGAATCGTGTAAGCAAAATTACGTCCCTGCCAAATCCATACTTTGTTCCATTGCGCTGGGTTTCGATAAGAGCTGGAAACACCGGAGTTTTTCCAACCAAACCAACGCGCAGTTGAACGCATGTAATCAGCGTAATCCTTACCCCAATTTATCCGCAGATTATTTTCTTCCCATCGAATGAGAATGGAATGATGGATAATCAATAATGCGATCAAGAGAAGAGCGATCCACGATGGCAGACAATTTTCAAACAAGATCAATCCTGCGCCAATGAAGATGTTTGCAATGTAAAGCGGATTGCGCGAAAAACGGTAAGGACCTTCACGAAGCAATATTGGGGATTCAGTGCGCATCGAATTTCCGTGCGGTCCCAAATAGGCGCCAGCCCAGAATCGAAGAGCGAGTCCTATGATTACGAGTCCCAGAAATTCCCAATGTAAGGATGCATCACTGTACATCCGCATGCGAACCAATAATCCGAGCAATGCAGCGAGAACATAGCCACGGCCCGCGAACCAGAGGATGGATAAACGCTGGTTCACGTTTGCGGGACAGGATTTTGGGAATGTTTGGCTGCGGTTTCGCTCATTCCTTCGGCGTTCAATGCAAACATCGTGTCGCAAACTTTCCCTAGAAATGGTTCATGAGATACGACGATGGCGCCGCGCTCCCCCGTGCCCCCGATGGGGGTTAGGGGGTGGCGGCGCCACAGCTTCAACACCCCCGCTAAAATCTGTTCCCGTTCATCTCCCGGTAATGCCGTGGTCGGTTCGTCCATCAAAAGAAAGGGTGCATCGGAGGATAGAACCCGCGCCAACGCCATGCGTTGGCGTTCACCGCCCGACAATCCCTTTGGGTGTTCGCCCTTGGACAAGAGACGATTGATTTGGAGCAAAGAATCCAAATCGTTCCACCACACAGGTTGATTGGATTTTAGGTTGTGAGCCCATTGGGGCCAATCCCATCCCAATGAAACGCGCTGCGGTAAATACGCAACGGCTCCATGATGTCGCGCGGCTCCGGGCCAGTACACTTGACCTTGTGTAGGGATTTCCACATTCGCAAGTAAACGGAGCAAGGTGGTTTTCCCTGCGCCGTTCGGCCCGGTGATTCCAGTTATCATCCGTGCATCGAACTCTGCGGAAAAATTCCGCAATACTTTATGCTGCGGTTCATAACCAAAGTCGACTTGGTGTAATGCGAACTTTTCTCCGCGAGTATTTATTGCGGGCAGCATTCGCTGTGGTAACGCTTCCCATTCTTTCAGCAGCTTTCCACAATCGTCCAATGCTTGTGTGCCTTGCAAGCTTATGGGATAATTCCGTGCGGCTTCGCGGATGGGACGATAGGCCAACAACAACAGGCCGGAGAAAAGAATCCAGCTTTCCCATGCGCCCAAACTCGATCCGCCGATTAACACCAATCCGGCCAAGGCGAAAAAGAATCCGGCTTCGAGCAAAGCGGGGTAACGTGCCTGCGCGGTCCGCCATTGCCATTCGGGTTCCTGGAATTTCCCCAGCACTTCGTTCAATACTTCGGTAGAGTTTGTTAAACCGATTCCTCCAGAAGTGCTTTCCAGATTTTCGCTGAAAGTTGTGAGCGTTTGTTGTCCTTCCATGCGTCCGCGAACTTCTGCGCGTTCCAATGCGCGCAACGATCTGCTGCGCCAGCGCGTGGCCAGCCACGCAGGAATTACGAGAAGAAGAGACATCAACGCGAGTCGCCATGAAATGAAGAAGAGACAAGGAATTAGAATGAATCCCTGTAGTAACGCGGCTTGAACTCTGCTGCGGGCCAAAAATCCTTCGCCCACGCGCGGCGCGCTTTCGCCTAGTGCATGTGTGAGCTTTCTTTGCGATTCGGATCGATAAGCCGGAACAGCATGGGATCGCAAAGTGGTCAACAGCTTTTCCCGCAAACCGGACACCACATCGCGCATGGATTTCACTTCCAATCCTGCGATTCGATCCTGAAGGAAAAATCGTAATGCAACGAGAACGGAAAGCCAGATTAAAACTGCGAGTCCACCGCCGCTTAATCCGTGTCGGGCCACGAAAATAAAAGCGGCTTCCGCAATCCCCTGCCCTACTGCCAAAATCAATAATTGGAGTCGGACGGTTTTGCGAGAGGGAATCAGATCGCGGTAATGCACAGGCTAAAGGTATTTGAATCGCTCATCCAATTTTTTCATCCATCAATTCACGTTAAATCCCCGTTTAGCCCCCTTTGTGTCCATTTTAGTTAACGGGAAAACGGATGGATTGGAAGAGCGTAAAAATATATTTGGATTTCTTTTTCGCAATGCGATCGAGAGGCTTTTCTTCCTTAAATGGCAAGGCTTTAACCCGATCGACTTGGGAGTGTTTTTGTAGGCGGATTTTTCAAAAAAAGGGACCGGTGGATCTTCGTATTTTGGTCTTTAGTAATGACTTATCTCAGGCGGAAAACCGGTTTAAAAATTGCTTGCTTTTTTAAACCCTGAAATAACGGCATAAGCTAGATTCATCCTTTACCCGAACTTCAAAACCGGGGTAAAAACCTTTCACATCATCGCGGTGTTGAATCAGGAGGATTTAAAAAGAGGTGAAACAGAAGATTATCACTTAAAGTTTTGGGTTAGCCCTGTCATCTAATGGACAGGTACATCGTGAACAATACCTCGGATAGGTTTGCAAGCCCCGGGATACTCGGTGTGATGTAGGTTCGAATCCTGCCAGGGTGACCCCACCCACTTTTTTGCATCGTAGTTGAATTGGTCTAGACCTCATCTTCTACTTATCAAGTAAGTAATGATATGATAAGTCATCCCACCCAAATTTTGGGTAAAGGAATCATCAAATTGTTCGTGCAAGAACGATTAATTTTTAATCGAATATCTTCATTCTGATAAAATTTCAACGATCTCCTTTCAAATCAACTCCTTACTTGAAGTCGATCCCAGCGGCTTAAACCGTGTTCAGAATCTCATAATTTTCAATAATTCTTATTGAATAAAACTATTCCATTTTGTTTCGAAACGAAACGCATCTCGTATTTCATCCCGAATACTCCCCATGTAAGTACTTGACTTATCAATCCTTGCATGGTAATTTGACCCCACCTTTTAGCACTCCACGACCCTAACTGCTAATGTACGGGTCTATACGGAGAGCCGAAAAATTCACACAAAAAGGAGAAAAAACATGAAGGTCAAACCGCTTGCTGACCGCGTTCTTGTCGAAGCCCTCGAGGCCGCCGAGAAAACCGCTGGCGGGATTTACATCCCGGACAACGCCAAAGAAAAACCCCAGAAGGGCAAAGTGATTGCCGCCGGACCGGGCAAAGCCTCGGACACGGGATCCATCGTGAAGATGGAAGTCAAAGTCGGCGATGTCATACTCTACGGAAAATATTCGGGCACCGAAGTTACCGTGGACGGAAAAGAATACCTGATCATGCGTGAGAGCGATATTCTCGCCATCATCTAAACACAAAAGTTTTCACAAAAAAGTTTCACAGACAATTTTTTAACAGGAGTCAAACAACATGGCAAAGCAACTCATATTTGATGCCGCTGCTCGCGCGGCGCTCAAGCGCGGCGTGGACAAGCTCGCGAACGCCGTCAAAATCACCCTCGGCCCCAAGGGCCGCAACGTGGTCATTGCGAAGAGCTTCGGTTCCCCCTCCAGCACCAAGGACGGCGTGTCCGTGGCGAAGGAAATCGAACTCGAAGATCCGTTTGAAAACATGGGCGCACAGCTTGTGAAGGAAGTCGCTTCAAAGACTTCCGACATCGCGGGCGACGGCACCACGACTGCCACGGTATTGGCGCAGGCCATCGTTACCGAAGGTTTGAAGAACGTCATCGCCGGAGCCTCCCCCATTGATCTCAAGCGCGGCATCGACATCGCGATTGAGGCCATGGTCAAGGAAATCGACAAGATGTCCAAGCCCGTCAAAACGAGAGAAGACTGGGCGAAAGTCGCAGCCATTTCCGCCAACAACGAAATGGAAATCGGCGAGCTCATCGCCAGCGCCATGGAAAAAGTCGGCAAGGACGGCGTGATTCAAGTCGAAGAGGCGAAATCCTCCGAGACCAATCTGCGCGTGACCGAAGGAATGCTTTTTGATCGCGGTTACGTGTCGCCTTACTTCGTCACCAATCCAGATTCCATGGAAGCGATTTTGGAAAACGCCCTCATTCTGATCTACGACAAGAAGATCAGCAGCATGAAGGATCTCCTTCCCATTCTCGAGAAGGTTGCCCAAAGCGGCAAGCCTTTGATCATCATCGCCGAAGACATCGACGGTGAAGCGCTCGCGACCTTGGTCGTGAACAAATTGCGCGGCACGCTCAAGGTTTGTGCCGTCAAGGCTCCTGGCTTCGGTGATCGCCGCAAGGCCATGCTCGAAGACATCGCCGTCCTCACCGGCGGTCGCGTGATCTCCGAGGAAACCGGTCTCAAGCTGGACAACACCACCATGGATGATCTCGGCAAGGCCAAGACCGTCAATGTGGACAAGGACAATACCACCATCATCGACGGTGGTGGAAAGCCTTCCGACATCAAGGGCCGTGTCGCTCAAATCAAGCGTCAGATCGAAGAAACCACTTCGGACTATGACAAAGAAAAACTGCAAGAACGTCTGGCCAAACTGGCCGGCGGTGTTGCGGTGATCGAAGTCGGTGCGGTGACGGAAACGGCGATGAAGGAAAAGAAGGATCGCGTGGACGATGCCCTGCATGCAACTCGCGCTGCTGTTGAAAGCGGCGTGGTGGCAGGCGGCGGTGTGGCTTTGATCCGTGCGGTCAAGGCTCTCGACGGCCTCAACCTCGAAGGCGATCAGGCCATTGGCGTTGCCATTGTGCGTCGTGCCATCGAAGAACCCCTTCGCCAAATCGCCTTCAACGCAGGCGCCGAGCCTTCGGTGGTTGCGAACAAGGTGAAAGAAGGTAAGGGCGATTACGGATACAATGCCCGCACCGGCGAGTATGTGAACTTGATCGCCGACGGCGTCATTGATCCCGCCAAGGTTACGACTACGGCCCTTCGCAATGCCGCATCCATTGCCGGACTTTTACTCACCACGGATTGTCTCGTGGCCGAGAAGAAGGAAGACAAGGGCGGTAAAGGTGGCGGTGGTATGGGCGGAATGGGTGGCATGGGCGGTATGGACGACATGATGTAGTCCAGACCGTCTTCGGGCGGAATGGATTGCATTGAAGCTTAAAGTCCCTCAGTCGAAATTCGATTGGGGGACTTTTTGTTTGATGAAATCGATAGGAGAATGAAATGCTGAAAGCTTTAATCACAATAATTATCTCCATCCCGTCAGCCGTCCTGATTACGATCGGCATATTCAAATTTTGGTTTCTCGAAAGAATCAAAAGAAGCGTTGAATTTGAGTACTCAAAAAAACTTCTCGATTATAAATCGAAACTTGACTTGGATGTGGAAAGATTGCTCCATGATTATAAATCGAAACTCGATTTAGAAGCTCAAAGGCAGCTTATAGAGACCAGAAATAACATCGAGAAAAACGCAATAATTCAAGGTGTCGGTAACAAGGCATTTGAAGAAATAAACAAGATTTCCATGGAAAAAAAGGTTGGCGCGGTTCATGTTGTCTGGCAGGCAGTAATAGCACTTCGAACAATTTTTCCACCAATCGCGACTCTAATCGACACCTTTCCTCGTGAACAGTTTGGTCTTTATACCGCAATTAAAAACAGCCCCAATTTTGACCTGCTTAAAGGTGAGGTTGTAGGTGAGCAGTTCAAAAAAACTATGAGTGAAAAGGTGAATTTAGTTGAGGAACAAAGAATCTATCTGGGAGAGTACGTCTGGAATCTTTATCACGCACTTATGACGATCATGATGTCCTGTTATTTGGCCATACATTTTGAAACTGATGATGAAAAGGTCGTTACTTGGTATGAAAACTCTCTAGTCAAAGGTCTCGTTGAAGTAATCTTCAGCTCTGAGGAGTTGAATCGCTATCAGTCTCGAAACGCTGGGAAGCAAACGATTATTAGAGATGTTTTAGAACGAAAGATCTTAGAGGGGTTGACGCAAATTATTTCATCGGAGAAAGTTACGGAAGAAGCACTCAAGCAGGCCGAGAAAATCCAAGAGATTGCCAAGAAAATGGACGCGCAGCAAGCGGCTCAACGAGCAAAGGTCCAAGTGGGTGTAACCTAAATGACTGATGGTTCATTAAATCCCCGACAGAAGCAGGTCCTTACTGCCATCGTCGATCATTATATCGTCAAAGCCGAACCTGTGTCTTCCAAAGTGCTGAGTCAAAGCGCCGTGTTGCGCGCCAGCAGTGCCACCATTCGCAATACCATGGCCGAACTTGAAGATATCGGAATGGTGGAACAGCCGCATACTTCTTCCGGTCGTCTGCCTACGAATCTTGGTTATCGAACCTATGTCGATGAGTTGATGTACCCCGAACCGTTGCATGCCGAAGATCGACAGGCTTTGGATCAAGTCTCTGCCATGGATCAAAGCGACGAAGCTTTGATGGCGATGGCGGCAAAAACGTTGGCTGACATGACCCGGTTTTTGGGGTTGGTGATTCCTCCTGCCCGTGATCCCACCTTCCGAAAAATTTCTCTCATCCCGGTCGAGGAGGGGAAAATCGTCTTGGTGCTGACCAGTTCTGAAACCGAGGTCCGGTCTTTGCTTTTGGATTCCGGGTCGGAAATGTCGATTTTTAGGTTGGAAAGCATTGCAAACCGTCTAAATCAGACGATGAACGGGAAACCCGTTTCATTATTGAACGATTATCTAGATTCTTCTCAGGAAACAGCCGGTTCGAGGGACGAAATTCAAGCATTGGACATTTTGAATCGTTCCATTCTGAAACTGACGAGAACAAAAAGCGGAGATGAGATTTTTGTTTACGGTGCCAAGAATCTTTTGAACCGCCAGGATTTCAACAAAATCGAGGATATCAGCCCGATTTTGGAGCTGATGGATTCGAAAATCACTCTGGTACACTTGTTGCGTCAACAGGCTGATATTGAAGGAGTTCACGTGACGGTGGGAGAAGAGCATCAGGAAGATGGCAGTCTTTTCCGCAGCCTTTCACTGGTGACCTCGGCCTTTACCTCGGGCGGCTCACAGGGAGTGGTCGGAGTGTTGGGTCCCAAAAGAATGCCTTATGCCCGGTTGGTTCCGGTGGTGGATTATGCCGCCAAGGTCTTGAGTCGAAAACATGAAAACGATGGAAAAGAAAACACATGAGCGAATCGTCTGAAGAACAAAAAGAACAGAGCGCGGAATCGATGGAAGAGGAGGCTCTCGTCGAGTCTTCAACGGACGCCTTGTTCGCGGAGAATCCCAAACCGGGGGCCGAATTGAAAGAACTTCAGGACAAACATGTGCGATTGTATGCGGAGTTTGAAAACTTCCGCCGCCGCACCGCGAAGGAAAGTTTTGAGCTGATGGCCACGGCGAACGCCCGGTTGATCGAAAAGCTCACGGAAGTGCTGGACAATTTTCAACGCGCCTTTGATCCGCAAAACAAAAGCGCTTCGGCAGAGGATTTTGAAAAAGGTGTTCGACTGATTTACGGCCGATTCAAGCAATTGCTTGAGGACGAGGGACTTGAGGAAATTGATCCCGTCGGCACAGAGTTTGATCCGAATGTGCATGATGCCCTGTTGCAACAGCCCAGCGATAAAGTGGCTGAAAACCACATCATCCAGACGGTGCAAAAGGGTTACAAGTTGAAATCGAAAATCCTGAAACACGCAAAGGTCATCGTGTCCAAGGGCAAGGAATCCTAATTGGGATAAATATTAGGAAAGAACAAGACGAGAGGAAAATCCATGAACGTGAGCACAAGAGATCGAAACAATATGCTTGTCTTTATTTACACTCAGAATCGAGATTTGCTGATAGCCGATGGACGCGTAGATGCTGCAATTGAGTTAGAACGTTTTGAAGTGACCGAATCCATGATAGGGGCCGCAAAAGGAACGATTGGAAATAAAGGTACTGTATTTGTTTATGCCGAAATTGGAACGGAGGAAACTTCCGTTGAACAAGATCAGCTACTTCTAACGATCCGATCTGAGACGGAATTGGATAAATGGCTCTCTAGCAAGGGTCTTCACACAGGGTTTTAATAAGGAGGGTAACGAATGAGTAAAAATACCATCAATCCTGGCGATGTAGTTCATCTTAAAAGTGGTGGCCCTCGAATGACGGTCGAATGGGCCGAAGATGGCAGAGCATTGTGTACATGGTTTGACAAGGCAGACGCAAAAGAAAAAGTGTTTGCTATTGAGCAATTGGAGCTGGTCAGCAATAGCGCTAGCTAGGAAAATTTACCGCTGGCCAAGTAACCGCCTGCTCGATTGACTCGACGCGGCATATTGAGGCCAGCAAAGACGGACTAAAAAAAGGAGAAAACAAAATGGGTAAGATCATCGGAATTGATTTGGGAACAACGAACAGTTGTGTCGCAGTGATGGAAGGTGGAAAACCGACTGTCATTCCGAACGCGGAAGGACACCGCACCACACCGTCCATCGTGGCGTTCACCAAAACCGGCGAACGTTTGGTGGGACATGTGGCCAAACGTCAGGCTATTACCAACGCCGAGCGAACGGTTTATTCCATCAAGCGTTTCATGGGCAAACAAGCCTCGGAAACCGAAGGTGAAAAGAAGCGCGTGCCGTACAAGATCGCCGGAAGCGGCAGCGAATCCGCCTCGGTGGAAATCGACGGTAAGAAATACACACCGCCGGAAGTTTCAGCCATGATTCTTCAGGCCATGAAAAAAATTGCCGAAGATTATCTGGGCGAAACGGTCACGCAAGCCGTGGTTACCGTTCCTGCTTATTTCAATGACGCACAGCGTCAGGCCACTAAGGATGCAGGACGCATCGCGGGTCTTGAAGTATTGCGCATTGTGAACGAGCCTACTGCGGCGGCTTTGGCCTACGGGTTGGACAAAAAGACAAATGAAACCATCGCGGTCTATGACTTGGGCGGTGGCACGTTCGACGTTTCCATTCTGGAAATCGGCGATGGCGTGTTCGAAGTAAAGTCCACCAACGGCGATACGCATTTGGGTGGCGATGATTTCGATCAGGTGATCATGGATTGGATCGCCGACGAATTCAAAAAGGAAAACAGCATCGACCTCCGTCAGGACAAGATGGCTTTGCAGCGCCTCAAGGAAGCCGCAGAAAAAGCCAAGATCGATCTTTCCGGTTCGGCGCAAACGTCCATTAATCTTCCCTTTATCACGGCGGATGCTTCGGGGCCCAAACATCTTGAAATGACTTTGACTTTGGCGAAGTTCAATCAACTCACGGCCTCATTGGTCGACCGTTCTTTAGAACCCTGCCGTCAGGCGTTGAAAGACGCGGGCAAAACCGCCAAGGACATCGACGAAGTGATTTTGGTCGGAGGTTCGACTCGCATTCCCGCTGTGCAGGATGCAGTGCAAAAATTATTCGGCAAAGATCCGCACAAGGGTGTGAACCCGGATGAAGTGGTGGCCGTGGGTGCTGCGGTGCAAGCCGGTGTGCTCGCAGGTGACAGCGCTGTGAAGGACGTTCTTCTTCTCGACGTCACTCCGCTTTCACTCGGTATCGAAACGCTCGGTGGTGTGATGACCAAACTCATCGACCGCAATACAACGATTCCGACTCGCAAGAGTCAAACCTTCAGCACAGCGGAAGACAATCAACCCGCTGTGAGCATTCATGTCTTGCAAGGCGAACGGGAATTGGCGCGACACAATCGCACCTTAGGCCGCTTTGAACTCACGGGAATTGCCGCCGCTCCGCGTGGAATGCCGCAGGTCGAAGTGACGTTTGACATCGATGCCAACGGCATTGTGCATGTGTCCGCGACGGACAAAGCCACGGGCAAGGAACAAAAGATTCGCATTGAAGCCAGCTCCGGTCTTTCGGATGCGGACATTCAACGCATGGTCAAAGAAGCCGAAGCCAACGCTGAAGCCGATCACAAGGAACGCGAAAAAATCGACGTTCACAATCAGGCCGAACAAACTGCCTACGGTGTCGAGAAGACATTGAAGGAGCATGGCGACAAGGTTTCCGCCGAGGAGAAAGCCGAAGTTCAAACCGCATTGGACGATTTGAAGAAGGTGGAGAAATCGGAAAATCTGGATGAAGTGAAAGCTGCCATCCAAAAGTTGGAGCAGGTTTCGCAGAAGTTGGCACAAGCTGCCGCACAGGCGGATGCCGGTGCGCAAGGCGGCCCTCAACCGGGTGCCGCTCCGCATGCGGAGCAATCCGGAAATAAGGATGAAGGTCCGGTGGATGCAGACTTCAAAGTTGTCGATTAACTCTCACACGGAATGAGGAGTGAGGGCTGATGGCCGCAAAGCGTGATTATTACGAAGTGCTCGGAGTTTCCAAAGACTCCGACGTAGCGGCCATTAAATCGGCCTATAAGAAACTTGCTGTCCAGTTTCATCCGGATAAAAATCCGGGGAATAAACAGGCCGAGGAAAAATTCAAGGAAGCCTCCGAGGCTTACAGCGTTCTTTCCGATGCGGAAAAGAAAGCGCAATACGATCGCTTCGGCCATGCCGGAATGAACGGTGGCGGCGCGGGGCCACAAGGCTTCAGTAACTTCGAAGACATCTTCTCCGCGTTCGGCGATATTTTCGGAGGCGGTGGCGGCGGATTTGGCGGTGGTGGTCGCCGTGCGCGTTCCGGTCCTCCGCGTGGTCAGGATTTGCAAATCGCGCTGACCTTGACACTGAAAGAAATTTTTTCCGGCGTGAGCAAAAAGATCAAACTCAAGCGGTACAACAAATGCAAAACCTGCGAAGGCGCGGGCGGCACGGGCAAACAAACTTGCACCACTTGCGGCGGTGCGGGTCAGGTGCGTCAGGTGCAAAATTCCTTTTTCGGTCAGGTGGTCAATGTCACCGCCTGTCCCGAATGTGCGGGCATGGGCACGCAAATCAAATCGCGTTGCAAGGATTGTTCCGGCCACGGTCGTGTACAGGAAGAAGCCACGATCTCTGTCGATATCCCCGCTGGTGTGGAAGAAGGACAATATCTCACCTTGCGCGGTGAAGGCAATCGCGGCCCACAGGGTGGCGCAGCTGGGGATTTGATCGTCATCATCCATGAACAGAAGGATGAATTCTTTGAACGGCGCGGCGCCGATCTGCATTGCTCGGTGGAAGTTCCTTTCACCACGCTGACTTTGGGTGGAGACATTCGCGTGCCCACTCTGGAAGGCGAAGTGGAACTCAAGGTTCCCGCCGGAACGCAAAGCGAAAAGCAAATGCGACTGCGCAGCAAAGGATTGCCGGAGTTGAACAGCCATGGCCAGGGACATTTGTATGTCAAACTCCATGCGCATACTCCGCAAACTTTGGGCGCCCGCGAAACGGAATTGTTGCGCGAACTGAAAACGATTTGGGAACAACAGCCCAAGGGTTTCATGGACAAAGCGAAAGCCTTTTTCTCGTAAACTGATATGGAAACTGCACCTGTAAAAGCCGTGGAAACGCCGACCTCCAAGGTCCTCATACTCGACAGTGATGCCGGGTTGAAGAAGGAGGTTTTCGATTCATGGTCTTTGCCGGACACGCATCTCATGGAAAGTTCCGGTGGTCAGAATGCAATTCGCATTTTGAGTGAAGGCGACATCGCGGTGTTGTTTCTTTCCACTGATTTTTTGACGATTGAAAATCTCGACATTCTTACCTTGGCGCGGGAACGCAATCCCGGCATTGAGATTTTCATTCTCGCCACCCTGCGCGATACGTCCAAAGCCGAGGCTGCGGTTCAGCATGGCGCACATTCTTTCTTGGTCAAACCGATCAATGTCAAATTGCTCGAATCTTTGGCTCGCAAAGCGTTGTCGCGATCGGTGAATCGCCGCAGTGTGCGCGAACTTCGTGAACACGTACTGGAAGATCTGTTGGGCTCTTCCATTGCTATGAAAAAAATTCTCAAGACTTTGATCAAGGTCGCTCCCACCGACAGCACTTTGCTGATTTCAGGCGAAAGCGGTACCGGAAAAGAATTTGTAGCCAATATTATCCACAGCCTGTCGCAGCGAAATGAAGAACATTTTGTGGCGGTGAACTGCGGAGCCATTCCGGAGAATCTGGTCGAGGCCGAACTGTTCGGATCGAAAAAAGGATCTTACACGGGATCGGTGGCTGATAGAAAAGGCCTGTTTGAAATGGCCGACAAAGGCACGCTTTTCCTCGATGAAATCGGTGAGCTTTCCCTGCAAACCCAGGTGAAGCTTTTGCGCTTTCTGCAGGAGAAAGAAATCCGTCGCGTCGGCGATACGGAAAATCGTTATGTGGATGTGCGTGTCATCGCAGCCACCAATCGCGATTTGCATCAGGACATTACTCAGGGACGATTCCGCGAAGATCTCTATTATCGTCTCAGCGTCTTTCATCTGACGTTGCCGCCGTTGCGTGAGCGTCGAAATTCCGTTCCGGGTTTAATCCGCACTTTCGTCAAAAAGTATGCGGGTCAACAGAAGAAGGAAATTTTCGGCATCGCCAAAAACGCCGAAGCCGTGTTGATGAGTTATAACTATCCCGGGAACATCCGCCAGCTCGAAAATATCATCGAGCATGCGGTGACCCTTTGTGAAAGCGACCATATTCTGCTCGAGGATCTTCCCGAATATCTTCTCGGGCCGGATGGCGCTCCGCCCATGTTAGCTTTACCCAAAACCGAGGAACCCATCATGGAAAATCCAGAATCACTTATCCCGCTGTCCGAGTTGGAACGGAATTACATCCGAAAAGCTTTGGATATTTGCCAGCGTAATCATACCGAAGCGGCGCGTCGCCTCGGCATTTCGCGTTCCACCTTGTGGCGCAAGCTCAAGGAACTGGGAATGGCGGAAGCCGCACCGGCGCACTAGTCGTTCCATTATCGGACGAATTCCTTATTCGTCCATGTTTTTATCACGAAGTGTCCTCTTTATTGACACACTCCGTTTATCCCGTTCATTTAAAACAACATTTTTCAACATTTTTGTTGTGGCATACGTTTCGCTGCTGTATGTTAATGAACAGGGGGTATCAAATGACACCGAACTTCGAAGACAAACGCGCCGTGAAGCTGCAAAATGTCATGGCGAAGGATTTCATTCCTCTTTTTTCCGGACGTCCCCAAAGGGATAAGGTGATCGGCAGAGAGGATTTGATGGATTTGGATATTCTTCTCCACACGGCCAATACGGTTGAGGAGTTTTTAGCCAAGGCCTGATGGATTAAACGGATATCTAAAGAAAAGGCCCGCTTCATTCGAAGCGGGCCTTTGTTTTTCGTAAAACCATCAACGCTTTCAGACCCTTGACACCCTTACCCGAATATTTTTAAGAGTAAGGCCATGTCAAACAACTTCGCCCTCTTTGAAGGCCACGAAATCCGCCGCAGCTACGATGAGAAAACTGAAACATGGTGGTTTTCAGTCGTGGACATTGTCCAAGTCCTGACCCAGCAGGGAGACTTCCAGTCTGCCAGAAAATACTGGAATAAGCTCAAAGAACGCTTGAGCAAGGAGGGCAGTCAGTTGGTGACAGATTGTCACCAACTGAAAATGACAGCAGCAGATGGTAAACGCTACCTAACAGATGTAGCCAATGCAGAAACCTTGCTCCGCCTCGTACAGAGTGTTCCCAGCCCCAAGGCCGAACCCATCAAGCTCTGGCTGGCCAAAGTCGGCTATGAACGGATGCAAGAGATGTCCGACCCCGCTCGCGCCCTAGACCGCGCCCGGGAAACCTGGAAGAAACATGGCCGCAGCAACAAGTGGATCGAGCAGCGCATGACCGGGCAGGAAACGCGCAACAAGCTCACCGATTACTGGGCGGAGCACAACATTAAAAAGGGCAACGAATATGCCACCCTCACAAACATCATCCATCAGGAGTGGGCCGAGGTAAGCGTCCAATCACACAAACAACTCAAGGGTTTAAAAACCCAAAACCTTCGCGATCACATGAGCGAAGCGGAATTGATTTTTACCGCGCTGGCTGAATTATCCACCCGCCAAATTGCCGAGAGTGTGGAAGCCACGGGCATGCCGGAAAATCAAGCCGCCGCGAAAACTGGAGGTAGCATCGCTAAAAAAGCCCGCTTGGAACTGGAGGAAAAAACCGGGAGAAAAGTTATCTCCCGGGAAAATTATCTGTCTCCGCCCAAAGGCGCGAAAAAGATCACCTGATGTTTATCGATCAATAACGATAATGTTCCGGCCTGTAAGGACCCGTCGCGAGACTCGTGAACAGGTAGCAGGACGCATCTATTTCTTCGCGGCGGATGGAAATGCTTTCCACGTTCATGCCCGTGGGCACTCCGCACGATCGCGCGTGCGCGGTGATTTCCGAGCCGATCGTTTCACTGAGCGCCACGGAGCGACTCAGTATGTCGCGCGCGTTTCTCAGTTCCTCAATGATCCAGACTGGAAACCGGATTCCAAGCCATTGCATGAATTCCATGGTCTTAATCGAGCCGCAGGGTGCGAAGCTGAAAATCAACGGAGGCGGATCGATTTCGGCCTCTGTGAAAGTGCGCGCGTAGTCGGTGATCAGCGTGCACGCGGCCTTCGCGTCGTAGACTGTTTGCGTGACAAAGAATTTGCAACCATCGCGGTATTTGGCGAGTAGTCGGAGATTCTCGTTTTTCTTGTCGGCGTGTCGCTCGGCAATGGCCACGCCGCCGAAGCACCCATCCGGGAAGTTATCGCGGGCGAAGTGAGACGCTGCCGCGAGCGTCAGACCTTCAGGGCGCGGAAAAGCGGGCTTCTGCGCAGAGGGCGAGCCCACCAGTACTGCAACATCATCGGAGTTGTTGTTTTGGAGAC
Source organism: Fibrobacterota bacterium (assembly GCA_947482115.1). Classification (GTDB taxonomy): domain Bacteria; phylum Fibrobacterota; class Fibrobacteria; order UBA11236; family UBA11236; genus UBA11236. Next base: position 26,319 of record CANKII010000012.1, read on the forward strand.
GTGTCAACCACTCCTTGAGGGCGTCCTCGGGAAGACCGGCCACGCGCTTGTAGATGATCTTCGGCGCGCGCACAGATGTGAGATATTCGTGTACAAATCCCAATGGATTCAGAGTCGGTAGGAATGGAAAGGGGCGCACCATGCCGGTTCGTCCTGGTTCGTCCTGCAAGTCGTAAACGATGACTCCGTCGAGATTCTCGCCGAGACCATTGAGGCGTTCGATCCATATATCTGCGATTTCGCGGTTGCGTTCCTTCCCGTTCGATGCCTTGGGTGGCGAGATTCCGTAGAATCTGAGGACTCTCTTACGAGAACTTATTATCTCACGAAGCATGGCGAAATACGCACCTCTCACGTGGGAGAGGGAAGATATCTGTCTCGCCCTTTTTAATACCGGTAATGTTCCGGCTTGTAAGGGCCTTCGACAGGAACACCGATATAATCAGCTTGATCCTTTGAAAGCACGGTCAGTTTCGCGCCAATCTTGCCGAGATGGAGATAGGCCACTTCCTCGTCCAGCTTCTTAGGCAAAACAGTAACTCCGATTTTGCGCGTGTCCTTGGTAGCCCACAGTTCCATTTGCGCCAATGTTTGGTTCGTGAAGGAGTTGGACATCACAAAGCTCGGGTGACCGGTGGCGCAACCGAGATTCACGAGGCGGCCTTCGGCCAGCATATAAAGACAGTTGCCGGTTGCGAAGGTGTACTTGTCCACCTGCGGTTTGATATTCAATCTCTTGACACCGGGCAGGTTGTTCAGCTTGTCGACTTGGATTTCATTGTCGAAATGCCCAATGTTGCAGACGATGGCTTGATCTTTCATCTTCTGCATGTGCTCCACGCGAATGATGTCCTTGTTACCCGTTGTGGTAACATAGATGTCGCCAATGCCAAGCGTATCTTCGAGCGTGAGTACGCGATAGCCTTCCATCGAAGCTTGCAATGCGCAAATGGGATCGATTTCAGTGACGATGACTTGTGCACCTTGGCCGCGAAGCGATTGGGCACAGCCTTTGCCGACATCACCATAACCGCAAACCACGGCGACCTTGCCGGAAATCATCACGTCCATAGCGCGATTAAGTCCGTCGATCAAGGAGTGACGGCAGCCATAAAGGTTGTCGAACTTCGATTTGGTGACGCTGTCGTTCACGTTGATGGCGGGGATCAGGAGCTTGCCGGCCTTGGCCATTTCATAAAGGCGATGCACGCCGGTGGTGGTTTCCTCGGAAACACCCTTCAACTCCTTGACGATTTCATGGAAGATGCCGGGTTGTTCCGCACCGATTTTTTTCAATAAATCCTTGATGACTTTGACTTCATGGTTGTCCGACGGAGAGTCGATCCACTTGTCGCCATTTTCCATTTCATAACCCTTGTGAATCAACAGGGTCACGTCGCCACCGTCGTCCACGATCAATTGCGGGCCTTTGTTGCCCGGGAAGATGATGGCCTTCCATGTGCACCACCAATATTCTTCGAGGCTCTCACCCTTCCATGCAAACACGGGAGTTCCCGTGACGGCGATAGCGGCTGCAGCATGATCTTGTGTTGAGAAAATATTGCAAGAGGCCCAACGCACATCGGCGCCGAGAGCTTTCAAGGTTTCGATCAACACGCCAGTTTGAATGGTCATGTGCAAAGAGCCGGTAATGCGCACGCCTGCCAACGGTTTCTTGGGCCCGTACTTTTCACGGGTGGCCATGAGACCGGGCATTTCATGTTCGGCGATGTCCAATTCTTTGCGGCCAAAGTCGGCGAGTGATATGTCAGCAACTTTATAGTCTGTATTGCTCATTTTTAATCCTTCGTTTTCTTTTCTTTGTCGGGGCGTCCACCTTAGGCGGACGCCCTTACGCTCTTTGTTGTCTTTTTTACTCCCTCTCTCGCTTGGCGGGAGAGGGCCGGGAGGGCTACGCCAGTGCGAGTTCGGGCAGTTTGACTCCAGCCTTCAGGATTTTTTCCGCAGCCTGGCGCAAGACCGCAGCTTTGTCGGTGCGTTCCCATGTAAAGGCTTCGCCTGTGCGTCCGAAGTGACCATGCACTGCCGTTTCCTTATAGCGCGGCTTTAGCAAGTCCAGCATGCTCACAATGCCACCGGGAGTCAGGTCGAAATTGTCCTGCACCAAAGCTTCAAGAGCTTCGGAGTCGATTTTTCCGGTTCCAAAAGTGTCTACGAAGATGGAAACCGGTTTTGGATAACCGATCGCGTAAGCCACCTGAACTTCACAGCGATCCGCGAGACCGGATGCCACTACGTTCTTGGCGACATAACGCGCTGCGTAAGCCGCACTGCGATCCACCTTGGAAGGATCTTTTCCGGAGAAAGCGCCGCCACCGTGACGACCCATGCCGCCATAAGTATCCACAATGATTTTACGACCGGTAAGACCACAATCCCCCATCGGACCACCCACCACAAAACGACCGGTGGGATTGATGAGGTAGCGTGTTTTGTCGTCGAGCAATCGCGAAGGAATGATTTGTTTCACGCACTTTTCAATCACTTCGCGGGTGATGGTGGCATGATCCACTTTCTCATCGTGTTGGGTCGAGATCACCACGGTGTCAATGCGTTGCGGTTTGCCATCCACGTATTCGACAGTGACTTGGCTCTTGCTGTCGGGGCGCAACCACGAGAGCGTACCATCCTGACGCAGATGCGCGAGTTTTTCCATCAAGCGGTGTGAAAGATGAATGGGCATGGGCATGAGCACGTCGGTTTCACGCACAGCGAATCCGAACATCATGCCTTGGTCACCCGCACCCTGTTCCTTGAACAAGCCTTCGCCTTCGCTGACACCTTGTGAAATATCCGGGCTTTGTTTGTCGAGGGCAATGGTCACGCCGCAGGTTTTATAATCGAAGCCTTTGTTGGCATCGTCGTAACCGGTGCGGCGAATGGCTTCGCGCACGGTGTGTTGAAAATCAATGTTGGCGTTGGTAGTGATTTCACCAGCCACGACCACCAAACCGGTGGTGATGAGTGTTTCACAAGCTACGCGCGAGCGCGAGTCCTGCTCCAACATGGCATCCAGAATGGAATCGGAAATTTGATCGGCCATTTTGTCGGGGTGGCCCATGGAAACGGATTCGGAAGTAAAAAGATGACGTGACATATGTGTTTCTCCTTGAGAAGAGGTAATGTACAATCTTTCGAGAAACAGTACATCGTTGAATCGCGATGTATTGATATTATCATTGTTTTCGCTTAAAAAACCCAAAAATCAATGTTTTTGGGTTTTTTGGATTGAATTTAAGAGGCGGGCTTAAATTTTAACTCCCAGTTTCATAGCCCAATACCATTGGCTGGGTGTTGTGTACATCTCCCAGTTGGTTTTTCCGAAACTAAACCAATCCCAAGAGCGGGAGTGATCGCTTGCCGCCTGAGCGGAAAGGGTCACACCCCGAACCAAAGTGCGCTCCGCATATATGGACCATTTCAGGTTGTCCTTATCCCAATCCGAGGGATAATATGGAAGTCCACTGAGGAATGGTACGGGAACACTGGTATAAGCCGGACTTCCGGGGGATTTATAAGCAGGTAACAGACGGGAACCATAATACTCCGCTTCCACCGAGAGCACGTCCAAGACCTTGAACGTGGGGACGTTAAAACCGAGCATCATCGGGATGCGCTGCCAAATGTCCTTGTAGTAAACAGGATAATTTTTTGTCCCCAGAATTGCAGCCTCACCATAAACAATCAGATCCTTGGGCCCGAAAAGATTGGATCCCATCAAAGGTTTCGGATCGAATGAGAAATACATGACGGGCTTGATCGCCTGACTCGTAATATCGTGCATTTTGGGCCGGCTCCCCGGGGACATGTTTTGCACGCTTTTTATGGCGGCAAGAGCCTGGGTTGCCTGTGCGAATTCACCCGTGAGCCGGATGGAATCCGCTGTCGAAACAGGATGTTTCGAGCCTTGTGGCGCGCAATTGCACTGCGTGCTTAAACTCGTTGAATCGGAGGATGAAAGTCCAGTGGAGTTCAGCTTCTCAAAAATCCCCAGCTGAAGCTGAGTGTAATAATCATCGCCAACGAGTCCGCCGGTCTTGTCATCGAACGGATACCATTTTCCATTCAGTTCAAAATAGTGAACCGTCATTTCGGGAGGATCGTAGTTGGAAAGTGCGCGGGCCAATTGAACACCGCCTCCGACTTTAAGAATATTCCGATAATTGAACTTGGCCATGTAGGTCAAATTCAAATCGTAAATCGGAGTCATTTCCGTTTCGAGCGAAGCGAGAAATTCATGGGAAAACATTCCCAAGGACTGGCTGATTTTAAGCCCGGTAACCGTGGCGCTGCTATTACCGACATACCCGAAAGCATTTCCCGTCTGTATGAAGCCGGGATACGCCCAGGTACGGAACATGTACTCGCCCAAGTTGCGGGCATTTTCGTTGTACTTGTAGTTGAAAATACCGACATCCACCCTGAAAAGTGGGTGGGTCAAATCTCCGTAGATGTAGCTTGCATCCAGACGGGGCATGCTCACGGATATGTTGCGAACGTAATTCTGGGGAAATGCATTGGGATTTGACGCAGAGAAATAAGTTGCCGCCACCATCACTTCGAGTCCGAGCCGCTCGTCTCTTTTCGCCTGGAAGTCGATGTTTCCACTGGTGGGAAGAACCCAAAGGTTATCAAGGCCGCCATCATGCTTTATGTAGACGCCACCCTTGACAATGTGGGTTCCTTCCTGTGACATGGACATGACCGGCCTGGAAAATTCGACGTTGTCCTTGTCTTCTGCAAACAATAAATGAGCTGAGAGGACGCTCAGCGCAAATAGCGGGGTATAAATCTTCTTTGACATGCAGTTTCTCCCTTGCGTTAAATCTCAATCGCGAAGAATTTTTGCAAGCGGCTACAGTTCGACACCGCTAGCTTCCATGTACTGTTGGAGAAAATCACTTCCCGGTTACGATGCTTTCCCGGATTTTTTTATCCCCATTCCAAATGGTGAGGATTCGGGGTGAATTAGAAAACTGTCCCGGCAGGAAGATTCTGTCCGCGTGATGCACCGAATGCTTGGAGAAACGAAAGCCGCGGACGTCCTCCACGGTAAGGGTGTAATCGCCCGGTTGTGAGAATTGGATGGAAAGCCCGTCCCTGTTTGCCACCACTTTTGTGGCGTATTTGGGAACAATGGTATTCGGTGAAACAGCCGTAGTGGTTGCGAATAAGTTGTCGTTGAAAGTCAGGTTGTCGACCAAAGCCGAATCTCCAATTGCAACAGAGTCCGGATTCAAATAAGGGGAACCCGCAGCCCATGGATTCTGCGTCAATCTTTTGACGCGAATGTTCCGGAATTTCATCCATTTTTCCCCGTGATCCTGGATGTAAAAACTTCCCGAATGAATGGTGTTGTATACACCCAGACCTTTATACTTGCTGGCATTGTAAGCCGTGTTCCATTCCGGGGATAACATCCGGTATTCCAGCAGTCGCAGACCATTGCCGTAATGCGCCGTGCGGGCTCCATAGGAAATGATGCGGGACTGGTTCCAATGTCCTTCCGCCCGAACCCATGACGGGGAATCATCCGAATTTGCCCGGGAACGAAGCAAGGGGGTCATGAGATAATTGTTTCCCGCCGTCGTGTACTTATTGGTGCCGGAGATCCCGAGGGCGGTCTTCCATTCCGACGACCATTCCTGATTGCAAAGCTGGTATTCGGGAGCGGAGTAGTTGTTGTTGGTGTTTACGCTTATCTTGTAATGGGGCAACATCCCGCTGTTTCCCGACAAACCCACCACGGCTTGCCATTCCATTTTCCAGTCGAAATTGAGGTAGGTGCTGTCGTTGGTAAAGATGCTGTTGCCGGCAGCAGCAACTTCCAGCATGTTGGAATCGGGATTTGTGCTTTTATGGGTGTCGTTGCTTTCCAAACCCTTTGTTGTAACGATGGCCCAATTGCTGCTAGGATTACTCGGATTGGTCGTGCTACTATTGGCTTTCCAACCGCTGCCATCCATGTCTGTTCCAGTTCCAGTGAAATCCACTCCATTCCAAAGCAGTTTATAGCCGGCATCACGCTCTGCTTGCGTTAAGGCATTGTTACCGCCCGCAGGAACTGTTACCACGGAACCACCGTCCACAGTTTGTCCCAGCGCACATGCGGCAGTTGCAAGCGCGAAAGTCAAAATATTTCGTCCAAGAATGATTTTTCTCATGTGAAAGCTCCCCGAAAATTCAAAAACCCCTCCGGTTTTGGAGGGCATAAACCATGTGACCCTTTAAAGTAAGCTGAACTTGAAAGACTCGGGCGCAGTTTTTCAGATTTGAGAGATAAACAAGCTTTTTTAAGAGGAAAATTTTGGTTTTCTCTTTAAAAAACGGGTTTCCATCAGGTAAGACCAGATCCAGCAGATTAAAGCCACTATCGTCAACACTGTAATCCCTTGCCCTGATGTTTTAAGCGGCCTAAACCCATAGCTCACCACCAAAAGGGCGAGAAGCGAAAGGTGCAGGATATAGGCTCCCAAACTATGACGTCCCAACGCAAAAAGGAACTTTGCCAACCCCTCTTTCAAGCCGGATAAAGCCAGCGATGCAACTCCCAGGATTCCAATGTGGATTCCAAGGCAAATGAGTGAAAACAAGGGTCGAAGATTATAGTAGCCCACGGTTTTTTCCGGACCGCCTAGAATTGCGGGAGCAAAAGTACGCGTGGCATCGCTCCGGCCTAAAGGCATGCTAAACAATGGTTCCCATCCATAATGAGCAATGGCGTATGTTGCGCCAAAAAGTGCCGGAAATGCCAGCCAGAAAATCGCACGCGGAAACCGGCGTAGAGTCAAACCCCAAAGAGCACCGGCGAGGGTGAAGAGGCACAGGGGAAAAAGTGGGCTGTTTCCCACAATCCATGGGAATGCACGAATGCCGGTTTGATCCAGCCAAACAAAAATGGAAGAGCCCACAAACAAAGTGAAAGCCAGAATCCATGCGGGGCGGGGAAGCAACAACAAGGCGCCCAAAAAAAGAATGGCATAGGCGATGGTGCAGAGGATTCCACTGGCGAGAAAAACATCCGGGAGGCGAACGCCTTCTTCAAGTGCGAAAAAGAGGGCTGAAATCAACCAGAGCTCCACCGCTCTGCGCAGTTGCCTTGAATACCAAATCCGTTTGTTTTCCGCCTTGGCAATGGAATGAGTCAGTGAAATTCCAACGAGGAAAAGAAACAATGAGGGAATAAGGGGTTCCAGCAACAACACCCAACGGGACCATTCGGTGCGGGTTTCAAAGGTGATGAGGCGACTGGTATGCGCAGCCATCATGCCAAGAATGGCAAGGGTGCGCAAGGCATCTATCGCAGGATTGCGATGCAAGTTCGGCATGGCCGCGCCATCCCGCTCTCGTAACATCTAGTCGATATCCGGAACGGCTTCCTCGTCGCTGTCACCGGCGGCAGCGGCAGCAGCCATTGCAGCGGCGGCGTCATCCGGAGGAGTGGTGTCACCCTCCTCTTTCTTCACCGTAAATTCCATGCGGCGCGCTTCCTTGGTGGCGCCCAAACGGAGGATGTCCGCACAACCGTCGCAATAACCCAGCTCCCGATCAATGGTAAAGCGCGGAGTCACAACGCTGATCCCGCACTTGGTGCACATCTGCGGTTTCATGGTGCTGCGTTTGAAGAAGGACTGGTGTTGCAGCTCCCTTTCAATACGCTCGCCCAATTCCTCCGGCGTTTCCTCGGCGGCCGTATCCTTGCGGCGCGCCTGAATATCCATGGGAGCGGGATTGTTCAATGATTTATCACCGCGCTTGATGACCCGCTCGGCGCCGGGTTTGACTTCAATGAAAAAAAGTTTTGCGGGCCGCTTGATGGAAAGATCGGGAGCGGGAGCTTCTACTTTACCGGTTGCTGCTTTGGCTGCGGCCTTTGTCGTTTCTTTTTTTGCTGCGGGAAGCTTGGCAATGGGAGCTGCTTTTGCAGGCACGGCCGGTTTTGCCAAACCCTGATGTTTAGATGGAACAGGTACTGCAACTTTTGCAGCGGCCTTTGCGGGAGCGGCAGCTTTTGCCGGGACTTTGGCTTTGGTTGGCTTCGTCGCAATGTTCTTGGCAACAGCTTTTGCAGGGGCGTGTTTCTTAACGACCTGTACGGTTTTTTTAGCCAATGGCTTTTTAGCGGGGACCTTTTTCAATTTTTCCAACTTCCCTACGGTTTTTTGATCTCGCTGATCTTGACGTCCAGAATGGGGTCGCCCTTTTCAATTCGTGTCAGCACATCAAAACCGGAGGTCATGCGGCCAAAGATGGTATAGCGACCCGCCAATTGGGGTTGCGGCATCTGGCAGACAAAAAATTGGGAACCTCCGGAATTAGGTCCGGCATTGGCCATGGCCAAGGTTCCGACTTCGGGCTTGATGTCCCCGGTCATTTCATCGGGAATGGAATAACCCGGACCACCCGTGCCATCGCCTTTGGGGTCGCCGCCTTGAACCATGAAACCTTGAATCACGCGATGAAAGGAAAGTCCCTTGTAAAATCCGGAATCGGCCAAGTGCATAAAGTTGGCGACAGTATTGGGAGCCTTGTTAAAGAGCAGCTCAAACTTCATCACGCCTTCCGAAGTGGAAACTTCCGCCAGAACTTGCTGGGTGTGGGAATAATCCCGTTTGAAAACACGCTGATTTGCCTCTCCGAAGGACAAGGCGGGCAAAAGAAATGCTGCTACAAAAAGCAGGCTGTTTAAGGAGAACTTTTTCACAGGGATCCCCATGTTAAATGCTGAGATAGGACGGGTAATTATACAAAATCCGCGCCTGATAAAATACGCAATGACGGGCGTTTCTCGGATTAGGTACCTTTCACACCCCTTTGAGGGTTTTAGGGTTTTCAATGCGACCGGATTCCAACCGTCTTCGAAATTTTTGCATTATCGCACACATCGACCATGGGAAATCCACCCTGGCCGACCGCATGCTTGAGATCACGTCCACCGTATCCAAATTGAACATGCAGAATCAAGTCTTGGACGATATGGACTTGGAACGCGAACGGGGCATTACCATCAAGTCCCATGCCATTCGCATGCGCTATATGTATCAGGGGGAGGAGTATTTCCTGAACCTGATCGATACTCCTGGGCATGTGGATTTCACCTACGAGGTTTCGCGCAGTTTGGCGGCTTGTGAAGGGGCCATTTTGGTGGTGGATGCCACACAAGGCATCGAAGCCCAAACTCTGAGTAATCTCTATCTGGCGCTTGGGAGCAATCTGACTCTCATCCCCATCCTGAATAAAATCGATTTGCCTTCGGCCCATCCCGACGATATCGCCCAGAATTTGGGCGAACTTTTGGGATACGATCCGGATCGTATTCTGCGCGTTTCCGCCAAGGAAGGCATCGGGGTAAAAGAATTGCTGGATCGGGTTGTCGAGGATATCCCCGCTCCTAAAGCCGATCGCGAAGCGCCGCCGCGCGCCTTGATTTTTGATTCCAAATTCGATTCTTATCGCGGTGCCATTGCTTTTGTGCGCGTCTTTGACGGTATTCTGGAGCAAAAGGCTCCCATCAAACTTTGGGCGACGGGCAAAGAGTTCGAAATCACTGAAATCGGAACATTGACCATGAACCGCATGCCTACTGAATCGCTGGCTGCGGGAGAAGTGGGCTACGTGGTTGCCAACATCAAGAATGTGAAAGACACCAAAATCGGTGACACCATTATTGATCGGCGCCGTCCCGCCTTGGAACCACTTCAGGGTTACAAGGAAATTCAACCCATGGTTTTCGCCGGCATTTATCCGGTGGAAGCGGATGACTTTGAAGATCTTCGCGATGCGCTGGAGAAGCTGGCCTTGAATGATCCCGCCCTGTCCTGGCAGCCTGAAACATCGCAGGCCTTGGGTTTCGGTTATCGCGTGGGTTTTCTGGGCCTGCTGCATATGGAAGTGGTTCGCGAAAGACTGGATCGAGAATTCAACATGAATGTCATCTCCACCGTTCCCAACGTGGAGTATCATGTGCAGCTCACCAACGGCGAGGAAATCTCCATCGAGAATCCCAGCAAGTTGCCGGATCCCGGGAAAACCGAAAGCCTTGAAGAGCCCTACGTCAAATCCCAGATCATTGTGCCCAAGGATTATGTGGGTAGCGTCATGAAACTTGCCGAGGAAAAACGCGGCTTGTATCTCCACATGGAATATCTCACACCTGATAAGGTCGACCTCACCTATGAGTTTCCCTTGGGTGAAATCATGTTCGATTTCTTCGACAAGTTGAAGTCTGTCAGCAAAGGCTACGCATCATTCGACTATGAACCCATTGGCTACCGCAAAGGTGCTCTGGTCAAATTGGACGTTCTCCTGAATGGCGATCCCGTGGATGCTTTTTCCGTGATTATCCATCGCGACAAGGCTTATAACTGGGGCAGTGCGCTGTGTTCCAAACTCAAGGATTTGATCCCACAACAAATGTTCGAGGTGGCGATTCAGGCTGCCATCGGTGGCCGCATCATTGCCCGCACCACGGTGAAAGCTTTGCGAAAGAATGTGACAGCCAAATGCTATGGCGGTGATATCACCCGTAAACGCAAGTTGCTGGAAAAACAAAAAGAAGGCAAGAAGCGCATGAAGGCTGTGGGGCATGTTGAAATCCCCCAAGAGGCCTTCCTGGCTGTGTTGTCGATGGACAAGGAATAAAAAAGGCCGTCCCTTTCGGAACGGCCTTTCCCTCATAATCCCCTCGAATTACTTGGCAGCGGCCGAATCGGCCATGGCCTTCTTGTGCTTCTTGTGGTGCTTTTTCGGAGCAGCGGCGGTATCGGCCGGAGCGGCAGCCGGAGCAGCCATCGCGGTGGAATCGGCCATCATTTTCTTGTGCTTGTGGTGCTTCTTCACGGGTGCGGTTGTGGCGGCATCAGCGGCCATGGGCGCATCAGCGGCAATAGCGGCACCAGCAAGCAGAGCGGTCAAAACGAAAGCGTATGTTTTCATGGTTTTCATCTCCTAATTCTTCCTTCCGACATGGAAGGTTCGAATGACAGTACAGGCAAGCTTTATGCCAAACCCAAACCCTTAATTTTTTTGAAAAACAAAAGTTTTTTTGAATGTGAAAGTCCTGATAACCCATTTGGGTTGTTCGAATAACCCGAATAAGTCATCGTGTTCATTTCTTGGTCGGCCAAACCCGGATCAAAGAAGCGTTCAAGGTGTCGCCGTCTTTGTAGTATTTCACCGAAACCTTGGCCCCCGCTGAGATATCGGCAAGCGTAAGGGATTTTTTTCCGGATTGAATGAGAATCCTCGCATTGACAGGTACCGAGAAAATCCATTGGGGCTTTTTTTTGCCCTTTCCCTCAACTGTAATGGTATTTCCAACCATATCGACAGATAGGACGGTGCCTGCTGCAGTCATCGATTTAGAGGGTTTATTGATGGACATGGAAACGGATTTTTTTGCGCTTTTTGCAGAAACATCCACAGCAAAAATTCCACCTATGAGTAGTGCGCTGAGAACGCAAGCGTAAATTTTCATGGGGATCTCCAAACTTTATTTTCAACGTGAAAGGTTTTTATAGGAGACATGTGGCAAGGCTTGTGCCAGAATAAAAAGCCAAATTCTATTCAAAAAGCCTTATTCGACGAAATTTAACAGGGGGGACAACCCATTTGGGTTATTCAAATACTCCGAATGGGCTATTGTCCTTTGAGACCAAATTTTACGGCGCGGTACTGAAAAGTTCTATAGGTCATTCCCAATAACTTTGCGGCGTCCACCATGATTCCCTGGCTGCGTTCCAATGCCTGGATCATCAAATCTCTTTCGACATCTTCAAAGATGATGCCCTCATCAGGTAAATCGAATCCGGAACCGATGGATTGTGTGGCTGTGGATTTGGGTTTTCCTTGCCTTAACTCGACCGGTAAATCCTCAATTTGAATTTCCGAATTTCGCGTGAGGACGCTGATTCGTTCAAGCACGGCTTCCAGTTCTCTCACGTTTCCCGGCCAATCGTATCGAAGTAAAACCACAAGGGCTTCCGGAGCAATACTTTTGCGCCGCGACGGATGTGCAAGTAATTGGGACACCAAAGGAGGGATATCCTCTTTGCGTTCACGGAGCGGAGGAATGAAAATGGGGATGACATTGAGCCGGTAAAAGAGATCTTCCCGAAAGGAACCCTGACGTATGGCTTCCGGCAGGTTTCGATTCGTCGCCGCCAAAATACGGAGATCTACTGGAATCGAAGCGGTGCCTCCCACACGTCGGATTTCTCTTTCCTGCAGGACTCGAAGCAATTTGGCCTGCAGGCTTAAGGGCATATCCCCCACTTCGTCGAGAAAAAGCGTGCTGCCTTCGGCGGTTTCCAGCAGTCCAATTTTTCGGGATGTGGCTCCCGTGAACGCTCCTTTTTCGTATCCGTACAATTCCGCTTCCAGCAAAGTTTCCGGAAAGGCGGAACAATTAATGCTCATCATCGGTTTGCCTTTTCGCGTGCTTCCGGAGTGAATGAGTTTGGCGACGCGTTCCTTCCCGGTTCCACTCTCTCCTTGAATGAGCACGGTGGAATCACTTTGGGACACAAGGCAGATGGTTTCCAAAATGGTTTTCATGATGGCGGATTCCGCCACGAGTCCCTGACCAATGTTGACTCGCGAAGCCTGTTGCCATCTTTGGGTGTCTCGACGCAGGCCGAATTTTTCCGACGCGCGTTGCACGAGCAGGACGAGTTCATCCCTGTCCAACGGTTTGTTCAGGTAATCATAGGCTCCAAGTCGCATGGCTTTTACCGCGGTGTCGACGCTGCCGAAAGCGGTCACAACGACGACCTCCGGAGCGGGCGATAATTTCATGGCGGATTCCACCAGATGCAACCCACCCTGTCCCGGCATGCGCATGTCGGTCAGGACGACTTCACATGCCCTTTGCTGCAAACGTTCCAGTGCCTCTTCCGCCGAACTCGCTTCAAGTACGTCATGGCCTTCACCTTTGAGAATACTGGCCATGATATGCCGTTGGGCGGAGTCATCATCCGCGATTAAAACTCTCGCCATCAAACTTCTCCCGGAATCCGGATTTCAAAACAGGCGCCACCGTCCGGCCCGTTGGAAGCCAGCACGCTTCCCCCGTGTTCTTCGGCAATGCGCTTTACCAATGCCAATCCCAAGCCAACCCCCGTATCTTTGCGGGTAAAATACGCGTCGAACACGCGCTCAACATCATCGGGATGAATTCCGGTCCCATTGTCCCGCACGTAAAGATTCACCCATCCCTTGCCGCTTTTGTCCGTGTCGGAGCGGGCTTCAACCGCTATCCATCCCTTTTCCGGAACCGCCTCTACCGCGTTCAACAGAAGATTTAACAGGAGGAGCCGCATTTGTTCCTTGTCAGCGCGCAGTTGCAAGGCCTCCCCCACTTCATTTCGGAGCTCGGCGTTCTTGAGGGAAAATTGGGGCCGTAAAAGCACGCGGGCTTCTTCGACCAACTCCCGCAAGGCAAACATTTCCTGATGCAATCTTCCAGGCCGGCTTGCCGAAAGAAAGTGATGGACCACTTGATTCAAATGACGGACTTCACCTTGCAGCGACTTCATCAGCTCTTCAAAGTGGGGCTGCTTTTCAGGATCTGCGGGGGTAAAGGATTCCTCGAGATGTCCTGCAGTAAGATTGATCAGGTTCAAAGGATTGCGAATTTCGTGCGCGAGACTTGCGGCCATTTCAGAAACAAGCGATTGGCGTTCGAGCTGCCGCAACCTGTCCTGCATGCTGCGCCGTTCCGCCAGACGCTCCACCATCGCGTTGAAAGCAATATTCAATTTGGCCATTTCATCGTTCCGCGGTAACTCGGGAAGACGAAGGGCGAGATCTCCCCCGGCCACTTTCGTTGCAGCGACGCTGAGTGTGCGCAAGGGTTTGTTCAGGCGGTGCAAGAGATAAGATGATGCGGCGAATGCCAGCAGCAGGGCCATCAGCGCGATCACGAGATTTTTGATCAAGGCTTCTCTCACAAGACCCCGGAAGTCGGGAAGGAGGACGGAAGTTTGCACCACGCCAATCACCTGCTGGTCGCGCAAAATCGGCACGCGGATGTCATAGTGCAGATTGCGTCCGGCCGTGTCGGGTGTGCCCAGTTCCTCGCGAATGACGATTTCTTTCCCTGTTAATTTTACCTTTCGTCCCAATTTACTTGGATTGCTGCTGGCCACGATTTCCTGATGACTGCTGATGACATGGACTTCGCGCACGTTTTTTTGCGCGAGAGCTTCCTTCACAAAGCTCTCCAGTTTTTCCCGATCTGGTCCCTTGTCTGCGGATAATTTTTGGGTTGATAGGTGAACCGTATTGCCGATATCCTGTAAATCGTCGCCTATTTCGGTGAGAAGGCGCTGTGCGGTGCGGACATGGAAATAGGACATCAATCCAGCCACCGCAAAAAGAAGCACGGTAAAAGCGAGAAGCAAACGGGTTTGAAGGCTCACGAGCCGAAGAATAGAAACCCTATTGGTAGATTGCCTATAATCGCTCAATTTCGTAGAATGGTAAAAATATAATCAATTATATCGTTTTTTAATCATTAAATTGTGGTTATTCCATAAAATGTTTCACGTGAAACATTCCAAAAATTCATAAAATAAGGTTTCACGTGAAACATGTCGATAGTTCTTGAAACCAAAAACCTTTGTGGTAAATTTACCAGCCTTATGAATGGCTTGCTTTTAGATCCACAGAAATTAGACGATAAAATCCAGAAAAAGCTGCATGCTCTGGAAACCATTTATCGTCGCTGGAACAAGAATTTGAACTTGGTCAGCAAACAGGATGATGCAGCCATTTGGGAACGACATATACTGGATTCGCTTCAAATCATCCCTTTCTTTAACGATGTAAACAAGCTTGCAGACATGGGGGCTGGGGTCGGATTGCCTTCCCTACCCTTGGCGATTGCCAGGCCAGATATTGATTTTTTTGCCATTGAGCCCATTCAAAAGAAATGCACTTTGATGCAGGAAATCATTCGTGAAATCCGAATTCCAAACTTCCACGTGCTTACAGAAAGAGTGGAAAAAGTCTATTTATCTCATATGGATGTGGTTTGTTGCCGGGCTTTTGGAGAGTTTTACCGCGATGCGCGGCTGGCTTACAAGATGTTGAAGCCCCAAGGTCATTTTATCACCTTCAAAACCCAGCCGCATTCAGAGGTTCCTGAGGGCTATGAGAAAGTCGAAAGCCATGATTACGTTCTTCCGGGAATTCCGCGAAAATATTACGTGATCGTGGCGACCAAGGCGGGCGAAGCATGAATCGGGTCATAGCCGCCTGCAATCAAAAGGGCGGCGTTGGCAAAACGACAACATGTGTGAATCTATCGGCTGCTTTGGCGGCGATGGAAAAAAGAGTTCTTCTGGTCGACATGGATCCCCAGGCGAATTCGACCCAAGGCTTGGGATTTGATGTTCCTTTTGAAGAAGATATTTACGACGCGATGCTGCTTCCAGATGGGGAAATCAGCAAAGAGCGAGTCCAAAGATTTATTCAAAAAACAAGCATGGCTTATTTGGACATTTTTCCCTGTTCACGCTCACTGGCCGGGTTGGAAGTCCAGTTGCTTCAGGAAGAAAAACGAGATCGCAAACTTGCCCGTCTTTTGGAGAAAATCAAGGAAGACTACGATTTTATCCTGATTGATTCTCCCCCGAGCTTGAACATTTTGACCTTGAATGTATTGACTGCAGCGGACTCGGTTTTGATACCGATTCAATGCGAGTATTATGCCTTGCAGGGGCTGGCCGAACTTCTAAATACCATTCGTTTGGTTCAACAAAGCACGAACCCAAAGTTGGCCATAGAAGGCGCGCTTTTGACCATGTATGACAGCCGGTTAAATCTTTCCAAACAAGTGGTGGAAGATGTGAAAACCACATTTTCGGAGAAGGTTTTTAAAACAGTTATTCCCCGCAGTGTGAAATTGAGCGAAGCGCCCTCCTTTGGAAAACCCATTATTCTGTACGATGTGGTTTCAGCCGGCGCCGTTCGATATATGGAATTGGCCAAGGAAGTCGTAGACAATGACTAGGCGGGCTTTGGGAAAAGGTCTGGAGGCCATTTTCGCCAACCTTGGAAACGAGGTGGTAAATTCGCAAACTGGGACCTTGGTGCATGAAGTCGAACTGGACTTAATCCATCCCAATCCTTTTCAGCCACGCCATGAATTTGCAGATGAAGACTTAAAAGACCTTTCGGATTCCATTGCACAAAAAGGTTTGCTTCAGCCCATTCTGTTGCGAAAACACGAAAGTGGATATCAAATTGTAGCGGGGGAGCGCCGCTTTCGCGCATTCCAAAGATTGGAAAAAACCCATATCCCTGCCATGATTCGCGATCAAATTTCCGATCGCGACATGATGGAGCTGGCGCTGATTGAAAACGTTCAGCGCGTGCAGTTAAACCCGGTTGAAGAAGCCCGGGCTTATGAGCAGCTTGTCAACGCCTGTGGAATGACGCATGAGGAAATTTCGGAGCGGATGGGGAAGAGCCGGGCCGCTGTCACGAATACCCTTCGCCTGCTCAAACTGGACGAGATGGTACTGCAATGGTTGCGCGAAGGCAAGCTCACCGCAGGCCACGGCCGCGCGCTTTTACAGTATCAGGGTGAAGAGCAAATCAAACGGGCCCGCAGCATCCTCGATGCGGCGTTAAATGTGCGTCAGGCTGAGAAACGAACCATTCCTCACATCCCTAAACCTTTGGATGCGAATACCAGGGCTTTCCTTGAGGAGTTGCGCTCCTTGGTGGGCCTGAAGGTTTCCTTGCGCGGCGGTTCCCGCAAGGGCGTGGTGGAAATACATTATACGAATCGTGACGAAGTAGATAACTTAATGCGCTTGTTGCGCCAGGGTCGCTCATAGTAGGGGTTGTCGCGCGGTATGGGTGTTGGAAAGCACAACCCAACAAAGCCACCAAAA
>CANKII010000013.1 GCA_947482115.1 Fibrobacterota bacterium
AGATTTCCCTTGCGAAGAGCCGTGTGGTATCATGGAACGGCAGCGGTCATGACGGCCATGCGGTATCCTCGGGCATGTACGTGGTCCGCATGAAGCTCCTCGGTGACGGCAACTCCGCCGAAGCCATCCATGCTGGCGTGAAGTAAAAAGGGTTAAAATCATTCCACGCCTTCAACATGTATTGAAATGATTTCATGTTGAAGGACGTAAAGTTTTAATTTGAAACGACGGCTTTAACCATCCAACCAAAGACCGCAAGAAAAAGAATGATCCATGCCATAATGATGAAAACAGAAATCAAATCCTTTCTTGTTTTGATTTCGGAAGTCGGCCTTTTTTTGTCGGAGGGTTCTTGCGAGGATGTCATGGACGAAATACTACTTGTTTGTGGGCATGGGCATCGATATAATTTTGTTAATAAACATTACAAAATGTAACTGATTTACTATGTGGGTGCTAGGGCTTTCCCGTGGAACACGGTTCATGGTAACCAGCTTTTTGGCCTGTAAATCTGGACGCGGTCAGCATCTATTCGTTTCGTGACCTGCGGCCAATGGAGTTTGGAGATATCTTATCTGCTAAACGGGGAATTATGAAAACAAATGTCCTGCTAATAGATGATGATAATGAGCTTGCCGAACTGTTAACGGAATATCTCGCGAGATTCGATATACAGCTTTCAGTGGCGGACAATGGGGAAGAGGGCCTGAAGCTTCTTCGTCAATCCCAGCCTCACTGTGTTCTTTTGGACGTGATGCTGCCTAGGGCGGACGGGTTCGTGATTTGTCAGGAGATCCGCAAAATTTCCGACATACCGGTGATCATGCTGACGGCGAGGGGAGAATTGGCCGACCGGATTGTTGGCCTTGAACTGGGTGCAGATGATTACCTTCCAAAGCCCTTCGAACCCAGGGAGCTTGCCGCCAGGATTCAGGCGATGCTTCGCAGGATAAAACTGGTTTCGGACGGAAATATTCTGCGTCATGGTGATTTGGAACTGGATACGCTGCATCACACGGCCACGCGGAACGGGGAGAAGCTGTATTTGACAACACTTGAGTTTGACGCCCTGGTCATTTTTGTCCGTCACCATGGAGTTACGTTAAGTCGCGATATGTTGGCCGATCTTCTCAGCGATGGTGATTGGGAGTCCAGCAGTCGATCTTTGGATGTGCTGATCAGCCGCTTGCGCCAGAAGTTGGGGGATGATCCTCAAAGCTCGAAATACCTCAAAACCTTGCGCGGACACGGATACCTTTTCGTAGGAATAAAGACGGATGCCGGGTAACGGTAAAGTTGAGCGGACAAACGAGCTTCCGCGTCATCATTCCATTTTCTTCAAACTTTTTGTTGTAATGCTGGGTTCGGTAATCCTGACCTACCTGGCTTTTGGAGGGTTTTATCGTTCCGACTGGAATGTGAATGATCGGGTAAAGTCCCATCCAAGTCTTATTTATTACTGGAGGCTGGTTGCGGACAAGATTGGGTACCCACCGGATACGGCGCTAGCGTCACAAATTTCATCCCAGATAGGCGTTGCCATAGGCATCACGGGCCCCACCTTGAACTGGCATTCAAAAAATTTTTCTGAATACATCCGGAATCAATCGTATCCATCTTACGACACATTGCAGGGAGAACCCATTCAGTTGGATTTGCACGCGGGCCGAATATGGGGGATCTTTCCCAAAAATGGATACACCTATTACCTCGGATCCCGTAAACGAACTGCATGGGAAGGGGTGACAACGGATTCGAAAACACTGTTATTTGTCATAGGTTTGGTGTGGCTCATGACCTGGATTACGCTGCGCCGAATGCTGTACCCCCTCTTGGGGCTGGAAGCTGGTGTACAAGCCTTGGAATCCGGCGATCTTGAAGTGCAGATTCCCGAAAAAGGACGTGATGAGTTTGCGAGGCTAGCCAGATCCTTTAATGGGATGACGCGCAGTCTTCGGGAACAAATAAAATCACGTGATCGGCTGCTGCTGGATGTAAGCCATGAATTAAGATCCCCGTTGACACGAATGCGGGTGGCGCTTGAGATGGCGGTTCCGGGCAAGGCGGTTGACAGTTTGCGTCGGCAATTGGATTCGCTGGAAAGAATGGTGACGGAAATTCTTGAAACCGAACGCCTGAAAAGTGTTGTTGGAGGACTCAGGCTCGATTCCACTGATTTGGGGAAAATCGTCCAGGAAAAAGTGGACCTCTATATGGAACAGGGGATCCAAATTTCCTGGCATGCGGAACAACTGCCTCCTATGTTATTGGATGCGGAACGCATGCGCCTGGTTCTACAAAACATTATTGAGAATGGGGTGAAGTACGGACAGAATGCTTCCCGTCCCATGGAGATCTCATTGCGGAACGGGGAGGGTACTGCGGTGTTGGAAGTGCGGGATTTTGGGCAGGGCATACCGGACGCGGATCTACAATTCGTTTTCGAGCCTTTTTACCGTGCGGACCGTTCCCGTTCCCGTGCACCAGGTTACGGTCTGGGATTATCCCTGTGCAAGAGAATCGTGGAGATGCACGGCGGCAATATTTTGCTTGAAAGTCGTTTGGGGGAGGGAACAAAAATCAGAATAGAATTGCCATTGAATTAGAGTGGTAAAGGTCGAAATTATGGCATCAGCTTGCGGAAGGTTCGGCCATTCTCGCCGCTCACGGTGAGCAAAAGCACACCCTGATTCCGTCCAATGCCCCGTAAATCATAACGGGCTTGTCCGCTTCCCGAATGCGTCCACAGGACGCGACCCGAAAGTGTGCGGATCTCTTCACGATGTTTGCCGGATTCTTCCACCATCAGGAATGCTCCGTCGTAACCAATGACCGGGCCTGTGGATGGTCGGAAGCCGGACGGTCTGCGGATGGAAACTGGTACGTACACCGGCCATGCGGTGACTTGATACTGCGCCACGCGGGCAGGCACGTCTGCGTAGATGAGTTCGCAACGTCCGTTGCGATGATTGCGCTGAACATTGGTCCGGATCAGGGAAACGTTCGGGCGTGCCATCGAAAACTGAACGCCCTTCCCACGCAATCCGAGTGTCACCTTGCCGCCGTCCACTTGCACGGTGCTCGTTTGCTCGCCGTCGGTGAGCAACATGGGATAATAAATCCGCAGGCCATTAATGCCACCACCGGAAATGGAGTCGGTCACCGTCACGCCTCCCGGCTCCACCACCACGGTTTCATTCAACGTCGATCCCGAGTCTATCGAATACGCAACTCGAAAAGACGCTCGCGCAGGTGTCTGTTCCAGAACGGTGAGCGTCGGAATCTGCTGCAGCGCGCCCAATGTTTTCCAGCTCCCATTGACGATCCAGCCGGGTCCGATGCCGGTGGTAGGCAATCCCGACGGATCGGCGGTGGGGTAGAGCGGCCAATACTGTGCGCTTGCGATATGCCCGGCAATGGCTCCATCGGAAGGTCCCAATTGCGGAAGGGAAGTATTCAGATGCACCCGGATCAGACCCGTGGCGGTGTGCGACTGGTCTCCATGAGTTTCGAATTCGGCATAGGTTCCTCCCGCGCTGGCGAAAATTTTCTTGAAGCCGGGCAGAATGGAAAGCACATAGCCGCCGATGTCGGCGGGAGCGGGCCTTTCCGTGATGGTCGTGTCGGCCATATCCCACGCTGACCCGAGCACGGATGCGGCGAGTCCGTTATAATCAGCGAAACCCGAATAGGCCATGTAGCCCCATTTGGAAGCGGCGGCATAACGCGCCTTCGTGACGTAGCCATTGCCATCGGGTTGCAACCAGAGCTTGTTTGCCTGCAGTGAAAGCATGGCTGCCCTTTTGAAGGCTCCTGCGATGTCGGGACGACCCAGCATCTTATACTGTATCGCCCACATTTCATAGTTGGCGGCGGCGTATCCCTCGTTCCACAAATGGTGGGAACTGCGCATGCCCGTGGGAACTTCGCCAGCGGGCGATTGATACAGCAATCCCGACATGGCCCCTTTCCACAGCGCACGGTTCAGTTCCGCCGTGTAAGTGCCGGTGTAGCCGCCACGGGCGATTACTCCCAACACCATCCGCGCCACTTGATCGTAGGCGAAGGAGAAACCGTTGATGTTTCCATTGTTGGTCGTCTCGATGGTGTTGGTATCCTGATAAAGACCATCGGTGCCCATGCGAGTGACCTGGAACGTCATGCGTGTTTGTGTCCAGTCGAGGGTGGTAATGCCTTCTTTGAAACGCAGGAATTCGCCCGCGATATTGAAGCCGATCCAGTTGGGTGCCGAGTTGTGGTACACGGTGCCGGGGGCGATGCTGCCGAGGTTGGTTCGCCACGTGCTCTGCGTCGCTGTGGGGACGATGCCTTTGAAATTATTGAAGGCCTGCATGAGGAGGATAGTGAAAAAATCCCCGTGCGAATCGGGAACCGTGTTGCCGGTCATTTCTGAGATGGAAACCGTCATGGCACGGATGCCGGAGTTCAAAAGCGCGGTGTCGGCCAGTGGTGCGTATCCGCTTTTGAACAGGACTGAAACGCAGTGGGCATAAGCCGGTGACGAGAACTTGTCTTCGCGGTTGAGTACCGGATCGATAATCCTTCCCTGGGCATTCTGCATTTTCTGCAATGCGCGTGTAATGCTGTTGATGAGAGGAAGGTAGTCGGCTCGGGAAAGACCGGTCGGTGTAAAGCTGCCCGTGTAAGAAGCTTGGTTTTGCAAAAAGGAATTGATCGTGGTTGCATAAGGGTGCTGTGTCGTGGTGAAGGTCGATGTTTGCACATCGGAAGGAATCAGCAACGGTTGCGCGAAACAGGGCGCGGCCAGCAGGAATGCCAGAATGCCTATGAATTTGGGTGTCGCCATGATTCCGTTTCTCCTAACCTCTGGCAATCGGCGGGTTTTCCGCCGCCATTTATTTAGAACTTATTTGACCGCCTTTCCGCCTGTATCATGTCATTCTGACGCAAAGAATTGTCCCGAAGAACGGCTTTGAGGCAATAGTTTAGCAGGCATCAGAGAAATTTCAAATTCCACCCACAGGAAACCCCATGACAACCAAAGTCATCCTCGAAAATCACGAGATTCCCCGGCAGTGGTATAACATCGTTCCCGATTTTGCGCGGGCACCCCTGCCTTATCTCGGACCCGATGGCCTGCCCGTCCGGCCCGAGATGATGACACCGATTTTCCCCATGAGTTTGATTGAACAGGAAATGAGCAACCAGCGCTGGATAGATATTCCCGATCCCGTGCTTGGCGCCTTGCTTCGCTGGCGTCCGTCCCCGCTTCGTCGCGCAGAAGCCCTTGAAAAATTCCTCGGAACACCCGCCAAAATCTTTTACAAAGATGAAAGCGTATCGCCTCCGGGCAGCCACAAGGCAAACACTGCGGTTGCGCAGGCCTACTACAATAAGATTGCCGGTACTAAAATGCTGACTACCGAGACCGGAGCCGGCCAATGGGGCAGCGCACTCAGCATGGCCTGCGCGCTTTTTGGACTCCGGTGCAAAGTGTTCATGGTGCGCATTTCCTTTGATCAAAAACCCTTCCGCAAGGTATTGATGGAGCTTTGGGGAGGCGAATGCGTACCCAGCCCCAGCAATGCTACGGAGGTCGGGCGCAGATTTCTGGAGCAATATCCCGATACCCCGGGAAGTTTGGGCATGGCAATTTCCGAAGCGGTGGAGGCAGCGGTCAGCGATTCGAGCGGCAATACCAAGTATTCACTTGGCAGTGTGCTCAACCATGTGCTTCTGCACCAGACCATCATCGGACTGGAGGCGAAAAAGCAACTTGCCAAAATCGGAATCAAAAATCCCCATGTGGTGATTGGATGCGCCGGGGGCGGCAGTAATTTCGCCGGACTGGCATTTCCGTTCATGAAGGAAAAAATGGAAGGAGCACAAATCGACATTATTCCTGTCGAACCGGCATCCTGTCCCAGCCTGACACGCGGTGTTTTTCACTATGATCACGGCGATACAGGCGGCATGACGCCACTCATGGCGATGCATACGCTTGGCAGCACCTTCATTCCAGAACCCATTCATGCCGGCGGCTTGCGCTATCACGGCATGTCGCCCCTTGTGAGTCATTCCGTGGTGGAGGGACTTGCCACACCATGCGCCATTCCCCAGCTGGAATGTTTTGATGCGGCTGTCACATGGGCGCGAACGGAGGGTTATGTTGTCGCGCCCGAAACCAGCCATGCCATCGCGGCCACAATTCGCGAAGCCAAAAAGGCGAAGGAAGAGGGAAAGGAAAAAGTGATTCTGTTCAACCTGAGCGGACACGGTTTCATGGATTTGGCGGGATACGCAAAATATTTCAACGGGGAGTTGAAAAATTACGACTTGCCGCAGGAGGAAATCGAAAAGGCGAAGGAAACGCTCGCTAGGTTTCCGACGGCGAAGGTTTGAACCTGTTCAGCCATTGACGTCCGCATTGTCGCAGACAGGTCTTTAATTATAAGCCCGTTCTCCGTGCAGGCTGAGATCCAGTCCCTGTTCCTCCTGCTCCCGGCTCACCCGGAACCCGGTGAACTTCCGCAATGCAAGGACCAGAATCGCGGTCACCACAGCCGAGTATACGGCGACCACGGCCACGGCTTTGATTTGCAGTAAAAGTTGCGAGGTGCCATTCAATGCCGACATCGATTGATGATGAAAAATGGAGTTGTATCCATAGGAGGCGAACAAACCGCATCCGATAGGTCCCAATATGCCCGCAATTCCATGCACTCCGAAAGCATCCAATGAATCATCTACGTTCAAGCGGCTTTTATGCGATACGAAAAAATAGCAGACGACGGTGGTCAGCGCTGCGAGCAACATCGCTTCCACGGGCATCACGGATCCCGCGGCCGGAGTCACCGTGGCGAGTCCCGCAATCGCCCCGGTGGCGGCGCCCAAGGTGCTGGGCTTTTTGAGGATGAGTTTTTCCAGAGTGATCCACGTGCACAAACCCGCTGCCGGACCCACAAACGTGTTGAGCAGCGCGAGCGAGGCCAGACCGTTCGAAGCGAGCGCCGAACCGGCATTGAACCCGAACCAGCCGAACCATAGAATGCCGGTGCCCAGCACCACGAACACGACGTTGTGGGGAATGATGCCCTTGTCGAGATCGGCGCGGCGTCCCAACAGGAGACAGGCGATCAGGGCGGAAATGCCCGAAGTCAAATGCACGACGATTCCACCGGCGAAATCGATGACGCCCTGTTTGAAAAGGAAGCCGTGATTCTGCCACACCCAGTGACAGACGGGATCGTAAACGAAGGTGCTCCACAGCAGGATGAACAGCACATAGGAGCGGAAGCGAACGCGTTCGGCGATGGCGCCGGAAATCAGCGCGGGAGTGATGCAGGCAAAGGCTCCCTGAAAGGCGATGAATACGAAGGTGGGAATGCTGCCATGCAGGGAATCGGGGCCAATGCCCCTCAGGAAAATGGCGTCGAATCCCCCCACCCAGGATCCGCCATCGGTAAACGCCAGTGAATACCCGAACGCCACCCATTGCAGGAGAATCACTCCCATGGCGATGAAGGAATGCATCATGGTGCCGAGGATGTTTTTGGAACGGGTCAGTCCGCCGTAAAACATGGCCAGTCCCGGGATCATGAAAATCACCAGGGCGGTGGAGATCAGCATCCATGCCGTGTCTCCGCTGTTCAAAACGGGGGTGTTCATCAGATGACGTCCGCGCCGCGTTCGCCCGTGCGGACACGCACGGCTTGAGCCACGTCATAAACGAAGATCTTTCCGTCGCCCACCTTTCCCGTGCGGGCGCTATCCATCAGGATTTGAATCAGCGCATCGACATCCCCGTCCTTGCAGATGATGTCCATCCGTATTTTGGGAACGAAATCGATCCGGTACTCATTGCCGCGGTAAACCTCGCTGTGGCCGCGCTGCCTGCCGAACCCCTTGATCTCGGTGATGGACATTCCGGAGATGCGATCGCCGAGGGCCTTGCGGACGGCGTCCAGCATGTGGGGCCGGATGATGGCTTCAATTTTTTTCATGCTTTGTCCTTGATGCACGAGGAAGTTGTTTCACTCTCGCGGTATGAACAAAGTTTTAGAAATGGTTGCGGAATTGGGGTGGATAATGTTTTGTCAAAAATGCAATGGGATGGTTTGATAAAGTCCTAGAACAACGGGTATCCTTTCTGGTAAAGGGCGGCCAAATCCATCATCAATCCCACGCTGTAGTGAATGCAAATACCCAGCAAGATGGAGCGGCTCTTCAAACTCAGCGCGCCCAGAGCCAATCCCGCAATGATGGCCGCCAGGGTTTCGGGCAGGGGTTTTCCAAAGTGAATCATGCAATAGGGAATGGTCATCACCAGCACCGAATAAATTCCGAAGCGGTGCTTCAGGCCGTGCACCATGAATCCCCGGAAGAAAAACTCCAGGGCGAAGAATTGAAGAAGATAAAGCCCTTCCCATATCCAGAAATACGGAAACAACTTTTCTCCGGGAGTCAGTCCATAAAAGGGATATCGAGCTTGAAAGGATGGGGTGGTTGAAAAATAGGCAACCAAGGGGATCATGATTCCGAGCATGGCAAGGTAAAGCCAGTAACTCTTGAATGCCCCTTTCCATAGCAAGCCGTAATTGCGGAGATCTTCCTTGAGGAGGATTTTAATGACAAGGACGGGAACAATGAAATAGAAGGCGGATAAAATCATCACCCAGTTGGCGAGTCTGGAAATCTGCGCATTATCCGAAAAATGGATGGGAGGTATCATGCCGGGCAGATACCGGGTCATGGTCAGGCAAAAGGGGACAAGAAGACAGATGAGGATGACTTTTACGTCCAGAGATCTTATATCCTCGCGCTTGAACATGCCTTTTATCCGCATGAAAGAAAGGTAATCGGTTGGCGGTCGTGGGGGAGTCCGAAGCCGTCTGGACTTCACATTAATTCCCCGCGCTATTCTAAAGAGGGTTGCTGAAAGGCGTCTCTTTTTTTGTTCGGGAGTTTTTACGGAGAAGTGAGAAAGCTTGTTCCACTCACACCGATAAGTTTGTTACCCATCCAGATCACAGATTGGGGTTGCGTGCCCGTCCCAGAAGGCCGGTGCGTCCAGGTGGCCCCATCCGTCGACGTCAAGAGGCTGTCATATTTTGGTATGAGGAGCAGGGAGCCATTCCATATGACCGAGCGAAGGTAATCAGTCGTTCCGGAAATACGCGGTGTCCAGGCGATTCCATCCGATGAAGTTCGGATGGCACCCTTGTCGCCAACGGCAACAAGTTGGCTGCCCGTCCACGCCACTGAATAAAGAGTATTCGCTGTTCCAGAATTTCGTGATGTCCATGTGATTCCATTAGGAGATGTCACTATGCCCCCATTTAAACCTACGGCGACAAATTGGCTGCCTGTCCAAACAACGGAGTAAAGCCACGTGATGGGAGGATAATTTCCCATTGTCCATGTGATTCCATCTGACGAGGTTGCAATATCCGAAAAACCATACGCAATGAGCTGGCTCCCAGTCCATACCACGGATTGGAAGTTTTTCGTCGTTGTATCTCGTGCAGTCCAAGCGATGCCATTCGGTGAAGTTAGGATGGCGTTATTGCCTACAGCAACGACCCGGCTGCCTGTCCATGTCACAGATGATAAATGAATTGTTTTACTGGAATCCCGAACTGTCCATGTCGAACCATCCGGCGATGTTAGAATAGTGCTATACGCATCTCCGTAGACATCTAACCCACTCCCTAGAGCCACAAGCAGACTGCCCGTCCATGTTACCGATGAAAAATTTGCAGATCCAGTGTATTTCACCGTCCAGTTCAAACCCGGAATTCCGGAAGGGGTCACGGGTCTCGAAGGTGAAGACGGGGCACCCGTGCCAATTATATTGGTGGCCGTAACAATGAAAGTATAGGCAGTGTCATTGGTTAGGCCTGTTATGGTACAGGTTAAGGAACCTGTTGTTGCACAATGTTTTCCAGAGTCTTGCACAGCTTTTGCCGTATAGCCAGTAATCTTTGATCCATTCGAATCAGCAGCTATCCAAGTTACCGTCACTTGAGTATTGCCTGCATTACCTTCTACAAAATATGGCGCACTAGGAAGGCCTGCAAGGGGTTTCACGGGAGTGGAGGGTGAGGAGGCTGGACCCGTTCCATTCGTGTTAGTAGCAGTGACGATGAACGTATACGAGTTGCCGTTGGTCAAACCGTTAACAGTACAGGATGTTCCGAAAGTGCTGACGCAGTATTTGCTTGTATCCTGCACCGACCTGACTATGTATACGATGATGGGAGAGCCACCATCAGAATCGGGTGCGGTCCACGATACCGTCACTTGGGTATTGCCCGCAACTGCCGTCACTTCTGTCGGGGCATGGGGCACGTTTGGGTTGTTATTGATGAGATAAGTGGAGGAATTACAGGCAAATAAAATTGCAAGCGCCGATGGCATCAGGCACAATTTTGTTGCTTGTTTAAAATGCGGCATGTCCGAATCCTTTTATCGTGTTGTTAAGATAATCGGACATCCATCATTAAAGTTGTCGATTTTGTAACGGAATCGTTACGTCTCAGGAGGTTTTTGGAGTTCCCGCCTTCAACATCTCCACTTCCTCTCCCGACAAATGCCGCCAGCCACCTGATTCCAAATCCCCAAGTTTCAATTCCCCAATGGCAATGCGATGGATCGAGTCCACGCGATTTCCCACTGCGCCCAACATCCGTTTCACTTGATGATATCGACCCTCAGTGATGGTGATATTCACTTCACGTTCCGAAACGATTTCGATTTTTGCCGGAGCCGTGGGTTTGTTGATCTCATCCTTCAGAATAACGCCGGTTTCCAGCGCCAGTTTTTGATCCGCAGTCATCTCATGACGAATGCCGATGCGATATGTTTTTGGAAGCTTGCGGCGCGGCGAGGTGACGATATGATTGAAGTCGCCGTCGTTGGTGAGCAAGAGTAAACCGGTGGCATCCGCATCGAGGCGGCCTACGGGTTGCAGGTTGCGGCGGCGGAAAGGTTCCGAAAAGAAATCCAACACCGAAGCATGGGAGCTGGGTGCGCGACTGCATTCCACATTCACCGGCTTATTCAATGCGATGTAGAGATCCTTGAAATAGGGAAGTTCCCATAATCCGCAGCGAAGATGCAATCCTTCCAGTTCGGGATTTGTATGCGGATCTTCCACCACAGTCCATTCCATGCCGCCAACCCCTGCGTAGCCTGTCTGCACTTCGCCATGCAACAGGGCATTCATGCATTCCCGGCGGGTGCCCAATCCCTGTGAGGTCAGCAGTTCCAGCATGACCGGATTTTTGTTGAAAGATTTCACGATGGGAATTTTCCAGTGCGTTCAAGGATAATCAGTGCGCGATCCAGAGTCGTGCCTGCGATACGATAGCGATCGTCGCGGATCAGTTTGTAATCCGGCGGCAAAGCTTCATTCAATTCTTCGTCAACACCGGGGCCTTTCATGAAAATGGCTTTTCCACCCACAGCCAGCGAACTTCCCAAACGCGGCAAAGTCAATGCAATGGATTCAAAGGCTCGGGTGATGGCTCCTTGCACCGGAGTGGTGAAGGACCGCGAAGTGAACTTGTGTCCGAATACGGAAATGCCTGTCATTCCCAATTCACGAATCGCCATGTTCAAAAATTCCACACGGCGGGGACGCGGTTCGGAAAGGATGATTTCGGTTTGGGGTGAAACCAGCTTGATCATCAGGCCGGGGAAACCTGCGCCCGTGCCAATGTCCACCATGGGGGATGGCCATTTTTCCTTCATCTTGCCGTGTAGGATCAGACAATCCGCATAATGCCTTTGCACAATGGTTTCAAAACCGATCAACCGTGTGAGATCCTGATCTCCGTTGTTCTTGCGAAGCATTTGGTGATAAATCCACAGCTTGTCCAGAATCTTGCCGGAAAGTGGCACTCCATAACTCGTCAGTAAAGTGCCAAGCTTTTCGCGTGAAGGCACCGCTTCATTATTGGACTGGCCTTTGGCTCTTTGTGGGGAAGGCTTGGAAGCATGGGCATTGGCCGGTCGGGAGTTCCAATTGGGAGTGGGCGGTTCTTTCCGCCCGAATTGGGGATGATTCATGGTTAAACAGTAATTCCGTGCAGGTTCAGTGAGTGAAAAGTTCCGCCGAGACGGACTGCAAGCTTAGCATGTGTTTCCGGTATTGTTCCAGAAAACCTGCCACGGCGGTTTGTCCGATGCGATCCTCAAATCCCATTTGCCGGGCAAGATGATGCAATTCCACCGAGTCGGTGGGCAGGGCATGGCGTTGTTGCAGGGCCTGTAGTTGCAGGCGGTGTTCCACGCGACGCAGGAAAACATAGGCCGCAGTCAGCAGTTGAAATTGTCCGTAAGGGAGCAGGCCGTAGCGATTGAGACGGCCCAATGCTTCCAGCGTGTTGCCGGTAAGTAATTCCGGAATCTGTGCGGCATGACGTATTTGAAGGGCCTGCGTGAAGAACTCCACCGTGCGGATTCCACCGGGGCCCAGCTTCACTTCTCCAGCCAACTGGCTGTTACGATGCAATTTATCCAGACCCAGCAGGCGAACCTTGCGCATGCTTTCTTCAACCTTTTCCGCGTTTTCTGTTGCGCACGCGATTTGTTGGACAAATTGAACCAGTGATTTTCCCAATTCCAAATTTCCGCAAACAGATCTTGCCTTCAGCCAGGCCTGAAGTTCCCAGCCCGCAGCTTCATGCGCGAAGTAATTGCGGCATTGACTGAACGTGGCCACCAACGGACCTTGTCCACCCCATGGGCGAAGGTTCATGTCCACGCGAAAGAGACGTCCTTCGGAAGTGTCCCCGGTCAGAAAGCCGATCAATTCTCGCCCCGCCTGTTCCCAAGCTTCGCGGCCACCTGTTTCAAATGCGGAGTCTTCCAGCACAAAGACCAGATCGATGTCCGAACTGTAGTTGAGTTCCAGCCCGCCGAGTTTTCCCAGGGCAAGAACACTCATGGGAATTTTGGAACCTCGCAGATTCAAATTTTCCAGGACACAATCGAAAGCTGCGTTCACCAAGGCATCCGTCAAACCGGAGATTTCATAGGTAATTTCCCGCAGGGGAATGCCAAGGCGCAAATCGCGCAGGGCGATGCGCAGGTATTCGCGGTTTCGAAAACGGCACAGCCGTGCAGCCGCATCCACTCCCCAATCAGGATTCACCGAAGCGGTTACGGCCAAATGGTGAAACAGTTCCGGGGTGCGGGGCTGTTCGAGATTTTCCGGTTCCACCAGCGATTTGAATTCCGCGCTTTCGCGCATGGCGAGATCCGACAACATGTCGCTGTTCGCGAATACGAGGAGCAGCATTTCCATCAACGGAGGATGATGCAATGCCTGCCGGATGAAAACATCAGGATACGTCAATCCTTCGAGATAGCGGTTCAGCTTGCGCAAAACCCCTTCCGGGTCAGGGCTGTGCCGAAAATGATCTTCGAACATCAGGATGCAGGCTGCTGCCAGTCGTTTTTCAACCAGTCCTTCAAACAATTCCAGAAACAGACGGCGCGAGCGTTGCAGGTCGCGCATGCCCAAACGCAGCAGGGCGGGGGAAGCTTCTTCCAAACTCGCTTCGGAATCCATCAGAGTTTCGGAAAGGGATTCATAAAGCCATTCGGGCTTTTCTGCGCCCAGAAAACGGGATCGGAAAAATCCTCCCACAACCCGGCGGGATTGTTGGATATCGCGATCCAGTTGGGACTCGGCAGTGATGCCTTGTCTCTGAACATATCCCATGCGTTTGGCCAGAAAAGAAAATTCGGGTGACGCCGGAAAAGGACAATGAAGGTCGCCGGCCTGCCCACGCACGAGCCGCAAGGCATTGATGAGTCGCCGCAGAAAAAGGCGGGAGGTGTAAAGATTCTCGAATTCCGACAAAGTCAGGATGCCCGATTCCAAAAGAGTTTCCAGAGCACGGGCGATGTTATGCTGACGCAAGGATGGTTTGGAATTCCCATGGGCCAGCTGCAGGAATTGAACCGAGTATTCCAGTTCCGCCATGCCGCCTTCGGAGTATTTGGCGTTCCAGGTTCCCGGTTTTGTTTTCAATGCGGTTTGTTGGGCGTGCAATTCCAACGTATGGGCAATGGAAACCGGGGGATTGGCATAGACGATCTCATCGCGGGCGGAGAGAATCTTTTGCGTCAAATCTTCCGAGCCATAAACGGGCCGCAAACGGATCAGCGCTTGTTTTTCATAGTCGAGAGCCTTGTCCTTTGCCGAAAAGTATTCCCGCCATGCAGGGAAGCTGGCCGCGAGCGGGCCGCTGTCTCCGTGTGGGCGCAACCTGAAATCCAGTGCCAAGGTTTCACCGGGACGGGTTTCGAGCGCGCGCAGCAACTGTTCGCACAGACGCTGATATAATTCCCCGTAACTCGCTTTTTCCGGTCCTGTTGTTTCACCCGTGTTGGCATACACCAGCAGGATTTCCAAATCAGAACCCGAACCCATTTCCTGTCCGCCGAATTTTCCGAGTGCAAAAAGGGCCCAAGGGCAGGGTATTCCATATTGTTTCGCAAGGCCTTTCCAAAGTAATTCAATGCAGAAAATGAGCAGGCCTTCGGCCAGCGCGTTGAGTCGATCCGAAAATTCGTTCAGGTCGCGCGTGGAAGTCAACAGCAAATCGAGTTCGGCCTTTAACAATTCGCGTTCACGATAGGCACGCACCTTGGAGAATAAACTTTCCGATTCCGTTTCCGTCGGTTCGATTTTCTTCAAGGCGCTGAGGTGATGCTCCCGTGATGGTGCATCGTGTTCCATCGTCAATTCCGTAAGCATTTGACGGAACGATTTGGGGCCGAGGCGATTCACCATGTCCCACATGTGGGAGCCCGCCGTCAATACCCGCGACAGGGCGGGAAGCGCTTCGGGGCCTTCCTTTTCGGTCAGCGCGTTCGATTCTTCCAGCCAGTCTTCAACCAGCGCCTGCAAGCCTTCCGCCGCAGCCTGAAGATCCGTGGCTGCGGGCAGGGTTTCCAGCAGGCGTTCCATCAGCGCGATGCCCGTGCGGATTTTTTCCAGATCCTTTGCATTGCGAATCGGCTGGCGCGCCGGTCCCGTGACTGTGATGCGATCCTCGAATGAGCCATCTTCATGAGTTTGGGTCAGCAATTTTTCAATGGACAATCCCTGCAAGGTCAGTGCACCGGAAATGCAGAACAGCATGGCTTCGCGATCCCGACCCCGTACTGCGACTTGTGTTCCGGTATTCAGGACGTGACACTGGATTTCCAACGGCACGACTGATTTTTCCAGGCCGCGCCGCTGCTCGAGTTTCCCGCCGATGCGACGGTACAATTCCGTGCGCACACCCGCAGCTTCACCTGCTTCAAAACGTCGGAACAAATTTTCCATCTCCGACTGCAGTCGCGCTTGCTCCGCCGGTTCGGAACAAGGCCCGTCGGTGCGATCCAACAGCAGGAAGTCGATGATTCCACCCTGTGGCAATGCGGGTAATACAGCTTCGGGGAGAAAGCTGAAAGCCTTGCCTGCATGAATATCATAACCACTGCTCGCGAGGAAGCCCGAAACGGCGGAAAAAAATCCGGCGAAGTTGCCGCCGATTAAGGTGAGTCCGCACAATCCGCCTTCCAAGTTTTCAATACGGACGGAATGCGATTGGGTTGGAGACAGGGTTCGGAGAACCGAAATGTGTTGGTGAATCTCTTCGACTGGAAACTCATTCCAGTAGTCGTTGTCCAGCCGCTGGAAATGGCGTTCTATTTCCGGACGTGGCAAATCTCCGGAATATTCCAGCAGCCGGGATTTTTTTTCAACAGGAGTCAGGGACATTTATGGCGGATTGACAACGCCCAAATTGATGGTGGTCGTGGCGGTGCCACCGGGGTTTTGCGCGACGATGGTGTAATTCTTCGCGGCGGACAGTACGGTGGGTGTTCCCAGAATGTAACCCGTGGTCAAATCCAGTGTCATGCCGGTGGGCAAGGCGGGAGCGATGGAGTAAAGCGTCACAATGCCGTGCACCACCGGGGTGTTGGGCGGAGTGACAACCCTGTTGATTCCATAAGTCGGCGCATCGTCGGCATAGGAAAGGTTGGACGGGGGGCCCACAATGGTGATGATAAGCGTGGTTTGGACTTGTCCCGCGACATTGGCGGCGGTAATGGTGTAAGGCGTCGCGAAAGACTGCCCTGTGATGGGAGTACCGGAAATGGTGCCGGAATTGGAATCCAGCATTAATCCCGGCGGCAAGGCGGGAGTTGTGGAGAAGCGGGAGACGAAACCGGTGACGGATGCGGTGTTTGGAGTGATCGTGACTCCCAGAACATAGGTCGTGTGATCATCGACATAGGAAAGGTTGGTGGGTGGAATCACCACACGAATGTTGATCGCAGAAGTTGTCGCGCCCGCAATATTGGAAGCTGTCACGGTGTAGTTGGCGGCTGATACGGTGGCGGTTGCGGTTCCCGACAGTATTCCCGTATTCGAATCCAATTGCAATCCGTTCGGCAGGACAGGGCTTACGGAATAATGCGCCACGGTTCCGGTCACGGAAGGGGTGTTCGGAATTGCCGCAATGTTGACTCCATAAGCCACTGGCGTGGTGTAAGCAAGATTGGACGGCACGGCAAGTACGGTGATGCCGAGATTTGCGGTCGTGGAACCGGCGACATTCCGCGCGGTGATGGTGTAATTCGTTGTAATCGAAGCTGCCGTGGGTGTTCCCGCAAGAATGCCGGTGATCGAGTCGAGAACGAGTCCGGCAGGAAGTGCGGGACTCACGGCATAGTGTGTCACTGTTCCCGTGACCGTCGGGGAGTCATTGACAATGGGAACGTTCACGCCATAAATCACGGGTGTGGCATAGGAAAGATTCACTGGCGTCGAAAGGATGGTGATATGAAGATGAAAGACCGAAGTTCCTGCAAGATTTGTTGCACTGATCGTATACGCGGTGTTTGTTTGCGCCGTGGTGGGAGTGCCGGTAAGAATGCCGGTGATGGAATCGAATACGATTCCCGTAGGTGGTGCGGGAGTCATGGAATAATGTGTGACCGTTCCAACTACCGTGGGAGTGCCGTTTGCAATGGGAATGTTGACGCCATAAACGACCGAGCTTTCAGGATAGGACAGGTTTGAAGGCGCAGCGAGCACAGTGATATTCAACAGGGTTGTTGCAAAGCCCGCAACGTTGGAAGCGAGAACGCTGTATTGTGTCGCAACCTTGGCCTCCAGCGGTGTTCCGGAGATGATGCCCGAATTGGAATCCAAGATCAGTCCTGCGGAAAGATTCGGACTGATGGAATAATGTGTGATGGTCCCGGTGAATGAGGGCGCGTTGTTCGCCGGAACACCCACGCCATAAACAACTGGAGTGGAATAGGCAAGACCCGTGGGCGTGGCCAGTACCGTAATGCGAACTGTTTCGGTATCTGCTCCTGCCAGATTACTTCCGGTTATCAGATAATTTTCTTGTCCCGTGGCTGTTGTGGGTGTTCCGGAAAGGACCCCGCTTATGCTGTCAAAATTCAATCCTGCAGGTAGTGTGGGAGTGATGGAATAATGTGTGACGGTTCCTGTGACGGATGGATTGTTGTTTGAAGTTGTTTGGGACACTCCATATACGACAGGGTTGACCGAGTAAGTGAGATTGACGGGAGCCGCGAGCACGGTGAAATTCAATGCTCTGGTTGTGGAACCGGCGACGTTGGCGGCGGTGATGACGTAATTGATTGCGGCGGAAGCGATGCCCGGGGTCCCGGAAAGGATGCCGGTGATCGAGTCGAGGACAAGTCCGGAAGGAAGCGGTGGATTCACGGAATAATGAGTGACGGTTCCCGTCACTGTCGGAGAATCATTCGCAATGGTTACGCCGACTCCGAAGACGGTCGTAAGCACGGGATAGGAAAGATTGGCCGGCGCAGCCAATACCGTAATGTGCACTGTTTCCGTATCCTGTCCGGCGACATTGCTTCCGGTGATGAGATAATTGGTTATGGCCGTTGCAGTGGCTGGTATTCCGGCGATTACACCGGTGATGGAGTCCAAGGTCAATCCTGCGGGCAGGGCGGGGAATGCGGAGAAACGGGTGATGGTGCCGGTGAAGTTTGGCGTGTTGTTGGCGATGCCAATGTTTTCTCCGTAAACTGCGGGATTGATGGAATAACTGAGATCCGTTGGAGCCGTTAAAATGGTGATGGAAAGGTTGGTGTTGACGGAACCCGCCAGATTGGTCGCGGTGACGGTGTAGTTCGAGGAGGTTTGTGCGGAGGTTGGAGTTCCGGAAAGGATGCCCGTATTCGAATCGATTGCAAGGCCTGCAGGCAAAGCGGGGCTTATCGAGTAATGGGAAACGGTTCCGGTAACGACAGGCGAATCTTGAATTGCTGGAATGTTCACTCCGAAAACCGGGGAGTTGCGGACATAGGAGAAGTTGGCCGGGACGGCCAGCACTGTAATGTGAATACTGGCGGTGGTGAATCCCGCGATGTTGGATGCGGTCAAAATGTATTGGGTATTTGTTTGTGCCGTGGTGGGAGTGCCGGAGAGGATTCCGGTGATACTGTCCAAAGTCAGCCCTGGGGGCATATTCGGTGATGATGTGTAACGGGTGACTGTTCCCGTGACCGTGGGAGCATTGTTTGCGACGGCAACTCCTACGCCGTAAATCACGGAAGATCCGGAGTAGGTGAGCCCCGTGGGCGCGACAAGAACCGTGATGCTGAGGTTCGCGGAGGCGGAACCCGCGACATTGGATGCGGTCACCATGTAAGAGAATGTGGGTTGTGCAGCGGCGGGTGTTCCAGTGAGAATACCGGTGATGGAATCCAGCATGAGACCAGCGGGCAAAGCTGGGGTAATCGAATAATGGCTGACAGCGCTGGTTCCGGTGACAGCAGGAGTATTGTTTGAGATGGGGACGCTAATGCCATACAAAGCGGGATTTTCAGAATAAGAAAGTGAAGTGGGCGGATTCAACACGGTAATGGTCAGTTGCTGGCTCGTGGCTCCTCCACCTGCATTGCTGGCGGTGATTGTTGGAGTAAAAATTCCCGCCACTGTAGGAATTCCGGAAATTGCTCCGTTCAGGCTGTCGATGGCGAGTCCGGCGGGTAAACTGCCCGAGGTCAGCTTGAATCGGGATGCGATTCCGGATGTGAGCGTTGCCGTGTCCAGAACATGGGTGATGTTCCGGGCGTAGACAGGTGTGTTTGCCATATAGGTGAGACCGACAGGAGATTGCAGAACAGTGATATTCACAGTCTCCGTATCCATTCCGACCGGATTCGCAATCCGAATCAACGCGTTGTAGTTTCCAGCCACCGTGGGAATACCCGTGATTTTTCCAGTCAACGAATCCACTTGCATGCCGGAGGGCACGGAACCCGAAATAACGGAATAGATCCGGGGGGCGTCGCCCTGTGTGAACGTGGCATTCATCGTGTCGGATCCAACGAGTGTTGAGTAGACGGCCGGGTTGGGAGTGTAAGCAAGACCGGTGGGAGGACGCAGGACTTGGATCGTCAATTGTTTGGTTGTGGATCCGCCT
Source organism: Fibrobacterota bacterium (assembly GCA_947482115.1). GTDB lineage: Bacteria > Fibrobacterota > Fibrobacteria > UBA11236 > UBA11236 > UBA11236. The sequence continues at coordinate 19,488 of CANKII010000013.1, forward strand.
CCGGCGTTGCTGGCGGTAATGGTGGGAGTGAATGTTCCTGCCAGGGTGGGTGTTCCGAAAATTCTTCCAGTTGTGCTGTCGATCGCCAATCCTGTCGGAAGGTTGCCTGAGGTCACGCGGAATTTATTTGCGACACCTGCGGTCAGTGTGGCCGTGTCCGCAATGATGGCGGCTCCAATTAGAAAGGTCGGGGCATTGGCTGTGTATTCGAGCCCGACGGGAGATTGCAATACGGTGATGTTCACCGTTTCCGTGTCCGTGCCGATTGCATTTACAGCCTGAACCACGGCGCTATAACCGCCTTGAACAAGCGGAGTTCCGGTAATCTTTCCAGTGGTGGCATTTAAAGTGAGGCCGGGAGGAAGCGATCCGGATGGGATGGAAAATGAAATGGGCAGGGTCCCGGTTGCAATTGCCGGAAGCGTATCCGGCCCGGTTTGGGTGGAGTATGTCACGGGATTGGGAGAATACGCAAGTGTGGGCGGCGTTCCCACGGCAACCGCATTGCTCCCGTTTTTCTGCGTGGCATATTCCAGTCGAATCCAGTTTGAATCCCTCGACACCTTGTAGATGCGGACTTCATCCAGCGTTCCGTTGAAAAAATTGGCCGCGTTGGATGTGGCGTTGATGGCACGTGCGCCAATCGTGGTGTAAGCCGCACCATATGAGGGCCCGGCTGAAGGCATGGTCATCTGCAAAGCACCATCGAGATAAATTCGGGCAACACTATCCGCGAAGGTGCCGTGAACGAGATGCCACGTACCCGTTGCGGGTTCCGGAAAACCGGGATTGGAATTTTCCACCGGGCCTTGTGTGGCCCAAGTCATGGATGTGTTTGAATCGCGCAGGGCAAAGCGCTCTGAATTGCTTCCGCGTTGGATAATGCGCGGGGAGTTCAACCAGCTGTTAGCGTTGAACCATGCGGAGATTGTAAAGTTATTGGTGAAGTCGAACAAACTCGTATTGGGCGCGTAAATCCAGCTGCTCCCGTTGAACACCCTTCCGGCCCCGATATTTCCCGTTCCCGCCGTGGTACCGTTATTGGTGCCTGTCAGTTGGTTTGCAGAGGCGTCCGTCGCGTTGGAGCTGTCCCCTTCCATGTGCCATACGGCTTGAAAACCCTGCGCAGTATCAAACACCGCAGTGCCGCTGGAGTTGTCCGCCGAGCCGCTTTTCCCCCAATGCATCTCGAAAGTCCCTGCGGTGACGTTGGCAAAAATCGTATCCACCCATACCCAGATTTCGGCGCCGGTGCTAAGGGTATTGACGCTATCCCACTGTTCCACTTGGTAAGGGAAATGTGTTCCATTGGTTTTGGAAAAACGAATGCTGGCTTTTGTTCCGGGAGTTTTCAAATCGGGAAAATTTTCCGGAGTAAGACGGACAAGTACGGGAAAGCCGGTGACATTTCCCTGTAGGTTTGCTCCGTCATCCGAGGAGCCGGTATTAACGGCGATGGTTGTGGATTTCGACCATGTGGCATAATTTTCGGCGGAAAATACGTTAAACGTCAGCATCAGGAAGCTGATGAACCCGACCTTAATGCGCATTTTTTTCGCCCTTGTGCACCCGGAAGTCAACCATAAATTTCCCTCCCAATATATCTAAAGGAGGGGGGTTGCCTTGGAGTTTTACGGGGGATTGATGACACCGAGATTGATTGTTGTGACGGCGGTACCACCGGGGTTTAGCGCGGTGATGGTGTAATTGTTTGGGGAGGATAACGCCGTGGGTGTACCGAGGATATAGCCGGTGGTTTGATCGAACATAATTCCCGCAGGCAAAGCCGGATTGATGGAATAAAAGGTGACAATCCCGTGCACCACCGGAGTATTGGGCGGGTTGATGGCCAGATTTCTTCCATAAGTGGGCGCATCATCGGCGTAGGAGAGATTGGAAGGTGGACCTACGATGGAAGTTGTGATGGCGGTTTGTGTTTGCCCTGCCAGATTCTTTGCCGTGATGGTGTAATTGGCTGCGAAGGACTGTGCGCCGGTGGGGATTCCAGAGATGACGCCCGTGATGGAGTCCAGTTTTAATCCCGGAGGCAGGGAGGGAACAGAGGAGAACTTGGACACAAATCCGGTGACGGAAGGGTTGTTGGGGGTGATGGCAACGTCGAGAACATAGGTGGTGGGGTCATCCACATAAGAGAGGTTGGCAGGAGCCACCACCACACGAATGTTCATGATCGCAGTCGTGAATCCCGCGAGATTGCTTGCAGTCATGGTGTAGTCCCGAGGGTTGTTTACCCCGGTAGGTGTGCCGGAAAGAATGCCGGTGATGGAATCCAGTGCGAGTCCGGCGGGCAAAGCCGGGTTGACCGAATAGCGGGTGACAACTCCGGTGACGACCGGGGTGGCTGGCGTGATTGCGACACCCACGCCGTAAAGCACGGGCGTTGGATAAGCAAGGTTCGAGGGGGGTGGCAGAACGCTAATGAAAACTGTATCGGTATCCGAACCTGAAGGGTTGTTTCCGATGATGACATAGTTGGCAAGCGGCCCTTCAATCGTGGGCGTTCCGGAAATGATTCCAGTATTGGTATCGAGTTTCAAGTCCGCAGGCAAAACGGGAAATATATGGAACACATTCACGATACCACCGGTGGACACAACCGTATCCGGCGTGATAGGAATATCCTTCAATGCTGCGATGTTTGAACGGAGGTAGGAGAATACTGGCGGTGCCTCTCGCACGTCAACGGTGAATGTCACTACGACTGTATCCGTGGGCGTCACCAACTCGACAGTCACCGTACGCACACCCAAGGGAACGCTGGCTGCTATGATGCCATGAAGAACTCCGGTGAGTGAATCCAGGAGTAGTCCCGATGGCGGCGGATCTGTTGCTCGTGCGCGCCAGTAATACGTCTGCCCACTGGTGACCACGGTCAGAGTTTCCGGCGTCATTGATACCCCACGCCGTGTGACGATGACCCCCAAATGGGGAAGGGTGATGACGGGAAGTGGTGGCAGCACATCAACAGTGAATGTCACTGCGACTGTATCCGTGGGCGTCACGAGGTCGACGGTTACGGTGCGGACTCCCAAGGGAACGCTGGCTGCTATGATGCCATGAAGAACTCC
>CANKII010000014.1 GCA_947482115.1 Fibrobacterota bacterium
CGTATCCAGAGTCAGACCCGAAGGAAGAGCCGGGCTCACATGGTACACATCCACAGGACCTGCGGAGGACAGTATCGAGTCCGGGGTGATGGCCACGTGCTTCACGAAGCTCTGAACAGGACGCACGTAAGACACAAGAGGAGGGGGAACGGAATTGTTCACCGTAACATTCACCACAGCCATACCGCTCCCACCTGGGCCGGTGCCAGTTACCGTGTAATTCGTTGCATCCAATGTGTCCGTCGGGGTGCCGCTGATGGAACCGGTCAGCGAGTCGATGACAAGGCCCGTCGGAAGCGACGGACTCACCGAGTAATTCGTCACGGCCCCACCCGTGGACACCACTGTGTTCGCAGTGATGGCCGTATTCTTCACATAAATGCTGGAAGGATGCAGGTAGCTAAATGCAGGGGCCGTGTCCGCAATCGCGATGGTCACCACACTCTGCCCCACGCCGCCAGGACCCGTCGCGCTCACCGTGTATGGGGCTGAAACTGAAACCGCCGTCGGTTTCCCCGAGATGAGACCCGTTAAAGAATCCAAGGACAAACCGGCAGGAAGGGAAGGGCTCACTGAATAATGGGTAATCGCTCCACCAGTAGACACAACCGTGTCAGGAATAATGTTTATGCGGCGAGTCGCCAAAATGGTATCACTGGTGTACGAAATCGCAGGAGGGGGTTCCACGGTAATATGGAGCGTATCCATGGTGAAACCTGCAAGGTTGCTCGCTGTAATCACGTAAACAGAATCTGGAGATGCTACAGTCGGAGTACCGGAGATGATGCCGCTCACCGTGTCCAACACCAACGCTGCCGGAAGAGACGGACTCACCGAGTAATGGCTCACCGTACCCGTCACCGATGGACTGTCTGGAACAATGGCCGAACCAACTGCATACACCGGAGATTGTTGCGAATAGCTCAGTGCGGATGGAGCCGCCAGCACCGTAAGGTGCAGTGTATCCGTTGTCGAAGCCGCTGCGTTCGATGCGGTGACCACATAATCGGTGGCGGGAGTTGCAACGGAGGGGGTTCCGGAGAGAATGCCCGCGAGGGAATCCAGTTGCAATCCCGCCGGGAAAGACGGACTCACCGAGTAATGGCTCACCATACCCGTAACTGATGGGCTGTCCATTGCAATCGCAACACCCACGCCAAACACCGCCGTGGTGTAGGTGTAGGAAAGATTAGAAGGCGGGGTCAATACAGTGATGTTCAGGGTATCCGTAGTGGAACCTGAAAGATTGCTCGCTGTAATCACGTATGCGGAATCTGGAGACGCTACAGTCGGAGTACCAGAGATGATGCCGCTCATCGAGTCCAACGCCAACCCTGTGGGAAGAGGCGGAGTCACCGAGTAATGGCTCACCGTACCCGTCACCGATGGACTGTCTGGAACAATGGCCGATCCAACTGCATACACCGGGGATTGATTCCCATAACTCAGAGACGATGGGGCCGCCAGTACCGTAATGTGCAGCGTGTCCGTTGTCGAAGCCGCTGCGTTCGATGCGGTGACCACATAATCGGTGGCGGGAGTTGCAACGGAGGGAGTTCCGGAGAGAATACCCGTGAGGGAATCCAGTTGCAATCCCGCCGGGAAAGACGGACTCACCGAATAATGATTCACTGTACCGGTCACTGATGGACTGTCCGTTGCAATCGCAATACCCACTCCAAACACCGCCGTGGTGTAGGTGTAGGAAAGATTAGAAGGGGGCGCTAGTACGATAATGTGCAAGGTATCCACAGTGGAACCAGCTAGGTTGCTCGCTGTGATTACATACGCGGATTCCGGAGAAGCAAAAGTGGGAGTGCCGGAGAGGATGCCACTCATTGAGTCCAACACCAACCCTGATGGAAGAGACGGACTCACCGAGTAATGACTCACTGTACCCGTCACTGATGGGCTGTCCGGAATAATGGCCGCTCCAACTGCATACACCGGAGATTGATGCGAATAGCTCAATCCCGACGGAGCGGAAAGCACCGTGATGTGTAATGTGTCCATGGTCGAACCACCGGCATTCGAAGCCGTGACCACATAATTTGTCATCGCCGCTGCAACCGTGGGAGTGCCGGAGAGGATGCCCGTTACCGAATCCAGAACCAATCCGGCCGGAAGGGATGGCGAGACACCATAATGAGTAACGGTTCCAGTCACCGTGGCCGTATCCGGGGTAATGGATATTCCAACAGGGTAAACCGGAGAATTGTTTTGGTAAGAAAGCCCGGAAGGCGGAGTCGCCGCAGTGACAGCGATGTGAAGAGTGGAAACAGCAGACCAAATATTGCCACTGGTTGCCGTCACAGTATAATCGCCCGAGGACACCGCGTCCGGTGTTCCTGAGATAACACCTGTTAGGGTGTCCATGGAAAGGCCGGATGGTAATGCAGGACTGATTGAATACCCTGTTGGATTTCCAACTGGAGATGGAGTGTTCAACGGAATCGTTGTGCCTGCTTGGTACGCTGCGGAATCCGTTGAATATGCCAAGTTAAACAACGGGGTCACATTCGGTTTTTGAGTGGCATAATTTAACCTTGCCCAATCCGACGTACGGGTGACGCTGGAAACACGAAGTTCGTCAATTGCACCGACCTGACCACGAGTGACGCTTGACCCGGGTGCCGTTCCTCCACCCAAAGCGCCGATGTAAACATTGAAAGTCTCAACCCGTCCCGTGTTATTGGTATTGGTGGCGGCCAAAGTGCTGATCAATTTTCCGTCATAATAAAGGGATTCGGCGATTGCCTGTCCCACTGCGGCACCCATATAAGTGCCCTCAAGGTGGTGCCAAGACCCCACACTGCTATTTGCGGTGGTTGCAGGACCGTAAGTGGTGCTATTGGATCGGGCCTGCAAATAAGTGTTGTTTCCACGCGTTGTGATCTCCCAATATTTGGGGCTTGCCGCTCCGTCGTATGCAGCCATCGTCCACTGGTTATCACCCTTGTTGATAATCCCCACTCCGGAACTTGCGGTGGCAGGAACAACATAGGCGTACACCCAAGAGGAAAAGGAATACTTGTCCGTCATGTGAAAGTTCAAGACGCCGCTGGCGGATCCAAGCACGGAGAAATAGTTCGTGCCGCTAAAATCACGGGCATGCCCCATATTGCCAACCGTATCGTTAGGCGCCCCGCTTGCGGTCGCCACAAGTGCGTTTGCAGTCGCATCGGTCTCATTTCCGACGCCACCCGAACTCATATGCCAAACGGCCTCGAACCCATCGGCTGTGTCGAAAACGGTGGAAGGCCTGGAATCTGTGGTCGCGGAATTATTGCCCCAATACATGCGTATTGTTGTGATTCCATTGGCAACCACACTATCTGCCAAGACCCATACGGCTGCCGAGGTATCTCCTGCCGAATCCCTCCAATGTTCGATTTCATAAGGCAAATGGACGCCACTTGGATCCGAAAAACGTAAGTCGGCACCTCCGGCCAGGGCCTGGTTGAAAATCGGGGCATGGGCGGATGTCAATCTGACCAGCAGGGGAAATTTTCCAACCCCGGAAGCGATGCCCGTCGGAGTAGTGTTCAAAGCAAGATCCTTGGAATGCGCCCACAACGAATAATCTTCACCGGCGGTCACGGTGATGTTCACGGTATCCTGCGTGGAACCCGCCGAATTGGAAGCAGAGACCACATAATCCGCCGCCGCCTGCGATGAAGTGGGAACCCCGGAAATAAAACCGGTGGACGTGTTTAAACTCAAACCTGTTGGAAGGGATGGAGATATGGAATAAGTAAGTCCGCCACCACCGTCAAATGTCAATGTTGGCTTGTTGGGAGCGATATGCTCATTTTGCCGGTAGCTCACAGTATCATGTGCGTAGTTCAAACCGGAGGGTGGAGCAGAATTAACAGTAATATCCACCGTGGTGGTGGTGGACCAGGCGCTGTCGCTATATGCCGTGATAGTGTAGGTGGTTGTTGAGGCTATGGCCGTCGGTGTCCCAGTAATTTGTCCCGTTCCGTTGAAAGTCAGCCCTGCGGGCAGACTGGGAGATGCTGCCCAGCGTGTGGCTTTTCCGGTGATGGTGGAAGCGTTCGCGGTAATGGAAGTACCGACAGTCATTGTGTCGGACACTCTGACGTACGAGAAATCGAAAATTGGCGTTACACCCGGCTTTTGGTTTGCGTAACTCGCCTTGAGCCAGTCGCGCGAACGCTGCACTTTGGAAACAACCAGTTCATCAATGCCACCGTTCATGAAACGTGCATTGTCATCCGAGGCACCAATGCGTACGCTCGCCCCGTTTCCGCTGGTGGTATTGGCGCCGGCGGTGGGAGTGCCATTGTGAGCGCCATTGAAAGTGACATCAAAAGTTGTCGCGGAAGGAGCCACTCCTATTACGGGAGCCGTCGGTGAATAATAGGACGCGGTCAAAAATTGCCAGTTCCCGGCGCTGCAAACACTGCTGGTCGGACTGGACATTTCATTGTTCCCGCTGTTGGGAAGATTGGAAGGCAGGTAATTGACCTTCCATTGGCTATTGGCATTGTTTCCTCCGAAGAAATAAGCCTTTTGCCCCCCGGCGGGACCATTGTACTTGCTTAAGACGGCATATCGACCGGAGGTAAACGGAGTGGTGAATGTATTGAAATTACAACTGGTGGGTTTCACCCAGGCTGAGATCGTCCAAGGACCATTTACGGTGTTCAGGGCCAATCCCGAATTGGCCACATTGGGATCCGACAACAGGAAATAGCTTCCAGTTCCAGCCGTGCTGCTGGTGTTGGTGCCGCTAAAAGTTTTTCCAACGCCGATTCCATCCGTGGCATCCACAGGAACACTGCCGCCGGAAACCGTTGCTGTAGCGACATGGCCATTGCCTGTTGCGTCGGAAGACGTGTCCCCGGCCAAAGCAATGGGATCACTTAAGTGATATACCGCTTCAAAACCATTGAGCGGGGAAAACACGAGTGATCCGTTGGACAGGCTTGATGCCGATCCATTGCCCCAGTACATGCGTACTGTTGTGACTCCACTTGCCGTCACCGAGTCCGTCATGACCCAGATCGCGGCAGAGGTGTCGCCCGGCTGGAAGCTCCACTTTTCAATCTGATAAGGAAGATGTGCCCCTGCCGCGTTGGCGAAGCGAATATCCGATCCGTCCGCTTTGGCCTGCAGGAATACAGCGGCATGCGCAGAAGTCAGCCGGACCAACAACGGGAAATAAGCCTGTTGGGTGGAGACTCCGGCTGCGGTGGCCGTTGTGTTAAAGTTCATCGCCTTTGAATAAGTCCATGAGGAATAATCCTCTCCCGCAGCCACGGTAATGGAAAGCGTGTCGCTGGAAGAGCCGGCGGTATTGGTGGCGGTTATGACGTAGTTGGCCGTGGAAGATGCCGTAGTCGCCAAACCACTGATGACACAACTGCTCGCATCCAATGCAAGACCGGCTGGCAAAGCAGGGGAAGCCGAGCAGGTCACCGCAGCGCCGTTGTCATTCACCGTTGGAACCAGACTGTAATTCACTTCGTTGACACGATAGCTGGCACTGGCCACAGGATAGGAAACCGTGGGCGGAGCTGGATTCACCGTGATATCAACGGTTCCCATGGTGGACCAAGCATTACCGCTCCACGCAGTGACGGCATAAGTTTGCGTTACCGCTACCGCCGTCGCGGTTCCCGTAATTACACCGTTGGAGTCGAAGGACAGGCCCGGCGGCAGACTGGGAGTCGAAGTCCATCGATTGGCATGTCCCATCACGATGGGAGCAGAACTGGAGGAAGCCATGCCAACAGCAAAGGTTGCCGGGCTGGAATAGGAAAGATTGGAAACCGGCGTGACGCCGATGTTTTGCGTCTGGTAACCCAGTTTGATCCAGTCGACTGAGCGGGTCACCTTGGAAATTTCAGGTTCATCGACGCTTCCTGAAAAATAGCCGTCTCCAGTGTAATTGGATTTCCCCAGCCAGGCATTGGTACGAAGAACACCGCTGATCGCCTGAGTCAGCGAGCCAGTTCCCACAGAAACCCCGTTACTGTAAAGCGTCACCGTTGGCGCGCTGCCGGTACCCACCGCAACAGTGAAATGCGACCATGTGCCCCCTGTGAAAACATTGCTGCTGGTAACGGTACCGCCGCTGGTTGTGCCGTTGACGTGCTCATAGCGCAGGGTGCTGGCTCCACTGGGACGGAACACCTGTATGTTGCTGTTGGCCCCATTTGTATTGGCAAGCTCGCTGAGGTAGGTAAACGCCGCATCTGTGGACGCTGCGGGGTTTACCCATATGGAAAACGTGTAGCCACTGGAAAAATTGCTGTAACCGGTATAGGTGTTAGTCCCTGTGAAATTGGCGTCATTGGAATCAGGAGCACTTCCGATATTCAGATAATCGCTGGTTGGAGCAGGACCACTGCGGGTTCCTCCACCGCGCAAAGTGTCCGCCATGCCGATGACACCGCTTGGAATCACATAAGAACCCCCGCCAAACGCAGCATTGTTATTGGAAGGTGTTGCTGCCGGAGCACCGGCCACGGCATTCGGACGCGGATCGATCCCGGTTGTATCGCCGAGATGCCATGCGCCCACAAAACCGTTCAATCCATTGAATACGCGTCCACCACTGGAGCGACTGGAAGCGAAACCATTGCCCCAGTAAAGACTCAAGGAAGTGGTATCGCCCGCCGTCACCGAGTCGGCCCTGACCCAAATGGCCGCCGAAGTATCTCCGGGAGCGGTGCTCCAGCGTTCGATTTGATACGGAAGGTGGGTTCCGGCTTTGTTCGCAAACCGGATGTCCGCGCCGTTCGCAAGAGCCTGCTGGAAAATGGTGCGGTAGCTGGCGTCAAGACGCACAAGCACAGGAAAATTGCTTTGACTGGAGGAAATATTCGCTCCTGAGGCCGTCGTGTTCAAAGCAAAATCCTGACGGTGGTTCCATGAGGAATAGTCCTCGGCACTCAACACTTGAACATTGATCGTTGTGGTATCCGCACCATGGATGTTGGACGCAATTACGGTGTATGTCGTGGCTGCAGAGGAAGACGCCGGTGTTCCGGAGATGGTTCCCGTGCCGGCATCAAAGCTCAATCCCGTATTTGACACGAGATCGGGGGTGATGGAATAATTGGTGGGCGCACCGGTCACTGAAACCGTATTCGCGACGATGGCCTGTCCCGCTTCATAAATGGCGGTGGGAAGAGAATACGTGAGATCACCGGGCGGTCCCTGGGTGAGTCCGAGCGTTACAGATGTCGCGCCGGTTTTCTGGGTTTCATAATCCAGCTTGGCCCAATCCGCACTTCGCGATACGCTCGCGATGCGAACCTCATCCATTTGACCGGCGAAGTATCGCGTGCTGCCCGCAAGCTTGCCAATACAAACATTAGTGGTTGTATTGCGCGCCGTGGCGCTTGCGGTAGTAATAGGCGTGTTGGACGCAAGGACGCCGTTTGCGTAGATGGCCTCGTTGAGTCCGTCGCGGACACCCACGAGGTGAACCCAGGTGTTGGTTGTGAGCGGGGCACGGGCGGATTGCCAGCCATTGGTTCCAGTACCCGCCTGATTATACTCGACCATTTCCCAACTCGTTGTGGACTGTATCTTCAATGAGTATTGATTATCGCTCTTTGTAATCATGGAACGGTTTGCGTCATTATCCGTGGGACGAAACCATCCCGAAAGCGTGTAATGTCCGTCCTCCGGAAAATTCACGCGACTTGATGCGCCGGAACCATCCACGATATAGGCCTCATTACTCCCGGAGGTACCGGATGCGCCGCCGGAGCTGGATCCTCCAACAAAAGTTTTGGCAAGTCCTATCACTGAGGTTGTTGTGGAATTGATGGTGTTGCTATCCCGCGCGGTGAAGCTGTTCGCCGTGGCATCGGCTTCATTCGCGCCACTATTGCCATTCATGTGCCACACGGCCTGAAATCCTGTGGCCGTATCAAATGTCGCCGTTCCACTGGAAGCTGATGTCGCGTCGGATTTTCCCCAGTACATGCGAATTTTGGTATTGGCGTTTCCCGTCACAGTCGGAACGTTCACCCAAATTTCCGCAGCGGGTACTGTCCAACGTTCAATTTGGTAGTTGAGGGCCGTATTGCCGGTCGAATCCGTGAAACGCACATCCTCTCCGTTGGCAAGGGATTGCGAAAGCACGTCCGACCCGGCGGTAGCACCTCCATTGTTCAGACGGACAAGGACCGGAAAATTGTTGACGTCACCAGGGACATTCGCACCTCCACTGTTCCCCGTGGTGTTTACGATGATGTCCCTGTAGTATGTCCATGCATCATAGGGTCCCGCGAAAACGGAGCCCATCCCCAACATCAGACCGATCATCAATGAGCTTGTCTTGTTCATCTTTTTTCTCCGCGTTTTGAATTAATCCCAGGGCCGCTGATCAATCACAAATATTTTTCCGCCACTAATCTTCGAACCAAAACTTTTTCCTTATTGTAAGCTCTATGAACAGTATTTCATGGCGATATTTGCGTAACGGAATAGAAATATTTCTGAGTGCTTTTTATAACGGAAAGTAACCCGGAGTAACTGGGTAGAAATATTTTTGAAAGGAAACTTTATTTGCGAAAAACCCCTGTATTCATTGAAGAATTACACTGAAAATCATGGGTGTACGCTTCGCATGGATTCTTGAATGTGATTTTTAAAACCCAGCCGGAAGAGCGCTCTCCTCCATAGAATCACAAACAGAATTTCGGATTTCCTGGATCTATTGTGATCCCGCTCACCTAACCACACATTGCCTGAGCCAAAAGGTCGGCTTAAAAAAGTGAAGCCATACGTGGGCTTTTGATCGAAACAAATGATAAAGAGCACGAGCAGTTCCAAAGCATTATGCAAAAGGACTGCGGAATCCTCTGAACTTCTCAAGTTGGTTGGAGTGGTGTACCCCGAAGTGTACCCGATCAAGTGGAATGGTGTGGTATTCTAGGGTATTGTTACAACCCCTAAAACAAAAACACCCTCCGGGTAAACCATTTTTCTTTTGAAAAAACAGCACCCAGAGGGTTGTAATTGGTAGCGGGGCTTGGATTTGAACCAAGGACCTTCGGGTTATGAGCCCGACGAGCTACCGGGCTGCTCCACCCCGCAACGAGGATGTAAGTGTACTTTGTTCCCTATTATCAGTCAACCGTCTTTGCAATAGGCCAAAGGAACGAAATATTTTGCGTTTGAACGCCCTGAGCAACGCATTGAAACGCCGGGCCGGGCCTGCGGGTTCATGGCTCAACCGTTCCACGGCCTTTCTAGTCGCAGTGTGGATGACCCACGCACTGCTTCGCGCTTTCCTTTTATTTCGCAAGGACGCCTTCGGATTTTCCCTTGTGGGCAAGGCGGACTGGTATATCTTCCACGCTTTATTCCTCGACTTGCATTGGATTTTTCTCTGGTCGTTTCCTTTCCTGTTTCTCCTTGTTCTTTGTTCCCGTTTTGCACCACGTCTCTCCACGCCCATTTTCATATTGCTCATTCTGTTTCACGCGGGGTTGCTGCTTTTCACCGTCATCGATCAGGAAACGCTGCGGTTCATGGGAACGCATTTTGATCAAGGCTTTGCGGAGGCCTACGGAAATACCGCATCGGTGCGGCAGGTTTTCCATTTTATAGCCGCAGATAAATCCATCCCCTACCTGCCTTACTTTTTGTTCTTCGGTTGCATTCCTTGCACTTTGCTTTTCTTCGGGTGGCTAAAACGGAATGAATGGGTCCGCTCGCAAAAATGGAGCCTCAAGCCCGTCGCATGGATTCTGGGCGGTTGTCTGATCGGGTACCTCTACGTCTATCAAATCTGGACGGGATACCACCGCATGGCGAGACTCCGTCCCTTCGTGCAATCCGTTTATCTGTCCATGGGAAAGAAAGACTTCCCCGATCTCCCGCCGGACAGCATCGCCCTGTTGGGGGATCGTTACCATGCCTTCTGGCGCGCAGGTGGCGGCGACAGCGACTGGACTTTCCCGCGCACAGATTATCCGTACTTTCGGGAACCCATTGAAGCCTATTGCAAACACGCCAATCCGAAACCACTCGTGTGCAATGAGGACAAGGACGGCGATGGCTATTCCAAATCCGTGGATTGTCTCGACGCAAATCCGAATGTTCATCCGGGAACAGTGGACATTCCCGGAAACGGCGTGGACGAGGATTGCGATGGAACGGATGCGAAACCGTGGAACTTTGTGTTGCTCGTGCTGGAGTCGCACCGGGCTTTGAACACAGGCCACCTCGTTCCTTATGGCGCCGTGGATTCCGCAACTCCATTTCTCGACAGTCTCGCACATGCCGGTCATTACTGGACGCGCATGATCACTTCGGGCCTCCCCACCATTCACGCACTCATGTCCATCCATCTTTCCATCCCGCAGCATCCCACGCGCTTTATCTCCAGCGAGTTTACCCACCTCAGCCACCGCTCCTTTACCACGGTTCTCGCACGGCACGGATACAAAACCCATTATTTCTCCGCCGCCGATCCCGCATGGGACAATGAAACTCCGTGGCTTCGGCAATGGTATCAGGACATCACCTACAACCGCGATCAGGAAAATGACGGTGCCATGCTGGGCAACATGAGCCGGTGGATGCGGGACAGTCTTTCCACAAATCAGCCTTTCCTGATGACGGCGATGACCAAGACCAATCACTATCCGTTCAACAACATTCCCGGGGGAAAACCCATGCCCCCGAACGAAACCATCAACCAAAACATCAGCCATACCATGGCCTACACCGATTCCTGTATGCGGGTGTTTGTGAACTCTCTTCGTAATCAACCGTGGTTTGATCACACGGTTTTCATCGTCATTGCCGATCACGGCTTTCCATTGGGGGAGCACGGCTTCTCAAATATCGGTTATGGACTTTATACTGAAAATGTCTGGCTTCCCTTCGTCATCGCAGGCGCGCATCCCAAGTTGGGAACTCCCCGGGCACATGACGATCTCGCAGCTCATGCCGATTTGGGCTCCACTGTTCTCGATCTGGCCGGGATTCGCGAGGCGAATGCGTATCTGGGCCACAGCCTGCTTCAACCCGCCAATCCGGAGCATCAGTTCAGCGTACTCTTTCGAGAAGAACAGGCGATTGTGGAACACGGACCTTACCGCTGGCACGGAGCGTGGGGCTCCATTCCCAGAGTTCAGGGTGAGGAAATGTTTGATGTGGTCCAAGATCGTCTGGAAAGGCATAATCTGCTTGAAACCCGTCGTTCACTGGGAGATTCGCTGAAATCACTGGGAATGGATCTCGCCCGTCTCCATCTTCATGTCGTGGAAAAGAACCGGCTTTGGCCCGATAGCCTTTGACGAATACCCCGTTTGAATTAATTTTGAACCCCTCGTGGGGTCATAGCTCAGTTGGTAGAGCACTTGCATGGCATGCAAGGGGTCTGGAGTTCGACTCTCCATGGCTCCACCACTTTTTTCTTCGGTCACTTCGACGGTTCGACAGGCTCACCGCAAGCAAGTTCAGTGACCGGGCGTTGATTTCCCTGTAATAGCTAATGTTTTATCCTACTTAAAACTCATGCTCCCTCTCTCCTTCATCGATACTCACTGCCATCTGGATGATATCCTAAGTCGCCTGAAAATTGAATCTTATGACGAATTAAGGAAGCGATTCTTCCCCCCGGAATTTCTCGCCTGTGTCACCATTTCATGCGACCCGAACTCCGTGGAAACAACCCTAGAGCTTCTGAAGAATGACGGGGTGTACGGGGCGTTCGGAATCCATCCCCACGAGAGCAAGGATTATAGGCCAGAAGTCTCGGAAAACATCGCAGCGGCCATCCGACATCCCAAATGCGTGGCCTACGGAGAAATCGGACTCGACTACCACTACGACTATTCTGACCGCCCCGTGCAACGCGATGTATTGAAACGCCAAATCGAAATCGGCATCGCAGCCAAAAAGCCCCTCATCATTCACACTCGTGAGGCGGAATCGGATACACTGGATATTTTACGCGAATGCGTTCCGCGCGACTGGCCCATGCACGTGCATTGTTTCACGTCCTCCCACGATCTGGCTGAAAATCTGCTGAAGGACTTTTCAAATCTCTACATCGGATTCACCGGCGTCATCACTTTCAAAAACGCCGGGGATGTCCGGGATGTTGTGAAAAGCGTTCCCCTCGAACGCATGCTGGCGGAAACCGACGGGCCCTATCTCGCACCGGAACCCTATCGCGGACAAACGGCACATCCGGGACACATCCCGCGCATCCTGCAAAAACTGTCCGAGATAAAAGAAGTTCCGGTGGAAGAGGTGGCGAACAAACTGCTGGAAAATTCCCTGCGGCTTTACGGGATGGGAACTACTTAGTCCACTCCCCGTCTTGTTTATTGGCATTCAGCTGTTCCTCGCGTTCAATCATTTCCTTTTGCAGCTTGTCCTGCGCGATTTTTTTCCGCCACTCTTCCAGGCTGTTCTCGAAGTTCTGGCGCTTTTCCACAATCCGGGTATCGATATCCAGAATCAGCTTCTCCAGCTTGTTCCGTTCGTATTCGAGTTTCGGATCGCCCAGATGTTTCTCCAGACTGCTGAGCACAATGACATAGCGGGATTCATAATCGTGCCGCTTTCGTTCCAGACTTTCCAGGGATTGGCGCTCATCGCTGATGCGGTTGCCATAGTCGGTGAAGGCACAACCGGCGAACAAGAGGGACGCGAACAACGCCGCGTTAACGAGAGTAAATATCCTCTTCATACCGGATCAAGGTGATGGGCAGTTCGGATTTTTCCTCGGCGTTTTTCAGGGTGATATGACCCGTTTCCGAGCGGGATTCAAAACAGGGCAAGCCCGTGCTGCGCTCCACAGAGAAGTGCCAAATCCCATCCACTTGTCCAGGCGACCAGGCCGCATGTTTCCACTTGCGGTGCTTGGAAGAACTGAAGAAGAACTGTTCCACCATCAGCGGCAACGAATCCGTGCGATGGTAATAGACTTCGTATTCCAGACAACGCAGCTCAAGCCGGGGATTGTCGCCCTGATACAAGGCGGAATCCAGCTTCACAGTTTCCAATTTTGGATTGAGGCCATCCACCGCCAAAGGACTTCCACGTTTCAGAATACCCAAGGGAAGGAAATTGCGGAGACGAAATGCATCCCGCTGCTCGGCCTGCAAAAAAACCGTATCCGTGAGTTTCAACAATTGTTTCCGGTAGTCCTCGGGTTGATCGATTTTGGACAGAATGGAATGCAGGGAATCATATCCGATGATCGTTTTGGGAACACCATCCGGGCCTAATTCCATGTCCAGAGTGGTCTTTTTTTCCAACTCATTCGGCATGGAATTCTTGTGGTAACCTCTGCCAAACAACGAGTCCAGTTGCCGGTGGACGAGCCAGCCATCGCCCTGTTTCTTATAACGGACTTTCCACTGGGTTTGGAACAAAGTCCCTTGAACTTCCTTTTCATCATCCGGCATTTGGGAGGAATAGGCCCCCATATGATAAATCTTCAAAATAGCTTCCGATGGCGGAACAGGCTTGTAATCGACCTTGTCGCAAGCGGAGAGTAAGACAGCTGCGGTAAGAATGGCGAGGAGGCGAAGCATTGGGAGGAAAGATAACCACCCCACCCTAACCCTCCCCTCTTGAGGGGAGGGAAGGTCATGCAAGTTTGAAAAAGGAGAAAATTTTGTTTTGAAATTTCTCTTACTCCCCTTCCCCTCAAGGGCGGTGCACTGAGCTTGTCGAAGTGGGGAAGGGGTCGGGGGATGGGGTGATTTCAAACTTGATTCCATCTCTCCAAAATATCGGCCACCGTCACTTCCGGCCCAATGAATTGGGTCTTCAACCCCCGCCGTTCCAGACCCCGGAACCAAGTGTCCTGACGCTTGGCCAGTTGATGGATGGAGTGGGTCAGATCAAGCGTCATCAGCTCGATCGTTTTTTCGTTGCGCAAAAAGGTGGACACTTCGCGATACTCCATCCCGAGATCGTCGAGGCGTTCCCACGAAATTCCCTGTTCGCGCAGATGCCGGACTTCGTTCACCAGCCCGGCTTTCAACCGGGCCTGCAGGCGTTTCGCGATGCGCTCGCGCAACACCGTGCGATCCCATTGCATGATGAACAACAGCGGTTGCAAGGTCCAATCCGGGAGTCGGGTTCGCGGAAGGTTTTCAGATGGACCACTCAGGGCGACTTCCAGCGCGCGCACCACCCTTCGCTTGTTGGACACATCAGTCTTTCCATAAAGAGCCGGATCGCGCGACTTCAGTTCCTGTTTCAAATCATCCAGTTCGCGTTGGCCCAAAGCCTCCCGCAACTCCAAATTTTCAGGAACCTGCGCGATGTCGTACCGTTTCAAGACGGCTTCGAGGTAAAGCCCCGTTCCCCCGACCAGGATGGGAGGAACATCATTTCCTTTTCGTTTTCGGAAATCTTCCAACGCCGCGTAGCAATCCGCCTGAAACCGGAAGAGGCTGTAGATTTCGTCGGGATTCACAATGTCGATCAGGTGATACGGAACCGGTGGATCGAAGCGTCGATACTCGTCGAAATCCTTACCCGTTCCCAAATCGAGACCGCGATAGACTTGGCGCGAATCGATGGAAAAAATCTCGGAACCCAAAGCGTGCGCCACTTCAACCGCCAGCGCAGTTTTACCCGTGGCCGTAGGTCCGGCAATCACAATGCAAGGCCATTCGTTCATTTCATTCGCCGTACTCATGCTAGAGCCTGCAAGGTTTTTTGCTGCATGACTTTCACTTCCGCTTCATCATTGCCGATGAAAGCGAAGGCGTGGCGGCGCGGGCCCGGCATGAGCGGTGTGATGAGAAAAACTCCGCGCTTGGTCGCAGGATCAAAATGAAGATCGCCCAAACGATTTCTCAACTCTGTCAGATTTTTCGGGAGTGGAACGGAGGACGGCGTTTGGGAAATCAGAATGGCTTTGTCTGGAAATTTTCGGGAAAGCCCATGCGCGGGATAGGCCATGGAACAACGGGCGTTCAAATCCACCAAGGGACGAAAGCGAATGGCATCGCTATCTTGCCAAGCATAAGCATCCACACTCACAGGTCCAAAATAACCTTCGCGATGCAGTCGAGCCGCCAAAGTCTCCATAGATTTTTCAATGACGGATTGCCATTTCAGAAATTCAGGATCGCTAGGCAACCATAAAGCTCCGGCAAACCCACCACCGGAAAAGCTCAACAGGCGATGGCAACGCGAAGCAAGAATCGAACCTTCTTGGCTCAATAAAAAAAGACATCCGAACTCCACAACGATTTTATGTTCGGGTTCCAAGGCAAGTCCACCTTGGGCTTCGAGAATCCGATCCAGTTTGACTTGAATCTCCCCTGCTTCCTCAGGAAGTGAAAATCGCAGTTGCCCAATTCCAGCATGACCGTGGTTTCCCTTCGCTACCCATCTTCCCGAAGAAGCTTTCTCCAACCATCTCGTCAGCTCTTCGGAGGTACGGCAGAAGATCGCACCCCACCCTTCCCTCCCCTTCAGGGGAGGGTTACCAACACTCTCTGGAAATAATTCTGCTTCCAACTGCAAACTGAATTCCCTGCTGTTCACTTGCGCCACAACCGAAAGGTCGGGATGTTCGGCAGGATGTTTGTGAAGTTGATTCAAATCGGCAGCTTCCTGATTCCAACCGAAAGGTGTGAACACATAATTTGTGTCGGACTTTGTGCTGAACTCAGGGAGATCAAATCCCAAACTCGTCAGATATTCCAGATAATCTTTTGGCGGCACGGATGGGACTAGAAGCCTGTCGCCTTTTGCCAATGCAGGCCAAAGCTGCCATGCCATTTCACGGGCTACGTTGAGTAAACGGCCGGTCACTTCGACGGATTCGACAAGCTCACCGCGAGCACGCTCAGTGACCGGTCTTCGTAAAGCATCAACAACATCCGGCGGCTGAGTTAAAGTGCCCACACCGACCGGTCGTTGAGCCTGTCGAAACGACCGGGGCAACGTCAAATCAAACTCTGCGTTGCAAAACCATTCACGTCCCGGTTTTGTAATTTGACCACCATGCGCAAACTCGTTCTTCTTCCTGCCATCCTGTCCGCTGCTTTGTTCGGTGGATGCTCCCTGTATCCCAGCGCCTCCGACTGGAAGCAATGCCATGTCGATGTCGCCGCCGTTCATTTTCTCGGAAGCAAGGAAAACCGAACCCAATGGGAGATTGTGCTGAACGTGCATAATCCGAATTCAACCCGGCTGAAAATGGAGGGTATTCAATTGTTCGCCCTGCGCAGTGGAGACACGTTGGCCACTTTGCAAAACGCCGCGCCGGTGGATTTGATTCCGGATTCGACCACACAGGTTTCGTTGAAGGCCGAATCGATGCCGCAGGCTCTGGGCGCGGTGATGTCCAGCTTCAAGCAGGAGGGAAAATGTTCCTTCACGGTGACGGGTGATGCTTATTATCACGGACTGTTTGGTGTTCACAAATATGCGGGGTTGTTCAAAAGGGATTTTGACGTCGATATGGCATCGGTGATGAGCATGATGGGAGGCAATCTCCTTCAAGGATTGCAGGGACTCCAAGGTCTCCAAGGACTTCCCTTCTCTTTCTAAAATCGGGATCGATTAGGCGAACAAAGATCCACTCAAGTAGCGATCTCCGCGATCGGGAAGAATGCAAACCACCACTCCCGATTCAAGCTGCTTGCACAATTCCACCGCGCAGTGTACCGCACCGCCCGATGACGTTCCCGCGAAAACGCCTTCCTTCATGGAAAGCTCGCGTGTGATGTGTTCCGCCTGAAGCTGGTTTACTTCCACAATCTTATCGACCCGAACCTTGTCATAAATCTTGGGCAAATATTCTTCCGGCCATTTGCGGATACCGGGAATGCAGGCGCCTTCCGAAGGCTGTGCCCCGATGATTTGAATCGCAGGATTCTTTTCCTTGAGAAAACGCGAACAGCCCATGATGGTGCCCGTGGTTCCCATGCTGGAAACAAAATGGGTGATCTTCCCTTCCGTGTCCCGCCACATTTCCGGGCCCGTGGTTTCGTAATGCGAAAGCGGATTGTCGGGATTGGAGAATTGATCGAGCATGTGATATCCGCCCGAACCCACCATCGCGCGGGCAAAATCAATGGCGCCTTCCATGCCGCGATCGGCTGGAGTCAAATGCACCACGGCTCCATAGGCCCGCATGGTCAGCACACGCTCCGGCGTCGCGCTTTCCGGCATCACCAAATGCATCTCATAACCGGCCACCGCCGCAATCATGGCCAGCGCAATGCCCGTATTCCCGGAAGTCGGTTCCACCAGTTTCATGCCCGGTTGGAGAACACCGCGCTCCACAGCCTTTAAAATCATGTACTTCGCAGGCCGATCCTTGACCGATCCCCCCGGATTATTGCCTTCCAGCTTCACATAAAGCCGGACCTTGGGATTGCGATTCAGCCTTTGCAGCTCCACCATCGGGGTGTTGCCGACCAGGTCGAGCACGTTCATGTGTTCTCCTTGGAATGAGTCCAAAAGATACCTTTTACCCCATCATGAATGCCAAGCAACGCATCGGGGAATTACGCGAACTCCTGAAGAACGCCAACGACGCCTATTATCGCGAAGGGCATTCGCCCATGAGCGATGTCGAGTTCGACACCTTGCTGGCCGAGCTGAAACAACTGGAAGAGGCGCATCCCGAATTCCACGACCCGGACTCCCCCACCCGCCGCGTCGGTTCGGATTTGGCCTCCGGATTCCGCAAGGTCAAACACCGTTATCCCATGCTCAGCATTCAAAACACCTATTCCGAAGAAGAGGTGCGGGATTTTCACCGGCAGGTGACGGAAAAAATTCCCGAAGATGAAGTCGAATATGTGTGTGAACCGAAAATCGACGGCGTGGCGATGTGCCTCGTGTATGAAAACCAAAAACTGAAACTCGGAGTCACCCGGGGCGACGGCGTACAGGGCGACGAAGTCACGCAAAACATCAAGACCATCAAAACCATTCCGCAACAATTGCCGAAGGATTTTCCCGAAGATCGATTCGAAGTGCGCGGCGAAGTGTACATGACGCGGGAAAAATTCCTGCAGTACAATGAATATTCCATGCGCGTCTTCGGGAAGGAATTGCAGAACCCGCGCAACACCGCTTCCGGCAGCCTCAAACTGAAAGACCCGGCTGAAGCCGCGCAACGTCCGCTGGATTTTTTCGCCTATTCCATTCTCCGCGATGAACCCGAGGGAAAACATTGGGACAATCTGGAAAAACTGGACGGGGCCAAATTCCCGGTCAACACCTTGCGGGCTAAAGCGAAAAATGTGGATGAAGTCATGGCAATCTGCGCCAAGTGGGACAAGCTCCGCGATACGCTTCCCTATCTCATTGACGGCGTGGTCATCAAGGTCAACAGTTTAAAACATCAATCGATTCTGGGCCGCACGGCCAAAAGCCCCAAGTGGGTCATCGCCTACAAGTACAAGACCGAAGCGGCGGAAACGATTCTGGAATCAGTGGATTTTCAGGTAGGCCGCACCGGCGTAGTCACACCCGTGGCCAATCTCAAACCCGTTCATCTTGGCGGCACACTCGTGAAGCGCGCGACCTTGCATAACTTCGACGAAATCGAACGGCTCGGACTGCGCATTCCGGATGTGGTGATGGTGGAAAAAGGTGGAGAGATTATTCCGAAGATCACCAGCGTGGTTTTGGAAAAACGCCCGAAGCACACTCAAGCCATCGTACCACCGAAAGTTTGTCCGATATGCAATGAAGAGCTTTCAAAAGTTGAAGAGGAAGTCGCGTGGCGTTGCGACAACCTGCAATGTCCCGCACAAGTACAACGCGCCATTTTGCATTTCGCCTCGCGCGGCGCGATGAATATTGAGAACGTCGGCCCGGCGTTGGTGGACGCTTTGCTCGAAGCCAAACTTATCCGCGATGTTTCCGGTCTCTACGACCTCACGCGAGAGGACTTGGAAGCCTTGGAACGCATGGCGGAGAAATCCGCGGCGAACGTCCTCGCCTCCATCGAGGACAGTAAAGGCCGCGGACTCGATCGCCTGTTATTCGGGCTCGGCATCCGCTTCGTCGGCAAAACCACGGCAGGCGCACTCGCCCGCCATTTCAAAATCCTCGATCAACTCCGCGCTGCGACGGTGGAAGAATTAGGAGCCGCACCCGATGTGGGTGAACGCATTGCACAAAGTCTGCGCGACTACTTCGACCATCCCGCAACGCAAAAATTATTGGCTCACTTGGAAAAGGCCGGATTAAAGACAGACTACGACGCGCCCGAAGGCGGACAGCCTCTCGCGGGCCAAACCTGGGTCATCACGGGAACCTTGCCGACTTGGAGCCGCGACGAGGCACGGGAGATTCTGGAAAAGGCCGGGGCCAAGGTGAGCGATTCCGTGTCGAAGAAAACAACGTCTCTGCTCCAAGGCGAATCGGCAGGGAGCAAGCTGGACAAGGCCTTGAAACTGGGAGTGAAGACGGCCAGCGAAGAGGAAGTGAAGACTTTATTGGGTTTGACGTGATCCGGCTTTGAAGTCGCAATTTGCGACTTCAAATAGCCCATTTTCAATCTTGACCGGGAAAAGGGGCCTTGCTATCCTTTACGCCCGCCTAAAAAGCGGAAACATGCGGGCTTAGCTCAGTTGGTAGAGCATCTCCTTGCCAAGGAGAAGGTCGAGGGTTCGAGTCTCTTAGCCCGCTCCAAAAAGCCTCCGGGAAACCGGGGGCTTTTTGGTTTTAATCCCCTGACACAATAAAAAAGGGAGGCTTTCGCCTCCCTCGAATGAGTCCCTCGTGTGAGATGGAGTCTTCACGGTTTTCGGTGTGTTCGGAGCACCGAAACCATGCCCACATCGCCGAGACTCACATTATCCAAAACCTCTTACGGGATAACCGTTCCA
>CANKII010000015.1 GCA_947482115.1 Fibrobacterota bacterium
GGGGACACACCCGTTCCCTTCCCGAACACGGAAGTTAAGCCCCAACGCGCCGATGGTACTACGGGCAACGTCCGTGGAAGAGTAGGTTCGCGCCAAGGTTATACTTATCATCAAACAGCCACCTCGCTTGAGGTGGCTGTTTGCGTTTATACGGGAAAAACGATGGAAACAGAATGTATTTCCTACTGCAACATTTCTTCATCGCGGCTAAATTAAAGCGGCAATGATCCGGCGTTTATTCACTTCATTAATCCTGTTTTGCTGTGGCTCTGCTTTAGCGGCCCCGGATAGTTTGGTTTTGGATCGATTCGACATGAAGTTGAAGATTGATGCCGGTCAAATTGTGAACGGGTTCTATGTGCGTAAGGTTGAATTTCAACCGGTGAACCGGAATACCGTCGTCTTATCCGAGAATGCGAAGTATGGCGATGCATGGGAATTCAACGCGGGCTTTGAAGGCATTCTTTGGTGGCCTTTCGGTGCAAGCGATTTGGGTTTGCCTCCCGAACAAAGAACCGTGCGTGTGGAACCGAGATTATCACAGGCAAAAGCCAAATTGAAATTGATTCCGGAATCCAACAAAGCCTATGTAGAGCTTGGATTTTTTCCGTACAAGTACAACTCCGATGCGCACAATCTGGGGGAATACCTTTACCGTTCAGGAACCTATCCCGGCGTTATTCAGACTACGGATGGTTTGCATTTGATGGATCATGCAGCTTACGATGCTTATGGACTCCACGCCCATCTCTCGTTGATGGATGGACTCATTGAACAGGAATTCAATCTTTTCACGGAACCGAATCTTATTCCCACAGGAGATTTAACTCCCGCATATGAAGCATCCCTGTCCGGAAAATTGTTTCAGATCGGAGTCGGTGCAGCTTATAATCGATTGATTTCCTATAACTCCGCAAGCGTTAGGCCCCATGCCAGCACTGATGAGAACAACCGATATATTGAAGTGGATTCTACGGGCACCGTCTTATATCGCGGACCTTATTCCATTGCCCCCTATCGAATGCAACAATTCTTTCAGCATGACGGAGATTCGCTTCACACGGTTTCCCATCATTACTATACGCAACGCGGTTTAAAATTAATGGCCCGTGCGGCAGTGGATCTGGGATTCCTTCTCCCCGAACAAATTCGCGGCCCGCAGGATCTGCGCATCTTCACCGAAGCGGCGGTGCTGGGGGTGGAAGATCAGCCCTACTATTACGACGACATTTGGCGGAGAATTCCGGTCATGGCGGGAATCAACATTCCCACCTTTAAGTATCTGGACATTCTTTCTTTCCAAATGGAATACTACCGCTCCCTGTTTAACAACGACGAACAGTTCATCGCCAACAGCTATCCTGTTTGGAATCCGAGCGCCCCTCGCTACCGGCGTGATGACTGGAAATGGTCGGTTTATACTGAAAAAACCGTTGGGAAACTTTTCAAAATTTACGCCCAAGTTGCAAATGATCATGTGCGGCTTCCTGAATTTACCACCAATCTGAGCGCGACGGACTTAACCGTGAAACCGAGTCATTGGTATTACCTGATCCGGTTGGAATTTGGAGGTTGACGATATGTTACCTCAAGGAGTGAGAATGAAAAAGTTTTTCAAAGCATCTCGTCCTGAATGGCTGTTGGTGGGGCTCCTGGCTGTATTGGCTCCTGTGGATGCGCCGGCTGAAACCGGTGATGTGAGCCATAAACTCACCGTGAAATCGTTTATTGATTTTGGCCATTTGGTAAGTGGAGACAATCCTTATGGACCAGGTGCGAGCATCGATGCGCATCCGAGCATGTTGCCGTTAAATCGCACCGGTGTTACGGTGATCCAGGAATCCGCTTTGAACCGTTTTGATGTTTCGGTGGGATTGACGGGGTTGATTTGGTGGCCTTATGGTGGTGGCATTACCGATCCCATTGAAAGGGTTATGAATGTCAAACCCATGATTCCCATCGCCCGGGCGCGCTGGCAATTTGGAAGTCAGGCCTCGGTTGCAGGGGCGTTTCTGGTGGGAACCTTTCCCTACAAGTACAATCCGGATGCGAAAGATCTAGGCGAGTACTTGTATCGGGGTGGCACCTATCCCGGATTTTTGACGAGCACGGAAGGGTGGTTGCTCATGAACCGCGCTTCAAATTACAGCCATGGCGCATTGCTCAGCCTTTCTCAAATGAACGGGAAACTCAAGCACAATTTTTCCCTGTTCATGGAAACCCAATATTATCCCGTCGGTGATTTTTCCCCGGGATATGATTTCTCCTTCACCCAGAAATGGTTTGAAATTGGCGGCGGCGTGGTTTTGAATCATTATCTGTCCAGCCGTCCCAGCGCCTTGACGCCCAAAGCTGCGGATAACACGTACATCACAGGCCATGTGAAAGACAGTGCAGGAACGGTGAGCGAAATCACATGGTTGTCGAATTCCCCGCCTACGGACACCATTAAGGATACGGTGAAAATCGGGCATTGGACTTTGAAGGGAGCCAAGGTCATGGCAAGGGCGGCTTTGAATTTGGGAAGCCTGCTGCCGGAAAATATTCGCGGGTCTGAAGATTTGAGGATTTTTACGGAAGTGGCCATTTTGGGAGTCAAGGATTATCCGATTTATTACAACGACAGGACTCGTAGAATGCCGATTATGGCGGGAATTAACCTGCCCACGGCCAAATTGCTCGATGTGTTATCGTTGCAAGTGGAATATTACAAGTCGCTCTACAACGACATTCAGCAGTTTAATGTCAATTCTCTTCCTGTCTGGCAAACCGCAACTACGGATTCCGTGACCCGGGATGACTGGAAATGGTCGATCTATGCCAAAAAATCAGTGAATAAACTGGTAACCGTTTATGCTCAGGCCGCTGACGATCATTTTCGACTCACAGACGGTCATTACAAAGTCAGCAGCGTGCCGTTGACTTCATCGCTGAGCGATTGGTACTACCTGATTCGACTGGAATTCGCGCTGCGCTAACAAGGGTTTTTCTCTAAATTGAGAGAGAATTGAGGAGGGGAAGTATGTTTCGCAATCTTACGGTATTTCTGGGAATGGTATTGATGTGGGGTGGGGTGAATTCGCACGCTCTGTTGGTAAATGCGGATCTCAGCAGCAGGCTTGCTTCTAAAAAGATATTGATCCTGAATGGCGCCAATACATCCAGCCATCCTGAAGCCAAAGCTGCCGCAGAGAAGATGCTTCACAAGTTAATAGATACTGTGTTGCATATTCCCGTCGCCAACAGGACTTTTGCGGGAACTTCATTGTCCCTTGTGACCACCGCTGGTCTCGCGAACTTCGACCTTATCATTTTCAACTTTTACTTCGAAACCCAGCTGATGACCACGGCTCAACAAAACGCCATCAAGGCATGGTTTGCGTTGGGGAACAAGGCATATGTGGGATACCATACTTCCGGGGCCAACGAAGCGGGCGAATGGAACTGGTATCGCGATAGCGTCACCTCCATGCAATACCGGTTGCATTCCGGCAGTGCCCAGACCGGAACCATCCTCAAAACCAAGGATACGGCGATTAGCAATCAACCCATCATGGCGGGGCTTCCCGACAGTGTGGTGAAGCTGACGGACGAGTGGTATACGTATACTCCCGGACTGACCTGGGGCGATACTTCGAACGGAAATAAAAATGCGAATGTCCGGGTCATGTATTACTTGAATGAAAAATCCCTTCCTACCGCGCTTCCCGATGCCATGGGCAGTCATCCCGCCGCATGGTACCGGGTAGATTCCAAACAAAACCATTATTTCTATTCCATCTTCACACATGATCCGGTTGCCGCAGGCAGTGATTTTTTTGGAAGCGTCATGTTGCGGGGCATGGAATATGTGGCGACTTATAACCCGGCGGTTCCCATTGTGAATGGAAAGGCGCTTGGCCGCCATGGAGCCATGTCCATTTCCATGGCACAACGGGACTTGAAGGTGTCGTCATCCATACCCTACCGCTTGCAGGTATGGTCTGTGAACGGCGAACAGCTTTTCTCAGCACGTGGTGAAGGAAGCAAAACTTTCCATGTGGATGCCTTTAAACAACCCGGAATTTATTTCGCCAAGATCGAATCCAAACAAGGTGTCTTTACCCAAAAAGTAATGGTTCGATAAAATGCATTCCCGCTTCAGCGGGAAGACGCGAGATTAAAAGGCCAGGCTCAATCCCGCGATCCAGGAGAAATCCTCACTGCGGGATTGATTCTCCAGCAACAGCCATCCAAACTGCAATTCCGTAAAGGCGTAAAAGGCCTTTACGTTTTTCCGCAAGGGAGGGGCTATTGCGAGAATATCCAGCGCGACTCCCGGCAAAGTGTGAAAGTTTATGGAACCCGCCTCGGGGTTTGGTGTGGCTTCCCCCACAAAGGACGCTTCGAATCGCTCTGCGAGAGTGGCTCCTGCGAAGCGTGAGAATTTCCAACCCGCGCCCAGTTCCAATCCCATGCCCGCGTTTAGATTTCGCAGGGGTTGGCGGAAATTTCCGGTGTCGAGCGAAGTCAGCGAGACATTGATATCATCCAGTCCAATTTGCGCTCCCACATAGGATGAAACTTCCGACCACGATTTGTGGAAGCGGCTTAGAATGAAAAAACGATTCCGGATCACCTGACTGGAATCGGAAGGCTGCCCGGCCACCATTTTGAATCCAATGCCTCCGGAAAACCACGGAGTGTAGTAGTAACTGAGTTCTCCCTGCCATTGATAGAGGCTTTGAGGCTGTCCGGAATTGCTGTGTTGTCCCACGGCCATGGATGCGTAAATGCCATGCGGCAGATAAATTCCACCGTTGGGATATGGAATGGAGTTTTCAAGTTTGTACGGGATCTTCACGAGGGGCTGAACCGGGCCCATGACGTCCGAAGCCGCAACGAGAAACGGCATGGCAAGCAGAAAGCGCCCCCAACCCGTTTTCCAAAAGAAATGCATTAACGGGGAAAGTAGTCTCGGAAAGACTTGGGGGCAAATACCGGACGGCCGAAACGTTGTTCCAAATCTGCAGGCGTCATGTCGTCGAGAAAAGCGCCTTCGCGGTTCAAACTGTTGGGAGGCAGCAGCACCGGACCTTTTCCATGGCTTTGCTCCAGTCCCGCTGCGAAATCCTTGCCGCACAAAAGGCCGGTGACGGTCACCGAATCCCCGAAGGTCAGGTTTTCGCAGACGATGAGTTCGGATTCAAGACCGCGTTCTCGCCGCAGCGAACCCAGCACGTTTTCCAAAACACCATTGGCAAGGGGCGCCGTCAACACGGTGACATCATGCCCTTGTGTCGTTTGTGGCAACTCCGGCAATGCGGACTCCAATTCTTCCAGCATGGAACGCAAAGTGCCTACGCCGTTTTGATACTGGTTGAAATCCTTGCCGTAAAAATCCGTGGGAGGAATGGGCGCGCCGGCACGGACATAAATTTCGTCCGAGGCGTAAATGAAATGTTCCCCGGTTTTCGCAAAAGCTGCTTCTTCGTGACGGGTTACGATTTCCAAACAGTCGAGATAATCCTGTTCGGAAAAGCCACGAATTGGTGTGAGCTTGTGGCGATGCTTCGTTAATCCCACCGGGACCACGGAGATGGAAAGCATCCACGGACGGAATTCCTGGAGTTCGCGCAGAGAACGTTCCAGTTCCTCTCCGTCATTCCATCCCGGAACCACCACGAGCTGGGTGTGAAAACGCAAATCGTGATCCCGCAACCAAGCCAGCCGGTCGAGAATCGGTTCCAGCTTTTGGTTTTTGAGCAGACGCGTTCTCAGTTCGTGATGGGTGGCATGCACCGAGATGTACAGCGGAGACAGATTTTGCTCCACCACGCGATCCCAGTCTTCCTGTTTCATGTTCGACAGGGTGGTGAAATGTCCGTCCAGAAAGGAATAGCGGTAATCCTCGTCCTTGACGTAGAGGGATTTTCGCATGCCTTTGGGGGTTTGATAGACGAAGCAGAAGACGCAATCGTTGCGGCAAATCTTGATCTTCATGACCTCGGGTTCGATGCCGAGGGAACGGCTGGGATCCCGCTCAATTTCCAGAGCCAGCGACTCGCCTTCCCGCAGAAGTTCGACGGCCAAATATCCTTCGCTGCGAAAAAACTCGAAATCGAGGCGATCGCGGATTTCCTCGTTATTGACACGGGTGATCTTGTCTCCAGGTTTTAACCCGGCTCTTTCGGCATCCGACCCGACTTCAATTTCAGCGACTGTAATCATGGGGGAATGAAAAGGTAGCACCCATTGTCCGATAGGGGCGGGTTTGGCCTTTTTCGAGGCATTTTCCGTGGTGAAAACTATCTTTGCCCTGTCTCCGGGGTTCCCGGAACGGAAACGGGCCCGAGTGGCGAAACTGGTAGACGCTGAGGACTTAAAATCCTTTGGCCGCAAGGCCGTACGAGTTCAAGTCTCGTCTTGGGCATAACCCCCGTATGCACCCACAACCTTCCTCTCCTGCAATCTTTCTGGACCGCGACGGCACATTGCATCGCGATACGGGCTATCTCATCCGCTTCGAGGATTTTGAGCCTTTGCCCGGAGTGGAGGAGGCCCTGCTCTTGATGCGGGATCAAGGCTTCCGCTTGTTTATCGCCAGCAATCAAAGCGGAATCGCGCGCGGTTTTTTTCCGATGGAAGCTGTCCTGGACTTGAATCAAAAAATTCAAGAGTATTTCAAGTCCAAAGGGATCGACATCGAAGAGGTGGCCATTTGTCCGCATCATCCCGAAGGTACGGTGGAGATTTATTCCCGGGAATGCGATTGTCGCAAGCCCAATCCGGGTATGTTATTGGACCTTGCAAAACGTCATAATCTCGATCTGGAACACAGCTATATGGTGGGTGATCACCCAAGAGATGCCAAAGCGGGAATGGCGGCTGGAGCCACCGGAGTGCTAATTCATGCGAATTCTGCGGGATCGCTTGACAAGCATACGCGATTAAAAGAATTTCCTTCCATACTTGAATTTGCCCGAAGCTTAAGAGGAGCCCATGCGTACCATGCCCACGCATAAAGACATTGAACCTGATCTCGACATCAACGAAAACGAGCTGAAGACCCTTGTGGAAGAGTGGAAAACCGGGAAGCTGAAAAACCTTTCCACTCATCTTTTGGGGTTTGTCGATCGCAATCGTGTTGAAATTTTGAAACTGGCACGAAACGCGAAATCCCCGGAAAAACTGGTGGTTGCCGCGCAAAAATTCGTCCGCCGCCGCGGCTATATCCATTTGCCGCTGGACATGGCCGATCAAATCCACGAAATCAACAATGAGATTTGGTATCGCGGCGAGATCGGCGATTTCGATCGCCAGAAGATCAAGGAAACCTGGACGGTGCGGCATGCCCCCACGTGGCGGCGCTGGCGCATCAAACAAATCATGTTCATCATCGATCAGCGCGCTTCCGAAGTGGCTGCTGAACTGCTGCGCCCCCAAGCCGGTTAAGGCTTAGCCCTCACCGGCTTTTCCAAAACCTATCTTCCGGTTTTCAGCCGGGAGCTTCCGTGTACGACGCCAATCTCGATCCCTCCGTCGACAGTCTCTTCGCTTTCTTCGAACGCTTGAAGACGATGAGTTCGATCCAGCGTTTCGGAACGTTGCCGATGATTCAAAGCGAGAGCGTGGCGGCGCACAGCTTCAATGTGGCCATCATGTCTTTGCTCATTGCGGACTTTGATGAGGATTTGAAAGTGGATCATGCTTTGCTCTTGCGCAAGGCTTTGTTCCACGATTTTGAAGAGACCATTCTTTCCGACATTCCGCATCCCATCAAGCATCGCTTTCAAGGCGGCAGGCTGGGCAAGCAACTCGAGGAAATTGTTCCGGCGTTGATCCGCGATGAAGTGTTCAAGGAATTGCCTCCGGAATTACGCGACCGCTGCGCGCGCGCCGCGTTGAGCGCGAAGGAAGGCCCGGAAGGCCGCATCGTGGCGGCGGCGGATGCGATGGACATCGTGATGACCTCGCTGCGCGAACTGAAAATGGGGAACCGGTATTTCCACAACATCTTCGAAGTCGGTTTGAAGCTGATGGCACGGCACGAGCATTTGCGCTTTGTGAAACTGTTTGCGGAGAGCGCGAAACGGTATCGCGACAGGGATTATCATGCGGACGCCCAGCCGACATTCTCGGATGAGTTTGTCGATCCTGAAACGGGGATGATGTAACCTCGATACATTCGCTACGCGAATTACTCGGTTACCAATTCTTCGTTTGTCCAACGTAGAATCGCTCGTCGAGTGTCCGCCCTAGGCGGATGTATCGAGACGAGCGGAAAGAAAGGGAAACGGACATGGAAAAACTCTACAAGTTCTGCCAGAGCTGCGGGATGCCGATCAAGACGGCTGAGGATAGTGGGACTAATGCGGATGGATCGCAAAGCGGAAGATTTTGCGCTCATTGTTTTCAAGGTGGGAAATTCACCCTGCCGGATTTAACGTTGGATCAGATGAAGAAACGGGTGAAAGGCAAGCTGAAGGATTTCGGCATCCCGGGTTTCCTGACCTGGATTTTTACACGGAACATTCCAAAGCTGGAGCGGTGGAAATAATTTTCAGCTCTTTTTCACACCCACACTCTTGGCAAGCGTTTTGAATCGGTCTCCGTTTTCCTGCACAACCGTAATGGTGACATGACCCGACTTACTGGTGTTCATATCCGTGACCGTGCCGGATTTTCCCTTGTGTCTGCCGACGATGACTTCACAAAAATCACCGTCTTTGATGTTGGAAGATGGGGTAGGGTTCATGTTAGCTCCGTTTCGGTTAATATTATCAAACAAAAAGCAAGCTGAAGGAATTTGAATTCAGGTACAACAACCGGAAGAACCCGGACATTTTTGGTGCTGCAATAGCAGAGTGCTGAAAGGGAAAAAAAGGAAGTCATTAGAATGAAATCCCTTTCAGTAGCCAAACAAAAATCCAATACGAAACCCTTGTAAAGGCCATGAGGAAAATAGACGTAAGCATTCCCGGTATGGACTTTTTTCGAAAGAGGAATGGTAAAGATGAATGGTGAAGATCGCGGAAATAAGGGAGAGAACCCCAGCAATCAAGTAGACGAATATACAAGATGGATGGATTGGTTCTTTACGGATAAAAGAGCCATCGAAATTCTCGTTCTTATCGTTTCTGTTTTAGGTATCGCCGCTGTTGTTTGGCAAATTATTCTCACTAAAGAAACCGTTTCCGTCATGGAAAAAACCATCGCTGCTGATCGGGCGCATATTTTTTTGACGGGCATAGGTAGAGATACGTCTCGGGCTGGATATGTATGGACCCCTGGATTCCGATTCGACATAGAAAATCGAGGCGTTCACCCTGCTAATGATATTAGAATCAGTATGTGCATTTCTAGATGCTTTCGCAGTATAAACGACACTTTCGAGCTTTGTGGTGGTAAAGAATGGGGCGGATGCAGAAAAGACATTCAGGGACTTGAATTTCTCAAAGGTGGCGACACCGCACAAATAATCGCCGTAGTTCCAGCTATTGATACGACTACTGACAGGCAAGTACAATATATCATGGAGAAATCGAGGTTCCCATTTAATGAGTTCGAGGTATGGGGATTCATTAGATATATGACGGATGGAAAATGCTTCCGTTTGTCCTATACCGCAAGCTACGATGGCTATCGACAGGAGTTTGAAAAATTCAACTCTAAAAACGGTGTTTATAGTTACCGGAAAACAACGGAAGAGGAATGCCCAGATGTCCTTGTCAGATAGAGCATAATCGCATTTTTTTGAAACAAAAACGGGACACCGTTTCCGACTCCCCGTTTCATCAACCCAAAAATTTTGATTTAACAGTTCCCATTTTCCTACCTCGTTTTCCCCTACCAAATGATATACCCTCTACCGGGTGCAAAACCGGGGGAAGACATGCGGGCAAACGACGGAAATATTTACTGGTTCTTCAGCACGGCCGCTTCAAGCATTGCCACTTTCGTCGCGTTTCTTCTAACCGGATATACGCTTGTCCACAGCCTGATGGAAACGGCGCGGGAGAAGGACGGCACGCTGGAGGAGATTCACAGCATCCTCAAGAAGCGGTATCACCGCAGGCTTACGTGGCTGGCGGTGGTCACGGGCGCGGCGATTGTTCTTAGCCTTCTCATGTTGTTCATCAACAAATGGACTTTCCCTTATGAATCCGTCCTGATGATTTTTGTGAGCGCGTTGGATTTGCTGGCCATTGTATTGGGCCTGATGTTTGTGGTCTCCATCGTCGACCCTACCAAACATGAAAGAGCCGCTGCAGGAGCGTTGAAGGATATTCAACAGAAACTCAGATTGGGCGGAGCCAAGGCTTCCACGGCGATGTTTTTCCAGGCATTCACCTCCCTCGAACGCCATATGCGGGACTATTTGGACAAGGCAGACTTCTCCACCGCAGAAACCAAAAATTTTCGAAACTCCATTAATTTCCAACAGATGATTGAAATCCTGTTAGACAAGAAAAAAATCACCCTGGATTTTTTTGAGGAGTTACGGCATCTCAACGCGTATCGCAATATCGTGTTCCACGGCCATGTTAAACAGGCGGATCAAAGCATGATTGAAAAGGCAACCGTGGCGGCGGAAAAAATAAAGCAACTGACTTAAAATTACGGCCATAAAAAACGGGGAGTCCTTCGCCGCACGAAGGTCTTCCACTGCAGCTTGCGCCGCCGCAAGGCGTGCAATCGGAACGCAGACGGGCGGATTTCAGCCTGTTCCAAGGGCTAATTGACAGGCGATTTTTCGAGTTATAGTTTAAAGGAGTCATGAACTACCACGATCGCATCACTTTGGAACCCGGAAAACGTGGCGGTAAACCGTGCATTCGCGGCATGCGAATCACCGTTTACGACGTGCTCAGTTATCTGGCCTCCGGCATGTCCCATGAGGAGATCCTAAACGATTTCCCCTACCTCACCGACGAGGACATTCTCGCTTGCTTGGGTTATGCCGCCGAACGAGAACAGGTTACCTTGACAACACCTGAATGAAGCTGCTGCTGGATCAGAACCTTTCGCCAAGACTGGTTCAGCTGCTTCACAACGACTTTCCCGAATCCATTCATGTATCGGAAATAGGATTCGCTGAATCCAACGATCGTCAGATTTGGCAATTCGCACGCGAACAAGGTTATCTCATTGTCACCCGTGATTCGGATTTCATGGAAATGAGCACCTTGTTGGGATCTCCGCCCAAAGTGATTTGGATTCGTCTTGGAAATTGTCCGACCAATGAAATTCTGAGCATTCTGCGTTTGAACCGGGATGCCATTCAAGAGCTTTCCACCAATGTGGATGCTCGTATTCTTATTCTGCGCTGAATAAAAAAACGGAGAGCCGTTTCCGACTCCCCGTTTCATTAACCCAAAAATTCCGTCTTACTTTTTCTTCTTCTTCGCAACCTTCTTCGCAGGCTTCGCCTTGGAGCCCTTCGCCGCACGAAGATCTTCCACCGCCGCTTGCGCCGCCGCAAGGCGTGCAATCGGAACGCGGAACGGAGAGCAGCTCACATAGTTCAAACCGATCTTGTGGCAGAACTTCACCGAGTCCGGATCGCCGCCATGCTCTCCGCAAATTCCCAGCTTGATGTCGGGACGTGTCTTGCGGCCCTTCTCAATGGCAATCTGCATCAACTGGCCCACGCCGGTTTGATCCACGCTGGCGAACGGATTCTTCTTGATGATTTCTGCCTCGATGTAAGGCTGCAGGAAGGAGCCGGAATCGTCGCGGCTCATGCCCAGCGTCGTTTGCGTCAAATCGTTCGTGCCGAAGCTGAAGAACTCGGCGGTCTCGGCAATCTCGTCGGCTGTCAAAGCGCCGCGCGGGATTTCGATCATGGTGCCGACGCTGTAGGCGAACTTGATTTTCTTCTCGGACTGCACGGCCTTCGCCGCCGCATGCACGATGCCAACCTGCTGATCGAGTTCCTTCTTGAAACCGACGAGAGGAATCATCACTTCAGGCTTGGGCTTGAAGCCGGCCTTCTGCGCTTCCGCAGCCGCTTCAAACACGGCGCGCGCCTGCATCTCGGTGATTTCCGGGAACTTGATGCCGAGGCGGCAGCCGCGGAATCCAAGCATCGGATTGAACTCATGCAACTCATGCACGCGATGGATGATTTTCTCCACCGGAATGCCGAGCTTCTTCGCCAGATCGAGTTGCTGTTCCTTGGCATGGGGCAGGAACTCATGCAACGGCGGATCGAGGAAACGGATGGTGGCCGGAAGGCCTTTCAATTCCTTGAAGATGCCGAGGAAGTCCGCGCGTTGATATGGCAGCAACTTCGCGAGGGCGGTTTTGCGCGCCTCGACGTTGTCGGCCAGAATCATTTCGCGCATGGCGTCGATGCGATCGCCTTCGAAGAACATGTGCTCGGTGCGGGTAAGGCCGATGCCGACCGCGCCAAATGCCACAGCGTTGCGCGTCTGTTCCGGCGTATCCGCGTTCGTGCGCACCGTCAGCTTGGTCACTTGCGCACACCATTTCATCAGCTGCGTAAAGTTCTGGAAAGTGCGGCCTCTCTTCGCTTCGGCATCGCCTTCCACCAAACCCTGCACGATTTCGGAAGGAGCGGTTTTCACCGCGCCCGCATAAACCGTTCCGGCGGTGCCGTCGATGGAGAGTGAATCGCCTTCGTGGTAAACCTTGTCGCCCACGGTGAGCGTGCGCTTGTCATAGTTGATGTTGAGTGCCGCCGCGCCGCAAACGCATACCTTGCCCATTTGACGGGCGACGAGGGCCGCGTGCGAGGACACGCCGCCGCGTGCGGTGAGAATGCCTTCCGCCGCGATCATGCCGCGCAAATCTTCCGGAGAAGTTTCGACGCGCACGAGCAACACTTTTTCACCCTTCGCTTCCGCTTCCACGGCGCGATCGGCGTTGAAGTAAATCCTGCCGGATGCGGCGCCGGGACCGGCGGGAAGACCGGTGGCGATGACCGTGCTGGCTTTAATTGCCGCGCGATCAAAAATCGGCGCGAGCACCTGATCGAGTTGATCGGCGGGAACGCGCATGACGGCGGTTTGCCAGTCGATCACTTTTTCCTTCACCATCTCGCAGGCGATGCGCACGGCGGCGACGCCGGTGCGTTTGCCGTTGCGGGTTTGCAGCATGTACACCACGCCGTCTTCAATGGTGAATTCGAAATCCTGCATGTCCTTGAAACGGGTTTCGAGAACTTTGCGGATGCGTTCGAGTTCGGCATAGGCTTTCGGCATCACGGCCTTGAGTTCGACCACGGGTTGCGGTGTGCGCACACCCGCCACCACGTCTTCGCCCTGCGCGTTGATGAGGAATTCGCCGTAGAAAATCTTTTCACCGGTGGCCGGGTCGCGCGTGAACGCCACGCCGGAGCCGGAGTTGTCACCGGTGTTGCCGTACACCATGGCTTGTACGTTCACCGCCGTGCCCCATTCGCTGGGAATGTTGTACTTGCGGCGGTACACGATGGCGCGGTCGTTCATCCACGAACCGAATACGGCGCCGATGGCGCCCTTGAGTTGATCCCACGGGCTGGAAGGAAAGCTTTTGCCCGTGCGCTCTTTGACCAAAGCTTTAAAACGCTTCACCAGTTCTTTAAGATCATCCACGGTGAGCTTCGTGTCGTCGATGTCATGATTACCATGTCGCTCGTGCTTGATTTTTTCGATCGCAATTTCAAACGGTTCATGATCTTCGCCGGGGGCTTTTTGCACACCGAGCACCACGTCGCCGTACATTTGCACGAAGCGGCGGTAGCAATCCCATGCGAAGCGCTCGTTCTGCGTCTTGACAGCCAAGGCTCGGACGGTTTCGTCGTTGAGACCGAGGTTGAGAATGGTGTCCATCATTCCGGGCATGGAATCGCGCGCGCCGGAGCGGACGGAAACGAGCAGCGGATTTTTCAAATCGCCGAACTTGGCCTTGACGCGGGTTTCAATGTCGCGCACGCCGGTTTCAATTTGCGATTGCAGCGCGGAAGGATAGGTACGCTTGTTGTTGGTGTAGTACGTGCAGACGTCAGTGGTGATGGTGAAGCCCGGAGGAACGGGAAGTCCGATGCGGCACATTTCGGCGAGGTTCGCGCCCTTGCCGCCGAGCAAATTCTTCTGCGACGCGTCGCCATCCGTTTTACCCTTGCCGAAGAAATAGACGTACTTAGAGGCCTTGGCCATTCCGAACTCCCTTGATGTGTTCCCAATTTTTCTGAAATGGGGTTTTTTGTTTAAAAATCCTAGGGGATGCAATTTAGACAAACCCCCAGTCCGTGGAAAGCAGAAACCCTTTTGAAACCACGCTTTAACCCCTGAAGATTCAGGTCAAAATGACGTTACGCCCCCGATTTAATCTGGTCTTACCAAAACAAAAGGGATGTTGAAAAGTGAACGGGAAATTTTTCCTGACTCGTCCTGGGCTTTTAGCCTTATACTGAGAGTTGGGGTCGGCGGGAGAGCGATACTCTGAACAATTATTTCGGGAGCGTTCATGGAAAAGGTCAGACAACTACTCAAGAAAAAAAGTCATCAAATCTGGACCATTCATCCCGATGCCACGGTCTATGAAGCCATTGAACTG
Source organism: Fibrobacterota bacterium (assembly GCA_947482115.1). Taxonomy (GTDB): domain Bacteria; phylum Fibrobacterota; class Fibrobacteria; order UBA11236; family UBA11236; genus UBA11236. The sequence goes on from CANKII010000015.1 coordinate 14,545, forward strand.
ATGGCTACAAAAGAAATCGGCACCCTCCTTGTCATGGATGGTGCGCGACTGGTGGGAATGTTTTCAGAACGGGATTATCTCCGCAACGGAATTTTAAAAGGCCGCTTGTCGAAAGACACGGAAGTGCGCGAGATCATGACCAAACGGCTCATTCAGGTTGATCCGGATGCCTCGGTGGAGGAATGCATGGAACTGATGACGACGGAACGGGTCCGCCATTTACCCGTCATGGTGGGGGATAATCTGATGGGGATTGTTTCCATGGGCGATCTCGTGAAGTCCGTCATCTCCGAACAGCAATTCATGATCAAGCAGTTGGAGACTTATATCAGCGGATAATCTGCGAGTCTACTCCACCGTAAATCCTAGTCCGCGCAGCCGTTGGCGCGCGGTGTTTTCCTCGCGAGGCAACCCCGTCACGCGGAACCCTGCGAATTCATACCGCTCGGGATAGGTCTTTCTCAAAAGATCGAAGCGAATCGGAAGATCGGGATCGTTGAGTGCGCGCCGCAGGTTGATGTCATCCCTTAAGATCTCATAACTCTGTTTCACGCAATGATGCATGCCGACTTCCGCGCCTACCTTGCCTGGCCACGTGATATCCGGATGAGGGGGCGAAGGCATGATCACGTCGGATTTTTTCTCCAATCCAAAATGTTGCAGGAATGCCGTCAGGATTTGAGAAGTGCCGTTCAATTTCCCCTGTATGGAATACCCGGCGATATGCGGACTGATCAAGTCCGCGCGACTGGCGAGAATCGGATCGATATTCGGCTCTCCGGGAAAAACATCCAGAATCAAATGGCTGAGTTTTTTTTGATCCAAAGCCCACAATAAAGTTTCCGCATCGGTGATTTCGCCACGACAGGTATTGATAAGGACTTTGGAATTGTTGAAGGCCTCGAAGAAGTCGCAATTCAGAAAACCCAAGGTGGCATGTGGTCCTGTTCGAGTCAAGGGAACATGTGCAGTGAGAATGTCGCTTTGCGCCGCCAATTCCTGCAATGACAAAAAAGGCCCGGGATGTCCGGCTTTTTCCAAAGGCGGATCGCAACGCAGCACTTTCAAACCCAGAAATGGAGCCACGCGTGCCACTTGATTACCGACGTGACCAAAACCGATGATGCCGAGGGTTTTTCCCTCCAGCTCCAGTTTGCGATGAAGGCGCAGGTGCAACAGGGCAGCGGTCAAATACTCCGCCACCGAGCGCGCGTTGCATCCCGGTGCAGCGGCAAAACCAATCCCCGATTTCGACAAATAATCCTGATCGATATGATCCACGCCGATGGTGGCTGTGCCCACGAAGCGCACGGGAGTTCCGTCGAGAAGTCCGTCATTCACATTGGTAATCGAACGAACAACCAGCGCGTCGGCTTTGAGCAAATCCTTTTGCTTTAGTGCCCGACCTGCGAAAACGTGGACATCTCCGTAGGCTGAAAAAACCTGGGGACCTTGCGGGATGTTTTCATCGACAAAAATGTTCATCGCGGGAAAGCCAAATGGTTCGTCAGGGGTCCTGGGTTCTCGGGAGTTTTTGATCCACCCGTTGTCCGTTGAGTTTTACCATGCGACCGGGTGCGCCCACGACCGTGGAATTCGAAGGCACATCATGCATGATGATTACCGTCTCCGCCCCGATCTTCACGTTGTCGCCCACTGTGATAGGCCCCAACAAAGTTGCGCTGGTACCGATCAAAACATTATTTCCCACCGTGGGATGCCGCTTGCCCGCATGTTTTCCAGTACCGCCTAAAGTCACTCTTTGGAACAGGATGCAATTTTCCCCAACTTCGGCAGTTTCACCGATGACAATGCCTGCGCCGTGATCGATGAACAAGCCTTTGCCCAGCTTCGCGCCTGGATGGATTTCGATGCCGGTTAAGAAACGTCCAATCTCGGAAACCAGACGGGCCAGAAACAAGAGTCGCATCTTATAAAGAGGGTGGCTGAAATAGCGATGCAAAACCAAGGCATGCAATCCCGGATACAGGAAAGGCTGCAGGCCCTTTGCCGCAGGGTCATTCTTGTAGATGATGCGTAAGTCGTCGCCGAACATGCTAGGAAGTTAAAATTTTTTCCCGCGCCCATTTTTCCGCCGCCGCGACATCGGTGATTTCGCCTTCCAATTGCAATTCAAAACTCTCACGGATGATTTCGCCGACTTCCGGGCCGGGTTTTAAGCCCAGTGAAAGCAAATATTGCCCGGTGAGAAAAGGCTTGGGCTTTTGGGACAACACATCGAGGTGACGCGACTGTTCCAGCAGCCAATCGCCCGCGGGAAAAAGTCCTTCTAAAGATTCTTCCGTGGTGCGGCCCAGATGATCCGCTTTGGCGACGCGCACCAGTTTTTCAATGTTCACCCGCAGCGCCAATCTTCGTATCGCTCCGGGTTTGATTTCGTGCCGCGCCTTGTGGAGCAATGCAGGCCGAAGATGTTCACGCACGAACACCACCACGGTTTCAATGAGATCCACATCCTTTGTGATTCGCGCCAGAAAAGATCGTGTCGGTTTTTCGCCGAGAGCATCATGCGCCGGACTGCGCCATCGTTCTTCGCTGTGAACCGTTGTCATCGGTTTACCCAGATCATGGCATAACGCGCCAAGCATCAGTGCGAGTTGATCGCTTTCATTCTCAAGTTCGAATCGCAAAAGCGCGGCCTGATCGACCACCATCATAGTATGGGTCCACACATCGCCTTCCGGATGCCAATCGGGTTCCTGCGGAACGCCGATCAAGGTTTCCAGTTCCGGGAAATAACGCAATAATTTCAAACGCCGCAGCCATTCGAATCCAATGGATGGCCGTTGGGATTGCAGTAACAATTTTTTGAACTCTGCGAAAATGCGTTCCTGCGGCAACTCTTCCAACGGTTGTATTGAACACAACTCCTGCGTGGTCGGATGAATATCAAATTCAAAACGCGCTGCGAATTGAATGGCCCGCAAGGCCCGCAAAGGATCTTCTGAAAATGCCGGACTCACATGCCGCAAAATCTTGTGGCGCAAATCTTCGCGACCCCCATGACAATCCACCAGTTCCAAATCCGGAAGACGAAATCCCATGGCGTTGATGGTGAAATCGCGTCGCGATGAAGCCGTGGCAAAATCGAGATGCGGATCCGAAGTCACTTCAAAGTCGCGATGACCGCTGCCCGTTTTCTGTTCCTGCCGCGGAAATGCGAAGTCGTAAATTTTTCCGTCGATCACCATGGTGACGATGCCGAAAGATTTTCCCACCAGATTCGGTTTGCCGAAACGCTTGAGCAAGGCAAGCAGTTGTTCCATGCTCAATCCATAAACTTCCACATCGCAATCGCCGCAGGGAAGTTCCAGTAAATAATCGCGAACCCAGCCTCCCACCAAATACGCTTCTCCTCCCGCCGATTTTATTTCGCGGGCGATGGTGAGAAGAATGGAAGGCGGAGCGTTGATAGGTTTCACAAACTGTCTTCTTCGGAAGTAAAAGGTTTCTTCAGCTTCTTTATAGTAAGCGAGTCTTGTTGTTTCGCCTCACCAACCTGAGTCTGGCACTCGCTGATTTCCTGTTCCAGTTCCCGTTTTTCATCGTCGCTCAAAGTTTGTTGGTTCAAACGAAACTTCAACTGGGCGCATTTCATGTTAACGGCTGGGGCAGAACAGGCGAAAAGCAGCAGGCTTGGAAGCCCAATCCGTTTCAAAAAGTCGAAAAAAGACTTGTTAGCCCATTTTTTCGGATAATTTTCCAAGACACTACTCCGTTGACCCCAAAACCTCTAATTTTCGCAATCCCATTGCTTTAGAAATAAGACAATAACTAACTTTCCGCCTCCCTTTGGGGAAAATAGCGAAGGGTTTCGTGCCAACGTAGCTCAGTTGGTAGAGCTTCTGATTTGTAATCAGAGGGTCGGGGGTTCGAGTCCCTTCGTTGGCTTAACCTTTTGTTTTCAGGCCGAAATCCTGAAAGCAGATCTTGAAAAGGGTCGATGCCCGAGTGGTTAATGGGGGCGGACTGTAAATCCGCTGGCTTAGCCTACGGTGGTTCGAACCCACCTCGGCCCATTTCAAGAAAAATGGTTGATGTTGAGCAGGAAATACGAGGTGGGCGAGCTTAACTCAATTGGTAGAGTACTACCCTTCCAAGGTAGCTGTTGACGGTTCGAGTCCGTTAGCTCGCTCCACCCCGATTTTCTCCCCATTTTAGGGGGTAAAACCGCGCTGGTGATGGCCCAAATAGCTCAGCGGTAGAGCACTTCCTTGGTAAGGAAGAGGTCTCGGGTTCGATTCCCGATTTGGGCTCCATCTGGCGGCGTGGGGGGAGACTTCCCGTAAGTATGTGGTAAAACGAGGATTAGGGAGGCAGAAATGATGCCAAAAGGTGCGTTTGTTGCTATAATTTCCAACCTCCAATTTTTGAAACCCTAGTCCCGGACTCGATCCTAAAAGATCCTTCGAGGAGAAAGAGGCATCATGGCAAAGGCCAAATTTGAGCGGACAAAACCGCACGTAAACGTGGGCACGATTGGCCACGTGGATCATGGGAAGACATCCCTGACGGCTGCAATCACGACGGTACTTTCAAAGACCGGCGGCGCAGTTGCCAAGAGCTACGGTGA